>JAFEDU010000010.1 GCA_018241425.1 Pseudomonadota bacterium
TCCGCACCCCTTACCCTCCTGGGCAGAGTGCAGGATGTATCTGGCCTTAGTCAGGCTGGCGCAGCCTCATGGTGCGGTGCGTCAGCGCAGACCCGCCCACTGGCGGATGAGCGTCTCGATGGCGTGCACGCCGTCGGTGAGCGCCGCGGGCCCGGGCTGCAGGATGATCGAGGACTTGATCTCGTGGACATGGCCGCCCCGCACGGCCGGCATCGTGTCCCAGCCGGCGCGCGTGCGCAGCCGCTCGGGCCGGAACTTCTTCCCGCACCAGGAGGCGAGCACGATGTCGGGCGCGCGACGCGGCACCTCGGCAGGATCGGCGATGATGCGGTTGCGTCCCAGGGACTGCGCCGCGAGCTCCGGGAAACAGTCCTCGCCGCCGGCGATGCCGATCAGTTCCGAGACCCAGCGGATCCCCGAGATGAGCGGGTCGTCCCACTCCTCGAAGTACACACGCGGTCGGCGCGACAGTTGCGCGGCGCGCGCGCGGATCTCCCCGAGGCCGCCCTCGAGCCGGTCCGCCAGCGCCACCGCTCTGGCCTCGCAGCCGATCATGCCGCCGAGCGTGCGGATCATCCGCAGGATGTCGGCGACGCTGCGGTGGTTGAAGACGTGCACCTCGAGCCCGGCGCGCGCGAGCTCCGCGGCGATGTCGGCCTGCAGGTCGGAGAAGCTGAGGACCAGGTCCGGTTTGAGCCCGATGATGCGCTCGGTGCGCGCACTCGTGAACGCCGACACCTTCGGCTTCTCGCGCCGTGCCCGCGGCGGTCGCACCGTGAACCCGGAAATGCCGACGATGCGCCGCTCCTCGCCCAGGAGGTACAGCGTCTCGGTGGTCTCCTCGGTGAGACACACGATCCGCTCCGGGTAGGTCGAGGTTGCGCTCATCGGGAATCCCACGGCTGCCGCTTTTGCACTGTATCCTTAAGCGATGTGGCTGCGCATCTGGGCGTTACTTGACTGGTGTTTCTTCGGGCCGGCGTCGGCCCGGCCGGGACTGCTCGGCACCAGCCTGCGCGTGCTGCGCTACCCCTACGCGGTGCTGCGCGACCTGTCGCGCGGGGAGATCAACCTGCGCGCGATGGGCCTGGTGTACACCACGCTCCTGTCGCTCATCCCGCTGCTCGCCTTCAGCTTCGCGATCCTGAAGATCTTCGGCGCGCGCCACGACCTCGAGCCGGTCGTGTTCGAGTTCTTCCGGCCGCTCGGCACCGCGGCCGCCCAGGAGCTCACCACGCGCGTGCTCGGCTTCGCCGGCCGGGTTTCGAGCGGCATCGTGGGCTCGCTCGGCCTCACGCTCCTGGTGTGGACCCTGATCGGCACCATCAAGAAGGTCGAGGACAGCTTCAACTTCCTCTGGCACGTGGAACAGCCGCGCAGCTTCGCGCGCCGCCTGGCCGAGTACACCGGCTTCCTGATCGCGGCCCCCATGATCCTGGTCGGGTTCGTGGGGCTGCTGCACGCCACCATGGCCGCAGCCCCGGTCCAGGAGGTGGTGCACCTGCCGGTGCTGCAGCGGCTGCGCGGGGTGGGCATCGCGCTCGCCCCGTTCGCGATGGTGACGGCGTTCTTCACCGCGCTCTACATGATCGTGCCCAACACGCGCGTCCACTGGCGCGCCGCGCTCACCGGCGCCGTGGTGGGCGGGGTGCTATGGGTGTCGATGGGCAAGGTGTTCACCGCCTTCGTCGTCTATTCCACGCGCCTGACGGTGGTGTACGCGGGCCTGTCCTTCGTGGTGGCGGCGCTGCTGTGGACCTACTTCGGCTGGCTGATCCTGCTCGCGGGCGCCCTGCTGGCCTTCTACCTGCAGAACCCCACCTACCTGCGCGTCGGGCTGCAGCCGCTGCGGCTCTCGGCCGTCGAGCTCGAGCAGCTGGCGCTGCGGCTCATGTACCTCATCGGCCGCAGCCACGTCGCCGGCGGCCGGCGCTGGACCGTCAACCGCGTCGCCACCGAGCTCGGGCTCCCGGGCGTAGCCGTGGCGCAGATGACCTCGGCGCTGGAGCGGGCGGGGATCCTGGTGGTCAGCGACGACGACGAGCTGCTGCCCTCGCGCGACATCGGCCGCATCGAGGTGTACGACGTCCTCAACATCGCCCGTCACCTGGGGAGCGGGGTGGTGGCGCCGCGCCACCTGCCGGTGCCGGCGGTAGATCGCCTGCTGGCGCAGCTCGAGGACGTGCGCCGCAACCGCTGCGGCACGCTCACGCTGCGCGACCTGGTTGACGAGGCCCCGCGACCGCAGCTCACCGTGGCGCGCGGCACCGGGTCCTGAGGGTCAGCCCGGCCTATTCGCCCGCGATCGTCATCTCGCCGATGAGCAGGGAGCCGACGCGGATCCCGCCGCGCACGTCGACATCGTCGCCCAGGGCCACGATGTCGCGGAACATGCCCTTGAGGTTCCCGGCAACGGTGATCTCCTGCACCGGGTAGGCAAGCTCGCCGTTCTCGACCCAGAATCCGCTCGCGCCGCGCGAATAGTCCCCGGTGACGCCGTTGACGCCCTGCCCCATGAGCTCGGTGACCAAAAGGCCCGTGCCCAGGCGGGCGCGGAAGGCCCGCTCGTCCAGGGCACCGGAGCGCGTGGTCACGAGCAGGTTGTGCACGCCGCCGGCGTTGCCGGTGCTCTTCAGTCCCAGCCGGCGTGCCGAGTAGCTGCCGAGCACGTAGCCCTGGAGGACGCCTGAGGCCACCAGCTCACGGTCGTGCGTGGCCGCCCCCTCGCTGTCGAACGGGGCGCTGCCCAGGGCGCGCGGAATGTGCGGCCGCTCCTGCATCGAGAGGAACTGCGGGAATACCTGCTGGCCGGCGGCCTCCAGGAGGAACGAGGCCTTGCGATACTGGGCGGGACCGGAGATCGCGCCGACGAACGAGCGCACCAGGCCGCGCGCCAGGTCCGGCGAGAACGCCACCGGGGCGCGGCGCGTGGTGAGGCGGCGTGCGCCCAGGCGGGCGAGCGCGCGCTCGCCCGCCGTGCGGCCGATGCGCACCACGTCCTCGAGCGCATCCGCGTTGCGAGCCACCGAGTACCAGTAGTCGCGCTGCATGTCATCGCCGTCCTGCGCGACCAGCGAGCAGCTCACGGAGTGGCTGGTGGTCGAGTAGCCGCCGACAAACCCCAGCGAGTTGCCGTAGATGCCGCTGCCGCGCTGCGTCCCAACCGAGGCACCCTCGGAGTTGCTGACGCGCGCATCCACGGCAAGGCCCGCGGCCTCGCACTCGCGCGCGAGCTCGATGGCGCGCTCGGGCGTCAGGTCCCAGGGGTGGTCGAGATCCAGGTCCGGCACGCTGCGCGCCAGCAGCTCAGGCTCGATGAGCCCGGCATACGGGTCCTCGGCGGTGTAGCGGGCGATCGCACAGGCCTTGCTGACGGTCTCGCGAACCGCAGCCGCGGTCAGGTCCGCGGTGCTGGCCGAGCCCTTGCGCTTGCCGAAGTACACGGTGACCGAGAGCCCCTTGTCGCGCTGGTACTCGACGGTGTCGACCTCGCGCAGGCGCACGTTCACCGACAGGCCCTGGCTCACCGAGACGTCCGCCTCGGCCTGGGATGCGCCCTGCTGCTGCGCCTCCTCGAGGGCGAGGCGCGCCACGTCGGCGAGCGGGCGCAGGTCGGGGTTCAGGGCGGGGGTTTCGGTCATCGGGCGTGATTCGCAGGCGGTGTTGGGCTTTAATTGTAGCAGCGGGCACGAATTCAACCGACCCAAGGCACGGACCGGCGAAGAATGCGCAGACGAACCGACAGCGAGGACGAGGCCACGGCCGAGGAGCCGGGGCGGCCGAGCAAGAGCGCCCGCAAGCGGGAGGCCCACGCCGCGCAGGACCTCGGCGAGGAGCTGCTGCGGCTGCGCGAGTCGGACCTGGTGGCGCTCAACCTGCCCGAGACGCTCGCCGAGGCGGTGCGCCTGGGCCGGCGCATCACCAGCCGCGCCGGGGCGGCGCGCCAGCGCCAGTACATCGGCAAGCTGATGCGCGACATCGACACCGAGCCGATCCGCGCCGCACTCAATGCGCGCAGCGCCCTCGACGCGCGTGGCACCGAGGAGTTCAAGCGCATCGAGGGCTGGCGCGCGCGCCTCGTCCGCGAGGGTGCACCGGCGCTCGAGGAACTGCGGCGCTGGCATCCTGACATCAACGCCGCCGAGTGGGCGCAGCGCATCAGCCGTGCGCAGGCCGAGCAAGCGGGCGGCCACGCCGCGGGCGCGGGACGCGAGCTGTTTCGCGCTTTGCGGGCATTGTTCGCTACAATGCCCTGATGCAACCGCTGGTCGGCATCATCATGGGTTCGTCTTCCGACTGGGAGACGATGCAGGGCGCCGCCGACATGCTCGACCAGCTCGCCATCGTCTACGAGGTGCGCGTCGTGTCGGCGCACCGCACGCCCGACCTCCTGTTTGAATACGCCGCGTCCGCCCAGGAGCGGGGCCTCGAGGTGCTGATCGCCGGTGCGGGCGGCGCCGCGCACCTGCCGGGCATGACCGCCGCCAAGACGCGCCTGCCGGTGCTCGGGGTGCCGGTGCAGTCCAAGGCGCTCGGCGGCATCGACTCGCTGCTGTCGATCGCGCAGATGCCGGCCGGCATCCCCGTGGCGACCTTCGCCATCGGGCCGGCGGGCGCCAGCAACGCGGCCCTGTTCGCGGCCGCCATCCTTGCCAACAAGTATCCGCAGGCGGCCTCCGCGCTCGACGGTTTCCGCGCGCGCCAGACGGCCGGGGTGCTCAAGAACCCCGACCCGCGCGTCCCGCGCTCATGACCGTCGGCATCGTCGGGGCCGGCCAGCTCGGCCGCATGCTGGCATTGGCGGGCTATCCGCTCGGCCTCGACTTCCTGTGCCTGGACCCGGTGCGCGAGGCTCCCGCAGGCCAGGTCGCCCCGCTGCTCAGCGGTGCGTTCACCGACCGCAGGCTACTCACGCAGCTCGCGCGCCGCTGCGAGGTGGTCACCTTCGACTGGGAAAACGTCTCGGTCGAGAGCCTTGCCACCATGCGCCGCGCCCACGGCGCGCGCATCTGCCCGCCGGTGGCCGCGCTCGCAACCGGCCAGGACCGCGTGGCGGAGAAGCGGCTGTTCGGGAAGCTCGGGGTCCCCACCACCCGCTGGCGGGCGGTGGACTCGCGCCGTCAGCTGATGCGCGCGCTCACGGACATTGGGCTGCCGGGCGTTCTCAAGACGCGCCGCCTGGGGTACGACGGCAAGGGCCAGGCGGTGATCGGCAGCCCCGCCGATGCCGAGCGCGCCTTCGCCGCGCTCGGCGCGGTGCCTCTCATCTACGAGGAGCGCGTACCCTTCGACTGCGAGGTCTCGATCATCGGCGCGCGCTCCACCAGCGGCGAGACCGTCATCTACCCGCTGTGCGGCAACGTGCACGCGCAGGGGATCCTGCGCCTGACGCGCGCCCCGTACGGACCCGCCGCCTGGCAACGCCGCGCGGCCACCTACCTTGAGCGCCTGCTCGAGCACTTCGACTACGCCGGCATCCTCACCATCGAGTTCTTCGTGCGCCGCGGGCGGCTGATCGCCAACGAGATCGCCCCGCGCGTGCACAACTCCGGCCACTGGACCATCGAGGGTGCGGCCACGAGCCAGTTCGAGAACCACCTGCGGGCGATCCTGGGCCTGCCTCTCGGCAGCACCCGCGCCCTGGGTCACGCGGCGATGATCAACCTCATCGGCAGCGTCCCGCCGCGGGAGCAGCTGCTGAAGGTCCCGGGGCTGCACCTGCACGACTACGGCAAGGAGGCCCGGCCCGGCCGCAAGGTAGGGCACGTGACGCTGGTGGAGCCTTCCGCAGCGCGGCGCGATGCCCGGGCCCTGGACCTGATCGAGAAATTGGCCGCAGGCGTGGGCATCCCGTAACATCGGTTGCGAGCCCACACGCATGTACCTGGAACCCTTCAAGCTCAAGGAGTTGCCGTTCCGGCTGAGCCCGGACCCCGCCTTCCTGTACCTGTCGAAACAGCATGCACGCGCCAAGGCGTACATGGAGTCGACGATCTGGTTCACGGACGGGTTCGTGGTGATCACCGGCGAGATCGGCTCCGGCAAGACCACGCTCATCGAGTCCTTCCTGAAGGAGGTGCCCTCGGACGTGGTGGTGGCGCAGATCAACCAGACCCAGGTCACCGCGATCGACTTCCTGCAGGCCGTGCTGGCGCAGTTCGGCTTCTCGCCGTTCAAGATGCGCAAGGCCGAGCTCATCAACACGCTCAACAACTTCCTCATCGAGCAGTACGCAGCCGGGCGGCGCGTGCTGCTGATCGTCGATGAGGCGCAGAACCTCTCCATGCGCGTGCTGGAGGAGATCCGCATGCTCTCGGGGGTGGAGACCACCAAGGACAAGGTGCTGCGCATCATCCTCGCCGGCCAGCCGGAGCTGAACGACAAGCTGGACGCGCCGGAGCTCGAGCAGCTGACGCAGCGCGTGCGCCTGCGCTTCCACCTGCAGACGCTCAGCGAGGAGGAGACCCGCGCCTACATCCAGCACCGCCTGGAGGTGGCCGGGGCCGGGGACCGCGAGCTGTTTGCCGCCGACACCTACCCCGAGATCTACAAGTACACCGGCGGCGTACCCCGGCTCATCAACACGCTGTGCGACACGGCGATGATGGCCGCCTTCACCGCCGACCGCGCGACCGTCACGCGCGCCGACATCGCCAGCGCGGTCGCCGAGCTGCAGTGGGTCGACTTCGCGCACCGGCCACGGCACCAGGCGGCCGAGGCGGAACGCCTGCCGCCTCGCCCGCCGGTCGCCGCCGACGGCCGCCCGGCGCTCGCGCGCCTGCTGGTGGCCACCGACGGCCGCACCGTGCAGGAGATCGCGCTGCGCACCGGGCGCATGATCGTCGGCCGCACCCCCGACAACGACATCCACATCGACAGCCGCTTCATCAGTCGCCATCACTGCCAGATCATCACGACGCCGCACTCCTGCGTGGTCGAGGACCTGAACAGCACCAACGGCATCTTCGTGAAGTCCAACCGCGTGCGCCGTCACTACCTCAACGATGGCGACGTGGTACTGGTGGGCAAGCACGAGCTCATCTACATCGACGAGCGCGCGGCGCGCTCCGCGCGCACTATCTCGGACACCATGCCCGGCCTGCAGGCGCTGCGCGACAGCGCCCCGGGTGACGAAGAGCACGAAGAGGAAGAAGACGCCACCCAGGCGCCGCTCAAGAAGTGAGCCGCGCGCGCGGTGCGCGCGCAATCCCTACAACTTGTCCCGGCCGAGCGAATCCGGGTCGGCGTAGCGCGAGCGCAGCGCGCGGTAGTCGCGCCGCCGCAGGAGCAGCACCACACCCAGGAGCAGCAGCAGGAAGCCGGCCGCGCCGATGAGCAGGCTGAGGAACCCGTGCGCGGCGGCGAGATAGCTGCCACCGAGCAACGCCAGCCCACAGATTATGTAGAACCAGGGCAGGCCTTCGTAGACGGGGCGCGAGAACTGCGGCATGGCCGCATCCTAACGCCACCGGGGCCGGTGTTGGAACAGACCTTGCCGCGCCCGGGGGCGCGGCCGTGTCAGGACGTGTTAGCCCAGGCCCAGCATGCGCGCCAGGCGCTCGAGCAGCGTCGGCTTCCAGCCGTCCACGCCGTAATCGGTCTGCGGCTTCTTGCGGCGCGCCACTTCGGCGACCAGGTCCGCGGGCAGCTTCAGCTGCGGGGTATCGATGGTGGCGTCTTCCAGATGCATCGCAGGTCCTTCAGGTTGTCGCATTTGCCTTGTCGTCCGTGGGGCAACGTTACGGAGTCGGCGCGGGCGCCGACGTGTGGGGAATCACACTTGTGGAGCGCGTAGATTATGTCCGCGCGCGCGGCCGCGCACCCTGTCAGCTTGTGACGACGCCCGTCCGGTGGTGAGTTAAATCAGGCGGTGCCGCCGACGGTGAGGCTCTCGATCTTGAGCGTGGGCTGGCCTACGCCAACCGGCACGCTCTGCCCGTCCTTGCCGCAGGTGCCGATGCCGTCGTCGAGCTTGAGGTCGTTCCCGACCATGGACACGCGCGTCAGCACGTCCGGGCCGTTCCCGATGAGCGTCGCGCCCTTCAGCGGCTTGCCGATGCGCCCGTTCTCGATGGCGTAAGCTTCGCTCGCCGAGAACACGAACTTCCCGGAGGTGATGTCGACCTGGCCGCCGCCGAAGTTCACCGCGTAGATGCCGCGCTCGACGGAGGCGATGATCTCCTCGGGTGCGTGCGGGCCCGGGCGCATGTAGGTGTTGGTCATGCGCGGCAGCGTCAGGTGCGCGAAGGACTCGCGCCGGCCGTTCCCGGTCGGCGGCACGCCCATGAGGCGCGCGTTCAGCCGGTCCTGCATGTAGCCGCGCAGGATGCCGTCCTCGATGAGCGTGGTGCACTGCGTCGGCGTGCCCTCGTCGTCGATGTTGAGCGAGCCGCGGCGGCGCGACAGCGTGCCGTCGTCCACCACCGTGCAGCCCGGGGCCGCCACCTGCTCGCCGATGCGGTTGGCGAACGCGGAGGTCCCCTTGCGATTGAAGTCGCCCTCGAGCCCGTGGCCGATGGCCTCGTGCAGCAGGATGCCGGGCCAGCCCGGGCCCAGCACCACGGTCATGGTACCCGCCGGGGCCGGCTGCGCCTCGAGGTTCACCAGGGCCTGGCGCGCCGCCTCGCGCGCGAGCTCGAGCGGGCGGTCACCTGCCACGAGGTCCGCGAGCGAGAAGCGTCCGCCGGCGCCCGCGTAGCCGGTCTCGCGCCGACCGTTCTGCTCCACCAGCACCTGCACGTTGAAGCGCACCAGCGGGCGCACGTCCGCGGCCAGCTGGCCATCGCTGGTGGCGATCAGCACCACTTCCTTCACCGCGACGAGGCTCGCGCTGACGTGCACGATGCGCGGGTCGACGGCGCGCGCGGCGCGGTCGACGCGCTCGAGCCACGCCACCTTGTCCTTGGTGGGCAGCGCGCTCGCCGGGTCATGCGGCAGGTACAGCTGGTGTCCGGTCTGCGCGCGCCAGGCACTCACCTGGCGCTCCCCGCCGGCGAGGGCGATGGCGCGCGCGGCGCGCGAGGCCTCCTCGAGCGCCGGCAGCACGATCTCGTCCGAGTACGCAAAGCCGGTCTTCTCGCCCGCCAGCGCGCGCACGCCCACGCCCTGATCGATGCTGGCGCTGCCGTCCTTGACGATGCCGTCCTCGAGCGACCATGACTCCTGGTGCGCGAGCTGGAAGTACAGATCGGCGAAGTCCACCGAGTGCGACAGCACCTGCCCGAAGACCTTCTCGAGGCGGCCATCATCGAGCCCGCCCGGCGCGAGGATGAGCTCGCGGGCGAGGTTCAGGGGGTCGGCGTTTGCGGCGTCATTCATGGGCTCTGCAGTCCTTCGGCGAAAGTACGGTTGCTCAGTGCGGGGAAGCTCTCGCGCACCTGGGCCTGGCGCGCGGGCTCGATCTCGGCAATCGCAAAGCCCGTGCCGCGCGGCACGCGGCGCAGGATGCGCCCCCAGAAGTCGACGATCATGCTGTCGCCGTAGGTCTCCCGCCCGCTGGGGTGGAAGCCCGACTGCGCCGGCGCGATAACGTAGCAGAGGTTCTCGATCGCCCGCGCCCGCAGCAGGGTCTCCCAGTGCGCCCGCCCGGTGGGGCTGGTGAAGGCCGACGGAATGCTCAGGATCTGCGCGCCGTCGGCGCTCAGATGCCGGTACAGCTCCGGAAAGCGCACGTCGTAGCACACCGACAGCCCGAGGCGGCCGAACGGGGTATCGATCACGGTGGTCCTGCCGCCGGGGGTCACGTGCGCGGACTCGCGATAGCTCTCGGCGCGGCCGGGGATGTCGACGTCGAACAGGTGGATCTTGTCGTAGCGGGCCGCGCGCTCGCCGTCGGCGTCGTACACGAGCGAGGCCTGGGCGACGCGGCCGTCAGACCCGGCACGCAGGGGCGTCGTGCCCCCGATGATCCAGACCTTGTAGCGCCGCGCTGTCGCGGCCAGGAAATCCTGCACCGGACCTGCGCCCTCGGGCTCGGCCACGGCGCGCTTGTCCGCATCCTTCAGCCCCATGAACGAGAAGTTCTCCGGCAGCGCCACCAGCTGCGCCCCGGCCTCGGCGGCGGCCTCGATCAGGGCCTGCGCCTGGGCGAGGTTGGCGGGCACGTCGGGCCCGGAGGTCATCTGGATGGCGGCGGCCTTCATGGGGTATCCGGGACGAATGCGGGTTCCTTGGGGTCGACGGGGCTCACTATGGGGTCGTTCCACGGTCCCCGCAAACGCAGCACCGTGTGCGCCCCCTCCCGGCCGCCGCGGGCGAACCAGTCGCGCAGCGACAGCCACAGCGCGGCCACCTTCGGGGTCGGTCCCATGCCACGCACCGCCTGCGGCAGGCGTTCCTCACCGCGCAGTATGAAGGCCTCGCCGTCGTAGTCCTGCCGCAGGAGGCCGACCCGTGCCCGGACCAGGATCTCCGCGTCCCCGTCCAGGTGCAGGTTGTCGGTGATCGCCACCCCGTCCCGCAACGTGTAGTCCGCGCCCAGGCGCGCAAAGCGCAGTGCCGGCGCCGTCTCAGGCCTCGTTCCCGCAGGTGGCTCGGGTGCCAGCCCGTCCATCAGGGCCGGCACGACCAGGAGCGCAAGCGCGGGGGCCCCCTCGCCGGGTTCGGGTGCGTGCACCGTACCTTCCTCCAGGAGCATATGGAGGTGGCCGCTGAGCGTTGCAAGGGGTGCACCGGAGCCCTGGGGCCAGCGCAATTCTGCGCTCGCCGCCACGCGGCGGGCTGCCGTATCCGCCCGGAACCCGAACGTCGCGAGGAGCCCCGCGAGGTCCGTGCCCTCAAGGCTCAGGCGCGCGACGCACTCCCCGGCGATGACGCACCCCCCGGAGCCCTCGAGCGTGCGCCCCGGTGCGGCGAGCCTCAGGTCGCTGACGGTGATTCCGTCGTTCCGGGCCCGGAGCCGTGCTTCGAGGCGCCCCAGCGGCCGTCCGCCGTAGGACAGCGCGCCGATGCCGACCTGCACCGGGCCTGCGGCAAGGGTGGCCAGCGCCGGCGCCAGGAGCGCATCCGCCTGGGCGGCCGCGAGTGCCGAGATCTGCACGCGCACCGGGCGGTCGGACCCCGGCTCCAGCGGCCACTGCACTGCGGCGTCGAATCCCGGGGCGGTCACGTCCAGCTGGGCCCCGGTGGCCCCGGCATGCACGTCCACGACGGCGGATACAAAGCGCTGCTCGCCCAGCACCAGCTCGCCCGCGCTCAGGTGCGCGGTCAGCGGGGGCAGGAGCGCGGCGCTCGCGCGCCACAGGGCGACCTGCTGCGGCAGGTCCAGGCGCGCGAGGTGCCCGCGGACCGTGAACGCGTCCTGCGGCGGCGGCACCGTCGCCGGTTCGTCAAGCGCTAGTGCCCCGCGCGCGATGCGCCAGCCACCCGCGGCACGAGCCAGCGCGACGCTGCTGCTCAGGCGAGTGCCGAGCGTCAGGCGCAGCTGCGCCGAGTCGTCGCGTCCCTCGGCGGCGATGCGCAGCGGGAGCGAGGCGCCCGCGGTCTTGGTGAGCGGCTCGGGCAGGCGGCTCGCCAGGCCCACGAGCGATGCCTCGCCGCGCGCCTGCCACCTGAGCCCTCCTGCGCCCGCAGGAAGCGCACGCAGCCGTACGTTCCAGTCGCTCGTGCCGGACAGCGGCAGGCCCGATGCGGCGAGCCCCGCGGCGGCCAGCAACGCCGGCGCTGCGAGCGTCCCGCGTGCGCGCACCGCAAGTGCATCGCCGCTCCCTGACGGCTCGTCCAGCTGCAGCGATACCGCGCCCCCGAGCCAGGTGCCGGACAGCGCCGAGGGCTGCAGACGCCCGCCTACAAACGCCAGCGTGCCGTGGAGTCCCTCGATCGGGGCGAAGCCGGCGACCGGTTGCAGGCGGGCTCCCTTGAGGCGCGCACGCACGCGCCCGTCCTGCCATTCGATACGCCCGCCGAGGTCCTCGACCCCGGGCCATCCGGCATGGGCCGCGAGCGCAGCGCCGGTGAGCTCCAGGCTTCCGCGGGAGCGCGGGGCGGCGAGCGCCCCCTGCCACTCCAGGTGGCCCTCGACAATCCGCCCGTCGCGGGCGCGCACGGCCGCCGCAAGCGGCGCGAGAGTCTGCGCCGGCAGCACGGCGAGCGCCTGCGTCAGCGACACCTGCGCGAGCGACAGTCCCGCGTGCAGCTGCGGCGCGGCCCCGACGACGCCCGTCACCAAGCCACGCGCCTGTACCCGCAGCGGCGCCTTCAGGATTTCCAGCCCGTCGCTGTGGAGACTCCAGCGCGCTGCGTCGCGGATACCGTGCAGCTCGCCCTGGATGCGCAGCCCATCGAGGGCCGCGGGCGCATCGTGCGCGATGAGCAGCCGGGCATCCTCGGCGCGCACTTGGGCGTCGAGCACCGTATCGGTCAGGGTGAGGGCCACGTCCACGCCCGTGAGCCGCAGGCCTGCCGCGGCATCCCGGAGGTCGAGCGTACCTTCCGCCCGCGCCGCCACGCGTGCGCCCTGGGCACGCGTGGGATCCCAGTCGAAGTTGAGCGAGCGGACCTCGCCGGCGAGTGCCCCGGGTTGGGACGGCAGGTCCGGGGCCGCCCACGCCGCCAGCGCCGCGAGCGTTTGCACCGGCAGCGCGTGCAGGTTGCCGCGCACGGCGGGGCCCCGCAGCATGAGGAACGCGCTCGCGGCGTTCCCCGGCACCCCCGTGTCGAGCGAGCCGAGCGCGAGGCGCCATTCGCCGCGCGCGGTGCGGGTCAGCTGCGCGTCGGCATCGAGCTTCGCGATATCGAGCGGCGCGCCCGCAGCCACGCGCGGCGCCCAGCGCAACTCCCGGGTGCGCACGAGGCCGGCGATCCG
Source organism: Pseudomonadota bacterium (assembly GCA_018241425.1). GTDB lineage: Bacteria > Pseudomonadota > Gammaproteobacteria > Steroidobacterales > Steroidobacteraceae > 13-2-20CM-66-19. Next base: position 12,803 of record JAFEDU010000010.1, read on the forward strand.
CGCAGCCTCGCCCTGGCGCACCTGCATCTCCAGGTCCACGCGTCCCTCGCCGGCTTGCGGGAGTAGCCCCTGCCACTCGCGCGGCGCGAACGTGCGCCAGCCACCGAGGTCGAGGTGGTCTGCGGCCAGCGTGACGCTTCCGTTGAGCGTGGCGCGGGCTTCCAGGTCGCCCTCCACGTGCGCCGCGAGCCGGGCTGCGCCCCCGAGCCGGTCCGGCAGCACGAGATCCGCGGTGGCGCCCCACTCGCTCCCGCGGCGGATGAGACGGGCATGACCGATCGACAGGGTGAGCGCCGTACCAGTCGGCGTCGGCAGCCGCACCTGGGCCTGGTCCACGTCGATGCGCCCGCCGCGCCAGCGCTCGAACCGCGCGCGCAAGTCGGGGCCCGGTTCCGCGAGCGGCGCCTCGGCCCCGGCCGGCCCCGCGCCCGGCAGGGCGCCCAGGTCGATCTCGGCGCCGCGCACCCGGATCCGTGCCGCCTCCAGCGTCCCGCTACGCAGGCTTTGCCAGGTGTCGATGCCGAGGGTGAGTTCGCGCGCGACGAGGAACGGGTCGGCGCGGCGGTCGGCCAGCGTGACCTCGGTGAGCTGCGCCTCGGGCCCGTACCAGCCCCAGCGCACCACCAGGCGCGCGAAGCGCACCGTAAGTCCGGTCTGGTCGTGAATCAGCTGCTCGAGCGCGGCGCGGTCCTGCGGGATGCGCGCCACGATCAGCTCGCGTGCCAGGAGGGCGAGGAGCGCCAGCGCGAGCGCGGTGCCGAGGCCGGCGAGTACCAGGCGCAGCGGCGCGGACCGCGGCGCCTCAGTGCCCGCGGACGGCTCGCCCGGCGGCTGCTCCCGACTGTTCCGCACCCTCGCGCCTCAAACGAGTACCACGTCGTACTGGTCGACCCCGTAGAGGGCCTCGACCTGCAGGCGGATCGGCCGGCCCACCTGCGACTCGAGCTCGCCCAGGGTGGCGGACTCCTCGTCGAGCAGCCGGTCTACGACGTCCTGGTGGGCCAGTATCAGCAGCTCACGGCTCGCAAACTGCCGGCTCTGTCGCACAATCTCCCGAAAGATCTCGTGGCAGACGGTCTCCGGGGTGCGCACGAAGCCGCGGCCCTCGCAGCTTGGACAGGGCTCGCACAGCAGATGTTCCAGGCTCTCGCGGGTGCGCTTGCGAGTCATCTCCACGAGGCCCAGCGGGGAGAGGCTCACGATGTGCGTCTGCGCGCGGTCGCCGGACAGGGCGCGCTCGAGCGCGGCCAGCACCGCGCGGCGGTGCGGCTCGTCGCGCATGTCGATGAAGTCGATGATGATGATGCCGCCGAGGTTGCGCAGCCGCAGCTGGCGCGCGATGCTCACCGCCGCCTCGAGGTTGGTGCGGAAGATGGTCTCCTCGAGGTTGCGGTGGCCAACGTAGGCGCCGGTATTGACGTCGATGGTGGTCATCGATTCGGTCTGGTCGATCACCAGGTGGCCGCCGGACTTGAGCGGCACCTTGCGCTCCAGCGCCTTGGCGATCTCCTCCTCGACGCCGTTCAGGTCAAAGAGCGGCCGCTGGCCCGCGTACAGCTCGATTGCGGTCGCCGCCTCCGGCATGAAGGCGCCGGCGAAGTCGCGCATGCGCTCGAACTCGCGTGGGGAGTCCACCAGCACGCGGCTCACCCCGCGCGCGAGCTCATCGCGCAGCACGCGCAGGCTGAGCGGCAGGTCCTCGTGCACCACCGAGCCGGCATTGGCCGCCGCGGCGCTGACGCGCACGTGCTCCCAGAGCTTCGCGAGGTAGGCCATGTCCTCGCGCAGCGCCTGCTCGCTCACGCCCTGCGCGGCGGTGCGCACGATGTAGCCGCCCTCGGCGCCGCCGGCGACCAGCATCGTGAGCAGCCCCTTCAGCCGCACCCGCTCGGCCTCCTCCTCGATGCGCGAGGAGACCCCGATGGCCTGGCCGCGCGGCATGTACACGAGGTAGCGGGACGGCAGCGCTATGAACGTGGTGAGGCGGGCGCCCTTGGTGCCGATCGGGTCCTTGATCACCTGCACTAGGATGTCATCGCCCGCGTTCACCAGGCGGCGGATGTCCTCCACGGGCGGCAGGCCCGCCGGCACGCCGAGCAGGGTGTCGTCCGAGGTGCGCGCGGCGATGTCCGCGGCGTGCAGGAATGCGGTGCGCTCGAGCCCGATCTCCACGAACGCCGCCTGCATGCCCGGCAGCACGCGCGAGACGCGCCCCTTGTAGAGGTTACTGACGAGCCCGCGGCGGCTGGTGCGCTCGATGTGGATTTCCTGCACCACGCCGCTTTCCAGAATCGCGGCCCGGGTCTCGCGCGGGGCGACGTTGACCAGGATCTCGATGCTCACGCGACCCCCACAGGCGCATGCTCGTGCGGGACGCAGGCAATGCCGGCAGCCTCCAGGAGCGCGGCGGTCTCGTACAGCGGCAGCCCCATCACGCCCGAGTAGGAGCCCGCGAGGTGCTCGATGAACACCGCGCCCAGGCCCTGCACGGCGTAGGCGCCGGCCTTGTCGTGCGGCTCGCCGCTGTCCCAATAGGCGATGCACTGCGCGCGGCTTAAGGCCCTGAAGCGCACCGTGCTCGCGCTCAGGCGGCACTGGAGGGCTCCGCCCGCGGCGAGTGCCACCGCGGTCAGCACCTCGTGCGTGCGCCCGGCGAGCCGCTCGAGCATCGCCACCCCTTCCGCCTTGCCGGCCGGCTTGCCCAGGATCAGCCCGTCGATGACGACGCTGGTGTCGGCGGCGAGCACCGGCAGCGGCCGGCCGCGCGCGGCGACCGCGAGCGCCTTGCCGCGCGCCATGCGCATCACGTAGTCGGCCGGTGGCTCCTGCGGCCGCGGGGTCTCGTCGATGTCCGGCACGCTCACCTCGTGGCGTATGCCGATCTGGGAGAGCAGTTCGCGCCGCCGCGGGGAAGCGGAGGCCAGGCACACGAGCGGGGGTGGAACCTTGGGAGGCATCAGTCGCGATGATACGGGTGATTCACGAGAATGCTGTGGGCGCGGTAGATCTGCTCGGTCAGCAGCACGCGCACCATCGCATGGGGCAGCGTCAGCCGCGACAGCGACACCTTGAGGTCCGCGCGCTGCAGCACTTCCGGGGCGAAGCCGTCGGCGCCGCCGATCAGGAACGCGAGGTCCGAGCCCTCCTGCATGCGCCCCTTGAGCCACTGGGCCAGCTCGCGCGTGGAGAACCCGCTCCCGCGCTCATCGAGCACCGCGGCGAACTCCCGGGGCTTCAGGGCGGCAAGGAGGCGCTTGCCCTCCTCCGCGCTCGCGCGCGCCGGGTCGGCCGCGGCGCCGCGCGTGGCCGGCTCGATCTCGGTGAGGGTGACCGGGAAAGCGCCCCTAAGGCGCGTGAGGTAGTCCTCGCACGCGCTGCGCACCCAGGCCGGCATGCGCGTGCCCACGGCCAACACGCGCACGCGCACGGTGCGGCTTCAGCGCGCGCTGCGCCGCCGCCGCGCCGGGCGCGGTGCCGCCGCGGCGGCCGCCGGCAGGGCCGGCCCGCCCTCCCACAGGCCTTCCAGCCCGTAGAACTCGCGCACGCGCGGCAGCATGACGTGCACCAGCACGTCGTTGAGGTCGACGAGCACCCACTCGCCGTCGCGTGCCCCTTCGGTGCCGAGCGGCCGGAACCCGGCCTCCTTGGCCTTGCGGGCGACGTTGTCGGCGATCGAGCGGACGTGGCGGTCGGAGTTACCGCTGGCGATGATCATGGTGTCGGCGATGTCGGTGAGACCCCGTACATCGAGCACCCGGACGTTGACGGCCTTCATGTCCTCCAGGGCGCTCGTGATGGCCTGCTTCAGCGGCGAGTCGCGCTCCTCGGGGGGGCGGGTGCGTTTGCGGGTGGCCATGTGCGAAGTGCTGTCTCCTGCGGGCATTTCAGCGAGCCTGCTGCGCGGGAGCATAGCACCTCGTCTCGAAGATGATCTGCCGCACCTCCTCCGGCACCAGGTAGCGCGGATCGCGCCCGGCGACCAGCAGCGCGCGCAGCTCGGTGGAGGAGATCTCCAGCTGAGTGCCGGCGTGCACGTAGATGCAGCCGGCAAGCCTCTGGTGCAGCTCGCGGATGGTGCCGGTGCCGTGGTCCACCATCACCTCGCCCAGGGGGCCGCTGGTGGGCGCGCGCCAGCCCGGGCGGTGGGCCACCACGATGTGCGCAAGCTTCAGCAGGTCGCGCCAGCGGTGCCACTGCGGCAGGCCCAGGAACGCATCCATGCCCAGGAGCAGGCACAGCGAGCGGTCCGGGAACTCCCGGCGCAGCTCGGTGAGCGTATCGACCGAGTAGGACGGCCCGGTGCGGCGCACCTCGCGGTCATCGACGACGAAGCTCGGCTGGTCGGCCACGGCTGCGCGCACCATGCGCAGGCGCATCTCGGCGCTCGCGTACAGCTGGTCGCGGTGCGGCGGATGTCCGGCCGGCAGCAGGCGCACCTCTGCCAGGCGCAGCTCCTGCCACAGCTCGAAGGCGGTGCGCAGGTGGCCGCAGTGGATGGGATCGAAGGTACCGCCGAATAGGCCGATGGGTTGCATGGGCTGTCAGGCTCGCAGGGGCTGCGGGGTGGGCTTGTCGCACAGCTCGCACGCGAGCAGGGCCATCTCGTCCCAGGCATCCCCGGCGAGCCGTCCCTTGATCATGCGGTCCGCGCGCGCGGCGCGCTGCACCAGGCCCCGGAACGAGAGGCGCGGGGCGCGGCGCTGCGCCTGGGCGAGCGCTGCAGCCTGGCGCTGCCAGGCCGGCGCGCGCGCCGCCCCGCCGGAGTGTGCGTTCCAGGTGTCGCGCACCGCCTTGGTCAGGGCCCACAGGGCGAGCGTCGGCTCGGTGCCCTCGGCGCGCAGCCCCGCGAGCATGCGCAGGGCGCGCGCCGTGTGGCCCGCGAGCACCGCCTCGCCAAGCTGGAAGACGTCGAAGCGCGCGCTGTCGGCGACGCTGCCGAGCACGGTGTCCGCGGTGACGGCGCCGGTGCCGATGAGCGCGAGCTTGGCGAGCTCCTGCTGGGCCGCGAGCAGGTTGCCCTCGGTGCGCGCGGCGAGGATCTCCACCGCCTCGTCGTCGAGGTTGAGCCCCAGGGTGCGCGCCCGGGCGCGCAGCCACGCCGGGAGCCGCGAGCTCTCGATGGGCCATACCGGCAGCCACGCCCCGCGCGCCTCGACCGCGCGCACCCATTCCGCGTTCTGCGCATCGCGGTCGAGGCGCGCCGTCAGGATCAGGAGCAGCGTGTCCGGGTCGTTGGCGCCGATGAGCGCGTTCAGCGCCGCGCCGCCGGCGCTGCCGGCCTTGCCCGTGGGCAGGCGGATCTCCATCACGCGCCGCGACCCGAACAGCGACAGGTTGGCGGCCGAGCCGCGCACGTCGGCCCAGTCGCCGGCACGCTCGATGAAGTGCACCTCGCGCTCGGTGAAGCCCGCGGCGCGCGCGGCGGCGCGGATGGCGTCGGCGGCCTCGCCGCACAGCAGCGGCTCGTCGCCGGACACCAGGTACACCGGGCTCAGGCGCTGCGCGAGCTCGCGCGGCAGGGAATCCAGGGTCAGCTTCAAGGGGGTTTCGCGGGCGGCGGGACGGTGATTCTTCGGGTTCGGCCTCATTATTATGGCCCGGAACGGGCACGCCAAGTTGCCCCCCGAGGGGGAAGCCGGCTACCCTCCTGCCTCGATCCTTAAGCCCCCGGACCCCTCCTGTTCGCATGCACGCCCTAAGGCGCCGTCAGTGGGTCGCGCTGTTCGCGGCCCTCGCCCTGATCCTGTGCACCGCCCTGTACTCGGCGCACGGGCTGGGCGACCGTGCGCACGGGCATGAGCACTGCGACCTGTGCGTGCACCTGGGCGGCAATGCCGGCTCTCCCGCCGCGCTGAAGGTCGGCGGCAAGCCGCCCCTGCTGACGCGGGTGCCGGCCGCCCCGGCCTCCCGCACTCCCGATGTCCAGCGCGCTGCGGGCCTGCCGCTCGCGCGCGGCCCGCCCGCCTGACTCCCGCGCTGGCCTGATGCGCCGTGCGTCCCGCGTCCCCGTCCTCAACTGCAGGCCGGGGACGGTGCGGACCGGCGCCGTGTCCCGCCCCATGCATGAAGCGCTGTGAGCGCCAGCGGCCCGTTACTGGCCGCGCGCCCGGCGCCGCTGCCGGGGCCCATCGAGGAGTTGGTTTACATGGTTCGATATTCCACTGGCCCCCGCGTGCTCGGCGGCGCGGCGGCGCTGTTCCTGAGCGCCACCGGCGCGCACGCCCAGGTGGCCGACCAGGCCGGGGCCGAGCTGCCCACCATCGTGGTCACGGCGCAGCACCTGAACGAGGAGCGTTCGCGCATCGACACGCAGACGGGCGCCTCCACCTACAGCTTCACCGCCAAGGACATCCAGTCCGAGCCCGGTGGGGACAACGTGCAGCTGAACCAGGTGATGCTGCAGGTCCCGGACGCCGCCCAGGACTCCTTCGGGCAGCTGCACATCCGTGGCGACCACAACGGCCTGCAGTTCCGCCTGAACGGCGTGATCCTGCCCGACGGCATCAGCTTCTTCGGCCAGACACTCCCGCCGCGCATGATCGCCTCGCTCAAGGTGATCACCGGGAGCCTGCCGGCCGAGTACGGCCTGCGCAGTGCCGGGATCATCGACCTCACCACCAAGGGCGGCGCCCTGCAGCCCGGCGGCGAGGTGTCCCTCTATGGCGGCAGCCACGACTCGATCGAGCCGAGCTTCAACTACGGTGGCTCGAGCGGCGCCAACACCTACTTCCTGACCGGCGACTACATCCAGAACCGGCTCGGCATCGAGTCCCCGGACGGCAGCTCCACCCCGCTGCACGACCAGACCAAGCAGTACCATGCCTTCGGCTACTTCGAGCGCATCCTGGGCGACAGCGATCGCGTCTCGCTGCTCCTCGGGGCCTCCAACGACCGCTTCCAGATCCCCAACCGGCGCGGCTTCGACTCGAGCGAGGTGAACCCGTTCATCGCGGTGAACGGCGTGCCGAGCTACCTCAGCGACGACCTCGACGACAATCAGCGCGAGATCACCAACTTCGCGGCGCTGAGCTGGCAGCACTCGGCCGGCGATCTTACGACGCAGACCTCGCTGATTGCGCGCTACTCGAGCCTCGACTACTCCCCGGACCCCGGCTTCGGCGACCTGTTCTTCACCGGCGTCTCGGAAGCGGCCTACAAGCGCGACATCGCCTACGGACTGCAGAGCGATGCAGCCTACCGCATCAACGCCGCGCACACGCTGCGCGCGGGCGTGTACCTGCAGACCGACCACCTGACCAGCGACACCAACTCGGCCGTGCTGCCGATCGCGCAGCAGTTCCTGCCCGACACGCTGGTGCCGCTCAGCGACGTCCCGGTCTCCATCCCCGACAACGAGCAGGCCACGCAGTGGATCGAGAGCGTCTACCTGCAGGATGAGTGGCGCTTCGACTCGGTGTTCACGCTCAACTACGGCGTGCGCTTCGACCACTACACGGCCTTCTCGAGCGGCAGCCAGCTGAGCCCGCGCATCAACATGGTGTGGCAGGCGACCGACAGCACCACGGTGCATGCCGGCTATTCGCGCTTCTTCTCCCCGCCGCCGTTCGAGCTGGTGGCCAACAAGGCGATCACGAGCTTCGAGTACACCACCAACGCCCCCTACAGCGCGGTCAACGGGACCGTGAAGCCCGAGCGCTCCAACTACTACGACGTGGGACTCGAGCAGACGGTCACCTCCGCACTCACGCTCGGCGTCGACAGCTACTACAAGCAGGCCACCGACCTCATCGACGAGGGCCAGTTCGGGGCGCCGATCATCCTCACGCCCTTCAACTACCGCTACGGCCAGGTCTACGGGGTCGAGTTTACGGGCAACTACACCCGCGGGCACTTCCAGGCCTACGGCAACGTCGCCCTGCAACGCGCCATCGGCAAGGACATCGTCTCCAGCCAATTCACGTTCTCACCGGATGACCTCGCCTACATCGCCGACCACTACATCCACCTCGACCACGAGCAGCAGGTCACCATGTCGGGCGGTGCGGCCTACACCTTCGGCGGAACGCGGCTCTCCGGGGACATCCTGGTGGGCTCGGGCCTGCGGCGGGACCTCGAACTCGGCGACGGCAGCAGCATCCCCAACGGCGCACACCTGCCCTACTACCGGCAGGTGAACCTCGGGGCGAGCCACGCCTTCGACGCGCAGGGACTGAAGGGTTTCACGGCGCGGCTGGACGTGATCAACGTGTTCGACACCAAGTACGAGATCCGCGACGGGACCGGCGTGGGCGTCGGCGCCCCGCAGTACGGACCGCGGCGCGGCTTCTTCTTCGGGGTATCCCAGGCCTTCTAGCAGGGCCGTGGGGCGTCTCGCGGGCGCATCCGGCCCCGCTACGCCGGCGCACCCGCGACGCGGCGCGTGCAGCCCTCAGGCGCGCGTGCGGCCGGTCACGCGCCCGTCGGCGGCCACCAGGGCATGGCGCTCGAGCCAGGCGCGCGCATCGGCGGCATCGCCTTCGTACCAGGCGCGCGTGCTGCCGAGCCTGAAGCTGTAGCCCCACGCATCCATGTCCGCCATCAGCCGCGCGGCGCCCACGTCCCGGAGCTCGCCGGCGAGCAGGACCTGCAGGTAGCACACCGCGGCCTCCTCCGGGTCGTCGCCGCCGGCGTCGCGGTCGAGCCCCGCGCGCCGCGCCGGGTCCATGCAGACGTAGTGCGCCGCCTCGTGCAGCACTGAGTGCACCGGCGTATCGGGACGGGCGAAGAGCCGGGAGCCGACGAGGCCCGCCTCGCTCTCGCCCCAGTAGGATCCGGGAATCGTGGCCGCCGGCGCTACCGCCACGAGCTCGAGCCCGAACCGCGCAAGCAGGTGCGCGAGCGCGCCCGCCCCCAGATCGGCGACGCGCAGGACCTCGGCAGCCATGCGGGCGGGCGGCTTACTGCAGGCGCGACAGGAGGCGCATCACGCGGTCGGCGAGGCTGCGCGCCATGTCCTCGCGCAGCACGTCCTCCTCGTGTCCCTTCGCGAGCAGCAGCGGCTCGGAGAAGCTGTAGGTGCGCGTCTCGATCACCTCCTGCGCCGGCAGCAGCTCCTTGTCCCTGGCGCTGACGGCGATGCGGACCGTGTAGGTGACCTCGTACTGGTTGGGCTGGTTGGCGGCGGACACGGAGATCACGCGCCGCGTCAGCTGGTCGGCGAGCACGGTGATCACCGCCGAGGACTTGTCACGCTCGGGACTCAGCTGCGCACCGTTGCTCAGCAGCTCGTGCCGCAGGCTCTGGACGAAGTCGGACTGGCGGTCGGGGGCCTCGACGTAGGGGGCCTTCACCACGGCCGGCAGCGGCGCACGCCCCTGCAGATGGAAGCCGCAGGCCCCGAGGAGCACCGCCGCGAGGAGCGGCCATGCGCGCCTGCCGCGCATCAGATGACCACGTTGACGAGCTTGCCCGGCACCACGATGACGCGCCGCACCGGCTTGTCGGCGATGAACTTCTGCACGCGCTCGTCGGCGAGGGCGGCGGCGCGCACCGTCGCCTCGTCGCTCCCCACCGGGACGCTCACCTGCCCGCGCAGCTTGCCGTTCACCTGCACCACGATCTCGTGGGTGTCCTGGGTGAGTGCCGCCGGGTCCGGGACCGGCCAGCGGGCCTCGATCGCCGCCCCTGCATGTCCGAGGGCGTGCCACAGGGCATGCGCCACGTGCGGGATGATGGGAGAGAGCACCAGGACCGCGATCTCGAGCGCCTCCTGGCGCACCGCGCGGCCCTGCGGCGAGGCATCGCCGGCGCGCTGCACGGCGTTGAGCAGCTCCATCATGGCGGCGATGGCAGTGTTGAAGCTGCGGCGCCGGCCAATGTCGTCGGTCGCCTTGGTGAGCCCCTGGTGGGCGAGGCGCCGCAGCTCGCGCTGCGTAGCATCGAGCGTTGCGGCCGCAAGCGCCGGGGCCGGGCCGCCCTTCACGTGCTCCCATACCGCGTTCCACAGGCGGCGGATGAAGCGCGAGGCCCCCTGCACGCCCTCGTCCGACCACTCGAGCGTCTGCTCGGGCGGGGAGGCGAACATCATGAACAGGCGCGCGGTGTCCGCACCGTAACGCGCGACGAGGCCCTCCGGGTCCACGCCGTTGCCCTCGGACTTCGACATCTTGCCCAGGCCCTCGTGGGTCACCTCGATGCGGCCGAGCTCCGGGGTGTCGGTCTCGTACACCGTGGTGCCGTCGGCGAGGCGCCGCTCATCCACGTCGGCCGGGTTGAAGTAGCGCTTGCGCGCCCCTTCCGGCTGGTAGGAGTAGACGTGGTTGAGCACCATGCCCTGGGTGAGGAGGTTGGTGAACGGCTCGCCGAACTTCAGCATGCCGAAGTCGCGCATCACCTTGGTCCAGAAGCGCGAATAGAGCAAGTGCAGGATCGCGTGCTCGATGCCGCCGATGTACTGGTCCACGGGCAGCCAGTAGTCGACGCGGCCGTCGACCATGCGCGTGCCGTCCGGGCAGGCATAGCGCAGGAAGTACCAGGACGAGTCCACGAAGGTGTCCATGGTGTCGGTCTCGCGCCGCGCCGCGCCCCCGCACTTCGGGCAGCGCGTCTCGACGAACGCGGCCGACTTGTTCAGCGGGTTGCCGCTGCCATCCGGGACCAGGTCCTCCGGCAGCCGCACCGGCAGGTCGGCATCGGGGACCGGCACGACGCCGCAGCGGGTGCAGTGGATGAGCGGGATCGGGCAGCCCCAGTAGCGCTGCCGCGAGATGCCCCAGTCGCGCAGGCGGTACTGCACGCGCTTCTGGCCGAGGCCCTTGGCCTTGAGGGCGCTCGCGATGGCATCCACCGCGCCCTGGAAGTTGAGGCCCGAGAACTCGCGCGAATTGAGGGTGATGCCGTGCTCTGCGTAGAGCGGCTGCCACTCGGCGCCGACCTCCTCGTAGCTGCCGTCCGGCGGGCGCACGACGGTCAGGATCGGGAGCGCGTTGCGGGTCGCAAATTCGAAGTCGCGCTCGTCGTGCGCGGGCACGCCCATGACGGCGCCCTCGCCGTAACCCATGAGCACGTAGTTGGCGACCCACACCGGGAGCATCTCCCCGGTGAATGGGTGCAGCACGTGCAGCCCGGTCGCCATGCCCTTCTTTTCCTGGGTGGCGACGTCGGCCTCCATGACGCTGCCGCGGCGGCACTCCTCGATGAACGCGGCCAGGCGCGGGTCGCGCTGGCCGGCGGCGAGCGCCACCGGGTGCTCGGCGGCTATGGCGAGGAAACTCGTGCCGAAGAGCGTGTCGACGCGGGTGGTGAACACCTTGAGCGCGCCGTCGCCGCCGAGCGCGGCGCGCGTGTCGGGCGCGTACGGGAAGGCGACCTCGCAGCCCTCGCTGCGGCCGATCCAGTTGGCCTGCATCACCCGCACGCGCTCGGGCCAGCCCGGCAGCTCCTCGAGCGCCTGGAGCAGCTCGTCCGCGTAGCGCGTGATGTTGAGGTAGTACATCGGGATCTCGCGCTTCTCGACCGGCGCGCCGGTGCGCCAGCCGCGCCCGTCGATCACCTGCTCGTTGGCGAGCACGGTCTGGTCGACCGGATCCCAGTTGACGCTGCCGGTCTTGCGGTAGGCGATCCCCTTCTCGAGCATGCGCAGGAACAGCCACTGGTTCCAGTGGTAGTAGGACGGGTCGCAGGTGGCGAGCTCGCGCCCCCAGTCGATCGCGAACCCGAGCGACTGCATCTGCTTGCGCATGTAGTCGATGTTCTGCCGCGTCCACTTCGCCGGCGGCACGCCGTTGCTGATGGCGGCGTTCTCCGCCGGCAGCCCGAACGCATCCCAGCCCATCGGCTGCAGCACGTTGTAGCCCTGCATGCGCATGTAGCGCGCCAGCACGTCCCCGATGGTGTAGTTGCGCACGTGCCCCATGTGCAGCCGCCCGGAGGGGTACGGGAACATGGAGAGGCAGTAGTACTTGCGCAGGCCCGGCTGCTCGCGCGCGGCGAACGACCCATGGTCCTGCCAATACTGTTGCGCGGCGCGTTCGACCGCGGCCGGCTCGTAGGTCTCTTGCATCGTGGTGTCTGTCAGGGCAGCCGCAGCGGGATGAAGATCTGCGCGTCCTGGCGCTGGATCAGGAGCGCGACCGTCTTGCCGGTGCCGCGCGCGGCGTCCTGCAGTTCCTTGACGGTGCCGACGCGCTTGCCGTTGACGCCGAGCACGATGTCCCCGGGCAGCACCTGCGCATCCTCGGCAGGACCGGCCACTTCCTCGACGAGCAGGCTCCCGGTGGTGCCGGCGCGGGCCTTCTCCTGCGGCTCGAGCGGCCGCACCGTGAGCCCGAGCGCGGTCGCCCGGTCCGGGCTCTTGGGCTTCGGCCCCGCGTCGCGGTCGGCGACCTTCTGGGCCTGCTCTTTCAGTTCCTCGATGCGCACGCTGACCGTCTGCGCATGGCCGCCGCGCCACAGCTCGAGGCTCGCGTCCTGGCCCGGTTTCATGGCGGCGATCGCACCGGAGAGCTCCCCGTAGCGCTCGATCGGGTGACCGCCGACGGCCAGGATGACGTCGCCTGGCTGCACGCCGGCGCGCGCCGCCGGCCCGTCCTTGTCGACCGAGGACACCAGCGCGCCGTGCGGACGGTCGAGGCCGAAGGACTCCGCCAGCTGCGCGTTCAGGTCCTGGATGGTGACGCCGATGCGGCCGCGCACCACGCGGCCGGTCTTGATCAGCTGCTCCTCGACGTTGCGCGCCACGTCGATGGGTATGGCGAAGGAGACCCCCATGAAGCCGCCGGTGCGGCTGAAGATCTGCGAGTTGATGCCGATCACCTCGCCGGCCATGTTGAACAGCGGGCCGCCGGAGTTGCCGGGGTTGACCGCCACGTCGGTCTGGATGAACGGCACCGCGTTCTCGCCCGGGAGGGAACGCGCCGTGGCGCTGATGATGCCGGCGGTGGCGCTGTTCTCGAAGCCGAACGGCGAGCCGATGGCGAGCACCCACTGGCCGGGACGGATCTTGCCCGGGTCGCCGAGCTTCACGATGGGCAGGTTCGAGGCGCTGATCTTGATCACCGCGACGTCGGTGCGCTCGTCGGCGCCGATGACCTTGGCCGGGAACTCGCGCCGGTCGGTGAGCCGCACGGTCACCTCGTCGGCATCGGCCACCACGTGGGTGTTGGTGAGGATGTAGCCGTCCGGGCTCACAATGAAGCCGGAGCCCGCCCCGCGCACCGGGGCGCGCGGCTGCTGCTGGGGCGCCGGGATGCCGAAGCGGCGGAAGAAGTCGAAGAACGGATCGTTGGGCGAGAGTCCCTGGATGCCGCCGCCCGCCTTGGGCTTCTGCACCACCTCGACGTTCACCACCGCGGAGCCATAGCGGTCGACGAGCTGCGAGAAGTCCGGCAGCGCGCGCACCGCCACGTCCGGGGCGGCGGGGGCATCCGGCGCGCTGGCGGCCGGCGGGGCCGCCGCAGCCGCGCTGCCTGCGGCCTGGGCGGGCAGGTCACGCGAGCAGGCGGCGACGACCACCAGGGCGAGCACGGCGGCGGCGCGCTTGAGGGCGGGAGCGGCGGACGGGAGCGATCTTGCGGTCATGAATGTTCCGGTGAAGCGGCTTGGGGCGCGCGCGCTGGTGCGACTACGGGGTCTTTTACGGGGTCCGGCGCCTATCATTCCGCACCCACAGGCCGTATGCCAGCGCGAGCACGGCCAGGCTCACCACCAGCCAGTTTCCGATACGGGCATAAGGCGTCAGGCCCGCCATGGGGATGATCGAGGCGGTGAGCTTCGCGGGGGTGAAGTCCGGCGCCCGGGCGAGCACCTCCCCGTGCGGACCGATGATCGCCGAGATGCCGTCGTTGGCCGCCCGCACCATGTAGCGGCCGGCTTCGAGCGCGCGCAGGCGCGAGATCTGCAGGTGCTGGTGGCGCGCGCTGGTGTTGCCGAACCAGGCGTCGTTGGTCACGTTGACCAGCGCATTGGCGTCTTTCAGGACCGGCAGCATCGCGCTGCCGTAGGCGTCCTCATAACATATGGTGGTGCCGAGCTTCAGGCCCGCGGCCTTCAGCGCCGGCTGCACGGCCGCCCCGGGCGTGAAGTCCGAGTACGGCAGGCTCCGCAGGCGCAGCCAGGTGCGCACGAACGGCGGCACCGGGAAGAATTCGGCAAACGGCACCAGGTGCGCCTTGTCGTACCACTCCGGCGCCTCATCGAGCGCCAGCACCGAGTTGTAGTAGCGCACCTCGCCGTCCGCGCCGCGGTCGGCGCGCAGGATGCCGGTGACGAGCGTCGAGCCGTGCGCGCGCGTCTCGCGGTAGAGGTTGGTGATGTAGGGCACGATCTCGTTGGCCACGTCCGCGGGTGCCGACTCGGGCCACACGATGAGCTGCGTGCCGAGCACCTGCTCGGTGAGGGACTGGTAGAGCGTGAGCGTGGCGTCGCGGTTGGAGTCGAGCCACTTCTCGTCCTGGGGGATCGCCCCCTGGATCACGGCCACGGTGACCGGTGCGCCCGCCGGCACGGTCCAGTTGTGCCGGTACAGGAGCGCCCCGGCGAGCCACGGAACCACGAACACCACGAGCGCAGCGCGCCGCTCGGCCGGTGAGCCACAGCGCAGGGTGACGAGCGCCCCGGCCATCACCAAAAGCAGCGCGCTCATGCCGTAGACCCCGGCGAGCGGGGCGAAGCCTGCGAGCCAGTTGTCGGTCTGGGAGTAGCCGAGCGAGAGCCAGGAGAACCCGCCCAGGAACCAGCCGCGCCACCATTCCACGAGGAGCCACGCGGCCGGCAGTCCCACGAGCCAGCGCAGCCAGCCGGTGCGCGGCAGCCAGCGCGCGCACACGTAGCCGAGCAGCGCGTGGTACAGCCCCATGATCGAGGCGAGCGCGAGCATGAGCGCGAGCGCGAGCCAGATCGGCGCCTGCCCGAGCACGTGGATGCTGTAGTAGAGCCAGTAGGTGCCGAAGATGAAAGTGGCGGTGGTGAACGCGAACCCCAGGCGCGCCGCCTCGCGCGGCGCCGCCCCCTGCCACAGCCACAGGAGCACCGCCGGGCAGGCAAACCCGAGCGGCCAGAGGTTGAGCGGCGGGAACGCCGCGGCCAGGAGCGCGCCGCTCGCGGCGGCGACCGCGAGGCGCGCACGCCGGCGCCGCGTGGACATGCGCTGGGGGGGTGCCGCCGGCCCGGCGCCGGCGGTGGGGTTGGCCTGCATCGTCGGGTGCTTTCTAGGTCTCGGGGGCGGCGGGAGGCTCGTCCGGGGGCAGCACGTCGCGCGGGGCGAGCACGCGCAGCGCGTCGATCCGGCGCCGGTCGGCGCGCAGCACGCGGAACTCGAAGCCCTCGAGGCTCGCGCTCTCACCGCGGCGCGGCAGGCGCCCGAGCTGCTTCATGATGAGGCCGGCGATGGTGTCGACGCCCTCTTCCTCCGACAGGTGGGCGCCGAAGTACTCGTTGAATTCATCGATGCGCGTGACGCCGCGCACCGTGAACTGCCGCTCGGCGTCGCGGCGGATGTTCTGATCGTCCTCGACGTCGAACTCGTCGTCGATGTCGCCGACGATCTGCTCGATGACGTCCTCGATGGTGCACAGCCCGGCGACCCCGCCGTACTCATCGACGACGATCGCCATGTGGTTGCGGTTGCGCCGGAACTCCTTGAGGAGCACGTTCAGGCGCTTGGATTCGGGCACGAACACCGCTGGCCGCATGTACTCGCGGATGTCGAAGCGCTCGCGCGACTGCTGGGTCGCAAGTCGCAGCAGGTCCTTGGCAAGCAGGATGCCGACGATGTCGTCCTTGTCCTCGTCCAGCACCGGCACGCGCGAGTGCCCGGACTCCACCACCAGCGGCAGGATGCGCGCCGGCGGGTCGCTGCGGCGCACGAACACCATCTGGGCGCGCGGCACCATGATGTCGCGCACCTGCAGGTCGCCGACCTCGAGGACGCCCTCGAGCATGGTGAGCGCATCGCCGTCGATGAGCCCGCGCTCGGAGGCCTCGCGCATCAGGCTGGTCAGCTCCTGGCGGTCCTGGGGTTCGCGCCCCTGGGTGAGGCGCCGCAGCCAGCGGCCGGTCGCATTCAGGTCCTTGGCCATCGGCGCTACGCGCTCCGGTAGGGATTGGCGAAGCCGAGGGTGCGCAGCACGGCGATCTCGCGCCGCTCCATGCGCTTCGCGTCACGATCGCGCAGGTGGTCGTAACCGATCAGGTGCAGTGCGCCGTGCACGACCAGGTGCGCCCAGTGGGCGCGCAGGGTCTTGCCCTGCTGGCCGGCCTCCTGGCGCAGCACCCGTGGGCAGATCACGAGGTCCCCCAGGGCGGCCGGAGCTGCGGCGCGCGTGCCGCGCGGGGCGGGGAAGGACAGGACGTTGGTCGGGTAGTCGCGCCCGCGGTAGTGCCCGTTCAGCCGCCGGCTCTCCGGGCCGCCGACGACCGCCACTGCCAGCTCGCGACCGCGACCGGCACGCCCGAGGGCGGCCTCGGCCCACCGGGTGAGTTCGCGGCGGCTCGGGGCCCAGCCGCGTACGCGCCGGCTGACCTCGAGGCTCAGGGCTGCGCCGCGGCGCGCACGCGCGCGCGGTCTCACTGCGAGCCCTCGCGGGCCTCGTAGGCCTTCACGATGCGCTGCACGAGCGGGTGACGCACGACGTCGTGGGCATCGAAGAAGGTGAAGGCCACTCCCTCGACGCCGCGCAGGATGTTGATCACGTGAGAGAGGCCCGACTGCCGGCCCTGCGGCAGGTCGGTCTGCGTCACGTCCCCGGTCACCACCGCCTTGGAGCCGAAGCCGATGCGGGTGAGGAACATCTTCATCTGCTCGACGGTGGTGTTCTGCGCCTCGTCGAGGATGATGAAGGCGTCGTTGAGGCTGCGGCCGCGCATGAACGCGAGCGGGGCCACCTCGATCACGTTGCGCTCCATGAAGCGCGACACCCGGTCGAACCCCATCATCTCGTAGAGCGCGTCATACATCGGGCGCAGGTAGGGGTCGACCTTCTGCGTGAGGTCCCCGGGCAGGAACCCGAGTCGCTCGCCGGCCTCGACCGCCGGGCGCACCAGCACCAGGCGCCGCACGCGGTCGGCCTGCAGCGCCTCGACCGCGCAGGCCACCGCAAGGTAGGTCTTGCCGGTGCCGGCCGGCCCGATGCCGAAGGTGAGGTCGGACTTGTGGATGTGGTCCAGGTACTCGCGCTGGTGGGTGCCGCGGGCGCGGATGCCGCCGCGCGGCACGCGCACGCTCTGTTCGTCGGCAGGCGTGGGGGCCCGGCCGGCCTCGTGCGCGCGCAGCGCGAGGTGCACCCGCTCGGGCGTCACCTCCTCGGTGAGGGTCTGCTCGTAGAGCTCGCGCAGCAGCTCCTCGGCGCGCGGCGCCTGGGCTCCCGTCACCCGGAACGTGTCGCCACGACGCTGGATGCGCACCTCGAGGCGCGTCTCGATAAGGCGCAGGTTCTCGTCCAGCGGCCCGCACAGGTTCGCAAGGCGCGTGTTGTCGGAGGGCACGAGGTCGAACTCGCGCGTGCCTTCCCGGGCCGGTGCGGTCGAGGCCATCGGTTAGCGGCCCGCCGCCGCGAGCTGCGGCGCCCGCTCCGGGGTGCCCGCGGTCCAGCGCCCGCGCAGGCTGTGGGCGAGCGCACCGGTGATCGTGACGTCAACGAAGCGGCCGATGAGCTCCGGCGGTGCCGCGAAGTTCACCCAGCGGTTGTTGGCGGTGCGCCCGGCGAGCTCGCGCGCGTCCTTCTTGGCCGGGCGCTCCACGAGCACCCGCTGCACGCTGCCGACCATCGCCTCGCTGATGGCGCGCGCCTGCGAGTCGAGCTGCGCCTGCAGGCGCGCGAGGCGCTCCTGCTTGACCTCGTACGGCACGTCATCCGGGAGCGATGCGGCCGGGGTGCCCGGGCGGCGGCTGTAGATGAAACTGAAGGACTGGTCGAAGCCGACCTCGCGGGTGAGCCTGAGCGTGGCCTCGAAGTCACGCTCACTCTCCCCGGGGAAGCCGACGATGAAGTCGGTGGAGATCGAGATGTCGGGCCGTGCCGCACGCAGGCGCCGCACCTTGTCCTTGAACTCGAGCGCGGTGTAGCCGCGCTTCATAAGCGCCAGCACGCGGTCGGAGCCGGACTGCACCGCCAGGTGCAGGTGGCCCGCCAGCCGCGGCACGTTGGCGAAGGCCTCGATGAGGCTGTCGTCGAACTCGTTCGGGTGCGAGGTGGTGAAGCGGATGCGCTCGATGCCGGCAACGCGCGCCACGTGGTGGATGAGCGTCGCGAGGTCCACGTTCACCCCGTCGGCCATGGCGCCGCGGTAGGCGTTCACGTTCTGCCCGAGGAGCGTGACCTCGGCGACCCCCTGGGCGGCCAGCGACCGGACCTCGGCGATCACCGAGTCGAACCCGCGGCTGACTTCCTCGCCGCGCGTGTACGGCACGATGCAGAAGCTGCAGTACTTGCTGCAGCCCTCCATGACCGAGACGAAGGCGCGGGCGCCCTCGGCGCGCGGCTCGGGGAGCGCATCGAACTTCTCGATCTCGGGGAAGCTGACATCGACCTGCGAGCGGCCCGTGCGGCGCAGCGCGCCGATCATCTGCGGCAGCCGGTGCAGCGTCTGGGGCCCGAATACCAGGTCGACGAACGGCGCGCGCGCGGTGATGGCCTCGCCTTCCTGGCTTGCCACGCAGCCGCCGACGCCGATGATGATCTCCGGCCGCGCCTGCTTGAGCTGGCGCCATTCCCCGAGCAGCGAGAACACCTTCTCCTGCGCCTTCTCGCGCACCGAGCAGGTGTTCATGAGCAGCACGTCGGCCGCCTGGGGATCCTGCGTGACCGTGAGCCCGGCGCCGGCGGCGAGCACGTCCGCCATGCGGGCGGAGTCGTACTCGTTCATCTGGCAGCCGAAGGTCTTGATGAAGTAATGGCCGGGCATGAGTGAACGTCGAATTTTACGGGCTACCGGAGTCACCCGCACGACGACCCCTAAAAAGTGAATAAATCAAACGATTTCAGAGCATTACAACGTTACGACCCGTAATTTCCGCCCGGTGGCGAGGCGCGGGCGTGCCACATTAGGCTGCGCAGACTCTTCCCTCGAAAAACACCGCCGTCACCGGCAGGATGCTGACATGACTCTCGCACGACGCACGCTGGGCTCCCAGGGGCTCGAGGTCTCGGAAATCGGGCTCGGCTGCATGGGCATGAGCATGTCGTACGGGCCGGCGGACGAGCCGGAGTCGATCGCCACGCTCCACCGGGCTATCGAGCTCGGCTGCACCTTCTTCGACACCGCCGAGGTCTACGGTCCCTTCACCAACGAATCCCTCCTTGGCCGCACCTTCGCCGGCCGGCGCAGCGAGGTGACTCTCGCCACCAAGTTCGGCTGGCGCCTCGAGGAGGGCCGCCAGGTGGGGATGGAGCTCGACAGCCGGCCGGCGACCATACGCCGCGCGGTCGAGGGCTCGCTCAGGCGCCTGGGCACCGACCACATCGACCTCCTCTACCAGCACCGCATCGATCCGGCCGTTCCCATCGAGGACGTCGCCGGCACGGTGGGCGAGCTCGTGCGCGAGGGCAAGGTGCGCTACTTCGGGTTGTCCGAAGCCGGCGTCTCCAACATCCGCCGTGCGCACGCCGTGCATCCGGTGAGCGCGCTGCAGAGCGAGTACTCGCTGTGGGAGCGCAATCTCGAGGCCGACGTCATCCCGCTGCTGCGCGAACTCGGCATCGGGCTCGTGCCCTTCTGCCCGCTGGGACGGGGCTTCCTCACCGGGGCGGTACGCCGCGCGGAGGACTACCCGCCCGAGGACTACCGGCGCTACGACCCGCGCTACCAGGGGGAGAACTTCGAGGCCAACCGGGCCGCCGCGGCGGTCGTGCAGGACGTCGCCGCGGAGCTCGCGTCCACGCCTTCCCAGGTCGCGCTCGCCTGGATCCTCGCGCAGGGCGCGCACATCGTCCCGATTCCCGGCACCAAGCGGCGCCGCTACCTGGAAGAGAACCTCGGTGCGGCGCAGGTGCGCTTGAGCGATGCGCAGCGCACGCGGCTCGACCGGGCGCTGGCGCCCGAGAGGATCAGCGGGCCGCGCTACGGACAGGCGTTCATGGCAACCGTCGACCGGTAGCCGGCGCCGCCTCAGAACGGAATGTCGTCGTCGAACTCCTCGCTGCGCGAGCCGGAGGACGATGACGAGCCACCGCCGGACTCCTCGGCATAGGAGGGCGCTGAGCCCCCGCGCTCGGCACCGCCACCCCCGCCGCCGCCGCCGCTGCCACCGCCGCGACCCCCGAGCATCTGCAGCTCGTTGCCGATGATCTCGGTGGAATAGCGCTCGTTGCCGGACTTGTCCTGCCACTTGCGCGTGCGCAGGCTGCCCTCGATGTAGACCTGCGAGCCCTTGCGCAGGTACTCGGCGGCGATCTCGGCGAGGCGCCCGAAGAGCGCCACGCGGTGCCATTCGGTGCGCTCCTGCTGCTCGCCGCTCTGCTTGTCGCGCCAGCTCTCGCTCGTGGCCACGCGCAGGTTCGCGACCGTGCCGCCCGAGGGCATGGCACGCGTCTCCGGGTCCGCGCCCAGGTTGCCGATGATGATGACCTTGTTGATGCCGCGCGCCATGGGGATTCGTCCTCTTGGGAATAAACGGGCGGCTGCCGCGCAAGCGCGGCGCCGCCCTTGAAGTTGCCCGTATTCTAGTGGAGCGGGCCAGACCGCGTGAACCGCATTTCGCGTGCGTTAGTCGAGCTAGTGCCGCCGCCTCAGCGGTAGCGGGCTGCGCTCAGGGGGGCACCGGTACGGGGATGACGGCGTTGGACGTGTCGAGCATGAACTCGGCCCCTCCCCCGTCTTCCGGGGAGTTGCCGTTCGGCCCGAATACATAGAACCCGGATGACTGCACGCCCACACCGAAGGTCACGGTCACGAAGCCGTAGGCATCGGCCGTGATGGACGATACCGATGCAGGCCCCCCGACCCCGCCGATGGTCGTGATCAGCCAGCTCTTGCGTGCCACGCTGACCGCCTGGCTGCCCAGGTTGGTACCCACGTAGAGGTGGGTATTGTTGGCGGCCATCGAGGCAGTTGCCGCGGCTCCCCCGGCCAGCTGCGGCAGCGGGATCGTCGTCTTCAAAGTCATCGTGCTCACCGCGGAGCTCTCAGTAATGACGTCCTGCCGGCTGTAGACGTAGAGCGTCACGCCCGTGCCACCGGTACCGCTTGCAAGGTCCAAAACGAAGATCTGGCGCGTCACCGTGTCGCCGTTGATGGCGGGGTGACTTTCCAGCATTGCGCCGATGCGACCGAAGGGCCCGAGCGTGCCGGAGGAGTAGCAGCCCTCGGTCTGCTGAGTCGATCCGCACAGGAACCAGTAGGCTGCCGTGAGGTTGTTATTCACGTTGTAGGTCGTGAAGAGACCGGCATCGGGGGCCGCGGCCCATGCCGGGCAGAGCGCACCCAGCACGAGGAGCAGGCTTGAGTTGCTCAGGGCGCGCAGCGTCGGGTTCATGTTTTCTCCCTGAATGTTCGGTACGAACCGCGCGGATGCTGGCGGCCTGCGCCATCCCCGCTCCTCAGGGATCCTAACACTGGGTCATCGCGGTTCGCGGAGCCGGGGAAACCGCAACCAGTACTGCAATGCAGCGAGAATCCCCGCGTGCCGCAGCACGCGGGGATTCCCTGGGACGTGGACGAGCGCTTATTTCCTGCGGATCTGCGCCGCCGCCGCGCGCAGGATCTCCAGGATGCGCGCCTTCTCCTGCGGGTCGTCCCAGTTGGCGCCCTTGAGCGCGCCCTTCAGATCCCGCCGCGCCTCGCGCAGTTCGCCCGACTCGTCTTCATCCATGCCCGAGAACGCCTCGCGCATGCGGCCGAGGTGGCGCGCGATGTGCTCGAGCTGGGAGAGGATGGAGTCGGCGGTGTCCTGGTGCTGCTTCAGGTACTCGCGGCCTGCCTCGGTGATGGCGTAGAGCTTCTTGGCTCCCTCGGTGGTCACGCTTGCGTAACCGACCTCTTCCAGCCACGTGAGCGCGGGATAGACCATGCCGGGGCTTGGGCTGTAGAAGCCCCCCGAGCGGTCCTCGAGTGCCTTGATGAGTTCGTAACCGTAGCTCGAACGCTCCGCGAGCAGCGTGAGCAGGACGAGGCGCAGGTCGACCGAACCCATCTTGCGGCCGCGGAAGGACTCCGGTCCCATGCCGAAGCCGCCCGGGAAGCCGAAACGGCCGAAGCCGCGGCCCATCCGGTGGCGGCCACCGGCGAAGTAGCCCGGCCCGAACCCCTGGGAACCCTCGTCCCCGGTGAAGGGGTCGTGACCCCTGAAATGTTCCTGATGATGGCCGTGGTGACGGCCGAAATGACGGTGCATTGGGCACCTCCTTGCTATTGACAGATATATCTTACGATAACTCTTACGAGTGTCAAGGGGTGGGGTGGCTTGATGTCGCCCCCATCTATCGGGAGGTGCCCCAAGGTCCCTCTGGGTCCGGGCTCGGGGCCGCAGGTACCATCGGGAGTTCCATGCAGACCATCCGCGTGCGCGGGGCGCGCACCCACAACCTGAAGAACGTGAGCCTCGAGCTGCCGCGCGAGCGGCTGATCGTGGTCACGGGGCTGTCCGGGTCGGGCAAGTCCTCGCTCACCTTCGACACGCTCTATGCCGAGGGCCAGCGCCGTTACGTCGAGTCACTGTCCGCGTACGCACGGCAGTTCCTCGCGACCATGGACAAGCCCGACGTCGACTCGATCGAGGGGCTCTCCCCGGCGATCGCGATCGAGCAGAAGGCGAGTTCGCACAACCCGCGCTCGACCGTCGGCACGGTCACCGAGATCTACGACTACCTGCGGCTGCTGTACGCCCGCGCCGGCACACCGCGCTGCCCCGATCACGGCATCGAACTCACCGCGCAGACGGTGAGCCAGATGGTCGACCAGGTGCTGAGGCTGCCGGAGGGGACGGCCATCGCCCTCCTCGCCCCGGTGCTGAGCGATCGCAAGGGCGAGCACCACGAGCTCTTGAAGGACCTGACCGCGCAGGGCTTCGTGCGCGCGCGCATCGACGGGCGCATCCAGGACCTGGACAACCCGCCGGCACTGGATGGCAAGCGCAAGCACACCATCGAGGCGGTCGTGGACCGCCTGCGCGTGCGTGCCGATGCGGCCCAGCGGCTCGCCGAGTCGTTCGAGACCGCACTGCGCCTGTCGGGTGGGCTTGCGCGCCTGACCTTCCTCGACGAGCCCGCCCGCGAGGAACTCGTGTTCTCCTCGCGCCACGCCTGCCCCACCTGCGGCTACAGCGTGCCGGCCCTGGAACCGAAGCTGTTCTCGTTCAACAACCCAGCCGGGGCCTGCCCGGCCTGCGATGGCCTGGGCGTGCAGGAATTCTTCGACCCGCAGCGCGTGGTGCTGCACCCGCACCTGTCGCTCGCCGGCGGCGCGGTACGCGGTTGGGACCGCCGCAACGAGCACTACTTCCGCCTGATCCAGGCGCTCGCCAAGCACTACCGCTTCGACATCGAGACGCCCTGGATGGACCTGCCCGCGCAGGTGCAGCAGGTGCTCCTGAACGGCAGCGGCGAGGACGTGATCGAGTTCAGCTATCCCGGCGAGGGTGGCAAGCGCACGCGCAAGCGACACCCCTTCGAGGGGATACTGCCGAACCTCACGCGCCGCTACCGCGAGACCGAGAGCCCCATGGTGCGCGAGGAACTGAGCCGCTACCTCGGCGTGCGCCCGTGCCCGGAGTGCCACGGCACGCGCCTCAACCGCGCCGCGCGCTTCGTGTTCGTCGGCGGCAAGAGCCTCCCGGAAGTGGCCCACCTCACCGTGGGGCGCGCGCTCGAGTTCCTGTCCGGGATGGAGCTCTCCGGCTGGCGTGCGGAAGTCGCCGGCAAGATCGTGCGCGGCGTGAGCGAGCGGCTGAAGTTCCTCAGCGACGTGGGCCTGGATTACCTGACGCTCGAGCGCTCGGCCGAGACGCTGTCGGGCGGTGAGTCGCAGCGCATCCGCCTCGCAAGCCAGGTCGGCTCCGGCCTCACCGGGGTCATGTACATCCTGGATGAACCCTCGATCGGCCTGCACCAGCGCGACAACCAGCGCCTGCTCGCGACGCTGAAGCAGCTACGCGACCTCGGCAACACGGTGATCGTGGTCGAGCACGACGAGGAGGCGATCCGCGAGGCCGACCACGTGGTCGACTTAGGGCCCGGCGCCGGCGCTCACGGCGGCCACCTGGTCGCGCAGGGCACGCCCCGGGAGATCGAGGCCAACCCAGCCTCCATCACCGGGCAGTACCTCGCGGGGCGCCGCTCCATCCAGGTGCCGACACTGCGCAACCGGCCCGACCCCGCGCGCCAGATCGCATTGCGCGGCGCGCGCGGCAACAACCTGAAGGGCGTGGATACCGCGATCCCGATCGGGCTCCTGACCTGCGTCACCGGCGTCTCCGGTTCGGGCAAGTCGACGCTCGTCATCGACACGCTGTTCGCGCACGCGGCGCAGCGGCTGAATGCCGCGCGCACCGACCCTGCGCCGGTGGAGGACATCACGGGCCTGGAGCAGATCGACCGCGTGATCGACATCGACCAGAGCCCGATCGGGCGCACGCCGCGTTCCAACCCGGCCACCTACACCGGCCTCTTCGCCCCGCTGCGGGACCTGTTCGCGCAGGTCCCCGAGGCGCGCGCGCGCGGCTACGACGCCGGCCGCTTCAGCTTCAACGTCAAGGGCGGGCGCTGCGAGGCCTGCCAGGGCGACGGCGTGATCCGCGTCGAGATGCACTTCCTGCCGGACGTGTACGTGCCGTGCGATGTGTGCAAGGGGCAGCGCTACAACCGCGAGACCCTCGAGATCCGCTACCGCGGCAAGAACATCCACGAGGTGCTGGAGATGACGGTGGAGGAAGCGGCGCGCTTCTTCCAGAACGTCCCGGCCGTGGCCGGCAAGCTCCAGACCCTGAGCGAGGTCGGCCTCTCGTACGTGCGGCTCGGGCAGAACGCCACCACGCTCTCCGGCGGCGAGGCCCAGCGCGTGAAGCTCTCGCGCGAGCTCGCCAAGCGTGCCACCGGTCGCACGCTCTACATCCTCGATGAGCCCACTACCGGACTGCACTTCCACGACGTCGAGCAGCTGCTCACGGTGCTGCATCGCCTGCGCGACGAGGGCAACACGCTGGTGGTGATCGAGCACAACCTCGACGTCATCAAGACCGCGGACTGGGTGATCGACCTGGGGCCCGAGGGCGGTGAGGGAGGCGGGGAGATCATCGCCACCGGGACACCGGAGACGATCGCCGCGAACCCCGTCTCCTGGACCGGCCGCTTCCTGGCGCCCCTCCTGAAGGACCCCGCACTCCCGGCGCCCGCGAAGAACGCGCCGCTGCCGGCCGCTCAGACCGGCACCTGATGACCGGGACGGTGCGCGCGAAAGCCCGCATCGGCGAGCCGCGCTTGCACTAGACTGCCGCACCAGCGAACAACAGCGGCCTCCCGCGCGCGCCCATGAGCGAACCCGTCAACAGCATCTTCCTGAGCTACGCCTCCCAGGATGCGGCCGCCGCGGCCCGCATCGGGGAAGGCCTGCGCGCGGCCCGCCTGGAGGTGTGGTTCGACCAGAGCGAGCTGCGCGGCGGGGATGCCTGGGACCAGCTGATCCGGCGCCGCATCCGCGAGTGCCGCCTGTTCGTGCCGGTGATCTCGGCGCACACGCAGTCGCGGCTCGAGGGTTACTTCCGTCTCGAGTGGCGTCTCGCCGTCGAGCGCTCGCACCTCATGGCCGACGGCAAGGCGTTCATCGTGCCGGTGACCATCGATGCGATCGACGAGCGCCACGCGGAGGTGCCGGAGGCCTTCCGCGCGTTCCAGTGGACCCCCCTCCCGGGTGGCGTCCCGACTCCGGCGTTCATCAGCCGCGTGACCCAACTTCTCACGGCAGCACCCGCCGGGGCGGCTGCCACGGCCGCGACGGGGGCGGCCTCCCACGCCGGCGTAGTCCCGGCGGCAAGGGCCGCACCGCACACGCCGCGCTGGGTGCCAGTGCTCGGTGCAGCCCTGGCGGCGCTCGCCATCGCGGCATTTGTATTCCTGCGCGGGCACGGCACCCCGCCGGCCTCCGCACCCGCCCCGCAGCCCCCGGCGTCTGCCCCTGCCGCTGCGGCGGCGGCCACCGCGCCCGCGCACTCGGTGGCGGTGCTGCCCTTCACCAACATGAGCGGCGATCCGCACGACGAGTACTTCTCCGACGGGCTCTCGGAGGAACTGCTCAACACGCTCGCCGCGGTGCCGGGACTGAAGGTCGCCGCGCGCACGTCCTCGTTCTCGTTCAAGGGCAAGAACGAGGAGGTCAGCGAGATCGCTCGCAAGCTCAACGTGGCCACGGTGCTCGAGGGCAGCGTCCGCCGCGACAAGTCCCACGTGCGCATCTCCACCGAGCTCATCGACGCGGGCACCGGGTTCCAGCGCTGGTCCCAGACCTACGACCGCGACCTGAAGGACGTGCTGGCGCTGCAGAGTGAGATCGCAGGATCCGTCGCGGGCGCGCTCAAGGTCAAACTGCTGCAGTCCGACGCAGGCGGCGACGTCGGCGGCACCGACAACCCAAAGGCCTTCGACGCCTACCTGCGGGCCGAAGAGCTGGCGCGGCGCCCGGCGATCTCGGCCCAGGTCGGCGAGGAGACCCTGCGCGCGTACGATGCCGCACTCGCCGTGGATCCGAACTACGCCAATGCCTACCGCGGCCGGGCGGAAGCGCGCATCAACTACGCCTTCAACTCCGACCTGACGCCGGCGGAGGTGGGCCAGCTGACCGACCTCGGCATCGCTGATGCGCGCAAGGCCGCCGAGCTCGCACCGAACCTCGGTGCGGCGCACAGCGTCATCGGCAACGGACTCGCTGGCCAGCAGGATTACGCCGGCGCCCTGGCGGAGTTCAGGAAGGCCATGGCGCTGTCTCCCGGTGACGCGCGCGTGTATTCCCGGGCGTCCGGCTTTTTTGTCGGCATGGGGGACACCGAGGGCGCGATCGCGCTTGCGCGCCATGCGACCGAGCTCGACCCCCTGAATCCGCACGCCTACGAATCGCTTCAGTACGTGTACTACTACGCGCACCGCTACCCGGAGTCGCTCGCGGCCGCGCAACGTTCGTTGGAGCTGGGCCCGAACCTCACCCGCTCGCTCGGCTGGATTGGCTTTGCCAACATCGAGCTCGGCAACTACGAGGCCGCCCGCGAGGCCTGCGCCTCCGAGAAGATGCAATGGGTGAGCCTCACCTGCCTTGCGGTCGTCTACGACCGGCTCGGCCGGCACGCGGATGCGGAGGCCGCCCTGCACCAGCTGATCCAGCGCTACGGCGATGCAGCGAGCTACCAGCAGGCGGAAATCTACGCTGCTTGGGGCGACGCCCCCCATGCCCTGGAAGCGCTGCAGCGGGCACAAAGGACCCGCGACCCCGGGATGCAGGGCATTAAGGCCGACCCTCTGTTTGCCCGCATCAAGGATGATCCCGGGCTCAAGTCACTGATTGAGAAGCTTAATTTTCCCAACGTATCGGCCACACCGCACCTCTGACGGGCGGCCGCCTGCCACAGGTCCGCCCGCGTCACATATCCGTAGTAATACGATTGCAAATGCGAACCGTTCTCATCCATACTGGCCATCATGGATGCGGTTGCCTCCCCTGCCGGCCTCTCTCTAGAGCCGGGTTTCGTGAGCCTCGCGGCGCTGCCGCCGGGCACTCACGGCCGCGTCGTGAGCGTGGGCACCTCCGCTGATGCCCTGAGTGCGCTCGAGCGGCGCCTGCTCGAGTTCGGCTTCGTCAATGGCGAGACGGTCGAGATCCTCGCCGAGGCGCGCCCGGGCCGCGACCCGTTCGTGGTGCGCGTCGGTCACACGACGCTCGCGCTCCGGCGCCGCGAGGCGCAGAGCATCTGGATCGAGCTCTCCCGCGCCCGCACGCCATGAACGCCCCGGCGGCCGCGGCCGTGGCCGCGCCGCAGCTGAGTCTCTCACTCATCGGCGTCCCGAACTGCGGCAAGACCGCACTCTTCAATCGCCTCACCGGCAGCCGCCAGAAGGTCGCCAACTACCCCGGCGTCACGGTCGAGCGCAAGGAAGGCCGGCTCGTGGGCCCGCGCACCGGGCGCAGCTACCGCGTCGTGGACCTGCCCGGGGCGTACAGCCTCGAGCCCGCCACGCTCGATGAGGCGATCGCCCGCGACGTCGTGCTCGGGCGCCATGCGAGCGAGCCCTCCCCCGATCTGCTGGTGTGCGTGGTCGATGCCACGAACCTTAGGCTCAACCTGCGACTCGTGCTCGAGCTCAAGCGCCTGGGCAAGCCGATGATCGTCGCGCTCAACATGAGCGACCTTGCGCAGTCGCGCGGCTACCACCTCGACGTGCCAGCCCTGGAGCGGGCGCTCGGCCTCCCCGTGATCCCGACGGTCGCGATCCGCGCCGGCGGCGAGCGCGCGCTCACGGAGGCGATCGACGGCTACGACTTCGGGCCCGCGACGCTCGCGCGGGCGCGGGCGAAGCTTGCGCCCCTGCCCCCGGCGACCGCCCGGGACATCGAGACCACGCAGCGCGAGGTGCGCGCCGTGCTGGATGCGGCCGGCTACCGCGTGCCGGCGCGCGTGAAGGCGCTCGCGCGCCTGGACCAGATCGTCCTGAACCCGGTCGCGGGTCCCCTCCTGCTCGGGGTCGTGCTGTTCCTCATGTTCCAGGCGGTGTTCTCCTGGGCCAAGGCGCCGCAGAACCTCATCAACGAGGGCGTCGCACGCCTGAGCGGCCTGCTCTCAGGCGTCCTGCCCGACGGCCCGCTGCGCGGCCTGGTGCTCGATGGCGTCGTGGCCGGCACCGGCAGCGTGCTCGTGTTCCTGCCGCAGATCCTGATCCTGTTCGCCTTCATCCTGGCGCTCGAGGACTCCGGCTACCTGCCGCGCGCGGCGTTCATGCTCGACCGCCTGATGGGGCGCGTCGGGCTCTCCGGGCGCGCGTTCATCCCGCTGCTGTCGAGCTTCGCGTGCGCCATCCCCGGGATCATGGCGACGCGCACCATCCCGACGCGCGCCGACCGCATCGCCACGATCATGATCGCCCCGCTCATGACCTGCTCGGCGCGCCTGCCGGTCTATGCGCTCCTGATCGGCGCCTTCATCCCGGCGCGCAGCGTGGGCGTGCTCAACCTGCGCGGGCTGGTGCTGTTCGCGCTCTACCTCGCCGGCGTCGGCAGCGCGCTCGCGGTCGCCTTCGTACTCAAGCGCCTGGGCTCGGGCCGCAACGAGTACCGGCCGCTCTTGCTGGAACTCCCCGAGTACCGCCTGCCGAGCCTGCCCTCGCTGCTGCTCGGGCTGTGGGAGCGCTGCAAGATATTCCTCGGGCGCGTCGGCACCATCATCCTCGCGCTCATGGTGGTGCTGTGGTTCCTGGCGAGCTTCCCGGCACCGCCCGCGGGTGCGACGGGCCCCGCGATCCAGTACTCCATCGCCGGCTACCTCGGCCGCGGGCTCGAGTACCTGTTCGCGCCGATCGGCTTCAACTGGCAGATCTCGATCGCGCTGGTGCCCGGCCTGGCGGCGCGCGAGGTGGCCGTGAGTGCGCTCGGCACGGTGTACGCCATGACCGGCGCCGGCTCCGAGGAGGTCGCCGGCGCACTGTCGCCGGTGATCGCCCACAGCTGGTCGCTCGCCACCGGGCTCTCGCTGCTCGCCTGGTACGTGTTCGCGCCGCAGTGCCTCTCGACGCTGGCGGTGGTGCGCCGTGAGACCAACTCCTGGCGCTACCCGCTCTACATGGCGGGCTACCTCTTCGCGCTCGCTTACGTGGGCGCCTTCATCACCTACCGCGTCGCCCTCGCGCTCGGCGGCGGGCACATCGCGTGAGTGCATCCCTGCAGCTGCTGCTCGTGGTGCTGGCGGTGGGCGTGGCGCTGCTCTACAGCGCCTGGCGCCTGATGCCGGCCGCAGCGCGCCTGAGGCTCCTGATGGCGATGGCGCGCCTGCCGCTGTTGCGCGGCCACGCGGGCTTCGAGGCATGGCGTGCCCGTGCCGCGCAGAAGGCCGCGGCGGGGTGCGGCGGCTGCGCGCCCGCTACGGGCGCGCCACCTGCGAAACGAACACCTGGTGCACTTCGCCGTTGATGATGCGCTCGGTGTACTTGCCCTGGGTGTAGCTGCCGACCACGCGCCGCCAGAAGTTCACGGCCGAGGCGTTGCGCACGTACTCGGTGATTTCCCACTGTCCGGCGAAGCGCGACAGGATCAGCTGCACCGCGGTCTGGCCGATGCCTAAGCGCCGGCGCGGCCGGGTGACGAAGAACTCCGCCAGGCGGTAGTCGATGCGCGGCGCGCTGCGCGCCGGCGGCAGGCGCACCACGCGTGCGAAGCCAACCGGCTCCTCCCCGCGCACGATGACCAGTGGGTAGGTGTTGGCATCCCCGAACCAGTGGGCGATCTGGTCGTCCTCGCGGTGCCCGATCTCCGGCAGCCGCGGGAAGATCCCGGTGCCCGGGTTCAGGTCATCGAGGTAGTCGCGGTACACGCTGTGGATCCACAGCCGGTCCGCCGGGGATGCGCGCGCATCGCGCACGCTGACTTGGGCGACGTTCATGGGCGTGTCATCAATCCCTTGCCGAGACGCGTGAAATCCACCGACCCAAAAACAAACGGCCCGGACAGCTCGCGTGTGCGAACCGTCCGGGCCGTGTGATCAGCCGTAAGCGCGAAGCTTACTGCTTCGGCGGCGTCGAGCTGTCGGACGCAGCCTTGGCGGCATCGGACGCGGCCTGACCGGCGGCCTGGGCGGCAGAGCCCGCGGCATCGGCAGCCGAGCCCGCAGCCTGGCCCGCCGACTGGGCGGCAGAGCCCGCGGCGTCAGCAGCCGAAGAGGCAGCCTGGCCAGCGGCCGCGGCGGCATCAGAGGCGGCAGCCGCCGGAGCAGCAGGAGGAGTTGCAGCATCGGTGCCTGCGGATTCCTGCTTCGCGCAGGCCGTCAGCATCAGCGCGGCAACAACAGCGCTAAGAGCAAGTTTGGTGTTCATCGATCGGTACCCCGAGGGAAGCAGAGTTGTATGGATTTGACGACGGCCTTTCACGGCCGTTCCGTGCCCCGTAAACGCAGCAGCGGGACGCAAATTCTATATAAGTCCCGGTACGATTGGAAACTCCCGGGTCGACGGCGGTGTCGGGCCGGGACGACAGTTGGCAACGTTTCGAACGGAGGTTGGAATCCCATGTCGGCATCGCTCGCCACCGAGCTCGCGCGCACCTTCGGACCCCACCTCGAGGCGCTGTGCGCGCGCACGGCCCACGCGCTGGAGAAGAGCGGGTTCAAGGCGCTCCTGGTGCACTCCGGCTCCCTGCTGCCCGTGTTCGAAGACGACCGCACCTACGCCTTCGAGGTGCACGCACCGTTCAAGGTATGGGTGCCGCAGGCCGAGGCCCCGGACAGCTTCGTGTACTTCGCGCCCGGGTCACGCCCGCGGCTGGTCCTGAACCAGCCCGACGACTACTGGTACAAAAGCGCCGCGACCCCGGAAGGGTACTGGGTGCGCCACTTCGAGATCGTCAGCGTCCCCGACCTTGAGGCTGCGCGCGCGGCGCTGCCGAAGGACCTGAGCGGCTGTGCCTACATCGGCGATGAATTCCCCGGCCTTGCCGCCTTCGGGGTGGCCGCGGCCAATCCCCGCGCCCTGATCCGCCGTCTGGATTATGCCCGCGCCGCGAAGACCCCCTACGAACTTAGCTGCCTGCGGGAGGCGAGCCGCCTGGGGGCCGCCGGGCACGTGGCCGCCGCTGAGGCCTTCCGGGCCGGCGCGACGGAGTTCGAGATCGAGCTCGCCTTCCTGCGTGGCTGCGGGCAGCGCGAGCAGGAACTGCCGTACAACCCGATCATCGCCCTCAACGCCATGGGCGCGGTACTGCACTATCAGGTGCTGCAGAAGGCCCCCCCGGCCGAGCGCTACTCGCTGCTCATCGACGCGGGGGCGGAGTTCGCCGGCTACGCGAGCGACATCACCCGCACCTACGCCGCCGACGATGCCGACTTCGCGGCGCTCATCGCCCGCATGGACGGGATGCAGCGCGCGCTGTGTGACCAGGTGCGGGCGGGGGTGGACTGGCGCGACATTCACCTCAAGGCCCACGCCCTGACCGCCGAGGTCTTGCGGGACGCCGACCTGATCCTCTGCTCGCCGGCCGAGGCGGTGGAAGCGCACGTGACCTCCGTCTTCCTGCCGCACGGCATCGGGCATCTCCTGGGGCTCGAGGTACACGACGTCGGGGGCTTCATGGCCGATGCGGAGGGCGGGGAGATCGGCAGGCCCGAGGGCCACCCCTACCTGCGCCTCACCCGGGTCCTGGAGCCGGGCTTCGTGGTCACCATGGAACCGGGAATCTACTTCATCGACCAGCTGCTGAAGGCGGCGCGCGCCGATTCCCGCGCCGGGCTCATCAACTGGAGCCGGGTCTCGCAGCTCTCGCGTTTCGGCGGGATCCGCATCGAGGATGACCTGGCGGTGCAGGCGAAGGGGGTGGAGAACCTCACCCGGGACGCCTTCCGCTCCCTCGCTCAGGGCTAACCCCCCAAAGCAATCGGGGGCCCAGAGGGCCCCCGATTGATTCACCTGAGAGACAAATCAGGCCTTCCGGGCCAGGATATTCTTGATATCCGCCAGTAATTCCTCGGTCTTCGTTAGCGGCGGCGGCGGTGCTGCAGCCGAGGGCGGCGGGGGGCGCTTGAGCTTGTTGATGCCCTTGATGGCGATGAAGATCGCCAGCGCCACGATCACGAACTCGATGCAGGTCTGGATGAAGCTGCCGTACTTCACCAGCACCGGCTTGCCGGCGGCGTCGGTGGCGATCTGGAAGGCGAGGTCCGTGAAATTCACCTTGCCGAGCAGCGGTGACAGCAGCGGCATGATGATGTCCCCGACCAGGGAACTGACGATCTTGCCGAAGGCGGCGCCGATCACGACACCGACCGCGAGGTCGATGACGTTGCCCTTCATGGCAAATTCCTTGAACTCCGATGCGAAACTCATAGCGGGTGTCCTCCCCTTTATTAGGATTTTTTGTCTGCGCCGGCGCGACTCACGGCACATTCGAGACCGAGACTAGCGAAATCCCGTGCGGCGGTGCAAACGAGAAGGCCGCCCCCGGGGCGGCCTTTCGCAGGTCAGCTTGTAACCAACTGCAAGTCGATCAGGCGGTCGCGGCCTTCTTGCGGGTGCGCTTCTTGGGCGCAGCCTCCGCGGCGGCCTCGGCCTCGGGCTTTGCCTTGGACTTGGCCGGTGCCTTGGCCTTCTTGGCCGCCTTCTTCTTGCCGTCGGTGGGCTCCTCGGCGGCCACGGCGGCAGGCCCGTCGACCAGCTGCATCAGCGCCATCGGGGCGTTGTCGCCCGGGCGCGGCAGCATGCGCAGGATGCGGGTATAGCCACCCGGGCGCGCCTTGAAGCGGGGCCCCAGGTCCGCGAACAGCTTCTCCACCACCTCCGCATCGCGCAGGCGCGAGAAGGCCACGCGGCGGTTGGCCTCGCTGTCGGTCTTGGCGAGGGTGATGAAGGGCTCGACCACGCGCCGCAGCTCCTTGGCCTTCGGCAGGGTCGTGCGGATGGTCTCGTGCTTGAGCAGCGAGACGGACATGTTGCGCATGAGCGCGTGCCGGTGCGAGCTGTTACGCGACAGCTGGCGGCCGGAGAGTTGGTGACGCATGGCTAGACCCTTCGCTTCCTAACACACTTCCCGCGCGCGGGAAGTTCCGCGGGCCATCCGCCTGATCCAGGCGGACGGCCCGCGCATTCCGATCAGATGATTTCGCGCTCGTCGTCGTGCTTGAGACCCGCCGGCGGCCAGCCGTCCAGGCGCATGCCCAGCATCAGGCCGTGGCTCTGCAGCACTTCCTTGATCTCGGTGAGCGACTTCTTGCCGAGGTTCGGGGTGCGCAGCAGCTCGACCTCGGTGCGCTGCACCAGGTCGCCGATGTAGTGGATGTTCTCGGCCTTGAGGCAGTTGGCACTGCGCACGGTGAGCTCGAGCTCGTCCACGGGACGCAGCAGGATCGGGTCGAACTGCATCTCGGAGACCTTGGCGGTGCTCTCCTCCTCGCCCTGCAGGTCCACGAACACCGACAGCTGGTCCTTGAGGATGCTGCCGGCGCGGCGGATGGCTTCCTCCGCGTCGATCGTGCCGTTGGTCTCGATGTCGATGACCAGCTTGTCGAGGTCGGTGCGCTGCTCGACGCGCGCCGCATCGACCGAGTAGGTCACGCGCCGCACGGGCGAGAACGAGGCGTCCAGCTGCAGGCGGCCGATCGGGCGCGTCTGCTCCTCGAAGGCCACGCGCGAAGCCGCCGGGCGGTAGCCGCGGCCGCGCTCAACCCGCAGCGTCATGGACAGCTCGCCGGCCTTGGTGAGGTTGGCGATCACCAGGTCCGGGTTCACGACCTCGATGTCGTGGTCGGTCTGGATGTCGCCGGCGGTCACCGGTCCGGGGCCCTTCTTGTGCAGGCGCAGCTCGGCCGAATCGCGCGAGTGCATCTTCAGGGCAACGGACTTGAGGTTCAGCAGGATGTCGACCACGTCCTCCTGCACACCCTCGATGGAGGTGTACTCGTGCAGCACGCCGTCGATCTCGACCTCGGTAATGGCCGCTCCCGGCATGGACGACAGCAGTACGCGGCGCAGCGCGTTGCCGAGCGTATGGCCGAAGCCGCGCTCGAACGGCTCGATCACGACGCGCGCCTGGCGCGGGGCGACCGGCTGCACCTTCACTACACGGGGTCTCAGGAACTCGCTTACAGAACCCTGCATTGCAGTCTCACCTTGCCGGATCGGGCCCGGCTTAAGAAAAACACGGTAGGACCCGTCGAAATGGGGGCAAATCCCCCCAAATCAAGCGGATACGATTACTTCGAATAGAGCTCGACGACCAGGTTCTCGTTGATGTCCGGGAGCACGTCGTCACGTCCCGGGGCGGACTTGAACGTGCCGCGGAACTCCCCGGCGTTCACGTCCACCCAGTCCGGCAGGCCCACCTGGGCGGCGACGCCCATGGCGCTCTGGATGCGCAGCTGCTTGCGCGCCTTCTCGCGCACCTGCACCACGTCCCCGGCCTTCACCTGGTAGGAGGCGATGGTCACCGGCTTTTCGTTGACGCTGATCGACTTGTGGCTCACCAGCTGGCGCGCCTCGGCGCGCGTTGCGGCGAAGCCCATGCGGTACACCACGTTGTCGAGGCGGCACTCGAGCAGGCGCAGCAGGTTCTCACCCGTGGCACCGGTGCGGCGCGCGGCCTCGGTGTAGTAGTTGCCGAACTGGCGCTCGAGCACGCCGTACATGCGGCGCAGCTTCTGCTTCTCGCGCAGCTGCAGACCGTAGTCCGACAGGCGCTGGCGGCGCTCACCCTTGATGCCCCCCGGGGGCACGGTGAACTTGCACTTGTTCTCGAGCGGCTTGACACCCGACTTGAGGAAAAGGTCCGTGCCCTCGCGACGGGCGAGCTTGCACTTGGGGCCGACGTAACGCGCCATAGAGTCCTCTTGAGCCTTTAAACGCGACGCTTCTTCGGCGGACGGCACCCGTTATGCGGGATCGGCGTCACGTCGGAGATGCTGGTGATCTTCAGTCCACAGTTGTTCAGCGCCCGCACCGCGGACTCGCGTCCCGGTCCCGGACCGCCCACGCGCACTTCCACGTTCTTCACGCCGTGCTCCTGCGCGGCGTTCCCGGCCTTCTCGGCCGCCACCTGGGCGGCGAACGGCGTCGACTTGCGCGAGCCGCGGAAGCCGCAGCCGCCCGAAGTTGCCCAGGAGAGCGTATTCCCCTGGCGGTCGGTGATCGTGATGATCGTGTTGTTGAAGGAGGCGTGCACGTGCGCGATCGCATCGAGCACGTTCTTGCGCGCCTTCTTCGGCTTCTTCGCGCCACCGGCTGCGGCCGGGGCGGCGGCGCTGGCAGCGCCCTGCTTTGCTTTCTCTTCAGCCATGTCTTTCTAAGCCTTATGCCTTTCCAGGAGGTGCGTTCAGCTTCACCGCCTGCTTGCGCGGCCCCTTGCGGGTGCGCGCGTTGGTGCGCGTGCGCTGGCCGCGCACCGGGAGCCCGCGGCGGTGACGCAGACCGCGCCAGGTGCCGAGGTCCATGAGGCGCTTGATGTTCATGGACACCTCGCGCCTGAGGTCGCCCTCGACCGCGAACTTGGCGATCTGCGAACGGATCGCGTTCACCTCGGCCTCGGTGAGGTCCTTCACCTTGGTCGTGGGGGCGACGCCCGCCGCCTCGCAGGCCGCGCGTGCACGCGTGCGGCCCACGCCGTAGATCTGCGTGAGCCCGATCCACACGTGCTTGTTCATCGGGATGTTGATGCCGGCAATACGTGCCATGACTTTGTTACCTCAACCCTGGCGCTGCTTGTGACGCGGGTCCGAGCAGATGACGTAGACCACGCGGCGGCGGCGCACGATCTTGCAGTTCTTGCAGATCTTCTTGACCGACGGACGAACTTTCATGATTGACCACCTGAACCGGGACGGCCGGAGCCGAGCAGGTTCGCCTTCTTGAGAAGTCCCGGGTACTGACTCGACATCATGTGAGCGTTCAGCTGCGATATGAAGTCCATCACCACCACGACGACGATAAGGAGCGAGGTGCCGCCGAAATGGAACGGCACTCCCTTCCACGAAACCAGGATCTCCGGCAGCAGGCACACCGCGGTCACGTAGAGCGCGCCCCAGAGGGTCAGACGCGTCAGCACCGCGTCGATGTATTCGGCCGTCTGCTGCCCCGGGCGGATGCCGCGCACGAAGGCGCCGGACTTCTTCAGGTTCTCGGCCGTGTCGCGGGCGTTGAACACCAGCGCGGTGTAGAAGAAGCAGAAGAAGACGATGAGGCCGGCGTAGATCACCAGGTGCAACGGCTGGCCGTACCCTAAGGCCGCGGCCACGTTCTGCATGAAGGTGGCGAAGCGGCTGCTCGAGCCGGTGCCCGCAAAGCTCGCCAGCGTCGCCGGGAACAACAGCAGCGAGGAGGCGAAGATCGGCGGGATCACGCCCGACATGTTGAGCTTGAACGGCAGGTGGCTGGTCTGGCCCGCGTACATGCGGCGGCCCACCTGGCGCTTGGCGTAGTCGACCGGGATGCGGCGCTGGGCACGCTCGACGTACACCACGAAGTAGGTGGTGGCGATGACGAGCAGCAGCACCACCAGGGCCACCGGGCCCTGCATCTCGCCGTTGGACACCGACTCCACCGTGTTGCCGACCGCGCCCGGCAGGCCCGCGACGATGCCGGAGAGGATGATCATCGAGATGCCGTTGCCGATGCCGCGCTCGGTGATCTGCTCGCCCAGCCACATGAGGAACATGGTCCCCGTGGTCATGGTGATGGTCGCGGTCAGGAGGAACGGCCAGCCGTGCACGAGCGTGAGCCCGCCCTTGTCCAGCGCGCCGGCGGCGGCGAAGGACTGCACCAGCGCAAGCGCCACCGTGCCGTAGCGGGTGTACTGGGTGATCTTGCGCCGCCCGGACTCGCCTTCCTTGCGCAGCTCCATGAGCGTCGGCACCACCATCGACATCATCTGGATGATGATCGAGGCGGAGATGTAGGGCATGACGCCCATGGCGAAGATCGACAGGCGCGACAGCGCACCGCCGGCGAACATGTTGAGGATGCCGAAGATGGTGTTCGAGCGGTCCCCGAAGAAGCGCGCGACTTCCGCCGGGTTGATGCCCGGCACCGGGATGAAGGTCCCGATGCGGTAGACGATCAGCGCGCCCAAGAGGAACAGCAGGCGGCCGCGCAGCTCGCTCGAGCGCGCCACCTCGCTGAAGGACGTCGTGTTGCTGACCGTCGTGGCCATTATTCCTCGATCTTGCCGCCGGCCGCCTCGATGGCCGCCCGTGCACCCTTGGTGACCTTGACGCCCTTGAGCGTCACGGCCTTCTTGATCTCGCCCGACAGCACCACCTTGGCCTGCTCGGTACCGACCGGCACGACCTGGGCCTTGATGAGGGCGGCGAGGTCGACGACCGCGCCCTCGACCTTGCCGAGCTCGGACAGGCGCACTTCGGCGCGCGAGTGCTTGATGGCCGAGCGGAACCCGACCTTAGGCATGCGGCGCTGGATGGGCATCTGACCGCCCTCGAAGCCGACCTTGTGGTAGCCGCCCTTGCGCGCGCGCTGGCCCTTGGTGCCGCGGCCGCAGGTCTTGCCCTGGCCGGCGGAGGCCCCGCGGCCGACGCGCAGTCGCGGCCGGCGTGCCCCGGGGGAGGGTTTGAGTGTGTTCAGTCGCATAGCTCTCAGGCGCCCTTCTCTTCGATGCGCAGCAGGTGCACGGCCGCATTGATCATGCCGCGGTTCTCGCGCGTGTCCTTCACGGTCACCGTCTGGTGGATACGCTTAAGACCCAGCCCCCGCGCGGAGGCCTGGATGTTCTTCAGCTGCCCCGCGAGGCTCTTCACCAGCGTTACTTGGATGTCTTTACCGGCCATGGCGTTCAACCCGTGATCTCGTCCAGCGTCTTGCCACGCTTGGCGGCGATCTCCTCCGGCGAGCGGATCTTGGAGAGCGCATCGATGGTCGCGCGCACCACGTTGATTGGGTTGCGCGAGCCGTAGCTCTTGGCGAGCACGTTGCGCACCCCGGCGCACTCGAGCACCGCGCGCATGCCGCCGCCGGCGATGACTCCGGTACCGTCGGAGGCCGGCTGCATGTAGACGCGCGTGGCGCCATGGTTGCCGGTCACCGCGTAGTGCAGCGAGTCGTTGCGCAGCGCCACGTTGATCAGGTTCTTGCGGGCCGCCGTCATGGCCTTAGAGATCGCCACCGGCACCTCGCGTGCCTTGCCGAACCCGTAGCCGACGCGGCCGGAGGTGTCCCCGACCACGGTGAGCGCGGTGAAGCCGAACTGCCGGCCGCCCTTGACCACCTTGGCGGTACGGTTGACGGCCACGAGCTTCTCGACGAACTCGTCGGCCGGCTGGCCCTTCTCAGGTCTTGCCATATATGTGCCTTTGCCTAGAACTCAAGACCCGCTTCGCGGGCCGCATCCGCGAGCGCCTTCACGCGCCCGTGGAACTGGAATCCGGACCGGTCGAACGCCACCTTGCTGACGCCGGCCGCCTTGGTGCGCTCGGCGATCGCCTTGCCGACCGCCTTGGCCGCCGCCACGTTGCCGGTGCCCTTGAGCCCGGCACGGACCGCTTCCTGGGTGGTGGAGGCCGCCGCGATGACCTTGCCGCCCTCGGCGTCGGTCACCTGCGCGTAGATGTGGCTCGCCGTGCGGTGCACGGTGAGGCGCGCGACCCCCAGCTCGCGGATGTGGGCGCGGCTCTTCACGGCGCGGCGCAGGCGCCGCTGCTTCTTCGTGATGATCATTTCTTCTTCCCCTCTTTCAGGGAAATCTGCTCATTGGCATAGCGCACGCCCTTGCCCTTGTAGGGCTCCGGCGGGCGGATGTCGCGGATCTCGGCGGCGATCTGGCCGACCTTCTGCACGTCGATGCCCTTGATCACGATTTCGGTCTGGCTCGGGGTCTCGATGCTGATGCCTTCCGGGATCGGCACGTTGACCGGGTGCGAGAAGCCCAGCGTCAGGTTGAGGCTCTTGCCCTGCACGGCGGCGCGGAAGCCCACGCCGACCAGCTCGAGCTTCTTCTCGTAGCCCTTGGTGACGCCCTGCACCATGTTGGCGAGGTGCGCGCGCGTGGCGCCGGCCTGGGTCCGGGCCTGGCCCGGGTCGGTGAACTTGACCTCGAGCTTCTTGTCCTTCTCGGTCACGGTCACGCCGGTGACCAGGGGCAGGCTGAGTGAGCCCTTCGCGCCCTTGATCGTGATCTGGCTCGCGGCGATGGTGGCGGTGACGCCCGAAGGCAGATCGACCGGTGCTTTGGCAATTCTGGACATGTCGGTGTCTCTTGCGCTTGCGGCCTTAGGCGACGATGCAGAGCACTTCGCCGCCCTGCCCGCTCGCGCGTGCCTGCTTGTCCGTCATCACGCCCTTGGGCGTGGAGACGATCACGGTGCCCATGCCGCCCAGGACCTTGGGCAGCTCGTCCTTGCCGCGGTAGATGCGTAAGCCCGGGCGGCTGACGCGCTCGAGGCGGTCGATGACCGGGCGGCCCTCGTAGTACTTCAGACCGATGGTGAGGCGCGGCTTGCCGTCCTCGGCATCCAGGCGGAAGTCGGAGATGTAGCCCTCGTCCTTCAGCACCTTGACGATCGCGGTCTTCAGCCGCGAGGAGGCCAGGTGCACCTCGGGCTTGCCCGCGGTCTGCCCGTTGCGGATGCGGGTAAGGAGGTCTGCAATGGGATCAGTCATGCTCATGCGGCGCCCCTCACCAGCTCGCCTTCGTAAGGCCCGGGATCTCGCCACGGTTGGCGACCTCGCGGATCTTCACGCGCGCGAGCCCGAACTTGCGGTACACGCCACGCGGGCGTCCCGTAATCGCACAGCGGTTGCGCTTGCGCGAGGCGCTGGCGTCACGGGGTTGCTTCTGCAGCTGCTCCTGCGCGGCCTGGCGCTCCTCGGGCGAAGTCTTGGGGCTGCGGATCAGCTCCTTGAGCTTCGCGCGCTTGGCGGCGTACTTTTTCACGATCCCGGCGCGACGCTTCTCGCGCTCGACCATGCTCGTCTTAGCCATAGACCTAGTTAGTCCTGTTACTTCCGGAACGGGAAGTTGAATGCCTCGAGCAACGCTCGGCCGTGACGGTCATCTTTCGCCGTCGTAGTAATGGTGATGTCCATACCCCGGATCTGGTCGACCTGGTCGTACTGGATCTCCGGGAAGATGATCTGTTCCTTCACGCCCAGGGAGTAGTTGCCCTGGCCATCGAAGGCGCGCGGCGAGACGCCGCGGAAGTCGCGGATGCGCGGCATCGCGATCGAGATCAGCCGGTCGAGGAACTCGTACATGCGAGCCCCGCGCAGCGTCACCTTGGCGCCGATCGGCAGCCCCTGGCGGATCTTGAAGGACGCGATCGCCTTGCGGGACTTCGTGACCAGCGGCTTCTGGCCGGTGATCTTGGTGAGGTCGGCCACCGCCGCGTCCATCACCTTCTTGTCCGCGACCGCCTCGCCCACGCCCATGTTGACCGTGATCTTGCTGATGCGCGGCACCTGCATGACGTTCTCGATCTTGAGGTCCGAACGCAGCTTCGGAACGATCGTGTCGCGGTATACCTGCTGGAGTCTTGCCATATCCCACTCACTTGACGCCTCAGGCGTCGAGCATTTCTCCGTTCGACTTGAAGAAGCGCACGCGCTTGCCGTCCTTGAGGGTCTTGATCCCGACGCGGTCGCCCTTCTTGGCGGCCGGGTTGAAGATCGCGACCTTGGAGATCGGCAGCGGCACTTCCTTCTCGATGATGCCGCCCGGCTTGCCAGCCTGCGGGTTGCCGCGGCTGTGCTTCTTCGCCATGTTCACGCTCTCCACCAGCACGTGGCCGGTGGGAAGCACCTGGATCACTGCGCCACGGCGGCCCTTGTCGCGCCCGGAGAGCACGATCACCTGGTCGCCCTTGCGAATCTTCTTCATCACAGCACCTCGGGTGCGAGGGAGATGATCTTCATGAACTGCTGGTTGCGCAGCTCACGCGTCACGGGCCCGAAAATGCGCGTGCCGATCGGCTCGAGCTTGTTGGTCAGGAGCACGGCGGCGTTGCCGTCGAAGCGGATGAGCGAACCGTCCGGGCGGCGCACGCCCTTCTTGGTGCGCACCACCACCGCGTCGTACACCTCGCCCTTCTTCACCTTGCCGCGCGGGATGGCGTCCTTGACGCTCACCTTGATGACGTCGCCGACGGTCGCGTAGCGCCGGCGCGTGCCGCCCAGCACCTTGATGCACATCAGGGTGCGTGCGCCGCTGTTGTCGGCGGCATTGAGCATCGTTTGCAACTGGATCATGGTTCTGTACCTGCTTCGTGCGCTCTACGCTCAGCGGGCCGCGGCCTTCGAGACCACGGCGAGCAGCTTCCAGGACTTGCGCCGCGACAGCGGCCGGCACGGCGCGATCGTCACGAGGTCGCCGTCCTTGGCCGCCCCCGCATCGTCGTGCGCAAGCAGCTTGGTGGTACGGCGGATGTACTTGCCGTAGGTCGGGTGCTTGATCAGGCGCTCGATCTCCACCGCGATGGTCTTCTGCATCTTGGTGCTGACCACGCGGCCGGTCAGGGTGCGCGCACCCTTCTCTTCGGTCTTCGCATCCGTCTTGGCGGCTTCTGCGCTCATGTCTTACTTGCCTCCGGCCGTGGCCGTGCGCTGCTTGCGCAGCAGGGTCTTCACGCGCGCGATGTTGCGGCGCGCGGTGCCGAACTGGTCCGGCTTGGGGTTCTGCCCCGTGGCCCGCTGCATGCGCAGCGAGAACTGTTCCTTGCGCAGCTTCACCAGCTCGTCGGCCAGTTCGGCCTCGGAGGACTTGGCGAGCTTCTCGCGGTACTGCTTGAGCTGCCCGATCTTCATCAGCGCACCTGCCGTTTCACGAACGAGGTGGACACCGACAGCTTCGAGCCCGCCAGGCGGAACGCCTCGCGCGCGGTCGGCTCGTCGACGCCTTCCATCTCGAAGAGCACCTTGCCGGGCTGCACGCGCGCGACGTAGTACTCGACGTTACCCTTGCCCGAGCCCATACGGACCTCGAGCGGCTTCTTGGAGATCGGGACGTCCGGGAACACCCGGATCCAGATCTGGCCGCCGCGCTTCACGTAGCGCGCCATGGCGCGGCGCGCGGCCTCGATCTCGCGGGCGGTCATGCGCGCGCGGCTCGTGGCCTTGAGGCCGAACTCGCCGAAGCTCACGTTGCTGCCGCGCTGGGCAAGCCCGGAGTTGCGGCCCTTGAAGGCCTTCCTGTACTTGGTGCGTTTGGGCTGGAGCATGATCCTTGACCTTTAGGCCTGCGCCGGGGCCGCAGCCTCGGGGGCGGCCGGCGGCGGCGTCGTGCCGGCGGCGGGCGCGGCAGCGGCAGCGTCCTGCGGGGCGCTCTCGACGGCGACTTCCGGCTTGTCGAACACCTCGCCCTTGAAGATCCACACCTTGACGCCGATGACGCCGTAGGTGGTGTTGGCCTCGGACAGGCCGTAGTCGATGTCGGCGCGGAAAGTGTGCAGCGGGATGCGGCCCTCGCGGTACCACTCGGTGCGGGCGATCTCGGAGCCATTCAGGCGACCGGAGACGCGCACCTTCACGCCCAGGGCGCCGGAACGCATGGTGCTCATCACCGCGCGCTTCATGGCGCGGCGGAACATCACGCGCTTCTCGATCTGCTGCGCGATGGAGTCGGCGACCAGCTTGGCATCGAGCTCGGGCTTCCTGATCTCGGCGATGTTCAGGCGCACGTCGATCACGGGCATCGCTAAGAGCGCGGCCGTTTCCTGGCGCAGCTTCTCGATGTCCTCGCCCTTCTTGCCGATGACGATGCCGGGACGCGCGGTGTGGATCGTGATGTTGACCTTCTTCGCGGCGCGCTCGATCTGCACGCGGCTGACGGAGGCCTCCTTCAGGCGCTCCTGCAGGAACTCTCGCACGCGCACGTCGGTGTGGACGTGCTCGGGGAACTGCTTCTTGCCGGCATACCAGCGGCTGGTCCACTCACGCGTGATCCCCAGCCGTATGCCCAGCGGATTGACCTTCTGACCCATGCGTTAGTCCTTCTTGCCGTCGGACACACCGACGGTGATATGGCTGTTGCGCTTGACGATGCGCGCACCGCGGCCCTTGGCGCGCGCGGCGAAGCGCTTGAGCACCGGGGCGGCGTCCACGTGGATGAGCGATACCTTGAGCTCGTCGATGTCGGCGCCGTGGTTGTGCTCGGCGTTGGCGACCGCTGACTCGAGCACCTTGCGCACCAGCTCGGCGCCCTTCTTGGGCATGTACTTCAGCGTGGCGATCGCGTTGCCGACCGGCTTGCCGCGCACGACGTCCGCCACCAGGCGGCACTTCTGCGGGGAGATGCGCGCGTAGCGCAGGGTTGAGGTGATCTGCATCGCTTGCCGGCCTTAGGAGGCCGCCTCCACCTTGCGGTCGCCGGAGTGCGTCTTGAAGGTACGCGTCGGGGCGAACTCGCCGAGCTTGTGACCGACCATGTTCTCGGTGACGAGCACCGGGATGTGCTGCTTGCCGTTATGCACGGCGATCGTGAGCCCGACCATCTCCGGCACGACCATCGAGCGGCGCGACCAGGTCTTGATGGGCTTGCGGTCGTTCTTGGCGGAAGCCACCTGCACCTTCTTGGCGAGGTGCAGGTCGACGAACGGGCCCTTTTTCAGTGAACGTGGCATGTTGCTTTGCGCCCCTTAGCGGATGCGGTTCTTGCGGCGCTGGACGATCATGTTGTCCGTGCGCTTGTTGTGACGCGTCTTCAGGCCCTTGGCGTTCTGGCCCCACGGGCTCACCGGGTGCGGGTTGCCCTGGCCCGACTTGCCCTCGCCGCCACCGTGCGGGTGGTCGACCGGGTTCATGGCCAGTCCGCGCACCGTCGGGCGGATGCCCCTCCAGCGCTTGGCACCGGCCTTGCCGTAGCTGCGCAGGTTGTGCTCATCGTTCCCCACCTCGCCGATCGTGGCGCGGCAGTCGACGTGCACCTTGCGCGTCTCTCCGGACTTCAGCCGCAGGTACGCGTAGATGCCTTCGCGCGCGGTGAAGCTCACCGAGGAGCCGGCGGAGCGGGCCAGCTGGCCGCCGCGGCCGGGCTTCATCTC
This sequence comes from Pseudomonadota bacterium, assembly GCA_018241425.1. GTDB lineage: Bacteria > Pseudomonadota > Gammaproteobacteria > Steroidobacterales > Steroidobacteraceae > 13-2-20CM-66-19. The sequence goes on from JAFEDU010000010.1 coordinate 57,375, forward strand.
CACGTTGTGGATGATGGAACCGACCGGGACGTGGCGCAGCGACATCGCGTTGCCGGACTTGATCGGAGCATCGGGACCGGAGCGCACCTCGTCACCGGCCTTCATGCCCTTGGTGGCGAGGATGTAGCGCCAGTCGCCGTCCGGATACTTCACCAGGGCGATGTGGCTCGTGCGGTTCGGGTCGTACTCCAGGCGCTCCACGGTACCGGCGATGCCGTCCTTGTCGCGCTTGAAGTCGATGATGCGGTACTTCTGGCGCGAGCCACCGCCGCGATGACGCGTGGTGATGCGGCCGAAGTGGTTGCGCGCACCGGTCTTGTTTTGGTGCGAGGTGAGCGCCTCGAGCGGGCCGCCCTTGTGCAGGTGCGAGCGGTCGACCTTGATGACCGTGCGGGTGCCGGGGGTTCGCGGCTTGTACTTGATGAGAGCCATCTGCTTATGTCCTTCAGGCCTTCGCGCGCGCTTCGTAGTCGATGGTCTGGCCCGGGAGCAGGCTCACGTAGGCCTTCTTCCAGTCCTGAGTGCGGCCGATCGTCTTGCCGAACCGGCGGGTCTTGCCCGGCTCGTTCGCCACTTGCACGCCCTTGACCTTGACGTCGAACATCAGCTCGACCGCCTTCTTGACGTCGGTCTTGGTCGCATCGCGGCGGACGCGGAAGGTGTACTGGTTGTGGTTCTGCATCGCGAGCGAGGTCTTCTCGGTCACGTGCGGAGCGATCAGCACGCTCATCAGCTGCTCGCGGTTCATTGCAAGCGCTCCTCGATCAGTTTCACCGCGCCGACGGTCATGAGGACCTTGTCGTAAGCGGCCAGCGCGAGCGGGTTCAGGGCCGTCACCTCGAGGACCTCGACGTGCGGCAGGTTGCGTGCGGCCAGGTAGAGCTTCTCGTCGGTCGCCTCGACCACGATCAGCACCGAGGCGAGCTGCCATTCCTTCAGCTGGTTGGCGAGCAGGCGGGTCTTGGGGGCCTCGAGGCTGATGGCATCGGTGACCAGCAGGCGCTCGGTGCGGGCGAGCTCGGAAAGCATCGCGCGAATGGCGCCGCGGTACATCTTGCGGTTCACCTTCTGCGCGAAGTCACGCGGCTTGGCGGCGAAGGTCTTGCCACCGCCGACCCAGATGGGGGAGCGGTTCGAGCCTGCGCGCGCCTGGCCGGTGCCCTTCTGCGAGTGGGGCTTGCGGCCGCCGCCACGCACCTCGGCGCGCGACTTCTGCGCCTTCGTGCCCGAGCGGCCGGCGTTGCGGTAGGCGGTCAGCACCTGGTGCACCAGGGCCTCGTTGAACTTGTGGCCGAAGGCTGCATCGTTGACCTGCAGCTCGCCCGAGCCATTCACCAGCTTCAGTTTCATGGCTTACTTCTTTCCCGCCTTGGCCGGGTCCTTGGACGGGGCGTTGCCGATCTTGGTCGGGGCCACGGTCTTGCGCCTGGCCAGCCGCGCCGCCTTCAGCGAGGCGCGCACGATGACCTGGCCGCCCTCGGAGCCGGCGACGGCGCCGCGCACCAGGAGCAGGTTGCGGGCGGTATCGACCACCACGACCTTCAGGTTCTCGGTCGTGCGGCGCACGACACCCATGTGGCCGGACATGCGGCGGCCCTTGAAGACGCGGCCCGGGGTCTGGCGCTGGCCGATGGATCCCGGGGAGCGGTGCGACACCGACACGCCGTGCGTGGCCGGCAGACCGCCGAAGTTGTGACGCTTCATCGTGCCGGCGAAGCCCTTGCCGATGGTGATGCCGGTGACATCGACCTTCTGGCCTTCCTTGAACAGGTCGGCCTTGAACTCGGTGCCGGCGGCGACCTCCGTCTTGTCCGCGTCATCGAGCCGGAACTCGACCAGGCCCTTGCCGGGGGCGGAGTTCGCCTTGGCGTAGTGCCCAGAGACAGCCTTGGAATAGAGCGAGGGGCGGCGCGTCCCGTAGGTGACCTGCACCGCGCGGTAACCGTCCTTCTCCTTGCCCTTCACCTGGGTGACGCGGTTCGGCAGAACCTCGATCACCGTGACAGGCACCGTTTCACCTGCATCCGTGAAGACGCGGGTCATGCCGACCTTGCGGCCGACGAGTCCGATTGTCATGTCCTTCCTTCCAACCTGGCGAACGCTACGATTGGCATCCGCAGGGCCACCGACATCGACCTAAGTTATTGAGACAACAGGAGATTTCCGCAGGACAGGCAAGCCCTGACGGCAGTCTCGAGTGGTCTTGGAGGACGCCCTCCAACCTCGCCCGATGTCGCTCAAAGCGACGGCTCCCGCCTGGGGCGGGGGCCAAAAAGGGCGCGCAGTATAGGCGCGCGACCCGCCTGAATCAACTCCCCGACGGCCTCTGGGAACCGGCTCGGCAGCCGAGTCCTCTGGGACCCATGAGACCTCGCCCCGGGCTGGCAGGTTCCCGGCCACGACGTCACTATCCGCCCGACCCCAGCGAGGGCGTACGAGGTCCAGATGCGGCTTTTTCCACGGTCTTTAGGGCTTCTGGCTGCCCTGCAGCTCCTGCCCGCGGGACCGGTCACCGCGGCCGCCCCGACGCCTGAGCTGATCCTGACGCACGGGAGAATCTTCACGGCTGACCCGGCACGGCCGGAGGCCCAGGCGCTGGCCGTGGCTGACGGCCGGGTCCTTGCGATCGGGGATGACCAGACCGTGGCGGCCCTGGCCGGGCCTGCGACCCGGAAAATCGACCTCAAGGGCCATCGGGTAATCCCGGGGTTTAATGATGCCCATTACCACCTGAGTGTCGAGCCCCGAGGGGCGGTGCAGGTCGATCTGCAGTCGCTCGACCCGGGCTGGCCGGCCCTCAGGGCGGCCCTTCTGCGGGAGATCAAGCGAACGCCCACGGGCACGCTGATCGAGGCCGATATCGGCGCCACGGTCTTCAACGACCGCAGTGTCGACCGGGATGCTCTGGATGCGCTGAGCACGCGGCATCCCCTGATCCTTAGCACCCTGACCGGGCATGCGGAGATCCGCAACACCCCGGCTCTCGCCCTGGCGGGGATCACCGAGCAGATCCGGGACCCGCTGGGGGGTCGCTACGAGCGCGACGTGCGCGGACGGCTGACCGGGGTGCTGCGCGAATACGCGGTCATCGACGCTGACCGGGCCATGGCCGACGTCACCCCGGATGCGGAGGCCTCCCGGCAGCTCGGGCGGCAGTTGAACGAGGCGGCCCGCTACGGGATCACGAGCCTCCAGGACATGTCGAACTACCTCGACCCCGCACGCGCGTCACGGCTGCTGGCGGGAATCCCGACCCCGATCCGCGTCCGGGTAATCCGCATGCCTGGTACCACGCCGTCGGGCCGGAACATCGCGGAGGGCCGGGGCGTCGCGCCTCACCCGACCCCGCTCATCATCGTGAATGGCACCAAGTGGTTCGCCGATGGCGTCGCGCTGGAATCGACCATGCTGCCGCGGGGGACTCACCCGGACTGGCGCGGCGCGAACTTCGACGAGCTCGTCCGCGAGTTGCCCCCGACGTTCCCGGACAGCGAGCTTGGCGCGATGCTGCGCGAATCGCGCAGCGACCATGAACCCCTGATGGTGCACGTCTCGGGATACCCGGCCGCCGCGGCGCTCCTCCGTGCGATGGAGTCCTCCGGGGGCCCGGCGGCGTGGGCGGACAAGCGGGTGCGGTTCGAGCACGGCGATGGGCTGTTCCCGGACCTCATTCCCCGCACCAAGGCGCTGGGGATCGTGGTGGTGCAGAACCCGCTGCATTTCGCGGTTCTCGGGGAGGACGTGCTCAAGCTCAGCCAGCCGGTGCGAACACTGCTGGATGCCGGGGTACCGGTGGCCTTCGGGTCCGACGGACCGCCCAACCCTTACCTCAACCTGATGCTCGCCATCACGCATCCGCACCAGCACTCGCAGGGGATCACGCGCGAGGAAGCGCTGATCGCCTACACGCGCACGAGCGCCTATGCCGAGTTTGCGGAAGGGGACAAGGGCACGCTGGCGCCCGGAAAGTACGCCGACCTCGTCGTGCTATCCCAAGACCTCCTCACGGTTCCCCTGGCGCAGCTCCCGGCGACGAAGTCACTGCTGACGCTGGTGGGCGGGCGGGTCGTCTACGACGCACGGCAGTTGTAACGACCGCCGCAACCGCGAACACTCACATCCCGAAGGCCGCCCGCAGGAAGGCGTCGCTCCTGGAAAGCATCTCCGTGCGCGCCGCTGAATCCTCGAGGTAATGGTCGAGCGTGCCCCAAGTCACTAAGGTGACCTTGCCTCCTGCTGCCTTGAGCGCAGATTCCATGCGCTGCGACTGCTCAATATTCACGTTGTGATCGAATCCTCCGTGGAACAGCAACACTGGAGCTTTGATTCGATCTGCATGCGTTGCCGGAGAGCCCTCACCCACGTGCGCCCCCTCTCCGATAAATGCACTTGCCAGCTCGAAGTTGCCGAAATGGCGATACTGCTCTTTGTACAGCGCCAGATCGGTGACGGGCGCAACAGCAACTACCGCCTTGAACAGGCCTGGTTCGACCGCCGCCGACTGCAGCGCCGCGTATCCGCCGTATGACCAGCCCACGATCCCCAGCCGGTTGGGATCTGCTCCCTGACTCACGAGCCAGCGTCCCGCATCGACGACATCACCAATCGCAACGTCCCATTTCTTGAATCCATTGTCGCGAAACCACGCGTCGCCATAGCCGGCGGAGCCCCGAAAGTTCGGTTGGAGGACGACAAATCCGCGGTTGGCAAAGAATTGCGCGAACCAGTCAAATCCCCATTCGTCTCGAGCGCTGGGACCGCCGTGGGGCATCACAATTGCAGGCAGGCCTTTGATGTTTTGCGCACCGGCTGGCAAGGTCAGGTAGCCTGGAATCTGCGTGCCGTCCGATGCGGCGTACGTCACGGGGCGCACAGTGGCAAGTTTCACGCCCTCAAGCTGGTTGCGGACGACGAACAGGGTCTGGAGGTGGCGCGACTTGCGGTCGAAGATGTAGTAGACGCCAGGATCAACGTCGGAGCTGGTTTGCACGAGCATTCGCTGCTGGTCGGTGCTGGCTCCGACGACGTTCAGTGCCGATGAGTGCAGTGCGCGCGCCAGGGACTCGATCATCGATTTGATGTCCGGCGCGAAATATTCCGCCCTCCGATAGTCCGTTACATAAGTGACGCCGACCACGCGCTGCTGGCGCCCCAGAAATATCAAGCCATCGACATCGACATTCGGATTCGAATAAACCAGCTGCTGATTGCGCCCCGCGTCCAGCGTCATCGTGTAGATCGCCAGACGGCCGTCCAGCTTCTGGTAGCCATACGCAACATTCTGCTCAGGGTCGACTGCGAGCGGGAGAAACCCGCTGTCATCGGTCGACTGGTAGGTGCTCAGCGGCTGCCATTGATCTGAGCCCACGGGATGAAATTCGTATTGATACGCGCCGGTGAGACCGCGCCCGGTCTGCTCCCGATTGCCAACGAGGCGCACATGGCCATGCCCGTCAGTGATGTACTCGGCCGCTTCGCGCCGTGGCGCCTCTACGCGGTGGCTCTGCAGGGTCCGGGTGTCGACCTGCTCTACGCCGAGCCCGGTTTCCGTCGATGCCACGCGGGTGCCGATATGATCATTGGGCAGGTAGTGGCGAGTCACCAGCACCGAGCCATCGCTGTCGGGCAGCCAGTCGATCACCTGGCCACCGCCCAGCAGATAGCCATGGGTATATTCAGTCTGCTGGTTGCTGAGTTGCTTGACGTTAGAGCCATCGGAATCGACGGCAACCAAGCGAGTGTATTGCAGCACGCCGAACTCGGGATCCTTCTGCAGCCAGAATATCGTGCAGACCAGTCGTGAGTTGGACACCCAGTTGCAGGAACCCAGTCGCTCCGGATTGCCGCTGGCACCCGCCGCCGCCTTCGGCTTCGCGTCTTTCGCCAGGCTCAGCGTATACAGAACCGATCCCTGACCGGGCGCCGGTGCAATCCACGCCAGATTCTGTCCGTCGGGGGACAGGCTCAGGTCCTCGGCGCTCGGCCGCGCCCCGAATGCCGCAGCGGCATTGAACGGTGTGCCATCGGCGGCGGCCAGGCCGGGAATGAGGGCGCACAGCGCCGCCAGAACACGCGTGAGAGATCGCATCAGACAGGCCCCCTGGCCGGGCATCGTGCCCGTGCTCTTTTTTTACTGTCCGCAAGCCGATGATACTCCCACGCTCTGGCTGCCGTTTCGGCCCCCAAAGCGAAAGGCCCCGGGGTTACCGGGGCCTTGCACTCATCATCACTGACCCGGAAAGCTTCCGGGGCCGAACTGGACTCAGTTCAGCGCGATCTTCACTTCGACGCCAGCTGGCAGCTCGAGCTTCATGAGCGCATCCACCGTCTTGTCGGTCGGGTTTACGATGTCCATGAGCCGCTTGTGGGTGCGCAGCTCATACTGGTCGCGTGCGTCCTTGTCCCCGTGCGGGGACACCAACACCGTGAAGCGCTCCATCTTGGTCGGAAGCGGCACGGGACCCTTAACGGTCGCCCCGGTGCGCTTCGCGGTCTCCACGATCTCGCGCGCGGAAGAATCGATGAGGCGGTGATCGAACGCCTTCAAACGGATACGGATGTTCTGGTTGGCCATTGCGCTCACTCCACTCGCCTCGACGTAACTTACTTCAGGATCTTGGACACGACGCCCGCGCCGACGGTCTTGCCGCCCTCACG
>JAFEDU010000011.1 GCA_018241425.1 Pseudomonadota bacterium
GAAGCCATCCTGCCACGATCGTTGTAGACAAAGCTCGTGCCATTGGACGTAACGTCGCCGGCCGCGTCGTATGTGTAGGTTCGGACTAAGCCCCCGCTGGTTGCCGTCAGCTGATTGCTCGTCGAGCTCACGGCATAGGTGACCGCCGTGCTCCCGGTCTGCGTCAAGCGATTCCCATTAGCATCGTACGTCCAACCGTCATTGATGGCCGAGGTCGTAGCGGTGCTTAAGCGATCGAGCAGGTCGTAACCGTATGTCCAGGTCAGCGCGCTGTTCGAGGAGTCACTAATCCCCTGGATCCGATTCGCGTTGTCGAACGTGTATCCCAGCGTGGCGCCGGCGGTGACGATCTGGCTCACGAGTCCGTCGCCGTTGTACGTCCGGCTCACTGTCGTCCCATTGCCCCAGGTCCACCCATTCACGCCGCCGAACGGCTCGTAGGTTACGGCGGAAATCACTGTCGTACCGTTCACGGCGACAGACATGATCTGGTGATTGGCGTTGTACCCATAAGTAATCCCCTGCCCCGACGGCGTGACGACAGAGGTCAGATCGGCGTTCGTAAAGCCGTACCCGATCGACTTGTTGAAGCTGCCGACCACAAGCGCCTTACCGGTCACGCGGCCCATGAAATCATAAGTCCAGGACACGGAGTGGTTTGCATCCGAGGCGCTGGTGAGGCGACCCTTGCCGTATGTCCCGGTGTCGTACCCGAACGTCAGGGTCTGATCGCTCGTGCCGCCCTTCGAGTAGACGATCTTCATCACCCGATTGGCGGCATCGTACGTGTACGTACCAAGCGCGCTTCGGGCGTCCGTCGCCGTCGCAAGGTTACCGCCCGAGTCGTAGGAGTTGGTCGTGGTCCCGGTATCCGGACTGACCTGAGTAGTGAGATCGCCGAAGCCGTTATACGTGTAGTTCGTCGTGAGGGCCTTCGGATCCTTAACTGACAGGAGGTTGTCATTCGCGTCGTACCCGAAGTAAGTATTTCCACTTCCCGGGTCGAGAATCTGACTCAGCCGGTTCAGCGGGTCATAGTAGTTCGTGGTGTTGCGGGCCAGCGGCGCGGCGATCGAGGTCTGGTTGTTGTTGTTGTCGTAGCCGTAAGTTGTCGTGACAGCCGCGGTATTGGCGGCGTTGATGTCCTTGTAAAGCTGATTGAGGACGTTGAACATCCGCGTATGCGTACGGTGCAGCGCGTTCGACGGGTCGTAGGAGTTCTCGCCTGTACGATTCCCCATGTTGTCCAGCGTGTACACAATTTTGTTACCGAGCCCGTCGTTGATCTGATAGAGACGGTGCGCGTTGTCGTACGTGTACATGACGTAGCTGCTATCCGGCAGGGTAACTTGCTTCAGCAGACCCGTCGGCCAGTAGGAGAACTGAGTGAGCTCGGTGCCGACCTGCCGCGAGGTCAGGCGCAGGCGAAGGTCGTAGGTGAGCGTCGTGAGGACCCCATTCGGGTCGGTGATCGTGAGCGGCTGCCCGTGGGCGTTGTAAGTGTTATACGTCGTGACGTTCCCCACCGGGTCGGTCACGGTGTACAACTGTCCGCACTGAGATCCTGTGGTGCAGGTGTAATACGTGTACGTCGTCGTAGAGTTCACGTCCGTCCGCGGCCCCTTCGCGGTGCGCATCCGCCCGTACGTGTCGTAGGTGTAGGACCAGGTGCGTGTCACATTGGGAGTGACCGAAGTGTCCGTCACGGTCTTGCTGCATAGCGCCCCAGCGCCGCCGCCCCCGCACGAAATCCCGGAGTCTCCGTCGTAAGCTAGCGTCGTGATACGAAGCGGCGTACCCGTACCGGTTGCACCGGCGTACACCGAGATGACTTGAGGCTGGCGCCAGTTCGGATCCCAACTCGTCGTGATCGTGCGCGTTTGCGCCGTCGTGCCGCCGGTGCTGGTCAGACCCTCGGTCCGACTAGTCTCCTCGTTCTGCGTCACGTCATAACTGTATGTCGTCTCGTTGCCGTCGAAGTCCACCCGCTTCGTGACGTTGCCGTTGGCGTCGAACACCCGCGAGGCGTCCTCCCCGCATCCCGGGCACACCGCGCTCGCACTGGTCGTGCGGTAGCTGCCCCAAACGAGCGACTGGTTGAATGTGCGGGCCTGACCCAGGGGATCGGTGATCGAAATTGAACCCCCGGATCCGCTCGTCGAGTAAGTGAAGCTATAGGCCCCCACACCCCCAGCCAGCTGCGACGTAATCGGATGGCCGCCGGAAGAGGAGTATGTCCAGCTCGCGTACTGCACGGCCGCTTCGTCGGTGTGCCCCGTGAGCAGGTAGAGGCCTCCCGCTACGCCGGAGCTATAAGCATAGCTCTGCGTAGTCGTGTCTGCGTTGGTGAGGTTGGTCAGATCGCCGTAGCTGTTATAGGCGTACTGAATGGTCTTTCCGGCAGGATCGGTCACCGTAGAGAGACGCGGCTTGCCACCCGGGTCGTTTGAATAAGCGAAAGCTAACGAGTGCCCAAACGCGTCCGACACGGAAGTCGGGCCATCCCCCAATCCGGATCCCGTGTTGTAGCTGACGGTTATCGGTGACTTTCCGCGGGCAGCAATCGATATCAACTGCCCGGCCGCGTTGTAGGTTTCAATCGTGTCGTTCGCGGTTTGGTACTGCCAGCCGCCGCCTGAAACCGGTGCCAGACTGTCAGCGACGTCACCGTCCGGCGAGTACGTGCTTCCGGACTGATTAAAGATCAGAACACGGCCGTCCGGGCGATAGGCGTAGACGGTGTTGTACGTGGTGTGGCTGTCGGTGACAGAGACTGGCAATAAATATTGAAAGAAACTCGCCGTCCACCCCACGCCCAGATATTGCATCGGTGTCGCGGGCTGCCCGTTGTACCAGTACTGATAGGCGGAAGCCGAATTGTACGTTCGCGTAAAGATGATCGGATCCGAGCCGACGCCCGCGTAGTCGGTTGCGACCTCAAACTTGCTTCCGTTGGATGCGTTTACAGGACCGCTTTGGGTAGTCTGGGAAGTATTGGAATCGGCCGCGCCAGCCGTGGCACATCCGCTCGGGCAGCTGGGTCCCACTTTAAACGGATATTGGGTGGGGCTTCCCGGTGAACTGCAGTACGGCCCGACAATAGGCGATGAGGTGTAGTTAATTGATGTTGGAGCAGTGCAGGAAACACTTCGCGTCTGCCGATAGGAAAGATTACCGCTCCCATTGTGGGAGCATGCAGGAGTAGAACTCGTGTAGTAGGTGATGGAGTCAGTAAGATTCATGTACGGCTGGGAAACAACTTCCCCATAGGAAATGGTGTCCGATCCCCCATCGACGGCCGTGCCATAGTTGATCGTGCAGATCTGGTTACTGTTGAAATACGCTGTCCAGGCCGACTCCAGATCACCGACGCTATTGAAGCTCGGATTTCCATAAAGCGCCGGCGAGCTTGTGAGATATGCCCAGGGCGAAATATCAGGCGCAGCGGGCGGGCATGAGGTCCCTCCTGAATAGTTGCAGGACTTAGGTGATGAGTGAGGCGTCTGCGCAACGGAGTACTCCCCCGCACTCAAACCAAGAATTCCCGCGACACAGGCCATCGCCAACGCAAATCTGAATTGCATGCCATCTCCCCTAGACCGATCCCCGCCGGTCCTTTCGTCCAGTTTCCGAAGTCCCGAGCCTACGGATGCCCGGCGCAGACTTGGCTCTTTACAGCCGGACCATGCCCTTCACATGATGCAGCCATGATTTCCCCCGCAACCCGAGTCTCAAGAATCAGTCTTGGCGTTTTGGCCTTGGTAACTCTCGCGTGTTCAGCGGCCATCGTTACACACTGTGCGACCCGCGAGGAATCTCCCACCCCTCAAGCGCAGTCCGTCCTGCGAATTCCGCCAGCGGTGGGTGCGCGCGGCCCCTCGTCGCTGCCGACGAACCAGTCTGCGCAGGCATCCGAGTATCCCGTGCTACAGAAGCCCGGGCCGCCGGACCCGGAAGCGGAGCGCAAGGCCCGCGAATCCGCGGCGATCGCGGCCGACGCGGCTGCTCGACTAGCGGGCGGTCGCTGAGCGAGCAACCCTCAAAGACCGTTCCGCGCAAAATCGATGAGGTCCCGAAAACGTGCGTCCCAGATAGCGGCGCTGGTCAAGAACTGGACGCTTTGCGAAGCAATTGTTGGAGTTACTCGTAGATGCAAGGACGCTTGCTCGTAAGCTGCAATCCTCGTCATCCCGCCCTAGGCCCTCTGTCGAATATTGCCCTCGAATCGTCGACCGTAGACATTTCGGCACTTCTGAGGCCGTCAGCGCTGTGCGGACGAAGGTAAATCCGTGAAGTCCGCCTTCACGAATCGATCGCCGGGCCTGAGCAAGTGAACCCGCTTTCTTGGTTGGTTTCGTGTTCCGCCTAAACACGCGGACCTAGAACGTGGGGGCCCACCTTCGATCATCGCAAAGTCGCAACCCCAGTTAACCGGCGTGTTCTCTGAGTTCGCTTTGGACGACTCCCGGAATTCCGGCAGTGATCCTTGAAGCTCGGGCGTCCATCCTGAAGCGCCTACCAAGGTAATGAACGGATTTGCAATGCTAACGTCGTTGTCGCGCTCCACCTCTGCTGAGACATCGACCAGGTGCCATCGGCAGGCCCCGGGAAGAAAGTGATCGACGTCGAAGTGAGTTTCGTAATGGGTTTCTTGGTGATTCAGCGAGAGCGGAATCGTGATCGCGAGCGGATACCGCGGCCCTCCCCAGGCCATCTGACGGCTGCATTCCGGCGATCCGTCCGTCAGATATTGCGCATACATGCGAACGATTAAACTGTTCGAGATCGCTCCAGATATCTGCACCGACTGTTGCGGCGACGGGTTCACTACTGGATAGCGCCGGTCCTTGGCGTCGAGGTCAAAGGGCTTCTGGTCCCCGCCCATGGCGGTGGCGGAAATCGCCAGCATCACGACTGCTGCGAGTATCCGACCCAAGTTCACCCTACCCCCTCGGTGTGAGCCGCCATTTACTGAGTAGCAGATCACAGCTGCGCATATCGAAGGTATTGCGAGTCAACCAGTGCGTGCCTGCCGACCAGTCCAGGATGCAGTGACCAGCTTTCTATCTGAATGCGCACGTATCGATTGTCGCGGATAGCGAGCAAGTCCCAATCAAAAAACCGCACAAATCTGAGCCGCGCGCTTGTATCGATCCGCGAAACAGGGTCGTCCCAATACCCCGTATCTTGACCTCGATTGATCATGGCGGGCACTGATTCGCAGCCCTGAAGCACTACGGCAATTCCCAACGCAGTTGAGCCGTATTCGCCCCCCGGCAGTCCGCAAGGCTCTCGAACCAGCTTCTGGAACAGCAGCCTTTCGACCTCGGCGAATCGAGTCTCCCACTCCCAGCCACCCGCGTTATAGGGGTCCTGCACGCGAAAGGCGTGATTGAAAAGCTCACGGCTGGACAGTCGAAACTGGTTCAGTTGTTGATCAATGTCTGTGGAGGGCATGTTACTGCTGCTCGACACTTTCTTTGGTGGGGCCGCTGACTCGTTTCGGGTAACAGATGCAGGTCTTGGGATCCTGGTCCCAGACGATGCCGTGCCAGTGAGTTCCGGTCGTGGACCCGTGCTCATTTCCGGGCGCGGACCAGGTGACGATCGGTGGGCACGGATGACACTTACCGTCCGTGTCCTTCCCAGGGTTGAGGGGTTTGGGGATCGGGAATGGGTCCTGGTTGCCCCGCCCCCGCGCGATGAGGATCGGAGCAATTGACAAGGGTTGGGCCAAACCTCCGATCGCGTAAGCGATCAGTATGAACCCGACCACAACGCCCGCCCCGACGAGAATCGGTGCGGCTTCCGGCAGGAAAGGTGCGAGTCCGCCGAGGACTTCCTCCAGCGTCCACCCGGCGGCGGGCACTGCGAGTGAGACGGGAACGAGGCCGCCCCGTCCAGGATGCCGAGCGGCTGTTGGTCGAACGGCGTCCGGGGTGATGCGGAACTCGAATAGATTCTGGCTCGAGAATCCACCGGTAAAGGTGAAGCGGGCGTAGAGTCCCGGTCGCAATTGCTGCCAGGGCGATTGAGCCGGCGGATTCGCGTCGGGCAAGACGCGAGGCAACCCATCCCCTGTAGGCTGATACAGACGATCCGGCATTTCCTCGGCGGAGATGGTGCGATCCATGAGCGTGGCCCGTGCCCGACGCACGGACATGATGTACTGCCCTTCCTCGGTCCTCTCCAGCAGAGAATCCAGCGGCGGCAGCCCCGGCACCGCTTTGAACTTGTCGTACGTAAACTGGACTTTGTCGAGAAAATCGCCCTTCAGTGAGTTTTCGAACTCCGGGATCAACTGATGGATAAGCGCCTGGGCCGGTGCCCCCATTGAATCCAGCGGAGTCCCCCACTGAATAAACCAGGCAACACTTTGGAGACTGCCGGGCGGCACTTGCGCCACGGCTCCGCGCACCAAGAGCGCCGCCATCGCTGGCGCCTGCGGCCCCTTGAGAGGCGCGAGCTTGTAGGCAAGACCGCGACCCGGAAAATGCGCAGAGGAACGCGTGCAGTAGCCGATCACGGGGATGCTGTAGTCTCCCGCCGGCAGGACCGTGCGTAGGTCGTCAACCGACGGCTGGAGCGCCGCTGGATGAAAATTCTGAAGGGGCGGGACTTCGGGGTACGCGTCGTTTTGATTCAACGCGATCGGTGCAGAGATGCCCGCCGCCTCACCGACCGCGCGCAGAATGGCATCTTCCGCCTGCTTCTCTGCTTCCGCCTCGACCTGGGCTTCCCCCCAATGAATTAAATCGGGAACCTGCGCACCGACCAAGGATGTACACGCTGCCCACACAATGATTGCCCGAAGTACGTGTTTCACTTGCATCAGCGCACTCCCTGTTTCGGCGTCCTATCGGCAGAAGCTGCATTCACAGACTGAAATCCTCGTCATCCCGCCCTCGCCCTTTCTCGCGACCCTTCTCGCTCGGCTTGCCCTCCAATCCGCGATCCCGCTGAGCTCCGGAGTCCTTCGCCTGCTCCTTCTTCGACCCTCCCTCCCGCATCGCCAGCCACTCCGCCCTCGCCTGCTCCCGCCGCTCCGCCGGCGTCATGGCCTTCTGGCGCGCCCGATCGCGCGCCTCGAGGCTCGCCCGGATGTCGCTCGAAAGATCCAGTAGCGTCGACTCGCCCTTTCGGTGCTCGCGCTCGAGCTCGCCGGCCTCTTTGGCGAGCTGCAGGCGGTGGTTTGCCTCGTCCTGCCAATGCGCGACCAGCCAGGAGTGGCCACCCCGCTGCACAATGGCCGCGACCGCCGGTCCCATATGCTTGGTCGGCTCCCGGTCGATCCCCTGAGCCTCGAGCGTGCGGTGATCGACCCGCTCGAGCCGGTTTGCGTCCTTCAGCGCCTCATTGGTCAGCTGGGCCCAGCGCTCCCGGACATCCGTGATCTCTTCTTTGGCGGCCTTAAGTCCGGCCGCCCGGCGATTGGCGTCCGACCACTCGATCGTGCTTTTGGCGCCCAGGCCCCCCGGTTCCACCTGGCGGGTCGTGGTCAGGACGTGGGCGTGGTGGTTCCGTTGGTCCTTGGAACGGTGCGGCTTGTGGATCGAGAAATCCACCGCCACCCCGTACCGGTTCGCGAGCTCGTGCGCGAACGAGCGCACGAGCTCAAGCCGCTGCTCCCGGTTCAGCTCCTTCGGGAGCGCGATCTCGTATTCGCGGGCTACCCGAGAGTTCGAGCGGTTCTCCGCCCGCTCGGCGGCGTTCCAAAGCTGCTCCCGGTCGCGGGCCCAGTTGATGTCCCGCTTGGCGGCCGCGGTCGGGAGCACGATCTCCTGGTGGTCGACGCCCCGCTTGCGGGTGTAGTCGAACACCTCCCCGCTCGTGTGATCGGCGATGCGTTCGGCGGCCCGATAAGCCGCGGCGGCGGTCGCACTGCGACCGCTGGCGCGGGTGATCGGCTTCACCGACAGGTGGTAGATAGCCACGAGGCTATTGCGCCGCAGCACGCATCGGGCGCGGGGGCGGGGCCGTGATCGGGAAGATCACGGCAGGACCGGACGAAGGTCGGGCCCTCACCGCACACGCCTCCGAGCTCTTGGGGGAGCGGGTCGCCGCCAGGCGAGACGCTCCGGCTCCTTGAGCCCACGCGAAGTGTCGCCGCGTGAGCGCGACACTGAGCACGTGGGCGATCCCCTCTTGGGGTCCAGGGGGCGCAAGCCCCCTGGCGCACGTGAAAAGTCGTCGAGGCCGCTTTGGGCCGAGAACGACTTTTCGTAAGTGCGCCCTTGCTCCTGCTGCGGGGGCAGACTACGCTCGCCTCAACCCAGATCGCAAGCGCCAAACGCCCACTCTTCGCGTGGCATGGCCTTCGACGGAGGGTTCGGCGTGCGGGCGGCGCGCAGGAGCTTGGGTCTTGCGACTCTTAAGGCTTAAGGCGCAAGCCGACGCGTGCGAGACCGCGACAGAGGTCGAGCGCCGGCGGCGAGCGCCGCGCGGTCAATCAGACGACGGGGGCGAACCGATGAGGTCAGCCGATCAGTCGAATACCCGCCAGGGTGAAGCGCCCCACCGCCGCTCTGCGCCGGAAGGTCCCCGCGCCAGCGGGGAGCTGATCGGCGTCCCCGGAACTCCTATCCCCTCCTCCCTCTTGGGCGGCGGACGCGCGAACGGTCGTGGCGTCAGCCCGACCGCGAGCCCGCGGACGACGCCCCGCGAGCCGTCGAACCTGAGGTCACGGACCGTGCCGGGGGTCGACGGCGAGCGCGCGCGGCCGGCCCCCCAGAGAATCATTAAGGCGGACCGACGCGAGGCCGGGCGCGCGGCGCCGGAAGGTTCCTGCGTCAGCAGGAAGCTGAACGGCGCGGCCATAGGTCTGCGGTTCCGAGGTTGGATACGCCGATGGGTCGCCTTCAGCGCCATTGCGGCAGTCCTGGGCCTGGCGGCCGCTCCGGTCCAGGCGGGGTTCTTTGACAAGAAGGTCGACCCTAAAGAGCTAGTTGGGGTGCATCGCGTGGCGGTTCTCGCACACCTCGGCGACACCTTTCACGTCTTCTGGGTGGGTCTGCTCGTCGTCGGAAACGCCAAGTCCTTCGAAGTCCCGGTGCCCCAGTGGGGCATCGACCCGTTCGTCATCCAAACCGTCCAAGACGATCTCAAAGCCGCGGGCCAGTTCTCCGCGGTAGCGCTCGAGGTCTCCGGGCTTGATCTGCCGGCGCTCTACCAGAAGAAGAACGCCATCGCAGACAACAAAGAGGTCATGACGATCCTCCTCGAGCGAGCGAAGCAGCAAGGGGCCGATGCCCTGCTCATCGTCGAGCTGTTCGACTGGGGCCGTACGCATCCCTTCAATAGCCCGGGCTTCGGCGTGACCTCCCGGCGTTACTACCCTCAAGGACACCCACACGGGTGCATCTACACCTCGTTCATGTCCTCGCTCTTCCGGGTCGACACGGGAAAGCGTCTTCAATGGATTGTGCAGCCGGCCCCCTGCGATATCTCGTCCCGAGACCAGTTCGAACTGCGGGATGCCTGGGATCAGTACACCACCGAACAGCAGGAAGCGTTCGAGCGCACGACGAAGGATCGGATCCGGGAGCATCTTGAAGCGCAGCTTTCGGACCTGGCGCTCATTCCCGCCCCAAAAGCACCCTAGAGAGATGCATGACTACCCCACACACATCCCGACTGGTCTTACTCGCCCTGAGCCTACTGGGAAGCATGTCTTACGCCGGTCTATTCGGTAGCGGCGACGATCCGAAAGGGATCGGCGGCATTCAGAAGATCGCGGTCGTATCACGGTTGGGAGATACCTTTCACGCGCGATGGATCGGTGTGACGGTCTTCAACAACAAGGTCTTCGACGTCCCGGTACCTGAGTGGAAAACCGACCCCTTCGTACAGCAAACCGTAAAAGATGATTTGTCCGTCGCGACACGCCCGCGCGTCGCGGAGCCGCTCGACACCAGCGGCATGGATCTGGCGACGCTGTACACCAAGAGCGGCGCGATCACGTTCTCAAAAGAAGTAGTGGGCGTCATGCTTGACCAGGCGCGCAAGCAAGGAGCGGATGCGCTCATGGTGGTGGAAATGGCCACTTGGGGCGGCATCAGTCAGTGGCAAACCGGAGGGTTTGGCGCCTACCAGCGCGGATTCAATGGGTGTATCTACACGTCCTTCATGATTACGATATTTCGCACCGACTCCGGTAAGCGAGCGAAGGATTCGGATGAGCCCCGGCCGTGCCTGAAATCGCTGGACAAGTTCCCAGTGAAGGAAAACTGGGAGCAATACACGCCGGAAGAAAAGGCCACCCTCGAATCTCAAGTGAAAGACAAGATCCGTGAACGGCTAATCATCCAGCTCCAAGACCTCGGGCTGGCTGACAGCTCTGGCCAGAAGTAGGAACCGTCCATGCCACAGACTTCGATCCAGCCGCCGAGCGCATCCATTGCGTCCCGGCCCGCACCGCGGGACTCGGAAGCCGAGCTCGAGGAAAAGCGGGTCAAGCTCGAGCAGCTCAAGGTCCGGCAACGCCGGCTCGAGAATCGGATCAAGTACCTGCAGTCTCGCCAGGCGCGGCGGGACGACACCCGACGCAAGATCCTCATAGGGGCGGCAATCCTGGCAAAGATCGAACGCGGGGAGTTCGATGAGAAAAAGCTCCGGGCGCTTTTGGACTCGGTGCTGACGCGGAAGGATGACCGGGAGTTGTTTGGGCTGAAATGATGGACAGCAGTACGGAATCCGCGTTGCACTTTGTACGTGCGCTGGCCGAAGTGGCAGAGCGGCTCGCGTCGCGGAGTATTGTTGTTCGGCGACTGGATTGCGATTGGGGCTCTTTTGGCTCTTGGTTGATCGAGGCTTCCGCAGGGGCTGCAGAAGTAAAGCGAGTCGCCGCGATCAAGAGTCGCCGCTTCCAAGAGGCCGGCCCCGAGGTCTATAGAGCCACCTGGGACGGAAAAGATCGTCAGCTGCTCCGAGCTTTCACCCCGACTACCGTTACGGTCATGCTGAACCAATGGCACCATCTCGAGTCGGAGTCCTTCCAGAACTCAGAGGCGGCCATCAAGCTAGCCGAACAGTGGCTCAGCGCGCAGCTGGGTCAATGATTGACGTCCTACTCGGTTATCGCACAGTAAGCCTACGGGCGGCCCTTGCATGCCTTTAGATAATGTCGGCACCTGCGAATCCTGCAGAAGGAACTTTCAATACACGCTGGTTCACAATGGGTTCAATGACTCTGCGTATGCCTACTGCGACCGCTGCGGTTGTGCGGCTTTCCTTAGCGCCTGGTGCAAGCGCATCCCCGGTGCCGCAAACTTCCGGGCTCACGGTCCGGTCACCCCCGAAACGGAGGCGCTACTTCAGCCGTGCGCTTGCGGAGGCAAGTTCCGCGCCGACGCCGCGCCACGGTGCCCGCATTGCGAGTCCGTCCTGTCCGCCGAGGCTGCAAGGACGTACATCGAGCAGAACGCTCCTGGAACAATTAAGGGCTGGCGATGGCAGGGCACCTGGACGGGTCTCTACAGCATGATCGTCGAGGGTCGGCGGGTGGCCGACAACTGGGTGTTCTAGTGCTCCGTCTGAGAGGCGCTCGGCACGGCAGTCCGTCATCCTGTACTGGTTTAATCGCTCGCTGGCATCGTCTGCTGCTGGTGGCGGCCTTTCTTGCTAGCTTCGGATCCCCCCTCCCCGGGGACGAGATCCAGGCGCCACCCCAGACCCACATTCGGCCGGTTCCGGTAAGAGACGGTTGGGTGACCGATACGGCGGGCGTGTTGTCCATGGAAGAACACACCCGCTTATCCGCTCTTCTAAAGGGCTACCACACCGAAACGCACCACCAGATTGCGATCCTCACCATTCCGTCACTGAATGGTGAACCTCTAGAGCAGTTCTCCTTGCGCGTCGCCAATACCTGGGGGCTCGGCTATCGCGGTGTCGACAATGGAATCTTGATTACCCTTGCGATGCAGGATCGAAAGGTTCGCATTGAATTGGGACGGGGAATGGAGCCCTACATCAGCAATGCCCAAGCAGAGGCGGTGATCAACGAAACCATGGTTCCCGAATTCCGGCAGGGGGACTTTGCCGGCGGATTGGAGGCCGGGCTCAAGCAACTCATGGCGTACGCGCGAAGATTTGTAGTCAGACCCCAGTAGCGTCCTCCCAGAGCAAGCCGTATGGACTCACGCTTATGATGGTCCAGCATCCTCACCACGTCTGAAGCCGTAGCGCCCAGGCGGATCCCCCTATTCGACGCTGCGGGTCCGGGTCTGTCGCTTGAAGAGGAACTCGTTCCAGGACCAAGTGCCAATCCCGAACGCGAGGCCCGCGACTAGCCAAATTGCCGCTTGGAGGGCGAGAGCCGGCAGTGACGCTGGACGTCGATGCAAAAGCACAGGCATCAAGGCCATCCCCGTGAACATCGCAAGACCCCATCCGCAGACGCCACGGACGACAACGTAGTGCGCGAACCCCTCCTGCCGGGTTGTTGCCCACGAAGCCCGCTTACGCGGAGCCGCGCCGTTCGGCTGCGCGCCCTGAGTGTCTGGCTCACGCCATTCCTCAGGGATCTTCGACTCCAGAAATACCTCTCGAATTTTTGTTCCCGACCATCCGTAGTGAACGCGCGCCACAGCTGCGTTTAGCATCCAGCCCAGCGCGTACCCGGCGATCATCAGCGTGACCATTACGCTCAAGAAAAGAACCAACCAGAGCAGGCCGTGAGATTGCTCTCTGGCGGGTCCATTCCCAAGTCCGAGTGCGCCGGACAACCAGATCACAAAGACAATGGTCGGCACGAAGGATCCGAACATCAGCCCCACGGGTAGTGCCGATAGCCCCCATTTGTATCGGGGCTTAACGTTCTCCCAAACTATGATGTTAGTCGCGAGAAGCTGCATCAACGCGCCCTGAAGCTTTGATCTTGTCGGGAAGGAGCTGGAGTGTGCACCGCCTCAGTGCCTATGAACATCGAAATTGTTCAAGACGAGGGCGCCAGAATCGTCGGCGAACATGAAGGTTGCCGAGTCATGCGGAAACGATCCGTACTCCCAGATGGTGCATGTCCACTGGTGACCAGAAGGACCGCAGACCGTTCGCCTGAAGTTGATGGGTGTTCCGAACGTCCGGAGGATCTCCGTGGAGTCCATGCCTTGATGCACCTTCATGACGTTCTCTGTGGTGAACGAGTCCGGTAGCACCCGCCCGGTTCTGTGGATATCAAAGTGATTAACCACCAATGAACCAGCCGCAGACGCGAACGTGAAGGTCGCTCGATCCGGGAATTTCCCGTACTCCCACGTTGTGCAAGTCCAGGTGTGCTCCGTGGCTCCTCCGCAGACCGCCTGGCTTACACTCTTGGGTAGACCGAACATCCGTTTAACCTCGTCGGCACCCATTCCGCGGTGCACCATCATGATGTTCTCGGTCGTGAAGGAAGTCGGTAAAGATGAGCATCCGAGTAGGCTCACGGAGATGGCGGCCAAGGCCGCGGAAGCTGCGAATCTGAATTTCATAGCCTTTTCTTACTAGGCCGCTCCCGGCACCGCTGTGACGTCAGTCACGCCCCCGCAGAAGCAGCGCCAGGAGCGGCCGGCGCCCAGCGCCGGTGGCGACTGGGGGGCGCTTGCGGCCTCCTTCGTTCTACTTCCCGTGTCCCTGGTCTGGATTTTAAGCGTCGGAGACCTTCTCGCGACTGTTACCTATCATCACGGAGGTCTTCCGCCGCGAGCCTGGGTGATTGGGCTGGTGGCCGCGGGACTTCTAGTTGCGTGCGCGGCATTCCTGAAGTCATGGTCACTGCTGTGGCAGGTCCCCCTTCAAGCTGTAGCCATTGCGCTACTCGCGGTCGGTCTGCGGATCCTGCTGTCGGATCTCTTCGCCGACTGGCATCGGCTGCTCACGGCGCGCGGTCCTCTTGCTGCTGCGTATGTCGGCGCCGCAATCGGGCTCGGTTGGCTAATGCGGAGGCTGCAGTGGAAATTTCTGGGCGGACACCACCGCCACCTCCTCGGTCGCCGCTGATCATGGTCACGGATTCTCGCGGTGCTTTCTTGACCAGGTTGAGCTCGAAGCTCCTAAGTGTCTCAGTCGGAAGGACGCACCGCCCTCCGCTCTTGCCTTATCCACAAGGTTATCCCCACAGTTTGGGGATAAGTTACGTGGACATGGGATTCGTTGCCGGGACGTGCAAGATACTTATAACGTCAGGCGTGGGTCATCCGACTTCGGGAGGTCGCCATGCAGGAGGCGCGCAACTCGCGTGATAATGACGGGAGACCACTAGATCATGCGTATTGACCGCTGGCCATGGCGCTGCCGCGTGGCCATTTCGATACTAGCGACAGCCGGATGCTTGGCGTCCGTTGGGTGCTCGCGAAACGGCGCGGAAAGCCCAGTTCTACGCGGGCTGAGCGGATTGTTCCATACGGAGTCAGTAGCGACGAAGCGGGGCGAATTTACCGATCAGTATCCCGTCTACTCATTGGCGTTCAGTTTGGACGGGGCAACAATCGCAACCAGCAGTCCGTACGGTCGGGAGGTCCACATCTGGAGCTGGAAGGGAAACCCGCAGCTTACTCGGAGGCTACCTGAAAGCGACAACCCCAACGCAGGCGGAGGTCAATGGGGATCCCTGGGCTACAGCCCGGACGGGAAAGTACTCGCGTGTGGCCACGGCGGCTGGAACGAGGACAATCGAATTCTCCGGCTCTGGGACAGCAACACCGGCGCTGTGATCGGTGACATCGACGATCCTTACGGTAACCACGGAGGCCAAGGCCGTGGACCCTTTGCCTTTTCGCCGGATGGCACGACTCTCTATCGCACCGACAATGGGTCTCCGCGAAAGGACCTCCCACGCGGAGTCTATCCCGACACCCTCATTGCCTACGATCTGCACACATGGAACGTTCAGTGGTCGTTGAATACCCCAAGCATATTCATCGATGGGTTAGCGGTAAGCAAAGACGGCAAGCGAGCTGCGCTTGTCGGCGCGCAGTCACGCCCTCGGAATGGCAGTCCCGGCGTGCAGTCAGTCGTGGTCCTCGTCGATCTCGAGGAGCGGGCGATCAGAAAGACCGTCGAGATTCCGTCCGAATACATGGACATCATCGCGTGGAGTCCGGACGGGCAACGCATCGTCGCCGCGGGAAACGCCATAGTCGTCCTGGATGCAATGTCGGGCCGCGTACTAAAGCAGTACGAGTCACCCTCGATGCCGATAGCGCTGATGTTCTCACCTGACGGAACCCGTTTAATAATTGCGTGGAATAACGGCATCGAGATATGGGATGGAGGTCACACAAAGCTACTCCAAAGAATCCCGGGCCGCTTTGTGCACGCCGCTGATCTCTCTGCGGATGGACGGTACTTGGCATTCAGTGAAGATTTCGCGGTCAGCGTCTGGGAAGTGAGATAGGGTCCACTCCCACCCTGCCGCATCGCACAGACAATGGACGCTCGGTAATGCGGCGAGCCAGCGGCGATTTTTTGACCGGACTGAGCTCGATACTCTCAAGTGCCTCAGTCGGCAGGGCCTAGCGCGCTCCCCTCTCGCCTTACCCACAGGGTTATTCCCGGAGTCTGGGGATAAGTTAGACAGGCATGGGATCTCCCTTCGGAAAGCGCAAGATGCCTGTAGCGGCACAACGTAGATCGCGAGAGGTTGCCATGACAAGGTGGTCGGTATCGTTAACCGCAGTGGCCTTCCTGAGGACAGTCCTCGCTTCGCCGGCGCATCCGGCGGAACCGGCTCCGGCAACTGCAGCCCCGGGAAAGGCGTTGATCCTCGCCGCTTCTAATTCGCGAGCCCAAGTGCGCTTCCGAAAGCTCGACGAGGCCGAGGCCTCCGCGGATGCCCGACTCCAGCTCGAACCCGGACACCATACTCTGGAGATAACCTGCTCATTTTCGGAGCCGGAACACAGTGAGCAGTGGGGTGCCACGGCGTTCGATGTTGAGCCCGATAAGGTGTATGTGGTGTCGGCGACGCGCTCGAGTGGCGATCGCTACTGCATAGTAAGCGTCAGTCCGCGCCAGCCGTGACCATGAAGGCACTACCGCCCCCTGATGACGCGCTTACCGACGCAGAAGCCATTGAAGTCCTGCGTGGCTGGGTGGTCTCCGGCGATCTGCAGGTTTCATTGGCCTTTGAGGCTTTTGGTAATAGCCCTGAGACTTGGGGTCAGTTGCTCGCCGAGATCGCGCTGCACATTGCGACAGCGATGAGCGCTCAGGGATACGGCGATGCCGACGCGATCCTGGCAAAGGTGAGGTCGAGTCTCCTAGCGAATCTCGAAAACCCTGACGAGGGGCTTGAAGGGTCGCCGCGCGACCCCGTTCAATAGAGACGCGGCGAATCCTTAAGAGATCCCAATGGGTCAAGAATCTCAGTCAGGCGGAAGTGAGCCGAAAGGAAAACCCCGGTACTGGTTTGCTGCAAAGAAATTCGGCTATGGATGGACGTGGCCCCTGACTTGGGAGGGTTGGGTCACTTACCTCACCTGGGCCGCTGGAATCTTCTTTTTCTTCCCGCATCTACACGCTGCGGAGCGTCCGGTATTTGCCCTACTCGTCATCATGGGGAGCACCCTTCCGCTCGCTGCCATCTGCTTCTGGAAAGGCGAGCCTCAGCGCGGATTCAGGGGCAACTAATCGCAATGCTCATCTACTGTCCCCGATGCGCGTGGCGACCCACGGGCACGAGTCGCTGGGTATGTACCCGCAAGATCGGCGGATGCGGGCACATCTGGAACACGTTCGCGCTCCGGGAGTCTTCCCCAAGTGCAACGTGAGATTCTACGGCGGCAAGCGCAAGATAAAGAAATAGGAGTTCGATTCCCAAAGGAGAAATCATGCTGCGCACATTCTCGCGAGCGATCCTGTGTTTTTGCATCGTCTCGGGCGCGTCGGGTTGCCTTTCCTTGAATTCGCCCGCCGCACAAGAGCGGCTTAAGACGATAGCCGCAGGACACATGGGATGCTCCCCGGATGATATTGCCATTTCTAATATTCAAGACCATCACAGTAGTGCGACTTGGAACGCGACATGCGGGGCAAAGACGTATATCTGTTCCGGTGTTTCCGCGCCGGGCGGACACTCCGCGTCTTACAGTTGCGCTCCCATGACTCAGTAGTCATTTTCGGCCGTGCACTGGTTGACGCCGGCCGCTCGTGGAGTGTCTGACTGAAAACTTATGCAATCCGTGAATCGGGCGAGTTCTTTACTCCGCGTCCTTGGCCAGTGCTTTATTGTCGCCGGGTTCACGTATGGCGCCGTCGCCTTCGCGGGCGCACCGATACATTGCACAGCTCCGGCGCCTCTCGAAGGTCATTTTGACGCAAGGACGCCGAATCTCATCGTCATGCTTCGAAAGGGTTCCGACCCTCCTGACGTTGCCCGGAAGCTGGCACAGAAGTACCACTTCACGGTGATGTCGGTGTGGTCGCATGCCATTCTTGGATTCGTCATTCGAAACATCGATCTCCACTTGATACCCGTGCTCCAGTGCGAGCCTGACATCGAGCAGCTATCCTTCGATGCGGTGACCATGATCACGTGATCGAAATCCGGGGTTGCGTCGAGACTCGTTCGCTGAATGCGTAACCCCTAGGGCCTTGGCGCTTATACTGGTGTGATGCGCTACTGGTGGGTCAACCAAAACCAGACCTATCGGCACGAGATCGCCGGCGGCTACCTTTGGTCGCCCAAGCGCAATAAGAACGGCGCCCGGAATCCCTTCTACGAGTCGATGCGCGAGGTCAGTCCGGGCGACATCATCATTTCGTTCTCGGATACCCGCATCGCTGCTCTCGGTATCGCGGGGTCCTTTTGCGAGGAAAGCCCTCTTCCGACTGAATTCGGCACCGTCGGACTTCAGTGGTCACACGGCATCGGCTGGCGAGTCGACGTGCATTTCCGGGAGCTCCGCAATCGGATCCGCCCGAAGGACCATATGGGGGTACTGGCTCCCCTCCTCCCCGAGAAATATGCACCCCTGCAGAAGGATGGAGACGGGCTGCAGAGTGTCTATCTCGCCGGCGTCAGCGAAGCGTTTGCGACCACGCTATTCGGGCTCATCGGGGCCGAAACGGCCTCGGTCTTGGCGGCGGCCCAGGCCACTGCGCGGAGCGTCGATTCGGCGAATATTCCGGACATCACCCGTGAGGAGTGGGAGCGGCGGGTAGAGCTCGACATTCTCGAAGACAGCCACGTCCCCGAGACGGAACGGACGACGCTCGTCCAGGCCCGGCGTGGCCAGGGCGTCTTCAGGACCAACGTCCAGCTCATTGAAACGGCGTGCCGGATCACGAAAGTCACCCACCTGGAGCACCTGGTGGCGAGTCATATGAAGCCGTGGCGCGACGGAACCAATGAAGAGCGCCTTAATGGGGAGAACGGGTTGCTCCTCACTCCTTCCATCGACCACCTCTTTGATAAAGGCTTCATCTCCTTCGAGAACGGGGGCGATCTCATTCTCTCTCCCGTCGCGGATCGGGCGTCCCTGGTACGCATGGGGGTTCCGGTCGATGCGCGGGTCAACGTCGGTGGGTTTACGGAAGGCCAGCGGAAGTTCCTGGACTACCACCGGGAGAGTGTGTTGAAGCAATCCCGACAGGCTGGCGGGCGTGCCAAGAATCGCCGAAATGTGCTCTTTAATGGAGATTAAAGAAGATGCGATGCTTTAACCATCCGGACCGGGACGCTATCGGTAGCTGTAAATACTGCAGCAAAGGTCTGTGCCCGGAATGCTGCGCCGACTTGCCGATAGGCCTCGCCTGTCGAAACAAGCACGAAGCGCTGGTGGAACGCCACGAGACCCTCGTCAATCGGGCTCGACAAGTGCAGTACACGGCGGCGCGCGGCCGATATGTCGCCCCGTCGTTCTTACTGCTAATGGGAACTGCTTTCTGCGCCTACGGCTGGCTCCTCGGACGCCACGATAGCCTCCTCGCCATCATGGGCGTCGGATTTCTCCTGTTCGGTGCGACCTTGCTGTTCCTTAATCTTCGGGCGTACGGGCGGTCGGCGAGTGGGTGAGCACGACGATTCGTCCCGCTCGAGGGACGCCCGCGGAAGAGACCGGCGCTCAATCCAGAGCGGCCCTTGCGGTGTCCTCCTGGCGCTCTGCGCCGTTCTCGCGTCCGCTTGCGCTAGATCGCCACAGGACCCGACGGTTTACCGACTGCATTGCGTCGAGTCAGGATCTCTGCAACATCAATTCACGGTCCTCTTCGATCTTAAATCGCAGGCCGTCTTCATCCAGGGAACTGACACGCTCATCCAAGCCACTCAACTGCCGGGCACAGATGAGATTCATATCCGTTTGGCTAGCGGGTCTCTGGTGGAAATCCATCGGAACGGCACTGCGCACGTGCAACAGAGGGCCATCGCGGGAACACCCGAACTTGGTGGAGAATACGTGGCCAAGTGTTCACCTCCAACCTAAGAGCGACGGCCCTTGGGCACGGCGATCTGTACGCTTTACATTTGAAGTGCAACAAAGAGGCTGGGAGGGCGGCCTGAATGACGAGTTCGCCAAATACATTCCGCGCGCTTTTTCTCGCTCTAGTTGCGACTATGGTCCTCGGCTGCACCCACGCAGAACCCAGGAGTCTTGATGAATCTCGCCGACAGGCCCTGAAGAAGATCGATGTCGCAGCATGTCGGGCAAAGGGCGGCTCGATTCGCCCCGTATGCATGCTGCAGTTTCCGGAATGCGTGGTGCCATTCTCGGACGCTGGTAAGTCGTGCACGGATAAAGCTCAGTGCCAAGGAATGTGCTGGCTACGCGAAAATCCGTTCACTGGAGATAAATCTGAGCCGGTAACCGGGACCTGTCAGGAAACGACGGATATTTGCGGATGCTACGTCGAAATTCGCGATGGCAAGAGAGCCGGAGGGGTTTGCGAAGATTGAGTGTCTCGAGGAACCCACGCGCTCGCATTGTGCGTGGGCTTGCGGTACCTACTCTCCTACCGCCATGCCGAAGGCGCCTCCGACCCCCATTAATGTCTGAGAACTCTATGCTTGTGCAACGACTGGGGCTAATCGATGCAGTTCTCGGACTCACCGCCGTGGGCATGCTCTTGGGAGTGATTGCGAGCCCTGCGACTCAGCGACCGTAGCGACGACTACCTAACATGCAGATTGCAATCGTCGGTATCGACTGCGCGACTGAGCCAGCCAAGACTGGCCTCGCGCTCGGATATCTTGAGAACGGTGCTCTCGTCGCTCAAGAGGCCGGATGCGCCTGTCGCACTGCGGAAGCGGATCAAATTGTGTATGAATGGCTGAAAAGCAGTCCCAAGGGTCTCATTGCACTTGACGCACCACTGGGATGGCCTACATCGCTCGCCCGATCGCTGCAGCGAC
This sequence comes from Pseudomonadota bacterium, assembly GCA_018241425.1. Taxonomy (GTDB): domain Bacteria; phylum Pseudomonadota; class Gammaproteobacteria; order Steroidobacterales; family Steroidobacteraceae; genus 13-2-20CM-66-19. The sequence goes on from JAFEDU010000011.1 coordinate 20,330, forward strand.
ATGAAGCTGGAAGCGCCCTATCCGAATCTGCGAATCAGATGTTTCGGCGGGTCACCGACGAAGAGATCTGGACGCGATTACGTAAACGTCCCTTCGATGTCGGCGCAAATCTGATTGCCCGAACTGCACATGCCGCTCTCCAGGTTCTTGAGCGGCTCAGGGATCGCCTGGAGGACGCCATTCCGCTCGCCTGGAGCCCTGCATGGTCGGGGCGATTCGCCGCAATCGAGGTCTATCCCGCCGCGACCCTCCTGGTCCGGGGCGTTAAGGGCGCTCCGAGTCGCGACAGCTGGCTCACCCGCGAAGTCTGGAGAGATCGACCCCTCCCAAGGTCGAGCGATGCCCGCGACGCGATCGTCTGTCTGACTGCGGCGGCCGACTTCCTGGAGGGTGCCGCCCGTGCGCCCGATGATTTGCAGCTTGAGGCTGCTCGGCGGGAGGGTTGGATTTGGGTGCGGGAACACTGACGTGAGAGTTCAAGCGACTCCGCGCCAATTCGCGCTGTTCGCCACTCTGGTGGTAGTGGACGCCATAGCCAAGATGGTGGCGTATCACAGCCTCCCCCAAAACGCGCCGATCGATGAGAACTGCAGCCTATGCCTTGTGTTAAGGCTCAACAACCTGGGGTTGGGCTCTGCAGCCCGCCTGATAGCCCATTCCCAAGGCTTTACGAGCTTGGTGGCGGCGGGTGTCTTCAGCGCCTCCCTTGCTGTGGCGCTACTGATGGCCGCCACCTTGCGCCCCCTCACGGGCCGAGCCGTTGCATTTTTCCTCGTCGTCGCTATCAGTGCGACGACCGCGGCCTCGTACCTGCTACCACCCATTGGATATGGTCTTGTCTGGGTCGCGTTCACACGGACCGCCGCGGTGTTTCTATGGGTGGTGATCTGGCTTCTTTCGACGTCCGCCGTATGGAGATTCGGTGCACTCCTCTGGGCGGCTGCGGGTCTTTCTAACCTGCTGTCCTTCGTCTATCCCCCTTTCCGGGTCGTTGACTACCTGTGGTCCGCTCCACTGAATCGGTTGACTTACATCGGCGTCTTCAACTTCGCCGACACGCTAGTACTCGCGGGTTTTTTGGTGTTTGCCGCGGCCGCCGTAATGAGCGCGGTCCGCTTCCTGCGCGGGAAGACACTCACCCAACTCCTGAGGATCGGCAATCGCATTCTCGGCGTGGCTGTCCTGGTCTTCGGCCTATCTGCCATTGCCACCGAACAACGCTCCACTGCGGGGAGAGCCATTGGGGGCGTGCTGGGGGGCCTGCTGATAGCGGCCGGAATTGTCGGCATACGGGGGCGAATTCGGCGGCTTCCCTCCGCTGAGCAAACTGGGCTGATATTTATCGTGCTCTTACTATTGTCGGCAATTCCCGCGTGGGGATTTCGCGAAGTATGGCGCGCACACACGCTACACGCCTTCTGTCACCAGACCCGCGTTGGGATGCCGTTGTCGGAATTGTTTGGCCTCGAGCGTCAACATGGGATCGACGATTCGTACTTGGCTCAGGCGAAATACAGGGGGTACGTAGATCAGGTTCATTCGAACGAGCTCGATTTCAGAAGCCACATGTTCGATCCGGACTTCCAATGCTCTATCGAGCACGATGGGAGGGTGGTTACCTCGGTGCGGCTACTTCAGTAGCGGGGAGTAGTCCGAGGACCGAAATCCGGTAATCGTGCGACGTTCAGTGACTCGCCGCTCTTTCAGATGGAAACACCTCGATCTCCGGCCTCCCCTGCGCTCGTTCCAAGGCGGCTGAAAGCGTCGACCAGTGGCTACCTCCAAAAACCACGAGAACTGACTCTCCGCTGCCCAGGCGGTCCCGGATAAGCCGCAGAAGATGCTCGTCGCGCACATGCATCTGTGCTTGCTTAAGGCGGGCAACAGGCGAAGCTACGCCCGGTTCGTCCCGACGGGTCGCGTCGGCATCGTTCAGCCAATCCACGCCGAACATCTCCCGATACTGCGCCTGAAACTGAAGCCAGGACGGTGGTGTGATCGCGTACTGATCCTTTAGCCATTGCGCCGCGGTGCTGTAGTTCGCTTCAGCCCCGGTCACATCCCCTGCCTTCAGGTCACCCGAGCGTAAGGACTGACCCAGCGTACCGACCAGGTATGCGAAGGCAAAATCCGCGTCGGTGAATCCGCTGCGAATGACTCCCTCGCGCTCTTCGGTCCGACTCGGTTCGCCTCCAATGAACGGAATTCCACGAGCGAGCGCGAGGGATGCGGCATACATCCCCTCGCTCCTCGAGAATTGGTCCGCATCGGCGGTCCCATATCTCTGAGCGGCCTTAACGAGAGGAGCCGGGTTCTCGCCCATCGCCGTCGGGAACCCTTCGAGAATGACGATAGCGGCCGCGCTTGATGAAAAGGCCGTTCTCACCGCTTTCATGGTAGGAGCGGATGGATCGAACGCATGGTGTACCGCCACGAAGGTCAGCTTTCGGAGACCGTGACGGTAGCGAGCAATGAACGGGACCGCCTCGATGCATCGCTTGGGACACCAGGGCTGCAGCCGGGCGTCGAGGTCGGGGATGTAGAAGGGAATAGGATCTTCGGCCGCGGCGATCTCAGCGTAGAGGGCCGCACTGATCCCGAGCCCCAGCGCTAGCCATGCGGCCTTCACCCGGCTCCTCTTCATGCCGTAGCGAGCTCCGCCAAGTTGACGTAGCGGCGTACTAGCGACGCTTACCGAGCAGTCGGATGATCTCCAGATAAAGCCACACGAGGGTCACCACGAGACCAAAGGCGGAGTACCACTCCATGTATTTCGGGCTGCGCTGCGCGACCCCGTTGGCGATGAAGTCGAAGTCCATGACCAGGTTGAGCGCAGCGATCGTCACGACAAACAGGCTGAAGACAATCCCGAGAGTGCCGCCCTCGTGAATCATCGCGATCGGGTGACCCAGCCATGCCAGGACGAGGTCCACGATGTACAGCAACGCGATCCCGCCTGTTGCTCCCACAACACCGGCCTTAAAACGCTCCGTTACCCGGATCAGTCCAAAGCGGTAAGCCGCGAGCATGGCTCCGAGAACCCCAAACGTCAGGCCGACGGCCTGGATGGCGATACCGGGTTGGCGCGCCTCATAGAGTGCGGAGATCCCACCAACGGCCAACCCCTCGAGTATCGCGTACGCCGGAGAAAGATACGGCGCGAGAGGCTTATTGAAGGTCGTCACGAGTGCGATGACGAGGCCCCCGACTGCACCGACGATCACGTAGATCCCAACGTTCGCAGTGCTTGGGGAGACGAAGTACAGATTCCACACGTAGCCGGCGCCCGCGACAACCAGCGCCAGGAGCATCGCCGTTTTGTTGATCGTCCCCGCAAGAGTCATCGGATTATCTGACGCGGGCAGACCGTCAAAGGTGCTTGAGGACAGCGCAGGATTTCCTGACTTCATCACGCTGCGGTCATCGGTCGACATGACTTCACTTCTCTTTCACGGGAGGGCTTCGGCAATTTTGCCGTGCCTGTGCAGGGTTGTTTGCGGTCTTGCGGATCTCTGGCGGCCATCGAGCACCCTGTGCCGCGTTGATCTGCGACTTCGGCTTTCTGGATTTCGCATCTTCCCTTTTCGCTTAACCGTCTTTGCGGGAGTCTTGTTACAGGAAGCTACCGGAGGTAGAGGCAGGCAGCATAACCCATTGGTTTTATTATATAAAACGACGGTTTCGCGGAGGGATGCAACGGAAACCCGAGAGAGTTGCCGCGCTAGGACGGGAGCGATGGACCGCGTCAGACGTGAGAGATGCAACGGGGGTGCCCTCCCCTCCCCTACTCAGCTTCTGTTGCCTCAATGACTTAGGTCTCAGGCGTGAGAGATGTAACGCCCTCCCCTCCCCCGTCCCGCGGTCCGCAATAACTGCACAAATTCCCGAGAAATCCGCCGGCACCGCCCGACCTCGAGATCGATGCGGCGTGAGAGTTGCGACGCCCGGGGGACGCCGAGGGATCTGCAGGGACGACGGTGGAGGAGCGGATCAGCGCGGGGCGCTGACGGCGTCGCTCGGGACGTGGGGCTTCGAGGGAAGGAGCGTCACACCGCCCTCCCCTGCGTTGAGTTTCGCTTCCGGGTACACCTTGAGGACGCGCTTCAGTGAGTCGGTGAAGAAGCGCCGGAAGAAGCGCAGTTCTGCGTAGTCGTGACCGAACTGTGCGGAGAGCTGCGGCCAGGAGATGACGCTCGGGCGCTTGAGGGCGAAGAGTCGGTGCACGAGCCACGCGTAGACATCGAGGTCCATCGGGCTCTTGCGCAGCTGCCTAATCGCCTTCGTCGAGAGCGGCGCCGATCGCTCGAGGATCGAGTCGTAGAGGACCGGTGAAAGTACGAGCGTGCTGCCCTGCCCTATCCCGTCCTCGTCCCACCAGAGGCGCGCCTCTTCCACGAAGAGCGCCTGGCGGATGTGCAGGCCCGCGCGTCCATTGGCATCGCGGATGTTCTCGTCGATCGAGAGCGCGCAGTGGATGAGACGCAGCAGCTGGTTCGCGTAGACGCGCAGCGAGCCCCGCTCGCCGCGCGTGATCGGCACATCGAGCAGTCGCAGAAACTCGTGCACGCTGCGGCCGAGATAGATCTCAGGCGACTTCGTGCGGATCGCTTCGGAGGCGCAGTAGATCGTCAGGAGCCGCGCCGGGACGCCATACGGCAGTCCCGTCTCCGGGCGCGCCGTGGAGAGCGTCAGCTCGAGCCAGCCGTTGCGGCGCGTGAAGACGGTTTGCGTGCCGGGATCCGCGTGCGGAAACGAACACTGAATCAGCGGCACGTACTGGAAGGAAATCCCCTCCGCAAAGTCCTCAACGGGCGGCGCGACCGCCGCCGCAGGTGCAGGGGTCGGCGCCGCGGGAATCTTGTTGAGCGCGCGGGACGCGACCGCCAGGGCGGTCGGTGGCATCGTCGGTCCGGTCGGGCGCCCTCCTCCGCTGCGTGCGAAGATCGCCGCGCGCAGTCGCGGATCGATGGTCACGGACGCAAAGATTTCTGGCGCAACTTGAGGGAAATGCGTGCGCACGAGCTCGGGGGCAAAACCCGCCCTCAGGAGCTGGTCGACCGTGCGCTCGGGCGTGAGTCGGACGTCGGCGAAGATCCGGAGAGCCTTTTCAAAGGCTTCCGTGACGCTCAGACTCTCCGTTGGATTCCCCATGCGTGCTTTCGCGGCAGACCGATCGTGATTCTACGATGGCTGCATGCACGCATATCTGGTAATTTCGCCCAGAAATCCGTGTGCGCCGCAAGCTCCTTGGGGAGATCAGTGTGCCAGCCATTCCGGCCCTTGACAAGCTAGAGACCATCCTCGCTAGCAGCGAGAGCTTCCTGCAGAAGATGCACGAGCTCGGCGCCGACCCGCATCAGCGCAAGGTGATGCAGCGGCTCTTTAGCCCCTCAGAGGCCGCTGAGATGGTGGGTCGGGACCGTACGACCCTGGCCCGGGCGGAGCCGGAGATCGGGCTCGAGCCGCCGGCGCGCAACCCCGGGAACAATCGCAGGGTGGGCTACAGCCTCGAGCAGATCCAGGCCTTCCGTAAGCACTTTGGGACGCTGCCGTGGCGCGATCCGGCCTCGGATCCGGCGCTCGTGATCGCGTGTCAGAACTTCAAGGGCGGGGTAGGGAAGTCGACCACCTGCGTGAACTTCGCGCACTACCTGGCCATCAAGGGCTATCGGGTCCTGGTCATCGATGCGGACAGCCAGGCGACCACGACCTCCATGTTCGGCTATGTGCCGGATGCGGACATTACCCAGGACGCAACGATTCTTCCGTACCTCGCGAGCGAGCAGAAGTCGCTCGCGTATGCGGTGCGGCCGACGTACTTCCCTGGGATCGACCTGGTGCCCGCGTGTCTCGCGCTCTATGAAGCCGAGATCGCGATGGTCATGCGGGTCGGCGGGCAGGCGACCCGCGACCAGCGTGTGGCGTTTTTCAGCGAGCTCAAGTACGGCATCCAGAGCGTCTCGGACGCCTACGACGTCGTGCTGATCGACAGCCCGCCGGGCTTAGGAATGATTTCGATCAACGTGCTGATGGCGGCGGATTCGCTCCTGGTGCCGTCGGCCGCCAAGATGTTCGACTTCTCGAGCACCGTGCAATTCTTCCGGATGCTGCACGCGTACATCGCGCAGCTGGACCCCCACAAGACCTACCGCTGGATCACGGTGCTGACGACGCTGTTCGACCGGCGCTACGAGACTCAGAAGCAATTCTTCGAGGTCATGCGGGCGTGCTTCGGGGAGTCGGTATTCCAGCGCGTGTTCTTTCATTCGAGCGCGGTGATCAATTCGGCCGCGCAGTTCACGACACCGTTCGAGCAGGCGAAGCCGGACCGCCAGGTGCTGCAGATGATGGACAGCGTGTTCTCCGAAGTGGAGCTCGCGATCCTGCGGGAGTGGCCGTCAAAGGCCGCGGCGTTGAGCCAGCAGGGGATCACCTGAGGGAGGAGGAGGGCGCTGAAGTTTCCTCAGGAAACTAGCGCTTGCCAGGGGCTGGGTTTCCTCTGGAAACATGAGTAACCTATTGATAGTTATGATTAAAATGGTACTCTAGGTACCTTGAGATTCGGGAGGCCGACATGGCATCGAAAATCCTGGGCGGGGCCAATCTGGGGGACATCGCCCGGCAGGTGAAGGAGCGGGCGGCCCCATCGCCCGTGGAGCGTCCGGGGGGCGGACGGCCGGTCATGGCGGTCGCGGAGCTCGCGATCACGGGACGCACGCCGCCGCCGCTCGAGCGCGAGAACATCTTCTCGGTGGACCCCAAGCGGGTGCGGCCCTGGAAGTATCACAACCGCACGGAGGCCTGGTACACGCGCGAGCGGTGCCAGGATCTCATCGAGTCGATCGCCAAGGACGAGCAGCAGGAGCCGGCGCTCGCCCGAAAGCTCGTGGGTGATCCGAACTTCGACTACGAGCTCATCTACGGCATGCGGCGTCGGTACGCGTGCGAGGTGCTCAACCGGAAACTGAAGGTGCGCGTGGTGGAGGCGGACGACACGCGCGCCGCGGTCCTCATGCACATCGAGAATGCGGACCGCCAGGACATCACGCCGATGGAGCGGGCGCTGTCGTTCCTGACCCAGATCGAAGCGAAGATCTTCGCCACCCAGGACGCGCTCAGTGAGGCGATCGGGCTGTCGAAGGGGCAAGTCGCCAAGATGCTCAAAGCCGCCCAGCTGATGCGCCAGGCGACCATCGGCGCGCTGTTCGCCGACAAGAGCGCGGTGCCCATCGCCCAGGCCTACAACCTCTCGACCTTGCTCGAGCGGCCGGGCGCCAAGGAAGTGATCCTGCAGGCGGCGAAGAATCTGGGGAAGGACGGCGCGGTGCACCGGCCCCCCGGAGAAATCCTGCGGCACCTCGCCACGAGTCTCGACCGGTCGAAGAAATTCACGCCCGTGCAGAAGCAGTACAACGTGGGCGCCGCCCGGCGCGTGACCGTCACGCGCAATTCGAAGGGCAAGGTGACTTTCGCGTTTCCTCAGGGGCTCGAGGGCGTGGATCCCAAGGAGGTCCTGGCGGCCGTGGAGCAGATCGTGAAGGACCTGGGGTAGGGGAGCGCGGCCTTATGTCAAGCGCACGGCTGACTGGTCCATCGGCTCATTTCTGGGCCATATCGCATCCGAAATGGCCACTATTGGCTCAATACCGTTCCAATAGTTAACGCAATCGTCAACTCTCAGTTGACGTAGAAATCAACTAAGCGCAGAATTCCCGTGGCTGAAGACGAGGACAGCGATGAGCTCCCGATACGGTTGCCGCGCGTACCGCAGCTCGCCAACGAGATGCGCAAAGCCCTCACCGGCATGCCGGATCGCATGCGCGCCGAGATCTCGTTTGAGTTCAAGAAGTGGCAGGCCACTCAGCGAGACGGGCGGGAAGTGCTGGGCGTACTAAACGAACGCTACGACCTGTGGGTCTTTGAATGTGCTTCCCCCGCGCCCTGGATTGCAGCGGGGTTCGATACGAAGGAGGGCGCGCTGATATTGGGTGCTCTCCTGCCGCGGGACGTGGCGGTGGACGCTTGGAACTGCGCCGCGCACCTGGCCCGCGCGCTCGGCGAGGAAGTGACCTCACTTAAGATCTACTAGGTTCTGGAGCAGGAGCGACCCCATGGAATTTCAACGCCGGCCGTTCTCGGTGCCCGAGGACCCGAAGTCCCAAAAGCCGCCGGCCGAATCCGCACACCCGCAGACCGGCTCGTTCGATGAGCTGCAGCGGCAGTGGCTGCAGGATTCCGAGTACCGTCGCCTGTGGGAGGCGACTGCCCCGAAGCGGGCGATCGCCCTCGCTTTGGTGCGCCTGCGCAAGCAGGCACAACTTACGCAGTCGGATGTCGCGCAGCGCGCGGGCTGGAATAAGGCCTTCGTGTCCCGGCTGGAAGGGGCAGGGGGCTCAATCCCGGATACGACGACCCTGGCGCGCTACGCGGAGGCCTGTGGGCGATCCGTCGGACTCGTCTTCCTGGACGTCGAGGCGGACCAGGCGCAGGTGATTGACGCCGTGACGCTGGCGGCTCCGGCGGCGGCCGCGCATCCGTTTGAGCGTTTGCGAGGCGATGCCTGGACGCTCCCTGAGATCCCGGTCGCCGAAGCCAAAACCTGAGCCCTTCCGGCGCTGCGGGGACCATGAAGCTGCTGGCCGATATTTTGGCTTTTGCCAGTGCGGCATTCCTGGCCGGTCCCGCCTGGTACTTCAACCACTACGCCCATCTGGCTTCTCGGGCTTCGCTTGAGAAAATCCGGATCGAGGATCCCGAAGTCGCGGCCGCCTTCCGGCGCACGGAGGCCAAGCTCGCAAAGTTGCGCGACCAGTGGACCTGGAAGAAGGCCTGGTGTCTGCATCTGGGCACCGCGGCAGGCCTCCTCGCGACGCTCTTGGCCGTGATCAACAGCGTCAGCGAGTGGCTTCATCAGGCTGCGCCGCACGTCGGCTGAAACGTTCCACGTGTATCTCCTTAATCGCTGTGGAACTTGTGAGTTCAATTGCCTGAAGACACGATGAGAGTGAGCGGCCACTCATGACAGAGCCCAATGAGATCGAAGCGCTGATCGAGCAGGCTCGGACGATGGTTCGAGAGTCCGGGGATCTCGAGAATTTCGACAGCGACGCCGGGGTGCGTCAGTGGCTCGAGCGCCCGCTGCCGGCGCTCGGGGGGCGAGCCCCGCGGGAATTCATGGCGACCGCGGAAGGAAGAGCTCGGATCTCAGACCTTCTCGCACAGCAGCAGTCCGGCGCGTATGCCTAAGGCGATGCGGTGAGTCCGCAGCAGGATTCGGCGCACCGCGCGCTGGACGGGCCGCTCTCGGAGGCGGAAATTGCGCGTCTCGCCGAGCGGCTGGCCGCCAATCCCAACCCTGAGGGCTTATCCCTCGAAGGCGTCGACGGACTCTTCTGCGCCCTCATCGCCAGTCCCACGCAAGTGATGCCCTCGGAGTTCCTTCCCGTGATTCTCGGCGGCGAGCCTGGAAACAGCGGGGTCTTTGCCGACATCGAGGACGCGCAAGCGACGCTCCCGCTGCTGATGCGCTACTGGAACTCGATCGCCCAGGACTACAGCGGCGCCGACGGGCTGCACCTGCCGTACGTGGAGGAGCCCGGCACGGATGGCATCCTGGGACGGGACTGGGCGCGCGGGTTTATGAAGGGGACGCGTCTCGCGCCGGCGGGCTGGGACTACTATTTCAAGGACGAGAAGGAAGGGGCGGGAGTGGCCATAGCCCTGGTCGCCGGTGAAATCGATCCCGCGTGGCCCAAGGAGCCGTTGAGCCCGGAGAAGCGCGACGAGCTCCTCCAGTGGATGATTGCAGGCGCGGCCCGCGCGTATCGTTTTCTGGAAAGCGGTCGCCAGGCGATCGCAGAGGTCGACGCGACAGAAAACGAACCGGAGCCTTACGTGCGCCCGGCCGCAAAGGTCGGCCGGAACGACCCGTGTCCCTGCGGCAGTGGGCAGAAGTTCAAGAAGTGCTGCGCCGCACCTCCCCGGGAATCGGCGCATTAAGGGCGCCGGTATGACAGGACTTAAAGAGAGGGTAGGGCAGATCCCGTGAGACCCCCCGTGCACATCGACATTGACCGGCTGACGGAACCCGAGCTGATCGACCTCAATCATCGGGTCGTGGCGCGCCTCAAGTTCCTGCGGCAGCTTCACGCCCATACCACCATGCTCGAGTTCCGGATCGGGGAGCGGGTACGCTTTTACCCGAAAGGACGGGCGCCAGTGGAGGGCATGATCACGCGCTACAACCGCAAGACCGTCACGGTCGTGACGGATGCGGGTCAGACCTGGAACGTGGCCCCGGAGCTTCTGGAGCGAGCGGTTGTAGAGACCTCTGGCATGCCCCAGGCCGGGAACGTCGTCGTCCTGCATCCTGAGAAAGGTCGAAGATGAGAGGCACTAGCCGTGACCCATAAGATCCCCGACGGCATGCGCACAGCAGTGCATGGGGCGGCCGTTCGCCGCTGGCTCCAGGGGGCGGTTGCCCGCGCTTACGATGCGCTCAAAGCGGACCCCTCGCGCGGCGTGTCCCCCGACCGCGTGCGAGCACGTCTGGCAGCTGAATATCAGAAGGTCACCGCAAGGCGGTGAAGGACTTTACGCATTACGCCCCATCAGACTGCGGCTCACCGCGCAAGGAATACCGGGTCCCAAAGCGCCATAATGGGCGCCAGACCGGGGGAGGGGAGGGCATTCCATGAAATCTGAGACCGTGACGCCGGCCGACGTGCTAGGAAGCCTGAACGACGTCGAGGCCAAGAATGCCCCGGCCCATCTGTACCTTCAGGGCGATCCCTCCCTGCTGCGACGCGGACCGCGGGTCTCCGTCGTAGGCTCCCGGAAGGCCACCGGCGAGGGATTAAAGCGCGCGAGCTACCTGGTGCGGGCCCTCGTGGCGCACGAGATGGTCGTCGTCAGTGGTCTCGCCGAGGGCATCGACACTGCGGCGCACCAGGGGGCGATCGAGGCGGGCGGCCGGACCATCGCCGTGCTCGGGACCCCGCTTGATCAGAGCTACCCGGCCGCCAATCGCGATCTGCAGGAACGCATCGGCCGGGAGCACCTGCTCGTGAGCCAGTTCGGCCCCGGGACGCGGGTGACGCCGAAGAACTTCCCGATCCGCAACCGAACCATGGCGCTGCTGACGGACGCCACCGTCATCGTCGAGGCGGGTGAGAAGAGCGGAACTCTGCATCAGGGCTGGGAAGCCCTTCGTTTAGGACGGCAGCTCTTTCTCATGGAGTCCGTGGCCAGTGATCCGGCGCTGACCTGGCCGAAGGCCATGCTCGAGTACGGGGCCCAGGTACTCACCCGCGAGAACCTCGAGGACGAGCTCGCCGATCTCCCGGAGGTCACTGCGCGCCATACGGACGCGATTGCCGCGATCATTTGATCACGCGATTGCCGTATGGCGCCGGCTACGCGTACTCCCCGCGCGGTGAGACCGAAATCTCAAGGCGCTCGCGCCAACTGCGCGACCTAGTGAAGGCAGCAGATGCCGCGGCACTGCCGCAGATCGCAGCGCGCATTGCACAATGGGCAGGGGAGGGCAGATTCCCTTTCTTTTTCAGCGCCGACACCACCGTCGTACCTATTCCGGGGCGTTCGCCGCGGCGGGGGGACGACACGCTATGGGTGCCCCAAAGGATTTGTGCTGCGTTGTGCGCCGCAGGACTTGCCCGCGAAACCTGGCCCGTCCTGGAGCGCATGAGAGCCGTCCCCAAATCCGCTTTTGCCGAACGGGGGCACCGTCCCGAACTCGAAGTTCACCGGGAGTCGTTGACGGTAGTTTCCCGGTTGCCCCCGACGCCAGCCATTCTGCTCGTGGATGATTTTGTCACCAAGGGCAGGACGCTTCTTGCCGCTGCTCAGGTTCTCGCCCAGGCGATCCCCGGAGTTACGATCCGCGCCTTTGCCGTCGTGCGTACGATGGGGTTGGTGCCTGAGGTCGAGCGGATCCAGTGGCCGGTGGTCGGGGAGATACGTTTGGACAATGGCGATGCCGTTCGCGATCCTTGATCTTCCATGAGCACTAACGAAGCGTTTTCCCGGGCGAAGATCGACGCACAGTTGAAAGATGAGGGGTGGGATCCTCTCAATCCCAATTCTGTCCGCTTTGAATACGTCTTGCCGGATGGAACCAAGGCCGACTACGTCCTCTGCGATCGCAACGGGCGTTCGTTAGCGGTGCTGGAAGCGAAGAGGGCATCGGCGAACCCCGCCGATGCCGCGGCCCAGGCACGGGCGTATGCCGAGCAGCTCAAAGTCCCGTTCATCTTTCTCTCCAACGGCGAGGAGATCCGGTTCTGGGATTGGCAGATCGAAGCCCATCCGCGAACGGTCAAGACCTTCTTCGGGCCGGAGGACCTGGAGCGCCGTCATGCCATACGACAGCTCCGCAAAGACATATTGGTCGTCCCCATCGATCGTCGCATCGTGGAGCGGGACTACCAGACGGACTGTATCGATACCCTGAGCAAGGGATTCCGCGAAGGCCGGCGAAAAATGCTGGTGGAGATGGCCACCGGCACCGGGAAAACGCGCATGGCTGCCGCTTTCATCAAGAGGCTGTTTGAGGCCAATGCCGTCACGCGTGTCCTCTTTCTGGTCGATCGGAACACGCTCGCCAAACAGACGGAAGACGTGTTCGCGGAGCAACTGCCTGACTACCCATGCTACCGCCTCCAGAGTGGCCGGCGCTTCCAGGATGAAAAGCGGGTCACGATCACGACGCTTCAGAGCATGATCAATATCTATCGGGAGTACTCCGCGGGCTATTTCGACCTTGTGATATCGGATGAATGCCACCGCAGCATCTACGGAAAATGGCGGGGTGTCTTGGAACACTTCGAC
>JAFEDU010000012.1 GCA_018241425.1 Pseudomonadota bacterium
CGTGAGGGCGGCAAGACCGTCGGCGCGGGCGTCGTGTCCAAGATCCTGAAGTAAGGGTAAGCGTTAGGCCAGTAGCTCAATTGGCAGAGCGGCGGTCTCCAAAACCGCAGGTTGGGGGTTCGATTCCCTCCTGGCCTGCCACTGAATCGACATGACAGACGAAAACACAAGCCCGGACGCGCCGAGCGGTACGGACAACGCCAAGCTCGTGGTCGCGATCCTGTTCGTGATCGCGGGCCTGGCCGGGTACTACCTGCTCGACAACCTCTGGGCGCGCTGGGGCTGCGTGGTCGCAGGACTGGTGCTGGGGGGCCTCGTGGTGGCCCTCTCGGGCTACGGCCGGCGGCTGTGGAGCTTCACCGAGGCGGCGCGCGTGGAGCTGCGCAAGGTCGTGTGGCCGACGCGCGACGAGACGACCAAGACGACGGTGGCGGTATTCGTGTTCGTGACGGCCGCGGGCCTGTTCTTCTGGCTGCTCGACATGCTGCTCGCCTGGGTCACGCGCATCTGGACGACGCCGGGGGGAAGCTGATCGTGGCACTTCGATGGTATGTGGTGCACGCGTACTCGAACTTCGAGCATCGCGTGGCGGAGTCGCTGAAGGAGCGCATCCAGCGCGCCGGTCTCAACGAGCGTTTCGGGGAGATCCTGGTGCCGACCGAAGAGGTCGTGGAGATGCGCGACGGGCAGAAGCGCAAGAGCGAGCGCAAGTTCTACCCCGGCTACGTGCTGGTGCAGATGGAGATGGATGAGGAGACCTGGCACCTGGTGCGGGACGTCCCGAAGGTGCTCGGTTTCATCGGCGGCACGCCGGAGAAGCCGGCGGCCATCACCGACAAGGAAGCCAACCAGATCCTGCGCCGCGTGGAAGAGGGCGTGGACAAGCCGCGCCCGAAGGTGCTCTTCGAGCCCGGCGAGGTGGTGCGCGTGGTGGACGGGCCCTTCAACGACTTCAACGGGGTCGTGGAGAGCGTCAACTACGAGAAGAACCGCCTGCAGGTGGCGGTGCAGATCCTCGGGCGCTCGACGCCGGTGGAGCTGGACTTCTCCCAGGTCGAGAAGGCCTGAGGACGGATTTTTTTGAGTGGTGCGGTCCTCACGGGGGCCGTGAGTTTCGAACCTTGCTTCCTTCGGAAGGGAGCCGCCTTAAGACAGCGGCGCGGACCTTGAGGAGAGGGACATATGGCTAAGAAAGTACAGGGTTACATCAAGCTGCAGGTGCCCGCGGGCTCTGCCAACCCCTCGCCGCCCATCGGGCCGGCGCTGGGCCAGCAGGGCGTGAACATCATGGAGTTCTGCAAGCAGTTCAATGCGCAGACCCAGAAGCTCGAGAAGGGCCTGCCGATTCCGACGGTGATCACGGTCTACTCCGACCGCAGCTTCACCTTCATCATGAAGACGCCGCCGGCGGCCGTCCTCATCCGCAAGGCCATCGGCATTGAAAAAGGCAGTGGCACCCCCAATACCGCGAAGGTTGGGAAGATCACGCGCAAGCAGCTGGAAGAGATCGCCAAGACCAAGCAGCCGGACCTCACGGCCGCTGACCTGGATGCCGCCGTGCGCACCATCGCCGGCTCCGCCCGTTCCATGGGCGTCGACGTAGAGGGGGTCTAAAGTCATGGCGATCGCAAAGCGAATCAAGGGCTGGAAGGACAAGCTCACCCCGGGCAAGCAGTACCCCGTGGAAGAGGCCCTCAAGCTCGTCAAGGAACTGGCCACGGCGAAGTTCGCCGAGTCGGTGGATGCCGCGGTGAACCTGGGGATCGACGCCTCCAAGTCCGACCAGCAGGTCCGTGGCTCCACCGTGATGCCGCATGGCACGGGCAAGACCGTGCGCGTGGCGGTGTTCACCTCTGGCAAGAACCAGGAGATTGCCAAGGCCGCCGGCGCCGACATCGTGGGACTTGAGGACCTCGCGGCCCAGGTGAAGGCCGGCCAGATCAACTTCGACCGCGTGATCGCCTCCCCGGACGCGATGCGCGTGGTCGGCCAGCTCGGCCAGATCCTCGGACCCCGCGGCCTGATGCCGAACCCCAAGGTCGGCACCGTGACCCCGGACGTTGCCACCGCGGTGAAGAACGCGAAGTCCGGCCAAGTCACCTACCGCGTGGACAAGGCCGGCATCGTGCACTGCACGATCGGCAAGGCCAACTTCGAGGTGAATGCGCTCAAGGACAACCTGAACGCGTTGATCGCGGACCTGCAGAAGGCCAAGCCCGCGAGCTCCAAGGGCATCTATCTCAAGCGCGTCACGCTGTCCTCGACCATGGGGCCGGGCGTGATGGTCGATCAGTCGACGCTGAGCTGATTTTCCGGATTTAACGGTCCTTTCCCGGCGTACCGCGAGGTGCGCCCGGCTCTAGGACCTTCGAGAGTTTGATGCGGGCCGGCGCGCCTTAGGTGCCGGCCATCATCGAAGACCGCAGGCGAGGGAATGGGCCCTCTTAATGAATGCCTGCGCAGATGGTGAACCGCTTTCATCGCACCGAGGAACTCCTCGAGGCGTGAAGGTCACCGTCGAAAGGGTGAAGCCGCCCAGCGGAAGGGCGGCTTCGAAGTGATCTTCAGGCGAGAGGAGATATGAATGGCACTCAACCTGGAAGACAAGAAGGCGCTCGTCGCGGAAGTGGCCGAAGTGGCTCAAAAAGCCCAGTCGGTCGTGGCCGCCGAGTACCGCGGGCTGACGGTCGGTCAGATGACCGAACTGCGTAGCAAGGCGCGTAAGTCGGGTGTGTACATGCGTGTGGTCAAGAACACGCTGGCACGCAAGGCCCTCGCCGGCACGGCGTTCGAGGCTGTGGGACCGAAGCTCAAGGGGCCGCTTGTTCTGGCCTTCTCGAAGGACGATCCGGGCGCGGCTGCGCGCGTGGTGAAGGACTTCGCCAAGGCGAACGAGAAGCTCAAGGCAACCCTCGTATCCCTCGGCGGGCAGGTACTGCCCGGTGGGGATCTCGAGAAAGTGGCGAGTCTGCCGACTCGCGAGCAGGCGCTGTCGATGCTGCTCGGTGTGCTCAAGGCACCGATCACCAAGCTCGCCGGCACGCTCGCGGCGCCGGCATCGAAGCTTGCGCGCACGGTTGCCGCGGTTCGCGACCAGAAACAGGCCGCGGGCGCTTAAACGTCTTAATACCGATTTAGGAGTATTGAAATGGCTGTCAACAAAGACGAAATCCTCGATGCGATCTCCAAGATGACCCTCATTGAAGTCATGGAGCTCGTCTCCGACATGGAGAAGAAGTTCGGCGTGACCGCGGCTGCCCCGGTGGCCGTTGCCGCCGCTGGCGGTGGTGCGGCTGCGGCCGCGGCCCCGGCGGAGGAAAAGACCGAGTTCACCGTGATCCTCAAGGAATTCCCGGCGGACAAGAAGGTCACCGTGATCAAGGTGATCCGCGAGATCACCGGTCTCGGCCTCAAGGAAGCCAAGGACCTGGTCGAGGGCGCTCCCTCGACGGTCAAGGAAGCCGTCAACAAGGCCGATTCCGACACCATGAAGAAGAAGCTCGAGGAAGCCGGCGCGAAGGTGGAGATCAAATAAGTCTCCATGCGCCGCAAACCCCTCGTCGTCCCGCGGCGTCTTCCCGGAAGGCAAGCGTGGCGGGCGGCGAGGGGCTGTTTTTCTGCAAGACCGCGATTCTTTTGAAGTTTCGAAGCGCCCGATAGTTTTTCCTGGCCGTCGCCCCCATGTAAGGGCGCCGCGCCAAACCTGAGGTGACCCGACGATGGCTTATTCCTTCACCGAGAAGAAGCGCATCCGCAAGAACTTTGGCAAGCAGGCGAGCATCCTGGATACGCCGTACCTGCTGGCCATCCAGCTCGATTCGTACCGCAAGTTCCTGCAGCTGGACAAGCCGGAGGACAACCGCGACCCGATCGGCCTGCACGCCGCCTTCCGCAGCGTGTTCCCGATCTCGAGCTACTCCGGCAACGCCTCTCTCGAGTACGTCAGCTACCGCCTCGGTGAGCCGGTGTTCGACGTCAAGGAATGTCAGCTGCGCGGCCTGACCTATGCGGCCCCGTTGCGCGTCAAGGTGCGCCTGATCGTCCTGGACAAGGAAGCCGCCGGTGCCAAGAAGCCGGTGAAGGACGTCCGCGAGCAGGAGGTCTACCTCGGCGAGCTGCCGCTCATGACCGACAACGGCACCTTCGTCATCAACGGCACCGAGCGCGTCATCGTCTCCCAGCTGCACCGCTCCCCGGGCGTGTTCTTCGACCACGACCGCGGCAAGACCCACTCTTCCGGGAAGCTCCTGTTCTCGGCCCGCATCATTCCCTACCGCGGCTCCTGGCTCGACTTCGAGTTCGACCCCAAGGACTGCGTGTTCGCTCGCATCGACCGCCGCCGCAAGCTGCCGGTGACCATCATCCTGCGCGCGCTGGGGATGAACGAGAGCGAGATCCTGGCGACGTTCTTCGAGACCAACACGTTCTTCCTCGGCCGCGAAGAGGTGGCCCTGCAGCTCGTGCCGCAGCGCCTGCGCGGCGAGACCGCGACCTTCGAGATCCGCATCGGCGACCAGGTGATCGTCGAGGAAGGCCGCCGCATCACCGCCCGCCACGTGCGCCAGCTCGAGGACGCCAAGGTGACGCGCCTGCGCGTGCCGCGCGAGTACGTCTACGGCAAGGTGCTCGCCCATGACGTGGTGAACACCGACACCGGCGAGATCCTCGCCAAGGCCAACGAGGTGCTGACCGCGGCTTCCGTGGAGAAGCTGATCGAGGCCGGCATCGCGCAGGTCAACACGCTGTACACCAACGACCTGGACCGCGGCGCGTACATTTCCGACACGCTGCGCGTGGACCCGACCAAGACGCGCCTCGAGGCGCTGGTCGAGATCTACCGCATGATGCGTCCCGGCGAGCCGCCGACCAAGGATGCGGCCGAGAACCTGTTCGCCAACCTGTTCTTCAACCCCGAGCGCTACGACCTGTCGGCCGTGGGCCGCATGAAGTTCAACCGGCGCGTGGGTCGCAAGGAGATCCTGGGCCCCGGCATCCTGTACGACCACAAGTACGCAAGCTCCCGCACCGATGAGCTGTCCAAGCGGCTGGTCGCCGAGTACGGCGACATGTCCGACGTCCTCGACGTCCTCAAGGTGCTGATCGACATCCGCAACGGCAACGGCCAGGTCGATGACATCGACCACCTGGGCAACCGCCGCGTGCGCAGCGTGGGCGAGATGGCGGAGAACGCCTTCCGCGTGGGCCTCGTGCGCGTCGAGCGCGCCGTCAAGGAGCGCCTGACGATCGCCGAGACCGAGCCGCTGATGCCGCAGGAGATGATCAACGCCAAGCCGGTGGCCGCCGCGGTCAAGGAGTTCTTCGGCTCCTCGCAGCTGTCGCAGTTCATGGACCAGAACAACCCGCTGTCGGAAGTCACTCACAAGCGCCGCGTCTCGGCGCTCGGGCCGGGCGGCCTCACGCGCGAGCGCGCCGGCTTCGAGGTGCGCGACGTGCACCCGACGCACTACGGCCGGGTTTGCCCGATCGAGACCCCGGAAGGTCCGAACATCGGCCTCATCAACTCGCTCTCGGTCTACGCGCGCACCAACAACTACGGGTTCCTCGAGACCCCGTACCGGCGCGTGGAGAACGGCCGCGTCACCGACCGCATCGATTACCTCTCGGCGATCGAGGAGGGCGAGTACGCGATCGCCCAGGCGAACGCGGTGCTGGGCCCCAAGGGCGAGCTCACCGACGAACTCGTCTCCTGCCGCTTCCAGAACGAGTTCACGCTGATGCCGCGCGAGCGCATCAACTACATGGACGTGTCGCCCAAGCAGATCGTGTCGGTGGCGGCCTCCCTGATCCCGTTCCTCGAGCACGACGACGCCAACCGCGCCCTCATGGGCTCGAACATGCAGCGCCAGGCGGTACCGACACTGCGCTCGGAGACCCCGCTGGTGGGCACGGGCATGGAGCGTCCGGTGGCCATCGACTCCGGCGTCACCGTGGTCGCCAAGCGCGGCGGCACGGTCGACTCGGTCGACGCCTCCCGCATCGTGGTGCGCGTGAACGACGAGGAGACCACGGCCGGCGAGCCGGGCGTGGACATCTACAACCTCACCAAGTACACGCGTTCCAACCAGAACACCTGCATCAACCAGCGTCCGCTGGTGAACGCCGGTGACGTGATCGCGCGCGGCGACGTGCTGGCCGACGGCCCGTCCACGCACCTGGGCGAGCTGGCTCTCGGCCAGAACCTGCTGGTCGCGTTCATGCCCTGGAACGGCTACAACTTCGAAGACTCGATCCTCATCTCCGAACGGGTGGTGCAGGAAGACCGCTTCACGACCATCCACATCGAGGAGCTGACCTGCGTCGCCCGCGACACCAAGCTCGGCCCCGAGGAAATCACCGCCGACATCCCGAACGTGGGTGACGCGGCCCTCGCCAAGCTCGACGAGGCGGGCATCGCCTTCATCGGCGCGGAAGTGAAGGCCGGCGACATCCTGGTCGGCAAGGTCACGCCGAAGGGCGAGACCCAGCTGACCCCGGAAGAGAAGCTGCTGCGCGCCATCTTCGGCGAGAAGGCCTCCGACGTTAAGGACACCGGTCTGCGCGTGCCCCCGGGCATGGACGGCACGGTCATCGACGTGCGCGTCTTCACCCGCGACGGCGTCGACAAGGACTCCCGTGCGCTTTCCATCGAGAAGGCCGAGATCGAGCGCGTCCGTAAGGACTTCGCCGATCAGCAGCGCATTCTCGAGGACGACCTGTTCCAGCGCGTGCACGGCATGCTGGTGGGCCAGCCGGCCGCCGGCGGGCCGCACAAGCTCAAGTCCGGGACCAAGATCACCGCGGATTACCTCGACCAGGTGCCGCGCGAAGAGTGGTTCGAGATCCGCCTCGAGGACGAGGATGCGAACTCGGCCCTGGAGCAGGCCTCCGAGCGCCTGAAGCTGCAGCGCAAGGCGTTCGAGAAGCGCCTCGACGACAAGAAGGCGAAGATCACGGCCGGCGACGACCTCGCCCCGGGCGTGCTCAAGATGGTCAAGGTGTACCTCGCGGTGAAGCGCCGCGTGCAGCCCGGCGACAAGATGGCCGGCCGCCACGGCAACAAGGGCGTCATCTCGACCATCGTGCCGGTCGAGGACATGCCCTACCTCGAGGACGGCACCCCGGTGGACGTGGTGCTGAACCCGCTCGGCGTGCCCTCGCGCATGAACGTCGGCCAGGTGCTGGAGACGCACCTCGGCTGGGCGGCCAAGGGCGTGGGGCTCAAGATCGGGCGCATGCTCGAGAGCCAGGCGCAGGCCGAGGAGCTGCGCGGCTTCATCAAGCAGGTCTACAACGAGACCGGTGGCCAGAAGGAGCAGATCGACACCCTGAACGAGGGCGACCTCAAGCAGCTGGCGAAGAACCTCTCCGCCGGCGTGCCGATGGCGACCCCGGTGTTCGACGGCGCCAGCGAGGCCGAGATCAAGCGCATGCTGAAGCTTGCCGACCTGCCGCTCAACGGGCAGACCTACCTGTTCGACGGCCGCACCGGCGAGCGTTTCGAGCGCCAGGTGACGGTCGGCTACATGTACATGCTCAAGCTCAACCACCTGGTCGACGACAAGATGCACGCGCGCTCCACCGGTCCGTACTCGCTGGTCACCCAGCAGCCGCTCGGTGGCAAGGCGCAGTTCGGCGGCCAGCGCTTCGGCGAGATGGAAGTGTGGGCGCTAGAGGCCTACGGGGCCGCGTACACCTTGCAGGAGATGCTGACCGTCAAGTCCGACGACGTGAACGGCCGCACCAAGATGTACAAGAACATCGTCGACGGCAACCACCAGATGGATGCCGGCATGCCGGAGTCCTTCAACGTACTCGTGAAGGAAATCCGCTCGCTGGGCATCAACATGGAACTGGAGCAGGACTAACCCATGAAAGACCTACTGAAACTGTTCAAGCAGCACGCTCCGGTCGAGCACTTCGACTCGATCAAGATCGGGCTTGCATCCCCGGAGATGATCCGGGCGTGGTCCTATGGCGAGGTCAAGAAGCCCGAGACCATCAACTACCGCACCTTCAAGCCCGAGCGCGACGGCCTGTTCTGCGCCAAGATCTTCGGGCCGGTGAAGGACTACGAGTGCCTGTGCGGCAAGTACAAGCGCCTGAAGCACCGCGGTGTCGTGTGCGAAAAGTGCGGCGTCGAGGTCACCCAGTCCAAGGTGCGCCGCGAGCGCATGGGCCACATCGAGCTCGCGAGCCCCACCGCGCACATCTGGTTCCTGAAGTCGCTCCCGTCCCGCATCGGCCTCATGCTCGACATGACGCTGCGCGAGATCGAGCGGGTGCTGTACTTCGAGGCCTTCGTGGTCATCGACCCGGGCATGACCCCGATGCAGCGCGGCCAGCTGCTCACCGACGAGATGTACCTCGAGGCAATCGAGGAGCACGGCGACGAGTTCGACGCGCGCATGGGCGCGGAGGCCGTCTACGAGCTGATGCGCACCATCGAGCTGCCGGCCGAGATCCTCAAGGTCCGCGAGGAGATGGGTGCCACCTCATCCGAGACCAAGCTCAAGCGCCTCTCCAAGCGCCTGAAGCTGATCGAGTCGTTCGTCGAGTCGGGCAACAAGCCCGAGTGGATGGTCATGACGGTCCTGCCGGTGCTGCCGCCGGACCTGCGTCCGCTCGTGCCGCTGGATGGCGGCCGCTTCGCAACCTCGGACCTGAACGACCTGTACCGCCGCGTCATCAACCGCAACAACCGCCTGCGTCGCCTGCTCGAGCTCAACGCGCCCGACATCATCGTGCGCAACGAGAAGCGCATGCTGCAGGAAGCGGTGGATGCGCTGCTGGACAACGGCCGCCGCGGCCGCGCCATCACCGGCACCAACAAGCGCCCGCTCAAGTCGCTCGCCGACATGATCAAGGGCAAGCAGGGCCGGTTCCGCCAGAACCTGCTCGGCAAGCGCGTCGACTACTCGGGCCGCTCGGTCATCGTGGTCGGCCCGCAGCTGCGCCTGCACCAGTGCGGCCTGCCGAAGAAGATGGCGCTGGAGCTCTTCAAGCCGTTCATCTTCCAGAAGCTGCAGCTGCGCGGCGATGCCTCGACCATCAAGGCCGCCAAGCGCCTGGTGGAGCGCGAGGGACCGGAGGTGTGGGACATCCTCGAGGAGGTCATCCGCGAGCATCCCGTGCTGCTGAACCGCGCCCCGACCCTGCACCGGCTGGGCATCCAGGCCTTCGAGCCGCTCCTGGTCGAGGGCAAGGCGATCCAGCTACACCCGCTCGTCTGCACCGCGTTCAACGCCGACTTCGACGGCGACCAGATGGCCGTGCACGTGCCGCTGTCGCTGGAAGCCCAGCTCGAGGCGCGGGCGCTGATGATGTCCTCCAACAACATCCTCTCGCCCGCCAATGGCGACCCGATCATCGTCCCCTCGCAGGACGTGGTGCTCGGCCTCTACTACATGACCCGCGAGCGCATCGGCGCCAAGGGTGAGGGCATGTTCTTCTCCGACGTCGGCGAAGTGCACCGTGCCTACGAGAGCCGCAACATCGACTTGCAGGCCAAGGTGAAGGTGCGCCTGCGCGAGCACGTCGCCGGCGAGGGCGGCTCGCTCACCGAGCGCATCCGCATCGTCGACACCACCGTGGGCCGCGCGCTCCTGTCCGAGATCCTGCCGAAGGGCCTGTCCTTCGACATCATCAACCAGGACATGACCAAGAAGGCGATCTCCGCGACCATCAACGCGTGTTACCGCGCGCTGGGGCTGAAGGAGACCGTGGTGTTCGCCGACCAGCTCATGTACACGGGCTTCCACTACGCCACGCGGGCGGGCGTCTCGTTCGGCATCGACGACATCGTGATCCCGGACCAGAAGACCCGCATCGTGACCAGCGCCGACAATGAGGTTAAGGAGATCCAGGACCAGTACGCGTCCGGTCTCGTGACCAACGGCGAGCGCTACAACAAGGTGGTCGACATCTGGTCACGCGCCAACGACCAGGTGGCGAAGGCCATGATGGAGAAGCTGGGCTCGGAAGAGGCCACCGACTCCCGTGGCAAGCAGCACAAGCAGAAGTCGTTCAACTCGATCTTCATGATGGCCGATTCCGGCGCCCGCGGCTCCGCGGC
The DNA here is from genome assembly GCA_018241425.1 of Pseudomonadota bacterium. Taxonomy (GTDB): domain Bacteria; phylum Pseudomonadota; class Gammaproteobacteria; order Steroidobacterales; family Steroidobacteraceae; genus 13-2-20CM-66-19. The sequence goes on from JAFEDU010000012.1 coordinate 10,073, forward strand.
CCAGATCCGCCAGCTCGCCGGCATGCGCGGCCTCATGGCCAAGCCCGACGGCTCGATCATCGAGACCCCGATCACGGCGAACTTCCGTGAGGGGCTGAACGTCCTGCAGTACTTCATCTCCACCCACGGCGCGCGCAAGGGCCTGGCCGATACCGCCCTCAAGACCGCGAACTCCGGTTACCTCACGCGCCGTCTGGTCGACGTCGCCCAGGACCTGGTGGTCACCGAGGAGGATTGTGGCACCGTCAATGGCCTCGCCATGGCTCCGCTCGTCGAGGGCGGCGATGTCGTCGAGGCACTCGGCGAACGCGTGCTGGGACGCGTGCTTGCCGAGGACATCATGAAGCCGGGTGCGCCGAAGGATGTGCTCATCGCGGTCGGCACCCTGCTCGATGAGAAGCTGGTGCGCCTGATCGAGACCGAGGGCGTGGACCAGGTGAAGGTGCGCTCACCGATCACCTGCACCACGCGCTACGGCGTCTGCTCGCGCTGCTACGGGCGTGACCTCGCCCGCGGCCGGCCGATCTCCATCGGCGAGGCCGTCGGCGTGATCGCCGCGCAGTCGATCGGCGAGCCGGGCACGCAGCTGACCATGCGTACCTTCCACATCGGCGGCGCGGCCTCGCGTGCCGCGGCGGCGAGCTCCGTCGAGGTGCGCAACAAGGGCGTGATCCGCTTCCACCACGTCAAGACCGTGCAGCACGAGAAGGGCCACCTGGTGGCGGTCTCGCGCTCCGGTGAGCTGGGCGTGGTCGACGACTTCGGCCGCGAGCGCGAGCGCTACAAGATCCCGTACGGCGCCGTCATCAGCGTCAAGGAAGGCGCCACCGTGGCCGCCGGCCAGGTCATCGCGACCTGGGATCCGCACACCCACCCGGTGGTGACGGAAGTGGCCGGCTTCGTGAAGTTCCAGGACTTCGTCGACGGCCTCACCGTGACCAGCCAGGTCGACGAGGTGACGGGCCTGTCCTCCACCGTGGTGCTCGACACCAAGCAGCGCGGCGGCAAGGACGTGCGCGCCACCATCAAGCTGGTGAACGCCAAGGGCAAGGAAGTCACCTTCGCCAATACCGAGATCCCGGCGGTCTACACGCTGCCGGCCGGCGCGCTCGTGTCCCTCGAGGACGGCGCCCGGGTTTCCATCGGTGACGTCATCGCGCGCATCCCCCAGGAGTCCTCGAAGACCCGCGACATCACCGGTGGTCTGCCACGCGTCGCGGACCTGTTCGAGGCCCGCAAGCCCAAGGACCCGGCGATCCTCGCCGAGAAGTCGGGCACCGCGAGCTTCGGCAAGGAGACCAAGGGCAAGCGCCGCCTGATCATCACCTCCGATGACGGCGAGAAGTACGAGGAGCTGATCCCGAAGTGGCGCCAGCTCAACGTCTTCGAGGGCGAGACCGTGGAGCGTGGCGAGGTGATCGCCGACGGCGAGCCGAACCCGCACGACATCCTGCGCCTGCAGGGCGTCGAGGCGCTGGCCAACTACCTCGTGCGCGAGATCCAGGACGTCTACCGCCTGCAGGGCGTGAAGATCAACGACAAGCACATCGAGGTGATCATTCGCCAGATGCTGCGCAAGACCGAGGTGCAGGAGGCCGGCGAGACGGCACTGCTGCGCGGTGAGCAGCTCGACCGGGCCCGCGCGCTCGACATCAACGATCGCGCCAAGACCGACGGCAAGGCGCAGGCGCGCCTGCAGCCGGTGCTCCTGGGCATCACCAAGGCCTCGCTCGCCACCGAGTCGTTCATCTCCGCGGCCTCCTTCCAGGAGACCACCCGCGTGCTGACCGAAGCGGCGGTACGGGGACTGAAGGACGACCTGCGCGGGCTGAAGGAGAACGTCATCGTCGGCCGGCTGATTCCGGCGGGCACGGGCTTTGCGGCCCATGCCTCGCGCCGGAAGAAGCTCGAGAGCTCCGACCGCCGCAGCTTCATGGATGTCGGCGGCGGCCTGCCCGATGCCGAGGACTCCAGCGTCGGCGAGGAGTCCGAGAGCGCCGCGAGCTGAGTCGGGCGGTGCCCGGGACTCGAGTCCCGCTGCGCTGCGGTAAGATGAGATGGGCCGGGAAGTTACCCTTCCCGGCCCTCTTTTTTTGTCGCGGCTGTCTTCAGGGGGATACGGTGACTGACTTACGCTCCGCGGCGCGCCACGCGCGCCGGATTGTTGCGGCCCTGCTGCTGATGCCGGTCCTCGCGCTGGCGGCCGGGGCGCCGCCCGAGGTCGTCTACGTCAACGGTCGCGTCTTCACGGGTCTCGGGCAGGGGCCGTCCGCGCAGGCGCTCGCGGTACGCGACGGCCGCATCCTCGCCACCGGCAGCGACGCCTCGATCCGGGCACTCACAGGCCCCGGCACCCGGGTCGTCGACCTCGGCGGCCGCTTCCTCATGCCGGGCCTCATCGATGGCCACCTCCATCCGCTCGAGGGCGGGCAGAAGCTCGTCAAGTGCAACCTCAATTACGAGCGGCTGACGGTCGCGCAGCTGCAGGCGCGCATCCAGAAGTGCCTCGACGACACCCGCGCCCACGAGCCGGATGACTGGCTGGTGGCCGTGAACTGGTTCCGCGAGGCGATGATCCCGCGTGACGCGGTGACCACGCTCGCCACCCTTGATGTCCTGAAGACCTCCCGGCCGATCCTGGTCGCCTCATCATTCGGGCACAGTGCGCTCGTGAACACGCGCGCCCTGAAGGTCGCGAAGATCGATGCGCACACGCCCGACCCTGGCGGCGGCCGAATCGATCATGACGCGCACGGGTCGCCCAGCGGGATCCTCGAGGACACCGCGTACGAGCGCACGCTCGCGCTGGTGCCCGCGCCGACCCCTGCGGAAGACGACGCGGCCGCGCGGACTGCGCTCCGCGCGCTCGCGGCGCAGGGCGTCACGAGCTTCCTGGACGCGGAGGCCGACGACGAGACGATCTCGGCCTTCGCCCGCGTACAGCGGGCCGGCGGCCTCACGGGGCGCGCACACTTTGCCGTCGTCGTGCAGCCGGAGGAAGCGCAGCATCCCGACACCGCCGTGGCGCGCGTGAAGAGGCTCGCCCAGGCGTACGACCAGGGGGCGCCGAAGTCCGCCCCGGGACTGCAGGTGCGCAACATCAAGCTGTTCCTGGACGGCGTGATCTCGGCGCCGGAGTTCACCGGCGCCATGGTCGACCCCTACTTCGAGAACGTGGGCACGGCGGCGCACCCGCGTTGGGTCCCGGGCAAGAACCGCGGGCCCGAGGTGTACTTCGCACCCGAGGTGCTCAAGGGCATGGTCCTGGCGGCGGCGCGAGCCGGGTTCGGGCCGCACATGCATTGCGACGGGGACCGGGCCGTGCGCGCCGCCCTCGACGCCATCCAGGCACTGCGCCGCGAGTTCCCGGAAAGCGTGGTCCGTGCCGCGATCGCCCACGACGAGGCGGTCCACCCGGATGACTTCCCGCGATTCAAGGAGCTCGGCGCGATTGCCGTGCTGTCGTTCCAGTGGGAGAAGCGCGCCCCGGACAGCATCGACAACGACGAGGACTTCCTCGGGCCCGAGCGCTTCAGGATCACCGAGCCGGCGGGACTGCTCGCGGCCGCCGGGGCGCGCATCGCCTTCGGCAGTGACTGGCCGGTCGACCCGCTGAACGAGTGGTTCGCGCTCAAGGTCGCCGTGACGCGCGAGAACGCGCCGGATGCCGGCGCGAAGTACCAGGGGCGGCTGGGGGACGACCCGGGACTGACCGCGCTGCAGGCCCTGAACGCCATCACCGTCAATGCCGCCTACGAGCTGCACGCCGAGAACGAGGTGGGCACGCTCGAGCCCGGCAAGCTTGCGGACTTCATCGTGCTCGACCGCGACCCCCTCGCCATCGAGCCCCGCGCCATCGCCGCGACCCGGGTGCTCCTCACGGTGGTCGGAGGCCGCAGCGTGCACGCCTCGGCCCCCTTCACCAGTGGCGCGCCGTGAACACCCCCGTCGAAGGCATGGTCCTGGAAGGCCAGCACGTGCGGCTCGAGCCCCTCACGAGCGCCCATGTGGACGCGCTGCTCGCCGCCGGGGCGGGGGAGTCCGAGCTGTTCCGCTGGACGACCGTGCCGACGAGCCCCGCGGACATGCGCCGTTACATCGATACGGCGCTCAAGTGGCAGGCGGAGGGCACGGCGCTGCCCTTTGCCACGGTACGGCGCAGCGACGGACGGGTGGTGGGCTCGACGCGCTTCTTCCTCATCGAGCGCTGGGCCTGGCCGGCCGGGCATCCCGAGCACGCGGCGCGCCGCTACGACGGCTGCGAGGTCGGCTACACCTGGCTCAACTCCCAGGCCATCCGCACTGCCCTCAATACCGAGGCCAAGTTCCTCATGCTGCGGCACGCGTTCGAGGCCTGGCGGATGCACCGCGTGTGCTTCCATACGGATGCCCGCAATGAGCGTTCGCGCAACGCCCTGCTGCGCATCGGGGCGAAGTTCGAGGGTGTGCTGCGCGCTCACCGCCTGTCCGCGGATCTCGCGCCCCGTGACTCCGCGCGCTACTCGGTCATCGCCGCCGAGTGGCCGGTCGTGCGGGAGCGCTTGCGCGCCCGCCTCGAGGACTGATTCACGGCTCGCGCGCGGCGCAATGCTGCGATGATTGCGCCCCTCGCGACAGTCATTAGCTGAGACTTCGGGAGTGGTCATGTCCGAAGAGCAACCCCGGCCGGACGTCGAGTCCATGACGCACGCGATGGAGTTCGTGGCCGTTCACGCAGAGGAACGGCGCCGGCTCAAGCTCGCCCCCGACCTCAAGGCCCTCGACGGCACGGGCCTCGCATTTTCCGGCGGCGGCATACGCTCGGCATCCTTTGCGCTCGGGGTCCTGCAGGTATTGCTCAACCAGGAGCTGCTAAAGCGCATCGACTACCTGGCCACCGTATCCGGCGGTGGTTATCTCGGGGCGGCCGTCTCCTGGTGGCTGCATCTGGCCGCCACCGACCCTGGCGCGCTGGCGGCTCCGCCGCCCGCGGGCGCGGAGTCTGTACCCCTGACCGACGGGCGGCGCCGCTACGAGGTGTTTCGCGAGCAGTTCGGGTCCAAGGTCAAGGGCGCCCGCACCCTGGGCGGCATTTCGCACCGCTCAGCCTGGGGGGCGCTCAACTGGCTCTCCTACATCCGCCAGCACGGCAACTACCTGCAGCCCCCCGGGGTGGGGTGGGCCTCGCTGGTTGCGACCGCGCTGCGGGTCTGCCTCTATTCGCTGAGCGTCTACGGTGGTGTGCTGATCGGGGTCTTCGCCCTGCTGCGCACCGCCCGGGAGCACTGGGACCAGTGGACGCGGGAGTCGGCCTTCCTCCACACGCTGACCTCCTGGACCGACCGGCTCGGAACCCTGCTCCAGATGGCGGACGATCCCCTGATCCGGCTGGGGCTGACGCTCGCCACTGCCGCGGGTGTCGTGCTGATTGGAATCAGTGCGTTCTACGGGCCCGCCACGTGGCTCGCGAGCGAGTCCTGGCTACTCTCGCCGCGGGGGCTGTACGCGGCGCGTACCCGGTTCCGCAAATACTCCGGCTGCATACTGACGATCGCGCTCGTGGGGCTGCTGGTGGCGAGCGTCCCCTTTCTCTACGACGTGATCGAGTGCCACGGGCGGGCCTGGGTCGCCGCGCTCTCGTCCCTGAGCCTCGGGACCCTCGGCACCCTGTTCCAGTTCGTGCAGGGGCGTGCGCAGGACAAGACCTCGGGCTGGCTGGCCCCCGCGCGCATAATCGTAACCGCGGGACTGGTCCTGTATGGCCTGCTGCTCGGTGCCTATTCGGCCTCGCGGCTCTGGCCGCTTGATCCGACGTGGCTGGCAGCGGGTACGCTCGGGCTTGCGGGGATTTTCGGGCTGCTGGTGAACACCAACTACGCCGGGCTGTCACGCCTGTACCGCGACCGCCTCATGGAGGCATTCCTGCCGAGCCTGGACACCGTCGCGACCAACGACTGGCGGCCGGCCACCCAGGCCGATACCCAGGCAGTGCGGGATCTGAAGGGTCATGTGACACGCGAGGGTGAACTGCACGCCGTGACGGAGACGAACTGCCCGCGTCCGCTGCACCTCATCAACTGCAACACGGTGCTCATCGACAGTCCCAAGGATCTCTATCGCAACCGCGGCGGGGACAATTTCGCGATCTCGCCGCTGTGGTCAGGTTCCAACGCCACCGGCTGGATCCGCACCGGCCGGCTCGGGGACGGCGCGGTCTCGCTCCCCACCGCCATGGCGATCTCCGGCGCCGCGGCAAACCCCAACACCGCCCCCAACGGCACCGGCATCACGCGCAACCGCCTGGTGTCCTTCCTCATGTCGCTCTTCAACGTGCGCCTGGGCTACTGGATGGCGAACCCGCGCCAGGTGGACCCCGACAAGCCCAGTAACAAGCCGAACCTGTGGTTCCCGGGCTTCCGGCAGGGGCTGCTGGGTCGGGGCCTGAGCGAGGAGGCCGCGTTCCTGGAGCTCACCGACGGGGGCCACTACGACAACACCGGGATCTACGAACTGGTGCGCCGGCGCACGCGGCTCATCATCCTCGCGCAGGCTGGTTGCGATGCCCAGTTCTCGATGGAGGATCTCGCGATGGTCATCGAGAAGGTGCGGGTGGACTTCTCGGTGTTCATCGAGTTCCGGGATACGCTCTATCCTCTCGAGGCTCTGCGGCCGACCCGCATTCCCGGCGGGCGGGCGGTGCGTGGCTTCGCCGTCGGCCGGGTGCGCTATCCGAAGGGGGCCGCCGCCTCCCAGGAATACGAGGACGGCTACATCGTCTACTTGCAGGCCGTCCCCATCCAGGCCATGCCTCCGGATGTCGCCTCGTACTGGCGCCGCCATCCCGACTTCCCAAACGACACCACGGCTGACCAGTTCTTCACCGAGGCCAATCTGGAGGCCTACCGCGAGCTCGGTTACGCAGTCGCGAGCCAGTTCTATCGGGCCGTCACGGGCGTTGGAGATGCCCAGTCGCTGTTGGGTCAGATCCGGGCGGTGCTGAAGGTCTGAACCCGGTGGTGGTTCCGCGGTTGAATTTCGTTATCATTGCATCAGAAGAAATAAGACCTGTCTCTACTCAGGAGGATCCGATGAAGTCGCTAAGAATTCTGGTGCTGGGTTTCGTCGCGGCGACGGGCTTGGCCGGATGCGGCGGCATGTCCGACATGGCGCGGCAACAGGATGATTACAATCGCTCCAGGTGCCACGACCAGTACGGACTGAATCCCGGGACCAACGAATATGCGCGCTGCGTCAGCATGGGCGCCAATGCCTATGCACAGGCGCAGAAGAACGCTGCCGCCACGCCCAACGCGCCCACCCACGTCGTGATCGCGCCGGCGGCCAACAATTCCTGCTCGGTGGACGCGACGCCGAAGGGCCAGTGCTCCGGCTGCTCGGTGAGCTGCGGGGCCAAGCAGGCCTCATGCACCGTCGGCACGGAATGGCCTGACGGCTCGGGTTGCATCAAGAACGCCGTGTGCGAGTGCCACTGATCCCCTGCTGAGGGCGCTCCACCGCTGCGCGCAGTCTCAGTCCGGTGCGGCGGGTGCACCGAGTCAGCTGAAGCCCAGCGAAAAGTCGTGCCCCCAGAGGCTCACGGCCGTCGTCTCGTGCACGACGTTGCGCGTCCAATCGCACAGGCGCCCGCCGCAGCCGTACTCTACCGCGAAGCCTGAGGGGCTCTGCACGTAGAAGGAGATCATTCGGTCGTTTACGTGCCGCCCGAGGCTCGCCATGAGCTTCGCGCCGTGCCGCTGCGCGCGGTCGAGCGCGCGTCCCAACTCGTCGATATCCGGAACTTCCAGCATCAGGTGTATGCAGCCCGCCGCGGCCGGCAGCTGCGCGATGGCTACGCTGTGGTGACGGGCGTTGTTGCAGTGAAGAAAGACGATGCGCGCGGCAGGTGCACCGGGGGGCTGATGGATCATGTAGTCGGACAGGTCGAGCCCAAGCCCGGCGCGCAGGAAGGCGAGCGTTGCATCGAAGTTCAGCGCCGGCAGCGCCGCATGGCCAAGCCCTAGGTCCCCGGCGACGAATTGCGTCCCTGTGGGCGAGACCAGCCGTCGGAAGTCCGTCTTGAATCCCAATACCACCTCGTGGCGGTTACCGGACGGGTCCAGGCACCAGCACATCTCGATGCAGCCGCGCTGCTCGCGCTCGGCCTCGGTCGCCGCATGCACTTCGGCGCCGGCGCGGACCAGGGCTTCGCGCGTTGCGGCAAAGTCCTCCTACCCGGCCACTTCCCAGCCGCACGCCAAGAAGCGCGCCTGTGGCGCGCGCAGCACGATCAGGCGCGCGGCACGCTCGTCGAGCTTCAGCCATAGCTCGCCATTCGGGGAGGCAAGCGCCTCAGCTCCGAGGACGCGCTCGCCGAACGCGCGCCACAGGAGCGGTTGCGGGTGCGCGATGACGACGTAGGCGAGGGCGCGGACATCAGGCACGGATGGATCTCCTATATGAACGTGTCTTGGTTGCCGAGCCCGAGCAGTACTCCGCCGTAGTTTCGGGCGATCTTGTGTATGTTATTGGCCGCGTGTGTGCGACCGCAGTTGATGTCCAGGAAGAAGCGCGTCAGGGGATAGTCGCGGTACATGCCGTGCGCACCGGAGCTGTAGAAGAGGCGGTTGACGAGTGTCGCGCAGCGCTCCGGTACCGCGGCCGACTGCGTGCGGTAGTGGATGCGTTCGTCGAGGGTCAAGGTCTCGTGCATGCGCAGCCGGGTCATCATCTGGTCAAAGTTGCGCATCAGTGCGAGCTGCATCTCGTCTATAGCAAGCGCGGTCTCGGCGGCCACCAGCTGCGCGCTTGGGTCTTCGGCGCTGCGGCTGCCGTCATTGACGGCGACGCGCGCCGCGCACCAGGCGCGGTAGTGCTTCAGGGCTCCGGCGAGCGCGCCGATCGATGAGGTCGAAACGGCACGCACGAAGATCTGCCCGAAAGGCAGGCGGTACAGGGGTGCAGTATTGAGTTCAAGACCGGGGCTCGTGCCTGCGGCGCCGTCGCTCGCTCGATGTGTGCGGTACTCGGGCACGAAGGCGTCGGTAACTTCCACGTCCTGGCTGCCGGTGCCGCGCAGGCCGATGGTGTCCCAGACGTCGTGGACCGTGAAGTCGCGCCGCGGCACCAAGAACGTGCGGAACTCGGCTGCGCCCTCGCCGCTTTCCGGCGATACCAGCGCACCGAGGAACGCCCACTCGCAATGGTCGATGCCGCTGGAGAATCCCCAGCGTCCCGACAGTCGGAAGCCCCCGGCGACGCGGCGCAGCCGCCCCCGTGGCATGTAAGAGGAGCAAATCAGTGCGGCGGGGTTCTCCGACCACACGTCCTGCTGGGCGCGGTCGGCGTAGAGGGCGAGCTGCCAGGCGTGGACGGCGACCACGCCGTATACCCAGGCGGTCGACATGCAGCCCTCCGCCAGTGTCATCTGGATACGGTAAAACACCTGCGGATCCATCTCATAGCCGCCCCAGCGGCGCGGCTGCAGCACCCTGAACAGGCCGGCCTGCTGCATCCGTGCCACGGTATCGCCATCGAGGCGTCGCTCCTGGTCGGCTCTGGCCGCACGTGTCTCCAGGAGCGGTACCAGGCTACGGGCATGAGCTACCAGTTCTTCGGCTTTGGGGGTCGTGGCCATCGAGGCTCCTCCTGAGTGAGCCGATTGTGTTCGGGCGCGCGCGAGGCCCCATTCGGGCTTGTGCTTAGTCGGTTTCCCCACCCTCGTGCGGACTGGTCCGTATCGGCTAGCGATTTCCACGTATGGCCATGGGTCGCGTCGCGAGAAAAGCTCGGGATCATCCTGGGCGGTTAGGGGTCTCCCCATGGCGAAGACACACGACTACGGGCTGGGCGAGTACACCTTCCCGCGCGGTTGGTTCATGGTCGCCGAGGCGGCGCAGCTGCACGAGCGCCCGCTGTCACTGCGGTATTTCGGCCGTGACCTGGTGCTGTTCCGTGGCCGCGAGAGCGGCAAGCCGGTTCTGCTCGATGCCTATTGTCCGCACATGGGTACACACCTCGGCACCAACACGACCTCCTACGTCGTGCGCGACGGGGTCCACATCGAAGGCGATGCCATCCGCTGCCCGTACCACGGTTGGCGCTTCCGTGCCGACGGCCGCTGCGACGACATTCCGCGCTTGCGTGGCCCCATCCCGAAGGCGGCGTGCGTGCGCAGCTGGAAGGTCGCGGAGAGTCTAGGGATTGTCTGGGTTTGGTACGACGAGGAGGGGCTCAAGCCGCAGTGGCCGGCACCGGAGCTGGCGGAGTGGTCAGACCCCGCATGGGTACATTGGAAGGTCGACCACTTGGGCACGCTGCCGGTGCACGGTCAGGAGATCGTCGACAACATCGTGGACATGGCCCATTTCGGCCCGATCCACGGACTGGACCGTGTCGAGTTCTTCGAGAACGAGTTCGATGGGCATCTCGCTATCCAGCGCATGGTCGGTCCGCACCGTACGCTCGTGGACGGTGGTGACAAGCTGCACACCGACACCACCTACCATGGCCCGGGATACCTGCTGTCCCACATGCGAGGCCGCCATCCCTCGATCATCCTGATCGCAAACACCCCGGTCGACGATGGCGTCTCATGTGCCTGGCATGCGCTGCTCGTGAAGTCCGCCCACGCGGAGGCGCGCGCCGCCGACGTCGCCGTAGCCCGTGAATTCCAGGAGGCGAGCCGGCTCGCATTCGCGCAGGATTTCGAGGTCTGGGCACACAAGGCGCCGGCGTTGAAGATCCTGCAGGTGAACTGCGACGGGCCCTTCCACCTCGAGCGCATCTGGTACCGGCAATTCTTCAATCCTCGTGCCCGCGCCGGGGAGTTTCAGCACCGGGTGAATGGCCTACACCGCATCAGGGGGCCTGCTTTGCCGCAAGCCGCCGCGGGGGCCTGAGGATCGCCGGGCTACTTGCTGGCCTGCCAGATCCTCAGCATGTCCGCCGAGCCCTGGGTGCGCACGCCGTTGTCGGTGAGGATGTCTTCCGTGGCCGCGACCAGCTTCGCGCGTGGGAACACCAGCCCCTCGCTGTACCGGTCATCGAAGTCGAGCACCACGTACTCGTCCTTGAGGTCGCGCAGGTAAGCCACCAGCTGCGCAAGGCTCTTAACCTTGACGCCGTTGACGGCATCGACGATCTCCCCGCTCGGATTGGAATAGCCTTTTGACAGGGCATGCGGAAAGAGCGGCGAGGAGATCACGACGAGCTCCTGACGGTCCTCGGAGGGCGGGTCCCCCAGGTGCGCGATCGCCGGGCTGAAGGCGGCCCGGCCCCGCAGCAGCGCCAGCGACTCGAGGCTCGCGCGCGAGAACACGATCGGGCCGTAGATGAAGTAGGATGGGTACTCACCCTGCAGGCTCTCGATCAGCAGCGGACGGTGGCTCGGGACCGGCATGTTCAGCGCCAGGGGCTTGCCGCCGCGTACGACGCTCACGGGGATCATGCCGTCGCGGGCCTGCCGCTGCACCACGTACTGGAAGTTCACGCGCAGGTTGTTGTTCACCTTGACCATGCCGTCATCGTCAACCGGGACGTCGCCGATGCGGGTAATCACATCCCAGGCCTTGAGGGGGTTGCCCTTCACGCCCTCGTCCGGGCGCGTGACGATCATGCCCTTCACGGCGGGATCGAGCTTCAGGTAGCCGCGCAGCGCAGGGTTTTCCAGCGTCTGGTAGGTGTCGTACATGCCGGGCTTGCCGTCGTAATGGCCGTCGGCGATGTCCTTCAGGAACAGCTCGATCTCCTCGTTAGGGATGATGTAGCTGATGTTCTCCGAGCCCTGCAGGTGGCTGAAGGCGAGCCCGATCATCTTGCCCGAGGCGATCGCAGGTCCCCCGCTGTTGCCGGGGTTGATGGCGGCATCGATCTGGATGCGCAGGCCCGAGGTCAGGAACCCGTACTGGACGAACTCGATGCGCGAGACGATGCCGCGCGTGATCGACAGCGAGGTACCGCCGGTCGGAAACCCGTAGGCAAGCACTGGATCCTTCACCTGCGGCAGGGCCGTGGCGCGCGGCAGCGCGGGCCGCCCGTTGAAGAAGGAATCATCGTCGAGCTTCAGGACCGCCAGGTCGATGCCGGGGGCGAAGGCCTCCACCGTGGCCGAGACCTTGTCCCCGGACTGGTTCCCCTGCACCTGTACCTGGCTCGCATAGCCCACGACGTGCGCGTTGGTGAGGATGCGGTGGCCCTCGATGATCACGCCGCTCCCGGTGGCCTCGATCGGGGACGACTTCGCCCAGGGCTTCGCGACATCCGGGCGGCGGATGCTCGAGAACACCTTGACCACAGCGGACTCGGCCTCGTGGGTGATGGCCTCCGGGTTTTCGGCGGGCTTGGTCGCCGCCTGCGTGAGGCTCCAGGGAACGCACGCCAGGAGGCACAGGACGAGGCGCAGGTAGTGGGCTGTCATGGAGGTCCGTTAGCGTTTGGGTATAAGCGCACGGGAACGCGCGGCGGCCGATTGTGACACAGAAAAGGACAAGGTCTCGTTACGGAGCGTTGCGTTGCCGCGCCACGAACACTGCTAGAGTGCGTTCATCGCTTTCCGTGGAGTTACCCGTCCATGCACCATATCCCGAAGCTCCCGGCCGCCCTGGCCGCAGTACTGTCCCTCAGTCTCAGCGCGCTCGCCGTGGCCCACATCGCGGGCAGCATCCGCGACGCGGTCGCAGACCACGCGCGCCCGGAAACGGACACGGCCCAGGACGCCGACCGCAAGCCTGCCGAGACGCTCGACTTCGCAGGCGTGCGGCCCAAGATGCAGGTCGGCGAGCTGCTCCCCGGGAGCGGCTACTACACGCGGCTCCTGAGCGCCGTGGTGGGGCCGAAGGGGCACGTGTTCGCGATCGTGCCCCCGAAGCGCCCGGACGCCGCCGCCGACGCCCCCTCGCGCGCGGAGCGCCTGGCGCCGATCACCTCGGATGCGCACTACGCCAATGTCTCGGTGATCACCACGCGACTTGCGACGCTGGCGCTACCTTCGGACCTGGACCTGGTGTGGACCTCACGGAACTACCATGACTTCCACAACGTGAAGGACACGAACGTCGCCGACCTGGACCGCGCGGTGTTCGCGGCGCTGAAGCCCGGTGGGGTGTTCCTGGTGCTCGACCACGCCGCCGAGGCCGGCTCGGGGTTGCGTGACACGGCGACCCTGCACCGCATCGATGCCGCCGCGGTGCGCCAGGAGGTCGAGTCCGCCGGCTTCCACTTCGCCGGCTCGAGCAACGTCCTCTACAACAAGGCCGACGACCACACCACCAAGGTGTTCGAGGGCAGCGTCAAGGGCCACACGGACCAGTTCATCCTGAAGTTCGTGAAGCCGAAGTAAGCAGCTCCCGGGTGCGGGGATCCTCCGCGCCCGCGAAGTAGCGCGCGAGCGCGACGCGGAAGCAGCCATCGGCGGTACTGGCGGCTTGCGCGAACAGCGTCATCGAGGAGCGGAACTTGAGTTCATCCGGGTAGCCAAAGACCCGCTCTGCAGTCACCCCTTCCAGTGCAGCCACCGTGTTGGTGCACTCGCGCAGCCGGGCGCCGAGCAGCGGATGTGCGAGGTAGGCACGCGCCTCCTCGATCCCGGAGATGCCGTACTCGTGCGCGGCGTTGCTGTGGCCCAGGCCCCGCAGCTGCGGGAAGACGAACCACATCCAGTGACTCGTCTTGCGCCCGGCGACGAGTTCTGCGAGCGCCTGCGCGTAGATGGGCGCCTGCGCGCGCACGAAGCGTTCAAGGTTGAACTCGTCGCTCACGGTCCGGAAACTCCATGCCGAACCCGCAGCCGGGTTCGGCGCAGGGATTCTCTCACCGTGACGCCGAGCCGGCCTGAAATTTCAGTACACGCGCCGGAACACCAGCACGAACCGGTCGGTCTTGCCGACCATCGGGCCCTTGTAGGTGATCGCATCGCGCGGGTCGTCGGCGCGACGCAGCACGTCGCTCCGACTGACGAGCCTGAAGCCGTAGTGCTCGAACTGCTTGACCGTGAACTCCTCGTCGATGCGGTGCAGGTCGCCGGCGTTCGAGGACCCGGTCCCGGCCTTGGCCGAGTGGTCGACGACCAGGAGCACCCCGTTGGGTTTCACGACCCGGGCAATCTCGCGCAGGACGCGGTCGGTGTTGAACTTCGGCCAGTGGTCAGACGGGTCATCGTCGACCCAGTAGAGGTCGTGGAACACCTTGACCATCACCAGCGCATCCAGCGAGCTGGTCGGCAGCGCGATGTTCTCGAAGTCGACCGTGCGATGCTCGACGTTCGGCAGCCGGTTGTCGATGCGTTCCTTCCAGTGGCCCTCGCTCCAGTCGTCGTAAGCGCGGTTGTTGAGCAGGTACACGTGGCCCGAGGGACCCACGAGGTAGCTCAGCAGTTCGCTGTAGTAGCCGTTGCCGGCCATGTAGTCGCCGACCTTCCAGTGCGGTCCGATTCCGGTCAGGCGCAGTACCTCGGCCGGGTGGTCCAGCCCGTCGCGCTCGAGATCCTTGGCCGAGCGGCCGCTGTGGGCCACGGCGTCGTCGTACCGGTCGGCCCAGGCACTGGCGCAGGCGGCCACCGACAGGACGAGACAGGCAACCAGGGCAAACGGACGGTGCGGTACGGACATGCGGCATCACTCCCTTTGGGAACGCGTGGGGGCTTCTCGGACGGCTGCTACGGATTATGCGAGGCGCGGCGCACGGGGCGCTGCGGCGATGCGACGGAGCGAGCGAAACCTTCGATGTGCTCCGAGGCTAGAGCGGCTTGTCGAGGAGCTCGAAGCCGCTGCGCGGGACGAAGCCGCGCGACTCGTACCAGGCGCGCGCGGCGGCGTTCCCGTGCGCGATCTGCAGCTGCAGGCGCAGGCCGCCGCGCGTGCGCAAGCCTGCCTCGGCGGCCGCGAGCAGCCCTGAACCAACGCCGCCGCCACGGTGACCGGGGCGCACGAAGAACTCGTCGATCTCGCCCATGACCCCGCCGTGCTCGAGGCTGAGGACGTGCACCACGACAAGATAGCCCGTGAGGGTGCCGGCTTCGTCCGCGACCCACAGCGCGCCCAGATCCGGGTTCTCGATCAGGCGCCTGAGCGTGCACTCGACGCGCAGCGCCTCGAAGCCTGCGAGTTCCTCGAATTCCCAGTACTGCCGCACCAGCGCCACGAGCGCCGGAAGGTCGCGGGCTGTCGCAGGTCGCACCTCCACGGCCCTTCGCCTCCTCAGGCAGCCAGCGTGGCGGCCACCTGGACCTGGTTGCGGCCCGAGCGCTTGGCCGCATACACGGCGGTGTCCGCGTGCGCGATCAGGTGCTGGCCCCAGACATCGAGGGTGTCGGAGGCCGCGACCCCGATGCTGCAGGTCAGCATGAGCTGCGGGTAGCCCTCGATGCGGGCGGCGGCGACGCGGCGGCAGATGCGCTCGGCGATCGGATGGGCCGAGGCGGCATCCGCGCCGTAGAGGATCACAACGAACTCTTCCCCGCCGTAGCGCCCGATGACGTCCGACTGGCGCAGCTCCGCCTGGATGGGCGGGATGATGCCCGCAAGGCAGGCATCGCCGACACCGTGACCGAAGGTGTCGTTGATCTGCTTGAAGTGGTCGAGGTCCAGGAACAGCACCGAGATCGGGAGGCTGCGCGCCCGCGCGCGCACACAGGCGGCGTCGAGGCGCTCGATGAGGGAGCGACGGTTGAGCACGCCGGTGAGCGGGTCGGTCTGGGCACGCTTCTCGGCCTCGGTCAGCGCGAGCGACTGCTGGCGCACGTGGTCCGAAACCCCGAGCGCGATCAGCACCGCGGCGGCCACCATCGAGGGGGCGAGCCCGTAGTACACGAGCCCCTCCGCGCTGTCGGCGCGCGTGTAGAGGAGGCGGATCGCGGTGAGGATCTGGAAGATGCACATCAGGCCCCAGGCGATCAGGAACCAGCCGGCCGCCCGGTTGCCCCCGCGCCGCCAGGCGAGGAAGGCGACCACTAGCGTGAAGATCGCCGAGCCCACGAACATGACGTCGCCGATGCGGGCGACGATCAGGCCGAGGCCGAACACGCGCAGCACGTTGGATACGGCCAGCACCGCAAAGGCCACCGCAATCCAGCCGAAAGCGCGGTAGACCCGCGGCGAGAACACCTTGAGGTTCGCGAACTCGCGGATGAAGAGCGAGGCCGCGGCGGCACTGACGGCGATCGGCACGTTGTAGGCGTAGATCGCCCAGGGCCGCGCCCAGGCGAGCACCGGCCAGGTGAATCCCTGGCCCGAGAAGTAGGCGAGGTACAGGGCCTGTAGCAGGAAGACGGTCCCGTAGAGGGGGTATATGCGGTCCTTGAGCACGAAGCGGATCAGTAGGGCCGACAGCGCCATGGCGAACAGGGCACCGACCACGAAGGTGATGATGCGGCCGTGGGCCGCCGCCCCAACCAGCACGTGCCGGAGGTTCGAGCTCGAGAAATGCATGTCCGTGACGGCCCTGCCCGTGCGCGTGATCCGCGCATAGAGCGGCGTTCCGGGGTCCAGACTCTCCGGCAGGGTGAACACGTAGTCCTGGGCCCCCCCAAAGGAGGGGGCGACTCCGGTCAGGGCCACCCGGACCACCTGGCCGCCGGTGCGTCCGAAGACCTCGACCGGCTGGTCCAGGCCTGCCCGGGCCAGCAGGACCGACAGCTGCCCCGAAAGGGGGCGCCCCGGCGCCTCGATCCGGAACCAGTGCTTCCCGGTCATGAAGTGGGAGCCCTTGACCTCGTAGGGTGCGAAACGGGCGTCCAGGGACCCCGAAGCGACGGCATCGGGGGTGGGGTCCTCGACCACCTGGTCGAGAATGAGGGTCTCCAGGGGCAGGGGATCGACGGCCGGGACCGATTCCGGGGCCGGCGGGACGGCTTGCGGAGGCTGGGCCGGGGACACATATAAAGGAAGCGCAGCGGCCAGGCTGAGGAGCCAGCTCGTCAGGAGCGGTTTTCGCACTCGGTCCCTGTGGCCCATCCCGGGGCTATTGGTATGGATTGTTAAGGCGGCGGGCGTCTTCGGGCACCCTGCGCCTGGACTCATTATCCTATAAAAGCCACCCGGGTGCCGGTTGACACCCACGGGGGGCCTACCTAGAATCGCCGGCCTTTGTCGGACCGGCCCCCCAAGCTGCCGGTACCGGAAACAGCGACTTTCGAAGACCGGGCCGCCTCCAGCAGGCGGCCCGGTGTTCTTCGGAGGTCGCTTTATCGCGCGAGTGCACATCCTCCGCAGCGCTTTTGGAGAGTAATAGAACGATGGCGACCACCGGTCAGCTCATCCGGCAACCGCGCCGGACGGGAAAAGAGAAAACCAAGGTACCGGCGCTCGGGGCTTCCCCCCAGAAGCGCGGCGTGTGCACGCGTGTCTACACCACGACGCCCAAGAAGCCGAACTCGGCCCTGCGCAAGGTGTGCCGCGTACGCCTCACCAACGGCTACGAGGTCAGCAGCTACATCGGCGGCGAAGGCCACAACCTGCAGGAGCACTCGGTGGTGCTCATCCGCGGCGGCCGCGTCAAGGATCTCCCGGGCGTGCGCTACCACACGGTGCGCGGCACCCTCGACTGCGCCGGCGTCGCTGAGCGCAAGCAGGGCCGCTCCAAGTACGGCGCCAAGCGCCCGAAGAAGTAAGGGGTAACTAACTCATGTCGCGTCGTGCCCAGGCCCCGGTCCGCACTATCCTGCCGGACCCGAAGTTCAACAACGAGATGCTCGCCAAGTTCATGAACGTGGTCATGAAGAGCGGCAAGAAGTCCGCTGCCGAGCGCATCATCTACGGTGCACTCGACCGCATCAGCGAGAAGACCGGCAAGCAAGGTGGCGAGGCCATCGAGGTGCTGGCCACCGCGCTCGACAACGTGAAGCCCGTGGTCGAGGTCAAGTCGCGCCGCGTCGGTGGCGCCACCTACCAGGTACCGGTTGAAGTTCGCTCCACGCGCCGCCAGACACTGGCCATGCGCTGGGTCATCGAGGCCGCCCGTGACCGCAGCGAGAAGTCCATGGCCTTCCGCCTGGCGCACGAGCTGATGGATGCCTCCGAGAACCGGGGCGCCGCGGTGCGCAAGCGGGAGGACACACATCGCATGGCGGAGGCCAACAAGGCCTTCGCCCACTACCGCTGGTAAGGATCCAAGGGACCTGAATCGTGCCCCGCGCGACGCCCATCGAGCGCTACCGGAACATCGGGATCTCTGCCCACATCGACGCGGGCAAGACCACGACGACCGAGCGCATCCTTTTCTACACGGGCGTGTCGCACAAGATCGGTGAAGTCCACGACGGCGCGGCCGTGATGGACTACATGGAGCAGGAACAGGAGCGCGGCATCACCATCACCGCCGCGGCCACGACCTGCTTCTGGAAGGGCATGGACAACTCCTTCCCTGAGCACCGCATCAACATCCTGGACACCCCGGGGCACGTGGACTTCACCATCGAGGTGGAGCGCTCGCTGCGGGTGCTGGATTCCGCCGTGGCGCTCTTCTGCGCCGTCTCCGGCGTGCAGCCGCAGTCCGAGACCGTGTGGCGGCAGATGAACAAGTATGGGGTGCCGCGTATCGCGTTCGTCAACAAGATGGACCGTGCCGGGGCCAACTTCTTCCGCTGCGTCGAGCAGATCAGGAGCCGCCTGCGCGCCAACCCCGTGCCGATCCAGATCCCGATCGGCGCCGAGGACAAATTCGAGGGCGTGGTCGATCTGATCCGCATGAAGGCCATCTACTGGGACATGGAAACCCAGGGGATGAAGTTCGAGTACCGCGACATCCCGGCCAACCTCAAGGCCCAGGCCGCCGAGTACCGCGCGAAGATGGTCGAGGCCGCGGCCGAGGCCAGCGACGTTCTCATGAACAAGTACCTCGAGGGCGACGAGCTCTCGGAGAAGGAAATCCGCGAGGGCCTGCGGGCGCGCTCGATCAAGAACGAGATCGTGCTCGCGATGTGCGGCACCGCTTTCAAGAACAAGGGCGTGCAGGCACTCCTCGATGCAGTGATCGAGTACATGCCGAGCCCGGTGGAGATGCCCGACGTCAAGGGCGTGAACACTCATGGGGAGCCCGCGACCCGCAAGGCCTCCGACGATGCGCCGTTCTCGGCGCTCGCCTTCAAGATCCTTAACGACCCGTTCGTCGGCAACCTGACGTTCTTCCGGGTGTACTCGGGCGTCCTGAACTCAGGCGATACCGTCTACGTCCCGACCAAGGACAAGAAGGAGCGCATCGGGCGCCTGCTGCAGATGCACGCCTCCGACCGCACCGAGATCAAGGAAGTGCGCGCCGGCGACATCGCCGCGGCGGTGGGGCTGAAGGACGTGATCACCGGCGACACGCTGTGCGACCTCGATAAGGTCATCACGCTGGAGAAGATGGAGTTCCCCGCACCGGTGATCTCTGTCGCCGTGGAGCCCAAGACCAAGGCCGACCAGGAGAAGATGGGCCTCGCGCTGCAGCGCCTGGCGAAGGAAGACCCTTCCTTCCGTGTGCACACCGACCAGGAGTCGGGCCAGACGATCATCTCCGGCATGGGTGAACTGCACCTGGAAATCATCGTCGACCGCATGAAGCGCGAGTTCAAGGTCGATGCGAACGTGGGCAAGCCCCAGGTCGCCTACCGCGAGACCATCCGCGGCACGGTCGAGAGCGAGGGCAAGTTCGTGCGCCAGTCCGGCGGCCGCGGCCAGTACGGCCACATCTGGCTCAAGATCGAGCCGAACGGGCAGGGCAAGGGCTACGAGTTCATCAACGGCATCGTCGGCGGCGCGGTGCCGCGCGAGTTCATCCCGGCGGTCGACAAGGGCATCAAGGAAGCGGTCGACACCGGCGTCATCGCCGGCTACCCGGTGGTGGACGTGAAGGTCACCGCCTTCGACGGCTCCTACCACGACGTGGACTCCAACGAGATGGCGTTCAAGATCGCAGGCTCCATGGGCTTCAAGGAAGGCTTCAAGAAGGCGAAGCCGGTGCTGCTCGAGCCGATCATGAAGGTCGAGGTGGTGACGCCGGAGGAATACTCGGGCGACGTCATCGGCGACCTGAACCGCCGCCGGGGCCAGATCACCGGCATGGACGAGACCCCGGCCGGCAAGGCCATCCTGGCCGACGTACCGCTGTCGGAGATGTTCGGCTACGCCACCACGGTGCGCTCGATGAGCCAGGGCCGCGCGACCTTCACCATGGAGTTCGCGAAGTACGTGGAAGTGCCGCCGAACATTGCCGACGGCATCATCAAGAACTGACCAGAACCTTAGTGGAATTCTAGAGAGTTAAGGAAGTACGCCATGTCCAAAGAGAAATTCGAGCGCAGCAAGCCGCACGTGAATGTTGGGACGATTGGTCACGTGGACCACGGTAAGACGACGTTGACTGCGGCGCTGACGAAGGTGATGGCCGAGACCAACGGCGGGACCTTCATGGAGT
>JAFEDU010000013.1 GCA_018241425.1 Pseudomonadota bacterium
CGGCTAATCAGAACCCGGCCGGGCTTGGGACGTTTATCTACGATCTCAGGTTTCCAGGGCAGGTGTATCAGGCGGAGACGGCGCTAAATCAGAACTACTTCAGAGACTTTGACCCGCTGGTAGGTCGCTACGTGGAGAGCGACCCTCTCGGCCTGCGTGCGGGGATCAATACCTACGCTTACACGCACAGCAATCCGATTTCTTTCATCGATCCTTCGGGGCTTGAGGTCTCGTGGAGTGGGTCGGTCGTTTCGGTCAGTGCAACCGTGGGCATTGGCGGCCAGTTGATCCGCTTTAACCTTGAATCAGAGTGCAAGTGCAACGTTAAGTACAGGATCTCCGGATTCGCTAGCATGCTCACGATTGGGGCCGGCGTGAAAGCGGCGAAATTGGGCGAGTTTCTCTCGGATGCTGCTGGCTCCGGTGGTTCCACGACGCTTGTAGATCGGTGGAGCGATTGCCCCGATCCGAGCGCGGCGACTGGATTTGCCTGGTCATCGGGCGTCAACATCGTGCCGGGCGTCGGCGGAAGCCTGTTCCCACGCCTCGATCTAGGCAGGTTGCAATCCTGGGAGTACATCGGCGGCCCAGCCTACGGGTTTGACATGTCAATCCAGAGCTCGCTGGCTTTCCTCGCACGCAGCGCGGTCACGAGCGTCCAGAAAATGAGCTGTTGTTCGAAGTAGCACGGCGCTATGGATACTCTGATGGACAAGCTGATCGTTGTGGCTGGGGTTGCTCTGGTCAGCCACTTGGCGCTCTGTATGGTGCTGCTGCGGCGACTGCGTGACCGTGAGGACCTGCTTAAGGAACTTTTTGCTGTTCCAAACAGCAGGCTGTCGGAAGGACGCGGGGTCAAGATACTAAGGGTGCGCTATTACCTGCCGTGGGGCGGCTCTGCCCTGGGCGGTACGCCGATAGATGCCGTGAGCCGTGCTGCGCTTGTAGCTGCGAGGCTAACCGGCATGGCCGTCCCTGTTGCGCTGTTGGCTTTCCTTGCCATTCCCTTCATACAAGCGACGTGAAAGCTTGCCGTCGGCGCGAATCAGGCCGTGTAATGCGCGTCGCTGATCGTGTTGCGCGGTTCAGGCGACGGCGGTCGTTTGGGGCCGTAGCCGCTGCGCTGATTTCGAGTAGTTCACCGGATGGGCATGGGTAGTGCGATTCTTGGTGCGATCGTAGGTCTGAAGGTTAGTTCGAGACCCAGAGCGCACTGACTTTGGGTGCTCGCGCAGTATGGGGTTGGTTTAAGGATGCGATGTTGGTTGATTTCAAGGTCAGCTTTATTCTTGTCGCCTGAGACCAATGCACAGCTCCCGCTTCCGGTAAAACAGATGTTCCCACGTCCGCGAACGCCCATGGACTCTCGTGAACTCTCCTGAACTCCGGAGTACGCAAAAACCCGACCTGCAACAGGCGCAAAGAGGCTAACTCGTTGCTTCTTTGAGTTGCATCCCCTCCCATCCCCGGGATTAGGCTGGCGTTCCGAATCAGAACGTGGGCATCGCCGGCCATGACGTCCGCGGAACCGCTGAACTCCCAAACCCTGCAGCTGGGCCTCATCTACGGCGCGACCGCCATCCCGATGGCCGTCGCCTTCGCCCAGCGCCGCGCCCGCTGGACACTCTTTCTCAAATGGCCGTTGATCGCGCTAGCAGTCGCGGCGGTCGGAGCGGCGGTCTGGACCCTGATTCGCTCCCGGATGCTCGCGACCAGCACTCACGTGAGCTGGCTGTGGATTTGGGCGACCGGCATCGCCTTCTTTGCCGTCCTGGGCTACCTCGCGGGCATGCTCATCGCCGGCAACCGTCCCGCTGCGGTGCACAAGCGCGGTGCCTTCATCGAGACCGGCAAGACCCGCCCCAAGCGCGGCGAGCTCACGCTCGCCGGCGTTGGGATACCGGTGCTGGACGAGACCAAGCACTTCAAGCTGATCGGTACCACGGGGACCGGCAAGAGCACCGCCATCCGCGAGCTCCTGGCGGGGCTGCTCGAGCGCGGCGACCGCGTGATCCTGGCCGACCCCGACGGCGGCTACCTCCGACGCTTTTATGATGTAAAAGCCGGCGACCTCATCCTGAGCCCCTTCGATGACCGCTCGAGGCGCTGGGATCTCTTTGGCGAGATCGAAAAGTCGTACGACGTCGACCAGCTGGTCCGATCCCTGATTCCCGACCAGGATGGCATGGACAAGACCTGGCGTGCCTACGCGCGCACCTTCCTGGCGGCCATCGCGCGCCAGCTCTGGGAGCTCGGCGCCAAGGACGCCCAGTACCGCGATGTCCGGGAGTTCTACCGGCTCGTAACCACCGCGGAAACCGAGGAACTTAAGATCCTGGTGAAGAACACCCCCGCACAACCTTTCCTCGAGTCCGGCAACGAGCGGATGTTCGGCTCCATCCGATCGGTCGCGAGTGCAAACATCGCGGCGCTCGAGCACGTTGCCGAGCAGACAACCTCGCCACTGTCCGTCCGCCAGTGGGTGAGGGGAGGGCGGGGCAGGGCGCTATACCTGCCTTATACCGGCGGCCAGATCAGTACCCTAAGGAGCGTGATCTCCGCCTGGATGCGGCTCGCCATCTTCGAGGCCATGGAGGGCGGGGAGCGCGACCAGCGCCTCTGGTTCATCGTGGACGAGCTGGATGCCTTAGGCGCCATCGATGGCCTGAAGGACGCCCTCGCACGCCTCAGGAAGTTCGGCGGCCGGTGTGTGCTGGGATTTCAGTCGATCGCCCAGGTCTCGAGCACTTACGGACAGGGCGAAGCCCAAACGATCGTCGAGAACTGCGGGAATACGCTGATACTGCGGTGCAGCAGCAGCGAGGGCGGGGGCACCTCTCGCTTCGCGAGCCGCCTCATCGGCGACCGCGACATCCTCCGCATCCAGGAGTCCCGCTCGCGCAGTACCCAGAACTTCCGCACCCAGGTCACCCGCAGCGAACACCACGCCACCGAACCCGCTGTGCTGCCCGCTGAGATCGAGCAGCTACCAGACCTGCAGGGCTACCTGAAACTCGCCTCGTCCCCCGGATGGCGGCGGATCACGGTACCCCGGAACTAGAGATCAATACTGACCTTCCATAGGAGTGACGACCATGTTCCTGATCGCCTCAACCAGTCGACCCATCGCTTCCCTTACGGCGTGGCGCGCCGGACGGCACGCCCAACGGAAGATCCGGCGTCTGCCGCCAATCACGATCTCAGTTCGATCGGACGCTATTCGTCCCTGGACAGCGCCCAATCCCACGCTGCAAGCGGAAATCTGGAACGAACAGGGCCAGTCGGTGGGCCGAGCGCGGTACGCGATCTCGCCGCTGAACGATAAAGTCTACGTGTACGAGCTCAAGATCAAACGCGTACACCGCCGGCGCGGTTACGGGACGGCATTTCTCGCATATCTTGCGAACACTAACGCTCTATCGATCACGCCTATCCACGAAACGCATGAAGAAACCGCTTTCTGGAATGCGGCGCGGCGGCTGAGAGCCGCTGGGGTGACCGTTACCCGGGATCTTCGAGTGGGTGAAATGGACGCGGAGGCGCAGCGCTGGCAACACCTGCAGCCCGCGTCAGAGCTTCCGAAGTACGTAAGCGTGGACGAGGTCTTGCACTGACGCATCGGCTCGAGGAGCAGCGTGAAGAAGCTCGCATACTGGGTCTTGGTGCTCTTCGTCGCAGTGGTCGCGGTCCCGCTCCTTGTTGTAGCGACGGCATACCTCGTTAGCCTGGGTGGTTGCGACGTCATGGAGACGACAGGTTCGGCACAGGCCTGCTCTCCGGGAGGTCGAGTTGCCGTGACCGTCGCGTTGCTGGCACTGACGGGCCTGGTATTTGTCCCGTTGGCGCGCCTGCCGCGGCGACGTCTTGCCAAAGTCAGTCGAGGGGGTAGATGAGGCCCTGTCAGGGTCCCTTGATTTGGAACTCGCAGGTCGCCGCAGTGACTCCATCGAGCAGTGTCTCGACGCGAAAGTGACCGGGACCAACGCTGGTGGCCGCCCGATCGGTCCAGGTGGAATAGGGGCTCGTCTTAAAGTAGAGCTCTTTCTGCGACTGCGAAACCAGGCTGCCGTCCCGGTACCAACGCCACTCGAGCTGGTGTTCACCTGAAGGATGAGTCACATCTTCCCAGGCGAAATCTACCATGCACGCCACCGTGTCCTCGAGCCCGAACGTCGTCATTGGCACCCGCTTTTGAAGTTTCTGATTGAAACCGGTCGTCGCCGTTGTGCTTACCACACGCGGCTCAGTGGAGCCGGAGGTTGTAGCGCACCCCGTCACAGTCAACAGGGCGGCCGCGAAGGCGAAGAGGACGCATCGGGGTGTGGTCATTGTGGCCTTACGGCTGTTGCGCAGATACGGCGGGAGCGTAGCATTTCGCGGTGTTTGGAAGCGATAGCCAGCCCGTTGGATACCAAAGTACTGGCGGGCTTCAGAATCGGTGAGATTGACGCGGTGCTCCTGGCGACCTGTTGAGATGTCGCGATAAGGGATGACCGAAATGTCGTCCCGGAGATGAGAGATATGACCCATTTACTCCGACGCGCCTCCCTGGCCGCAGCACTGGGTGCGCTCATATGGTCATCCTCGTGCATCTGCGAGGACTTACTACTGGTGAACGGCAAGATCTTTACGGGCAATTCCGCGAAGCCGTATGCCGAAGCGGTCGCCGTGCGTGACGACAAGATCCTGGCCGTAGGCAGTCGCCGCGACGTGCAGTCGAGTGTTTCGAGTAGCGCTCGGGTCGTCGATCTGGAAGGGAAACTTCTTCTTCCGGGGCTAATCGACAGCCACGCCCATGTGATCGACGGCGGCATTGACCTGATTCTGGCGGATGCCAAAGGAGCTTTGAAAGACCTGGATGCACTCGAGGCCTTCGTGGCAGAAGCCAAGAGAAGTGGTCGGGGGTTACGCGGGGATGTCCTACGGATCGAAGGAATCTCTCTGGGATTCTGGTCCCAGATCGCGGCGCTCAATGAGCGATTCAATGCAGGCGCGTATGCCCATCAACCTCTGTTTCTGGGAGGACTGGATGGACACACGGGATGGGCCAATCTTGCGCTGCGCGAGCGTGCGGGTCTAAACAAGGCGTATGTCGACAGTCTCCCCGAGGATAGGCGGGGGCACTTCGGCCTCAATCCCGACGGAACGCCTAATGGTTTCGCCTCGGAAGAGGGGCTCCACCAGCTCACCGATAAGATCCCCAAGCCCGATGCTCGCACTGTCCTGGAAGGCGCGCGGGCCGGGCTGAGATATTTTCTCAGTCTGGGCATAACCTCGTGGCTAGATCCCGCGGTGAGTGAACGATTCTTCTCCGCCTATAAGGGGCTTTCCGACCGGGGTGAACTGACCGCCCACGTGGCGGCATTGCCCGTTGTGGAACCTGATAGCGCCGGCTCGTGGGAGGCAGCCCTCGCGCTCCGAGCCAAGTACGGGGGGGTGCCTCACCTGTCGATCCCCGGGATCAAGGTCTTTGCAGACGGCGTTGCAGAGTACCCCTCGCAAACTGCGGCGATGACGACTCCCTATTCCAATACAGGCAAGACCGGGGACTTGCTCTTCAAGCCCGAGAACTTCGCAAAGCTGTGCATCAACGCGGACAGGGCAGGGCTCCTTGTCCACGTCCATGCGATAGGCGATCGCGCGGTCCATGAGGCGCTGAACGGGTTCGAAGCAGCGCGGAAAGCAAATGGAGACAGCGGGATTCCGCACACGATTACTCACCTTCAATTTGTGCGGGAAGACGACATTGAGAGATTTAAGCAATTGGGTGTACTGGCGTCTTTCCAGCTCTTTTGGGCCCAAGGCGGCGTAGAGACGATTGATCTCGTTAAGCCCTACGTGGCAGCAGACATCTATCCGTGGCAGTACCCCGCGCGGTCCATGCTGGATGCCGGCGCAATCATTGCGGGAGCGAGCGACTGGGATGTCACGACCCCCAATGTATTTGAGGGGATCTACGAGGCCGAGACCCGTCGCGGGACGGAAGGGGTACTCGATGCGAGCCAGGACGTGCCACGTGAGGCAATGCTCTACGCATACACAATCAATGCGGCCAAAGCGATGCGATTGGAGAAGGAAATCGGGTCCATCGAGCCCGGGAAGGCGGCGGATCTAATACTCGTCGATCGCGACGTGCTTATCGTTGCTCCCGAAGAGCTGCGGGACACCCGGGTACTCTGGACGATGGTCGCGGGGAAGAAGGTGTACCCGATCAGTGAGAAGAAGGCCCCGGATGATAGACGGAGGTAATCCCGACGCATGACTTGTCACCTCGGGGTCCTATCCTTCCATTTCGAGCCCCTCAGCTCGTCGGTCTGTAGTCGACCGTGACAGTCGTCCCCGTCCGGCACGTCGAGGCGACGGACTCATACCGCCATTTCGACACGGCCAAAACAATTCGATCTACCTTGGGCGTTCCGGCGACCTCCCGTATGTGGAGGTCGGATAACCGCCCGTCGGCCTGCACGAGGTAGGACAGGGAGACACTGCCGTTGTCGGTCGGGCTTGGGCGCGTGAAGGCGGGAGGCTCCACATTCATGCCTCGAGGCTCGGGCTTGCATTCGGCCGCCCCGGCCAACGCGGGAGACGCAGGTTCGTACGCCGCAGCCACGATTCGTTCGTCACTCGATTCGACGAACCCGGCCCAAAGGAGCGCGACACCGAGCACGGAATAAGTCGACACTGCATACCAAAACCCGAACGGCTGCCGTTCGCGATAGAACGTGCTGTAGATACTGACGTCGCCGGCGTACCACGCCAACAGTGATCGGGAGAAAAAAGCACCCGCACCCGCCCATAACTGAGCAGCAGACATGGCATGCAACCCATGGAGGCTGGACGATATGAGCCACCCAAGCCACGCAATCCAATAGATAAAGAGCGCCCATTGCAGCGGCTTCTCGTAGGGACGCCAAGTTTCCAGCTCTGTCATCCGAAATAGGATACCGGCGTCCATTCGGGATTCGCTTTCGGCTCTGATCACGCTCGGACGGAGAGCATCTGGCGAGATCGATGAGCAGCGCGAAATCGAGACGATCTCGAGACCTGCGGTGATGCCGATGCTGCGGTGCAGCAGCGGAGAGGGTGGCGGCGCCTCCCGCTTCGCGAGCCGCCTGATCGACGACCGCGACATCCTGCGCATCCAGGTATCCCGCTAGCGCAGTACCCGTGACTTCCGCACCCAGGTCACCCGCAGCGAACACCACGCCACCGAGCCGGCGGTCCTACCCGCCGAAATCGAGCAGCTGCCGGACCTGCAAGGCTTCCTGAAACTGGCCTCGTCGTCAGGGTGGCGGCGGGTAACCATCGCACATGAGTGAGATCCTGAGAGCCTCGGCGATAGACTAGCCGCCAAGCTTATCCGCGCCCATGTCCCGCGCACACTTGCATAACCGGAGGGGATTGGGATGCAGTCCGGCTGGTGGTCTGGAAACGGGGCGGATTTTGTGCTGGACGAACGCGACGCACTTACGGTGCCTGCCGAGCGGATGCCAGAAGGCAAGGTTCTCTGAACAACGAGCGCGGGTCGGCGTCACCAACCTATGGAAGTTAAGGAGTTCAGAGGGTCGTATCAGTACTGGGCCTTCATCAGTTATAGCCACAAGGACCAACGGTTCGCGCAGTGGTTACACCGACGTCTAGAGGCGTTCCGAGTCCCCGGAAGACTGCGTTCGAGAGCTAATGGAAGTTTGCAGTCACGGCAGATCGCGCCGATTTTTCTTGATTCCGCCGAACTTGCGGCAACGCACGATCTGAGTGCAGCAATCACCGCAGCTCTGGATGCCTCACGCTTTTTGGTCCTCGTTGCGTCTCCGGCTGCAGCTCGTTCGGTCCATGTAGCCGCCGAGATTGAGCACTTTTTAACGAATCATGCACCCGATCGGATTCTCACAGTAATTGCGACCGGACATCCCAACGCAGAGAGCCGAGGATACTCCGATGAGGAAGAGTGCTTTCCCGTCGCCCTTCGCGCGATACGGCCGCCGGAGGCCGCGACGACTTCCGGTACGGGCCCGTACGCGGCAGACGCCCGCGGGGGCCGTGTCTTTCGGGCGCGGGCTGTTTTGCGGCTCGCCGCAGGCTTGCTGGGTGTCGGTTACGACTCACTGAAGGGTCGACGTCATCGGTATGAGATTGTGCGGATAGCCGTCTTAACGGCCATCGTTTGCACGGTACTCGTACTATGGCAAGTCCCTCAAGGAAAGCTCGCGCGTTTGGGCGTGGCCGTGCGCGTAAGAGCTTATGCAGCGCTATTGGGGGGGCGGAGTGATCCGCCGACACCGTGGCTCGGAAGCTGGGTGGGTGTGGACGAGTCTTCATGCGGGAACTATTCGGGTCCCGTGAGCGTGGAGATCAGCATGGCCGGTCCCCACCAACTCCGCTTGAGTTACAACGCAGGAGGGATATCCAGAGGCTCCTACCTGCTGACGTACGACGGAAATGAAGCAGTATCTAATGGCATACCTGGCACCGCGTACTACACCATCGATAGAGACACGATGAAGGTTGTTTATCCGGAAACGTGTCAAACCGGCACTCTGAAGCGTCAAATTCACAGGTTGTGACGCCGGGAATTCTCTTGGCCAGGTCTGAGACGAAAGAGAGCGGCGGGCCTGTGTTGACCATCTCGCCGAGTGCGGCCCGTGGCGCGCAAGAGGTCCTGAGCGGCTAGAGCCTTCCGAAAGTTCCTCTTGTCGAGCCGTTTACCGAGTATCGCTTCGTAAACCGCCTGGACGTCGGTTAGCGTGAACTCGGCTGGCAGGAACTTGTATGCAACGAACGAGTCGCTAAGCGCTCTTGCAGCTGCCGAGTGCGCTGCCGATACAATGTCCGAGTGATCGAAAGCCAATTGCGGCAGCTCGCTATAACGCCACCACTGGGCATCCGCGGCATCTGTGCCCGGGATCAGCGCGGAGTGGGGGGCGGCGATGACCGCCAAATACGCAATGCTGATCACTCGTTCTCTTGGGTCTCGATTGATCCGACCGAAGGCCCCAACCTGTTTGAGATATGCACCGTTAACGCCGGTTTCTTCGACAAGTTCTCGGGACGCTGCTGCATCTAGCTCTTCATCAATTCTTACGAAGCCTCCCGGCAGCGCCCAACGATTCTTAAAGGGCTCTACTCCACGACGCACCAGCAAGAGATTCAGGGCCGCATCGATGACTGTGAAGATGGTGAGGTCAACGGCAACTGCCGGATGTGGGTGCCGATAGGAATAGCCGCGCTCGCGGCGCCAGGAGCCGGACCCGACACTCTTATTGGTTTGCGCCATCTTCCCACGATACAACTGGTTTCTGGAGAACGCCAACTTACATCGTGTTTACACGACACGAAAGATAGTGTCTAATCCACACGAATGGAGCTCAAAGAGTCGTCGATCCGTCAGATTCCGCTGAGCATTCGTGAGCATCGTGGGGATAGGGAGAAGAACAACATGCAGATGAAACATCAGTCCCTTACGCGGGGCGCGCTCGTAATCGTAATGCTGGCAGCTTCGATCAGTGCAGCCGCGCAGCAGTTTTCGGTGCGCAGGATTCCGTCAATTGACAGTCTGCCAGGCTCTGGGGCCCCACAAGGGGCCGCCATAAATGCCAATGGCGACGTGACGGGAACGGTATTTCCGTTTCCTCCGAGCTCGGTCCAGCCTCATGTTTTCTTGTACTCCTACAGCAACAACATCACGACGGATCTGACCGATGGGAACTGCACTGCGGTAACGAGCGGCGCAAGCGGCGTTGCCATTAGCGCGAAAGGGACTATCGCGGCGACCTTGTGTGTAACGACTGGAACACCCACCCCCGCCGTTTACGAAAGCGGCGCGTTCACCTCGATCGGAGTCGGCCCGAACGCGCTCGGGGGCACTGCGGCAGCAATCAATACAAAAGGGGAAGTGGTGGGCACCTTGGAATTGCCTGGCACGGCTCAGTGCGGTTCCAATCTCCATGCCTTTTCCTACAGTTCTATTACTGGGAGGACGACCGATCTTTCAAAGGCGCTTAAGACTATCGGGTGCTCAAGCCAGGCGACTGCTGTCAACGATGCTGGTGAGGTTGTGGGTTACGTGTACGATGCGAGCACTGAACCGCGTGCCTTCCGATACCTCAGCGGTAGCGCAACGGACATCGGAGGACTTCCGTGCGGGACGGTAACTGCGCTTCCGGCCTTGGCGACCGGAATCAATGCAACCGGCCAGATAACGGGATACTCGTTTGGATGTCCAAGCGGGCACGAGGCCTTTGTCTATTCAAATGGAAGCATGCGGGACGTGGGCAATTTTGGCGGGGCGAGTGGCAGTGAGGGCCATGCGATCAACTCGAGTGGGCAGGTTACAGGAGCTTCATTTCTACCGTCCGACGCTGCAGAACATGCTTTTCTATTTAGCGATGCATCGTTACTTGATCTCAATAACCTGATAGCGAGCGGCGATGCCGCCCTGTACACGCTAGTTGATGGAATAGCGATTGACGACGCCGGCAAGATCCTCGTGCAAGGCTATGTCAACAGCGACCCGGCTACTCCCGTGTCATTTGTTCTGACTCCGACATCGCCGAGGATGCTGACTGTTGCGCCACTCTCAGTTGTGGTGGATGGCGACGGGAATTATGCAGTTACGTTGAACGTGACAAACTCCGGGGAAGCGCCCTCCGTTGGTGCGTCGCTTACCGGCGCAGCTATTGTCCTTCGCAAGACTTCTACGAATACGACTACGGCGCTTCCTAGTGCGATTGGCAGTCTCGCGCCTGGTGAATCGCTTGCGTTGATGGTGACGTTCCCGACGTCCGTGGGGTCGTCAGGTGCAGTTACGAAGTTGAAATGGGCCGTAAAAGATTCGGGTGGGGTAACCCGTGGCACATCAGTCGTGACGCTTCCTTAAATTAACTTACGCGAGTGGGATGCGGTTCAGGGGGCAATCAGATCCGAATCCGCTCCACTTCATCCACGCTGACATCATCCTCCCGCCGATCGTAAAGTCCCGTCGTCCTGGCGGACTCATGCGCGGCCATCTGCTGTGCAATCTCGAGCTTCCCGCCGTTGCGTAGGTACTCCGTAATTCCGGTGGCCCGGAATGAGTGATTCCCGATCTTGGTCTTAAGCCCGCAGGCGAGGGCGCGCCGTCGGATCATGCGGTATGCGTCCGCTTGGGCCATGGGCTCTGCCGTCAGCTTCCCGGAGCGGCCTCTCGCAGTTCGATATAGGAACCCCTTGGGGTCAGCAGCCAAGCCGGCCGCTGACCGGTACTCCTCGATATAGCGATCGAGGAGGTGATGAGTCGGCATTTCATGCCGCTTGCCGCCTTTCTCGTGGAGTCGGAGCCACGTGCGCTTGCTCTGCACGTAGACGTCCTCCGCACGCATCTTGAGAACGGCTCCTACGCGTGCAAAGGCATAGACCATAGTGGCGATCAGCGCGCGATCCCGGAGCCCGATCAACGAGTCCGTAGGGATGGAATCCAGGAGCTCTCGGGCTTCCTCGGCCGTCAGAACGGCCGTTTTGCCCTTGCGGACGGTGTATTTGGGTCCCCGGACCGGCGCTGCAGGGTTCGCGACGATGACCTGGCGAACGACCAGCCAGTCAAAGAGCATCCGCAAGGACGCCAGGTGCTGCTTAACGGACGGCTTGGCCAGTCGGGTTCCGAGCTGCTCGATGTACGCCGCCACGTGAATAGGCTCGATATCGAGGAGCTCGTCAAAGCCTTGGGCGCCGCACCAATCGGCAAACACCCGGACGTTCCTGAAGTACGCCCGACGGGTATTGGGATTCCTGATATGCGCAGCGAAGAACTCGAGGAAATGCCGCGCGGACTTCGCGTCCGGCGCAAAGAGTGCCGGGATCTGGGCCAGGGTCGCCTCAGCGATCGTTTCGAACCGCGCCAGCTCTCTGTTAGCAGAAGGAGGGCGGCCGATCATCGGGTTTTCACCCGGCTCACTTGCGGCCTTCCATCCGTAGTTCCTGGATCTCGATCTTCCTTCCGACTGGGTGCGTCTTGCGAAAGGCTTCAAATGTTTCGATCGCCGCTTTGGCGTCCGTCCCGCGATGACTGCGGACCGGCCCCAGCTCTGCGACCGGCTTCCCCCGATGCGTGATTACAAAGCGCCTGCCATTCCTAGCCGCGAATAACAGGTCCGACAGTCTGGCTCTGGCCTCCTGAGCGGTAATTTTGGAGTGCATATATAAGAGTGCGATAAAGGGTTGCCGCAACCTAATGACTAGACTAGACTTGACCAACTGGAGTCTACGCTATGGCCACACGCTCGATCAACATCTACGAAGCCAAAACCCATCTCTCGAAGCTGGTCGACCAGGCCGCCGCGGGAGAGGACGTCCTCATTTCCCGTGCGGGCAAGCCCGTGGCGCGGCTTACCGCTCTGCAGGAGCCGAAGCGCGTGGTGCGATTCGGACTCCTGAAAGGATCCGTCAAGGTCAGCAAGGACTTTGACGCGGCGTTACCGGCGGATCTCCAGACCCAGTTCGAAGGCCGGAAATGAGGCTGCTCCTCGATACGCATGTCTTTCTGTGGGTGGTTACGGGCAACACACGACTGAAGCCTGCGGCACGCGAGCTGATCTCGGACGCTGAAGCGGTCTACGTGTCGGCGGCTTCGATCTGGGAGATCGCCATCAACGCGCGTCTGGGAAAGATCGAAGCGAACCCGGAAGCCCTGGTTACGGCCATTGACTCGAGCGGTCTCCTGGAGCTGCCCGTAACCGCCGAACACGCCGCGGCCGTAGGCCGACTGCCGCTGCACCATTCGGATCCGTTCGATCGCCTTCTGCTTGCCCAAGCGTTCAGCGTTCCCCTGAAATTCCTAACCGCCGACTCGGCGCTGGCCACATACGGCCCGGGCGTCGAAGTCCTCGACTGAATAGCTGCTCGCTTCTGTTATGTATGATAACGTCCTTTATCATACGCTTTAATAGATCGCTTCGTACACCGGAAAGCGCGATGGCTTACTGTATGTCCCAGGCAACGTGCGGCAGTTGCGGCGATCAGGTGCCCGATCTCCGGCCTAACCGGCGACCCATTACGTGAAGCGGATGATGCCGGCAGTGAGCCCAGCGCGGCTGCCTTGCCAGCCCCTGGTTGAGGCGGGTCGTATGAGAGGCCGATCTGAAAGCAGCTCGAATCCTGGGAGAACGACTTCGAAAAAAGTTCAATCGCTGTTACTCGTAGCCGCTATCGCGATCGAAATCACCTCTATGAGTCAAAGCGCCGCCGCCGGGATTGTTCCTGGAGAAGCGGGCGAGAGCCCCGGTTGCTCGCTGTGGGTCCCGTGGCGCGGCACGCAGGTCTATCAAGGCGCCGGCGGTACTACGCGAATGATCGACGGCGTTGAATTCTGGGCAACCGGCAGACCGGAGCGTAAGCACACTCAGGTCGGCTACATGATTTTCTTCCTCCCAACCCGCCCGGGATATACGGCATGCGCTGACAAACCTCGAGACTCAGATGCGGCTCGCGTGGCTCGTGAGGTGCAGGGAGATGCGGTTGTCCCACTAGGTCTGGTCGGTGGCAACCGAGAATTTCGCGTTATCAAATATCTCCCAGCTGATTCTGCCGACTCCACAGCGGTTACAGACGAGCACGTCGCGCCCGATTTCGACAACTTCACTGCAACACGGGAAACCGGTCCCGGCATCGTCGTAAAACCCACGGGCATCGAAAAGGCCCCGAACGTGGAGGACTACTACCCCGCGGAGGCGCGCCAGGCTCGCCAGGAAGGCACGACTCAGATTAGAGCGTGCTCAGGCGTCGATGGCCGGATCGACAGACCAGTTGAGATCGTCACTTCATCGGGCAATCCGACACTTGATTCCGCAGCCGCCCGCTGGGGGGCGGCGGTGACTTATACGCCTGAAACAGTCAATGGGAAGCCGACACCGAGCTGCAAAGAGATGCGTGTGTCTTTCCAAATGCGCTGATGGCGCACCTTCGCTTTTCTCCAGTAACCATGCTTAGCTGGCGTACTGCAAGAGCCCTCATGATGGCGCTGCCACAAACCGAAGAGCGCGATCACTTTGGCAGCCCTTCGTATCGGGTCAACGGAAAAATATTCGCACAACTGTCGGCGAGCCAAAAGAAGGAACAACGCGCCCTGGTGAAGCTGTCGTCGGCGGACCAGGCTGCGCTGACCCTGTCGCATCCGGACACGTTCTCGCCGGCGCCGCACTGGGGCCGTCACGGCTGGACATACATTGAACTCGCTTCGATACAGAAATCCATATTCGAGGACGTGCTCTTTAGCTCCTGGCGGCAGATCGCTCCGAAGAGGCTGGTCGCTTCCTATCTCGGACTGGAAAAGAGCCGCTAGCGCGCGAAAAGAAGTTTCTTGAGGTCGCCCTTTGCGATCGCAGCTACGAGCCACGACGGGTGTCTCCGCAGTAAAAACAAGCCAATCGCAAGGCCAAGCGTATCGGGCTCCTGGCACATCAATCCGTAACCGCCCACACAACAGCTTGACCGCGATCGGCGGCCCGCGCATAGAACGCCACTAACCGCTGGTATTCCTCGAGGAGAAAACCCAGAGCCATCTCGCCATCCCGTTCCCAGACGACCTTCGGATAGATATCCAGCCGAGTCATTTCCTGGGGATTAAAGTGCGACCGCAGCACGTCCGGTGTGGTCTTCTGAAGCAGCTGCGCCACCACCTTGACCTCTTCTGGCATTAGGACTTGAGCCCTCCCAGTCCCCGTATCCTTGCCAATCTCCGCACCCCCCATAATGACCTTGGACGCAACGCTCCCATCCGGATCGGCCCGGCCGGTGAGGAGGTAGTGGATACCGTGCCAGTCATTGAGGTCGATCCAAGTGTCATCCGGCTTGTTCGCGGCGACCGCGGCTTCCATAGCGGCCCTGACTTTCGGGTCCGAAAAGCTGAGGTACCCGTCCTTCTTAATCTGCTCGTCGAGTCCCTGAGGCTGCTCTCCAAAAACGGTACGCTCCAGCAGCTTTTGGTTGTGCTTCAGCTTCTCGATCTGCGACGGATCTATGGCCCGTGCGCACCATTCCAGGCCCGCCAGGCAAGGGAGAGAGAAGCCGATCAAGACCAGCGCGACGAACACCGATGTTGCGCGGTGGACTCGACAGGTCAGGCGGGGCTCGGAGCTCATGGGGTACATTGTCAGAGTAATGTCCACCCGATACAACATCCCGTCCTTGGCGTGCCGATCGCTGGGGACCTCTTCTACAGGCCTCTCTCCAGCACCATCTTGGTCATACATGACCGTTTGTGAGAGCTGGACAAATGCATGTAGCGAAGCGCCATCCGCAGCGTGCGATGACCTAAGACGTCCGCCACCTCCAAAAGGCTCGCACCCCCGCTGGCAAGATACGACGCGCAGGTATGGCGCAAATCGTGGAAACGGAAGTCTTCGATTCCGGCCTCCCTGACCGCCCGATACCAATGCGAATCGAAATACCGATAAGGCTTGCCAGGATCGTTGGGGGCGGGGAACACGTAGGCATTAGAGTGCGCGCGCTTTCGCTTGAGCGTCCGCGCGATCTCCAGTGCATTGCCCACCACGGGCAGGAATCGAGGATCGCCGTTCTTGGACTTGCGAACGTAGATCTCGGCCCGGCCAGCGGAGAGGTTGATGTAGTCCCACTTGAGCTCGATGAGCTCGCTGCGCCGCGCCCCCGTGGAAATCGCCAGTAGTACCAATAGGTGAAGCCGGCGCCACCGGGACCGCTTGCAAGCCGCCAATAAGCGTCTTCGCTCCGGGTCGGTTAAAAATCGCGTGCGAGCAGGAGGCTCCGGATCCTTTCGGACGACCGACACTGGGTTTCGCGCCACGAGGCGCCAATCGCGCACGGCCACGGAAAACAGATGCGATAGGGTTAGCAGATAGCGATTCACGGTCGCAGGCGATCGGCTATGCCGGGACGGGTAGACTCTCTCGTTGCCGCGCCAGGGATGACCACAGCCTCGCCCCGTGCCGTCCACGGTCA
This sequence comes from Pseudomonadota bacterium, assembly GCA_018241425.1. Lineage (GTDB taxonomy): Bacteria > Pseudomonadota > Gammaproteobacteria > Steroidobacterales > Steroidobacteraceae > 13-2-20CM-66-19. The sequence goes on from JAFEDU010000013.1 coordinate 15,949, forward strand.
ACGCGTCTCGGGCGCTCTCGATGTCCTCCGGGGTTACAGCTGAGAGTTTCAGCTCGCCCAACCGCTGAACCCACCAGGCGAGATGCGTATTCCGACCACGCTGCGCGGCCTGATTGAAATCAGGCAACACTTCTTCCCGGTACCGCTCCACTACTTGCTTAAGAGAGGTATGGTCGCCCGGCGCTAGCGCCGCATATCGCGCCCGTCGGACGCCCGCGTCGGCCTCTTTTGCCCATTCACGTGCCTGGGCATGATCCCGAAACGTCGCCGACTGAGAGGGGCGACCGACGGCACGCACCTGTACGCGGTAGGAGATGCGGCCGGTAATGGGACTCTTCATCCGTTGAATGGACGCCATACGTCGCCTCCTGCCCTGCTGGCGGTCGAGATCCCGAATCCATTCGGGTGCGACAGGATGCGTTTGGCGGGCCTCCCCAGGCAACGGTGGGCTATAGCGTTACCGCCTCTGGCAGCTTTAGGGGCGGGAAATTACCCCGGAGTCCTCTTGGATCGGCGGGCATGCAGCTGCATTGCCTACAGCAAACTCGGAAGGCATTCTGGTGGCATAAGAAGCGATCCAGAGGGCGCGGATGGGGGGTGACTCGCCAAACCAAGTAGCTAAGCCGGCGGGAGCCGTGTTCCTGAGCTACGCCTCGCAAGATTCTGAGGCTGCGACCCAAATTTGCGAGGCACTGCGGTCCGCGGGCATTGAGGTGTGGTTCGATAAGAGCGAACTGCGAGGCGGGGATCGCTGGGACCACCAGATCCGGGAGCAGATCAACACCTGCCGCCTATTCATCCCGGTCATTTCGGCCAACACGGAATCCCGGGACGAAGGATACTTCCGACGTGAGTGGGGTCTCGCTGTAGATCGCACGCGTAACATGGCCGCGAAGAAGGCGTTTCTTCTTCCAGTAGTGATCGACGGGACACCGGAGACAGGGTCTTCCGTTCCAGAACAGTTCCAGCAGATTCAATGGACGCGCCTCCTCAGCGGCCAGACGCCGCCGGCCTTTACAGCCCGCGTAGCGGCGCTGCTCAGCCCGCCAGCAACCGCGGCGGTCAGCGGCTCGAAGTTAGAGCCTGAGATCGTACCGCCGCGCGGAAGGGCCTCCTCTCACACTGTTTGGCGGCCGATCGGCGTCTTAGCGATAGCTCTTCTCATCATCGCAGTTTGGCTCGCCTGGCAGCGTTTGAGCCCGAGCCAGCATGTCGATCGCGCTGGCACCGCTAAGCCGCAAACCCCTATTACGGAAAAATCGATCGCCGTGCTGCCGTTCGTTGACATGAGCGAGAAGCATGATCAGGAATACTTCGCTGACGGGATGGCCGAAGAGATTATTGATCTTCTTGCAAAGGTACCGGATCTCCACGTCCCGGCCCGCACTTCGTCCTTCTACTTTAAGGATAAGGCTACCAAAGTCCCGGACATTGCCCGTGAGCTGTCCGTTGCGAATGTGCTGGAAGGCAGTGTACGGGCCTCTGGCAACCGACTGAGGGTTACCGCGCAACTCGTTCGGGCAGACACTGGCTTTCACGTCTGGTCCCAAACCTACGACCGGGAGCTCAGCGAGATATTCAAGGTTCAGGACGATATTGCCAACGCCGTTGTGCAGGCGCTGCAGATTACGCTCATGGGCGGACCGCTGACCCGTGCCCAGGGGGGCACGGAGAACCTTGAGGCCTACCAGCTATATCTGCGAGGACTGAGCGCAAGCCGAAACAACACGAACGACTCCCTGCTACGTGCCCAAGATTACTTTAACCAGGCCATCAAGCTGGATCCGGCGTTTGGACTCGCATGGGTTGAACTATCCCGCGCTACCGGATTGTTGACGGACAACGGGGCACTTACACAGAAAGAAGGGTACGAACGGGCGCGAGAACAATCCCTGCGCGCCCTGCAGCTAAGCCCCAAGCTGGCCGAAGCACATGCCTTGCTGAGCTACTTTCATAGGGCGTACGACTACGATTGGCCGGCGGCAGCGGCTGAGGCTGCTAGTGCGTTGGCCCTGGATCCGACCAATCCCACCGCTTTAATGGCTTCCGGAGGCGTTGCCAGTACCCTCGGTCACGGCGAAGAAGCAATCCGTCAGCAAAAGGTGGCGCTGGTTCGAGATCCGCTCTTCCCTCTTTTGCATTGGTACCTGGGATACGCACAGTACAGCGCCAATAGACTCCACGACGCCGAGGTGACGTTTCGGAAGTTACTCGTTCTTGCGCCCGAATTTGCATGGACCCGCGTGTACCTCGCAAAGACGTTGCTCGCAGAGGGTAAGGCAGACGCGGCGCTTTCGGTGATGATGCAAGAGAACGATGACCATGAGCGGTGGCTGATGCTATCGATGGCGCATCACGCGATGGGCCGAGACCTCGAGGCTCGGCAAGAGCTAAAGGCGTATGTCGAGAAATACTCGGCAACTGACGCGTATTGGGTGGCGATGGCGTATGCCCAACGCGGAGAGAATGATCGGGCTTTCCAATGGCTTGACCGGGCTTATCAACAACGAGACAGCAGCCTTCCAGAAATCACCGGAGAGCATCTGTTTAAGCCCATTGACACTGACCCGCGCTTCAAGGTCTTCCTCCGTAAGATGAGGCTGCCGGACTGAGAAGATGGATGCATTCGATGATGCTCCTATGGCGCAGGCCAGACTTCGGTGTTGGATTCAGGCGCCCCGCCGTTTTACTCGCGGCCATCAGTATTGCAAGCCCGAGGAGCCTTACTGCGGGGTTATCTTAATGATCGCACCATATCCGTATTGGCCGCCCGCGTGGGTAGTGCCGTAGAAGTTGCCGTCACTGGCTTGAATCAGATTGGCCTGGGAATTCGCGCCGTCTCCGGCGTTCGCGCCGAAGCTATAGATCAGCGTTGTTACGCCCTGCGGGGTTACCTGATAAACAGTCCCATCACTGTTGTAGGCCCCGCCCAGGTTGTTAATCCCATATAGATTGCCGTCGCTTGCCTGAAGGAGCGAGGTCACCGGGTTGTACCCATTCAACGCGGCGCTACCACCGTCGTTAAAGTTACTGAGCACCGTTTCCACGCCGCCGGGAGTGAGTTTGAAAACCGTCCCGCTGACTCCAGACCCCCCTTCCGTCGTGGTGCCGTAGAAGTTCCCATCTGACCCTTGAATGACCCCGGCGTCTGGAAGCTGGCCATCGGACGCCGTCAGGCCTTTAAACGTGTAGACGAGAGTTTCTTGCCCGGAAAGTGTGACCTTGAATACCGCGCCGAAGCTGACGTTAACGTTCGTACCGTTTCCGGGGGTCGTGCCATATAAGTTTCCGTCGCTCGCTTGGATGACGCCAGATCCTGGGCTGAAGCCGTCATTTGCGCTGGCGTTGAACGAGTAGAGAATGCTCTCTTGTCCTGAGAGGCTTACTTTGAAAATCGCCCCGTTGCTGTATGCGCCCCCGTACGGCGCAGTTCCGTAGAGATTTCCATCAGTCGCCTGAATCAAGGTTCCAGACGGATTAAAGCCATCGCCGAGTCCGTTTACAAACGAATATAGGACCGTTTCAGCGCCGGCCGGTGTGACCTGAAAAACCGTACCGTTGCCTGTGGCGCCGCCGTAGGTCGTCACTCCATAGAAGTTCCCGTCGGAAGCTTGAACAACGCCGGATGGAACGGACCCGTCAGTGAAGGTGGCATTCTTGAAGGAGTGGAGAACCGTTAGCACTCCGGCCGTCGTTATTCTGAAGACGGTTCCCCCAGAACCGTTGGCGCCTCCAGCACCGGTCGTTCCGTAGAGATTGCCATCCCGTCCTTCGATCAAGCTGGTCGTGGGATCGGCTCCGTCATCAGCACCCTTGAACGAATATAGAACCGTTTCAACAAATCCCTGCCAAGGTGCACAGCTGATGGCCACAGATTTGATGTTTGCCGTGGCGTCAGTTCCAGATCCCTGGCTGACTTTGCAAGTCTCGCCGGCTGGGGGCGATTTCACCGTGATCGAGTAGTTGCCTGCGTACGCAATCGGCGTCGCCATCACAAATTGCATTGCGTTGGCCGCAATGGTCGTCGCATCACCGCCATTGTTCAAAAGAACAAGGCCACTAGCGGACAGGCCCGTGATCGTGCCCCCTACGGTGATCGTGTTCGCAGTGCAGCTAACGTCCACATTCGTAACGTTGGAGCTCCCGATGGTTCCGGACCCATTGGAGACGCTACAGGTGGCTCCTGTGGGCTGGGTTTGCACGGTCACGGCGTACGTCGCCCCGGTGCTGAGGTTCGAGGCGAGTGCAGCGCTCGTTGCGCCGCTGCTGACCGGCACCTGAGCTCCGTTGACGAGCAACGCAAGGCCGCTACTGGTCAGTCCTTTGATGCTTGCGGTAACGGAGTAGGTGGTGCCGCCCGTGTTGTTGCCGGACCCACCGCCGCCGCAGCTGATGAGACTCATTGCGAGCAGGAGACCGAACCCAAGACGACCGTGTTTATGCCACGAGTGCACTTTATTCTTCATTCTTCGCCCCTACGGAGATGACATAACCGAGTTCGGGAGCCCCGGTCCCACAAGGGCAGGATAGCAAACGCGATTCAGGACTGTCCGCTGCGCAAAGACTTCAAAGATGCCAACCGGCCATAGCTACGATCGAAGACCATCAGCGAAGAAGCCCGCGACGGTGGTCCCCGCGCTTTTGCTGGCACAGAGCCTAAGCGTGAGTACCCCTGCACTTTGGGTATCCACTGCATCCCCAGAACTCGCGCCCGGCGTAAGCGCCCTGCTTCGCCACTCGCCGAACCATCGAGCTTCCGCACTTGGGGCACGACGGACTCGCGACGGCTTGAATGGCCGCCTGCGGAGAACTCCCGGGGACCTCAGCGCGCCCAATGGAAGCTCGCAGCGCCTTACCGTCTACCAGGGTGACGGAACAGGCCTTAGCGAAGGCCTCCGCCTCGGCCGTGAACGCCCCTGAGGTCACGACAAAGCCGCCGGCAGCCTTTCGGGCGGCCACGACCCCATTGAGCTCACGAACGACGGAGGCCCCTACCCGCTCCACCTTCCAGTGTTTGCACTGCACCAAATAGCGATCGGAGCCTTGACGCAGAACCAGGTCTACCCCTCCATCGGGTGCCGCTCCTCCGGTCTCCTGGACCTCGTAGCCCTGCCGCCGGAACCACTCCCCCACCAACCGCTCGAACTCCGCCCACGTGAGCGATGCGACGGCCTGGGAGCCGCCCGTTCGAGAACCTTCGTAAAGGGTCACGGCCTGTCGTGCCCGGAACGCAGACACCGCAGCGGCGATAACCAGTATCGGAGGGATGACGTAACTGGATAAACGGGCCGCCGTTCCGGCGAACTGCCGACCGATGAACCACCCCAGAGCCCCTACCCCACCGACCGGTCCCGTAGGAACCACTAGGTGCGCAACGACCTGGAGGCCGACAGCCACAAGCGCTGCCAATACCAGACACTGTTTCCAGGACAGCCGAAGTCCCAGCTCCAGTAGATCGTCAGCCATGCTCCGTCGAGGGGCCATGCCGTGGGAGGATGCCTCGCGAGCGATCAACGGTCTGTGACACAGATTCCACCAAGAACGCCCCCGCCCCCTGGGTAGCGGGGATCTCTACGATCGCCGCCCCTAGGCCGTCCTAAGCGGTCGTCTCGGAGCGAGCGGTGCCGTTACCTTCAAGTTCTAGGGAACCGTACCGCCCCTCGAGATTCGGAGCAGCCCAATGAACTCGCTGCGACGTCACCTCGGTCTGTTCTTTTGGACGTACTCGAGCTCCCCCTTTGCCCGACGGTCCTGCGGATCGAGGGCGAGGCATTTCTTGTACAGGGCCTCTGCTTCGTCCCACTTGCCCAGCTCAACCAGGCAGTACCCTTGGCCCCGCCAGGCCCGCGTCAGGTCAGCGGTCTTGGTGGAATCATCCGACGTCATCTCCGCATCTGAAGCCGCTTGCGCGTACAGCGCGATCGAGCGCTCGCAGTTCTTCTGAATTTGGTAGGTATACGCCAGCTCCGCCTTGAACTGGGATCTCATCGGAGACAGCGCGATCGCCGCTTCGAGAGCCTTCTGTGCCTCGTCGACCCTATGCAGCTCAGTCAGGGCATACGCTTTCATGAGGTACGCCGCGCTCCAGTTCGGATCTGTCACTTCAACGGCTACCGACTCTCCCGCGGCTGCCGGCAATGTCGCGTAGATGAGGGCCTCGCCTGGATTGCTCGCCGAGAAGTACCGCTTCTTAGCACCCTCGCCTTCCCTCAGCTTCTCATAGCGGGCAATGACAGGATCAAAGTAGCGGGAGACGGCCTCCTCGGGGTGGCCCTGTTCGAGCGTCTTGCGCCCGTCAAGCAGGATCGAATTGATCTGATGCGAATCCATCTTCTCCAGAGGCTCTGTAGGCGCTCCGGCCATTGCGGCCGCAGAGGCGAATTCCAGAATCAGAACGCCAAGAGCACCCCGAAGAGCAAACCATGGGCGCCGCCCCACTCTTGGCAGCGGAGCAGTGGGCAAGGCGTGGCCATATCCGGAGGAGTGGGCGTTGGTAGCGTCTTCGCGCCTATGCTTCACTGAAATGCTCGTAATGGGGCGTTTCCAGGCTTATCGTGCAGGTGTCGTCGATAAGTCGACGGTGCAGGGCTCGTTAAGCTTGAATGTCTCGGTACAAAGCGCATATCGGTTAACGTCCGCATCCTCGGCATCGTAGATGCGGTAAGGCGCGAAATCGCGTCCGGCGGCTGCGTAGTCGTGGAGGGCCATGTAGAGCGTAGCGCGGGCCTTGAGAAACTCCATGCGATCGCCGTACTGGAGCGCCTTAGTGTAGTACTCAACCGCCGCTGCGGCGTCGTTGTCCAGCCGCGCGGTGTACCCCCGCTCCGCCCACGATTCGCCTTTGAGACTCCAGATCCGGGCGTTGAGATGCGCCGCGGAATTGAGTGACGCCTCGTACTCTTCCATCTGTTCATACGAGCCGCCCCAGCGCGGCGTTAGATTCCGTAGATACGCCTGTCGAATATAGTAGGTCGTGGGGACTTCGTGAGTCGCTCGCCGCTCAATTGCAGTCGCCTCGTCGGGGCTCGCAACCAATTGCGCAACCCCTAGCAACCCCATGTAGGTGGGGACGAATTTTCGACTACGTTTGAGGGCGTCCTCGAGGTCGGTCTGGGCGGCCGCCGCGGTTTTCTCCATGCGGGCGATATTCTCGTGTGGTGTGTCTTTAAAGTATGAAAAGCCACGCTCCTGAGACGCTTTCTGGAGCCGATACGTGCCTCGGGCCGCGTAAGACATGTAGGACGGGCGCTGTTGCACCCACTTGTCCAGTTTCTCTTCGAGCGAGGCATTC
>JAFEDU010000014.1 GCA_018241425.1 Pseudomonadota bacterium
AGAGCGCGAACAACGCCTGCAAGGGCCAGAACTCCTGCAAGGGCAAGGGGTTCCTCGAGATGACCAAGGCGGACTGCGACGCCGCGAAGGCGAAGGCCGCCAAGTAAGGCCTTCGGGAGCTCTCCGGCGTGGCGGTCCCGCAGCCGCCGCGCCGGGGGCCTCCTCGATCGACGGCTCTCGCTTACTCCGGGGGCAGTCCGTCGAAGAATTCGACTTCCCCGCTCGCCACCGAGTACTCCGCCCCCACCACCAGGAGTCCGTCGCGGCGGATCAGGGTCTCGAGCACCTCCGAGCCGTGCCGCAGGTGGTCCGCCGACATGCGGATGTTGGCGCGCACCGCGCGCCGCTCGAGCTCGGCCTGGTCGGCGTAGGTCCCCGCCAGCAGGTCCTCCACCGCCGGGCGGATGCGGTCCACGATCGAACTCAAGTTTCGCGACTGCTCGCGCCACGGGCGCTTCAGCTGCTGCACGGTTGCGTGGATCGCGCCGCAGTTCGTGTGCCCGAGCACCACCACCAGGCGCGTGCCGAAGGCCTCGGCGGCGAACTCGACGCTGCCGATCTGCGAGGGCGCCACGATGTTGCCGGCGACGCGGATCACGAACAGGTCGCCCAGCCCCTGGTCGAACACCAGCTCCGCAGGGACGCGCGCGTCCGAGCAGCCGAGGATGATGGCAAAGGGCTCCTGCTGCGCCACCAGGGCGCGCCGGCGCGCCGTGACGTCGCCCGTGTCGCGGCGCTGCTCGGTGACGAAGCGGTGGTTGCCCTCGCGCAGCGCCTTCAGTGCTTCGGTGGCGGGAATCATGTCGTGTTGGGAGGGTCCTGGCAGCGGCGTTACGCGCCCGACTATACCCGATGCGCTTGTCCGCCGGCCCCACCCTCAGCGGCGGCGCTTCGCCCCGCGGCTCGGCGCCGCGTTCAGGGGATCCTCGGGCCAGTCGTGCCGGGGATAGCGGCCGCGCATGTCCTTGCGCACCTCCGCGTACGCGCCGCGCCAGAAGCTCGCCAGGTCCTTCGTAACCTGCAGCGGGCGCTGCGCCGGTGACAGCAGCCGGAACGTCACCGGCACCCTGAGGCGCCCGAGGCGTGGGGTCTCGGCGAGCCCGTACACCTCCTGCAGCCGCACGCTCACCGCCGGTGCACTGTCGTCCCGGTAGTCGACGCGCGCGCGCGTGCCGGTCGGGAGGCCGAGGTGCGAGGGGGCGAGCGCCTCGAGCTCGCGCTGCTGGTCGTAGCTGAGCTGGGCCCGCAGCGCCTCGGCGAGCGGCACGCGCGTGAGCTGCTCGGCGCGCGTGACTCCGGTGAGCCAGGGCTTAAGCCAGTCCTCCAGCCGTGCCGCGAGCGCCTCGTCGCTCACGTCCGGCCACGCGGCAGCCGGGGCGGCGGCGCCCGCGAAGCGGATGCGCGCCTGCAGGTCACGGGCATCCGCATCCCAGGGCAGCGCGCCGATGCCGATCTGCCGCACGCCCTCGAGCATCGCGGCGAGCGCCTCGTCCGGGGGCACCTGCGGCAGCGGCTTGTCCTCGAGCACCAGGGCGCCGAACCTGAGCGTGCGCCGCGCGATCACGGCACGGGCCTTCGGGTCCCAGGCGACTTCCGACTCGCGCCTGAGGTCCGCGGCGAAGTACTCCTCGAGCACGGCGCGGGAGAGGGGCACCGCGAGCCGGATGCGGGCCTCGCGGTCGGCATCGTCGAGGTCGACCGCGACGATGAGCTCGGCACGCGCGAGCGACTGCGCCCCGGGGAACACCGCGCCGCGGCCCTGCGACAACTGGTAGCGGCCGCCCTCGCCCGCGCGCTTCAATCCCACGCGGTCCGGGTAGGCGAGCGCGAGCAGGAGGCCCAGGGCCTCGTCCTCGGACAGCGCCGGCGCTGCTCCATCGCCCGGCCCCGGACGGCCGAGCTCGCGCGCGGCCCGCCGCGCGCGCTCCAGCGTGCCGCGGTCAGTGGCGCGTCCCTGCCCGCGCAGGAGCTCGAGCCGCGTGCGCAGGTCCGCATCCCGGTCCTGCGATCCGCGGGCGAGGTCCCGCTCCGACAGCAGGGCGGCGACCTCGCCGGCAAGGGCTGCAAGCCCGAGTTCGCGGCCGCGCAGCACCAGGTGGGCGAGGCGCGGGTGCAGCGGCAGCGCTCGCATCTTCTGGCCGTGGGCCGTGATGCGCCCCTGCGCATCGAGTGCGTCGAGGCGCGTGAGCAGGTCGCGCGCGCTCGCGAGCTGCGCGGGCGGCGGCGGATCGAGCCAGCGCAGCATGGTGGCATCGCGGGCGCCCCAGCCGGCGAGCTCCAGGGCAAGTCCTGCCAGGTCCGCCTCGAGGATCTCCGCCGGGGTGTACGCGGCCAGCGCCGCCTGGGCGCCCTCGCCCCAGGCGCGGTAGCAGGTCCCGGGCGCCGTGCGGCCGGCGCGGCCCTGGCGCTGCGCGGCCGAGGCGCGCGAGATGCGCTGGGTCTCGAGCCGTCCCATGCCGGTCGCGGGGTCGAAGCGCGCGCGGCGGGCGAGCCCCGAGTCGATGACGACGCGCACCCCGGGGAGCGTCAGGCTGGTCTCGGCGATGTTGGTGGCGAGCACTACCTTGCGCATCCCGGGTGGGGCCGGCGCGAGGGCCTCGTCCTGGGCTGCGCCCTCGAGTTCCCCGTAGAGCGGCACCACCCGCACGCCCGGGCCTGTGGAGTCCGCAAGGCCCCCCTGCACGCGCCGGATCTCGCGGGCGCCGGGCAGGAACACCAGCAGGTCGCCCTCGTGCGTCTCCACAAGGGCCCGCCGGATCAGCCCCTGCACGCGCCGCTCGGGGTTGTCGCTCGCGGTCGCGTTGTCGGGCAGCAGCGGCGGCCCGCGCTCCCCGTAGCGCGTCTCGACCGCGAAGCTGCGGCCCTCGACGCGGACCACCGGCGCATCGCCCAGGAGCTGCGCCACGGACTGGCCGTCGAGCGTCGCCGACATCACGAGCACCCGCAGCTCGGGGTGCAGGTTGGCGCGCGCATCGAGCGTCAGGGCGAGCCCTAAGTCCGCCTGCAGGCTGCGCTCGTGGAACTCATCGAAGATCACGCCGCTCACGCCCTCGAGCGCCGGGTCGTCCTGCAGCATGCGGGTGAGCACGCCCTCGGTGACCACCTCCAGGCGCGTCGCGCGCGACACCTTCGTGTCCTGGCGCATGCGGTAGCCCACGGTGTCGCCCACGCGCTCGTCCAGAGTCTGGGCCATGCGCGCCGCCACCGCGCGCGCCGCCAGGCGCCGGGGCTCGAGCAGGACCAGCCGCCCGCGTGCCGCCCAGGGCTCCGCGAGCAGCCTCAGCGGCACCACCGTGCTCTTGCCCGCCCCGGGGGGCGCCTCGAGCACCGCGCTCGTGCCGGCGCGCAGCGCGGCCGTGAGCGGCGCGAGTGCCGCCTCGACCGGGAGCGCGGCGGTCACCAGATCTGCACGCGCTGGGCGGGCGGCAGGTAGAGGGCGTCCCCGGGCTGCACGTTGAAGGCGCCGTACCAGGCGTCGATGTTGCGCACCACGCCGTTCACGCGGAAGCGCGAGGGGCTGTGCGGGTTGGAGAGCACCTGGCGGCGCAGGTACTCGTCCTTCGAGAGGTCCGCCCAGATCTGGGCGTACGACAGGAAGAAGCGCTGGTCGCCGGTGAGCCCGTCGCGCACCGGCGCGGCGCGGCCGCCGAGCGAGCGGTGGTAGGCCACGTAGGCCATGGAGATGCCGCCGACGTCGCCGATGTTTTCCCCTAAGGTCAGCCGCCCGTTGATGTTGAGGCCGGGCAGCACGGTGAAGGCGTCGTACTGCGCGGCGAGCGCGCCGGTGCGCGCCTTGAAGGCGGCCAGGTCCTCGGGCGCCCACCAGTTGGTGAGCACGCCGCGTGCATCCGACTTCGCGCCCTGGTCGTCGAAGCCGTGGCCCATCTCGTGCCCGATCACCGCGCCGATGCCGCCGTAGTTGACCGCGGGGTCGGCGTGCGGATCGAAGAACGGCGGCTGCAGGATGGCGGCCGGGAACACGATCTCGTTGAAGGTCGGGTTGTAGTAGGCGTTGATGGTCTGCGGCGTCATGCCCCACTCGCCGCGGTCGGTGGGCGCTGCGAGCCGGTCGACCTGGCGCCGCCACTCGAACACCTGCGCGCGCACCGCGTTGCCGAAGGCATCGCCGGCGACGATCGACAGGCCCGAGTAGTCGCGCCACTTGTCCGGGTAGCCGAGCTTGGGATGGAACGCGGCGAGCTTCGCGAGCGCCGCCTGGCGCGTGGCCGGGGTCATCCACTCGAGGTTGCGCAGGCGCTCCGCGTACGCCGCGCGCAGGTTCTCCACCATCTGCCCGACGAGCGCCTTGGACGAGGGCGGGAAGTAGCGCTCCACGTACAGCGCCCCGATCGCCTCGCCGAGGTCACCGTTGAGCGCGGCGATGGCGCGCTTGTCGCGGCTGCGCTCGACCTGCTGGCCTAAGAGCGTGCGGCCGTAGAAGTCGAACACCTCGGTGTCGATCGCCTGCGGCAGCACCGCGGCCATGCTGACGACGTAGTGGTACTTGAAGTACGGGCGCCAGGTGTCCACCGGGACCTCGAGGAAGAGTTCGGCGAGCTTCTGCACGGCGTCGAGCTCGCGCACCACGTACTGCGGTTGCGCGTCCACGCCGTAGGTCGACAGCAGCGTCTCCCAGAAGAACCCGGGCGCCATGGCCTCGAGCTGCGCGCGGCTGCGCGGGTTGTAGGTGCGGTCGCGGTCGCGGCGGTCGGCGGCCGGCCACTCAAGCTTCGCGATGCGGGTCTCGACGTCCAGGATCCCCTGGGCCTCGGCCTGCGGGTTCACCTCCCCAATGGCGGTGAGCACGCGCGCGATGTGGGCGAGGTACTTGGCGCGGATGTCGGTGTAGGTGGCATCGCTCTTCAAGTAATAGTCGCGGTCCGGGAGCCCGAGCCCGCTCTGCCCGATCGAGACGGCGTAGCGGTCCGGGTCCTTCTGGTCGACCATGATTCCGACCCGCAGTGGGGCCAGAAGCGAGAGGTCCGTCCGGCCCATGAGGCGCGTGAGGTCGTGGTGGTTGCGCGCCGCCGAGATGGCATCGATGCCGGTGCGCGCCGGCACCAGGCCCCTGGCATCGATGGCCGCGACGTCGAGGTACGCGCGGTAGTAGTCCCCGACCTTCTGCGCATTGCTGCCCTCGGGCGCAGCCGTGGGCAGCGCACGCACGAGCTCGAGCTGCTGCGCCACCGAGCGCTCCTCGAGCTCGGAGAAGCTGCCCCAGCGTGCGCGGTCCTCCGGGATCGAGTGCGAATCCAGCCAGCGCCCGTCGGCGTAGCGGAAGAAGTCGTCGCCCGGCTTCACCGCCGGGTCGCGGTTCTTGAGGTCGAGCCCCCAGGGCGGGATCTGCGCGAGCGTCCCGGAAGGACGGTCGGGGCTGTGCGTGCAGGCGGCGGCGAGGGCCGCGCCGACGGCGATCAGGGACAGGCAGAGGCGGGTCCGCATGGGGGTGGAGGCCTTTCGTGAAGGGAAGGAACGCGCCGTCAGTGCCTGTAGAGGCCCCAGGCGAAGAGGATCCAGCCGGCGATCAGGGCGAGCCCGCCCACGGGAGCGACCGCCCCGAAGCCGCGCGGCACCGGGAAGGCGAGGAGGTAGAGGCTGCCGCAGAAGAGGACGGTGCCGATGAGGATGAGGTGTGCGGACAGGCGCAGCGCGGGCAGGTCCGCACCGCGCAACGCCAGCCCGATCCCCATGAGGCCCAGAGCCTGGAAGAACTGGTAGCGCACCGCGGTCTCCCACAGCGCCAGGCGCTCCGGCGGCAGGCTCGCCTTCAGCGCATGCGCGCCGAAGGCGCCGCACGCGGTGGCGAGCGCGAGCAGGAGTCCCGCGAGCGCCAGCGTGCGCGCGCTATTCACCGTGCGGGCCGAGGAAGGGCTTTATGAGGTCCAGGGGCAGCGGGAAGACGATGATCTGGGTCTTCTCGTGGGAGATGTCGGCGAGGGTCTGCAGGTATCGCAGCTGCAGGGCGCTCGGCGCGCGCTGCAGGGACTGGGCCGCCTCCACGAGCATCTGCGCGGCCTGGCTCTCGCCCTCGGCGTGGATGATCTTGGCGCGCCGGGTACGCTCGGCCTCGGCCTGCTTGGCCATGGCGCGGATCATGCTCTCGTCGAGGTCGACGTCCTTGAGCTCCACCGTCGAGACCTTCACGCCCCAGGTCTCGGTGCTCTGGTCGAGGATGCGCTGCAGGTCGGCGTTGAGCTTGTCGCGCTGCGAGAGCAGGTCGTCCATCTCGTGCTGGCCGAGCACCGAGCGCAGCGTGGTCTGCGCGACCTGGCTGGTGGCGTCGAAGTAGTTGGCGACCTGGATGATGGCCTTGCCGGCGTCGATGATGCGGAAGTAGACCACCGCGTTCACCTTCACCGACACGTTGTCGCGCGTGATCACGTCCTGCTTGGGCACGTTGAGCACGATGACGCGCAGGTCGACCTTGCGCATCTGCTGGATGATCGGCCATACCAGCACCACGCCCGGTCCCTTCATGCCGGTGTAGCGGCCGAGGCTGAACATGACGCCGCGCTCGTACTCGTTGAGCACGCGCAGCGAGCTCACGACCAGGACCACGAGCAGGACGATCAGGACGAATATGAACGGCATGAAGTTCTCCGTGACGGGAGGCGGGCGCGCTCAGCGCGGCTCCACCCGCAATGTTAAGCCTTCCACCCGCACGATGCGCGCCCGCTGCCCGGCACTCAGCGGGGCGCTGCTGACCGCCTGCCACAGCTCCCCGCCGTAGCGCACGCGGTAGCCCTGCGGCAGCGCCGCCACCACCTCCGCGCTCTCGCCCACCATGCCGCGCGTGCCGGTCACGACCTTCGCGTGCAGGGCGCGGGTGGCGAAGTAGACGATGCCGGCGACCACCACCGCGCCGACGGTGGCGAAGGCGGCGATCAGCGGGCGCCCGACGCGCAGGCCGGGCACGTCCGAGTCGAAGAGGATGAGCGAGCCCACGACGAACGAGATGAGCCCCCCGACGCCGAGCGAGCCGTAGGCCGGGTGGAAGAACTCCGCCACGATGAGGCCGACGCCCAAGGCCACGAGCGCGAGTCCCGCGTAGTTCACCGACAGGATCTGGAACGCGAACAGCGCGACCAGCAGGCAGATCGCGCCCACCACCCCGGGCAGCACCAGTCCCGGGTTGTAGCCCTCGAAGATGAGTCCCCAGATGCCGACCATCAGCAGCCCGTAGGCGAGCGTCGGGTTGGTGAGCACCGCGAGCAGCTGCGTGCGCCAGTCGGGCTCGGCACGCGTGAGGGTCAGTCCCGCCGTGTCGAGCCTCACGGGTCCCGCCGCGAGCTTCACCTCGCGCCCGTCGAGGGCCTTGAGCAGCTGCGGCAGGTCCGGGGCGATGAGGTCGATGACGTGCGCGTTCAGGGCCGCGGTGGCCGACAGGCTCACCCCGCCGCGCACGGCGTTCTCCGCCCAGGCGACGTTGCGGCCGCGCAGCTCGGCGAGCGAGGTGATGTACGCCGCCGCGTCGTTGACGACCTTGCGCTCGAGCGCGGTGTTGGTCGCGGGCGCCGCCGGGTTGTCGGCGGGCGTAACGCCCCTGGCCGGCGACGGCGTGGCGCCGGGCACGGGTGGCGAGGGCCCCGACTCTCCGGCCACCGGTACCGGCGTTGCCGCCCCGAGGTTGGTCGCCGGCGCCATGGCCGCGACGTGGCAGGCATAGAGGATGTAGGTGCCGGCGCTCGCGGCGCGTGCCCCGGAAGGACTCACGTAGCCCACCACCGGGACGGGAGAGGCGAGGATCGCCTGCACGATGTCGCGCATCGAGCTGTCGAGGCCCCCCGGAGTGTCGATCTCGAGGATCACCAGCCGCGCGTGGGACTCGGCGGCGGCGTGGATGCCCTGCTGCACGTAGCGCGCGGTCGCGGGCCCGATCGCGCCGTGGATGGGGAGGACGGTGGCAAGGCCCGGGGCGGGCGCGGGCGCCGGCTGCGCCAGCGCCACGAAAGCCATCCCGAGGAGGAGGAGCGCGCTGAATGCGCGGGCCGGGATGCGGGTACGCAGGACCGCCATGCGCAGCACCCTACTCTGGCTGCCGCGACATCCGCAATCGGCGCGGGCCGCAGGGGTGTTAAGTCACCTGCGGCGAGGCGCTTCAGCGCGGGCTGCGGCCGCGCCCGTTGCGCGGGGTGCGCGGCGTGCGCGGAAGCCCGGTGTGCTGCGTGCGCATCGGCTGCGCCGGGCGGGCGCCTGCGGGACGCGCGCCGCTGCCGGCCGGCTGGTAGGCGGGGATCAGCTGGTGGCGGCCGTTGCCGATGAGGTCCGCGCGGCCCATGCGGCGCAGCGCCTCGCGCAGCACCGGCCAGTTCTCCGGGTCGTGGTAGCGCAGGAACGCCTTGTGGAGGCGGCGCACCTTGAGCCCCTTCGGGATGGGCACTTCCTCGCTGGTCCGGGTGATGCGCTTCAGCGGGTTCTTGCCGGAGTGGTACATGGCCGTGGCGGTGGCCATGGGGCCCGGGAGGAAGGCCTGCACCTGGTCGGCCCGGAACCCGTTCCGCTTCAGCCACAGCGCGAGCTCCAGCATGTCCGCATCGCTCGTGCCCGGGTGCGCGGCGATGAAGTACGGGATCAGGTACTGCTCCTTGCCGGCCTCCTTCGAGTAGCGGTCGAACAGTTCCTTGAAGCGGTCGTAGGTGCCGATGCCCGGCTTCATCATCTTCGACAGCGGGCCCTCCGCGATCGCCTCGGGGGCGATCTTGAGGTAGCCGCCGGTGTGGTGCTGCGCGAGCTCCTTCACGTACTCCGGGGACTCGATGGCGAGGTCGTAGCGCACGCCGGAGGCGATGAGGATCTTCTTGATCCCCGGGAGCGCCCGCGCCCGCCGGTAGAGGCGGATGAGCGGGGCGTGGTCGGTGTCGAGGTTCGGGCAGATGCCGGGAAAGACGCAGGAGGGCCGGCGGCAGGCGCTCTCGATCTCGCGGCTTTTGCAGGCGAGCCGGTACATGTTGGCGGTCGGGCCACCGAGGTCGGAGATGACGCCGGTGAAGCCCGGCACGGTGTCGCGCACCGCCTCGATCTCGCGCACCACCGAGTCCTCCGAGCGGCTCTGGATGATGCGGCCCTCGTGCTCGGTGATGGAGCAGAAGGTGCAGCCGCCGAAGCAGCCGCGCTGGATGGCGACCGAGAAGCGGATCATCTTGTAGGCGGGGATCTGCGCCTTGCCGTACGCTGGGTGCGGCTCGCGCCGGTACGGGCGCTCGTACACCCAGTCCATCTCCTTGGTCGTCAGCGGCACCGGCGGCGGGTTGAGCCACACGTCCGTGTCCCCGTGGCGCTGCACCAGCGCCCGCGCATTACCGGGGTTCGCTTCCAGGTGGAGGATCCGCGAGGCATGGGCGTAGAGCACCGGGTCGTCCGCCACCTGCTCGAAGGAAGGCAGGCGGATCACGCTTCGGTCCCGGTCGGCGTTCTTCACGCGCCGGACGAAGCGCACCACCTTCTCGCCCGTGGCCCCGGCGGGCGCCGCGGCCGCGGCCGGGGCGCGCTCCATGGCATAGGGGTCGACGGGTGCGTTGAGGGGGCCGGGGGCATCGAGGTGCGTGGAGTCGATCTCCACCCAGCCCGCGCGCGCGCCGCGGCGCGCGAACGCGGTGCCGCGCAGGTCCGTGATGTCGGCGATGGACTCACCGCCGGCGAGCCGGTGCGCGAGCTCACAGATCTGCCGCTCGCCGTTGCCGTACACCAGCAGGTCCGCCTTGGCATCGAGCAGCACCGAGCGGCGCACCTTCTCCGACCAGTAGTCGAAGTGCGCGATGCGCCGCAGCGAGGCCTCGATGCCGCCGATCACCACCGGGACGTCCCTGAACGCCTCGCGGGCGCGCTGCGCGTACACGATCACCGAACGGTCGGGGCGGCGGCCGCCCTCCCCGCCCGGGGTGTAGGCATCGTCGCTCCGTACCCGGCGGTCGGCCGTGTAGCGGTTGACCATCGAGTCCATGTTGCCGGCGGTGATGCCGAAGAACAGGTTCGGGCGGCCGAGGGCCGCGAAGTCGGCGGCGCTGTGCCAGTCGGGCTGCGCGATGATCCCGACCCGGAACCCCTGGCCCTCGAGCACCCGGCCGACGATCGCCATGCCGAAGCTCGGGTGGTCGACGTAGGCATCCCCGGTCACCAGGATGACGTCGCAGCTGTCCCATCCCAGGACGTCCATCTCGGCGCGCGTCATGGGCAGGAACGGGGCGGTGCCGAAGCGCTCCGCCCAGTGCCTGCGATAGCCGTAGAGTTCGCGTGCCGCCTGCATAAGTGCGCGGATTAGACCAGAAACGGCGCCTTAGGACCCCACCCGACCGGACTTAAGGCGGCGCCCGCGGTCCCGCTGGGGCCTTGCTGGTAACTTGGTACCAAGTTACCATGCATGCCATGAAACTCGTGACCCGGACCCAGACCGGCGTGCGCCTGGAGGCGCGCCTCCTCAAGGTGCTGAAAGCCCTCGCCACCGAGCTCGACCTCACCCTGGGGGACCTCCTCGAGGGGATCGTGCTGCACGCGTTCGAGGGCAAGGCGCCGTTCGGGCCGGCCACGCTGCGCAAGATCCGCGCGCTCAAGGCCGTCTATGGCCTCGACCTCGTGGCGAAGGACTCGCACCAGCTGCGCGAGAGCGACGCCGATGAGCGCTGAAGACGGGCTGCTCGAGGATTTCCTGGCCGGGAGGGTGGAGCCGCAGGCCTTCGGGCACCGCCAGCACCTCGCGGTCGCGTTCGCGATGCTGCGCAGGCACGACTTCGCGACCGCCGCCCAGCGCTACTGCGAGGGCATCCGGGCGCTGGCGGCCCGTGCCGGCCACCCCGAGGTGTTCAACGTCACGGTGACGATCGCGTTCCTCGCCCTAGTCGCCGAGCGGCTGGGGTCCGAAGACTCCGACTTCGAGGCCTTCGCGATGCGGCACCCGGAGCTCTTCGACCGCCGGCTCCTCGAGCGCTGGTACCCGAAGGATCAGCTGCGCTCGGACCTGGCGCGCCGCACGTTCGTGCTGCCCGCCGCCGGGCAGACCCCGGCCCCTTAAGAAGAGTAGAGGAGCGCGCCCCGGCGCTCCTGCGCCCAGGCGGCCTCGTCCGCCGCGGTGGCGGACTCCAGGTCCTGGGCCGTCGTCGTGGGGTCGTCCACCCACTCGCGCAGGAGCGGGCTGCCGTTGATGACGTCGATGGCGAGCTTGCCGCTCTCGTACTCGTACGGGAAATCGCGCCACAGCGGGTAGTCGGGGCGGATCAGCTTCAGCGCCTTGAAGGCGAGTGCGAACAGTCGCCAGGGCCGGAACCGCTCGTGGCCGTAGTACAGCGGATCCTCGACATGCACCTGGAAGCCGGCGCACAGCTTCCCCGCATGCTTGTGGAAGGTCGGCTCGAAGGTGCACGGACGCAGGCGACAGCCCTCAAGCCACTGCGGCGCGAACGACTCCATCTTCTCAAGGAGCGCGGGGACATCGAGGTCGGGGGCTCCCAGCACCTCGAGCGGCCGCGTGGTGCCGCGCCCCTCGGAGAGCGTCGTGCCCTCGAGCATGACCGAGCCGGCGTAGCAGCGGGCCATCCACAGGTTCGGGGCATTGGGGCTCGGGTTCACCCAGGTGCGCTCGCCGAGCGGCCAGCCGTAGCCCGGCGCGGCACCGGGTTCCCACCCGGTCATCTCGATGACCCTGAGGTCCACGTTCAGGCGCAGCGTGCGCACGAACCAGCGTGCGAGTTCGCCGAGCGTCAGCCCGTGCCGCATGGGGAGCGGTCCTGCGCCCACGAAGCTCTCCCAGCCGGGCTTCAGGGCCAGGCCCTCGATCGGGCGGCCGGCGGGGTTGGGGCGGTCGAGCACCCAGACGCTCTTGCCCGTGCGGGCGCCCTCCTCCAGCACGTAGCGAAGCGTCGTGATGAAGGTGTAGATGCGGCAGCCTAAGTCCTGCAGGTCGAACAGCAGCAGGTCGAAGGTGTCGAGCATCGCGGCCGTCGGGCGGCGCACCGTCCCGTAGAGGCTGAACACGGGGATGCCGTGCAGGGGATCGGTGTAGTCGGGCGACTCCACCATGTTGTCCTGCTTGTCCCCGCGCAGGCCGTGCTGGGGACCGAACGCGGCGGTCAGCTTCACCCCCGGGAGCGCGGCGAGCGCATCCAGGGAGTGGGTAAGGTCGCGCGTCACCGAGGCGGGGTGCGCGAGCAGCGCGACGCGCCGGCCGGACAGGTCGCGGTGCAGTGCCGGCTCCTCGACGAGACGATCGATTCCGAACTTCACGGACACTCGAGCTCCAGCGTAAAGCCCTCGGGATGATGGAAATCCGCCTTGCCGGGGGCGTGGTGAAGCGCCCAGTAGGACAAGGCGCCGTCGGCTCCCTCGATGACCGCGGCGAGCGCGAGTTTAAGGGATCGCGCCTCGGCCAGGTCCGGGAGCCCCGCGAGCTCGAGGCTCACGTACACCGCGAGCCGTGCAGGGCCTGCCTCGGCATGGATCGTGGGGGGCGCCACCAGCTGCACCGGCTGCATGCCGTGGCGGTAGTCCTCGAACGCGTAGGCGGCCCAGTCCCCGTCGGGCGAGAAGTTGAACTCGTAGTAGCCGCGGGTGCCCGGGGCGGTCACGAACGCCTCGAAGCAGGTGTGCCGCCACAGCTCGTCGCGGCAGGCACCACCCTGCTCGGCTGGCACGCGCAGGCGCGCAAGTTCCCCGTGCAGCACGTAGTCGCAGGCGAGCACGCCCGGCGCGGCCAGGTGGGCCTCCGCCGAGAGGCTTGCGACCGGGTGCGCCACGGACTCCGGATGCGGGGTGAGGTAAGACCACTGGATCGCGCTCAGGAGCGGACTCATGGATGCGCCTACCGCGAGAGCCAGGTGCGCAGCGCGGAGGTCACGGCCTCCGGGCACTCGAGGGTCGAGAGGTGGCCGCAGCCGGGGACCACGACCAGCTGCGCGCCGGGGATCCCGTTGGCGATCTCGGCCGCGCGGTCCGGCGGGGTCAGGACGTCGCCGTCGCCCACCACCACCAGGGCCGGGCAGCGGATGCGGCCGAGCATCGGGCGCGAATCAGGGCGGCCGATGATGGCGGCCTGCTGGTTGAGGTAGCCCTGCACACCGACCTCCCGGCCCATGTCCCTGATGAGCCCGGTCAGCGCGGCATTGCCGCGGTGCCTCGGATGCACGAGCCTCGGGATGAGTCCCGCGACGACCTGCACCAACCCGCCCGCGGCGGCGAGCTGCATCTGGCTGCGGCGGCCGGCCGACACTTCCGGGCTGTCCGGTTGCGCGGTGGTGTCGAGGAACGCGACGCGCGCGACCCGCTCGGGCGCCTGGCGCAGGATCTCGAACGCGAGGTAGCCCCCCATGGAAAGTCCCGCGAGCGCAAAACGCGGCGGCGCGGTCGCGAGGATCCGGCGCGCGATGGCGGCCATGGTGTCCGCGCCGGTGTGGCAGGCGAGGACGACGCCGTGCGGCCACAGCGCCGGCAGCTGCGGCGTGTAGAGGCGCCAGTCCAGTAGCAGTCCGGGAATCAGTACGACGGGCAGGGGCTCGCTCACGGCGCACCGAGGGTAACATGGCGCCCATGAGCATCCGTACCCTGCGACTGACCGCTACCCTCGTTGCCCTTGCACTGAGTGCTATCGCCCAGGCCGAACCTGCTGCGGGCACGGACCTGGACCCGGCGGCGGCGCAGCGCTTCGCGGCGCTGGCGCTGCAGTGCCTGCACCAGGAATACCCGAACCACCTCTCCCACACGCTCAACAGCGATGCGGACGCACGCCCCCCGCGCGCGCTGACGCCGGCGTTCTACGGCTGCCTCGACTGGCACTCGGACGTGCACGGGCACTGGCTCCTGGTGCGGCTGCTGCACCTGTACCCCGACGCACCGTTCGCCGCCCGCGCCCGCGCGGAACTCGCGCGCAGCTTCACGCCGGAGAACATCTCCGCCGAGCTCGCCTATATGCATGGCTCGGGCCGTGCCTCGTTCGAGCGGCCGTATGGGATGGCGTGGCTCCTGACGCTGGCAGCCGAGCTGCGTCGCTGGCAGGACCCGGATGCTGCGCGCTGGTCGGTGACGCTGGCGCCGCTCGAGACCGAGGCGGCAAGTCGCATCGAGAGCTGGGTGCCGAAGCTTCACTACCCGATCCGGGTGGGCGAGCACGACCAGACGGCGTTCGCGTTCGGGCTCGCCTGGGACTGGGCGGTCGTGAGCGGCGATGCGCACATGCGCGAGGTGCTGCGCGATGCCGCCCAGCGCTTCTACCAGAACGACCGCCGCTGCCCGCTCGACTACGAGCCCTCAGGGGAAGACTTCCTGTCGCCCTGCATCGGGGAGGCGGACTTCATGCGGCGCGTGCTCACGCCCACGGAGTTCTCCGCGTGGCTGGGGGCATTCCTGCCGCAGGTTCCGCGCCGTGCTGCGGCGCACACCTGGCTCGCGCCGGGAGTGGTGACCGACCGCGCCGATCCCAAGCTGGCGCACGTCGACGGACTCAACCTCAGCCGCGCCTGGATGCTGCAGGGCATCGCCGCGGGACTTCCTGCGGGGGATCCCCGGATCCCGGCACTTAAGGACGCTGCGAAGCAGCATGCCGAGGCGGCACTCCCGTTCGTGACGGGAGAGCACTACGAAGGCGGCCACTGGCTGGGGACGTTCGCGGTGTACCTTACCAGTGGCGCGGGGCTGAATTGAGACAGGAGACGGAGAATGGGGGGTTATACGACACATCTGGGGCAATCAATCACCCCGATTGGGTCGTATAAATATCGTTAGAGCGCATGCCTGAGCCACTCGCAAAGTGGACACTCCTGCGGAGGCTCGCTCGTCGCGCTTCGTCGCTGTGTGCCGCTTTTTTTGTTTTGACCAGCTGCACTTCCCGCAGCACCGTCGCTCTTGTCGATGCCGCCTCTTCGGGAGACATTCCCAAGATGCAGGCCTCCCTCGCCGCGGGTGCGAACATTGAAGGCGAGGCGTACGACGGCCTTACGCCCCTCGACGCCGCAGCGAAGGACGGCCATTTGGAGGCAGTGAAATTCCTAGTCAACCACGGCGCCGCAGTGAACGGAGTAGGACACTCTCCGCGGACGGCGCTAGGCTTGGCTGCCGTCTATGAACATACTGATTGCGCTCTCTACTTAGCTTCAAGGGGCGGCGAAGTTCGAAGCACGCCCGAATGGAGGCAGGGGTTATTGGACGCTCTCCAAAAGGACGGAAAGTCCGAGCTCTACGATTTGGTGAAGCACCAGACCAAATAGCGGAGCTGGCTGACATGCGCTCTAACCATCGCTCGAGCGGCCGTGATGTTAAGTGTGCGGCGCGACATGAGCGCGCTGCACTATCTTGCGCTCATGTCGCGTACTGAACTCATGCGGCCGGCCGCTCAGCTAGACTCTAAGGACTTCGCCGTTTAGTCAACGTGTTTGTGACTTCTGGTTCTTGAGAC
>JAFEDU010000015.1 GCA_018241425.1 Pseudomonadota bacterium
AAATCGCTCATCGCGCAGGAGGGTCGCAACCTGCGCCACCGTCAAAAAACCGATCTTTCGGGCTCGCAACAGTGCGTCCGAAGCCTGTGCCGCGAGAGCTTGATCGGGAGCGGGGTCCGCCTGGACGGCCGTGGCGGGCGCGATTGAGAGCGCGATAGCGAAGAATCCACCGATGAGAGGCTTCCAGACCATATCCACGGATCGAGACCTTAAAGATAAAACCCTAGGCGTCTTGCCTTCCCTTCGTACCCTACCACGCCGTTCTCCCCGTCAAGACCTTCGCTAGCAGCTCGCACGCGCCTTCCAGGCGGTCTGGACGGGTCCGCTGCGGTGTGGGGCTCCGGCTTTAAGGCAATTCGCCTTGAAGTTTCGGAGAGCGACCCATGTCGCACGTCAACCTCTTTACCCTCGATAGCAACGGCCGGCCGGTGCCGGCAACGCCAGACCTAATCATTGCTGCAGCGCGAAGCTGCGTCGCGCGCCGCGTCCGCCGCGGCTCGGCACTCGCCTCCCCGACGGCACTGAAAGACTTTCTGAGAGTGAACCTCGGCCCCCGGGAGTTCGAGACCTTCTGCGTCTGCTTCCTGGACAGCCGTCACCGGCTGATCGAGTTCGTGGATCTCTTCCGGGGGAGTCTAACCGGTGCGTCGGTGCACCCGAGGGAGGTCGTGAAAGAGGCCCTGGCCCGAAATGCGGCAGCCGTGATCCTGGTGCACCCGCACCCGAGCGGCGTCGCCGAGCCTTCCCAGGCCGACGAGCTGATCACTCGTCGGCTCAAAGAGGCTCTAGGACTCGTCGACATCCGAGTCCTGGACCACCTGATCGTCGCCGGCGACGAGATTCTCAGCTTCGCCGAACAGGGGCTGATCTAGGGGGCTCATGCCCCCTTTTTAACTCTACGGAAGGGGCTTGCGAAACTGCCGATTCTGGAATGATCGACGGCTCTCAAGGTGTCCCTTCCGGCCAGTCTTGGTCGGCGAACCTTATCGGTACCCCCGCTGCTTTCACGATACGTTCTGCAACGTTGGCCTCCTTCGTAAATGGCCCCGAGATCATCTGCAGGGCCGACAGGAACTTGGGATCTGCCTGAGCCGTGCGCTCGACTTCGTCAATGAACAACTCGCCGCGTCCATAAAGCAGGTCTTCCAAGGGCCCAGCCGCCACATACGCAAGTGCGGCCTCGTCTGGTGCAGCAGCAATCAGTTTTAGAGTCAGAATCCAGGCGCGGCTCGGGTCTTCACTGAGGTATCGCTGGAGGGTCTGCCAAGACCACAAGAAAGCATCGTCCTTCGTTCCGTGATGACGTAAGTACGCTTTAACCAACTCGCCGTCGTCAGACGATTCGGTGAGGCCATGCGCTGCCAGTTTTTGCCTCGCCGCCTTCATCGGCTTATCGCGCGAGGGATACGAAGGCTTCATTTGCGAAACAATGCGCCACTGCACCGCTGCTCGCTCCACTTTTCCGGCTAGGTCTAATGCGTCGGCGAGGAAGAGCCTCGCATCTGCTTCTGCATAATGAGGACGCAGCGTCAGCCCTATCTCCAGAAGCTTGATCGCCTCGACATATTGGTGAAGAGCAGTACGCAAGCGCCCCAACGCGATGAGAGGCCTTGGGTCATCGGTTAGTAGCTCACAGGCACGACGATAGGCGTCTGCCGCCTCCTCAAGAAGCCCTTGGCTCTCGAGAGCAAAGCCGAGCCAATGATATGGCTCACCCCAATGCGGGGCTATGCGAATCGATGCCCGATAGGCTATCTCGGCGGCGTGGTGATCCGCCGGTTCCGAAAACTGGTGGGCTTGCCCTTTACGCAGGAAATCCGATGCATCAGTACGTGCGGTCATGGATGCAACTCGTAGCCCACGCGAGCGTATCCAATGCCACCCCAGGGCCACTTGCGGCTCTTCCCCGCAACGCGCGCAGATTTCGTATCACTCAGCTTTCTTCGGCTCCAAACCGAGCCCTTGCCTCATGTTTGCGGACACTTCAGGCGTACGGCGCCGAGTGCGGCCCTTGGTGATCACCGTTGGGCCGCCGTTAGCCCAATCTCCTCCCGGACCGCTGGCGATAGAGCATCCGCCCGACGGTAGTATCTTCGCCCATCCTCGGCGGAGGACAGAAATTTGAAACGGGTGTCTTGGATCAGACTCAAGTTCTTGGTGACCTTGCCGTTCTCGATCACGTCGATCCCGATTGTGCCGATCAAGTTCTCCCCCGGAGGGTCGTAGTTCGTGAAAAGGATATCCGTGCCCAGTACGTCTGAACGCTGACCCACGAGAATTCGCCCGCGACCATCGGAGTCCAGATATATCGCGACGCCCGATGAAAGAATCCCATCTTTAAGTTCGGCGCCTTCCGTTGCCCAGATCCCCGTCAACTCAGGAGGCACCGGAATCGCCTGGTTGCTCGTCGGGCACCCACGGGAGTCGAGATTGAATGCTACTCGCCCGCTATTGATCGCCTCCTCACGATCCGGGGTCACTTGAAGGCAGTCCGCCAGATCTCCCAGCATGTTCCGAGGGTCTTCGCACCGGCCCAGGAAGCGCACCATGTCACATCGGTTTGTCCGAGGGTCTTTCAGCAATGCGTCGATCCGCGCATTGACGCTATCGAGGTGCTGCTGCTCTGCCGCGATCCGGGCTTTGCAGTCCTCCGCGCTAATATCCCTGGCCTGACAGTCCTGGTATGAGCGCTCTGTCGCGTATTCCCTAAGGATTGCTCCAATCGGCGTGTCGGGCGGCGACACGGCCGGTGTGACCGGCTTACTGGGGTGGGTCGCACAGGCGGCGATTATCAGGAGACCCTCGAGCGCGAGAGCGCGGACGCCCCAACGTGCGATCGCCGATACTGCTTTCGTTTGTCTATTTAGCACAATGGCTCTCGAGCTGTTGCCACAGACGCTCCATCGCCTCCTGAGATTGATCTCTTTGTATTCGAGCCGCCTGTGCGTTGCTCATGTAGTTGTCTTCTTGCCGAGAGACTTGAAACGGCGCCGACTCCGAGCTCTGATACAGCACGATATACCCGCAGTGGCGATCCACATTCTCGAATCGGCTCTTTAGATCCACTGCGGCGTAAATCCCCGGCGCAGGGGCCTGAGGCGGATCCTTCGTCCAGGTGACTCTAACGATCGTTCGCTCTCTGACCACGCCAGCCTCTTTGTTGAACGCTGCGGAATTCTTTTCGAAGACCGCAAACGGAATCTCCGCCTTTTGGCGTTCAGTCATCATGGCGTAGGCTTTGTGGTAGTCCCCGCGGTCCAGCAAATCTAGGAAGGCATGCGTGACCAAAGGCACCTGTGCGCGCTCGTCGCGCGTGGGCACCCAACCAGGCACTGAATCCGAGGTCACGTTGACAACGTCCGGTGCTGACGGACCCTGAGTGGGGCCGGCCGGGGCTTGTGGGCCTTTTGCACTCTGGGCCACTTGGGCGTTCAGGACTTGAAACTGACGCACGAGATTGTCGCAAGGCGCTTTCGCCGCCTCGCATTGAACCCTCATATCAATGAATGACCCCTGAGCGTTACTCACGATGGAGCGCTTGACCGCACTGGGATAGGCCGGATCCCCCTTCGGAGCGAACGACCACAGGACGGGCCTTCCGTCCTCGGTGTCGCTAATGATGGTCCACCCACCCTGCTCCCGGATCTGAACGCCCGGCTTGGTCTGTAGCGACTTGAGCGCAGCGTCTACGGTGGGGTATCCGGTCTGAGAACTGGTCACCTCGGGCAGTGGCGCCTCCGCTATAGCCAACGCACCCGCCAACAGTACAGAGGCCATCCCCCCTGCTTTCACAATCGACATTTCCTTGGATCGTCGTCGCACGTCTATCACGGACGCTTCCCATACTGCCGATCGAACATTCGCTCCAGCTTCGTATTCACCCCCCGCAATCCATCTACGAACCGTTTAGCCCAGTCAAAGTACTCTCGCCGGCGCGCCAGAGGCCAGTCCGCCGGCGGCGACGAGCTGATATCCCTGAGGTTGCAGATCTTGTCGGCCAGCTTTACGAGCTTCGCTTCCCGGCTCAGATGCGGCGCGTGCTCGACCTGGAGCTCTTTCCGGCGTTGCTTGGGGAGTGATTTGTCATCCGTGACTTCCCGGACGATTCCAGCAACCTTCGACCCAAAGCGCCTCTTAAGCTCCGCAAATGTCGTGTCGGTGTCCTCCACCGTGTCGTGGAGCAGAGCCGCGAGCAGAACATCCGTCTCTCCAGCTAGGCCTGCACTTGCCAGCAGATCGGCCAGAGCAATGGGATGGTTGATGTACGGCGAGGCCTCTTTATCCTTCCGTCGCTGATTCCGGTGCTTCTGCGCAGCAAAAAGAGCTGCGCGCAAGATCCTCTGCGACGCCGGGACGGCTTTAGCCTGGGTATCCGCTCTCTTTATCGTGGTTCCGACCTCTGGAGTCATAGTCGCGCTGAAGGGACCATCGTTACCCTCGGGATTTGACTCCAGGCCGCCGTTGCAAAGTCTGCTAACAGATCGCGCCCGCGCTTGCCAGAGTACTTCTTAGATGGTGTATTCCACCATCGACATCCAGGATGAGGGGTTGCGATCAAGGGGACTCCGTACTTTTCCGGTCTATCGGCAAACATGAACGCGAGGCGCGACAGAAAGACTATTCCTGTCGGTCTCATCACTTCGAAGTGACGTTCGAGTGCATCGTTGGCAAACTTCTGATCAAGTGGAGTCGGACATAGCGAGCGACCGCACATGGCGGGTCGCAGAAAGAAATTCGCGATAGCGACGCCCTCCGCCAGCTCGCGATAATTCTCGTACTGTGGACCAAAGCAGTTGATCTCTTGCAAGGCACGCTTCCAGATGACGTGAGCATCCTCCTTGAAATCCTTGCCGATTTGCTCTCGGATTATGGAGCTGGTGTCAATCCACGCCTTCTCCGTCTCGGAGAGCGTGCTGCTCTCTCCTCGATACCATGCTTCGGGGTCTAAGTGGAGATGGGAATCGCCAGGCAGGTAGTGACTCTCCCCGATAAGTAGCAGTGCTGGAATCGCGGTGTCGACCCGAAATTGCCGACCTATGTAGGGCCGAAGCTGAGGATATCGAAGGTAAAACTCGTCGATGAGGCTTCCTATTCCTGTGAGGCCACAAGGCATGATCACGCAGCATCGCTTTTGGCTGGATTGCATGCCAGGCAAGCCACTTGCCCGTTCGCCACGGTGGTACGACCGCCCTTAGCCCAGGGCTTGATATGATCCGCCTCCCAGCTATCCCAGTTGCACTTAGCTCCATCGCATTTTAGTCGCACTCGGCATATCCCGTCGTCACGCCGGTAAATCGCCATGCGCTGGTCGTGCGTGAAAAGACGTTGGTCGTCTTTAAGTTCCAAGTCCGGGCAGGATTCCAAGAAGTTTCGTAGCAGGAATTGGTGGCGCCATTCCAAACTATCTTTCGCGTCTGTACTGTGGCTGGTTTTCTCGTGATAGATCACCAAATCTGGGTCCGCCATTTGATCTACCGGCTTCTTTTCTTCTGCTCTGCGCAGGATTTCGAACTTGATAAACCATTGAGCCAGGTCATTCTGCCTGCCTTGAAACGCGTAACGATCCAGCATATGCGAGGTCAGCATGTAGAGGGATAGAAGGCTAAACCTCTCCAGTTCCGGTGTTTTCGATGGAAACGCACTAAGTAGATACTCCAGCACGCGTCGGACTTTTTTCGCCTTTTCTCCCGCTACATCGAACTCCTGATTGTCCTTATACATTCGGTTTAGATCTGCGTTCTTCGCGTTCGCCGGGCCACCCGCGAGCTCAACCAAGACCATCTGTGCGGCGACAAGATCAAACGTGTATCGGCTGTTGGAAAAGCCGGAATTTGCAAAGATTTTGTGCTCCGCCAGTTTCTTAACAAAGTCGCGCATTTTCCCTGGCATCGCATTGCGCTTTTCTTGCGCTTTCAGAGTAGTCCCATTCTGTAGACGCAGAAACATCTCACGAACTTCGTCTTCATCGGTATCCGAGAGGATTACGACGTCCATATTGTACGTGTCAAACCGGAGTCGCAGATCTTCTGGCAGCTCTTCATAATGAAGATTGCGAACGTCAAGACCTTCGATCGGGTCGTTCGACTTGGACAAGCCGAACTCACCGGCGTGAACCTCCCAGACGGTGCGAATACGTTGTTGGCCGTCGACCACCTCGTATTTGTCCGGGGCACTAGC
This sequence comes from Pseudomonadota bacterium, assembly GCA_018241425.1. Classification (GTDB taxonomy): domain Bacteria; phylum Pseudomonadota; class Gammaproteobacteria; order Steroidobacterales; family Steroidobacteraceae; genus 13-2-20CM-66-19. The sequence continues at coordinate 6,178 of JAFEDU010000015.1, forward strand.
GACCTTGCGCCAATAGAGCTTTGGTACGTCATACCCGCGTAGAATCGTATCAATCAGCAGTTGGCGCTGAGCCGAGTCCCATACAGCGGGGCGCTGATAGTCAGGTTGCGTGTCTATGCGTTGCTTTAGGCCGCAAATCGAGAGAAGCGGCCACGCTTTCTTATTTACTTGCATGAGGTTCCTTGAGCCCTTGTGGATACCACGTTGCCCAGAGTTATTGAGCGAAATGGTGGGCAGTCGCGTAACTCTGAGCGTGGCACAGCATATTCACCAGCGCCATCTGTTCGATCTTCGTACACGACGCCTCGAGCAACCTCGGCGACGCCACGACAATGGCCAGTGACTTCGCCCGGGAGATCGCGACGTTGAGCCTGTTCCGGCTATACAGGAATTCCATACCCCTCGGGACATCCTCCGCCGACGAGGCGGTCATGGAGACAATGACTACCGCCGCCTCCTGGCCCTGGAACTTGTCCACCGTCCCGACCCGAGCTCCCGGTAGTAACTCCTGAAGCAGGTTCACCTGCATGTTGTAGGGACTGACGATCAGAATGTCGTCGGCCGTAAGCGGCCGCTCCTGGCCAGCCTTTTCGAGCCACCGCTGGCCCAGAAGACTTTGATAAAGGGAGGCCACACGGGCGCCCTCCTCCTCCGAGCGCTGCGTGCAGTCTTGGTGGTTGACCGGAACCCAGGACACCCCACTGGCCTTCAGCGCGGGATCAGCATCGGCGCTTAGGGCCAGACGCCGCTCGGCACACGACGGATCGGCGTTGAGCCGTCCTTCGTAAACCGCATCCGAGATGAACCGGCAGACATCCGGATGCATGCGGCGGGAGATGTCCAGGAAGATGCCCCGCTCCGGAGGGATCGTCGCGTAGTCTTTGAGGAGAAATTCCAGGGCAGACAGACCAGACTCCCCGGGGTGGGACCCCTGAATGGGCTGACCCAACTGCATCTGATCCCCGACCAGAACGAGGTTTCGGGCGCAGGTCCCCATGGCCACCAGGTGCCCGAGCGAGATCTGACCGGCTTCATCGACGAACAGGTAGTCGAATTTCTGATTGTGCTCGGGTCGAGCGAACAGCCACGCGGTACCGGCCACGAGGTTGAAAGCGTCTGTGACCTCTTTGTTGTCGTCGACGTTGATGATCCCGGGCACATCGCAGGCATGATCATCGTCGGAGCACTTTTTGACACCGCGCAGAGTTACCCCCTCGTGGACGGCGACGGCGGCAACCTCTTCAAGCAACCGATTGATGGCCTTGTGTGCGTTGGCGGCGATCGCCACCCGCTTGCCGCCCCGCAGGAGCGCGACGATGACCCGAGCAGACAGGTAGGTCTTGCCGGCCCCGGGAGGCCCTTGGACCAGCAGGTAACTGCCGTCCAGGGCCCCGATTGCGTCTGCGGCCGCCCGTACCGGCTCGGCTCCGGGCGCCGTAACGGGTGCCCCAGGGGCGCGGCCCCGAAGCCGCGGCAGTGCGCGCTTCAATGCCGCGGTAATCGCAGGGTAGACATCCGCCCCCGCAACAACGGAATCGGCGTAGCGTTGAACCGCATCGCGCAAGACTCCGGTTTTTCGTGGCTCAGGAGGCATCAAGGAGAACACCGGCGGATGCGCCTCGATGCTTCGGCCACACTTCAACTGGATACGTCCCGCCTTCTCATCCAGGTCAAAGATCGTCCCAGCGCCGGGGCGATCGGGCTCAGCGCGCTGTACGGCTTTCCCAACCCCTAATTTAAAGTCCTGGGGAGGGAATCGGAACGTGTAGACGGTCGACTGCTTCTCCCGAAACGGCGCCGCCGTCTCATCCCGCGTGAGACCCGCCAGACACTGACTGTCATCGATCAGCTCCTCGGTGCTCAGCTCGGGCCACGTGAACTGGAACCACCACGCAGGCTTGGCCTCGCGCTTGTGAAAATCCAGCAGATGGCCGACGAGCTCGCGAAACGGCCGCTCTTCAACCGGGGCCCCCTGTAAAAGCATCCGGACCCGATGAGCGTTCTGCTGCTCGGCCGCCACCCGTTCAGCGATCCTCGCCTCCTCTTCGGGGTCCGGCGGCCGATCGCCCTTCCAGGGCATGCCTTCGGGCCTTAAGGACAGCAGCCAGTCCCGCAGCTGCAAGGTCGACTCGCAGTCGATCCGGTTGTAGTCCTCGATCTCCTTGAGGAGCTCCGAATCCTGGAGCTTCCGCCAGTTCTCGTAGACCACCACGCTCTCGCCGGCGTTACTGACGGCGCCTTCGCGGCTCCCCCGGTAGAAGACCTCCAGGTTCTTGATCGAGTACTTGGGTTCCGAGACCCGGATGGACTCCTTGACCACCCGATAGAGGTCCACGAGCTTCCCGGCGCGGAGCAGATTGTCGACCTCGGCCTCACGCGTGCCGTGCAGCATCGCGAGCCTCTTGAGGGCCGTCTCCTCGTAGGCCGCGTAATGATAGATGTGGGCGTCGGGGAAGGCGTTCAGACGTGCCGAAACGAAATCCATCGCTTTCTCAAAGGCGACCTTCTCCTCAGCCCGGTCATGCCCCCAGAACGGCTGGAATCCGATCGCTTTGCCGTCCTGGTAAGCGAAGCCGAACAAGTACTCGAGGCCCCCGTCATAGAGCGGGTCGCCCTCCATATCGAAGAACAGGTCGCCGGCGTCGGGTTCCGGAAGCCGCTCGAACCCTTTACGGGGCTCGGAATCCAGCAGCTCCACCTGGTTCTCACCGGTCTCGCGCTTCACGGTCTGCAGGCGCGCCTGGTCACTCAGGCGCCGCAGCATCTCGGGTCGCATTCCCGGGACCTGGGTCCCCGGAGGAACGCCCCCGAGCTGCGCCACGGTCATGATCCCAGCGGCATTCAGCGTCTCAATCTGGCCGCCCCGAATGTTCGCCACGAGGCTTAAGTGATCGGCCGCCTCCCACTCGCCCCCGCATCGATCCCGCCAGCGGCACAGGTCGCACGCCCGGCAGGGCACGCCTTCGGATCGAGCCGGCAGCGCCTGCAAGAAGGCCTCCAGGCGCCCGCGTGCGTGCGCAAAGTAGTAGCGGAAGTCTGCGGCTCGCAGCGCGACCGTCTCACCCGTCCCCAGGACCACATGCAGGCGCTCGGGCGCCCTGCCCTGCGCCTGTCCCAGAAGGTCGGCGTAGACGCACAGCTGAATGACGTGGGTGGGCTTGGCGTGGTGGGCGAGCTTCGTGTCGAGCGGCTCGTAGTGGTAGGCGCCGAGGTTTGAGGCGCCCTCGACCCGGATCAGGAAATCCGCGTACCCGTGCCAGCGCCCTGAGTAGAACGCGCCCTGGTAGACAATCTCGGCACCCGCCTGCATCGCCTGGAGTGTCTGGGCGGTGCGCTGCTCCAGCGGACCGTTCGGAATCTCCGCGACCCGCTTCCCTTCGGCTTTATAGCGCTCGAGCAGCCGCCGCTCGTGCTCAAGTCCCTTGTCCTGCAGGAGCTTTGCATGGGCATCGTCCTCGGCGACCTCGACCGGCGTGTCCAGCTGCCGCCGATCGAGGAAGGTGGCGTGCCGGCACCCGAGAAACGTCACCAGGTCAGATGCAGAAAATACGATCTGGTCCTGGTAACGCCTCATGCGACTCCTTAGGCGGCGCTCGCCGAAGGCCCGGAATCCGAGTTCGCACTCGGGAGCCGCCGATCCGCAAAGTCACGGTCTGTCCGTAGGAGCCGCGGCTCGAGTTCGATGGGTTTCAAGGGGACGATCTCCTCCGCCGTGCCCTCCACTTCCAGCTCATTGAAGCGGCGCACCTGCGGCATCACAGACTGTTCCAGGCTGCCGATGAACTCGTTGAAGCACTTCACGGACTTGTTGAGCGCCCCACCGCAGCCCTGGATGTGATCCGCCATCACGGTAATACGCCGGTAGAGCTCCCGTCCCAGGTCATGAACTTTCTTTGCATTCTCGGCGACCTTCTCCTGGCGCCAGCCGAAGGCGACGCCTTTGGCGAGCGCGATCAAAGTCGAGGGCGTTACGAGAACGACTCGCTGCGCCGCAGCATCTTCAAACAGGGTCGGGTCGCGCTCGAGGGCCGCGGCGAAGAAGTTCTCCCCGGGGATGAACATGACCACGAAGTCCGGCGTCTCGATGAGGCCGTCCCAGTAGCTCTTGGAGGCGAGCTTCTTCATATGGTCGCGAGTCTGTGACGCATGAAGCGCCAGGTGGCGCTCGCGGTCTGCGTCCGTGACGGCTTCCAGGGCATCCAGATAGGCCGTTACGGAAGTCTTGGCGTCCACCACCAGGTGACGGCCGCCGGGCAGGCGGATCACGACGTCCGGCCGCACCCGGCTGTCGAAGCGATCGAAGCTCTCCTCGGTCGAGAAGTCGCAGTAGGCGCTTAAGCCCGCGAGCTCCAGGACGTTCTGCAGGGTGTGCTCACCCCAGCGGCCCCGGGTCTTGGGCGAGGCCCGCAGTGCCTGTACCAGCTTTGTAGTCTCTGTACGCACAGCCGCCTGCGTCTCAGCCACCGACTTCAATTCGCCAAAGAGCGCCCCGTAGGCCTCGGAGCGATTGCGCTCGAGCTGATCCATCTGCTGCCGGGCGGTGGCGAGGGTCTCGGCCAGCGGCGCGATCAGGTTCTCCACCGCCTTCTGGCGCGCCTCCAGATCCGCGTCCGCCCCCGCCTTGTGGCGGGCGAAGGCCTGGTTGGCGAGCTCGAGGAAGGCCCCCTGGTTCGACTGCAGCACGTCGGCCGCCATGGCCTTGAGATGGGTTTCGATCCCGGCCTTAACGTCGGTCAGATCCGCAATCTGGTCCTGGTGGGCCCGAGACTGCTCAACCACGCGAGCATGGAGGGCGGCATTGCTGGCCTGGAGATTCGCCGCCTCATTGGTCAGAGCCGCAATCTGCCGCTCCAGGGACGGCACGCGATCGGCCGCCGCCTCGAGGCGGGTCTTCTCGGCAGTGAGGTACTCGAACCGCTCCCGCAGGTCGTTCCGGTCCTTTTCGATCGGCGCGCTGAGGTCCGCCAGAGCTTGAACGCGGGCCAGCTCCAGCTGCAGGGCGTCGTGGCGCTGCCGCCAGGACTCGATCTCGCCATGCGCGCCCTTAAGCGCCCGAAGCACCCACGCAGTGAAAGTCCCGACGATCAGCAGAAGTCCGAGAAGTAACCATTGAGTGTTCATGTGCCCTCCTGAAATCAGACCCGTGCGAACCGGCGGTACCGGTGTCCGACCGTGACCACGATCCCGTGCTCGTCCGTCACGACGTAGAGCCGCTTGAGACGATCCCGCTCGCGGATGCATTTGCCCCGGCGGCCGAGTTCTTTGCGCCGACCGCGTTCGATGAAGATCAGCTGACCGCCACCGGGAGCCGGGGCGGATTCCCCGAGCTCGAGAAGGAGCTCCAGGGCTTCCGGGGAGATGCCCCGCTGCTGCATGCGCATCCGCGCGTGAGTTGTGAGACATACAGTCATTGGTGCTCTCCCTTACTGGATGGTGAGCGCCATTGTTGGCGGGGCAGTAGCTCAGAGCGTGAGCTTGCGAATCGGACAATGCCAAAAAGACCGCTTTAACAATAAGTTAAGAACGCCCGGTGCCCTGCGCGTCGCGATTTGCTTGATATGTATATTATGCATATACTGAAATCATGGCTCCGCAGTTCGACCCTGAGAAGGACGCCGCAAACCTCGCCAAGCATGGCGTATCGCTGGCGGACGGAGACGGGGTACTGCTCGACCCGCTCGGGCTGACGATTGAAGACCCGTCGGCGTAGGGAGAGCAGCGCTGGATAACCGTCGGGGTCAACTCGCTGGGGGTGGTCATGGTGGTGGTGTGGATGGACCGGGATGGCGACGCGCGGCTGATTTCCGTCCGGCGTGCCACCCCGAAGGAGCGCAGAAACTATGAAGGCTGAATACGATTTCTCGAAGGGCAAGCGCGGTCCCGCGGTGCCGGTTGCCGGCAAGACGCGCATTACGATCTACCTGGACGATGAAATCCTGGCGCGGTTTCGTGCTGAGTCTCAGCGTACCGGCAAGGGCTACCAGACGTTGATCAACGAGGCACTCTCACGGCACGAGGGCGCGGTGACGGCGCGTGAGGTACGGAAGATCGTGCGCGAGGAGCTGGCTGCGGCCCAAGAATAGGCCCGACGCCTCAAGCTTCGCGGGTCAAGGTTGGCCGCGATAGCGGGAGCTCGCGGCAGTCAAGGCATTTGCAACCCGCTCCCGGAGAGTCTCCGGTCCCATAACCTCGACGTCCGCCCCGAACTTGAGAATCTCCATCACGAGCTCCCGATCATTCGCATACGGCACCTCGAGCACGTACGAGCCATCGCCATCCATCCGATGCCGTTGATTGGGGTGCCAGACCTGAGACGCCACCCACCGCGCGGCGGTGGCATTGAACCGCAGCGTCGCCCACTGCAGATCGGAACCCGCGAAGATTCCAAACCCGGCCGCCAGGTAAGCATCGAGTTCCGCAGCCGGCACTTCCTTCGCCCTAGCGTCCGCAAGGGACGCATTTCGAATAGCATCCACCGCGAAGCTGCGAAGGCCCTCGCGCAGGTGGCAGTAGGCGTCGAGGTACCAATTGTCCTTGTAGTGAACCAGCCGCTGAGGTGAAACTTCCCGGTCCGTGATCCGGTCTTCGGCGCGGTTGTAGTGCTGGATCTCAAGACGCCGCCGCTTCAACAGCGCGGCCGCAACGGTGCTGAACTGTGCAGGGTCCCCCGCGCGGCGCTCGGGCTGAAAAATCCGGATCCGCTTCTCGATTTCTTTCCAGGAATGATCGCCCTCCTCCCCGATCGCCTTCAGCCGCTGAACAAGGGTAGAAACCTGGCTCGAGAGCAGCCCGGGCTGCAGATCTCCCAGAAGCCGAAGCGTTGTGAGCAGCGCAAAGACTTCGGACGCGTTGAACCAAAGCCCCGGGAGCTCGTACTTCGGTCCGCTGCGGGGCTCCCCGAACCGGTAGCCGTTCGCCTCCCGGTCGTACTCGATGGGCGCGTTGAACCGATTGCGCATGTAGTCGAAGTCGCGCTTCAGGGTCGCAGGAGACACCTCGAGAATGGTGCACAGCCGCGCGAAGGGGACGGGGCGGCCGTTTTTGAGCAGCTGGTCGATCTTGTAGAAGCGTTCGAGGCGTTCCACGTCGGTTGGCTGAGTGCCGCTAGATCAGCGGCGCTTTCCAAGGCCTGGTAGCCCGCCGCTCACTTTCGTCCGCCCCTCATATAAGCTCAGCCGCTGCCATGCAGTCGGACTCGCCTTTGGTTCTTCCGCCTTCTTCCGCGATGAGTGCTTAAGTAGTCCCTTAAGTTGACGTCGAGTCATTTTTGGAGGAGCGGTCGGCACTTCGGACTCAGTCCCTACTGGAGCGCCAGCACCTTTGGAGCGAGCCATGTTCGCGGCACGCAGGTCACGGAATCGCTTCTTCATGTCTATCCCCGCCCGTACGCATGTTCGTTCAAGCTCGCGTCTGAGGACCTTCCGATGGCCTTACTTCGCGGAGATCGATACGCGTCACGTCCTGCGCGACATAGCATCGCTGACCCGTCATCTAACCGCGCGCAAGCGCCGCTTTCTCCTTCGCGAACCGCCTCATCCGAAACCGCTTTGTCATAGGCGATCGCTAGACGGCGCGGGCATTTGGAGACAATCCAAGACTGGGTTCAACCACCTTTAGCACCTGTTCGGTGAAGGTCGGATGCATGATTGTGGTCTCCGTAGTTGCCGCGACCACTCTGCTAACAAGCTCGCCTTTATTGAAACTAATCCCATTCCTCGAAACCGTGTCGCCTTCAATTGATATTTCTCCACCTTCCCCGAAAATGCGGTTCATGATGTCTGGCGGGTAGAAATACTCGATCCCATTCTTCGGCCACACAACCACATTCCGCTCCGGAACACCCGCCTGGACAATCTTGCTCTTTAGCCCCGAGGAATGCACAGAATCCAGGATGACTATGACTCGATCCCGGTACGGGCTTGTCTGTAAATCGCCTAGCAGTTCCTTCGCGGTGTGCACGAGTTCCTTAACTCGAG
>JAFEDU010000016.1 GCA_018241425.1 Pseudomonadota bacterium
AGAGCGCGAACAACGCCTGCAAGGGCCAGAACTCCTGCAAGGGCAAGGGGTTCCTGGAGATGAGCAAGGCTGACTGCGACGCGGCCAAGGCCAAAGCGAAGTAAGCACTGGGAGGGCGGACCGGGATCCTCCCGGTCCGCCCTCTTTAAGTCCGCGGATCCATGCTCACGCGTCCCTCCCTAGGCTTCGGGCTCGGGCTGCGCGTCGACCACTACGAGGCGATCCTGGGCGGTACGCCGCCGGTCGACTGGTTCGAGGCGCTCACCGAGAACTACCTCGTGCCGGGGGGCAAGCCCCTCGACTACCTGCAGCGCTTCCGCGAGCGCTATCCCATCGCGCTGCACGGCGTGTCGCTGTCCATCGGCAGCACCGCGCCCCTGAACGGGGAGTACCTGAGCCAGCTGCGTGCGCTGGCCGACCGCATCGAGCCGGTGTGGGTCTCCGACCACCTGTGCTGGACCGGCACCGGCGGGCGCAACACGCACGACCTCCTGCCGCTGCCCTATACCGAGGAGGCGCTTGCGCACGTGGTGCGGCGCGTCCAGGCGGTCCAGGAGGCGCTCGGCCGGCGCATCCTCCTCGAGAACGTCTCGAGCTACGTGGCCTTCCGGGATTCCGAGCTCACCGAGTGGGAGTTCCTGGCCGAGGTCGCGGGCCGCGCCGATTGCCTGATCCTGCTCGACGTCAACAACATCTACGTCAGCAGCGTGAACCACGGCTTCGACCCGCTCGCCTACCTTGCCGGCGTTCCGCTCGAGCGCGTGCAGCAGATCCATCTCGCCGGCCACGAGAACCACGGCGACTACCTGATCGACACCCACGATCACCCGGTGCCGGATCCGGTCTGGGCGCTGTACGCGGAAACGCTGCGGCGCTTGGGCCCCGTCACCACCATGATCGAGCGCGACGCCAACATCCCGCCGCTCGAGGAACTGTGCGCCGAGCTCGAGGCGGCGCGCGCCCTGAGCGCGCGCACGCTCGCTTCCGCCCCGCGCCAGGCGCTCGCCTCGTGAGTTCCCTCAACGACCTGCAGGCGCGCTTCCAGGCCTACCTGCTGCGGGGCACCGCGGGCATCGAGTCCGAGGTGGAGGGCAGCGAGCGGGTGAGCGCCGCCACCCGCCTCGGGATCTACGGCAACGCCTACGCGGCGCGCCTCATCGAGGCCATGGAGAGCAACTACCCGGCGCTCGCCAGCCTCCTCGATGAGGACTTCCAGGATCTCGCGCAGGCCTACGTCGCCGCCCACGACTCGCCGTTCTTCTCCATCCGCTGGTACGGGGATGGGCTCGCGGACTTCCTGGCCCGCGACGAGCGCTACGCCGAAATCCCGGTGCTCGCGGAGCTCGCCCGCTGGGAGTGGGCGCTGCGGGCGGCCTTCGACGCCGCGGATGCGCCGGTGCTGAAGGCCGAGGCCCTCGCCACCGTGGCGCCTGCCGCCTGGGCGCAGCTGCGCTTCACCTTCCACCCGAGCGTGGCGCGGCTGGCCCTGCACTGGAACGTGCCGGCGCTGTGGCAGGCGCTGACGGGCGATGCCGAGCGCCCGGAGACGACCTTCAGCCGCGCCGCGGTCGACAGGGTGATCTGGCGCGAGGACTTCACCTCCTACTTCCGTTCGCTCGAGCCTCCGGAAGCCCGGGCGCTCGACGGGGCGCTCGCGGGCTGGCCGTTGGGGGAGTTGTGCGAGGCGCTGTGCGAGTCCGTGGGGGAGGAGCGGGCCCCGCAGGCGGCGGCCGGCTACCTGCGCACCTGGGTCGGCGCCGGCATGATCAGCGCCCTGCGCTGATCCTTCCGCTTAACTCATCCGCAAGCACGCGGGCGGCGCGGGCGCCGCGCCCGTTGCGTACAATGCACGCCTCTTTCAATTGCGTGTCGTCCTGCCATGGCAGCCCCGATTTATTCCAACGTGCTCGAGATGATCGGCAACACCCCGCTCATGGCGGTGAAGCGTCTCGACACCGGCCCGTGCGAGCTGTTCCTCAAGCTCGAGAACCAGAATCCCGGCGGTTCGATCAAGGACCGGATCGGCCTGTACCTCATCCAGGCTGCCGAGCGTTCCGGCGCGCTCAAGCCCGGCATGACGCTGGTGGAGGCGACCGCGGGGAACACCGGCCTCGGGCTCGCCCTGGTGGCGGCGCAGAAGGGCTACCGCCTGCTGCTCGTGATCCCCGACAAGATGAGCCAGGAGAAGATCTTCCACCTGAAGGCGATGGGCGCCGAGGTGGTCATGACACGCTCGGACGTCAGCAAGGGGCACCCGGAGTACTACCGGGACACCGCGGAGCGCCTGGCGCGCGAGATGCCCGGGGCGTACTTCGTCAACCAGTTCGGCAATCCCGCCAACGCCCAGGCGCACGAGGAGACCACCGCGCCCGAGATCTGGGCCCAGATGCAGGGCCGGCTGGACGCGGTGGTCTGCGGCGTCGGCACGGGCGGCACGCTCGCAGGCCTCACCCACTACTTCGCCCGCACCGCCCCCAAGGTCGAGCTGGTGCTCGCGGACCCGGCGGGCTCCGGGATCGCCAGCTACGCCACCACCGGCAAGCTGCCGGAGAAGATGAGCCCGTGGCTGGTCGAGGGCATCGGCGGGGACTCGGTCCCGCCGGTCGGGGATTTCTCGCGCGTCGCCCAGGCGATCACCATCCCGGACGCGGAGGCCTTCGCCACCTGCCGGGAGCTCCTGCGCAAGGAGGGCGTGATCGGCGGCACCTCGACCGGGACGCTGCTCGCCGCGGCGCTGCGCTACTGCCGCGCGCAGAAGACCCCGAAGCGCGTCGTCACCTTCGTGTGCGACAGCGGCAACAAGTACCTCTCCAAGGTCTACAACGACTACTGGATGCTGGACCAGGGGTTCCTGGAGCGCGAGCAGCACGGCGACCTGCGCGACCTGATCGCGCGGCGGGCCACAGAGCGCGCCGCGATCACCGTCAACGCCACCGAGACCGTGATGGCGGCCTACCGTCGCATGAAGCTCTACGACGTCTCGCAGGTGCCGGTGCTGCAGGACAAGCGCATCGTCGGGATCGTCGACGAGGAGGACATCCTCATGGAGGTCATCGCCAATCCCGCGCACTTCGCAGAACCGGTGACCCGCGCGATGGCGAGCCACCTCGTCACCGTGCCGGCCGATGCGCCGGTGTCGCAGCTCATGGAGATCTTCAAGCGCGGCATGGTGGCCATCGTCATGCACGACAACGAGTTCCAGGGCCTGATCACCCGCATCGACCTGCTCAACTGGCTGCGGCGCCGGCAGTGAGCGCCGGGACCTAAGCCCCCACGACGAAAGAAGCGACGATGAGCGACCCCACCCGGACCCCAGGCTTCGCCACCCGCGTGATCCACGGCGGCCAGCACCCGGACCCGCTCACGGGTGCGGTGATGCCGCCGATCTATGCCACCTCGACCTACGTGCAGTCCTCCCCCGGGGTGCACAAGGGCTACGAGTACTCGCGCACCCACAACCCGACGCGCGATGCGCTGCAGGCCGCGCTCGCCAACCTCGAGGGCGGGGCCGCGGCGTTCGCCTTCGCCTCAGGCATGGCCGCGAGCGCGACGCTGCTCGAGCTCCTGGACAGCGGCGCCCACATCGTCGCCATGAACGACCTCTACGGGGGCAGCTACCGCCTCTTCGAGAACGTCCGCAAGCGCTCGGCGAACCTCAGGGTCAGCTTCGTGGATCTGACCGACCTCGCAGCACTCGAGGCGGCGCTTACCAAAGAGACGCGCATGATCTGGGTCGAGACCCCGACCAACCCGCTCCTGAAGCTCGTGGACCTGTCGGCGGTCGCAGACCTCGCGCGGCGGCGCGGCATCCTCACCGTCTGCGACAACACGTTCGCGACGCCCTACCTGCAGCGCGCACTCGCGCTCGGCTTCGACATCGTGATGCACTCCACCACCAAGTTCCTGAACGGCCACTCCGACTCGATCGGGGGTGCGGCGGTGGTGCGCGAGGCGGGCGCCCTGGCGGAGCGGCTGGGCTACCTGCAGAACGCCCTCGGCGCCGTGCCCGGGCCGTTCGACTCGTTCCTGACGCTGCGCGGCATCAAGACGCTCGCGCTGCGCATGGAGCGGCACTGCGCCAACGCGCTCGAGGTCGCCCGCTTCCTGGAGCGGCACCCGAAGGTGGAGCGCGTCTACTACCCCTACCTCGAGAGCCACCCGCAGCACGCACTCGCGAAGCGGCAGATGGTCGGCGGCGGCGGGGGCATCGTGACGGCCGTGCTCAAGGGCGGACTCGCCGCGGCCAAGACCGCACTCGAGCGCTGCCACCTGTTCTCGCTCGCCGAGAGCCTGGGCGGCGTCGAGAGCCTCATCGAGCACCCGGCCATCATGACGCATGCCTCGCTCCCGCAGGCGATGCGCGACGAGCTCGGGATCGGCGGCGGCCTGATCCGTCTCTCGGTAGGCGTCGAGGACGTCGCCGACCTCAAGGCGGAGCTGGACGCGGCCCTGCGCTAGGGATCTCCGCTCTTCAGGTGCTCGGGCACTCGTCCCTGAGGTCGAAGGGTGCCTGCACCTGCGGCGCATCCGGCGGCGGGTAGGCTTCCCGGAATGTGAACGCCTGCGGCACGGGACCCTCGCGGCGCAGACGCTCGAGGCGCTGCGTGGCTTCCTCGATCGAGGGCCGGTGCCCGCGCGGCACCCACCACAGCACCAGGTACGCCTCGCTCATGCGCTCGAACCAGGCGCGGCGCCTGCGCATGATCTCCACGTGCGCGGAGTTGTAGACGTAGCGGCGCAGCGACTCCAGGTCCCGCCACACCGACATGTTGAGAAGCAGGTTCGGGTCGTCGAAGGCCCGGATGTCGGTCGCATCGCCCGCGTCGGTCTTCAGGCGCCACACGAATCCCGGCGAGGCCTCGGCGAGCGCGTTGATGCGCTCCAGGTTGGCGGCGAATTCGGCCATGACCGGCGAGTCCATGGGTCCACGGATGACGCCGACGTTGAGCTGTGCGAGTTCGTAACGGGACACGTGCTCTCCAGGGTGTGAAGGCGGGCGCCGGGCGCCCGCCTTCAGGTGACATCGGCTTCCCGTGCCGGGCTCCCCGGCCTTCTGATTCCTTCAGCTGGGAGACTTCTGGATCGGCCAGTCGGTGAAGGCCAGCCAGTAGATGAAGATGATGTTCACGATCGGGACGATGATCAGAAGGCCGAGCCACTCGGAGAGCCCGACGCGCTTGCAGATGCGCCAGAACGGGATGACGGCGACGACGATGTAGATGATCCCGAATAAACCATAGCCGTGGAACATGGGGGCTTCTCCTCAAGAGACCTTTTGGGGTTGATGAAGCGCGCGGGGCGTTGTGGTTGGGGTTCTGCAGGCCGCCGCTGTGCCCCTATGGAAGTCCCGCCACGCCGGGCCGTCAAGTCGGCCGCACCGCCGGTGTCTCAGGCGACCTCGCGCTGCATGATGAGGAGGTCGAGCGGGGGCGGTTCGGCGACCCCGAGCCGGGTCAGGAGGGCATGTGCCTGCCCGCGGTGATGGGTCTGGTGGTTGAAGACAGGCGCCAGGACTTCACGGATGCGACCGCATTGCGGCACCCCGGCGAGCGTCCGGTACTCGAGGGCCGCCTCGAACTGCGCATCGTCCAGGGACTCGACGTACGAGTTCAGGCGGCCATCCTCGGCCCCGCGGGCGGCCGTGAGCGCGGGTAGGGAATCGAAGAGCGTTGCATTCAAGGCCTGCGGCAGCTCGCCCGTTCCCGTCAAAGCGGTGCAGCCAGATCCGGTCGGCAACCAGCAGGTGATTGAGCGTGCCGTGCAGGCTCCTGAAGTAGGCGCCGGCATCGCGCCGGTAATCCTCGTCGGTAAGGTCGGCGGCAACACGATACAGGCGGACGTTCGCCCAGGCGTTGTAGCGGGCCATCATCCGGAAATGGTCCTTCACCGGCCTTAGCTCCCGCCCGCATCGATGATGGCGTCCGCCTCGATCTCCACCCGCCAGGCCGGGTCGATGAGCCCTGCGACCTGCATGACCGTGCACACGGGGCGGATGTTCCCGAAATATTCCCCGTGCACCTTGCCGACCGCTTCCCAGTCACCGATGTGGGTGAGCAGGATGCGCGTGCGCACCACGTCGCCGAGGGATGCGCCTGCACCTTCCAGGGCCATACGGATGATCTCGAGGCAGCGCCGGGTCTGCGCGGCCGGGTCCCCGGCGCCAACCGTGCGGCCGTCCGGGCCCAAGGGGGCGCTGCCGGCGATGCTGACGAAGTTGCCGACGCGCACGGCCCGCGAGAAGCCGACGCTGGACTCGAAGGGACTGCCGCTGGAGACGAGCTGGCGCATGGTGAGGCCCCGCAGGTAGCGGCGCGCTGGGGCCGCCGGAAGATGATGCCGCGGCCATGTTACCGCGCGGCGACCGGCGCGTTCAGCCTCCGCTGTCTCCCGCCGCGCGCAGCCTGAGGGCGTGCACGATGCTGGGGACGTCGCGTCGCCAGTGCTTCAGCACGAGCGAGATCGCCAGGCCCTCGAGGTCGGCGAGGATGCCGAGCCAGATCGCGAAGTCGATCAGGGCATTGTCTAAGCCGAGTGCGAGTGCCGAGAAGAACGCGATGAACAGCGCGAGCCCCCAGGCCTTGGAGCTCCACATGTGGTAGCTCGCCTCGCGGCCGAACTTCAGGAGGTCGAACCCGTAACGCAGCAGTTCCAGTCCGAGGAGGATCGCGAGCGGCACCCAGCGGCTGCGCAGCACCTGCGGGTACAGGTGCCAGAGCGCGAAGGTCGCGCAGCCGTAGAAGAGGGTGTCGACGATGCTGTCCAGGCGCCTTAAGTTCGCCGTGGCCACTCCCAGCCGGCGCGCGAGGATCCCGTCGAAGATGTCGGTGACCAGTGCGATCACGAGGCAGACGCCGAACGCGGCCGGCCACGGGCGCCAGAGCGCCAGTACCACCATCAGCGGGGCGGTGGCTGCCCGTACAAGGGTCAGCAGGAGCGGCAGGCGCGGGCTCACGATTGCCGTCAGGCCTCCGCCCGCCAGCGCCTCGGTCGATCCACAGGGCGCGGTCCGCGCCGTTGTGTTGGGTATCTCATGGGCAGGGGGCCGGGCTCATTTGCGGGCTGCGGACGCGATGTTAACCCGGCGTCCGCTGACAGCCTCAGCCCGACCGTGACGGTAGACTTTCGCCGATGTGCCCCTGGAACCAGCCCCGGTTTACCGTCCCCGCGGCGCGGCTCGCCGCGCTCGCGATCCTCATCTTCGCTCCCCTGGCCCTCACCGGCTGCACCTCGATGCCGGCCCGGGGCCAGGTCCGGCCACCGGATCCTGAGATCATCCACGACACGTCCTCGCTGCACGTGCCGGCACCGGCCGCGGCACCACCGGCCGGGTCGGCCGGCATGCACCTCTACTCCACCGGGACCGATGGCCTGCTTCTGAGGCTCGAGCTCATACGGAAGGCGCAACGTTCGCTCGACCTCCAGTACTACATCTTCCACGGGGACGAGTCGGGTCGCCTGATCACGGAAGCCCTGCTGGCGGCGGCGCAGCGCGGCGTGAGGATCCGCATCCTGGTGGACGACGGCGAGTCACGGGTGGGCGACGAGCAGGTGTTCGCGCTCGCCGGCTCGCCGCGCGTGGCGATCCGGGTCTTCAATCCCTGGCGCTACCGCGGCCACAGCATCGTGCTGCGCGGGGCCGAGTTCCTCGTCAGCAAGCGGCGACTGGACCACCGCATGCACGACAAGCTCCTGATCGCCGACGACTCGATCGCGCTGATCGGGGGGCGCAACATCGGCGACCAGTACTTTCAGGTGGACCCGGACTCGCAGTACGCCGACGACGACCTCGCGGTGACCGGCGCCACGACCCATGCCCTGAGCGCGGTGTTCGAGGAGTTCTGGACCTCGGAGGCGGCCGTGCCCGTCGAGGCGATCCTCCCGGCGCGGCAGCGTGACGCGCGCGCACTCGAGGCGCTTGCGCAGCGGCACACCGTCCCGGAACGGGCCGTGAGCGCGGATGCCACCTTCAGCGACAAGCTGGCTGCCGGCCAGCCGCTCGCCGACCTGCTCTCGGGAGCTGCGCCCCTGGTGTGGGCCTCAGCGGACCTCGCCTACGATCCGCCGGAGAAGGGCAGTCCCCAGGGATCGGCCGTCTCGGGCCTGATGTTCGCGCCCGTGGCTCACGCGCTGCGCGATACCAGCACGCAGTTCACGATGGTGACCCCGTATCTGATTCCGACGCCGGAAGAGCTGCGGCTGCTGCAGCAGCTGAGCGGGGGTGGACGCCGGGTGCGCATCCTCACCACGTCGCTGGAGGCCTGCACCGATCCCCCGGCACAGGCCGGCTACATGCACTTCCGGGTGCCGCTCCTGAAGGCCGGGATCGACCTGTACGAGCTGCGGCGCCAGCCCGAGCGCAGTCGCGGCACCGGCCAGTCGGCACACCTCCTGCGCCAGGGCAACTTCGGCCTGCATGCGAAGCTCCTGATATTCGACGAGCAGGCCCTGTACGTCGGCTCGATGAACTTCGATGCCCGTTCGCGGCGGATCAACACTGAGATCGGTCTCATCGTCCACAGCCCGGAGCTGGCGGGACAGGCGCACCGGCGCTTCGAGGCCATGATCCAGCCGAGCAATGCCTTCCACGTCACCCTGGCGGACAACGCGTCGGGCAGTTCTACGTCGTTGCGCTGGAGCACGCAGACGGGCGAGGGACCGGTGGAGTACACGCGGGAGCCCGCGCGCAGCTTCTGGCAGCGGCTGACGGTTAAGACCCTGACGCTGCTGCCGATTGACGATGAGCTCTGAGCCGCCCGGCGAGCTGCAGTGGCTGCAGGCTCGCCGGGCGGTCGTTCAGGCCCTGCGGATGGCGTGGTAGACGAACAGCACGACCACGGCGCCGACCACGGCCACCAGCATGCTGTAGAGATTGACGCCGGTGACGCCGCTCATCCCGAAGGTGGCGAACAGCCAGCCGCCGACCACCGCGCCGACGATGCCGAGCACGATGTCCAGGACCACGCCTTCGCCGGTCTTGTTGACGAGCTTGCTGGCGATGAACCCCGAGATCAGTCCGAGCACGATCCAGGCCAAGATCGACATGGTGCAGTCCTCCAGGTGGTAAGTGCGCTTACTTCACGGCTTCCTTGGCGGCCGCCTTGGCATTCTTCGCGTGCTGCTTCGCGGACGCCTTGTGGACCTTCGCCGCAGCCTTGTCCACCGACTTCTTGGGCTGCGAGGACATCGCGCCCTTCACTTCGTCCCCGGCCTGCTTGGCGGTCTCGGAGACGGCCTTGCCGGATTCCTTCACGGTCGTGCCGACCTGGGCAAAGGCGAGACTGGCGACGCCGAGGAGCGCGAGCGTGGCGATGAGCTTCTTCATGGAGATACCTCCCGTGGTTGCAGAGTGAGTGTTGGATCGAGGGGAGGAAGCTTGAGCGGCAGGGGCCCCCGGCGCCGTCGCGCCAGGTCGCCAGATGCTGTCGGACCCCGCCGACAGCGGCCCGAAACGCGCGGGGGGTGGGAAGCGGCCGGAGCCGGCGTAGAACCTACGCAAAGCCCTCGACAATCCTGAGGTCGCGCTCCGCGCCATTCCCCAGGGCGCGCAGCGCGGCCTGGTAACCGGGACTGTCATGGGCGGCGACTGCCTGGGCCACGCTGTCGAACTCGATGACGACCGTTCGCTGCCCGAGCCCCGCCTCGTAGGTGCGTGCGGGCATGCCGCGGACGAGGAAGCGCCCGCCTGCGCCTTCGAGGGCGGGTGCGGCGAGCTTCGCGTAGGCGGCGAGCGCCTCGGGGTCGTGCACTGCGCGGTATGCAGTAATCCAGTATGCCTTCGCCATGGGGGTTGGGTTCCTGCGATCCTGAAGTTGAACGACGCATGCTATCCGACCGGGGGGCCGGCTGCGCCTGAAAAGCATCCGGCGTAAGCGCGCGTAAACCCGCCGATCGCGGTGCGGGCTGCGGAGGGCGGCCGGGTATCAGGCCTCGGCGATCGCCGCGATGGACACCTTAAGTCCCGGGATCCGCGCCGGCAGCTTGGCACCCTGGCGTGCCGGCGGGTTCGCCGGAAACCACTTGAGCCATTCCTCGTTCATGCCCGGGAAGTCGTCCTCGTCCGCGAGCACGACGGTGACGCTCACGACCTTGTCGAGCGAGCTGCCGGCGGACTCGAGGATCGCGGAGATGTTCGTGAGGCACTGCCGCGTCTGCTCCTGGACAGTGGTCCCGACCAGGGCGCCGGTCTCGGGGTCGTGCGGCGCGGTTCCGGACACGAAGATCAGGCCTGCTCCCCGGACGGCCTGGCTGTACGTCACCGGCGGCTTGGCCGCCTTGGGCGTGAAAATCACCTTGCGGGACATGAGCCCTCCTGGGCGGGGTTGGTCCCGGGATTCTGCCAGCGACCTGGGCTCCCGCGCAGCGCCGAGCCCTACCGGCGCCCGGGTCCCGCCCAGAAGAGGCACACGAGTCCGATTCCTGCGGTGACGAGAACGCCAAACCAGAACGAGAAGGGATCGTCGCTGCGGCTGAACTGCCGGAACTTGCCCTGGAGGGTGCCGGTGTGGAGCGCATACACCACATAGCCCAGCAGGGCGATGCCCACCAGCACTTGGAGCGCGCGTTGCATGGTCATCGTGATTTTCCTAGTTGGGTCACTTCAGCTGCACGCAGACGTACTTGGTGCTATCGGCCTGCCGGTGGGGCGCGACAGCCTGTACCCATTTCTGGCCGGCCTGCTCGCACAGGCCGAGCGACTCGAACCCCGGGACACTGGTGATCGTGGAATAGCCGATGCAGTTGGGCCCAGAACAGGCCGGCTGGCTCACGATCAAGGTGAGAATCAGGGTAAACATGGCTGCATCACTCCTTCGGTGGCGGGGTTGTTTTTGCACGTTGCCGTGAGTCGGCAAGCCACGGTCAGTCGGAAGGCGTGCATATCCTATTGTTCACGCTGGGTCATCGACCCAGGCGAGCGAAGAAATACGCCAGCCGGTCCCCGCGTCAACCAGCTGGAAACACTTCGTGCCCGAACCGGAATAGTCGTTTCCGTTCAGGATCCCTGCCTTGCCGTAGCGGGAGACCCGGGCTGCGATGCCACCGAAGACCTGGGTGGAGGAGCTTTCTTCCCATTCATGGAACTGAACCAGAGTCCCCTCGGTCAGCAGCTTGATTCGCGGAGCTGCAAATTCAAGGACCGTGTACAACTCAGTTGCCCCGCGATCCTGGCGGACGATGGTGGCCTTCGCGGTGAAGCAGTCCAAGAGATCTGCAACTCGCGGCTTCGTATCTCCCCGGTTGTCGAACACCGAAAAGAAACGCTGTATCAGCGTGTCAATGTGCCGAAGGCTGGTCGTGTCGTTCACTTTGGAGGCGCCCGGCTGGATGGAATCAGGTTCCTTGAAAGGCGTCGCCGGTTGTTATCGCGCCCCCGCACCACGGACAGCGGGTCGCGGACTTTCTCACGGTGCGCGAGCAATGCGGGCATGCCATGGTTCCGGCTGCGCCCCGGTTCTGGGCCTCTGAGGCCTCCACATTCGCCACGAAGCGCTTCAAGTCGGCGTCGGTGAGTGAGGTGTGTTCCTTCAAGAGACCCCATAGCGCGACCATGACGATGTGCATGCGCTCGTACTTGTGCTCAAGGGCCGTCAGTCGCTCCGTGGAGCTGGTGAGGCGCTGGTCGGTACTGGCCTGGAGCGCACTGATCCCCGCGACCTTGGAGGACACGTACGTTCCAAAAACTACATCGAAGAGATCGTACACAGTGGTCCTTACGTCGAATGGAGGAAAACGTGTTGCGGTTGGTATCGGTGCGGTGTCTACGAGGCGAAATCTACCAAAAAATTCTTAGCGCGCTCCGCGCGCTACGACGGCTATCCCTCCGCTCATTTGTACGTCAGGCCGCACTAGCGAACCCTGTCCAGAGAGACGAGGAGCTGATCGGCGCTGCCGTCAACGGCAATCTCCTTTGCCATATACCCTTCGGCGAATACGACAATGGTGCCCCCAGGCCGCAGCGACCTGTACGGGGAAAGCCAGAAGATGTGTGTCGTGTTCGTTATGGGTACCAAGACGAATTGGCCATCCAAATTAGTCTGCGCGAACAAGCCAGGGCGGCTGTCCACCGAAATAGACGCTCCCGAGATCGGCCTCTTGGTAGTAGCGTCAATTACCGTCCCCGACGCGCCTGGCGAGGCATACGTCGTTATCTCGATGCAGCCGCTGAGAGAGATAAGAAAACAAACGGCTAGCATATGGCGCCATATACCCATATGCGGCCTAACGCCAGAATTTGCGTCGTGATTTCGACCCATGACTTCTAACGAATGTAAGGGACTTCCCCGTCCCAGATGTCAGGATGGAGTTGCGACATCTACCCGTAATCCAAGAAGGGGAAGTCCCATGAACTTAGTTTCCACGCTTGGGATCGACTTGGCAAAGAACGTCTTTTCGGTGCATGGCGTTAATTCAAACGGCGCGGTGGTGCTGCGGCGCACCGTGCCCCGGGCGAAGCTGGGGGAGCTCATTGCGCAGCTCTCACCCTGCCTGATCGGGATGGAAGCCTGCTCGGGAGCTCACGAGTGGGCGCGGCGATTCTGCGGTCACGGACACACGGTGAAGCTGATGGCCGCGAAGTTCGTGATGCCGTATCGCAAGAGCGGCAAGAACGACGGCAACGATGCCGAGGCGATCTGCGAAGCAGTGAGCCGACCGAACATGCGCTTCGTGCCGGTGAAGTCGGAGCAGCAGCAGTCGGACCTTAGCCTTCATCGGGTGCGACAGGGCTTTGTGGAAGAGCGCACGGCGACCCTGAACCGGGTTCGGGGGTTACTGGCCGAGTTCGGCCATGTCATGCCCCAGGGTGCGGTGCAGGTGAGGCGCTTGGTACCCGCGTTGCTGGAGCGATTGCCCTCGCGCGTAGCGCGCTGTGCGCAGGATCTGTTGGACCATGCCGATCGGCTCGCCGACAAGGCGCTCGAGTACGAACGGGAGATCCGCAGCGAAGTGCGCAGCAACGATCTGGCGCGTGCCGCGCTCAAGCGCCAGGGGATCGGTCCGATCACCGCTTCAGCACTGGTCGCTACGGTGGGCAACGGACATGACTTCAAGAACGGACGCCAGTTCGCGGCCTGGCTCGGGCTGGTGCCGCGCCAATACTCCACCGGAGGCAAGACGCGGCTCGGCCACATCACCAAGCGAGGCGACCCTTACCTGCGAACGCTCCTGGTGATGGGTGCCAGGGCCGTCCTGCAGCGAGCGGCGAGAGAGGACGATCCGCTCTCGCGCTGGGCACTGGCGCTGCAACAACGCCGGGGCTATCACCGCGCCTGCGTTGCGGTGGCTGCCAAGAACGCCCGAGTCTGCTGGGCACTCCTGGCTCGAGGCGCCTGAGCGACCACAAAACACCGCTCCCAGATCGGAGAACCCTAAACGACTGTCCACCGAGCAGAAAACAGGTCAGACCGGCGCTCGCGGAACCAGATCAGCTTACGAGCGGAAATCGCTGACTAACGATCGAGGCGCGAGCGTGCGGCTTACACGCGGGCCCGGATGCAAATATGCATCCACCAGAGGCCGATTAGAGTTACGCAGTCTGTCCTTCTTGAAGCTCTTGCTGGCAGTCTCAAGAACCA
>JAFEDU010000017.1 GCA_018241425.1 Pseudomonadota bacterium
TGCCCTTGCAGGAGTTCTGGCCCTTGCAGGCGTTGTTCGCGCTCTTGCAGGCCGACTGGCCCTTGCAGGAGTTCACGCCGTCGCAGTGCATCTTGCCGTCGGTGCCGGCCACGGCGCTCGTGGCAAGCCCGGTCCCGAAGAGCAGGGCGGCGGCGGTCGCCACGGCCAGGCCCGTATTTTTCACTCGCATGGTGTATCCCTCGTTCGTTGAGTAGTGCCGGGCAATACCCGGCCGCTTGAGGAGACCGGGATCCCGGCGGGTTTACCGCAGGCGGTTCAGGACTTCGTGCCGGCCGGCGTTCCCGGGGCGCGCCGGGCGTACCAGCGCTCGATCCAGTGGTCGACCGAGAAGGCGCCGGCGCCGGCGATGGCGAGCCACAGGAAGAGGGCGAGGTACTCGGTCTCGTCGAACCCGAGCAGCGCCTCCAGGGAGTCCACGTCCGCCCACTTGGCCGACTTGATGGCGACGATCATGGTCACCCCCAGGGCCCCGGCGGAGATCCGGGTCAGGAAGCCCAGGAGCAGGAACAGCCCGCCGAAGAACTCGACCCCCGAGACGAACGGGGCGAGCAGCTGCGGTGCCGGGATGTGCCAGCCCACGAAGTTCTCGATCACCGTCGGCAGGTCCGAGAGCTTGCCCCAGCCGCTCCAGAGGAAGACCCAGCCGGTCACCACGCGTGCGAACAGCGGAGCTAAGTCCGTGAGGTGCGCGGCGGTGCGCCGCGGCCAGTCGATCAGCCAGCGAACCAGGAAGCTCATACTCGGGATCCCCTGTCAGGTTGTGGTTTGCAGTTCCGGCGATTAGACCGGTCGCCCTGGCGCGATATTGCCGTGCCTTGGGGCCGCCCGTGCGTATAATCGCGCGGCGCTCCCAGCGCCCATCCCATGCGCAATTCCCCGCCCGATTCGCCGGTCATCTCCATAGGTGCGCGTTCGCCCGGCGACGGGCCGGGCGGCGCGCTCACGAAGCTGTTCGAGTCGCTGCGGCCGGACCTGCTGCGCTTTGCGCACTGGCTGGCCCGGGACCGGGCGATCGCGGAGGACATCGTGCAGGAATCGCTCTTGCGCGCCTGGCGTTCCCGGGATGCCCTGAAGGATCCGGCGGCCGCCCGTCCGTGGCTGCTCACCATCGTGCGGCGCGAGCATGCCCGGCTCTACGAGCGCAAGCGACTGGAGCTGATACCGCTGGAGGAGATCGCCGAGACCCATGGCACGGACGGCGCTGCCAACGAGGATGACCTGTTTGTACTGCGTTCGGGAATCATGAGACTGCCGCTGGAATACCGCGAGCCGCTGGTGCTGCAGGTGCTGGCCGGCTTTTCGACCGAGGAGATCGGCCGGGAGCTCGGGCTGTCCACCACGGCGGTGCTGACGCGCCTGTTCCGGGCGCGCAACAAGCTGCGCGTGCTGTGCGGCATGGCGGCCGCTCCCGAGCCCGCCGTGGAGGCGGCCGCGCCATGAACTGCGAAGAGGCACGCCTCAGGATCGGCGCGGAACCGGCCGCGCAGTCCCCGGAACTTGCCGCGCACCTCGCTGGCTGCGCGGCCTGCCGGACGTTCCAGGGTGAGATGGCCGAGCTCGAGGGCCGCATCCGCCGCGCGCTCGAGGTCCCCCCGGACCTCGGGGTGCGCCGCGCGGTCGCGCCGCGATTTGCGTGGCGGCCGCTGGCGATGGCGGCCGGCATCCTCGTCGCGACGCTCGGGTTCTTCGGCGTGTGGCTCCTGCGCCCGAGCGACTCGCTCGCCCACGACGTGGTGGTGCACGTGCAGGAAGAGCCCGACAGCTGGCTCGCGCGCGAGGGCGTCAGCGCCGCCGGCATCGGCAAGTCCCTGGGCAACGCCGGCGTAGCGCTCGATGTGACCTCCGACCGCATCACCTACGCGCAGAGCTGCTGGTTCCACGGCCACTACGTGCCGCACCTGGTGGTGCAGACCTCGCAGGGCCCTGCGACCGTGCTGCTGCTGCGGCACGAGCACGTGCCCGGCCCACGCCGCTTCAGCGAGTCGGGCATGAACGGCCTCATCGTGCCCGCCGGCGAGGGCAGCATCGCCGTGATCGCGCGCGGGGCTGACATGGCCCCCGTGGCGCAGGAGATGGAGCGCGAGGTGCGCTGGCTCCCCGAGCCCCCGCAGCCGCCGCCGCCCAAGGGCTGACCGGCTGCGCCGGCGCGTGGCCTCGAGGGATACCGTGCCGCGCGTCCCGCGGCTCACCGCCTGGGCGGTACTTAAGCAACTCCGCGCGCGCGAACCCATCTTCCACGGCGCCCGCTACCGCCGCGGGCGCGCCGCGCTCGAGCGCCTGGTGGCGGAGGATTTCCGGGAGATCGGCGCGTCCGGGCGTGTGTATTCCCGGGCCTTCGTCATCAGGACCGTGCTTGAGCGCAAGGCAACGCCGGGCGAGAGGCGCTGGCGCGCCAGCGCTTTTCGCTGCCGCGAGCTCGCGCCCGGGCTTTACCTCCTTACCTACACGCTCACCCAGGGCGCACGGCGCACGCGCCGCACGACACTGTGGCAGCGCGCGGGCCGGGCGTGGACAATCCGTTTCCATCAGGGAACGCTGCTTCCTTAAGGGGATCGAGAGAACCACGATGAGCATCAACCGTCGCGATCTGTTCCTGTCCGCCGCCGGAGGAGTCATGGCCATGGCGACACGCAACCGGCTCGGCGCCGCGGAAGCCATCCCGTCGGCGCCGGTGGCGCGCGTGGCGGTGGTCAAGGACACCTACTTCGGGGAGACCCTGAGCGACCCGTATCGCTGGATGGAGAACCCGAAGGACCCGGACTGGCTGCCGTTCCTCAAGGGCCAGGACGCGCACACGCGCGCGGTGCTCGACCGCATCCCGGGGCGCGCGGCCCTCCTCAAGCGCATCGCACAGCTGTCCGGCGACACGACCCTCACGCGCCACGTGCAGCGGGCCGGGACGCGCCTCTTCTACGAGCAGCGCCCGGTCGGGGCCGACAACTTCAAGCTGTTCGTGAACGAGGGCGGGGTGACGCGGGTGCTGATCGACCCGACGCTCAAGTCCGGCGCCACGACCCACCTGTCGCTCGACTGGTGGCTCGCCTCCAACGATGGCACGCACGTCGTGTACGGCCTGTCGCGCGATGGCAGCGAGGACTCGGTGCTGCACGTGCTCAAGGTTGCCGATGGCAGCGACCTGCCCGAGCAGATTCCCAACACGGAAGGCGCGCAGCCCAGCTGGCTCGCCGACGGCAGCGGCTTCTTCTACAACCAGCTCACCGGCAAGGTCGACACGCCCGAGCGCTACCTCGACAGCCAGGCACGCTTCCACCGGCTCGGGACCGACCCGGCCACGGATCCGGTGCTGATGAAGCGCGGGCTCGACCCGAAGATCGCCTTCGACAACATCCAGGCGCCGAGCATCCATGCCTTCGAGGGCTCCTCCTACGCGGTGCTGGTGCTGCAGGACGTGCGCACCGAGGCACGCATGTACCTGGCGCCGCTCGCGGACGCGCTGCGCGGCCATGCGCTGTGGGTGCCGGTTGCGACCTTCGAGGACGAGGTGACCGACATCGAGCTCGACGGGGACACCGTCTACCTGCTCGCGAACCACGGCGCGCCGCGCGGCCGCATCCTGAAGGCCTCAACGCACGCCCCCGCGGTGGCCGGCGCCGCCGAGGTCGTGCCGCAGGGCGACTGGGTGATCGAGGACATCCACCTGGCCCGCGACGGGCTGTACCTGCGCATGCTGGACGGGGGGCTCGCGCGCCTGAAGCGCCTCGGCCGCGACGGGCACCTCGCCGAGATCGCGCTGCCCTTCGACGGCACGCTCACCGCGCTCGAGTCCTCGCCCGGGCAGGAGGGTGCGCTGTTCGCCTACGCCGGTTGGCTGATGCCGGCGGACATCTGGTCGGTGAACGCCGCCGGCAAGGTGGCGGCCACCGGGCTCACGCCGCGCCCGCAGATCGACGTCGCCGCCTACGAGACGCAGCGGCTGTTCGCCACCGCGCGCGACGGCACGCGCGTGCCCTACACGATCATCCACAGGAAGGGCCTGAAGCTCGACGGCTCGAACCCGACCTGGATCCAGGCCTACGGCTCCTACGGCATGGTGGGCTACCCGCCCGCCTTCGCCGGCCGCACCCTGGCCCTGGTCGATGCGGGGTTCATCGTCGGCTACGCGCACGTGCGCGGCGGCGGCGAGTACGGGCGCGACTGGCACCGCGCCGGGCAGCTGGAGAAGAAGCCCAACACCTGGCGCGACCTGATCGACGTGTGCCTGGACCTGTGCGCGCGCAAGTACACCGCGCCGGCGCGCCTGGCGATCGGCGGCCGCTCGGCCGGCGGCATCACCGTGGGCCGCGCGCTCACCGAGCGGCCCGACCTGTTCGCAGCCGTCATCGACGGCGTGGGCTGGTCCAACCCGCTGCGCTACGTCGCAGAGCAGAACGGCTACGGCGAGGAGCCCGAGTGGGGAAAGATCAGCGAGGAGGCCGGCTACCGCGCGCTCAAGGGCATCGACAGCTACCAGGCGGTGAAGCCCGGCACGGCGTACCCGGCGGTGCTCCTGACCACCGGGGTCACGGATCCCCGGGTCGCGCCGTTCCACGTGGCGAAGATGGCGGCACGGCTGCAGGCCTGCACGAGCTCCGGCAAGCCGATCCTGCTGCGCGTCGACTTCGACGCCGGCCACGGCATCGGCTCCACGCGCACGCAGCAGGACCGCGAGGCGGCCGACACCTACGCGTTCCTCCTGTGGCAGACCGGGGTCAAGGCCTACCAGCCGCAGGCTTGAGTACCCGGCGGGCGAGGGGAGGTTTGCGTGCGGCGCACCGGGGCGCATAACCTTCCCGCAACACCCGACCGGCGAGGGATGCCCATGAACGGAATCTTCCGAAGCCTCGTAGCCGCCGCGCTCATCGCGGGCGGCGGCTGCTCGACCTCCTCGCACATCCTGATCGGGACGCCGCGACCGCCGATCTCGCCCGACAGCGTGCGGGTCTACCTGCAGCCGCCGCCGAAGTACGAGCAGATCGCCACCATCAACGCGAGCAGCCAGGGCTCCTTTGCCGTGACCAGCCAGCAGAACATGGACAAGGCGGTCACGCGCATGAAGAACGAGGCCGCCAAGCTCGGCGCCAACGGCGTGATCCTGCAGGGGGTCGCGGACCAGCAGACCGGCAGCATCGGCACCGGCATGGGCAACACCAGCTTCTCGGGCAACAGCGCCGTGGGCGTGGGCCTGGGAGGCTCCTTCGGGCTCTACAACAAGGCGACCACGGGGCTGGCCATCTACGTGCCCCCCGATGCGACCCCGCCGCCTGCGCCGCCCCCGGCCCCCGTCGCGAGCCCCAACCCCTCGCCGTAATATGTCGCACGGCCGCCGCCCGGCGGCCTAGTTGTGAGGTTTCAGTAGGTTGTTCCCTCGCCCCGGGGGAGAGAAGCTGATG
>JAFEDU010000018.1 GCA_018241425.1 Pseudomonadota bacterium
GAAGCCATCCTGCCACGATCGTTGTAGACAAAGCTCGTGCCATTGGACGTAACGTTGCCGACCGCGTCGTACGCGTAGGTTCGGACGAGACCCCCGGTGGTCTTGGTGATCCGGTTACTGGCAGCGGCCACGGTGAAGGTTATGGCCGTAGTGCCGGTCTGCTTCAGCCGATTGCCGTTCGCATCGTAGGTCCAGCCATCATTGATCGCTGAAGTCGTGGCACTGTTCAGCCGATCTAGCAGGTCATAACCATAGGTCCAGGAAAGCGTGCTATTCGAGGAGTCACTGATTCCCTGAATCCTGTTGGCGTAATCGAACGTGTAGCCCAGAGTGACCCCGGCGGTGACGATCTGGCTCATGAGCCCGTCTCCGTTGAAGGTGCGGCTCACAGTCGTGCCATTGCCCCACGTCCACCCATTCACCCCGCCGAAGGGTTCGTAGGTCACCGCCGAGATCACCGTCGTCCCGTTCACCGTCACCGACGTGACCTGGTGGTTCGCGTTGTACCCGTAGACCACCGACTGCCCAGACGGGGTGACGATCGAGGTCAGGTCCGCGTTCGTGAACCCATATCCAATCGACTTGTTGAACGTGCCCACCACGAGTCCCTTGCCGGTCACCCGACCCAGGCCGTCGTAGGTCCAGGACATCGAGTGGTTGGCGTCCGAGGCGCTGGTCAGCCGCCCCTTGCCATACGTCCCGGTGTCATACCCGAAGGTCAGGGTCTGATCGCTCGTGCCTCCCTTGGAGTAGACGATCTTCGTCACCCGGTTGGCGGCGTCATAGCTGTACGTGCCAAGCGTGTTTCGCGCGTCCTTCGCGGTCGCGAGATTGCCGCCCGAGTCGTAGGTGTTGGTCGTGGTCCCGGTGTCCGGACTGACCTGAGTAGTGAGGTCGCCGAATCCGTTATACGTGTAGTTCGTCGTGAGGGTCTTCGGATCCTTAACTGACAGGAGGTTGTCATTCGCGTCGTACCCGAAGTATGTGTTGCCGCTCAGCGGGTCGGTGATCTGGCTCAGTCGGTTCAGCGGGTCGTAAAAGTCCGTCGTGTTCCGGGCGAGCGGCGCCGCGATGGTGGTCTGGTTTCCGTTGTTGTCGTAGCCGTACGCAGTGGTCACGGCAGCGGTGTTGGCTGCGTTGATGTCCTGGTAGAGCTGATTCAGCGCGTTGAACATCCGGGTATGCGTGCGGTGAAGTATGTTCGAGGGATCATAGGTGCTCTCCCCGGTGCGGTTACCCATGTTATCCAGTGCATACTGGATATAGTTCCCAGCGCCGTCGGAGATCTTGTTCAGGCGGTGGGCGTTGTCATAGGTGTAAAGCACATAGCTGCTGTCGGGGAGCGTCACCTGCTTCAATAGCCCCGTGGGCCAGTAGCCGAACTGGGTAAGTTCTGTGCCCACTTGTCTCGAGGTCAGGCGCAGCCGCAGGTCGTAGGTCAGCGTCGTGAGGACCCCGTTCGGGTCGGTGATCGTGAGGGGCTGGCCGTGCGCGTTGTACGTGTTATACGTCGTGACGTTCCCCACCGGGTCGGTCACGGTGTACAGCTGGCCGCACTGAGATCCAGTGGTGCAAGTGTAGTACTGATAGGTCGTGGTCGAGTTCACGTCCGTCCGAGGGCCCTTCGCGGTGAGCATTCGCCCATAGGTGTCATACGTGTACGACCACTTGCGCGTCACGTTCGGCGTGACGCTCGTGTCGGTGACGATCTTGGAGCACAGCGCGCCGGCGCCTCCATCCCCACACGACACTCCCGAGTCTCCGTCGTATGCGAACGTCGTGATCCGTAGGGGCGTCCCCGTGGCGGTCGCGCCCGCGTACACCGATATGATTTGAGGCTGGCGCCAGTTCGGATCCCAGGTGGTCGTGATGGTGCGCGTCTGGGCTGTAGTTCCGCCCGTGCTGGTGAGTCCCTCGGTACGCGAGGTCTCTAGGTTGCGGGTCAGATCGTAGACGTGGGTGGTCTCGTTTCCGTTGTAGTCGGTCGTGGTCTTTGGATTGCTATTGGCGTCATAGCTTTCCGACTGGGTGACCGTACCGCTGCCACTCGCCGCAGGCTGGCTTTGGCTCTGATCGTAGTTGTAGGACAGGTTCTGCTGGAAGTAGTAGTTGCGGCTCGTGCCGAGCGGATCGGTGACCGCGGCGCTCGTAATCGCACTGCCCGAGTAGGCGCCGGAATTGTACGCGAATGTGTAGCTGTCCACGCCGCCAGCGTGCTGCGTGTTGACGGCCAGCCCGTACGGATTACCGCTGCCTGAGGAAGCGTATTTATACGTCGCGTACCGAACGCTGCTTTCATCCGTGATGCCCGTGAGTGCATTCGCTAGGTTCGCGCCTCCGGTGTTTGCCGATTCGTTATACCAATACGTCTTGCTCGTCGTATCCGGATAGATGACGCCCGTGAGATTACCGTAGGTGTCGTATGTGAACTGATAGAGCTTGCCCGCGGGGTCCGTCATCTGAGCCATCTGGCCCGCGGTGTTATAGATCCAGGACAGCGCGTGCCCGAAGGGGTCGCTCTCCCCGATGAGGTACCCCGGCCCAGGTGCGATGCTCGCAGGGGTGCTGCTCGTGGAGTAGGTATAGGTGATGACCCGGCCCCCGCGCAGCGTCTTAGTGATCAGCGCACCGCCCGCGGTATACAGCTCAACGCTGTCGTCGTCACGCTTGATCCGCCATTGCGTTACGCCTCCATTGACGACTTGGGAGACGCGCTCGTTGATATCGGCGTTCTGGGTAACCGCACTATTAGGACCGGAGAATTGAAGATAGCGACCATCGGCCGCTGTAAGCTGATAGACGTTTTGCCCAGTGGAGATGTAGGGCAGGCAAGTTGCGACGTTCGTCGAGGTGTTCGGGATAGTGTAGTAGGTTGAGTAACAGCTGCTTAGCGGGGTGCCGGCTGTTTGGGAGTAGTCGGTGAATGTCTCGGCCGCGATCGAGAAAGTTTTCCCGGGATTGCTGCGATAGGTCCGAACGAAGTTCATCCCCGGAAGTACCGACGGATAGTCAGTCTCGGCCTGCACTTTCAAGCCGCTTCCGCCATAGATAGGATTGCCCAGACAGCTTAGACAGTACGTCGGTGAAGGCGGAGATGGCGTGTAGGCTGGGTTCGGGGAGCACCAGACGGTGACGTGAGTGGGATGCGAATCCGAGCCAATGATCTCCCCTTGCGTCGAGCCCAGGGGGCACGGATACGTAATGCCGATGTTGCCCTGTTCCGAGGCGGTCGTGCACCCGGGTTGGTTGGGAACCATGGTTGGGCACGACTGTTCATCAAAGAACGTCGCCCAATTCACTGAGCCATTGAACACCCAGGAGTACGGACTCGGCCAGCTGTAGTCAGGCCGGAAATTCACCCACAGATAGCAGGTATTGCCAGTGGGGTTACATGAATCCTCTGCTTGGACATCGGCCTCCGCTTGACTGAGGTCCTGCTCCCAGGGAGTTGGGGGCACGAACTTCTGAGAGTTCCCATAGAGAAACGGTGGAGAGAAATTGACGGTCTGCGCACAAAGAGGGGCACTCAGCACGAATAGGACTGCAATCGCGGCGAGTCCCCCGTGGTTCATGAATCCGAGTCGCGAACAGAAATCGGTCCAACGTCTCATGCCTCGTCTCCACTTTGTCATTCTTGTCAACTCTGCGAGCGCCTGCGGTAGGGGCGGATATCCACTTTACAGAGCAGCCATGACCTTCGCATGATGGGTGATGGTCTCCGCACCATAGACTTCA
>JAFEDU010000019.1 GCA_018241425.1 Pseudomonadota bacterium
AACCCACCCATCAGCAGACTCCCCCTGCGTGGGAACAACCTGTTGAGGCTCCACAGCTAGTGCGAGACCTGCGCGAAGGATTCCATCATGAGCCCGGTGCCCCCGCGCGACACGTGGGCTACGACCGCGGTGCGGCGGTGGAGCTTGGTGATGGTGCCGAGGTTGATGGCAAACGACAGCACGACCTGCTGACCCTTGCGCAGACCCAGGTTGGAAGTCTCGATGAACACGCCGGTCGCCGAGAGGTTGAGCGCCTTGCACAGCTTGCGGCGGCCTCCGGGGATCGTGATGTACACGACCGTGCGGGCGCGGTGTCTCGTATGCAGGCGGCGTTCCATGTGGCGCTCTCGACCAGGTCTCGTTTTTCTATTTCGCCCGGATCAATTATGCCTCTCCGCAGACCCCGCGCCGGGTGGAGTGAACTTATTTCCCCGTTCGTTGCAGGTCTCTTCGCGGCTCGCCACACATTATATTACTGGGCTTTGCTCAAGAACCCCCGAGAAAACCCCCAATCTCGGCCCCAAAGGTCTTGAGGTCGACCAGGAAGGCGTCGTGTCCCTCGATGCAGTTCAGCGGCGAGTAGCGCGTCCGGACGCCCGCGGCGCTCAGCTGGTCGGCCACCTTCTGCTGCTCGGGGAGCGAGAAGAGCAGGTCGCTCTGCACCCCGATAACCAGCGCCGACTCGAGCTGTGCGCGGCGCAGCAGCGCGATCGGGTCGCCGTGGCGGTTTAGGTCGAAGCGATCCATGGCGCGCGAGATGTACAGGTAGCAGTTGGCATCGAAGGCGCTGACGAACTTGGCAGCGAGGGATTCCAGGTACCCCTGGACCGCGAACTCGGAGGCAAACGCGTTCGCGCTCGCCATGTCGGCGCGGATCGGGTCGCGCCCGAAGCGTTGTGCCCACTCCGCGGCGGATCGGTAGGTGATGGTGCCGAGCTTGCGGGCGAGACGCTGGCCCACCACCGGGGGGGCATCCGCCGAGTAGTTGCCCTGGTCCCAGGCCGGGTCGGTGGTGATGATTTCGCGCTGTATGGAACGCAGCGCGATGGCGAAAGGCGAGGCCGCGCCCGTGCCCGAGATGCACACCAAGCGCCGGGCGCTGTTAGGAAACATGGCCGCGAACGCCAGCACCACCATGCCCCCGAGTGAGGGGCCGAGCACCGTGTCCAGCCGCTCGATGCCGAGCGCGCGCAGCACCTCGTGCCCGCCGCGGGCGATGTCCTCGACCGACAGGTCGGGGAAGCCGAGGCGATAGCGCTTGCCCGTGGCCGGGTCGGTGGAGGCGGGTCCCGTCGAGCCGAAGCACGAGCCCAGCGAGTTCACGCAGATGACAAAGTAGCGCCCCGTGTCGAGCGCCAGTCCCGGGCCGACCATGCCCTCCCACCAGCCGGGGCTGGAATCCGCCTCGGATGAGGCTGCGTGCGCGGGCGGGGACAGCCCGGTGAAGATCAGGATCGCGTTGTCGCGCGCGGGGTTGAGGGTCCCCCAGGTCTCATAGGCGATCCGGCCCCCGTGCAGTGCGCCTCCGCGCCACATCGGGAAGGGATCAGGGAGCGTCGCGTAGCGGCGCGCGTCCATGTTCTGCGACTGTCCGAAACGGTCGGGAAGCGCGGGGCCCTCAGGGCTCCGGGTCGCTGCCCTCGGGGATGCCCTCGAACAGTGGCGTCGAGAGGTAGCGCTCCGCTGTGTCCGGCAGCATTGCCAGGATCACTGCACCCTGCGGTGCTTCGGCCGCGACCTTGAGGGCGGCCGCGAACGTGCCGCCCGAGGAGATGCCGCAGAAGATCCCTTCCTTGGCTGCCAGCGAGCGGGAGGTCTCGATGGCCTCAATGTCGGTGACGGGCACGATCTGGTGCGCGACCTCCTTCTTGAGCACGGCAGGCACGAAATCCGGGGTCCATCCCTGGATCTTGTGGGGAGCCCAGGGCTTGCCGGCCAGGAGCGAGGCGCCGGCCGGCTCGGTAGCCACTACCTTAACCTCGGGTCGGGCGAGCCGGATCATCTCCCCGGCGCCGGTCAGGGTGCCGCCGGTGCCCCAGCCGGTCACGAAGAAGTCGAGCCGCTTGCCCGCAAAGTCCAGCAGGATCTCGGGGCCGGTGGTGCTGCGGTGATAGGCGGGATTGGCCTCGTTCTCGAACTGCCGGGCGAGGAACCAGCCGTGCTTCTTGGCAAGCTCCGCGGCCTTCTTGACCATGCCCGAGCCGCGCTCGGCCGCCGGCGTGAGGATGACCTTGGCGCCCAGCATGCGCATGATCTTGCGGCGCTCTACCGAGAAGGTCTCGACCATCAGGGCCACGAAGGGGTAGCCCTTGGCGGCGCACACCATGGCGAGCGCGATCCCGGTGTTGCCGGAGGTGGCCTCGACCACCGTCTGGCCCGGTTTCAGGGCACCGCTGCGCTCGGCATCCTCGATGATGGCGATCGCCAGGCGGTCCTTGACCGAGGAGAGCGGGTTGAAGAACTCGCACTTGGCGTACATCGTCACGTGCTTGGGAGCGAGTCGCTGGATGCGCACGATGGGCGTGCGGCCGATCGTGCCTAAGATGCTGTCGTAGATCATGATGCGCCCTTCTACGCGTCCGGCCGCCGGCGAGGCAAGCACCGGCGCGTCATGTGTCCAGAACTCGTCGTTATGATCGCATGATCCGATTGCAGAAGCTCTTGGCCGGGGCCGGGCTCGGCTCGCGCCGGCTGGTGGAGGACTGGATCCGGGCCGGCCGCATCACGGTGAACGGACGCACGGCCACGCTCGGGGA
This sequence comes from Pseudomonadota bacterium, assembly GCA_018241425.1. GTDB lineage: Bacteria > Pseudomonadota > Gammaproteobacteria > Steroidobacterales > Steroidobacteraceae > 13-2-20CM-66-19. Next base: position 2,757 of record JAFEDU010000019.1, read on the forward strand.
TCGCGCCGGTCCCGGTGACCGTGTCTGCCTCGACGGGCGCGCGCTCGAGCTCGCCGAACCGGGCGCACCCGCGCGCGAGGTACTCCTTTATTACAAGCCCCTGGGCGAGGTGACCACCCGCAGCGATCCTGAGCACCGGCCGACGGTGTTCGAGCGCCTGCCGGCACCGGCCGCCGGGCGCTGGATCAATGTCGGGCGGCTGGACGTGAACACCTCCGGCATCCTGCTCCTCACTACCGACGGGGAGCTGGCGCACCGGCTCATGCACCCCTCCAGCGAGGTGCCCCGGGAGTACCTGGTCCGGCTGCGCGGCCGGCCGGGTCCGGAGGTCCTGGCTAGGGTCCTTAAGGGGGTCACCCTGGAGGACGGGCCGGCCCGGTTCGATGCCGTGAGCCCCGCCGAGGGCGAGGGGGATGGGCCGGACCTGAGCCACAGCACCTATAAGGTGGTACTCCACGAGGGCCGGAACCGGGAGGTCCGCCGGCTCTGGAGCGCCGCCGGGTTCGAGGTCAGCCGCCTGCTCCGGATCCGGTACGGACCCATCGGGCTTCCCCGGGACCTCAAGCCCGGCCAGAGCCGGCTCCTGGGCCCGGATCGGGTGGCGGAGCTCGCGGCGGCGGCTGGCCAGAAGGTGACCGGGCCGGGCGGGGCGGGAGAAGGGCCCTCCGGGCGCGCCGAGGCGTCGCCCCGGGCCCCCGGGCGGGGCCCCCGGCGGCCCGGCCCAAGCAAATAACGGGCCACGAACGCATTGACAGGGTATACCTCCGAAATCACAATACGCGGCTCGTTTTGCGGAGGGGTACCCAAGCGGCCAACGGGAGCAGACTGTAAATCTGCCG
>JAFEDU010000001.1 GCA_018241425.1 Pseudomonadota bacterium
TCCGCACCCCTTACCCTCCTGGGCAGAGTGCAGGATGTATCTGGCCTTAGTCAGGAACCCGGTTTGCGAACATTGCCGCTCGGTCACCGGTCCCGCCCACGGGCGAGGTCCCGTGCGTGGGCCAGTTCCCGGCGCAGCTGCGGTACCGCGCCTGCGGCAGCCGGGTTCTTCGCCAGACGGTCGATTGCCTGGTCGATGCTATCCAGTCCCAAGCCCAGGCCGGCGCGGGTCGTGGCCTGTGCCCAGGCACTCTGGAAGTTCGGATCGGCCCTGAGCTCCGTCTCACCCAGTGCCTCGGCCTTGCCGATGAGATCAGTGAGCACGATCACCGCACGTTGTGCATTCGCCGGGGAGGTGAGGTCGCCGGAGGTGAACTGCGCGACCTCGGGGAGGCTGCTCGCGAAGCGCCGCAGTGCGGCGGCCTGCTCGGCATTGCGCGGATGATCCTGGTGCATCACCGCCTGCGCCGCCCCCATGAGCGCGAACGGTGCCATGGCCGCGTGACTCATGAGCCCCGGGCTGGAATAGACCCCGGCCGCACCGAGGCCCGCGAGTGCCAGCGCGCCGACGGCGTGAAAGGCGTGCAACGCCCGGCGCTCGACGCTCAGCACGGCTCCGAGCAGCGACCGCAGCGGCATGAACGCGCACACCGCGGCAACCACCAGCGCCACCAACGCTGGGGTCTTCTCGCCCGCAAGCTTGAAGTGCTCGTGCGCGACGTAACCGCCGGCGGCCACGATGAGCGCAATGATATTGAGGAGCAGGTGATGCAAGAGACCGGCGCGACGCGACACATCCTGCGCGGCCGCGACGGCCTCGGCCTCGGTCTCGGTGAGGCGGTTCACCGCGGCATTCTCCGGGTTCCGCAACCGTCTGCAGTCACGGGCGCTCCCTCGAGTTTACGCGGCGATGCGCTCCGACAAGAGCCGCGCGATGCGTCCCAGAGCCTTTTCCAGGGTCGACATGCTGGTGGCGAACGACAGGCGCACGTGCCCCGGCGCCCCGAAGCCCGAGCCCGGCACCACGGCCACGCCGGCATCGTTCAGGAGGAGCTCCGCGAACTCGCCATCGTCACGACAGTTCAGCGCCGCCATGGCGCGCGAGACCTCGGCAAACGCGTAGAACGTGCCCGCCCCCGGCAGGCAGCTCACGCCCGGGAGCGAGTTCAGCGTGCGCACCACGTAGTCGCGGCGTTCCTTGAAGGCGGCGTTCATCGTTGCGACCGGCTGCTGGTCGCCGCTCAGGGCGACGACTGCGGCCTTCTGCGAAATGCTGGACGCGTTCGAGGTGGACTGTCCCTGGATGGTGCCCATCGCCTGGATCAGTTCCTTCGGGCCCCCGCAGTAGCCGATCCGCCAGCCCGTCATGGCGTACGCCTTGGACACGCCGTTGATGGTCACGGTGCGGCCGTAGAGCTCGGGCACGGCGGTGAGGAGGCTGCAGAAGGGCTCGGCGTCGAAGAAGATCTTCTCGTACATGTCATCGGTGCCGATGACGATGCGCGGGTGCTCGAGGAGCACCTCTCCGAGGGCGCGCAATTCCGCACGGGTATAGGCCGCACCGGTTGGGTTGCAGGGACTGTTCAGGAGCAGCAGGCGCGTCTTTGGCGTGATGGAGGTAGCGAGCTGGCGCGGGGTGATCTTGTAGCCCTGCGCCATGCCTGCGAACGGCATGACCGGCAGACCGTCCGCCAGCAGCACCATGTCGGGATAGGACACCCAGTACGGCGCCGGGATGATGGCCTCATCGCCCGGATCGAGCACCGCCATGCACAGGTTGTAGATGGTCTGCTTGGCCCCGGAGGACACCAGGATCTGGTTGCGCTCGTACGTGATCGCGTTGTCGCGCTGGAACTTCGAAATGATCGCGTCTTTCAGCTCATCGATGCCGTCGACGTTCGTATACCGCGTGAACCCTCCGCGGATCGCCTGGATCCCGGCCTCGGCGATATGGGCGGGCGTGTCGAAGTCCGGTTCGCCAGCGCCCAGGCCGATGACGTCCTTACCCTGGGCCTTGAGGCGGGCGGCACGGGCGGTAACGGCGAGGGTCGGGGAGGGTTTGACGCGCTGGACGCGTCGCGATACGGGCACAGTCACTTGAATTTCCTGCGGTTCACTTTCAATCCGGCGGCGCGACTATATTAAGGGATTACCCGCCGCGGCGCCCGAAGGGATGCGCGGCGGACCCCAAGATCGATCTCCTCCCGGGTGCACGCAAAGCGCATGGACAGCCGACCGTTCGAACTGACTTCCGAGTACCAGCCCGCGGGCGACCAGCCGCAGGCGATCGGGCGCCTCGTCGAGGGCCTGGAGTCGGGGCTCGCCCACCAGACGCTGCTCGGGGTGACCGGGAGCGGCAAGACCTTCTCGATCGGGGCGGTGATCCAGCAGGTGCAGCGGCCGACCATGGTGCTGGCGCACAACAAGACCCTGGCGGCCCAGCTGTACGGGGAGTTCCGCGAGTTCTTCCCGCACAACGCGGTCGAGTACTTCGTGTCGTACTACGACTACTACCAGCCCGAGGCGTACGTCCCGTCCTCCGACACCTACATCGAGAAGGACTCCTCGGTGAACGAGCACATCGAGCAGATGCGCCTGTCGGCCACCAAGGCACTCCTGGAGCGCCCCGACTCGATCATCGTGGCGACCGTGTCCTCGATCTACGGCCTGGGCGACCCCCAAGCCTACCTCGCCATGGTGCTGCATCTCGTGCGCGGGGACCGCATGGACCAGCGCCGGCTGCTGCGGCGGCTCGCGGACATGCAGTACACCCGCAACGAGCTCGACCTGACTCAGGGCACCTACCGGGTCCGCGGTGACGTCATCGACATCTTCCCCGCCGAATCCGAGCGCGAGGCGGTGCGGGTGGAGCTCTTCGACGACGCAATCGACTCGATCACGCTGTTCGATCCGCTCACGGGGAGCATCAACCGCAAGGTGCCGCGCTTCACCGTCTACCCGGGCACGCACTACGTGACGCCGCGCGAGCGGCTCATCGGGGCGGTCGACCAGATCCGCGAGGACCTGAGGGTCCGCCTCAAGGACCTGCGCGAGAACGGCAAGCTCCTGGAGGCCCAGCGCCTGGAGCAGCGCACCATGTTCGACATGGAGATGATCAAGGAGGTCGGCTACTGCGCCGGCATCGAGAACTACTCCCGCTATCTCTCCGGCCGCGCTCCCGGGGAGCCGCCGCCGTGCCTCTTCGACTACCTGCCCAAGAACGCCCTCCTGGTCGTGGACGAGAGCCACCAGACCATCCCGCAGCTCGGCGCCATGTACCGCGGCGACCGGTCGCGCAAGGAGGTGCTGGTGGAATACGGGTTCCGCCTGCCCTCGGCGCTCGACAACCGGCCGCTGAAGTTCGAGGAGTGGGAGCAGCTCGCCCCGCAGATGATCTTCGTCTCCGCCACTCCGGGGCCCTACGAGGCCAAGCACTCAGCGCAGGTGGTCGAGCAGGTGGTGCGGCCGACCGGCCTCATCGATCCGGAGGTCGAGGTGCGCCCGGTGGGCACCCAGGTCGATGACGTGCTCTCCGAGATCAAGAAGTGCGCCGACGCCGGCGAGCGCGTGCTCATCACCACGCTCACCAAGCGCATGGCGGAGGACCTGACCGAGTACCTGAGCGAGCACGGCGTGAAGGTGCGCTACCTGCACGCCGACATCGAGACGGTGGAGCGCACCGAGATCATCCGGGACCTCAGGCTGGGCAAGTTCGACGTGCTGGTCGGGATCAACCTCCTGCGCGAGGGCCTGGACATGCCGGAAGTCTCCCTCGTGGCGATCCTGGATGCCGACAAGGAGGGCTTCCTGCGCTCGGACAACTCGCTCATCCAGACCATCGGGCGCGCGGCACGTAACCTCAACGGCCGCGCCATCCTGTACGCGGACCGGGTGACCGGCTCCATGCAGCGGGCCATCGATGAGACCAACCGGCGCCGCGCCAAGCAGATCGCGCACAACGAGGCCCACGGCATCACCCCCCGCGGCATCGTGAAGGCCGTCATGGACATCATGGAAGGCGCGCGCGCGGAAGCGCCGGTGCCGGGTGGGCGCGGCCGGGGCCGCGGCGATACTCAGGACCTCAAGCCCGAGGCCCTGGTGAAGCAGATCAAGCGCCTGGAGGGGGAGATGCTCAAGAAGGCCCGTAACCTCGAGTTCGAGGAGGCGGCGCGCCTGCGCGACGAGATCGGGCGCCTCAAGCAGCTGGAGCTCGGGTTTCCGGCCCCCGTCACGCAGACGTAAGTCTTTGGAATCTCGACAATTAGCTTGCGCGACGCGACCCACTCTTGTATCGTTCGCGCCCCCTCGCCGTGCGCGGGACTTGAGATCTCTAGGCGCGTAGCTCAGTGGTAGAGCATCACCTTGACATGGTGGTGGTCGGTGGTTCGATCCCACTCGCGCCTACCAGTTGCCAAGAAGAGGGCGCTCGCGAACGTACCGTCGCAGCGCCCTCTTTTTTCGTGACCGGAGTACTCAGTCGCGCGGCGACGGGAACCGAAGGTTAGCCCTCAAGGTCCGCCATGCCCGTAGTGACACTGCCCGACGGCAGCCAGAAACGCTTCGACCACCCGGTGACGGTGGACGAGGTAGCCGGCGCGATCGGCCCGGGCCTGCGCAAGGCTGCGCTCGCCGGCCGCGTCAATGACAAGCTCGTCGACACCTCGTTCGTGATCAACGGCGATGCGCAGCTCGCCATCGTCACCGACAAGGACCCGGACGGGCTCGAGGTCATCCGCCACTCCACCGCGCACCTGCTCGCCCAGGCGGTGAAGGAGCTGTTCCCGTCCGCGCAGGTGACCATCGGCCCCGTCATCGAGGACGGCTTCTACTACGACTTCGCGTTCTCGCGCCCCTTCACGCCCGAGGACCTGGCCGCGATCGAGGCGAGGATGGCCGAGCTCGCGCAGAAGGACCAGGCCGTCAACCGGCGCGTGCTGCCGCGCGATGAGGCGGTGAAGTTCTTCCGCAACCTCGGTGAGATCTACAAGGCGGAGATCATCGCCTCGATCCCCGACAAGGATGAGATCAGCCTCTACGGCCAGGGCAACTGGGTCGACCTGTGCCGCGGGCCCCACGTGCCCTCCACCGGCAAGCTCAAGGCGTTCAAGCTCACCAAGGTCGCCGGTGCCTACTGGCGCGGGGATTCGCGCAACGAGATGTTGCAGCGCATCTACGGGACCGCCTGGCCGGACAAGAAGCAGCTCGATGCGTACCTCACGCGCCTCGAGGAGGCCGAGAAGCGCGACCACCGCCGCATCGGCAAGGAACTGGACCTCTTTCACCTGCAGGAAGAGGCCCCCGGGGCGGTCTTCTGGCACCCCAAGGGCTGGACCGTGTTCCAGGGCCTGATCCAGTACATGCGCGAGCGGCAGAAGGCCGCCGGGTACGACGAGGTGAACGCCCCTGAACTGATGGACGCCTCGCTCTGGGCGCAGTCGGGGCACCTCGAGAAGTTCGGTGAGAACATGTACCTCACCAAGACCCCGGACGAGCGTACCTACGCCATCAAGCCCATGAACTGCCCCGGGCACGTGCAGATCTTCAAGCACGGGCTGCGCAGCTACCGCGAACTCCCCGTGCGCTTCGCCGAGTTCGGCAAGGTGCACCGCTACGAGCCCTCGGGCGCGCTGCACGGCCTCATGCGCGTGCGCGCCTTCACCCAGGACGACGGGCACTGCTTCGTCACCGAGGAGCAGATCTCCTCGGAGTGCGTCGCCATCACCAAGCTGATCCTGGACATCTACCGGGACTTCGGCTTCGAGGACGTGCGCATCAAGTTCGCCGACCGGCCGCCCAAGCGGGTGGGTTCGGATGAGATCTGGGACCGGGCCGAGGCCGCCCTCAAGGCCGCCTCCCAGGCCGCGGGCATCGAGTACACCTTAAATAAGGGGGAGGGGGCCTTCTACGGCCCGAAGCTCGAGTTCGTGCTGCGCGACGCCATCGGCCGCGACTGGCAGTGCGGGACGCTCCAGGTGGACCTCAACATGCCCGAGCGCCTGGGGGCCTATTACATCGACGAACACAGCGCCAAACGCACGCCGGTGATGCTGCACCGGGCCATGTTCGGGTCGCTGGAGCGCTTCTTCGCGATCCTCCTCGAGCACCACGCCGGGCGTCTCCCGGCGTGGCTTTCCCCGGTGCAGGCCGTGGTGCTGAGCATCACCGACCGCCAGGACGAATACGTGCGGAAGGTGACGGAATCCTTGAAAAATCAGGGATTTCGGGTCGAGTGCGACTTGCGTAACGAGAAGGTCGGCTTTAAAATCCGCGAACACACGCTGAAGCGTGTTCCGTATCTATTGGTCGCGGGCGACAAGGAAGTAGCCGCGAACTCACTTGCGGTGCGTACTCGTAGCGGCAAGGACCTGGGCGCGATGGCCCCGGAGACGTTCGCCGAACGGCTCCGTGTCGAGCTCGAAAGCCGCGGGCGCACGGTATTGGAGGGATGACGAATCGCTAGTGCAACGAAGCGGGTCCGGCGCAACGAAGACATCGCCGCTCCCCAACTGCGCGTGATCGCAGCCGACGGCTCGCAGGCCGGTGTGATGTCGCGGTATGACGCCCTGCAGATGGCGCTCGCCGCGGAGCTGGACCTGGTGGAAGTGTCGCCGACCGCGGAACCGCCGGTCGTGCGCATCATGGACTACGGCAAGTTCCTGTTCGAGCAGAACAAGAAGGCCCACTCCGCCAAGCGCAAGCAGAAGCAGATTCAGGTCAAGGAAGTGAAGTTTCGTCCCGGCACGGGCGAGTCGGATTACCAGATCAAGCTGCGTAATCTCACCCGCTTCCTGGCCGAGGGTGACAAGGCCAAGGTGACCTTACGGTTCCGCGGCCGAGAGATGGTGCACCAGGACATCGGGCGCAAGCTCCTTGACCGGGTTTCTACCGACCTCGCACCTCATGCGGTGGTCGAGCAGAACCCGCTCATGGAGGGCAAGCAGATGATCATGGTCTTTGCACCGAAGAAGAAGTAACGCTTCAACTCGAAGGCAGACTGAAAAGCCGGCGACGCGAAGCGTTCGCCCGCAAGCGGATGCGCGTGCGCATCTTGCGAGCGGTAGCTACAAACAGGAGTAACGTTGATGCCCAAGTTGAAAACCAACCGGGCGGCGGCGAAGCGCTTTCGCAAGACAGCGAAGGGCTTCAAGGGCTACGCAGCCAACCGTCGCCACAACCTCGGTCATAAAGCCCGCAAGGTGAAGCGCCAGGCGCGTTCCGGCGGCTCGAGTCTGGTCGACAAGACCGATACGGGCCGTCTGGTACAGCTTCTTCCCTATTTCAAGTAAGCGGAGCGACACATGGCACGAGTCAAGCGTGGCGTGACGGCCGGTCGCCGTCACAAGAAGGTTCTTTCCAAGGCGAAGGGCTATTACAACGCCCGGCGCAAGGTCTATCGCGCTGCCAAGCAGGCGGTCATCAAGGCAGGCCAGTACGCCTACCGCGACCGCCGCCAGAACAAGCGCGAGTTCCGGGCGCTATGGATCGCGCGCATCAATGCGGCGGCCCGCATCTATGGGCTGTCCTACAGCCGCATGATCAACGGCCTCAACGTGGCCGGGGTCGAGATCGACCGCAAGGTGCTCGCCGACATCGCCGTGCACGACACGGCGGCATTTGGCGCGCTCGCCCAGCAGGCCAAGACCGCTCTCGGGATCAGCTGACGCAAAGGGGCGGGTCTTGTCAGACCTTGCGGCCCTGACCGCTCAGGCGCTCACCGAGGTCGCCGCGTGCCAAGAGCTCGCGGCGCTCGAGGACGTGCGCGTGCGCTGGCTGGGGAAGAAGGGCGTCCTGACCGAGCAGCTGAAGGGGCTCGGTGCGCTGAGCGCCTCCGAGCGCCCGGCGGCCGGCGCGCGCATCAACCAGGCAAAAGAGTCCCTGCAGGCCGCCCTCGAGGCGCGCCGCGGGGCACTTGCGCAGGAACAGGTCGAGCGCGAGCTCGCTTCGGGCACCCTCGACGTCACCCTCCCGGGCCGCGGCGAGGAGCCCGGAGGCCTGCACCCGGTCACCAAGGCGCGGCTGCGGATCGAGGCGATCTTCCGCGGCGCCGGGTTCGAGGTGGCCGCAGGCCCCGAGGTCGAGGACGACTTCCACAACTTCGAGGCGCTCAACATCCCCGCCAACCACCCGGCGCGGGCGATGCACGACACGTTCTACTTCGCCGACGGGCGCCTCCTGCGCACGCACACCTCCCCGGTGCAGATCCGGGCGCTGAAGGCGCACGGAGCCCCGATCGCCATCATCGCCCCGGGGCGCGTGTACCGGAATGACTCGGACATGACGCACTCGCCCATGTTCCACCAGCTCGAGGGGCTGGTCGTGGGTGAGAACGTGAGCTTCGCCAACATGAAGGCGGCACTGCACGGTTTCCTCAAAGCCTTCTTCGAGAAGGATGTCGGCATCCGGTTGCGCCCCTCGTACTTCCCGTTCACGGAGCCGTCCGCCGAGGTCGACATGTCGTGCGTGTTCTGCGAGGGCCGCGGCTGCCGCACCTGCAAGCACACCGGCTGGCTCGAGATCTCCGGCTGCGGCATGGTGCACCCGAACGTGCTGCGGGCGAGCGGCGTGGACGCTGAGCGCTTTACCGGCTACGCCTTCGGCGCCGGCATCGACCGCCTGGCGATGCTGCGCTACGGCGTCAACGACCTGCGGCTGTTCTTCGAGAGCGACCTCAGGTTCCTGCGCCAGTTCAGGACCCTTGGCGCATGAGAATCCCCTACGGCTGGCTGAAGGAGTGGGTCGACTTCCCCTGGGCGCCGAAGGAGCTCGGTGCGCGGCTGACCATGGCCGGCTTCGAGCTCGAGGCGCTCGAGAGCGCCGCTCCCGCCTTCAGCGGCGTCGTCGTGGCGCAGATCGTGAGCTGCGAGCGCCACCCGCAGGCCGACAAGCTGCAGGTATGCCAGGTGAGCGTGGGCGGCAAGGAAACCGTACAGATCGTCTGCGGCGCGCCCAACGCGCGCGCGGGACTCAAGAGCGCGCTCGCGGTCGTGGGCGCGCAGCTCCCGGGTGACCTCAGGATCAAGGCCGCGAAGCTTCGCGGGGTCGAGTCCCAGGGCATGTTGTGCTCGGCCAAGGAGCTCGGGCTGTCCGACAGCTCGAGCGGAATCCTGGAACTGCCGCCCGATGCGCCGCTTGGCGAGCCGCTGCGGGACTACCTCGGCCTCGACGAGCCGGTGCTGGAACTCAACGTCACCCCGAACCGCGGAGATGCGATGTCGATCCTGGGCATCGCGCGCGAGGCGGCAGCCCTGGCCGGCGTCCCAGTGACCGGCCCGGCCATCGAACCGGTCAGCGCGACTCACGGCGACCGGCTGTCCGTGAAGCTCGAGGCGCCTGCGGCGTGTCCGCGCTTTGCCGGATGCATCGTGCGCGGCATCGACAATGCAGCCCCGACGCCGGTCTGGATGCGCGAGCGCCTGCGCCGTGCCGGCGTGCGCTCCATCTCCCCGGCCGTCGATGTCACCAACTATGTGATGCTCGAACTCGGCCAGCCGCTGCACGCGTACGACCTCGCCAAGCTCACGGGCGGCATCACCGTGCGCCAGGCGCGCGCGGGTGAGGTGTTCACGCTACTGGACGGGCGCGAGATCAAGGCCGACCCGGATATGCTCCTCATCGCCGACGAGGCGGGACCCGTGGGCTTGGCCGGGATCATGGGCGGCGAGCGCAGCGCGACTGCGGCGCAGACCAGCGACATTTACCTCGAGGCGGCGTTCTTCGCACCCGCGGCCGTGCTCGGGCGCGGGCATCGCATGGGCCTCGTCACGGACGCCGGCCAGCGCTTCGAGCGCGGGGTGGACCCGACCGGTCAGGTTCGCGCCCTCGAGCGCGCGGTCGCGCTGCTCAAGTCGATCGCCGGGGGCGCAGCGGGACCGGTGACCGTGGCCGAGTCCCCGCAACACCTGCCCGTGCGGGCGCCGGTGACGCTGCGCGCCTCCCAGTTGAAGCGCCTCCTCGGCACCGAACTGCCGCGCGTGAAGGTGACCCAGGCACTGAACGGCCTGGGCCTCAAGGTGAGCGAGGAGGGCGGCCAGTGGCGGGCGAGCCCGCCGGCGCACCGCTTCGATATCGCGATCGAGGCCGACCTCATCGAGGAGGTCGCCCGGATCGTCGGCTTCGGGGAGATCCCGGAGACTGATGCACCGGTGCCGCAGGAATTCCACGCGCTCCCCGCCTCGCGGCCGCCGGAGTCGATCCTCCTGGAGAGTCTCGCGGCACGGGGTTACCAGGAGGCGATCACGCTCGCCTTCGTCGATCCGCAGCTGCAGTCGAAGCTCTTCCCTGATACGCCTGCGCTGCCCATCGCCAATCCGATCGCGAGCGACCTTTCGGTCATGCGCGTCTCGCTGTGGCCGGGCCTTGCGCGCGCGGCGCTCGAGAACCAGCGCCGCCAGCAGGACCGCATCCGCCTGTTCGAGCACGGTGCGCGCTTCGAGGTGCGCGGCGGCGTGACGCGCGAGATCGATTCCATCGCCGGGATTGCGCTCGGCCGGCGCCTGCCCGAGCAGTGGGGTCTGGACAAGGCCGAGAGCCGCGCGGTGGATTTCTACGACGTGAAGGCGGACGTCGTGGCGCTCCTGACCGGCACCGGTGCGGCGCACGAGTTCGAGTTCCGCGCGGAGCGCCATCCTGCACTGCATCCGGGGCGTTCGTCCCGCGTATTGCGTGGGGGAAAGCCCGTAGGCTGGCTCGGGGAACTGCATCCGCAGCTGACGGCGTCGATAGACTTTACATATCCGCCGGTGCTGTTTGAGATCGATGCCGAGGGACTTGCCGCTCAGCGACCGACGTATGTGGAGATCTCGCGCTTTCCGCAGGTGCGCCGGGATCTGGCGGTGGTGGTCGACGAATCGGTGACTTTAAGTAGCCTGACCGAGCGTGTAACCTTGAGCGCCTCAAGCCTGCTGCGTGAACTGCGCGTCTTCGACGTCTACCGGGGCCCGGGCCTCGAAGAAGGTCGAAAAAGCGTTGCTTTAGGCTTGATTTTTCAGGATATTTCTCGCACTCTAACTGATGACGACGTCGATCGCGTGATGGGGGCGGTGGTGGCCGATCTGCGAGAGACCCTGAAGGCAAGAATACGAGAATAACGAGATGGCCCTGACCAAAGCGGAGATGGCGGAAGCGCTGTTCAACCAGCTCGGGCTGAACAAGCGCGAAGCGCGTGAGCTGGTGGATCTGTTCTTCGAGGAGGTTCGTGCCGCGCTGTCGGGCGGGGAGCAGGTGAAGCTCTCTGGCTTCGGCAACTTTGACTTGCGCGACAAGAACCAGCGTCCCGGTCGCAATCCGAAGACCGGAGAAGAAATCCCGATCAGCGCTCGCCGCGTCGTTACGTTCCGTCCAGGGCAAAAACTAAAGGCACGGGTCGAAGCCTATGTTGGAGCCAAAGAATAACGCTCAGCTGCCGGCGATTCCCGGTAAGCGTTACTTCACGATCGGTGAGGTCAGTGAGCTGTGCGGGGTCAAGCCGCACGTGCTGCGCTACTGGGAACAGGAGTTTCCGCAGCTGAAGCCAGTGAAGCGGCGGGGCAACCGCCGCTATTACCAGCGTCAGGACGTGATCGTCATCCGCCAGATCCGGAGCCTGCTCTACGATCAGGGCTTCACGATCGGCGGGGCGCGCAACAAGCTGACCGGCGAGGAAGCGCGCACGGACCTGTCGCAGAGCCAGCAGATCGTGAAGCAGCTGCGGGTCGAGCTCGAAGAGCTGATGCGGATCATGCGCCGCTGAGGGCCCGTCACGGGCCTTAAGCCTTGGCAGTAAAATGGGCGTATGATCGGCGCCCCCGCGGGACCTTCCCCACCCGCGTGTCGATTCAATAAAAGCAATCGAGTCGGAGCGTGGCGCAGTCTGGTAGCGCACTTGCATGGGGTGCAAGGGGTCCCGAGTTCAAATCTCGGCGCTCCGACCACTATAAAAATTGGCTTTTTCGTAACGCTCTTGTGGGCGGCTGGCTCATCATCGGCCGGGAGTGACGACCCGTCTCACAGCGCGGTTCCCACCTTACGAGACCTCTTCTGCTAGCGGCGCATGGTTGAGCAGCGCCGCCAATGCCACCCCGCCGATCGTGTTGGCAATCAACGTTGGCAACAGGAACCCCGTGAAGTAGTCCTTCAGGGAAGCGTCCCCGACATAGACCGCAAAGGCAGCTTCCACTGAGCCTGCCACTATGTGTGGGAAGTGGCCCAGGCCGACAACGAAGGTAAAGAGCAGAATGACGAATAGGCGCGCGGAGCGCGCGCTGGGAAGGACCCAAACCATCAGGGCAATCAACCAGCCGGCAAAGACCGCGCGCACGAACGATGGCAAGTTGTCACCGTGCACAATGGCCCCTCCCAAGGTACGCATGGCCTGATCGACACCTGGCGCAAAGACCCCAGGAAGCGAGAGCAGCCGCGCAACGAGTGCCGTGCCGACCAGGTTGCCAACCAGAACGATGCTCCACAGGCGTACCACCTTCAGCAGCGTCGCGCGGTCGCGATGCACAAACAGCGGCAGCATCGCAGTGAGCGTGCTCTCGGTGAACAGTTGCTGCCGCCCCATGATTACGATGATGAACCCGACGGTGTAGCCGGCCGCCGAAATGATCTCGGACCAGGGTGCCGCGGGTAGTTGCGCCTGGAGCAGTGCCAGCGTCAGCAGGGAAAATCCCATCGACAGGCCGGCGGCCAGGGACGACCACGCCAGCGCGGAGTTCGAGCGCTCAAGTTCCGTCTCGCCTTCCTCACGTACCACCTCATGAATCACGATCGCCTGGGGTGAGGTGTGCTCGGCTGCCTGCTCCTTTTGGGTCGTGTCGAGATGCTCGGAGCTTGCCCCGGCAGCGCTCTTGGGATTTTCGCTCTACGGTTCGCCCGATTTCTCGGCGCTGCGGCGGCGCGCACGCCTTGGGCTAGCCGCCATCGGCGGGATGCTTCAGCTGACCGTAGACCAGCATCGAGAAATTGCCCAACTGCTCGGCACGTAAAGCGGGGGCAATCTTTCGGTCCGCGAGCACGGCGCAGTAGACGTCAGTCAGCCCGTTCACGATGCTGCTGCTGTCGAGGCTGGGAGCCGCCGCGTGTATTGCAGGGAGCAGCCTATCGATCTCGTCGAGCATGGTCACATCGGTCATCGCCTCCAACCGTGAGCGCGCCGAGGTGCCCTGGAGGGCTGCGGCAAGCGGCGCCTGTGTGACCTTCGGACAGCCGGCCGGCGGGTTCCCGGCGAGCGTGGTTTGTGTGTCGGCGCGGATCTGGGCGACCAGGCCGGGCTCCGCGTTTGCGGGCGCCGCATTGCCGAATGAATTGCGCACGTAGTCGGCTGCCGCGGCGACTTCCTGGTCGGTCATGCCAGCACCGACCGCCGGCATCGGAGCCATGCCACGTTGTGCGGGCAATCCACCCAACACGACGCGGATGATGTTCTGGGCTCCGCCTGCGGACACCGCGCCGTTGCCAACGAGAGGCGGGATTTCGCCGCCGACTCCCTTGCCGGTGACACCATGGCAGGAGCCGCAGTAGCTTACGTAGGTCCCGCCCTCGGTGACGCGTCCCACTGGTGTGGCCGTGTCGGCGTACGTCTTGTGCGGCGGGACCGACTTCAGGTAGGCCGCGATTGCAAGCAGATCGGTGGCCGCAAGCTTGCTGGTGCTGCGCTGCACGACCTCCTGCATGGGCCCCAATACCACCCCGCCGTGCCGCGACGTTCCGGTCCTCAGAAATCTCGCGATCTCGGCTTCGGACCACGAGCCAATCCCTTCGGCGCCGTCGGAAGTAATGTTCGGCGCGTACCACCCCTCTATCTGCCCGCCCTCGAGCCGTCCTGACCAGCGCGATCTGCCGGCGACGTTGTTGCGGTTATGACATTCCCCGCAATGTCCCAGGCCCTCGACCAGATAGGCGCCCCGGGCGATCTGCGGCGTGGCATACGAGGGCGGCGATGCCACGGGCTTGAAGAAGACGGTACGCCAGGCAAGCAAGCTGTCACGCATGCTCGCGGGCCAGGATAGCCGCAGAGGTGCCCTGGGCGAGCTCACTGCAGGCAGCGAGGCGAGGTATGCCCTCATGGCGACGGCATCATCCCGCGTCACCCGCGTGTACCAGGGGAAAGGAAACACGGGATAGAGATACTCTCCCCGACGACCGATCCCCTCGTGCAGCGCACGGTAGAACTCCTCGTCAGTCCAGGCGCCGATCCCGGTTTTCAGGTCCGGAGTGATATTCGGCACTGACACCGCTCCGAAGGGAGTGGGCATGTAAAGGCCGCCCGCGAAGGGCTTGCCGCCGGGCTTGGTGTGACATGAAGCGCAGTCGCCCGCTGTCACGAGGTATTTCCCGCGAGTCACGAGACCTGCCTGTGAATTGCGGGAAGCCGCGTGCGAAGGAGCGAACGCTCCGCAGGCCAACGCGAGTAGCACGAGTCCGGCAGTCCGTAGGCCCCAAGCCCACCGGTCCGGAGTAGTAGGCCGGTCAATCGAATAGTGTCGTGGCAATCCGTTTCCTTCCAATACGTTATTCCCGTCGACTCAGTGGCGTGCAGCGCCCGCTGCCCGCTTACGTTCTAGGCAGATAGGCGGCGCATCGCCGCGAGCCACCGTCCACATCCGGCGTCAGCCACGTCTGACGTGCCGTGTTAGATCAGCCGTAGGTGCTCGCCGACCCCTCGAGCCGATGTTGGTTTACGGCGCCGGGGTCAACCGTCGGCGCATCCTTGACGCTGGATTTGGTACAGGGGATGTAATCAATGAAGCTCATCGTGATCAGCTCCTTGTTAGTCGGCCTGACCCTAGGCCTGTCGGGCTGCAACAAGGCCAAGTCGCCGGAGGACGTGCAGGCTGACGTCTCGAAGGCGGTAAGCGAGGCCCAGCAAAACAGCGCCAAGGCGGATGCGGACCGGCAGCAGGCCGAGACACAGGCCGCGGATCAGTTGGCCAAGGACCAAGAGGCGGCTGCCCAGAAGGCTGCGGACTCCAGCGTGGCCGCGGTGACCGATGCGGCCATCACGGACGCCGAGGGGCAGAACAAGGTGGCGCTTGCCAAGTGCGAAGCCCTAGAGGGCGATGCACAGAGGCAGTGCAAGGATGACGCGAACGCCCGGCTGGCGGCCGTGAAGGACCGCGCGAAGCAGGCCAAGAAAGGGCCCATCACTCCCTAGCCGTTAGATCCGCCCTGAGCCGGTCGCGGGCGTACGCCCACGGCCGGGCTTTGGCCTGCGCCTCTGCATCGATCGGGTCTGCGGAAGGTGGGATACTTTCGCGATGAAACACTCTGTCCATCTTCTGCTGATCGTAGCTGGCCTCGTGAGCGCGGTAGCCCAGGGAGAAACGCGGGGCGACTGGCCGATGTTCGGCGGGAACCCGCAAAGCACGAGTGCGAACCCGGTGGCGACCGGTATTTCGGCGGCCAACGTCACGCAGCTCGCGCGGCGGCAGGTGGCGCTGGACGGGACGGTCGATGCCAGTGCGATCTTCCTGGAGGGAGTCGAGGTCGGTGGGGCACGGCACGATGCGATATTCGTCACCACGACTTACGGCAAGACGATCGCCATCGATGCCGGAAGTGGCGCGGTGCTGTGGGAATTTACGCCTCCCGGATACTCATCGCTGGCCGGCAGCCGCCAGATCACGAATTCGACGCCCGCCGCAGATGGCGACCGGCGCTTCATCTACGCGGCATCTCCCGATGGCTACGTCCAGAAGCTGTCGATCGGCGACGGCCAGCCTGCATGGCGTGCCTCCCTGACGAAGCTCGCCCTGCGCGAGAAGATCGCCTCACCCCTCAAGTTCGTGGAAGGCCGCGTGGTGGCTGTCACCGCGGGTTACATCGGGGACCGGCCGCCGTACCAGGGGCACGTTGCCGTCCTCGACGGCAAGACCGGGCAGCTTCTGCAGGTGTGGAACTCCCTTTGCAGCAACCGCAGCGGGCTCCTGGAACCGGACTCCTGCCCGGAGAGCCAGTCCGCCATCTGGGGCCGCGCCGGGGCGGTGATCGACCCGGACAGCGGGGCGATATTTGTCGCAACGGGAAACGGGACCTGGAACGGCACCATCCACTGGGGCGACGCCCTGGTGCAGCTCGATGCCGGAGCCACGAAGATCACCGGTAACTACACGCCCGAGAACACCGCCCAGCTGCAGGCGCGCGACCTTGACCTCGGCTCCACTTCCCCGGTGCTACTCGAAGGGGACCTTATCGCCCAGGGCGGCAAGGACGGCAAGATCCGCCTGCTCAGCCGTGCCGCGATCTCGGGATCCTCGCCCCACAAGGGTGGTGAGCTGCAGGTTGTGTCGACGCCCAGTGGCACCGACCTCTTCAGCCAGCCCGTCGTGTGGCAGCACGACGGGGCGACCTGGATGTTCGCGGCCGACAACGGGGGCACCGCGGCCTGGGTGGTCGAGAATTCGCGCCTGAAGGAGAAGTGGCGGAATTCCACCGGCGGCACGAGCCCCTTCGAGGCGGACGGACTCCTTTATGTCTACGCGCGCTCGGGAGGGCTCAACGTATACGAGGCCGCATCCGGCAAGCGACTTGCGACCTTACCCTGTGGCGCGGGTCACTGGAACAGTCCGATCGTCGTGCGGGGCAGGGTCATCCTCCCGGAAGGCAATGCCAACGAACATGCGGTGAGCGGAGTCCTCGATATCTGGAGCCTTCCCGGCAAGGCAAATTGACCAGCGCCGGCATGGTGCCCGCTTGCGTACCGCGGGTTATTGTTGAAGGGATGCTCCGCCCCGGTTACTCGAGTTCGCGTCCGCTGCCGCGCCGTCTTTCGCGGCTCGTGCTGCTTGGTCTTGTCGCCGGCGCGCACGCGGGACCGACGCCCGCGGGCGCTCCGGATCCTCTCGCCGGCAGCTACGAGTACCTCGTCAGCTACCGCGCCACGCACAACGGCGCGCTCTACAAGCCCGCGGATGGGCCGTTCAAGGACCTCAGCCTTCCCTACAGCTTCGGCGACAGCGAGCGGTACTGGGGAGACTACGTTTGCCGGCAGCCCTCGACCTCGTGTGCCGTGGCGGACTACTACGATCCGGCCGACTACGCCATCAAGGCGCGCCCGGGCGCGGGTGCGATCCTGCAGAGCGAGCGCATCAACGTCCACAACGGCACCAACATCTACGACGCCGCTACGTGGCAGATCGCAGTCATGTTGGGGTCAGTCGTTAATCATTACCCGAACCTGATCGACGCCGATCCCTACGAGCTCGCCTCCCACCAGGACGAGGTTCTGGGGCGGCTCCACAACGTCCGCGATGTTCCCACCGGCAGCCGCGCCACCACGGCCGGAGCGCTGTATCGCTACAACGGGACTTCGATCGCTGATCCGCGCCAGGCGTATGCATTCCGGATGACCGCGCCGCAGTGGCTGGTGCCTGACCCCCTGCAAGGACCCCGGTACGCCTCGGTCATCAGCGTGAGCGCACTTCCGGCGAACAACCCCCGCTACAAGCCGGGCCTCGTGTCCTGGAGCGACTGGAAGCCGATCACCGGGGACAATGCGTGGGCATTCCTGGTCGGGCCCCTGCAGGCGGCTTACCTCCAGTACCAGGTCCGGCTGCACGGGCAGTACGTGCCCTTCGCTTCGGTGCCCGTGCAGAACGCCCTCGCGGTGCTGCCGGCCTTCGCCGCCATGCAGTCGGCCTGCGGCGCGGTGTACTACGCCCCGAGCGGTACGCTCGAGAACGCGGCGGACGTCGCCGTCGACCGTGCGGACGTCTCCATCGAGAACAACCTGTCGCTGTTCGCAGGGCTCGGCATCCTGCGGGGGACGCTGGCCGCGGAGCTCGCGCGCGAGCCGTCGTTGAGCGCGGAGGATCGCCGGCGCCTAACCCAGGGGGTTGCGCTCATCGACACCATGCTCGCCGGCGGAGGCCTGCCGGGTGAGCGGAACACCCGTGGCCTGCGGGACTTCCTCCATCGTCACGCCTGGCGCGACGGCGAGTTCGTCCAGGCGGGCTTTGCGAATGAACCTGGCCGCGCGGAGGAGTGGCGCCCGGTCACCGAGCCACGCGCCGTCGACGTGAACACCTGGGGCGTGGCTGCACTGGGTGCGAAGCAGATCGACGACTGGTTCGGCGCCGGGGCGGCTTATCGCCTGTGGGAGTCGGTCAAGCGCTGGGGCGCCTACGGCGAAGGACAGACCTTATATGGCGTTGGCTATTCCGATGCCGATGGCAACGGTCGCCTCGACGACGGCAGATATCGCTCAGGCGTGCTGTCCGCGGAGTGGACTGCCGGTGCGATCGTCGCGGTGCGCAACATGGCCGAGTACTACGGTGCGACCCCTAAGGGAGTCGATGCACCCCGTGCCCGGATCCTCGTCGTAGCGCTCAAGGCGGACGAGGAGGCCATGGTCGAGGGCCTCGAGCGCATGCGCTTCAGTCGCTATGTCGACGGGCACCTGACGGGGAAACCCGCGCACTACCCGGACCTCATCGTTGAGCCCACGAGCCCGATCCCCAGCGAGCCGTACCTGTATTCCAGCCGGCGCTACCGCATTCCCTTTGGCTGGTACGGGAACCCCCTGCCCAGTACGTCCTCGACCGCCTGGGCCATTCTTATCGCTGATCACTTCGATCCCTTCGGCTACCGGGGGCGGCCGAACTGAGGTTTCTTGAGGTTTCTGCTACGGATCTACCGGCGCGACTTCACCCGCTTGTAACCCCGCGGTAACGTAAATCCCACGTCTTCCCATGCTGATGCGTTGCATCACGGGCGTTCCCGGGCCGGCCATGACGCTGCTCCCCCTACTCCCCTCCTTTGCACGGGTGCGCGATTCGCGTTAGCGTGCGGGAAAACAAACGGAGTGGACCCATGGGACGCAGAAGCTCTCGGTTCGCCATCTGTCTTACGGCGCTTGCATCAGGCCCCGCACTTTCCGCCGCAGCGGCTGCTCCCGCGGCGCCGCCGCCGTTCTTCATGGTCTGCGGTTCGGCCCCGGCCTTCCCGACGGTGTATTTCAGCGGCGTCGTGCAGACGCAGCCGGCCTCGGCGCAGCAGGTCCGCAACGACTTCACCGCCTACCTGACCCAGCAGTACGCCTACAAAGGACCGGTCGGCTGCGTGCCGGCGAACAGCCTCGTCAATGCGCAGAAGGTGATCACGACGCAGGGGACCGTGCTGCGCAACGCCAAGAAGAACGTCGTGGAGACCGGCTGGTCCGAGGGCGGCGCTTCGGTCATGGCGCGGATCGGGGCCGCCCTGGCACCGGCAGCGGCCGCGGTGCCGGCGGCAACCGCGGCTGCGGCTCCGTCGGTCAAGGCCACGACACCCGGGAGAGCCACCGCGCCCGGCAGTGCCGCGGGGACTCCGGCATCCGCCACCGCGGGCGGGTCATCCGGCTCCGACCTCGCGAGTACGCTCGGCAGTATCTTCGGGACCTCGGCCTGCAGCGGGAGTGCCGGCGGCGCGGGCGCGAAGGGCGGTGCAGGCAAGGGTGGTGGTGGCGCCTCGGGCGATGCCGCAGGCGGAAGCGGCGGCTGCCAGAGTCCGTATTCCCAGGTGTCCGGCACGCTCACGACGCTCTTCGGTAACTCGGGCGGCGGCGGCGGTACGAACGCCAAGGCGTCCAGGGATGGCGTGCACCCGGGGGCCGTCGCCGCCGACCCGCAGCAGGGCCTCGGTTCAGCGGAGGCGCAGTCGACCAAGCTCGTGGTCTACGGCTGCGGTCGACACGACACCCAGGTCGCTTGTGTCACCGACCTCACGAACGAGAACCAGAAGGAGTCCCTCGTGGTGAGCGATGTCTGGAAGGACGCGTTCATCGTCGATGACCGCGGCGACCGCCACCCGCGCAGCAAGGGCGTCTTCCTGAACATCGATGGCGAGCAGCGCTCGCAGCTGGACATCGGCTACGGAAAGACCGCGCGCTTCGTCCTGATGTTCGATGACGTGCCCGCGAAGGTTCAGACCGTGACGCTGCGCTCGGCCGGCGGCGTCCTGGACGTCGAGGACATCAGCCTTGCGGCCGCAGGCGGCGGCGCCGGGGCTTCACAGGCGCGCTAGCCTCGGGCCCCTGGTGGGCGACACCGCCTGCGGCTTGGCGCCGATCCGCTGCCCTTCTAAGATGAGGCGCAGTGAGGTTCCGCCGCCAGGCCCGGAGTCCCGATGAGAACTGCCGCGATCGTGTGTGCGCTCCTGTGCGCCGTGCCCGCCATCGGGACGGCCGAGGAATTCCGCTGCGGGGAGTACCTCGTGTCCGCCGACCTTTCGGTGAGCGAGCTGCTGCGCAAGTGCGGCCAGCCCACGTCCAAGAAGGTGTCCGTCGACGACGTGCGCGCCCACGTGGGTCCCCGCGGCGAGGTGGGCACGGAGAAGGTCGGGACCACCCGCACCGAGGTCTGGCGCTACGACCGCGGCCCGCGCGCGCTCGCGATGATCGTCACCATCGTCGACGGCACCATACAAAAGATCGAGAACTCGAACGTCGATCCCTCCACCTCAGACTGAGCGGTCCTTGCCGGTCTTGACCGGGGCGGTCTCGGGCAGCTGGAAGAGAGCGACGAGCCCGATCAGGACGCCCGCCAGCATGTACCACGCCGGTACCAGCGGGTTGCCCGTGGCGCGGATGAGCCAGGCCACCATGAACTGCGCCGAGCCGCCGAACATCGAGATGGCCACCGCGTACACGATTGCGATACCCGCGGACCGTACCCGCCGGGGCAGGGACTCGGTGATCGCGACGATGATGGTAGCCGAGGACAGCGTGGAGATCGCCGCGAGGAAGCCGCACACGGCGTAGAGGGCTGCGGCGGTCCTCAGGCGGTCGAGCATCCAGAAGGCGGGGAACACCGCGAGCGCCAGCACGATCCAGGGCAGGATGAGCACAGGCTTGCGGCCGAAGCGGTCCGACAGCCAGCCCCCCAGCGGATCGCAGATCACCCCGCCCAGCCCGATCACGGCCGTGGCCCCGAAAGCCAGGGTGGACGGCATGCCCAGCGTGACGCTCGCGTAGGTCGTCATGTACTCGAGCACGTAGTTGGTCGTGGTCGCCGTTCCCAGGAGCACGAGACCCAGGACGATGAAGCGCGTGGGGCGGGCCTGGTCGGCGCCCACCTGCGGCTCGGGTCCGCCGTGGAGGGTCTCCGCCAGCGTGCGCCGGAGCACCAGCCCGAACGGGACGATCACCGCGCCGACCAGCAGCGCCACGCGCCAGCCCCAGCGGTCGAGCGCAGCTTCATCAAGCGTGCTCGCGAGTCCGACGCCGATGAGGCCCGCGATGAATACCGCGAGATCCGCGCTGGTGGCCTGGAGCGAGACGTACAGGCCCCGGCGCCGCGGCGGCGCGGCCTCCATGAGGAATGCCGTACTGGGTCCCACCTCGCCCCCGAGTGCGAAGCCCTGCACCAGACGGAGCGTGATGGCGAGGATGGGCGCGGCGATCCCGATGGTGGCGTAGGAGGGTATGAGCGGCAGCCCGATGACCCCGATACCGATCAGCCAGAACGACAGCAGCATTGCGGGCTTGCGGCCGGCACGGTCCGCGTAGCGCCCGATGACCAGCGCCCCGAGCGGCCGCGTGAGGAACCCGACGCCGAAGGTGGCGAGGGAGGAGAGCAGGCTCACCCCGGGCGTGTCGGAGGGAAAGAAGGTGCGCCCGATCTGGGATGCAAAGAACGCGTAGGTGACGAAGTCATAGAACTCGAGGCCGTTGCCCAGGACAACGGCGAGCACCTGGCGCTTCTTGAGTATCGGGGTCGCTTCCATCGTCCGGCTCTTATTGTCGGCCCACAGTATGCCTGTCCCGGCGATAGGCAACGGTGCCGGCGGCATGGCAGATTGGGATCCCCGGGGCATCGCGGTGGACGTGTGGACGTGAACGTCAGGATCGACCAGCCGGCACAGGTCGGCGAATACGACGAGGGCATGCAGACCATGCTGCAGCTGGTCTGGGGCGACGGCTTCCTCTCCCCGGGCGGCCCGGAAGAGGTGGCGCGCATCCTCGAGGGCGAGGATATCCGGGGTGCGCGCATCCTGGATGTCGGTTCCGGGCTCGGGGCGGTGGATGTGCTGCTGTCACGCGACCACGGTGCGGCGAGCGTCGTCGGGATCGACCTGGAGCCGGAACTGGTCGCGCGCGCCCGCGAGCGTGCCGCGCGCTCCGGGGTGGGCGACCGCGTGAGCTTCCAGGCCGTAGCCCCAGGCCCGATGCCGTTCGCCGACGGCACGTTCGATGTGGTCTTCTCGAAGGACTCCCTGGTGCAGATCCCCTCCAAGGCGGAGATCTTCGCCGAGGTCCGCC
Organism: Pseudomonadota bacterium; assembly: GCA_018241425.1. Taxonomy (GTDB): domain Bacteria; phylum Pseudomonadota; class Gammaproteobacteria; order Steroidobacterales; family Steroidobacteraceae; genus 13-2-20CM-66-19. Next base: position 22,216 of record JAFEDU010000001.1, read on the forward strand.
GCGTCCTGGTCCCCGGGGGGCGCTTCATCGCCGGGGACTGGCTGCGCGGGGGCAGCGGTCCGTACTCGGAGGCGATGCTCGAGTACTTCCGCCTCGAGGGCATCACCTACAACCTCGCCTCCGCCCCGGAAATGGCCGCGGCCCTGGAAGACGCCGGCTTCGGCGAGGTCAGGCTGCGCGACCGCAACGCCTGGTACACCGCACTCGCCCGGGAAGAGCTCGCCCGCATGGAGGCGGACTGGCTGCCGACCATGATCGCCCGGCTCGGCGAGCCGCGCGCACGACACTTCGTGGCCAACTGGCGCCAGCTGGTGCGCGTGCTCGAGAGCGGCGAGCTGCGCCCGGCGCACGTGAGCGCACGGGCAAGCTGAGGCCAGCGGCCCCGCGCACGGGTGCGCGGGGCCTCCTCCGGCCGGCCGCTACAGCGTTACCTTGGCCCCGATGTAGGCCGAGCGGCCCGGTTCGCCGTACTGGTAGGCGGTCTCGTAGTGGTGGTCGGTGAGGTTCTCGATGCGCCCGTAGACCTCCACGTGCGAGCCGATCTCGAACGAGGCCCGCAGGTCGATGAGCGTGTAGCCACCGAGTGCAATCGTGTTGGCGGCGTCGTCGTAGGTGCGGCCCGCGTAGCGCGCCACCACGGTGGTCGTGAGGCGCACCGGCCACAGGTAGCTCACCTGCACGTTGCCCATGTCCCTCGGCCGCCGCGCGAGCTCGTTGCCGTAGGTGGACGAGCCCGGGGACTGGTCCTCGGTCTGGGTGTGGGTGTAGTTCATCGACAGCGTGAGGGCCTCGACCGGGCGCAGGAGGCCGGTGACCTCCACGCCGCGCGCCAGGCTGCGCTCGATGTTGGCGTAGTAGCCGAAGGGCTCGGTCGCGCACAGCGGGCTCGGCGTCGTGCAGTCGAAGAAGCTGATGAGGTCGCGGCTGGTGCGCTGGAAGTAGGTGACCTGGGCCACCGCCCGGCCCCCGAGGGCGTGCTGCTCCACCCCGAAATCCCAGCTGTTGGAGGCCTCGGGGCGCAGCGCCTGGTTGCCGTAGTTGCTGTAGAGCTGGTAGAGCGAGGGCGCCTTGAAGCCCTGCCCGAAGCTCGCGCGCAGGATCGTGTCCTGGTTCGGGAGCACCCACGCGGCGGCGGCCTGCCCGGTGCCGTGCCCGCCGTACACGTCATGCCTGTCGTAGCGGCCCCCGCCGGTGAGGGTGAGGCCGCTTGCGACCTCGTACTGCGCCTGCAGGTAGCCGCTGTCGATGTTGACCGACTTGCTTAAGGGGGCCGGGGTCACGTCGTAGGCCGGGGTATCGGTCTCGATGCTCGAATGCTCGTGCTGGGCGCCGAAGACCAGCTGGCCGGCGGGCGTGAACTGCCAGGTCCCCTGGTACTCGCCGCGTACGTTGCGGCCGAAGCCGTAGAACGTCTCGGTGCTCGGGCTGCCGTAGTTGCCCGGCGCATCGGGGTCGTAGTTGCGCGTCCGGGAATCGGTGTACTGGGCGGCGATGCGGTTGGTGAACGTGCGGTCCGGGCTCGTGAAGGTGAGTCCCGCATAGCTCACCAGCTGCTGCGTCTTACCGTACTCGTGGTCGTCCCCGAAGGTGAAGCTCGGGGTGTCGTAGCCGTCGAAGGCGGTGCGCGCCTGCGTGTACCAGGCCCGCAGGTCGAGCTGCACTTCGGGCGATAAGTCGTAGCGCAGCTGGCCCGAGGCCCCGCCGATCTGGCTCGCGCAGTCGCGGTGGCCACCGTCAAAGCTCGGGATCCCGCTGGTGCCGTACCAGTCCGCAGCCACGCGCCACATGAGTCCGTCCGAGCGGCCGCCGAGGTTCGCCGTCCCGTAGCCGGTGGCATGGGAGCCGCCCTCGAGGCTCGCACCGCCGGTGAGCGGCTCGGTGGGCTCGGCGGTCGTGATGTTGATCACCCCGCCCATTGCCTGGCTGCCGTAGAGCGTGGAGTGCGAGCCGCGCAGGATCTCGATGCGCGAGAAATCCCCGATCAGGAGGTTCTCGAAGTCGAAGCCGCCGCCGGGGAGCGAGGGGTCCGTGACCGGCACGCCGTCGATCACGACCATCGTCTGGTCGCTCTCGGCGCCGCGGATGAAGACCGACGTCGGCTGCCCGACCCCGCCGGTGCGGGCGATGGACAGGCCCGGGGTCTGGGCGAGCAGGTCCGAGGCGACGATCGCCTGACTCTGCTGGATGTCCTGCGCATCCAGGACCGTGACGGTGTTGCCGACCTTGGACAGCGGCTCCGGCGTACGCGTGGCGACTACGACCACTTCATCGGTCGAGGAGTCGCTGGAGGCGTCGCTCGCCTCCTGGGCGAGGGCGCAATCGGTGGTGAGGAAGGCGGTGCCGGCGACGAGGACGGCGATGGGACGCAGTGACATGAGACGGACTCCCAAGCGGACGGACCATTTCGGTCCCGTCGCGGGAGTCGGAAGGACGCGGGCGGCTTTCTCAGAATGCCGGCGCGACTTCCAGCCCCCACGGCGGGTCTGGCGTCGCCACTCGGTAGTTCCGCTCGTGCAGCACACCCCGGCTGTCGATTGGGCGACCACGACGAGCAGGTCTCCTGGCTTGCGGCTTGGCCATCGCGCGTCACCTTCCCGGGCTGGCACGCCCAGTGGTCTATCGACGCTCGACACTCCGCTCACAGTTGCGGGGGCAGCCCGGACTTTGCATCCGAGTTCCCGTTTTAATCCCCTCGACGGGGAACTAGTCGTGTGCGCGCACGGTGCCAAAGAGCCGCGCGCGAGTCAAATCGCCGCGATCCCACTGCGGGAGGAGCCGTGGAGTTAGGGGGCCGGCGTGGCGGCGGGCGCCGGCGCAGCGCGCGGCAACCCGGAGGGCGGGGCAGGCGCATCCGACCAGTAGTCGGTCATCACCAGGTCCTTGAGCTCGCAGCGTTGCGCCCAGTGCTGCTCCTCGAGCATCGGCCGGGGATAGAAGCCCGGCACGCGACCCAGGCACAGCACCGCCACGGGCCGGCTGCCCTCGGGCATGCGCAGGAGCGTGCGCAGCCGTTCCGGGTCGAAGAGCGATACCCAGCCCATGCCGATGCCTTCCGCGCGCGAGGCAAGCCAGAGGTTCTGGATGGCGCAGGCCACGGAGGCGAGGTCCATCTCCGGCATCGTGCGGCGCCCGAACACGAACCGCTCGCGGCCGTCCATCAGGGCCGCGACGAGCAGCTCGCCGCACTCGCGCACGCCCTCCACCTTGAGGCGCATGAACTCGTCCTCGCGCTCGCCCAGGGCCCGCGCGGTGGCCTGGCGCTCGCTCTCGACGAGCGCATGGATCGCCCCGCGCAGCGCGGCATCGCGGATCCGGATGAAGCGCCACGGCTGCATGAAGCCGACGCTCGGGGCGAGGTGCGCCGCCGCCAGCAGGCGCGCGAGGAGGGGCTCGTCCAGGGGCTCGCAGAGGAAGTGCCGCATGTCGCGCCGCGCGGCGATGACGCGGTAGACGGCCTCGATGTCCTGGGCGGTGAACTCGTTCATCGCTGCAAATGGTGCGCTGCCACGGCACGACGCGGGCCCCGATCATTGCACGAAACCGGGCCGCGCCGCTGAGGCGGCCGGGCTTTCATTTGACGATGGCCACTTTCAGCGTCAGACTTTTCGCAAGGTATCAGGTGTCCCCGCGGCGGTTCGCGAACGCGCCCCGGGGATGAAACGGGAAGTCCGGCCAGGCTCCGAGAGAGGGCCGATTCCGGCGCTGCCCCCGCAACGGTAGGTGAGTCAAGCCAGGTCCTTGCAGCCACTGCACCGGCAAACGAGCGGTGCGGGAAGGCGACCTGGCCGGAGATTCCGCTCACGAGCCCGTAGACCGACCTGGAACCTTGGGCTTTTTCGGCACGGGCTGCGGTGGGCGGCGGGGTGCGAAGCGCGCTGCGCCTGCGGCGACGTTTTCCCCGTGGTCTTTCCTGCCGCATCTACCGGGCCTCGACGTCGGACTTCGAGGATCGACAGGTATGGACATGCAATGCCGGGCGCGGCGCGTGCGGATGGGCGCAGATCAGGGCAGCCTTCAGCGGGCAGGGGCACACCGGTGATGGCTGCCGCCGAGGTCGCATCCGCGGGGTCCGCGAAATTCCCGCTGCCGGCCGTGAAGCCGGTCGACCGCGCGATGCGCGCCCGTGCCGAGCGCCGGCTGACCATACTCACCAAGCCCCTGGGCGCGCTCGGGCGCCTGGAGCCGCTCGCCGCGCAGGTCTGCGCGATCCAGCATTCCCTCGAGCCCGAGCTCGTAGCTCCCGTGGCCATCGTGTTCGCCGCCGACCACGGCATCGCCGATCGCGGGGTGAGTGCCTACCCGCGCGCGGTAACCGGCCAGATGGTGCAGAACTTCCTCGCCGGCGGTGCGGCGATCAGCGTGCTCGCGCGCGTGGAGGGCATGACGCTGTGGATCGTGGATGCCGGCGTGGATGCCGACTGCGGCACGCACCCGCAGCTGATCGATGCCAAGATGCGCCGCGGCACGCACGACTTCGTGCGGGAACCTGCGATGTCGATGGCGGAGTGCCACGAGGCGCTGCGGCGCGGCGCGGCGGTGCTCGAGCGCGTGGGGCAGGGCTCCAATACCGTCGTGCTGGGTGAGATGGGCATCGGCAACACCGCGGCGTCCGCGCTCCTCACGCACCGGCTCACGCACTTCCCGCTGTCGGCCTGCGTCGGGCGCGGCACCGGGCTGGACGATGCCGGCCTCGAGCGCAAGCGCGCGATCCTGGAGATCGCGGCGCGACGCACCGAGATCCAGGACCCGCTCACCCTGCTGTCGGAGTTCGGCGGGTTCGAGATCGCGATGCTGACCGGCGCAATCCTGGCGGCGGCCGCGCGGCGCATGGTGATCCTCATCGACGGCTTCACGGTCACGGTGGCCGCCGCGCTCGCGACGCGCCTGGTACCCGCAGCCCTCGACTACTGCGTCTTCGGCCACTGCTCGGCCGAGCTCGCCCACCGGGCACTCCTGGAGCACCTGGGCGTCACGCCCCTCCTCGATGTGGGCATGCGACTGGGCGAAGGCTCGGGCGCCGCCGTGTCGGTCAGCGTAGTGCGCGCCTCGCTCGCATTGTTCCGGCAGATGGCGACCTTCGAAGGTGCCGGCGTCAGCCAGAAGGACGGCTGAGGCCGTGGCACTGCCCCGCCAGGCGACGCTGGCGCTGGTGGCGCTGCAGTTCCTGACGCGCGTGCCCGTCCCGTCGCGGGCCGACTTCGAGCCGGGGTGGCTGGCTGCCTCGCTGCGCTACTTTCCGCTCATCGGCGCAGGCGTCGGGCTCGCGAACGCGCTGGTGTGGGCGCTCGCGGCCACCGTATTCCCGGCTCCGGTCGCCGTGGGCCTCATGATGGGCGCATCGCTCCTCCTGACGGGGGGCTTTCACGAGGACGGGCTGGCCGATGCCTGCGACGGCTTCGGCGGCGGCCGCAGCCGCGAGCGCACGCTCGCGATCATGCAGGACTCCCGCATCGGGGCGTTCGGCGCCCTGGGCCTCGTTATCGTCCTGGGTCTCAAGTGGAGCGTGCTCGCGGGCCTGCCGGTCGGCTGGATACCGATGACTCTCGTCGTGAGCCACGCCGTGAGCCGCTGGGCGGCTATCGCGCTCATCTGGGCGCTGCCCTATGCGCGCACCGAGGGGGACGGGAAGTCCCATCCGTTCGCGCACGCCCTTCACTTTCCGGGCTGGCTCCTGGCAGGCCTCGTCGCGGCGACCGTGCCGCTGGCGCTGGCAGCGTCCGGATGGGGGCCGCTCGCGCAGGCGGCGGTGGTGTTCGCGATCGCGGGCGCCGGATCCCTGCTCGCAGCCGCCACCCTCGGTGCGTACTTCCGACATCGCATCGGCGGTTACACCGGCGACTGCCTGGGTGCCACCCAGCAGATCAGCGAGCTTACGCTGCTGCTCGTGGTCGCAGCCCTTACCGGGCCGCATGGGATCGCTCCCGCGAGCCTGCCATGAAGCTCTACCTGGTCCGCCACCCGAAGACGCTCGCGCCCCCCACGCTGTGCTACGGCAGTGCAGAGGTGGAAGTGGCCGAGGACTCCCGTCAGGAGGCGCTGCGCAGCATCCGCGCCGCCATCCCGTCGACGGCGCTCGAGGGCGCGCCGATCTTCTCCAGCCCGCTCTCGCGCTGCCGCGACCTTGCGCACGCGCTTGCCGGCGGGCGCGAGGTGACCGTCGCCCCGGACCTCATCGAGCTGAACTTCGGGCAGTGGGAGGGTCGCACCTGGGACCAGGTCCCCGGCGCCGAGGTCCAGGCGTGGATGTCGGACCTCTGGGACTACCGTCCGGGCGGTGGGGAGAGCGCCCGCATGGGGGCACAGCGCCTCAGGGGGTTGCTCGAGCGGATGGCGCCGGTGCCGGAGGTCATCCTCATCACGCATGGGGGGATCATCCGCATCGCCCGCGCGCTGAAGGCGGGAATTCAGTCGGCGCTCCTGGCCGAGGTGGGCTTTGGCTCTGTACACCTCATGAACCGCGATGACCTTCGCTGAACGAGGTGCGGCGTGAGGATGCTGGTGCTCGGCGGGGTGCGCTCGGGGAAGAGCCGCTATGCGGAAGGGCTGGCCGGGAACCACCGCGGTCCGGTGACCGTGCTTGCCACCGGGACCGCAGGCGATGCTGAGATGGAGCGGCGCATCGCGCTGCACCGTGCGCGGCGCCCCGCCGCGTGGGCGGTGGTGGAGGAACCCCTCGACCTCGCCGGGGCCCTGGAACACTGTGATGCCGCCGGGGGCCTCGTGCTCATCGAGTGCCTGACGCTGTGGCTGACCAACCTCCTGTGTGACCCCGAGCCGGAGCGGCTCGCGCGCGAGCGCGCCCGGCTGCTGGCCGCGTGGCCGACGCTCAGGGGCGATGTCATCGCGGTCAGCAACGAGGTAGGCCTCGGCATCGTTCCCGCCAATGCCCTGGCGCGCCGCTTCATGGATGAGGCCGGGGAGCTGCACCAGGCGCTCGCCGCGCAGAGCGACCAGGTAGTGACCCTGATGGCGGGGCTGCCCCTGAAGCTCAAGGGAGCCTGACCCGGTGCGGACCCGAACTGGAGGACTGCTGATCGGCCTCGCTGCGAGCGCGATCGCCGGGAGCGTCGTTGTCCTCGCGGCTCCCGTGGTGGCCCGCGACCCCGCAGGCCACGAGGTGCGGTTGCCCGCACCGCCCACGCGCATCGTGACGCTCCTGCCTTCCCTCACCGAGGACGTGTGCGCGCTGAACGCCTGCGGCGCGCTGGTGGCGACCGACCGCTACTCCAACTGGCCGACGGAAGTGCGGGCGCTGCCGAAGGCGGGCGGGCTCGAGGACATCGAGATCGAGCAGGTGGTCGCCGTGCATCCGCAGGTGGTCCTGCTCGGGCACGTCCCGCGCGTCGCCGAGCGGCTGCGGAGCCTGGGCATCCCGGCAATCGAGCTCGAGACCAAGGGCTACGCCGACATTGCCCGCACGCTCGCCGTCGTAGGGGCCCTCCTGGGCAGGAGTGAGGCCGCGCGCGAACTCGGTCAGCAGATCGATGCGGAGGTCGCGCGGATCAGCGCGGCGACGCGCGCGCGCCTGGCCGGCCGTGCACCCTGGGTGTATTACGAGGTCGACGCGGGCCCCTATGCGGCCGGCCCCGCCTCCTACATCGGCGAGCTGCTCGAGCGCCTCGGGGCGCGCAACATCATCGCGCCCGACCTCGGTCCCTACCCGAAGATCAACCCCGAGTACGTCGTGCGCAGGGACCCGCAGGTGATCTTCATCGCGCCCGCGGAAGTCACGCGCCTTGCGCAGCGGCCCGGCTGGGACGCCATCCGCGCGGTGCGCGAGCAGCGCGTGTGCAGTTTTCCTCCCGACGTGCGCGACACCATCGTACGGCCCGGCCCGCGCGTCGCCGAGGGACTCGCCGCCCTGGCCGCCTGCCTGGAGCGCGTCGCCCCGTGAGCGCGAGCCCCGCTGTTGCCGCATCCGTGCCGATACTGCCGCAGGCCGGGGCGGTGCGCCTGAAGCTCTGGGTCGCCGGCTACCTCCTGATCGGCGTCCTGCTCACGCTCCTGAGTCTCCTCATCGGCACGTCCTCGCTGCGCACCTCGCTCGCGTGGCTCGCGCACCCGCAGTCCCTCTCGGACACGGTGCTGTGGGAGATCCGCCTGCCGCGCGCGCTCGGCGCCTGGTGCGCCGGCGCGCTCCTGGGGCTCGGTGGCGCGCTCGCGCAGGGCGTGTTCCGCAACGCGCTCGCCGAGCCTTACCTCCTGGGCAGCGCGTCCGGTGCGGCCCTCGGGGTCACCGTCAGCCTCCTCATCGCCGACAGCTCGCTTACCGGGGTGGCGATCCTCGGGCAGCTGGGGCTCACGGGGGCGGCCTTCCTCGGGGCGTGCCTCGGGATCACGCTCACGCTCGCCCTGTCGCGCGGCGCACTCAGGACCCAGAGCCTCCTCCTCTCCGGGGTCGTGGTGGGGTTCCTCCTGAATGCCATCACCTCGCTCCTCCTGATGCGCTCGCCGGACACCTGGCGCGCCATGCAGTCCTTTCTCATGGGCAGCACCGCGCTCGTGGGCTGGCATTCGACGGCATTGCTGGCGACGGGACTGCTCGTGTGCGTGATCCCGGCCGTGCTCCTCGCGCGTGGACTCGACGCACTCACCCTGGGTGAGGACACCGCGCAGTCGCTGGGCGTCCCGGTGGCGCGCCTGCGCCTGGTCCTGCTCGGCATCCTGTCGCTGGCCACCGCAGCCTCCGTCAGCCAGCTCGGCACCGTCGGCTTCGTGGGCCTCGTCGCCCCGCACCTGGTGCGCGAGTCCGTCGCGGTGAACCAGCGCCAGCTGATGCTGGCGGCGAGCCTGTGCGGCGGCGCGCTGCTGGAGGCCGCGGACCTCCTCAGCCGCGCACTGCTGCGACCGGCGGAACTTCCCGTGGGCATCGTCACGGCCTGTCTCGGGGGCGCCTACCTGGTGCTCCTCCTGTGGCGCAGGGCGCAGCATGAGTGACTCCGGCACGGGAGCGGATTCGGTCCTCGAGTGCCGCGAACTCAGCGCCGGCTATGGCCGGCGCAAGGTTCTCAAGGATCTCAGCCTCAGGTTCGCGCGCGGCCGCGTGACGGCGGTCGTCGGCCCCAACGGCTGCGGCAAGTCGACACTGCTGCGGGTGCTCGCGGGCCTGATGGCCCCCAACGCCGGGGCCGTCTGGCTGGGCGGCCATACGCTGCAACAACTGGAGCCGCGCGAGCGAGCGCGCCAGCTCGCCTGGCTCGCACAGACCGCCGAGGTCACCGACCTCACCGCACGCGATATGGTGTCGCTCGGGCGCTTCGCGCGCACCGGTTGGCTCAACCAGCACGACGGCAAGGACGAGGCTGCGGTGGCGCGGGCGCTGGAAGCCACCGGGGCGCTGCACCTCGCGGCGCGACGGGTGGCGCGCCTGTCCGGCGGCGAGCGCCAGCGCGTGAGCCTTGCGCGCGTGCTCGCGGTCGGCGCCTCGGTGCTGCTGCTGGACGAACCCACCTCGCACCTGGATCCGCCACACCAGCTCGACGTCCTGCGCACGCTCAGGTCGCAGGCCCACGGCTGCGGCGCGACGATCATCGCGGTCATCCACGACCTGTCCCTCGCGCTGATGGCCGATGAGCTCGTGGTGATGGGCGAAGAGGGTCTCGTCGGGCACGGCAGCCGCGCCGCGACGCTGGCGGGGGACTGGTTGTCGCGCGCGTTCGGCACGCCCATCTCGGTCGTCGAGGTCGATGGCATGCCCCTGTGGCGTCCGCATCCGTCCGGGCCCGGGCGCGACCTTCGGTCCTAGGTGGCTTCCGTGTACGCGCTGCCGGTCCCTGCGCTCGCGCTTGCCGTCGCGCTCCTGCTGGATCGCCACGGAGAACCGCCGGCGCTGCTGCACCCGGTGGTGTGGATGGGCAGGGGGCTCGGCGCGCTCGGCGCACCCTGGCCCGGGCGCACCCCGGCAGCGGCGTTCATGCGCGGCGTGGCCGCCTGGTGGCTGGGCGCCCTGGCCGTGACCGGGTGCGCGCTCCTGGTGGGCGCAGGCGCGCAGCAGCTAGGGCAGCGCGCAAGCGGGGGTGTCGGGCTCGTGGTCCTCGTGCTGGCGCTTGCACTCAAGCCCCTGTTCGCGTGGCACATGCTGGTCTTGGAGGTGAGCCGCGTGGGTGAGATGCTGGAGGAAGCGGGGATCGAGGCAGCCCGCGTCCAGCTGTCGCGCCTGGTGAGCCGCGACACGCGCGCGCTCACGGCAACCGAGGTGCGCGAGAGCGCGCTCGAGAGCCTGGCCGAGAACTTCAACGACTCCTTCGTCGCGCCCCTGTTCTGGTTCGTTCTCGGCGGGCTGCCCGCGGCGGCGCTTTATCGCTTCGCCAACACCGCCGATGCGCTGTGGGGTTACCGGGGAACCTGGGAGTGGGCCGGAAAGTGGGCGGCGCGCGCCGACGATGTCCTGTCCTACCTGCCCGCACGACTGTCCGCGCTCTTCATGGCCCTCGCGGCGCTGCGTATCCCGAGGGGCCTCGCGTCCGTCGCCCGCGTCACGCCCTCGCCGAACGGCGGCTGGCCGATGGGGGCGATGGCGCTGCTCCTCGGCGTCCGGCTGACCAAGCCCGGCGTGTATGCCCTGAATGCCGGCGGCGGTGCCGTCGATGCGGGCCGGTTCGCCGCAGGACTCGCGCTGGGCTCGCGGGCCGCGACCCTCGCCGCGCTGGTCGCACTCGGTGCCCTGATCGCGCAGTCGCGATGGTGAGTCCCGGCACGCGCCCGGCGCGCACGCTCATGGTCGCGGGCACGACCAGCGGGGCGGGCAAGAGTCTCCTGACTACTGCGCTCGCGCGCTACTACGCCCGGGCCGGACTCAAGGTCGCGCCGTTCAAGGCCCAGAACATGAGCAACAACGCCCGGGTGGTCGAGGGCGGGGAGATGGGCAGCGCCCAGTACCTGCAGGCCCTCGCGGCCCGCGCGGTCCCCGAGGTGCGGATGAACCCGGTCCTGCTCAAGCCCGAGAGCGATACCGCAAGCCAGGTCGTCGTGCTCGGCCAGCGCCACCAGGCATTCGGCCGGCTCGCATGGCGCGAGCGTGCCCGCGCGCTGTGGCCGCTGGTGCAGGACTGCCTCGATCAGCTGCGGCAGGAGAACGACCTCGTGATCCTGGAGGGCGCCGGCTCGCCGGCCGAGATCAATCTCATGGACAGCGATATCGTGAACCTGCGCCTGGCCGAGGTGGCCGGGGCTCGGACGCTGCTCGTGTGCGACATCGATCGCGGCGGCGCCTTTGCGCACCTGTACGGCACCTGGCTCCTGGTGAGCGAGGCCCAGCGGCGGCTGATCCACGGTTTTGTGCTGAACAAGTTCCGGGGCGATGCGGGCCTGCTTGCCCCGGCCCCCGAGCGCCTGCGCGAGCTGACCGGCGTACCGGTGCTCGGCGTGCTGCCGATGTGGCGTGAGCATGGGCTGCCCGAGGAAGATGGCGTGTTCGAGGACGGCAGCACCGGTGCGGGATTGCGCATCGGCGTCGTTGCCTACCCGCGCATCAGCAACCTGGACGAGTTTGCACCGCTCAGGCGCATGCCGGGCGTGGCGCTCGCGTGGGTGCGCACCGCCGCCGGGCTCTCCGCGTGCGACCTCGTCATCCTGCCCGGATCCAAGCACGTGCCCGCGGACCTCGCGTGGCTGCGCGCCCAGGGACTGGAACCCGCGCTGCGCTCGCACGTCGCCGCCGGGCGGCCGCTGCTCGCCGTGTGCGGCGGGCTGCAGATGCTCGGCGGGGCGCTGCGCGACCCGGACGGCGTCGAGGGCGAAGGGCAGGGGCTCGGGCTCCTGCCGCTCCTCACCGAGTACGAGTCGCAGAAGCGCTACCGGCGGGGTCGCTACGCCTTTCAGGGCCTCTCGGGCTACTGGTCGGCGCTCTCGGGGGTGGACTTCGAGGGATACGAGATCCGCCACGGGCGCACACACCGCGATCCTGCCGGGGCGGCGGATGCCACGGAAGTCCTCGCCGACGGGCTCGGCTGGCAGAGCGGCCCCGTGCTTGCCCTCTATGCGCACGGCCTGTTTGAGAATGCCGGCGTTCTGCGCGCGCTGTTCGGGCACGCGGTCCCGACGCTCGAGGAGACGTTCGAGGGGCTCGCGGATTTCGTCGCCGAACATCTCGGTAGGGATACCCTGGACAGCCTGATCCGCTGAACGACCGTCATGGCAGGAGTTCGACGATGACGCCCGCAACATTCCGTAAGCTCGCGCTGGACCTTCCGGAGGCAAAAGAGTCCGAGCACGTCGGGCACCCAGACTTCCGCGTTCGCAAGAAGGTGTTTGCCACGCTCGGTTATCCGGATGCGGCGTGGGGCATGGTCAAACTGACGCCCGCGCAGCAGCGGGCGCTGGTGCGCGCCCACCCGGCCGTGTTCAGGCCCGTGAAGGGCGGGTGGGGTCTCAAGGGGGCGACCAACGTGAAGTTGCGTGCCGCAACCGTGGCCGTCCTGCGCCCGGCACTCGAGGCCGCCTGGAATAATTCCGCCCCTGCTGCTCTGGCGCGCACGGCGCCATAGCGGCACTCCCGCGGGGCTGGCCTACCGCTTGCGGCGCTGCGCCCGGCGGAAGGCCGCGGGACTCAGCTTCTTCCGGCGCCGGAAGGCGCGCGAGAAACTCGCGGTCTCCGCGTAACCGACCGCGAGCGCCACGGAAGCCACCGGCGCGTCCTCCTCCAGGAGCAGCCGCTCCGCGCGGTGCAGGCGGCGCTCGGCGAGCAGCTCGCGGAAGTTGGCTTCTTCCGCATGCAGGCGCCGGATGAGGGTCGAGATCGAAACGCCCAGCTCGCCGGCGATCTGCGCCTGGGAGCAGGTCGCATCCGCCAGGTGCAGGTCGATCAGCTCCATGACCCGGCCGCGGAAGCTGCGCGGCGTTGCGCGGCGGGCCGAGAGCGCGTCCAGGTGCGAGGTGAGGATCGGGTTCAGGAGCTGCGTACGCCGCCGGCTGCGCACGTTGAAGCCCTCGCGCCGGTAGACGAGCGCGTTGAAGGGCTGGTCGAAGTACACGTCGCACCCAAAGCAGTCGCGGTAGGCCGCGTAGCGGCCCGCCTGGCGGTGCTCGAAGCACACCAGGCGCGGCCCCACGTGTCCGTCGGAGTACAGCCGGGTGAGGTTGTGCATGGCGGCCACCGAATACTCGGAGTCCTGCCGGCGCCTGCCGATGTCCTCGTCGTTGATGCGGTACTGGAACGTGACGGCGTTGCCATCGAGCTGCAGGCGGATGGTCGTGTCGTCCTGCAGCGCATCCAGGTGCGCGCAGAAGCCCTCGTAGGCATCCAGCAGCGATGCCCCGCTCATGAACAGGTAGCCCAGGGCCCCGAGGTTGCCGGGCTCGTCGAAGTGCCCGAGCCTGAGCCCGAGGTGGGTCTCGCTCCCGGAGCGGGCGGCCTGCTCGAACATGTCCACGTACGCGGCCAGCGGGATCATGGCCCCCGGTCCCTCGGTGCGGGGAAGGGCGACGCCGCGGGCTTTCAGCTCGGCTTCCGCGCTCAGGCCGTTCGCCGCCATCCACTCGAACAGCGGCTCGATCAGCTGCACGGCGATGCGGGGCGCGGCGCCTGGCATCGTAAGGCTTACTTCACCGTCGATTCGTAGTGCTGGGCGCCCGGGCCGCGCGGCGCGCGCTTGCCGCGGTGCTCCCAGTCTCCGCCCATCGCGGTCGAGAGGACTTCCTCGGAGGCGGAGGGCTGTGCGCCGCAGTCGTCGCGGATGGGGATCCCGCCCTCGACGATGCGGTTCGCAAGGCGCCCCAGCCCCTCGACTTCCACCTCTACCAGGTCACCGGGCACCACCGGGCGGCTGCCCGCCGGGGTTCCCGACAGGAGCACGTCGCCCGGCTCGAGGGTGATGGTGCGGGCGATGTCGGCGACCAGGTAGTGCATGTCCCACTCCATCTCCGCGGTGCTGCCCTCCTGGCGCAGCACGCCGTTGACGTAGGTGCGCAGCACCTTGTCGCGGAAGTCCCATCCCTCGGTTAGCCCGGGGCCGATGGGGCAGAGTGTGTCCGCGCCCTTCACGCGCAGCATCGAGCCGGCGTCGGTATCGCGGAAGTCGTGCAGCCCGTAGTCGTTGGCGATGCTGTAGCCGGCAATATAGGCGCCGGCCTCCGCCGGGGCGACGTTGCGGCAGGTCCGGCCGATGACGATGGCGATCTCGCCCTCGTAGTTGAGGTACTGGCAGCGCGGCGGGCGCACGATCGCCCCGCCGTGGGCGTTCAGGGCCGACACCGGCTTGTGGAAGTAGGTCGGCGCCGGCGGCAGGCGCGTCATGAACTCCCGCACCCGGCTCGAGTAGTTCAGGTGCACGCAGATGATCTTGCTCGGGCGGCAGGGCGGCAGGTGCTGCGCCTCGCGCACCCCGATGCTGCGACCGTCGCGCGTGCGCAGTTCGTCCCCCTCCCGCACGGCGAGGATCGGGTAGCCCTCGAGGAGGATGCGGCGGTATTCGGTGCTCATGGCGATGGCGGCCCTGTGGATGGCGGAAGTCGCGCGGGCAGCGGCCCGCACCCCGGCAGCAGGGTGGGGCGTGATGCCCTGCCGGTGCTTGGCACTCCCGGACAGTGCTCCGGATTGGCCGCTCCTGCCAAGGGAGGGGCCCGGGGCCTCGGCTATAAACTGAAGGCATGAAGGGTCTTTTCTATCCCCGGACGCCCTCCGGGAAAGCCTCGATCGTGCCGCCGGTCCCCTGGCATTACTCCGGGGAGCTGATCACCTTCGAGTACCGCACCGACCCCGCCGTCATCGCCGCGCTGCTGCCGGAGGGATTCGAGCCCGCCCGGGAGGATCCGGGTGCGGTCGCGGCGATCTGGGCGGACTGGCAGAGCTGCTCGGATACCGGGGGCGAGATCACCGACCCGGTGCGCGGCCAGTACAAGGAGATGTTCTTCGTGGTGCGCTGCCTCTTCCAGGGGCAGCCGTACTCGCGCTGCATCTACATCTGGGTCGACAAGGAATTCGCGATGCTGCGTGGGCAGCACCAGGGGTACCCGAAGAAGCTCGGCTCGATCCACATGTCACGTCCCGCCTACGTCGGCCGGGGCGGCCCGCACCTTGCGCCCGGGCAGCGCTTCGGGGTGTCGCTCGCCGCCTTCGACCGGCGCCTCGCCGAGGGCGTGCTCACCCTGGGTGATCCCTGCGAGCGCCCCGGCTTCGTCAACGCGCTGCCGATGGCGCACAACCGCTGGCTGCCGGCCATCGAGACCGACGGCACCGACAGCCTCAACGAGGTGGTCACGATGTCGAGCTTCGACGTCACCCTCGGGCGCTGCTTCCGCGGGGAGTTCGAGCTCACGCTCTACGACTCGCCGGTCGAGGAGCTGCTGGCCATCGCACCGAGGGAAAAGATCGCCGCCTACTGGCACGAGGTCGGCGCGTCCTGGCGCGCCGGGCGCACGCTCGCGCGCCGCAACCTCGCATGAACGTTCTCTAAGGGGAGTCCCGGCGCACATAACGCCGGGCGGTCGCCGGACCGCTTGATCCGGTCACGACAAAGAGGCTCAAGTCCTATGCAATCGGCAGCGTCTGTCTCCATCGCCACCCGGATCTCGGGCGTGGTGCGTCTTGCGTGTCTGGCCGGCGCCGCCTGCGGCGCGTTCACCCTGCCGGCCGCGGTCCGTGCTGCCGAGGCGCAGGCCGCGGATGCGCTCCAGGAAGTGGTCGTGACGGCCGAGAAGCGCAGCGAGAGCGAGCAGTCGGTGCCGCTGTCGATGACCACCTTCAGCTCCCAGGCGCTCGAGCAGAAGTCGATCAACAGCTTCTTCGACTACGCCACCAAGGTCCCGAACCTGGGGTTCGCCCCGACCGGCGACGGCATGGGGACTGCGCGCACCGTGGCGATCCGCGGCATATCCGGTCCGAACGTCACGAGCTTCTACATCGATGACACCCCGCTGCCGGATTCCATCGACCCGCGCGTGCTCGACATCGACCACATCGAGGTGCTGCGCGGGCCGCAGGGCACCCTGTACGGCGCACGCTCCATGGGCGGCACGGTGCGCCTGATCACCAAGACCCCCGAGCTCACCGACGTCGGCGGCGAGGTGCACGCCGGGGTGTCCTCGACCTCGCGCACCGACCGCGCCAACTACACCGCCGACGGGGTGATCAACATCCCGATCGTGAGCGGCATCGCCGCGGTGCGCCTCTCGGCCTTCCTCGACGATGAGGCGGGCTACTTCCACCGCAGCTACTGCACCGACCCGGCCACGGCCGGGGTGAGCTGCACGCCGCTGTCGACCACCGGGGTCACCACGGTGAACAACATCGCGGCGATCCGCACCGAGGGCTTCGCGCTCGCCTTCACCGTGAAGCCCTCAGACGGGCTCACGATCACGCCGCGGTTCATGTACCAGCGCGCCAACTACAACGGCTTCCCGCTCGCGGATGTGCTCTCGACCCCGGGCAACGGCTATGGCTACCCGGTGCCCTCCGGTCCCTACACGCTGCCGACGCCATTCCTGTCGGACAACTTCACGCAGGCGCGCCTGTTCAACATCCCCGAGGGCGGCTATGACTCCTGGTACCTGACGAGCCTCGGCCTCAAGTGGGCGCTGCCCTTCGGCGAGCTCATCTCCTCGACCGGCTACTTCGGGCGCAAGGTGAACGAGACCGAGGACGAGTCCGACTTCGTCTGGGCGGCGATCATCGGCGGGCCGGGCACGACGCCGCCCTACGTGACGCCGGGCTTCGCGCCCATCTCGGAGGTCAAGCACTACCAGGAGCTGATGCAGGAGATCCGTCTGGTCTCGAGCCTCGACGGCCCACTGCAGTTCGTGGCCGGTGCCTACTTCTCCACCCTGCACGGGCAGCTGCCGTACTCGGCCTACTACCCGCCGGCCACAGCCACGGGCCTGGACGACATCACCAACGGCGGCCAGCCCAACAACGGCTTCGGGATCGCGAACCTGGTGTTCGCGCAGGACTTCTACACCAGCATCAAGGAGCCGGCGCTCTACGGGGAGCTCTCCTGGGCCTTCAACGAGAAGTGGAAGGTGACCGCCGGCCTGCGCGGCTACCAGGTGAAGATCCAGTCGAGCGGCTACGAGGCGGGACTTGCCGTCGGCGGCGGCCCGGTCTACAGCCCGGAAGCCGAAGTCACGGAGAAGGGCGTGAACCCGAAGTTCGAGGCCGACTACAAGGTCACGCCCGACAACATGGTGTACGCGCTTGCCTCGCGCGGGTTCCGTCCCGGCGGCGAGGTGCCGATCGTGCCGCCCGGCACCCCGGGCACCGGGACCGACTGCGTGGCGGCGCTGGCGCAGGTCGACCCCGGCGTCAACCTCTCCGAGACCCGCAGCTACAAGTCCGACTCGCTGTGGAACTACGAGATCGGCACCAAGAACTCCTGGTTCGATCATCGCCTGACCGTGAACGCGGCCGGCTTCGACATCCGCTGGAGCAACATCCAGCAGGCCGTGCTCCTGAGCTGCGGCTTCCAGTTCATCGCCAACGCCGGCGCCGCCGAGAGCCGGGGCGGGGAGATCGAGGTGCACGGTGCCCCGGTCCACGGCCTGGACGTGTCCGTGGGCCTGGGCTACCAGCACGCCGTGATCACCCAGGTGGGCAGCACCTCGCCGCAGCCGGAAGGGTCGCCGGTGTACAACGTGCCGGACTGGACCGGTACGGTGGCCGCGAACTACACCGTGCCGCTCTTCAACGACTGGATGCTGGGGCTCGGTGCGGATGCCTCCTACGTGGGACGCAGCTTCAGCGGAAACAACAACGCCAGCGACCCGCGCGAGCTTCCTGCCTACCGGCTCGTCAACAGCGAGATCCGGCTCTCGCACTACGGCTTCGATGTCGCGATCGTGGGCAAGAACCTCGGCAACGAGGTGGCGAACCTCGGCGACAGCCGCTCGCTCGCGGCCGAAGTGCCCGGGCGTCCGCGCATCTTCATCAACCAGCCGCGCACCATCGGCATCGAGTTCCGGCAGCACTTCTAGGCGCAGGACGGATGTGCCGGGCCCTCGGGCCCGGCACGTCGGGCCCGAAGCTGCGGGGCCGTCAGCGGACGGTGCCCTCTAGGACCTGCAGGGACTTGAGGTCGGAATGGAAGTCGAGGGCGTAGTCCCCGCCCTCGCGTCCGATCCCGCTGTAGCCCACGCCGCCGAACGGCGCGGTGAGGTCGCGGATCAGGAAGCAGTTGGCCCAGACCACCCCGGCCCGTAGTGCGCGGCCCACCCGGTCGGCGCGCGCGGCGGAGCCGGTGTAGAGGATGCCGGACAGGCCGTAGCGGGTGCTGTTGGCGAGCTCGATCGCCTGGGCCTCGTCCCTGAAGGTTTGGAAGGTGAGCACCGGGCCGAAGATCTCCCGCTGCACCACCTCGGCCTGATTGTCGCGCGGCTCGATGAGGGTCGGCTCGTACCAAAGGCCCCCCTCGCGATGGATGCGGCCGCCGCGAACGATCCGGTCGCCGCCGGCGCGGGCGCGCTCGACGAAGCCTGCGACGCGCGCGAGGTGCTCTGGGTGGATGAGTGGGGCCATGGTGGTGCGCGGATCGCGACTGTCTCCCATGACCTGCCGGTCGGCGAACGCGTGGAAGCGCTCGAGGAAGGCGGCGGCGACCGATTCCTCGACCAGGAGGCGCGTACCGGCGAGGCACACCTGGCCGCTGTCGTCGTACTGACCGGCGGCCTTGCGCGCGGCGGCCTCGAGGTCTGCATCCGCGAACACCAGGAGCGGCCCCTTCCCACCGAGCTCAGCAGTGAAGGGCACGATGCTGGACGCAGCGGCACGCCCGATGTGGCGCGCCGTCTCGGGGGAGCCGGTGAAAGAGATCCGCCGCACCCGCTCGTCGGCGACCAGCGCCGCGCCGACCTCCTCGCCGATGCCCTGCACGACATTGAACACCCCGGGCGGGAAGCCGGCCTCGTGTGCCAGGTCCGCCAGCAGCGAGGCCGAGAGGGGCGACCATTCGGCGGGCTTCAGTATCACGGTGTTGCCGGCGGCGAGCGCCGGGGCGACCTTCCAGGTCGAGAGCATGAACGGCGCGTTCCATGGCGTGATGATCACCGCCGGTCCCGCGCCCATGCGGATCACGGTGTTGGAGGTGCCGTTGGAGCTCCAGTGCCGCTCCTGGTAGGCGCTCGCAAGTTCCGCATAGGCGCGGAAGTTGCGGGCACCCCGCGGCACGAGCCGGAGCCTCAGGCTCTCCTGCAGGAGTCCCGCGTCGATGCACTCGACCCGGGCAATCGCATCGGTATGGGCATCGATCGCGGCTGCCAGGCGCTCGAGGTAGGGCGCGCGCCCCTTCGGGCCCAGGGCGGCCCAGCCCGGGAACGCCTGCGTCGCGGCGTTGAGGGCGAGGTCGGCGGTGACGCGGTCGCCGCGCGCGACCCAGCCCAGTGGCGCGGACCAGTCCAGCGGCGAGCGCACCTCGAACCCCGCGGCTGAGTCGACGCGCCGGCCCCCGACGTAGTGCTCGCCCGGGACGCGGATGCCGTCGATGACCAGCGTGCGGCTCATCGCGTTCCTTCGCTAGATGTAGTGGGCGTAGTAGTCGAAGATCGCCTGCTCGTCCTTGTCGGCGAGCTCGGCGATCTCCGCGCGCTTGATGGCGACCAGGTTGTCCACCAGGCCCTGCCCGACGGCCTCGGTGAGCACGCGGTCCTTCTCCAGCGCATCGAGTGCCTCGGAGAGCGAGTGCGGCGTGTGGCGCTCGGTGCTCACGTTCTCCAGGGCATCGCGCTCCTCCGGCGGGGGCAGGGCATAGCCCATCGTTTCGCCCAGGAGTGCCGCCTGCAGCACCGTGGCGATCGCGACGTACGGGCTCGCGGCGCAGTCGCCCATGCGGTGTTCAATGCGCGCGCCGGCGCCCTGCTCGGCCGAGACCCGCACGGTGACGCAGCGGTGGTCGAAGCCCCAGTTCGCCCAGTACCCGGAGAGGCTTGCAGGCCTCAGGCGCTGATAGCTGTTCACGATCGGGGCGAGGAGCCCGGCCATGCTCTCGTGGTGGTGCAGGAGGCCCGCGATGCAGCGCTGCATCAGGGGCGGCAGCTGTCCCTGCGGCCGGGGGGCGAACACGTTGCTGCCCTGGGCATCGCGCAGGCTCAGGTTCACGTGCATGCCGCTGCCGCTCTTGCCCGCAAGCGGGCGCGGCAGGAACGACAAGAGGTAGCCCTTGGTGTAGAGCACCTCGCGGGCCATCTGCCGGAAGAGGAAGATGTCATCGGCCGCGGTGAGCGCGTCGCGGAACTGCAGCGTCAGCTCGAACTGCGGGGCGTCGAACTCAGCATTCAGGGACTCGATCGGCAGCCCGCAGCGCTCCGCCGTGTCCCAGATCGTGTCGATCAGGTGCGCCGGGTCGTTGAAGGGCCCGGTGCCGTAGACGCAGGCTCCCGGCGTGTCGTACGGGACCCAGCGCCCGTCCGCGCCGCGCGCGAACACGTACGCCTCGAGCTCGAGGCCCACCATCGGCTCGTAGCCGCGCTCGCGCCAGGCGGCTACCGCCCGGCGCAGCGCCCCGCGGCCGCACAGTGCGAAGGGTTCACCGCGGAACCTCAGGTCCGCGAGCGCGATGCGGCTGCGCTCGTCCCACCCCGGTCGCAGGTTGCCCGGATCGAACACCGCTTCCATGTCGGGCAACCCGTCCAGGAGGTGGCCCCCGGGGGCGGCGACCAGCTGGCGACTGTAGGTCACCGCGTAGGTCCCCACGCACAGGCGGGTGTGGCCCTTGCGGGCCTCGCTCTCGGGCAGGTACTTGCCGCGGGCGAGGTTCAGCTGGTCGGCGAACAGCACCCGCACGCGACCGGGACGGTCAGTCGGCGTGGTCATTTGCGGTGCACGCGCACCGGCAGGCGCTTGATGCCGTGGATGAAGTTGGAGCGCAGGTAGCTGTGGGGCGCGGTCTGCTCGATCCCCTTCAGTCGCCGCGCGAGTTCCTGCAGCACGAGGTTCACCTCGAGCCGCGCGAGCCACATGCCGAGGCACACGTGCGGGCCGCCCTGGCCGAAGGCCACGTAGCGGTTCGGCTTGCGCGTGAGGTCGATGCGTTGGGGGTCAACGAAGGCCTCCGCATCGCGGTTCCCGGAGAGGAACCACAGCACCACCTTGTCCCCGGCGCGCACCGTCTTGCCGTGCAGCTCGAAGTCCCGTGTCGCGGTCCGCCGGAAGTGGGAGGTCGGCGAGGCCCAGCGGATGAGCTCGTCGCTCGCGCTGTCATAGAGGTCCTCGCCCCCGGCCTGGAGCTGGGGCAGCAGCGCCGGCTCGTTGGCAAGCGAGTGCAGGGCCGCGGCGAGCGCGTAGCGCGTGGTGTCGTTGCCGGCGGCCACCAGCAGGCAGAAGAAGTTCCGGAACTCGTCATCGGACATGCGCCGGCCGTCGTTCGTCTCCTGGCGCACGACGCTCAGCACCCCGATCGTCTCGCCCGCGTCCATGCGCTTCAGGAGCGCGTTGGCGTAGTCGAACAGGTCGAGCGCCGCCGGGGAGCGGAACGGCAGCAGGCGGTACTTCTCGGTGTCCACCTTGTCGATGACGTGGTCGGTGTAGTCGGGGTCGGCATTCGAGATCAGCGAGTCGCCCTTGGTGACCAACCACGCCGCGTCCTCAGCGGAGACCCCCAGGATCTGCGCCAGCATGCGCATCGGCAGCTGCCGCGCGATCGCCTCCACCGCATCGAACTCGCCGCGCTCGAAGGCAGGAGCGGTAATGTCGCGCACCATCGCCTGGATCTGGGGCGCGTAGGCGGAGATCGTGGCCTTGGAGAACGCCTTGTTCACGAGCATCCGGAAGTACCGGTGCTGCGGCGGGTCGGTTTCCTGGAAGGTCTTGCGCGCCTCGTACTCCTCCGGGCTCTGGTCCTCCATGCGGATGCCGCGCGCCGAGCTCAGGAGCTCGGTGTCGCGGTTCAGGGCCATGATGTCGGCGTGGCGGGTGATCGACCAGAAGCCGCGGCCGCCGTCGGACTGCGGGCACCACTCGAGCGGGGCCTCGCGGCGCATGCGCTCGAAGGTCACGAAGGGCGCGCCCTCGCTGAAGGCGTCCTGCGAGGACAGGTCGACGTGCGCGTCGCGCGAGTTGGAGAACGGATAGGCCATGGCACCTGGAAGCTGTAGCGCGGCGCACCCGTCCCTTTGGGGCGGACACGCTTCGGTGAGCCTAATTGCCACGCATTTGGTGCCCCGACGTCTTAGCAAATGAGGCCATTGTGGGCGGCCGGCATTGAGGGGCACTGGCGGCGCCTTCCATAATGATCCGGTAATGCCCGCATGGCGGGCGTGCGAGGTGGGGCTTCGATGGGCGAGGTGATCGGTGCCGGGCTGGTGGCGCACGCGCCCACCATCATGATGTCTCCCGAAGGCCGGCGGGCGTTGAACGAGGGCAAGGAGATCAGCCTGGTGCCGGGCCTGCAGCGCCTGCGCCGCGAGGTGCTCGACCGCCTCAGGCCCGACACGGTGATCGTCTTCGACACCCACTGGTTCACCACGGTTGAGTTCTGCGTCACCGCCCACGCGCTGCGCGAGGGGCTCTACACCTCCGACGAGCTGCCGCGGGGCATGCGGCAGGTCCCCTATCGCATGCGCGGCAACCCGCAGCTGGCGCAGTCGATCGCCGCGGAGGCGACCCGTGCCGGAGTGCGCACCTCCGCCATCGACGACCCGTACCTCCCGATCCACTACCCGACGGTGAACATCCACCACTTCCTCGACGGGCGGGAGGAGTGGCTGAGCGTCAGCTGCTGCCAGACCGCCGAGAGCGCGGACTTCCTGGACATCGGCCGCGCGATCGGGGAGGCGATCGCGCGCTCGGACCGGCGCGTGGTGCTGCTCGCGAGCGGTTCGATGAGCCACCGGTTCTGGCCCCTGCGGGAACTTGCGCGCCACGAGGCCTCGGACCCCTCGCACATCCGAACTCCCGAGGCGCGGGCCGCCGACCACGAACGCCTGGGGTGGTTTGCCGCGGGCGACCACGCCGCGGTGATTGAGAGCATGCCGGAGTTCCTGAAGTACGGGCCGGAGGCGCGCTTCGGGCACTACCTCATGATGGTGGGCGCGCTCGGGGGCACGCGCTGCCGCGCGCGCGGCGAGCGCTTCAGCGACTACGAGAACGCCACCGGCACCAGCCAGGTGCACGTGTGGTTCGAGCGGCCTGCAAACGGGTGGGCCGCGGCAGGTTGAGGCCGGCGCAGGCCTTCAGGCCGGCGCGTGTGCGCGGATGAAGCTCTGCGGGGGCATCCCGCTCCAGCGCGCAAACGCCCGCGTGAAGGTGCTGTGCTCCGAGTAGCCCAGCCGCAATGCAGTCTGTGCGATCGACACGTTGCGGCGCACGCGGAACTCGTGTGCCGCCTGGCGCAGGCGGCATTCGTCCACCAGGCTCTGGAACGAGGTTCTCGAGCGGGCGAGGTGCCGCCGCAGGGTGCGGCTCGACATCCCCAGGCACTGCGCGATCTGCTCCTGGCAGATCGGCTGGTCCCCGAGCTGGCGGAAGATGAGCGCCTGCACGCGGGCATCGACGCTGGTAGCGCGCTGCTTCTGCACCAGCAGGCGATCGAGCGTTCGCAGCGTGTCCGGGGAGGGCGGGCGGGAGCCTGGCATCGGCAGGTCCGCGAGTGGCAGCGGAATCCGCAGCCAGTTGGTCAGGGCGCCGCCCATCAGGTGCACCCCCGAGCGCTGGGCGAGCACGGCGAGCCGCTCCGCGTCGTCGCACTCCACGCCGATGCGGATCTTGTCGCACGCAGTCCCTGCGGCCATGCGCACGATCTGGGCCGCGATTCCGAGCGTGAAGATCGCGTCCTGGTGGCGCGGCCAGATCTCGGGATCGAGGATTCGGTACGAGAGGAGGAGGGCGCCTTCCTCACGCGCCACGGTCAGCTCGCTCGCGTCCTGCATCAGGGTGAAGTAGTTGGCGAGCAGGCTGAACGCCTGCCCGAGCGAGGGCGCCGTGCGCAGGGCACCGGCGACGGGGCCGAGCTGGGTCAGGTCATAGTTGAGGCCGAAGCTCCAGCCGCAGGCGAGGTCCGAGGATTCGCGCGAGACCTGCTCGGTGAACTCGACGAAGCGCGCGAGGGGCAGCATGCCGTCGGCGCTGGCTGGCACTTCACGGCCGCTCGGGCGGGCGTCGGCGCGCCAGCCCAGCAGCGCTGCGGTTGAGACCTGTGGCGGCTGCATGATGATCGGACCCCCTGATCGATCCTTATGGGCTGAAAATACGAAGCTGCGGCTGGCCGTGGCTTGATAATTCAGGTCAGTATGTTGATCTTTATTGTCATCGCTTGCCAGTTCAGCGGGTGCAATGGCCGGCAGGGCCAAGTTGCGCCCCGGACGGGGGCCTTATCGTCGGAGCATGAGCCAAACCGATGACCTGAACTGTCGCGCCGCGATCGGGAGCTTCGTCTTCCTCGGGACCCTGGGCGTGCTGTCCTTCATCGTCCAGCCGGCCCTCATCCAGGGGTTCGTCACCGTCCTGCAGCTGCCCGAAGACCGGGCCGTGGACCTCGCCGGTATCGAGATGATGGGCGTGGCCGCGGCCACGATCGTCCTGGCGGTGGTGGGGGAGCGCGTCAGCTGGCGCGTGCTGACCGCACTCGCGATCGTGCTGGCCGTGATCGGCAACGTGTGGTCGGCACTGTCGCTCGGGACGCCGACGCTGTGGAGCGCGCGGGCGCTTGCCGGGCTCGGGCACGGCGGGCTCATCAGCCTGAGCTTCACCTTCGTCGGGCTCACGAGGCGCGTGGACCGCAACGTCGCGATCTACCTGGTCTCCCTCCTGAGCTACGGGGCGCTCGGGATCTGGGCGGCGCCGTACCTGTTTGCCCACGGCGGCCTGAAGCCGATCTTCCTGGCCTTTGCGGCGCTGACCGCGGTGGGACTCGTGACTCTGCGTTACGTCCCGGTGTCATCGGCCACGCGCCAGCACGTCTCGCCCCGCGCCCGCGCGCTGGCGCTGCCGATGCGCGGCACGGCACTCGCAAGCGTGCTCTTCTACAACGTCGCCCAGGGGATTGCCTGGGCGATCCTGTTCCTGGTCGGCACCCATGCAGGACTCAAGGAGCAGCCGGTCGCCGACGCCCTGTTCGCATCCCAGGTCACCGCCGTGGCCGGGGCGGTGGCCGCGGTGTACCTCGCGGAACGCTGGCGGCGCACGCCGGCAATCGTCGCGGGCATCCTCGGGGGCGCGGCCTGCATCGTCCTGATGCTGGGACCCCTGCCGCTCCTGACGTACACGATCGCGGTGTGCGGATTCAACCTGCTGTGGAACTTCGTGCTGCCCTTCATCCTCGGGGCGCTTGCGGACATGGACCTCAAGGGCCGGATGATGAGCCTTGCGATCGCCATGCAGATGATCGGCCTGGGGCTGGGCCCGATCCTCACCGCCGAACTCATCGGCGACGGGAAGCTCGCCCGCGCGGAGTGGGTCTGCATCGCCGCCTTCGTTGCGAGTCTCGTCCTGATAGCCCCGCCGCTGATTGCACACCGTCGGGCCTGCGTGGCGGACTAGGTTCCGCTTGCCCACGGGTCGTGGCCGGGAACTGGATAGCCCGCTGGCACGTAGGTGCGCGTTTCGTAAAAAGCACAGCAGATTCGCTCAAGTCACAAGGCGAGCCCTGGCGTAGTTTCGGGACCGTCGGCGAGGGAGCCGTACGGGAGCCTGCAGATGCCACGTGCCTTCGACACGATCGTACTCATCCACGGCCTGTGGATGACACCGCGATGCTGGGAGCACTGGATCCCCCGCTATCAGGCCCACGGTTATCAAGTGGTGGCTCGCGGATGGCCGGGCATGGATGCCGATCCGGATGCGCTGCGCCGTGATCCCGGCAACATGGCTTCGCTCGGCATCACGGAGGTCGTCGAGCACTACGAGGAGATCATCGAGGGCCTCGATCGACCGCCACTGATCGTCGGTCATTCCTTCGGCGGCCTCATCACGCAGATCCTGCTCGACAGGGGCTTCGGCGTTGCCGGCGTTGCCATCGCCTCGGCGGCAGCGAAGGGCGTGTTGATACTGCCATTCTCGACGATCAGGGTCGTGGCGCCAGCGCTCAGCAATCCACTGAATGCCCATCGAGCCGTGCCGCTCACGGCCGAGCAGTTTCATTACGCGTTCTGCAATACGCTGACCGCCGAGGAGTCGCGCGCCGTATACGAGCGCTACGCCGTGCCCGGGCCTGATCACGTGCTGTTTCAGGCGGCCCTCGCCAACTTCAACCCGCACGCCGCCTCGATGGTGGATTTTGGAAATGCCGAACGCGCGCCGTTGTTGATGGTGGCAGGGGAGCTCGACCACATCTCACCGCCGGCGATCGTCACGGCCAACTATCGTTTGTACGCGCGTTCCAGTGCGGTGACCGACCTGCACCAGTTTCCCGGCCGCAGTCACTACATCCTGGGGCAGGGCGGGTGGGAGGAAGTGGCCGACTATGCGCTCGCGTGGGGCGAGCGCCGCGCAGCCGAGGCCGAACGGCGTCCGCCGGTTGGAACGAGTCCACAGTCCTAAATTACCCACCAAAGAAAGGGCGGGGCATGTTGCGAATTTGCATGGTTTTGGTGCTGGTGCCGTGGCTGCCGCTGCGCGCGATGGCGGATGTGCGACCGTTCCCGGCCGACTTCAGGACTGAACGGATTGATACCGGCGGTGCGCAGATCCATGTGCGCATCGGCGGCAGGGGACCCGCAGTGGTGATGCTGCACGGATTTGGGGATAGCGGGGACATGTGGCAGCCGCTTGCGACTGCGATGGAGCATGACCACACCGTCATCGTTCCGGACCTGCGCGGCATGGGCTTGTCTTCGCACCCGGATTCCGGTTACGACAAGAAGACCCAGGCGCAGGACATCCTGCGAGTGCTCGATTCCCTGCACGTCGGGCACGTGGCACTGGTGACGCACGATATCGGAAACATGGTGGGCTATGCCCTGATCATGCAGGCTCCCGGTCGCGTCGAGCGCTGGGTCGCGATGGATGCTCCGTTGCCGGGGATCGGACACTGGGATGCCCAGCTCTGTAACCCGAAGACCTGGCACTTCAATTTCCACGGTCCGGATGAGGAGCGGCTGGTCGCTGGCCGCGAGCGCATTTACCTCGACCGCTTCTACGACGAGCTGTCGGCGGATCCGGCTCACATCGATGCGGCAACGCGCGCACATTATGCGAAGCTTTATGCAAGGCCGCACGCCATGCACGATGCATTCGAGCAGTTCGTGGCGTTCCCGCGCGATGCCAGCGACAACCAGGAATTCCTCAGTCACGGCAAGCTGTCGATTCCGGTGCTCGCGATCGGCGGGGAGAAGTCCTACGGTACGAGTCTTGCCGAGGAGCTCAAGTTCGTGGCGACCAACGTGCAGGCCGTGGTGATCCCGGATGCAGGCCACTGGCTCATGGAGGAGCAGCCACACAAGACGGTGGCCGCAGTCCAGTCGTTCCTGGCCGGAGCCTGATTCGAGGCCGTTTCCCTATCCCGATAGTGCGCTACCATCGTCGTACTTAACTGACGACGTTCGGGGCGGTCATGGGCGCATCCGAGGGCTACGGCAAGGCATTCGGCAGCAAGTTCGGGCTGGAGCACGCGCCGGTGGTCATCAGCCGCGCGCTGCGCAAGGCCCAGATTGCGGTCACCGAGGTGGGCGACACGGATCCGCATGTGGGTCCCACCCGGGAGATCGCGCGGGAGGACGCTTACCTGATTGGTCTGCAGCTGCGCGACTACCCTGGCCACGTCATGTGGGAGGACGGCCGCGCGGCCCGAAAGTGCGACCTCCGTGCCGGGGAGGCCACGATCTACGATCTCAAGCGCAACCCGGTGGTGCAGATCGACAAGCCTTTCCACTCCATCCACTTCTACATACCGCGGGCGGTTTTCGTGGCCCTGGAGGAGGATGCCGAGTCAGCGCCCGTCGGCGAGCTTGCCTACGTTCCCGGTGCCGGAGTTACCGATGAGACGCTGAGGCACCTCGGCCTGTCCCTGCGACCGGCACTGCTGCATCCCGAGCATTCGAGCGCGCTGTTCGTGGATCACGCCACGCTTGCGGTGGCCACGCACGTGGCGCACACCTACGGGCATCTAAGTCCTCCAAGCGACACAGGGCGCGGGCGCCTTGCGCCCTGGCAGGCGCGGCGTGCGATGGAACTATTGAACGCAAACCTGGATGGGGGTCTCTCGATCCGCGCACTGGCACAGGAATGCGGCCTATCCGTCGGCCATTTCTCGCGCGCATTCCGCGGTTCGCTGGGGATGGCGCCGCACCGCTGGCTGTTGCAGCGACGGATAGAGCGGGCTAGAAGCCTGCTGCTACGGGGGCAGTTGACGCTCTCGGAGGTAGCGCTGGCGGCAGGATTCGCCGACCAGAGCCATTTCACACGCATGTTCACCCGCGAGGTGGGCTGCGCTCCGGGGGCCTGGCGCCGTCGACAGCGCATCTGACCCCACCCGGGCTGCACCTGTTCAGGGGCGACACGGATACCGTACCCGCGCGACGCCTCGAACTCGACGGCCGCGCGGCCGGACGCCGTCCCTTATAAAATGAGGACCTCGGCGCCGGGTACTTCGGCCCGACGGCGATGTGCCCAGGAGGACAGGTGAGCGCGACCGACATTACGACCCGCGACGAGCGGCTTTCGCAACTGCTCAGGAACTCAAAGCCCGGCTACACCCTGCCGCAGGCGTTCTACACCGACCCGGAGGCCTATGCCTTCGATGTCTCGGCCGTGCTGACACGCAGCTGGTTCATGCTCGGGTTCGAGGCGGAACTGCAGGAGCCCGGCGACTACCTGTCAGTGACCCTGGGGCCGCATCCGGTGCTCATCGTGCGCGGGCGCGATGGCGTGATCCGCGGCTTCCACAACACCTGCCGCCACCGCGGCGCCCAGATCTGTGCCGAGGGCAGCGGTCGCCTGCCCCGCATCGTGTGCCCCTATCACCAGTGGAGCTACGACCTCACCGGGAAGCTGCTCGCCGCGTCGCGCATGCCGGAAGGCCTGGACCGCGAAGCCCACGGGCTGGTGCCGGTGCGCGTGGAGCTCCTGGAGGGCTGCATCTACGCGGCCCTCACCGATGGCGCCCCCGATTTCGAGCCGTTCCGGGTTGCTGCCACCCCGTACCTCAAGCCGTACCGGCTGGCCGGCGCGCGCCTCGCCCACGAGAGCGTTCTCATCGAGAAGGCCAACTGGAAGCTCGTGATGGAAAACGCGCGCGAGTGTTACCACTGCGCCACCGGCCACCCGGAGCTCAAGGTGTCCTTCCCGGTGGTGTTCGGCGCCGGCTTTCGCGTCACCGACGGCTCGCGCAACGCCGCCTACGTGGAGGCGATGCGCGCCCGCGGCATGCAGGTGGGACCTGAGACCGGGCTATGGTGGCACGTCGGGCGCTATCCCCTGAATCCCGGCATCGAGAGCGTCTCCCTCGACGGCAAGCCGGTCGTGGGCCCGCGCCTGCTCGACACCGGGGGAGAGGCGATCGGTGGCCTGCGCTGGGCGACCGAGCCGAACTCGTTCTGCCACGCGTTCACCGACTACGCCTTCATGTTCACGGCCGTGCCGTCGGGCCCGCAGGAGACGCGCGTCATCTCCAAGTGGCTCGTGCCGAGGGAGGCGCGCGAGGGCGTCGACTATCGCCTCGAGGATCTCACCGCGGTATGGACGCGCACCAACCTCCAGGACCGCGACCTGTCGGAGAACAACCAGCGCGGCGTCAACGGCCTGGGTTACCGGCCCGGTCCCTACGCGCCAGGTGCGGAGGAACTGGTGATCCGCTTCAACAACTGGTATCGCGCGACCGCCGCGGAGTGCCTGGGGATCCGCTGAAGGAAAACCACGCGTTCGTCAAGCACCCCGCGGATTTCGCGCTGGCGCGCCGCGCCAGTCGCCAGCCGCACTTCAAGTCCGCTAGCATGGGGCCACAGGACTGAAAAAGGGGGAGGACGCCGTGAAGACTCAGCTCTGGTCCGCCGCACTTGCGGCACTGGCCGCCACCGCGCTGTCAGGCTGCGTGGTCACTCCCTACGATGCCGGTCCCAACGCGGCCGTAGCCGAACAGGCCTCCGAGCCGCCGCCGCCGCTGCCGGCCTACGATCAGCCGCCGTGCCCCGAAGAGGGCTATATCTGGACGCCGGGGGTATGGCGCTGGGGTGCGGAAGGTTACTACTGGGTACCCGGCACCTGGGTCGCCCCGCCGCAGGTCGGGTTCCTGTGGACCCCTGGATACTGGGCCTTCGCCAGCGGCGTGTACGTGTTCCACGCCGGGTACTGGGGTCCGCACGTCGGCTACTACGGCGGCATCAACTACGGGCACGGCTATGGCGGGTACGGCTACGAGGGTGGCCGCTGGTCCGGCAACCGGTTCCAGTACAACACCTCCGTGACCAACATCAACACGACCATCGTGCACAACACCTACAACCAGACCGTGATCAACCAGGTGCACGAGACCAATGTCACACACGTGAGCTACGTGGGTGCCCCCGGCACCCGGCCGCAGCCGACGCGCAGCGAGGCCGCCTGGCGCCAGGAGCAGCATTCGCCCTATACCCAGCCGCAGATCGACCATCACGAGGCCGCCCGCAACGCACCGATGCAGAATGCCGGCCGCAACGAGGGTCGCCCGCCGGTAGCCGGGACGCCCCGGCCCTCGGCCTTCGGGGCCCCGGGCGCCACCGCGGCGAAGCCGGTGGGGGCCGCGTACCACCCGCAGCATGCGCCCGAGCACGAGGGGCGCCCCGAGCACTAGTGGAGTAGACACCCGTCAGCAGGGCCGGGCGCCTCCGGCGCCCGCCCTGTGGCCGCATCGTTTCGCGAGTTCAAGAACCCAATAACAAGATCTCGTCCATGAGCAGCGTAACGCCGATCGTCCCCGCACCCCTGAAGTACGACACCCAGGCACAGGCCCTGTGGCAGGAGGTGGCCGATGCCTCCGACGCCATCTCGAAGCTCGTGGACAACATCCCGGGACTGACCGTCACCGGAGCCGAAACCCGCAGCGAGCTCGAGCGGGCCTCGGCGCTGCTGAAGGCCGTGGCCGATATCCTGCGCCGCACCGAGCGGCGCGAGAGCGCGCGCTATGCGAAGAGCAACCGCAGCATCCTCGGGCCGGACCCGGCGCCGTGAGCCGTCGCTGACCGATTGGGGCACGCGAGCGGGCGTGCTCGCGTTTCTCAGCCTTGGTGCCACTGCCGGGGAGCCTCCCGCACCTGCCGAGCCGCCACGCTGCGAGATCGCGGTGGTGAGTCCGGTGAGCGGGTTCGCCGAATGCGTCAAGCCGCGCGGCGTGCCCGTGGATCCACCGCCCCCGCGCCCACCGCCGACGCCGGAAGAGTGCGCGAGGCACCCGGACCTTGACCTGAAAGACTGCCAGCCCGCGCCGCCCGCGGTGCCGCCGTCAGGGTCCTGAAGAGCGCTTCAGCGCCCGCCGGCGAGTGACTGCAGGGCGTTCTGGCAGGACGGGGACAGGTCCTTCGCGTGATCGCGCAGACAGGCGATGCCGCGACCGCCGCCGGGACGGACATCCGAGCAGAACTTCTGGAAGTCCCCGCCGCAGTCGGTCCGCAGCACCCGTGCCTCGGCGCGCGGGGACACCGCGATGGGCGCAACCGGTGCTGACGGCGCAGCGGTGGCCGGCGGTGCCGCGGGAGCCGTTGTTGCCGACAGCGAGGTGGGGGCGGCCGGCATGGCCGCAGTGGGAGCGGCCGGCATGGCCGCAGTGGGAGCGGCCGGCGCGCCGGTCATCGCCGGGGCGAGGGCGCCCTGGCAGCCGGCCGAGACGCTCGAACTGTTCTGCACCAGGCACTGCAGCGATGCCTTGGTGCCGGTGGGCACGCTCGAGCACACCTTCATGTAGTCACCGCGGCAGGCGCTCTTGATGGCCGAGCGCTGCGCGTCGGACAGTTCCTGGGCGACGGCAGAGGTCGCAAATCCACTCACGGCAAGCAGGGCCAGAGTCCGGATCAGTGTCGAGTTCATTGGTTCATTCCCCCCATAGACGAGCCTGATAACGATCAGCGCCGGTTGCGGCCGCTCTCGCGACTGCCGTTGTCCTGGCCGGAGCCCATGCGACCGCCGCTGAAGCGGCCGCCGCCGGCCTGGCGACCCAGGCGGTCCTGTTCGAGCTGCTGGTAGTTGCCACGGTCGAAGTCCTGGTGCTGCGACCCGTTACCCGCCGCGCCCCCGAGATTGCCGCCGGTGGCCGGCGTCGTCGTGTTGCCGCTCGGGCGCGTCGGGGGCTGCACGGGATTCCAGCCTCCGCCGCCGGTGTACTTCTCCCAGCCGCTGTCGGTGTGCTTGTAGACGTTGCCGTCGTGCCCCGCGTAGACGTCGCCGTTCTGCGTCTTGACTGCGCCGCCGCTGCCGCCGGTGACCGCATTCTGGTAGCCCGCGCCCTTGGCCCCGGTGCTGGAGTCGAATCCTCCGGCACGCCCGTTGGCGTTGCTGCGGCTCTGCGTGTTCACGGTCTGGTTCGGCCCGGAGAACGTGCTCGAGCCCCAGCGGCCGTACGGGTTCACGTTCTGGTTGGTCGAGCCGGATACCCCGGTGCGCGCGTTGTAGTAACTGGCGTTGGCCGTGCCGCTGCCGTTGCTCCAGCTGGCGCTGCCGTGTGCGTAACTGCCGGTCGAGGGGTTGTAGGCAGACCACGCGCCGGCACCGCCGTTCGGGCCATAGATGGCGCCGCCCTGCGCCCAGGCGCCGTTGCTCGGGTTGTAGTAGGTGCCGCCGCGGGCTGCGCCGCCGTAGGGACCGTACACCACCCCGCCGCGCGCCCACGCACCATTCGCCGGGTTGTACCAGACCGCCCCGGCATAGGTGTAGGGATAGGGGTAGAAGATCGGCACCGGTCCTGCGATCACCACCGGCGGGTAGTAGAAGCCCGTGCCGTAGACGAGCACGCCCGCACTGACATAGCCGAGCGTGTAGCCGGCCGTGTAGCCGAAGGTGACGACACCGGGGGCGACCCCATAGATGCGCACGAAGGTGACCGGATACAGGGGACTCGTCACCGGGATGGTGTAGATGACGGTCGGCACCGACTCGGCCAGCAGCCACGGGCCTGCGGGTGTCGTGGCCATGAACCACGCGCCGCCCTCGCACGCGTAGTAGGCCTGGTTCACCTTGAGGACATAGACGTTGGTGTTGACCGCGTAGAAGAGCGGGGTGCCGCCGACGGGTACGAAGTTCGGGGCGCCGGAGTACACCACGGTCAGCTTCGCGGCATCGCGCTTCAGGGTCGCCGTCTTGGGAACCTGTGCGGCGAGGATCGCTTCCTGGGCGGCGATCGTGCCTGGCACGGATGCGAGCACCGCGGCATCCGGGCCGGTCGGCGAGATCAGGGCGAAGTCTGGGGGCAGGCGGTCGCCTGCGAACTGCCAGGGCCCGGCGAGCGCGCGCGCGGCAAACCAGCGGCCGGACAGCAGGACGTAGTAGAGGTTCTGGCCGGGTGCAAAGAACAGCACGGTCGGGGTGTTGCTGACCCGCTGCAGCCCGGTGCCCTCAACCGCACGCAGGGCCGGCGCGCCCTGCGTCACGATGATCTCCGCCGGCTTCTGGCTGACGAAGATCTGGGGCGGAAGTTGGCCTGCCGGAAGCGGCTTCGCCGGGATGGCGCGCGCCGTGGTGGCGAACGCCGACTCCTTCTTTAGGGCCAGGAACGCCGGCGGCAGGGTGGCGATGCCCTGGTAGGGGCCGCTTGCCTGGGCCGCCGACAGCCAGTGGCCGTTGTTCTCGAGGTACCAGGTGCCGTGGTCGACGAACACGCCCCAGTTGGTGTTCACCGCGAAGCTCAGTCCGGACTTGCCCGCCGGGGCCAGCACCGGCTCGCCGTCGAACACCACGAGGCTCGCGGGGTGGTCGGCGTAGAAGATTACCGGTGGCTGGTTGTTGACCTTCACGGGCGTCGCCGGCAGCTGCTTCAGGGTGAGCAGCACGCTCGTCAGCGGCACCTGCCGCACCGGCATGGCCGCGAGGGCCGCGCGGATCTTCACCTCCAGGGCCGCGGCCTGTTGCGTGTCGAGGGCCGGGAAGTGGCTCGAGACCAGCTGTGCGTCGGTGAGGCTCACCGTGCCTGCGGCTTCATCGACGGTGCTCGCGAGCGTGAGCTCGATGGTTCCCATGATGGGCTGGGGCTGGCCCGCGCGTGCGATCGAGAGTGCCGCGCGCGCCACCAGGCGGCGTCGGTCGGGCCACGCAGTGGCCTGCGGCTGGTAGACGGTGACGGTGGCGCCATCCCGCACCAGCGTATGGGGCCACTGGGCGGCCGCCGCCGCCTGTGCCTGGAACGAGTCCGGGGTGGCCTGCGCGTCCGCGGTCGCAGACCCGGCCAGGGACAGCGCCAGGGCGGCGCCCGCCAGCATTGCGGCGCAGAAGCGCAGGGAGCTCAGGCGTGCGTGCACCATGGACGGCCTCGCGGTCTTTGTTGTCGGGGCGGCGGCGGATCTTAGGTTTGGGTGTACGCGGCGGTCAAACGCGCCTTTGCGAAGAAGTGCCAGCCGGTTTCGTGGGTATCCTTCGCAATTCATTCCCATTACACTCATTTTCATCGCCACTCCAACCGGGCGCGGGGGCTCTTGATGCCCACCGCCTCACACCTAAATAACAACGGGAGAAATCCGGTGCGCGTGATGAAGCTATCAATCGGTGGGCTGTCCCTGGCGCTTGCCGTCCTTGCCCTGGCCCTGGCCGGTTGCGCGAGCCGGCCGCCGGACGTCATCAACATCGACGGCATGATCCCGATCCAGAACACCAAGATGCCGGACGTGCGGGCCTACCAGGTCCCGAGCTTCGACCGCTCCAAGTACCACGCCCTGTACCTCGAGCCGACCACGCTCTACAGCGGCCCGGACGCGGACTTCGGCAGCACCTCGCCGGAGGACCGGCAGCGCATCGCCGCGATGCTGAACTCCGAGATGCAGCGGGTGCTGTCGCCGGACTTCCGGCTGGTGAGCGCCCCGGGCCCGGGCGTCGTGCGGGTGCACCTGACCCTCGTGGGCATCAACGAGAGCCACCCGGTGCTGTCGACCGCGCTGCGCCTGACGCCGGTGGGGCTGGTGATGAGCGCCGGCCACGCGATCCGCGACAAGCCGGCGGCCTTCGTCGGCTCCATCAACATGGCCGGCGTCGCCTACGACTCCGAGAGCGGCCAGGTGCTCGCGGCCGTGCAGGCGATCATCTCGCCCTCGGCGGTCAACATCACCTCGGGCCTCACCCCGCTGCGGGCGGCCGAGCTCAGCACCACCCGGGCCGCGGAGGCGTTCCGCGACTACCTGGTACGCACGCGCGGGAGCTGAGCCTCCCGGGCGCCTCGTCAATCACTTAAGGCCAGCGATGCCGGTGGCTGTCACGCGCGAGTCGGGGGTCTTTGGCCCGCACCGGGGCGTCCTCGTGCTCGCCGCGTTTGCCCTCGCGCTGGCCGGATGCAAGGTGGGTCCCAACTTCAAGCGCCCCGAGACCCAGGTGGCCCAGCACTGGATCGACGCGCCGCCGCAGGCGACGCCCGAGCCGGTCGACACCGCGGGCTGGTGGAAGCTGTTCGCGGATCCCACCCTCGATGACCTGATCGACAGCGCCTACCACGGCAACCTGTCGCTGCAGGCGGCGGCCGCGCACATCCTGCAGGCCCAGGCACAGCTCAATGTCGATATCGGGCAGCTCCTTCCCCAGCAGCAGGTGCTGGCGGGCGGCGCCCAGTACGAGCGCCAGGCGCAGTCGCAGCTGCTCGCGCTCGGCCAGAACCCCGTGGTGAAGTCCAGCCAGCTCGGGCTGTCGGCCACCTGGGAGCTCGATTTCTGGGGCAAGTACCGGCGTGCCATCGAGGCCGACCGCGCCGCGATGCGGGCCTCGATCGCGGCCTACGACAGTGCGCTCGTGAGCCTGACGGCGGGAGTGGCGAGCACCTACGTGAACATCCGGACTTACGAGGCCCGGATCAAGGTGTCCGAGGACAACCTCGACATCCAGAAGGAGAGCCTGCGCATCGCCAGGGCGCAGTTCGAGGCCGGTGAGACCAGCGAGCTCGACGTGCAGCAGGCGCAGACCCAGCTGTCGCAGACCCAGGCGCAGATCCCGGGCCTGAAGAACTCGCTGCGCACGAACAAGGACTCGCTCGCGGTCCTGCTCGGGATCACGCCTGGCGAGGCCGACGCGCGCCTCGGGACCACGAGCGTCATCCCGACCGCCCCGGATCACGTCGCCGACGGCGTGCCCAGGGACCTCCTGCGCCGCCGCCCGGACGTGCTGCAGGCCGAGCTCACCGCCGCGGCGCAGTCGGCGGGCATCGGCGTGGCCAAGGCCAACCTGTTCCCCTCGTTTTCGCTCAGCGGCAGCTTCGGGTTCGTGGGCACCAATGCCCGCAACGGCTCGATCGGCGACCTGTTCAACTGGGACAACCGCGCCGCGAGCGCAGGCGCCTCGTTCGTTTTCCCGATCCTCAACTACGGGCGCATCGTGAACGCGGTCCGGGTGCAGGACGCCGTCTTCCAGCAGGCCGTGCTCACCTACCAGAACACCGTGCTGCAGGCGCAGCAGGAAGTCGAGGACTCGCGCTCCGGCTTCGCCGCCGCCCGGGAGACGCTGGCCACCCTGACGGAGGCGGCGAACTCGGCCCGGCGCGCCACGCAGCTGGCCATCGTGCGCTACAAGGAGGGGGCGGCCGACTACACGACGGTGCTGTCAGCCGAGCAGTCCCAGCTCCAGATCGAGGATGCGCTGGCCACGGCGCGCGGCAGCGTGCCGCTTGCCGTGGTGGGGATCTACCGGGCACTGGGCGGCGGCTGGCAGCTGCGCGAGGGCCAGGACCTGCTGCCGGCCAGGACCCGCCAGGAGATGGAGCACCGCACCTACTGGGGCGGCCTGCCCGACAGTGGCCGCACGCTTGCGCCGGTGGCCGACGATGCGAAGGGGAACAATCCGTGAGTCTCACGTCCACGAACGCCCGGGCCGGGGCTGCTCGCCGGGTCGCAGGCCTCGCCGTATGCGCGCCACTCCTGCTCGCGGCCTGCGGGCGCTCGAACCACTACGAGCCGCCGCCGCCGCCGCAGGTCACGGTCAGCAAGCCCATCAAGGTGCCGATCACCGACTACCTGCTCGCGACCGGCACGGTGTCCGCCGCCAACAGCGTCGACCTCGTGGCGCGGGTCGAGGGCTACCTGCGCAGCATCAACTTCGCCGACGGCAGCCCGGTGAAGAAGGGGCAGCTGCTGTTCGTGATCCAGCCCGAGCCCTACCAGGCGAACCTCGCCTCGGCGCAGGCGGTGCTCGAGAACGCGCAGTCGGAGTACCAGCGCCAGCTGCGCATGATCAAGGAGAACGCCACCTCCCAGGCCAACGTGGAGAAGTGGCGTGCCAACCGCGACCAGGCGGCCGCGTCCGTGGACCTCGCCAAGATCCAGCTCGGCTACACCCGCATCACCGCGCCGTTCGACGGCCGCATCGACCGGCACCTGGTGGACGCCGGGAACCTCGTCGGCGCCTCGGGGCAGGCCACCAAGCTGGCGAGCGTCGAGCAGATCGAGCCGGCCTACGTGTACTTCACGGTCAACGAGCGCGACCTCCTGCGCGTGCGCAGCGCGGCCGCCGCGGCCGGGCGGCCCATCAACGGGAAAGTGCCCCCGGTGCCGGTGGCGGTCGGGCTGCAGACCGAGACCGGCTACCCGCACGAGGGCACGCTGGACTTCGCGAGCAACAGCCTCGACACCGGCAGCGGCACCCTGCAGCTGCGCGCCATCGTGCCGAATGCCAAGTCGGTCCTGCTGCCGGGGCTGTTCGCGCGCGTGCGCGTCCCGCTCTCGGACGCGGTGCCCCAGTGGGTGGTCCCCGACCGCGCGGTGACGACCGACCAGGTCGGCAGCTACGTGCTCGTGGTGGGACCGGACCACAAGGTCATCCAGCAGCGCATCGAGATCGGCGCGGTCCAGAACGGGATGCGGGTGGTCGTATCGGGCCTCCCGCCCGACAGCGACGTGGTGACCAACGGCCTGCAGTTCGCCGTGCCCGGCAACTCGGTGGCCCCGACCGAGAAGCCGCTCACCGTGCCGGGCGCCCCGGGGACCGCGCAGTAAGCCCATGATCGCGAAGTTCTTCATCGAGCGGCCGGTGCTCGCGAACGTCATCGCGCTGCTGACGATGCTCCTCGGGGTCGTCGCGATCTTCACGCTGCCGGTGTCGCAGTACCCGCCCATCACGCCGCCGACCGTGCAGGTGACGACGCGCTACCCCGGCGCCAATGCCCAGACACTCATCAACACCGTCGCGCTGCCGATCGAGCAGCAGGTGAACGGTGTCGAGAACATGCTGTACATGCAGTCGACGAGCACCAACGACGGCAACTACACGCTCACCGTGACCTTCAAGGTCGGCACGGACCTGGACTTCGCGCAGGTGCTGGTGCAGAACCGCGTCGCCTCGGCACTCGCCTCGCTCCCGCCGGCGGTGCAGAACAACGGCGTCGTCACCAAGAAGAAGTCGACCGCCATCCTGCAGATCATCACCCTCACGAGCAGCGACCCTCACTTCGACAGCCTCTTCCTGAGCAACTACGCCTCGATCCGCATGCGCGACGTGCTGGCGCGCCTGCCCGGCGTCGGCGACGTGACGGTGTTCGGCATCGGGCAGTACAGCATGCGGGTGTGGCTGAACCCGCAGCAGCTGCTGGCGCGCTCGCTCACGCCCAAGGACGTGATGAACGCCATCATGCAGCAGAACCAGGAGGTCGCTGCAGGACAGGTGGGTACCCCGCCGGCCGCCTCGGGGCAGGACTTCCAGCTCACGGTGAACGTGCCCGGCGCGCTCAACGACGTGCACGAGTTCGAGGACATCATCGTCAAGACCGACTCGGCCGCCGAGGGGAGCCGCGCGATCACGCGCGTGCGCGACGTCGCGCGCGTGGAGCTCGGGGCGCAGACCTACAGCCAGTCCTTCACCATGGACGGCAAGCCCGCCGCGGGCATCGCGGTGTTCCAGCTGCCGGAGGCCAACGCGCTCGACGTCGCGCAGGAAGTGCAGGCCAAGATCAAGGCGATGTCGGCCGACTTCCCCAAGGGCCTCACCTACACCATCCCCTTCGACACCACCAAGTTCGTCTCCGCCTCGATCCACGAGGTGTACCGCACGCTCATCGAGGCGGGCATCCTGGTGCTGGTGGTGATCCTGGTGTTCCTGCAGAACTGGCGCGCGACGCTGGTGCCGGCCACCACCGTGCCGGTCACCATCATCGGCGCCTTTGCGGCCATGGCGGCGATGGGCTTCTCGGTGAACGTGCTGACGCTCCTGTCCCTGGTGCTCGCGATCGGGATCGTGGTCGACGATGCCATCGTGGTGGTGGAGGGCGTGAGCCAGAACATCGAGCGCGGGCAGACTCCCCACGATGCCTCCGTGAACGCCATGCGCGAGCTCCTGGGTCCCATCATCGGGATCACGCTGGTGCTGATGTCGGTGTTCCTGCCGGCCGCCTTCATGCCCGGCATCAGCGGGCAGATGTACCGGCAGTTCGCCCTCGTGATCGCCGCCACCGCGCTCATCAGCGCCATCAACGCCGCCACCCTCAAGCCCACCCAGTGCGCGCTGTGGCTGCGGCCGGTCGACCCCAACCACAAGAAGAACTGGTTCTACCGCGGCTTCGACCGGCTGTACAACCCCATCGAGCAGTGGTACGTGCGGCTCATGGGCCGCATGGTCGGGCACGCGGGCCTCATGGCGCTGGTGGCCGGGGTGCTGGTGTGCCTGTCGGTGTTCGCGCTCACGCGCGTGCCGACGAGCTTCATCCCGCTCGAGGACCAGGGTTACCTCCTGGTGGCGGTGCAGCTGCCCGATGCCGCCTCGCTCGAGCGCACCCAGGCGGTGCTCTCGAAGGTCACCGAGGAGGCGCTGAAGACCCCGGGGGTCGAGCACGCCATCACCATCGGCGGCGTCTCGGCACTCGACAACAGTGCCTCGCTCGCCAACGCCGGCGTCATCTATCTCACGCTCAAGGACTGGGACGAGCGCTACAAGACCAAGGGGCAGGGCCTCAAGGACCTCTACCAGACCCTCGCCAGGCGCCTGTCCCAGCTCGAGGCGGCCCGGGTGCTGGTGGTGCCGCCCCCGCCGATCCAGGGCATCGGTAACTCCGGCGGCTTCCAGATGCAGGTCGAGCTCGCCGACGGCACCTTCGACTACCAGAAGCTGCAGCGCGTCACCGACCTTCTGGTGAGCGATGCCAACACGCAGACCGGGCTCGAGCGCGTCATGACCACCTTCCGCGCCAACGTCCCGCAGCTCTCGGCGGACATCAACCGCGCCAAGGCGCAGTCGCTCGGGGTCTCGGTCGGGAGCGTCTTCGACACCCTGCAGACCTACCTGGGGTCCACCTACAGCGGCCAGATCACCAAGTTCGGCCGCGTGTTCCCGGTCTTCGTGCAGGCCGACAGCGCCTATCGCCTCACACCGCAGGAACTGCGGCGCTACTACGTGCGCAGCTCCACCGGCTCGATGGTGCCCATCGGCACGCTGGCGGATGTCGACTACACCCAGGGGCCGGCGCTCATCAGCCTCTACAACCTGTACCC
Source organism: Pseudomonadota bacterium (assembly GCA_018241425.1). Lineage (GTDB taxonomy): Bacteria > Pseudomonadota > Gammaproteobacteria > Steroidobacterales > Steroidobacteraceae > 13-2-20CM-66-19. The sequence continues at coordinate 62,632 of JAFEDU010000001.1, forward strand.
CTCGAGCTCGGTGAACGGCATGACCGCCAACGGGTTCAGTTCCGGGCAGTCGCTGGACACGATGGACGAGCTCACCACCAAGACGCTGCCGCCCGGGGTAAAGGCAGAGTGGACAGCGATGTCCTACCAGGAGAAGCTCGCCGGCAGCTCGGCCTACATCGTCTTCGGCCTTGGGATGCTGCTCGTGTACCTGGTGCTGGCCGGCCAGTACGGGAGCTGGGTAACGCCCGCCGCGGTGATTTTCGGGGTGCCGCTCGCGCTCCTGGGTACAGGCGGCGCGCTGCTCGCCCTCGGCATCGCCAACAACCTGTACACCCAGATCGGGCTCGTGCTCCTGATCGCGCTGTCGGCGAAGAATGCCATCCTGATCGTGGAAGTGGCGCGCGAGCTGCACGCAGAAGGGCACAGCGTGGAGGAGGCGGCCGTGAAGGCCGCCGAGAAGCGCTTCCGCCCCATCGTGATGACCTCGTTTGCCTTCATCCTGGGCGTACTGCCCCTGGTGCTCGCCAAGGGCGCCGGGGCCTCGGCGCGCGCCTCGATCGGCATCGCCGTGTTCTCCGGCATGCTCGCGTCCACCTGCCTCGCGGTGCTGTTCGTGCCCTCGTTCTTCGTGATCCTGCAGCGCTGGCAGGACCGGCGCACGGGCCGTACGGCAGCCACGCCACCGGTCGCGCCCGCGCCGCCATGAGGCGAGAGCCCCCGCGTCAGGGCATCTGCAGCACGACGCGGAAGCGGGCCTTGCCGCTCATCATGCGGTCGTAGGCGGCCTGCGCCTCGTCCAGCGGGTAGGTCTCGTTCATCGAGGCGACCCCCGTCAGGCGCGCGAAGTTGAGCGTGTCCTCCGAGTCGATGCTCGTGCCGGAGTACCAGCCGCGCACCGCCGCGCGCTTCATCAGGAGATCCAGCGAATCCACCGGGAAGGTGCCCACCGCCCCGATCACCAGCAGCGTGCCGTTCGGTCCCAAGCCCGGCGCGATCGACTGCATGGCCTTGGCGTCCGTGACGGTCGCGAGGATGGCGCGGGCGCCGCCGAATTCCCGCAGTGCCGCCGCCGGGTCCTGGCGGTCGCTGTCGATGTACTGGTGCGCCCCGAGGGAGCGCGCGAGCTTCTCCTTGTCCGCGCCGCGGCTGACCGCGACCACCCGGAAGCCCAGGCGCGCCGCGAACTGGATGCCGAGGTGTCCCAGGCCCCCGATGCCGTGGATCGCGACGAGTTCGCCGGCGCGCGCACCGCAGTGGCGCAGCGCGTTGAACGTGGTGATGCCAGCACACAGCAGTGGTGCCGCGGCCACCGCATCGAGCTCCGCGGGCACGTGCGCGAGGGCGCTGTGGTGCGCGAGCATGTGCGTGGCGTAGCCCCCGTCGCGGCTCACGCCGGTGGCGCCCTTGATGTTGGCGCAGGCGAAGGCGTCGCCATGCCGGCACGGATCGCAGTAGCCGCAGGCTCCCGGTGACCAGCCGACCCCCACGCGCGTGCCGCTCGTCCACCCGGCCACCCCCGGCCCGATGGCCTCGAGGACGCCGATGACCTCGTGCCCGGGAATGCGGGGATAGGCGATCCCGGGCATGTGCCCGTGGACCGTGAGCGCATCGCTGTGGCAGACGCCGCAGGCCTGCACGCGGATGCGGACCTCGCCCGGACCGGGCTCCGGCACCGGGCGCTCGATTTTCTGGAACGGAGCTCCGGGGGCCGGGACGATCATTGCGCGCATCTGAGCCATCGGTCGGACCTTTCGACGGGGTGGGCGGGTGGGGGATTCTAGTCGTCCGGACGTGGGCGGCTCATGGCGCAAAGGAGAGAGGCGCCGCGGCCTTCTGGTGCCCCCAAAAAAGAGGACCCCTGCGCTTTCGCGCAGAGGTCCTCGGGGTCACACCGCGAAAAAAGCTAGGAGGCCGGTCGGCTCGCGTACCGGCGGCTCCGCAGGCCCAGGGCCGCGAAGGCGAGGCCGAAGAGTGCGAGCGTGCCCGGCTCCGGCACCCCGGTTCCGCCGCCACCGCCACCGCCACCGCCGCCGCTCGAGGGCGCCGTCAGCCCCCACAGGTCGAGGTTGCTGCCATAGCTCGCGCCCGTGTTGAACAGCACGTTGAGGATCCCGTTCGGGTCCTGGAGCGCGCTGACCGGCGCGTTGGTGTAGATCACGTAGCCGTCGGTGTAGGAGATCACCCCGTCGAAGGAATTGACCGCCGGGAAGTTGCTGAAGGTGATCGTGCTGCCGGAGGCGTTGCGCGCCGCATTGCCCGGGGCACCGTTGGCGCAGCCCTCGACCGCGCTGCCGAAGATCGGCCCGCAGGCCTCGACGGAGGTCGAGTATCCCGTCAGGGAGGAGAAGCTGGCGCCGGTGATCTGCGGGGACTGGGCACCGGCGAAGATGAAGGCGAACGTCACGTCGTTTGCGCCGTACGGGTTCAGCTGGGTGGTGCCGACTGCCTCGATGACACCGCCGGAACTCAGGCCGATGCTCTCGGCGGTCCCCTGCAGCTGGCTGACGCTCGTGCCGGTGGTGCACGCGGCGCCGGAGAAGTAGCCGCACGCCGCTTCGAGGACGGTGGTGTTGTCGGGCATGCGGCTGTCGTAGGCCGGGACGGGCCCGCTCTGCGTGGGCGTGAGCGGCAGCGGGGCGGCGAGGGCAGCACCCGTGGCGAGGAGGCCGGTGACCGTGAGGGCAATGAGCGTCGTACGCATGAACGTGACTCCCTTGGACCATTCGTTGTTGCGACGAGATGACACGGCCGCGGGTCCCGGCGGTCCTGAGACATAAGGAAGCAAGATCCGTACCGTCGCAAGTGCGCTCACGTTTATCAGCGACTTGATCGCGCGACGGTGTTCGGGTCGCGCTGCAGCACGTAAAGCGAACCGACGCCCGGATTGTCACCCGATGTAAAGCGCCGCCGCGGCGCCGGAAGCTCGGGCGATGACTCGGCTTTTGACAGCCCGAGGCCCCGCGGATTTAAATCGCGCTCCGCCCCGGATCCTGGAGTGTCCGAGTGTCCAAGCGCATATCGGCAGCGAGTCTCGTGCTGCTCATGACGACGGCAGCCGCATGGGCGGCGCCGGAGCTGAAGATGGACCTGCCGGACTGGAAGACGACCCCGGTGGTGGACCGCAACCTCGGGCATGGCGTGCACATGCTCGAGAGCTTCGGCGGCAACATCGGCGTGCTGGCCGGGGCGTCGGGCGTGCTGCTGGTCGATGCGGAGTGGCCGCAGCTGAATTCCCGGGTGCAGGACGCCATCGCCCGCATCGCGCCCCAGCCGGTGCGCTACGTCATCGACACCCACTGGCACTGGGATCACGTCGGCGGCAACGCGGACTTCGCGCGGCGCGGCGCGCTCGTCATCTCGAGCCGCGAGACCCACGACTACATCGTCGCGGCACAGCGGTCCGCCAAGGCTGGGGATGCGCAGTACTTCCCGGACGCCGCCGCCGTGCCGGCGTTCGCGCTCGGCCCGGGCACGCAGCGCTTCTACATCGCCGGCCAGACCGTGGAGATCTTCCACGCGCCGCCGGCCCACACCGACGGCGACCTGGTGGTGCGCTACGTGGAGGCGGATGTCCTGCAGACCGGCGACACGTTCTTCCACGGCTTTTATCCCGACATCGATTTCGAGCACGGCGGGACGATCGACGGGATGATCGCGCTCTACGACATCCTCTACCAGATGTGCGGGCCCCGGACGAAGGTGATCCCGGGCCACGGACCGGTCGCAACCCGCGAGGACCTCCGCACGTACCAGGCGATGCTGCGCACGGTGCGCCAGCGGGTGGCCCAGGCGATGGCGCGCGGGCTCACCGAGGAGCAGCTGATCGCCTCCCATCCGCTGGACGACCTGGACAAGACCTGGGGAGGGAACCTGGTGAAGCAGCCCTACCTGCTGGCGATCGTCTACGAGGACCTGAAGCTCCATGCGCTCGCCCCGCATGTGGAGAGCCCGTGAGCCTAGTCCCAGGCGGGCGGTAGCAGCCGGCGCTTGCCGTCGCTCGAGAGTGCCACGCCTGGCTCATCGAGGCCCTCACGGTCCCACAGCTCGCAGGTGACCTGGCGGTGGCGCTGGTCGAGCGCCTCGCAGTAGTTGGTATACAGGCACAGGCGCACCTCGGCGCCGCGCCCCGAGAGCACCTTGCGGAACCAGTCCGGGTCGGCGAGTGCCTGGCGCGCGAACCCCGCGATGTCGGCAATCCCGTCGCGCAGCACCTGCTCGGCCTGCCCGAAACCATGCAGGCCGCCGGCCGCGACCACCGGGGTGGTGCAGCCGGTGGCGCGCACCGCCGCGCGCACCCGGGCGGTGGCCTCGAGGTTGCGGCCGAACGGTCCGCGCGCGTCCGAGTAGTACGAGGGCATGCACTCGTAGCCGCTGCGCCCCGTGTAGGGATAGGCCGCCTCGCCGACCTTCGGCTGCCTGGCATCGTCGAACTTCCCGCCACGCGAGAGCGACAGGAAGTCCAGGCCGGCGCGCGCGAAGGCGGCGCCTGCCGCCGCGGCGTCCTGCGCATCGCTGCCGCCGGGGATGCATTCCTCGGCGAGGTACCGGCAGCCGACGACGAATTGCGCGCCGACCGCCGCCCGCACCGCGCGGTAGACCTCCAGTGGCAGGCGCAGGCGTCCCTCCAGGGAGCCGCCGTAGCCGTCGGCGCGGGTGTTGGTGCGCGACAGGAAGGAGGCCATGGTGTACGCGTGCGCGAAGTGCAGCTCGACGCCGTCGAATCCGGCTTCCTGGGCGCGACCCGCAGCGCGCGCGAAGAGCTCCGGCAGGGCCTGCGGCAGCTCGCGGATGTGGGCGGCCTCGAGATCCGTGACGCGCTCGCGTGCCCCGAACTCGAGCGCCTCCCGCTCGCGTGGCGTGAGCACGGTGGCGAGCGCCTCCGCATCCAGGCCGGCGAGCCACCCGCGCACCTGGGCCTCGTCGGCGCCAGGCAGCGGGCAGGCGGCACGATGCCGGTCGGTGAGCTGGAGGAACTCGGCGAGGTAGCGTTGCGGGTCGGGACGGCGGCGGATGGACAGGAAGTCGATGAGCTGGATGAAGAGGCGCGTCTCGCCGCCGCTCGCCTCGCGCACCGCGCTCACGAGGTCACGAAGGCCCGGGACGAAATGATCATCCCCGATGCGCAACAGCGGCCCGCTGGGGACGTCGCGGATGCCGGTGGCTTCGACCACCAGGGCGCCGGGACGCCCCTGGGCGAAGCGCTGGTACCAGCTGAGGATCTCGGGACTGACGAGCCCGTCCGCCCGCGCCCGCCACGGCACCATCGCCGGGACCCAGGTGCGGGCCCGCAGCGTGATGGGTCCGACGGTGACGGGAGAGAACAGGTGCGAGGCCGCAGCTTGCGCGGCGGTCGGCCAGCGACCGGGGGCGGGCGCGTAGCGGATGCGCTCGCTCGGGCGCCACATGCCTGTCAGGCGCCTGCGGGGATGACGGCGGTTGCCTCGATCTCGACCTTCGCCTCGGCCTCCATCAACGCGACCACCTGCACGACGCTCATCGGGGGGAAGTGCCGTCCCATCACGTCACGGTAGGCCGCGCCGATCTCCTTGAGCTCGGCGTGGTACTCGAGGCGGCTGGTCACGAACCAGGTGAGGCGTACCACGTGCGCAGGTCCGGCGCCTGCGCATTCCAGCACGGCGCGGACGTTGAGCAGCGCCTGGCGGACCTGCGCGGCAAGACTGGCCGACGGGAAGCGGCCCTGCGCGTCCCAGCCGATCTGCCCGGCCACGTAGACCTGCCTTCCCTGCACCTCGACGCCATTGCTGTAGCCGCTCGGTCGCAGCCAGCCCTGGGGCTGCAGGACGCGCGGCGTGCTCATGGCCGTCCACCGGAGAACAGGGTGCGGGCGATGATGAGTTTCTGCACTTCGGTAGCCCCTTCGTAGATGCGTAACGCCCGGATTTCGCGATACAGGCGCTCCGGGATCTCACCGCGCACCACGCCGCGGCCGCCGAACAGCTGCACGGTGCGGTCGATGACGCGCTGTGCCGCCTCGGTGGCGGCCATCTTGGCCATCGCCACCTCGGCGGTGGCGCTGCCGCGCGTGTCCTTCAGCCACGCGGCGCGATAGGTCAAAAGGCGCGCGGCGTCCAGCTCGGTCGCCGCGTCCGCCAGCGCCGCCTGCGTGAGCTGCAGGTCGGCGAGCGTGCCGCCGAACATGGCGCGCAAGCGGGCGTGGTGCAGCGCCTCGTCGAGGGCGCGCTGCCCGAAGCCGAGCGCGGCGCCCGCGACCGAGGTCCGGAACACGTCCAGGGTGCGCATTGCGAGCTTGAAGCCCTCGTCCTCCGCGCCCAGGCGCTGGGACGCGGGAATGCGGCAGTTGCGGAAGGCGAGGGTGCCGAGCGGGTGCGGCGCGAGCGTCTCGATGCGCTCGCGCACCGTAAACCCGGGAGTCCCGGCCTCCACCACGAAGGCGCTGATGCCGCGCGCGCTCACGGTGCCGTCGGGACGCCGCTCGGCGGGTCGGGTACGCGCAAACACGCAATAGATGTCCGCGATCCCGCCGTTTGAGATCCAGGTCTTCTCGCCGTCGAGGACGTAGTCATCGGCGTCGCGGCGCGCCGTGCAGGCGAGGGCCGCGACGTCCGATCCGGCCTGTGACTCCGAGAGGGCGAAGGCGGCGATGCTCTTTCCCTGCGCGGCTGGGGGCAGGTAGCGCTGCTTGAGCTGCGCGGAGCCGGCGAGCGTGATGGCCCCGGTCCCGAGGCCCTGCATCGCGAAGGCAAAATCCGCCAGGCCATCGAAGCGCGCGAGGGTCTCGCGGATGAGCGCCAGCGAGCGCACGTCGAAGGGCGCGCTGTCACCGGCGGTGACTGCGGGGATCCCGTAGGCGAGCAGCCCCGCCTGGGCGAGGGCTGCCACGAGCTCCCGGCAGCGCGCATCGACCGCGGCGGTCGATTCTGGGTGCGGCGCCCCGGCCAGGCTCGCCTCGGCCCAGGCCTGCAGGCGCTCGCCCAAGGCGCGGTGCGCATCAGAGAAGAACGGCCAGTCGAGGAATGCGGGGACGGTCATCGGCTCGCCGCTCAGTTGCCTTCGAAGCGCGGCTTCTCGCGCGCGACGAACGCCCGGTAGGCACGGCGGAAGTCCTCGGTCTGCATGCACACCGCCTGTGCCTGGGCCTCGGCGTCGATGGCCGCATCGATGCCCATGTCCCACTCCTGGTGCAGCATCTTCTTCGTCATCGCGTGGGCGAACGTGGGTCCGCCGGCGATCTCCCCGGCGAGCGTCAGAGCCTCGGCGGCGAGCTGCTCCGGCTCGATCAAGCGATTGAAGAAACCCCAGTCGCGGCCTTCCTCGGCGCTCATCGCGCGGCCGGTGTACAGCAGCTCGGCGGCGCGGCCCTGGCCGATCAGCCGCGGGAGCAGGGCACACGCGCCCATGTCGCAGCCGGCGAGCCCGACGCGCGTGAAGAGGAAGGCCGTGCGGGCGCGCGGCGTGCCCAGACGGAAGTCCGCGGCCATGGCGAGGATCGCGCCGGCGCCGGCGCATACCCCATCCACCGCGGCCACGATCGGTTGTGGGCAGTGCCGCATGGCCTTCACGAGGTCGCCGGTCATCTGCGTGAAGTTCAGGAGCCCCTGCGGATCCAGGCGCGTCAGGGGCCCGATGATCTCGTGCACGTCCCCACCCGAGCAGAAGTTGCCGCCGGCACCGGTGATGACGATCGCGCGCACAGCCTCGACCGTCGTGAGGGTACGAAACAGGTCGCGCAGCTCGGCGTAGGACTCGAACGTCAGGGGGTTCTTGCGTTCCGGCCGGTTGAGCGTGATCAGCCCGACCCGGCCGCTGGAGGACCACTGGAAGTGCTCTGGCGTGGGTGCAAAGGCAGTCATCGACTGGCCTCCCGGGCACTGACGTCGCTGCGTCCGAGGTGCGTCTTGAGCTGCCCGAGCAGCTGCGTCAGCTGCTCCTTGTTGCGCTCCGTCAGCCCGTCGAACAGGCCGATGATCCACTGCTCGTGTTCGACGGCCATGCGCCGGAATTGGCGCTGGCCCTCCGGGGTCAGGCGCACGCGGTAGACGCGCCGGTCGCTGGGATCGACCTCGCGTACCACGAGGCCCTCCTTCTCCAGGCCGTCCGTGATCCCGGTGACGTTGCCGCCGGTGACCATCATGCGCTGCGAGAGCTCGCTCATCTTCAGGCCCTGGCGGGCACGTTCCAGCTGCGCCATGAGGTCGAACCTCGGTAGCGTCGTCTGGAAGTTCGCCTGCAGGTTCTGGCGCACCGTGCTCTCGATACGGTTCGTGCAGCTCAGGAGCCGCAGCCACAGCCGCACCGAGAGGTGGTGGTCATCGCGACTGCGCGTCTCGGCGTCCGCGCGGGTGTCGATCAGCTTCAGGCGCGCCTTGGCCTTGCTCATGGGTTGCTCCTATATCTCGCCGCCGGCCAGTACCAGGGCCTGCCCGGTCACGCCCTCTGAGCCCGGCTGGCACAGCCACAGGACGCTATGCGCCACCTCCTCGGGGCTGACCAGCCGTCCCTGCGGGTTGGTTGCGATGAGGCTCGCCTGCGCTTCCGCCTCGCTGCGGCCGGTCTTGCGGCTGATGTTGGCAACCGCGGTCCGCACGATATCGGTGTCCACGTAACTGGGGCAGATCGCATTTACCGTGATACCGCGCCTCGCGTATTCGAGCGCGAGCGCCCGGGTCAGCCCCACCACGGCGTGCTTGGAGGCGGTGTAGGCCGTGACGTAGGCCGCGCCCCGCAGCCCCGCAATACTGGCGATGTTGACGATGCGCCCGGCGCCGGCGCTGAGCATGTCGGGGACCGCGGCGCGGGTGCACAGGTAGGTGCCGGTGAGGTTGACCGCCAGCATGCGGTTCCACAGAGCCGGATCGGTGTCGGTGAACTTGGCGCTGGCGGCCTGGCCGGCATTGTTGACGAGGATACCGACCGGCCCGAAGCGCTCCCGGGCGGCGCCGAAGGCCGCCTCGACCGGGACCGCTTCGGCGACGTCGGCAACGAAGGCCGCCGCACGCGAGGCCCCGAGCTCGGTCGTGAGTTCGGCAAGGCGGGCGCCATCGCGCGCCACCAGCGAGACGCGCACGCCGGCGGCGGCGAGCGTGCGCGCGATCGCGGCCCCGATGCCGCGGCTCGCCCCGGTCACCAGCGCGTGCTGACCGGCGAGCGCGAAGCTCATGGCTTGTCCCCGGCAGCTCGCTCGCGCTCGAGGTTGCGCTCGAGTTGGCTCTTGCCCGAGAGGTACGGGTTGGGCCACCACTGCGCGCCGTAGCCCTGCCGGGCGGCGGCGTCGAGGGTCCAGGCGGGGTTGCCCAGGTGCGGGCGCGCCAGCGCGCACAGGTCGGCACGCCCGGCGGCGATGATCGAGTTCACGTGGTCGGCCTCATAGATGTTCCCGACCGCGAGCGTGGCGATGCCGATCTCGTTGCGGATCTCGTCCGCGAACGGGGTCTGCCACATGCGCCCGTAGACCGGCTTCTGCCACGGGACCGTCTGGCCGGTGGACACGTCGATGAGGTCGGTCCCGGCCTCCTTGAAGGCGCGCGCAATTGCGAGGAGGTCCGTATCGCTCAGTCCCCCGGCGGCCCAGTCGCTGGCCGAGACCCGTACGGACAGCGGCCGGTCTTCCGGCCATGTGGCGCGGACGGCGCTGAGCACCTCGAGCGGGAAGCGCAGGCGGTGGGCGATGTCCCCGCCGTAGTCATCGTCGCGTTCGTTGGTGAGGGGCGAGAGGAACGAGGCGAGCAGGTAGCCGTGCGCCATGTGCAGCTCGAGCATGTCGAACCCGGCACGCACACCCAGGTGCGTCGCATGCACGAACGCGTCGCGGATGGCGTCCATGTCCTTACGGGTCATGGCGGCCGGAACCTGGCTTAGCCCCTCTATATAAGGAAGGGCCGACGGGGCGAGCAGCGGCCAGTTGCCCTGCGGGAGGGGGTGGTCGGGCTTCTCCCAGCCGAGCTGGGTCGAGCCCTTGCGACCGGCGTGCCCCAGCTGCAGGCAGACCTTGGCCGGAGACTGCGCATGGACAAAAGCGACGATGCGCGCCCACGCCTGGGCCTGGGCGTCGTTCCACAAGCCGGTGCAGCCCGGGGTGATGCGCCCCTCGGGGGTCACGCAGGTCATCTCGGTATAGAGGAGACCGGCGCCCCCCAGGGCGCGCTGCCCGTAGTGCACCAGGTGCCAGTCGTTCGGCAGGCCGTCGACGGCGCTGTACTGGGCCATGGGCGATACCACGACGCGGTTCACCAGCTGCATGCCGCGCAGGCGGAAGGGCAGGAACATCGGCGGGCGCGGCTCGGCCGCGCCGTCGTGCCGCGCCAGCCAGCCCTCGTAGCCAGCCACGAACCCGGGGTCGCGCAGCCTGAGGTTCTCGTGGCCGATGCGCTGGCTGCCGGTGAGCAGGCTGTAGGCGAACTGCTCCGGGGGCAGGTGCACGTAGCGGCGCACGTTCTCGAACCATTCCATGCGGTTACGCGCGGCGCTCTGCAGCTTCAGCACCTCGACATGGCGCTCCTCGCGGTAGGCGCAGAGCGCGCCCTCCAGGTCGCCGCCTGCGGCCAGGTGGCGCGTCAGGGAGATGGCGTCCTCCATGGCGAGCTTGGTCCCGGAGCCGATGGAGAAGTGCGCCGTGTGTGCGGCGTCGCCGAGGAGCACGAGCTTCCCGTGGTGCCAGCGCCGGCACTGGATGCGGTTGAAGTTGAGCCACGCCGAGCCGCGCAGGTGGTTCGCGTTGCTCTGCAGGGAATGGCCGTCGAGGTAGCGTGCGAACAGGCGCTCGCAGAACGCAATCGACTGCGCGGTCGTCGCCTGGTCCAGCCCGTGCGCGGCCCAGGTCTCCTCGCGGGTCTCGACGATCACCGTCGACAGGTCGCGGCTGAACTGGTACGCATGGATCTGAAACCAGCCGTGGGCGGTTTCCTCGAAGGCGAAGGTGAACTCGGCGAACGGGCGGGTCGTCCCTAGCCAGATGAAGCGGCACTTGCGCACGTCCACGTCGGGCTCGAAGGCGGCCGCGTGCCGGGTCCGGATGCGGCTGTTGACGCCGTCCGCGGCGATGACGAGGTCAGCCCCGGCGAGGGCGCTCTCGTCGTCCACCTCGTGCTGGAACGCCTGCACGACGCCGAGTTCGGCGGCCCGCTCCTGGAGCAGGTTCAGCAGGCCCTTGCGGGCGATGCCGCAGAATCCGTGGCCGCCACTGACCATGCGCCGCCCGCGGAAGTGGATCGCGATGTCGTCCCAGTGGTGGAAGTTCGCGAGGATCGAGCGGTGCGTTTCGGCGTCGGCGGCCTGGAAGTTGGCCATCGTCTGGTCGGAGAACACCACGCCCCAGCCGAAGGTATCGTCGGGACGATTGCGCTCGTACACTTCGACACGGGCTGCAGGCAACGCCTTGCGCAGCAGGATGGCCGCGTACAGGCCGGCGGGGCCGCCGCCCACGCAGACGATGCGTCTCATACCGCGGCGGATCCCTCGTGGCGCCCCTATGGCGGGCCGTGCGGCGTATGTTATATTGCCAGTTACTTCAGGTGTCAATCATTTCTCGACCCGAACGCGCCATCCCGAGGCGCAGCGAGTTACGCGCATGAGCACAACCGCATCGCAGCACCACCAGGCGCTTGCCCAGGTCATCGCCGGGATCGTCGGTGGCGGCATCCGTGTCGTCGACCTGACCGCGCCGCTCGAGCCCGCGACGCCGACCATCCAGCTGCCGCCGCAGTTCGCGCCTTCGAAGCCCTTCACGCTCGAGGAGATATCGCGCTACGACGAGCGGGGACCTGCCTGGTACTGGAACAACATCGCGTGCGGGGAGCACACCGGTACCCACTTCGATGCGCCGGTCCACTGGGTCACCGGCAAGGACTACGCCAACAACGCCACGCACAACATCCCGGTCGATCGCTTCATAGGTCCTGCGTGCGTCATCGACGTCGCCCGTGAGGCGAAGGCGAATCCGGACTTCCTGGTGACCCGCGAGACGGTGGAGGCCTGGGAGCAGCGCCACGGGCGCATCCCGGCCCATGCCTGGGTACTGATCCGCACCGACTGGTCACACCGCAAGAGCGCCAAGGAATTCCTGAACATCGGTGCCGACGGCGCGCATACCCCGGGGTTCCACCCCAAGGCCGTGCCGTTCCTGGCCAAGGAGCGCGACATCCTGGGCGTGGGCGTCGAGACGGTGGGGACGGATGCCGGGCAGGCCCCGACCTTCGAGCCGATGTTCCCCTGCCATACCATCATGCACGGCTCGAACCGCTTCGGGCTGGCGAGCCTCACCAACCTCGACCAGCTGCCGCCGACTGGCGCGCTGGTGATTGCCCCGCCGCTGAAGATCGTCAACGGGTCGGGGAGCCCGCTGCGCGTCCTGGCGCTGGTACCGAGCTAAGGCTCCGCAGGCAGGATCGACCCGATGGCCGAGCGCTCGTTCGCCAAGGAAGTCCAGTCGCTCAAGCTGAGGTCGGGCGAGGAGTTCCGCGGCGAGGGGATCCTGGCCGTCACCAAGGCGCTGCTGCAGTCCGGCGTCGCCTACGTCGGCGGCTACCAGGGCGCGCCCGTCTCGCACCTGATGGACGTGCTGGCCGATGCCGAGGACATCCTCACCGATCTCGGCGTGCACTTCGAGGCCAGCGCCTCGGAGGCCACGGCGGCGGCGATGCTGGCCGCCTCGATCAACTACCCGCTGCGCGGCGCAGTCACCTGGAAGTCCACCGTCGGCACCAACGTGGCCTCGGATGCGCTCTCGAACCTCGCCTCCGCCGGGGTGCGCGGCGGGGCGCTCATCATCCTGGGCGAGGACTATGGCGAGGGTGCGAGCATCATGCAGGAGCGCACGCACGCCTTCGCCATGAAATCGCAGATCTGGCTGCTCGACCCGCGGCCGCACCTGCCGGAGATCGTGCGCGCCGTCGAGCAGGGCTTCGAGCTCTCCGAGGCGAGCCACACGCCCGTGATGCTCATGCTGCGGATCCGCGCCTGCCACGTATACGGTCGCTTCATCGCGCGCGACAACCAGCGCCCGGTATTCACGCGTGCCATGGCGCTCGAGCATCCGAGCCGTGACTACGGGCGCATCATCCTGCCGCCGTCCACGTACGCCCAGGAGCGCGAGAAAATCGAGCAGCGCCTGCCCGCCGCGCAGCGCTTCATCGCCGAGCGCCGTCTCAACGAGCGACTGGGGCCCGAGGAGGGCGCGATCGGCATCGTCCTGCAGGGTGGGCTCTACAACAACACCCTGCGGGCGCTGGAACTGCTCGGCCGCGCCGACGCCTTCGGCGGCACGGACGTCCCGCTGTACGTCCTCAACGTCACCTACCCGCTGGTCCCCGATGAATGGGAGCGGTTCTGCCGCGGCAAGCAGGCGGTGCTGATCGTGGAGGAGGGCCAGCCGGAGTACCTGGAGCAGGCCGCTGCCCAGATCCTCCACCAGCGAGGCGTAGCGACCCGGATCGTCGGCAAGGAAGCGCTGCCGATGCACGGGGAATACACCGTCGACGTGCTGCGCCAGGGACTGAGGAAGTTCTTCGAACGCTTCGCCCCCGCGGCGGTGCGCGCGGACATCGCACCCGACGAGCGCCGCGAAGCGCCGCTGGTGCCGGCCGGGAAACTCGCCACCCTGGTGCCGCCGCGTCCGTCCGGGCTGTGCACGGGCTGCCCGGAGCGGCCCTTCTTTGCCGCCATGAAGCTCCTGCAGAAGGAGACCGGTACGCTGCACATCAGCGCCGACATCGGCTGCCATTCGTTCGCGACCCTGCCGCCCTTCAACATGGGCAACAGCATCATGGGATACGGGCTGGGCGCGGCGGCCGCATCCGCGTTCGGTAGCGATGCCGGCAAGCCGGCCGTCTCGATCATGGGTGACGGCGGGTTCTGGCACAACGGGCTGACGAGCGGCATCGGCAACTCGGTGTTCAACCGCCACGATGATCTGACCGTCATCATCGACAACGGCTACTCCGCGGCCACCGGCGGCCAGGACATTCCGTCCTCGCGGGCCGCGGATCCCCACCGCCAGGGCAATAACTCGATCGTGGACGCGGTGAAGGGCGTCGGCATCCGCTGGGTGAAGCGCACCTCGACCTACGACATGCGCGGTACCCTCAAGGTGCTGCGCGAGGCGCTCGCCGGCGGCTACCGGGGCCCGAAGGTCATCGTCGCCGAGGGCGAATGCCAGCTCAACCGCCAGCGCCGCGTGCGGCCGCTGACGCGCAAGGCGATCGAGGCGGGCGAGCGCGTCGTGCGCGAGCGCTTCGGCGTCGATGCGGATACCTGCACGGGGGATCACTCGTGCATCCGCCTGTCCGGCTGCCCCTCGCTCACGGTCAAGGAGAACCCCGACCCGCTGCGGCAGGACCCGGTGGCCCATGTCGACAACAGTTGCGTCGGGTGCGGGGTGTGCGGCGAGGTGGCCGACGCTGCCGTACTGTGTCCGTCGTTCTACCGCGCCGACCTCATCTTCAACCCGTCCCTCACCGACCGCCTGATGGCGCGTTTGCGCGCCCTCGTGATCGGCTTCCTGCAGCGCGGCAGCGAGCGGCGGCGGCTGCGTTACGTCCTGTGACCGCATGAGCACGCGCACCGTCAAGCTCACCGTGGCCGCCCTGGGCGGGCAGGGCGGCGGCGTGCTCACCGACTGGCTGATCGCGATTGCCGAGAGTTGCGGCTACCTCGTGCAGTCGACCTCCGTGCCCGGAGTCGCCCAGCGCACCGGCGCCACGATCTACTACCTCGAGTTCCTGTCGCAGGCCGAGGCCCAGCGTGCGGGACATGAGCCGGTGATGGCGCTGATGCCCGTCCCCGGCGACGTTGACTGTGTGGTCGCGTCCGAACTCGCCGAAGCCGGCAGGGCGATCCAGCGGGGCCTGGTGAGCGCGGAGCTCACGACGCTGATCGCCTCCACCCACCGCGCCTACGCGATCGCGGAGAAGAGCGCCCTGGGCCGCGGCATCACCGACACGCAGGCGCTGCTGGAGCTCGTGCGCGGGCAGGGCAAGCGCGCGATCCTCTTTGACATGGAGGCCACCGCCGAGCGCCACCACGCGGTGGTCAGCGCCGTGCTGCTGGGCGCGATCAGCGGCGCGGGCGTGCTTCCGTTCCCGAAGCAGAGCTTCCTCAAGGCGATCACCGACTCCGGACTTGCGGTGACCACGAACCTTGCGGCCTTCGAGGACGCCTACGCCCAGGCCCGGCAGGAGGCGCCGGCCCAGGCGGCCCCCACGCCAGGCCTTCCCGAGGTGCCCCAACGGGCGGCGACGGCCGCGCTGCAGCCGCTCCTGGACCGCATCCGAGCATTGCCGGAAGGAACGCAACGGCTGGCCCTGGAGGGCGCGCGCCGGGCACTCGACTACCAGGATCCCGGCTACGCCGCGCAGTACCTGTCGCACGTGGAGGCCGTCGCGGCCGCCGACCATGCGCCCTACGAACTCACCGGGGCGGTGGCGCGGGGTCTTGCGCTGTGGATGACGTTCGAGGACCCGCTGCGGGTCGCGCAACTGAAGACCCGCGCGGTGCGCACGCCCCGCGTGCGCGCCGAGGTCCGCGCCACCGAGCACCAGATCGTGCAGGTGACCGAGTTCATGCGTCCGCGGGTGGAGGAGATCGCCGGAACGCTGCCTGCGCCCGCGGGTCGCCGGCTGCTGGCATCCCCGGGGCTGCGCGCATGGGTGGGCCGCTTCACGGGCGGGCGGCAGGTGCGCAGCAGCTCGGTCGGTGGATTCCTGCTCCTGTACGTGCTCGGCGGGCTGCGCCGCTACCGGCGCGCGACGTTGCGCTACCAGGAGGAGCATGCCCGCATCACGGCCTGGCTCGCCCGCGTGGCGACGCTGGCGCGCACCGACTACGCCCTGGCGGTCGAGCTGGCGCGTGCGCAGCGGCTGATCAAGGGCTACGGGGACACGCACGAGCGCGGCTGGCGCAACTTCTGCGCGCTACTGGGGGAGATCGAGGCGCTGGCGGGCCGCAGCGATGGGGCCCAGACCCTGCAACGCCTGCAGGAGGCGGCGCTGGCGGACGAGGAGGGCGCGGCGCTGGCGCGCGAGCTTGCGGCGCTGCACGCGCGTGCCGCGGCCTGAAGAGGATTGTGCATCGAGGGGGCGAAGCGGGGAGGTCACGGGATTATGGGCACACGCACCACACAGCAGCGCATCCTTCAGGCGGCGCTCGAGATGTTCAACGAGCACGGCACCGCGGCGATTTCCTCTAACCGGATCGCCGAGCGCTGTGGCATCAGCAAGGGCAACCTGCAGTACCACTTTGCGAACAAGCGGGACATCGTCTCGGCGCTGTTCCAGATGGCCGTCGATGAGATGGACGGCGGCTGGTACCGCGACCACCTGGCGCCTACGCTCGAGCATATGGCTGCGATGTTCGTGCGCCAGCTGCAGCTGATCCTCAAGTACCGGTTCTTCTACCGCGAGCTCGCGGACCTGCTGCGCCAGGACCCGCACCTGCGCAGCCGCTACGCGCACAACCGCGAGCGGCGCCTCCGGGACCTGGAGAAGTTCATGAGCACCCTCGGCGCCTGCGGACTCATGCGCCTGCCGCAGGAAGGCCACCGGCTGCGCTCGATCGTGGACATCACCTGGATCATCTCGGAGAACTGGCTGAACTACACCGAGTTCCACGACCGCGAACTCAATACGGCCACGATCCTCGAGGGCTACAACGAGATTCTCGAGGTGTTGCGGCCCCACCTGTGCGTCGATCCGGTGAAGATCACCCAGGAGTCCTACCGCACGATCGAGCGGCTGGTTCCCCGCGCACCGCGGCCGCCGGTTGCTGCGCCATTGTGGGGCGCGCAGCCCGATGCATTAGGCCAGCCAGCCTAAAGCGCGACTGTACAAGCGAGAGGCCCTTGGGGAGAGTAAGGCGATGCCGGACCCGGTTGTTGCGCGGCCGAAACCCTGTCTCGTCACCCTCAAGGGAGGCCGCACCTATTTCTGGTGCAGCTGCGGACGTTCCGCTAAGCAGCCCTTTTGCGATGGATCGCACCAGGGAACCGGCTTCGAGCCGCGCAAGGTAACCCTCGCCGCCGACGAGGAAGTGCTGCTGT
Organism: Pseudomonadota bacterium; assembly: GCA_018241425.1. Taxonomy (GTDB): domain Bacteria; phylum Pseudomonadota; class Gammaproteobacteria; order Steroidobacterales; family Steroidobacteraceae; genus 13-2-20CM-66-19. The sequence goes on from JAFEDU010000001.1 coordinate 79,622, forward strand.
GTGGCTGCAAACGCACAGGCACGCCGCCCTTCTGCGACGGCGCGCACACGAACCTCCCCGGCGGCTCGCCGCTGGATGACCCGGCCAGTCCCGCGAACCGCGCCGTACGCGAGGTCACGCAGCGCGAAGGTCCGCGGGCGCGCCTGAACGGCGCCTGCTACGTCGTGCGGCCGCAGCTGGCGCAGAAGTCGGTCCGTGGGAGCCTCGTCTACAGCTACCTGGTCACCGGCGAACTCGGCGCGCTCTACCAGACGCAGGTACTGCTCGAGGCGCGCGCGCACGCGACCCCCGCCTTCGGATTCGGCGACCGGGACGTGATCCTCTTCGTGATCGAAGGCGAGGGGCGCGCCGTGATCTCGGGGCGCGAGTTCCCCGTGCGCGCGACCGACGGATTGTACGTGCGCCCGGGTGAGGTGCTGCAGTTGCTCCCGCAGGGCGCCGGCCCGCTACGGATATTCGCGCTGGCGTGCCCGCTGGGAGAGCTGCAGTGGCCGGAAGTCATGCCGCAGAACTTCGACGCCGACTATCCGGAGCGGGTGGTTTCGGTTGACCCGGAGCAGCGCACCGCGATGGGTTCGCGCTACTTCCAGATCCTGGTCGACAAGCGGATTGGTTCGAAGGTCATCACGCAGTTCATCGGGCACATCCCGCCGTCCAAGGCCGCACCGCACCGGCACCTGTACGAGGAGGCGATCATCGTCCTCTCGGGCGAGGGCTGCATGTGGACTGAGGACCTGAAGGTTGCGGTGCGGGCGGGGGACGTGATCTTCCTGCCGCGCAAGCAGATCCACTCCCTGGAGGCGACGTCCGCCGAAGGGATCGACGTCGTCGGGGTCATCTGCCCCGGCGACAATCCGAGCATCAACTACTACGACTGAGGGGCGTGGCCCCGGGCGCGCCTGACAGTGCGCCCGCGGCACCGGGGTCTTTTTCGAACGTTCGACCTTAACGGGGAATGCATCGTGTTTACATCAGCTAAGCGCCGATTCGGGATGATTGCGCTCTGCCTCGCCGGCGGAGCCATTTTGGGACTGCGCGTGCCTGCGGCAGCCGCGGCGGACGCCGCCAGCGACACCTCGGGGCTGGAGGAGGTGGTGGTCACCGCCAACAAGCTCAACGCGCAGAAGGTGCTGGACGTCCCGGCATCGCTGCAGGCGATCTCCGGCGACACCCTCCAGCGCGACGGCGCCTCCGGCATCATGAGCATCGCCGGCGACGTCCCGGGACTTGCGATCCAGGACCTTGGACCCGGCGACAAGCGTTACGTGATCCGCGGCATCTACTCCCCCGGCGAGTCGACTACCGGCGTCTACTACGGGGAGGCGGTGATCACGCAGGGCAACAATGACGACGGCGGCGGCTTCCAGCCGGATATCCGCCTGTACGACATGGATCGCGTCGAGGTGCTGCGCGGCCCGCAGGGCACCCTGTACGGCGCGGACTCCATGAGCGGCACGATCCGCTACATCCCCAAGGCACCGGACCTGAATACTTTCGGGGGCTACGTCAACCTGCAGGATTCCTGGACCCAGCACGGCAGCAACAACTACAACGGCAACGGCGCGCTCAACCTGCCGATCGTGGACGGCGTGCTCGGCCTGCGCCTGGTGGGCTGGAAGCTCTACGACAGCGGCTACGTCGACCAGCTGCGGGTCGGCGTGGGCGTCACCGGGAGTGCCACGGGGCAGCCGGTCGCGGCCACGGGGTTCGTCAGCGGCGTCAACGACGACGACGTGGGCGGCGGCCGGGCGATCCTGCGCTACCAGCCGACCGACCACCTGACACTGGACTTCGATTACACGGCGCAGTCGGAATCCTCCGGCGGCTCCTCGCGCTATACCCCTGCCGGGGTCACGGCCTTCAACAACGGGACGAACATCCCGGCGATCCAGGGCTGCGACCTGTGCAACACCGACGTCACCCGCAGTCCCTGGACGGACAACGTGAAGGTGTTCGGCGGCACGCTGACCTGGGACACCGGCTTCGGCACCGTGACGGCAACTGATCACCAGTTCAACCGCGACACCGGCTTCCAGTTCGACTCGACGCCGATCCTGGTCTCCTTCGACGTCCCAGTCCCGGCCCAGACCCTCGAGCCACGCGAACTGCACGTCAACGCCTCCGAGTTCCGGTTCGCCAGTGCGTTCAGCTCGCCCATCAACTTCGTTGCCGGCGCCTACCGCAACCAGTCCAGCCAGGACCTCGCGGTGCAGGTGATCAAGACCAACGGCCTGGGTTACCCGAACGGGCCGTTCTCGAGCAGCAACAGTGACGATGCGCTGGGCAATCCCGACGGCAACACTTTCTTCGGCCGCACCGACCACCGCGCCACGATCGAGTGGGCGGGCTTCGGCGAGGCGACCTGGAAGATCACCGACCGCTGGACCGCAGTGGCCGGTGTGCGCTACTTCACCGAGACGCTGAACGGCTTCCAGGTGCAGACCCACCCCTTCGGCGGCTTCCCGCCGGGCACTCCCACCAACGTCCCGGTGTTCGACCCGCAGCTGAGCTTCAACAAGGTGACGTACAAGGGGAACCTGAGCTACAAGTTCAGCGAGGCGCTGCTGGCCTACGGGCTGGTGTCGACCGGGTTCCGCGGCGGTGGCCTGAATGCCGTCAGCGAGCCCTTCGAGCCCATCCCGGCCGGGTACAGCCCGGACTCGCTCACCAACTACGAGCTCGGCATCAAGGGCCGGCTGTTCGACGGCATGTTCGACTACCAGCTGGACGGGTACCTGATCCACTGGAACAACATCCAGGAGCAGCTCACCACCGCCGACGGCGCGTTCGTCTACATCGGCAACGCCGGCAAGGCGGAAGTGAAGGGCATGGAGTTCGAGCTCACGGCCCGCCCGTTCCGGTACTTCACCGGCACGCTCGCCGGCTCGTGGCAGGACGCCAAGCTCACCGAGGGTGCCAGCGCGGACCAGTACGCGCTGAACCCCACCCTCGGGCTGACGGGCGACAAGCTGCCGAACGTGCCGAGCTTCCAGTTCAACCTGAACCTGGACTACACGCGGCCGGTCAGTAACGGATGGGACATCAGCCTCGGCAGCGACGTCACTTACCGTGGCTCGGTGAACTCGTACTTCCAGTCGAACACGCAGTTCAACCTGGTGCTGCCGTCCTACACGCTGTGGGGCCTGCGCGCCGGGGCGATCTACGGACCCTGGACGTTCACGCTGTTCGGGCACAACGTAACCAACGAGCGCGCGCAGGTCTCGGCCATCAACTCGACGCAGGACCCGCATGCGCTCCTGACCGTGCAGCCCCGGACGATCGGGCTGAGCGTGACGCGCAAGTTCTAGCGGCCGCAATCCCTCGGTCGCTGCCCGCAGGCCGCCGTTGCCCGCGGGCAGCGATCGGGGTGCGCCGCTATCATCCGATGCACGATGCGCGCGCGGCACTGGCACAACCCATGAACCCGGCAGCGATCTGCGAGCGCGAGAGCGGGCTGAAGCGCGGGCTCGGCAAGACCCAGATCGTGATGATCGGCCTGGGCGGTGCGATCGGCACCGGCCTCTTCATGGGCAGCGGACTGGCCATCGGCTACGCGGGGCCGGCGGTGATCCTGAGCTACGTGCTTGCCGGCTTCGTGGCGCTGGTGATGGTCTTCAGCCTGTCCGAGATGGCCGTCGTGCATCCGACCGCGGGTTCGTTCGGCACCTACGCCGAGACCTACCTGAATCCGTGGGCGGGGTTCATGGTGCGCTACACCTACTGGATCGCCCAGGTCATCGCCATTGGCGGGGAGTCGGTGGCGGCGGGCCTGTACATGCAGTTCTGGTACCCGCAGGTTCCGGTCGGGGCATGGTCCCTGGGGTTCTGCCTCGTGCTGCTCTACTTCAACTCCCGATCGGTCAACAACTTCGGGACGATCGAGTCCTGGTTCGCGCTCATCAAGGTCGCCGCGATCGTGCTCTTCATAATCCTGGGGGGCGCTGCCGTGCTCGGCCTGGGGCAGCCGGCGACCGGCTTCCACAACCTCACGCAGCTGCCAGGGGGGTTCTTCCCCAAGGGCCTGAGCGGGGTGTGGATGGCGGTGATCATCGGCATCTTCTCCTTCAACGGCATCGAGGTGATCGCCGTGACCTCGGGCGAGGCCCAGAACCCCCAGGTCGCCATACCGGCAGCCCTGCGCACCATGCTGTTGCGGCTGTTCCTCTTCTATGTGCTGGCCGTCGCCATCATCGTCACGACGGTGCCCTGGACCGCGACCGGCGTCACGGTCGTGGCGCAGAGTCCGTTCGTGAGCGTCTTCCAGCATTCGGGAATCCGCCACGCGGCGGGACTGATGAACTTCGTGGTCATCAGCGCCGCGCTGTCGAGCATGAACACCAACGTCTACCTGTGCTCACGGATGCTGTTCTCGCTGTCGCGCGGCAGCTATGCGCCGCAGTACCTCGGGCGCCTGAGCCGCCGCGGCAGCCCGGTGGCGGCGATCCTGACCTCCGGGGCCTGCATCCTGGTCGCGGCGGGCGTGTCGATCTTCACGCCCAACGCCTACGGGTATCTTCTGGGCGTGGCACTGTTCGGGGCGATCCTCGTTTGGATGGTCGTCCTGCTCAGCCACCTCAGCTTCCGGCGCCACACCCCGCTCGCGCAGCTGCCGGTGCGCATGCCGTTCTTCCCCTGGATGCAGTATGCGGGTCTCTTGATGCTGGCCGCGATCCTCATCACGATGGGGCTCGATCCGAACCTCTACGTCTCCTGGCTGTTCGGGATCCCGTGGCTGGTGCTGATCTCGCTTGCGTACCTGGTGTGGAAGTCACGCGGGCGTGCGCCGGCGCGCGCCACCCAGTCCTAGGGGAGGTCCCCGCGCAGTATGGTCGCGAGCACCTCATGATCGATGTTGCCGCCGGATACCACCGCACACACCCGCCGGAAGCCGTGAGAACGGAAGAGAGCCGCGGCGACGGGGATGGCGCCTGCGCCCTCCGCGGTGACCCCGTGCGCGGCCGAGAGCATGCGGATGGCGGCTGCAACCTCGGGCAGCGAGACGGTGAGGGTGCCCGCGAGGTAGTCGCGGCACAGCGGCCACATCTCCGGCAGCAGCGAGTGGAAGCCCACCCCGCTGACGAAGCCGCTGGCGGCCGCGGTGCGGATCGGCTCGCCGTTGCGGCGCGCCGCCGAGAGTGGCTGGGCGCTGTCGAGCTCGCAGGCGATCACCCGCACGGGCCGCCCGAGCGCTCGCATCGCACAGGCGATCCCGCAGGCGAGGGCGCCGCCGCCGAAGGGCGTGAAGATCGCGTCCAGGTCCCCGACCTGCTCCAGGATCTCGACTCCGAGTGCCGCGTTGCCGGCGAGCGCGGCAGGGTCGCGTACCGCATCGATGTACACGCCAGGCTCATCGGCCACGCCACGCGCCTCCACCGCCTGCCACCACGCAGAGGCCGGGAGCGGGCGGATCCGCGCCCCGAGGGCCGCCAGCCGTGCGAGCTTCGCCTGCGGGGCCTCGGGCGGAACCACGGCGGTGGCCGCCAACCCGAGCCTTGCGGCCACGGCGGCAAGCGCCACGGCGCTGTTTCCGGAGCTGCAGGTGTAGACACCCTGGCGCAGCGTGGCCGGCTCGCGGGCGAGGAGCGCGCTGCCGACCGGGCGCACCTTGAAGGAACCGACCTCCTGCTGGCATTCGAGCTTGAGGTACAGCTCGCACGGCAGCGCACCGTCGCGATGCCGGACAACCGGCGTGCGCCGGACCAGGCCGTCGAGGCGGCCGCGGGCCGCCTGGATCTGCGCCGCATCAACCGCGGTTACGGCCGCTTGCGGCATCATGCAACGATGAAGGAACCGACCACATGACCCCCGATTTCGCCGCGCTGCGGCGCCGCTTCCCGGTACTGGAGCGCAAGACCTATCTTAACAGCGGCTCCTACTGCGCTCTCGCGGACAGCGTGCGTGCGGCGATCAATGCCTACATGGACGACCGCCTGGCGGTGGGCGCCAACTGGGACGTGTGGGTGATGAAGAACGAGGCGGTGCGCGCGGCCATGGCGCAGGTGCTGAATGCGTCCGCCGACGAGATCGCGGTCACCGCCTCGGCTTCTGCGGGGCTCAACGCGCTCGCCAGTGCGTTCGACTTCACCGGGCCGCGCAACAAGGTCGTCGTGAGCGACTTCGAGTTCCCGACCAATGCTCAGATCTGGCACGCCCAGGAACGCCGCGGGGCGCAGGTGGTCCACGTGCCGCGTGCCGCAGACGGTTACATCCCGGCCGAGCAGTTCGCGCGGCTGATCGATGACCGCACCCAGCTCGTGGCGGTGACGCACGTGTGCTTCAGGAACGGCGCGCGGCTCGACATTCCCGCGATCGTCGGGCTCGCCCGTGCGAAGGGGGCGCGCGTCCTGCTCGATACCTACCAGGCGGTCGGGGGACTTGCGGTCGACGTCAAGGCGCTGGACGTGGATTTCGCGGTCGGCGGCATGCTCAAGTACCTCCTGGGCACCGCGGGCATCGGCTTCCTCTATGTCCGCGATGCGCTGGTCCGCGAGCTTGTGCCGACCAATTCGGGCTGGTTCGCGCAGGAGAAGATCACCGCCATGGACATCACGGCAAACAGGCCCTCACCGACCGCGCGGCGCTTCGAGGCCGGCACGCCCGCCGTGGTCAACTGCTACGCCGCCGAGGCCGGCCTCAACATCATCCTGGAGGCGGGCCCCAAGGCGATCGAGGAGCGCGTGCGCGCGCTCACGCGACGCTGCATGGAGGGCCTGGAGGCGATCGGGTGGCCGGCCGTCACCCCGCGCGACGATGCGCGCCGGGGCCCGATGGTCGCGGTCCCATCGGCGTCCACCGCGCAGCTGTTCGAGAAGCTCTCGGCCCAGGACATCGTCACCTCGTTCCGCGACAACAACATCCGTGCCAGTATTCACTTCTACAATACCGAGGACGATATCGACCGCTTCGTCGAGGCCATGCGCGGTCACCGCGCGCAGCACCATGCGGCAGCCTGAGAATGGCGGTGGCCTAGGGCCCGAGGCCTAATTTTTACGAGGCCGCCGCGCGCCGGCCTCCGTATCATTTCGTGCATGCACAAGGGATCCCAGGTTTCAGGCGACGTGTCCCGGGCCGGTGCCGCAGCGCCGCGTGCCACCGGGGCGCTTCCGGCGCAGGCGCTGCGCACGAGTTTTCCGGCGCTCACGCGCAACCCCGGCTTCGCCTTCTTCGACAACGCCGCAGGCGCGCAGGTCCCGCAACAGGTGCTCGACGCGGTCACCACGCACCTGCTCGACCACAACGTGCAGCGCGGCGGCCGCTACCCGCAGAGCGAGGCCGTCGACCGCACGATTGCGCGCGCGCGCGGGAGGGTCGCTGCGCTACTGAACGCGTACCGACCGGAGGAAGTCGCCTTTGGCATGAACGCGACATCGTTCATCCGGCTGGTGAGCCTGGCGATGGGCCAGTCCCTCGGGGTGCGCAACGAGTTCGTGGTCACCGACATGGACCACGAGGCCAACATCGCGACCTGGCTGGTGCTCGAGCGCTTCGGGGCGAAGTTTCGCTGGTGGCGCATGCGCGAGGACGGTCGCCTGCACGCCGAGGACCTGCGGCCGCTGCTCGGAGAGCGCACCCGCCTCGTGGCGTGTGCCCTGGCCTCAAATGCGCTCGGTACCGTGGTCGAGGTGCGCGCGGCGGCGGACCTCGCGCACGCGGCCGGCGCGGAGATCTTCCTGGACAGCGTTCACTACGGGCCGCATGGGCCGATCGACGTCCAGGCGCTGGACTGTGATTACCTGGTGTGCTCGGGCTACAAGATCTTCTCGCCCCACATGGGCTTCCTGTGGGGTCGCTACGAGCTCCTGGAGCGGTTGCCGACCTTTCGGGAGGACTTCATCCCGGACGCGCCGCCGGGAAAGATCGAGGCGGGCACGTTCATCTACGAGAACGTCGCGGGCATGGCCGCCGCGGTCGACTACCTGGCGGACCTGGGCCGCACGGTCGGCGGCCTCGGGCGCGATGAGACCGATGCCGGGCTGCGCCGGTCGGTGCATGCGGGCATGGCGGCGATTCGTGCCTACGAGGGTGAACTTTCGCTGGCGCTCCTGGCTTTGCTCCGGGAGCGCGGCGCCCGGGTGTACGGGATATCGGAGCCGGCGCTCGTCCACGCCCGGGTTCCCACCGTCCTGTTCAACCTGCCGGGAATCGAGCCTGCGAAGGTGACCGAGGCTGCGGCCCGTGCCCAGATCGGGATCCGCGATGGCCATATGTATTCGCCCCGGCTGATGCAGCGTCTGGGGCTTGCGGTCGAATCAGGCGCGGTCCGCGTGTCCCTGGTCCACTACAACACGCCCGATGAGATCGCGCGCCTGGGCGACGTGCTGCGCGGCGTCCACTGAACCGCCGCGCCGGCCGCCTTGGGGGCGGGGCGCGGGAGCGTTACTCAGACCGCGGCCTTGCGGATGACGACCGCCAGGTAGGCCACGACGACCAGGGCAGTTGCCGCCAGATCCACCAGTACGAACTCCATGACCTGTCACTCCTTATTAGTAGGTGCCGGGCAGTGTAGGAGTCGCGCTCCCCGCCGACCGCCCCCGCGCGAGAGAGCCGCGCCGGAAATTAAGTAATAGACCGCCTCTCCCGAATTAGGGGGATCAACGCCCAAGGCCGCCCGCGGTGCACCGGGCGCCCCCGCATGTGACGCAGTTGGCGGGCCGCGGTCATCCCGCTGCCCCCCGCGGCGTTGCCTTCAGTAGCCTCCGGGAGGCGCCGGTCCTGAACCGGGCGCTTCCGGATGCCGGGAGAATCACATGCGCTGTACGTTTGGCCTGGTTGCTTGGATGCTGGGTGCCGCACTTGCGGCCACCGCGGGCGTGGCCGCCACGGAGCCGGATGCCGTGGCGGCGGTCGCGGTCCTGCGCGCCGGCGGCTGCGGCGGGCGCGTGGCCCTGAGCGCACCGCTGCTGCACTCGGCCGTACTCGACCAGGCCGCGCAGCGATGGGCCGAGGGCGGGATCCTCACCGCGCAGGGCGGGACGCGCTACCCGGACTCGGGCCTCGCTGGAGTACACGTGCAAGCCCCGCCGGCTCGGCTGCTCGAGGTCCTGAGCAGCAACCACTGCTCGCAGCTGGCGGCCCGGGAGCTCACGCAGGTCGGGGCCTACGCCCGCGGAGTCGAAAGCTGGATCGTCGTCGCCGGACGCCGCTCGGCGCCGGTGGCGGACGCCAATGCGCAGTACGCATCGACCGTCCGCCGGGGTGCCGTACCGTCTTCAGTCGCGCCCCCGACCCCGATCGCCGGCTTCTCGCAGGAGCGCGCGCTCGCGCTGGTGAACGCGGTACGTGCGCGCGGCACCCGCTGCGGCAACCGGGACTTCGCCCCCGTGCCGCCGTTAAGCCTGTCCGGGTCGCTGGGCAACGTCGCCCAGGGGCATGCGACCGACATGGCCCAGCATGGCTACTTCGAGCACACCGATCTTGCAGGCCAAACCCCCGCGGACCGCGTCCGCGCGGTCGGTTATCACGAGAGACTCGTCGGCGAGAACATCGCCTACGGCTCCCCGACACTCGATGACGTGATGCGCGGCTGGCTCGACAGTCCGGGACACTGCGAGAACATCATGGATCCGCGCTTCGCGCAGATGGGCATTGCATCCGACCACGGGCACGGCAGCCGCCAGGGCCTGTACTGGGTCCAGGTATTCGCCGAGCCGACCGCCTGAACCCCTGCCAGCGCGACAGGTGTGTCACGGGTGGCACGCCGCTGGCGCATTCGTCGGGAAATTTTCCCGGGATGGATCCCGTAGTCTCCCCCTGAGCGCCACCACCGTCCGGGATATGCCCGGCCGTGCAATGGGCGCATCACGAGGGAAGGGGGAAGCGGGTGCCGAACGTGTGGGGGCAGCGCGGGCTGCCGGGAATCGCTTTGACCCTGGGACTGTTGCCGGGTATCGCCACCGCAGCACCCGATGCCGCGGATGCTCCCGGCAATGGCGCCGCCAATGCCGCCGCCACGCGCGAACTCCCGGAAGTGCTCGTCATCGGCACGACCCCGCTGCCGGGGTTCGGGCTGCCGCTGAACCAGGTGGCGACCAACGTGCAGACCGCCGACAGCGAGGACCTCAAGCGCTCGCAGGCCAACGACGTCGCGGACTACCTCAACCGCAGCTTCACCGGCGTCAACGCCAGCGAGAGCGCCAACAACCCCTTCCAGATCGACGTGCTCTACCACGGCTTCACGGCTTCCCCCCTCCTGGGCACGCCCGAGGGGCTGTCCGTGTACGTCGATGGTGTGCGGGTGAACGAGTCGTTCGGCGACACAGTGAACTGGGACCTGATCCCCGAGAGTGCCGTCTCGACGGTGTCGCTGATCTCCGGCTCCAACCCGGTCTTCGGACTCAATACCCTGGGCGGTGCGCTGTCGATCCAGACCAAGAGCGGCCACGACAACCCCGGCACCCAGTTCGAGGCCTATGGCGGCTCCTTCGGGCGCCGCTCGTTCGAGGGCGAAAGCGGCGGGTCGCTCGGCGCCTTCGACTACTTCGCCACCGTGCGCTACTTCGAGGAGACCGGCTGGCGGGATACTTCCCCGTCGCGTCTGTGGCAGGCCTTCGGCAAGGTGGGCTGGCAGACCGAGACCACGGACCTGGACCTGAGCTACACCTACGCCGACACCGACCTCACGGGCAACGGGGCCGTGCCGCAGTCCATGTACGCCTACCGGCGCGAGACCAGCTACACCCCGGACGTCACCCAGAACCTGCTGCACTTCGTGAACCTCACCGGCACGCAGATGCTGGACGAGCACTGGCTGCTGTCGGGCAACGCGTTCTACCGGCGCCTGGCGACGACCGCGAGCAACGGCAGCAACAACGACAACTACCTGGCCGACACCTACGCGGGGCCGCCGCTGGACTGCGGCGCGCAGGATTCGCGGGCCGCGATCGCCTACTGCTCGCAGGCCGCGACCCAGGTGTCGCTCGTGACGCAGAGGAGCTGGGGCGGGGGCGTGCAGCTGACCGATTCGCAGGACCTTGGTGGCTGGAAGAACCAGGCGATCCTGGGTGCTGACTACACCGCGGCCGACGACGTGTTCAGCCAGAACTTCCTCTACGGCGCTTTTGCGCCCGACCGCACGCTCGAGTACTTCGCAAGCCCCCTGAACAACGAGACCGTCATCGCGCTCTCGGGCAGCAACCGCATCTTCGGCACCTACTTCACCGACACGCTCTCCCCGCGGCCTTGGCTGCACGTGACGCTCGCCGCCCGCTACAACCGCAACACCGAGGCGCTCGACGGCTACAGCATCGACACCGACGTCGGGGACTACGGCCAGGGCTTCGACGAAGCGAGTCCGGTGACCGGCAACCACACCTTCAGCCGCCTGAACCCTTCGCTTGGCGTCACCTTCACCCCGACCGAGGCGCTGACCTACTACGCCAACTACAACGAGGCGAGTCGCGCCCCGACGGTGATCGAGCTCGGCTGCGCCAACCCGCAGCAGCCCTGCGGGCTGCCGAACGACTTCGCGAGCGACCCCGATCTCAAGCAGGTCGTGGCGAGGACCTTCGAGGTCGGGGTGCGCGGACAGCTTGCCGGCGAGCGCCTGAACTTCAGCGCCGACGTGTTCCGGGTCACCAACCGCGACGACATCCAGTTCATCGCCACGACCACCAACGCCGGGTACTTCGCGAACGTCGGCACCACGCGCCGCGAGGGCGTGGACCTGGGGCTCGGCGGCAAGCTCGGGGCGCTGACGTGGCGGCTCGCGTACAGCTACGTGCAGGCCACCTTCGAGTCGGACTTCGAGGTGAGCGCGGAGTCCAACAGCACCGCGGACGCCAACGGCAACATCCAGGTGCGCGCCGGGGACCGCCTGCCGCTGGTGCCCCTGCACACCGGGCGGCTGCTCCTCGACTACGCCCTCTCGCCGCGGCTCGAGATCGGCGGCAACCTGGTCGCGGTGTCGGGCTCCTACCTGCACGGCAACGAGAACAACGCCAACCAGGCCGGCGGCACGAACGGCGAGGGCGCCTACATCCAGGGCAGCGGCTGGATCCCGGGCTACGTGGTGGTGAACCTCGAGGGCACCTGGCACGCGAGTCCCCACCTGGACGTGTTCGCGCGCGTGGTCAACCTCTTCGACCGTCAGTACGCCACCGGCGGGTTCCTCACCACGAACACCTTCACGCCCGGCGGCGCGTTCAAGACCGATCCGGACACCTGGACGAACGAGAACGCCATCTCCCCGGGGGCCCCGCTCGGGGTGTGGGCCGGGGTGCGCCTGCGGCTGAACTAAAGGCGAGCGCCCGCCGCCGGCTTGCCGCGGGCGGCCAAAGACCGCAACACTTGGGCGCCGGAGCCGCAGGTGCCCGACGGGAACCTGCGAGGACCTCCGCCGCCACGGGGAGATTGCGGATGTACCTTCATACCCGGCTGCTGCTGGGGATCCTCGCGATCACGCTGCTCGCGCTCGCAGTGAGCGTCGCCGTCCCGCTCGCTTCGCTGCGCCAGGACGTCTCGCGCGAGACGGGCGCCTCGCTGCAGCTGGCGCACCTCTTGTTCGACATCGAGGCCTCCGCACGCGACAGCGACAGTGCCGAGGCCGCGCGGGCTGCCGCCGCCCGGGAGATTCACCAGGCGCAGCACCTGCGCCATGTCAGCCTCACGCTGGCCGACCCCCAGGGCCAGGTCCTGGCGGCCACCCCGGGCGGACGGCCGGCGCAGAGCTGGCTCGCGCGGCTGCTCCTGCCGACGGAGACCGGGCGCGCGGTCGACTATCCGCTCAGCTACCGGGGCGAGCCGCTCGGCGTCCTGCGCGTGGAGGCCAACCCGCTGTCCGAGTTCGAGGAGCTCGAGGACCGGGTGACGAGCGACATGGCGCTGCTCGCGCTAGCGATCCTCGCGATGGCCGTCAGCATCTACGGCATCGTGCGCCGTGGCCTGCGCCCGGTCGGCCAGATCAAGGAAGCCCTCACGCGCCTCGCCGGGGGTGACCTCGAGGCGCGCCTGCCGCGCTTCGGGCTCAAGGACCTGGGCGAGATCGGGGAGGGGTTCAATCACACCGCGCAGGTGCTGAACGATGCCGCGCACGCACGCCGCGAGCTGACGCGGCGCCTGAACCAGGTCGAGGAGGCCGAGCGCACGCGCCTGTCGCGCGAACTGCACGACGAGCTTGGGCAGAGCCTGACGGCGATCAAGGTGGATGCGGTGTACATCGCGCGCGAGGCGGCCGGCCGCGCCCCGCAGATCGAGACCTGCGCGCGGGGCATCGAGAACCTCGCCACCGGGGTGATGGACCTCATCCGCGGCATGCTCGCCCGGCTGCGCCCGCACGCGCTCGAGACCGTCGGGTTGCGGGAGTCGCTGCGCGAGCTGATCGCCGGCTGGGAAGCGCGCCTGTCCGGGCGCTTCCAGTGCTCGCTCGTCATGGGCGAGTCGGTGGACGAGCTCCCGGCCGAGCTGAATGTCGCGCTCTACCGCCTGGTGCAGGAGTGCCTCACCAACGCGGTGCGCCACTCGCAGGCACGGGCGCTCGCCATCCGGCTGACGGCCGAGCGGGCGGCCGAGGCCGGGCTGCCGGCCGGCGTGCGCCTGCGGGTCCAGGAATCCGGCGGCGAGGCGCAGGCGGCACCGGCCGCCGAGGGTGGCATGGGGGTGCTCGGGATGCGCGAGCGCGTGGAATCCCTGGGCGGGCAGCTGCAACTGTCGCCCACGCCCACGGGGCTCACCATCGAAGCATGGCTGCCGCTCGTAAGCCCGGAGTCCGTCGATGGCTGAGGTGCGTGCGGTACGGATCCTGCTGGTCGACGACCACGCGGTCGTGCGTGCCGGCTACCGCCGCTTTCTCGAGCAGGAGCCTGGGTATACGGTGATCGGGGAGGCCGGCTCCGCCGAGGAGGCCTATCAGCAGCTGCAGCACCTGAGCCCCGACGTCGTGGTGCTCGACCTGAGCATGCCGGGCGAAGGCGGACTGTCGGGGCTGCGGCGCTTCAAGCTGCGCTGGCCGCTCTTGCCGGTGCTGGTGTTCAGCATGCACGACCACCTGGCCTTCGCGCTCCAGGCCCTGCGGGCCGGCGCCAACGGCTACGTGACCAAGAGCAGCGAACCGGAGTTCATGGTGGCGGCGGTCAGGCGCGTGCTCGAAGGAGAGCTGGCCGTGAGTCCGGACCTCGCCGCGCGTCTCGGGCGCGCGGGCAGTGCAACGGCGCAGCCGACCCTCGGGCTCACGGTGCGGGAATTCGACATCTTCCGCCTCATCGCGAGCGGCAAGACCCACGAGGAAATCGCAGGACTGCTTTCCCTAAGCACCAAGACCGTCACCAACCTGCATTCGCTGATCCGCCAGAAGCTCGGCATCGGCAGCGACATCGAGCTGTTCCAGATCGCGGTCGAGTGCGGGGCGGTGGCGGCCCGGGGGCCACACAGCGGCTAGCGCCAGCGCGCGCTCCAGTGCGCGCGCAGCGCCGCCCCGGTGGCATCGCGATCGCCGCCACGCGTGCGCGCGGCATCGGCCCACCCCAGGAATTCCAGCGGCGAGGGCACATCCGCGAGGGTCGGGTAGGTATAAGTGCGCCGGATCTCGACGGCATCGTCCACGACCATGACGAAGCGGCGTGCGCCGAGGGCATCGATGTGCGCGCGCAGCGCCGCGGCGCGCAGGTCGAAGGTGCGCCCCTGCGGATGCGCGAGCGGCGCCAGGAGCACGCGGCGCGTGTCATCGCTCACCTGGGCGATCCAGGTCCCCACCACCTCCGCGGCGCTGCGGGCGAGGGCGAGGGGACGGATGCGGGCGGCCGTGAAGGCACGCTGGATCAGCCCGAGCCAGCGGTCCATCTCCAGGTCACAGCGGATGAAGTCCTCGGGGTGTGAGAACAGGACCGCCCAGCCCTCGCGCAGCCAGTGGCGCAGGGCGACGCTGTGGCGTTCGGACTCTTCCGGGAGCGGCATGGGCGACAGGAGCAGTGTGGCCATCTTCGACCTCCGTTGCAGTAGGTGCAGTGTGCAGCGGGGGCAGTAGCGATTGCAGTCGCGGGGCGGTCTGAACTGCGTTACAGCGCGCGCCTTGCGCAGCCAACGGGCGTGGGCCATGCTCGCAGCCAGAGGCAGTGGCGCCGGGGCGAGAGACCCGGCCCACTGCTCCGGCCGGTCGCCTGCGAGAACGACACAACAACGAGGCAAGCACCATGAACGATCCCCTGACTCCCCTCAACAAGACCCTGGCGGCGGGCCTCGATCACCTGCGGCACGCCTGGGGATGGTTCGTGGCGCTCGGCGTGGCGCTCATCATCCTGGGCGCGATCTGCATCCTGGGCGAGGTCGAGACCACGTTGATCACGGTGATCGTGCTCGGCTGGTTCCTGGTGATCGGCGGCGTGATCGCGCTGGTCCACACCTTCAGGACCCGCACCTGGAGCGGCTTCTTCCTGTACCTCGCGAGCGCGGTGCTGCGCCTGCTCACCGGCTTCCTCCTCATCCGCTGGCCGCTGGTCGGGGCGGTGAGCCTGACGCTGATCCTCGCGACGCTCTTCATCGTCGGCGGCGTGTTCCGCGCGGTCGGCGCGGCGAGCCTGCGGTTCCCGAACTGGGGATGGACCGCCGCCTCGGGCGTCCTGGCGCTGGTGCTGGGCGTGCTCCTCCTGTGGGAGTTGCCGACGTCCAGCCTGTGGTTCCTGGGGCTCGCGGTCGGGATCGACCTGATCTTCGAGGGCACGGGACTCATGACGGTCGGGTTCGCCCTCAGGAGGGGCGTCCTGCCGGTGCGCTGAGGGCTCCGCGGGGGGCCGGCACTGGCAGCCGGATCCTGCAAGTGCTGGCAATCTTTCAGCTGTAATCCAACTCGGCCGGGGCGCATGGAATGCGCCGCGACAGCCGTCCGCGCGGTCGTCTAAGATCCAGCGCCATTGGGGCTTCGGTCGCCCCGCGGGTGATGTCGCTTATGGTCCGCTTCGCAGCAGGGCTCCTTGGGCTCTTCGGGATCGGCTTGGCCTCCCTCGGCGGCGCGGCCCCCTTGTGCACGCTGATCGTGGATGCGGGCACGGGAGCGGTCGTCTATGAGCGCGGGCACTGCGCCGAGCGGGTGACGCCGGCCTCCACCTTCAAGGTTCCCCTCGCGCTGATCGGGTATGACTCCGGCTATCTCACCGATGAGCACCATCCGGCCCTGCCGTACCGCGAGGGCTACGTGGCGACCGACCCGAGCTGGAAGACCACGGTGGATCCCACGAGCTGGATCACCAATTCGGTCGTCTGGTACTCCCAGCAGCTGACGACCTGGCTCGGTCCTGAGCGGCTGCAGCGCTACGTCGACCGCTTCGGCTACGGCAACCGCGACCTGCGCGGTAACCCGGGCATGAACGACGGGCTCACCCAGGCATGGCTGGATTCCTCGCTGCGCATCTCCCCGAAGGAGCAGGTCGCGTTCCTGGCGAAGGTCGTGAACCGCCAGCTGGGGCTCGCGCCGAAGGCGTACGACATGACGGCGCGCATCACCGCCGTGGGTAAACTTCCCGGGGGCTGGGACGTTCACGGCAAGAGCGGCACGGGGTTCGGCCTGAAGCTCGACGGCAGTGGACCGGACCTTACACGGCAGGTCGGCTGGTTCGTAGGCTGGGCCGTCAGGGACACCCGCACCGTCGTGTTCGCGGCTGCGGGCATCGACGAACAGCCGGAACCGACGCGCGCCGGGGTGCGCCTGAAGCAGGCATTCTTGGCCGAGCTGCCCCGGCTCCTGGACAAGGCGGCACCCGGAACACCCTGAATTCAAGGCCCGGCGCCGACCTTGGTATGCTTCTTCGGGGCCGGAAGATGACGGGAGTGGATCGATGAAACACGACATGTGGAGTCGCCTCAGCCTCAGCCTCGGCGCCCTGGCACTGGTGACGGCGCTGTCCGCGGCACCGGCCCGCGCTGATGATCCCGCCGTGCCGGCGGTGTGGACCCAGAAGAAACTGCTGTTCACCTACATGGGCTTCACCTCGCGTTACTCCTGCGATGGCCTGCGCGACAAGGTGAAGCGCACGCTCCTGGACCTGGGGGCGCGCGCCTCGGACCTGAAGCTGACCTACACCGGGTGTTCCAGTGGCTTCGGGCGTCCGAGCCCGTTCCCGGGCGTCGCCATCACCGCGCAGGTGCTCGAGCCGGTCGGCGACAAGGGGCCGCCGCCGGATGCGACCGTGGTTTCCGCGCACTGGAAGAACGTGGTGATTGCGCCCAAGGGCAACCCGCTTTCGGCGGCCGGGGACTGCGAGCTGACCGAGCAGATCAAACAGCGCATCCTGCCCCTGTTCACCACGCGCAACGTCGACTACAGCTCCACCTGCGTGCCGAACCAGCTGACGGTCGGCGGCACCAAGCTCAGCACCGACGTGCTGATCGCCGATCCCCCGCCGCCGAAGGCGGCCGCGGCCGGTTCCCCGTGAGGCCCGCGGCGCTGCCGAAGCGCCTGCTGCTGGCCGCGCTCCTGGGAGTCTCCGCCGTGCCTGCGGCGCAGGCTTTCCCGGCCACGGTGGTCACCACGGTCCATATGCGAGCAGGCCCGAGCGTCTACTACCCGCAGGTGGCGCTCCTCATGCCGGGGACGCCGGTCGAGGTGTTTGGCTGCGAGACCGGCTATGGCTGGTGTGATGCCGCCGCAGGTCCCAGCCGCGGCTGGGTCGCCGCACAGTACCTGCAGGGCATGGGTCCGCAAGGTCCGGTCGTGATCGCGGGGGCGGGCGCGCTGCTGGCGCTGCCAATCATCAGCTTCAGCTTTGGGCCTTACTGGGACAGCTACTACCGCGGAAGCCCCTGGTACGGACGGCGCAGCTACTACTACAACTACTGGAACCGCTACCCGCACGGACGTCCCCCGCCGCCGCCGATGCACCGGCCGCCGGGCTGGCGTCCTCCGCCGCCACCCCCGCCGCGGCCACCGCCGGGAGGGCGGCCACCGGGAGGCAAGCCGCCGCCGACTGCGCCCGGACCGAAACCCCGTCCGCCGGGAGGCGGGCGACCGCCCGGTGGAGGCGGTCCGCCGCAGGCGCAACCCATGCCGCAGCCTCGCTGAGGCGCGGCCCTTTCCCGGGGCGCCGGTCTACGGGAAGCCGCGCGCCCGGATCTGGTCCTTCTCGATGTCGCGCGCGGCCAGGTAGAGGTGCAGGCTCGCCCACAATCCCGTCGGCACGAGGCACAGCATCGCAAGTCGCAGCGACGCGGCATCGGAGATGCCGTGGGGGGCGAACCAGTCACTCAGCGCCCCGATGAGCGGCGGTGCGATGACCAGGTTCCCCAGGTTGGCCAGGAACAGCACCATGGCGCAGAAGATCGCACGCATGCGGCACTGGGCGAGATTGTTCAGGAGGCCAAACCCCGGCCCGATATAGAAGTAGATCGAGGGGATGAAGATCCAGAACATGAGGCGCGCGAACGCGATGTTATGTGTGTAGAGCGCGAACCCCGAGGCAACGGTGCCGAGAAAGACCCCGCCGGAGAGCAGCCACACGATGCGTCGCGCGTCGGCCATGGTGCTGTGGGCCATCATGAAGCCGGTGGCGATGGTGGCGGCGCTGCCGCCCAGCAAGTGCATGTTCTGCGTGAAGTTGCCGGCTTCCCCGACGCTCATGTGATAGGTGCGCTGCAGGAAGGTCGGCGTCCAGAACATCAGGCCCCAGCCCCACAGGGCGCAGACTGCGGTTCCCATGATGACGTGCACGGCGGAGCGCTGTGACCACATGAAGCGCAGCGTGTCGGCCAGTGAGGGCGCGCTCGCCTCATCGCCGCTGTCGAGGCAGCCACGGCGCGGCTCGCGTATGGTGGCGTAGACCGCGATTCCGACCAGGACTCCCGGGATGCCGAGCGCGAAGAACACGTTCCGCCAGCCGTACTGGTCGGCGATCATGCCGGCGATGTTGTAGCCGAGGTACGCACCGATCGGGGCGCCCAGGGAGAACACCGTGAGCGCCATGGCGCGCCGCGTTGCCGGGAAGTAGTCCGAGAGCAGCGAGTTCGCCCCCGGGGTGCCGCCGGCCTCGCCCACGGTGACCCCGACGCGCGCCAGGAAAAACTCAAACGAGGTGCGGGCGAGCCCGCACACGGCGGTCATGGCCGACCACACCACCAGGCACACCGCGATGATGGTTCGCCGGCTCTTGCGGTCGATGAGCCAGGACAGCGGGAACCCCAGGATCACGTAGAAGACGCCGAAGGCTGCGCCGGTGAGCCACGCGACGCCGGAGTCGGTCAGGTGCAGCTCGTGCCTGATCGGGTCGAGCACGGTCGAGACCACGTAGCGGTCGGCGATGCTCAGGGTGTAGACCAGGCACATGACGATCAGCACGTACCAGCGCTCGAACAGCGTGGCCGTGTTGGCCGGCGCAGGTGCCAGCGCGTTCGACTCGAGTTCGCTCATCCGCCCGTGGCCCCCTTGTTGTGAGTGGCAGGTTACGCCTGTGACCCGCGGCTGTCTTCGAGAATGAGGTCGGCACCTTTCTCGGCCAGCATTATGGTGGGTGCGTGCGTGTTGCCCGAGGTGACGTTCGGGAAGGCCGACGCATCCACCACGCGCAGGTTCGCGACGCCGCGCACGCGCAGGCGCGGATCGAGGACCGAGGTGCGCGGGTCCGATCCCATGGCGCAGGTGCAGCTGGCATGGAACACCGAGCCCGAGCGGCGCCGGAAGTCCTCGAGCACCTCGGCATCGCCGCGCACCTCGAGCCCCGGCTCTCGTTCGCCGGCATTCACCGCCGCGAGCGGGCCTGCCGCGGCGATCTGCCGCAGCACCTTTGCGCCGTCGAACACGTCGGCGATGTCACCCGGAGTCGACAGCGAGTTGGGCTGGATGTCCGGCTGCACGGTCGCGTCCCGAGTGTGGATGTGGACCGTGCCGCGGCTCGTCGGCCGGCAGGTGTTGAACGACATGAGGAACCCGGCGTACGGGTCGGGGTTCATCAGGCGGCGCCGCGAGCCGAGCGTCGTCGTGCTGTAGCTGGCGGGGTTGAAGTAGATGTGCAGGTTGGGCCGCTCGAGCCCGGGCCGGCTGCGCAGGAAGGCGCCAGCCTGGTTGACGCTCATCGACAGGGGACCGCGCTTGGTGAGCGCGTAACGGATGGCCGCGCGCACCTTGCCGAAGAAGGGCGCGAGCTGGTTGTTGAGGGTGGGCACGCGCGAGCGGTAGAAATACGACACGCACAGGTGGTCCTGGAAGCCCTCGCCGACCGCGGGGGAGTCGGCTACCACGGCAATGCCCAGGGCGGCGAGGCGCCGGGCTTGCCCGACGCCGGAGAGCTCCAGCAACTGGGGGGAATTCAGCGAGCCGCCGCACAGCAGCACCTCGCGGCGGGCGCGCGCGCTCACGCGGTTCCCGTTCTGCAGGTACTCGACCCCGCTCGCCCGGGTGCCCTCGAACAGCACGCGGGTGGCGAGCGCGCGTATCTCGACGGTGAGGTTCTCGCGCTTGCCCAGGATCGGGCGCAGGTAGGCGTTCGAGGTCGACACCCGCACGCCGTCCTTGATCGTGACCTGCCACAGTCCCGCACCCTCGCTCTGCGCGCCGTTGAAGTCGGGTGTCGTCGGCACGCCGATCTCGCTGCAGGCCTTGACGAAGGTGTGGCACAGCGGGTGCACCTGGTCGGACACGTCGCTCACGTGCACGGGCCCGCCGGCGCCGTGGTAGGGGGATGCCCCCCAGGCGTGGTCCTCGAACTTGAGGAAGTAGGGCATGACGTCGCGGAAGCCCCAGCCGGTGGCACCGGCCGCGGCCCAGTCATCGAAGTCCCCCGGCTGGCCGCGCACGTACACCATCGCGTTGATGGAGCTCGAGCCCCCGAGCACCTTGCCGCGCGGGAAGAACTGCGTGCGGTTGTTGAGCCCGGGGTCGGCCGCCGCCTCGTACATCCAGTTGAAGCGCGGGTCGTTGAAGGTGCGGCCGTAGCCGATCGGGACCTGGATCCACGGCGAGCGGTCCGAGCCGCCGGCCTCGAGCAACAGCACCTGGTGCGCGCCGCTCGCGCTCAGGCGGTTGGCGAGCACGCAGCCGGCGGCGCCGGCCCCCACGATGATGTAGTCATAGTCACGCATTTATGTGATAAGCATTCCGGCTATGAAGCTCAAAGACATCCGCACCTTCGTGGTGGGCAACCCGCCGCCGTCCTACGGCGGCCGCTATTTCGTGTTCGTGAAGCTTACGACGGATGGCGGGGTCTCCGGCATCGGGGAGGCGTACTGCGTCCCCTTCCACCCCGACATCGTCGCGCAGATGCTCACTGACACCTTCGCCCGGTACCTTGCGGGCGAGGACCCGCACGACATCGAGCGCATCTGGCGGCGGGTGTACGCCGCCGGCTACACGGGGCACCCGGACCTCACGATGATGGGCGTGCTCTCGGCCCTCGAGATGGCCTGCTGGGACATCATCGGCAAGGAGGCGGGCCAGCCGGTCTACAAGCTCCTCGGCGGCCGCGTGCACGAGCGGCTGCGGACGTATACCTATATCTATGCGCGCCCCGGGGACAAGGTGAACGTCTACCAGGACCCGGACCTCTCGGCCGAGCGCGCCGCGGAGTACCTCGCGCAGGGCTTCACGGCCATCAAGTTCGACCCGGCCGGGCCGTACACGGCCTTCGACGGCCACCAGTTGCCGCTTGGGCAGCTGGACCTGTGCGAGCGCTTCATGGTGCGCTTGCGCGAGGCGGTGGGCCGCCGGGCGGACCTGCTGTTCGGCACGCACGGGCAGATGACGGCGGCAGGCGCGATCCGGCTCGCGCGGCGGCTGGAGCCCTACGAGCCGCTGTGGTTCGAGGAGCCGGTGCCGCCGGATGCCCCGGAGGAGATGGCGCTCGTGGCGCGCGCCACGTCCATCCCCGTGGCTGCGGGCGAGAGACTTGCCACCAAGTACGACTTCGCACGCGTGCTGCGCGCTCAGGCGGCCGCGATCCTGCAGATGAACCTGGGGCGGGTCGGTGGGATCCTCGAGGCGAAGAAGATCGCCGGCATGGCCGAGGTGCAGCACGTGCAGATCGCCCCGCACCTGTACTGCGGGCCGGTGGTCGGGGCCGCCAACATCCAGCTCTCCACCTGCAGCCCGAACTTCCTGATCCTGGAGGGCATCGAGCGCTGGCAGGGCATCCATGCCGACCTCCTGAAGAAGCCCATCCGCTGGGAGGGCGGCTATGTCATCCCGCCGACCGAGCCGGGTCTCGGGGTCGAGCTCAACGAGGAGTTCGCCGCGCGCCATCCCTACCGGGGATCGGACCTGCACCTGGAAGTCTCCGGCACGCCGATCACCTGAGAAGGGGCGCCCGGCGTGCCTCACCGGTAGGCGGTCCAGATCGTCTTCAGGTCGCAGTACTTGTCGATCGCGTGCGGGGAGCGGTCACGGCCGGAGCCGGACATCTTGAAGCCGCCGAAGGGCGTGGCCATGGTGGAGCGGTCGAAGGAGTTCACCCACACCGTACCGCCGCGCAGCGCCTGGCTCATGCGGTGGGCGAGGTTGATGTCCGCGGTCCACACGGCGGCCGCAAGTCCGTAAGGGGTGTCGTTCGCCATCTGCAGCGCCTCGCCCTCGTCGCTGAAGCTCATCACCGAGAGCACCGGGCCGAAGATCTCCTCGCGCGCGACCTTCATCTGCGGGCGCACGTTCTCGAGCACGGTCGCCTCCACGTAGAAGCCGCCGGTCTCCTTGAGCGCCTGGTGGCCACCGAGCCGGACGCGAGCGCCGTCGGCCACGCCGCCCTCGATGTAGCCGAGCACGCGCTGCATGTGCTTGCCGTCGATCAGCGCCCCCATCTGCGTGGACGCCTCCAGGGGGTGGCCGAGGGTGATGGTGGCTGCCACCGCCCGGATCTCCTCGAGCAGCGGCTCGCGGGCGGCCTCATGCACGATCAGGCGCGAGCCCGCGTGGCAGGTCTCGCCGCTGTTGTAGTAGATGCCCCAGGCGATGTCGTACGCGGCCGCCTTGAGGTCGGCATCCGCGAACACCACCTGCGGGGTCTTGCCCCCGAGCTCGAGCGCGACGCGCTTGAGGTTGGACTCCGCGGCGTAGCGCAGCATCAGGCGCCCGACCTCCGTGGAACCGGTGAAGGTGATGAGGTCGACGTCCGGGTGCAGCGCCAGGGCCTTGCCCGCCTCCTCGCCGTAGCCGGGCACGACGTTGAAGACCCCGGGCGGGATGCCGGCTTCGAGGGCGAGTTCGGCCAGCCGGATCCCGGACAGCGGGGACTGCTCGGCGGGCTTGAGCACCACGCTGTTGCCGGTGAGCAGGGCGGGGCCCACCTTCCAACAGCTGATGATCAGCGGGTAGTTCCACGGCACGATCGCGCCCACCACCCCCAGGGGCTCGCGACGAATGAGGGCGAGGTCGTCCGGACCGGTCGGGGCAACCTCGTCGTAGAGCTTGTCCGCGAATTCCGCGTAGTACTCGATGCAGGCCGCGCAGTTGGCCACATCGACGCTGACCGAGTTGCTGATGGGCTTGCCGACGTCGCGCGTCTCCAGGAGCGCCAGGCGCACGGTGTCGGCGCGGATGGCCTCGGCGAAGCGGCGCAGGATCTTCTTGCGTTCGCGCGGCTCGGTACGGCGCCAGTGGCCGGCCTCGAACGTGCGCCGGGCGGCCGCCACCGCCCGGTCGACGTCGGCGCTGCTGCCGCGCGCGACCTGCGTGATGAGACTGCCGTCGATGGGGCTCACGTCATCGAAGGTGCGGCCGTCCTCGGCCTCGGTGGCCGTGCCGTCGATGATGGCGCGACCCTGCGGATGCAGCTTCGCGGCCAGGCGCTCCCAGGTCTCCCGGTCGGCCGGGATGGCGGTGGTGGTCATGCGTTCAAGCTTCCATGGTTTGCCGGGAGCGGCGCAGTCGAGAAAAGGAATAGCCCCATCTAAAAGAGGCATCGGTCCTCGTGGGACCCTGATTAGAATAAGCGCCCGCAGGCCGCCGCAGGGCCTGGTGAGAAAAAAATCCAGCCCATGCGGACGACAGCCCCCAATTTAATGGATACGGTGCCGGATCCCCGCACGGCCCGGGGCGGCAGGCCGCGAACCGGCCGCCGCACGGCAATGGCCCCGGCCGGCGGCCCCAGAAGGGGACGATGAAGTACTCGGCACTGGCGCTGCTGCGCGGGGCGCTCTCCGGGCCGGACAGCTGGAGCCCGGCGTGGCGTTCGCCCGAGCCGAAGCCCGAGTACGAGGTGATCGTGATCGGCGCGGGCGGCCACGGGCTCGCGACCGCCTATTACCTGGCGCGCAACCATGGCATCCGGAACGTCGCGGTCCTCGAGCGCGGCTGGCTGGGCGGCGGCAACACCGGGCGCAACACCACCATCGTGCGCTCGAACTACCTGTTCCCGGAGAGCGCGCGGCTTTACGAGTTTTCGCTGCGCCTGTACGAGTCCCTGACCCGCGAGCTCAACTTCAACATCATGCTGAGCCAGCGGGGCCTCATCCTGCTCGCCCACAGCCGGCACGACCTCGATGCCATGTCCCGTTGGGCCAATGCGATGCGCATGAACGGCATCGACGCGGAGCTCCTCAGCCGCGACGAGGTCGCCGCCGCGGCGCCGCTCCTCAACCTGTCACCCGAGGCGCGCTTCCCGATCCTCGGCGGCTTCACGCAGCGGCGCGCCGGCACCGCGCGCCACGATGCCGTGGCCTGGGGTTACGCCCGCGCCGCGGATGCCCTCGGCGTCGACATCCTCCAGAACTGCGAGGTCCGGGGTTTCACCCGCGATGCGCACGGCGGGGTGACGGGTGTGGAAACCAGCCGCGGGCCGATCCGCGCCGGCCGCATCGGGATCGCCGCTGCCGGGCACAGCTCGGTGCTCGCGCGGCTGGCGGGATTCTCGCTCCCGGTCACGAGCTATGCGCTCCAGGCCATGGTGACCGAGCCCACCAAGCCCGCGCTCGACACGGTCGTGCTCTCCCCGGGCACCGGCGCGTACGTCAGCCAGTCGGACAAGGGCGAGATGGTGCTTGGGGCGAGCCTCGACCTGTTCCCCTCCTACGCGCAACGGGGCAGCTTCGCGCTCACGCAGGGCATCCTCGCCTCGACGCTCGCGATCTTCCCGAGCTTCAGCCGGCTGCGCCTCATGCGCCAGTGGGCCGGCATCGTCGACGTGGTGCACGACTCGAGCCCGATCATCGGGCCGACCCCGGTGCCGAACCTGTTCATCAACTGCGGCTGGGGAACCGGCGGCTTCAAGGGGATCCCCGTGGGCGGGTGGACGCTCGCGCACGTGCTGGCCACCGGGCGCAGCCATGAGCTCGCCGAGCCCTTCCAGCTCGAGCGCTTCTACACCGGGCGGCTCATCGATGAGGCCGCGGCGGCTGGCATCGCGCACTAGGGGAGGGCCACGACGATGATGCTCCTCTCCTGTCCCTGGTGCGGCCCGCGCGACGAGAACGAGTTCGCCTGCGCCGGGACCACGCACATCGTGCGCCCGGGGCCGGAGGTGAGCGATGCGGAGTGGGGCCGCTACCTGTTCTTCCGCGCGAACCCGAAGGGCGTGCACCGCGAGCGCTGGCGTCACGTGTACGGGTGCGGCCAGTGGTTCAACGTGGCGCGCGATACCGTGACCCACCAGGTGCTCGCCGTCTACCGCATGACCGAGCCGCCGCCGGCGGTGCCGGGGGAGGGCCCGTGAGCGGCCATCGCCTGGCGGCGCCGGCGGGCGCCTTCATCGACCGTTCGCGGACGGTGGAATTCTCCTTCAACGGCCGTCCCTACCAGGGCTATGAGGGCGATACGCTCGCCTCGGCGCTGCTCGCAAATGGCGTGCGCCTCGTCGGGCGCAGCTTCAAGCTGCACCGCCCGCGGGGCATCTGGTCGGCCGGAGCTGAAGAACCGAGCGCGCTGGTCGATGTCGGGTCCGGCGCACGACGCACGCCGAACGTGCGCGCGACGCTCCTGCCGATCGTCCCGGGCTTGAGCTGCGTGAGCGTCAACTGCTGGCCGGGCGTGAGGCTGGACCTGGGGGCCGTCAACGGCTTCTTCGCCGCCGTGCTCCCGGCCGGGTTCTACTACAAGACCTTCAAGTGGCCGGACTGGCACTGGTACGAACCTGCGATCCGGCGCATGGCCGGCCTCGGTGTCGCCCCGCGCGAGCCCGATCCGGATCACTACGAGGAAGTCACGCACGCCACGGACGTGCTGGTGGTGGGCGCGGGTCTTGCGGGCCTTGCGAGCGCGGTCGCGGCGGCGCGCGCCGGGGCGCGCGTATGTCTCCTGAGCGGCAGCGCGCACTGCGGCGGCGCGCTCGGCTGGCGCGGCGATGTGGAAGTGGCCGGCCTCGAGCGGGAAGCGCGTGCGCTCGGGGTCCGGATCCTTATGCGCACGGTGGCCTTCGGCGTCTACGACCACAACCTCGTGTGCGCGCTCGAGACCGTGAGCGAGGAGGGCGCGGCGGACCTGCCTGCCTGCGTGCTGCGCGAGCGCCTGTGGAAGATCCGCGCACATAGTGTCATCGCGGCCCAGGGCGCCTTCGAGCGCCCCGTGGTCTTCCCCGACAACGACCGCCCGGGCGTGATGCTGGCGCACGCGGCGTTGAAGTACGCCAGGGCGTTCGCGGTGGCGCCGGGCCGGCGTGCGCTGCTGCTCGCGAACAGCGATGCCGGGCTCGCACTTGCGCCCCAGCTCGCGGCCTGCGGCATCGAGATCGCGGCCGTGGCCGACGGGCGCTCGCAGCAGGTCGAGGTGAGCGCGGTCCACGGTGCGCGCGGCGTGCGCGGCGCGACGCTGCGCGCACCGGATGGCTCCACCGAGCGCGTGCACTGCGACCTGATCCTCAGCGCCGGCGGCTTTGCCCCGGCGGTGCACCTGCATTCGCAGGCCGGCGGCCGGCTGCGCTGGATCAAGGACAGCGCCATGTTCGTGCCCGACGGCGCGGCGCCGGGACTGTGGAGTGTCGGTGCGTGCGCGGGCGCGTTCGATCGCGCCCAGGCGCGCGCGCACGCCGAGGGTACCGGGGATGCGCTCGCGCGGGGGCAGCCGGTGCCGCCGCCCCCCGTGAGCGGGGCCGGGATATGCCCGCCGGCGCGCGCGGTGGCCCGGGTGTCCGGCAAGCAGTTCGTCGACCTGCAGAACGACGTCGCGGCCGGCGACATCGCGCTTGCCGCACGCGAGAACTACCGCTCGGTCGAGCACCTGAAGCGTTACACCACCACCGGCATGGGGACCGATCAGGGCAAGACGAGCAACATCAATGCCCTGATCCTCATGGGGGAGCTCACCCAGCGCGCGGCCCCCGAGGTCGGGACGACGCGCTTCCGGCCCCCCTACGTGCCGGTGAGCGTCGGGGCCGTGGTGGGTCGTCGCACCGGCGCGCTCTATCGCCCGCTCAGGCGGCTGCCGGCCCACGAGTGGCACGTCGGGCGCGGCGCGCTGTTCGAGATCTTCGGCGACTGGCTGCGGCCCGCGGCCTACCCGCTCGCGGGCGAGAGCCTCGAGGCGGCGGCCGAGCGTGAGGCGCATGCGGTGCGCAGCACCGCCGGGATCCTGGACGGTTCGCCCCTGGGGAAGCTCGAGGTCTTCGGGCCGGACGCCGCGCGCTTCCTCGACTACATGTACGTCGGGAGCATGTCGAGCCTCGCGGTGGGCCAGGCCCGTTACGGGCTCCTGCTGAACGAGAACGGCACCGTGGTCGATGACGGCATCGTCGCGCGCCTGGGTGCCGAGCGCTTCTGGGTCAACACCACCACCGCCGGCATCGAGCGGACCCAGGCGGCATTCGAGGAATGGCTGCAGTGCGAGTTCGTCGACTTCCGCGTGCTGGTGACCCCCGTCACCTCCCGGTGGGCGAACGTCACCGTCGCGGGCCCCAGGGCCTGGGCGTGGCTGGCCGCCGCCGGGTTCGACCCGGCGCTCGCCCCGGCGGCCATGAAGCACATGACGCTCAAGGACAGCAGGATCGAGGGCGTGCCGCTGCGCGTGCTGCGAGCGAGCTTCTCCGGCGAACTCGGCTACGAGATCAACCTCCCGGCCCTGAAGTCGCGCTGGCTGCTCGAGCGGCTGTGGTCGAAGGCCGCGGGAATCGGGGCCGTGCCCTACGGCATCGAGGCCCTGCAGGTGCTGCGGGTCGAGAAGGGCTACCTGCACATCGGCACGGACACCGACGGTACGACACTGCCCCAGGATGTCGGATTTGCGCGGGGACTTGAGCGCAAGAGCGTCGCGTTCGTCGGGCGACGCTCGCTCACGCGCGCCGCCGGGCGCGATCCCAAGCGCCCGCAGATGGTGGGACTCGTGCCGGCGGACGCCACGACCGTGCTTCCCGTCGGTGCGCAGATCGCGGACCGCCCGCCGCCCACGCTGACCCAGGGGCACGTGACCTCGAGCTATCGCAGCCCGGCGCTCGGGCACCCGGTGGCGCTGGCGATGCTCGCCGACGGCGCCGCGCGCACCGGGGACACCGTGCGCGTCCATCACCTCGGGCGCAGCTACGCGGCGCGCGTGGTCGCGCTGCCGTTCTACGACCCGAAGGGCAGTCGCCTCAATGGCTGAAGCCCCGACACTGCACGCTGCACCGGGCATCACCGCCACGGTCGAACACGGGCTGCCGGTGCTGTCGCTGCGGTACTTCGACGCGGAGGGAGAGTTCGCGGCCGCGGCGGCCCGCGCGGCCGGCGTGCCCCTGCCGGGGCCCGGGCACGTGGTGCGCAGCGGTCCGTTCATCATGGCGTGGCGCAGCCCGACCGAGACGCTGTGCCTGGCAGCGCAGGAGGCCGCGCTGGCATTTATCGAACAGGCGCTCGCCGACCACCCGGGCGGCTGCACCGTGGAACTCACCGGGGCCCTGAGCGCAGTCCACCTCGAGGGCGTCCGGCTCGATGACGTCGTGAGCCGGCTCGGAGGGCTTGCGGGGGCGCCCGCGGTCGGTGCGACCGCGCGCGCGCGGCTGGCTGACGTGCCCGTGCTGGTATTGCGGCTCGAGACCGAGGGCGCGTCGCTCCTGGTGGAGCGGCCCCTGGCCGAACACCTCGAGGGGTGGATCCGCGAGACGCTGCTCGACCTCGCCTGAGAAATCATTGCGGGCGGTGACGTCCGCCATTTCGGCCATAATCGCCCTCCCGTTGGCCCGCCCGAGTCCTTTCATATGACCCGAAACGCATCGTGGTCCGCGATCCGTCGGCTTGGCGCGCTGGGGCTGGCGCTTGTGATCGCCTCGGGTGCGCCCGCGGGTCTTCAGGCTCAGGGGCTCGATGCCATCCAGGCGCAGATCGCAGCCCAGATCCCCACCGCGGACCGAATGATCGGTAAGCCGGCGCTGCGCCACGGCGCACTGCAGGCCCTCGGAGCCCTGTACGCGAACAACGCTGACAGCCCGCTGTGGAGCCACGAGGGCTCCGTGACCCCGCAGGCGCTCGCGCTCCTCCTCGAGATCCAGAACGCCGAAAGCTACGGCCTGCGCCCGAAGGACTATGCCGCTTCCGACCTCGGGCACCTGGCCGACCAGGCGCGCCAGGGCGGTCCCGGGCACGAGCAGCGCCTCGCGCACTTCGACCTCTACCTCACGGTCGCGGCGCTCGAGTTCGTGAGCGACCTGCACTTCGGACGCGTCTCGCCGGAGGCCGCGGGCTTCCAGCTGCCGGAGGCCCGCGAACCGTTCGACCTGAAGCAGGCACTGCTCGGCATCGCGGGTGCGCCCGACATGCCCGGGGCGATGGCCGCGGTCGAGCCGGTGTTCTACCACTACAAGCTGCTGAAGGAGGCGCTCGGGCGCTACCGGCATCTCGCCCAGGAGGGGCCGTACCTGCCGTTGCCGGCCCCGCCCAGGACGCTCAAGCCCGGGGATGCTTATGCGGGCTCAGGAACGCTGCGCCACCGCCTCGAGGTGATGGGGGACGTCCCTGCCGGGACCGCGGGCGCCGAGGGCGTATTCGACGCGCAGCTTAGCGCGGGCGTGAAGAACTACCAGCTCCGCCACGGCCTCACCCCCGACGGCTCGCTCGGCAAGGCAACGCTGGCGGCGCTCGCGGTGCCGCTCGCGCAGCGCATCCGCCAGATCACGCTCACGCTCGAGCGCTGGCGCTGGCTGCCGCCGTTCAAGACGCCGCCGATCATCGTCAACATCCCGCAGTTCCGGCTGTTCGCCTTTCGCAGCACCGAGGACCGCGCCGCGGACATCCTGCAGATGAACGTGATCGTGGGACGCACCTTCACGCGTACGCAGACCCCGGTCTTCGAGGGCGACATGCGTTACGTGGTGCTGCGTCCCTACTGGGACGTGCCGACCAGCATCACACGCAACGAGCTCCTGCCGAAGATCCGCGCGCACGCCTCCTACCTCGACAAGGAGCGGCTGGAGATCGTGAACGGGCAGGGTGACAACTCCCCCGTCGTGGCGCCGACGCCGGAGAACCTCGGCCTGCTCGCCGCCGGAAGGCTGCGGCTCCGGCAACAGCCGGGCGAGGACAATGCCCTCGGGCTCGCGAAGTTCGTGTTCCCAAACAGCTACAACGTCTACCTGCACTCGACGCCCGCGCACCAGCTGTTCCGGGAGCCGGTGCGCGCGTTCAGTCATGGCTGCATCCGCGTGGCCGATCCGGTCGCACTCGCGGAACTGGTGCTGAAGAATGCCCCGGGGGACTGGACGCGCGAGAAGATCCAGTCGGTGATGAACGGCAACCAGACGTCGGTGCGCATCAACCTGACGCGGCCGATCCAGGTACTGATCCTTTACGCGACCGCGCTTGCCACCGAGGCAGGACCGGTGCTGTTCTTCAACGACATCTATGGGTATGACCGGCGCCTGGAGCAGCAGCTCGGGTTGCCGCCGGTCCACTGACCGGCCGCGGGGCTCACCAGTAGCGGACGCGGCCGTTGTCGACGTGCACGAAATCCGAGGCTGCGTAGTAGCCGACGCCGCCGCGACCTAGGTTGCGAGCGAGGTCCCGCAGCCGGGCGGTCGCGATTCCCGGCAGCCGGACGTCGATGGCCCGGCCTTCCAGGTGCATGCTGTGCTCGGCGACGCCGTTCGAGCGCGCCCTGAGCATCGCGTTGGTGTGCGGCGAGCGGTAGCCGCAGATGACCTCGAAGGCCTGGGAGCTGCCGGTGCGCAGCCGCAGGTCCGCGAGGATGTCCAGGACCGCGGGGTCGATCGCCCGGACGTCCCCGGTACGGAAGTCGCGCAGCACGTAGCTGATGCGGTCGAGCTCGTCCGGCACGTACGCATCGCCACGGAAATAGGTGCTGGTCAGGCGCTCCCCGGTGTGCGTGTGCACGAAGGACAGGGAGCGCGAAGCCCCCGGCGCCGCCCAAACCCGTGCGGCCGGTACGCACGCGACCGCCACGGCGCAACTGCGCGCGATCAAGCTGCGGCGCGAGAGGGCGGGGGCGGGCGGGAGCGGTCGGCGTGACACGGTCTGTTAAGTCCTCATCCTTGGACCAAAATCATACGTGAGGAGACCCCCACCGGGTACCTGTCGTGCGTCACAGACGCGGCGCATTAAGTCGTGCGCTGCCCTCCGGGTCACCCCGCGAGTAGGGTGCGCTTCAGTGCGAGCTCCCAGCCGCGCAGAAGTTCCCCGCGGCGGGCCGCGGCCATGCGGGGGGAGAAGGCCGCCTGCGGGCGCCAGATCCGGGCGATCTCACCGAGGTCGCTCCACACCCCGGTGGCAAGTCCTGCGAGGAAGGCGGCTCCGAGGGCCGTGGTCTCCAGCTCGTACGGCCGCTCGACCCGCGCCTCGAGCACATCCGCGAGGAACTGGCAGAACCAGTCGTTGGCCGCCATGCCGCCGTCCACGCGGATCGCCGCGGTGGCCTGCGCGCCGTCGCGCGCCATCGCCTGGGTGAGGTCGCGCGTCTGATACGCCACCGACTCCAGCGCTGCGCGCGCGAGGTGCGCCGGTCCCGCATCGAGGGTGAGGCCGCAGATCAGCCCGCGCGCATTCGGATCCCAGTGGGGGGCTCCCAGTCCCACGAACGCGGGGACCATGTACACCCCATGGTCGTCCGGCACGGTGCCGGCACGCGCCTGGGTGTCGGCGGCACTGGCGATGACCTTCAGCCCGTCGCGCAGCCACTTGACCGCCGCCCCGGCGACGAAGATGGAGCCCTCCATGGCGTAGCTCATGCGGCCGCCGATCCGGTAGGCGGCCGTCGTGAGCATCCGGTTGGCCGAGGTCACCGCGGTGCTCCCGGTGTTGAGCAGCAGAAAGCAGCCGGTGCCGTAGGTGGACTTGGCCATCCCGGGCTCAAAGCACGCCTGCCCGATCAGCGCGGCCTGCTGGTCGCCGGCGATGCCGGCGATGGGCAGCGCACTCTCGAGCACGCCCGCGGCGGTGGTGCCATAGACCTCGCTGCTGTCGCGCACCTGGGGCAGGAGCGCCCGCGGCACCCGCAAGAGCTCGAGCAGCTCGTCCTCCCACTGCTGCGTGTGGATGTCGAACAGCAGCGTGCGCGAGGCGTTGGTCACGTCGGTGGCGTGCACGGCCCCGCCGGTCAGCCGCCACAGGAGGAAGCTGTCGATGGTGCCGAAGGCGAGCTCACCGCGCTCGGCGCGCGCACGGGCACCGGGGACGTGGTCCAGGATCCAGGCGACCTTGGTGCCCGAGAAATAGGGATCAAGCAGGAGCCCGGTGCGGCGCTGCACCAGCCCCTCCGCGCCCTGCGCCTTGAGCTTCGCGCAGACCTCCGCCGTGCGCCGGTCCTGCCAGACGATGGCGCGATGGATCGGCTTGCCGGTGGCACGCTCCCAGACCACGGTCGTTTCGCGCTGGTTGGTGATGCCGAGCGCGTGCAGGGCCTGCGCGCCGCCGACCTGGGCGGCGGCCTCGCGCACGGTGGCGAGCGTGTCGCGCCAGATGTCCTCGGCATCGTGCTCGACCCAGCCGGAGGCCGGGTAGTGCTGTGCGAACTCGCGGCGCGCGATGGCGAGGCTGCGTCCCTGGGTGTCGAAGACGATGGCACGGGTGGAGGTAGTGCCCTGGTCGATGGCGAGGAGCTGGGTGCTGGCCACGTGCGGTTCTCCGGTGGGCGGGCGAAGCTTCAGTGGCGCGGGGGCAGGAACGGCCGGACCGCGAACTGGTAGAGGCCGCCGCCGGCCACGCCCCCGATGAACGGGGCTGCGACCGGGACCCACCAGTAGTTGCCGGGGGCGGGCAGGGCCTGCTGACCCCATCCGGCCACGAAGCAGAACAGGCGCGGGCCAAAATCACGCGCGGGATTGATCGGCCACGCCTCGAGGTACCCGGCGCAGGCGCCGATGGTGGCCACCAGGAGCCCGATCATGAGGGCGCCCGTGTTGGCCTGCGGGGCGAGCGTGTTGAACTGCTCGGTGATGGCGAACACGCCCAGCACCAGGAAGCCGGTGAGCACGATCTCGTCCATGAAGGCGTGTCCGCGGGTGATGCCCTCGCCGGGATGGGTGAAGAACACGCCGGCGGCGCCACCATCACCGGCGCGCGTGAAGTGGTGCAGCAGGTTGTAGTGGTCGATAACCGGTTCGAAGAGCAGGTAGACCAGGGCCGCCCCGAGGAAGGCTCCCAGCACCTGGGCCGCGATGTACGGCAGCACCTTGCGGCGCGGAAAGCCGCGGTACACCGTGAGGGCGAGCGTCACCGCAGGATTGGCGTGGGTCCCGGAGACCGCGCCGGTCACGTAGATGGCGAGGGTGACGGCAAGTCCCCAGGCGATGCACACACCCCAGTAGGCGTTGACGTATGGGCTCGGATCGTAGAGCACGTACATCGCGGCCACCGAGTCCCCGAGTGCGAGGATGATGAACGTGGCGAGGCACTCGCCGATGAGTTCGCCGAGGCGCACGCGGGCCGGTAGCTCTGGCATGGATCCCCCCAAGAGCCGGGAGCGTCGCCGAGAATGGGGTTCGGTTCAAGCGGCGCCGGCGATGAACCCGGCCTGAATGGCGCTGCCGGTCGGGTCAGTGGCCAGGCCACGTCAACTGAAGAACTGCCGAGGCGTTCAGGCTTGCGCAAGGCGCCCGCACGTGGAGTGCGCGTCGTCGAACGAACTTAATTCAGGAGGATCCGCATGAGACTGAAATCCCTGCTTCTGGCCTCGGTCGTCGCCTTCATGGCGTGGGGCTCGGCGAACGCCGACCTGCCGGGCAAGCACCCGTACTACCTGCACGCGCTGACGGACCTGCGCAGCGCGCGCTGGATGCTGAACCACCGGCCGGGCGATGCGGCCATCAGCGCGAACGAGGACGTCGCGATCACCGAGATCAACAAGGCGATCGGCGAGATCAAGCGGGCGGCCATCGATGACGGCAAGAACATCGAGGACCACCCGGCGATGGACGTGCCGGCCGACGCGCGCGGCCGCCTGCACAAGGCGCTCGAGATCCTGAACAAGGTCCACGCGGACGTCGCCCGCGAGGAGGACGATCCGCTGACCCGCCAGCTGCGTGACAAGGCGGTGGTCCACATCGATGCCGCCATCACCGCGACCCAGGGCGCCATCACGGCGGTGGAGACCCACCAGTAGCCCTCAAGGCTCAAGGAGCCTAAACCCGCCGGGCCGGCAGGGGCCCGGCGGGTGCTTTCGCCGCACGCCCTGATGCGTGCGCGCAACATCCCGCCCATGAACCCGTCAGGGATTCATTTTCCTGCAACACAAGCGTGTAATCGTCCCGCAGCGCGGGGGGACGGCCGGTCGCCGGTCACCCGCGGGGCAGCCCCGTAATACCTTTTTCAGATAGGGCTATTCAAATTTAGACTTTCCGCGCCCTTACAGGTGTGGAAAGCTCCGCAGGCGCAGTTGTGCGTGCATCGCAATGCCGGTCCTGAGAAGGGCATGCGGGCGCGGAAGCGGCTGTGTCATACGCGTATGACGTGTTTGTTCAAGCGCCACCCCCCCGAGTGGTATAGAACTCGATGGGGGAGCCGCCCGGGGAGGCGGTTGCGCACTCGAGTGGGGAATTCACAACCAATACCCTCAGGGGGCAATGACGATGAAGCCTAATCCGAAGATCTCAGCAGCCGTAGCCGCGATCCTCAGTGCGACCAGCACGGGGTTCGTCATGGCGGCGGCGCCCGGCGACCAAGAAAGCGCCACCGCCAGCTCCGAGGGCCTTACCGAAGTGGTGGTGACCGCGACCCGCCGGTCCGAGAGCATCCAGGACGTTCCGATCACGGTTCAGGCCATCACCG
The DNA here is from genome assembly GCA_018241425.1 of Pseudomonadota bacterium. Taxonomy (GTDB): domain Bacteria; phylum Pseudomonadota; class Gammaproteobacteria; order Steroidobacterales; family Steroidobacteraceae; genus 13-2-20CM-66-19. The sequence continues at coordinate 114,632 of JAFEDU010000001.1, forward strand.
GCGAGCAGCTCAAGGAGCTGAACGTCGTCTCCTTCAACGACCTGATGAAATACACCCCGAACGTTACCTTCAGCGGTAACGGTCCCGGCACCGGCAACATCTTCATGCGCGGCCTGGGCGGCGTCGGCTCGGGCAACCAGTCGCAGTCGACCACCGCTCCCTTCCCGAACGTCGGCCTGTACCTCGACGAGCAGTCGATGCAGTTCCCGGCCCGTAACAACGACGTGTACCTGGTCGACATGGAGCGCGTCGAGATCCTCGAAGGCCCGCAGGGCACGCTCTTCGGCGGCGGCGCACAGGCCGGCGCCGTGCGCTACATCACCAACAAGCCGCGCTTCGATGCGACCTCAGGTGAGGTGAATGCCGGTTACGGCATCACCGCCGGCGGCGACCCGAACACGACGCTGAACGCGGTGCTGAACGTGCCGCTCACCGACACCTTCGCCCTGCGCGGGGTGATCTTCTCCGAGCGCCGCGGCGGCTACATCGACAACGTCCCCTCGACCATCGGCTACTTCCCGGGGACGATTCCCCACGACTCGGGCGGTAACCCCACCGGCAACAACTATGCCCTCGCCGGCAGCAACACCAACAGCGTGACGTACCAGGGCGCCCGCCTGTCGGCGCTGTGGAAGGTCAACGACAACTGGGACGTGCTGGTCCAGCAGAACTACCAGAACATGGAGGCCGACGGGTACTTCTACGCCTACCCGACGGGCACCGACGGCGCGACGCTCGGCAACTACCAGATCACGGCCTTCACGCCCGCGTACACCAAGGACCGTTACGAGAGCACCGCCTGGACGGTCAACGGCAAGATCAACGACCAGTTGAGCGTGCTGTACACCGGCAGCTACATGGTGCGCAACATCGATGGTCAGCAGGACTACTCGAACTACATGCGCAGCGTGGTGGGTTCCTACTACGCCTGCATCGGCAGCGGCGCGGGCTACTTCAACCAGAACAACTTCCCGAACCAGCTGACCGGCCACAAGCTGCAGTGCTACCCCTCGGTCGGGGACTGGCATGACACGACCCGCAACACGCACCAGAGCCATGAGATCCGCCTGAGCACCAATGCGGACAACCGCTTCCGCGGCCTGTTCGGCGCGTACTGGGAGAAGTTCGTCATCGACGACGACATGAACTTCAACTACCTGGCGATCCCGCAGTGCAACAGCCAGGCGATCGTCGATGCGGCCGTCGCCGGCACGGGACCTGACTGTCTGTCGGCCGTCGGCCCGATCGCCGGTTCCTGGGCCAGTGACCCGAGCCTGCGCACCAACAACAACACCGCCTTCGGTGAGGACGTGCAGCGCGGCTACAAGCAGACCGCGGCCTTCACGTCGCTGGACTTCGACATCATCCCGAAGACCCTGACGATCACCGCCGGCTACCGCTGGTACCACTACGATGAGTTCGAGCACGGCTCGGAGTACTACAGCGAGTCCACCAGCGGGTCATTCAGCCCGAGCGGCCAGGGGCTGGTGGTCAACCACCTCAACGGTGTGTGCACCAACGCCGGCCTGTGCGGCTTCCCGATCGCGCTGGACAAGACCGAGACCGGCCACCGCTGGCGCGGCAACCTGACCTGGCACATCACCCAGGACCTGATGGCGTACTACACCTACTCGGAAGGGTTCCGCCCGGGCGGCTTCAACCGCACGGCTTCGGTCCCCGGACAGGCCCCGTCGCTGGCCGGCGTCGCCAAGTACTGCGGCGCGGCTTCCACGGATCCGCGCTGCCTGGTGGGCGGTTCGCTCTACGGTCAGAACACGAGCCAGTTCAACAAGCCGGCCGGCTATGACTCGGACCAGCTGACCAACCACGAGGTGGGTATCAAGTCCGAGTGGTTCGAGCATCACCTGCTGGTCAACCTGTCCGGCTACGTGATGAAGTGGAGCAACATCCAGCTGCCGCTGTTCGATCCCGTGCACCTGGGTAACACCACCTTCGACGTCAACGGACCGACCTACAAGGTCAAGGGCATCGAGGTGCAGTTCATGGCGAAGCTCTTCGCGGGCTTCAGCCTCGAGGGTTCGAGCTCGATCAACAGCTCCGAGCAGACGAGCGCACCCTGCCTGCCGAGCAACCGCGTGTCGCCGTACAACCCGACCCCGCTGGGACAGTGCATCACGACGGTCAAGGGCCTGGCCTACACCAACCCGTACGGCGTCCTGGGCACGCGTCCGCCGTTCTCGCCGCCGTGGATGTTCAACCTGCGCGCGCGTTACGACTGGACCATGGGGAACTACCACCCGTTTGCCTGGGTGGGAGCCAGCCACATCGGCCCGCAGAGCAACGAGCCGGCGAGCTTCCCGAGCGGCGAGGGTGTGACCAACCCGACGACCACGCTCCTGCGCTACGACATTCCGAGCTACACCACCTACGACGCCGCCCTGGGCGTGGCGAAGGACCAGTGGACCGCTCAGATTGCCGGCAGCAACATCAGCAATCAGTACGGACCGTCGAACATCACCTCCGGGCAGTTCATCCAGGCCCAGGTCCCGCTGCGTCCGCGGGTGATCATGTTCCAGGTCGGCTACAAGTTCTGATCGTAAGAGCTTGAGCCACCGGCAGTTTGCCGGTTGAGCTAAAATCGGGGCGGGTCCTTGCGACGGGACCCGCCCCTTTTTCTTTATAGAAGTGCCACCCGCCTTGGATCCCGCTCCGCTCTCACGTCCCCCTGAGGCCGGTCCCGCGCAGCAGTTGCGCGAGCTGCTGCGCCAGCGGCGCTTTGCGGATGTCCTGACCGCCGCGGCCTCCGCCCGGGCCGCAGCGCCCGCAGACCGTGACGTGCTGCTGAGCATCGCCATCGCGCAGCGCTACCTCGGCCGGTTCCCGGATGCCCTCGGCACGCTGGCGGAACTGGAGCGGCATCACCCCCGCTTCTCGCGGCTCTACGAGGAGCGCGGTCGCTGCTTCGTGGAGTTGCGCAACGCGCCCGAGGCCATCGACGCATTCCTGCGGGCCGTCCATATGAATCACGCCCTTGCTGGCAGCTGGAGCATGCTCGAGGGCCTGTACCGCATGCGCGGCGAATCCCAGAACGCCGGCATGGCCGCGAGCCACGTGGCGACGCTGCGCGCACTGCCGCCGGAGGTGGTCGCGGCGACCGGCCTGTACGCCGACGGGGAGCTCGCGGCGGCGGAAGCCATCGTGCGCGGGTACCTGCTCAAGCACGGCGACCATATCGAGGCGATGCGCCTCCTCGCCCGCATCGGCATCGCCCACAAGATCTACCTCGATGCACAGGTCCTCTTGGCGGCGGTGCTGGAGCGCGCGCCTGAGTACCGCGCAGCCCGCCGTGATTATGCCCACGTGCTGGTGGAGCTCCACCGCTACGAGGAGGCGCGTGCGCAAATCAAGCTGTTGCAGCGCGAGGAGCCGGACGACCCGGCGCTGAAGACCCTGTACGCGGCAACCTGCGCCGGCATCGGCGCGCACGAGGAGGCCATCGAGCGCTACCGCACCTTCCTCACCGGCGGCCCGGTGGATGCGGAAGCCCACCTGTCCATCGGCCATGCCCAGAAGACGCTCGGGCAGACGCCCGAGGCGATCGAGTCCTACCACCGGGCAGCGCGCTGCCGCCCGGACTTCGGGGATGCGTACTGGAGCCTCGCCAACCTCAAGACCTACCGCTTCGCGGACGAGGAGCTCACCGCCATGCGCACCGCGCTGGCGTTGCCTGCGACCTCGACCTTCGACCGCTACCACCTGTCGTTTGCCCTCGGCAAGGCGCTCGAGGACCGCGGCGAGTTTGCAGAGTCCTTCGAGCACTATTTCAGGGGCAACGAGCTCAAGCGCCCGGAACTGCGGTACCGGCCCGAGCTCACGGAGCAGAACACCGCCCAGCAGATCGCGGTGTGCACGCGCGAGTTCTTCGCCGCCCGCGCAGGATACGGCGACCCGGCCCCGGATCCGATCTTCATCGTCGGCCTGCCGCGCTCCGGGTCCACGCTGCTGGAGCAGATCCTCGCCTCCCACTCCGAGGTCGAGGGGACGCAGGAGCTGCCGAACGTCCAGCAGGTCGTGGCGCGGCTGCGCGGCTTCGGCCCGGAGGCCGGCGAGCCGCGGTATCCGAGGATACTCACGACCCTCAGTGCCGCCGATTGCGCGCACCTGGGCGCCGAGTACCTCGCCGGAACCCGCGTCTACCGCGGTGAACGGCCGCGCTTCATCGACAAGATGCCGAACAACTTCCGGCACCTTGGGCTCATCCACCTGATGCTCCCGAACGCGAAGATCATCGATGCGCGACGCGAGCCGATGGCCTGCTGCTTCAGCAACTTCAAGCAGCTGTTCGCCAATGGCCAGGAGTTCACCTACGGGATCGAGGACATCGCGCGCTACTACCGGACGTACCTCGAGCTAATGGCGCACTGGGACCGGGTGCTGCCCGGGCGCGTGCTGCGCGTGCACCACGAGGACGTCGTGGAGGACCTGGAGGGCAGCGTGCGGCGGCTGCTCGATTTCTGCGGGCTCGCCTTCGAGCCGCAGTGCGTCTCGTTCCACGAGAACCGCCGCAGCGTGCGCACCGCCAGCTCCGAGCAGGTGCGGCGCGGCATCAACCGCGAGGGCCTCGAGCAGTGGCGCAACTTCGAGCCCTGGCTCGCCCCGCTCAGGGACGCGCTCGGGGATGCCCTGAGCCGGTATCGCGACTGATCGCGTGAGCGTCGGGCGCAACGAGCCCTGCCCGTGTGGCAGTGGCAGGAAATACAAGCAGTGCTGCGGCGCTCACGCCGCCGCACCGCCGCCTGAGGCACCCGCGGCCGTGCGGCTGCGCGCTCTGATCGATCTCCTGAACACCGGGCAGGCCGCGCAGGCAGAAGCCGGCGCGCGCGAGGCGCTTACGTCCGCCCCGGGTGACGGGTACCTCTGGAAAGTGCTGGGCGTCGCGCAGCTGCGCCAGGACAAGGATGCGCGCATCGCGCTGGAGCGCGCCGCCGAGCTCCTGCCCCAGGACCCGGAAAGCCACTTCAATCTCGGCGCCGCGCTGCGGCGGCGGGGGGAGTGGGAGGCGGCGCTGGCGCGGTTCCGGCAGGCGCTGATCCTCAACCCCCGCAGTGTCGATGCCCTGTTCGAGGCCGGGGATGCCCAGCGTGCCCTGGGGCGTCCGGCCGAGGCCGTGGCGCTCTACCAGGCGGCGCTGCAGATCGACCCGCGCCGCGTCGAGGGCTACAACAACACCGGCAACGCGCTCCTGGAACTGGGCCGTACGCAGGATGCGGTGCGCTGCTACCGCAAGGCCCTGGAACTCGCGCCCGATGCGCCGTTCGTGCTGTGCAACCTCGCCGATGCCCTCAGGCGAAGCGGCGCTGCGGCCGAGGCCCTGGAGGCGGCGCGCCGCGCCGTCAGCCGCGCCCCCGGGCTTGCGGCCGCCCACAACGTCCTGGGCGTGATCCTGGGGGATGGCGGGGACAGCGCGGAAGCGGTCACGCAGTTCCGCGAGGCGCTGCACCTGGACCCGCAGTCCGTCGATGTGCGCGTGAACCTCGCCGGCGTGCTGGAGAAGACCGGCGCACCCCAGGAGGCCCTGGCACTCCTCGAGGACGCCGCGCGGCGCGCCCCGCAGCGGGCCGACGTCCACCTGGCCCTGGCACGTGGCTTGTTCGAGGCGCGCCGGCTGCCGGGGGCGGCCGAGAGCTATGCCCGCGCCGTCGCGCTGCGCCCGGAGGCGACCGAGGCGCGCCTGGGTCTGGCCACCACGCTGCGCTTCCTCGGGCAGACCGCAGCCGCGGAGGCGCAGGTCGAGACCGTGCTGGCGCGCGAGCCGCGCCACGCCGCCGCCCTGACGCTCCTGGGGGAGCTGCGCGCCGACCGCGGCCGCTTCGAGGAGGCGCAGCAGCTGTTTTCGCGCGCGCTCGCGGCCGAGCCCGATTTCGCGATGGCCTACAGTGGCATCGCGGCCCACCGGCGGATGCAGGCCGACGATCGCGCCTGGCGCGACGGTGTCGAGCGGCTCCTCGCGCGGCCGCTGGCGCCGGACCAGGAGATCGCCCTGCGCACCGCGCTCGGCAAATTCTTCGACGACACCGGCGAGTACGACCGCGCCTTCGAGAGCTACCGCGCCGCCAACGAGCGCGGGGTGCGGCTGCGCCGTCCCTACGACGGCGCACGCCTCGAGGCGCACGTGGGGCAGCTCATGGCGCTGTGCGATGCCGGCTTCGTGCGCGGCTCGCATCCGGGCGTGACGGACTCGCAGCGGCCGCTGTTCATCATCGGCATGCCGCGCTCCGGGACCTCGCTCGCCGAGCAGATCCTCGCCTCGCACCCTGAGGTCCACGGCGCCGGCGAGGTGCGCTTCTGGGATCGCGCCTTCGGGCACTCCGAGCGCGAGGGGCATGGGGCCGCGGTGCTGGCCCAGGTCGGCCTCGACTACCTCGCCCAGGTCGAGCCCCCCGCCGCGGGCGCCACGACGATCACCGACAAGCTGCCGGCGAACTTCCTCTATGCGGGCTTCATCCGCGCCGTGATTCCCGGCGCCCGCTTCATCCACATGCAGCGCCACCCGCTCGACACCTGCCTGTCGGTGTACTTCCAGAGCTTCTTCAACGTCGGCGCCTATGCGAGCGACCTTGACTCGCTCGCGCACTACTACCGGCAGTACCGGAGGATCATGGCGCACTGGCGCACCGTGCTACCGCCGCAGGCGCTGCTCGAGGTGCCCTACGAGGGGCTGGTCAGCGACAGCGAGACCTGGAGCCGGCGAATGCTCGAGTTCGCGGGGCTCCCCTGGGACCCGGCGGTGCTCGAGTTCCATCGCACCGAGCGCGTAGTGATCACGGCGAGTCGCTGGCAGGTACGCCAGAAGCTCAACCGGGGTTCCGTGGATCGCTGGCGCCACTACGAGCGGCACTTAGGTCCCCTCATGCCCCTGCTCGAGGGTGCGGCGCCTTAACGCCCGCGCGGGCTGAGTCAGCCGATGCGGGTCGCGAGCAGCCGGCCCTCATCGAGTGCATAACCCATCCCCGGCGCCTCGCTGAGGTTGAGGTAGCCCCCGGGGTCGACGGTCAGCGGCTCCGCCAGCATGTAGTCGCGGCGCGCGAGGCTCCACTCCGGCGGGTCGTACGGGAATTCAAGGAACGGGGCATCCCCGAGGCCGGCCATGAGGTGCGCATTGGCGGTGACACCCATGCCGTTGGTCCAGGTGTGCGGGGTGAACACCAGGTGGTGCTCCTGCGCCATCACGGCGATGCGCCGCAGGCCCGTGATCCCGCCGACCAGGGCGGCATCCGGCTGCAGCACGTCCACGCAGCCGTGCAGGATGAGGTCCCGCAGCTCGTGGATCTGGCGCGTCATCTCCCCGGCCGCGATGCGCAGGTCGGTCGCCTCCCGCAGCGCGCGCATGCCCGCATGGTCGGCACGGTGCAGGGGTTCCTCCATCCAGTAGACCTTCAGGCGCTCCAGCTCCCGGGCGACCGCGAGTGCGTCCTTGAAGGTCCAGGCGGACTCGGTGTCCCACGGCAGCCGCCAGCCCTGGTTGCAGTCGACCAGGAGCTCCAGGCGATCCCCGATGCGCGAACGGACGGCTTCCAGGGCGCGCACGTCGTCGCGCCAGTCGCCGCGGTGGAAGCGCAGCTTGAGGGCCGGGAAGCCCTCGGCGAGGTAGCGCTCGGCCGCCTCGGCCTGGGCGCCCGGGTCGCGCAGCGTCCCGGAGGAGGCGTAGGCACGCACGCGGCTCGCAAGTCCGCCGAGCAGTTTCCAGCACGGGGCGCCGAGGATCTTGCCGGCGAGGTCCCACAGCGCCAGGTCGAGCGGCCAGCAGCGGCCGTAGTGGAAGTCGATATTCGTAAGCACCCGGTAGTGCCGCTCCAGCGCGAGCGGGTCCTGGCCGACGAACAGGTTCTCGTGTCCCTGGAACCCGAGCATGAGGTCGCCCGAGCCCAGCCCGACGAGGCCCGTGTCGGTGGTGACCCGCACCAGGGTGGCGTCGAAGTGGGTGCGGGGCTTCGTGTCCCAGCTCGCGTTGAACGGCGGGCTGAGCGGCAGCCGGTGGTGGCTGATGCTCACGGCCTGGATCTTGTGGACGGAGGCGCGCGGCAGGGCCTTGGAGCGAGCGTGCATGAGCAGGTTCTTGAGTTTCGGACGCCAGGGGGTGAGCGGTGGGGGAGCCTTCCATAAACGCGCGGGCCTCCAAAGCCGAGAAATTCACTAAGCACATCGAAAAAAAGCATTGGAATACAAGGCCTCTTGGCTGGACCCTGCCGCTTGGGCGACTATGGCGGCCGCAAGGGGCCGCAAGTGCCCCCGATCGGCAAGGATTCCCCCCACGATGCAGAAGAAGACCATCGACCGGCGCTGGCTGCCGCTCAATGCGCTGCGCGCCTTCGAGGGCGTCGCCAAGCACGGAAGCTTCACCGCCGCGGCCAATGCGCTCCTGATCTCCCAGAGCGCGCTGTCGCGCCACGTGATCGCGCTGGAGCGGCTGACCGGCGTGCAGCTCTTCGAGCGCCGCCCGCACGCACTCACCCTGACCAAGGCCGGGCAGCACCTGTTGCCGGCCGTGATCAAGTCCTTCGACCGCCTCGAGTACGCGCTCGATGACATCCGCACCGACGGGGCACCGGCCCAGCGCACGCTGCGCGTGCAGATGCCGCCGACCTTCGCGGTCCAGCTGGCGGTCCCCATCCTGCGCGACTTCCGGCGCATGAGCACCGAGGTCGACATCGACCTCATCAGCCCGCACGGGGTGGGGCCGCCGCTCGGGGAAATCGACGTCGCCGTGGTGTACTCGCAGCCCACCGTGACCGACCTCGTGAGCGACCTGCTGTGGCCCGTGCGGACCACCATCCTGTGCCACCCGGACATCGCCGCCGCGCACCGCGGGCAGGACCTGGCGACGTTCATCGAGCAGAACGAGATCGTGCACGTGCGTATCGCCGAGCGGCCGCGCCACCACACCTGGAGCCAGTTCATGCGCGCCCACGGGCTCACCGGGGTGAACATCGAGCGCGGCCTGGTGTTCGACACCGCGGTGCTGGCGGCGCAGTACGCCCTGGGCGGCCAGGGCATCGCGCTCGAGGACCCGAACCTGTTCAGCGAGGAGCTTGCCGACGGGCGCCTGGTGCGGCCCTTCGACGCGACCCTGGACGACGGCTACGGCTACTACCTGACGACGCACCCGGACGGGCTCGGCGACACCGCGATCGCGCTGTTCCGCTCCTGGCTGATCGAGCGCTTCGGCAAGCGCACGGCTTCCCCGGCGAAGGCCGCGGTGCAGCTGGCGGTATCGAACGAGTGACAACGGAGGATTCGTGAAGAGCCATGTGAAGGCGGTGGTGATCGGCGGCGGCGTGGTCGGGTGCAGCGTCCTGTACCACCTCACCAGGGCCGGCTGGAAGGACGTGCTCCTGATCGAGCGCGGCGAGCTCACCTGCGGCTCCACCTGGCACGCCGCCGGCGGCATGCACACGGTCAACGGCGATCCGAACGTCGCGAAGCTCCAGCAGTACACCATCAATCTCTACAAGGAGCTCGAGCAGCTGACGGGGCAGTCCTGCGGCATGCACCTGACCGGCGGCATCATGCTGGCCGGGACGCGCGAGCGGCTGGACTGGCTGAAGATGGCGCGCGCGCGCGGCCGCTACCTCGGCATGGAACTCGAGGTGATCTCGATCGACGAGGCCGAGAAGCTGTTCCCGCTGATGAACAAGAAGCACTTCGTCGGGGCGCTCTACGACCCGATCGAGGGCCACGTCGACCCCTGGGGCGTCACGCAGGCGTACGCCAAGGCGGCCCAGCTGGGCGGGGCCGAGATCGTGCGCCACAACCGCGTGCTGGACCTGAAGGCGCGCCCCGACGGCAGCTGGGACGTCGTGACCGAGCAGGGCACCGTGCACGCCGAGCACGTCGTGAACGCCGGCGGCCTGTGGGCGCGCGAGGTCGGCCGCATGGTGGGGCTGGAGCTGCCGATCCTGGCGATGGAGCACCAGTACCTGATCACCGAGGACCTGCCGCAGCTGAAGGGCCAGAAGGAGCACCTGCACGCGATCGACTTCGAGGGCGAGATCTACACGCGCCAGGAGCGCGGCGGCATGCTGCTCGGGACCTACGAGCGCGCCGGGGTCCCGTGGTCGCCGGTGAACACCCCGTGGGACTTCGAGCAGAGCCTCCTGCCCAATGACCTCGAGCGCATCGCGCCGAGCCTGGAGGTCGGTTTCGAGCACTTTCCGGCCTTAGGGGAAGTCGGCATCCGCAAGGTCGTGAACGGTCCCTTCACCTTCGCCCCCGACGGCAATCCGCTGGTGGGTCCGATCCGGGGCTTGCGGAACTTCTGGGTCGCCTGCGGGGTCATGGCCGGCTTCAGCCAGGGCGGCGGGGTGGGGCTTGCGCTGTCGCAGTGGATGGTCGAGGGCGACCCGGGCGCGGACATCTGGGGCATGGATGTCGCCCGGTACGGCGACTGGGCGACGCTCGCCTACACCAACGCCAAGGTGCGCGAGAACTACTCGCGCCGCTTCCGCATCCGCTTCCCCAACGAGGAACTGCCGGCCGCGCGCCCGCTGCGCACGACCCCCATCTACGAGCGCCTCGAGGCCGAGCACGCCGTGTTCGGGGACTACTGCGGGCTCGAGCACCCGCTGTGGTTCGCACCATCGGCCGCCGCGGCGCGCGACGAGGTGACCTTCCACCGCAACAACTCCCACGCGCACGTCGGGGCGGAGTGCCAGGCGGTGCGCACGGGCGTCGGGCTCCTGGAGATCTCCAACTACGGGAAGATCGAGGTCACCGGCCCCGGCAGCGCCGAGTGGCTGAGCCACGTGATGGCCAACAAGGTGCCCGCGCCGGGCCGCATCGCGCTCACGCCGATGCTGAACGAGCGCGGCAAGCTGATCGGGGACTTCACGCTGTGCCGCCTCGGCGCGGAGCGCACGTTCCTCATCTGCACCTACGCGGCCGAGGTCTACTACCGGCGCTGGTTCGAGCGCTACCCGCCGCCTGCCGGGGTGACCGTGCGCCCGTGCGCGATGGAGTACACCGGCCTCTCGGTGGCGGGCCCGCGCTCGCGCGAGCTGCTGCAGTCCCTGGTGCGCGAGGACCTCTCGAGTGTGGCCTTCCCGTTCCTGACGTTCCGGCAGGTGGACGTGGGGATGGTGCCGACCTTCCTCGGGCGCATCAGCTTCACCGGCGAGCTCGGCTACGAGATGTGGGTGACCACCGACTACCAGCGCGCGCTCTACGACCTCCTGAAGAAGGCCGGCTCGGACTTCGGCCTGCGCCTGTTCGGCGGGCGCGCGCTCAACACGCTGCGCATCGAGAAGAGCTTCGGGACCTGGGCGCGCGAGTACCGGCCGATCTATGGCCCGCTCGAGGCGGGCTTGGGGCGCTTCGTGGACTTCAGGAAGGGCGACTTCGTCGGCCGCGCCGCGGCCCTCGAGGAGCAGGAGAGCGGCGGCAAGCTCAGGCTCGCGACCTTCAGCGTCGCGGCCCAGGATGCCGACGCCATCGGGGACGAGCCGGTGTGGCACGAGGGCCGGGTCGTGGGGTGGGTGACCTCGGGGACCTTCGGCCACAGCGTCGGCCGCTCGCTTGCGCTCGGCTACATCCCGAAGGAACTGGCGCAGGAGACTTCCGGCTTCGAGATCGAGATCCTGGGGGAGCGCTGCAAGGCGCAGCGCGAGGCCGCCGCGGTCGTCGATCCGGACGGCCGGCGCATGCGCACCTAGCGCGCGCCTCAGGTGAAGATGGCGAGCGTGCTCGCCGTGAGGGCGGGCTTGGCCTCGCCCTCGATCTCGATGGTGTTGTCGGTGGTGATCAGGAAGCGCCGGCCGCCGCGGCCGTCGACCTTGGCGAGCCGGATGCGGTTGCGCACGCGCTTGCCCGAGCGCACGGCGGTGATGAAGCGCACGTTCTCGATGCCGTAGTTCACGACCGACTTCGCCTCCACGCGTGCCACCAGCAGCTCAAAGGCCGTCGGGGCGATCAGCGACAGGGTGAGGAAGCCGTGTGCGATCGTGCCGCCGAAGGGGCTCTCGGCCGCGGCGCGCTCCGGGTCGGTGTGGATCCACTGGTGATCGCCGGTGCAGTGGGCGAACTCCATGATCTTCGCCTGGTCCAGCGTCACCCACGAGGACACGCCCATCTCCTCCCCGACGTGCTTCGCGAGTTCCGCCAGCGGCATCTTTTCAACGCTCATCACTCTTCCTTGCCTGTCAGGTCGCACGCGCCCGTCCGGAGCCTCCGGCGCGCTCGAGCGCGAGAATATATAAAGCGGCACCTTCCGCAAGCGCCGGTCCCGCGGGCTTTCAGTATTCTATGCGATGGAACATGGCTTTACCTTTCGTCGCCTTCGCCCGCCGCGTACAGGGCCACCTGCTGCGCGGCGCCTTCGTGCTCGCCGTACTCGCGGCCGCGCCCCACGGTGCGCGCGCGCAGGAGCCGGCCGCACCGGCTTCCGCGGGTCCGGGCGCACTGTACGGTCCGTATGCGATGACACGCGAGGGTTCGGGCACCAGCTGGCAGCCGGACTCGACGCCGATGTACGGCGTGATGGGGGAGCGGGGCGCCTGGAGCGGCATGGTGCACGGCATGGCAGACCTCATCTACGACGACCAGGGCGGCCCACGCGGCGCGACGCAGCGATTCTCGACCAGCATGCTCATGCTGATGGCGCGGCGCGCGGTAGGCGAGGGCGCGCTGGGCCTGCGGCTGATGCTCTCGAGTGACCCGGCGATGGGCAAGGAAGGCTACCCGCTCCTGTTCCAGACCGGTGAGACCGCCGACGGGCGCACGCCGCTCATCGACCGGCAGCATCCGCACGACCTGCTCATGGAGGCGGTCGTGACCTATAGCCGGAACTTCAGCGCGGATGGGTCGCTCTTCCTGTACGCCGGATTGCCGGGAGAGCCGGCCCTGGGGCCCGAGGCGTTCATGCACCGGCTTTCCGGGATGGACAACCCCGAGGCGCCGATCAGCCATCACTGGCTGGACTCCACGCACGTCACCTGGGGCGTCGTCACGGCCGGCGTCACCTATGCGGGGCTCAAGCTCGAGGCCTCCGCCTTCGACGGGCGCGAGCCGGACCAGTTCCACTACAACATCGAGACCGGGCCGCTGGACTCCTACTCCGTGCGCGCGACGCTGAACCCGTCGGCGGCGCTGTCGATGCAGGTGAGCTACGGGTCGCTGAAGAGTCCCGAGCAGCTGGAGCCCGGCATCGACGTCCGGCGCAGCACGGCCTCGGTGACCTACAACGCACCCTGGGGCGAGTGGTGGCAGACGACGCTGGCGTTCGGCCACAACGCGCCCACGGATGGCAGGGCCACGAGTGGCTGGCTGCTGGAATCCGCCGCCCGGGTGGCGCCCGCCCACACGGTGTTCGCGCGCGCCGAGCGCGTCGGCAAGGACGAGCTCTTCACCGAGGGCCAGCCGCTGTACGGGGAGAGCTTCACGGTGGACAAGCTCTCGGTGGGCTACCTCTACGACTTCCTGCGCCTGAAGGAGCTCAGGTTCGGGGTCGGCGCGCTGGTGAGCACCTACAGCTTCCCGGCGACACTCAATTCCAGCTACGGCTATCGGCCGACCTCGTTCATGGTGTTCCTGCGGGCGCGGCTCTAGGCCGCGTTTCGCCGCGCCGCCCTCAGGGCACGACGTGGGAGCTGCCGAGGTCCTTCCACTCGTAGCGTGGCACCTGGATCCACTGGCCGTCCTTCTGCTCGGGTACCTTGTGGACGCGCGTCTGCTCGATGGTCATCGTGCCGTCCTTGTCGTTGATCCAGAAGTCGATGTCGTAGACCTGGTCCTTGGTCCCGGCGACGCGGAAATCCGTGCACGCGAAATAGTGGCCGTTCTCGTCCAGCTGCCGGATCGGCTGGTGCGTGTCGACGAACTCCAGGTTCAGGACCTGGCCGGTCTTGTCGTCCTTGAGCTTGAAGATCCCGTGGTTCTTAGCCTGTTCGGTGAGCGCGCCCTGTTCCACCGCCGACATGACTTCCCAGCCACGCTTCGTGGCCATCTTGCCGGGATGTTCGGACGCCGGGATCCACCACCACGGGATCGGGCTGCGCGCCATCAGCACCCACTTGCCGTCGGCCTGCGCCGGTTCCTTGTAGATGCGGGTCTCCTGGATCTTGAGGACCCCGGCGGCCGGGGCCACCCAGAAATCGATCAGGTAGCGCCGGTCCGGCTGCGCGCTGTCGTGGAACTTCACGTCGGGGAAGAACCCATAGCCGTCGATGGTGCGGGTGAAGTCGATGCCATCGAAGGCGAGCTTCAGTGATTCGCCCGTGCGGGCGTCCTCGAGCGGGAAGATGCCGCCGTTGGCCTGCAGGACCGACTCGATGTGCGCCTTCACGACGGCCTCGGCGTCGGAGGAATCGAAGGATTCCATCGCCTTCTCGGTGGACTCGGTGCTGCTTGCGGCGAAGAAATCACGCGCCTTCTGCAGGTTGGCCGTCGGGCTCTCGAGAAACGACTTGCGCGCGGCCGGGTTGCTGAAGCAGTAGACCTTGCCGTCCTTGTCGGCCCAGCTGAGCGCACACGTGGTCGGGACGTGCCTGCCCTCGGCCAGCCCCTCGACGCACTGGCCACCAAACTGGGCCTGGTCGGGGCTGACGGGCGCGGCGGCGGCCGCCGTGGTCATGAGGAGGATGCCCAGGAGGCGGACTGCCGCCGATAAACGAGGATGAACTGCCACGCGCGCTGCCTCCGCAACACCGGCGCCCGATGCGACCGGATGGGAAGGATCGTACTCCTTATGGGAGTGGCGGGCGGGGTGCGCGAGTGATGCGGGGAACGGCGGGGCCGGTTGGCGCAAGGAAGTCCGGCGGCGAGGGGAGGGAAGCGCCCCTCGCCGCCGGGTTTACGCCAGGCATCGGCGCTAGTTGTGGTTCATGTTCACGGCGTAGGTCGTGCTTGCATGCGCGGCATGCACCTCATAGAGCGCCTGGCTCAGCGCGGCACGCTCGCAGCTCTGGCTGGCCGCACGGGCGTCGAGTCCCCGCATGCCGTCCTCGCTGCAGACCTTGCGGGCTGCCGAGTTCAGGCGATTCACCAGGGTGCGATGGCCGGCGGCGGTGGTGAGGTCCAGGTCGCGGTAGCTGACCTTGAGGGTCCGTGCGCCGGCGGTGGGGGCGGCCACGGCCGCGGCCGTGGGGACATCGCAGGCCAGCGCAGTGGCACCGACGGTGAGCAGCGTGGCGGCGAATACGGCGCGGGTGGCGGCGCGGTTCAGTTTGAGCGAGTTCATTTCGGTCTCCTTGGGCGGTGTGTCGTTGGGGCGTTGCTTGCATCAGGTGCGGCCAGCGGCCGGCGTGAGGTATGAAACACCTTCGCCAGCGCTGCGCGTAGTCGCCGCGCCCCGTGTTGATCCCCGCCAACGACGCGTCCGTACCAGCGGCGCTTCATCCGCACGACGCCGCGGCGGCCGCCGATCCACGGCTTGCCGTGCTTTCCCCGCGGCTTCGGCACCACCGTCCGCGGGTTCGTCCCGGGGTCCGACGGAACCGTCCCTTGCAGGGGGCGCCTCGCCCCCCGGCGATCCGGTTTGGCGTACCCTTGTGTTCCCATGGGGTCGGTGAATCCGCACCGCCCCGGTTACCGCTGGACACGCCAAGAAACACCCGGTCCCCATGAGCGCCTCACCCCTGGAACGCATTACCCCGCGGCTCGAGTCGATCGCCGGCTCGCAGCGCGAGCGCGTGGCGGCGGCGACCAGCGACGTGCCGGGCTTCCGCCCGTTCCTGTGGGTGCTGACGGCGTTCTGGGTCTACGTCGCGATTTCCAACGTGCTGTACGCGCAGAGCATGCAGGCGAGCCTGTCCTCCATGAAGGTCGAGCACGTGTTCGCTCCGGCGGACGCGCGGCTGCTGCAGCACCTGATGCTCTATCCGCTGTTTCTTTTCTGCATGAACCGCTCCCTGTGCCTGGGGTGGGCCGGCGCGTGGCGCACCTGGCCGCTGCAGCTCGGCCTGGCGCTGTTGTTCGTGCTGCCGGCCTCGCCGCTGCTGATGTTCGGGGAGTACCTGACGAGCAAGTGGACCGGCATGGGCGGCCACATGGAGCACGGCGAGGACTGGCCGACGATGCAGGAGTTCCTGAGCTCGCAGCTGCCGACCTGGATCGCGAGCGCGACGACCTTCCTCGTGAGCTACTGCTTCGGACTTGTGCTGATGAACGGCTTTGCCTTCTACCAGCGCCTGCGCGACACGCAGTTGCGCGCGGCTGCGCTCGAGCGCGAGCTGACGAGCGCCCACCTGCAGACGCTGCGCATGCAGCTCTCCCCGCACACGCTGTTCAACCTGCTGCACACGATCCGCGGCCAGATCATCTGGGACCCGCCCGCCGCGCAGACCATGGTGGTGCAGCTCGGGGACCTGCTGCGCCGGCTGCTGAGCGCCGGGGAGCGCGAGTTCACGCGGCTGGCGGATGAGCTCCAGTTCGTGACCTTGTACCTGGAGCTGCAGCAGAAGCGCTTTGCCGACCGGCTTACGGTCGCCGTTCCGGCCCGCGCTTCGCTGCCGCACGCCTGGGTGCCGAGCCTGATCCTGCAGCCGCTGGTCGAGAACGCCGTGGTCCACGGGCTCGCCTCGCACGAGGGGGCGGTGCACATCCAGGTGGAAGTCGCCCCGCAGGGCGACGAACTCGTCCTCAGCGTCACCAATACCTGTGCCCCGCCGCGCGCCCCACTGCGCACCGGCATCGGGCTCGCCAACGTGCGCGAGCGCCTCGCGGTGCAGTTCGGCGGCCGTGCGCACTTCACGGCCGGGGAAGCCCAGGAAGGGCGCTGGGTCGCCCAGATCCGCATGCCGCTCTTGCGCGACGGGCCGGAGGGGCGGGTCGAGCCTGCCGTCTAGCCGATGGACGTGATCATCGTCGACGACGAGCCGGCGGCGCGCCGCGCGGTGCGCGAGTGCTGCGAGCGCGAGGCGGACCTCACGGTCATCGGGGAGTATGGCGATGCGCGCGCCGCGCTCGAGGCGATCCGCACCCGGCCGCCGCAGCTGTTGTTCCTGGACATCCAGATGGACTCCATGACCGGGATGGAGCTGGCCCGCGGGCTCGATCCGGGTACGCTGCCGCTGATCGTGTTCGTGACGGCGTATGACCACTATGCGCTCGAGGCCTTCGAGGTGAGCGCGGTCGACTACCTGCTCAAGCCCTTCGACGATGCTCGCTTCCGCGCCACCGTGGAGCGGGTGCGCCGCCGCCACGCGAGCGCTCCAGGCTTTGACCGCCAGGGGGCGCTCAAGGTACTGCTCGAGGAGCTGGAGAGCCGCGCGCAGCTGCGCTCCCAGAGCCAGCCGCGGGTGCTGGCGGAGTCCGGCAGCCGCATGCACATGCTGGACGTCTCGCAGGTGGAAGTGATCGAGGCGGACCGCAACTACGTGCGCCTGGTGATCGGGCGGGAGTCGTTCCACGCCCGCAGCACGCTCGCGCAGGCGGAGAAGTCCTTCCAGCAGCAGCCCATGCTGCGCATCAGCCGCTCCTGCCTCGTCAACATGCGCCACGTGCGCGAGGTGAGCCGCACCCCGCGCGGGGACTTCATCCTGGTGGTCGCCGGCGGCACCACCGTGACGAGCAGCGAGGGTTACCGCGAGCCGGTACGGCAGTACATCGAGCGCCTGAAGCTCGCACAAGCCTGAAGCGGATTGCGGTAAAGTCCGGCGCGTGACCAACGCCGCACCCCAGGCCCCGGCCGCGGGACCGACGCCGCGCGCGGCGTACTGGGCCCTCGGGCTGCTCGCCTCCCTTAACCTCCTGAACTACCTCGACCGCTTCGTGGTCGCCCCGGTCCTGGGGGACCTCAAGCGCGACATGGGGCTCAGCGACAGCCAGCTGGGTGCCCTGCCCACGGCGTTCATCCTGGTCTACATGCTGGCGGCCCCGGTGTTCGGCGTGCTCGGGGACCGCGGCTCGCGCACCCGCACGATCGCGGCCGGCATCGCGGTGTGGAGTCTCGCCACCATGGTCTCGGGGCTCGCGCACGGCTACTCGCATCTCCTGGCCTCGCGCGCCATCGTCGGGATCGGCGAGGCGGCGCTGGTCGCCATCGCCCCGGCGCTGCTCGCCGACCTGTTCCCGCCCCAGGGGCGCGCCCGCGTGTTCGCCGTCTTCAACATGGCGATCCCGGTCGGGGCGGCGCTCGGCTACGTCGTCGGCGGCGTGGTGGGCGAGCACTTCGGCTGGCGCGCGGCATTCTTCGTGGCGGGGGCGCCGGGACTTGCCTTGGCGCTCGCCTCGCTGTGGCTGCCGGACCCGCCGCGCGGCATCCAGGAAGGTGCGAGGGCGGTGCCCGCGCCGGCCGTGCGGTCCGGGGCCGGCGCGCTTGGCCTCTACTGGGATCTCCTGAAGCGCCGCCCGTTCATGGTGGTGGTGCTGGGCTACGCTGCCTATACGTTCGCCCTGGGGGGGCTCGCCAACTGGATGGTGGAGTTCCTGGTGCGGGTGCGTCACGTGCCGCAGGGCCATGCGGCGCGCGATTTCGGGCTGGTGGTGCTGGCCACGGGATTTCTCGGCACCGTGGCCGGCGGCTGGCTTGCCGATGCCTTGCAGAAGCGGATTGCCCACGCGTACATCTGGTTCTCCGGGATCACCACGCTGCTCGCGGCGCCGCTGGCGTTGCTCGCCCTCACCGCCGCGGCGCCCTCGGTATACCTGCCGGCGATCGCCGCAGCGGAGCTGCTGCTCTTCATGTCGACCGGCCCGGTCAACGCCGTGATCGTCAACATGGTCTCCCCGCTCGAGCGCGCCTCGGCAGCGGCACTCACCATGTTCGTCATCCACCTCCTGGGCGACGTGCCGTCGCCGCTCCTGATCGGCTTCCTGTCCGACCGGCTGAGCTCAGGACCTGCCGATCCCCACGGACTCGCCCAGGCGGTGCTGATCGTGCCCGGCGCGGTGCTCCTGGGCGGGGTCATCTGGCTGTTCGCCGCGCGCGGCGGGGCGACTGCGGAGCGCTGATGCCCCGGCGGGCACGTTCGCCCTCACCGCTGGAGCGACCGCTGCGGGCACTTGCCGGCACCGCACTTGAGGTGCGCTTCGCGGAGGCGCTTTCCCGCGGCGACGGTCTCGACGGGGCGCACTGTATCCACGAGCTGTGGATGCGCGGAGCATTCCCCACGCGCATCGAGGCGGCACAGGCTGCGCTGTGGGAGCGGGCCGCGGCCTCGATCCCGGAGTGGCTGCCGATGCGCTACGTGGAGTGGCTGCCCCAGGTTTACCGGATCGCCTCCGAATTCCGCGCGGCCGCGCGCGGGCGCACCAACATCTACCTGGTGCTGCTGGACTTTGCCGACCGCCGGCGCGGTCCTTACGGGCTCTATGTCGGCATGAGCGGCTACACGCCCGCGCAGCGCTTCGACCAGCACAAGGCGGGAATCCGCGCCGCCGGGAGCGTCCTCAAGCGGGGGCTGGAGGTGCTGACCGGCCCGACCCTGCACCTGCAGCGGATCGCGCGCGCCGACGGGGCCCGCATCGAGGCCGAACTCGCATCTGCGCTCGCCGATGCCGGCATCCTGACCGAGGGCGGCCACTAGGAGTTGCGGCGGTTCCGCGGGTTCGCGGTAGACTGACCCACGGCGCGCAGCGTTACCTCAGTAAAGGATCCGAGGTATGGAAACGGACCGCCGCAACTTCATTGCCGGTGCAGTGGCCACCTTCATCGCCGGGAGCCTCCCCGCGCGGGCCGCGCATGCCCCCGCGGAACTGACCCTGGGCGCCGGCGCCCGCATCGGCATTGTCAACCTCGTCGATGCGGAGCTGACGCACTACCACGCGGCGCGCCACGTGCAGGACGGGTTCCTCAAGACCTATCCCTTGTCCTGGTCGGTGGCCGCGATGCTCGCCGAGGCGCTGCGCGACCCGCTGGCCGCGCTCGGGCTCACGGGTGTTGCGCTCGTGCCCCCGGAGTCGCTGCGCCGGGCCCGCGAGGCCTGCTTCCTCAATGCCAACCTTGAGAAGGCGCTGCCGCGCGAGTGCGTGGCGCCCTACGGCGAGGTCCTCGCCTCCCAGAAGGTGCAGGCCCTGATTGTGCTGGGTCCGGGCCTCAACGACGGCACGCACGCCGGGGGCGCCCGGCGCAGGGAGCTGCCGGAATACCTGCGCGGGTGGTGCCTGGCGAGCGGGGAGGGCGAAGCGCAGGCGCAGGCCCTGAACCTCACCGAGCTGATCCTGGTGGCCCCCGGAGCGCGCGGCGCGCAGCTCCTGGCACGGGTCTACGGCGGCAGCGCTCCGGAGTCGCCCGTCGCCGCGCCCGCCGACCCGAAGAGCCCGACGGCCCAGGAACTGGAGGCCCTGCGCGCGGTGTTTGCCGGGCTCCTGGCGCGCCAGTGCGCCGCGCTGTTCGCGCAGGTGCGGCTCAGCCCGCGCCCTGCCTGAGCGCCCAGCCGCACACGGCGAGGGCTGCGACCCCGAGCGCGAACCACAGCACCGCCATCCAGCGTTCGCGCTGCACCAGCTGTGCGCCGGTGAGCGGGGCGATGAGGAACGGCTGGCCGTTGACGGGCTTGGTGATCACGCTGACGCGCTCGACGTGCTGGGAGAGCACCTGGCTCTGCGCCTCGGCGGCGGCCGCCGCGCGTGCCTGGTCCCACTCGGACTGGTCGATGCGCCCGTCGTGGTTCTTGTCGAAGCGGCTGAGCAGCAGCGCCTGGTCCTGCTTCCAGTCACGCAGCTTCTCCTGAGTCAGCTTGTCCACGTCGCCGACTTCGGAGTGCGAGCGCAGCTCGCCGACCACCAACAGGTGGGAGTTGGGCTCGATCAGCCGCTCCGTGTAGCGGTAGTCGCCGATGCGGATGGGGGAGTTGAAGACGGCCGCCCCGCTCGGGTGGGCCTGCTCGCCGTACCAGACGTTGACGAGCTGCGGGGTGATCTCGGCCTGCACCGGACCCACCAGGCAGCGCGCGTCATCGTCATCGACCAGCATGAAGAGCTCGACGCTCGCCGCCGTCTCGCAGGTGCGCCAGTCGCTGCGGCCGGGCTTGTCGCTCTCGTCGTATTCGATCTGGTAGGACCACCACACGCATGGCCGGCCGGTCAGGGGGGCGCGCGTGGGCTCGAAGTGCGCCGGGACGGCGCGCCCGCTCACCTTCACGTAGCCCTGCGCGGCGGAGCGGATCCGCACCGCCGTCGTGTCGGCGAGCAGCCGGTTGCGGCGCACGTGCCGCAGGCTCAGGAGCAGCGCCACGAAGGCGGCGGCCGCGCTGACGAGCGTCACGGCGTCGCGGTGCATGAGCGGCACGGAGGCTCCCTTGGGGATGCGGCCGCCACTGGGGCGGGCGGCTGGCAGCCTGCGGTCAGCGCGAGAACGCCGCCTTGAGGTCCACGTCGGCGGTCTGCTCGCCCTGGAAGTGCAGCAGCTGCGCCTCGGGGAAGTTCCCCAGGCGCGCGACCAGCACGTCCGGGAAGTTGGCGATGCGCACGTTGTTCGTGTTGACCGCGTCGTTGTAGACCTCGCGGCGGTCGGCGATGGCGGTCTCCAGCGCGCTGATGCGGTCCTGCAGGTGCTTGAACGGCTCGCTGGCCTTCAGCTGCGGGTAATTCTCGGAGACGGCATACAACCCGGAGAGGCCGGCGCGCAGCTCGCGCTCGGCGGCACCCACGCCCCCGACGTTGCCGGCGGCGCGGGCGGCGTCCACGCCGGAGCGGGCGCGCATGACGCGCTCGAGGGTGTCGCCCTCGTACTGCATGTACTGGCGGCACACCTCGACCAGCTTCGGCAGCTCGTCGTGGCGCTGCGCGAGCAGGACGTCGATGTTGGACCAGGAGAGCTTGACGGCCGCGCGCACCCGCACCAGGCCGTTGTAAAGCCCGATCAGGTAGCCCAGAACGGCAACCACGATGAACAGAAAGATCAGGCCGGCCAGCATGGGTGCTTCCTTCACGTCCGAGTTAGCGTACTCAACGGCCGCCAAGGATACGCTTCCCCCGCGGCCACCGGCGCCTTTGCCGGCCGGCCCGCGACGCCGTTCACGCTCAGGGGTTGTGATGCAGGTCCGGTGTATGGACCTTGTGCGCAAGCTCGATGCCGGCGAGCTCGTAGCCGCGCCGGAAGTCGCGGATGTGCCGCGTCATCCACAGGCCGGCGGCGCTCTCGTCCTGGGCCTCGATGGCCTTCAGCAGTTCCGCCTGCGCACCGGCGATGCGCGCGCGCGCCTGCGGGACCTTGTCGATCATGATCGCGAGCGAGGGCTCGAGGAGCTTCAGGAGCGGCTCCTGGGCCAGCACCAGCACGGGGTTGTGGGTGGCGCGGCCGATGCAGCGGAACGCCTCGGCAGTGCGTTGCACCGCAATACGCGTGTCCGACAGGTCCTGCGCAAGCTCGCGCGCGGCGGCGCGCAATGCTGCGAGGTCCTCGTCGTTGCGCGAGCGCGCCGCGGCCATCGCGAGCGGCGGCTCGAGGATCGTGAGCGCCGCCCACACGTCGTGGACCGTGACGTCGTTGAGCAGCAGCGCCTCGCTGATCCCGGTGGCCACGCTGTGGGCCTGGGGGCGGCTCACCGACATCAGCTTGGAGCCCGGGCGGCGCTGGACGAGCCCGCGGCTCTCAAGCTCCCGCAGCGCCTCGCGCACCGTCGAGCGGTTGACGCCGAACTGCCGGGCGAGCTCGGTCTCGGAGGGCAGGCGCTCCCCTTCGCGCAGTGCGCGCGAGAGGATGCGCTCGCCGATGGCCGAGGCTACCTTGCGGTAGGCCGGCTCGATCTGGATCTGTGCGAACTCGACACTCATGCGGCGGCCTCGAACAGCTCCCGACCGATCAGCATGCGGCGGATCTCCTGGGTGCCGGCGCCGATCTCGTACAGCTTGGCATCGCGCAACAGCCGTCCCGGGCTGTAGTCGTTGATGTAGCCGTTGCCCCCTAAGGCCTGGATCGCCTCCAGTGCCGAGCGCGTGGCCTGCTCCGCCGCGAACAGGATGCAGGCGGCCGCATCGCGGCGCCGCACCGAGCCGGCGTCACAGGCACGCGCCACGCTGTAAACATAGGCACGCGCGGCGTTGAGCGCCGCATACATGTCGGCGAGCTTCCCCTGCATCAGCTCGAAGGTGCCGATGGGCTGGCCGAACTGGCGTCGCTCGTGCACGTACGGGAGGACCACGTCGAGCGCCGCCGCCATGAGGCCGAGCGGGCCCCCGGCGAGCACCACCCGCTCGTAGTCGAGGCCGCTCATGAGCACGCGCACGCCACCGTTCTCCGCGCCGAGGAGGTTCGCGTGGGGGACGAGGCAGTCCTCGAACACCAGCTCGCAGGTGCTCGAGCCGCGCATGCCGAGCTTGTCGAGCTTCTGCGCGGTGCTGAAGCCGGCCATGCCGCGCTCGACGATGAAGGCGCTGATGCCACGGGCGGCCGCCGCGGCGTCGGTCTTGGCGTAGACGATGAAGGTATCCGCATCCGGGCCGTTGGTGATCCACATCTTGCGCCCGGTAAGGCGGTAGCCCTCGGCGCTGGTGCGCGCCCGCAGCTGCATCGAGACGACATCGGAGCCCGAGCCGGGCTCGGACATGGCGAGTGCCCCCACGTGCTCGCCGCTCACGAGCTTCGGCAGGTAGCGCCGGCACTGCTCGGGCGTGCCGTTCAGGCGCAGCTGGTTCATGCACAGGTTGGCGTGCGCCCCGTAGGAGAGGCCGACGGCGCCGGAGGCGCGCGAGATCTCTTCCATGACGATGACGTGGGCGAGGTAGCCGAGGTTGGCGCCGCCGTAGGCCTCCGGCACGGTGATGCCAAGGAGGCCCTGGGCCCCGAGCCTCGGCCACAGGTCGCGCGGGAACTCGTTGCTGCGGTCGATCTCGGCCGCCCGCGGGGCAATTTCCTCCTGGGCGAAGCGCCGCACCTGGGTGCGGATCTCCTCGAGGTCGGGGCCTAAGCCGAAGTCGCTGTCGGTGGTGTCGAGCGTGCTCATGGGCTTGTCGGGGAGTCGATAACGATCGTATGATTGTCCGACAAACGGGCAACCATGGCAAGTGACTTATGTCGTATCTGAAGTCCCGCGCCGACACGCACACCGCGGAATTCCGGGAGAACACCCAGGCCATGCAGGGGCTCGTGGAGGCGCTCGCGCGCGAGACCGAGCGCATCGCCCGCGGGGGCTCGAAAGCGGCCCATGACAAGCACGTGAAGGCCGGGAAGCTGCCGGCACGCGAGCGCGTGCGGCTGCTCCTGGACACCGGGAGCCCGTTCCTGGAGTTCTCCCAGCTCGCCGCACACGGCATGTACGGCGGGGACATCGCCGCCGCCGGCATCGTCACGGGGATCGGGCGCGTCAGCGGCCGCGAGTGCGTGGTCGTCGCCAACGACCCGACGGTCAAGGGCGGCACCTACTACCCGATGACGGTCAAGAAGCACCTGCGGGCTCAGGAGGTCGCGCGCGAGAACCGCCTGCCGTGCGTGTACCTGGTCGAGAGCGGCGGCGCCTTCCTGCCGGCCCAGGACGAGGTCTTCCCCGACCGCGACAACTTCGGCCGCATCTTCTACAACCAGGCGACGCTGTCCGCCGCGGGTGTCGCCCAGATCTCGGTGGTGCACGGCTCCTGCACTGCCGGTGGCGCCTACGTCCCGGCCATGTCCGATGAGAACGTGATCGTGCGCAACCAGGGCCGCGTGTTCCTCGGCGGCCCGCCGCTGGTGAAGGCGGCCACCGGCGAGGACATCGATGCGGAGTCCCTGGGCGGCGCCGACGTGCACTGCCGCGAGTCGGGGGTGTGCGACCACTATGCCGAGAACGACACCCACGCGCTCGCCATCGCGCGCGGCATCGTCGCGCGCCTGAAGCCGGCGCGGGGCTCGGCCCCGCCGCGCGTGCCGCGGCCGCCACGGGTCGACCCGGGCGAGCTCTACGGCGTGGTGCCCGCGAGCCTGCGCAAGCCCTACGACGTGCGCGAGGTGATCGCCCGCCTGGCCGATGACTCCGAGTTCGACGAGTTCAAGCAGCTCTACGGCACGACCCTGGTGTGCGGCTTCGCGCACCTCGGCGGCTACCCGGTCGGGATCCTCGCCAACAACGGCGTGCTGTTCTCCGAGAGCGCGCTCAAGGGCGCGCACTTCATCGAGCTGTGCGCGCGCGAGCAGATCCCGCTCCTGTTCCTGCAGAACATCACCGGCTTCATGGTGGGGCGGCGCGCCGAGGCCGGCGGCATCGCCAAGGACGGTGCCAAGCTCGTCACCGCGGTGGCGTGCGCCCGCGTGCCGAAGCTCACGGTCATCATCGGCGGCAGTTACGGGGCGGGCAACTACGCCATGTGCGGCCGCGCCTACTCGCCGCGCCTGCTGTTCCAGTGGCCGAACGCCCGCATCTCGGTGATGGGCGGGGAACAGGCGGCGAGCGTGCTCGCCACCGTCAAGCGCGACCAGCTGCGCACCTCCGGGGGCGCGTGGCCGCCGGCGCAGGAGGAGGCCTTCAAGGAACCGATCCGCGCGCAGTACGAGGCCCAGGGCAATCCCTACTATTCTTCGGCACGGCTCTGGGACGATGGCGTGATCGACCCCAGGGACACGCGGCGCATCCTGAGCCTTGCGCTGGCCGCCTGTGCGCAGGCCCCCGAGGAGGAGACGCGCTTCGGCGTCTTGCGGATGTGAGCACCATGATCGAGAGTCTGCTGGTTGCCAACCGCGGCGAAATCGCCTGCCGCATCTTCCGCACCGCGCGGCGCTTGGGGATCCGCACCATCGCGGTGTATTCGGACGCGGACGTCGGCAGCCGCCACGTGCGCGAGGCCGACAGCGCCGTGCGCTTAGGCCCAGCACCGGCGCGCGAGAGCTACCTGGATGCCGCGCGGATCCTCGCGGCGGCGCGCGCGAGCGGGGCGCGCGCCATCCATCCCGGCTACGGCTTCCTCTCGGAGAACGCCGCCGTTGCCGCCGCCTGCGAGGCGGCGGGACTCACCTTCGTCGGCCCGCGCGCCGCGAGCATCGAGGCGATGGGGTCGAAGATCCTCGCCAAGCGCCGCATGGCCGAGGCCGGCGTGCCGGTGCTCCCGGGGTACAGCGGCTCGGAACAGTCGCTCGAGGCCCTGGAGGCTGCGGCGCGCAGCCTGCCGCTGCCGCTCATCATCAAGCCGGCCGCCGGCGGGGGCGGGAAGGGCATGCAGATCGTGCGCACGGCCACCGAGATCGCCCCGGCCCTGAAGGCGGCACGACGCCTCGCCGAGAGCGCCTTCGCCGACGGCGCGCTCCTCATCGAGCGCTACCTCGCCGCGCCGCGGCACCTGGAGGTCCAGGTATTCGCCGATACCCACGGCCACACCGTGCACCTGGGCGAGCGGGACTGCTCGATCCAGCGCCGCCACCAGAAGCTGATCGAGGAGGCCCCGGCCCCGCAGGTGCCGGAGGACGTGCGGGCGCGCCTGCGGGCCGCCGCCATCGTCGTGGCGCGCGCGGTGGACTACGTGGGCGCCGGCACCGTGGAGTTCCTCTTCGACGGCCGCGAGTTCTACTTCATGGAGATGAACACGCGCCTGCAGGTCGAGCACACCGTCACGGAAGCCGTGACGGGTCTCGACCTCGTGGAGTGGCAGCTGCGGGTCGCCTCCGGCGAGCCGCTGCCGCTGAACCAGGATGAGGTCGTGCTCCGCGGCCACGCGATCGAGGCCCGGGTATGCGCCGAGGATCCCGCGCACGGCTACCTGCCGAGCGCCGGCCGCCTGAGCCACCTGCACTGGCCGCAAGGCGACGGGGTGCGCGTCGATGCCGGCTTCGAGGGTGGGGACACCGTGCCGGACAGCTACGATTCGCTCCTCGGCAAGGTGATCGCCTGGGCCCCGGGCCGCGACGAGGCCTGCGCCCGGCTCGCCGCGGCGCTCGACCACACCGACATCGCCGGCGTGCGCAGCAACGAGCGCTTCCTCGCCCAGGTGCTGCGCGGTGCGGAGTTCCGCGAGGTCCGGCACAGCATCGCGCTGCTGGACAGCGCGCCGCCGGCCGCCCCGACCGAGGTCCCCGAAGGGGCGGCCGTGCTTGCCGCGCTGGTCCTCAACGAGCCGCATGGGGCGGCGGCCGGGGATCCTTGGGCGGCCCGCGATGGCTTCAGTCCCAACCTGCCCGCGCAGGTGCGCCTGCAGCTGCGGTGCGCGGGTGCCTTGATCCCGGTGGCGCTGGATTACCGGGACGGCAGGCTCGTCGCGGCGCGCACCGGCGAGGGTGCGCCCGTGGCGCTCGCGGCGCCGCAGGTGACCGGCGACGGGGCCGCCCTGCAGGTGGCGGGCATGCACCTGAACGCACGCTACGCGTTCAGCGGCGCGACGCTGCACCTGTGGCTCGAGGGCCGGCACCTCGAGTTCGTGCCCGAGGACCCGCGCGATGCCGAGTTCCAGGCGAGCGCCGCGACCGGGGGGCTCACGACCCCACTGCCGGGCGTGGTGGTCAGCGTTGCGGTCCGCGCCGGCGACACGGTCGCCTCGGGGGCGACCCTCATGGTGATCGAGGCCATGAAGATGGAGCACACCATCACCGCACCCTACGCCGGCACGGTCAGCGCGGTGCACTTCGCCCCCGGCGAGCGCGTGAGCGAGGGGGCGGCGCTGATCGAGCTGGCGCGCGGGGATGAGCCGGCGCCGAAGGCCTAGGTTCCCGACTTCGCTTTCTTCTTCGACACGGTGGCGGCGCGCTCCGCGCGCACCATGGCGATGACCTTGTCGGTGTTGGCGAGGATCTCGCTGAAGCTGTCACCGAGCACGACGTAGCGGCCGTCCACCGCCAGCGTCGGCACGCCCGTGATCTGGTAGTCCTCGGCCATCTTGTCCGCCTGCACGGTCTGGTTGTTGATCGCGAAGGACCCGTACGCGGTGGTGAACTTCTCGTAGTTGCCGCCGTTCTTGGACACCCAGTCGAACAGCGCCTGTTCCTGGAACAGCGGGATGTGGTCGCCATGGATGGCCTGGAACACCTTGGCGTCCAGGCGCTCAAAGTCGCCGGTCGCGATCAGGGCGTAGTAGGCGCGCTGCATGTTGATCCAGGGCGCCCGGTCGAACCCGACCGGAACGCGCTTCACCGCCACGTCCTTGCCCTGGGTGGCGATCCACCCGTTGAAGAGCGGATAGAACTCCGCGCAGTGCGGGCAGGCGTAGGAGAAGAACTCGAGGACCTCGATCTTGCCCGGGCTCTGCGTCGGCTGGGGCGCCGGCAGAACGCGATAGACGGTGTTGTCGCCCGCATCCGCCGCGGCGGCGGGGCCTGAGAGCAACACGAGGGCGGCGAGCAGGGCCGCCAGGGCAGCCCGGGGAGGCGCGGAGAGCCGCATGTAGGATCCTTTCTGACCTTGGGGTGCAGTGCGTAGTTTAGGCAATCAGCGGCCGCGGAGTTCCGGGGAACGTGCCCGCCGCGGCGTGCGCGTCGTCCCAGAAGCCCGCGCCTTCTCGAGGAGGCGCCGGCGCTCCCCGGCTGACAGCTGCGAGACGCAGGCGGAGTCGGCATCGAGGTAGCGCCACGGCTTGGCCACCCAGGCA
The DNA here is from genome assembly GCA_018241425.1 of Pseudomonadota bacterium. Taxonomy (GTDB): domain Bacteria; phylum Pseudomonadota; class Gammaproteobacteria; order Steroidobacterales; family Steroidobacteraceae; genus 13-2-20CM-66-19. The sequence continues at coordinate 143,006 of JAFEDU010000001.1, forward strand.
CCGGCATAGTCGATCCCGATGCGCGGCGTGCGGCGCACACGCACGCGGGGTGCAGGCGGCGCGGGGCGCTCGATCCACAGCGTGTCACCGGTGAGGTCGATGCCGTTCAGGCGGCGCCCGACGTGAAGTGCGCGGGTGAGGAGGCCCGGTCCGCAGGTGCGGGCGTCGAGTCCGTCCAGCGGCTCCAGGGCGCGCAGCAGCACGGCCTGGGGCGTGCCCGCAGGTCGCGTCACGACGTTCAGGCAGTCCCAGAAGCCGTAGATGAAGTAGACGTAGGCGTGGCCCGCCGGCCCGAACATCACCTCGGTGCGCGGCGTGCGACCGCGCGCGGAGTGCGCCGCGAGGTCGTGCGGACCTAAGTACGCCTCGGTCTCCACGATGCGCCCGGAAAGACGGCGCCCGCGATAACGGTGCACGAGGTGCATCCCCAGGAGCGCGCGGGCCACCGTGCGGGTGTCCTCCAGGTAGAAACTGCGCGGGAGCTTTCGGGACGCGGACACCGCGCGCGATGGTAATGGAATCCACTACAATGGGCGCAACCAACGGAACGGGCAGATGTAAGATCTGTCATATCAAAAGGATACGGAATATTCATCCCGTGCCAATGAAGAAGATCGCCGTGACGCTCGCGGGGCTGGCCGCCGCCGCGTTCCTCGTGCCTGCCGGGGTGCGCGCGGCCGTGTACGCGCTGCCGGCCGACGGCTCCCCGATCGTTGGTGACGACCAGACGGTCAAGACCGTGTACGAAGACACGCTTCCGGACCTCGCGCACAAGTACAGCCTGGGCTACTACGAGATCATCCGCGCCAACCCCGGCGTCGATGTGTGGATCCCGGGCGCGGACAAGGAGATCGTGCTGCCCGGACGGCGGATCCTGCCGCCCGGTCCGCGCGAGGGCATCGTGGTCAACCTGCCCGAGCACCGCCTGTACTACTACCCGAAGCCGACCGGGCACGACAGGCCGGTCGTCATCACCTACCCGGTGAGCATCGGCAAGATGGACTGGCGCACGCCACTCGGGGAGACCCACGTGATCGCCAAGATCAAGCACCCGCCCTGGTACCCGCCGGAGTCGGTGCGCAAGGAGCACGAGGCCAACGGCGACCCGCTGCCGAAGGTGGTGCCGCCCGGCCCCGACAACCCGCTCGGCGACTACGCCATGCGCCTCGCCGCCGGCAACGGCACCTACCTCATCCACGGCACCAACAACCCCACCGCGGTCGGCATGGCCGTCACCCACGGCTGCATCCGCATGTACCCCGAGGACGTCGCCGCGGTGTTCGCCACCGTGCCGGTCGGCACCAAGGTGCGGCTCATCAACGAACCGGTGAAGGTCGCCTGGGTGGACGGGGAGCTGTTCATCGAGGCGCATCCGCCGGTCGATGACCAGGGGCAGACCGAGGAGCCGGACCTCACGCTCCTGTCGAAGATGCTCGACCACGCGCTCGGCAGCAACCACGTGGCGATCAACTGGGACATCGCGCGCTCGACGCTCGAGGCCGCCAAGGGCATGCCGACGCTCGTCGGGGTCCAGGCCGAGATGGAACCGGCACCGGCGGCCACGGCGAGCGGGGCCGGACGGCATTCGCGCTGAAGCGCGCGCGGACCCGCCGCCATGCTGCGCTACGCGATCATCTTCCTCCTGATCGGCCTCGTCGCCGGCGTGCTCGGCTTCGGCGGCCTCGCAGCCGGCGCAGCGGGGATCGCGCAAGTCCTCTTCTTCGTGTTCCTGGGGCTCGCCGTCATCAGCTTCCTGAAGCGCCGCTAGCGTCCCGCCACGCCGGTCAGCGCAAGCCCGGTGCGGCGCAGCGCGAGGGCGAGCTCCTGCGGGCGGCAGGCAGCGGCACCCGTGAGCCACGCGACCATCGGGTCGAACAGCACCGCCGCCAGCTGCGTACGCACCAGCGCCCGCGGCAGCCCGTAGGCGGCGCGCGCGCTGCGCGCATCGCGGCGCAGGCGCAGCCCGATCTGCCGCTCCAGGACGGCGATTGCCGGTGCGCGCATCGAGCCGGTGAAGAGGCCGCGCGCGCGGCCGCGGTTCTCCCAGAAGTGCTCGAGGATCCTCGTGATCGCGACCAGCTCGTCGGCCGTGCCGACGCAGCAGGCCAGCACCGCGAAGGGGCCGGCGAGGCTGTCGGCGAGCAGGGCGGCCTTGGAGGGGTAGTGCGCGTAGAAGGTCGAGCGCGCGATCCCGGCGCGCTGCGCGATGTCGGCCGCGGTGATCGCATCCCACGGGCGGCTCAGTACCAGCGTGAAGAAGGCCTGCCGCAGCTGGGTGCGATTGCGGGTGCGGCGCGGGTCCGGCAGGCGTGGCATGGCGATGGGACTTCCGGACGTTGGGGGCGAGGTGTCCGGCACATGGGGCCGGGAGCGCCGCTATCGTACGGCAACCCTCGGCGCTTCGGAGAGTGCGGCATGCGAGTGAACGACGGTGCGATTGCGCGGCGGCCGGCCCGCTGGACGGCGGCGATACTGATCGCGATCCCGCTCATCGAGGTGCTCACGGTCATGCACCACCCGCATGTCGCGAGCGCCGATCCGGGGAAGCTCGTCCCGGCGCTCACCGAACTCGCCCCGCTCGCCGCGCTGGTGCACGGCGTGCTCATCGCCTGCCTGTATGCAACGCTCGTGGCGCTCGGGGAGTTTGCGGCGCAGGTGCTGCCTGGATCGCCCGCCGGCCGCGCGGGGCTCCTCCTCTATGGCTCGGGCGTCGGCGTCATGACCGCGGCCGCGCTCCTGGACGGGTTCGTGATCCCGCGCCTCCCGCTCGTGCCGTCGGGCGTGCCCGCGGCGCCGGCGGAACTGACGGCCCAGTTCGCCTACTTCGCGGCGCTGTGCATCCAGGCGTTCACGCGTGCCGGGGCGGTGCTCATGTGCGCGGGCGTTGCCGCGTGGTCCTGGGGCCTGCTGCAGCGCGGGCAGGGACGGGTCGTGGCGATCCTGGGACTGTCCGTGATCCCGCTCCTGGCCGGGGCGCTGCTCACCGGGCTCCTGCACCTGAACGTCCATGGCATCACGCTCGTCATGGCCGTCGCGGGGCTGTGGCAGCTGAGTGCCGGGGTGTGGATCGCGCGGCTGCGTCCGGTCAGCCCGGGAGCCGCCTAGGCCTCGCGCGGTGCCTCGGGCTCGCGGCGCCGCCGCGAGCGGAACTGGTCGATGAGCTTCAGCGCGACCATCGCCCGCGATCCGAACGCGAGCGCGGTGCGCGCATAAGTAAGGAGCGTCAGCACCTGCCGCGGCCGGCGCAGGAGCAGCAGGCCGGCCAGCGCCGCGGCCCAGGTGATCGGTCGCAGCAGGGGAACGCCGAAGCCGCCGGTGAAGAGCTCGCCCGCCGCACGGCTGAGCGGGCTCTGGCGCAGCTCGCCGAATTGCTCACTTAGTCCCGCGCGCTGGCGCTCGCAGTCGGCGATCAGGCGCGCGCGCCGCGCCTCGAGCTCTTCCATCCGGCTCATGGCCGCCCCCGGATCTCGCGCTGGTCCTCGCCCAGCTGCCCGAGCGAACCGGACAATGGTGCGGGGCGCCCGCGCACGGTCCGCAGGCCGAGCCAGGCGAGGAGGATCGCCAGGAGCACGAATACGCCGCTCCCGCCGAGGAGCCCGAGCATCCGGTGCGTGTTCCACAGGGCGACGATCAGCGCCGTCACGCCCAGGGCCAGGGCGAGAAGGACGCAGGCGAGGGCTGCGACCATCCAGGCGAGCATCCGGAACACGAGCAGCGCCTGGATCTCGAGCTCGACCGTGGCCAGGTCGAGACGGGTCCGCAGCGCCTCGAAGAGCGAGGCGGTCAGGCTCCTGAGCGGCGCGCCGCCCGGGGCCGGTCCGTCCCCGGCAGGTTCGGTCACCGGCGCGCCATGATCAGGCCGACGAGCAGCGCCACGCCACCGGCGATCGCGACGGCCTGCCAGGGGTTCTCGCGGACGTAGCCGTCGACGTCGCGGGCTCGGGCGTTCAGCTGCTGCTCAAGTCCCGACAGCCGCCCCTTCAGCTCGCGCACCGTGTCCTGCGCGCGGTCCTTGAGCTCCGCGCTTCCGGAAGCGAGGCCGGAGCGCAGCAGGTTCTCCGCATCATCGACCAGCGTGCGCAGCTCGTCGGCCAGTCTCTCGGCATCCCAGGTCTCGGTCATGGCAGCGGTCCTTCGTATATCCGCGGTGGCTGTGGGGGAAATCTGCGCGCCTTCCGGGCAGGCGGGACATAAGGATTTACGCATATCCGCCCGCAAACCGCGAGACTCGTACCCGCGCACTGCGCTACTCTCACCCGCGGGCTGCGAAAAACGGACCTGCCATGACATCCCAGAACCCGCTCCTGGAACTCAAGGCGCTCGGCGTGAGTGCCTGGCTGGACGACATCAGCCGCACGATGCTCGAGGACGGGAGCCTCAGGCGCCTGGTGCAGGAAGATGGGGTCGCGGGCCTGACCTCCAACCCCGCCATCTTCTCCAAGTCGATCATGAACGATCCGCGCTACGCGCAGCCGATCGCGCAGCTCCTGCCGCGGATCGGTTCCGGGATGGCGCTCTACGAGGAGCTGGCACTCGCCGATCTCAAGGACGCTGCGGCCCTCCTGCGCCCGGTGTACGACAGCACCGCGGGCGGGGACGGCTACATCAGCATGGAGGTCTCCCCGCACCTGGCCTACGACGGCCCGGGCAGCCTCAAGGAGGCACAGCGCCTGTGGCAGCGCCTGAGCCTCCCCAATGCCTTCATCAAGATCCCGGGCACGCAGCCGGGACTTGCCGCGATCCGCGACCTGATCGCCGCCGGCATCAACGTCAACGTGACGCTGCTGTTCTCGCCCGAGCGCTACCGCGAGGTGGCGCACGCCTACCTCGACGGGCTCACGATCCGGGCGCAGAAGAACCTGCCGCTGGACAAGGTGGCCTCCGTGGCGAGCTTCTTCCTGAGCCGCATCGACAGCGCGGTCGACAAGCAGCTCGATGCCCTCACGCCCCGCCAGCCGGCGGCGCGCGCCCTGCGCGGCAAGGCGGCCATCGCGAGCGCCGCCCACGCCTTCGAGGTGTTCGAGGAGATCTGTGGCAGTGCCGAATGGGAGGCATTGGCTGCGCGCGGCGCGCGGCCGCAGCGGCTCCTGTGGGCCTCGACGTCCACGAAGGACCCGAGCTTCAGCCCCGTGAAGTACGTCGAGGAGCTCATCGTCCCGGGCACCGTGAACACGATGCCGCTGGAAACCCTCAACGCCTACCGCAAGGTCGGCGACCCGGAGTTGCGCCTCGAGCGCCACATCGCCGACGGCAGCGACACGCGCGAGGGCCTCGAGCGCCTCGGCATCGACCTGGACGCCGTCGCCGAGCAGCTCGAGCGCGAGGGCGTGCAGAAGTTCATCGAGCCGTTCGACCAGCTGCAGCAGTGGCTCGAGGCCAAGCGCGGCAGCCTGAAGAGCGCGTGAGGGCCGTCCGTCACGGCATGGGCCACGGGGGGAGGGCAGGTCTGTGGATACCGATGCGGTCCGCAAGCAGCTGCTGGAGCGCGCCGCGGAGCTGCGCCGCCGCGCCCACGATGCCAGCGCCGAGGCGCGCCACGAGGCCGATCCCCTCTCGGCGGATTTTGCCGAGCAGGTGACGCAGCGCGAGAACGACGACGTGCTCGGGGCGATCTCCGATTCGGCGCGCGCGGAGCTGGTGCAGATCGAGGCGGCGCTCAAGCGCCTGACGAGCGGCCGCTACGGCATCTGCTGCGGCTGCGGCGAGGCGATCGAGCCGGAGCGGCTGGCCGCGGTACCCTACGCGGACCGCTGCCGCGGCTGCGCAGAGTCCGGCCGGCACCGCGGCCACTGAGCGCGGGCCTCCCCCCCACGATGAGCGCCGCCTGCGGGGTAATCACCCTGACGACCGACTTCGGCCACCAGGGGCCGTTCGTCGGGGTCATGAAGGGCGCGGTGCTGGCGCGCTTTCCCGCGGCACGGCTCATCGACCTCACGCACGAGATCCTGGTGCACTGGCCGGCGGAAGCCGGGTTCTGGCTGGCGCGCGCCTACCGTTATTTCCCGGAAGGCACGGTGCACGTCGCGGTCGTGGATCCCGGCGTCGGCACGGCACGCAAGATCATCGCGGTCGAGGTGGGCGGGCACCTGTTCCTCGCCCCCGACAACGGGCTGCTCGCCCCGATCGTGGCGCGGGATGCGCGGGCGCGCATCCGGCGCCTGAGTCCGGCGCTCTTGGCGCGCCTGCAGATCCAGCGCGTGAGCGCGACCTTCCACGGGCGCGACATCTTCGCCCCGGTCGCCGCCGAGCTGGCCGCCGGGCGCCTGGAGTTCGACGCCCTCGGCGAACCGCTGACGAGCCTGGTGCCGGCGTGGGTGGAGGAGCCGACGGTGGAGTCGCGCAGCGTCAGCGGGGTCATCATGACCCAGGACCACTTCGGCAACCTCATCACCAACATCGACGGGTCCCTGATCGAGCGGTTCCGGCTGCCCCTGGTGCACGCGGGCAACCGCGCCTTCCCCCTGCACAAGACCTACGGCGAGGTGCGCCCCGGGGAGTACCTGGCGCTGGTCAACTCCTTCGGCACGATCGAGATCGCCCGCGCGGAGGGCTCGGCGGCCGAGGAGCTGGGGCTCAGCCGCGGGGCGCCCGTGGTGGTGCGCGACCGCACCGACCAGCCCTGATCCGGAGGCCCGGTTCCGGGGCGGTTTCAGCTGAAAAACCGCGGGTGTGGTTAAAAGTTGATCGCCGGCACGAATCGGCTATAGTTCGCAGCCTTGTGCGTGCCCCTTTGGGCACGTTAGCTGTTGAATTACTTCAGGATTTACGCTGCCCGATGTCGGAACGAGACAACGAGAGCTTCGATCTCGACGATGAATTCCTGACCAGTGGCCCGACCGAGGATGGCACCGATTACGATCGGCTGCTGGATCGGGTGGACAAACGCGTCCGCAACCAGGGCAAACGGGGCAAGGCCGCCTGGAGCCGCCTCGAGGAAGTCCTCGCCGACCGCAAGCTCGAGAAGGATCTCAAGGACTTCGACGAGGAGCTGTAGCCCACGGCCGCCGCGGATCCGGCCGCAACGGCCGCCGCCGAATGACTGCCCGGACTAAGGTGACCTCTGATCGCCGCCCTGAGGCGCCGACCTTCCGGACGGACCTGGAGAGACCGACTCACGTGACCGCCCCCTCGAGCTGGATCGTCCTGAAGTTCGGCGGTACCAGCGTCTCGACCCTCCCCAACTGGACCAACATCGCCCGCATTGCGCGCGAGCGCCTGGGCGAAGGGGCGCGCGTCCTCATCGTCCACTCCGCCGTGAGCGGGATCACCGACCGCCTGGAGCGCCTCTTGGATGCGGCGATCGGCCAGCGCCAGGCCGAGGAACTCAAGGCCATCGAGGAGCGGCACCGCAAGCTCGCGCAGGACCTCGGGGTGGAGCTGCCTCCCGAAGTCGAGCGCCAGCTCGCCGAGCTGCGCGAGATCGCCGCCGGCGTCGCCCTGGTCGGGGAAGTCAGCGAGCGCACCCGCGCCCGCGTGATGGCCGCCGGCGAGCTCATGGCGACCTGGATCGGTGCGCGCTTCCTCGCCGAGCTCGGACTCACCGCGCAGTGGGCCGATGCCCGCACCATGCTGCGCGCCGAGCGCGCCCCCGGGGCGGGCAAGCCCAGCATGCTCTCGGCGGTGTGCAACTTCTCCCCCGATGCGGCCCTGGAGACCCGACTCGCCGCGCTCCCGGAACTGGTCATCACGCAGGGCTTCATCGCCAGCGACGATGAGGGCAACACCGTGCTGCTGGGGCGCGGGGGCTCGGATACCTCGGCCGCCTACCTGGCGGCCAAGCTGCGTGCGCGGCGGCTGGAGATCTGGACCGACGTGCCGGGCATGTTCAGCGCCGACCCGCGCTTCACGCCCACGGCGCGCCTGCTGCGGGCGCTGCACTACGACGAGGCGCAGGAAATCGCCACCAGCGGCGCGAAGGTGCTGCACCCGCGCTGCATCCTGCCGGCGCGCCAGTACCGCATCCCGCTGCACGTCTACGCGACCCAGGCGCCGGAGCTTCCCGGCACGGTGCTGCACGCCGAAGGCACCGAGGGCGGCGCCCAGGTCAAGGCGGTGTGCACCAAGAAGGGCATCACGCTGATCGCGCTGGACAGCCCCGGCATGTGGCACCAGGTCGGGTTCCTGGCGGATGCCTTCGCGGTGTTCAAGCACCACGGCATGTCGGTGGACCTGGTCTCCACTTCCGAGACCAACGTCACCGTCTCGCTCGACCCGGCGGCCAATACCCTCGACAACGCGCGCGTCGCCGAGCTGGTCGCGGACCTCTCGCGCCTGTGCCGCGTGCAGGTGATCGGCCCGTGCGCCTCGGTGAGCCTGGTCGGCCGCAACATCCGCGCCATCCTCCACCAGCTGGGGGGCGCCTTCGAGTTCTTCGAGGAACAGAAGATCCACCTGGTATCGCAGGCCGCCAACGACCTGAACTTCACCTTCGTCGTGGACGAGAACCAGGGCAACCGCCTGGTCGAGCAGCTGCACGAACTGCTCATCCGCCCGGTGCCGGACGACCGCGTGCTCGGCCCCACCTGGCAGCAGCTGTTCGCGAAGCCCGCCGCAACGGTCCCGGGGCGCGCGCCGTGGTGGCGCGAGAAGCGCGCCGCGCTGCTCGCCGCGCTCGGGGAGCTGCCGGCCGCCTACGTGTACGACCTGGACAGCGTGCGCAGTGCCGCGCGCGCACTGAAGGCCCTCGGCGCGGTCAGCCGCGTGCACTACTCGATGAAGGCCAACCCGGGTGCGCCGATCCTGAAGACCCTAAGCGCCGAAGGCGTGGACTTCGAGTGCGTGGCCCAGGGCGAGATCGAGTACCTGCGCGCACAGTGTCCCGGCACCGACCCGGGGCGGATCCTCTACACCCCCAACTTCGCCCCGCGCGCGGAGATCGAGTGGGCCCTCGGCGCGGGCGTGCAGGTCACGGTCGACAACCCCTACCTGCTGTCGCAGTGGCCCCAGGCCTTCCGCGGGCGCGACATCTTCGTGCGCGTGGACACCGGGGTGGGGCGCGGCCACCACGACCACGTGCGCACCGCCGGCTCGCGCTCGAAGTTCGGCGTGCCGCTCTCGGAGCTGCGCATGCTGCAGGGGCTCGCGCAGGCGGCCGGCGCGCGCATCGTGGGGCTCGAGGCGCACGTGGGCTCGGGGATCTTCGACGTGACCAGCTGGGAGCACACCGCCCGGGTGCTGGCGCAGGCGGCCCGCGGCATCGACACGGTGAAGGTCATCGACATCGGCGGGGGCCTGGGCGTGCCGGAGCGGCCCGACCAGGCACCGGTGGACCTCGCCAAGCTCGACACGCTGCTCCTGGCGGTGCGCGCCGAGCATCCGCACCTGCAGATCTGGCTCGAGCCCGGGCGCTACTTCGTGGCGGCCGCCGGCGTGCTCCTCGCCCGCGTCACGCAGCTGAAGAGCAAGGGCGGCGTGCGCTTCGCCGGCGTCGCCACCGGAATGAACTCCCTCATCCGTCCGGCACTCTATGGTTCGTACCATGAGATCGCGAACCTCACCCGCATCGATGAGCCGGCCACCGAGCCCATGAGCATCGTGGGCCCGATCTGCGAGAGCGCCGACGTGCTCGGCCACGACCGGCTGCTGCCCGTGACCCGCGAGGGCGACGTGCTCGTCATCGCCAACGCGGGTGCCTACGGGCACGCGATGAGCTCGCACTACAACCTGCGCGCGCCGGCCCCGGAGCTGTACATCTGAGGCGCCTGCGGCGGCTCCTCCTGTGGGTGGCCGGCATCGCCGTCGTGGTGATCGGCGCCTACGTCTTCTATCTCGACCGGCTGGTCACGCACCAGTTCGAGGGGCGGCGCTGGACGCTGCCGGCGCAGGTGTTCGCCGCGCCGCAGGAGCTCTACGCCGGCCTGCCGCTCACGGCTGGCGAGATCGAGCAGGAACTGCACCGCCTGGCCTACCGCCGCGCCGACAAGGCCGACGCGCCCGGCCGCTACAGCCTCTCCGGCAACCAGGTGAGCCTCGCGCTGCGGCCGGCGCGCTTTGCCGGCGAGTCGCGGCCGGCCCAGCGCCTCGACATCACCCTCGGCCCGAAGGGCATCGAGGCACTCACCGACGGGGCCGGCAGGGAAGTCCCGGTCATCCGCCTCGAGCCGCTCCTGATCGGCAGCATCTTCCCGATCCACGGCGAGGACCGCATCGTGGTCACGCCCGAGCAGGTGCCGGCGCTCCTGCCGGCGGCGCTGAAGGCGGTCGAGGACCGCAAGTTCGACACGCACCACGGCGTCGACCCCGCCGGCATGCTGCGCGCGCTGTGGGTCAACGTGCGCGCAGGTCAGATCGAGCAGGGCGGCAGCACCCTCACGCAGCAGCTGGTGCGCAGCTACTTCCTCAGCACCCGGCAGACCCTGAGCCGCAAGCTGCGCGAGGCGGTCATGGCGATGGCGCTCGACGCGCACTTCACCAAGGCCGACCTCATGAACGCCTACATCAACGAGATCTTCCTGGGGCAGGACGGCGACCGCGCCATCCACGGGTTCGGGCTCGCGAGCCAGTTCTACTTCGGCAAGCCGCTCGCCGAGCTCGACCTGCACGAGGTCGCCCTCATGGTCGCGATCGTGCGCGGGCCGTCCTACTACGATCCGCGTCGCCACGCCGACCGGGCGCGGGCGCGGCGCGACCTGGTGCTGAAGATCCTCGCCGAGCAGCACGTGGTGAGCGCGGCCGAGGCGACGGCGGCGAGCCAGAAGCCCCTCGGGGTGAGCACGCGCGCCTCCGGGAGCTATTACCCCGCGTACCTCGACTTCGTGCGCCGCACCCTGCGCCGCGACTACCACGAGGAGGACCTCACGCAGGCCGGGCTCACGGTCTACACGAGCCTCGACCCGAGGGCCCAGGAGGACGCCGAGCACGCCCTGGAGAAAGAGCTCACGCGCCTGGACAAGGCCAGGAAGGGCGCTCGCCAGCCGCTCGAGGGTGCGGTGGTCGTGACGACGCCGCAGAGCGGGGACGTCATCGCGCTCGTCGGCGGCCGCGAAGTCAGCTACGACGGCTTTGACCGGGCACTGGATGCGCGCCGCCCGATGGGCTCGCTCGTGAAGCCCTTCATCTACCTTACCGCGCTCGAGAGCGGCCGCTACAACGCCGCGACGGTCATCCAGGACCAGCCGGTCGACGTGAAGCTGCCGGGCGGCCGGCACTGGACCCCCGAGAACTTCACCCGCCAGGTGTACGGGCCGGTGCCGGTGGTGCGCGCGCTGTCCGAGTCGCTCAACCTCGCGACCGTCGGCGTCGGACTCGATGTCGGCCTGCCCAAGGTGGCCGACACCCTCACGCGCTTCGGGCTGCCGCAGCCGGCCGAGCAGGTGCCGGCGATGCTGCTTGGCGCCGTCAGCGTGACGCCGCTGGAGGCCGCGCAGCTCTTCAACGGCCTCGCCAACGGCGGCTTCCGCAACCCGCTGCGCGCCGTGCGTGCCGTGATCGGCGCCGATGGCAAGGCGGTGAAGGCCTTCCCGCTGGAGGTCACCCCGGTGGCGAGCCCCGAGAACGTCTACCAGCTCGATCGCATGCTGGTCTCGGTGATGGAGCACGGCACCGGCCGTGCGGCGCACGCGGTGCTGGCCCCCGACCTCACGGTGGCGGGCAAGTCCGGCACCTCCTCGGACTACCGCGACAGCTGGTTCGCGGGCTTCTCGGGCGCGCACGCGGTGGTGGTCTGGGTCGGCTACGACGACAACGATCCCACAGGTCTCACGGGCTCCGCCGGGGCGCTGCCCGTGTGGACCCGCATCATGGCGAGCCTCGGCACGCGCGCCTGGGATGCCGCGCTTCCGGACGGGCTCGTCGAGGTGCACCTCGACTACGCGACGGGCCTGCGGGCGCTGCCGGGATGCTCCGATGATCTCGTGACGGTTGCCGTACCCACCGGCACCGCCATCGTCCCGAAACCCGGGTGCGGCTTCCCCGACAGCGCCCAGGCGGGCGAGGCACAGGCCAGCCACCCGCTCGATGCGCTCAAGGACCGCGCCGCGAAATGGTGGCAGAGCCTGACCCACTGACGGTCGCGGCGGCCGTTCAGCTCGCGCGGGCTATCATGCGCGCCATGAGCATCCGACCCGCGCCGCTCGCAGGCCTCGCCCTGCTGCTCCTGACCGGCTGCACGCTCACGCGGCCGCCGCCCTTTGCCGGCAGTGCGACACCGGCGACGCCGACGGGCAGCCCCCCGGGTGCAATCGCGCCCGGGACGCCCGCCCCGGGTCCGGGCGAGGCCGTGCCGGTCGTACCCGATCGGCCCTCGGCCCCGGCGCGCCAGTTCCGCCTGGGCGCGGCCTCGAACGCCCTGGTGAACCAGGCGCATGGCCAGGCCGGGAGCGGGGACTTCGGGGGCGCGACGGCGACGCTCGAGCGCGCCCAGCGCATCGAGCCGGACAACCCGCTCCTGTGGATCGAGCTCTCGAAGGTGCAGCTCGCGGCCGGTAACCCGGGGCAGGCCGATGCCATGGGACACAAGGCGCTCGCGCTCGCAAGCGGCGACCCCGCGGCGCAGGCCGCCGCCTGGCGCGCGATCGCCGACGCCCTGAGGGCCGAGCGCCGCAACGGGGAGGCGGCGGTTGCCGACCAGAAGGCCCAGGCCCTGGGTACCCGCTGAAATCGCGCCGGGGCGCGTTATGCCCCTTAAGGATTTGTTCGCATTTTCAGCGCTCTATCGCCCGAACCGCTTGCGCGGGGAGGGGTTGCGACCCTACACTCGCTGCCACTCATCGAGACCGGCTGAGGGATAAGGCCCTTAGACGCCGGGGCAACCGCCAGGCTTAACCATCCTGGAAAGGTGCCAACTCCTGCGCAGCCGCGAGGCTCGACAGATGAGCGGTACACGTGGCCCCGCCGGCACCCCCAGGGCATCGGTGAGGATGGACGTGACAGGCCGACGCGACGGAAGTCCTTCCCGCGCACGGCACGCTCCGCAGGAGACCGGTGAGCCGGTCGAACGTTCAAGCGGAGCTTTAAATCGATGAGCAAGACCCCCGGGATTCCCACACCCAAGGCCGCGGCCAACAGCACGGCTTCCGACGTGACGCGCGCGGTGCGTGCCGGCATCGAATGCGACGACGAGTCCGGCTGCGTCGTGCCGCCGCTGCATCTGACCTCCACGTTCGCCTTCCGCGGCTTCGGCGAGAAGCGCACCTACGATTACACCCGCTCGGGCAACCCGACGCGCGACCTGCTGGGCCAGGCGCTCGCCGAGCTCGAGCACGGGGCCGGCGCGGTGGTCACCGCGAGCGGCATGGCGGCGGTCACCGTGACCGGGTACCTCGTGCCGCAGGGTGCGCGCATCATCGCCCCGCACGACTGCTACGGCGGCACCTACCGGCTGTTCGATGCCTGGCGCCGCCGCGGCGAGCGCGAGGTGGAGTTCATCGACTTCGGCGATGCGGCGGCGCTCGATGCGGCGCTGTCGCGGCCGGCCGCGCTGGTGTGGATCGAGACCCCGAGCAACCCGCTGCTGCGCATCACCGACATCGCCGCGGTCACCGAGCGCGCCCACGCGGCCGGCGCGCTCTCGGTGGTCGACAACACCTTCCTGTCCCCGGCCTGGCAGCAGCCGCTCACCCTGGGCGCCGACCTCATCGTGCACTCGACCACCAAGTACATCAACGGCCACAGCGACGTGGTCGGCGGCGCCGTCATCGCGCGCGACCCGGCGCTCGTGGAGCAGCTCACCTGGTGGGCCAACTGCCTGGGCCTCACCGGCGCGCCGTTCGACAGCTTCATGACCCTGCGCGGCCTGCGCACCATCCATGCGCGCCTCGAGCACCACGGCCGCAATGCCCAGGCGCTGGCCGAGTGGCTCGACGAGTCCGACGTGGTGCGGCGCGTATGGTACCCGGGGCTGCGCGGGCACCCGGGGCACGAGCTGGCGCGGCGCCAGCAGAAGGGCTTCGGCGCGGTGGTCACCCTCGAGCTCGAGGGCGGGGCCGACGCCGTGCGCGAGTTCGTCGCCGGGCTCGAGTGCTTCTCGCTGGCGGAGTCCTTAGGGGGGGTCGAGAGCCTGGTGGCGCACCCGGCCAGCATGACGCACGCGGCCATGGAGCCGGCGGCGCGCGCCCGCGCCGGGCTCACCGACGGCCTGATCCGCCTGTCGGTCGGTATCGAGGGACTGGAAGACCTGCGCGCGGACCTCGCGCGGGGGCTGGAGCGCGTCGAGCGCGTCCTCGGGGAGCGCCCGGCGCCTAAGTGCGCCGCGGGAGGTTGCTGAGCACCGCGGCGCCTGCTTCCGCCGTGCTGAGCGCGCGCGTGCCGGGCACGGCGATGTCGGCGGTGCGGGCGCCGGCGGTGATGGCCGCTCCGATCGCCGCCTCCAGAGCCTGGGCTTCCTCAGGGAGGCCGAGCGACAGGCGCAGGAGCAGCGCGACCGAGTAGAGCGTGCCGTAGGGATTGGCGATCCCGCGCCCGGCGATGTCGGGCGCCGAGCCATGGATCGGCTCATAGATGCCGCTCCGGCCCTTGCCGAGGGATGCCGAGGGCAGGAGGCCGAGCGAGCCGGCCAGCATCGCGGCCTCGTCCGTGAGGATGTCGCCGAACATGTTCTCGGTCACGAGCACGTCGAAGTCGCGCGGGCGCCGGATCAGGTGCATCGCGGCCGAGTCCACCAGCTGGTGCTCGAGCTTCACGTCCGGGAATTCCGCCGCCATCACCCGCGTGGTCACCTCGCGCCACAGGCGCGAGGTCTCGAGCACGTTGGACTTGTCGATGGAGGTGAGGTGGCGGCGGCGCGCGCGCGCGAGCGCGCCCGCGGTGCGCACGATGCGCTCGATCTCCGCCACCGTGTAGATGCACAGGTCCGAGGCGCTGTGGGCGTCGCGGCGCTTCTCGCCGAAGTAGATCCCGCCGGTCAGTTCGCGCACGAAGACGAGGTCCACCCCCTCGATGACCTCGCGCTTGAGCGTCGAGGCGTCCGCGAGCGCCGGGTGCACCGTCACCGGGCGCAGGTTGGCGTAGGCGCCAAGCGCTGCGCGCAGCTTCAGGAGGCCGGCCTCGGGGCGCACGCGCGCCTCCGGTCCCGACCATTTCGGGCCGCCGATGGCGCCCAGCAGCACCGCGTCCGCCTCGCGGCAGGCGCTCAAGGTGGCCGGTGGGAGCGGGTCGCCGCAGGCCTCGATGGCCGCGCCCCCGAAGGGCAGCTCGGTGAGCTCGAATTCGTGCCCGAAGCGTTCGGCGAGGGTGTGCAGGACGCGGATGCCCTGGGCGATGACCTCCGGCCCGATGCCGTCCCCGGGCAGGACCGCGATGCGCGCCTTCATGCCTGCGCTTCGTAGGCGGCGATGTCGGCGCTGCGGGCGAGGAGGTAGCCGAGTTCGTCGACGCCCTCGAGGAGGCAGTGCTGCGCGAACGCCTCGAGGGGGAACTCGACGGCGACGCCGGTCGGCAGGGTCAGGGTGCGCGTGGCGACGTCCAGGCTGAGCTCGCTCCCCGGGTGCGCGAGCAGCCAGTCACTGACGGCAGGCTCCACCACCACGGGCAGGAGGCCGTTCTTGAGCGAGTTGTTGCGGAAGATGTCGGCAATCTCGGTGGAGATCACGGCGCGGAACCCGTAGTCGGTGAGTGCCCAGGGGGCGTGCTCGCGCGAGGAGCCGCAGCCGAAGTTGCGCCCGGCGACCAGGATGCGGCAGCCGTCGGCCTCCGGGCGGTTGAGCACGAAGTCCGGCCGTGGCCGGCCCTCGGCGTCGTAGCGCCAGTCGGCGAACAGGCGCGCCCCCAGGCCCTCGCGGGTCGTCGTGGTCAGGAAGCGCGCCGGGATGATCTGGTCGGTATCGATGTTGGCGGCCGGCATGACGACCGTGCGCGAGATCAGGTGCTTGAAGGGTTCCATGGGATCGGCAGGCCTCGTTACGTGTTCAGCAGTTCGCGCGGGTCGGTCACGCGCCCGGTCACCGCGCAGGCGGCGGCGGTGAGGGGACTTGCCAGCAGGGTGCGGGCGCCGGCGCCCTGGCGACCCTCGAAGTTGCGGTTGCTGGTGCTGACCGAGTACTCCCCGCGCGGCACCAGGTCCCCGTTCATGCCGATGCACATCGAGCAGCCGGACTCGCGCCATTCGGCGCCCGCCTCGGTGAAGATGCGGTCGAGCCCCTCGGTCTCGGCCTGGCGCTTGACCTCCTGGGAGCCCGGCACCACGAGCATCGTGAGCCCGCGCGCGATGCGCCGGCCGCGCAGGAGTGCCGCGGCGCCGCGCAGGTCGGAGAGCCGTGCGTTGGTGCAGCTGCCCAGGAACACGACGTTCACCTTCTGGTCCTTGAGCGGCTGGCCGGGGGAGAGGCCCATGTAGTCGAGCGCGCGCTGGAACGCCGGGTCGCCCGGACGCTCCGGGATCTGGGCGCTGATCGGGATCACCATCCCGGGATTGGTGCCGTAGGTGATCATGGGCTCGATCTGGGCCGCGTCCAGGTGCACCTCGCGGTCGAAGCGCGCCCCGGGATCGCTCGGCAGCTGCCGCCAGCGCTCCAGCGCGCGCTGCCAGTCCACCCCGTGCGGTGCGCGCGCGCGCCCGGCCAGGTACTCGTAGGTCACCTCGTCCGGGGCGATCATGCCGGCGCGCGCGCCGGCCTCGATCGACATGTTGCACACGGTCATGCGCTCTTCCATGCCGAGGGCACGGATGGCCTCGCCGCGGTACTCGATGACGTGCCCCGTGCCGCCATCCACGCCGATGCGGCCGATGATGGCGAGGATCAGGTCCTTGGCGGTCACCCCCGGGCGCAGGCGTCCCTTGACCTCGATGGACAGCGACCGCGGACGCCGCTGCAGCAGGCACTGGGTCGCGAACACGTGGCCCACCTCGGTGGTGCCGATGCCGAAGGCGAGCGCGCCGACCGCCCCATGGGTGCTGGTATGACTGTCACCGCAGACGATCGTCTGGCCGGGCTGGCTCAGGCCCAGCTCGGGACCGATCACGTGCACGATGCCGCGTTGCGCGTGGCTCATCGAGAGCAGCTCCACCCCGAATTCGGCGCAGTTCTTCTCCAGCGTCGCCACCTGGCGGGCCGCGGAGTCGATGGCGACGGGGGTGCCCCCGAGGGTCGCTGCGGCACGCGTCGGGGTGGAGTGGTCCATGGTGGCGAGCGTGCGATCCGGGCGGCGCACCGGAAGTCCCCGCTCGCGCAGCACCTGGAAGGCCTGCGGGGAGGTGACCTCGTGGATCAGGTGCAGGTCGACGTACAGCACCGCAGGCGCGCTCGCGCTCTGCGGGCTTACGATGTGGCTGTCCCAGACTTTCTCAAACAAGGTGCGCGCGCCGGCGCGCGTCCCGGAAGATGCAGACACGGGTTTGGTCCTTATGCAGGGCGCCGGCGCTTCAGCCGGCGGCGGCCGCCTTGGGCGCGGCCATGTCCACGTAGTCGAGCCAGCCCCACTTGTCGGGCGTGCGGCCGCTGAAGAGCCCGAAGAACGCCTGCTGCAGCGTCTCGGTCACCGGTCCGCGCTTGCCGTTGCCGACCGGCAGCCGGTCGACCGAGCGGATCGGGGTGATCTCGACCGCCGTCCCGGTGAAGAAGGCCTCGTCCGCGAGGTACAGCAGCTCGCGCGGGATCGCGCACTCGCGCACCTCGAAGCCGCGCTCGCGCGCGAGCCGCATCACGCTGTCGCGCGTCAGTCCGCCGAGCACCGAGTGCGCGAGCGCGGGGGTCAGGAGCACGCCGTCCTTGACCAGGAACAGGTTCTCGCCCGAGCCCTCGCTGAGCGTCCCGTCGGGGGACAGGCCGATGCCCTCGGCGAAGCCCAGGCGCCGTGCCTCGGCGCCGATCAGCTGGCTGGACAGGTAATTGCCGCCCGCCTTGGCGAGCGCCGGCAGGGTGTTCGGGGCGACGCGCTGCCAGGAGGAGATGCACACGTCCACGCCCTGTTCCTCGGCCTCGGCGCCGAGGTACTTGCCCCATTCCCAGGCGGCGATCGCGACCTCGGTCGGCGGCTCGTGCTTGGGGGTGACGCCGATCTCGCCGTAGCCGCGGAACACCACCGGGCGGATGTAGGCGCCGCGCTTGAGATCATTGGCGGCGATCACCTGGCGCTGCGCCTCGTTCAGCTGCTCGGGGGAGAAGGGGATCGCGATGCGGTAGATCTTCGCCGAGTCATACAGGCGGCGCGTGTGGTCGCGCAGGCGGAAGATCGCAACGCCCTTGGGTGTCTCGTAGGCGCGCACGCCCTCGAACACGGAGGAGCCGTAGTGCAGTGCGTGGCTGAGCACGTGCACGGTGGCCTTCTCCCAGTGGACGAGCTTGCCGTTGAACCAGATGAACTGCGTGGCCGGTATCGGCATGGTGACTCCTTCAGGCGCTGGTGACGGCGGTCGCCGCCGTGGCGCGTTCCTTCTGGCTGCGGGCGCCCGCCTGCGACAGCTCGATGCGGTTGATGACCTCGAGGAATGCGCGCGCCGCCGATTCCACGATGTTCGTGCTCACGCTCGCGCCCCGGTACGTACGCTGATTGTACTCCACGTACACGCGCGCCTCGCCCTGGGCGTCCTCGCCCTCGGAGACCGCCTGCACCTCGAACTTGCGCAGCACCACCTGGATGCCGGTGGCCGCCTCGAGCGCCTTGAAGGCGGCATCGACCGGGCCGTCGCCGGTGGCCGTGCACTCGGCGAGGCGCCCGTCGGCGTGCGCGAGGCGCACGATCGCGCGCGCGGTGCCGCCGGTGCGGGCCTCGGTGGCGAGCTCCGCGAGCGTCCACGGGCCGTGGGCGGAGCCTTCCGCGCGCAGCACCAGGGCCTCGATGTCGCCGTCGAAGAGCTCCTTCTTCTTGTCGGCGAGCGCCTTGAACTCCTCGAACACGCGGTTGAACTCGAGCTCGTCGAGCTCGAAGCCCAGGGCCTTCACGCGGTCGCGGAAGGCGTGGCGGCCGGAGTGCTTGCCGAGCACCAGGTGGCTCCTCTGCAGGCCGACGTCCTCGGGCCTGAGGATCTCGTAGGTCGAGTGGTGCTTGAGCATGCCGTGCTGGTGGATGCCCGACTCGTGCGCAAACGCGTTCTCCCCGACCACCGCCTTGTTGCGCGGGATCGGCTGCCCGGTGATGCTCGAGAGCAGGCGCGAGGTCGGGTAGAGGCGGTTGGTCTGGATGTTGGTGTGCAGGTTGAAGAAGGCACTGCGCGTCTTCAGCGCCATCACCACTTCCTCGAGCGAGCAGTTGCCGGCGCGCTCGCCGATGCCGTTGATGGTGCACTCGATCTGGCGGGCGCCGGCCACCACGGCGGTGAGGCTGTTGGCGACCGCCATGCCGAGGTCGTCGTGGCAGTGGACCGAGAGGCGGATGTTCTCGATGCCGCGCACGTTCTTGCGCAGGTAGCGGAACAGCTCCGCGAACTCGTCCGGCACCGTGTAGCCTACGGTGTCGGGGATGTTCACGGTGGTGGCGCCGGCGGCGATCGCGGTCTCGACCACCTGCGCCAGGAACTCGATCTCGGTGCGCGAGGCGTCCTCGGGCGAGAACTCCACGTCCTCGCACAGCTCGCGCGCGCGGGCGACCCCGGTCGCGGCGAGCCGGAGGATCTCGTCCTGCGCCATGTTGAGCTTGTACTGGCGGTGGATCGCGCTCGTGGCCAGGAACACGTGGATGCGCTTGTGCTGGGCGTCCGCCACCGCGCGCGCCACCAGCTCGATGTCGTCCGGGTTGCAGCGCGCGAGGCCACAGATGATCGGGCCCTGCACCTCGCGCGCGACGGCCTCGACCGCCTCGAAGTCCCCGCGCGAGGCGGCCGGGAAGCCCGCCTCGATGACGTCCACCCCCAGCTCCGCCAGCGCCCGCGCGACGCGCAGCTTCTCCGGGCGGGTCATGCTGCATCCCGGGGACTGCTCCCCGTCGCGCAACGTGGTGTCGAAGATCATCACTCGGTCAGGGTGGGCCACCATAAGGCACTTCCGGTTCGTGTTAAGACGGGTGAGGGGAGGGCGCACGCCGCGAGGGGCGCGTGCGCCGCATCCGTTCAGGCACGCTTCTCCTGGAGCCACGGCATGCGGGCGCGCAGCTGCGCGCCCACCTTCTCGATCTGCCGGTTGACGTCGGCGTCCAGCAGCTTCTGGTAGTTCGCCTTGCCGGTCTCGTTCTCCTTGATCCACTGGCGCGCGAACTTGCCGGTCTGGACTTCCTTGAGCACCTTGCGCATCTCGTTCTTGACGCGCTCGTTGACGATGCGCGGGCCGCGGGTGAGGTCCCCGTACTTGGCCGTCTCGGAGATGAACTTGTGCATCTTGGCGAGCCCGCCCTCGTAGAGCAGGTCGACGATGAGCTTCAGCTCGTGCAGGCACTCGTAGTAGGCGACCTCGGGCTGGTAGCCGGCCTCGACCAGGGTCTCGAAGCCCTTGACCACCAGCTCGGTCGCCCCGCCGCACAGCACGGCCTGCTCACCGAAGAGGTCGGTCTCGGTCTCCTCGGCGAAGGTGGTCTCGAGCACCCCGCCGCGCGTGCCGCCGATGCCATGGGCATAGGCGAGCGCCTTGGCGTGCGCCTTGCCGGAGGCGTCCTGCGCCACGGCGATGAGGCAGGGGACGCCGGCGCCCTCCTGGTACTGGCGGCGCACCAGGTCCCCGGGACCCTTGGGCGCGATCAGCACGACGTCGAGGTCCTTGCGCGGCTTGACCTGCTTGAAGTGCACGTTGAAGCCGTGCGCGAAGAGCAGGGTGGCGCCCTTCTTGAGGTGCCCCTTGATGCTGTCGTAGAAGGCCTTCTGGGCCGTGTCCGGGATCAGCACCGCCACGAGGTCGGCATCCTTCACCGCCGCGGCCGGCTCGGCCACGGCGAGACCTGCCTTCCTGGCCTTCTTCCAGCCCTCGCCCCCCTTGCGCACGCCGACCACGACGTCGAAGCCCGAATCGTGCAGGTTGAGGGCGTGCGCGCGCCCCTGGCTGCCGTAGCCCATGATGGCGATGCGCGCCCCCTTGAGGGCCTTCTTGTCGACGTCTTTGTGCGAATACAGCTTCATCCGGATGACTCCTCGATACCTCGTTGTGCCAATGCCAAGTTCCAAGCCCAAACATAAAAAACCCCGCAGCGGCTTTCAGGGCCGGTGCGGGGTCTTTGGTGTCTTACTGCGCGTGCCTTAGGGGATTCTTCAGGCGTCCGCGAGTGCCCCGCACCGTGCTCCGGTAAGGAGCAGCAGGGGCAGTACCAGCAGCAGCAGCGGACGCAGGGCGCTTGAGGGCGCTGCGTCGGAAAGGGCCGTGGCTGCGAGTGTGGTCATGGGTGCGAACAAATCCTGATCACCCGATGTGATCACAGGCCATCCGGCCTTGTCAACGCTCCAGTTGCGCAATCCCGGCGCTCCCATAAGCTTCGCTGCGTGCCCGACGGCCTCCCCGGTAAACCCAGCCCCCTCGTCGAGGGGATATTCCGCCGCGAGATCCTGCCGTGGGGCCTCCTGGGGCTGACCCTGGGGCTGGTGGAGGGCGCCACCGCGGCGATCCTCGTCAAGCAGCACTTCGCAGGCGCCGCCTCCCTGGTGGCGGTGAACCTCGCGGTGGCCCTGGTGAGCGGGGCGCCGGCCTTCTCGAACGTGCTGTCCTTCGTGTGGGCGAACCTCGCCCACGGGCGCGCCCGGGTGCAGCTGCTGGTCGCCCTGCAGGGCTCCTTCGCGCTCCTGGTCGGCTGCGTCGCGCTTGCCTCGCGGGCCTCCGCCGGCCTTGCGGTCACGGTGCTCGCCATCATCGCCGCGCGCGTGATGTGGGCGGGAATCCTCACGGTGCGCGCGGCGGTGTGGACCGCGAACTACCCGCGCAACGTGCTCGCGCGCATCACCGGGCGCATCGTCATCGTCAACGCCCTTACGGTCGGCACCTCCGCTGCCCTGGTGGGCATCGCACTGGAGGCGCGCGTCGTCGATGCGCGCTGGCTGTACGGCTTCGGGGCACTCGCGGGACTTGCCGGCGCGTGGCTCTACCGCGCCATGCGGGTGCGGCGCGAGTTCCGGCTGCTCGCGGCCGAGGCCGCGCAGGGCCTGGGCGCCGAGCCCTTCAGCCTGAAGGTATTCACGCAGATCCTCAGGGAAGACCCGGCCTACCGCGAGTACATGCTGTGGATGGGCGTCTTCGGGGCCGGCAACCTCATGCTCACCGCGCAGCTGGTGCTGGTCTTCTCCGAGCACCTGAAGCTCTCGAGCGCGCTGCAGATCGCGCTGCTGTCGGTCATACCGCTGGTCACGCAACCGGTGTTCCTGCCGTTCTGGGCGCGCCTGTTCGATGGCTCGCACGTGGTGCGCTACCGCTCGCGGCAGGGCTGGGCGCTGGTCGCGGCGACCGTGGTGTTCACGCTCGGGGTGTTCCTGCAGTCGCTGTTTCTCCTGTGGACCGGCGCGGTGCTGCTCGGGGCGGCCCAGGCAGGTGCTAATCTAGGCTGGAACCTCGGGCACAACGATTTCGCCTCCTTGGGGCGCGCGCAGCAGTACATGGGCGTGCACGTCACGCTCACGGGACTGCGCGGCGGCTTCGCCCCGCCGCTCGGGGTGCTCGCGTACATGGGACTCGAGCACGTGCGGTCCGGCAGCGGCGAGCTCTCGCTGGTGCTGCCGGTCGCGCTGACCACCGCGGGCGCGCTCGGGTTCACGCGCATGCGCACGGCACTCAAGCGCAGCGCGGCGGGCACGGGGGCGCGGACGGGCGCGACGGACCAGAGCTGAAGGAAGCGTAAGCACGATGAGCAAGAAGAAACCCGACCCGCGCGCCTACTCGCGCGTGGTCTTCGATGGCGACAAGCAGACCGCCTCGCGCGCAATGCTGCGCGCCGTGGGCTTCACCGACCAGGACTTCCAGCGTCCGCAGATCGGAGTCGCCTCCACCTGGAGCCAGGTCACGCCCTGCAACATCCACATCGGGGACCTCGCCAAGGACGCGTGCGCCGGGATCGATGCGGCCGGCGGCAAGAGCGTGCTGTTCAACACCATCACCGTGTCCGACGGCATCTCGATGGGCACGCCCGGCATGCGCTACTCACTGGTCTCGCGCGAGATCATCGCCGACTCCATCGAGACGGTGGTGGGGGCGGCCGGCTTCGACGGCTTCGTCGCGATCGGGGGCTGTGACAAGAACATGCCCGGCTGCGCCATGGCGATGGCGCGCCTGAACCGTCCCTCGGTCTTCGTCTATGGCGGCACCATACGCCCCGGTCTCAAGCACCGGGACATCGTCTCGGTGTTCGAGGCGGTGGGCGCACACGCCGCCGGCAAGCTCTCCGATGCCGACCTCCTCGAGGTCGAGCGCACCGCCATCCCGGGCCCCGGTAGCTGTGCCGGGATGTACACGGCGAACACCATGGCCTCCGCCATCGAGGCCTTGGGCTTGTCCTTGCCCGGGAGCTCCGCCCAGGACGCCATCGGGGAGGACAAGCGCTCGGACTGCCACCGGGCCGGCGAGGCGGTGGTGCGGCTGGTGCGGGAGGGATTGAAGCCCCGCGACATCCTGAGCCGCAGGGCCTTCGAGAACGCGATCACCGTGGTGATCGCGCTCGGGGGCTCGACCAACGCCGTGCTGCACCTGCTGGCCATCGCCCAGGCCGCAGGCGTGCGCCTCTCGCTGGATGACTTCACGCGGATCGGACGACGTTCCCCGGTGCTCGCGGACCTGCGCCCCAGTGGCAGGTACATGATGTCGGAACTGGTCGCGATCGGGGGCATCCGGCCGCTCATGAAGATGCTGCTGGACGCGGATTTGCTGCACGGGGACTGTATGACCGTCACCGGGCGCACCCTGAAGGCTAATCTTGAAAGTGCGCCCATGTATATGAGCGGGCAGGAGATTGTCAGGCCCCTCTCCAACCCACTGAAGAAGACGAGTCACCTGGTGGTGCTGTACGGCAACCTCGCCCCCGAGGGCGCGGTCGCGAAGATCACCGGCAAGGAGGGGGAGCTGTTCGAGGGGCGCGCGCGCGTGTTCGAGGGCGAGGAACGTGCCACCCAGGCCATCCTCGCGGGCAAGGTCCGTGCCGGTGACGTGGTGGTGATCCGGAACGAGGGACCGAAGGGGGGGCCGGGCATGCGGGAGATGCTGTCCCCGACCGGAGCCATCATGGGACGCGGGCTGGGCGACCAGGTTGCGCTCATCACCGACGGACGGTTCTCCGGCGGCAGCCACGGCTTCGTGGTCGGACATATCTCGCCCGAGGCGGCGGTCGGCGGCCCGATCGGACTCATCAAGAACGGCGACCGCATTCGCATCGATGCGGTGAAACGCCGCATCGACGTGGGAGTTCCGGCGACCGAGCTGCGTCGGAGGCGTACAAGCTGGAAGCCGCATAAGCCCTATGCGATCAGCGGGGCACTGGCGAAATATGCACGATTGGTCGGCAGCGCCTCGCAGGGAGCGGTGACTGAGGCGATACAGGCACGTCGGCGCCATTCTTAAGCCACCGCCGGAGTTGTCAGTCCGAAAGGCAGCGGTTAGAGTTCAGTCAAGCGACCGTGACGTCCGCCACGAAACGTGTGCACGTCATCTGCGGGCAGATTCTTATATAAGTACGCGCCTGGGACAGAAGCGGAAGCCGGAACAAAGGTACGTTGACTGCAGAGTGATGCAAACAGGTCCGCGCCGCCCGCGAACGGAGAGTGGGTGGGAAGACCTGATGGTCCGGGTTCCTCCTCGCGCAGGGGGTCACGACGGCACAGCGTCGTGGCAACGCGAAGGGAATCCGGTGTGTGACCGACGATTCAGCTGACGACTCGAAATAACATGGCAGCACACCTCGAGGACACTTCCGGGTTCTTCACGCGGCGCGGCGTGGTCGTGGGCGGCATCCTGCTGCTCCACGTGTTCATCGCCTGGGCCCTGGCCACCGGGCTTGTGAACCATGCGATCGAAGCGCTCGCACCGCCGATCCAGGCGGTCATCGAGACCGAGAGTCACAAGGACGCGCCGCCCCCGCCGCCGCCGCCGCCGACCTTCGAGCGCCCGCCGGTGGAGATCCCGCCGACCGACACCATCGTCGAGATCCCGCAGGCCGCCCCCGCGACGGCGATCACCAACGTGACGACCCAGCACGTCGCGGCGCCCGTAGCGGCCAAGCCCACCAACCACAGGAATGCCGGCTTCGACTCCAAGCACGGCATGCCGGATCCCGAGAACTACTACCCGCCGTCCTCGCGCCGCAACAACGAGGAGGGCGTCGCACAGGTGCACGTGTGCATCAATGCGCAGGGCAAGCTCGCGCAGGACCCGACGGTGGAAAAGGGCACCGGCTTCTCGGCCCTGGACGCCGCCGCCATCACTTACGCCAAGGCCATCAAGTTCACGCCGGCGTCCGATGACGGCAAGCCACTCGACAACGGCTGCTTCAGCTTCAACGTCCGCTTCAAGCTCCACAGCTAATAACAGAGATCCCAGATGCCGCCTCGCCACAGGCGGCTTTTTTTTTCGAGGAAACTATGGAAAACCAAACCCCCGCAACCCCCGCCGCCGCGTCCACCGCCAACCCGTACGGTCTACAAGCACTGTGGGAGGGCGGCAACATCGTCACCCGCTCCGTGCTCATCCTGCTGCTCATCATGTCGCTCGCGTCCTGGTACGTGATCCTCACGAAGCTGTGGGATCAGAACAAGCTCAAGAAGTCCGCGAAGCAGGTCGAGAAGCAGTTCTGGAGCGCCCCGTCGGTCAAGGACGGTGTCGAGCGCCTGAAGAAGGGCGATGAGTTCCGCAACATCGCCGAGGACGGCCTGCGCGCCGCCTCCCACCATGACGGTCGCCTGACCGACCGCATCGACCTCAACGAGTGGGTCACGATGCAGCTGCAGCGCGCCGTCGAGAGCACGCAGAGCAAGCTGCAGTCGGGTCTGGGCCTCCTGGCGACGGTGGGTTCAACCGCCCCGTTCGTCGGCCTCTTCGGCACGGTGTGGGGCATTCTGCAGGCCCTCGTGAGCATCGGTATCGCCGGCCAGGCGAGCATCGACAAGGTGGCCGGCCCCGTCGGTGAGGCGCTGATCATGACCGCCATCGGTCTGTTCGTCGCGGTGCCCGCGGTCATGGGTTACAACTGGCTGCTCGGCCGCAACAAGGGCCTGACTGACTCGCTGCGGAACTTTACGGGCGATCTGCATGCCTATCTGGTAAGCGGTGCCCGCGTTCCGGACGGTTCGGGCGGGGCCCGCCCGGCGGGCGCCAAGGCCTCCGCGGTCGGCAAGTAAGCCGCCGTTCAGGTAAGTCTGGGATATCCGCGGGGCGCCGCCTGGCGCCCCGCCTTTTCCCAAAAGGCTGAGCGAACTAGGAGTCAAGACTCATGGCCATGAGTGTCGGATCCTCCTCCGGGGACCAGAGCGCCATCGCATCCATCAACACCACGCCGCTCGTCGACGTGATGCTGGTGCTGCTCATCATCTTTCTCATCACCATCCCGGTCATCAACAAGACCGTGAAGGTGGACCTGCCGAAGGCCGTCAACATTCCGACGCAGACCAAGCCCGAGAACATCACCATCGCGGTCGACCGGGACGGCAACACCTACTGGAACGACAAGAAGCTTGCGAGCCGGGATGACCTGCTGGCGCAGGTGAAGGCTGCCGCGGTGCAGAAGCCGCAGCCGGAGATCCACATCCGCGGCGACAAGGAAGCGCGCTACGAGGCTGTCGGTCGCGTGATGTACGCAATCCAGCGCGGCGGCGTCCAGAAGGTCGGCTTCCTCACCGAACCCGACCATGGCGTGCGCGGTTACCGCTGAGTCCCATCGAATTTAGGAGTCTTCTGCCATGGCAATGAGTGTCGGACCCAGCGGCGAGGCGATGTGCGACATCAACACCACGCCGCTCATCGACGTGATGCTGGTGCTGCTCGTGACGCTGATCGTCTCCCTGCCGGTCATGACCCACGCGGTCAAGCTCGACATGCCCAACCCCAACCAGCCGCCGCCCCCGCAGGACCAGGTGCAGCCGGAGGTGATCGACCTGGAGATCGATTCCGACGGCACGGTGGTCTGGAACGGCACCCCGGTCACGGGTCTCGATCAGCTGGAGGGCTACTTCCACAACGAGGCCGCCAAGGACCCGCAGCCCGAGGTGCACCTGCGCCCCGACCGCCGCGCCAAGTACGGCGTGGTCGCAACGGTGCTCGCCGCGGCGCAGCGCAACCACATGGTGAAGATCGGCTTCACCAACGTCGCCCAGTTCGGCAACTAACGTTCACAGGACTATGCAAGACACTTTTATGAAGTCATCCCTGACCGTGGCCACCGCAGCGGTGGCGGCTGTTGCACTCCTGGCCGTGAGCGGCCCGACGCTGGCGGCGGCGGCGAAGAACACCAACAGCGAGAAGGTGGCCACCATCCTCAAGCCTGCGCAGGATGCGCTGAAGGCGAAGAATTACAGCGTCGCAATGGCGAAGATCCACGAGGCCGAGGCCGTCTCGGACAAGACCCCCTTCGACCAGTTCACCATCGCCGACTTCGGCTGCAATGCAAGCGCGGGCTCCGGGAACTATGCAGAAGCCGCGAAGTACTGCGAAGCCAAGCTCAACAGCAGCTTCGTTAATGAGGCCGAGGTTCCCGCTCTGACCCGGGCCCTGATCTCAATCAACAGCCAGCTCAAGAACTATGACAAGACGATTGAGCTGGGCAACAAGGCCATCAAGGGGGGCTTCGCGAACGACGAGATCAAGAACGTCGTCGCGCAGTCGTACTACCTCAAGGGCGACTGGAAGGGCACGCTGAGTGCGGAAAACGCGCTGGTCGATGATGAGTTGAAGGAAGGGCACGCCCCCAAGGAGCAGCAGCTCGGCCTGATCCTCAACAGTTGCCTGAAGCTCGATGACGAGGCCTGCCAGGAGAAGGCGCTTGAGAAGTACGTGCAGTACTACCCGAAGCCCGAGTACTGGGCGTTCCTGCTCGCGCACGTGCGCCAGTCGAGCACCGGGGATTCGAACAACCTCCAGATCCTGCGCCTGATGGCGGACACCGACTCGCTGAAGGACCCGGGCGACTGGAATGAGGCCGCGCAGCTCGCGGTCGATGCCGGTTCGCCGGGCGAGGCGCAGCGCATCCTCGAGAAGGGCTTCGCGGCGAACGTATTCACCGACCAGCGCAGCAAGGACCGCAATACGCGCCTGCTGGAGTCGGTGAAGAAGGCGGCCGTCGCCGATCAGGCGAGCCTTGCCAAGGGCGAGGCCGATGCCAACGCGGCAGCCACCGGCCAGAAGAATGCCGCCGTGGGTCTTGCCTACTTCGGCTACGGCCAGTACGACAAGGCCGTCGACCAGCTGCAGAAGGGGCTCACCAAGGGGGGCCTCAAGAACACGGCGGACACGAAGCTCCTGCTGGGCATTGCGCAGTTCCGCGCGGGCCACAAGGACGACGCGCTGAAGACCTTCAAGACCGTCAAGGACGATCAGAACAAGCCGCTCGAGCGGCTGGCGTACCTGTGGACGCTGCACGTGCGCTCGGCCGCGTCCTGAGGACTTAGACCCTGAGCTCGTGGCCTTGCGGACGGGGCCACGAGCGCGCTGAAGGTGATTTGGAGGGGCCGGGCAGAAGTCATTCTCCCGGCCCCTGTCATTTAGTACCGCCTGCGCCGGGACGTATGCTTGCCCGGACGGGGCTCAAGCACCACTCAAGGAGACATGACCATGGCGATCAAGGCAGGCGAGAAGATGCCCGCGGGCACTTTCAAGCGCATGACCAAGGAGGGTCCGAAGGACCTTTCCACCGATGAGCTGTTCAAGGGCAAGACCGTGGTGCTGTTCTCGGTGCCCGGCGCGTTCACCCCGACCTGCGATGCCAAGCACCTGCCGGGCTTCGTCGAGATGGCCGACCAGCTGCACGCCAAGGGTGTGGACACGATCGCCTGCATGGCGGTGAACGACGTGTTCGTGATGAATGCCTGGGGCAAGTCCTCGAGCGTCGGGGACAAGATCATGATGCTCGCCGACGGCAACGGCGACTACGCGCGCGCCCTGGGACTCGAGCTCGATGCCAAGGGCTTCGGGATGGGAATGCGCGGCCAGCGCTTCGCCATCGTGGTCAAGGACGGCGTGGCGAAGGTGGTCGACGTCGAGGCGCCGGGACAGTTCAAGGTGTCCTCCGCCGAGCACGTGCTCGGACAGCTCTAGCCCTTGGCTAACAGGCGCTCGATCTCGGGGATGACCTGGAAGAGGTCGCCGACGAGTCCGAAGTCGGCGACCTCGAAGATCGGTGCTTCGCCGTCCTTGTTGATGGCGACGATGGTGCGTGCATCCTTGATGCCGGTGAGGTGCTGGATGGCACCGGAGATGCCGACCGCCATGTAGAGTTCGGGGGCGATGATCTTGCCCGTCTGGCCGACCTGCATCTCGTTGGGGGCGTAGCCGGCGTCCACGGCGGCGCGCGAGGCGCCCACCGCGGCACCAATCTTGTCGGCGAGGCTGTAGAGGATCTTGAAGCCATCGGCGCTGCCGAGCGCGCGGCCGCCGGAAATCACCCGCGCCGCGGTCTGCAGGTCCGGGCGGTCGCTCTTGGCGGCCGACACCGAAATCCACCGCGTGTGCTTGGGCAGCTCGACGCTCACGTTCGCCTTCTCGATGGGAGCCGTCCCGCCGGTGCCGGCGGCCTCGAAGGAGGCGGCGCGGATGGTGCCCACGAGCTTGGCCTCAGGCGAAGACTCCACGGTCAGGATGGCGTTGCCGGCGAAGATCGGGCGCTTGAACCGCGTCGGGCTCTCGAGCGCCATGATGTCGCTGATCTGGGGTGCACCCAGGAGTCCCGCGACCCGCGGCATGAGGTCCTTGCCGAAGGTGGTCGACGGACCGAAGAGGTGCGTATAGGGGGCGGCGAGCGCCACGACCTGGGGGGCGTACACGGCGGCGAGCGCGTGCTCGTTGGCCGGGTTGTCGACGGTCACCACCTTGCCGACGCCGGCGAGTTGGGCGGCCTGGGCGGCCACGGCGGCGCAGTCCGCGGCCAGCACCGCGACCGTGATCTCGGCTCCGGCGAGCGAGCGCGCGGCGGTCACGCACTTGGCGGTGCTGACGTTGAGTTTCTTGCCGTCGTGCTCGGCGACGATGAGGATCTTGGCGCTCACAGCAGTCCCTTCTTCTTCAGTGCCTCGACCAGTTCGGCGGCGTCCTTGACGCGGATGCCCTTCTGGCGCTGGGGCGGTGGCTCGAAGCGCGCGAGCTTCAGCTGCTGGCGCGGCTCGATGCCGAGGGCCGCCAGCTGCAGGGTCTCCAGCGGCTTCTTCTTGGCCTTCATGATGTCCGGCAGCTTCACGTAGCGCGGCTCATTCAGGCGCAGGTCGGTGGTGATGACCGCCGGCAGGTCGACCTCGATGGTCTCAAGCCCCGCATCCACCTCGCGCGTCACGCGCGCGGTCGTGTCGGTGAGCTCGATCTTGGAGGCGTAGGTGGCCTGGGGACGGTTCCACAGGGCCGCCAGAACCTGGCCGGTCTGGCCGTTGTCATCGTCGATGGCCTGTTTTCCCAGGATCACCAGGAACGGCTGTTCCTTCTCAACGAGCTTGAGCAGCGTGCGCGCCGCGGTCAGCGGCTCGATGATCCCGTCGGCCTGCACGTGCAGGGCGCGGTCGGCGCCCATGGCGAGCGCGGTGCGCAGCTGGGCCTGGGTGTCGGCAGGCCCCACGGTGGCCACCACGACTTCCTCGGCACCCCCGCGCTCCTTGATCCGCAGCGCCTCCTCGAGGGCAATCTCGTCGAAGGGGTTGACGCTCATCTTGACGCCATCGGTGATGACGCCGGTATTGTCGGGTTTGACCCGGATGCGCACGTTGTAGTCCACAACGCGCTTGATGCCGACCAGGATGCGCTTCATGCCGTGAGCTCTTGGGTGCTAAAAGGCCCGCCGCAGGCGGGCACGGGGGGGCGAAGTATAGCGGGCCGGCCGTTCGGGTGTTGCCGGGACGGGTCGTGGCGTTGACGAATTGCGCACCGGCTCCCTAAAGTCCAGCCGCCATGATGAGTTACGCCCTCCGGCGCCTCGCCGGACTGATTCCAACGCTCATCGTGATCGTCACGGTTTCGTTCGTGATCCTGCGCCTCGCCCCGGGCGGCCCGTTCGACCAGGAGCGGCGCCTCGCCCCGGAGGTCCGCGCCAACCTCGAGCGGGCCTACGGGCTCGACCGGCCCCTGGGCGAGCAGTACCTGCAGTACGTCTCGGGACTGGCCCATGGGGACTTCGGGGTCTCGCTGCGGGAGGCGGACTTCACGGTCGGCGAACTGATCCGCCAGGGCTTGCCCGTCAGCGCGACGCTCGGGGTGGCGGCGCTCCTCATCGCCCTGGTGCTGGGCGTGGGTTTCGGGATCGCCGCGGCCGTGTGGCAGGGGCGGCCGGCGGCCGGGGTCATCGCCGGCGGCAGCGCCGTGGCCCTCGCCCTGCCGGCCTTCGTGACCGGACCGGTGCTGGTGCTGGGGTTCGCGCTGCACCTGAACTGGTTCCCCGCCGGGGGCTGGGCATCGCCCCCGGGCCGTTATCTCGCGCTGCCGGCACTGACGCTGGCGCTGCCGCTCGCGGCGGCACTCACGCGGCTGACGCGGGCGAGCCTGCTCGAGGTGCTGCGGCTCCCCTCCATCCGGGCGGCGCGCGCCCGGGGCCTGAGCGGCGCGCGGGTCCTCATGCGGCACGCCCTGCCGCCGGCGCTGATCCCGGTGGTGAGCTACCTGGGTCCCGCCTTCGCCTTCATCGTCACCGGGTCGCTGGTGGTCGAGACGGTGTTCGGGCTGCCGGGCACCGGTCGCTACCTGGTCCACGGGGCGATCGACCGCGACTACCCGCTCGTCATGGGCATGATCGTGATCTACGCGGTGCTCACGCTCGCGGGGAACTTCATCGCGGACCTCCTGCACGGGCTGCTCGATCCGCTGGTGCGCACGGCGGAGCCGGCGTGAGCGGCGACCCGGCCGCAGGCTTCTTCGGCGGCGCGTTCGCACACCTGCGCGCCCGCCTGCGGGTGCGGTTCGCGCTGGGGCTGCTGGCGCTCCTGGTCATCGCCGCGGTGGCCGGGCCGGCCTTCAGCCCCTGGCGCTTCGATGCCCTGGACTGGCAGCACCTGGCGGCTCCGCCGCTGACGGCCGGGCACCCTCTGGGCACCGACCGCCTCGGCCGCGACCTCGCGGTGCGCGCCCTCGGCGGACTGCGGCTGTCGCTGGCGGTCAGCGTGGCGGCGAGCCTCGCGAGCCTCCTCATCGGGCTCACCTACGGGGCGGTGGCGGGCTTTGCGGGTCGGCGCACCGGGGAGCTCATGATGCGCGCGGTGGACGTGGTCTACGCGCTGCCGTACCTGTTCGTGGTGATCATCCTGACGAGCCTCTTTCCGCGCGGGAGCCTGACGGTGCTGTTCGTGGCGCTCGGGGCCATCGGCTGGCTCACCACCGCGCGCATCGTGCGCGCGCAGACACTCACGCTGCGGCGGCGCGACTTCGTAACCGCCGCGCGCGTGCTCGGCCTGCCCCCGCACACCATCCTGGTGCGCCACGTGGTCCCCAACCTCCTAGGGCCCGTCATCGTGTACGCGACCCTCACCGTGCCGCAGATGATCCTCTACGAGAGCTTCCTGAGCTTCTTGGGGCTCGGGGTCCAGGAGCCGCGCGCGAGCCTCGGCAACCTCATCGCGGTCGGCGCGCAGGAGATGAGCTCGGCGCCGTGGATGCTGCTCGTGCCGGCGAGCCTGCTCGTGGTCCTGCTCCTGGTGCTGAACGTCATCGGCGATGCGCTGCGTGATGCGCTCGATCCCCGTGCCCGCTGAAGCCGCACCGCCCGCCGTGCTCGCCTTCACCGGCTTCGGCGTGAGCTTCGATACCCCGCGCGGCCGCGTGACCGCCGCGCGCGACATCGACCTGCGGGTGGCACCAGGGGAGTGCCTCGCGGTGGTGGGGGAGTCGGGGGCCGGCAAGAGCCAGCTGTTCCTCGGCGCCTTTGGCCTTCTGCCCCAGAATGGCCGCACGCACGGCAGTGCGGTCCTCGAGGGCCGGGAACTCACCACCCTGGGGGCACCGGCCCTTACCGGGGTGCGGGGCAGCCGCGTCGGCTTCGTGTTCCAGGATCCGATGACCTCGCTGACCCCGCACCTCACCGTGGGGGCGCAGCTCCTGGAGGCGCGCCGCGCCCACCTCAAGGAGGGTCCGGAGGAGGCCCGGGCGGCCGCGCTGCGCCTCATGGAGGCGGTCGAGGTGCCCGACCCGCGGCGGCGCCTCGCGCAGTACCCGCACGAACTGTCCGGGGGGCTGCGCCAGCGCGCCATGATCGCGATCGCACTCGCCGCAGGGCCGGCGCTCCTGATCGCCGACGAACCCACCACGGCGCTGGACGTCACCGTGCAGGCCCAGATCCTCGCACTGCTGCGCAGGCTCAAGATCCGCGAGTCACTCGCCCTGGTGCTCATCACGCACGACCTCGGGGCGGTCGCGGGCCTTGCCGACCGCGTGCTCGTCATGCAGGCCGGGCGCGCGGTGGAATCCGGCCCGGTGTCCGAAGTCCTGTCGCGGCCGCGCGAGCCGTACACGCGCGCGCTGCTTGCCGCCGCGCACGCGCTCGGGACGACGAACCACACAGCGGCCCCGTCGCCGTCGTGCACCGCCGAGGTCTTGAGGCTCGACGGTGTAACCGTGCGACGGCCGGTGTACGAGGGACTGCTGCGGCCGGCACGTGCGCTCACCGCGCTCAGCGGCGTCTCGCTCGCGGTGCGCGCCGGCGAGTCGGTGGGGCTGGTCGGCGAATCCGGCAGCGGCAAGTCGACGCTGGCGCACGCGGCGCTGGCACTCCTGCCGCCCGCGGCCGGTTCGGTCGCATGGCTGGGCCGTCCCTTGGGCGACCTCGCGCAGGGCGAACTGCGCGGGCTGCGACGCGACGTCCAGCTGGTCTTCCAGGACCCGCTGTCGAGCCTCGACCCGCGTCGCACCGTCGAGCAGACCCTCGCCGAGGGCCTGGAGGCCGCGTCCCGCGATGCCGGGCCCGTCGCCACCGTCGCGGAGCTCATGGGACGCGTGGGACTTACGGCCTCGCTCGCCACGCGCTTCCCGCACGAGCTGTCCGGCGGCCAGTGCCAGCGCGTCGCGCTGGCCCGTGCGCTCGCCCCGCGGCCGCGGGTGCTGGTGCTGGATGAGCCCCTGAGCGCGCTCGACCTGTCCACGCAGGCGCAGATCGTCGAGCTGCTCGGATCCCTCACCGCGGGCTCACCGCTCAGCCTGCTCTTCATCAGCCACAACCTCGCCCTGGTGCGGCGCCTGTGCACGCGCGTGCTGGTCCTGTACCTGGGGCATGCCATGGAGGAGGGCGCTGCGACGGAGCTCTTCGCCCGGCCCCGTCATCCGTACACGCGCGAGCTGCTGCTCTCGCTCCCCGGGCTCGACCCGGCGCTCGAGCCGGCCCGGCTCGAGCGCGTGCGGTTCGGGGAGCCGGCGTCCCCCCTGAACCCGCCCTCCGGCTGCGTCTTCCGCACGCGCTGCGCACACGCGGCCGCCCGCTGCGCAGCCGAGATCCCGGCCTGGGAGACCCTGGGTCCCGGCCACGCGGGCGCGTGCCTGAGGTTTGCCGAAATCCCGTAAGGCCCTTGGCGGCGCGGGCGATGCTCCGGGGTTGCGGCTGCGTCACACTCCTGACCCGCAATGCCTGCGGATCACAGGGCGGCGCGCTGCTATCCTTGCGGGCACCATGAACGAGACCGTCATACGCCCCAGCGAGGGCCTGAAGCACGTGCGCTACG
This sequence comes from Pseudomonadota bacterium, assembly GCA_018241425.1. Taxonomy (GTDB): domain Bacteria; phylum Pseudomonadota; class Gammaproteobacteria; order Steroidobacterales; family Steroidobacteraceae; genus 13-2-20CM-66-19. The sequence goes on from JAFEDU010000001.1 coordinate 177,588, forward strand.
AGATCCGCGGGCGTCTCGCCCGCCGCGCGCACGAGCTCGAGCGCCAGGGCTACGAGATCATCTCCCTCAACATCGGCAACCCGCGCGCCTTCGGCCTGCGCACCCCCGAGACCATGCGCCTGGCGATGATCGAGAACCTCCCCGAGGCGGAGGGCTACTGCCACCAGAAGGGCATCTTTCCGGCCCGTGAGGCGGTGGTCATGCAGCAGCAGGCGCGCGGCGTCACGGGCGTCACCGCCGAGGAGGTGTTCATCGGCAACGGGGTGAGCGAGCTCATCGACCTGACGCTGCGGGCGCTCCTCAACGAGGGCGACGAGGTCCTCGTGCCGAGCCCGGACTACCCGCTGTGGACCGCGGCCGTGACCCTGAACCGCGGGCGCGCGGTGCACTACCCGTGCCGGCCGGAGAACGGCTTCGTGCCGGACCCGGAGGAACTTGCGCGCCTGATCACCCCGCGCACGCGGGCCCTGGTCGTCATCAATCCCAACAACCCCACGGGCGCGGTCTACCCGAGGGCGGTCCTGGAGTCGCTGGCGCGCCTCGCGGAAGTGCACGGCCTGGTCGTCTTCAGCGACGAGATCTACGACCAGATGACCTACGAGGACGCCCGGTTCGTGCCCATGGCGACCCTCGTGCACGGCACCCTGTGCTGCACGATGTCGGGGCTGTCGAAGGTGTACCGCGCCTGCGGCTATCGCGTGGGCTGGGCGGTGTTCTCCGGCCGCACGCACCCGGCGGCGGAGTACCTGGCAGCCCTCGAGCTCCTGTCCTCGCTGCGACTGTGCAGCAACGTCATGGCACAGTGGGCGGTGCAGACCGCGCTCGGCGGGCACCAGTCGGTCCGTGAGCTCATCGCCCCGGGCGGCCGGCTGTACGAGTCGCGCGCCGCGATCCTCGCCGCCACGCGCGCCTCGCGCTACCTGAGCCTCGTCGCACCGGGCGGGGCGATGTACGCCTTCCCGGGCATCCGTCGCGAGGTGCTGCCGCAGTTCGACGACCAGCAGTTCGCGCTCGAGCTGCTCGAGCAGAAGCACGTGCTGGTGGCCCCGGGCGTGAGCTTCAACGTGCCCTACCGCAACCACTTCCGCATCACCAACCTGCCCGATGCAGCGACGCTGCGCGAGGTGTTCGTGCGCATCGAGGACCTGCTCGCCAGCTACGCCGCCGAGCGCCCGGCGCGCGGCAGCGACTCGTCCAGGGTGGTGAGCGGCACGTTCCGCTAGCCGCGGCGCGCGGCGCACTGCGGCATTGTTCCGGCTACCCGAAGACCTCGCCGAGCACTTCCGGGGCGGTGGCGCGCTCATCGTACCGACGCGCCAGCGCGTGCGCGCCGTGCAGCTCGCGGTCGCCGCCGGCGAGCTCGCCGCCGGGCGCAGTGTCTGGGCGAGTCCCGACGTCCTCACGCCCGCCTCGTTCCGCCAGCGCGCCTGCGAACGTGCGGCCGCGGCCGGGGCGGCGCTGCCGGGGCTGCTGTCGGCAGCCCAGGAATGGGCGCTGTGGCGCGCCGCCGCGCGCGAGGCCAGCGACCGGCTCGGGTACTTCCTGGACGACGGCCCGCTCGGTGAGGCGCTCGCGCGCAGCCACGAGCTCGCCCTCGACTACGAGCTGAGCGTGGCCCGCAGTCCCGGGGCGGAGAGCGAGCTGTACAGCCGGGCCCGCGCGCACTTCGAATCGCGCTGTCGCGAGCTGGGCGCGCAGAGTCCCGGCAGCCTCGCCGGCAGGCTTCCCCCGCCGCATGTGCCGCCGCCGGCACTGCTGCGCGGCTTCACCGAGCTGCCACCGCGACTCTGCGCCCTGGGTCTCCCCGGCGGCACGGCACCGGTTGCTGCCGAACCACGCGTGCTGCGCGCCGCTGACCGGGGGGCCGAGCAGGAGGCGATCGCCGCCTGGTGCCGCGCGCGCCTCGCGGCGAACCCGGCCGCACGCCTTCTGGTACTGCTGCCGGGCCCCCCGGGGGCCCGTGAGCGCCTGCGCACGCTCATCGCGCAGGCACTTGATCCGGGCAGCGCGGTGCGTTCCGGCGCATCGGGTCGCCTCGTGACGCTCGAGGGCGGGGAGCCCCTCGCCGACCAGGCGCTGCCGGCCCAGGCCCTCACCGCCTTTGCCCTGCTGACGGGTGCCGCGCTCGATGCGGCGGCGCTGTCGGAGTGGCTGCGCGCCCCGTTCTTCGCGCGCCCGACGGCTGCCAGCCGCGCGGCGCTGGCGCAGTTCGTCGCCGAGCGCGGCGGTTCCGCGATGCGCCTCACGGGGCTGCGCGGCCTCCTGCAGTCGGTGCCCCCCGAGCTCAGGCCGGGGGCGCGCGAGCTCGACGGCCAGCTGCAGCGTGCCGCAGCCGCGCTCAACGAGGGCGGGGCGAGCGGCAGCCGGCGCTGGTCGGAGCGCTTCGCCGCCGCACTCGCGGCCCTCACGCTCACGCACGAGGGCGAGGCCCCGGACCTGGCGCGCCTGCAGCTGCAGCTGCGGCTGCGGGAACTGCTGCAGGAGTTCGGCGAGCTCGGCGCCGCGGTCGGTTCGCTCGCGCCGCCGGCGGCCGTGCAGCTCCTGCGGGCGCGGGCCCGCGCGGTCTCCTACCGGCCCTCGGACGAGGATGCACCGGTCACGCTGTCTGCGGTGCTGGCCGATCCGGTCATCGGGTATGACGGCATCTGGGTCGCAGGCCTCACCGCGGACGTGCTCCCGAAACCTGCGGCCCCCGATCCGTTCCTGCCGCTCGCGGCGCAGCGCACGGCCGGGCTTGCGCAGGCGAGCGAGGCCGGGCGGCGTGCCGAGGCGCAGCGCCTCCTCACCCGCTGGGCCGCGGCGAGCCCGGAGCTCGTGCTCTCACACCCGCGCCTCGAGGGGGACCTGGAGTGTCTCGCGAGCCCACTCACGGCCGGGTGCGCAGACTTCGAGGGCGCGCGGCAGCGCTGGCTCCCTATTGCCATGGCGCGTGCCGGCCAGACCGAGGACTTCCTCGACGAGCGCGGCCTTCCCTGGCCGAGCCCGGCGCAGCCGTTGCCTTCGGGCACGCGCGCCCTGTCGCTGCAGAACAGCTGCCCGTTCCGCGCCTACGCGGAGCTGCGCCTGGGTGCACTCGAGCGTGACAGCACCGAGCCGGGCGTGCCCATGGACCAGCGCGGGCTGCTCCTGCACGCCGCCCTGCAGCGCCTGTGGGATCGCCTCAAGTCCCAGGCGGGCCTCAACGGGCAAAGCGCAGACGGCCTGCGCGCGCTCATCCGCGCCGCGGTCGCGGAGGCCGCGCAGGCGCTCATCACCGAGAGCCGCACGGGCCGCCGGGGCTACCGCGCCCCGGACGGGCAGTTCGACCTGTTCACGCAGCTGCCGCCGGCCCTGGTGCGCGAGAGCCGCCGCGCGGAAGGCCTGATCCTCAAGCTCTGCGACCTGGAGCGCACGCGCCCTGAATTCGTCGTCGAGGCGACGGAGGCGGTCGCGGAGCTGCGCGCCGGCGGCGGCCGCGTGCGCATGCGCCTCGACCGCATCGACCGCATCGGCGAGGGACGGGCCGTGCTGGACTACAAGAGCGGGAAGCCGGGAACCCCGGACTGGTTCGGGGATCGCCCGACCCATCCGCAGCTCTTGGCCTACCTCACCGCCCTGGGGGCGGACGTGGCGGCGCTCGCCACCGTGAACCTCACGGCCCGCGAGGTGCGCTTCACCGGCGTCGCGCTGGCCGACGGGCTGCTGCCGAAGGTGCCGGCCGCGCCGCCTCACGAGGCCGGCTGGGCGGGGCATCACGCGGACTGGGGACGGCGCATGGGGGATCTGGTGGCACAGTTCCTGTCGGGCGATGCGCGCGTGGACCCGGCGCCGGGGGCCTGCCAGTGGTGCCACCTTGCCGCCCTGTGCCGCATCGGGCCCGCGGACCTCCTGGGCACCGCCGCGGAGGACGGCCATGAGTGAGGCAGGCGCCGATGACACCGCGGCACGGCTCGCCGCCACCGACCCGGCCCACTCCGTGCTGCTCGAGGCCCCGGCGGGCTCCGGGAAGACCGCGGTCCTCACGCAGCGGTTCCTCAGGCTCCTGTGCACCGTGGACGAGCCGGGCCAGATCCTCGCCATCACCTTCACCAAGAAGGCCGCCGCGGAGATGCTCGGGCGCGTCAGCCGCGCGCTGCGCGGTGAGTTCGATGCCGATGACCCGACCGCGCCGCAGCAGCGGGTCCTCGCGCAGGCCGCGCTCGCGCACGGCGCGGCCCGCGGCTGGCGGCTTCAGGAGGGTGCGCAGGCGCTGCGCATCCAGACGATCGACGCCTTCAATTTCTGGCTCGCGAGCGAGCTGCCGGTCGCCTCCCGCAGCGGCACCGAACTGACCGTGCTCGAGGCGCCCGAGCCGCTCTACCTCCGCGCCGCCCGCCAGGCGCTGCTCGCGGCCGAGGGCGAGCCGGAGCTTGCCGCCGACGGGGCGCTCCTCTTTGACCGGCTCGACAACCATTGGGAGAACCTCGAGCGCCTCATCGCGGGGATGCTTGCCGAGCGCGGCCACTGGCTGCGCTTCGTGGTGGACGAGGACCCGCAGGCGCTGTGCGCGCGCGTGAACGCGAGCCTTGCGGACCTGGCGCGCGCGGCGATCGCGCAGGTGCGCGCGCTCCTGCCCGAGCCGCTGCGGCGGCGTGCCGAGGCGCTGCCGGGCGTAGGCGCGCTGTCCGCGGACGCCGCTGCGGCGCCGGCGTGGCACGCGCTTGGGAGGCTGTGCTTCACCGCCGGCGGCGACTGGCGCCAGCGCATCACGACGGCCCTCGGGGCCGCCTTCGCCGACCGCGCGCGGGCGCGCGAGCTGTCCGACCTCATCGCGGACCTGTCGGCGACGCCCGGGCTGCGCGAGGCGCTCGGGGGCCTCAGGCGCCTGCCGCCGGTCGAGCTGCCGCCCGAGGATGCCGCCGCGGTGGCGGCGCTCGCCCGCGTACTGCGACGGGCCGCGATCGAACTGCAGGCCGAGTTCGCCGCGGCGGGCCGGGTGGACTACACCTATCTCACGGGCGCCGCCCGGCAGGCGCTCACCGAGGCCGGCGAGCCGACCGAGCTGGCACTGCGCACCGGGCTCAACCTGCGCCACATCCTGGTCGACGAATTCCAGGACACCTCGCTTGCCCAGGTGCAGCTGCTCACCGACCTCACCGCAGGGTGGGAGCCGGGGGATGGCCGCACGCTGTTCGTGGTCGGGGACCCCATGCAGTCGATCTACCGCTTCCGTGATGCGGAGGTGGGACTCTTCCTCAAGGCGCGCGACGTCGGGATCGGCGCGCTGCGGCTCATGCCGCTGAAACTGCGGCGCAACTTCCGCAGCGTGCCGGCGCTGGTCGCCTTCACCAATGCCCTTTTCGGGACGATCTTCCCGGCTCGCGACGACCTGCGCTCGGGGGCCGTGGCCTACACCGACAGCCTCGCCGCGCTCCCCGAGCGGGCACCGCCGGAGGGCATCCCGCTCGTGACGTCGCTGCTGTTCGAGGAGCGGGCCGCCGAGGCGCGCGCGCTCGCCGGGCGCATCGGGGTGCTGCGCGAGCTCGAGCCGGACGCCAGCATCGGCGTGCTGGTCACGGCCCATTCGCACGCGGTGCTCCTCACGGAAGCCATCGAGCGCGGCGGGCTCCCGGTGGTCGGCGTGGACCTGGTGCCGCTTGCGGAGCGGGCCGTCGTGCGGGACCTGGTGGCCTTAGGCCAGGCCCTCACCGATCTTGCCGACCGCACCGCGTGGCTCACGGTGCTGCGCGCGCCCTGGTGCGGGGTCTCGCTGGTGACGCTCACGGCCCTCTCGGGACTCAACGAACGGCAGCTGCTCTTCCAGGCGCTGGGCGACCCGAAGCGCCTGCGCGCCATCGGGCCGGCCGACCGCGCACGGCTGGCGCGCGTGCAGGCGGTCGCCGCGGAAGCGCTGGCCGCGCTCGGCACGCAGCCGCTCGCGGACCTCCTCGAGGCGAGCTGGCTCGCGCTCGGTGCCGCGGACGCCTATACCGCGCCGGAACTCGCCGACGCGCGCGCGTTCCTGGCCGCGCTGGCCGAGCGCACCGCGTCGTTCGACTGGCGCGGCAGTGCGGACTTCGCGACGCTTGCCGCCGGGCTCTTCAGCGCGCCGCAGGCCGGGGGCCGCAATCCCGTGCAGGTCATGACCGTGCACCGCGCCAAGGGGCTCCAGTTCGACCACGTGTTCCTGCCGGCGCTCGAGCGCGGCCACCGCGGCGGGGAGCGCCGCCTGCTCGCCTGGGCCGACCTGCCCTCGGAGCGCGCCGAGAGCGAGCTCATCATCGCCCCGGCCCCGGCGGTGGGGACCCCGGAAGGCACCCTGCAGCGTTACCTCAGGGACCTGTTCAGGGACCGCGACGTCCACGAGCGCCAGCGCCTGCTGTACGTGGCGGTGACGCGTGCGCGCCGCACGCTGTGGCTGTCCGGCACGCTGCCGCGGAGCGAGGACGAGGCATCCCGGCCGCGCGCGCAGACCCCGCTGCACACGCTCTGGCCGGCGCTCGAGGCGCGCTTCGACTACGCCGCCGTCACGCCCGCCGTCGCGGCTGCGCGCGCGGCACGCCCACTGGTGCGCTTGAGGGACGACTGGCAGCCGCCCGTGGCGGCCGCGGGCGTGGCGCTCGCCCACCTGCCGGGCGCGCACCTCGCCGCCGGGGCGCCGGTCGAATTCAGCTGGGTGGGAGAGACGCAGCGTCACATCGGGACCGTGGTGCACGCCCACCTGGCGCAGCTCGCACAGCAGCCGCAGCTGCCCGGCCGAGAGTTCCCGCAGCGCGCCCAGGAGGAGATCCGGCGCGAGCTTGCGCGCCTGGGGATCAGCGCGCGCGAGCTGCCCGCGGCGGTCGGCCGCGTGACCGAGGCGCTCGCCAACACGCTCGCCGACCCGCGCGGCCGCTGGCTTCTCGATGCGAAGCATCCCCAGGCGGCCTCCGAGCTCGCCCTCACCGGCGTCGCGGCGGGCACGCTGCGCAACGTCGTCATCGACCGTGCCTTCGTGGACGAGTCCGGGACGCGCTGGGTGGTGGACTTCAAGACCAGCCGCCACGAGGGCGGGGGCGTCGAGGCGTTCCTCGATGCCGAGCTCGAGCGCTACCGCGGGCAGCTCGAGCTCTATGCCGCGCTCGCCCGGGGCCTGGGTCCCGAGCCGGTGCGGGCCGCGCTCTACTTCCCGCTGCTCAAGGCACTGCGCGAGCTGGGCTGACGCCCGCCTTGCGGGACTAGCCCCCGGCGTAGCTCCACTGGGTCTCCACGACCTCGTGGCCCTGCGAGCGCAGCTGGGCCGCCTTCACCTTCGCGGCATCGCTCGCGCCCGCCTCGAGACAGGTCACGCTGATGCCGCCCTCGTTGCCGGACTGACCGATGTAGCGCCGGAAGTCCTGCGCCCAGGGCTGCTCGACCATGCGCTCGGGCGGGTAGGGCCGCACCGCAAACACCGCGCTGACGACGACCTTGCGGCTGTCGGGGCTGGTGAAGCACAGCATGTTGACCATGGCGTGGCGCCCCGCGCTTCCTCCCGAGGCACTGGAGGGGCTGCCATGGCCGCACGCGGCGCAGCCCGCGACGCACAGCGCCGCGAGGAGGGCGGCGCGCGGCGCGAATCCCCTCGCCCGGACCCCGGCAGGCTCCCGGCCTGCCCCGGTGTTGACTGTCTTCACGGTCACAGCTTGGGCACCTGGGTGTGCTCGGCCTGGTTCACGTCCTGGCTGCGCTTCTTGCCGGCGAGGTCGTTGAAGAAGTTCATGAGCGTGATGGCGCTGCGGTGCTCCAGGTCGAAGTCGCTGACCGTCACCGTGATCGTCCAGGTGAGGTCGTTCCCCTGGATCTGTGCGTCCACCCACACCAGGTGCTGGCACTGCGGGAAGGCGGCCGGGTCGTAGACGTGCGGGACGGTGCGCATCTGCACGTCCGGCTGCGCCGACTGCTGCAGGCCGTCGGCGGGTCCCCCCGCGATCGGCGTCCCGAGCGGGTTGATGGGATTGGCGGTCTGCTGGCAGGTGCCCTCCTGGGAGAAGGGCATGTCCGAGAGATTGCCCTGCTCGTCGAAGATCCACCGGAACGTGCCGACCGTGGTGAACGGGAGGCGCGAGCGGTACTTGGCGCCGTACTTGTTCACCAGCGAGGCGAGCGCCTGGTCCTTGGTGATGTGCAGCGGGCCGACCTGGTGGTAGACCTGCCACACCCGCTGCGCGTCGGGGGGCAGGGTCAGGTTGACGTAGAAGACGTTGGCCGGGTCGCGGGTATCGGTCGTGAGGGCGTAGACCGCGGGCTTGTCCCCGAGCAGCTCCGGAATCCGGAACTGTCCCACCTTGACCCGGTGCCCGACGTCCTGGGCCTTCACGACTTCGTACGCGGCGGCGGCGGGCATGCCCGGGGTGATGCCGAGGACGTCGGGTGGCGCGGCCTGCGCCAGGGGGGCGAGCAGGATCCCCGGAAGCATGCAGGTGAGTCGGCGGCAGGCGATCGGGATGGCACGGTTCATCGGGACCTCCGGGTGGGGTGGCGGAAGGGCACGCGTGGGGTCACAGGTTGGGCTTGGCCTGCCCGGCCTTCTGCAGCGCCTGCTGCTGCTGCGCCTGCGAGTTCGTGTTCAGCCGGTTGGCCCAGGCGGTGGTGGAGCGCCGGAAGAGCGCGTTGTCGATGAGCGTGCTGCGGCTGTTGACGACCAGGGACGGGTCGTTGTGGCCGGCGTTGCTGCCGTTGTCGAACTCGACATACAGGACCACGAGCGAATCGCACAGCGTCGCGGCGGCCTGCTTGTTGTCCTGGACGGCGCGGAAGGCGGTGCGGTAGGCACTCGTCACGTCGTAGCCGTAGCCGCTCTGGGTCGCGCAGCCGTACGGGACGTGGCTGAGGGAGGAGAGGTTCGCCGGGTGCAGGACCTTGCCCGACTCGTCCGAGAGCCACCACATCTTGGTGATGTCCGTGTCGCTCTTGGGGACGTCGTAGAAGCTGAGCGCCGCGGTCTCCGGGCCGTACTTCTTGCGCAGCGCCTCAACGAGGGCCGCCTTGCTGATCTGCGGCTCGTAGCCCACCGCCCGGAACACCCCGAACACGGTCGTGGTATCGAAGGTGTAGTTGACCCAGAGGGTGTCGGACGGCGGCGGATGGTGCGCGGACCAGTTCACGAGGTAAGCCGACATCGGCTCGTCACGCCCGGGGGTCTGCGGCTGCGGCGGCGCATCCGGGTGCAGCGCCTTGAGGATCGGCACCGTCGCCGCGATCGGCATCCCGATGTGGATGCCGGCGATGTCCATGAGCTTTCCCGGGACGAGCGGGCCTGCGGGGGCTGCCGGCGCATCGGGGGGCGGGGTGAAGGCGGGCGTTGCGCCGCCCGCGACGGGTGCGGAGGCCTGCGGGGCTGCGGTGCCGGCCGTGCCCGCGGCCCCGGCTGCCGGCGCGGCTGCGGGGGTCGTCGACGACGCACTGCTCGCGGCCTGCTGCACCTGCTGCTTGGCCTTGTTGAAGGCGTCCTTGAGCGACTCGAGCGGGTTCTGCTGCGCCTGAACGCCCAACGGCACGAGACAGGCGAGTGCGGCGATCAGCCGGATCCGGATTGCAGTGGCCTCGTTGGTGTTCATCGATCTCCCTTCAGGGTCCGCTGAGTTCAGGAAGTAACGGGGACTCACAGTTGCGGTTGAACGGACTTCGCCTGCTCGCGGGTGCTCTGCTGCGTCTTCTGGTCGAGTCCGCGGTTCCAGGAATCGGTCGCGCGCGCGGCGCGCGCGGCGAGGGGCATGTCGACCATGTCCAGGAAGACCGTCGTCACGATGTCGGTGTCGCTGAGTGAGGCGTGCACCGCGACGTAGGCGTCGCGGCAGTACCCGGGAGGGGGCGAGCCCGGATTGCTCACCATGTTGAAGTAGAGGTTCGCGTCCGAGCCGCCCGTGCCGACGATGCTGGCGCAGCCGAAGGGGGAGTGCTGCACGACCTTCGCCTGGGTGAGGAGCGTGCCGCGCTCGTCGTACACCCAGTACATCTCCATGATGCGGCGATCGGTGGCCACCGGGTCGTCCGAGCCGCCGTGCAGCGCCACGGTCTCGTGGCCGTACTTGGCGCGCAGGGCGGCGACCAGGACATCGTGGGCCACCTTGGGCTGGCGCATGATGCGCGACATGTGCCACACCACCGCCGCGTTGGGCGGGTAAGTCACGTCGACGTCCGCCTCCTCGTTCCCGATGCTGTCGCTCGCCGCGCGCAGGGACTGCGGCCAGGCCTGGTGCTGCGGCCCCAGGCTCTGGCCGTTCTGGGCATCGACGCGTGCGCCCGGGGCCGCGTAGAGCCTGTGGAGCATCGCGGTGGCCTCCGCCAGCGGCGTGCCGAGGTGGATGCCGTTGATCTGGGGCATCCGTGCCGGATCGAGCGGGGCTGCGGCCTGGGCGGCGGGAGGCTCGAACGCCGCCACCTGGGCGCAGGCCGTCCGGGCACCGAGGCCGGGAAGCACGCACAGCGCAACAGCGGCGAGCACGCGGACAGATTGAGCCGTGGTCATTGCTACCCCCGTTGCAGTCGTGTCGTCAGGACCTCCGGACAGGGGCCTCCCGGTGCGGCGCCGGGTCGGCACCGGCCCCGTCTCGGATCGGTCTCATAGGGACAATGCGCAGCCGGGTGCGCAAAACCGTCACCGGCTGCAAGGAAAGTGCGCAGGGTTTGAGGCCCGCGGCGTTCCGCGGCGGGCGGTGCGGGTGCGCTAGAGGCTGCCCTGCATCGAGAATTGCCGCCGGCCGGAAGGGTCCGGGGAGCCGAGGAAGCGCAGGTTGCTGACGAGCTCGGGGCTCGCCTCCGGGCGCGCGCTGATGAGGCCCTGCACGTCGAACTGGCCGGTGCGGGTGAGCCGCAGGGTGCCCTCGAGGCTCAAGGGTCCGCCCAGGTCCTTGAGTTCGCCCACCGGGTCGCCGGACGCGCCCGGCGGGAAGGTGACGGCATAGCTGCCAAGCGGGGTCACCTTGCCCTCGTGGCTCGTGAGGTCATGCACCTCGAGGCGGCCCTCCAGGTGCTCGATCGCGCCCTTCCTCAGCACCAGTTGCCTGAGGTCGAGGTGCGCGCTGCCGGTCATGCCGGCCGGGATCGCCGGCAGGAGCTTCGGGTCGAGCGGGAAGTCGGCGCGTGCATCGGACACCGTGACCGTGCCGCCGAAGGAGACCGCCAGCGCGCCGCTGCCGTGGATCGCGCCCGACCCGAGGCTCACCCCGGCCGCGAGGTGCCCGGTGAAGAGCTGCAGCGGCTGCAGGTCCCAGCTGACATCGCCGTAGGCCTGGTGCTGCACCGTGAGTCCGCCGCACAGGCCGCTCCACAGCGTGCCCTCGATGGCCGAGCAGGTGAAGGGCGCGGAGGGGCCGGCCGGGAGGAGCCAGCTCGCCGGGGCGCGCACGACGAGGATGACCAGGAAGGCGAGGAGCCCGGCGAGGCCGAGCGCGAGCGTGCGCTTCACGTCAGTTGGTGTGCAGCACGATCGAGGCGTTCACCATGCCGGCGTCGCCGGACTTGTCGATGTTCGCCGAGTCGATGAGGACGCCGTTCTGCTGCGAGAGCCGCACCAGCCAGCCGATCAGGGTGTCGAACGGGGCGTGCTCGAGGCGCACCGTGAGGCTGTTGGGGCCCCCCGGCTCGCTGCCGGCCAGCGACCCGGCAAGGCCGGACTCGCGCGCCGAGCGATCGATGATCACGAGCAGCGACTCGCCGCTCGCCGCCGGGGGCGGGGCGCTGCTGGCGAGCTCCGGGGCGACGCTCTGCATCCAGGCGAGGTCGGCGCGCTTCTGCGTGAGCTTGGCGCGCTCCTTGGCGACCGCGTGGTCGAGCGGCAGGATGACGCCGAAGAGCAGCACGCCGACGAACGCCACCGCGCCGATCAGGAGCATGCGCCGCTCGCGCTCGCTGAGCTGCGCGAGGCGCTCGGGCGAAATGGCATCCAGGGCCTTGGGCCACGCGAGCTGCATCGGTCAGCCTCCGCCGTGGACCTGGATGCGGCCTTCGTAGCCGCCGGTGGTGTTGGTGCCGCCGAGCAGGTCCGCCTGCCAGCCTTCCGCGCGCAGTGCCTGGCTCAGGTGGTCGAGGCTCGTGGCATCGGGTGCCTGGAGCTTCAGCTCCACGCTGCCGTTCTTGAACGCGACCGACTGCAGGTTGGTGCCGGGGGTCTGGGTGCGCGCCTGGGCGAGTGCCTGCAGCGCGGGGAGCAGGCCGCTGCCGGCCCCGCGCGCGGCGGCCAGGCGCGCCTCCATGCGCCGCCGGGCATCGAGCACGTTGGGGTCCCCGGGCAGCGCGTTGCGCACCGTGTCGCGGATGGAGGCATCCACCTGGTGCTCGCGCGTCTTGAGGAAGTGCAGCTGCACGCCCTTGCCCGCCACGTGCAGCACCACGAGCCCCACGAGCAGGAGCGCCGCCACGCGCCAGGCCTGCCAGCCGGCCGCCACCGCGCTCTTGGGCGCGTAGTCGCCCTGCAGCAGGTTGATCGCGCCCGTGCCGGGCAGCTGCTGCGCGAAGAGCGCGAGCGGGCCGCCGGTCAGGAGCTGGATCTTGATGCCGTCGAACTTCGGCCGCACCGCCTCGACCTGGGCGGAGTGCGCCTGCCACTCGGCCGCGCCGGTGTAGAGGATGAGGCCGCGGGCGCCGCTCGCGGTGTCGGAGTGCGATTGCGCGATCTCCAGTGCCTGGGGCAGCGCATCCGCCGGCAGGGTCACGGCGCCCCCGCCCGGCGGGCGCACGAAGACCGCGTCCTCCTCGAGCAGGATCACGGCCTGGCCGGGGTTCTCGGGCAGCAGGTCGCTGTCGGCGTAGAGCGAGTCCGGGACGATCCCCGCCTCGCGCAGCACCCCGAGCCACTCATTGATGAGGGAGCGGGCCACCACGGCGACCGGCAGCCGGGTGCTCTCGCCCACGCGGCGCCCGAGCGCGAAGTGCAGCTCGTCGATGTCCTCGGCGAGGTGCTCTTCGAGGGCGTAGGGGACCAGCTGCAGCGGCTTCACGCCCGCCTTCACCGGCACCTCGGGCTCGGCGAGCAGCACGTCCGTGCCGGGCACCAGCACGCACACGCGGCGCCCGGAGGTGCGCGCGGCGGCGAGGTTCAGAGGACCACTCTGCGGCGGGCCCACGGGGGCCCCGCGCGCGTCGATGATCAGCCAGCTCGCAGACTCGGTGGCGGTGCGCGGCAGGCGCAGGAAGAGCGTCTCAGCCATGACGCGATCCTGTCAGCTCACGGGGCGCGCGCGACATCGATCCGGTCACTGTCCTTGGGGTGTGCATAGCGGCGAGGAAACGGCGCGTCCCTTCAGTCGGGCGTGAAGCTGCGCTGGATGGGGCGCACCATCTGAGCCTGCGAGTCCTGATACAAAAGACTGTAAACGTTGAATTCCGTGCTGCCAATAGAGACCGTGCTGGTGAGCCGGAAGTAGTTCGAGGTCTGGACGAACTTGGTGCCCACGCCCGGGGTTCCCTGGGTGGCGGTGTTCACCCCGTTCTGCGTGCCCAGGCTGCCTGCGGCCACGGTCTGCCCGGCGGTCGTGGTCTGGGTGCCGGTGCCGAGCCAGGTCTTGGGGTCGCTGAAGGCGGCCTGGTAGGCGGTGAGCGTCGGGAAGCAGCCCCCGGCGTTCTGCCGGTTCTTCGTGAGCTGGTCTTCGTTGTTGCCGTTGCTGAACTCAGTGTGGTCGGCGCTGATGAACGAGTCGAGTATCACGCCGTGGGCGGTGCACACGTTGATCTTGGAGCCGTGGGGGAGGGCGGCGACGAAGGGCGCGAGGACCTGGTAGCGGTCGTAGCCGAAGCCCGGCAGGGCGAGCAGCTCGCTCGTGCTGGTGATGTAGCGGTTGGGTGTGCGGTAGGGGACGGTCTGTCCCATGTAGACGCTGTCCTCGGCACCCTCGGGCGTGCTCGGGATGCCATCCATGTCGATCCAGTCGACGATGTACCCGGTCCACTTCTGCTCGAGCCCCAGGTGTGCCAGGAGCGCGTTGAAGGCATTCACCATCACCGGGTCGGGCGTGCCGTCGGTGTTGACGAGGTTGTTGAGGTTGAAGCGCCCCTGCAGGTCCTCGAGCGTCGCCTCGAGCATCATGCCCGGCATCACCTCGATGGGCCCTAAGGGCTTGTCCCAGCCCTGGCCGAGGTAGAGGGCCTTGGGCGAGCCCTGCACGATCTGGCGCAGCCCGTAGGCGGCGATGGCCTCGGCGCCCTGCGCCACCAGCACCGACTGGTCGAAGGCATAGACCGCCGTCCCCTTGCGCGCGGTCATCGCGTTCTCGGAGGCCACCACGGCGGCGACCATGGTGCCGAGCGCGACGATGAGGATGGCAATGATGAGTGCCATGCCGCGCTGCGCGCGCAGCGACGGCGGGGACCGATGCCTGCGGCGGCGGGCGCTCATGCGGCGATCTCCACGATGCGTACGATCTTGCCCCATTCGTCGGTCTCGAACGTGATCTCGACCGCGAGCGGGCGCTGGCGCAGCGCCTGCTCGCTCGAGGTGCAGCCCTGACAGCTGGTCGCCGGTGGCCACTGCGTCTGCCAGTTGTGGTTCACGTCGAGGTAGCGCAGCGTGAAGGTCTTCACGTGCTGCATCAGCTCGTGCTTGACGGTCGTGCTCGCGAGCGTCGGGTCGAGCACGTTCCAGTACTCGCGCCGCAGCGTGCCGTTCTCCAGGTAGTAGGCCACCCGCTGCAGCCCCGGCCGCTGCAGGCCCGCGGGGTTCGCCCAGCCCTCGCGGGTGAGGGCCAGCACCGGCTGGCTCCCGGGCGCTGCGCCGACGAAGGCGAGCTGCGGCGGATCATCGCCGACGGCCTGTCGCACCGGGCGCGGGGCGGCCTGCATGAGGTCCTGCTCCAGCACCCGCACCGCGTTCTGCAGCGAGAGGAGGCGCGTCTGCTCGTCGCGCAGCATCTCGTGGCTCTTGATGGCCTGGTTCAGGGTCGAGTAGCCGATGGCGGCGATCACCGCGACGATGAGGATGGCGACCGCGAGCTCGATGAGCGTGAAGCCGCCGCTGTGCCTCCTCATGGCCGGATCTGCGGGGTCGTGGGGGTCTGGGTCTGCGAGGCGTCGTTCGTGCTGTCGGGATCGGAGTTGCTCAGGCCCGAGCCCGATCCCAGGGTGCTGTTGCTGCTGCCGCCCAGGGTCCCGGAGTCGCTCCCGAGGGTCGAGGTGCCCGAGCTTCCGGAAGACGGCGCCATCTGCAGGCCGCCGTTGGCCCCGATCTGGTTGCTGTTGCCCGTCGTGGTGCCGGTCCCGTTGGGGTTGGTCCCGTAGCGCGGTGCCTGCGCACCCCAGTTCGGGTTGTAGCCGTCGGGCATCCCGACCGAGTTGCCGCAGATGCCCATGACCGAGGTGGTCCAGCCCGCATCGTCCCCGGCCTTGACCTCCTTCGGCCGCACCTTGACCTCGATGCGCAGCACGCCGGGGAGGTCCGTGGTCACCACTTCCTGGCGCCAGTGCCAGCTGCGGTTGCCGAAGTCGACGTCGCCGTCGGTGGTGCCGGTCTGGGGCTGCTGCCCGGAGAGGCGCAGCGTGGCGATCTTGTTGAGCGCCACCCAGTTGGCGAAGGTCTCGTCGCGCAGGAAGTTCACGGTGCTGGCGGAGGAGGACAACGCGCTCATCACCGCGGCCATGCCGACGGCGACGATCACGAGCGCCACCAGCACCTCGATCAGCGTGAAGCCGGCCGCTGCGGGGTGCCTCATCGGGGCTTGGCCTCCACCAAGGGCTGCGCGATCACCTCGCCCTTGTCGTCCAGGGTGATCGTGACGCTGCGCACCCCGCCGTCGCGCTCGAGGGTCGCGGCGAAGGCGCTCAGGTCGCCGTTGGAATAGATCATCACCTGGGGCTTCAGGTCCTTGGGGTCCTCGGGGCGCTTCAACACCACGGGGCGGCCGTCGAGGGTGAGCTTCAGGTCCAGCCCCCCGGGGAGCTTGCGCTCGCCGAGCGCGTCGTCCTCGGTGACCGCGCGCCAGTGCTGGCGGTGCACGTCGTAGACCAGAAACGTGTAGCGGTCATCGTCGAAGCGCAGCCCGAACTCGCGCGTCTCGAGCGCAGCCTCGTCGCGCGCGTACTTGAAGAGCGCGAGCAGCCGGTCGCTCTCGTGCTCGAGCTCGCCGTCGCGGCCGCTGACGAGGTTCACCGACAACAGCACCCCCACGGAGACCACGGCGATGATCCCCACCACGACCAGGATCTCGATGAGCGTGAAGCCGCGCGCGCGGCCCGCCCAGCGATGGCGCCTAGTCGCCGATGTTCCAGTTGCCGATGTCGGCATCGATGCCCTCACCGCCCGGGGCCCCGTCGGCACCGAAGGTGTAGAGGTCGTATTCCTTGCCGTGGGTCCCGGGGTAGACGTACTGGTAGTCATTGCCCCAGGGGTCCTTGCTGATGCGCTGGATGTAGCCGCCGGGCTGCCAGTGCTTGATGGTCGGGTCGTTGGGCTGGGTCACCAGGGCGGAAAGACCCTGCTCGGTCGTCGGGTACTTGGAGTTCTGCAGGCGGAACATCTGCAGCGCCGTCTCCAGGGACTGGATGTCCTGCTTCGCCTTGACCACGCGCGCCTCGTCCACCTTGCCGATGACCGTCGGCACGATCACCGCGGCGAGCAGGCCGATGATGATGACCACCACCATGATCTCGATCAGGGTGAAGCCGCGCGCCTTCTGCGCCCGGAGCCGTCTGCTAACCTCGATGCTGTGCATCATCAGGATGTCCTGTGCCGGCGAGTAGGACCGCGGCCGCGTATGGGTGTTCCTCAAATCGGGTCGGATCATAACAAATGGGGGTCTACGGGCCTGTGAAGCGCATGCGCGCCCTGTCCGAGTCTCTTAATTGCGACGGCGGCCGGGGCCTTGTGCTCCTGGCCCTCGTGGCCCTGGTCCTGCTGCCGTGCCTGGGGGGCGAGCCGGCCCGCTTGACGCTGCGGTACGACCGGGCCGGACTCGAGGCCCACCAGTGGTGGCGCCTTGCGACCGCGCACCTGGTGCACCTCGGCGTGCGGCACGCCCTCGTCAACGCCCTGGGGCTGGTCCTCCTGTGGGTGCTGTTCGCGCGCGACTACGGGGCGCGCCAGTGGCTCGCCATCGTGGCCGCCTCCGCGCTCGCCATCGATGCGGGCCTGTGGT
Source organism: Pseudomonadota bacterium (assembly GCA_018241425.1). Lineage (GTDB taxonomy): Bacteria > Pseudomonadota > Gammaproteobacteria > Steroidobacterales > Steroidobacteraceae > 13-2-20CM-66-19. The sequence continues at coordinate 194,630 of JAFEDU010000001.1, forward strand.
TCCTGTCTTCGACCGTCACCTGGTACGTCGGTTCCTCGGGCGTGCTGCACGGGATCCTGGGCGCCGGCACCCTGGCGCAGCTGAGGCGCCGCGAGGCGACCGGCTACCTGCTCGCGGTGATCCTCATCGGCAAGCTGCTCTACGAGCAGCGCATCGGGCCGCTGCCATTCTCCGGCAGCCCCGACGTCGTGGTCGATGCGCACCTGTACGGACTGGCCGGCGGGGTGGCCGCCGCCCTGGCCGTGGGCGCGCGCAGGCAGCCGCTATAATCCGCCGCGGTCGCGTTCCGGTAAGGAGAGGGCATGGGATTCGCGTTCGTGTTTCCGGGGCAGGGCTCGCAGTCGGTCGGCATGCTCGCCGAGCTGGCGCAGGCGCAGCCCGTGGTCCGGGCGACCTTCGGTGAGGCCTCGCAGGTGCTCGGCTACGACCTGTGGCAGCTGGTGAGCGCCGGGCCCGCCGAGAGCCTGAATGCCACCGAGCGCACCCAGCCGGCGATGCTGGCGGCCGGCGTCGCCGCCTGGCGCGTCTGGCAGGCCCGGGGCGGTGGCGTCCCGCAGGTGGTCTCCGGCCACAGCCTGGGCGAGTTCACCGCGCTCGTGTGTGCCGGGGCCCTGGACTTCGCCGCCGCGATCGACCTGGTGCGCTTCCGCGGGCAGGCGATGCAGGAGGCGGTGCCGGCCGGCACGGGCGCCATGGCGGCGATCCTCGGGCTCGAGGACGCCGCGGTCGAGGCCGCCTGTGCGCAGGCCGCGCAGGGCGGGGTGGTGGAGCCGGCCAACTTCAATTCCCCTGGGCAGGTGGTGATCGCCGGGGAGAGCGCCGCGGTGGCGCGTGCCATCGAGGCCGCCAAGGCCGCAGGCGCCAAGCGCGCGGTGCTGCTGCCGGTGAGCGTGCCCTCGCACTCGAGCCTGATGCTCCAGGCAGCAGAGCGGCTGCGCGAGCGACTCGCGCGCCTCGAGGTCGCCTCCCCGGGCATCCGTTACGTCAGCGCGGTGGATGCGACCGAGCACGAGCGGCCGGATGACATCCGCGCCCTCCTGGTGCGCCAGCTGTCGAGCCCGGTGCGCTGGTCGCAGACCCTGAAGGCGCTGGCCACCCCGGACGTGCACCAGGTGATCGAGTGCGGACCGGGCAAGGTGCTCACCGGACTCAACAAGCGAATCGAGAAGCGCGAGGGCCTGAGCTACCTCGCGCTCGAGGACCCGGCCTCCATCGAGGCGGCATTCATGGCGACGCGGGGGTAGTTTCATGCTGGAGAAGGAAGTCGCGCTCGTCACGGGCGCATCGCGCGGAATCGGCAATGCGATCGCGCTCGCCCTGGGCGCCGCCGGGGCCACGGTCATCGGCACTGCCACCACGCCCGAAGGCGCCGAGCGCCTCACGGCGCAGCTTGCGGAGCGCAACGTGCGCGGCCGCGGGGCGGTGCTCGATGCCTCCGATCCCGCCTCCATCGATGCGCTCATGGCGCAGATGGAAGCCGCAGGCGAGTCCCCCTCGGTGCTGGTCAACAATGCGGCCATCACCCGCGACACGCTGCTCCTGCGCATGAAAGGGGAGGACTGGGACCAGGTCATCGCGACCAACCTCACCGCCGTGTTCCGCCTGTCCAAGGCGTGCGTGAAGCGCATGATGAAGGAGCGCCACGGCCGCATCGTGAACCTCACCTCGGTCGTGGGCGTGACCGGGAACGCCGGCCAGGCGAACTACGCCGCCGCCAAGGCCGGCCTCATCGGGTTCACCAAGTCCCTCGCCAAGGAACTCGCCTCGCGCGGCATCACGGTCAATGCCGTCGCACCTGGGTTCATCGACACCGACATGACGCGCGGCCTCAGCGAGGACCAGAAGGCGGCGTTGCTGACGCAGATCCCGATGGGGCGGCTCGGCTCGCCGCAGGACGTGGCCGCCGCAGTCGTGTTCCTGGTGTCCCCGCAGGCGGCCTACATCACCGGCGAGACGCTGCACGTCAATGGCGGCATGTACATGCCCTGAAGGGGCACGGGCCGCCTCAGGCGGCGGCGTACGGCCGGTAGAGCGCGGTCATGCCCTCGTTCAGGGCATCGTCGGCCCGCTCGCCCGGGTAGTTGGTCGCGAGCACCACCGCGACGTCCTGGGCGGTGTCCACCAGCACCTTGGCGAGGTTCATGCTGTTGGAGCCGTTGTGCGTCAGGAGCGGGGTCGCCGACCAGGCGAACTTCACGATTCCCCAGCCCATCCCGTACTGCCCTTCCGAGGGCACTCCCGGGCGCGGGTGCTCGATGCGGCCGGTGTCGATGTGCGGGCGGTGGATCCGGGCAAGGGTCTGCGGCTTCACGAGGTGCGGTGCGCGCCTGGCAAGTCCCGCGTTCCATCCGGCCCAGGTCGCAAAGTCCCGGATCGACATGTGGGCGGTTCCCGCCGGCCCGAGCACGGGCGGGATGTCCGCCGCGGCGCCCCAGAGCATCGGGGTCGCCGCGCCGTGGTCGTCGACCTGGTGGCCGACCGGAGCATCCAGGCGCCCCGTGCTCGCCTGGGCGCCCAGTCCCGCGCTCGTGAGCCCAAGCGGGGCGAAGATGCGCCCGGTGATGAGTGACTCCCAGGGATCCCCGAGGGCCGTCTCGATCATGGCGCCCCCGATCAGGTAGCCGAGGTTCGCGTAGTGGAACTCCTTCCCGGGCGGGGTGGCGGGTGCGTGGTGCTTCCAGGCGTCGATCACCCGCAGCCGCAGCGGGGCGAGGTTGTACTGGAAGGCGTCCGTGTTGAAGTAGAGCTGCAACAGCTCGTCCGTGTCGCTCGGGATGCCGCCTGCGTGCGAGAGCAGCTGCTCGAGCGTGACCTGGGCGAGCGCGGGATTCAGGTCCGGGACCTGGCGGCCGAGCACGTCCCCGATCCGGCTGTCCCAGGCGAGCTTCCCGGACTCGACCGCCATGCCGGCGAGCAGCGCCGTCATGGCCTTCGTATCGGAGCCCAGGTGGTAGCGGTCATCGAGCGTCACCGGAACCGTCCGGCCGAGCGCCCGCACGCCGCTCGCCCCGGCAGCGATCAGTTCCCCGCGCTGCACCACGGCGCCGGCGACCGAGGGCAGGCGGTAGCGGCCGCGCAGTGCCTCGAGCTCCCCGGTCAGGTCCCGCGCGGGCGTCGCCTTCGGGGCGGGCGCCTGCGCCGGCGTTTCCGCGGGCAGTGTGGTCAGTCCCAGCGCCAGCGCCGCAAGGGCTGTGCGCCGCGACAGCACGGGGGTCGAATCCGGGGCATCCGTGACAACCGGCTCAAGGTCCATGGCGCGTCCTTCCACGTGCGGTGAACTGCGGGCGATGCGCTGCGACTATACGCACCGGGGCCGCAAGGCCCGTTGCAGCCATGCGACGCGGAGCGTCCGGCGCATCCGCCGCAGCGCGTGCCGGGTGAGGCGAGGGAAATCGGGGGTGCACCGGGAGCGGGGCGGGCGGACGCCTTGCCGGCCGCGGGCGGGGGCCGTGCACTCACGTCTGCAGCGGCAGCCGGCGTTGGCACGGCGCGACAACGTTCCGGGCGCCGGCGTCGCCTGCGGCGACCTCGCGGACCAGTTTCGCCAGTAAAAACAATCACTCGCGTGAGTGGCACCCCAAGGGGTGTTCCCCTACAATACCGCGCCCGCGCACCCGGCGAGACCCTTGGCCGGTGCGGTGGTGTTTTTCATTCGTTCTACATAAGGACCATCCGCTAATGAGCACAGTCGAGCAGCAGGTCAAGGCCATCGTTGCCGAGCAGCTGGGCGTCAAACAGGAACAGGTGACCAACGACGCCTCGTTCGTCGACGACCTCGGGGCCGATTCACTCGACACGGTCGAGCTGGTCATGGCCCTCGAAGAAGAATTCGAGATCGAGATCCCGGACGAGGACGCCGAGAAGATCACGACGGTTCACCAGGCGATCGACTACATCAACGAGCGCCGCAGCAAGTCCTGAGCGCGGCGCGCCTGTGCGCTTGCCCCTTGGGAGTCATACGGATAGTGCGTGAGTAAGCGTCGCGTCGTCGTCACGGGCCTGGGCATCGTCTCTCCGGTCGGCAGCACGGTGCCTTCCGCGTGGGAGGCGGTCCTGCGCGGAGAGAGCGGCATCGGCCCGGTGACCCGCTTCGATGTCTCGGCCTTCCCGGCACGCTTCGGCGGCCAGGTGAAGGACTTCGACGTCGGCCAGTACATGCCGCCGAAGGAAGCGCGCCGCATGGACGACTTCATGCACTACGGCGTCGCCGCCGGCGTGCAGGCCGTCACCGACAGCGGCATCGACTTCGGCAAGTCCGACCCGACGCGCTGTGGCGCGGTGTGTGGCGCGGGCATCGGTGGCCTGTGGACCATCGAGGAAGAGTACGAGGCGTACCTGCAGGCGAAGAATCCCCGCAAGATCTCCCCGTTCTTCGTGCCGGCGACGATCATCAACATGATCTCCGGCCACCTCTCGATCCGCTTCGGGCTCAAAGGGCCCAACCTCGGCGTGGTCACCGCCTGCACCACCTCGACCCATGCGATCGGTCTTGGCATGCGCACCATCCAGTACGGCGATGCGGACGTCATCATCGCCGGCGGGGGCGAGATGGCGACCACGCGCTGCGGCCTCGGCAGCTTCGGCCAGGCGAAGGCGCTTTCGACCCGCAACGATGCCCCCAAGGAGGCGAGCCGCCCCTGGGACGCCGACCGCGACGGCTTCGTGCTTTCCGACGGCGGCGGCGCGGTGCTGCTCGAGGAGCTCGAGCACGCGAAGAAGCGCGGCGCGCGCATCTACGCCGAGCTCGTCGGCTTCGGGATGTCGGGCGATGCCCACCACATCACTGCACCGCCCGAGGACGGGGAGGGCGCCCGCCTCGCCATGGTCAACGCGCTGCGCGATGCACGGCTCGACACCGGCGCGGTGCAGTACATCAACGCTCACGCCACCTCGACCCCGCTCGGGGACAAGGCCGAGACCTTCGCGATGAAGCGCGCCTTCGGCGAGCACGCGAAGAAGCTCGCGGTCAGCTCCACCAAGTCCATGACCGGGCACCTCCTGGGTGCGGCGGGCGTGGTGGAGGCGATCTTCTCGATCCTCGCCATCCGTGATGGCGTGGCCCCGCCGACCATCAACTACCACACGCCCGATCCGGACTGCGATCTCGACTACGTGCCCAACACCGCGCGGCGCATGCCGATCGAGGTGGCCTTGTCGAACTCCTTCGGTTTCGGCGGCACCAACGGCTCGCTGATCTTCAAGCGCTTCAGCGCCTGAAGCGAAAGCCTCCCGCACGGGAGGACGCTCCCGATGCGCAACTGCCTCATCCGCGAGCTGAGCCTGCCGCCCACGGTGCTGCAGCACCTGGCGGCCGCGCACCCGGAGCGCTTCCCGCTGCTCCTGGACAGCGCGGCCTTGGGTCCCCTGAGCGATGCGAGCCTCCTGCTCGCCTACCCGCAGGCGGCGCTGTGGCTCGATGCCGCCGGCACCCTGCACGGTGAGGGCATGCGGCCGGCCGGCCGCGGGTTCCTCGACTCGCTGGAGGCCTGGTGGAGCGCCGAGCGCGCCCCGTCCCCCGAGCCCCCGCTGCCCTTCACCGGGGGATGGGCGGTGTTCCTGGGCTACGAGCTCGCCCAGGAAGTCGAGCCCCACCTGCGGCTCCCGCGCACGCCGCTGCCGTGGAGCGCCTTTGCACTGCGCACGCCGGCCGCCCTGGTCCACGAGCTCAAGTCCGGGCGCGTGCTCGCCGTCGCCGAACCCGGCGCGGAAAAGCACCTCGACCAGCTCGAGCGCGAAGCCCGGGCCGCCGCGGGCACGGCCACGCACGGGAACCTCGAGATCCTCGACGTGCAGGAGGAGGACCCCGGGGCGTACCTCGAGCGCGTGCGCCGCGCGAAGGAGTACGTGCGGGCCGGGGACATCTACCAGGCAAACCTGTCGCGCCCGTGGGACGTGCGCGTGCGCACGGACTCGGCCGCGGGGGCCGCCGCCGCGCTCTACGCGCGCCTGCGCGCCGCCAACCCCGCCCCGTTCGCCGCTCTCGCGCAGTACCAGGGCATCGCGATCGTGAGTTCCTCGCCCGAGCGCCTGGTACGCGTCTCGGGCCGCGACGTGGACACGCGGCCGATCGCCGGGACCCGCCCGCGCAGCCGCCGCCCCGGGGACGACCTGCGCGAGATGTCCGAGCTTGCCGCGCATCCCAAGGAGCGTGCCGAGCACATCATGCTCATCGACCTGGAGCGCAACGATCTCGGCCGCGTGTGCGAGGCCGGCAGCGTGCACGTCGATGAGCTCATGACCATCGAGTCGTACACGCACGTGCACCACATCGTCTCCAACGTCTCCGGGCGCCTGCGGCCGGAAGTGACGCCGGTGGGTGCCCTGCGCGCGGTGTTTCCCGGCGGCACCATCACCGGGGTGCCCAAGTTCCGCTGCATGCAGATCATCGCGGAGCTCGAGGGCGCCGGTCGCGGCGCCTACACCGGCTCGCTCGGCTACCTCACCCGCGACGGGCGCCTGGACACCAACATCCTGATCCGCACCATGACACTGACCGGCGCTGCGGCACGCTTCCATGCCGGGGCGGGCATCGTCGCGGACTCCGATCCCGAGCGCGAGCTCGAGGAGACCCGCGCCAAGGCGCGCGGGGTCCTCGCCGCCCTCAAGGCACCGGCATGACCTTCGATACGGGGCTGCCGCAGCGCGCGTGGGTGGACGGCCGCGAGGCCCCGGCCGTCGCACTCCGGGACCGCGGCCTTCAGTACGGCGACGGCCTCTTCGAGACCCTCGCATGCCTGCCCTCGGGCGTGCGCTTCGGGCAGCTGCACCTTGGGCGCCTCGCCGCCGGCTGCGAGCGCCTGCGCATCCCGCTGCCGGAGGCCCACGTGCTGCGTGACGAGATCGCATGCGCGGCGCGGGGCGATAGGCCGGCCGTGCTCAAGCTCATCGTGACGCGCGGGCAGGCCACCGCGCGCGGCTACGCCGTGACCGGGCACGAACGGCCCACCCGCATCCTGCTGCGCTACCCCTGGGATCCGCCTGCGCCGGCCGCGGCGGGGCTGCGGGTGCGCCTCGGGGACCTGCGCTTCGGGGAGAACCCGCAGCTCGCGGGACTCAAGCACCTGAACCGCCTCGAGCAGGTGCTGGCACGGATGGAGTGGGGCGACCCCGCCATCGCCGAATCGCTGCACTGCTCCTCGAGCGGCGCGCTGGTCTCGGGCACGTCGAGCAACGTGTTCCTGGTGCGCGGCGGGGCGCTCCTGACCCCGCGGCTGGACCTGTGCGGTGTGGCCGGGATTATGCGCGAGGTGGTGGGCCGGGTCGCCCGGGGTCTCGGGTTAGACTTCCGCACATGCCCCCTGGAACTCACCGACGTGCACGCGGCCGAGGAAATCTTCCTGACCAATGCGCTCACCGGCATCCGTGCGGTGCGCGAGCTCGCCGGGCGCGCGCTGCCGCAGGGACCGGTGACGGCGCAGCTGCAGGCGGCACTCGCGCCGCTCCTGCGGCACGCGCAGGAGGCCCCGCCGTGACCGCGCCGCGCCGGCAGGCCGGTCGCGGCCTCGTGACGCTGCTGACGCTCCTGGTGGTGGCCGGCGGCGTCGCGGCCTACCTGGGCATGCGCTGGCTCGCCCGCACCTACCAGTCGGCGGGACCCGTCGCGGCGGCGACCCGCTTCGAGGTGAGCCCGGGGACGAGCCTGCATGCCGCGCTCCAGCACCTGCAGGCGGCCGGGCTCCTCGGCGATGCGCGCGCGGTGCAGTGGTACCTGCGGGTCCACGGGATCCAGGTGCGGGTCAAGAGCGGCACCTACGAGATCCCGGCCCACGCAAGTCCCGAGCAGATCCTGACCCTGTTCGCGGAAGGCCGCGTCGTGCTCGAGCAGCTCACGGTGGTCGAGGGCGCCACCTTCGCGGACTTCCTCGAGGTGCTGGCCGCCACGCCCCACCTGCAGCACACGCTCAAGGACAAGAGCCCGGCCGAGGTGATGCGGCTCATCGGGCATCCGGACGACAAGCCGGAAGGGGAGTTCTTCCCCGACACTTACCGCTTCGCCGCCGGCACCGCGGACACGGCGATCCTGGAGATGGCCTACCAGGCGATGCAGCGCGAGCTCGCCGCCGCCTGGGAGCAGCGCGCCCAGGGGCTGCCGTTCGACACGCCTTACCAGGCCCTCATCATGGCCTCGCTGATCGAGAAGGAGGCGCAGCTGAAGAGTGAGCGCGCCGCGATCGGCGGGGTGTTCGTCAACCGGCTGCACCGCGGCATGAAGCTGCAGTCCGACCCGACCGTGATCTACGGGCTGGGGGATGCCTACGACGGCTCGGTGCACACCCGCGATCTCACGACCGATTCGCCCTACAACACCTACACGCGCGAGGGCCTGCCGCCGACGCCGATCTGCCTGCCGGGACGCGAGTCGCTGCTGGCGGCGGTGCAGCCGGAGGACACCGGGGCGCTGTTCTTCGTGGCGACCGGGTCCGGTGATGGCGCCCACCACTTCTCCCGTACGCTGGAGGAGCACAACCAGGCGGTGCAGCAGTACCTGGAGCGGATGCGCGGCACCCACCACGGCGGCGGAAGCCCCGCCGCCCCGGTGCGCCCGTGAGCACGGGCCGCTTCATCACGCTCGAGGGCATCGAGGGGGCCGGCAAGTCCACCGCGGCACGCTTCGTCGCCGAGCACCTGCGCGGCCTCGGCCACACGGTGCTGGCCACCCGCGAGCCGGGCGGCACGCCGCTCGCCGAGCGCATCCGGGCGCTGGTCCTGGAGCGCGGGCCGGAACCGGTGACCCCGGTCACCGAGACGCTGCTGATGTTCGCGGCCCGCGCCCTGCACGTGACCAACGTGATCGCCCCCGCGCTGGTACGCGGGGAGTGGGTGGTATGCGACCGCTTCACCGACGCCACGCGCGCCTACCAGGGTAGCGGCCGCGGCGTTGACCCGGCGCTCATCGAGTCACTCGCGCACGCGGTGCACGGGGCGCTCAACCCGCACCTCACGCTGCTCCTGGACCTGCCGGTGACCGAAGGCCTGCGCCGGGCGCGCGAGCGCAGCGGCGTGGCGAGCGATCGCTTCGAGGCCGAGGCGGTGAGCTTCTTCGAGAAGGTGCGCGCCGGCTACCGCGGCATCGCTGATGCGGAACCGGCCCGGGTCCGCACCATCGATGCGCTCCGCCCGTTGCCGGAAGTGCAGGCTCAGGTCCTCGCAGCCCTGCGGCCGCTCACGCGGGGTGCCGCGTGAGCGAACCGACACCGGCCGTGCTGCCCCAGCTTCCCTGGACGCAGGGTGAGCGCGCCCGACTGGCGGCTGCGCTCAGGGCCGGCCGGCTGCCGCATGCGCTGCTCATCCACGAGGCGCCGGGGGCGGGCGGGGAGTGGCTGGCGTTCTGGACGGCGCAACTGGCGCTGTGCGAGCACCGCGATGAGGCGCCCTGCGGGCGGTGCGCTGCCTGCCGCCGGGTCGCGGCGCGGGCACACCCCGACCTCCTGATCCTCGCACCCGAGGAAGACTCGTCGCAGATCCGCATCGAGCAGGTGCGCGAGCTCGGCGCGGAGCTTGCACTCACCAGCCACGGGGGCGGCTACAAGGTGGGGGTGGTGAGCCCCGCGGACGGGCTTAACCGGTTCGCGGCCAATGCGCTCCTCAAGACCCTCGAGGAGCCCCCGGCGCGCACGCTCCTCATCCTGGTCGCGACCCAGCCCTCGCGCCTCCCCGCGACGATCCTCAGCCGCTGCCAGCGCCTGAAGGTCGCGGCCCCCAGCCGCGCCGCGTCGCTCACGTGGCTGACGGCCGCCGGCGGCGAGAAGCCGTGGGGCCCGGCGCTGGATACCCTGGGCGAGGCCCCGCTGACGGCGCTGGACAGCGATCCCGAGGCGGTCGCGGAAGCCGCCGACGATACCCGCAGGACGCTCGAGGCCTTCCTCGCCGGCACCGCCGACCCGGCGGCCACCGCGGAGCGCTGGACACGCTCCGAGCTCCCGCTGCGGCTGCGTGCCACTGAGAATTGGCTCACAGATCGCATCCGGCGGGGTGGGTCCGGGGGTCGTCTTATGCCAGAACTGCGCGGTGGCCCCCACTTGTCAGGGGGTCGTCCGGTCTTGAATATACGGGAGCTTTTCCGGCTCGTTGACGAGGTGCGGGAACTTCGTGCCACGCTCGACGTCCCTTTGAACCGGGGTGTCGCGCTGGAGGCCCTGTTCCGGCGACTGGCACCTTAGAGGGCGACGGGCGGCTCAAGACCAAGAGGCAGGCGGGGATGTCGGCAAATCCGGCGAGCATCGGCGGGGACAGGAATTTGAGAGCGGGCGGGAACAAACCGGGACTCCTCACCCTTACCATCAAGGACAAGAGTGCCCTGTATCTGGCCTACATGCCGTTCGTGAAGAACGGAGGCCTGTTCATCCCCACGAACAACAACTACCGCCTGGGCGATGAGGTCTTCATGCTCCTGAACCTCATGGGCGAGGACGAGAAGCTGCCGGTGGCCGGACGCGTGATCTGGGTGACCCCCAAGGGCGCGCAGGGCAACCAGGGCAAGCGCACGGCGGGCATCGGCGTTCAGTTCTCCGACCAGGACCGCGGCCAGACCCAGAAGAAGATCGAGACCTACCTCGCCGGAGCCCTCTCGGGCGACAAGGCGACGCACACCATGTGATCCGCGGGCGGGAAGGTCCCGCCCGCAGGTCCTCGCGCCCTACCCGGGCGTCGACTTCTTCCTGAACTCCGCGCTGATGTGGATCTTGGTGCGATCACTCACGATGGGCACGTACTTGCCGAGCCCGAAGTCCGAGCGCAGCACCGACCCTTCCGCATCCAATCCCACCATCGTGTCCCGCACCGTGAACGGGTCGTGGCCCGCGCGGTGGAACGTGGCCTCGAGGACCAGGGGCTTGGTGACCTCGTGCATCGTGAGCTCGCCCTCGCTCCGCCGGGGCAGCGCGCCGCCGGCCCGCACACCGTCGGGGTAGTGCCGTTCCGGGACCTCACGACCCAGGAAATGACCGAGGAGTACTTCGCGGACGGCATGACCGAGGAGCTCATCAACAAGCTGAGCCGCGTCCCGGGCCTCCAGGTGGCGGGGCCCACGGCGTCCTTTTACTTCAAGGGGAAGCAGGTGCCGCTCGCGGGCATCGCGAATTCACTCGGCGTTGCCTACCTGGTCGACGGCAGCATCCGCAAGTCCGGGCCCACGATCCGGGTCTCGGTGCGCCTGGTGCGCGCATCGGACGGCTTCGTGATCTGGACGCAGACCTATGACCGGCCCGGCGAGGATCGCCTCGCGATCCAGGACCAGATCGCCACGGCCGTGGCGGGATCGCTCGGCCGCTCCATCGGCTGAGCCGCGCTTTGCGAAGGTCAGCCGTCCGGGCGCAGGGCCGCGGACAGTTCCGCGACCACGGCCGCGACCGGTGAGTCGGCGCGCCGTCCTCCCGCGGGCGACAGCCGCAGCAGCACTTCCTCCGCGTAGGGCTGCCCGCGCTGCAGCTCGAGCCACATCTGCCGCCCGGAGTGACGCAGCTCGCGCGAGCCCAGTGCCCGCACGGTGCGCAGCCACACCATCGCGCCGGCGGCCTCGTCCAGGCGTGCGGCCCGCTGCGAGCGGTGCACACGCTCGGCGAGGCGCCGTTCGTACACGAGGGTGCGGGGGTCGTTCTCGAGTCCGGCGAACGAATCCGGCAGCGCGCCGCCGCGCCGGGCGGTGGCGCGGACCTGGGTGGCCTGGGCGAGGAGGGCGCCGACCTCGCGGCTGGACTGGTCCTTGAGGGAGGCGACGAAGCGCTCCAGGTCCCTGGCAGCATCCACCCTGCTGGCTCCGGGGCTCAGAGGGCGCGGTGCGGGCGCACGGGGTGCACGAGCACCGGGTGGATCGCGACCGGCTGCGGGCGCAGCTGCGGAAACGGCAGCATCGGCAGCCGCACGTTCATGAGTGAGGCCCAGATCAGGAAGGCAGCCATGGCGCTCGTCCTTGGGGAAATAGGTCGCCGCAGGGGATCCGACCTTGCCCCGTCCCCGTGACGAGCCTGTGACGTGCGTGTGAATTGCCGCGCGCGAAGGCGCGGCGGGCCCTGTCAGGGCTTGGTGGAGTTCGCGCCGCGGGTCAGCTGCAGGCCGGCACCGTTGCTGAGGCCGCCCTTGAGCACGTAGGCATCGAAGCCGCGTTCCACCAGGATGTAGGCGGCGGCGGAGCTGCGCCGGCCGGTGTCGCAGTACACCAGGTATGGCTTGGTGCGGTCGAGCGTCGAGAGCTTGAGGCGGATGAGGTACAGCGGGATGTTCAGCGCCCCCTCGACCGCGAGGTTCTGGTACTCGCTCGGCAGGCGCACGTCGAGCCAGCGCCCGCCGCGCTCGAGGATCTTGCGCGCGCCGTCGGGGTTCACCCACTGCAGGAGCGGCTCGTTCATGAGCTCGCGGAAGTCCTGCTTGTTCAGGCGCATCACCACCCCGTCGGTGCTCATGGTGACGGTCGCGTTGCGCTTGGCCTCGGCGATGAGGGCTTCCTCGCCGAAGGTGTCCCCGACGTTGAGCTCGGCGAGCTTGATGCCCTCGCGGCTCAGGGGGGTCTCGCGCGTCACCAGGCACTTGCCCTGCACCAGGATGTAGAAGTAGTCGCCCTCGTCGCCCTGCTTGATGATCACTTCCCCGGCACGGCAGGGGATGCGCTGCAGGCGCTGGAAGATCGCCTGGATGTTGGCGGGCGGGATGCGGTGGAACGCGTTGGTCTGCAGCAGCGTCGTCATCCAGTCATCGGAGCCTGCGCTCTGCAGCTGTGCCTGGAGTTCCTCGACCTCGTAGCTGCCGGTCTGGTCCCAGGTGATCATGACGTCCAGGAGGTCGCTGTCGATCGACAGGTAGCTCACGTCATCGATGGCGCGCACGGTCACGCGGCGCGGCAGGGTGGGGAAGAGCGGGTTGCGGGCCTCGGGCGTGCCGGCCTTGATGCTCGCGACGACCTTCTCGCCCTCCATCGCCTCGACGCGCCCGCGCACCAGCCACACGGTGCGCTTGTCGGTGTCGCCCTGGCTGAAGAGCGCTCGCCCGCCCTGGAGCGACTTGACGCTGACTTTCTTCGCAAGCGCGGTCAGGTTTTCGCGCTTCATCCCATCGAGCGGCGCGAACGATTTGAGCACCTGTACCGTGGCCTGCTCGTCGGACATGTCTTCCTAGGCTCTGTGCGCGGATTTGACGGTAAGCAATCGAAAAAACCAACAATATCAGGCCGGTATTACCCGGTCCTGCCGGATGGTAGCACAGGGCTCCGTGAGCGCCGGACTGTAGGTCACGCTTTTCCGTCGCCGTGCAGCGCGCTCCAGCCCGGATCGGGTCTAAAGCGCTCACCGTACCGGCCGGCCAGTTCCGTGAGGCGCGTCACGCAGCTGGCCGGACCGCGGCTGCGCGCATAGGTGAGCGGGCCGCCTCGGAACGGTGCAAAGCCGGTCCCGAAGATCACCGCGGCATCGGCGAGGTCCGCATCGGCGACGACGCCCTCGCGCAGGCACGCCACGCACTCGTTGACCAGCGTCAGGATCAGCCGGTCGGTGAGGTCTGCCGGGGCGCCGCCCGCTGCCGGGGGCTTCACGGCCTTGCCGTCCTCCCAGCGGTAGAAGCCCTCGCCGCTCTTGCGACCGAGCTTGCCGGCGGCGATCAGCTCCGACAGCCGTGTGATCTGCGTCACGGGGCGGTTCAGCTGCTGCGCGATGATCTCACCCACGTGCTGGGCCACGTCGAGACCCACCACGTCGATCAGCTCGATCGGCCCCATGGGCATCCCGAACTCGACGGCGGCGCGGTCGATGAGCGGCAGCGGCACGCCCTCCTGGGCGGCGAGCATCGCCTCGTACATGTAGGGGACGAGCACGCGGTTCACCATGAAGCCCGGGGCGCTGCGGCAGGCGACCGGGAGCTTGTCGAGGCGCCGCGCGAAGCCGGTCGCGGTCTGCACGGCCTGCGGGTCGGTCGACTGCGCGTGCACGACCTCGACCAGCGGCATCTGCGGGACGGGGTTGAAGAAGTGCAGGCCCACCAGGCGCGACGGGTTCGCAAGGCGCGCCGCCAGGGGCTCGAGCATGATGCTCGAGGTGTTGGTCGCGAGCAGCGCTCCGGGCTTCAGTTGCGGCTCGACCTGCGCGTAGAGCGCCTGCTTGGCCTCGAGGTTCTCGAAGATGGCCTCGATCAGGACGTCCGCCTCGGGTACGCCGGCGCCTGCGACGTCGGCCCGGAGCCTCCCCGAGGCGGCCTCGCGTTCCTGCGGGTCGCGGATGCGCTTCTCGAAGAGCTCGGCGGCGCGCTTCAGGGCCGGCTCGATGAACTTGAGCTCCCGGTCCTGCAGGGTCACCGTGAAGCCGCGCAGCGCCGACCAGGCGGCGATGTCCCCGCCCATGACGCCGGCGCCCACCACGTGCACGTGCTTCAGGTCCTTGCCGGCCTTGCCGCCCTGGGCCTTCAGCCGGTCGGTGAGGAAAAACACCCGGATCAGGTTGCGCGCCGTCTCGGTGAGGAACAGGTGCGCCATGGAGCGCGCCTCGCCCTCGTAGGCGACCGCGCCGTGCGCGCCGTAGCGCGCCCACAGGTCGATGATGGCGTAGGGGGCGGGGTAGTGCGCCTTCGGGGCGCGCTTGACGACCTGGGCGAGGAGCGCGTTCTTGACCAGCGGCCGCAGCGGGCCGTAGCTCAGGATGCGCTCGCTGAAGGGCGGGCGGTGCGGGGGCGGGGGGTTCGCGATCAGCTCGCGCGCGGCCTCGCGCAGCTTCTCCGCCGGCACCAGCCGGTCGATGAGCCCCAGGCGCAGCGCCTTCTCGCCGCGCACCGGCTTGCCGGCGAGCATCATCTCCATCGCCGGGCGTACGCCGATGAGGCGCACGGTGCGCACCGTCCCCCCGAATCCCGGGTGCAGCCCGAGCTGCACTTCCGGCAGGCCGAGGGACAGCTTGTCGTCGTCCACGCCGATGCGGTAGCGGCAGGCGAGCGCGGTCTCCAGTCCCCCGCCGAGGGCGAAGCCGTGGATCGCCGCGACCGTGGGGAAGGGCAGCGCCTCGAGGCGGTCGAACACCTGCTGGCCCCGGCGGATGAGGCCGTAGCCCTGGTTCTCATCGGTGAGCTGGGTGAATTCGCGGATGTCGGCGCCGGCGATGAAGCCGCTCTTCTTGCCCGAGATCAGCACCAGCCCCTTCGGGGGCTGCCGGCTGACCTCGGTCAGGAGGGCATCGAGCTCGGTGAGCACCGGGGCCGAGAGCACGTTGGCCGAGGTGTTGGGCTTGTCGAGGGTGAGCCAGGCGATGCCGTCGGGCTCGCGGGTGAGCGTCCAGCTCGCGGCGGTGGTGTCGGTCATGGGGTTCGCCCCTGTGGCGTGTAGATCAGGCGGCCGAGGCGCGGCCGCTCGTGGCCCCGCTCAGCACTTCGAAGTCGCACACCAGCGGCCGGTGGTCGGAGAAGCGCACGTCGGGGATGCGGAAGTCCTTGATGTGGATCTCCTCGCTCGCGAGCACGAAGTCCAGCTCGATGCGTGGCTGGCGGGCCGGGAAGGAGGGCAGGCCCGCGGTGTTGGCGCTGGAGAGCCCCGTGGCGCGCATGAAGAGGTAGATCTCGTGCGTGCCCCAGAAGGTGTTGAAGTCTCCCGCGACGATGACCGGCTTGTGCGCCTGGCGGATCAGGTCGTGGAGCGAGCGCAGCTGGTACTGGCGGTGGCGGAACTTCACCGACAGGTGCACCAGGAACACGCACACGTTCTCCAGCTCGAGCTCGATGATCAGCCGCTTGATGCCGGTGTCGAAGTAGTGGAAGCGCTCGCCGTGCACGGTCGGGGCCGACAGGAACGCGTTGCCCTGCTTGCGCACGATGGGCATGAACTGGTTGATCGAGTCGGCCCCGTACTTGGTCTGGTAGGTCGAGTAGTGCCCGAGCTCGCGGGCGATGTGGTCGGCCTGGTTGAGCTTGCCGGTGCGGATCGAGCCGGTGTCGACCTCGATGAGGCCTACCACGTCCGGGTGCTCGGCACGGATGAACTCGGTGATACCGTGCAGCACCTTGCGGTTGTTGCGCAGGTAGCCCGCGCCCGGCACCGGCAGGTGGAAGGCGGGGCCGGTCCCGGTCGCGTAGCGGATGTTGTAGACGAGCAGTCGCACCGTGCGGGCCTTTCAGGCCTTAGGTTCGTGAACGAGGCGGTCATTCTAGCGTGCGCGCGGCGGCCGTGTGGCGCAGCGCCGGACGCGGCCTGTCGCAGGATGGCGCCGCCCGCAAGCGACTGTAACCCCAAGTTCCTAAGGCTCGGCCGTTGTGCGAGACTTCCGCCCATGTCGCAGGCCAATCCGATCCGCCTCTTCATCACCCACACCTGGGAGATGAGCGATGACTACCTGCGCGTGTTCGAGTACCTGGAGAGCGCGCGGAACTTCTTCTACAAGAACTACAGCACGCCCGATAAGCCGGTGACCGGGGATCGCGAAGCGCTGCGCGAGGACCTGCGCCGGCAGATCGCGCCGGCGGAAGCGGTGATCGCGCTGCCGGGCCTCTACGACACGCAAAAGGACCTGCTCACCTTCCAGCTGCTCTACGCCCAGGCGAGCAAGAAGCCGGTGATCCTCATGAAGCCCTTCGGCATCGCCAAGGAGCCGCCCAAGGCGATCCTGGAGCTTGCGACCGACGTGGTGCAGTGGGACGAGCGCGCGCTGGTGGATTCGATCCGCGAGCACGCCCGCCAGGAGAAGACCGGGCGCTGGGACACGATCGAGTTCAAGCTCGACTGAGGCTCAAGGGGTGGTACGCGGCACCGCGTGCCGCGCACGGGATCCTCAGGCGTCGTGCCCGTAGAGCGAGATGACGCGCGGCACCTTCTTCTGGCGCGGCTTCGGTGCCGCCACCACATCGGGGGTCACCACGACGTTCGGCTGCGGCTCGATGCGCGTCGTCTCGCGCACGTACGCCCCGTAGAGGCGCACGAGGCTGGCGGCGACTTCGTCGGCCTGCACGTTGGACATCTTGCGCACCGTGGCCCGGACCGCGTCCTCGCCCGGCATCGGGCGCTCGCGCGTGAGGGTCTCGTGACAGGCCTTGAACTGCACGCGCAGCGCCTCGGGCAGTTCGTCGGTCTCGACCTGCGCGATGTGGTTGCGGAACGCATCCACGAGGCGGTCCTTGATGGAGCCGCTGCGGGTGACGGCGAGGGCCGCGCCTTCGAGTTGTTCCCAGGTAGTGCTCATCACTACATCCTCAAGGTTGGCGCCGTGCTTAGGTTCGTCCGGTTCGAGCCTGCGCTGAAAGGCGGCGTCGCTGTTCTTGTTATTCCGGTCCGGCAATTTCAAGGCCGCTCAAGCGGCTGCAAACGAAATATAGCTCAGACTCTATGACAACTGCACGCGCCTTATGTGAAGCCCTGCCGGACCGGGCGAAGGGGGTCTGCCCCGCCCGAAATCTAGAACCGAATTTATAGAAACGTAATAAGCTATTGAAATCTATCAGTTATTCCAGCAAAGCGTGGTGTTCGGGTTATTGTTGGCGTCGAAAGCCCACTGGGTGCCGGTATTGTCGATCTGGAACACCTGGCATTGCGTGTCCTTGGTCTGGGTCCCGGCCGCGGTGGCGGTCACGACGAACCCCGGGGCGGCCTGGTTGCTCGGCGGGCAGTTGGCGGACATGTTGGGGCCGACCGCGCACACGGTCACCGTGTAGTAGCCGTCGCCGATCGTCTGGCCCCAGGCCGCGTACCCGAGGTTACCCGGCACGTCGGTGTAGTTCGAGCCGGTCTGCGCCGTGCTCATGAAGCGCTCCTCTCGCCCGGCGAGGTCCAGGAGTGCGGTCTTCGCCTGCACGCGGCGCCCGCGCTGGATCTGCGACATGTAGCTCGGGACCGCGATCGAGATCAGGATCGTGGCGATCACCACCACGACCATGAGCTCGATCAGCGTGAAGCCCCTGGAGCGGGCGGGTACTTGCCGTGCCATGGTCATTCCTCTCGTTTGCGCCGTTAGCGCAGCTCGATCCAGCTCAGGCGGCGCCCGAGCGTATTCGGCGGCAGGTTAAGGCCGAGCGTGCCGCCCTGGATATTGTTGTTCGTGCCGTTGCCGCCCGTCTCGACCTGGTTGGTCTCGTAGACCAGGTACTGGGTGCCGGAGGCGTTGCTGGTGATGAACGAGCTGCCGGTCGCGTTGGTCTGCATGCCGATCGCGTGGGCATCCTGGTAGGCGGCCTGCGCGGCGACCGCCGGGTTAGCCGCCTCGCTCGGCGGCAGGAACACCTGGGTGAAGGCACCGCCGGTCATGGCGTTGATCACGTAGGTGAAACCGGTGTCGCTGTTGTTGGTGCACGAGGCCGGGGAATTGTTCGCCGGCACGATGGTGTTCACCGTGAAGGCCTGCGCCACCAGTTCCGGGCTGTACACGACCTGCTCCTGGCTTCCGGGGAGGTTCAGGTACCAGCCGAACTGGCGGGCCGAGGACCAGGTGCAACCCCCGTTCCAGCACGGCGTGGCGTTGGTGGCCAGGTCGCGGTTCTGCGTGCTCGAGTTGACCGTCACCACCTGCTGCACCAGCTTGGAGATGGTGAGCGTGGTGAGGCCCGCGGCCGCGCGCGTGAGCGCGGAGTACTGCGCGGACGTCGACAGCCCGTCCCAGCCCGCCGGATTGCCGGTGCCGGGGCCGAGGCGGCCGCCGTCGGTGGCGCTCAGGTTCCAGTCCCATACCCCGTAGAGCGTCTGGGTGCCGCTCGCATAGGTAGAGGCGCTGGCGTTGCTGAAGCCGACCTTCTGGCCGGTGCCGAACAGCACCATCAGCTGCTGCTGCGTGCCGGGAGTCGGGGAGCCGGAGGCCACCACCAGCTGGGTGGTGATCGGCTGGCCGCCGGTGCTGAACAGCGGCCCCGGGGAGACCATCCAGTTGCCCTCGTTGGTGTCGGTGAGGTCGAAGCGCCAGACGTTGCCCTTGATGTCACCGGCGTAGACGTAGTCAGTCACGTGGTCCCCGTCCAGATCCGCGGAGGTCACGAACTCGATGCCGTTCGGGCTCGCGGCCGTCCCGGTGTGCGTGCTCAGGTAGTAGGTGATGGCGTTCTTCGCGCCGGTGGTCGGGTCGAGCGTCATCACGAAGATGCCGCCGTCGCCGGTGCTGCTGCCGAGGCCGTTGCCGAAGATGATCGCCCAGCGACCGTCATGCAGGCGGCGGATCAGCGGCGTGCCGTAGGTATTTCCGAGGCTGGTGCCGCAGTTGCTGACGTTGGCACAGGTGATGGTGGAGTTGTTCCACTCGCCCATCACTAGGCTCGCCGCGTTGGACTCGGCGAAGTTCGCCGGGTTGGTGACGTCCAGCGCGTAGATCGCCGCGCCGCCCGCGCCCAGGCCGCCTACCAGCCAGGAATGCCACTGCCCGCCGTAGAAGAGGTCTGCGGCACCCGGGGTGGCGTTGACGAAGTAGTTATGGCCGTATTGCGGGTTGGCGAAATCGATCGGCACGTTGGCCGAGTTCGTGGTGTCGGGGTGGATCAGCTGCGAGGAGGTCCCCGCGATCGTGGCACCCGGCACGTAGGCCAGCACCTCCAGGCCGTCGTTGTTGGTGAAGCAGCTGGCGCTCGGGGTCGTGGCGCAGTTGCCGAGGCTCGAGTTGTAGGTGCCGCTGCGGAAGGCGTGCAGCATGCCGTCGTTGGCGCCGACGTACACGACCTGGGTGCGGTTCAGCTGCGCCGCCATGTAGTTGGCATAGGTCTGCACCGTCGAGCCGTTCTCGGCCATCACCGAGCTGGTGTGGATGCGATCGGTCCAGTTCGTCGCATACGGGGCACCGGGGGCGCCTACCCAGGTCGGGCTCGAGTCGACGATGTCGGCGAGCACGCTCTCGCGGCGGCGGAACTCGCCCGCCCCGGAGCTGTTGATCTCGTTGGTGCGATCGCCGCGCAGGAAGTTCACGCGGTCGGCCGCGGAGTAGCCGCTCGGGTAGGGGGTGCTGTCCCCCAGGTCGATTGCCGCCTGCTGCGCGACGCTCAGGCTGTTGTACTGGAACGGGATGCCGGCGGTGCCGCTCCAGGTGATGATCTGGCGCGAGCCGGCGGTGCCGGGGCTGTTGGGCGCCTCGGGCAGGGTGAGTCCCGACACGCCGGTCGTGGAGCAGGTGCTCGCGGCCAGCACTCCGGTGAGCACGCAGGAGGCATCCCAGTTCGGGACCGAGGCGATGGTGACGTTGCCGTACTGGTCGAAGCCCAGGCTGCTGGCCGTCACGCGACCGGTCCAGCCGCTGCTGGGGTTGTAGAAGGCGAAGTAGGCCTGCACACCGGTCTCGAGCTTGGCCGACTGCTTCTCGCTGGCACCGGCGGAGCTTGCCGCCGAGGTGGCAGGGTCGGCGCGGAAGCACAGGATCTCATGGATGTTCGAGCTGCCGCCGGTGGAGCCCGCGAAGCCGAACAGGAAGTTCGCCGGCAGCGGGCCGTTGGCGGTCGTGATGTTCTGCTTGGTGAGCACCTGGTTCCAGGCGCCGCAGCCGGTCGACGGGCACACGGCGTACGAGAGGCTGAGGAGCCCGTTCTGGGTGATCTTCAGCTGGTAGTAAATCGGCGTCGCGCCGCCACGGGTGGTGGTGGTCTCATTGGCGATCTGCGTGCCGGACGGCAGCACCGTGTAGCCCAGCGGCAGCGCGCCGTAGTCCAGGAGACCGGCGGTGTTGTAGGTATTGGTGAGCGCGGCGGGGCCGGCATTGCTCGGCACCGAGATGGTCGCGTAGTTCCACAGGTTGCCCGTGGAGCAGGTCTGCTTCACCGCGTAGATCGAGTCGGGCGCCCCGGAGGAGGGCGTGGACGAATTCGGCGCGATCGAGGTCACGGTCGAGGTCAGCGGAGAGCTCGACGTCGGGTTGTTGGAGCTGGTGAGGGACTTGGTCGTCGTGCCCTTCTTGCAGTTCACCGTGCTCGGCTGGTAGGTATACCCGGACGGGCACACCTGGCACTTGTTGAGGCTCGAGTCGTAGGTGCCGGTCGAGCAGCTCTCGCACGCGCCTTGGCTGGCGTTGTAGGTGCCGGTAGCGCAGCTGGTGGACGTGCAGGTGTTCGTGGCGAGGTTATAGGTGCCGCTGTTGGTGCAGCCCATGCACATCTGCGTGGTGGCGTTGTAGGTGCCGCTCGAGCAGTTGGTGGTCACGCACAGGTTGCTGGTGGAATTGTAGGTGCCGGTGCCGCAGGACATGCAGCCACCGGTGCTCGCATTCCAGGTACCGCCGCTGTTCACGCAGGAACTGGACAGCGAGGCAGGGTAGTAGGGTGCCGCCGTATTGCTCGGATTGTTGCCGTAGGCCGCCGTCAGGGCGTTCCAGTTGATGCTGCCGGCGCCGCGCAGGCCCACGCGCCCGGGCTTGTAGCCACCGCCGGAGGCCGTGTTGTCGCCCCCGTTGATGGTGGTGCCCGTCTCGTTCAGCGTGTTCGCGGTGCCGTTGAGGAAGTTGCCGTACTCGTCGATGCCGAGCCCCAGGTAGCCGCCGTTCAGGCCGTTGTAGGGACTGTTCGAGTTGGAGCAGCTGTAACCGAGGCTGCCACCCCAGGCGCCGAGGCCGTTGCCGTCGCCGCTCGCCTGGCCGGTGATGGTGGAGGTGTTGAGCTTGCTTGCGTCCATGAGGAAGAAGCTGATGCCGTCGGCACCGTCACCGCCACTGCCGCCCTTGTTGCCGAGGTAGGTCACGGTCTTGAAGGTGATCGACACGCCCTGGCCGGTCGGGAACGGGGCGGTCGAGACGATGCCGCCGTTCTCGTGGTAGCCGTAGGGCGACCCGTTGGTGAAGCGCAGCGCGCCGTTGCCCGACGGGTCGGGGAAGCTGCCGTTGTAGCCACCGACCAGCACCTCACCGGAGGTGATGTTGTAGTAGCTGGATGCGATCGTCGTGCAGCCGGGGATCTGGCCGCCGGTGCCCCCGGAGGGCTCCGAGCCGGCGAGGGTGCCCGCGGTGAGGCACGCGCCGTTGAAGAAGTACCACGAGTTGGTCGTGGAGGTCTTGGTGAAGTCCTCGGCGACGGCCGACTGCGCCTGTGCAGCCAGTGGCGCCGCGCACGCCACGAGCGCGCCCAGGACCTTGAGAAGGGTGTTGCGAGTGATCATAGGGAACCTCGGTTAACGACGCCCTGCTGGACCTCGTAAGTGCTCTCCACCACGGCCAGCGCGCCCTGCGAGCCGCCATAGCCGTAGGCATCGATCTGGTAGGCCTCGCCGGCGCCATCGGCGGCGATCCCGGCGTCGTAGATCCAGAAGCCGGGATAGGCGAAGTAAGGGGGATTGGTGTTGCCGGCCGGAACGGCGGCGCCGATCAGAACCATGTTCTGGGGCTGGAAAGTTACCTGGATCGGCCAGGCCGGGTTGGGCGCGACCAGCTGCGCGTACCCGGCGGCGGCGGACCCACCGCCGAAGGCGGTGATCGGCGGCTGGTTGCAGATCTGGCCCTCGGTCGAGGTGGCGACGATGGTCTGCGCGCACGGGATGGCGCCGGTTGCCGCGTTGTTGCCGTAGATGAGCCACCACTCCGCGTACTGCTGGGCGCTGGTGGCCGCGTGCAGGGCGCGCTCCTTCTCGCGCACGTTGCCCGCGATGCGCTCCTGAGTCCCGAAGGTGCGGAACATGCTCACGGCGAGGATCGTGATGATCACCAAAAGCAGCATGCTGGTGACCAGGGCGATGCCGCGCTCGCGGCGGGGAAGTCTCATTGCGGTACTCATGTGTGCGGCCCCGCGCGCCCCATGACCTCGATCACCCGCTCCGTGGTGATCGTGGGGGGCTGACCGGCCTGGTTGGCCAGCGGGTTGACGAACGTGAGCACGATGCGCACCGCGCTGATGCTGCTCATCTCGGCAGCGCTGCCCTGGTTGATGTGGTCCCAGGTCACGTAGGTGTCGATGTTGTAGTCTGCGGTCGTACTGTCGCGCTTGACGCCGTAGTAGACCGCCATGGCCTTCACCCCGTTGACCAGGGGGATCTTCACGTTGTTGTTGTTCACCATGCACCACAGCTGCTGGTTGACGTTGTCGATCCCGAACTGGACCTGGTTGAGCGTGGGCAGTGCGGTCAACGGCTGTTGCGCCGTGTCGGTGCCGTTGCACAACACCGGGCCGGCGTACTGGTTCGTGTAGAAGCGCGTCGCGATGGAGTCCTGGGCGACGCCATCGGCGGCCCCGACGGTGTGGAAGCCGGTGAAGGGCCAGCCCGACCCGAAGTTGGTCGCAATGGGGTTAGAGGCCGCGGCCACCGGGAAGTTGGCGACCGTGTAGTTGACCGGATCGGAGAAATAGCCGGCCGACTGGATCGAGTCGGTCATGACGGTGAGCGCAAAGCGCTGCTCGTCCTGCAGCTGGGCGAGCGCCTGCTGGTTGATGTTGGCCTGGCGCACGTTCTGGATGATGGTCAGGAGGCCGCCGATCAGGAATAGCGCCAGTGCGATCGTCACCATCAGTTCGACGATCGTGAAACCGGCCGCAGCGCGGCGGGGCATCGCGGTGTTCATGCGGGGGCTCATGGCTCGACGTACAGGGTGAAGGTGGGGATCTCGGCCGCCGCGGTGCCGGCGTTCTGTTCCTCGTTCCCCGCGAGCGTCGAGTTGATGGCCACCGTCTTTTCCGTCCACTGGATCTGGACCGTGCAGCTCATCGGCGCAGCGTTACCGACCGGCGCACCGGGACAGGTAACCTGCGCGGTCGGGTTCGGCAGCTGGTTGCCCACCGACTGGACCCACCAGCGTGCCAGGTCGTAGGCGGCGAGCTGCGGCGGCGTGCACGTCGGCAGCGTGGCGGTCGAGGAGGAGGAGACGCACGCCCCCTGCGCGGCGACGTCCGCGACGATCTGGCCCTGCAGGACGGTGCTGGGGTCCCCGGCGACGACGACCGTGGGCGCGGTCAGCGTGCCGCTGATGCTCACCTGGAATCCGGGCAGGACGTTGTTCCAGTACTGGCGGTTCGAGTGCATGGCCGAGGCGATGCTCGCCGCCTGCATGGCCGCGAGCGAGCGCTGCCGGGACATGTTGGTCGCCGCGACCGACATGGCCTGCATCTTCGCGATGCCCAGGAGCCCGATGCAGATCACGACCACGGCGACCATGACCTCAACGAGGCTGAATCCGCTATGACGGCGCTTTTTTGCCATGGGTGTATTCAGTTGCAGGTCACGGGATTGGCCACGTGGTTCTGGCTGGTGAGCAGGCCCACCGCCGTGATCACGAGGCACCGTTCGTAGGTCTTGGTCGCATCATTCGGCGCCTTGAGGATCATGGTCGAGGGATTGAACCCCGCCGCGGACGTCGCGAAGCCCTCGCGGTTGAAGGTCAGCCAGTTGATGTTGGTGCTCGCGGCAAGGGTGTCGGGCGTATTGCCCGCGAACGCGGTCTGGACCTTGAGCACGCGGTCCGTCCCGTCCACGACGTGGTTGGAGTTCAGGTCCGAGAACACGATCCAGCCGCCCGCCCAGCTCGTCCCGCCGGCGCAGGTGGCGCCATCGTTGGAGGCGCACACGGTGACCCCGCTGCCCTCCTTCAGGGCCTCCGCGCGCGCGAACTGCAGGTCACCGAGCAGGCCGTTGATCTCCGAGCTCATCCGGTAGGAGTACGTGACGTACTTGAAGGAGGGCACGCCGATGCCCAGCAGGATCGCGACGATCGCGATCGTCACCATCAGCTCGGTCAACGTGAATCCGTTTTGCCGCTTCATGGCGCGGCAATGTACTGGAGGTGAAAACCTGTGGAAGTGGTACTGCGTCACAGCCGGGGGCCGGTCCGACCGGCGGCCCCTCGGCAGCTACAGACGGTCGCCGCGGCTGCACATAACGCCCCACCGGGACCTGGACCAGAGCCGATTTCCGGGAGTCCTCAGGGACCGGACGCTCCCGATCGGTCCGGCAGGCGGGCCTGCGCGCCGAGGGACGGTAGCGGCCGGCCGGGCAGGGGGACGCGGGGTCGCCCGGTCCCCACCCCAAAAGGTGCGGCGAGTTCGCGCCCTGGCTGAGGTGGGGGCACCGGCTCCTGAACCCGAGCTTGCGGGCGCGGTGGTCCCGGCCACATCGCGTGCTGCCCGCCTGCGGCACTTCCCCGCAGGGTCAGAACGCGCGTGTGGCCCGCCGGGTGGGGTGCGTGGCGCTGCGCAGCGTCTCGCGGCCAATCATGCTGAAGCCGGACCTTGAGCGCGCCGCAGCTGCCGGTGCGGGAGGCGGGAACGCGAGTTGCGATCCTCTGACGAGAAATGAGGAGCGATCTGCTTCACTCCTGGTAACGGCCGGACTAGCCTCGTCGCTTAAGCCCCTGCGCTGACCGCGCCCGGTGGGATGACCGTCGTGGATGCCCACCGATGCCCGCAGGCACCCGAACGAGGTACTCATGAAGCTCGTGTTACTGGTTCTCGGCCTGAGCCTCCTCAACCCGGCGTTTGCTGAGGAGGACCCGTCCCCGAAGGAACCCCGTACGCTCGGTAACACCGCGGTCATGCACGTTTACTTCTACGCACCGAAGTCGCTGGAGGTCACGTTCGTGGATACGTACCTGTTCAAGGACGAGTCCGCCTGCAAGGACGCCATCCCCAAGGCGCTCCAGATCGCCACCGTCTATGCCAGCGAGGGTGACCTCGTGAGCGCCTCGTGCGTGGGAATGACTCCGCCGGCGATCATCACGGCGCCGCCGAAGACGCCGCCGCCCAGCGGTGCGACCGAACTGTAATCCCCCGGGACTGCGCGCCACCGGAGTCAGTTGACCGTCAGCTCGTAGGTGTAGGTCTGGGTGAAGGTGCCGGAGAACTGCACCTGGATCGCGAAGCTGTCGGCGCCGCGGAAACCGCCATTGGATTCGTAGTAGACCTGCGAGGTCGGCACGGGCGCCTGGTTGCACACCGCGCGGGGATTGTCGGATGGGTACTGGGGCAGGTCGTTCCCGGCGCCAATCGTGACCGTGCCGTTGGCCGGCGCCCGGGTCACCGTGACCTGCGGCACGCCCTCGGGCTGGCAGTTGTCGGTGAGGTTGTAGAAGTACGCCACCTGCGTCCGGGTGCCGCCCTGAACCGTGCGCGCCTGAGGACCGTTCGTGCGCACCGCATTGACTGGGCAGCCGCTGAGCACTGCCACAAGAACAGCCAACAGGAGGAGGGGGATCGAGCGCATGCAGGGGGGACTCCTGGAAACCACCGGGGAAGTGCCTCTCCATTTCAGCAGCATCGCCGGCGCCATACAACGCGCCCT
Source organism: Pseudomonadota bacterium (assembly GCA_018241425.1). GTDB lineage: Bacteria > Pseudomonadota > Gammaproteobacteria > Steroidobacterales > Steroidobacteraceae > 13-2-20CM-66-19. The sequence continues at coordinate 220,728 of JAFEDU010000001.1, forward strand.
GTCGAAGCCGGTAGTGCCTGCTATCGTCGTGCGCTCACGCGTGCTTGAAGCGAGGGGACCATGAGCGAACTGGGTGTCTTCGAGGCGATCTACACCGCGCGAGCGCTGCGCAAGCTGAAGCCCGACCCGGTCCCCGAGGACCTCATCGAGCGCGTCCTGGATGCAGCCATCCGCGCGCCTTCGGCCGGCAATGCCCAGAACTGGATATTCATCGTGGTGCGCGATCCGGCGACCCGTGCCGGGCTCGGCGACATCTACCGGCGGGCTTCCGACATCGCCTCCGCCATGTACGCGGCGCGCGGCCGCCCCCCGCACATGACCGAGGAGCAGTTCCAGCGGATGATGGGCTCGGGGGCTTACCTCTGGGATCACATGCGCGATGCGCCGGTGATCCTCATTCCCTGCCAGTCGGCCCCGCGCCTGCCGAGGCGCGAGGACCTGCCGCCGCAGTTCCAGGCGGGATTCGAGGAAGAACAGCGCTACATGCAGCAGATCCGTGGCGCGAGCATCTACCCTGCCGTGCAGAACATCATCCTGGCCTGCCGCGCCCTCGGGCTCGGCACGACGATCACCACGAATCACATCCGGCTGGAGCGCGAGCTGAAGGATCTGCTCGGGATCCCCGAGGATGTCCACACCTTCGCGATGATGCCGATCGGCTACCCCCTCGGGCGCTATGGTCCGCTCGCGCGCAAGCCGGTGGCCGAGGTCGCGCGCCGGGACCGCTGGGACGGCGCATGGGCAGCGGGCCCGAGTCCTCGATGATCTCCACCCGGAGTGTGACCGCGCCCGCATAAACGGCGGCGCCTTGCAGACGGAGCGCCGCTCCCGGACCAAGATGGAGACTCAACTGGTGGCGCAGGACCGGGCTCATGGTCTCCAAGGGAACGATCGGACGAGCGCTCATGGCGATCGGGGCAGTCACGCTCGGGGGCTGCGCGCACCACCATGCCGTGATGTGCCCGAATCCTGCCAAGGTCATCGGAACTAAGTCGGGAAACAACCAGGAAGGCTGGGTCCTGGTTCGTGACGACCGCTCGGCAGACGAGACCGCCGAGCGGATCGCGACCACCTACCACGTGCGCACACAGCCCTTAAGCTACGTCCACGGATTCAGCACCTTCCCGGTGCCGACTGAGCAGAAGTTCCTCTGCGACAAGGCGCTGGTGGAAGTGCACTACGTGAGCAACCTCGCGTACCGGCGCTGAGCCTGCCCCGGTCAGTGGACCGTCCACTGCTGGCTCGAAACGCTCGAGCAGGTTGAGACGATCAGGAAGGCGCCGTCGTCCGGGACGCCGCCCTTGATATCGAGGCACTTGCCACCGATCCCCACGAACCGCCCCTGCGCGATGCGCCAGCTCTGACTGGGGCTCTGGTTGCAGGGTTCGTAGACCACCCGCGAACCGTCGACCGGCTTGCCGCCCTCGACGTCGAGGCAGAAGCCGCCGACCCCGGTCACCTGGCCCTGGTTGATCCTCCACTGCTGGTTGCGCCACGGGTCGCACTGCTTTACGTGCACGGGCGTGCCCTGGACCGGGCTGCCATGCCAGGGGACATTGATGCAGGCGTTGCTCGACCCGTTGGTGATCTGGGTCGCATCGGCCCGCGTCGGCAGCAACCACAGCATGGAAGTGGCGGCGAGCAGCGCAAGCACAATGAATTTCATGAAGTTGACGTCCGTTCTTCAGGTCATGCATGCAGAAACGGAGTGCTTCTGCGCGGGGATGATACCGGCATTCGGATGACGGGCAACGGACGATTGCCTGAAACGATTCCAATTGAGCGTGCGCGCAGGACCGACTGGGCGCGTAGTGCGTCCGCTCCCGCGCCGGACGAGAGCACTCGCGGCGCCGTCGGGTTACGTCTCCGGAGGATGGCGCCGCGCCGTGAGGGCGCGGCACTTCACTCAACTAGGCCAGGAATTCCACGCGCCCACCCCTGAGGTGGTACATCGAGCCGACGATCTTGATCTTTCCCTGTTCGGCGAGCGGTGCAAGCACGGCGCTGTGCTTGCGAATCGCCTCCACGGTCTGCTGCACGTGGGTGCGAGCCACGGCATCAACGAACTCGGCGTTCTTGCCGCTCCGCTCACCGCTGTAGGTCGTCGCGGCCACTGCCGGCTTGATCTTCTCCAGCAGTCCGGTCAGGTGTCCGAGTTCCACGTTGTCGATCGCGCCCTTCACGGCACCGCACGCCGTATGCCCCATGACGAGGATGACCCTGGCACCTGCGGCTGCGCAGGCGAACTCCAGGCTGCCGAGCACGTCGTCGTTCACGACATTGCCGGCGATACGCGCGTTGAAGGTATCCCCGATGCGGGTATCCAGGAGGATCTCCGCCGGCGCGCGCGAATCGATGCAGCTCAGGATCGCTGCGGCAGGGTACTGCCCGCTCGCGGTCTGCTGCTTCTGGGCGAGGTAGTTGTGCGGGTGCATCTTGCCGGCCCGGAAGCGCTCGTTGCCGGCGCGCAGCATCTCGAGCACCTCGTCCGGTGTCATCTGGTCGCGCTGGTCCTTGGTGAACGCGACCGATGCGGCCGCCTGCGCCAGGAGGACCGGGCTGCCCAGCAGGCTCATGACGGACAGGCCGAGGGCCGACCCCAGGAGGCCACGCCGCGTGAGGCAGGGATCCGGTGCACGGGGAGTATTCGGGTTCATGTCGGGGTCTCCGCAAGCGCTTGTTGCCGGGGGGGTGCTCAGCCGAGTCCGAGATCCTTATATAAGGTGGGCGTACTGACCAGTCTGCCCGCGTAGGTCGAGGCCTCCGGATGCACGGCGAGCCACGCTACCACGTCCCCCGTGACCTCGGGGGTGAATGCCTGTCCCTTGGCAACCAGGCCGCGGATCTTCTCGCCGAAGACGGTCGCCATCGTATCGGTCACCGTCATCTGCGGTTCGACGAGGAAGCTGCGGATGCCGTCGTCCTTGTGTTCAAGGTGGACGTACTCGGCCAGTCGGTGGAACGCGGCCTTGCTGGCCCCGTAGAGGAAACCCCAGCCGCCCTTCGAGGGCGGCACCGGGGGTGGCCCGAGTGCGGCCACGGAGCCGATGCACACCACCGTGCCACCGCCCTGGGCGATCATGCCCGGCAGCACGCGGCGCGTGAGGTAGACCTGGTTGACGAAGATGCCGAGGAGGGCGCCGTCGAGCTGTTCCTGGGTGAATTCGTCGAGTCCGTACATGAGACCGGGACCCTGGTAGATGGCATTGTTCACCAGGACATCGATGCGGCCCCAGGCGGCCAGGACGCCCGCGAGGGCCTGGTCGATGGAAGCGCGCGAGAGAATGTCGAGCGGCACGCCGAGAGCCTCGCGGCCCAGTTCCCGCACCGCCGCCACCGTGGTCTCGATGCTGCCCGGAACCGGCAGTTCCCTTGGGTCCTTGGCGCTGGCGGACGGGACTTTCCCCTGGCCCTCCTTGAGTGTGCGACCCGTGACCGCAATGTCGAAGCCTGCCCGGGCAAGGCTCAGGGCGCATGCCTTACCGATGCCACGCGTGGCACCGGTGACCAAAGCGACTTTTCTCATGTTGCCTCGTTGGGTTTCTGCATGGAGGCCACCCTGGCCGGCGGCACTGCGATTAGACTGCGCATCGGTCCAATGCGCCACAACAACCAATGATCCAGCAGCGGCCTCAAACGGTGGGTGAGCGCACCGACTCCCGTATCGCGACCGCCCTGTTCATCCTGCTGGTCGCGGTCATCCTGGTGGGATTCGCCAAGAACTTCTATCTGCGCGCGTGGCTCGGCAGTCGCCCGCTGATTCTGACTGCATGGGTGCACGGGATCGTCATGAGCGCCTGGGTGGCGCTTTTCATTGCCCAGGTAGCGGCCATTGCACGCGACCGCCTCGACTTGCACCGCTCGTTCGGTCAATTGGGCGCGTGGCTTGCGTTCGTGGTCGTCGCGGTCGGCATGGTGACCATCGTTGTGAGGGCACGTCTCGTCGACCCGGAAGCAACGCTGCGGGGTCTGGCGCTTCTCTTTGTCGCGTTCGACGGATTGAGCCTGCTGCTATTTGGCGCGCTGGTGGTCACCGCGTGGCGCTACCGACCGACTCCGGCTGTTCACCGGCGGCTGATGACCATGGCGATGGTGGCATTGCTGCCGCCGGCCTATGGCCGCCTGGTTGCTTACTTCCGCCATGACCACGTCGAGATCATTGTCCTGGGACTCATGATGCTCACGGTGCTGACTTTCGTCATGGTGGATGCCGCACGGAGTCACCGTCTCCAAAGGGCCTCGTGGATTCCCGGCTTGGTTATCCTCCTGGTGGACGGCTGCACATACCTGGCGCAGGTCTATTCGTGAGGATTCACGAGCGCTGACGCGACGGCGAGCTACGCAGGAACGTAGGTCAGTTGGAGGACATCGCCCGGAAAGCGCTCGGTGGACACGAGGCGCAGCGGCGGGCGAGGCCCGCCGAAGTAGGGGTTGCCCCCGCCAACCACGACCGGGTGCAGGTAGATGCGGTACTCGTCGATCAAACCAAGCTCGGTAAGACTGTGAGCCAGGCGGGGCCCCGCCACATCAATTTCCCCGTCTCGCCCTTCCTTAAGCGCGGTAACCGCGGCCTTCAGGTCGTTGCCCAGGAGCGTCGCGTTCGGGCCGAGCGACTTCAGTGAACGCGATGCGACCCATTTTGGTTTGCTGCGCCATGCGGTGGCGAAGTCGATCTCGTCGGCGGTATGGACGTTGCCGTTATCATCCCAGTAGCGCATGACTTCGTAGATGCCTCGTCCGTAGATCATTCCGGTCAGGCCGCGCACCTGCTCAACGAAGTGGCGAAACAGTGCCGGAGTCGGGCCGAATTTGGTGTGGTCGACATAGCCGTCCAGGGACTGGTTGAGTCCGTACACAAGCTTCGCCATGGTGTGTTCCCTCCGAAGGCTCTGGGACGATATCAACGATGCGCGATGCTCGAATTCGACTGGTTCCCGCAACGTCACATAGAACCTGCATCAATCAATCGACTCGATGCTGCACCAGCAGCGCGACTACAAAAATAGCCGGCCCTGCAAGCCAGAACTTGAGGTCATGAACCGACCAACCGGGGCTTTGTAGAAGTCCAAGCACCCCGTATACGCTGATTGCAGACCCTGCTGCCCAAAGGATTCGCGCGCGCCAGCTCACGTACTTTTCGTTGACCGTGCAGGTTGTTTACAGGCCATCTGGTCGTGCACGAGATCAGGAGTTTACTTCCCAAAAAGCGTGGGGCGCCCCATTGCGCCCGACGGGTCGTCTGGCACTCCTAGGTGCGCCCCTGAGGCGCAGCCGGGGGACGCCGCACCACTGTTGCTGAGCGATTGTTCAATTCCTACGTATACTCCCGGCGACTGAACGTCGAATGGGGTGCCTGATGAAGCTATTCGCGCGTACGGTGCTGCTGCTTCTGGCGGCGCAGGCGGGCGCCTCTCTGGCCGCCGACCGCGGTGTGAACCTCGTGTACACCCCGATCCCGATGCCCGATGGCGTCAAGCTTGCGGCGACGCTCTACATGCCCGCCGACCTCAAGCCCGGAGAGCGCCTGCCGGCGCTGCTGGAGTACCTCCCGTACCGCAAGGACGATGATCAGCTGATGGAGGACTTCAGCCACCAGGCGTACTTCGCCCGCCACGGCTACGTTGGCGTGCGCGTCGACATTCGCGGGTTCGGCAACAGCGAGGGCAGGGTGCCTCCGCGTGAGTATTCGCAGCAGGAGCAGGAGGATGGCGAACGCGTGATCGCCTGGCTGGCCCGTCAGCGATGGTCAAACGGCGCGGTGGGGATGCTCGGGATCTCCTGGGGTGGCTTCAACGCGATCCAGATGGCGATGCGCGGGCCGCCGGCGCTCAAGGCGATCCTGGCGGTGGACGCAACCGAAGCGCTGTTCACCGAGGACACCCACTACATCGACGGCATCATGCATTTCGATGAGTACCAGATCCAGACGGACCTCGATCAGGGCCGGAGCGGCGCGCCGGAGTTTCCGCTCGACGAGGCGATGCTGGAGCGGCGCATGGACTCGGTGCCGTGGTCTCTGGCATTCCTGCATCACCAGCGTGACGGCGAATTCTGGCACCAGCCGGTGCGCGGCCTCGAGAACATCCACATCCCTTGCTTCCTCATCGGCGGCTACCAGGACGGCTACCGCGACAGCATCGTGCGCATGCTCGAGCGGGTGCCGGCACCGGTGCATGCCTGGGTCGGGCCATGGAACCATGCGTGGCCGAATCTGAGCATGTACGGGCCACAGGTCGAATGGCGCGACCAGGCCGTTCGTTGGTTCGATCACTGGCTGAAGGGCATCGACAACGGTATTGATCGGGAGCCGCGCGCGGTGTTCTACCAACAGCACGGGCACCCGCCCGGCAGCGAGGCACAGGTGGTGCCCGGCGAATGGCGGGCGGAGAACTGGCCTCCCAAGGGGATGCAGCTGAAGCGCTGGTACCTGGCTGCGAACCACGTGCTCACAGAGTCACCTGCACCGGTAGCGACCGACCAGTTGCGCTACGTGCCTTCCGCGGGCCCCGTGGCGGGACTGTGGTGGGGAGAGCTCCTCAGTGACCAGCGACCCGCGGATGCATTCAGTCTGACGTACGACAGCGCGCCGCTTGAGGATCCGGTCGCCATGCTGGGACGTGCGCAGGTGACCCTGCGCGCCTCGGCGAGCGCACCGCTCGCCAACTGGTTCGTGCGTCTTGAAGACGTCGCGCCCGACGGGCAGACGACCGCTATAACGGGCCATGGATTCAGCGGTGCGCAGCGCGATTCGGCCGCGCATCCGGAACCCCTCACGCCCGGCCGCGAATACAACTTCAGAGTCGACCTCTACCTGAGTTCGTGGGTCTGGGAGCGGGGACACCGGATCCGCGTCTCGGTCTCGAACGCGCTGTGGCCGATGTTCTGGCCGACCCCGTATGCGATGACAACCAGCTTGCGGCTCGGTGGCACGGACGGCTCTGCGCTGACGCTGCCCGTGGTGCCCCTCACAGGCGCCGAGCCGCCGGTCTTCGCTGCGGCGGCACCTGTCGAAACTCCGGATGGCACGTCGACAACGGGGGACTACGCCTGGCCAGGCAGCTGGACCCTGGAGCGGGACGAGATCACCGGCCGCAGCACCATGAGCTGGATCGGCAAGGCGGCCATCCGCTTCCCGTGGGGCACGTACGAGCATACGGAGACACTGCGCTACCAAGTCGACGACGCCCACCCTGAAGCTGCTGCGGCCACGGGGGAAGCCGAGACCATCGAAAGGCTTGTCGACCGGACGCTCACCTATCGCGGACGATTGAGCCAGTCCGGCGATGCCACGACGTGGCACTACGACTACACGCGCGAGCTGCTGAGGGACGGAAAGCTGGTGCGGACGCGCTCCTGGCACGAAGACATTCCACGAGACCTGCAGTAGGCGGCGGAAGTGCGAAGGGAAGTGAGGGTTGGAAAATGCCCAATCGACTCGATTCGCTGTGCGTCTCGGGCTAGAGTCTACTTCGCATAATGTATATTATGTTCAATACTAGATGGATTGGGAAAATGACGCTTTGAGGAGGTCCGGCCAATCCACTTATTTACCAGCTGCCCTGCCACCGGACGCTGCGTAGAGGCCCAGGGCAAAGAAGGTCCCTGCGCTGACGTAGCGACCAAGCTGCACAGACCAGCGATGTCGGCCTAGCGCCTTGCGGAGGCTCGCCGCCGTGAGCACGTAGATCGTGTCGGTACAGAGTGCGATTCCCACGAAGACAGCGCTTAGCATGAGGTTTGCGACCAGCGGGTGCTCGCTGCGCGGGTCGACGAACTGCGGTAACAGCGCAGCAAAGAACAAGGCAGTCTTTGGATTCAGGAGCGCGACGAACAGGGCGTCCCGAAACATCCGGCGGCTGCCTGGCGCGCTCTGTGCCGCATCCGTGCTCCGCGGCGCCTGCATGAGGGCTCTCAGGCCGAGCCAGATCAAGTACGCGGCGCCACCGAGCCTCACCACAGTAAATGCGGTTGCAGAGGCTGCGAGGATCAGTGCCAGCCCGCAACCGGCCAGCGCGGCGTTGCCGAGGTTACCGACGGTGACGCCGGCGACCGACGCCAGGCCCGCTCGTCGCCCGTGCGCAAGGGTCTGCGTCGTCAGGAATACGACGGCCGGGCCGGGAATGATTGCCAGCACGAAGCTCGCGGCGGCAAAGGCCATGAGATTCGCGGGACCTGCCATGCGGATGTCTCGCGGACAGATGACGATAGGAGACGGATTCTCTATCGTCAGTGGGTCCGCGTCGAGAGAGACCCGCTGAACCGACCATGACGCTTCTTAGAGTCTACCTGCGCGTGCTCGCGCTGCTGCGCCCGGAAAAGTGGCTCGCCATAGCCCTCGCCGTTGCGAATATCGCGATCGCCGGAGTCTTCCTGCTCGAGCCCTGGCTGTTCGGTCGCGTGGTCGACTCGCTCGCGTCCCAGGGCTCCGGGAACCCCTGGTCCTACATCGCCTGGTGGACCGGAGTCGGGTTCTTCGGAGTGGCCGCAAATGTGTTGGTGGCCCTGTATTCTGACCGGCTCGCCCACCGGCGGCAGCTGGCGGCGGTCGTGGACTTCTTCGAGCACGCCCTCGCCCTTCCCCTCGCGTTCCACGACCAGCAACACACCGGCCGGCTGCTACGCACCCTGCATGCCGGCGCCGGGAACCTGTTTACCGTGTGGCTAGCCTTCTTCCGCAGCCACTTGAGCACCGTGATCGCGCTGATCGTGATGGTGCCCGCCGCGCTGCGCATCAACTGGAAGCTGGCCGTCCTGATGATGGTCCTGATGCTTACCTTCGTGCTGATCAATACCTTCGTGGTGAGCCGGACGGGTAAAGCGCAGAGTCGCGTCGAGGAGCTCAACCAGGAGATGGCCGAGCGCACCGGGGACGTGTTCGGCAACGTCATGGTGGTGCAGAGCTTCTCGCGCGTTGTCACCGAAGTGAAGGCGTTGCGTGAACTCGCGGCACAGGTATTGAAGGCCCAGTACCCGGTGCTGCGCGGCTGGGCATGGGTATCGGTAGCCAACCGCGCCGCGAGTACGCTCACGGTCATCGGGCTCTTTGCACTCGGCGTTCACCTTCATCAGGGGGGCGAAATCACCGTCGGTGCGATCGTGAGCTTCGTCGGCTTCGCTATGATGATGATCGGCAGGATGGAACAGCTCGCCGGGTTCATTTCCGAGATGTTCTTCCAGGCCCCGGCGCTTGCCAACTTCTTTGCGATCCTGGATACGCAGAATCAGCTGCGCGACTTACCCAACGCTCCCGCCTTGACCGACGTTCGCGGGGAGGTGCGCTTCGAAGGCGTCTCTTTCGGCTACGACCCGGCACACCCGGTCCTGCGTGACCTGGACTTCGAGGTGCCGGCCGGCAGTACGGTCGCCTTCGTCGGTCCCACGGGCGCCGGGAAGACCACCGCCCTGTCCCTCCTCTACCGCGCCTACGATCCTACGAAGGGGCGCATCACCATCGACGGGACCGACATCCGCACCGTGAGCCTCACGTCCCTGCGGGCGCACATCGCGGTCGTGTTCCAGAACCCCGGCCTACTCTATCGCTCCATTGCCGAGAATCTGCGCGTCGGCAAGCCCGATGCCAGCGATGCTGAGCTTGAGGCGGCCGCGCGTGCCGCCGAGGCGCATCAGTTCGTGACCATCAAGCCCGGCGGCTATTTCGCGCTCGTCGCCGAGCACGGAAAGTCGCTGTCGGGAGGCGAGCGCCAGCGCCTTTCGATCGCACGCGCGATGCTCAAGGACGCGCCGATACTGATCCTGGATGAGGCCACGAGCGCACTCGACAACGCCACCGAGGCCCGCGTGCAGCGGGCACTGAGTGCGCTCGTTAAGGGCCGCACGACGTTCGTGATCGCCCACCGCCTCTCCACGGTGCGCAGCGCAGATGCCATCCTCGTTCTCAAGGACGGGAAACTGGTTGAAAAGGGCCGATACGAGGAACTGGTTCGCCTTGGCGGAGTGTTCGCGGAACTCGATGCCCAGGGCCGGTTTGTCCCCGACGCGACCGAGACCGAGGGAGCCGCAGGGGCTTCATGACGGTTTTGTGACAGCCGACGGCCTTCCGTGGCTGGTCCGCGCTGTGGAATACTTCGTAACACCTGTGAAATACAGGTGCGGTGCCCGCCTAAAATCCAAAACGACACGCGCGCGCGACCCCACATCCTTTTTGATCCGTAAGGAGCTCTGCTGTGGCCACCAACGCTCTGCCTGCTGACGGTACCGGAATCGACAAGGCGCACCGCCAGGTGATCTTCGCGTCCAGCCTGGGCACGGTCTTCGAGTGGTACGACTTCTATCTCTACGGTTCGCTGGCGCCGATCATCACCAAGCAGTTCTTCTCCGGTGTCAACGAGACGACCGGCTTCATCTTTGCCCTGCTGGCCTTCGCGGCCGGGTTCTTCGTCCGCCCCTTCGGCGCGCTGTTATTCGGGCGCCTCGGCGACCTCATGGGGCGCAAACACACGTTTCTCATCACGATCGTGATCATGGGCTTTTCCACGGCCCTGGTGGGCGTCCTGCCGAGCTACGCGACGGCCGGTGTGATCGCACCAGTGGCGCTGATCGCCCTGCGCCTGCTGCAGGGTCTCGCCCTCGGAGGTGAGTACGGCGGTGCGGCGACCTACGTCGGCGAGCACGCGCCGCCCGGACGGCGCGGTCGGTATACGAGCTGGATCCAGACCACGGCAACGCTCGGTCTCTTCCTCAGCCTCATCGTGATCTTGGTCTGCCGCAAGTCCCTCGGTGCGGACTTCGAGACCTGGGGCTGGCGTGTGCCATTCCTGGTCTCCATCGTCCTGCTCGCGGTCTCGGTGTACATCCGCATGCGGCTGGCAGAGTCCCCGGTATTCATGGAGATGAAGGCCTCGGGCACGAGCTCCAAGGCCCCGATCCGCGAGTCGCTGGGGAACTGGGCCAACCTGCGCCTGATCATCCTGGCGCTTCTGGGTGCCACCGCCGGCCAGGCGGTAGTGTGGTACTGCGGGCAGTTCTACGCCCTCTTCTACCTGACGCAGATACTGAAAGTCGACGCGTACACCGCAAACCTGCTCATGGCCGCGGCGCTGGCGGCGGCGACGCTGTTCTTCGTCGTCTTCGGGATCCTCTCGGACAAGATCGGCCGCAAGACCGTGGTCCTGACCGGCTGTCTCCTGGCTGCCGTCACGTACGTGCCCATATTCAAGGCCATCACTCACTACGCCAATCCGGCCCTGGAGCGTGCTGCAGCCACCGCGCCTGTCAGCATCGTGGCTGACCCCGGCGCGTGCACCTTCCAGTTCGACCCCGTCGGAAAGAAGAAGTACCTGCAGTCCTGTGACGTTGCCAAGGCGGCACTCTCCAAGGCCGGCGTTCCCTATCGCAACGAGCCGGCAACCGTTGGCGCCGTGGCGCAGATTCACATCGGGACCAGTGCCACGGTCGACTCGGTGGACGGAACCTCTATGCCCGCGGCGGACTTCAAGGCCGCCTCGGAAAAGTTCACCAAGGAGCTGGGCGCGGCATTGAAGGACGCCGGGTACCCGGCTAAGGCAGACCCGGAGGCCGCCAACTGGCCCATGGTGTGGCTGCTGCTGTTCATCCTGGTGCTCTACGTCACGATGGTGTACGGACCGATCGCGGCCTGGCTCATCGAGCTCTTCCCTGCGCGGATCCGCTATACGTCCATGTCGCTGCCATACCACCTGGGGAACGGCTGGTTCGGTGGATTCGTCCCGGCGATTGCCTTCGCCCTGGTGGCAATGACGGGCGATATCTACTACGGGCTGCGTTACCCGATCATTGTGGCGCTGATGACGTTCGTAATCGGACTACTGTTCCTGCCGGAAACCAAGGACCGGCAGGTGAAGTAAGGCGCCGTCGGGACGGTAAGCAGGGTTGTCAACGCTCGGGATGGGCCGGGCGTTGAAGCGGGCATGGAGAACCCTACGTATGCGGTGCCGGCGTTGCGCCAGTGGACGCTTGGGGTGCTCGCGGTGCTCGGGCTGGCCTCGGCGGCAGCGGCAGATCCGGTGCCACCGGCGCCTGACTATGCGCAGCCGGATACGTGGGCTGCGTGGCCCGGACGCCCGAGCGGTGCCGATGCGATCGCGCCCGGTCTCATCGATGCCAGTCTGCCGGCCGCTGAGAGGGTCGACGTCTTTTTCATCCATCCGACGACTTACCTGACCGGAAGCGCACCCAACGCGCGCTACGACGAGCCCGGGTCGACCAGCACCCAGATCGACCGCGGGGTGCTGCGCTCCCAGGCCAGTGTCTTCAATGGCTGCTGCCGCATCTATGCGCCCCACTACCGCCAGGCGCACCTCCATGCCTTCTTTGGCAATGACGACGCTGCCTCGGCGCAGGCGTTTGAAATCGCCTACTCAGACGTGCGACGTGCCTTCGACTACTACCTGGCCCATGAGAACCATGGGCGCCCGTTCATCATCGCGAGCCACAGTCAGGGATCGCTGCATGCGATGCGGCTCCTGCAGGAACGGATCGCGGGCAAGCCGCTGCAGCAACAGCTCGTTGCTGCCTACGCCATCGGCTACGCGATCCCGCTCGACATCGAGCGCACCGGCCTGCCGATCTGTCGCGCCGCGACGCAAACCGGGTGCCTGATCGACTGGAATACGGTGAAGGACGGCGCCAGTGACCGTGGGCGCGAGAACACGCGGCTCATCTGGACGGTGGCCGGCTACCAACGGGCTGCAGGGCGTACGATGTTCTGCGTCAACCCGCTCAACTGGTCGCTGGGCGGTTCTGCCGCCGCAGACCTGAATCTAGGTGCGCTCCCAGGCGTTCGGCCGGGTATGGACCTTGAGGAGCCGGTGGTTGCCCTCACGGGTGCTACTTGCTCCGGGGGGGACCTTCGCATAGATATCCCCTTTGCGCGGCGGCGCGGATTCTCAGATGCGCTGACGCTTGTGGGTAGCTACCACATCTTCGACTACAACGTCTTTTATACCAACATCCGGGTGAACGCGCGCGACCGTATCCGGGCCTGGCGTGAGAACGCAGCGCACTGAGTCAGCTCGTGCGTCCGCGGAATTCCTGATTTCAGGTCGACACAAAGCGTCCGGGCCGGGATGCCCCGGCCCGGACGCTGCTGGGACGAATTTCAGGGCTGGGCAGCCAGGAGGCCCTGCTTCTGCATCTCTTTTGCCGTCGCAACGGCTACTTCATTCACGAGCTTATCCAGGTTCCCCGGATTCGTCGTACGGCTGGTACTGGCCCATAGGAGCTTGTCCTGTGCCAGCGAGTACACGAGCGTCTCCACCGAGATGATGGTGTCGGTGCTCAGGTAGCCGGGCGAATATGCCGCACCCCAGCCGTACCCCCAGTAGGGCCCGAAGCCGCGGTAGGGACCGGGCATCACCATTCCCGGCGTGTAGTTGAGCTCCTTGTCCTTGCCCACGACACGCATGGTCACGGCCCCGTTGCAGCCGGCAGCGCGGAAGGCCGCTCGCGCGGCCTCACCGTCGCCCCGCATGGCATCGGGGAGAATCGTGTAGGCCGCGATGCCCTTGGCACCGTGTGCAGTCAGGTCGGCGGCGAGCTGGTCCTCGCCCGCGCGGCGCTTGCTCTCGTCGCGTGCGACGAAAACCGCACAGACGGTCTTGCCCACTGGATTGATCGGCGGTGTAGCCGGGTCCCGCCAGGTGGACGTGAAGGTCGTGGTTGCACAGCCGGCAATGCCGGCCGCAAGCAGCGCGAGTACGGCAGTTCTGAAGATCACTTTGGACATGGATCGGTTCCTCCTCGGCGCGAAGCGTACTCCGGAGCCCGCCCCAACACCATTCACGGGTTGAAGGCGATGATCCGCACGCGCTTTGACCCGCATCCGCGCTCTGAGCACACGGCGGCAAACCAGATCTGCCCGTCGCCGACCATGGCTCCTTGGCTGTTGGCGAACAGGCCCGCATAGGTCTGCGCGGCAAGCCGCGCGCGCGTGGCCGGCGGCAGGAGCGCGTCGTAGTGAGAGAGAAACTCCTCCTGGGTATGCAGTCGCACGACGCGCCCGTCGATCCGGGTTCGCAACGGAAACTGCACGAGCCCCGCCACTCGCGGTCGTTCGTCGGCGGCGACGGCCGCCTGCAGCTCCGCGAGGAACACGTGATAAGACGCATGCTCCCCGAAGAGCTGGTCGAGGCGCGCATCCATGGCGGCCGCAGCCGCGTCCGGTTTCTCCTGCGCCGGGAGCGCGCACACGTATAGAAAGAGTCCCAGGCCCAACAGCAACAGGCACTGACGGTTCGGCTTACGCTCCGGTTGCAGACCGGGGCAACCCGGAGGCCGGGTGAGCAACGCGCGGCTCAATCGTTTGAACATGCTTGGGTTTTACACGTGTACCACGGGATTATGCAAAATCGCCCGCGCGGGCAGAAACGCCGACATGCGCGAACACACTTGACGCCGAGGCTCTCTAGAACCTACGTTGCCGCCCACAAGCGCGCACATTTAGCAACAACCAGCGCGCACCAGGGGAGAACTCTTTACATGCGTACCTATCGTTACGTGAGCGCCGCTGTGTCCGCGGCACTTTCCCTTCTCGCGGTCTCCAATGCCCAAGCAGAGCCCGCAGCGCTGGGCTCGGGACTGCGCGAGATTTCCGCTGCCTATGACGGCAACAGCACCAAGCTGCCGGCAATCCTCAAGCTGCACCTGGCCGATCGCACCGGTAATCCGATGGTGCGCGTCCGGTTGGCGCCGGGCGCCGATGCCGATGCCGTACTGGCGAAGCTGGCCGCTGCCGGCTTTCGCTTGAAGGCGCGCAGCCAGATCATGCCGCACCTTGTGGAAGGCTACCTGCCCCTCGCGAAGATTCACGAGGCTGCCGCGATCTCCGGAATCGGATCGCTTGCGGCGATCCATCGCCCGATGCGCAACGTCGGTTTGGTCACCAGCCAAGCCGTGGCCCTTGAGAAAGCCGACCTCGCCCAGCAGAACGGCTACGACGGCACCGGCATCAAACTGGGCGCGCTGTCGGACAGCTTCGATGCGTGCACGGTCTGCTCCACCCACGCCGCCGATGACGTAGCCAGCGGCGATCTCCCCGCTGCTGGCGTCACGGTTCTCGAGGATGCGCCCTCGGGCTCCGGCGAAGACGAAGGCCGCGCGATGCTGCAGCTGGTGCATGACATTGCCCCGGGCTCACAGCTCGCCTTCGCCACGGCGTTTACCAGCGAGATCGACTTCGCCAACAACATCCTGGCGCTGCGCTCCAAGTTCGGCGCCGACGTGATCGTGGATGACGTTTATTACTACGACGAGCCGATGTTCTCGGACGGCATCCTGGCGCAGGCCGTCAACATCGTGAATCAGAGCGGCGGCGCTTACTTCGCCTCCGCCGGCAACAACGGTCTCGAAGCCTGGGAAGACAACTACCGCCCGATTTCCTTTGCCAAGGCCGAGAAGCTGATGGCCAGCGGGGGCGGCAATCTGCAGCTCGACCAGATCCCGCCAGCCCTGCGCCCGCAGAGCTTCCACAACTTCAATGGCACCGGGCCGGTAAGCATCACGCAGCACGTCACGGTCGCCGGCGACTCCGTGATCGACCTGCAGTGGGACGAGCCGTTCTACCTCGGCAAGGTGCAGACCGACTACAACATCTACATCTTCGACGCCAATGGCAACTGGCTCGATCCCAATACTTCCCCGACCACGTACAACACCTTCGACAACAACATCCAGACGGATGCGGCGCTGGAGCTTGCCG
The DNA here is from genome assembly GCA_018241425.1 of Pseudomonadota bacterium. GTDB lineage: Bacteria > Pseudomonadota > Gammaproteobacteria > Steroidobacterales > Steroidobacteraceae > 13-2-20CM-66-19. The sequence continues at coordinate 236,422 of JAFEDU010000001.1, forward strand.
AACTCCTGCCGGTGCCGGGAAACATCGTCGGCGGAGCCAACGTGGGTGACTACCAGATCCTCATCGGCAGCATGAACGGCGGCCCGGCGAAGCACCTCAAGTACATCGCCGAGAACACTCTCGCGGTCAGCGAGCGCCAGAACGCCCCGTCAATCGCCGGACATGCAGCGGCCAGCGGCGGAATCGGGGTGGCGGCGACGTACTACGCGATCCCGAGCTTCCCGGAGGATTTCAGCTCATCGGGCCCGGTTACCATCCTGTTCGACACGCAGGGTAACCGCCTGAAGGCGCCAGACGTACGCCAGGTGCCCCAGCTGACCGCAGCGGACGGCGTTGATACGACCTTCTTCCCGCCAGGCGGCAGCGATCCGGATGGCACCGGCTGGCCGAACTTCTTCGGCACCAGTGCGGCGGCGCCTGATGCGGCAGCGGTCGCGGCCCTGACGCTCCAGGCCGCAGGTGGCTCGGGCAGCCTCAACCCCCGGGCGCTGTACCAGGTGCTCGAGCAGACGGCGACGCCCCTGCCGGTGCCAAACGTCCGCTCGGTCTCCGGTGCGTTTGCTGGACCGGTGGCCTTCGCAGCGAGCAAGGACTGGACGCGCTATACGGGCAACTTCAGCCTCGCGATTGACCCGAGCTTCAGCGCGAAGCGCTCGGTGGCCTCGATCACGTTCGACACCACCAAGCCCGGCCTGTCCTGGAGCGCGAACCCCAACCGCTTCAGCGTCAGCAACGGCCAGGGCGTGTCCATCTCGGACATGACCTGGGCCACGAGCCCCGACCAGACGCAGTTCACGGTGACCTTCGCCAACGGGGCATTCAAGCCCGGCGACTCGTTTGACTTCGGCATGTCGGTGTTTGCCGGCATCCAGGGCAGCACGCAGGAAGATCCGGATCGCTTCCGTGGCATGAAGATCACCGTCACGATGGACAACGGCAAGGTATTCAGCGGAGTGGTGACGGCGTTCCCGAAGCTGCAGTTCAACAACTTCACCGGGTACGGCCTGGTGAATGCCAACCGCGCCACCCGCACGGCGAAGCGCGGAAACTGATCTTTCCATGAGCGAAACCCCCGGGCGCGCGAACCCGCGCGCCCGGGGTGGATCGCGAGCTCCCCGTCTACGGCGCCGCCACCGCGGATGTCCGTGCCGCAAGAAGCCGATGCAGGGCCGCGGCAAGCTCCGCCGCCCGCAGCGGCTTCGCCAGGATCGTCGTGACCCCGACGGCTGCCGCCTGCGCCTGCAGGTCCGGTCCCCCGTAGCCACTGACGAGCAACGCCGGAAGGTCCGGCCGCAGCCGCCGCAGTTCCCCGAGAAGCTCCGTTCCCTGCATGTCCGGCATGATGGCGTCGCTGATCACGGCATCAAAACGCCGCGGATCGCTGCGGAACACGCGCAGGCCTGCGGCCGCACCGACGCAGCCCACGGGCTCGTAACCCAGGCCCGCGAGTACCTCCTCGGCCAGATGCACCAGGCTCTCCTCGTCATCGACGACCAGGATCGTCTCCCCGTGCCCCACCGGGGCATCCGCCGGTGGAGGCTCGGCGGCCGGTGTTCCACTGACCAGCGGCAGGAACACGCTGAAGGTGGTGCCGCTGCCGGGGTGGCTGTCCACCTCGAGCGCAGCACCGTGATCGAGGACTATCCCGTGAACCAGGGATAGCCCGAGACCGGTCCCCTCACCTACCGGCTTGGTGGTGAAAAACGGATCGAAGATGCGCTCGACCTGGGTCGCCGACATGCCCACTCCGGTGTCGGCCACGTCGACCCGCGCATAGTTGCCCGCCGCGAGCCGCCCGACGGTGCAGGCACGCTCGGTCTCGACTGCCACGGCGGACGCGACAAGCGTTATGTGCCCGGATTCTCCGACCGCCTGCACCGCATTGGTGACCAGGTTCGCGAACATTTGGTGCAGCTGGCCCATGTCCCCGGCCACGATGAGGGGTGCCTGCGGTGCGCGCACGGTTACCGTCACCCCGGTGGGGAGTGATGCTGCACTGAGGTTGCGGACGTCATCGAGAACCCGCTGCAGCACCAGCGGCGCGGATGCACCGACCCCGGGGCGGCTGAAGGCGAGGATCCGCGCCACGAGGTCGCGGGCGCGGTTGGCGGCCAGCACGATGTTGTCCAGATAACGCCGCTGCGAGGTTCCGGGCGCGGTGTGCTCGATGGCGAGCTCGCCATAGCCCAGGATCGCCCCCAGCACGTTGTTGAAATCGTGCGCGATGCCTCCGGCCAGGGTGCCGAGAGCCTCGAGTTTCTGGGACTGATGCAGCTGCGTCGTGACCTCCTCGTGCCGGCGGAGCTGGCGCAGGAATGCCACGAGCAGGAGCGTCGCGAGCGCGGTGATGACGAACGTGCGCATGACGTTGGTCCAGGCGTTTTCCCTCCATTCCCTGAGAATGGCGCTCTGGCTGCGGCCCACGACGACAATGGCCGGATAGCCGTCCACGCGCCGCAGGCTGCCCTGCATGCGGGTTCCGGATGCATCGTCGTACTCGATGTGCGCCGCTTCGCGCCCACCGAGCTTGCGCAGCAAGGCTGCGCCGGGAGCCGCGTCCGTAGCGACGTCGTCGTGCCCGCGGCTCACGAGCGGGATGCCATCCTGGCGCAGGAGCTCGACCACGCTGCCCTCGCCGAGGTCGATGGCATGGTAGAAACGCCGGATGTACGCGACGTCAACCGCCGCGCCGGCGATTCCCTGGAATCCCGTCCCCGGAAGCCGGCGCGACAGGACGAAGGTCGGGTCACCGGTCACGCGGCTCACGAACGGCTCGCTGACGAATAACCCGAGCGATGGGTCCTCGAGCTGTGCGCGGTAGTACGAGCGGTCGCTCAGGTCCGTATTCCACTTCGGCGAGGTGGCGCTGCTGACATGCAGCTCGCGGGCCGGGTCAAACAGGAACAGGTTGCGTACCTGGGGCACGCCGCTCATGTAGCGCCTGAGCAGCTCGGCCAGCGCGGCGCGATCCGCCGGCGCCCCCGGACGATCCGGGTCGAGAGTCTCGGCCTGCTTCAGGATCAGGTCGGTTGCCTGCAGCGCCCGCGCTGCCTGCTCGGCCAACGCGCCGGCGACGTTGTCGTACTGGCGTCCCGCCGCAGCGAGGGTCGCGTTGCGCTCGCGCAGGATATCGTAGAGCGCCGACAGCCATACGGCCGCGCACACGGCGACCACCACGAGGATGAGCCGCAGGCGCAGGGCCGGGCGCCCGGGTGCTGCGCCTGCCGCGACTAGGCTCTTGGAGCCTCGTCGGTTACCGGAAGCGGGGAGATTCCCAGGGCTGACCATAGATCGGCGCGTGTGAAGGGCTTGGCAAGGATTCGCGTCACGCCCAGGCGCGCGGCCATGGCATCATTGGCCATGTCGCCCGCCGAGAACCGGCCCGAGGCGAGCACGATTGCCGCGCGCGGATACGCACGGCGCCACTGTCCAAGAATCGCATGAGCCTGCTGCTGACACGAAACGTCAACCAGTACCGCATCGATCTGTGCCGGAGTCTGTTGTGCCGCGTCGCCATAAACAGCCTCGACTCCGCCCTCCTCGAGCCATTCGCGGATGAGGTCGCGGTGGAGACTATCACGCTCGACGACCAGCACGCGCTTCACGAGGCCACCCCATGACGACGCTGCCCGTCCCGCACGTGCTCGTGGTGGATGACGACCCGGCGGTGCGCCAGCTGGTCACCGACTACCTGTCCGAGCACGATTTCAGGGTCACCGGGGCCGCCAGCGGCCCGGAGCTTTTGGGCGTTCTCCGCGCCGGCGTCGTGGACCTGGTGCTGCTGGACCTGCGCCTGCGGGGCGAGGACGGGATGAACATCCTGCGACAACTGCGCAGCGAGTCGCAGATACCGGTCATCATCCTCACGGGCCGCGCCGAGGAAGCTGACCGGGTGATGGGCCTGGAACTTGGCGCGGACGACTATCTCACCAAGCCGTTCAGTCCGCGGGAGCTTCTGGCGCGCATGCGCACGGTCCTGCGCCGCACGCAGGTCGCACCCGACAGCCGCGGCGCGCGCGTGTGCCGTGCCTACCGCATCCCGGGCTGGGAACTGAACCTGCGGACGCGCCGACTCACCTCCAGCAGCGGCACCGAGGTGGTGCTGAGCAACGGGGAGTTCAACCTGCTGGCCGCGCTGCTCTCGACCGGCAACCGCATCGTCACGCGCGACCAGCTGATCGAGATGAGCCGCCGCTATGACAACGAGGTTTACGACCGGGCCATCGACGTGCAGATCCTGCGGCTGCGTCGCAAGATCGAGGAAAACCCGACCGAACCCAAGATCATCATCACCGAGCGTGGGGCGGGCTACCGCGTGGCGGTAAACGTCGAAGCGGTCTACTGACAAAGACGCTGTTCCCACTATTGCCCCTGCCCGGAACATCCCGTGGCACCGGGGCAATTTCGGCCTCCCGTGTCGCGGGCTGCTTGCGGGGCCGATTTCACCTGTAACCGTGTGCCGTGCCGGCGAAATCGTGACCTTGGGGGCCTGAGGTAGCTTTGGCAGTCAAATGTGGATCGTCAAGCTGGCGCTACGGCGCCCCTACACCTTTCTCGTGCTGGCCATCCTGATCACGCTGCTCGGCGTGTTCTCGATCCTGCGCACCCCGACTGACATCTTCCCCGACATCCGCATCCCGGTGGTCGCGGCCATCTGGAAGTACACCGGCCTGTCACCGGAGGAGATGGCCACGCGCCTGGTGCTCGCCAGCGAGCGCACCGCCCAGACCACGGTCAATGATGTCGAGCACACCGAGTCGCAGTCCCTGAGCGGCACGTCGGTGGTCAAGTACTTCTTCCAGCCGAACGTCAACGAGGAGCTCTCGTTCGCCCAGATCACGGGCGTCTCCCAGACCGGGCTGCGCCAGGCCCCGCCGGGCACCACCCCGCCGTTCATCCTGGCCTACAACGCCTCCTCGGTCCCGATCCTGCAGCTCGCGCTCTCCAGCGAGACGCTCTCGGAAGCGCAGCTGTTCGACCTCGGCAACAGCATCCTGCGTACCGCGCTCGCGACCGTCCCGGGCGCCTCGATGCCCTACCCCTATGGCGGCCTGCAGCGGCAGGTGCAGGTCGACCTCAACCCCGACGCGCTGCGGGCCCAGGGGCTCTCGGGGAACGATGTCACCAACGCGATCGGCGCGCAGAACTCGATCCTGCCGGCCGGCACGCAGAAGATCGGCGACCGCGAGTACTTCGTCTCGGTCAACTCAAATCCGCGCACCGTCGCCGAGCTCAACGACATGCCGGTGACGACGCGCAACGGCACCGTGATCTACGTGCGCGATGTTGCCAACGTCCGTGATGGCTACCCCCCGCAGACCAACGTGGTGCGGCGCGACGGCCGCCGGGGCGTCCTGATGAGCGTACTGAAGACCGGCAGTGCCTCCACCCTGGACATCATCAAGGAAATCAAGGCGCGCATCCCCGGTGTCCTGAACCAGCTGCCGGAGGGCTTCAAGATCGACCTGGTCGGCGACCAGTCGGTATTCGTGCGCGGCGCCATCTCGGGCGTCGTACGGGAGGCAATTATTGCCGCGGCGCTCACTGCGCTAATGATCCTCCTGTTCCTGGGGAGCTGGCGCAGCACGCTGATTATCGCGATCTCCATTCCGCTGTCGATCCTGGCCTCAATCATCTGCCTTTCGGCGCTCGGGGAGACGATCAACATCATGACCCTCGGCGGGCTGGCACTCGCCGTGGGTATCCTCGTGGATGACGCGACGGTCACCATCGAGAACATCAATTACCACCTTGAGAAGGGTGAGTCGGTCGAGGAGGCGATCCTGAACGGCGCTCACGAGATCGCCGTCCCCGCATTCGTATCGACGCTGGCCATCTGCATCGTATTCATACCGATGTTCATGCTGGCCGGGATCGCACGGTACCTCTTCGTGCCCCTCGCCGAGGCGGTTGTGTTCGCGATGCTGGCCTCTTACGTGCTGTCGCGAACCCTGGTGCCGACCCTGGCGCACTACTGGCTCGACAAGCACGACCCGGACAAGCACCTGAAGGCCACGGGCTTCTTCCAGCGCGTGCAGCACGGCTTCGAGCTGCGCTTCGAGCGCTTCCGCCACGGCTATCATGACCTGCTCGAGCGTGCCCTGAAGGCGGGACCCAGGTTCGCCGGTCCATTTCTCGGGGCGATGGCGCTGACCGCGCTCCTCGCCTTCCCCTTTGGCAGGTTCCTGCCGGGGCTCGGACAGGACTTCTTCCCGGCAGTCGATGCCGGTCAGATCAAACTGCACGTGCGGGCCTACACCGGCGCGCGCATCGACGAGACGGCGGCCCTGTGTGATCACATCGAGGCCACGATCCGCCAGGTGATCCCTTCGCAGGAGATCGCGACCATCGTCGACAACATCGGCGTGCCCTACAGCGGGATCAACACGGCCTACTCAAGTTCCGCCCCCGTCGGGTCCGGGGACGCCGACATCCTGGTCAACCTCCAGGAAGACCATCATCCCACCCAGGACTACGTGCGCAAGCTCCGGACTCGGCTGAACGAGCTCTACCCCTCGACCACCTTCGCGTTCCTGCCGGCCGATATCGTGAGCCAGATCCTGAACTTCGGCCTGCCCGCGCCACTCGACATCCAGGTCGCGGGCTTCAACGTCGACGCCAACCGCAAGTTCGCTAACGAGCTCATGGCGCGCCTGCACAAGATTCCCGGCGTCGCGGACCTGCGCATCCAGCAGGCCTTCGACTATCCCACCCTGAATGTCAACGTCGATCGCTCCAAGGCGGCGCTGCTGGGTCTCACCGAGACGGATGTCGCCTCGGACCTGCTGACGTCGCTCTCGGGCAGTGGTCAGAACCTGCTGTCATTCTGGATCGATCCGAAGACCGGGACCCAGTACCCCGTGGTGGCACAGACCCCGCAGTTCCGGCTGGCCTCGCTCACCGACCTCACCACGACCCCGGTGACCGGGCCGGCCGGGCGCAGCCCGCAGATGCTCGCGAACCTGGCGAGCTTCCACCGTACGATGACGCCGGCGGTCGTCAGCCACTATGACGCGACGCCAGTGATCGACATCTACGGCACGGCCGACGGCGAGGACCTGGGCTTTATCTCCGGCGAGATCAACAAGATCGTCGCCGATACCAAGCACGACCTCGCGCGCGGCTCAAAGGTGACGGTGCGTGGGCAGATCAAGACGATGGGCGACTCGTTCTTCGGCCTCCTCATCGGCCTTGCCGGGGCGATCATCCTGGTCTACCTGCTCATCGTGGTGAACTTCCAGTCCTGGCTCGATCCCTTCATCATCATCACCGCGCTGCCGGCCGCCCTCGCCGGGATCGTCTGGATGCTGTTCCTGACGCACACCCCGGTTAGCGTGCCGGCCCTCACCGGCGCGATCATGTGCATGGGTGTCGCCACAGCGAACAGCGTGCTGGTCATCAGCTTCGCGCGTGAGCGCATGAATGCGGGAGACGATGCTGCGCACGCGGCACAGCAGGCGGGCTTCACCCGCTTCCGCCCGGTGCTCATGACCGCGCTCGCGATGATCATCGGCATGGTGCCCATGGCCCTTGGCCTGGGCGACGGCGGCGAGCAAAACGCCCCGCTCGGCCGCGCCGTGATCGGCGGCCTGATTTTCGCCACGGTGGCAACGCTGTTCTTCGTACCTACGGTGTTCTCCATGATTCATTCCCGCCGGAGCCAGAGTGATGTCCGAGCCGCTAGCTAACCCGCCCGCCGCGGACCCGCGGACGCGCCGGTATGTCCTGGTCATTGCGGCCGTCGCCCTGATCGTCGCGGCCTGGGGAATCGTGGCGCGACTGAGCGCCCGCATGTCGCTGGAGGGTGCCGCCGCGCAGGCGGCGATCGCGACGGTAACTACCACCAAGCCCCACGCCGGCCCCGGCAAGGACCTGCTGGTCCTGCCCGGGAGCGTGCAGGCGTTCTACGAGGCCCCGATCTACGCCCGCACCAACGGGTACCTGAAGGTCTGGCATACCGACATCGGCACGCCGGTAAAAAAGGGCCAGCTGCTGGCGGAGATCGAGACTCCGGAGGTGGACCAGGAGCTGCGCCAGGCGCAGGCGGACCTCGCCACCGCGCAAGCCAACTACGAGCTCGCCCGCACGACCAACGTCCGCTGGCAGGGGTTGCTTTCTACCGAGTCGGTCTCGCAGCAGGACGCCGACCAGCGGGCCGGCGACGCGGCGGCCAAGAAGGCGGCCCAGCAGTCGGCACAGGCCAACGTAGCCCGGCTCCAGGAGCTCGAGTCCTTCAAGCGGGTGCTCGCACCCTTCGACGGGGTGGTCACCCAGCGCAATACCGACGTGGGGGCGCTCATCAACGCCGGCCAGTCCGCCGGCAACGCACTTTTCCGGGTCGCCGACCTGCACCGGCTGCGGATCTACGTATCCGTGCCGCAGCCGTACGCATCTGCCATCCACACCGGACAGACCGCAGGCATGGTATTCGCCGACCATCCGGGCAAGCACTACGAGGCGGTCGTCGCAAACTCCTCCCGCGCACTGGATGCGAATTCACGGACGCTGCAGGTCGAGCTGCAGATCGACAACGCGAGCGGCGAGCTGCTGCCCGGCTCCTATGCCCAGGTGTCCTTCAATCTCGAGGGCGTCGACCAGAGCCTGCGGATCCCGGTGAACACGGTGCTGTTCCGGACCGACGGGCTGCACGTCGCGGTGCTCGATCAGGACCACCGGGTTCACCTCCGCACCATCACCCAGGGCCGCGACTTCGGCACCGAGGTTGAGGTGCTCTCTGGGATCACCGCGGACGACGTGCTCGTCGCCAACCCGCCGGACTCGATCATCGACGGCGCGCAGGTGCGGATCGCACCGACGCCTCCTGCACAGGGCAAGGCGGCAGCCGGCGGTGGCACCGGGCACTCCGGATGAGGCGTGCCCTGATCGCAATGGCCGTGGCGGCCGCCCTGGGCGGCTGCTCGCTGGCGCCGCACTACGAGCGCCCGCCCACCGAGGCCGCGGCGCGCGCGTACAAGGAGGCGGACTGGAAGGTCGCCACGCCGTCGGACGCGCAGCCGCGTGGGGAATGGTGGAAGGTGTTCGCGGACGCGGAGCTCGACGACCTCGAATCGCAGGCAACGCAGGCCAACCAGACACTAAAGGCCGCCCTCGCGCAGCTCGAGCAGGCGCGTGCGCAGACCCGCATCGCACGCTCCAGCTACTTCCCGAGCCTGGATGCCAACGCGAGTGCGACCCGCGAGCGGGTCTCGTATAACTCGCCCAGCTACAACCCGGCCAAGCCGGCCACCGGCAACCTGTTCACGGTGGGCGGCAGCCTCTCCTACGAGCTCGACCTGTTCGGTCGCGTCCGGAACACGGTGGCGAACGCGCGCTACAGTGAGCAGGCCTCGGCCGGCGACGTCGCCGCGATGGACCTCGCCGTCCACGCCGAGCTGGCCCAGGACTACTTCACGCTGCGCGGGCTGGACGTCGAGCAACAGCTTCTAGACCGTACGGTCGCCGACTACGACCACGCCCTGAAACTCACCGAGAACCTCTACAAGGGAGGCGCCTCCCCGATCTCCGACGTCCAGCAGGCGCAGGCCCAGCTGGAATCGGCGCGTACCCAGGCCGAGGACACCCGCCTGCGCCGCGCGCAGACGGAGCATGCGATCGCCGTACTGGTCGGTCGCGAGGCGAGCACGTTCAGCCTCCCGGCCCACCCTTCCGAGCACCTGCAGGCCCTGCCGGTCGTCGACCCGGGGCTGCCTTCCCAGCTGCTCGAGCGGCGCCCCGACGTCGCGGCGGCTGAACGGCGCGTCGCGGCGGCGAACGCCAACATCGGGGTGGCCCGCGCCGCCTACTTCCCGGTGTTCAGCATCCTCGGGACCGGCGGCTACCAGAGCACCCAGACCAGCGGCTGGCTGAGCGCACCCAGCCAGTACTGGTCGATCGGTCCCCAGGCGGTCCTGACCCTGTTCGATGCAGGCCTGCACCGGGCCCAGTCGGCCCAGGCCCACGCCGAGTACGACCAGCAGGTCGCGAACTACCGCAACACGGTGCTGACCGCTTTCCAGGACGTGGAGGACAACCTGGCGGCCCTTCGGCAGCTGCAGCTTGAAAGCCAGAGCGAGACGGCCGCCGTGAAGGCCACGCAGGGAGCGCTCGACCAGGCGAACCTGCGCTACAAGGGCGGCATCGTCACGTACCTCGAGGTCGTCTCCACGGAGAACGCCGCGCTCGCCGCGCAGCTGTCCGCGGTCGACATCGAGATCCGGCGCGCGACAGCCACCGTGCTCTTGGTGCGTGCCCTGGGCGGCGACTGGCAGCAGCCGCTTACCGCAACCGTCGCGCCCGCCGGCGCACCAGGCGTAGCCCCGTCAGGCTGACGCGGCCGCTCAGCGGCCCTGGCCGTCGCCGAACACGCCCCGGTACGTGACTCCTGCCAGCGCCGCGCCGATGAGCGGGGCCACCCAGAACAGCCACAGCTGACCGAGGGCCCAGCCGCCGACGATCACGGCCGGGCCGGTGCTGCGTGCCGGGTTCACCGAGGTGTTCGTTACCGGGATGCTGATCAGGTGGATCAGGGTCAGGCACAGGCCGATCGCGATCGGCGCGAAGCCCGAGGGCGCGCGGGCATCCGTCGCTCCCAGGATGACCATGAGGAACATGAAGGTCATCACGACCTCGCTGACCAGACAGGCGGCGAGTGAATAGCCGCCCGGAGAATGCTCGGCATAGCCGTTGGCGGCCAGTCCACCGCTCAGGTCGAAGCCCGCCTTGCCGCTGGCAATGAAGTAAAGCACGGCGGCGGCCACGATGCCGCCCAGCACCTGGGCGATCACGTAGGGGACGAAGTCACCGGCCTTGAATCGTCCGCCCACCAGGAGACCGAGGCTCACGGCGGGGTTGAGGTGACACCCCGACACGTGGCCGATGGCGTAGGCCATGGTGAGCACGGTGAGCCCGAAGGCAAATGCGACGCCCAGGAGTCCGATACCCACGTGCGGAAATGCCGCCGCCAGCACGGCGCTGCCGCAACCGCCGAGCACCAGCCAGAAGGTCCCCAGGAATTCCGCCGCGGCACGCTTGCCGAGTGACATACGCCTCTCCCCCGATCTGTTGTTGTTGGCGGCCCGCGCTTCGGGCGCCGGCCCTGAGTGTCCTACAATACGGCACCCGCCCCCACGCTGGCCAATTCGCAAGGGCTGCATTGCCTCCCGCACCGATACTCGCGCGCCCGCTGGCAGGCCTGGTCGCACTCGCGGGCTGGCTTGGGGTGGTGCTGCAACTCGCCCTCTCGGCCAGGCGTGCGATGGCGCACGGCGAGCCGGCATGGTCCGGGGTGCTCGATGCACTGTGCTACTTCACCATACTGACCAACATCCTGGTGAGCGTGACGGCCACCCTGGTGGCGCTTGGGAAACGCACGTGGCTCACCCGGCCACCCGCGCTGGCCGCAGCCGCCGTGTACATCATCGTCGTCGGGGTGATCTATTCACTGCTGCTGCGGTCGCTGTGGGCGCCCGTCGGCCTGCAGCGGCTGGCCGATCAGGCGCTGCATGACCTCACGCCCATTCTGTACGCCGGATGGTGGGCGCTCTGTGCCGCCAAGGGCGGGCTGCGCATCGCGGACGCGCTCGCCTGGCTCGGCTATCCCCTCGCCTACTTCGCGTTCAGCCTGGTGCTGGGAGCGACGACCGGGCGCTACCTCTACCCGTTCGCCGACGTGCAGGCCCAGGGCTGGCCTGCCGTCGTTCGCAACGGTGCACTGCTGGTGGCGCTGTTCCTGGTCCTGGGTGCGGCGCTGATCGCAGCGGCCCGCGCCCTGCCGGGGCGGCAGCGCAGCGCCTGAACGGCGCACGCCCCGTCCGCGCAGGACGCCGCGGCGCTCTTACCCTTGTGGCGACTGCAGGTCCTGCAGCGCCTGGGCCTTGGCGCGACGCTCCTCGGCGGCCGCATCGGCCTGCGGTCGCAGCGTGTGGATCGCCGCTCCCAGGCTCTCCCCCGGGGCCACCTTGTGCTTCAGGTCGCTGAAATTCAGGTTCAGGTTCTGCGCGGCATGCAAGGTCGCCGCGCACAGCTGCACGCTGTTGAACCCGTTGCACGCCTCCGAAGGCGTGATGCCCGGCGGCACCAGTGCCGCAAGACCGGCCTTGCCCGGCCGGGTCGCCGCCGGGTCGGTGGTGTAGGAACCTGCGACTCCGGAACTCTGCGTGGTCTGCGCCCAGGCCGCGACGGCCAGCAGCGGTGCGGCGATGGCTGTGGTTACGAGCGATACCTTCATATCGTGTCCTCCGTGACGATAGTGGTGCCCGGTCGGCAGATCGGGCAACGCAAACTTCGCCGCGAGGGAGCCGCCGTACGTCCTTGTGCAGCGGCTCCACACGCGGGAAGCCACGGCCACGATAGGAGCACGATACGCACGCCGCAACCTGTCGGCGCGCGGCGTCGCTGCGTCGTCAGTGGTCGCTGACAGGAGGGATCAGTGCGAGGCAGGGACCCGGATGAAGTCGATGAAGCCGCGCTGCATGTCCGTGTGGGTCAGCTGCACGCGCACCGCATCGCCGACATCCAGGCCCTCGAAGCCCTTCATGAGCCGTCCCTCGGCGAGCGGCTGCCTGATGCGCACGAAGGTACCCTTGGGCGATGCCCCGGTGACGATGGCATCGAACTGCTGCCCGATCCGGGACTGCAGCAGCATCGCGGCGGCGGACTTGCGCACGAGTCGCTCGACCTTTGCCGCGTTGCCCTCCTGGAGGGTGCAGTGCGCAGCCAGAGTGCGCAGCGTCTCATCGTCGTACACGACGGGGCCGCCGGCGAGCGCGGCCTTCACCAGCCGCTGCGTGATCACGTCGGGGAAGCGCCGGTTGGGGGCGGTGGCGTGTGTGTAGTCGCTGACCGCCAGCCCGAAGTGGCCCTCCGCCGGCTCCCCGGGGCGCTTCAGCACATACTCGCCTGCCCCGAGCAGCTTGACCACCGCCAGCGATAGATCGGGGAAGGTCGCCGGCGCCGCAGCCTGCCGGCGGACCAGGAAGTCGCTGAGCGCCTTCGGGTCCGGGTTCGGTGGCAACGTTTCATTGAAGCCGCGCGCGAGCTCGACGATGCGCGGCCAGCGCTCGGGCTGCCGCAGCACGCGCCGCAACGACGGGAAGCGCCTGGCCTCAAGGAACTGCGCCACCACGCCGTTGGCGGCGATCATGAAGTACTGGATGAGTTCCTTCGCACGGTTGTCCTCATCCGGACGCAGGTCCTCGAGCGCAGCACCGTCGTAGACGGCCTGTGCCTCGAGTGTCGTGAGCCCCAGGGCACCCTGGCTCTTGCGTACCGCCTTGAGGGCCTGGGCGACGCGGTCCTGGGTCTTCAGCTGCTGGTCCATGCCCCGCACGGCGGCGAGCGGCGCGGGTGCGGGTCCCTGCCCGGTGAGCCACGCGGCGACGCTGTTGTAGGCGAGCTTGGCGCGGTTCACCACCCGCGCACGGTAGACCTCCGGGGCAGTCACCTGGCCCGCGGTGCTCACCGTGAAGTCGATGACGATGCTCAGCCGCTCGCCGCCCTGGTTCAGCGAGGTGAGGTCGGTCGAGAGCCTCTCGGGCAGCATCGGGAACGTCTGTGCCGCCGTGTACACGGAGGTGGTATTGATGCTCGCGTGCCGGTCGGCGGGCGAGTCGCGCGTCACCAGGGCGTCGACGTCGGCGACCGCCACCAGGATCCGCGTGCTGCCCCCGGGCACATCGACGGCGACGGAAAGCTGGTCGAGGTCCCGCGACTCGTCGTTGTCGATCGAGCACCACAGGAGCTGTCGCAGGTCGCGGATGTCCGCCGCCTGCGACTGCGCCGCCGCGGTCAGTGACTTGAGCTGCTGGGTGACCTCGGGCGGGAAGTCCGGCTGCAGTCCGTTGTCCAGCATCGCGCGGTGCGCAATGTCCTTGAGCTGCCCCTGTTGCGGGGGCGCAGAGCTATTCGACGGCATGCGCAGATGATACCCGGAAAGCACCACGATCGGCGCTGCAAGAAAAAGCGAAGGGCGGTGGGAGGAGTTCTCCGCACCGCCCTTCTTCCTCCGACGCTGCATCCTGCTGCGTGCGGATTTCCCCGTTTACATGCTCGGCAGCGTTCCGGTGAAGTACGCCAGAACGTAAGCCCTGAGCGTGCCGTCCGTCTGCGGGATGCCGTACACCTTGACCGGTACGCCGGCGACCAGGTTCTGTGACAGGGTGTTCGCCCCGGAGGCGCTCGTGACGTCGATCGGGCTCACGGTGATGACTCCCCCGGTCCGGTCGATCTGGTACACGAGCGTCGCCGACTGCGAGGTGGTGCTCACATCCACCGTCACCGGCTGAGTGCCCCCGGCGACGGCCATCGCGAATGTGCCACCGGCGTAGGCCGCGGTGACCGCGCCCAGCGGTACCGGGGTCGGCAGCAGCACGGCATCGCGCAGTGACCACCCGGAAGGATTGGCCGGGTCGCCCCAGGTGGCGGTGCTCACCCCCCAGGTCGTGAGCGGGCCCACGGTGCCCCCGAAGTCCACCCCACCGTTGGTCGCCGCCACGAAGTCCGCGATCGCGGTGCCGCCGCTGTCCAGCTGCGTCGGGAAGGTGAAGTCCCACCACTTAAATCCGGACACCGGATTGCCATTGGCATCGGTGCCGTTCGCTGAGCTCGCCGAGATGTAGCTGGCAGCGTACGCGTAGTCATCGGTCGCACGCGCGAAGTCGTGCGTATACGTGAAGCCGGTGCTACTGGCGTTGGAGATCCGGCCCGAGTAGGTCGCGGTCTCGATATCGACCGTCTGCGCGACGAGCGGCGTCGCCAGCGGATCGACCGCGCTCACGTGCACCTTGAAGCCGCGCACGAGGTCCTGGTTCGCCAGGAACCCCGTACCGGTCGCGATTGGCGTCGCGTCCGCCTGCGCATTCGCGGGCGTGCGGAAGAAGAACTGCGTGCTGGCGTTGACCACGACCGGGGTCGCCTTGCCCTGCTCGTTGGCCACCTCGATGGTGTCGTTGGCGGTATCGACGTGCGCCACGTGGCCCTCAGGGCTCAGCCACACGCTGTTGAAGCTGCTGCTCGCCCAGACCCGCACCGCAACCAGCGTGCCGTTCTCCTGGTAGCGCGCGGCGACGCGCACGTACTTACCGGCAAGCGTTGCGGCCTCGGCCGCGAAGTCCTTGACCAGCGTCTTGGTCTTGGCATCGACATCGAAGAACAGCGTGCCATTGGTCGCATCGGCGTCGATCTGCAGCGTCTGGTTGCCGGGAACGGCGCTCTCGGGGTTCGTGATCGGAAGCGCGGGATAGTCCTTGGTCATCACGAAGGAGCTGCCGTCGCTGGCCACGCTGTTGACGTTGCCGTAGGTATGACGCAGCACCAGGCGTGCGATGTCGTAAATCGGGCGGTGGCGCACCGGACCCACGAAGTTGACGGCCCACAGGGTGGCACCCATGGCCGCCGGCGGGGTATGCCCGATGATGAAGGCCGGATTGGCGAGGTCGAACTCGAGGTCGAGCGCGTTGCTCTGCGTGGCGCTCACGACCAGCGGGCTCGCGAAGTCCACCGTAACGGGGACCGTGAGGCTGCCGCTCGCCCCGGTGGTGTTCTGGATGATGATCTGGCCGGATGGGACGCTCGTACCCGCGGCCAGCGGGAAGCCGCTCTCCGGGTTCTCCGAGGCCGTGAGCAGGACGTCACCCGGGTTGCCCGACAGCGTCAGCACCGCGGCGGTGTAGGTGCCGGCCGGTACCGAGACATTGCCGAGGAGCTCCCCGAGCTGGTCGAGCTGCTCGAGGTTCACGTAGGGGGCTGGCGATGTCGCGGTCCAGACGGTGACAGTGCTGCCACCGCCCTGCGGCATGAGCGCGATGCTCAGCACCTTGACGCCGATGGTCGACCAGTCCTCCGAGGAGGCATCGCTGAGGGTGAGCGGAACCGCGACCTGCGAGGTCGCAGGCGGTGTGCCGCTGTCGGAGCTACCGCCGCCGCAGGCGACCAGTGAGCCCGTGATTCCCGAGGCCAGGGCAAGACGAATCGCCCGGTGCAACATATTGCGGTCCATGTCCAAATCCCTCTGTTAGGTCACGTCCTGCCGTTACTGGACGGCTTGTGTGCCCTAAGCGCCCGAACAGAAGTTCGGTTGACGGATCCGGCAGGAAAAGGACGCCGCTGTCGCGGCGGGCCGACAGGCGCAGGTCTTCGGAGCGTGCCTAGTTGCTTCGCAACATCTGCGCAGTGAGATGGTCTTTCGCGCCGGCGCACGCGCGCGCGAGGTCATCGCCGCGCGCCAGCAAGGCTGCGATGGCGCTCGCCAGCGCGCACCCGGTCCCACGCGGGGTGTGCGCCTGCCGCCGGGCCCGCAGGCGCAGTGGCGCGGCGTCCGGTTGCAGCAGCACGTCGATCGACTCGCTGCCCGAGGCATGGCCGCCCTTGAGCAGTACCGCGCGCGCACCGCGCGCGAGGAGCTTCTGTCCCTGGCGCAGGAGCACGGCTTCATCGTCCGCGGCGCTCTCTCCGGTCAGCAGCGCCGCCTCCGGGACGTTCGGGGTGACGAGGGCGCAGCGGGGCAGCAGTTCCTCGAGGAGCGCCCTCTGCCCCGGTTCGTCCAGCAGCGTGCCGCCGGAGGATGAGCGCAGCACCGGGTCGACCACGATCGGCACCGGGCCGAGCCCGGCCAGCGCGGCGACCACCGCCCGCACGACCTCTTCACACCCCAGCATGCCGATCTTCACGGCCCCGATGGGGCGCGTGGCGCGCGCCGCCGCGATCTGCTGCGCCACCAGTGCCGCCGGCACCGTGAGGCTCCCCATGAAGGACCGGTCGCTCTGTGCCGTGACGGCGGTGACCGCGCAAACGGCCTCGGTCCTGAGCCCGGTGAGCGTGCGCACGTCGCGTGCCAGCCCCGCGCCGCCGCTGGAATCGACGCCGGCGATGACCAGCACGGCGTTCATCAGCCGAGTGCGAGCAATGCGAGGTGCCGGTGGCCGCGCCTCTGCAGCGCGCGGGCAGCCCGCCAGGCGCGGATGCCGCTGCGGCAGCACAGCACGATGCGGGCCTCGGGCGGCAGCTGCGGTGGCGCGCACTCGAGCTCATCCACGTTCACGCGCAGCGCTCCGGGATAAGGCGAGCGCGGCGCCTCATCGAGGCTGCGCAGGTCGATGACGACGTCGGTGGGACCGACGGCGTCGGCGGCGATGAAGCTCAGCGCCCCCTCGTCCGGCTCTGCAGCGCCTAGGAACCCGAAGCCGCCGAAGCGCAGGGTGCGGAAGTCGACCGAGAACAGCCGCCCGAGCGGGGTCGGCTGCCACTTCAGGAGCAGCGCCAGTACCAGGTGCGCCTGAAGCGTGCCCATCACGCCCACCGCGGTGCCCAGCACCCCGCTCTGCGCGCAGCTGCCGGCTTGCGCGGGCATCTCCGGAAACACGGCGCGATAGCTCGGCGCGCCCCCGCAGAACGCTCCCACGTAGCCGCAGAGCCCGAGCACCGAGGCACTCACCAGCGGGCGGTTTTCAGCTCGTGACGCGTCGGAAAGCATGTACGTCACCGCGAGGCTGTCGGCCGCATCCACCACGACATCGGCATCGGCCACCAGGCGTGCCGCGTTGCCCGGGGTCAGCCGCTCAGAGTGGGCGATGACCGCGACCCCGGGATTGAGTGCCTGCAGCGCGCCCTGCGCCGCCTCGACCTTCAGGCGTCCGGCATCGCACTCGCGGTACAGGGGCTGGCGGTGCAGGTTCGAGGTCTCGACGCGATCGGGATCGATGATGCTGAGCCGGCCGACGCCTGCCGCAGCGAGGTACGAGAGCACCGGGCAGCCCAGGCCGCCGGCGCCGACGACCAGGACATGCGCCGCGGCGAGCCGGGCCTGTCCCTCGGGCCCGACCTCCGGCAGCACGGTCTGGCGCGCGTAGCGGTCCTCGCCGTTCATGCCGCGGCCGCCGCGCTGATCCAGCTGCGGGTGCGTGCCGCCGGGTCCTGCGCGCGCACGATGTCGCTCACCACGGCGGCGACGTCCGCCCCGGCTGCGAAAACCTCCGGCAGGCGCTCGAGCGTGACCCCGCCTATCGCCACGAGCGGCAGGGATCCCACGCGGGCCTTCCACTGCCGCACGCGCCGAAGTCCCTGCGGAGCCCAGGGCATCACCTTGAGCGTCGTGGGATAGACCGGACCTAAGGCCACGTAGTCCGGTTCGAGCGCGAGGGCCCGTTCCAGCTCCGCCTCGTCGTGCGTGCTGATGCCGATGCGGACCTGCGCACGCCGCAGGGCTGCGACGTCCGCGTGCTCCAGGTCCCCCTGCCCCAGGTGCACGAAGTCACACCCGGCCTCGAGCGCCAGCTGCCAGTAGTCGTTGAGGATCAGCTGGATGCCATGGCGCGCGCACAGGCTGCGCGCCCGCTGGACCTCGAGGGCGACTTCCGGGGCGGCCCGTTCCTTGATGCGCAGCTGCACCAGGGTGATGCCGGCCGGCGCGAGCCGGGCAATCCAGTCGGCACTGTCGAGGATCGGGTAGACGCGGGGCAGGTTCATCCGCGGAAGGCCGTGCCGATCACGGGGGTGGACGGCACGGCGAAATCGCGCGCCTCGATCGGACCTGCGGCGCGCGCGGCGGCGCCGGCCTCCACGGCCTGTGCGAAGGCACGGGCCATGGCCACGGGGTCGCGGGCCTGCGCCACGGCGGTGTTGACCAGCACCGCGTCGAACCCGAGCTCCAGTGCCTGAGCGGCCTGCGAGGGCAGCCCGAGGCCCGCATCGATGATGAGCGGCACGCCGGGAAAGTGGGCGCGCATCGCGCGCAGGCCGAGCAGGTTGTTGAGGCCGCGCCCGGAACCGATGGGGGCGCCCCAGGGCATGAGCACGCGGCAGCCGGCTTCCAGGAGGCGTTCGGCCACCACCAGGTCCTCGGTCGTGTAGGGGAACACCTGAAATCCTTCCGCACACAGGATGCGGGCGGCCTCGACGAGCCCGAAGACATCCGGCTGCAGGGTATCGTCCTCACCGATCACCTCGAGCTTGAGCCATGGAGTGCCGAACACCTCGCGCGCCATGTGCGCGGTGGTGAGGGCCTCCTTGACCGAATGGCAGCCGGCGGTGTTGGGCAGCACCCGCACCTCGAGGCCGCGGATCAGGTTCCAGAATCCCTGCCCGGCCCGCTCGCCGGAGGACTCCCGGCGCAGCGACACGGTCACGACCTGTGCACCGGAGGCACGCACGCTTGCCTCGAGCACCGCGGGCGAGGGGTAACGGGCCGTGCCGAGCAGCAGGCGGGAGTCCAGCACGGCATCGTACAGCTGCATCCTCATCCTCCCTGCATGGGCGCGAGCACCTCGACGCGGTCCCCGTCCCTGAGCGGGGTGCGCGCGCGCGCCTGCACCGCGACGAACTCGCCGTTGAGCGCCGTGCTCACGTGGGCCTGCCCGTAGCCGAGCGCGGCCAGCGCACTGGCCAGATCTGCGGCCGTAACCTCATGCCAGTCGCCGTTGAGCTGGATTCGCATCCATCACCTCCGGAAAGTGCCGCCCGTCCAGCACGGCCTGCGCAGCGCGCCGGGCGAGCGCTGGGGCGAGGAGGAAGCCGTGGCGGTACAGGCCGTTGACGAACAGCGTCGACCCCCGCCACTCGAGCCGCGGCTGGTTGTCCGGAAAGGCCGGGCGCACCGCGGTGCCCGCCTCGAGGACCTCGGCTTCCCCGAAGGCCGGATGCAGCGCGTAGGCCGCCGACAGCAGCTCCAGGAGCGAGCGCGCGCTCACCCGCGTGCCCTCCTCGCTCTCGATCATGGTCGCCCCCACGAGGTAGGTGCCCTCGCCGCGCGGCACCACGTAGACCGGGAGCCGCGGGTGCAGCAGGCGGACCGGGCGGGTGAACGAGAGCTCGGGGTGCCTGAGGAGCACCATCTCGCCCTTGACGCCCCGCAGCTGCGGCAGCGAGTGCCGCGCGGCGAACCCGGTGCAGTCGACCCTGACGGCAACCGCGCCCGCGGCGGGACCCTCGCTGCCAAAGCGCAGCGTCACCCCCGCGCCGGCGGCCTGGGTACGGAGCGTATCGAGTGCGGCGCGGGCGTCGAGGTGTCCCTCGTCCGGGAAGTACAGCCCGTCAGCGAAGCGCCCGGCAAGCTCGGGCTCGAGGACCCCCACGCGCTGCGCGCCGAGCACTTCGAAGCGCGCGGTGCGCCGCCCGAACTGCGCAAGCTCCGCCCGGTCGCGCGGATGGGCCACCAGCAGCGTGCCGCCCCATGCCGCGGCCGGCACGCGGGCGCGCCACCAGGGCAGCCCCTCCTGGCCGAGGGCCGCCACCAGCTCGCCGGAGTTCTCTGCCTCGCACCAGGGTGCGAGCATGCCGCCGGCATACCAGGAGCAGCCGCGCACGGCATGCTCGGGGCTGCGCTCGTGCAGCTCGACCTCCGCGCCGGCCGCACGCAGCTCGAGTGCGCAGGTAAGCCCCGCGACCCCGGCACCGAGGACGGCGACCCGCACCGTCACTTGGCCTTCACGGCCTGCGCCGGCACGTAGATCTCCCCGCCCTGGGCCCGGAACTTCGCCGACATGTCGCGCATGCCCTCGGCGCGTGCCTCCGCGCGCACCTCGTGCGAGATGCGCATGGAGCAGAACTTCGGTCCGCACATGGAGCAGAAGTGCGCCACCTTGTGCCCTTCCTTCGGCAGCGTCGCGTCGTGGAAGGCGCAGGCGGTGTCCGGGTCGAGGGACAGGTTGAACTGGTCCTGCCAGCGAAAGTCGAAGCGCGCCCGCGACAGCGCGTCGTCCCGCTCCTGCGCGCCGGGGTGCCCCTTGGCGAGGTCGGCGGCGTGGGCGGCGATCTTGTAGGTGATGACCCCGGTCTTGACGTCGTTGCGGTCGGGCAGCCCCAGGTGCTCCTTGGGGGTCACGTAGCAGAGCATCGCCGTGCCATACCACCCGATCATCGCAGCCCCGATCGCGGAGGTGATGTGGTCGTAGCCGGGGGCGATGTCCGTGGTGAGGGGCCCGAGGGTGTAGAACGGCGCCTCCCCGCAGGTCGCGAGCTGCTTGTCCATGTTGGCCTTGATCTTGTGCATCGGCACGTGCCCCGGCCCCTCGATCATCACCTGGCAGTCGCGCGCCCAGGCCACCTTCGTGAGCTCCCCGAGCGTCTCCAGTTCGGCGAACTGCGCCGCATCGTTGGCATCGGCGATCGAGCCCGGCCGCAGGCCGTCACCGAGCGAGAAGCTGACGTCGTAGGCGCGGGCGATCTCGCAGATCTCCTCGAAGTGCTCGTACAGGAAGCTTTCGCGGTGGTGCGCGAGGCACCACTTGGCCATGATCGACCCACCGCGCGAGACGATGCCGGTGACCCGGTTCACGGTGAGCGGCACGTGCGCAAGCCGCACGCCCGCGTGGATCGTGAAGTAGTCGACGCCCTGCTCGGCCTGTTCGATGAGCGTGTCACGGAACACCTCCCAGCTGAGCTCCTCGGCGACGCCGCCGACCTTCTCCAGTGCCTGGTAGATCGGGACCGTGCCGATCGGCACCGGGGAGTTGCGCAGGATCCACTCACGGATGGTGTGGATGTTGCGCCCCGTGGAGAGGTCCATCACGGTATCGGCGCCCCAGCGAATGGCCCACACGAGCTTGTCGACCTCCTCGGCCGTCGAGGAGGTCACCGCGGAGTTGCCGATGTTGGCGTTGATCTTCACCAGGAAGTTGCGGCCGATGATCATCGGCTCGGATTCCGGGTGGTTGATGTTGGCGGGGATGATCGCGCGGCCCGCGGCAACTTCCGCGCGCACGAACTCCGGGGTGACGAACGCGGGCAGGTGGGCGCCGAAGGACTCCCCGCCGCCTTGAGCCACCGCGCGCTCGCGCCCGAGGTTCTCGCGGATGGCGATGTATTCCATCTCGGGAGTCACGACGCCGGCGCGCGCGTAGGCGAGCTGGGTGACCGCCAGGCCGCCGCGCGCCCGCAGCGGCACGCGCCGCGCCGGGAACTCCGGCGCTCCCGCGGCCCCCGGTGCCAGGCCGTTGTCGAGCCGCTGGACCTTGCGGCCCGGGTAGGCCTCGGTATCGCCGCGGGCGGCAATCCAGGGCGCCCGCAGGCGAGCCAGGCCCTGCTCGATGTCGATGGTCACGGCCGGATCGGTATAGGGGCCGGAGGAGTCGTAGACCACCACCGGCGCTTCCCCACTGCTCGGGTGCAGGTCGATCTCGCGCATCGGCACGGCGATGCCCGCGTGCAGCCGGCCGCTGCGGTAGACCTTGCGTGACGACGGAAACGACTCGGATACCACCTGCATCAGCTGCGCATTCATGGGCTACGGCTCCTCAACGTTGGGTCGAAGATCCGGCGAATGCGGCGTCAGGGAAGACGGGCAGCCTCTGCCGGGGCCGGCAGCCCCGAGGGCATCAGAGGGTGCGTACAGACACTTTCCTACGCCAGCATTAACTGGATCAGGTTCGAGGGTCGCCATGGCGCGCCTGCTCGCAGACGCCCGCTGGCCTCTCAGCCCCCTTGCCGGGGCTCCCCTAGCTCGCTCGCACGGTAGACCGTGCGGCCGGTCCGGTCAATGGGCGGCATTGGCGGCCTCCCGAGGGGCGTGGGAGACTCCACCCATGAGTGCATGGCAGGTGTGGGCGCTTAGCTCGGCCGTTTTCGCGGCGCTCACCGCGATCTTCGCCAAGGTCGGCATCGAGCAGGTTCATCCCGACGTTGCGACCCTCGTGCGCACGGCGGTCGTTCTCGTGGCCCTGTCGCTCCTGGTGCTGGCGACCCGGCAGCTGCCCCGGATCGGCATGCTGCCCGCGCGCAGCTGGCTGTTCCTCGTGCTGTCGGGGCTCGCGACGGGCGCTTCCTGGTGGTGCTATTTCCGCGCCCTGTCGCTGGGCGATGCGGCGCGCGTGGCGCCGCTCGACAAGCTCAGTGTCGTGCTGGTCGCGCTGTTCAGCGTGGGGTTTCTCGGGGAGCGCCTCGCCCCGGTGAACTGGGCGGGCATCGTGTTCGTGGGGCTCGGCGCGTGGCTCGTGACGCTCAAGGCCTAGCGCTGCCACTCCAAGTATGCGCGCACAACCGCAGCGCCGCCCTCGAACGGGCAGCGAAAGCCGCGCGCGACCGGCGCCTTCAGTGCCGGCCGCGCGCTGCGGCAGTGCTAGCCGCGGTGGCCGCCGCCGTGGCTCGCCTGGCCGCCCTTGCGGCCGGCCTCGGCGGCCAGCTCCGGATGCTGCGAGAAGCTGCGCTTCTCGTCGGGGACGCTCTGCCCGCCCTTGCGACCGGCCACTGCGGCAAGGTTGCGATCCTGCGAGAAGCTGCGCTTCGCGCCGGGGACGCTCTGGCCGCCCTTGCGGCCTGCTTCCGCGGCAAGGCGACGGTTCTGCGAGAAGCTGCGCTTCTCGTCGGGTACTGCCTTGCCGCCCATGCTCGCAATCTGACGCTGCCGCTCGGCGTTCATCGAGGCGAAGCCACGATGAGAGGTGCGTCCTTCGTCAACGGTTCCTTGTGCCATCACTGTGCTCCTTGAAATCGGTCGCGGGGTCCGCGTGTCGTGGGCCCGTACGACGTGATGCCTGATTTGACTGACGCGGATGAGCATACCCCTCGCAGATGACGGGGCAAATAAGCGGATTCCGACAGAACAGCGCAAAAATGCACGTCCCTGCGCCCAGGAACAGGTTTCTTAAGGCATTACCCGGTCGATTACGAGCTTTGCCGGGGTGCCCTGGCCCACCTGGTACGTGATTTCGCCGTAGGGATCGCCGCTCGCACCGGTCGGGGTGCCGGAACGCGCGATCCGGGCCACCACCTGGACGGCCTGCCCGGACGTGAAGGATCGACCCCCGCGGATCATGGCATCCGCCGGCGTCAGGGTGACGCTCTGCGGGAAGTGGCTCTCGAGGCGCTTGGCGGCAAGCGGCGGCCCGGGGCCGCCCGGCGCGCGGACAAACACGAACAGCGGCGCGCCCGATGCGTTCGCGACTCCGGGTCCCAGGGTCACCGTCAGCCGGATGGATGGCGTCGTCCCGGTGGCGCCCGGTTGCGCCGCAGCAGCGCTTGGTGCGGACATGCGCTCATCGAGCGCGCGGATCTCCTGCTCGAGGATCGGACGGACGTTATCCGGCGGATTCATCGCCAGGAGGCGGGCGAACCGTTCGCGCGCCAGCGGGAAGTCGCCGCGCCGCGCGGCGACCGTGGCCCCGAAGAACAGCGCCTTTCCCGAGTCCGGCGCGAGCTGCAGGGCGCGGTCGATCAGGCGGCCGGCGCGGCCGTCCAGTTCGGTCGGGTCCTCGAGCGCCAGCACTTCTGCCTCCCCGAGCACGGCTTCGACGTTCTTGCCCTCGCTCAGGCGGTCGGCCCGCTCGAAGGCCCGCAGTGCGAGCGGGAACTCCTGGAGTACGACGTAGGAGCGCCCGAGCATGAGCCACCCGTCCAGGTTCTGGGGGTTGGCTTCGAGCTCGCGCGCCAGGCGCGCGACCATGGTCTGCGGGGAGTCCGCCGCTGCGGCCGGCCGCCACGACCAGTTGCTCAGGTGCGCGTACAGCAGGGCAGACCCGACGATCAGGAAGAGCGCGGAGCCGAGCGCCATCCACGGGGCCGGCGGGGCGCCCTCGTCCCCGCCGCGGCGCAACAGGGGTAACGCGACTGCAAGAACGCCCGCCACGGTCAGGAGCGCGGCGAGGATCAGGAACACGGTCATCGCGGCGTGTCCTCCTCGACGACATCCGGATTCGGATCGGCGGCCAGGAGGTGCTCGCGCTGGCGCACGACACGCACGGCGACCCAGGCGCCGAGCAGCAGCAGCGCCACGGGTGCCCCCCAAAGCCACGCGTTGCCCCAGGAGTAGCGCGGGCGGAACAGGATGAAGTCGCCATAGCGCGCCGCCATCCAGTCGCGGATTTCCTGGTCCGACTTGCCCTGCAGCAGCTGGTCGCGCACCTGGTTGCGCAGGTCGGCCGCAAGATCCACGGGTGAATCGGCAATCGACTCGTTCTGGCACTGCATGCAGCGCAACTCGTGCGTCAGCCCCACGTAGCGGGCCTGCAGCGCGGGATCGGGCAGCACGGTCGTGTCGAGCGCCCAGCCCGGGAGGCCGAGCAGCATGCCCGCGAGCAGTGCCCAGGCGGTGCGTCTCATCGTGAACCCTGCCCCTTCACCCGCGGGAGGATCTGACCGGTCCAGACTTCCTCGGTAATCGCACCGACCTGCTTGAACACGACGATGCCCTGGGGGTTGATCAGGAATGTCTCCGGGGCGCCGTAGACGCCGTAGTCGATCGCCACCCGCCCGGAGCGATCCGCCCCGATCGACTCGTAGGGGTTGCCCAGTTGCGCAAGCCACGCCTGTGCCTGCGCATCGTCATCCTTCCAGTCGAGCCCGACGAGCGGCACCGCGCCGTTCTCCTTGATCCGCAGCAGCATCGCGTGCTCGTTGCGGCACTCCCCGCACCAGGTCCCCCACACGTTGAGCAGGTACCAGCGTCCCTTGAAGGACGCGGTGCTCACGGTACCGCCGGGCTGCATGAGCGCAGGCAGGCTGAACTCGGGCGCACTGCGGCCGATCAGCGGCGAGGCGATGATGCCCTTCTCCGGCGAATGGCGGATGCCGATCACGAGTACCACGACCAGCAGGCCGAATATTCCCAGCGGCAGCAGAAAGCGGTTCATTCAGGCCTGTTCCGGTGCTGCCCCGGAAGGTGCGGCCACGCTCGCGCGCGCCGTCCGGTAGCGGCGGTCGCTGGCCGCGACGGCGCCCCCGATCGCCATGATGAGGGCCGCAAGCCACACCAGGCTCACCAGCGGCCGGATCTGCATGCGCACGCTCCAGCGCCCCGCACCCAGGTCGTCCCCGAGCGCCAGCAGGATGTTGTCGCCGCGGCTCACGGTGATGGCGGTCTCCGAGGTGACCTGGCGCTGGACCCAGAACTGTCGCTTCTGCGGGTTGAGCGCCGCGACGGGGTGGCCGTTGCGACTGACCACGAAGCGGCCGCCGATCCCGTTGAAGTTGGCGCCCTCCACCGGCTGGACGCCGTCAAAGCGCAGTGTGTAGGCGCCGACCGCCGCGCTCTCCCCGGGCGAGAGGGCAATGTCGCGCTCGACGGTGAAGGACTGCACGGTGGTCAGCGCGATCACCGCGATGCCCAGGCCCAGGTGCGCGATCGTCATGCCCACGACCGCGCGCGGCAGCGACAGGCCGCGGCGCCAGCGGTCCACCGGGTCGACCAGCGAGGAGATGAGAATCCAAACCCCGAGGGTCGCGGCGATCAGGGAAATGAGGCTGCCACGGGCGTAAAGGCCGAAGACGATGCCGGTGCCGGCCACGGCGGCGGCGACGAAGCTGATGAGCAGCGCGCGCTGCGAGTCGCGCAGGCGTCCGCGCTTCCAGGCCGCGTGGATACCGACCGACAGCAGCGCCGTGAGCGGCAGCATCGAAAGCATGAAGGTCGGGTTGAAGTACGGGGGACCCACCGAGAGCGTGCCGAGCTTCAGGGCGTCCGATATCAGCGGCGCGAGCGTTCCCGCCAGTACCGTGGCCGCTGCGATCACCAGCAGGACGTTGTTGAAGAGGAGAAACGACTCGCGCGCCCCGAGCTCGAAGCCGGCCGGGGATTTCAGGAGCGGCGCCCGCCAGGCGTACAGGGTGAGTGCCCCGCCGATCATGATGGCGAGGAACACCAGGATGAACATGCCGCGGCTGGGGTCGGCCGCGAAGGAATGCACCGAGACGAGCACGCCCGAGCGCACGAGGAAGGTCCCCAGCATGCTCATCGAGAATGCCAGGATCGAAAGCAGCAGCGTCCAGCTCTTGAACAGGCCACGCTTGTCGGTAACCGCCAGCGAATGGACCAGGGCCGTGCCCACGAGCCACGGCATGAACGAGGCGTTCTCCACCGGGTCCCAGAACCAGAAGCCGCCCCAGCCGAGCTCGTAGTACGCCCAGAAGCTTCCCAGCGCGATGCCGCAGGTGAGGAATGCCCAGGCCGCCGTGGTCCACGGGCGCGTCCAGCGGGCCCACGCCTGGTCCAGCCGGCCCTCCAGCATCGCCGCGCATGCGAACGCGAACGCCACCGCGAAGCCGACGTACCCGGTGTAGAGGATCGGCGGGTGCACGGCGAGCCCCGGGTCCTGGAGGATCGGGTTGAGGTCGCGGCCATCGGGGGCAGGCGGGTCCAGGCGCGCGAAGGGACTCGAGGTGAGAAGCGTGAAGAGCAGGAAACCGAAGCTCACCACGCCCAGTACCCCGAGGACGCGCGAGGCGAAAGCCTCGGGCAGCGTGCGCGAGCGCATCGCCACGGCGAGGCTCCACAGGGACAGCAGCAGGATCCACAGGAGCAGTGACCCCTCGTGCGCACCCCACAGGGCCGTGACGCGGTAGAACAGCGGCAGCGCGGAATTGGAATTCTCGGCGACGTACAGAACCGAGAAGTCGTTGGTGATGAAGGCCTGCTCCAGGCAGATCACGGCGGTGACGATCATCACGGCCTGTCCGGCGAGCGCCGGGATCACCGCTGCGCTCCAGCGCGGGCGCCCGAGGGCCGGTCCGGCGATTCCGAAGAACGCCTGCAACGCCGTCAGGAACAGCGCGAGGATGAGCGTGAAGTGCCCGAGTTCCGGCAGCATGGTGGATTCCTCCTAGGAGCCGCTCGCGGGTGAGCCCGCGGGCGGGTTCGTGTCGGCACGCGACTCCCCGTGCCGTCGCTTAAGCGAACGCGCGACCTCCGGGGGCATGTACTTCTCGTCATGCTTGGCGAGGACTTCGTCGGCCACGAAGGTCCCGGAACGATCCAGGTGGCCGTGCGCCACGACGCCCGCCCCCTCCCGGAAAAGATCCGGGAGCACCTGCGCGTAGCTGACCGTGACCTCGTGCGCAAAGTCCGTCACGACAAAATGAGCCTCCAGGCTCCCCGGCTGGCGGGTGAAGCTGCCCTCCTTGACCATGCCGCCGAGCCGGAACGCCTGGCCCGGCTTCACCTGGCCCTGCGCGACCTGGGTGGGATCAAAGAAGAACGTGACGTCGCGGCGGAACGCATTGAGGGCGAGCGCCCCGGCAATGCTGACCCCCGCAAGGATGCCGAGCACCAGGATCAGGCGTCGCCGCCGCGTCGGGGTCATGCTCCCTCCCCCGCGGCGAGGCGCCGCCGTGCGGCCGCCCGGGCCTCGCGCAGCGCGCGTCGCGCGCCGACCCAGTTATAGAGGAATGCCGCCGCCGTCACCGCGTAGGCCGGCCAGACGAACGCGGCATAGCCGCCCATGTCGAGAAATTCCCTCATCGCTTCAGGGCCTCGCGGATCCAGGTGCTCGCGCGCTCCCGGCGCAGGATCTCCGCCTGCAGCCGCACCAGGAGCATGGCGACAAAGAATAGGGTAAAGGCAAGCAGCATGATCAGCAGCGGCACCAGCATGGACGTCGCCATGGTGGGCTTGGCAAGGCGCATGACGCTCGGCGCCTGGTGCAGGGAGTTCCACCAGGTCACCGAGTAATGAATGACGGGTACGTTGACCACGCCCACCACCGCCAGCACGGCGCTGGCGCGGTCCGCCCTCTGCGTGTCCTCGATGCTCGCCCGCAAGCCCATGTACCCCAGATATAAAAAGAAGAGGATGAGTTCCGAGGTCAGGCGCGGATCCCACTGCCAGTACGTTCCCCACATCGGCCGGCCCCACAGGGCCCCCGTCACCAGGGCTGCGGCCGTAAACGAGGCCCCGATGGGGGCGCAGGCCGCCGCGGCCGCGTGGGCGACCTTGATGCGCCAGATGAGCCCTACGGCGGCCGCCAGCGCCATGGTCGTGTACACCATGAGCGAGAGCCAGGCACTCGGTGCATGTACGTAGATGATCCTGAACCCGTCGCCCTGCTGGTAGTCGGGGGGTGCGAGCACCAGGCCGCCCCACAGGCCTGCCAGCAGCAGTAGCAGCGCAGATCCCGCGCACCAGGGTGCCAGGCGCTGCGCGAGGCCGTAGACGTACGGCGGCGACCCGAGGCGATGGAACCACGTGAATGTCATGGGGCCGGGTTCACTCCAGACTGATCCGCACCGCCGCGGCGGCCGCCAGCGGGGCGAGCGTCACCGACAGCACGGCAAGCGCCGCAAGGAACTCGAGCGGAGCAAGATACGAGCCGCCGGCGATCGCTTGCTGCACGGCCCGCGCGCCGAAAATCAGCACCGGCAATGCCAGCGGCAGCGTCAGCAGCGAGAGCAGTGCGCTGCTGCGCTTCAAGTTGAGCGTGAGGGCCGCGCCGATCGCACCGAGCAGGCTCAGGGTTACCGTACCCAGTACAACCGCGGCCAGTACCCCTGGCACGGAATCCAGCGTTGCGCCGAGGGCGAGGGCCGCCGCCGGCGTGACGAGCGCGAGGGGAACTCCGGTCAGCAGCCAGTGTGCACACGTCTTGGCGAAGATCAGGGCGGTAAGGGACTGTCCCGACAGGACGTACTGCTCGAGCGTCCCGTCCTGCGCATCGTCGCGGAACAGGAACTCCAGCGCCAGGAGCGACGCCAGCAGGGCTCCGGCCCAGAGTGCCCCGGGTGCGACCTGGCGCAGCTGGGAGAGCTCCGGGCTGATCGCCAGCGGGAAGATCAGAGTGACCAGTGCGAAGAACGCGAGCGGCTGCACCAGCTGGGCGGGTTTGCGGAACGCGAGCTTCAGGTCCCGCCGCAAGGCGAGCCATGCCGCCGCCGTCGATCGGGCGCGCGTCGTGCCCGGTGCCAGCAGCGGGGGCGACAGGTCGCTAATCGCCGGCGTGCTCATGCGGCAAGTTCCAGCTGGGTGGCCGTCACAAGCCCGGGAAGCTCGTGGTGCACGACGGCCATGACGAGGCCCCCGCGTCCGACGTGCTCGGCGATGAGGCTTCCGACCAGGGCCTGGCCGGCGGTATCCAGATTGGTCGCCGGCTCGTCGAGGAGCCACAGCGGAGCGCCACTCAAAATGACCCCGGCGAGCGCCGCGCGGCGACGCTGGCCGGCCGAGAGGGTGCGGACCGGCCGGTCGGCAATGCTGTTGGCACCCGTGCGGGCGAGCGCCGCATCAAGCTCGGATTCTGCGAACCGGTTGCGGGTGCCGATCCAGTAGCGAAGGTTCTCGCGCGCAGTGAGGTCAGCCTTCAGCGCCGGCTCGTGCCCGAGGTAGATCATGGCCGCGTGGAAGGTGCGCAGGTCGCGCCGCACGTCCTGGCCGCACCAGCGCACGGTTCCCTCCTCCGCGTAGGCAAGGCCGGCAACCGCCCGCAGCAGCGTCGTCTTGCCTGCCCCGTTGACCCCCGTCACCTTCAGGCATTGTCCGGCCGCAAGCCGAAAGCTGACGGCCCGCAGCACGTGGCGCTCAGCGCGCCACAGGTGCAGGTTCTCAACTTCAAGTTGCGTCGTCGGCATCAAGTCGTCCATTCGCCTCGAGGGCTCAGGCGCCGGGGCTGCGCTACGGCGGCGCAAGTCTCGCAAATTCATCGGGTTAGCGCGAGTGTCGTCGAACTGCGCCGCGACACAGGTCGCTGTTTGTCCGGCCCCGCAGCTCCGGGGTTCAGTCACGGCGCGCAGCCGCACACTCGGCGTGTACTCGGTGAGCGCCACGGTGCACCGACGCGCGCTGTCGCGCCGTCGGCCCATCCGGCCGGGCCCGACCGTGATTCCGTGCGTTACAATGCAAACCACGCCCGAATGCCCGGGTGGCGAAACTGGTAGACGCAAGGGACTTGAGCAATTTGAGCACCCGGATCGGAAACGGCCGGCGTGAATGGGGTCAAATTCGGGGAAACAGCCCCATCGCTCCCAGCGATGACTGCAATCCCGAGCTAAGCCTGCCCCGGGGAAAGTGTAGAGACTTGACGGCCCCTGCCTAATGTTCGGCGTGACGAGCGCCGTTCGATGGCAAAGAGAAAGTCCAGACTCCAAATGAATCGCAGGATTCAGCAGCGAAAGCTGTAGCGAGTACGAAAATCCCTCGGGGGCAACCCCATGCCGGTTCGAGTCCGGCCCCGGGCACCAGACACCGCATGCAGGTTCACGCTCCGCCCAGCAGCTGCACGAGCTCGGGGAAGGCGCGCGCGCTGGCGACATCGACGGCAGTCATGCGGTCCTGGTTGCGCAGCTTCGTACTGGCACCCGCCGCGAGCAATGCCCTCACCGTCGCAGCATTGCCATTGCGTGCGGCCACGATGAGGGCCGTGTCGCCGAACTGGTTCTGCACGTCGGTATTCGCCCGCCGCTTGAGCAACTGACCCACGAGGTCCGCATCGTGCAGGTTCGCCGCGAGGATCAGGGCGGTATTGCCCGAGTTCGTCCGGACATCGACCTGCGCCCCCTTGTCGAGCAGCGCGCCGGCCGCCCCCGATGCCCCGGCCGCGCACGCGGCCGCAAGCGGCGTCATGCCCGAGGCATCTCCATGCTCGGGTAGCGCGCCGTGCGCGAGCAGCGTCCGCACTTCGGCAGTCCGGTTCGCCTGCGCGGCGCGCCACAGCGCCGTGCGGCCCGACTTGTCGGCGATCTCGACGTTGGCGCCCGCCTGTAGCAGCAGGTCCACGAGCGCCGTGTCTCCGCTCGCGGTTGCCAGCATGAGTGCAGTGGCTCCCTGTGCGTCCTGCGCGTCGACCCGTGCGTGCCGCGCGAGCAGCGCGCGCACGATGCCGGATTCCCGGAGTTTCACGGCCGCACTCAGTGGCTGTTCCCGCGTTCCTTCGGTGGCGTTCGGGTCCGCCCCCTGCGCCAGCAGCGACTCGACCACGTCCGCGCGTCCGAGGCGGACCGCCTCAAGGAGCGCCGTGACTCCACGTGAGTCGGCTGCGGCGGGGCTGGCCCCCGCCTCGATCAGCCGCTCGGTCGTGGCCGCGGGGGCGCTCAACGCCGCCACTTCGAGAATGGACAATCCCTCGGGCGTTTGCGTGGCGATGTCGCCGCCACGGTGCAGCACCGCCTGCAGCAGCTCGGGTGCATCGCGGGTGGAGGCGATCGCGAGATCCGGCCAGCCCGCGTAGAGATCGTGGTTGCCCCGGCCACGCTGGATCTCTGTGACCGTTGCGGACTCTCCCGCAGCGCTGTGGCGCAAGCCCGTGGCGCCGTGCGAGCGCAGGGCGGCAGCCACGGCACGAGCGTTCCGCGTTTCGGCGAAGTCGAGGGCCGACCAGTCCTGGACGTTGCGGAATCCCACGTCCGCCCCCTGACGCAGCAGGAGCTCCACGGTCTCGAGGTGGTCCCCCGCCGCAGCGTGGATCAGGGGGGTATTGCCCTGGTGGTCCCTGGCATTGATGGACGCATGGGCAGCGAGCAGCCGAGTCGCCGCCGCGGAACTGCCCGCGCGCGCGGCCAGCATGAGCGGCGTCATCCCGTTGAGGTCGGTCACTTCGCTCGCCCCGCCCCGGGCGAGCAGCACTTCGAGGGCATCGGAGGCGCCGGCCTGAGCTGCGTGTGCAACGGCCGTGCGCCCGAAGTCGTCACGCGCCGCAAGCCCGCTCGCATCGCTGAGCAGGGTCACGATGCCCACATCGTTCATGTCCGCGGCATACCACAGCGCCTGCTGCCGCAGGTGCGGGTCGGTGAGGTCGCCGGCGAGGTTTCCAGAGCCCGCGACATCCCTGCCCTCGCTCGAGACGGGATGGAAGCCCAGCTCTTGGGCCCGGCGGCGCCAGAGCGCTGCGCCCTCGGGGTCGGCCGGCGTGGCGCTCTCGAGGAGCCGGGAGAGGCTGTAGGCGGCCCGCGCATGCCCCTGGCGCGCGGCGCGTTCAAACCATGCACGCGCTTCTGAGAGACGCGGGACGCCCGCAAGACCGTTGAGCTCGAAGCATCCCAGAAGATACTGGGCCTCGGCATCTCCGGTGTCCGCCTGCACCTTCAAGGCCTGCGCGGCGCGGCCGAAGTCCTTCAGCCGGATCGAGTCCTTGACCGATTCGATCGGGGCCGGTGGCGCCGCGGTTGTGGCCGCGGACCATGCGCCCAGCACAGCCACGGCGCACGCTCTCCATGAGGCCTCAGGCCGTCCCATACTTGGTCTCAACCTGGATGCCAATCCGCTTGAGGAAGTCCGAAGGCAGCACCCCGCCCGCGCTGATGATCACCGAGTCATTGGCAACCTCCTCGAGCGACTGGGCATGCTCGATCTGCACCAGGTCCTCGGCGATGCTGCGCACCTGGGACTTCATCAGCAGCCGCAGCCGACCCGAGCGCGCGCCGCTTTCAACCCGATCCCGGTTGCGCGACTTTGCCCGGTCGAAGCTCTCCCCGCGGTAGGACAGGAGCACCTCACCGCCACTGTCGGCGATGCTGGCCGCTGCCTCGAGCGCGCTGTCGCCGCCACCGACCACCAGCACTTTGCGGCCGGAATACTGCTCGGGGTCGATGAGACGGTAGACGACCTTTGGAAGGCCCTCGCCGGGCACCCCGAGCTTGCGCGGGCTGCCGCGCCGCCCGATCGCGAGCAGGACCGAACGTGTCTGGTACCGGCCGCGCGGGGTATGCACCACGAAGCCCTCGCCGGACCTCTCGATCTCGTCGACGCGTTCCTGGTAGTTGATCTTGACGCCCGTGCGAGATTCCGCGTCCTTCCAGAATTCGAGCAGCGCCTCCTTGCTCGTCTGGCGGAAGTTAACCTTCCCAAGCATCGGGACGTTCGCCGGTGCGGTCATGACGAGCTTGCCGCGCGGGTACTGGAACACGCTGCCGCCGAGTGACTCCTGCTCGAGTGTCACGTACCGGAGTTTGTGGCTGAGCGCGGTGAGTGAAGCCGAGAATCCGGCCGGGCCGGCCCCAACGATCACCAGGTCCAGCAGCTCACCCGAGCCGCGGGGGCGACCGGCGATGATCGCCTCGACCGCCTGCCGACCCTGCTCGAGTGCGTTGCGGATGAGTCCCATGCCACCGAGTTCGCCAGCGACGAAGATCCCGGGAACCGTGGACTCAAAGCGCGGGGTGAGCAGCGGGATGTCCACGCCGCGGCGTTCGCTTCCGAACACCAGCGTGATGGCATCCACCGGGCATACGAGCTTGCATGCCCCGTGCCCTATGCAGTCGCCCGGGTTCACGAGGCTTGCCCGGCCGCCCACCAGACCCAACACCACGTGGTGCTCCTGCTCCGGGCAGGCCTTCAGGCACGACCCGCAGCCGATACAGCGCCCCGGGTCGATGATCGGATGGAGCGAAGCGGGCTCGGCGTGGCCTGTCTCGCGCTGGGTCTCACTGCTGCGGGCCTCGATCCTTCGGCGCTTGCGCAGGTGCCATGCGAACAGCAGGACCGCCGGTATGCCATAGACGACGTAGAGCAGCCAATCCATCGGATACCTTCAGCGATTCCTGAACGCATAGCGACGCATGCCGTCCGAACGACCAGCACATCCGTCAGAAACACCCGCAGCGCCGCCCACGAACGCTAACTCTGTGAGCTGAAGCGTGTGAATGGGGTATTCCCCCACTTGTCTGCAGACTGTGCGCTGGCACCCTAACACTGTCGGTCATTAACGATAATTGCCTGCATTTATAGGGGTTTTTGTCGTTTATCAGAGACATCTGTCGGCGACTCGAGACGCCCGTGAGTGCATGCTGTAACGGACCCAGTGTGACGGGGTCGACAATGTTTTCTGGGGAGTTCCGCACTACATGAACTGGTCATTTCTCGCCGGCCTGCTTGCCGGTGTCGCCGTCACCGCGCTCATTGCGTGGGGACCTCCCATGCTCCGCTTGCCGGCGCGGGGGCGCCCTGCCCTGTACCTCGCCGGCGGCGCCGTCGTGGCGGTGGCGCTCGCCGCTACCGTGCTCTTCGTGGCTCTCGGCGCTCGTCACCCTGGTGCAGCCGCGGCGCCCGTCGCGCACGCGGACATGGGCACGAGCAAAGCCCAGTCGATGGATGCCGCGGTGGCTCAACTTGCGGCGCGGCTCGCCCGCGATGGCGGCAGTGACGCGGACTGGGACCTGCTTGCGCGTGCCTATGAGTTCATGGGTCGGACGGAGGATGCCAAGCGCGCCCGCGCCAAGATCGCCGGAGGGGCCACGCAGCCGGCCGACCTGAACCCGGCAACGCTCTCCGCCATCGCCGAGGGCCTCGATCATCCGGTCGCATCCGTCGCCGTGCCTGGCGCTTCCGAGCCTGCCGCCGCCGCCAGTGGCGAGTCGATTGCCGGTCTGCTGGCGATGGCAGACCGGGAGCGCGCCAACCGTAATTACCCCGCGGCACGCAGCTCACTGGAGAAGGTCATCGCGCTGCATGCGATGACTGCGGCATCCTGGGCTGACTACGCCGATGTCCTGGCTTCGCTCAACCACGGTTCGCTGCAGGGGGATGCGGGTATCGCCATCGACAAGGCCCTGGCTGCCGACCCCGGCAACCCCAAGGCACTGTGGCTCAAGGCAAGCCAGGCGCACGAGCAGGCGCAGTACTCCGCAGCGCTCGGCTGGTGGAAAAGGCTCCAGGCCGTGATTCCGCCGGGCTCCCCCGACGCCGGTGTCATCGCGGCAAACGTCGCGGAGGACACGGCCCTCAGCAAGACCGCCGCGCCTGCATCGACTGCGAGCCCGGCGGCCATGGTCGGCAGCGTTTCGGTGGCGCCGGAGCTCGCCTCCCAGGTGCGAACTGGCGACGTCCTGTTCATTTACGCGAAGGCGGCCGACTCGCCCGGTCCTCCGCTGGCCGTGATGCGCATCCCGGCAGCCGGGTGGCCCGTTAAATTCCGGCTCGATGACTCGCTGGCGATGCTTCCGACCCGCCGCCTCTCCCAGTTTGACCGTGTGGTCGTGGAAGCCCGCGTCTCGCACAGCGGCGACGCCGTACCTGCCGCTGGAGACCTATACACGCGCAGCCAGGTCCTGAAGCCCGGCGCCGCCTCAACGCTCGCCCTGGTCATCGATCACCGGATCGGCTAGCACCGTGGCTTCGCGTCCTGAATTCAAGCTCGACGACCTGGCGGATGTGCGCATCCGGCCGGTGCGCCTGAGCGATCTGAAACGCGCGCCTCCCGCAGCACCGGCGGCAGCGCCGGCCAACGAAGGCGCCATCGCAGACGGCCCCGCCACCGCACGCTCTTCGCAGCGTCAAGCCGTACCACGCGTGCAAGCGGGAGCGGGCGAGGCTGCACCCGTTGCCCCCCCACGGCCCGGACGGGCCGCCACACGCGCCACGCCGACGCAGCAGGAGCCTGCCAGCGGTCGCGCGGTGCGCACCCTTGGCTACCTGCTGCTGGTGGCGGCACTGCTGGCCGGATGGCTCCTGCCCACCGAGCGGTACATCACGCCCAAGCGCGGCGTCGGCTACGTCCTCGGCATTCTCGGCGGCAGCCTGATGCTGATTCTCCTGATCTACTCCCTGCGCAAGCGCTACCCCTCCCTGTCATTCCTTGGATCGACGCCCCGCTGGTTCCGGTTCCACATGTTGCTGGGAATCCTCGGGCCCCTGTGCATCCTTTACCACGCCAACTTCCGCACGGGCGCAACCAACAGCAATGTCGCGCTGTTCGCGATGCTGATCGTCGCGGGCAGCGGCTTCATTGGCCGTTACCTCTACCGGCACATCCACAACGGGCTCTACGGCCGCAAGCTGGCGCTGGGCGAGCTGCGCAGCGGCGCCGAGTCCCTCAAGGCCAATTCCTACGGCGCAGAACTCCTGCCGGAGCTCGTCGCGCGCCTGGAGCGCGCCGAGAAGCGCATGCTGGAAAGCGGGCCGTCGCTCTCGCTGCTCGGCTTCTCCAAGCCGGCCTTCGTGGCGGGTACCGAGGCCCTGGAGCGCTGGCGCCTGCACCGCTACGTGCGCCGCACGCTGCGGTCCCGCAGCCGCGATCGCATCATCAGCCAGGAGGCTCCCCGCCTGCGCGCCGCCGCCTGCGCCTATGTCGACCGACGGCTCGCGGCCACGCGTCGCTTCGCGGGGTTCGAGGGCTACGAGCGGATGTTCTCGCTCTGGCATGCCCTCCATATCCCCCTCATCTTCATGATGATCTTCGCGGCGATCGTTCACGTCATCGCCGTGCACGTCTACTGAACGCCCTCGCGCATGACGGCCGCCCGGTGCATACCCTGGTTAAAGCCCCTGCTCCTGATCACGCTCGCGGCGATCATGCCCCGCGGGGCGCTGGCAGTTAACCCGGAGACGCTGCTCATGCCCGGGAAACTCACCGCCCACCATCAGAAGTACGAGGAGCAGTGCTCGCTGTGCCACGACCGTTCCTCGCGGGCGCGGCAGACGCAGCTGTGCTTGGATTGCCACAAGGACATCGCGGCGGACCTGCGCTCCCAGGCGGGATACCACGGGCGGATCGCGGGGATCGAGAAGACCGAGTGCCGCGCCTGCCACTCCGACCACCAGGGGCGCGAGGCTGACATCGTGAAGTTCAGCCGCGAGCAGTTCGATCACTCGCGCACCGACTTCGACCTCCCCGGCGTGCATCGCACCCTTCCGTGCGAGTCGTGCCACGCGCCGCACAAGCCCATGCGCGACGTGGCGCGCGACTGCGCGACCTGCCATCACAAGCAGGACCCGCACCAGGGCAAGGTCAGCCCGCGATGCACCGACTGCCATGACAGCACCAGCTGGAGCGAGATCCGCTTCGAGCACGACAGGACCTCCTTCGCCCTGCACGACCGGCACGCGCAGATCGCCTGCGGTGCGTGCCACTTCGGCAATCGCTACAAGGGCACGCCCACCCAGTGTGCCGACTGCCATGCCGCCGATGACGTGCACCACGGGGAGCGCGGGCTCAAGTGCGGCGAATGCCATACAACCAAGGCGTGGAAGAACTCCAAGTTCAACCACGGCAAGGAGACCGGCTACGCGCTCGAGGGCGTGCACGACCGGATCGGCTGCACGGACTGCCATCGCAGCGGCAACCTCAAGGACAAGCTGCCGCGTCAGTGCGTCGGCTGCCATCAGGGCGAGGATTCCCATGCCGGCCGCCTCGGGCGCGACTGCGGCAAGTGCCACGGCAATGAGAAGTGGGACCCGTCGACCTTCAGCCACGACCATGACACGACCTGGCCACTACGCGGCAAGCACGCGAAGGTCGCCTGTCAGGTCTGCCACACCGCGGTCGTCGCCACGCAGAAGCTGCCGACCGACTGCGTCGGCTGTCACCGGCACAACGACGTTCACAAAGGTCGCCTGGGTTCGCGCTGCGACGACTGTCATTCCAACGACGGCTGGAACCAGGGCCTGCAGTTCGACCATGACCTGACCCGCTATCCCCTCGTGGGCCAGCACGTGGCCGTCCCCTGCGCGCAGTGTCACCTCACCCAGCAATACCGCGACGTCGGACACCAGTGCATCGACTGCCATCGCGCCGATGATGTGCACAAGGGGGATCTCGGCAAGGAATGCGGGCGCTGCCACAACCCGAACGCCTGGCGGCAGTGGCAGTTCGACCACGGCAAGGAAACCGGTTTTGCGCTCGCGGGCGCCCACGGCAAGCTCGCCTGCGAGGGCTGCCATCGCCGGGCGCCAGACCAGGAGAAGCTCAAGACCGACTGTATCTCCTGCCACGCGCGCGACGACGTGCATCTCGGGCAGTACGGGCGCAACTGCGACCGGTGCCACAGCACCATCAGTTTCAAGGGCGCGAGGGTGCTGTAGGTGCAGCAATGACCGGGCACGCTCCTCAACCTCAGGCACGCCCCGGCGCCGGACCGCTCGGCCTGCTGATGCTGCTGCTGGCCCTGATGCTGGCCACGCGGGCGCTCGCCCTCGACCCGCGCAACAACTTCGATCACCTCACCACGGGCTTCGAGCTTGTGGGCCAGCATCGCGACCTGCCGTGCGAGTCCTGCCATGCAAATGCGGTCTTCAAGGGGACCTCGCCCGAGTGTTCCGCGTGCCATGGCCTGGGCACCGCGATCCGGGCGACCGCGAAACCCTCGAACCACATCCTGACCACGGACCAGTGTGGCAGTTGCCATACCCCCGTGGGCTGGGCTCCGGCGGTCAACTTCGACCACTCGCAGACGCGCGGCAGCTGCTCGACCTGCCACAACGGCATACAGGCGCAGGGGAAGCCCCCCAACCATCTGGTGACGGACCTCGAATGCGACACCTGCCATAACACGCTGACCTGGGCCGGAGCGGTGTTCTCGCACCAGGGCATCACCAGTGGCTGCGCCTCCTGCCACAACAACGTGCAGGCGCCGGGAATGCCCGCGAGCCACATCCCGGTCGGAACGGTGCCCTGCGAGGGCTGCCATTCCACGACCAATTTCACAACCTGGGCCGGCACCAAGATCAACCACGCGGCCGTCACGAAGAATACCTGCGCGAGCTGCCACGAGACGGCGGCTTACCTCGGGATGCACCCGAGCACCAACACGGCCGCCGGTGACTCCCGACCGCCCGTGGCGCTGGACGCCAACCACCCGCGCAGCGGTGACTGCGGCCTGTGCCACGACACCACCTCGTTCGGCGCGAGCGCACTGCGGCCCGCCAACCACATTCCCACCAGCGCGCCCTGCTATCAGTGCCACACGACGCCTGCGGACTATCCCGTCTATTCGGTGGTCGGTACGCACCAGGGGGTCACCGGCTGCCTCAGCTGCCATGGGACCGGCGTCGGGCCCTTTGCCAATGTCGCACCGGTCCAGGCGCCCGCGAACCACATTCCCTTCGGCAGCCTCGATTGCAACGGGTCCGGCTGCCACACCACGGCCAACGTCGGCCCCGGAGGCTTTCACCTGGGCGCCGCATCGATCACCGCCCCGACGCTGACGGTGCCCGGTCACGCGACGGTCGCCGCTGCGGTGAGTGCCTGCGCGACCTGCCACGAGGCCGCCCCGTATCTCGGGATGCTGGTCAGCGGCACCGCTGCCGGTGACTCCCGGCCTCCGTCGACGCTGGACCCGAGTCATCCGACCACGGGTGATTGCGGCGCCTGCCACACGACCACGCCGACCTTTGCCGGCAACATCACCACGGCCACCAAGCCGGCCAATCACATCCCGACCAGTGCGCCGTGCGCGCAGTGCCATACGACCAGTGGCAACTACGCCCTCTACTCCCTGACGGGGACGCACCAGGGAGTCACCGGTTGCCTCAGCTGCCACGGGTCGGGCACGGGACCGTTCGCGAACGTCTCGATCGTCACTACACCCGCGAATCACATCCCCATCGGGAGCCTCGACTGCAACGGCGCGGGGTGCCACACGACCACCAACGTCAATCCCGGCGGCTTCAAGCTCGGCACCGCGAACATCAATGCGCCGACCCTCACGGTCCCCGGCCACACGACGGTGGCAGCCGCCGTCGCCAGCTGCCAGACCTGCCACCAGAGCGCCACCTACCTCGGCATGCTCCCCGGCAGCGGGACGGTGGCCGGGGACTCACGCCCGTCGGCGGCGCTGGATTCCCTGCATCCCACCAGCGGTGATTGCAGCGGCTGTCATACGACGACGCCCACCTTCGGCACGGACATCACGGCCAGCGCAAAGCCGGCCAACCACATCCCGACCACGGCCCCGTGCACCCAGTGCCACACGACGGGGAACAACTACGCGCAGTACTCCCTTACGGGCACCCACCAGGGGGTCACGGCCTGCCTCGCCTGCCATGGAAGCTCGGTTTCCGGAACGTTCGACATCAGTATCGTCACGACGCCGGGCAACCACATCCCGATCGGCGCCCTCGACTGCAACGGCTCGGGCTGCCATACGACCGGTAACGTCAATCCCGGCGGGTTCAAGCTCGGCACCGCGAACATCAACAGCCCGACACTGACGGCGGCCGGGCATACCACGGTCTCGGCGGGGGTCGCGCTGTGCGCGACCTGCCACGAGAGCGCACCTTATCTTGGGATGATCGCCAGTTCCGCCACGGCCGCCGGCGACTCGCGGCCGACCCTGCTGGACAAGAATCACCCGGCCACCGGGGACTGCGGCAATTGCCACGTCACCGTGCCGGTATTCGCCACCAACCTGCTGCCGACCGCGCCCAAGCCTGCCAACCACATACCAACCACCGCGGTATGCGCCCAGTGCCACACGACCGCGGGCAACTTCGCGGTGTACTCCGTGACCGGCGTGCACCAGGGCGTCACGGCGTGCCTGAGCTGCCACAGCCCGACCGTCGGGCCGTTCGTGAACGTCACCATCGTCACCACGCCGAGCAACCACATCCCGATCGGCACGCTCGACTGCAACGGCTCCGGGTGCCACACGATCGCCAACGTCGCCCCCGGCGGGTTCAAGCTCGGTTCCCCCAGCATCACGGTCCCGACGCTGACCGTCGCCGGACACACGACGATTGCCGCGGCGGTGAGCGGCTGCCAGGGTTGTCACGAGACCGCGCCGTACCTGGGCATGCTCGCGAGCACCGCGACCGCGGCAGGCGATTCCCGTCCGACCAGCCTCGACAAGAGTCACCCGACCAGCGGTGACTGCAATGGCTGTCACACGACCACTCCGACCTTTGCCAGCGACCAGACCGGAGGCTCGGCGAAGCCTGCGAACCACATCCCGACCAGTGCGCCGTGTGCGCAGTGTCATACAACCGCGGGCAACTACTCGCTGTACTCGGTGACCGGCACGCACCAGGGGTTGACCGCCTGTCTCGCCTGCCATGCCAGCGCGGTCGCGACGACCTTCGCCGGGGTCACGATCACCTCGACGCCCGGCAACCACATCCCGATTGGCACCCTCGACTGCAACGGCTCGGGCTGCCATACGCTCGCCAACCTGAATCCGGGCGGCTTCAAGCTCGGCAGCGCCAACATCAGTTCCCCGACGCTCACCGTCGGCGGGCACACCACGGTGGCGGCGGCAGTCACCGCCTGCCAGACGTGCCACGAGACTGCCCCCTACCTCGGGATGCTCGCGAGCACCGCGACCGCGGCGGGCGATTCGCGTCCGACGGCCCTGGACAAGAGCCATCCCACCAGTGGCGACTGTGGGGGCTGCCACACGACGGCTCCGGTATTCGCGAGCAACCAGACCGGTAACGCCAAGCCCGCCAACCACATCCCGACCACGGCGGCATGCACCCAGTGCCACACCACCGCCGGCAACTACGGCGCTTACTCAGTGACCGGCGTGCACCAGGGCGTCACGGCGTGCCTCGCCTGCCATGCCCCGGCAGTGGCCACCACGTTCGCCAACGTGACGATTGTCACCACCCCGGGTAACCACATCCCGATCGCGACCCTCGACTGCAATGGCTCGGGCTGTCACACGCTCGCGAACGTCAATCCGGGCGGCTTCAAGCTGGGCACCGCCAACCTGACCGCGCCGACCCTGACGGTGGCCGGTCACACCACCATCGCGAAGGCGGTCAGCGGCTGCCAGACCTGCCATGAGACGGCGCCCTACCTCGGCATGCTCGCAAGCACCGCGACCGCAGCCGGCGACTCGCGCCCCACGGCGTTCGACAAGAACCACCCGACGACCGGGGACTGCAACGGCTGCC
Source organism: Pseudomonadota bacterium (assembly GCA_018241425.1). Taxonomy (GTDB): domain Bacteria; phylum Pseudomonadota; class Gammaproteobacteria; order Steroidobacterales; family Steroidobacteraceae; genus 13-2-20CM-66-19. The sequence goes on from JAFEDU010000001.1 coordinate 278,648, forward strand.
ACACCACGACCCCGACGTTCACGAGCAACGTCACCTCGGGAAGCAAGCCCACCAACCACATCCCCACCAGCGCCCCGTGCGGCCAATGCCATACGACGGCCGGCAACTACGCTGCCTACGTGATGGGCGCGACGGGCCATACGGGCATCACGAGCAACTGCGCGCTGTGCCACGCGTACGGCCTGAGCTTCTACAACATGGCGCCGCCGACGCTCAAAGAGCCGGCCTCGGGGGCCACCGGGCACATCCCGGCGGTTGCCCCCAACGGCACCGGCGCGTTCGCCTGCGAGTCGTGCCATTCCCCCACGGCATTCACGAGCTTCTCCGGGACGGTGATGAAGCACGCCGTGGTCAAGTCGATGAAGTGCGACAGCTGTCATGAGTATGGGATGAGATGGCAGACCAACGCGGGAGTGCAGCTGTGGACGCGGCCGTCCACGAACCACCACGCGGGACAGGACTGCGGCGGCTCCGGCTGCCACACGGCGCGCGACAAACTCGCCATCGGCCGGCCGCAGGTCCGGGGCACGGCGTCCCGCACGAGCCTCACGACCGGCGCCTCGGCCGGCACCTCGCGTCCGCCTGCCGGGGGCGCGGCGCCCGCGGCAGGCGCCCTCGCGCCGGCCGGGGGCCACCCGGAAGGCATGAGCGCGGTCTGCAGCACCTGCCACGCAACCCCCGCCGGGCACCTCGCCACGAGTACCAGCTGCCAGAGCTGCCACGGACTTACCGCGTGGCTTCCGGCGCGTGTCGAGCACCTGCAGGTGCGCGGTGCGTGCATCGCCTGCCACAACTCCCGCACGGTCGCCGGCAAGACTGCCCACCACGTGGCCTCCACGGATGCGTGTGCAGCCTGTCATACGACCAACGCGTGGACACCGGCGCGGGTCGAGCACGCTCAACTGACCGGGCACGCAAGCTGCGCCGCCTGCCACGACGGCCTGCACGCCACCGGCGTGCCGCGCATGCACCTGCAGACCCCCCAGGCGTGCGACAGCTGCCATGGAACCCTCGCGTGGCTCCCCGCGCGGGTGGACCACACGCGTCTCACCCAGGCATGCCGGACCTGCCACGCCAACCTCACCGCCAGCCTGTCCACCCACCTGCGCAGCAACCTGGACTGTGCATCGTGCCATGCGTACCCGGACTGGACGGCCGTGCACTTCGTGCATACGGCTGCGGCCTACCCGGCCGGCCACCGCAACGCGCTGCAGTGCGCCAGCTGCCATACGACCCCGGACAGCCGCGTGACCTACAGCAGCCCCGCCAGTGCGGGCAGCTGCGCCGGATGTCACGCGAACGGCTTTAGGCCCGCGGCCCATCCGCAGGTTGCGCGCGGAGAGAACTACAGCGCCACGCAACTCGCCAACTGCAGCGGCGCGTGCCACGTCTACTCCGATCCGGCCCATACCCGCATCGTGCGCAGCATGCCCGGCCCCTATCACAAGGCCTCGGATGCGAGCTTCAGGCACTGAGTTCCGACACTGGCGGGCGCTGCTGCTGCTCGCCCTCGCCCCCGCTGCCCAGGCCCAGTTCTCCCCGCTGAGCGTGCCGCGGCTGGCTGACGTCATCCAGGTCGACCAGAGCGATGAGCGCACCGACGTCACGATGCTGTTCAACTGCTCGATGCGGCTGATCACGACCATCCCTGCGAGCGAGGGTGCCGAGGTCCACATCCAGCTCGCGCCCGGGTCGGACTGCGGCATGAGCCCGGTGGGCCAGGTGGCGCCCGAATCGCCGCCGATCTCCGGCGGCAGCTCGTTGCTCACGGCCGCGCGCCTCGAATCCCTCGCCCCCGGCCAGGTGACGCTCACCCTGTCGTTCGCCAAGCCGGAGCGCTTCGTGATCGCGCAAGGCGTCGACCCGCGCGGGCTGCGCATGCGCCTGGTCGACCACCACGCCTCCGGGGGCAACATCCGCGTCTCCGTGCCCGAAGACTCGACGGCCGGCTATGCGGTGAACCTTGACTCCCAGCCGACGACCTTCACCCCCGAGGCCATCGCGCTCGCGGGCGAGCGCCTGCATGTCCCGGTCTACGTCTCCGAGACCAGCGTCGAGGGGCAGCGCTGGTACCGCCTGCGCGCAGGTCCCATCGAGCATCGCGCAGATGCGGACGCGCTACTCGCCCGCGCCCTCGGTGACTATCCCCGCGCGTGGCTCGCCATCGGCGACGATGCGGCGACCACGGCCGACGGCGGGACCCGCGGCGGTGCACCGGCGCCGCGCGTGGAGCGCATCGGCAGCGATCCACCGCTGCCGGATGAGGAGCGCGCGGCGCTGCTGCGCGAGTCGCGTACGGCGATGGCCGCGCGCGACTATGACCACGCCATCGCCCTGCTGACCAAGCTGCAGCGCCAGCCCGAATATCCCGCCCGGGCGCAGGCCCAGGAACTGCTTGGGCTGGCGCGCGAGCGTGCCGGACAACTGACCCATGCCAAGGCGGAGTATGAGGAGTATCTGCGCCTCTACCCGCACGGGGAGGCCGCCGAGCGTGTCGCGCTCAGGCTGCGCATCCTGCGCGCCGCCGAGGAGAAGGCCCGCACCGGCCGCGAGCCGGCGGCCGCCAGCGCCCGCTGGGACCTGTCCGGCGGTTTCTCCCAGACCGGGCGCTACGACAACACCCGCGTGACCGCCGGTACGCCGCCGCCGAACTCCGGTGCGCCCGTGGCCCCCGAGACCGACACCGCCAATGCGCTGTTCACGGACGTCGACCTTCTGCTGCGGCGTCGCAGCGATACCCTGGACTGGATCGGCCGGCTGAGCGCGGGCTACGACAAGATCTTCGGGCAGCAGGCCTTCGGCAACAGCACGCGCGTCAGCCTGGCCTCGCTGGAGGTCGTGGACCGCCCCATGGGACTCCTCGCGCGCGTGGGCCGCCAGGCGCAAAGCACCGACGGCATCCTCGGCACGTTCGACGGCATCCTCGTGTCCTGGCAATTCCGGCCGGCATGGGCGGTATCGGCGGCCGCGGGCTACCCGGTGCAGCAGCTCACCCTGGCGCCGCAGACGCAGGAGCGGTTCGAGTCACTGGCGCTCGGTTATGCGCCCCCGGGCGCGCACTGGGACGGCAGCGTGTTTGCCTCGCTGCAGCAGTGGGGCAACCTGCACGACCGGCAGGGGGTGGGCGTGCAGTCGCGTTACCTCACCGGGCTCATGACGCTGGTGACGGTCGTCGACTACGACACCTTCTACCATTCCCTCAACACCGCAAGCCTGGTCGGCACCCTGCAGCTGCCGGCGCGCTTCAGCGTGAGCTTCGATGCCGAGCACCGCAACTCGCCGGTGCTCACCACGCACAATGCCCTCATCGGGCAGACGGTGTCGGACCTGGCGGGCCTCGAGCAGCTCTTCACGCCCGACCAGATCTACCAGCTGGCACGCGACCGCACGGCGACCAGCAGCCTGTACAGCCTCACGGCCAGCAAGCCGCTCGGCGAGCGCTTCCAGCTCACGGCCATCGTATCGGCGAGCCAGATCGGGGCGACCCCGGCATCGGGAGGGGTGGATGCCGTGCCCGCGACCGGCCTGCTTATGACCTACCAGGCCCAGGCCTATGCCTCCAACTTCTGGCTGAACGGCGACTTCAACGTGCTGACGCTGACGCACGGCGCCACCGAGGTCGGCACCATCGACTCGATCTCCTACAACACCCGCTTCCCGATCGGCGGCGCGTGGCGACTCGGCCCGCGCATCTCCATCGATCGCCTGAGCGGGCTGAGTGACGGCAGTACCCAGACCAGCTACATCCCGTCCGTATTGCTTGACTACCAGCGCGGGCTCAAGCTGCTGCAGCTGGAGGTGGGAGGCCAGCTCGGCCAGCGCGAGGCATTCGTTCAGCTCCCGAACGGCACTTTCGTTCAGACCCAGAACACGACGCGCTACTATGTGAGCCTCTCCTACCGTATCGGCTTCCAGCATTGACAACCCGGGGATCCAAGCACGCGGCGGGCATCGGGCTGCTCGCGCTCGTGGCACTGACGTTCTGGTCGCGCCTCGAGGCAAGTCAGCCGCCCCTGGAATACCTCGATGAGCAGACCGCCGCGTACCTCACGGTCGTGTCCGAGCCGCTGGTCTTTTCCTACGAGCGGCGCGAGCTCGCCGCCAATGCACGCGACTACGTGACGCTCGCCGCGGCCGCGGTCAACCGGGCCGGCAAGGTGCGTTACGTGCTCATCGGCTACGTCTGGTCGACCATCGATCCGCGCGTGCGGCAGACGCCGCCTCCGGACCCGCAGTCCTTCCACCTGCAGGCCGACGACCGCCGCATCGACCTGAAGCTGATCGGGCACTCCCCGGAAGCCGCCGGCGTCGGACTGCACATCCACGCCCCGCCGGGGACCAGCGTCGATCCCAACGTGTATGCCGCCGACCTCGCGACCCTGCGCTTCCTGAGCGCCGCGCACCGGCTGGTGCTGGTCAGCGAGACCGAACAGACCGCGCTCCCCTATGCACTGTGGAGTGACCGGCGGCCCGAACTGCGCGCGCTCGTGCAGTCCCTCGAGGGCAGCGCACCGAAAGTGCGGTGATACGCGCCGATCCCCCGACGCGAATTGTCCGCAAATGAGAAGCATTCCGTAGACGTGCGCCGCGCCGTGTCGCCGGTCGGCAACAACAACACGGATGACGGCAACGCGCGCATGATTCCAACACGGGCAACCAGGGTGGACGCGGACATGGTAGGGATATCCCCCAGAGCAATCCCCCACGGCTTCGCCTACGCTTCGACTCCGTGAGCTATCCGGCGGACGACCATTCCATGGGGGACCAGGCGCGCACAGCCAGCTCCCGCAACGAAGACAGCGACTCGCACGACCCGCCCGCGCGCATCAGGATCGTGGTGATCGACCAGGCCGGCATCCTGCGCGATGGCCTCGTCGCCCTGCTCGAGACCGAGCCGGCCTTCTCCGTGGCGGGCGTTGCCGCATCGCGGCGCGATGCGCTCACGACCATCGCCGCCTGCAGCCCCGGCGTGGTGTTGATGGACTTCTCGATCGCGATGAAGACCGACCCCGAAACGGTGGCGCTCCTGAAGAAGCGCTGGCCCGACATGCGGGTGGTCGTGGTGTCGCTGCGCCAGGAGGAGTATCTGATCGAGTCGGCACTGCGCGCCGGGGCGGATGGCTACGTGCTCAAGATGGACACGCACACCGACCTGTTCAACGCGGTGAGGCGGGCGGCACTGGGGAAGGGCTACCTGAGCCCGCGGGTCCTGGAGAACCTGGCCAATCCCCAGCAGCGCACGACCGGGCGAACCGGCGCCGCACCGGTACTTACCTCGCGCGAACAGGAAGTGATCACGCTGATCGCGCGCGGACACCGTACGCGCGAGATTGCGCACCAGATGTCCCTGAGCCACAAGACGGTGGAGAAGCACCGTACCAACCTCATGCGCAAGCTCGGTCTGCGCTCGGCGGCCGCGGTGGCCGCATACGCCATCACCCACGGTTACCTGTAAACGTGGGCCTGCGAGGGCCGCATCCCGGGGGTCACTCCGCGCAGTCGTAGACGGTCATCCCCTCGCTGCGGCGCGACACGGCGTGCTTGCCCTGCGCGGCACAGTCCGCCTCGGCGCGCTCGAGCTGCCGCGCCTCCATGCGATCCTGGGACTCGGGGCGGATCGCGTTGGGCGATGACGGATTGTCCATGGGCGGCGAATTCACGCATCCCGCCATCACACACAGCCCGAGCAGAGCAAAGCGTCGCATGCAGCAGACTCCCACAGGTTTCGACCCGCGAGAGTGTAGTGCCTCCGCCGCGCCGACCGCCATGCGTTTCAGGCAGCTGCCGGGGACGGTGCCCGCTCCCAAAGCACGAGCGCCATTGCAGTGCAGGCCGCGATCGCCGCGGCGAGGGCGGTCGGCACGGCGAAGACGTAGCGGGCGCTGATCAGCGCCACGGCCGTGAAGGCGGCGAGGTGCGTGACGACCATCGCTCGTGCGGCCGCCCCGCGCTCGGCCAGCGTCCCGAGCTGCCACAAGAGCAGTGCCTCGATGGCGAGGAACACGGTCACCAGGAGGCCAAATCCCTGATAGAACTCGAAGTAGGAGCGGCTGAGGCCGGCGACGGCGAACCTGACCTGCTGCATGTGGGTGGCGACGGCACGCGAGGCGGCGTCCTGACCGGGCAACCACGGCCGTCCACGCTGGTGGCCGAGCGCGAACAGCGCAGCGATCACGGCGGCCATCCGCAGCCATACGGCGGGTTGTCGGAGTCGTTCCGCCGCGCTCAGCGCCACCGGATATGCCTCAGGTACGGACGATCTCGTCAGCGGCGAGCTTCAGAATCGCCGGCCAGCCGTTATCGACCTCATTGCGCATCTTGGTGCCGCCCGCTTCACCCATGCGCTCGAAGTCGCGGTGCTCGACCTCGATGCGGGTGGCGCCCTCCCCGCTCGCCACGAACCGCACCTCGACCTCGGAGGCCAGCGCCACGCGCGGCTCGGGCTTCCAGTCCGGACTGATTTCCCAGCTGACAATGAACCTGTGTCCCGGCTCCCACAGGCGCACGCGGCCAATGGTTACCTGGGTGCCGTCCTCGAGGTCGTTGTACCAGCGGCCACCGACCCGGGGCTCGATGGCGATGCGCCGGATCGGGGCCGACCCGATGCCGTGTGACTTCGGCCACCACCGGTCGATGTGCGCGGTGAACACCTCGAAGGCGCGCTCCGGCGTCGCCTGCACCAGCAGGGACTTGCGCACCGGCGCGATGGAGATCGTTGCGGTCATGGATCGTGTTCCTGGGTTGGGGCTGCGCTGCCAGACTCCAGTTGCGCCTTGAAGGCCTGGAGGGCCTCGTCCCAGAAGCCGTCGAGCCACCGGCGCAGCTCACCCAGCCCATGGGGATCGATGTAATAAATGCGCCGGGTACCCTCGGCGCGGTCTGTGACGAGCCCTGCCTGCTTGAGTGCCTTCAGGTGCTGGGACACCGCCGGCCGGCTGACGGGAAGTCCGCGAGCCAGGGCACCCACCGATTTCGGGCCGGACCGCAGGCGCTCGAAGACACGCCGTCGGGTCGGGTCGCTGAGGCAGGTGAGCGCACTTCCGTAAGCCATCACTTACCGTAAGTCATTACTTACATGGAGTCAAGCGGTCGCTCAGTACTCCAGGTGGACGCGCAGGGCATAGAAGCGCGCGGGCCCGCGGTCCCGATTGAAACCGGGGTCACTGATGAACTGGACGTCGGGACTGACCTGCAGGCGCACGGGGAAACGGCCTGGGGTCTCGAAGACCTGCGCACGGTAATAGGTCTCCACGATCTTCTCGTGCCCGTAGTCCAGGTGCCCGTCGTCGAGCAGGAACCCGGATCCGCCCGCAGCCAGGTAATCCCGGTGGGCATTGGAGAGCCCCTCCATGACGAGGCCCAGCCCGAGGCGATCCTGCGGCCGGTGCCAGTGCACGCCCGAGAGCTGGCCGCCGACCGTAACCAACTGGTCGACCTCGGTGAAGACGAACGACTCCGTCGCGCCGTCGTTCCAGCCGACGCGCAGGAACACCCCGGACTCGCCCGCGTCCGCCAGCGGCAGCTCCGCGTTCAGGCCAAACCCGTACTTGTGGCGCCCGTCCCGCCCGTCGGCCGCGACATCCGGTAGCGCGCCGTCCGCGGCGGCAGTGGCGAGCGCCTCGCGGTAGTTCCCCATGCGCGCGGTGTTGCGATATGCAAGCACGCGCACGATGGCCTGCGCAGGCAGTGCCGAGAGCGTGAGTTCGAGGTTCTCGCCCTGCGCGCGATTCAACGTCTCGAGGGTCTGAGCGTTGGCGACGACCGGCATGCGATAGAGCCCATAGCGAAGCGCCCAGGCCGGACTCACGTAGGCGAGCACGAAGCCGTCCGTGTAGCCGCGCGTGTTGGCGGCGTAGTCCCAGCTGGTATTGGCCCAGAGCGACCAGTTCAGGAACTGAGTGCGCGCCGCGGAGGCATAGCGGTTGTGGTCGAAGTCATCCGTCACCGCCATGCGGCCGGCCTTGAACTCCAGCCGCGTCTCAGGCTCGAAGCCTGCGATCTGGTCCTGGGCGCGCTCCACGTGGGCGGTCTGGGCGCCCAGGGGATACAGGAACCGCACGAACGCCCGGGCGATGTAGAAGGTCTTCTTGAGGCCCGCCACGCCCTCGCGCACGACGTCCCCGTTGGTCAGGCCGCCGAGGCCGGTCGCACCGCTCACCCCGGCACCCATGAACTTCTCGGTATCCAGGTACAGCTGCAACCACGAGGCGGGCGCCCACCCGCCGTAGAAGCCAATGGTGTTCGTCGCCTGGGTGTCGCCCTCGGGATAGAGGCTCAGGCGGCCGGAGTAGTCGGCGTCGATCGCCGTCTGGTGCTGCAGCACGTAGGTGTACTGGGCCGCCAGCAGCGCCGGCCACTGCGAGTCCGGGCCGGAAGGTGCGGGCTCCGGGTCGCCGGCGGAATCCGCGAGCGCCGTGCCGGCGCCCCCGAGGATCAGCGCCACGAAGCCCCTGAGGCACCACGTGCGAATGCTGGAAATGCGCATCGTTCGTCCAGCGTACCGGCCGCGGGGGCGCCGCGACCGGAGGCGCCTGTGGCCCGCTCAGGTCCGGTGGGTTCCGCGCACGTGAGCCGACCCGCCCTTGCGGCGGCCGCCGCTCTCGATGCTGAGCTCGCCGAGGATCGCGCATCCCCCTTCGCCATGGGGACGCTGGCACTGGCGGCGCAGCGCCTGCAGCTGGCGCTTCAGTTGCTGCAGCTCGCTGATGCGGGCGGCGACGTGGGCCATGTGCTCGTCGAGCAGCACGTGGGCCGCATGGGCGGCGCCTGCCGGCAGGTCACGGAACCGCAGCAATTCTCTGATCTCATTGAGAGTCATGTCCAACGCCCGGCAGTTGCGGATGAAGGCCAGGCGCTCCACGTGAGCCCGTCCATAGACGCGGTAGTTACCCGCGGTGCGCAGCGGGGCCGGCAGCAGTCCCTCGCGCTCGTAGAAGCGGATGGTCTCCGCCTGGCACTGGGTGCGCCGGGCGAGTTCCCCGATCTTCAGGCTGACGTCCATGCCCCTTGACCTTAAAGTGACTTTAGGGTTTCCACTATACGCCTCAGCCGCGGGCCACGCACTACCGCGGCCGGCAGGCATTGCATTCGTCAACGCGGGGGAGAATCGGTCGGCCATGAGCGCAGGGCACGGTCAGCACACGCACGCACATGGCCACCACCACGGCCACCGCCATGCGCATGGACACGGGGTCACTGCAGCGCCCCACTCCGACGGCCATGCACGTGGCGAGGCCGCGAGCGCGCGCCGCCTGCTGATCGCGCTCGCGATCCTCGGAACATTCACCCTCGTCGAAGCCGTCGGCGGCTACTTTGCCAACTCCCTGGCGCTGCTCGCCGAGGCGGCCCACATGCTGGCCGATTGCGGCTCGCTGGTGCTCGCGGTATTCGCGATCCGCGTGGGACAGCGGCCGGCCAGTGCCCAGCGCACCTATGGACACCGGCGCTACCAGCCGCTGGCGGCCTTCGTGAACGGCCAGCTGCTGCTGCTCCTGACGCTTTGGGTCGTGTACGAGGCCGTGCTGCGCCTCATGCACGTGCCGGCAGTGGACGGTCGCCTGATGCTCGCCATTGCCCTCCTCGGCGGGGTTGCCAACCTCGCCGCCTTCATCGCGCTGTCCGGCAGCCAGTCGCTCAACGAGCGCGGCGCCCGTGCCCACGTCATGAGCGACCTCCTGGGCTCGGTCGCCGCCAGCCTCGCCGCGCTCCTCATCCTCTTCATGGGCTGGCGTATCGCCGACCCGCTGCTCTCGCTCCTGGTTTCGGTGCTGATCTTCCGCTCGGCGTGGGCACTGATCCGCGAATCCGCCGACGTGCTGCTCGAGAGCGCCCCGGCCCGCTTCGACGTCACCCGGGTGGAGACCGTGCTGATCGGCCACGTCCCGGGGCTCGCCAGCGTTCATCACGTGCACGTCTGGTCGATGACCGGCGAGCGGCCGACGGTCACCCTGCACGCGCGGCTGGAGGCCGGGACTCCCCCCCAGCCGGTACTCACCGCCATACACGCGCGCCTCGAGCAGCACCTGCACGTGGAACACTGCACGGTGCAGATCGAGGACGGCGATTGCGCCACCCCGGACTGCGGCCCGGAGAGGTCCTGAGGGCAGCCCCGCGCTGGCGCCAGAGCGCACCCACCCCGCTGAGAGTCCCAAACGGATCAGGTCATGGCAGACGAACTGGGCAACATCGCCGATCACTCCGGCACGGCGCGCGGACGCCTCTTCCTCTTCGGCGGCCTCATCGCCGGCGTGCTGCTGATCCTCATCCTCTATACGCATGGCTTCGGCCTGCTGGGCGGAGGCAACGCCGCCGCGGAGGCCCCGCTCGTGGAACGGCGGGGTGCGGCCCTGTACGTACCGGAGGGTTCGGCGCTGCGCGCACACCTTGGCGTGGAACCGGTCAGGGAAGTGCCCCTGAGCCCGAAGCTCCGCGTCCCGGGGACGATCGAGCCGGATCCCGCGCGCAGCGCCGCGGTGCTCTCCCCGGGCACGGGCCGCGTCGTCGAGGTGCGTGCCCGGCCGGGTCAGCGGGTCAACGCCGGCGACGTGCTACTGGTCATCGACTCCCCCGACCTCGCGCAGGCACAGGATGACGACGCCAAGGCCGCCGAGACCCTCGCGCTGGCACGCCGCAACCTCACCCGGGCGGAGGGCCAGACGCGCATCGGCGCCGGGTCCGAGCGCGACCTGGACCAGGCGCGCAACGATGCAGCGCAGGCGGCCGCGGACTACGCGCGCACCCAGGCGCACCTGCGCAACTTCGGGGCCGCAGCGCGGGCACGCACGGCGCTCCTCAGTGTCCGTGCGCCCTTCTCCGGGACCGTGACGGCGCTGAATGTAGCCGACGGCAACATGATCAACGACGCCACCCAGCCGGTGCTCACCCTCGTGCACACGGCCGCCGTGTGGGTGACCGCCCTGGTCGCCGATCGCGACCTGCCGCGGGTCACCGCCGGGGATGAGGCGGAGGTCAGCCTCGATGCCTACCCGCAGGAGACGCTGCACGGACGCGTGCTGTCGGTCAGCGACGTGGTCGAGAACGACTCGCGCCGCACCAAGGTGCGCATCGCCTTCGACAATCCCGGCAACCGCCTGCGACCCAACGGCTACGCGAGCGTCACGCTCGTGGGCACCGCCCGCGGCCAGCTGGTGCTGCCGACCTCGGCGCTCCTCATGAACAACGACCGCACCAGCGTGTTCGTGCGCACCGCGCCGTGGACCTTCGAGCGGCGCACGGTCGAGGTGGACCTGCAGCAGGGTGACAGCGTGCCGGTGCGCAGCGGGCTTAAGGCCGGCGATCAGGTGGTGGTCCGCGGCGGGATCCTCCTGAATGATTGACCAGTTCGTAGGCTTCTGCCTCCGTCACCGCCTCCCGGTGATGGTGCTGGCAGCGCTGCTCGCAGGTTTCGGGGTCTACGCCTGGGAAACGCTCTCGGTGGAGGCCTACCCGGAACTCGGCGACGTCGCCGCCCAGGTGACCACGCAGATGCCGGGGCTCGCGGCCGAGGAGGTCGAGCAGCTCATCACCGTGCCCCTGGAGCGCCAGATCAATGGCACGCCGGGACTGCTCCTGATGCGCTCCTCGAGCACCTTCGGCCTGTCGCTGATCACGGTGCTGTTCCGCGACGGCTACGAGGACTACTGGGCGCGCCAGCGCCTGCTCGAGCGCATCAACCAGGCGGTACTGCCCGCCGGCGCCTCCCCCTCACTCGATCCCGTGGCCGGCCCCGGGGGCGAGATCTACCGCTACACGCTCGAGTCATCCACCCGCAACCTGCAGGAGCTCTCGGAGATCCAGCGCTGGACCGTGATCCCGGCGCTGAAGTCGGTGCCGGGCGTGGTGGACGACACCAACTTCGGCGGCTTCACGACGGAGTACCAGCTGGACCTCGACCCGCGGCAGCTCGAGCACTATGGCCTGGGCATCACGGACGTCATCAACGCCATCAACAACAACAACGCCAACGCCGGCGGCGGCCGCGTCTCCCGCGGCGACCAGAGCTACGTCATCCGCGGTGTCGGGCTCATGCGCAGCCTCGCCGACATCGGCGACACCGTGGTCACGCAGGTCAACGGCGCGCCGGTCCTGGTGCGCGATCTCGGCCGGACCACGCTCAGCCACCAGGAGCGCGAGGGCATCCTCGGCAAGGACGCCAACCCGGACACCCTCGAGGGCATCGTGCTGATGCTCAAGTACCAGAACCCCTCGCTGACCCTGCGCGGCCTGCACGCCAAGGTCGAGGAGCTCAACCGCAAGCTCGCCGCGCAGGACGTGCGCATCGTCCCCTACAGCGACCGTGACACGCTGGTGCACGCCACCGTCAGCAAGGTGGGCCGTACCATTGCCGAGGGCATCGCGCTGGTGTTCATCGTCCTGATCGTGTTTCTGGGCAGCCCGCGCAGTGCGTTCGTGGTCGCAGTCTCCATCCCGATGGCGCTGGTCTCGGTGTTCTCGTTCCTCAACCTCACCAAGGTCTCGGCCAACCTGCTATCCCTCGGTGCCCTCGACTTCGGCATCCTGGTCGACGGCGCGATCGTCGTCACCGAGGCCGTGCTGCGCCGTCGCGAGGCGACTCCGGACGAGGAGCTCTCCGAAAGCGAGGTCAAGGCCGCGGCGCTGCAGGTGACGCGCCCGATATTCTTCGCAAGCCTCATCATCATCACGACGTACCTGCCGCTGTTTTCCTTCGAGCGCGCCGAGGCCAAGCTGTTCACGCCCATGGCCTACACGATGGGTTACGCCCTCTTCGGCGCCCTGCTGACCAGCCTCGCCCTGGTGCCGGCGCTCGCGTTCTACGCCTTCCGCAAGCCCGGGCGCGTCTACCACAATCGCTGGCTCGAGCGCCTCACGATCCGGTACGACCGGGCGCTGGCCGCCTGCCTGCACGAGCCGCGCATCATCTACGGCGTTTCCCTGTTCGCGTTGCTGGCCGTAATCGGGCTCGGCGGCACCATCGGCCGCGATTTCCTGCCGGACCTCGACGAGGGCTCGCTGTGGCTGCAGGTACAGATGCCGACGGGCCTGTCACTGAACCAGGCGACTGACATGGCAAGCGAGCTGCGCCGTACCGTGCTCACGTACCCGGAGGTTTCCTACGTCGTCACCCAGACCGGGCGCAACGACGACGGCACGGACCCTTGGACCATGTCCCACATCGAGGCGCCCGTGGGGCTGAAGGCGTACGACACCTGGCCGCACCACGAGTCGAAGAAGGAGTTCGTGGACCGCCTGGCGGCCGACCTCGGCCGCAAGCTCCCGGGATTTTCGATTGGCATCAGCCAGCCGATCATCGATGGCGTCAACGACATGATCGGCGGCGCCCACAGCCCGCTCGTGGCGAAGATCTATGGCGACGATCTCGACGAGCTGCGCGACATCGGCTCCCGGATCGTCAACATCCTGTATACCGTGCCGGGCACCTCCAGTGCGTCGATCTTCCAGGAACCGCCGATTCCGCAGATCGAGATCAAGCTCGATCGCGAACGGGCGGCCCGCTACGGCATCAACATGAGCGACGTGCAGAACGTCATCCAGACCGGAGTCGGGCAGGCCCCCGTGTCGACCGTCTATGTCGGAGAACGCACCTATCCACTCACCGTGCGCTACCTCCCGGAGGCCCGCAACAACCCGGACGTGCTGGGCAGCCTCTCGGTGCGCACCGCCGGCGGTGCGCAGGTGCCGCTTGCCCAGGTGGCCGACATCCGCGTGCGCCAGGGCGAAAGCACCATCACGCGCGAGAATGGCCAGCGCAACCTGACCATCCGCATCGACAACCGCGATCGCGATCTCACCTCGTACCTGGAGGAGGCCCAGAAGAAGATCGCCCAGCAGGTTCACTTCGACCCGAACCGCATCCGGCTCGAATGGGGAGGCCAGTTCGAGAACCAGCGACGGGCGGAGTCGCGCCTGCTGGTGATCCTGGCCATGGTGATGGGGCTGATGCTGATCCTCCTGACCGTTGGCATCGGATCACTGCGCCAGGCGGCACTGATCCTGAGCGTGGTCCCGCTCGCCACCCTCGGGGGCCTCATCTCCCTGCACCTCACCGGCCAGACCCTCAACGTTGCCACCGGCGTGGGCTTCATCGCGCTGTTCGGCGTCGCCGTGCAGAACGGGATCATCATGGTGGCCAACCTCAACCGGGTGCGCAAGGCGGGCTACGAGCTGCACGAGGCCATCATGAAGGGCGCCACCGAGCGGCTGCGCCCGGTCCTCATGACGGCGACCGTGGCGACCCTCGGCATGCTTCCGGCCGCCATCCATACCGGCGTGGGGAGCGACGTGCAGCGCGGGATCGCGACCGTCGTGGTCGGCGGCCTTGCCATCGCCACGCTCCTGACGCTGTTCGTGCTGCCCTCGATGTACCACGTGGTGGAGCACTGGGCGGAGGAGCGCGGCGGCCGTGCGCTCTGGAGCCGGGGATGAGGCGCCTGCGCTGGCCCGCGGTCGGTGCGCTGCTGCTGTGCGGCTGCGCCGTCGGGCCGAACTTCCATCGTCCGCCGGCACCAACGGACAAGGACTACGGCCAGGCGCCGGTGACCGGCGCGACCGCGGCCGCCCCCGGCCCGGCCGGGATGGCGCAGGAGTTCGTGGCGGGGGGCGACATTGCGCGGGACTGGTGGCGGCTCTACCAGTCCGCCACCCTCACGCAGCTGGTCGAGCAGGCCCTCAGGGACAACCCCAATCTCGCCGCCGCCCAGGCCGCGCTGCGCGAGGCCAACGAGCTGTACCTCGCCGAGCGCACCACGCTGATCCCCACGGTGCAGGGAGGCTTCAGCGCACAACGGGCGAGGAACGCCATCGACACCCTGGCAAACCCCACGAACCTCCCGCAACAGAATCCCTACTACAACCTGTTCACCGCCCAGCTCTCCGTGAGCTACGCCCCGGATGTCTTCGGGGGCACGCGGCGCGCCATCGAGATGGCGCAGGCTGAGCGGGATGTGGCGCGGTTCCAGCTGGAGGCGACGTACGTCACCCTGAGCAGCAACGTCGTCGTCACCGCGCTCCAGGAGGCCAGCCTGCGTGACCAGATCGGCGCCACCGAGCGCCTGCTCGCCGCCCAGCGCGACATCACCGCCGCGGTGCAGGGACAGCAGGGCCTGGGATCGGCAAGCCGCCTCGACCTGCTCGCTCAGCAGGCCGCCGAGGCCCAGACTGCCGCCACCCTGCCCCCACTCGAGAAGCAGCTCGCGCAGACGCGCGATGCGCTGACTGCGCTGCTGGGCCGGCTGCCCGCCGCCGAGCCTGCCGCGACTCTCCACATGGCCGATCTCACCCTGCCCGTGCAACTGCCGGTGAGCGTCCCGGCGAAGCTGATCGAGCAGCGGCCGGACGTGCGGGCTGCGGAAGCGAACCTGCACGCCGCCTCGGCGGCCGTCGGGGTGGCCATCGCAGACATGCTCCCGCAGTTCTCGATCGATGCGCAGACCGGCTCGACGGCGCTTGAGATCAGCAGCCTCTTCACGCGCTACACGAACTTCTGGAGCGCCGGGGCCTCGCTGACGCAGACGCTCTTCGATGCGGGCGCCCTGCTGCACCGGAAGCGCGCCGCGGATGCGGCGCTCGATGAGGCCGGGGCGCAGTACCGCGCCGCCGTCATCCTCGCCTGCCAGAACGTCGCCGACACCCTGCATGCACTACAGGCCGACGCCGAGGGACTCAGGGCTGCGGCGCAGGCCGAAGACGCGGCCCGGGAGTCGTTTGAAATCGCACGCGGGCAGCGCGAACTGGGTACGATCAGCTCGGTCGCCCTCCTGCAGGTCGAGCAAACGTATCAGCAGGCGGTGCTGGCTGTGGTACAGGCCCGCGCCAACCGCTACGCGGACACCGCCGCGCTGTACCAGGCGCTCGGCGGCGGCTGGTGGAACCGAACCGGAGAATCCTCCCCATGAGTGATCTGGTGCTGCGCGAGAACCGGGGCGGGGCGGCGATCCTGACCCTCAACCGGCCCGAGAAGATGAACGCGCTCACGAAGGACGTGTTCGCAGCCCTCGAGGCCCACGTGGATGCACTGGCGCGCGAGCGGCGCACGGTGGGTCTCGTGATCGTGCGGGGCGCCGGTGGCAACTTCTCCAGCGGCTACGACATGGAGGAAGTCCTGTCGTATGTGAAGGCCAACGCCAAGCCGCACTACAACTCGGAAGTCATCGAAAAGGTCGCGGCGCTCCCGCAGCCGGTGATCTCGGCGGTGCAGGGCCACTGCTCCACCGGCGCCCTGGAGCTTGCACTGGCCGCGGACCTCATCGTCGCCTCCGAGTCCGCGCGCTTCTGCGATGCGTATGGCCGCTGGGGCCTCACGCCGATCTGGGGCCTCAGCCTGCGGCTGCCGCACCGGGTCGGGACCGCAAAGGCAAGTGAAATGATGTTCACCTGCCACAGCTACTCCGGCTCCGAGGCGCACGAGATGCACCTGGCGAACTATCTCTACCCGGACGCGGACTTCGAAGCACGCCTGCAGGCCCTTGCCGAGAACGTGCTGGCCAACTCCTGGTACGCCAATGCGCTCAGCAAGCGCGCGCTGGTGGAGAGCGACGGCCTGAGCCTGCGCGACTCCCACGCCCTCGAGCTGTTCAAGAACGAGGGCCTGGCGCCCGATGCAGCGCAGCGCGTCGAGCGCTTTTTCCTCCGCAAGAAGACCTGACAGCGGCCTGCGCCGACCGTTCGTCGGCCACCTGCCCCGGAACGGGAACCGCGGCCCCGGCGCGCAGTCCATCCCGCCCGTGACCTGCGGCCTCCCAGGCCCGCGTCGCACTCCAACATGCGCCGTAAGACTCATATCGTGCTCATCGATGGCGAGGGCATGGCCCGCGACGGGCTGTGCGCCCTGCTCGCCGACGAACCGGGCGTGCTGCTCACGCGGGTGTTTTCACACCCGCGCGAGGCCCTGCGTTCGCGCCTCACGCCGGCGCCACAGGTCGTGATTGCCGACTGGGCGCTCGCGCTCAAGCACGGACCGCAGACCCTGCGTTACCTGAAGCTCCACTGGCCCCACAGCCGGGTGCTGGTGCTCTCCGGCCGCTGCGATGCGCGCAGCGTCGAGGCCGCGCGCCGCGCGGGGGCCTGTGGTTACCTGTTGCGCAACGATCGCCGCAGCGAGCTCTCGCGGGCCCTGCATGCACTCCTCGAGGGGCGGCGCTTCGTGAGCGCCGCGGTGGCGGACGCGCCCCCACAGCGCGCAGCCGGTAACCGGGCCGAGCTGCGCCTCCTGAGCGCGCGCGAACAGGAGATCGTCGGCCTGATCGCCGAAGGCTACCGCACCCGGGAGATGGCACAGATGCTGACGCTCAGCGAGAAGACCATCGAGCGCCACCGCACCAATCTCATGCGCAAGCTGGGGGTGCGCTCGGCGACTGGGGTGGTCGCCTACGCTCTCACGCACGGGTACCTCGGCCTTTAGTGCGGCGACTGCACCCGTGGCCACAGCACCGGGAACAAGGGGTGCTCGAGCGGCGCGCCTTCCGGAAGCGACTCGGCAAGGCCGGGGAACTCCGGTGAGGTCCTCCAGCGCCGGGGGGCATGCCGCACGTCATCCCCGGTCAACCGCACCGAGAACACGCGCCGCCGCCGGTCCGGCGCGACGCCACGCGAGCCGTGCAGCGTCAGCATGTGGAAGCACACGGCATCCCCGGGCTCCAGCGCCCAGCTGAGGATGCGGAAGTCTCCCGGCCGGGCGTCGATGTCGGGAAGGTCGGCGAGGGTCCCTTCCGGGAACCAGCGTGCCTGGGAATCCATGAACGAGCGCGGCATGAGCCAGGGCCCGCGATGCGACCCGGCCACGAGCTCCAGGCTCGACTCGCGCCGCACCGGGTCGACCGGGATCCAGAAGCTGCAGTTCTGCTCGCCGCTGATGTTGTAGTACGGCTGGTCCTGGTGCCATGGGGTCCGCGCCTGCGTACCCGGTTCCTTGGTCAGCATGTGGTCGTGGTACAGCCGGGCCCGGTGGCTCTGCATCAGCTGTGCGCCGACCTCCCCGAGCGCCGACCCGAAGATGAAGCGCCGGTAACTGTCATTCTCCTGCCAGTTGCAGAAGTCCTCCAGGAACCACCCCGGATCGCCGGGACGGCTCGCGACCTTGGCACGGGGACTCGGGCTTGCGAGGTTCGCATCGATCCCGGCACGCAGCAGCTCGAGCTCCGCCGCACTCAGCAGGCCGCGCAGCACGATGGCGCCGTCGGCACGGAAGTCCCGCACCTGCTGCGGCTCGAGGCGAAAGGGCTGCGGGTTGCTCATCCGGAAGAGATCGGAACGCGCGGTTACGGGATGCTGATTCTACGGTAAACGCGGCATGCGCGCGGCGGCGCGGACCCGCATTCGACAAGGGTGGCCGCGCTCTCGTAGCATCGGTGGACGCAGCGCGGGCCAGCCGCGCGTCCGCTTCCGCCACAACATGACCGACGCCCCGTCCCGTCGCCGCGAACGCACCCGCGGTGCGCGTTCCACCGGTCCCTCGCTGGCACCGCTGCCGCGGCTGGCAAACCCCTGGGCACCGCTTGAAGTCCTGAGCGCCGAGCAGGTCGAGCGCATCCTGAATGCGGCCTTCCAGATCCTCGAAGAGGCCGGACTTGAGATCCGCAGCCCCGCGGCGCGCGCCATCTACGCCGCAGCCGGCGCGCTGGTCGATGAGGAGTCGCAGCTGGTGCGCCTGGGGCGCGAGCTGGTGGAGGCGCAGCTCGCCTTCACGCCCGAGCGGTTCGTCCTGCACGCCCGCAACCCCGAGCGGCACCTGCACGTCGGGGACAACGTCGTGAACTTCGGCCCGGTGACCGGCGCACCGAACATCCGCGACCAGGAAGGCGGTCGCCGCTACGGGGACCTCGAGGCCTTCCGCAACATCCTCAAGCTGACGCACCGACTCGGCGTGCTGCACTGGCAGGGCGGCATCGTCGTCGAGCCCGTCGACGTGCCGGTCGCCGTACGCCACCTGGCCACCTACCAGGCGCACATCGAGTGCTCCGACATCGTCTGGGCGGCGCGCGGCATCGGCGGGATCCAGGCTGAGGATGCGATCGCGCTCTCGGCGATCGAGCATGGGTGCACCGTGGAAGCCCTGGCGAGCCGGCCGACGCTCATGACGGTCACCAACGTCAACTCACCGCGGCGCGTCGACGAGGAGATCCTGGACAACATCCTCGTGATGGCGCGGCACGGCCAGTGCGTGGTCATCACCCCCTTCACCCTCATGGGCGCAATGGCGCCGGTAACCCTGGCGGGCGCCCTGGTACAGCAGACGGCCGAGGCCCTGGCCGTGGTCACGCTATGCCAGCTGGCGCGCCCGGGGACGCCCTGTGTCATGGGCGGCTTCACGTCCAACGTCGACATGCGCACCGGCTCGCCGGCCTTCGGTACCCCCGAATACGTGCATGCGGTGATCGCGGGCGCGCAGATTGGCCGCCGCCTGAAGATTCCGGTGCGGACCAGCGCAGTCAACGCCTCCCCCATGGTGGATGCGCAGTCGACCTACGAAACGGCGTTCTCGCTGCAGGCGGCCATCCTCAGCAACAGCCACCTCATCAACCATGCCGCCGGCTGGCTCGAGGGTGGACTGTCAGCGTCGCTGGAAAAGATCATCGTGGACGCGGAGCTTTTGCGGAACTGGGCAGAGATCCTGAAGCGCGTCGAGTTCACCGACGATGACCTCGCGGTCGAGGCCATCAAGGGCACCGCGGCCGGCGGCCATTTCTTCGGGGCCAGCCATACGCTGGCACGCTACGAATCGGCGTTCTATCGCCCCCTGCTCTCGGACTGGTCCAACTTCGAGAACTGGCGCGATGCCGGCTCACGCAATGCCACCGAGCGGGCCACGACCATCTGGAAGAAGATGCTCACGGACTACGTGCCCCCGCCACTGGACCCGGCGGTCAGGGACGCGGTGGCCGACTACGTGGCGCGCCGCTCGGCCGAGCTCAGTGCCGCCTGAGGCGGACCTTCGGGAGCTGACCCCAAGGTGAAGTGGATCGCGAACGCCCGCATGTACGCGGTGACGCCCGGGGTGGAAGCCGCCTGGCGCACCCTGCTTGCGCACGTGGCCGATGATGCAGGCGTGGAGCTCGAGTACTTCAGCTACCCGGCGCCCGCCCCGCTCGAGAACCTCTGGGACCGCCCCGACCTGGGCGCGGTGTTCATGTGCGGCTATCCCGTGGCGCGCGGGATGGCGCCGGTGGTGCCGCTCGCTGCACCGATCCCCGCGGCCGAGTGGGCGCGGGGCGAGGCGCTCTACCGCACGGACCTCATCGTGCGCGTCGACAGCCCGTACCGCACGCTGGAGGACACCTTCGGGGGGCGGGCGGGCTGGACCGTCGCGCATTCGCAGTCGGGCTTCAACGCCTTTCGGCACGAGTTGCTGCGCCACCGGCGCCCCGACCGGCAGCGGCTGTATGCCCATGTGGAGGAAAATCTGGTCACGGCGCGCGCCGTGCTCGATTCCGTGCGCGAGGGCCGCATCGACGTGGGCCCCCTGGATGCCTACTGGCACCTGCTCATACGACGCCACGCGCCGGAGCTCGTGGCCGGGATCCGCGTGCTGTGCTCGACGCCTGCGACCCCGATACCCGGCTTCATCGCCGCGCGCGGTGCGCCCCGCTCCCAGGTCGACGCCCTGCAGCGAGCCTTCGCGGCAGCCTCGGCACGGCCCTGGTTCGAACCCCTGGCCGGCACGCTCCTGGTGACCGGCTTCGCGCCGGTGGATGCGAGCCGCTACCAGCTGTACCTGGACTGGGATCGCGAGGCGCGCGCGGCCGGTTACGCTACGCCAGGCTGAGGGGCACCCGCCTTTGGGGGCACCCGGCCGGTCGGGTGGAGCAGCACGTCGTGTGAACGGAACAGGTACAGCCGCGCCACCTCGAAATAGGTCCGGTACACCAGGCCCCCGTTGGCCGCGATCAGCCGCTCGCGCGCCTCCCGGTAGCGGGCCGGGTACTGGTACCAGGGGATCAGCGGCGACTCGTGGTGCAGCGAGTGCAGGTTGTTGAACAGGAACAGCGGCCCCAGGATCCAAGAGTTCTCGACGATGGCGATGCGCTCGCGCGTCTCCGGGCGTGCCCGGTGCTCGGCGAACGAGCGGATGAGCTGCACGCCATTGGCCGGCACGACCATGCCCAGGAAGTAGAGCCACAGCGGCATGTGGCACACGAACTGCACCCACACCACCACCAGCACGCACCACCCGAAGTGCTCGAGCCATACGCGCCGGATACCCGGGTCGCCACGCACGAACGCCCGCGTCTCGTTGTAGAGGAAGGCCCCGATGCGCCACACGCAGCCGATGACCACGCGTCCGGCGAGCGTCTGCTGGAACCGCAGCAGCAGGCGGGTGAGCGGGTTCAGGCGGGCCCACTCGTTCGGGCACCAGTAGTAGGACTCCGGATCGTCGAACGGATCGGTGAGGCGCTCGTCGTTGTGATGAATCCGGTGCAGCACGCGGTAGCGCTCGTACGGCAGCCACAGCGACAGCGGCACGATCCCCAGGAGGCGGTTGACGCCATACCAGCGGGTCGGGTGGCCGTGCACGATCTCGTGCTGCAGGGAGCTGTGCAGGGCCACGACCAGCACGCCCACCGGGAGCACGACCCACAGCGGGATCCGCCCGTAGGCGAAGGTGATGGCAAGCCACGCGGCGTAGGTCGCCGCGATCAGGATCAGGGTAGGAAGCTCGAAAGCGGCTCGGCTGTGGCGCGGTGCAGGCGCCGCCGGGGTCGGGGTTGCCGGGATCGGATCGCGCGTCGTCATCGCCTGCCGCTTCCGCCGGGACTGGGCCGGCGGAGGAAACGTCTCTCGTGGTAACGCCCGCAGCTGCGGGGCCGGGTCATTTGAACCATCTGATTCTAGCTAGTTCGGGTCGCCGCTGCTGCGACCACCTGGCGCTTTCGCGAGCCCGGTCTCATTCGACCTGGACCGCCCGGCACACACGTCGTTCCAGCCCGACCATGGCGTCGTAGAGCAGCACCGCCATCAGCGCGGTCACCAGCCCCCCCTGCAGGACGAAAGCCGTATTGTTGGAGAGCAGTCCGGCAATGATGACCTCACCCAGCCCCTTGGCCGCGACGGTCGAGCCGATGGTGGCAGTGCCGACATTGATCACCAGGGAGAGCCTGATACCCTCAAGAATCAATGGCATAGCTAGCGGAAGCTCGACGGAGACTAGGCGCTGTCCAGCGCTCATTCCCATGCCGTTGGCGGCTTCCATGACCGCCTTGGGCGTGGTCTGGAGGGCGACGATGGTGTTCTCGAAGATCGGCAGGAGGCCGTAGGCAAAGAGCGCGATCAGGGTGGGCTTCTCGCCGAAGCCGACCAGCGGCACGGTCACGGCCAGTACCGCCACCGGCGGGAATGTCTGCCCGATGTTCACCAGCGTGCGCGACAGCGGCAGGAACTCGCGCCCTGCCGGGCGCGTCACCAGGATCCCCAGCCCTACCGCCACCACGGTGCTCAGGGCCGCCGCCAGCAGCACGGTTCCGAGGTGCGCAATCGCAAGTCCAAGGAGATTGCCCTGATCGTAGATCGGTGGCGCGCCGTACTGGGTGAGCGGGGCAAACACCGGCGCGAACTTCTGCGGCACGATCAGGAAGCTCACCAGGAGTGCGAGCGCGAGCAGCCTCAGTAGCGTCGCCGTCCGCATCATCCGGGCCTGGCGTGCTCGAGTATGGCGTCAACGGTGAGGTGCGCGGGCGCGCCGCCCTCGATGCCGATGACCTCGCAGGACTGTGAGCCGCTCCACAGCATCTCCGACAGCGCCTCGCGCAGTGATGCCGACGCCTGCAGCTTCGGTCCGGGTGCCGCGCCGGGTAGCGCCACCGCGGCGGCAGAGGTCAGCGACAGGAGCCGCAGGGCCCGGTCGCCGAGGCCGGTCATGCGCGAGACGAAGGGATCGGCCGGGTGGGTGAGCAGCTGCGCCGGCTCGTCGTACTGAAGTAACCGCCCCCCGCTCATCACGGCCACGCGATCGCCGAGGTGAAAGGCCTCGTCCATGTCGTGGGTGACCAGCACCACCGTTGTCCCGAAGCGGCGCTGGATGTCGAGCAGGTCCTCCTGCGCCTTGGCGCGGATGATCGGGTCCAGCGCCCCGAACGGCTCGTCCATGAGGAGCACCTGCGGCTCGGCCGCCAGCGCGCGCGCGACACCGACACGCTGTTGCTGGCCGCCGGAGAGCTCGTGCGGAAACGCAGCGGAATACTTGGCGGGGTCGAGCTGGAAGACGTGCAGCAGCTCCTCGACGCGCGCCTTCACGCGCTCCGGTGCCCAGCCCAGGAGGCGTGGCACGGTGGCGATGTTCTCGGCCACCGTACGATGCGGAAACAGGCCGTGACCCTGAATCGCATAGCCGATACGCCGGCGCAGCAGGTGTGCCGGCTCCGACCGCGTGTCGCGGCCCTCTAGGAGCACGCGGCCGGCGCTCGGTTCGACCAGGCGGTTGATCATGCGCAGCAGGGTCGACTTGCCCGAGCCGGAGGTACCGACGATGACCGTGATCGAGTTCTTCTCGATCTGCATCGAGACGTCATCGACCACCGTGTTATCGCCGTAGCGCTTGGAAAGGTTCTCGATGGTGATCATTGCTTCACCCGGTCCATGACTTCCACCAGGGCGTCGAGTAGCACGGCCGCGCAGAAGGCCAGTACCACGATCGGAATGGCGCCCAGCAGCACGAGGTCGATCGCGGTCTGCCCGATACCCTGGAACACGAACGTGCCCAGGCCCCCGCCGCCGATGAGGGCGGCGACGGTCACCATGCCGATGTTCTGGACCAGTACGACGCGAATCCCGGTGAGGATCACCGGCAGCGCCAGCGGCAGCTCGATGCGCCACAGGACCTGGCGCGGCATCATCCCCATGCCGCGCGCCGCCTCGACCGCCGCGCGCGAAACGCGCTTCAGGCCGAGCACCGTGTTCGCGACGATCGGCAGCAGCGAGTAGAGAAACAGCGCGACCGCCGCCGGCGCCGCCCCGATACCGCGCACCCCGATCCGCTCCAGCAAGGGCCACGCTGCGGCGAGCGCCCCGAGCGGTGCCATGAGTATCCCGAACAACGCTATCGCCGGGACCGTCTGGATCACGTTGAGCGTGCCCAGGATGCCCTCGCGGATGCGCGGGATGCGATGACAGAGCACCCCGAGGGGGGCTCCCGCGACCACGGCCGCCAGCAGCGATCCCAGGGCGAGGAGCACGTGCTGGCGCAGCTCGCGCCCGAAGCGCTCGGCGTTGACCTGGTACTCGCGCATTACCGAGAGGTGGTCGAAGAAGCCCGATGCCAGGGCGGCAACCACAAAGGTCAGCGCACCGGCCAGGAACAGCACCCGCCGCCCCGGCCCCGGGCGCAGGCGGGTGATGGCATCGGTGGCCAGCAGACCCAGGCACACGAGCACGACCCAGAATCCCCCGCCGGCCGCGATGCGCACCACGCGGTTGTGGGGCGGCGTCAGGGCATCCGCGGCCAGCGCCAGGGTCACCGAAAGCCCGACCAATGCGGCCAGGGCAGCTGCGAGCCGCAGGCGCGGGCGCGCCACGAAGAGCGCCACCAGGCTCAGCACCACAAGAGGCGCAAGGCATGCGGCGCTGCCCGTCGGCGGCAACACCTCGGTGAGGGCCCGCGGCTCCCCGGGGACCAGGCGGTTGGCCTTCACGACCACGAACGGCAGCCCCGCCAGCGCGGCCGCGCCCGCGGCCACGAGCAGGGTGCCGAGCCGGTCGAGCCGGGGCCAGGCGCGCTCAGCAGGCGGGTTGATTGCTCCGGAGGTCAAAGCAGGTGCTGCGAGCGCAGGTAGTCCTCGGCGACTTCCTGGTCGGACTCCCCGTCGATCTGGATGCGGGCATTGAGCTGCTGCAGCACCGGGGTCGTGAGCGAGTCCATTAGCGGCTTCACGATGGTGGCGATCTGCGGGTATTTGGCGAGCACCGGCTCGCGGATCAGCGGGACCGGGGCGTACACCGGCTGGTCGTGGCGATCGTCGGCGAGCACGACCAGGTGCGCGGCAACGATCCCGCCGTCGGTGCTGTAGACCATCGCGGTGTTCACCCCGTTGGTTCCGGCCGCGGCGGCACGAATGGTGGCGGCCGTCTCGCCGCCGGCCAGCACGATCTTCTGTTCCGGCGTCAGCGTGAACCCGTAGGTACGCTCGAGCGAGCGCAGCGTCCCGGCGTTGGCGAACTCCGCCGAGCAGGCGAGCATCACCGCCCCGCCCCCGGCCACCCAGCGCCCGAAGTCGCTCATCGTCCTGAGCGCGTGGGCACTGGCAACGTCACCGCGGACCGCCAGCGCCCAGGTATTGTTCGCGTGCGCAGGCGTCAGCCACACGATGTGGTTTGCCTCCAGGTCGCGGCGCGCACCGAGCGCGTAGCCGGCCTCCAGGTCCTTCCACGCCGCATCGGCCACGTCGTTGAAGAAGAACCCGGCGTTGCCGGTGTACTCGACGTAGAGATCCACCTCGCCGGTCAGCAGTGCCTTGCGCACCACCGGCGTCGCCCCGATGCGCGTGCGGTCGATTGTCGGCACTCCATGGGCGTTGAGCAGCAGCCGGATCATCTGGCTGAGCAGTGTCGCCTCGCTGTCGAGCTTGGAGGAAACCACCACCGCGGCGCGCGAGGGGAGCGAGACGGCGCACATCGCGATCGCGATGATCAGAAGCCTGCGAACCTGCCACACCGGGATAGGGCCCTCCGCGCACGCAACGCTTCCGTACAAGCCCCTGGTCGGGCGCATTCAAGCGGCACGAGCGCGCCGCTCGTGACGGTTACGGATGCACGGACACGTTGTCGGTTGCGGCGCACGCCGTCAAGCGCGCGCACGCCGGCCCCGCACGTGTGCCCCGCCGCCGCGCACCGTATGATGCACTCCAGATGAGTCCAGAGCCGATTCCCTCCCCCTCCGGCAGCCCGGCACCGGTGCGTTCGAGCGGCCGCTACTCGCTGTGGAGGCTCCTTGCCGAGGGGCTGCGCGGACAGCAGGGCTGGCGGCCCGCCTGGCGCAAGCCCCACCCGCGTCCGGCCTACCAGGTCGTCATCGTCGGCGGCGGCGGCCACGGCCTGGCGACTGCGTTCTATCTCGCCCATGAGTTCGGGATCCGCGACGTCGCGGTTATCGAACGGGGCCCCCTCGGGCTCGGGAACGTCGGGCGTAACACCACCATCGTGCGCTCCAACTATTTCCAGCCACCCAACATCCGCTTCTACGAATATTCCCTGAAGTTGTGGGAGGGCCTCGAGCACACCCTGAACTTCAACGCCATGGTGAGCCAGCGTGGCACGCTCAACCTCTTCCATACCGAGGCGCAACGGGACCTGTTCACGCGGCGCGCCAACCAGATGCGCCTGCTCGGGGTCGACGCGGTGGCGGTCGACCGCGACGAAGTTCGTCGCCTGGTGCCGCTGGCGGACCTGGACAATGGGCGCTACCCGGTGCTGGGGGGGTTCCTGCAGCCGCGCGGGGGCACGGTGCGCCACGATGCGGTGGCCTGGGGCTACGCGCGCGCCGCCTCCAACCTGGGCGTCGACATCATCGAGCACTGCGAGGTCACCGGGATCCGCCGCGACGGCGGGCGCGTCACGGGGGTCGAGACCACGCGCGGCTTCATCGGAGCGGAGACGGTGTGCCTGGCCGTGGCCGGCAGCTCCTCGCGACTGGCCGCGCAGGCCGGCCTGAAGCTGCCGATCGAGAGCCACGTGCTCCAGGCGTTCGTGAGCGAAGCCCTGAAACCGGTGCTCGACGTCGTGCTCACCTACGGTGCCGGGCACTTCTACGTGAGCCAGTCGGACAAGGGCGGACTGGTGTTCGGCGGCGCCATCGACGGGTACAACACCTATGGACAGCGCGGCGCGCTGCCCATGGCGGAGGAAGTGACCGCGGCCGCGGTCACGCTGCTGCCCGCCCTCGCCCGCGTCAAGGTGCTCAGGCAATGGGGCGGGGTCATGGACATGAGCATGGATGGCTCGCCCATCATCTCGCACACCCCGCTGGCGGGACTCATATTAAACGGCGGCTGGTGCTACGGGGGGTTCAAGGCGATCCCGGCCGGGGGCATGTGCACCGCCCACCTCATCGCGCGGGATACGCCCCATCCGGTCGCGGCGCACCTTGACCTCGAGCGCTTCGCCGCGGGTCGCACCATCGACGAGCGCGGCGTCGGCCCGTTCCCGTACCTGCACTGAAGGTGGGGGGCTGAAGTCATGCTGCGGATCCCCTGTCCCTGGTGCGGCGAGCGCGATGAAATAGAATTCCGCTACCGGGGCGATGCCACGCGCGTGCGCCCGGCGCCCGATGCAGGCCTCGATGCTTTCGTCGACTACGTCTATGAGCGCGACAACCCCTACGGCTGGCACCTCGAGTGGTGGCTGCACGTCGGGGGCTGCCGTCGCCTGCTGAAGGTCGTGCGGCACACCGTGACGCACGAGATCCGGGCAGTCAGCGGTCCGCAGGAGGACCCGGAGCTGCCGCCCCCATGAGCGGGCCGGTCCGTATACGAGCCGGCCTGCTGACCGACCCGGGGCAGCCGGTCGCCTTCAGCTTCGATGGCCGCGCGCTGCGCGGACTGCATGGCGACACCCTCGCGTCCGCACTGCTCGCAGGCGGCCAGCGCGTGTTCGGCCGCAGCTTCAAGTACCACCGTCGCCGCGGCGTCGTGACCTGCGGTCCGTACGAGCCGTGCGCCCTGGTCGATGTCCAGGGGCCGCGCGGACGCGAGCCGAACCTTGCGGCCACCACGCTGCCGCTCCACGAGGGACTCACTGCCTTCAGCCAGAACCGCTGGCCCTCACTCGATTTTGATCTCATGGAGGTCAACGACCTGCTGGGTCGTTTCCTGCCCGCCGGCTTCTACTACAAGACCTTCATGTACCCGGGCTGGGCCTGGGAGAAAATTTACGAGCCCCTGATCCGCCGCGCTGCCGGGCTCGGACGCCTCGACGCAGTGGTCGGCACGCACGCGGATCCGGCCGAGACCGTGCACGCACACGCCGACGTCCTGGTGATCGGCGCGGGAGCGGCGGGGCTTGCGGCAGCAACGCTCCTCGGGAGTGCCGGCCTGCGCGTGACGCTCTGCGAACAGGACGTGGAACTGGGAGGCGGCACCCTGCTGGATGCCCGCTGGAACGACTGGCGCCGGCAGGCC
Organism: Pseudomonadota bacterium; assembly: GCA_018241425.1. Classification (GTDB taxonomy): domain Bacteria; phylum Pseudomonadota; class Gammaproteobacteria; order Steroidobacterales; family Steroidobacteraceae; genus 13-2-20CM-66-19. The sequence goes on from JAFEDU010000001.1 coordinate 306,745, forward strand.
GCTACCGCCCTGCCGGCACTGGGTGTACGCGTGCTGACCCGCACCGCGGTGCTCGGCGCCTACGGTCATGGCGTGTTCGGCGCGCTGGAGACGCTCACCCCGGAGGCCAGCGCGCGGCTCGGGGGCCTGCGCGAGCGCCTGCACGTCCTCCGCGCACGCCGCGCCGTGATCGCCTGCGGGGCCTCCGAGCGGCTCATCGCCTTCCCCGGCAACGACATACCCGGGGTGATGCTCGCCGGCGGTGCGCTGGGCTACCTCGTGCGCTACGGCGTGGCGGTCGGTGCCCGGCCGGTCCTGTTCACCAACAACGACGAGGCCTACGAGGCGGCGATGGCGCTGCAGGGCGCGGGCATCGGCTGCGCGGGCATCGTGGACGTCCGCGCTGCGAGCGCGGCTGCCGAGCGCGCCCAGGCCCAGGGCATCGAGGTGCACTTCGCCTCCCAGGTCCGTGCCGTCCAGGGCCGCGCGGGCGTGGAATCCGTCACCGTGGCTCCCCGCGCGGGGGGTGCGTCGCGCGTCCTCCCCTGTGACGCCCTCCTGATGTCCGGCGGGTACACCCCCCTGACGGCGCTCGCCACGCAGATGGGCGGCGACAGTCACTGGCGGCCGGAGCTCGCTGCCTTCGTGGCCGAGGTGCCGCCGGACGTCGGCTGCCTCGCCGGCGCCGTGAACGGGAGACAGGGACTTGCGGCCAGCGCTGCCGATGGCAGGGCCGCGGCGCTGCGCCTGTGCGCGGAGCTCGCAGTGAATGTGCCCACCGAACCGGACGGCGCGGAGCCCGCGGACGCAGCGCAGTCGGCGCTGGAGGCATTCTGGGAAGTGCGGGCGAAGGGCAAGGCCTTCGTGGACCTGCAGAACGATGTCACGGCGGCGGACGTGCGCCTTGCGCAGCGTGAAGGCTACGAGCACGTCGAGCACATGAAGCGCTACACGACGCACGGCATGGCCACCGACCAGGGGCGCACCGGCGGGCTCGTCGGCAGCGCCGTGCTCGCCGAGGCCCGCGGGGAGCCGCTCGCGACGGTGGGCGTCTCCCGTCCGCGACCGTATTCACAGCCCGTGCCGTTCGCCGCGCTCGCCGGCGGCGAGGTCCGTGAACACTTCAAGCCCCGCCGGCGGCTGCCCCTGCACGACTGGCACGAGCAGGCAGGCGCCACCTTCGTCTCCACCGGCCTGTGGCTGCGGCCACTGGTGTACTCGCGGCAGGGCGGCTGGGCGCCGGTGCTCGAGGAAGCGCGCGCGGTGCGCACGCAGGTCGGCATCACGGATGTCTCGACCCTGGGCAAGATCGACATCCAGGGGCCGGATGCCGCGCAGTTCCTGGACTTCATCTACGCCAACACGTTCTCCACTCTGCCGGTCGGCCGCGCACGCTATGGGATCATGCTGCGCGAGGACGGCATGATGTTCGACGACGGGACCACGGCGCGCCTTGCGCCCGAGCATTTCCTCGTCACGACCACCACCGCCAACGCGACCGCCGTGCTCGAGCACCTGGAGTTCCAGCAGCAGGCGAACCTGGCATCGCTGCGGGTCCTGATCAGCGACGTCACCGACCAATGGGCGCAGTTCGCCATCGCCGGACCGCGCGCGCGCGACGTGCTGGCGGCCGCACTGCCGAATGCGGACCTGAGCAACGAGGCCTTTCCCTTCATGGCTGCCATGCCGGTCGTTCTCGAGGACCTCCCGGGACGCCTCTTCCGGATCTCGTTCTCGGGGGAGCTCGCCTACGAGCTCGCCGTGCCCGCACAGCACGCGCTCTTCGCGTGGGAGAGCCTCCTGCGTGCCGGGGAGGCATTCGGGATCCGCCCCTACGGCCTGGATGCCCTCAACACACTGCGCATCGAGAAGGGCCACATCACCGGCGCGGAGCTCAACGGCAACACCAGCGCCGAGGACCTGGGCTTCGGGCGCATGCTCAAGAAGCAGGGCGACTTCATCGGGCGCACGCTGGTCAGGCGCCCCGGAATGCTGGCGAGCGACCGCCTGCAGCTGGTCGGCGTACGCGCGGTCGACCCGGCGCTGCGACTGCGCAACGGCATGCAGCTCGTCACTCACGAGGCCCCCACGGAGAGCCTGGGGTACGTCACCTCCTCCACGCCCGCAGTCGAATCTCCCGGGTGGCTTGGACTTGCGCTCCTCGCCGGCGGCCGGTCCCGGACGGGAGCGCGCCTTACCGCGAGCTCGGCGATCCACGGGGAGAACATCGAGGTCGAGATCGTCAGTCCCCACATGGTCGATCCGGAGAATCTCCGTGTCCGCGCCTGAGCGCGAGGCGGCGAGCGCCGGGGTGTGGCTGGCGGACTGCCGCACCGACATCGTCGAACTTGCGGCCTTCTCGCTTGCCGCGGCCGATGCCCAGCGTCGCGTCGCGGGTGTCGAACTGCCGCCCTTCGGGCATGCCGGCTTCACGGGGGGGCACCTGGCGCTCAGCGTGCGACCGGCGCGCTGGCTGCTGCTGTCGGCGCCCGCGGAGGTCGGCAGCGCCGCGGGCCGCTGGGCGAAGGCCGCACAGGGCCAGGGTGCCGCCGTTGACCTCACCAGCGGCCTTGCGGCGTTCGTCCTTGCCGGCGCAAGCGCGCGCGAGCTGCTCGCGCGCGGCTGTCGCCTGGACCTCGATCCCGCTGCATCCCCGACCGGCTATGCCGGTGCGACCTACATGGCGCAGGTGTCGGTCATCCTGGCTGTGCTGCCGCAGTGCCTGCTGCTGCTCACCCCCGCGAGCACGTCGCGTCACCTGCGCGAATGGCTCGTCCACTCCGCGGCCCCCTTCGGGCTCATGCGGGCCGCCAGCGTATCCTTGTCGGACATCTTCGGAGAATCCTCGACATGAAGTCTTCTGCACGCGCCGTGGTGATCGGCGGCGGCGTCGTCGGCGCCTCGGTTCTGTACCACCTCGCGAAGATCGGCTGGACGGATGTCGTCCTCCTGGAGAAGAGCGAGCTCACCTCGGGCTCGACCTGGCATGCCGCCGGCGGCATGCACACCTTCAACGGCGAAGCGAACATCTCGCGCCTGCAGAAGTACACGATCGACCTCTACCGCGAGATCGAGGCCCTCTCGGGACAGTCCTGCGGCCTGCACCCGAACGGCGGGCTGATGCTCGCGGCCACGCCGGGCGAGCTCGACAGCCTGCGCCTGATCTGTTCGCGGGCCCGCTACCTCGGCATGGAAACGCAGATGATCTCCCTCGAGCAGGCGCTCGAGTACAACCCGCTCATCGACCCGTCCCATTTCATCGGCGCCCTGTGGCGCGCCGATGGCGGCCACTGCGACCCCTCCGGAACCACCCAGGCCTACGTCAAGGCGGCGCGCAAGCTCGGCGCCGAAGTCGAGCGCTTCACCCGGGTCACCGCCCTGACGCAGCGCCGCGACGGCTCCTGGGACGTGACGACCGACAAGGGCACGGTACATGCGGAGCACGTCGTCAACTGCGCAGGGCTGTGGGCCCGCGAGGTCGGGCACCTCGTGGGCATCGAGCTGCCGGTGCTCGCGATGGAGCACCACTACCTCATCACCGAGGACCTGCCGGAGCTGGTCGGCCGCAAGCGTGAGATCGTCAACACGACCGACTACCTGGGCGAGATCTACATGCGCCAGGAGCGCGGCGGCTGCCTCATCGGCACCTACGAACCCCACGGGATCGTCTGGTCCCCGGTGTCCACCCCGCCGGACTTCTCGATGCAGCTGCTGCCGGAGGACTTCGAGCGCCTCGCCCCCTACTTCGAGGTGGGCTTCAAGCACTTTCCGGCCCTCGGGCGTGTCGGGATCCGCAAGGCGGTCAACGGTCCGTTTACCTTCGCCCCCGACGGCAACCCGCTCGTCGGACCGGTCCGCGGCCTGCGCAACTACTGGGTGGCCTGCGCCGTGATGGCGGGCTTCAGCCAGGGCGGCGGCATCGGCCTCGTGCTGTCACGCTGGATGGCGCAGAACGATCCGGGCCAGGACATCATTTCCATGGACGTCGCCCGCTACGGGGCATTCGCCACCCCGAAGTACACCTCGATCAAGGTGCCCGAGAACTACGCGCGGCGCTTCCGGCTCGCCTATCCGAACGAGGAGCTGCCGGCGGCGCGGCCGGTGCGGCGCTCGCCCATCTATACGCAGCTTAAGAACGCCGGGGCGGTCATGGGCGCCAACTTCGGGCTCGAGCACGCGCTGTGGTTCGCGCCTCCCGGGGTTGCCCCGCAGGAGACCCCGACCTACCGCCGCTCGGAGGCCTTTCCGGTGGTGCGCGAGGAATGCCAGGCGGTGCGTCGCGGCGTCGGCCTTTACGAAACCACCAACTACGGCAAGTACGAGGTGACCGGTGCGGGCGCGCGGCAGTGGCTCGACCGCGTGTTCGCCTGCCGGATCCCGCGGCCGGGTCGCCTCGGGCTCGCGCCGATGCTCAACGAGGCCGGGCGCATCGTCGGGGACCTCTCGATTGCGTGCCTGGCCGAGGACCACTACCTGATCGTCGGCTCCGGGTTCGCCGAGGAATTCCACCTGCGCTGGTTCTGGCAGGCTGAGCCGCCACCTGAGGTGCAGGTGCGTTCGGCCGCCTCAACCCTGTGTGGATTCTCCGTCGCGGGCCCGAAGGCCCGCGAGCTGCTGCAGCCACTCACGCGCCTCGACATCTCCGCCGCAGCCTTCACGCTGTTCAGCGCACGGCGCACCGCGATCGGTTTCACCCCCGCGGTCCTGACGCGGGCAGGGTTCACCGGGGAGCTCGGCTACGAGATCTGGACCACGCCGGACTACTTCGAGACGCTGTACGACGACCTGCGCACCGCCGGGGAACCCCTCGGGCTGACCCTCTTCGGAGGACGCGCGCTTTCCTCGCTGCGCCTGGAGAAGGCCTACGGTTCCTTCAACAAGGACTTCCGCCCCGACTACACCCCCGGGGAGACCGGCCTCGACCGGTTCATCGACTTCCAGAAGTCCGCGTTCACCGGGCGCGCGGCGGCGGTCGCCGAACGCGCGAGCGGCCCCAAGCGGCGGTTCGTCGTGATGGAGCTGCCGGTCACCGACACCGAGGTGATCGGCTACGAGTCGATCATGAAGAACGGGCAGGCGGTCGGCTACGTCACCTCGGGCGCCTACGGGCACTGTATCGGCCGCAGCCTCGCCGCAGGGTACGTGCCGGCCACGCTGGCGCGCGACGGCGAGCGGTTCGAAATCGACATCTTCGGGGAGCTGCGCACGGCGCTCGTCAGGCTCGAGCCCCTGTACGACCCCAAGGGCGAGCGGCTGCGCAGCTGAGGGCGCACGATCGCCGTCAGCGCAGCTGGCTGTCCTTGCTGCCGCGGCGGTTGTAGCCGCTGAAGCTCTGGGCGTCGCGATCGTCGGCCTCCTGGCAGGCGATGCACAGTCGTACCCCCGGGACCGCGGTCCGGCGCGCCTCCGGGATCTCGGCTCCGCAGGTGGCGCAGTGCGTGAGCGAAGGCCCCTGCGGCATGCGGCTCTGCGCCCGCTTGATGCCGTCCTTGACGGTCGCGTCGATCTGCTCGTTGACGGCGTTGTCGCCCGCCCAGCCGGTAGCCACTGCGATACTCCTGTGTTGCCGCCGATACTGCGGTATCCGGCATACTGGAGGCAAATAACGCCGCCACAAGAGTCCGCGCGGCCCGCCAGCGCGGCACCGCACGCAAGCACCCCGCCCTTGAACCCGGATATCCCGACGCACCCGGTAAGCCTCGGCTGGCACGCTGTGCAGCTGGGCGGCGTGCTGGCGGCAGTCCTGTGCCTCGCGCTGTGCGCCCTGCCGCTGCGGCCCCGTGCCGCGTCGCGGGCCACGCTGGCACTGGCACGGCACAAGGTCCTCGGCTGGAGCGCACTGGCCGTCGCGGTGGCGCACGCGCTCCTCCTCCCGTTCACCGATGCGCAGGTCCTGGAGCACTACAAGCCATCGCTCCCATGGTACGAACTGGCCGGGTTCGCAGCGCTTGCGCTGCTGCTGGTGCTGACCGTGCCCGCAGCCGATGCGGTGCGGCGGCGGATCTGGCAGCGGCACCGGAACTTCCAGGCGCTGCACGTGATTTGTGCCTGTCTCCTGGTGCTGGCTCTCGCGGTGCACGTCGGCGTGACCGCGCACTACACGCACGGCTTGCCGCGCACTGCCGTGGCCGTGGGCCTGTGTGCCGCTGCGCTCCTCGCGCTCCTGCGACCGCGCGGCACCAGCCGGGCCGCGCCTGCGCCGGCGGCCTCGGCCGCGCTGGTGTTCGGACGCCACTCGCGCCTCGTGCTGGTCGTGATCCTCGCCGGCGTGCTCGCGCTGGGTGCGCTGTTCGTGCCGCGTGCGGTGCTTGCCCTTCATGAGAGCGTGCTGCAGCGCACGACTGCGCTCGTGCTCGACTTCCCGCACGAGAAACACCGCGAGGTGGCGTGCGTCACGTGCCACCACAACTTCACCGACCGCACCGGGTCCGGATCGTGCATCGCCTGCCACCGCAGCGAGCGGCCGGACCTGCAGGCCGGCGCCGAGGCGCGCTTCCACGTGTTCTGCCTCGGATGTCATCGTGACCCGCCGCCACCGCTCAAGCACCAGGGTCCGGTGACCGGCTGCGGCTCCTGCCACTCCCCTCCCACGCAGTTCTAGCCCCGCGCACCGCGGCACGAGGGTGGTATCCTGCGCGGCCTGCGGCCCTGTGCCCGCAAGTGTTGGAAAATGTAAGTCATGCCCAGCCAGCTGAACCTCGCGTTGCTGATCCCGGGCGCCGTGCTTCTGCTCGCGGCGCTGTTCGCCGTCACCGTGATCGGCAGTGCCGCGCGCAGCCCCGCCGCACTGGCGATACGCGCCCTCGCAGGACTGGCCGGGGCAGCGCTCCTGTTCTTCGGCGCGCAGCCCTACTTCAGCACTCCCCGCCTCGCGCCCGCCCCGAGCCTCGCACCGGCGCCCGTGAGTGCACCGCCCACCACGAGCCTTCCCGGAGAGCCGGGCCGCGCGGCCACCGCCGCGCTCGAGGACTGTGCCCTGCCGAACGCGCCGCCGATCCCGGACGGCTCGAAGGCCAAGCGCGAGGAAATGGTCGCGGCGCGCGCGGCGTTCGTGGAGTACGACAAGGCGACCAATGCCTATGCGGCATGCGTCGATGCCGCGATCGACCGGGTCGGCAAGCAGTTCCCGGACGCGACCGACGTCGACAGGCAGACGCTGCGGGTGCTGGGCACCGGCGCACACAACACCGCGATCGACCAGGAGCAGGCCGTCGCCGACCGCATGAACGCGCAGGTCCGCGAGTTCAAGGCCAAGCACCCGGGCCAGTGAACCTGCGTACGACGCACCGCCAGAGCCGGAAGACCGCACGGGGCATGCGGGCCCTTGTTCTAGCCCTCGGTGGCGCCTCGGCACTCGCCCTCGCCTCGCCACCATCCCCACCGGCCCTGAATACCATCACCGGCGCGGATCTCGCCCAGTTCTGCGGCGGCTCCGACCACGTGAGCCAGAACGTCTGCCGCGTGTACATCCTCGGGGTGACCCAGGGGGTGGTACTGGGCCAGGGAAACGCGGCGCCGGGACGAACGCGCGTGTGCGTGCCACCCGACATCGATGCGGAGAGACTCGAGGAAGCCGTCAAGGCGCGTCTTGCCGGGCTCATGCAGGCCGGCGATGCGGCCGCCCACGAGGACGCCTCCCGCCTCATCGCGCGCGCCCTTACGGGCCTCTACCCCTGTGGAGCGCCCCCCAGGCCCTAGAGGTACGGCGACAGCAGCCACAGCGCGCTGTTGCGGACCCGCGCCGGGAGCGACAGTGCTTCGAGTTCCTGCAGCGTGTACTCGCGCGATCCGGCGCGGGCACGCATCACGTAGTCCGCAAGCGCCCCGGCGCTCTGGCGGCAGTACACCTCCAGCGCGATCTCGAAATTCAGCCGCAGGCTGCGCGGGTCCAGGTTGGCGGAGCCGATCTGCGCATAGGCGCCATCGACCACCAGGAGCTTGGTGTGTGAGAACGGCGTCGGCTGCAGGAAGATGCGCACCCCGCGCGCCAGGAGCGGTCCCCACCAGCGCCGCGATGCCCAGTCCACGTAGCTCAGGTTGCTGTGCTCGGGCAGCACCAGGCACACCTCCACCCCCCGCAGCGCCGCGGCCTGCAGCGCCGCGGTGAGCTCGGCCTGCGGGATGAAGTACGGCGTCATGATGAGGATCTGCGTGCGTGCCACAGAAAGGGCGCCCAGGATCACGTACAGGAGCTTGTCGTTGTCCTCGTCGGGACCCTCCGTGATCACCCGGCATACGGCCTGCCCGGCGGCAGCCGGGACGGGCAGGTTCGCGAGCTCCTCCTGCGCGGCGAAGCGCCAGTCGATGGCGAAGGCCCGCCCGAGCTGGGGAATCACCGGCCCGCGCACCTCGAAGTGCAGGTCGGCCATGCGTCGCTGGGCACCCTTGCCCACCTCGCGCCCGCCGATGTTCATGCCGCCGAGGAACGCGGTGGAGCCATCGACGATCAGCAGCTTGCGGTGATTGCGCAGGTTGATCGCGATGCGCGGCGGGAACAGCCGCGGGGCGAGGAAGCGAGCCGCCCGGACACCACGCCGGCGCAGCTGCGGCACCACGTGCGGCCAGCTGTACCACTCGCCCACGCCGTCGACCAGCACCCGCACCTCGACCCCGCGCGCGGCCGCGGCCGCGAGCGCGCTCACAAACTGCTCGCCGACCGGGTCGGTCTCGAAGATATAGGTGGCGAGCCACACACTGCGGCGCGCCTCGTTGATGGCACGCAGCATCGGCGGGAAGGCGTTCTCGCCGTTCTCCAGCGGCGCGATCGCATTCCCGGCGATGCGTGGCCACTGGGTCACCGCATCGCCGATGTGGGTCAGCTGCAGCGCGAAGTCGTCCGCGATCACCGGCAACGGCCCTGCGCGCGGCGGGGCGGTGGCGGGGCGCAGCTGGCGCGCCCGGGCCCGCACGCGGTTGATGCCGAACATCAGGTACAGGAGGGGACCGGCCAGCGGGAATACCCAGCAGGCGATGATCCAGCCCAAGGCACTGCGCGGGTCGGGCTTGCGCAGCAGCGCGTGCACCGTCGCGGCGGCGGCGAAGCCGGCATGCGCCAGCAATACCAGGGCCGTGCCCAGCACCGCATGGGAAGCGCTCATGAACGGGGAGCCCGGCAGGTGATGCGCGGCGCGTAATGCTTCATCGGCCGTGGGCTTTGCGTGAACCGTCGGGAGACCGGTCGGCACTATAGCGTGGGCGCGGCGCAGGCGCCCGCTGGCGCGCAGCCGGCCGCGCCACGCTAGAATGCGGCCGCCGGACCCACGGCTGCGACACAACCAACAAACCCGTGCAGATCCGCTCGCTCAACAGCGTCGATGCCGACGCCCTCTACGACCTGCGCCGTGAAGCCCTGCTCGACTCCCCGCTGGCCTTCAGCGCCTCCCCCGAAGACGACATCGCCGGCTCGACGGAGGCGGTGCGCTCGCAGCTGGAGAACCGCAGCGGCTCGCTGGTGTTCGGCGCCTTCGAGGGCGGCCTGCACGGCATGCTCGGCATCAACCGCGCGCGCCACATCAAGGCCGCGCGCAAGGCCTACCTGTGGGGTATGTACGTGCAGCCGGACTGGCGCGGCCAGGGCATCGGGGCGGCGCTGCTGGCGACCGCGATCAGCCACGCCCGCACGCTCAGTGGCGTTCGTGCCGTGTACCTGTCGGTCTCCGAGGCCTCGCCGTCCGCCCGACGCCTCTACGAGCGCGCAGGGTTCCGGCTGTGGGCAACCGAACCGGACTCGCTCCAGGTCGGTGAGCAGCTCCTGAGCGAATACCACCTGATGCTGCGGCTGCCCCCGGCCTGAGCCGCGGACCGGCAATGACGACGGGCATGAACTTCGATTTCATCATCGCAGGCGGCGGCATCGCGGGAGTGAGCCTCGCCGACGCCCTCGCTCCGCGCGCGCGCGTGTGCCTGCTCGAGAGCGAACCGCAGCTGGGCTACCACTCGACCGCGCGCTCGGCGGCGCTGTTCGCGCCGGCCTACGGCAGCCGGCTGTTTCGCTGCTTCTCGCGCGCGAGCACGGCGTTCCTGCACAAGCCCGACGACGAGTGCTTCCCGGCCACCGTGCTGAGCCCGCGCGGCGCGCTCCACATCGCGCGCGGTGACCAGCTGCAACGGCTTGATGCGGAGGTTGCCGATATCCGCGCCAGCGGCATCGGGATCGAGACCCTGAGTTTCGAGCAGGCGCGCGCCCTGGTGCCGGTGCTGCGCGAGACGTACGTGGCCGGCAGCGCGCTGGAGTCGGAGGTCCATGACATCGACGTCGACGGGCTCTTCCAGGGCTTCCTGCGGCGCGCACGAAGGTCAGGCGTGCACGTTCTCTCCGGCACCGGCGAGGAGGCGTTCGCGCGCCGCGACGGCCTGTGGCAGGTGTCGGCGTCCGCGCAGGCGGTCGCAGCCCCGGTGCTGATCGTCGCCGCCGGTGCGTGGTCTGACCAGCTCGGACAGCGACTCGGGGCCCGCCCGCTGGGCTTACAGGTGCTGCGCCGCTCCGCCGCGATCGTCGATGCACCGGCGGGCGTGGAGGTCGGCGCATGGCCGGCCGTGTTCGATGTCGAGGATGAGTTCTACTTCAAGCCCGACGCCGGGCGGCTCTTGATTTCGCCGGCGGACGAGGAGCCCGTCGCGCCCGGGGATGCGTACACGGACGAGATCAGCATCGCGACCGCGGTCGAGCGCATCCAGGCGGCCGCCGACCTCGAGGTCACCCGCGTGCGCCGCGAGTGGGCGGGACTGCGCACCTTTGCCGCCGACCGCAACCCCGTGATCGGTTATGACGGCGAGGTCGAAGGGTTGTTCTTCAGCGTGGCGCAGGGCGGATACGGGATCCAGACGGCCCCGGCCTACGCGCAGACCGCCGCGGCCCTGGCCCTGGGCGAACCGGTACCCGAGCCGCTCCTGAGCGAAGGGGTCACCGCCGAGGTGTTGTCGCCGCAGCGCCTGCGGACGCGCTAGCCGCCTTCGAGACCGGGCACGCCCCCGGCCGTGCGGCGCTCGAATACGCCGTACAGCACGTGCAGTTCCCCGAACCCGAGGCCAAGGACCGCCGTGCGGATCTGCTCGCTCCCGGGCAGGAGGAAGGCCGCCAGCGCCAGCGCGACGAAGCAGGCGCCGAGCACGGCGATCGCCCTCGAGGTCACCGTGCTCATGTAAATGAGCGCGCAGCCGTAAAGCAGCAGCCACGTCCCGGCGATCGCGTGGACGTTGCCGCTGTGGACCAGCACGACCGTCAGGACCGCGCCGGCGAGCAAGCACGGTGCCAGGGACCAGAACACCTTGCGCACCGGGCTGCCGAAGAGGGTGAAGGGGCGTTGCCCGGCCGCGCGCTGGGCCACGAAGAAGGCGCCGCTCAGCGCACCGGCCGCGGCCGCCATGATCCAGACCTCGAGCCAGTACGCATGCAGCAGCGTGCTGCCGCTCAGGGTCGCAGCCCCCAGCCCGACCACGCCTACCGCAAGCCCGGCAGCCCCGGGGACGCTGACGCTGGAGGCGGCATCCATCGAGGCGCGGATGTGACGCAGCGTTGCGAGCGCCTGCGATTCGAGGGTCACCGTTGCCGAGGGAGGCATGCAACGTAGCGTGCGATGTCAGTGTTGCAGCGTCAAGACGCGCGCGAGTGCAGTGTCGCCGGCAGGCGCCACTATTTCGTCGCACGCGCAGATCCCTTGAACGCGAACGCCGGCTGCGCGCGGCCTGCTCTCGTGCATACTCGAATGAGAAGCATTTACGCCCCCGGGGACTCTCATGCGGATGCTCAAGCGGATTGGTGCCGTCATCGGCGTCTTGCTGGTGCTGGGGATCGGCATCCTCGCCGTCATGCTCAGTCACAACAGCCCCTGCCCGGCCGCCGCAAGCCCGGCACCCGGCGCCGGCACCATGCAGGCGATGGTGCGGCGCTGCTACGGCGCCGCGGACGTGGTGCACGCGGAGCGCCTGCCGCGCCCGGTCGCAGGGCCGGGGCAGGTGCTGGTGAAGGTGCAGGCCGCCTCGGTCAATCCGCTCGACTGGCACTACGTCCACGGCACCCCCTACCTGATGCGCGCCGATGCCGGCTTCGGCGCCCCGGAGGATCCGCAGCTCGGGACCGACTACGCCGGGACCGTCGTGGCCGTGGGTCCGGGGGTGCAGCGCTTCCATCCCGGTGACGAGGTCTTCGGGGCCCGCAATGGCTCCTTCGCCGAGTACGTCGTGGTGCGCGAAGATCGGACCATCCTCGCCAAGCCCGCCAACGTCTCGTTTGCCGAGGCCGCGGCCGTGCCCGTGGCCGCACTCACTGCCCTCCAGGCGCTACGCGACAAGGGACAGGTCCACCCCGGCGACAAGGTGCTGATCAACGGCGCCTCCGGCGGTGTCGGCACCTTCGCGGTGCAACTCGCCAGGCACCTGGGCGCCGACGTGACGGGGGTGTGCAGCGGCCGTTCGGCCGCGCTCGTGGCAGGTCTCGGGGCCGATCACGTCATCGACTACACGCGCGAGGACTTCACCCGCGGCACACAGCGATACGACGTCATCTTCGATGCCGTGGGCAGCCACCCGCTGCTGGAATACCGACGCGTACTGAGGCCGCACGGACGCGTGGTGATCGTCGGCGGCCCGAGCACGGGGAACTGGCTCGGGCCCCTGGCGGCCCCGCTGGAGGCCATCGTGATCTCCCCGTTCCTCAGCCAGAAGTTCCTGCCGTTCCTCGCGGAGTTCAACGCGCCCGACATGCAGTACCTGCAGGCCCTCATGGCCCAGGGCCAGCTGCGCCCGGTGATCGACCGCCACTACGGCCTCGCGCAGGTCCCGGAGGCGCTGCGCTACCTCGAGCAGGGGCACGCGCACGGCAAGGTGATCATCGACATCCCGGGCCCCTGAGGCCCTGCGCGTAGGCGCCTGCCGACCCGGCACGGCGGTGGCCGGAGGACGGACGGATGGCCCGGCCACGCCTTAACCTCCCCTGCGTTCACGAACCTAGGGCGTTGCAACGGAGGGCTTATGGGACGCGGAATTCTCTTGTGGCTGCTGGGCGTACCGATTCCAGTGATCCTGCTGCTGGCGATGTGCACCCATCACTGAAGGCCCGGCGACCTGCGGGCGCGCATGCTGCGCCCACCGGCGATCCATGACCGTCCGCAGGTGAACATGTGGCTCCCCGGTTCATGACGCGCCAGCGACGGTTGCTGATCATCGCGGCGGCGTTACTGGGGTGCCTCCTCCTCGCCGCGATCGTGCTGGATGCATCCGTCGCTCCGGTGCTGGCGCGCGTCGTCGCCTCGCGCACCGGACACGTCGTGCACCTGCCCCGGGGGCTCAGCATCCACTGGGGCCTGAGGCCCGCACTGGATGCGCCGGAACTCGTGGTCGACAACCCTCCGTGGATGCCCGCCGGCGAGACGGCCCACGTCAGCGGATTGCGGGTGGTGCTGCGCTGGCAGCTCGCGCTGGTGCCACTGCGGGCGGTATCGGTCGAAGCCGCCGCGGTCCAGTTGCACCTCATGCGGGACGCAGAGGCTCGCGCCAACTGGCAGGCGCAGCCCGGCGTCATGGGGCAGGGTCCGCCCCTGCTTGCCCGTGTCTACGCCCCGAATGTGGAGGTCGGCCTCGACGACGAGCGCCTGCACCTCAAGTTTCGCGGCACGGCGAGCCTCGACGGCCGCGACCCACTGGCACCGGTGCGCCTGGTCGCCGACGGCGAGCTCAACGGGCGGCCCGCCCGGATCGAGATCAGTGGCGCCCCCCTGGCGACCACCGCGCCCGGTTCGGGTTATGAGTTCAAGTTCGACGAACGTTCCGGGCCGAGTGTCGTCGTGGCGCGCGGGCAGCTGCCGCATGCCCTCGACCTGCACGACGTAGAGGCGGACTTCACCCTGCACGGGCCCAGCCTCGATGAGCTCTTTTATCTGGCCGGATTGCACCTCCCGGCGACCGCGCCCTTTAGGGCCAGCGGACACTTCACCCGCCACGACCTCGACTTCCGGTATTCGGGGCTCCGGCTGCAGGCCGGCCACAGCGACCTTTCCGGCGAGGTTCGCGTGGCCGCAGGTGCCCCGCATGCCCCCGTAACCGGCCACCTCCGGTCGGAGGAGTTATCGCTCGCCGACCTGTCGGGGCGGGGCGCCGCGGCATCGGCCCGTCCGGGCGCCGGGTTTGCCGGGCTGTCGCGGCACGACTGGGACCTGCGGTACGAGGCCGTCCGTCTTCAGGCAGGTTCGATCGCTGCGCGCGACGTCAGGCTCCATGCGCAGGTGCGCGACGGCGTGCTCGACCTTCCGGTGACCGCAGCCTTAGGCGGCGGCTCTCTCACCGGGAGGGTCACGCTCACCGGACGCGAGTCCGGCTCGTCGGCTTCGCTTGAGTGGAGCGCGCGCGATCTTGACCTGTCCGACCTCGGGTCATGGGCATCTGCTCACGTCGCCGGCCGGGTCTCCACCCAGGGCCGGCTGGAGGCGCGCGGCAGTTCGCTGGCGGCGCTGCTGGCTTCCGCGCACGGCAGTGCAGCGGCCGTGCTTCCCTCAGGGTCGATGAGTCGACCCGCTGCCGAGGCCACGGCGGTGGAGTTTCGCGCGGCGTGGGACCAGCTGGTCCATGCCGATGCGCAGACCCCGGTCCGCTGCGCGCTGCTCGGACTCCAGGTCCGTGACGGGACCGCAGCCCTCGACCCGCTGGTGATTGACACGCCCGAAACCCAGATCCGCGGCACCGGCACCGTCCGGCTCGCCGATGGCGCCCTCGACCTGCGCATCAACGGCCGGCCTAAGCACCCGACCCTGCGGCTGCGCAGCCCCATTGACGTCGAGGGGACGCTGGCGCACCCGAAGGTGCGCCTGGAATCGGCCCCTGCGCTCGCGCAGGCGGGAACCGCTGCCGGCCTCGGCGCTGCGCTCACGCCGCTCGCGGCCCTCGCGGCATTCGTAAGTCCGGGCCGGCCGGGCAATACGGACTGCGCGGCCCTGGTTCAGGCCGGATCGGCGCTGCGCTGACGAGTCCCCTCAGGGCTGCAAGCCGAACTCGCGCAGGGCGGGCAGGAAATTCTCGTTGGTGTGCCCGGGGCGGGTGAGCTTGAAGAGCGTGAATCGCTGCAGCGGCGTCAGGGACGCCCATTGCGACGGGGTGGGGCCCGCAATACCCAGGCCCTGCGCCCACTGCGGAATGCGCGGCGGCATCCGCTGAGGGTCGGCCCATTCCGGTGCCGCATCGACGGCGGTGTATTCGAGCGGCAAGCCGGTCCGGCCGATCAGGTCGACGAGGTAATCCCGGTAGGCCGCGACTTCCCGCATGTCGCCCGCCGGGCGCTCGATGAGCTCGCGCCGCTCAGGGTCGGGAATCCGGTTCCATTGCTTGAGGGTGAGCTTGATCCCGGCGGCATCGAGCTTCAGCCGCACGCTCATCGGGATGCAGACGAGGGTGCCGGCAAAATCCGCCTCGAAGGCGAAGATCCCGGGCATCGGGCACCGACCATCCATATTGCGTTCCATGGGAGGAAGCTTAGCCCCAAAAAGGGCTCCCTATCAGGACCGCAGGCTTGTCTTAAGGAATCCAAATGCGACATCCGCGGGGAGCCTGCGGCAGCGCGGACTGACGAGCGCATTCATACGAAAAGTCACGGGTTGCAGTAATATCGGCTGCAGGAACTGAGGCATCTGCACCGTCGCATATGGGCAAGAAATCGTCGCTTCGTGTCATACCGGTCAAAGTCGAGCCGTTATCGGCCCTGACCGCTGCCGAGCGTACGGCCGTCGATGAGGTGTGCGCCCGCCTGAAGTCGCTCGATGGTCCGCTCATTCCTATCCTGCACGCAGTGCAGGAAGCCCTGGGTTACGTGCCGCGTGATGCGATCCCGGTGATCGCGGGGGAGCTGAACCTCTCCCGGGCCGAGGTACACGGCGTCGTGAGCTTCTACCACTACTTCCGCCGCGAGCAGCCCGGCCGGCACGTGTTTCACCTCTGCCGCGCCGAGGCGTGCCAGTCCGTCGGCGCGGTGGCGCTCGAGGCGCACGCGAAGCGCTCGCTCGGGATCGGCTTCCACGAGACCACCGCGGATGGTGCGATCAGCCTGGAGCCGGTGTACTGCCTCGGCAACTGCGCGCTCGGACCGTCGCTCATGATCGACGACCGGCTGCAGGGCCGGGTCTCGCCGCAGCGCTTCGACGAACTCGTGGCGCGCGCCAAGGCGGGCTCATGACGCACACCCGCATCTACGTACCCCGCGATGCTGCCGCGCTCTCGGTCGGCGCCCAGGAGGTGGCCGAGGCCATCGCCGCCGAGGCGGCGCGCCGCGGCACTGCGGTCGAGATCGTCCGCAACGGCACGCGCGGACTCCTGTGGCTCGAGCCGCTGGTCGAGGTGGTGACCGCAGGCGGACGCATCGGCTACGGCCCGGTGCAGGCTGGTGAGGTGCCGTCCCTGTTCGAGGCGGGATTCCTCGAGGGGAAGCCGCACGCGCTGCACCTCGGCCCCGTGGAGGAGATCCCCTACTTCAAGAACCAGGAGCGCCTGACGTTCGCGCGCGTCGGGATCACCGACCCGCGCAGCCTGAAGGACTACCTGGAGCATGACGGCTACAAGGGGCTCAGGGCGGCCCTGGCGCTGGCCCCGGAGAAGATCGTCGCACAGGTGACGGACTCCGGCCTGCGCGGACGCGGCGGCGCGGCCTTCCCCGCGGGCATCAAGTGGAAGACCGTCCTCGGCGTGCAGGCGCCCCAGAAGTACATCGTCTGCAACGCCGACGAGGGGGACTCGGGGACCTACTCCGACCGCATGGTCATGGAAGGCGACCCGTTCGTCCTCATCGAGGGGATGACGATCGCGGGACTTGCCACCGGGGCGACCCGCGGCTTCATCTACCTGCGCTGGGAATACCCGGATGCCAAGGTCGCCCTCGAGGCGGCGATCGCGGCGGCCACGGAGGCCGGTTACCTCGGAGCGGATGTCCTGGGCAGCAAGCGCGCCTTCACCCTCGAGGTGCGCATGGGCGCCGGGGCCTACATCTGCGGGGAGGAAACCTCGCTCCTGGAGTCGCTCGAGGGCAAGCGCGGACAGGTGCGCTTCAAGCCGCCGCTGCCGGCGATCCAGGGACTGTTCGGCCAGCCGACGGTCATTAACAACGTGATCACCTTCGCGTCCGTCCCGATCATCATGGACAAGGGCGCGGAGCACTACAAGAACTACGGCGTCGGCCGTTCGCGCGGCACGCTGCCGATCCAGCTCACCGGCAACATCAGGCACGGTGGGCTCATCGAGAAGGCCTTCGGCGTCACGCTGCGGCAGCTCCTCTACGACTACGGCGGCGGGTCGCTCAGCGGCCGGCCGATCCGCGCCGTGCAGGTGGGCGGTCCGCTCGGGGCCTACATGCCCGAGTCCCAGTTCGACACGCCGCTCGACTACGAGGCCTTCGCGGCCATCGGTGCGATGGTCGGCCACGGCGGCATCGTCGTGTTCGACGACAGCGTGGACATGGCCGCCCAGGCCCGCTACGCGATGGAGTTCTGTGCCGTCGAGTCCTGCGGCAAGTGCACCCCGTGCCGCATCGGCTCGACCCGCGGCATGGAGGTCATCGACCGCCTGCTCGCGGGGGAGAATTCGCCCAGGCAGGAGAAGCTGCTGCGCGACCTGTGCGACACCATGCTGTACGGCTCGCTGTGCGCCCTGGGGGGGCTGACGCCCTACCCGGTCGTCTCGGCCTTGAACCATTTTCCTGAAGACTTCGCGAAACCCCGGACCGCGCGCGCGGTCTAGTCCATCGAGGAACACGCTTCCATGCAATCGATCGCGGAACAGGACCTGGGTACCCCGGCGCGGCACAGCGCCAAGACCGTCACGCTCAGGATCGACGACCGGGAGGTCACGGTCCCCGAGGGCACCTCCGTCATGCGCGCCGCAGCGCTCGCCGGCATCGGCGTGCCCAAGCTGTGCGCCACCGACCAGCTCGAGGCCTTTGGCTCCTGCCGCATGTGCCTGGTGCAGATCGAGGGGATGAAGGGACTGCCTGCCTCCTGCACCACCCCGGTGGCGCAGGGCATGAAGGTCACCACCCAGAACAAGCAGATCGCGGACGTGCGCCGCAACGTGATGGAGCTGTACATCTCCGATCACCCGCTCGACTGCCTCACCTGCCCGGCCAACGGCCACTGCGAACTGCAGGACATGGCCGGCGTCGTCGGCCTGCGCGAGGTGCGCTACGGCTATGAGGGGTCGAACCACCTGAAGCTCGAGAAGGACACGAGCAATCCCTACTTCACCTTCGACCCGAGCAAGTGCATCGTCTGCTCGCGCTGCGTGCGCGCCTGCGACGAGCAGCAGGGCACGCTCGCCCTCACCATCCAGTCGCGCGGCTTCGAGTCCAAGGTGTCCGCGAGCCAGGACGTCCCGTTCATGGACTCGGAGTGCGTCTCCTGCGGCGCCTGCGTGCAGGCCTGCCCCACGGCCACGCTCTCGGAGGTGTCCCTGATCGAGAAGGGCCAGGCCGAGCACAGCGTGGTGACGACCTGCGCCTATTGCGGCGTCGGCTGCTCGTTCCGCGCCGAGATGAAGGGCGAGGACCTGGTGCGCATGGTCCCCAACAAGGACGGGCACGCGAACCACGGCCACTCGTGCGTGAAGGGGCGTTTCGCGATCGGCTATGCGAGCCACCCCGATCGCATCGTCAAGCCCATGATCCGCTCGAAGATCTCCGACCCCTGGAAGGAAGTCTCCTGGGAGGAGGCCATCGCCTATGCGGCGAGCGAGCTCAAGCGCATCCAGAAGCAGTACGGGCCGGACTCGATCGGCGGCATCACCTCCTCGCGCTGCACCAACGAGGAAACGTACCTCGTGCAGAAGCTGGTACGCGCCGGCTTCGGCAACAACAACGTCGACACCTGCGCGCGGGTGTGCCACTCCCCGACCGGTTACGGCCTCAAGCAGACCCTGGGGGAGTCCGCCGGCACCCAGAACTTCGACTCGGTGATGAAGGCCGACGTGATCTTCGTGATCGGCGCAAACCCCACCGACGGCCACCCGGTGTTCGCCTCACAGATGAAGCGCCGCCTGCGGCAGGGCGCGAAGCTCATCGTGGCCGACCCGCGCCGCATCGACCTGGTGCGCACCCCGCACATCGAGGCGGCACACCATCTGGCGCTGCGCCCGGGCACCAACGTCGCCCTCGTGAACTCCCTCGCCCACGTCATCGTGACCGAGGGCCTGGTCAAGGAGGACTACGTCCGCGAGCGCTGCGACGTCGCTTCCTTCGAGAAGTGGCGCGCCTTCGTCGCCGACCCGCGGCACTCGCCGGAGGCCATGGAGCCGGTCACCGGCGTCCCGGCGCAGGATGTCCGGGCCGCGGCGCGCCTGTATGCCACGGCCGGGAACGGGGCGATCTTCTACGGCCTGGGGGTCACGGAGCACAGCCAGGGCTCGACCATGGTCATGGGCATCGCCAACCTCGCCATGGCCACCGGCAACGTCGGCCGCGAGGGCGTGGGCGTGAACCCGTTGCGCGGCCAGAACAACGTCCAGGGCTCCTGCGACATGGGCTCGTTCCCGCACGAGTTCCCCGGCTATCGCCATGTCTCCGACTCCGGCACCCGCCACAGCTTCGAGGAGGCCTGGGGCCGGACGCTGCGCGAGGAGCCGGGCCTGCGCATCCCGAACATGTTCGAGGCCGCCCTCGACGGTGAGTTCAAGGGGCTCTACATCGAGGGCGAGGACATCGCCCAGTCAGACCCCAACACGCAGCACGTCACCGCCGCCCTCACCTCCATGGAGTGCATCATCGTCCAGGACCTGTTCCTGAACGAGTCGGCGAAATTCGCGCACGTGTTCCTGCCGGGTTCCTCGTTCCTCGAGAAGGACGGCACGTTCACCAACGCCGAGCGGCGCATCTCGCGCGTCCGGCGCGTGATGAAGCCGAAGTCGGGTTACGCGGACTGGGAGATCACCCAGCTGCTCTCCAACGCCATGGGCTTCAGGATGGACTACCAGCACCCCTCCGAGATCATGGCCGAGATCGCGCGCCTCACGCCGACCTTCACCGACGTGACCTACGAGCTCATCGACAGGCTCGGCAGCGTGCAGTGGCCGTGCAACGCGGAGCACCCGCAGGGCACGCCCACGATGCACATCGGCACCTTCGTGCGCGGCAAGGGCCAGTTCCTGCCCACCGAGTACGTCCCCACGCGGGAGAAGGTCAACGCCAAGTACCCCCTGATCCTCACCACCGGGCGCATCCTCAGCCAGTACAACGTGGGTGCGCAGACCCGGCGCACCGAGAACTCGCGCTGGCACGACGAGGACCGCCTGGAGATCCACCCGCACGACGCGGAGACCCGCGGGATCACCGAGGGCGACTGGGTGGGCATCGCCAGCCGCGCCGGCCAGACCGTGCTGCGCGCGCGCGTCACCGACCGCGTCCAACCCGGGGTCGTCTACACCACCTTCCACTTCCCCGAGTCGGGGGCCAACGTGATCACGACCGACAACTCCGACTGGGCGACCAACTGTCCCGAGTACAAGGTCACGGCGGTTGAAGCCACGCGCGTCAGCCAGCCCTCGGAGTGGCAGAAGCGCTTCAGGGAATTCACGGTCCGCCAGGAGGACCTCGTGAAGCAGGCCGGCGAAGACGTCTTCGTCGGGGCGAAGTAACCCTTGGGCACCGTCGACGCAAGCGAGGCGCCGCACGTGAGCGGGAGCGGCGAGCACCTCGTCGCCATGGCCAATGACATCGGCAACTACTTCCGGCCGCAGGGCCCGGAGGCCGCCGTGGCCGGGATCGCCAGCCATATCAAGCGCTACTGGACGCCCCGCATGCAGAAGAAGCTGGCCGCCTTCATCGCGACCGAAGGCGACCACGGCCTCGATGACCTGCCGCGCGCCGCGCTTGCGACCCTGGTGAAGCCCGCCGCCCAGGCCTGAGGGGCTGCCGCACGGCCGGCGCGACCCTCAGGCCCGCGCCGGGACCTCGCACAGCGAGGAGCGGATCAGGAATCGGACATTAAGCGGGGCCTCGATCGAGAAGCTCGCCCCGCGCCCCGGCACCACGTCGATGGTGAACGTGGTATGCGCCCAGCGCCGCAGCTGCTCCCGGTCCATCCAGAACTCGCACCCGGCCACCACGCCCACGAGCTCATCGACGCCCCCCAGGCGGAACTCGCCCACCGGGAAGCACATGGGGGCCGTCCCGTCGCAGCAGCCCCCGGAGAGGTGGAACATGATCGGCCCGTGGGCACGCCTCAGGCGCTCGATCAGCAGCGTGGCGGCGGGGGTCGCACTCACGCGCGCCTCGGACTCAGCTTCGCTCAAGGCTCCACTCCATGAAAAACGTGCCAGGGCGCCGGTCGTAGCTTACGACGACCGCCGCCCCGGCACCTGCGTGCGCCCCGGGGGGAGCGGGACGCCTCAGAAGAAGCCCAGCGCCTTCTCGCTGTAGCTCACCAGCACGTTCTTGGTCTGCTGGTAGTGGTCGAGCATCATCTTGTGGGTTTCGCGGCCGATGCCAGACTTCTTGTAGCCCCCGAATGCCGCGTGCGCCGGGTAGGCGTGGTAGCAGTTGGTCCACACCCGGCCGGCCTTGATGCCGCGCCCGAAGCGGTAGGCGGTGTTCAGATCCCGGGTCCACACTCCGGCCCCCAGGCCGTAGAGGGTGTCGTTGGCGATCTCGAGCGCCTCGGCTGGCGTGTCGAACGTCGTCACCGACACGACCGGCCCGAAGATCTCCTCCTGGAACACCCGCATCTTGTTGTGCCCCTCGAACACGGTCGGCTTGATGTAGTAGCCGCCGGCGAGGTCGCCGGGAAGCTTGTTGGCGACGCCTCCGGTGAGCACCTTGGCGCCCTCCTTCTTGCCGATGTCGATGTAGGAGAGGATCTTCTCGTACTGGTCGTTGGAGGCCTGGGCGCCGATCTGCGTGCTCATCTGGTACGGGTCGGCCTGCACGATCTTCTCGACCCGCTTCACCGCCCGCTCCATGAAGCGCTCATAGATCGAGCGCTGCACGAGGGCGCGCGAGGGGCAGGTGCACACCTCGCCCTGGTTGAGGGCGAACATGGCGAAGCCCTCGAGGGCCTTGTCGAAGAACGCATCGTCCTCGCGCAGCACGTCGGCGAAGAAGATGTTGGGCGACTTGCCGCCCAGCTCGAGCGTCACCGGGATGATGTTCTCGGAGGCGTACTGCATGATCAGCCGCCCGGTGGTGGTCTCACCCGTAAAGGCGATCTTCGCGATGCGGGAACTCGAGGCGAGCGGCTTGCCGGCCTCGAGTCCGAAGCCGTTCACGATGTTGAGCACGCCGGGGGGCAGGAGGTCCTGGATGAGCTCCGCCAGCACCAGGATCGACAGCGGGGTCTGCTCGGCGGGCTTGAGCACGACCGCGTTGCCGGCGGCGAGTGCCGGAGCGAGCTTCCAGGCCGCCATCAGGACGGGGAAGTTCCACGGGATGATCTGGCCCACCACGCCCAGCGGCTCGTGGTAGTGGTAAGCCACGGTGTCATCGTCGAGCTCGCCGAGGGAGCCCTCCTGCGCGCGCACGCAGGCCGCGAAGTAGCGGAAATGGTCGACCGCGAGCGGCATGTCGGCGAGCGTGGTCTCGCGGATCGGCTTGCCGTTATCGTAGGTCTCCACTGCCGCCAGGAACGGCAGGTACTCCTGGATGCGGTCGGCGATGCGGTTCAGGGCCTGGGCACGCTCGGCGACCGCCGTGCGGCCCCACTTGTCCGCGGCCTTGTGCGCGGCATCGAGCGCCAGCTCCACGTCCTCGGCCTGCGAGCGGGCCACCTGGCAGACCACCTCGCCGGTGGTCGGGGAAACGTTGTCGATGTAGCCGCCCTTGGCGGGGGCGACCCACTTGCCGCCGATGAAATTCTCATAGCGCGCACGCAGCGGGATGGTGCGCTCGAGGGTCTTCAGGTGCGCCGCGAGCGAACTGCTGAGCTTCATCGAGCCACTGGTCGCATCGTGGGCGCGCACTTGCGCGGAACTTGCCGGACTCATATCGACTTCTCCGTTGACGAGAGGGGTACTGACCGCCTGCGCGAAGGGACTGCGGTCGCCGCCACGAAAAGCGCGGCCGATCGAGGATCCCCACTCGACGAGCGTGGCCGTGTCACGCCCGAGAGCGCCATGGCCTTCCCCGGTGTCAAGCAAGTCGCATGCCAGTGCTCGGACATCCCGGGTGTCCGCTGCGCCGCGGAGTGCCGTGAGTGCCCACGGGCACTTAACACCGGTCAGGGGCCGCCCCGCAGTGGTGCGACCCGGCACAAGGTGGGCCGCGACCTTGGCCGCTGTCCCGTAGGTGGGACACTCCGGGGCGGATGGATTTGACACAGTGTTGCGGCTGCGGGTGGTGACACCCGGGCTTGGCGTATCATCGGTGGCACAGGCACCCCGTTCCTCAAGCGGTGCCGAGGGGGATTGACGATGCCAGGTCGCACAAGCGGCACTGCCGGGCGGCGGCCCCGGAGTCCGCGGCGGTGAGCACGCGCACCCATCATGCGGACGTGGTGTTCCGCGTGGCGGCGCGCCAGGCGCTGACGACGGCATCCTCGGGCACGCCGGGGGTCGATACGTCCTGGCGGCGCTGCCTGCGCGAGTTCAACCTCGACCCGGAACGCACCTATCAGCCGACCGTACTCGACCCTTCGAACCTGCGCGCCCGGCAGGCCGAACACGGCGACCTGATCGAGATTGCGCGCGCGGAGATGGAATCGCTCTATCAGCAGATCTCAGGATCCGGCTACGCGCTGCTGCTTGCCGATGCCGACGGGGTGATCCTCGCCGAGACCGTCGACCCGACCCTGCAGCCGATGTTCCGTCGCGCCGGCCTGCTCGCCGGGGCCGACTGGAGCGAGCGGCGCGAGGGCACCAACGGCATCGGCACCTGCGCCACCGAAAGCCGGCCACTCACGATCCACCAGACCGACCACTTCCGCACCTCGCACATCGGGCTCACCTGCTCGGCGGCCCCGATCCATGACCCGCAGGGCCGGGTGATCGCGGTGCTGGACGCCTCGAGCGTCGGCAGCAAGAGCTCGCGCGACTCGCAGGTGCACACCGTCGCACTGGTGAACGCGTCTGCGCGCCTGATCGAGAAATGCCTGTTCCTGCGCCGCCACTCCCGCGATGCGGTGCTGCGCTTCCACTACCGGCCGGAGTTCGTCGAGCTGCTGCACGATGGCGCCATCGCGGTGGCCGCCAACGGCACCATCGTGGCGG
Source organism: Pseudomonadota bacterium (assembly GCA_018241425.1). Taxonomy (GTDB): domain Bacteria; phylum Pseudomonadota; class Gammaproteobacteria; order Steroidobacterales; family Steroidobacteraceae; genus 13-2-20CM-66-19. Next base: position 330,880 of record JAFEDU010000001.1, read on the forward strand.
CCGATCTTGCGGGCATCGGGCTCCTGGGCGCCAAGCACCGCGCGGAACTCATCGGCCGCGCCATCGACGACGTCTTCGACACCGGCTTCGAGGAACTGCGCGACGCGGCAGTCTCCGGCCGGCGTGCCATCTGGGAACTGCGTGACCGTCAGTCGGGCAACCGCTACTACGCGCGCCTGGGCTCCACGGGCGAGGCCGGCCGGCGCGCCCCGGTGACGGTCACGGCACCGGCTCTGGTGCGGATCGCGCCGCGTGGCGCGGATGCACCGCTGACGCTCGACAGCCTCACCGGCGACGACCCGCAGATGCAGCGCAGCGTTTATGCGGCGCGCCGGGTCGCCGATACGGGGATGTCGGTCCTGCTGTCCGGGCCTACCGGCTCCGGCAAGGAGGTGCTGGCGCGCGCCATGCACCTCGCCAGCAGCCGTGCCCACCGCGCCTTCATCGCGGTCAACTGCGGCGCCATTCCCGAGACCCTCATCGAGAGCGAGCTGTTCGGCTACGCCCCGGGTGCCTTCACCGGCGCGCGCCGCCAGGGCCTGCGCGGGCGGCTGGAGCAGTCCTCCGGAGGCACGCTGTTCCTGGACGAGATCGGCGACATGCCGCTGTCGCTGCAGACGCGCCTTCTGCGCGTCCTGGAGGAGCGCGAGGTCCTGCCGCTCGCGGCGGAGACCCCCATCAAGGTCGACCTGCGCGTGATCGCCGCCTCGCACCGCAACCTGCGGGAGATGGTCGCGCGCGGGGACTTTCGCGAGGACCTTTTCTATCGCATCAATGGGCTCACGATCGAGCTGCCACCCCTGGCGCAGCGAGCGGACCTCGAGGCGCTGGTGCGCTCCTGCATCGCGCTGGAGACACCCGGGGACCAGCCAGCGGCCATCGAGCGCGACGCACTCCAGCGGCTGCTCGCCTACCCCTGGCCTGGCAACATCCGCGAGCTGCGCAACACGCTGCGCGGCGCCCTGGTCATGGGCGATGGCCGCACCGTCCGCCTGGGGGACCTGCCCCCGCACCTGCACGACGCTCGGGAGCCGGGCAGCCCCTCGCGGCATGCCGCTCCGGCAGCCGCACCGATCGCCTCGACCTCGCTTCTGGCCGATGCCGAGCGGGGTGCGCTGATCGCCGCCATCCAGGAGGCGCACGGCAACATGAGCCGCGTGGCGAGCGCGCTCGGCATCAGCCGCAATACCCTGTACCGCAAGCTGAAGCGGCACTCGATCTCCGCGCACGCCCTGCGTTCCGAATAGCCGGACGCGCGCACGGGCGTGTAGGCCGCGACGAACCGTGAGCCCCGCTCAAGCCCTGCTGAAGCGGCGCGGTGCCCCGTCGCCCGTCACGATCCAGTCCATCCCGATGTCGTGCGGCTGGGGGTAGATGGTTGCGATCTCGCTGACCGCATACCCGACACCGACGACCGTCGGGCGCGGGTCGAGGGACGCCAGGGTCCGGTCGAAGAAGCCCCCACCGTAGCCGAGCCGGAATCCGCCTCCGTCGAACCCCACGAGCGGCGCCAGGATCACCGCGGGCCTGACGGCTGCCCCGTCGGCCGGATACGGGATGTTCCACAGTCCACGCGTCATTCGCGCTCCGTTCCGCCATTCGCGGAATTCGAGCGGGCGCCCGAGCTCCGTCGCCACCGGTAGCGCCACGCGTCCGTTGCACGAGAGACGCTGTCGCATCCATTCGCGCAGGTCCGGCTCGCCGCGGATCGGCCAGTACAGGCTCAAGATGCGGTCGTCCGGGGGGATGAGCGCGCTGAGCGATGCGCACAGACGCTGCGTCTGTTCGAGGCGCTCCGCCGGTGGGATGGCCCCGCGCAATCCGAGCAGGCGCTCGCGTTCCGCCCTGCGCCAGCGGGCCACGTCGCGTGCCTGCCGGGGGTCGACGATCGCCCCGGCGCTGAGCTCGTGCATGAGACAGGGCGGTGAGCCGCCAGCAGCATCCTCTTCAACCACGATGGTCTCCTGCCCTTTCGGACGCTTCCGCTACCGGTGCTGTCCGTTGCAGAACCCCGACAGCGAGTCCGCAAGCTGTGCCATCGCGCTGGTGTCGACCTCGGAGTCGTCCGCGTCCTCGCCGCCCCTGGCAAGGCGGATTCCCGTGATACCCCGGGGCATCAAGGCCACGATATTGCCTCCCCAGCCGATCATCCGGGGATAGAAGACCCGGCAGCCATTCCGCGCGACATACGAAGTCACCCAGAACGCATTGAAGTACGTCGTCTCTGCCCCGGAGAGACGCTCCCCCGTCCGCAGTCCGCGCTGCGTCCGGGTGTCCAGCAACTCCCGGATCCGAGGCGCGTACAGGATCTGCAGTCCGCCACTCTCGCCGCGGTTCTGGTAGAGCCGCGCGATGAGGACCATGTCGCTCACGGTGGGGTAGTAGCCATAGGCCATGAGGGGCTGGCCTGCGGAACCGTCCGCCTCCAGGGTCCGGTTCACGGGCGCCTGGCGGATGCCGATGGGCGCGAACACCTCCCGCCGCAGCATGGACCAGATATCCGCGGCAGGACCCTCCTTCGACTTCAGGAAGCGATCCATGGCGACCCCGAGCATGAACATGTCCTGGTCCCGGTAGCGGGCAACCTGTCCGGGGCCCCAGGGATACGCGTGGTCATCCTGCAGGAGCGCGGCCACCTTCTCCTGGGTTGAACGGGCCTCATACCAGCGCGAGTAGCTCGCGTCGATGTAACCGTCGAGCGCATCATTTGGTTCGCGCTGCAGGCTCCCGTTGCCGATGCCCGTCGCCATGTCGATCGCGTCCTCGAAGCGGACGCCCGACCATCCCCGGGTCGTGGTGGCCTCCGGCACGTAGTCGGCAATCCTGAGGTCGAACACGGCCGGCCCGTACTTCTGCGCGAGCCGCAGCAGCGCCGTCTCATTGGCCAGCGCCTTGGTGGCCGACCAGACCCCGAAACGCGCGCGATCGCACCAGGGCAGCGGACCGCCGGCGCTCGGGCATCCCTTCAGGTAAAACGTGCCGCGATAGTCGAGCCCGGAAAGGACGATGTCGCCTGTTGGAACCGCGCCATCGAACTGCGCGAGATCCGCCGGGCTTGCGCGCGTCGATAGCTGCTCCCAGCCGGAGATGGGCACGGCAGCGGCGCGGCCGGCGCGGTACTCCCGGCGCAGTGCAGCTGCCTCTTCGGTCGGGGCTGCCGCAAGTCTCGCCGTGACGAGTCCGGCCGCGACGAAGACCTGCTTGATGTAGAACGGCGCGGTCTGCTGCACGATCTGGAACCGCAGGTTGGACACACGCCCGTGCCGGTAGAGAAAAGTCGCCAGCCCGTTGTGAGTCTCGCCCTCCAGGGAGTTGACCAGCGCGAACGGGAACGCGGCGCGCGACCAGCCCTCGTCACCGTGCTCGGACCAGACACGGCCCGGTTGCACGATGAGGTCCCAGTAGCTGTGCCCGCGACCCGAGGTGCCCGATCGGATCACGTCCTGGGTGTAGGGCACCAGGTCTCCGCCTTCGGTGAAGAAAGAGAGGTTGACTGCCGGAAAGAGGCCCGGGTCCCGGCCCAGCACCAGGGGCGGCACGAAGTCCACCGGCACGGTGTGCATCCGGGTCTCGGCCAGCTGCAGCGTCCCGAGAAACGGCGCGTGCGCCGGCCCGGCACGCGTCCCCGGCGTGAACGCGCTGTTGGGGATCACTCCACCACTCCAGGTGTTCGAGAGGAGTTCGGCCGCGTCGATCCGCTCGGCCGCGGCGCCCGTCACGTGCAGGCATGCGGACACCAGGGCGCAGAGGAGCAGGTTCTTCATTGAGGGCTCGAGGTGGACATCGATCCTCCCAGCTTACAAAAGTCACAGGCGTCGCGGCTCGCCGCGCTAGTCGTTGACGGCCTCCGCCTCAGGGATCCAGGGTGGTAACTCCCCGGCCGCATGCAGCGCGGGTGCTCGCACCGCATCCGCAGAGCACACGCGGTTCTCGGGTGCTGCGCCCGGACGAATGCGCACGCAGATCTGCACCAGCGTGGGCTCGGTCGTCCCCGTATTATCCGGCGCGACGGACCTGCGCTGCGCCAGGGCCGCCAGTTCTCGCAGGCGGCTGCGCTGCCATTCAAGCGACATGGTGCAGCACCATGGCCGTCCTGAGGCGCCCCACATACCAGTCGAGGAACTGGCTCACCCCGCCCTCGTGGGCGGCCGAGTACGGGCCCGGGTCGTAGCTCGGGGCACTGACCCCGATCTGGTTCTCCGCCACGATCCGGCTGTCCTGGTCGTTGGTGGACAGCCATACGTGGGTGAGTTCCTCGAGGTCATAGTCGACCCCTTCCACCGCGTCGCGGTTCACCAGCCATTGCGTCGTCAGCTGCGTCCGGCGCGGCCCGATCGGCAGTACGCGGAAGGAAATCGCGTGGTCGGCCAGGACGTGGTTCCAGCTCGTCGGGTAGTGAAAGAACAGGAGCGCCCCGAGTCCCGAGGCCAGCGGATAGGTGTCGGTGAGGGGGCGCCGGACCGCCGGCTCCCCCGACAGCGTGTAGCTCACCGCGGAGCCGATCAGCGGCACGCGGACCGTGCGCATCTGGCCATCGTCGGAAAGCTTGAAGCGACTGGGCAGGCCGAGAGACTCCGCGTGCTCCCACTGCCGCACGATGGCCGGGTCCTCAGAAAGCCCGGTGACCCCGGTCAGTGCCGGTGCATCGGCATACGTCCTGGCGAGCTCCGGGTGGTTCTGGGCGCAGTGATAGCACTCGCGGTTGTTCTCCCACACGAGCTTCCAGTTGCCTTCCTCGACGATGGTCGAGGTGAAGGCAACCTTGGCCTCATCGAGGCGGTGCGGCGCCAGGAACGGCTCGAGCTGCCGCCGCGCGGGAGCGAAATCCGGGGGTACCTCGGCCAGGCACACGAACACGTAGCCTGCCACGGTATTGCAGTGAACCGCCCGCAGTCCGTAGTTGCTGCGGTCGAAGCCCTCGCCCATCTTGCGCGCGGCGAACAGGCGCCCGTCGAGCCCGTAGGTCCACTGGTGATAGGGACAGACGAGCCTGGGTGCCTGACCGCGTGCATCCGGGCACACCCGGGCTCCCCGATGCCGGCAGCTGTTGATGAAGGCGCGCACGACGCCGTCCGCCCCGCGCACGACCACCACAGGGTAGTCCCCGATCTGCAGGGTGAAGTAGCTGCCGGTCCCGGGCAGCTCGCAGGTGTGTCCGGCGAACAGCCACTCCTTGTAGAACACCAGGTCCATGTCGAGGGCGAAGATCGCCTCGTCCGTGTAGAACTCGCGCGCGAGCGGTGCCCCGGGCTCGCGATGCCGCAGCAGATGTCTGAGGTAGCTGGAAATTTCCATGCGCACTCCCTGGGTGATGTGAATTCCTGGGTGAGCGCAGGATGTGATGGACACTCCGCCGAACGGCGCATTGCCATCAAGCCCTGAGATCGCCCACCGCGACCTGTCGGTTCAAGTGCTGAAGGCTGGTTTCCGGGCTCTGGAGCGGTCAGGGCGACACCCTGACCAGGTACCGACGCCTTCCCGGACCTCGAAGGTCCAGTGGCCTCGTCGGACTTACCTACTCCACTACCGTTGCGGGGGCAGCGCCGGCTCTGAACCGGCTTCCCAATTCTCCCGCCCTTTGCAGGACGAGCACCTTCCGCCACTCAATGCTATTTCGATTTGCCGGCGCGGAGCAAGCGGACGCTGCAATGCGTCGCCGGCTTGTCGGAAAGCGGCGAGCCAGTTCTGAGCGGACGGTGTCGCACCGCTGGCGAGACACGGCCTTCCCAATCGATGTTCACTGCAGAAATCACCCGCGCGGAGTCACTTGCGGGCGTAGCTGATTCGTTTGAATGCCTGCCCCTAATCCCTGCAGACTCTGAGGACGACCTGTCTAGGGGCGCATCACCGCAACTCGGGCTCCACGTGTGTGGTCCGGAACCATCCCGGAGAAGTTCCTAGGCTTTACCACCAGAACGTCCGCACGCACGTCATCCAACACTCGTTCGGCAGTATTGCCGATCAGAAAGCGTCTAACTCCTGTCCGAGAAACTGCCCCCATTACAACCATCTGGGCGTTAAGCTGCACCGAAATACTCTGAATTGCAGCATCTGCAAGGGACTCCATGATGTGGACTCGGTTGCGTGGCACACCGATAGCCCTTGCAGCGCGGCCAGCCCCCCGCTGCGCTGCGCCCGCTGCGGCCCTCTGCGCCCTTTCCAACCCGTGCGCCGTCAGCAGCTGACGCGCCGCAAGGCCACCGGGAAATGCGTCATAGGCAGCCACTACGTGCAACTGCGATCGCAACGCGCCGGACATTGACGCCGCATAAGCGAGGATCTCTCCATCAAGACTGCGCGGCTTCCCGTAGGAATGCGATGGGTCGATCGCCGCAAGCACAGGTCTCCGCGCATACCGGTTTCGGCTCTTCATCAACAAGAGGGGGAGCGGACACGAACGGACAAGCTCCCAGTCCGCATACTTCAACAACCAGGGAACCGCATGATCTTTCCGATGACAGTTGATCACCACGAGGTCGGCAGAGACCTCTTTGGCCGCGCGAACGACCGCCTCATGAACAGGAAAGTCCCAGGTCACATGGGCACTAACCCGAACCCCCCATTTCCGCCTCATTCTTTCAGCGCTGCGCTCGAGTCCCAGGAGGGACTGGCGAAGCAAAGCCGTCTTCTTCTCCTCCAGGGAAACTCGTAACAATGCTGGCGCCTCTACATATAGAGGGCCACTCAACGCATGAAATAGGCACACCTCTGCGTCCAGACGCTTCGCAAATGCCGCTGCCTTGTCGAAAAGCGTCTGCGACGTTGCCGATCGGGCATCTTTAACCGCGATCAACAGCTTTCGGATCTGGTGCACTTTAGAACTCCGCCGATGCGCACGTCCCCTTGGATGCTAGCCAATCCCCGAAGTTGCGCGACTGCGTAGTTGTACGAATGTAATCCGCCCACCCCGGGCGTATGGTCGCGAGTAAAGGCCGAGAGCACTATTTATGCGCTCAATCCGCTCCTCGAGGCTCCCTTGGATCTGCGCTCTTGCGCTCGGCGGGACTCACTTCATATGGGCGCTCTTGGTCGCCGTTGGTTGGGCGCAACCTCTGCTTACGTGGGTTTTTTGGCTTCACTTCATTCATCCGATCTACGAAGTGCAACCATTTCACCTGGGAACAGCGTCGCTGCTAATCGCCCTGACGAGCGCGATCGGTTACGCCGTCGGGACGCTGATCTTGTGGGGACTCGATTATGAGAAATCCCACCAACACAAGTGAATACGAACGCTCGGGGGCGTTAAACGCGCTCCTCCCTGGCATCTTTCACCGTGTTCGAGCGCAGCGGAGAAGCGTCGCCACAGTCCGAATCCACGTTCGCGCTTTGAGACGTCTAATGAATTCCCTTGATCCCGCGCCGTTTTGGGACCGGGACCTGGATCCAAACGCCGCTCTATTTATTGAAGAGGAATTCAGCGAGATGCGCGGGGCGCGACTCTGGCACCTGCTTGTTCACAGCTCTTCAGCGGAGGACTCTCACCGATCCAGCGAACTTCAGGCCGCGGTCAACAGCTATTACGACCGGATGGCGAATTCCATGCGTCATCGGATGCGCGAGGAGATTCGGGTCGACTATGTTGTCCTGCTTTGCGGGGCAGCTATCTTCCTTGCGTGCATGATGCTGCGGAGCCTCGTTTACGTGGCGCCCATCAATCCGACGTCGCGTGTCGTCGATGAAAGCCTCATAGTGATCGCGTGGCTTGCCTTGTGGCGCCCAGCAGAGGCATTAATCTACGGCTGGGTTCCGTTATTTCGCCGAAGGAGACTTTACCGGCGACTCGCGGCGGTAAGAGTGTTCGTGCGCACTGACGCCTCCCGAAACACAAGCGCCACACGCAAGCCGCCCAGCGGCAAGCAGCCCTCCGTAAAGACCACACGCGACACGTCCTGTATAAATCCAGCGGTTCAGCAGCTGGAGACTGGTCGTTGACATGATTACGGAATGTATGACCCGGATAGGCGAAGGCGGCGCATTTCTTACCGCGAGGCAAAGAAGGGCGATGGGGATTCGTTGCGGTCGCGCTACCTTCCTGCTCGTCGCCATCTTGGGAATAGCGGCCTGCGGAGGGGACCATCACGCCCGGCAAGACTATGCCCCTGCGTGGGAACGACAATTGATGCAGCTGAGCGACTCCATTGCCGACAGCTCCGGATATTCACGTGGGTCAGTCGATGCACTTCTCAGCCAACGCCGGCTCTATATCCTAGTAGACGATGAGCGTCTCGCACATGCCGATCACAACTTGCAATTGAGCACCGCACGTCAGTTAGTCCGCGGGATTCAACCCGCCATCGATTCCGACGAGATGTTTAAACAGATCGTTCAGATCGATGTGGCCGTACTGCATCGCGAATCCGCAGGCGGCCTGCTGGGTAGCAGCCATACAGAAGAGGTCTTTACCTTCGAACGAGGCGAGAAGGGACAGTTCATTTGGGATGTACTTTAATGAGGAGGTAGGCCCGCTTAAAATCACGCATACGCCTCACTAGGCAACCAAATCTGGGGTTGCATTTTCCGACTCCCATCTGCGAAATAAATAGCCACGCGGAGCGCGGGAGCCTTTGACGGAGATCGAGTTTGTTGAAGCCAACCGAGACGCAACTCCTTACCTTGACGGTGGGACTGGGCGCCGGGCTTCTCATCGGCATAGAGCGCGAGCGCCGCAAAGGGCACGGTGCGCACCGCAAGCTGGCGGGAGTGCGCACATTTGCGCTTTCAGGCGTTGCCGGCGCGCTCTGCGCACTGATACCCCACGCATGGCTTACCCCGGTGGGGGGGCTATTGATCCTCGCGCTTGTCGCCATTCGATATTGGCGTGACCGGTCCCACGATCCCGGCATCACCACTTCTGTTGCCTTATTTGTCACCTTCGCGATAGGCGTTCTTGCAGCGACGCTACCGGCCGTTGCCGCAGCAATCGCCGTAATGGTTACTGCGCTGCTCATGAGCCGCGAACCATTGCATCGGTTCGCCAATCGCTTGCTGACTGCATCGGAGCTACGCGACGCCCTGATTTTTTGTGGCGCAGCATTAATAGTTTTTCCGCTGCTTCCGAATCGAGACCTGGCGTGGCTTCCTGCAGTCAATGCGCAGCGATTCCTCGGCCTGGTAATCATATTTATGGCGCTGCAGGCGCTGGGTTACGTCGCACTGCGCGTCTCCAGAGCCCGCCTGGGTCTGGCGTTGTCGGGGCTGGCAAGCGGTTTCATTTCGAGTACTGCGACAATAGCCGCGCTTGGATCCAGAGCCAGGAAGGCTCCCGACCAAGTTAACGCGTGTGTCGCGGGCGCTCTGTTCTCCTCGGTTGCCACACTGATCTTCCTGGCGATAGTTATCGCTACCGTAAATCCAGAGGCATTTCGTATCGTCGGCGTCTCGATCGTGTGCGGATTGGCCGCTGCGGGCATTTCCGCGGCGGTCGGCTTTACTTCAGCGGCCTCATCGCAAGGCGCCCCCAAGGGACGACCTTTCAGCCTTATAAACGCCCTGATTTTTGCGGCGCTTCTTACGACCGCTACGGCGGGCATGTCATACATTACAGACCGCTTTGGGAATTTGGGGCTCGCGATCGGTGCGGCCTTAACGGGATTCGTAGATGTGCATGCAGCTACGACTTCCGTGCTGTCGGTCGCGAAACTCCAACCCACTAGCGGGCACGAAGTTTTAATCGCAGTCTTGTGCGCCTTCAGCACGAATACAATCAGCAAGATTATCGCGGGCTTTAGTTCCGGAGGCCTCCGTTATGGAGGTTTCGTCGCCCTAGGCCACGTCGCAATCGCTATGGCCACCTGGGCGCCGCTGCTTTGGCTCGCCTGAATGCTCCAGCGCAGCGACCCAGAGGATTTCGGTCTCGACAGTGACCGCCAAGCTCCGCTTTAGGGTCGATGAGTGAGGGGGGGGGGGCTCGACGTGCTTGCGGTGGCTTCCGGTCGCCGGCAATTCGCTATCGGCTCGTGGAATAGTGAAAAGCGCCCCCGACTCGGCCTGCCTTCGTGGGAGTTCCATCCCAGTTACCCCCGATCCACCCCGTCTATTCCCGAGCGGCGGCGAACCTCGGTGGAACGGGCGATCAGCGTTCGGTGCTGGTTTTATAGGCATTTCCGACAAATTGTTGGTTTTCGCGGGACGCCTGTGGAAGAACGAGTGGAGGCTAGGGTCGCCTCTCAATAGCGACAAGAAACGCCGTAAATTCGGCCTCCGCGAGGAACACTCCGACGAGTTACCCCTAAAGGTACCCCCGATTAGAAATTGGGTTTTCAGCTCTCTAGCTTTCGCTCAAGGTGGCTGGCCTCAATGGGCCTCGAGCCGAAGAGCGCTTCGGGGCTTTAGCGCGCGCCTCGCGATCACTCTCAGCCGCCCTCGATCCTTCGAATTACACTTCGACCTGCGTCAACTGTCGCCCTTGTCTGCTCGTCGGAGCCGAGCGACTCCAGACGATTCAAGGCGACTCGAAGTGCCGAGAGAAGATCCGGTGCGTTCACCAAGAGTAACGCGTCCGGCTCATTTATCCGGTCGGCGACAATTGGGCGCCCACCAGCGCCGACAATGTGCGCGGCCACTGTTCCAGCGTTGTGAATGGCCCAAGGACCCGGTGTGTGCGCCATAGTCGTGTCACCTCAAGGCGGCCGGTTGGAGCTTCGCTCTCAGACGGAGGTGCCACTCACGCCGCAGGGCGCACGAGTAGCTCCTCGACATCCGAAAGATGGCTATCGTCGACGCCATATACGTATTTCGCGGCCTGCAAAACGATCGCACGGTTGATGCGGTGGAGCAGAGTGTCACTGGGTAGCGCTCGCATCATGCGCTCGGTGGGCTCCCCATCGCAGACTGACAGCAACTTGGTTGTGCTCACGACCAGCATAAGCCTGAAAGGACCGTCCGCCATCAAATTGCCCTCGAGCAGGCACGGGCGGTCAGACGTCAGCAACGACGTGGGCTTCTGCGTGAAGGTGAAGTCGACGGTCGACCACTTGCCCGCGAACAGTCGCTCTCCGACCCGAGGATGACAGATGACGGCCTGTAGCGCGTTGATTCCGAAGTTTGCCACCCGTGCCGGCATGAAACGCTCGGCAGCAGCCGCGAGCGTCGGCGGATCATCCGACTGACGGACACGCTCATACTCCTCAGGACTCAGCTCCAGATGCCGGCGCAGCTCCGCTGCGCCCTCTTCCCTCGCCCGCTTGACGCTGTCTGGATGGCGCGCTCGCAGCGACATCAGGAAGTGACTCAAAACGACTCGATTGACCTCAGTCAGTTCCCGGCTCCCCCTGGTCATAACTGACTCTAGAGCCACGGCTGCTCGGTCATCGATTTGTTTGTTGAAGAACTCCGTCTCAACGGCTTGGCGCGTAGCCGGCTCGACCCTGTCAAGTGTATAGAGCCCTCGCTCAAACCCCGTGCTGCGCGGGGACAACCGGCTGACAATGACGCGCCCCCCCTTGCGGGAGTAGACCGCAACCTTCCCGTCGGCTCCCGCCCAGCGCTTGAGATAAAAGATGGGAATGAAGTGATGGTCCACGGGCTCGCTCATCCTGCAAATGATACTCCGAGCGGTACCAGATTCACTAAATGCCCGAATACCAGGGTGAGGATCTGAATTCTTGGGCGGACTTCCTTGATGCGGTTAGGGGCCTGCAGTTTGGTAAGTCGCAGGGCGCCATAAGTCTCTACTGCACGGCGCATGCGCTACGCACGAAAGTACTCGTTTGCTTGCGCGAGAATTCCCTGCACATCCTCTCTGTATTCCGCCCGAACCGCATCATTGGCGTCGGTCAGAAGCCCCTGCACCTCGGGCCTGGAAGGCACTGCCCTCTTTGAACGAATGTCATCGCTGGGGAGCGTGTAGAAACGATATTCCGGAAACCGCTTGCTGAGCGCCAATGCAACCCCTCCCTTGTTCGCATCTAAGATTCCGATCACTTTCCCGTATCCCAGTTCATGCAGTATTTGTGCGACCAGCGGCATGTTGTCGGCACCACCAACTCCCCAACCAAAAAAACTTCCGAGCAGGGGCTGAAGCGTTCTTTGCACGACGTCAAAAAACACGACGTCTTCCTGACCTTCGACTAAAATGACCTGGTCCTCAAGAAAAAATACTTCGCGGGCTAGCAAACCGAGGATATGCGGATTGTTTTGATTCCGTAACAGTGCAGCCAGGTCCCTAGAAGAGTCGGATGAGATCTGCGCAATGCAAGACCCGCCATTCTTAACGTAGACACGAGCAATCGCAGTGCCATTCGGCAGAGCGTGTAGGCTTACGAAATGCGGCGAATGAGTTGAAACAATCAGCTGTCGATCGCGTGCGTAGTTGAGAAAAAGCGCCGCGAGTTTGCGTTGAAGTGCAGGGTGCAGTGACAATTCGGGCTCATCGATTCCAATCGTGTCACCTGGATTGGAATCGTAAAGCGCGTCGACGATGTAGAGGAGACTTATCAGCCCCTCACCCAAACCTTCACTTGTATGAGTGGTTGTCCCTCTTGCGATCTTCAGAAAGTATTGCCCGCTGTCCGCCTGATCAATGGTCCAGTCCAGCACTGGATCCATCACCTGCTTCATGACTTCATCAAACGCAGCCCTGTTCTTGGCAACCTTGAACAGCCGATAGGCAAACTGATCGACAACGGGGACACGTGTCGCCGGGAAGCCCATCTGATGCATATATGTGGCTCGATCCGACTCCGACTTGCCGAAGTTGTGACCGAACACGCGCCTGGAGGGCAGCAATAGAAGGTTTCCGAGGTCAGTGATATTTGCCCCAGTACGCTGCGTCTCGCTGCTGCCAGGCCTAACTGAAGCGAGTACCAACTCTCGATTATCTGCACCGACTGCCTTGATTCTGATCTGATCGCCTGCCATTAGGTTTCTTCGTCCTTGGGACAGGCTCGGATCTTCACGTTGTGCAATGGCTCTTAATGCCTCGATGACAGTGGACTTTCCCGCGTTGTTGGCACCGACTATTACCGTCAGTCCGCTCCCTTGTGCGTTTCCATGCGGAACAGCCAGCGCAAGTGTTTGGCTAGTGGAAAAACCTCTCAATCCGTGAATCTCGAGTGCTTTAAGCACGATGCGCCTTCTCTTCCGGAAAGATAGGGTGGCCTCGTAACAGCCGCAACAACGTCATGAATTCCGCCTCCCCGAGAGCCCCTCCGGGTAGTTACCCCCAAAGTTGCTCCGATCTTAAAGTCTCCGCGTTGCGACGCTTCTTCTTTAGATTAAGGCGAAGAATCTCGTACAGTCCCTAGGCTTCAATTTGGCCCAGGCGACGCCGTAAACATGTCGACGGTTGGTTGGACATCGACCCCGGAGCTGCTAACCGTACATTCGTCTGTACGCTTCCGTGGCGAACTCGACGAGGGCTACATTATTTTCCTGCAAGCTCTTCCGAATCTCACCTGCATCGATCGTCACTACGTCTCTCAATAGCGTAAGGATCTCCGGGTTCCCCCAATTCACCGATGAAGATCCAATGAGCGCAGTAAAGCCTTCCATGCGGTCGAAATGCCAAGTGAGCATCAGAACGGCATTCTGGCATTTGGTGTACCCCTCGAACTTGAAGACTTGGCCCTTGGCCGACAACGACCTGAGCCTAATCACTGCTGGCTGAATAACCTCAAGGTCCGCGAGAAGACGCTTCGATTCCTCCTCACCCCGAAGGCCGATATAGGCGATGGCTCCGTCGATGAGCTGCGCACCGGCTTTCGGGGGAACATGGCTCTCCATGGCAATTTTTATGAATTCCACCCGCGTAACAGGCTTTGCAATCTCAGCAATGTAAGTGTGGGCGGCCTCCATCACATCATCAAGAAACTGAGCTTGCCTGTCCGCTTTGTCCTGACGCTTCCAATTTCTCAACGCCAGAAGCGCGATGAATGCAGTAGCTACCGGAGCGGCAGCCTTAATGATTTCCAGCCACGGCCAACTGCTTACTGCTTGTAAGGACGTTCCAAGGAGCTTGCACATATGCAGATTCTCAACGCCGCGGGCGCTTGGCGGAAATCTAGACGGGGCCGATGGCCTTCCGCAGAAAATCTGCGATCAGCCAGCACGCATGTTCCGGAGTGCCGAGTCGCAAGTGATCTCCGTCGTTGCCAGACCCTGTGACCTCAATTCCGGAGTCTCCTTTCCCGTCAAAGTCAAAGTGTCCCACTGACTCCATATCCTTGGCACTCAGGGGGTTGAGTCGATAGCACGTGACCCGCCCATTAAAGGACCCCTTCAAGGCGGGAAAGCTGAAAATGAGTCTCGCGGTAGTGCCTGCCAGCGAAACGTCGAAGTAACGCTTATCAGTAAGCTCGCCAACCTCAATCCCCCGAATAGGTCCTCCACTCTTCAGAAGTGCAGTTCCCTCGGTGTAGAAATTGAGGAAGTGAGCGAGGAGCTTCTTGTACCTATCCGCGAGAGCCTGCAGGTCCTGATACACCTCTTTCGGAGCGCCCGGCATCAGGTGAGCCCCATAAGCTTCTTAATATCCGCAAAGGCTGCTTCCGCCTTCGTGGCGTACTCGACAATCCGGGGCGCCGATTTCTCATTCCAACCCTCTTCCTTTTCAATCGCACGCACTTGGGCTGATGCGTCAATGTACGCCTTCCACAGGCCTGCTATCTCCGGTGTTTCTTTGTACCCGCCCTTGGTCACGACAACCTCCTGGGTAAGTGAGCTTCACATCAGGTCGTTATCCGCTCAGACGACGTGATTGTACTGGCGCGTATCGGAATCCATAACCCGTGAACCCTGCCACACCGGGTCACCGGTTACATTTCCAGTTGAGTGAGATCCAACAGCGAGAAGCGACAGAGGGAGCCAATGCTTGCTGCGGCGCGTCCACCTGCCCCGCTTCCCCAGTCCCTCAAGGCTATACTCCCCCGATGACAGCAAAGACCAACAGCGCCAGGCGAGTGTACGAGATCCTAGCGCAGGCCAACGCGCATCAACCCCAGAAGGATGCCGCAGCATCAACTCTCGGAATGTGGGCTGCCGTTTTGGGGGCCGACCTGATACCTGCTCCTCCGCATGCGAGCGACACTCACACACACGAGGACGTAGTCCTTCCGTTGCTTACAGAGTTGCGCAGTCAAATTCGGAGCGTGGAGCGCTCACATAGTGGCGCCGAGGACTACGACAACCTGATTGCGCCGCTGATAGCCGGTGCGTTGCACATCACGGCCACGAATTTGCTGAATTCGGTGTGGCAAGACGTCAGGAAGCAACACATAAGCCAGCAGCTGGTCCCGGGCTGGGGCCTCCTCGCCAGGAGCATTGCGGATACCGAAGAAACCATCTCGACTACGGAGCTAGCGGAACTGGCGGCCGCGATCAACGAACTTGAGCATGCCGCGCTAGCCGAGGGCATCCCCGAGTCGTTCCGCGCGTTCGCACTGGACCAGGTCCGCGCCCTCCGGGCCGCCCTTGTGCGGTACAGGGTCTCGGGTGTGGGGCCGTTGAGAAAAGCGCTCGCAACTGGTGTCGGCGAACTACGGCGCGATGGGGGTGGCTTAGCCGAGGCTGCAGCCTTCGAACCCGAGAGGTCGAAAGGGGTATTGAATGCGCTCGGCAAGGTTTGGACGACAGGCGCCAGGGTGTGCGGGGATCTAGAGAAGTACCAGAAGGCCTATGCGCTCGGCCAAGAGGCGGCGACGAAGGCACACGACCTCGTTCCCCTGATCAAGGCATTTCTTACCGGGCCTACAACGGGAAGTTAGCAGCGTGAGATCGCTCTCCTGTGCGTCACCACCGTTCGGTAAAACGCGAGAGCACTGCAGATCATGCTTCCCCGGGACCTGGGAGCGAATAGACCATCCTCGGCATATGGCGGCGGCAGTTTGCTTCGGATCTCCATAGGCCCGTTGCAACTAACTCTTGGTCCCAAGAAGCGCCCATCGCGTCACAATACTAAGTTCGACCAGTACACGCGCCAGGTGCGCAAAGAGACGGGGCTCGGAAGTGGGTGACATGTAGAGATGCGACTCGACGGCCTCGGTGTAGAACGCGTGTCTTCATCTGACTCAACCAGGCCCGTGATGACCGGCGATGCGGCCAAAATGGTGATGGACGTCGCCGCGTACCGATTGTTTGTGGGCGACTGGTTCAAGAAGCTTGCCGTCGACGCTGGCGTAGTGTCCGACGAGACCAGCTGGTCTGCCACAACGTTCACGTATGGCGACGCAGGCGCGTTTCATGCGACAGCCGAGATCCTTCGTGAGTCGCCATTCCTAAAATTCGCTTCCAGTGACCCTGCCCGCGAAAACGAGATCCAGGAAATCGCTGCAAAAGCCTTTGCACGAGCAAGCGCAAGAGACTTTGGAACCTTGCATTGGTACTCCACCACCATTGGTGTCCCGGAGCAGGATTCCCTTAAGGCTCTCCAATCCGGTGCTTTTCTTGAATTGCTTGGCAACCAAGTTCGAATCGTGGGCTGGCGACGGACGGGCCCGATAGTGCTCGAATTCACCGAAGTTCAATTGCCAGAAGGAACTTCGCTAGCGGCTTTCGCGCCAGCGGGCGCTGTGCACATGCATATGGGGATTCCCGCCCCATGCGACGGCCGTTTTTCCCAGTACATCGCGAATAGCTCGCTTGAGGTTACGGCGGCGATCTGCACCTTTGCACTCGGGCGGCCCACCCAGCTGCCCCTAATGGTGAACCCGAGCGCAACAGAAATGGTTGCGAGGCTAAGCGAGCGGCAGGCAGATCCGGCGATTCTAACGCTCGCGCGCAAGGGTATTTCTCTGGACATTCTGTCCTATTGGGCCTTACCCGGGGGCGCGGATGCATTCGCGCGCCTACGTGCAGCATTCCTAACCTACGACGCTGCAGTAAAGCAGGAACATAGCCTTGTCGCATGCCTGTTGTATGTCGTCGTCGCCGAATGCATCGCGACACCTAACGCCGACTGGAGCAACGTTAAGGTGACGAAGCGATTTGTCGAGTTTTTTAGTGACCTAATGCCGCAAGCGCTTGATCAGCTTGTCGCTCATGGAAATTTCGAGGAGTTATTCGGCATTAAGCGAGGCAAACGATCACCGAAAGCGCTGCGCCGTGAGCTACTTGGAGCCATATACAATTTTCGATCTCGCTATGTACATACGGGGCTGCGTCCCAACTTCACGGGTTTCGCGTCATTACTCGGCACCGAGGCGGTTCGGCGCGGAGTGTTTGCGGAGTTCGCCGAGGCGGCAATTCTTAGCTATATACAGTCACCGCGATGCAGCATCATCGGGCACCCAAAATACACGGAGCCTGAAGGCCCCCCGATGCCAATCCCCGCACCGGCCCCTGGTGTAGGTTTGGCGCAAGAGCGCTTACGACGTTGGCTAAATCGGATTCTGGCAGCCGTTGGCTGGTGACTCTGCCGACTGGTCGCATCCGCTCACTGCTAGTCCCTGCATACGAGGACCCGACCCGCCGATGGCGATCATCGTGGGTCGCAGAAAAGACAGGCGGTTCCCGTCCTTCGCGGACTCGGAGGCAACCACTGTCAACGGCCCCCGCGTTCCGGCCGCAGCAGCGGGCCCTGGGATGGGCGCGAGTAAATCAACGCAGCGCGTGGCCAGGCGGATGCTTTAGGTGACCCCTTAGTTGGGACTGAGCCCCCGACCCACTCGTCGAATGAGCGCCTCGTGCAAAACAAGAGTCGCTCGTGCGACCTCAGCCGCCACACAGCTATCCTGCATACATGACTTCTGAGCCGCTGGGACCGTGTCACGGTGACCGCAGCATTCATCTTTCTTCATCGGGTTCGGAAGCGAAGCAAGCTCAGCCAACCAGGTCAGATGCAGGCATACATTCGGCCTCAGTTGTGGGAGGAGACCTCCCGGGCCATCGTGGGGTCCGCGCGCAGTGAGCCATTCATCTCTAAGGCCTAAAAGGCCATGCAGGATATCGGCTTGTCACCGCGCCGGTCCGACCGGTTGTCCACGAACTCGTTTATCGCTTACGCACCTCTTGGACGGATATTCGTCGTCGGTCAGGCGGGAACCACCATCTCGGCCGATGACTCGAAGTCGCGCTCTCGGGACCAGGTTGCCCAGATGATCCGGGCTAGCTTGTTAGCGACCCCGATCGCGGCCTTGTTGTGACACGTCCTCGCCTCCAGCCGGAGCGCCCAGGCTTGCAGCGCTGTCAGCGGACGGCCCACGCGCTTGGCGCAGTTGGCAGACCAGAGAACCGCCCTGCCCCCGAACACCAGTAGCATCCGCAGGTAGCCGTCGCCGCGCTTGCTGATCGAGCCAAGCTTCCGCCTGAGTCCCGAGGAGTGTTCTCGGGGCGTCAGTCCCAGCCACCCCGCGAAACAGCGGCTGTTACGGAACGTGCGGATATCCCCGACGCCACCCACCATAGCGGTTGCAGTGATCACTCCGACGCCAGGGATGGTCGTAAGCCGCTTACAAGCGTCAGACCGACGGGCGATCTCGGCCAGCTGCTTCTCGACTTGCAGCTCGCGCGCCTTAAGTTCGCGGAGCTCTTCCAGGAGCTGCAGCAGCATGCCGCGCAGCACCTCGGGCACCTCCGAGTCCCCCGAAGCGACAGCACGCGCCAGCTGCTCGATTCCCCGATTGCCCACTGGCGCTGCGATCCCAAACTCACGGCACAAACCACGGAGCTGGTTCGTCCGTGCGATCTGGGTTGAGCCCCAAGCCGCCCTAATCCGGTGCAACCCCTGCAGTGCCTGCTGTTCCACAGACTTGACCGTCACCGGAGTGATATCCGTCGCCCGGGAGGCCTCAAGCAGCGCTGTTGCGTCAGCGCGATCGGTCTTATCCCGTCGCACGTAGGCTCTAACGTAGTGGGCAGGCAGCAGCTGGACGCGAATCCCTTGGCGGGCAAACCACCGCCCCCAGTGATGCGCCGTTCCGCACGCCTCCATCACGACCGTATCCACCTCCCGGTTTGAGAAATAGCGCTCGAGCTGGGGGCGGCTGAGACGCCGCCGCTCCAGGATTCGCCCGCTATCGTCCGCCGCAGCCAGCTCAAACACCGTCTTCGCCAGATCGATTGCAATGGTGATAGCCATGGTACTTCTGATCCTTTTCTTGGTTGTCGATAAGCCGCACCGCCGCGGTACTCACCTCGACTACACCCTTCCCGGCTCAGAAGTCACCCCAGCATCTCTCCTCCCAGAGCCGCTCACGCCGTGCAACGATGACCGCGAGAATATGATGCGCGCCCCGCTACTTTGCTGAAGCTCGTGTATCCCACCGCTCCCGATCTCCATCACCTAACCCGCAGCGCCGCGCCGTTCGACTGCTCCCGCGCTTTCACTGTCGTTCACGCAAATTCGCAGACACTAGGTTAACCGTTAGTTTTACGGCAATTGGCCCCTTCACTCGGAGTGCGGGTTTGGCGATCCTTAGGTCTCCCAAACCGGAGCCAAGGGCCGTGACGGCGCGCAAACATCGCGGCAATTCGACGCCTCGGACCGCTTCTGATCAACAGCCAGAGCGCCTTGGGCGAGCCGCTGTTGCGCCGCCAGCTCCGATTCGGATCTTGCGCCTCGCCGAAGTGATCAAAATTACGGGTCTTAGAAAGACCCTAGTCTACGAACTCCAGGCCGCCGGCACCTTCCCCATGAAGGTCCAGCTCACGCCCCGATCCGTTGGTTGGGTGGAGAACGAAGTCCAGACCTGGTTGGCGGGGAAGCTTGCCGCTCGATCACTTGCCCTCAACAGGGAGCACATCCCGCCCAGTAGTGAGCATTCTCCGTCGGAGTCCGGGCGCCCACGATCCCCCTTCTAGGCTCGCGCTCGGCGCAATGGAACGACAGTGCCACCCGTTCGCAGCCTGTCCAGGTAGTCCGCCCAGGCTTGCATCATCTTGCGGCGCTCCGCGAGGTACTGAGCCGCGTTGTAGGCCGCGCGCACCTTATCCCGCGGACCGTGCGCCAGCTGGCGCTCGATTGCGTCCGGATTCCAGCCCTGCTCGTTCAGGAGCGTGCTGGCCGTCGTGCGGAACCCGTGCCCTGTTTGTTGCTCGGCCGTAAAGCCGCAGGTCCGCAGCGCCGCATTGATCGTGTGTTGGACATCGGGCGTGAGGCGTTGCGAACGCTCGGGAACAGGTAACCATCGGGACCGGTCAGCGCACAGAGCTCGGTGAGAACCGCAATGGCCTGCCGGGACAGCGGCACGATGTGCTGCTCGTCCATCTTCATGCGTTCCTTGGGGATGCGCCATTCGGGCTGAGGCCCCTGCAGCGTGAACTCCGACCACCGCGCCTCGCGCAGCTCGCCCGGGCGAACAAAGACGAGCGGTACGAACCGCAGCGCCTGCCTGACGAGCGTGCCACCCGGATACGCATCAATCGCCCGCAGCAGCGCTCCCAAGTGGACGGGATCTGTGACGCCGGCGTGGTGCCTGACCTTGGGGCGCGGCAGCAGGTCGGGGATCCGTAGGTCTGCGACCGGGCTGTACTTGATGTACTTCCAGACCCTGGCGTACCGAAACAGCTCGTTCTGCTCCGCAAGCGCCCTGCGGGCCGTATAGACGATATTGCGGTTCTCCATCCGCCGGACACAGCCGATGATGTCGTCCTCGGTGACGTCCGCGATGTCCTTGCGAGACAGGAGCGGAAAGAAATGGTCCGCGAGCCTGCGGTGTACGCGGTTGCGATGGTCCAGGGTCCACTCCCGGATGCGGGCGGTGCGCTCCAGCCACTCGAGGGCGATCGCCTTGTAGGTCCGCTCGCCGGCTTGCTGGAGGAGCTTCTGCTGCTGGCGCTCGGCCGAAGGATCGATACCGTTAGCTGCGCGGGCGCGCTCGGCGGCTCCCTTCTCACGGGCCTGTGCGAGAGAAACCCGTGGATAGGTGCCCAGGCTCAGTGTCTGCTCCTTGCCACGGAGGCGAAACCGCTGCCGCCACCAGCGTCCCCCGTTCGGGTTGACGATCAGGTACAGGCCGTCCTGGTCGAAGAGCTTGTAGGGAATCTCCCGGGGCTTGGCGTTGCGCACCCTGGAATCGGACAGCCGCATGAAAAGTTACCCCCGATTTGGCCTGTTTTCGTGGGAATCCAATTCAAGTTACCCCCAAAGTTACCCCCGATCCACTCCGGTTACCCCCGAACGCCGGCGAACCCCGGCGGAACGGGTGATGAGCATTTGGTGCTGGATTTATAGGCATTTCCGACGAATTGTTGGTTTTCGCCGGACGCCCGCGGAAGAACGAGTGGAGGCTAGGGTCGGAATCGAACCGGCGTAGACGGCTTTGCAGGCCGCTGCATGACCACTCTGCCACCTAGCCGAGGTGAGAAACGAGGCGCGGGCTGCGGAGATCCGTAGCACCAATGGCCTACCGGCCCTAACGCCATGTACGGCGCGCTTCGCGTGTCGCGGTAGACAAGAGTATCAAAAAGCCGACAATCGGTCGATTACCAGGCGCGGCGTTGACGCTGCGCGTTGCGCGTGGGAGCCGGCGCCTGGTACGAGAGGGGGTACCCGATGTCCATCACCACCGCGCCCGCCGCAGGCCTGCTCCAACGAGAACGCACCATCGCCCGGCCCGGGTTCAACCGGTGGCTGGTACCGCCTGCCGCCCTCGCCATTCACCTGTGCATCGGCATGGCTTATGGCTTCTCCGTCTTCTGGCTGCCGATGAGCAAACTGCTTCCCGGAGCACCGATGTGCTCGGCGGGATTCATCGCCGAGCTTACGGCGACCGACTGCAATTGGTCGGTGGCCGACGTCACCCACATTTTCGAGACCTTCATCGCCATGCTGGGGATTTCGGCCGCCATATGGGGCGCATGGCTTGAGCATGCCGGGCCACGCAAGTCAGGGCTGATCGCAGCGCTGTGCTGGGGCGGCGGCCTGATCGTCGGCGGCTACGGCGTCTCCATCCACCAGTTGTGGCTCGTGTACCTCGCCTGCGGCTTTGTTGGAGGGATTGGCCAGGGACTCGGGTACATCACCCCTGTGTCGACTCTCATCAAGTGGTTCCCGGACCGCCGCGGCATGGCAACCGGCTTCGCAATCATGGGGTATGGCGGCGGTGCCATGATCGGTTCACCGCTCGCTGTCGCGCTCATGGGGCGCTTCACGCACGATGCGGTCCCGGGCGTCGCCACCACGCTCATGGTGATGGGGGTCCTCTATCTGGTGGCCATGAGTCTCGGCGCATTCGGCTTCCGGGTGGCGCCCGCCGGCTGGAAGCCCGCCGGCTGGACAGCGCCGTCGGCGAGCGGCAACAGCATGATCACGACCCGCCACGTGCACCTGAACGTGGCCTGGCGTACGCCGCAGTTCTGGCTCATATGGGGCGTTCTGTGCATGAACGTCACGGCGGGTATCGCCGTCATCGCGATGGCGAGCCCCATGCTGCAGGAGGTCTTCGGCGGCCGTCTGCTCGGTCTGGACGTAGGCTCCACCGCGCTCACCGACCTGCAAAAGGCCGCTCTTGCAGCGGCGGCCGCGGGACTCGTAGGGCTCATCAGCCTGTTCAACAGCCTCGGGCGGATTTTCTGGGCGTCGGCGTCGGACTTCCTCGGGCGCAAGAAGACTTACTTCATCTTCTTCACGCTCGGAATGCTCTTGTACGCCCTGCTGCCAACCTGGGGCCATCTTGCACTTGCGGGCCTGTTCGTCGCTTCCGTGTGCATTATTCTGACGATGTACGGCGGAGGATTCGCGACGGTGCCCGCATACCTCGCGGACATCTTCGGAACGCAGATGGTCGGGGCGATACACGGCAGGCTGATCACCGCCTGGTCGGTAGCAGGCGTCGCCGGGCCCGCGCTGATCGCGAAGCTCCGGGAAACGCAGCTGGCACACGGCATCCCCAAGAACCTCGTATACGACCGTACCCTTTACATCATGGTCGGGCTGCTGTTCGTAGGATTCATCTGTAACCTGCTGGTGCGGCCGGTCAACGAGAAGCACCTAATGACGCCGGAGCAGCTCGAGCGCGAGCGTTCCCTGCAGCGCGAGGCGATCGCGGCTGCGGCGGCCCCCGCCTCAACCACAGCGAACGGTCCGCTGCTGATCATCGCGTGGCTCGCGGTCGGGGTTCCGTTTGTCATCGGCCTGTACATCGCCCTCAAGAAAGCCGCGCCGCTGTTCGGTTTGTGAGCTGAAGCACTAAAGCCGGACAGGCGAAGCCGCCCTCAAAGCCGTGCCTGCTCCTCGCGGGCATGTACCTCGAGGGGCCAGACGCGCTGCACGTGGGCGTACAGGAACGCGGTCGTGAGCCCGAACAGCAGGAGGCCATTGAGCGCCTCGATCGCCCCCATCAGCTGCCAGTGGGCGGCGAGAAAGAGGTCCGCGTGCCCGTAAGCGGTGATGGCGCTCAGCGAATAGAGCATGGAGTTGCGCATGGTCGGCAGCGCGCCGAGTTCGTGGTAGGCGAAGGCCCAGATGGTCGCCTCGGCGGCATGCAGGAGCGTCGCCAGAAGCGTCACGATGCCCATGACCACGATGAACAGCAGCATGAAGCGCCGGTGCTTCCGGAAGTGCCGCAGGGCCACGACGACGCGCGTGTTGATGGCCCCGAGCACCACCACGTGCAGCATCACCGTCACCACCACGAGCGGCAGCGCCCACGCCCAGTTGTTGTTCCAGATCGCGTTGTCGAAGTTCATGCCAGGCCCCTGTCGCAAGGATCGGCGCGATTCTAGAGGGTCTGCCGATGACGGGCCGCGCGGAAGCGATGGCCCGGGCCCGCCTGCCCGAATAGTTAACGTACTCGTTGACTATCAACTAATCTGTTGATAATGTCCGCTCCATGAAGCCGCGCGCCGAACTGCATCTCGTCGAGGCGACCCCGAACGGGGACCTCGCCGCCCAGCGCCTCGATGCGGTGTTCTTCGCTCTGAGCGACCCGGTGAGGCGCCAGATCCTGCAGCGCCTCGACGGCGCCGCGCTGCTGGTCTCGGAAATCGCAGCGCCCTTCGAGATCTCCCTCCAGGCCGTCTCGCGCCACATCCAGGTCCTGGTGCGCGCCGGCCTCATCCAGCAATCCCGCAGTGGCCGCATCAGCCGCTGCAGCCTGGATGCGGGCCCGCTGCTCGATGCCGCCGTCTGGATGAACCGCTACAGCAAGTACTGGCAGCAGCAGTTCGACCTCCTCGCCGTGACGCTCGCAGACATCGACGAGCGCCGCACCCGGCAGGCGCAGACCGATACGCCACCTCCCCGCAAACCCGCCGCGCGCAAGAAGTAGCCGCGCCGCCCCACTCACGAAAGACCCCCATGAGCGCACACCCGATCGTCAGCCACGAGGAATGGCTCACCGCCCGCACCCGCTTCCTCGAGCGCGAAAAGGAATTTACCCGCATGCGCGATGAGCTCAGCGCCGCGCGGCGCGCGCTTCCCTGGGAGCGCGTGGAGAAGCCCTATACGTTCCGCAGCGAACAGGGGCTGGTCTCGCTCGCCGAGCTCTTCGGCAAGCGCAGCCAGCTCATCGTGTACCACTTCATGTTCGACCCGAGCTGGGAAGTCGGCTGCCGCGGGTGCTCGTTCTGGGCCGACAACTTCAACGGCATCGTCCCGCACCTCACCCAGCGCGACGTCGCCCTGGTGGCGGTATCGCGCGCCCCGCTCGCCAAGCTCCAGGAGCAGGCCCGGCGTTTCGGCTGGAGCTTTCCCTGGGTGTCCTCGGCGGACAGCGACTTCAACTACGACTTCGGCGTCTCTTTCACGCCGGAAGGCGCGACCGACGGAAGCGCCAGCTACAACTACCGCCCGCACACCAAGGGGCAGACCGACCTGCCGGGCGTGAGCGCCTTCATCCGCAGCGCCGGGGAGATCCTGCACACCTACTCGGCCTATGCGCGCGGGCTGGACATGCTGAACACCGCCTATCACCTCCTGGACATCGCGCCCAAGGGCCGCGACGAGGACGGGTTGCCCTTTCCGATGTCGTGGGTCCGGCACCGCATCGCCTACGAGTCCTGATCGGCCTCACGGAGCCTGCCATGAAATACCAAGACGTCAGCGGACGACTCGCCGACTACCGCCGCGAGATCGCCGCCATCCGCGAGCGCATGCGAGAGACCCTCGCCGCCGTGGAGCCCGAGCCGGTGCGCGACTACGAGTTCACCACCCCGACGGGAACCGTCACCCTGTCGGGCCTCTTCGGCAACCACGAGGACCTGATCCTGGTCCACAACATGGGCGTGTCCTGCCCGTACTGCACGATGTGGGCCGACGGCTACAGCGGCGTGCACCAGCACGTCGTGGCACGGGCCGCGTTCGCGGTGTCGAGCCCCGACCGCCCCGCGGTCCAGGAGCGCTTCGCGGCCAGCCGCGGATGGAAGTTCCCGATGGTCAGCCACGCCGGCACGAGCTTCGCCGCCGACATGGGCTTCGTCTCGGACAAGGGCGGCTGGATGCCGGGCGTGTCGGTCTTCCGCCGGCAGGGCGATGCCATCGTGCGGGTCTCCGACACGACCTTCAGTCCCGGGGATGACTTCTGTCCCGTCTGGCACTTCTTCGACCTGGTGCCCGGGGGCGTGGGCGAATCGCGCCGGACCATCCAGAAGCCTGCCTGCTGCAGCAAGTCCGCCTGAGGCGCCCATGTGCCCGGCCTGCATCGGTACCGCGGTCCTCCTCGCCACCGGCGTGGGCTCGGGCGGCGGGATCGCCGCCCTCCTCGGGGGCTATGCCGCGAAGCGCCGCCGCCCGCCGGGCGCATCAGGCATGGAGCACCCGCGCGTGACACCGCCGTTACCGCACCCGCCGGTACCGCGAGGCACCCATCCCGGCTGAACTCACACCACGGGACGGCCGGACCCCTTGCCGATCCGCTCCGATCACGGTGAACTACGGGCCGCCGTCATCACGCCACGGAGCGCACCATGCCGACGAACGTCCCGTCCCGCCCCCCGACTTCCGCCCCTTCGCGCAACGCCGTGACCGGCATGCTCCTCGCCGCAGGCGTCTTGTGGCTCACCACGGCGGCGGCGGACCCGGCCCCGGTCGACGCGGCGGCGATCCCGCAGGAAGCCGTGGCCGCCCTCAACAAGATCTCCGGCGGCCCGCACGCCGGACTGCGTGCCAACCACGCCAAGGGCGTGATGGTCACGGGCCACTTTGAGGCCGCCGCCAGTGCCTCCTCCGTGAGCAAGGCGGTGCACTTCGGCGCCGGTACGCCGATCCCTGTGCTGGTCCGGTTCTCCGACCCGACCGGTATCCCGAACCTGCCCGATGCGGACCCGAACGCAAGCCCCCATGGCATGGCCATCCGCTTCACCCTGCCGAGCCATGCGACGACCGACATCGTGGCGATCTCGGCGAGTTCCTTCCCGGTGGGCAAGCCCGAGGAGTTCGTGCAGCTGCTGCGGGCCATCGGCGACAGCGGCCCCGGCGCGAAGGCACCCACCGCCGTGGATGCATTCATGGCGGCCCACCCCGCCGCCGCCGCCTGGGCGCACACGCCGCGGCCCGCGCCCGAGAGCTTCGCGACCCTGGCCTTCTACGGCGTCAACGCCTTCAAGTTCACCAACGCGGCCGGGCTCACGCGCTACGGGCGCTACCAGATCATCCCGCTTGCCGGGGAACACGCGCTCGCGGAGGCGGCCGCCAAGGGGGCGGCGCCGAACTACCTCATGGACGAGATCCGCACCCGGGTCGGGACGCACCCGGTGAAATACCGGCTGCAGGTCCAGCTCGCCGAAGCCGGGGATGCGGTCAACGACGGGAGTGTCGCGTGGCCTGCGGCGCGCAAGGTCATCGAGCTCGGCACGATCACGCTCGATGGCACCGTGCAGGACCAGGTGGCCGAGCAGAAGAGAATCCTCTACAACCCGCTGTCCCTCACCGATGGCATCGCCCCGAGCGAGGACCCGATATTGCTCGTGCGGCCGGCCGCCTACGCGGTGAGCTACCTGCAGCGCGCCAACTGAATCGGGACGCGACTTGGAAGCACCCGGCGGCTAGAAGCGCTCCGAGAACCCGAACATGAGCACCCGCGGCCGCAGCGGGATTACGGCCTTGATGAACTGGGCGGACGACACGCCCGCGGGCCCGTAGACGTCGGTCAGGTTGCTGCCGTTCAGCTGGACCGACCAGCGGTCCGCCGCAAGGCCCACCCCGCCGTTGTAGGTGGTATAGCCGGAGATCGTGTACTTGAGCACCCCGGCTGTCGGCGGATTCTCCCCGGGTCCATCCCCGTCGGGGTAGTTCTCCGGTGCGTTGCGCATGGCGGCGATGTGGCTTGCGGACACGTAGGCGAAGGGACGCAGGCTGCCGGTCGGCCGCTCCCAGCGCAGACGCGTGCTGAACTGAACGGGCGGCGCGAAGGGCAGCGAACTGCCCTCCGGCCCCCAGGGATTGGTGTAGGGAAGCCCGTGGATCACGGTGATGCACTGGCCGGCCGGGGTCGGGTTGTTCGGCGTGGCGGCGGTCCTGCCCACCGATTTCATGCAGGGCGCGTTCACCTGGGCGGAGCGATTCCAGGTGCCGCTGCCCTCGAACGTCCAGGCCGGGCTCAGGCGCGCCCGCACCTGCAGTTCCACGCCGGTCGTCCGGTAGCTCGGGCCGTTAGCCACGAAGCTCAGCGTGCTGAGGTTGGTGAAGTCCGCGAGCGGCCACTGCACGTTGCTCCAGCGCATGAGGTAGGCGGACGCATCCACCGACAGCCGGTGTTCGAAGAACTCGCTCTTGAGGCCGACCTCGTTGTTGATCAGGCGGTCGGACTGGTAGATGGGCGAAATCGCGTACTGACTCGAGTCCTTCTGGTAAAGGCTGCCACCCGGCAGGCAACGCGGATCGGTCGACGCCGCGCCGCAGTACGACGCCGCGCCCAGGAGCACGGGGGGCTGACCAGGGTATGACAACGAGCGGTTGAAGCTCGCCGGCCGGAATCCCTGCGAGTAGGTGTAGTAGGCGTTCACGTCGGGCGCCACGTGCCAGTTCAGGCTGCCGCGCGTCACCGTGCCGCTCTCGCTGCCGGAGAGCGTGATCGGAATGGCGCAGCCGGTCCCGCACGAGCCGTCCGGGTGGTTGAGGATCAGGGGGTTCAAGGTGTCGGAGTAGAAGAGCGACCCGTCCTCGAACTTGTCGTAGCGGTAGTGGCGCAGCCCGGCCGTCACAGTGAGCACCTTCGGAACGAGGTCGAAGTCCACCGAGCCGAAGAAGGCGAGCTGCCGGTAGCCGCGCTGCGTGTCGGTGCCGAAGGCTGCGTCCGGGTGCGTGCCAGGCTCTGCCGCATAGAGCCCCGCAAAGGGACCGACCGCCGAAAGGCACGGGGGACCGCCCCCGAGTGCGGCCGTCAGCGTGGCGGACCCCGCCGCACCGCACTGAGGTATGGACAGGTAGTGCCAGTCCATCTGGTCGGAGATGACGAAGCTCTCCCAGAACGCACCGGCGATGCCGCGCAACCGCCGCTCCCGGTCGGTGCTCAGGCGCAGCTCGTGACTCTGGTGCGTGTTGCGCGTGGTGTCGTGCCAGAAGGCGACCGGGGGATAGCACCGCAGCGGCGTTCCGGAAAGTCCCGCGGGCGGCGGTGCAGGGAAATTCCCGGAGTTGAAAAATCCGGCACCGGTGCCGATGCAGGCGTAGTAGCGCCCGAACTGGCTGCGCATGTAACCCGAGTAGTCCTGCTGTCCCTCGATGTTGCGCACCAGGTAACTGCCCGTGTAGACGAGGTCCAGGTCCTTCACGTGCCCCTCGAGCGTCAACGCGGTGCTCTCGTAGCGATCGTGCGTGTATGCCGGCTCGAAGGCGGTGATCTCGTAGGGTGCGAGCGCGCGGCCGTCCGAGCTCACGGGGTAGGCGTAGAAGTACCCATCCGCCGTCATCCCCTGGTAGTTCTGCTGCACGAGCAGCTTCCACTGATCTGCCACCTGCCACAGCAGCGACAGCCGGGCCCCCTGGAACTGCACGGGGTTGGTGTCCGTGCCGACCAGAGCCACGTTGCTGGCGGTCACGCCAGTCGAGGCCTCGATGCTCCCGGGCACGAAGCTGCTGGTGCCCGGCACGTTGTTGATGTAGCCCCCCTGCTGCTCCGAGAAGACCACTGCACGAGCCGCCAGCGTCCCGGCCACGAGCGGTACGTTGAAGGTGGCCGTGAGCATGCTGTTCGGGTCGCCACCGGAGGTCGTGCCCCACCCCGCCGTGGCCTCGCCCGAGAAGTTGTCCAGCTGCGGCCGGTTGGTGATGTAGCGGATGGCCCCGGCCTGCGCACCACCGCCGAACAGGGTGCCCTGCGGCCCCTCCAGGATTTCGACACGCGCCAGGTCCACCATGTACACATCGTTGTTGCGGGCCGGGAACTGCATCGGCTGGTCGTCCAGCGTCAGGGCCACGTTGGGAAACGGGGCGATCGTCGACTGCGCCTGGTTCCCGGTGCCGACGAAGCCCAGTCCGCGGATGAAGATGTTGCCGGTGCCCGGCCCGTTGCCGCTGAAGGTGACGTTCGGCGTGTAGTGCAGGAGGCCGTCGAAGGTGCTGACACCCAGCTGCTGCAGCTGCTCGCCGCTCAGGGTGAGCACCGTGAGGGGGACTTCCTGGATGCTCTCCTCGCGGCGCGTCGCGGTCACCACCACCTCGCGCGGGGCCTCAGGATTCTCCGGCCCGTTGCCCGGCGCTGCCACCTCTGCCCTCACGATGCGCACGCTGTGACCGGTGAGGTGCTGGGTCACGAGTCCCGTGCCCTCGAGCAGGCGGAGCAGGGCCGCCTCGGGCTCCAGGCCCGCGGGTACGGCATGGGAGCGCCGGTGCTGGACGACGCCGGAGACGTAAACCAGCTGCAGGCCGGTCTGCTCAGCAAGTTCGGTGAGTGCGCGGTCCAGCGGCTGCGCGGGAATGGCCGCCGCGAGCGGGCGCACGCCGGGCGGATCTGCCGCGGGCGCCGGCATCGGCGCGGCTAGGGCCAGCGGCGCGCACGCGGACAGCGCGCGCAGTACCCCAAGGCGCACGCGCGTGCGAGATAAAGACGTAGCACGAGTCACCGGTTGCGGCTGCTTATTATCGGCCCCAGGCGAGGAGTCTACTGCGCGCCGCGCGCCGCGACCTTCGGGGTTGGGCAGGCGTGGACCTGGCGTAGGCGGCAAGCTGCCTCGGGACGGTAGTCCCGGTCAGCGGACGGCCGGGGCTACGTCCTTGGGTCGGCTTATCCCTTGGGCGCCAGCGGGAATGGGCCCGCATACGCCGGTGCCGCGGTCGGACCACATAGCCCTTATTGGAGCGCGAGCAATCCGGAGCGGCATACGAGATCCGTACCCCGACCTTGGCAAGGTCTAAAAGCCAGGTCAAATCAATGATATAAAATGTTAACTGCCAGCGCAGAACACGGGAATCAATAGGTTTGCGTCCCGCGCGTGCCACGTGCATGCCGGGCACCGTATGAGAGCCCCGGGCTGGGTGGTGAGTCAATCACGACATCACGCGCAAACCGGAAAGGGAAGCCGCTCCCTCCAGGGCAGCCCCCCGACGAGCCCGTGCGTCCGGAACTGAAGCACCTCACGGAGTGCTTGTTCCGCCAGCAGCTGCGTCAGCCACCCGTGCTCGCCGTCGGACCCTCAAGGCGGTCGTCACCCGACCTCAATCCCGCCGCACGCACTTCTGAAGCGACAATATCCGGCCTCCGCGAATCCGTCCTTCCGGCACAGCGCCTTGACCGGGCACGCCTCGCTCGTCCTCCGTTCGGAAGGCCGCGCACCGCTCCACGACCCATCACCTCAGGAGACCCGCAATACGTTGAGCGAGGCGGGCTGCCGCGCCCGCTCCAGCCGTGCCGCACGGCTCGCCGGCTACCCGCAGGCTGACCCGGTGTGCGACTCCACCCTAGAATGTGTAACTCGCCTCGAGCGCCACCACCCTCAGCCGCTCGATCTCGGCCAGTTCGTCGTTGGTGAAGCCGCGGGTGGCGCCGAACGAGGCAATCGCCTGATTTGTCAGGTTGCGGCCAAGCAGCGAGAACCGCCAGTGCTGACCGACGATCGCGAGGGATGCATCCAGGCGCGTATACGCGTCCTGCCTGAGGTACGGGTTATCCGTCTGCTCGAGCTGGTAGCTCGCCGAGTGGTTCACATCCAGCGTGGCCTGACCGCTCCAGCTGGCTGCGAGGGGCTCAGTGAGCACCCCACCGATTCCGAACGTCGTCTCCGGGGCGCGGGGAAGCGGCTTCCCTGACATGTTCTGCGTATTGGTCGAAGGATCGCACCCCTCCGCAGCCGTCTGCAGGGTGTAACAGGAGGTGTTGTAGTCCTCGAACGTCGCCTTGTTGTAGGTGGCCGTTCCGTGGAGGGAGAGCTCCTTGCTTGCCTGCCAGCGGGCGCCGAACTCCGCACCCCTGGTCTTGGCTTCACCCGCATTACCAACAATGAAAG
Organism: Pseudomonadota bacterium; assembly: GCA_018241425.1. GTDB lineage: Bacteria > Pseudomonadota > Gammaproteobacteria > Steroidobacterales > Steroidobacteraceae > 13-2-20CM-66-19. The sequence goes on from JAFEDU010000001.1 coordinate 362,134, forward strand.
AGGCGGTCGCCGGAACGTAGAGGTTCACCTGCAGGTTGGTGTACTTGTAGTCGTAGCCGATGAGGTCCAGGCTCAGCCGCCGGTCAAACAGCTGCTTCTTGATGCCCACCTCGAAGCCCTTGACCTTCTCGCTGTCGAACAGGAAGTCCTTCAGGGTGAGGCCGGCCTGGGGCGTCGCGCCGAGCGAAAACCCTCCCGGCAGATAGCCCGTCCGGTACGAGGCGAACACATTGAGGGTCTCGTCGGGCTTCCACTCCAGCGTTGCCTGCGGGGAGACATTGGTGTCGTGGAAGCTGTTGCTGTAGTTGGTCCCCTCCGGCAGCCAGAAAGGGAATCCGAAGACGTTCACGAAGTTCTCGTTGACGAAAGTCACCAGGTAGTCGGAGTCCTTGCGGATGTCGGTGAACCGGGCGCCACCGGAGAGCGACCACTGCGGCGTGATCTGCCACATCAGCTCGCCGAATGCGGAGAAGGTCTTGGCCGTCTGAGTGGAATCGTGCGCCTGGCTGCTGGCGTTGCCGTTGCGGGGATCCGGGAGGAGCAGCAGGATCGCCGAGCTGTTCGGTGCCTTGTAGTACGAGTTCTCGTAATCGGCGCCGACCAGCAGGTTCAGCGGCCCGTGGAAGTTGCTCAGCGCGCGCAGCTCCTCTGACCAGGCCGTGTTTCTCTCGGCTTCGGCAGCGGTGATCGCGCCCTGGCTGGCGACGTAGCCGGTCTCCTCGTCCAGGCTGTACTTGTTCGAGCCGGTCACGGAGGTGATGTCCCACGCGCCCACCCTCCAGTCGACCTTCAACGAGCTGAGGTAGGCGTCCATGTTGGTACCCGGCTTCGGCCCGTAGCCCAGTATCGCCGGGGCTGGGTAAACCGTGATCTTGTTGCCGAGCTGGCAGGTACTTACCGGTGCGTAGGGTGCCCCATACACCGGCTGCAGGTCTCCCATGATCCCCGTGATGGTAGTGCCAGCTACCGAGGGTCCGCGGCAGTTGAACAGCTCCGCGCGATCCGCAGGACCGTCATTGAGCATGTGCTCATACTGGAACTTCCACAGGGCCGTCAGGTTCTCCGCCGGCTTCCAGTCCAGCGTCAGGCGCGCGTCGTACTGCTGCTCCGCGGCGAAGTGATCCGTGCCGATGACCGGGGCGATGTTCTTCAGCCAGCCCTCGGAATCGGAAGCCCGGACCGCGAGGCGCACGCCGAGGGTATCGGTCACCGGACCAGAAACGTAGGCCTCGCCGTACTTGTCGAGAGCCTCGAATTCGTAGCCAACCTTGCCCTGGGCCTCGAATTGTTGCGTTGGGCTCGCCGTCGTCATGACCAGGGCTCCGGCCACGGTGCTCTTGCCGAAGTACAGCGCCTGCGGGCCCTTCAGGACCTCCACCTGCGCAAGGTCGAAGAATCCCATCTGCGTCCAGCGGCTGCGGTCGTAGAACACTCCGTCGATGATGATGCCGACGGACTGATCGAAGCCGGCATTCGTCGAGTCCGAACTGACGCCGCGGATGGACAGCGTGGGCGAAACCGCGTTCTTGCTGATGAGGACGCCGCCACCTGCGAGGTTGGCCATGTCCTCCATCTGCAGGATGCCGTAGGTATCCAGCTGCTTGCCACTGAGGGCAGTAATTGCCACTGGCGCATCCTGCAGTGTCTCGTCCCGCTTTCTGGCGGTAACGACGATCTCCTGCAGTTCTGAGCTGGAATCCGCGGCCAGCACGCGCTCCTGTGAACCCAGGGCAACCGGCCCCAGCATGACAACCGCAGTTGTCCTCCAGCCGGAAGTACGACGATGTTTCGACATTATGGCTCCCCCTGAAATCGACGCATTCAACCGTCTGCGGTGCGACCGTTGCGCCCCGTCTCACCTGTCCGCGGGCAGCGACGCTACCCACCCGGACTGGGACCACGGTACCCCCGCAGCTTCGCATCCATAAATTAGCACGCGTTCCACTTTGTAACAAGCACCTGCAAATGCGGTTTCGTAGACTGCGGCGCATCTGCGGCGTGTAGGCTTCCCAGCGTGATGATCCTGCCCACAGTGCCTGCAGCCGGCCTATTCCGGCCGCCTTGGAACGTGTTACAACTGCATCCATCCGCCGCGCACGAGTGCTCGAACCCATTCCACGGAGCACGCGATGCGACTCCGGCCCGTCACTGAAGGAAGCGATCGAGTTCTCACCCGTGAGCACGACCCCAGCCATCTCCGAGGCGGAACCCTCTCCTGCCATGTACGACGTAGTCGTCATAGGCGCCGGCTTCGCCGGTCTTTACTCCCTATACCGATTCTCGCAGGCGGGGCTGCGGGTGATCGGGTTCGAGCGCGGCGGTGACGTTGGCGGCGTCTGGTATTGGAATCGCTATCCCGGGGCACGCTGTGATTGCGAGAGCAACGTCTATTCGTTCTCGTTCTCCCATGAGCTGCAACAGGAATGGAGCTGGAGCCTGCGCTATTCGGAGCAGCCCGAGATCCTCCGCTACCTGGGCCACGTCGCCGACCGTTTTGACCTGCGCCGCCACATTCGATTCAACTCGAGCGTCGTCGCCGCTCACTTCGATGAGAACGGGCACCATTGGCGGGTAGTGTGCAGTGACGGCAGCTCCGTGCGCGCGCGCTTTGTCGTCAGCGCGGTGGGCGGTATCTCCGCTGTCCAGCATGGTCAGTTTCCCGGCATCGAGCGCTTCGCCGGCCCGGTGTATCACACCGCAGAATGGCCGCACGAAGGGGTGCAGCTTGCCGGCAGGCGCGTCGGAATCATCGGCACCGGGGCATCCGGCGTGCAGTGCGCTGCAGCCATCGCCCCGGAGGTCAGGCACCTGACGGTCTTCCAGCGCACGGCGAACTGGGTGTTTCCGGTGTGGAACCAGCCGACCGACCCGGATGTCGAGCGGCAGGTCAAGGAGCACTATCGCGAGCTCAGCCGGGCCAGCCTGGAGACCGCCGGCGGCTTCCCGTTCGAGCTGGTGGACACACCGGCGCTGAGCGTGTCGGCCGAGGAGCGTTCCGCAGTCTACGAGCGCGCCTGGAAGCGCGGCGGCGTGATGTTCATGAGCCAGTCCTTCGGCGACCTGCTGGTCAACGCGGAGGCCAATGAGACGGCCGCCGATTTCGTGCGCGGCCACATCCGCCGCGTCGTCAAGGATCCCGCGGTCGCCGAACGGCTCATCCCCGTCGACCACCCGATCGGGACCAAGCGCCCTCCCATGGATGACCGCTATTACGAGACCTTCAACCGGGACAACGTGACTCTGGTGGATATTCGCAAGGCTCCCATCCGGGAGTTCGTGCCCCATGGCATCCGGACCGCGGATCAGACCTACGAGCTCGACGTCATCATCCTCGCAACCGGATTCGATGCCATCACCGGCGGCCTGACCCGCATCGACATCCGTGGCCGGGGTGGCGAGTCACTCGCCGACAAGTGGGCGCAGGGGGCACGCAGCTACCTCGGGCTGGGTGTTGCCGGCTTCCCCAACCTCTTCACGATCACCGGTCCGCTCAGCCCCTCGGTGCTGGCGAACATGCCCATCGCCATCGAGCAGCACGTGGACTGGATCGCCGAGTGCCTGGCCTTCATGCGACAACACGGGCATAACACCGTCGAGGCCACCGAGCAGGCGGAAGCGCAGTGGACCGACCACTCGATGCAAGTCGCCGCCGGCACCCTCTTCCCCCGCGCCAACTCCTGGTATCACGGCTCGAACGTCCCCGGAAAGCCGCGGGCCTTCGGCGTATACGTCGGTGGCTTTGGCAACTACAAGCGGCGTTGCGACGCGGAGGCGAGAGAGGGTTACCCGGGCTTCGCCTTCGATCGCGCAGCCGGGCCGGCTTCACGGCGGCGGATACCATGAAGCTCAAGGACAGGGTGGCGGTCATCACCGGCTCCAGTTCCGGACTCGCCCTGGCATCTGCCCGGCGCTTCATCAGCGAGGGGGCATTCGTGTACGTCACCGGTCGACGTCACGAGCAACTGCAGAGCGCGGCAAAGGAACTCGGACCGCGGGCGCGCGCCATCCAGGGCGATGTGTCCCGGATGGAGGATCTCGACCGCTTGTTCGCGCTCGTGCAGAAGGAGCATGGGTCGCTCGACATCCTGTTCGCGAGCGCCGGGGCCGGCGCCTGGCAGACGCTGGGATCGATCACCGAGGACCAGGTAGACACCACCCTCAACGTAAACATCAAGGGCACGGTGTTCACCGTGCAGAAGGCCCTGCCGCTGCTGAAACGCGGGGCCTCCGTGATCCTCACCGGCTCGGCGATCGCTCACAAGGGCTTCGCGGGCCTGAGTGTCTACGGTGCGACCAAGGCAGCCCTGCGCTCCCTGATCCGCCACTGGATCGTGGAGCTCAAGGACCGGGAGATTCGCTTCAACGTCCTGAGTCCGGGCTCGATCGACACCGCGGCCCTGGCACCCCTGTCTGAGGACATGCGCAGCTATCTGAAGTCCATCGCACCAATGGGGCGCCTGGGCGAGCCCGATGAGATCGCTACCGCGGCGTTGTTCCTCGCATCGGACGACTCAAGATACATCACCGGCAGCGAGATCTTCGTCGATGGCGGCTACGGCCAGGTCTGACGCAACCCGCGCGGCTGCGCACCCTGCGCATCGGATGCGCTATGCTTGATCGCAAGGGGAGCCTCCAAGGTCCGTCGTCCCGATGAACAGGGTCACCAAGCCACGCAAGCGGCGCCAGAGTCCGCGCATCCTCGACCGGCGCGCCCGCATCATTGAAAAGACGCGCCAGCTGGTGGCGGAACGGGGGATCGAAGCGGTCACTATCCGCGATCTCGCCGCCGACTGCGGAGTCGCCGTCGCCACCCTCTACAACCAGTTCGGCAGTCGCGAGGGGGTCATCGGCGCGGCGCTCGAGGCCGACTTCCGCGGCCGCTTCGAGCCCTTGGCCCTGCGCACGCGCAACCTCTCCCCGGCCAAGAAGCTGGAGGAGCGCATCACGCTGGCAACCCGCGCCATGTTCACCGAGTTGCGCGAGTACACGAAGTCGGTGATGTTCTTCTACTTCCACCATAGTGCGACACCCGAGCTGCGCGCCGCCATCCACGACTACGCCGCCTCGGATTTCACCCACATCGTCGAAGAGATCCGCCGTCACGGCGACCTTCAGCCTTGGGTGGACCCGGTGCTGTTCGCCGACGACATCATCACGCAGAACTATGCGCTGGTGATGAAGTGGGCCCAGGGCTACATCAAGGACCGCGACCTGCACTCGCGCGTTATCAACGCCATTGGCGCGAGCTTCGTGGGAATCACCCGGGGCAAGACCCGCGCGGAGTTCGAGCGCCTGATGGCGGCCTGAGCCGCGGCGCACCTCAGACCGGGACCCGCCCGGTATCCAGCAGCTCACGAAGGATGCGCAGCGGAGGGTTCTCGCCGATCAACTCGCCCGGGATCTGCCCGCGCGAATGCAGGCGCTGGAACACGCGGGTGGTGGCAAGCGAGGTATAGGTGATTGCCATGTGGAGCAGGTATTCGCGCGCGGGAACTGCGCGGCCGGAGCATTCCTGGTAGTAGTCCACGGTTGCCTCAAGGCCGAGGAAGCCCGGTAGCCGGGCAGCCCCCTCCGCGAAGCCCTGTGCCATAACGTAGTCCATCATCACGTAGAAGACGACGTCGAAGCCCTGCACGCCGAAGTGGGCAAACTCGAAGTCAAGCAGGGCGCACGGTTTGAGTCCCGCGAACAGCATGTTGCGCAGGCTGGCGTCCCCCCACACGAGTCCCTCGGAGAAGGCATCGGGTGGACGCTCGCGCTCCAGAAACTCAACGGCCCTGTGCAGGACCGGGAAATCACCGTTTTGCGACACCAGCGCCAGGTACTGGCGCCAGTAGTGCAACATCCTCGTCAGCGCGTCCTCACCGGGGACGGCCAGCTGCAGTGCCGATGCCAACTGCGGGTTGACCGGGCTTGCGTGGAGCTCGGCGATCGCCTCCACTCCCTGCAGCCACAGCTTGCGCTGGTCGGGCTCGGGCAACTTCCGGATCCATCCTTCGCGCACGTATGAAGGCCAGTCCGGCGCGTTCAGGCCCCGGCGCCGCTCCATGAGGAGAAACGGCGATCCCACGACTGAACTATCGGCCTCGAACGCCAGCGCCCGGGGCACGCGAGGCGATCCGGCATGTGCCACGTGCAGCGCCAGGAACTGCTGCCCGAGATCGATGACCGGATACACCGGGTACGCCGGCGCCAGGCGCAGGACAGCCTCGTCCACGACCGACCCGCCGAAGCGGGCCTCTTCCATGCGCAGGAAGAACAGCTCGCTCGACGCCCCGCTCGCTGCGGGAACGTGCATCTCGACAATGCGGCCGCCTTTGCCGTGCATCTGCAGCCACGGCGCAAGCCGGGCGGCCAGCCGGCCGGCGTCGCGATGGCCGCCGGTGGCGAGCGTCGAGCGGACCACGCGGCCGGAAGTTGCGCGCGCCCGTCCATCCGATTCCGGTCCGGTCATCGTCCGCTGGCGGCCGCGGCTTCCAGTCCGGCCACCCGACCGAAGGTAATGCTGCTGGCGATCGCATAGCCGGTGCCGGCATAGTGCTTGCCGTACAGACTGCCGACGGTCTCGCCGGCCGCGAACAACCCGGGGATGGCATTGCCGGAAGCTGCGCAGACGCGCGCCGCCGCATCGATGCGCACGCCCCCGCCGGTGACGGTAAGGATCGCCGGGCGTACCTCGACGGCGTAGTACGGCGCGGTGGCAACCGGCTTGTTGCAATCGGGGCGCTTGCCGAACTGCGCATCCGCGCCACTGCGCGCGCCGGCGTTGTAGCGCTCGATCGTGGCCGCGAGCGCACTCGCGGGCAGGCCCGTACGCTCGGCGAGCCCCTCGATCGTGCCGGCCTCGAGAATATTCCCCTTCGCGAGCTGTTCTTCGAACATACGCGGCACCCAGCTCACGGTGATGACCCCTGCGGCCAGGGCCTCAAGCACGCGCGGGTGGGGCTTGGCGCCCTCGAACATGGCGCGGTCGAAGATGACGAAGGCGCGGGAGCCGGGTTGCGCCTCGAGCGCCTCCGCGATCTCCCAGTAGGCGCCGTCCTCGCGGGTGAAGCGCTCACCGCGAGTGTTGACCATCAGTGCCCAGTCCGGACCGAGCACCTCCAGGTCGCGGTGAAAGTTGGGGGTCGAGAGCAGCAGTCCGCTGTCAGTCCCCAGGATCTGCGCACCCGCCTGCTCCGCCATCCTAAGTCCGTCACCGCGATTGGTCTTGTTGCCCACGTGCCATACCCAGCTCCCGGCCTGTCGTGCCTTGGGAAGCAGGCGATCAACCCACGCCGGGTCACCGCCAAAGCCGCCGGTGGCGATCACCACCGCCCGGCATGAGATCGGTTCGCCATCAACCACGACGCCGCTCGCCCGCCCGGCCTCGTTCACCAGGATCTTCTCGGCGCGCGCGCGCCGCACGACATCGACGGGTCGCTGACTGAGTGCTGTGTCCAGGCACTCGGCGATACGCATGCCGAAGCCCACCGGTTCGTGCGAGCGGGGCACCGAGCGTCCGTTCGGCGAACTCAGTCGCGCGGCGGGGAACTCCACGCCGAGCGTACCCAGCCACTCCATCGTTTCGCGGGCCTCATCGCACAGGCGCCGCAAGGCGGGTCTGCACACCGAGTTGCCGTTGAGTGCCAGGATGTCGAGGTACATCGCATCCGCGCTGTCGCTGATCCCCAGCTCGCGCTGCGCGGCCGTGCCGGCAGCGTAGAACACACCGCCGGACAGCGCGGTGGATCCGCCGAGCCGGTCCCCGGCCTCGAGCAGCGCGACGCGCTTGCCGGCATCGGCAGCGCGGATGGCAGCCGTCATCCCGGCCCCACCGCCACCGAGCACGATCACATCGAAGTCTTCGCCGTCCGTGTCACCCATCCTGTCCTCCATTTGCAGCGGCACGCCCGGCCAGGACGCCGAACACCATCGCAGGGCCGATGGTTCCGCCCGGGCCGAAGTACGCCGGTCCGCTGATCGCGGCGGCGACGTTGCCGGCCGCGTACAGCCCCGGGATCACCTCACCGGAGGGTCTCTGCACCCGCCCGCGGGTATCGATCTCGGGCCCTGCACAGGTGCCGATCGTCGAGGGGAGTACTTCGACCGCATAGAAGGGCGGCGTCGCCAGAGTTCCCAGCGAGGGATTCGGATGGTTGTCCGGATCGGCGAAGAAGCGCGCATAGGCAGACTCCCCACGACCGAAGCGCGCATCGCGACCCTGGCGGGCGGCTTCGTTAAACTGCCCGACGGTGCGTGCGAGCGCCTCACCGGGAATGCCCAGGCCGCTGGCGAGCGCTGCCAGCGAGTCGAACCGGCGCATCCACGGCGGAGCCGGCTGTCCCGGTGCCACCGGGCCGAAGGCGTACTTGTCGCGGAACTGCTGGTCGAAGATCTGCCAGGCCGGCAGGTGACGGAAGCCCTGGTCATCACGTTCGAGCAGCACCTTGAGGATCCGGTGGTACGGCGCCGACTCATCGACGAAGCGATCCGCGTGGGCATCCACGATGATCGAGTGCGGCAGTCCGCGCTCGACCAGCGTCGTGCGCACCAGCGGCAGTCCCGCGGAGCGCTCCTCACCCGGGATCAGGTACGTGGGCCAGCCCCAGCAGACGCCGCGGTTGGCGAGGCGAGCCCCGACCCGCTCGGCCATGCGCCATCCGTCACCGCGGTTGGTCTCGACCGTCGAAGGCGTCCAGTGGACGCCGAACTGCTCGGCCACCAGCGCCTCGTCCCACTCGAATCCTCCGGTGCACAGGATAACGCCACGGCGCGCCTCCAGGTCATAGGCGCCCTCGTCGGCCTGCACGTGCACGCCGTCCACGGCGCGCCCGCCCAGCAGTCCGAGCACGCGCGAGTTGATGCGCACGTCGATGTGCCGCTCGAGCACGGCTGCGAGCAGCCCGGCGCTCAGGGCCTCGCCCCAGCCGACGTACCCTTCCTGCAGCCGGCGCGTCATGAGCTCGAAGTCGATGCGCTCGGGGTGCAGGATCGCCTGGAAGCGCGAGAACTCCTCAAAGCTGAAGGGGATGGTGCCGTAGGGCGAGCGACGCAGCAGCGCGCGCTGCGCGCCGAGCCGGTTGGTATCGAATATGGCCGGCGCGATGGAGCGGCTCTCCCCCGCGGCGTGCACCGCGCCGGGATACTGATCGTAATAGTCGGGCATCGTGCCGACCTCAAACTGCAGCGGCGTCGACTCCTCAAGGAAGTCCATGACACCCGGGCCTTCATCGAGATAGGTGTTAAGCAGCTCCGACGGACTCTCGCCCTGGGCGCAAGCCTGCATGTATTCGAGCGCGCGCTCACGGGAATCCGGGCGCCCCGCCCTGGCCATGCAGTGGTTCATGGGGATCCAGATCGCCCCGCCCGACCAGCTGGCGGTGCCGCCGAGGAGCGCGCTCGCTTCCAGCAGCACGGTCTGGGCCCCGGCGTCGTGGGCTGCAATCGCGGCGCACAGCCCGGCGACTCCACCACCGACGACTACCACATCGGCAGCACTGCTTCGCGCCATGGATCGCTCTGCGGCCATCAGGAAATCTCCCCTTAACTTAGCACTTGTTCTAGTTTAGGGCAACGCGCTGGCCCAGCCGTTCGTGCACCGGGGTGCTACTGGGATCGGGCGGGAGCGGCGCGTCCGTGAGGCGGAACGCGCAGGGCCAGCAACACGTTGCCGGGCGTACCCGTGATCCCGCCGTAGCCGGAGTTCACGAACAGCGCGCCGTCGGCCACCATGAGCCCGCTGCCCGAGAGCGTGCCGCCGTGGGCGCGCTCGCCACTGAGGGTGGTTACCGTCGCTGCAGTGTCGTACTCCCAAAGCACGGCCCCTGAGCGGCTGTCGAAGGCACGCAGCATCCCGTCGACCGCACCGGCGAAGACCACGCCCGGGATCGCAAGCGCCGCGGCGGCGTTACCTGCGCAGGTCCCGCGCCGGCAATACTCCGTTGCCTCGGCGGACCACACCAGGCGCCCGGTCCCGGCGTTCAGCGCGTACAGGCCGTTGCGCGGGGTCGTGCCCGCCAAGGCCGCGGTGTCCGCTGCCTGGTAATACGTCATCGGGAAGTCCAGCAGCGGCACGAAGACGCGGTCGCCCTCGGTCGCCATCCCGAAGAAGAACCCGCCCGCGCTGGTCGCCGTTCCCCGGCTGAGCCGGGTCGTCCACAGGAGCTGGCCCTCCCGGGCCGGGTCGAGCCCGTACACGGTGCCGGACTTGGCGCCGGCCACCAGGATGTCGCGCCCCTCGGTGCCCTGGATCAGGATCGGCGGCCCGGTGAGATCCAGGTCCGGGCCGAACGGTGCGGGGCAGTTGACGTCGTTGCCGAGCGAGAAGCGGCTGCCGGGCAGCGGTGCATAGCAGGACATGTTCGAGGCATCGCCCGCCAGGACCTGATGGCGCCAACGCACCTCGCCCGAATCCAAGTCGATCGCGAACACCGCGTTGCTGTTGCCATCGGCGGGACCGGAGTAGTTGTTGCCGGTGGAGAAGTACAGCGCATTGCGGCGCAGGTCGATGGTCGGGCTCGACCATACTCCCGCTCCCGACGGACCGAAACGCGTTGCGCCGCTGCGGGTCTGCCCCTGCGCCGCGGATGCTGCGGGGATGGTGTACGTCTTCCACAGCCGCTCGCCGGTGGCGGCGTCCAGCGCCACGATTGAGCCGCGGAACGTGCAGCACGGATAGCTGGCGGTGGAGGCGGCCACCTCCTCGAACGAGGCCACCGGCACATACAGGACGCTGCGTCCGGAGCGCTCAAGCAGCACGGGCGTGCCGTACACGCGCGCGGCGCTGTGCTCGTCGACCTTGAGGGTCCACAGCACCGTGCCCGTCCGCGCATCCAGCGCGTGCACGACGCCGAAATTGTCGCCGAAGTAGACCCGCGGCACTCCCCTGCCGCGGGCTGCACCGGTCCTGGATGCCCCGGCGTGCCAGGGGGCAATGACCATCGCGCCGCGGATTTCCCCGCCGCCGTGGTAAACCCAGTGCACGCAGCCGGTAGCGGCATCCAGCGCGTACGCATCGCCATCCTGGCTGCCCACGAACACCGCCCCGGCGGCGGTGAGTGGCTCGGAGGCCGCGCGCGTAAGCCCCGGATAGGCGAACGCCCAGGCGAGTTCCAGCTGCGGAACCTGCGCCGCGGTCAGGCCGGCCGCCGCCGCGGCCACGAACCGCCGGTTGCCGCGGTCGATGCCCCAGCCGAGCGCAGACGGCGGCTTGCGCCAGTCGAACCACGCACTGCCTGCCGAGCAGCGCTTCAGCGGAATGGAAGGCTCAGCGCCCAGGGGCCGTGCCGCCAGGAACTCCGCGATGTCCCTTCGCTGCCGCTCATCCAGGCCCTGTGCCTGCGCCTGCATCGGCCCGTGGGAGAGTGCCGCGTAGATCCTCTCCGGCGTAAGCAGCTCCAGCAGGCTGCGGTTCGGTGCACGCGCCGCGCCCCCTTCATGGCAGCCTGCGCAGCGCTCGGCGAAGAGGGTCGCGCCCTGTCCGGGCTCCGCGCGCGCGACCGGGACAAGGATCGCCAGCGCTATGATGAAGACCGTCGCGCGGCGACTCATGCGTAGCTCCGCTGCAGGGCGTTCAGCTGGTCGAGCAGCCGCGGGATGTCCGCCTCGGTGGTGCAGTAGTCGTAGAGGTTCGGCTCAATGATGGTGACTCCTGCCTCCACCAGCGCCGGCACGCAGGCAAACGTTGCCGCAAGGTCGATCCCGCCGCCGGCGGCCAGGATCGGCAGCGGGAATGCCTTGACCTCGAACTGCTCCAAGTTCCGTCCCAGGCGCGCCCGCGCCTCCTGGATGCGGGCCAGCCCCTCGGAGATCAGCAGCGGGTCTGCGACATACCCCCACGACCAGCCGTCTGCGAGCCGTGCGATCCGCTCGACGTGACGACCCGTGGCGGGCAGACCGAGGTAGATCGGAATTGCGCTGCCCTGCACCGGCAGCGGCATGGCGTACAGCTCATCGAAGTGGACATGTCCCTGGTGGAAGCTGGCCGGAGCCCCACCCCACAGCGCGCGGCATGCGGCGATCTGCTCCTCAAGTCGCCCGAAGCGACCCTTGAGCGAGATGCCCGAGGCGGCGAACTCCGCTTCGTGCCAGCCACCAGCCATGCCGAGCGACACGCGACCCTCCGAGATCACATCCAGGGTTGCGATCTGCTTGGCGATGAACAGAGCCGGCCGCAGCGGCGCCACGAGCACGTTGACCGACAGCCGGGCGCGCCGGGTGACCGCGGCCAGGGCCGCAAGGGCGGTCACCGGCTCGTACCAGGCCATCTCGCGCGGGAAGGGGAACGGCTCGCCGAAGTGCAGGGGCTGCTCGAATGCGCTGGCGCCGATGGCCAGGTGATCCGGGAAGGTCAGCATGTCGATCCCACGCTCGTCGGCTTCGCGCGCCAGCGCGAGCACACGCTCGAAGCGCGGCCCGAGCCGCGCGTCGGATCCCATGAGGTTGAGGCCGACCTTGAGCCGCATCGGGTTCAGAGCCCGTAGCCACCGGTGACCGCGATGCGCTGCCCGGTCACGTACAGCGCCTGGTCGGAGGCTAGAAATACGCAGGCGTAGCCGATCTCCTCGGGCTTGCCCCAGCGCTTGAGCGCGAGGGACTTCTGTACCTCCTCGACCCAGTGCGCATCGAATTTCCCCTGGCGGGTAAGCTCGAGAAACATGCCCGCCTCGATGACTCCCAGCAGCACCGAGTTAGCGCGGATGCCATAACGGCCCTCTTCCCGCGCGATGCCGGTGATCAGCGCCTCGATGGCAGCCTTGGGGGCGACCGACATCACGTCCCGCTCGGGCCAGCGCAGGTGCCCCCCGGAGCCCAAGTGCACGTACGAGCCGCCCCCGGCGGCCTTCAGCCGCGGCAGCGTGGCGCGCACGACGTTGTAGAAGCCATTGAGGTCCTGCTCGATGACCGTTTGCCACTGCTCGCGCGTCATTTCCGAGATCAGCACCTGTTGCGCCAGCGTCCCGGCGGCCACCACCACCGTGTGCAGGCGCCCGTGGGCGCCGGCGGCCGCGGCCACCGCGGACTCGACCTGCGCGGGATCGCCCAGCGTCAGCTGGTGGACGGACGCCTTGCGCCCGAGAGCGCGCACCTGGGCGGCGACCGCCTCCGCCGCCGCCTTCCTGTTGTGGTAGGTGATCGCCACGTCGGTGCCGGCCCGGGCAAACTCCAGGCACACCGACTGCCCCACGCCCCCGCTGCCCCCGACGACCAGGACTGCCCCATCCGGAAATGACCTCACGCTCATCGAAAGCTCCTTAAGGATGAAGCGCCCGCAGGCGCTAGAAATAAGCCTGCCCGCCATCCACAGCGATGCTCTGGCCGGTGACGTAGCCGGCCTCGCTGGTACACAGCAGCACGGCAAAGCGGCCGATGTCCTCCTCGCAGCGCCCGACCCGGCCGAGCGGAATCGATTTGAGGAACGCCTCACGATCCCCGGCGATGGCCGTCCCCATCCAGGACATCAGTGCGGGCGAGTCTGCGCAGGGCAGCAGGCAATTGATCCGGATGCCATCGCGCGCCCATTCGCAGGCTGCCGCGCGGCTGAGCGAACGGATGGCCTCCTTCACGCACGCGTAGGTGCCGTAGTAGGCATAGTCCCAGCGCATCGCCGCGGTGCTCCCGAGGTTGATGATGCAGCCGCCGCCCTTGAGGAACGGATAGCACAGCTTCATCAGGCGGAAGCTCGCCATCGGCCCGGACTGCCAGCCGGCATCGAAGGCATCGTCCGTCACCGACATGAGAGGGCCGAGGGCCACCTCCTGCGCGTTGTTGACCAGAATGTTCAGGCCCCCGAAGGTTCCGGTCACCGCGGCGACCGCCCGAGCGAGCGCCGCGGCGTCCTTGACGTCACACGGCACCGCCAGTGCGCGCCCGCCACGCCCCCGGATGACGGCGCAGGTCTCTTCCAGCTTCTGTGCGGTGCGCCCGAGCACCGCTACCGCCGCGCCCTCGGCGCCCATGGCGAGGGCGATGCCACGACCCACGCCCTGCCCCGCGCCGGTGACCAGCGCGACTTTTCCATCCAGCTTGCCCACCTGCCGCCTCCCGGACGCTGCCGCAAGCCCCGCGGGCGACGGCGCGCCTAAATCGACTCGTCGAGGTCTGCCCTATGCCTGCGGCTGCGGGGCGTCCCAGCCCAGTGGCCGGTACTCGCCGATGAGCAGCTGCTCTGTGTGCCCGAAGCCGATCACCCGGCCCTCTTCGTCCGTAAACTCCATCACCGAGGCGAGGAACTGGCGGTCAGGACGGGACAGGTCGACGCCGTCGGTGGGCCAGGACTCCCGCTCGACCACCAGGTCCGCGCCATGATCCAGGCCGTGATGCCAGCGGTCGTGGTTGTAGCCCAGGCCCGCATACCACAGGGTCCCCAGCGCCCGGCCCCTCACCGTCTGCTCCGAGCCGTCCGGCCAGCGGATGCGGTAACGGCCGGCCGTGATGCGGCGCGTACCCGGGGCGAACTGCAGCTGGAAGTCCCAACCGGCCACCGGACGCAGCGCCTGCTCGCCGACCGGGACCAGCGCAGGCGAGCCATACAGGGGAGCGAAGTAGCCGGCCCGCTCGTGCGAGGAACCGTCCGCGCGGTCCAGGGTGCGGATCACCGAGTACTCGGTGCCCAGGTGCATGACCACGTTCATCCAGAAGATCTGGCCACCCTTCTGTGGCGTGACCTGCTGCTCGCCGATGACGCGCACGCCCCATGACTTGTCGCGCAGCCCGTGCGTGCTGGCCGGATCTACCGCCACCCTGCGGCCGTCGCACTCGATCCAACCCTCCCAGCTGCCGTACTGCATGAACCGCGTCTGGTCGATGTAAGTGAGCCCCTCGCGCGCAACCTGCAGGCGTCCCTCATCGATTGCGCCGGTCTCGGCGCGAAAGGTTAGGTCGTAGGAAAGCCCCTGGCTGTTCGGGCCCGCATGGCAGCGCAGCACACGCATCGGCTCGACCACCTCCACCGCGAGCGGGCCGACGCGGGCCTCCCCCGGGTCGGCTCCCAGGCGCTGGCTCGCATGCAGGCTGTCCTGCGTCCCGGCGCAGGCCACCGTGAAATGGGCGTCCTGCACGTAGCGGTTGGGGTAGCGCCCGAAGGCCGCGCCGAAGATCAGCGTGCCGTCGGTAGAGTAGCCACTGAAGAAGTAGCGGTCGTAGAAATTCCGGTCCGTCGTGCCCGGCACCCGCAGGTACCCTGGCGCCTGGTGCACGCAGTAGTCATCGAGGCGGCTGATCACGGCTATTGCTCAGCCGACGACGGCCGCGGTGATGGTCGAGGTGTTCTCGATGTAGAACTCAGCGCCGCTCGTGAACCGGGACTCGTCCGAGGCGAGGTACACCACGGCGAAGGCGATATCATCGGGCTGCCCGTAGCGCATCTTGGGGGCATCCGCCGAGACCGGGCTGTTGGCCGGCAGGCGCATGCCGGCAATCTTGGCGGCGAACTCGCGCTCCAGTCCGGTGTTCATGGGCGTGTCGATCCCGCCCGGATGGATGGAGTTGCAGCGGATGTTCAGGCGGTTCTGCGCGCAGTACACGGCCACCACCTTGGTGTAGGCGGCGATCGCACCCTTGGTGGCGCAGTAGCCGGCGAAGAAGTACAGCCCGGAGCTGGAGGCGATCGAGGACATGTTGATGATGGAGCCCCCGCCGCTGTCGATCATCGCCGGGATGGCGTACTTGCAGCCGAGCATCGTGCCATCGACGTTCACTTCGAACATGTGGCGGGTCTCGGCGCGCTCCGAGGTGAGCGGATCACCGACATGGATTACCCCGGCATTGTTCACCAGGACGTCGAGCCGCCCGTGGCGGGTGACGGTGGCGTGCACGAGTTCCTGCCAGGCGGCCTCGTCACGCACGTCGTGACGCACGAACTCGATTCCGGGTGCTTCCGCTGCCACCGCCTGGCCGCCCGCCTCGTCGATGTCGGCGACGATGACGCGCGCCCCTTCGCTGGCCAGCTTCAGCGCATCTGCACGACCGATTCCCCGCGCACCGCCGGTGACGATGGCGACTTTGCCTGCGACGCGATTCATCGGGGCGCTCTCCGGGTAAATTCGTGCACGAAGCGGTTGTAGTGGATGTCCTGGCAGTCGCCCCAGGCGACGCGCCCCTCGAGTTCCCAGCGCGTGAGCGAGTAGTAGACGACGATGTTCTGCCAGGTGGCCCAGGGCACGCGGGCGGTCACCGTGCCGCGCAGGGGCAGCCGGCGTCCGCGCTCGTCCTCGATCTCGATCTCGAAGCCGGTCGGGCTCACGCCATCTGCGTCGCGCAGCGTGCGCTTGCGGACCGCGCGGATCGACGTGGTCTGCGTGCCCTCGTGGAGGTAGCCCCACATGAGGTTCTCGCCCGCCTTGGGGTTAGCGAAGCGGCCCTGCCAGTCCGGGCCCAGCGCCGGGTCGTCGAAAGCGACCAGGTGGAACGACCAGGAGGCATCGACGATACCGGTCATCCAGGTGATGGGCGGAAGGTCGCGCGGGGTCTCATGGCGCTCGGCACCCCAGGAGCGGTCGCGCATGAAGTGCCCGTCGATCGCGATCTGCTCGCCATAGAGGTTGAGGCTACCGCGTACATGCAGCGGCTGGACGAGGTGGTGCCCGTTGGGGCGGCCGAGCGGCGGCAGTACCCCGGTGAACGTGACCTCGAAGCTCACGTCCCGATCCGGATCCTGCATGCGCATGCGTGCGCGCTTGAGCGGCTCGAGCACCTCGATCTCGAGGCCCAGGGGCTCGATCCGGTAGTGCGCGATGTCCGCCGGCATCGGCAGGAAGTGGTGGTGGTGGACGTAGTCGGAGGCCAGCGAGGTCGGCTGCATGCCGCGCCAGATCAGCACTCCGGCGCTCATAGTGTTGAGGACCGGGTGGAACCAAATGTAGATCTCGGCCATGAGCCCGCGCTCCGGCACGCAGAACCCCCAGTACGAGGTCTCGGTCCAGGCGTAACCGGCCCCGGGCGGAGGCGGGTGCAGGAACTCGTCCTGGGGCTGGGGTCGGGTGAGGCGGCTGCCCGCAACCTCCGTAGTCCAGCCCGGGTTCGTCTCGATCTGCCGGTCGGTCATAGCGTTACCGCCTCGAGCCTGGCGGCCACGTCGCGCAGGAACAGCCGGTAGAGCGACACGCCCTGGTAGGCCGCCTTGGAAGCCGGGTAGTAGCCGTTGAGAAAGCCGTGCCACGCGGTCGTGGTCGTGGTGCCGTTGCGCACCGAGCGCCAGACCTCGTAGAAGGCGGCGCGCGCCGGGTCGTAGACCTCCCCGCCCGCCTCCTGGTAGGCCTGCATGATCTCGGACCACGCGACATGGGGCTCTGCCACCAGCCGGAAGTAGCTCAGGTCCTCCATCGGATCGCCCAGGTGCCAGAACTCCCAGTCGAGCAGTGCAGTGAGGTGGCCCTCGTGGATGAGCGTGTTGCGGAAGGTGACGTCGCCGTGGACCAGGCTCACCCGCGGCAGACCGGCAGGCGCATTGCGCTCCAGCCAGTCGAACGCGGTCATCAGCACCAATGAGGGGTGTGACCGGCGACGCTGCCATTTGTCGCGCCACGAGCGTACGTAGGCCTGCACGGTCTCCACCGGCGAGCGGTTCGTCACCAGCCCGGGCAGCCCGAGCTGCTGCGGGTCGAGCCCATGCAGCTTGGCCATCAGCCGCGCGACCTCGAAGCACACGGCGCGCTTCACCTCGGCCGGCGCATTCCACTCGCCGAACACCGCATTCCCGGGATACTGGGGGAATAGCAGGAAGGGCCGGCCCACGAAGCTGGCGTCCGGCTCGCACCACAGCGGCCGGGGCACCAGGAGCCCCGCATCGGCGAGGCGCTCGAGCAGCTCGAACTCCTCGACCACCGTGTTCTCGCCGGGCCCGAAGGGCAGGTCGCGGCGCAGTATGAGGTCGCGGTGGCCGTTGATGCCGCGCGACAGCCGCACCCGCCAGGTGTCCTTGGAATACCCGCCGGGAATGCGCTCCACGCGCTCGACGCTGCCGGCATCCGGCTGTCCCAGCCGCGCCTTGACGAAGCCCTCGAGCCGCTCGCGCGTGAGCTCGGTCTCCACCGCCTGCAGCGGGTCGCGGCGGTCGGCCATGTCCGCATTCACCAGCTGCTGGAGCGTCAGCTGCTCGGCCTGCTCAACTTGCACGGCCTCGCGCGCCAGGCTCCCGAGGGCATCCTCGCGCCCGGCCTTACGGGACGAGCGCGCGGCAAAGACGCGCGCGAGCGCATCGGCCGCCCGGCCCTTCAGCTGCGTGTACTCGGGATCGGTGGTCAGCTCGGAACCGACCAGTCCCGGCCCGGCCGCCGGGCCGGCCCCCTCTCCCGCCTCGGCCGCCAGCGCCTCCGCGCGTTGCACCAGCTGCCGCAGCCTCTGCTTAAGCGCAGGCAGGGTGTCCTCGAGGGCATCCATGCCCACCAGCAGGAAGCTCAGCATCTCGCTGGCGAGCTGCGCGGCGGTACGCGCCTCCGCCGAGGTCAGGGTGGGCGCAATAACCAGGTCCAGGTCGGCACGGATGGCATGCAGCAGCTTGGCCTGCATCCTTCTTACGTGATCGCCGCTGCCGGATTGATGATCCATGTAGGCCGGTGTTTTCGCACAAACGAGTGTTTTCTTATCTTGTCACATGTTCTACTCTTTGCAAAACCCAATGCCGGGCCCCAAGCGGCTCACGGGCCGATCTCTTCACAGCAGCACCTGGAGATCCCATGACTGGCGCCCACAAAGAACCCGCGGCAGGTGAGCAAGCCCTCACCGACAGGGTGACCGGATACACCTCCGTTGCGGATCTGGTCCGCGGCGTTATGGCGCAGAGCACGGTGCTTTCGCGGGAGCACATGGAGCAGGCCGCGCGCACCTACCTCGTGACCTACCTGAATGCCGATCTCGAAACGCGCGCCGCGTTATTTGCCGAAGACGCGACCTTCGAGGACCCCGTTGGCGCGCAGCCCCTGCGCGGCATCAAGGCGATCGTCGAGTTCTGGCAGGGAGCAAAGGACATCCGCTGGTGGGCGGCCCACGACGTGCGCCGCATCGTGGTCAGCGGCAACGAGGTGATGCTGCACTTCGTATCGACCATGCGCGTTCCCGGGCTGACCACGGCACGCATGGAGGTCTACGAGGTCCAGGCCTTCAACGCGGCCGGCAAGATCTGCAGCGTGAAGGCCTACTTCGACAGCGATTGCCTGCTGGGCTGACGGCGAGGCGTGCGTTGCCGCTGACTGGAACACGTGCTAGTTTCCATGAACGCCTTCCACCCTGACTGTGCGCCTTCAGTGCGCGGGACATCACGATGTTCAAGCTGATTGCCCTCATCAAGGCAAAGCCCGGCCTCACGCGCGAGCAGTTCATGGCGCACTACGAGGGGGTCCACGTGCCGCTGGTGCTGCGGCTGATGCCCAAGATCGTGGACTACCGGCGCAACTACGCGCAGGCCCAGGGCGCTTACCTCGCCAACGGCATCACCGCGCTGGACTTCGATGCCGTGACCGAGGTGCGCTACGCCTCCAGGGCGGACTACGAAGCGGTGCTCGCGCTGCTGAAGGATCCGGCGTTCGTGGCGCAGATCGCCGCGGACGAGGAGCACTTCCTCGATCGCAGCAAGACCCGCCTGTTCGAGGTGGAAGAACACATCAGCGAGAATCTGGGGTAGGCGTTCATGAATGACAGTGCACTGCTCAAGCAGGTGATGAGCCGTCTGGAAGAGCTCGAGGCACGCGTACGCCGGGTCGATGACGTCCAGGAGATCTGCAAGCTAAAGGCCCGGTACTGCCTGAACAACGACGGTGGCTGGCCGGAACAGGGGCCCTCGCACAGCGGGCCGGCTCTCGATGATTTTGCGGAGGATGCAGTCTGGGACGGCACGCCCTTTCTCCCGGTTACCCGGGGCCGCGAGGCCATCCGCAGGACACAACAGGAACATCAGGCCGTTCCCTTCGTCATGCACTGCGTGATGAACCCGATCATCGAGGTCCAGGGCGACACGGCCACGGGGCGCTGGAGCTGCATCATCCCGATCACCTCCGCCGAGGGCGAGGACCGCGTGCTGCTGGGGACCTATGACGAGCGGTACGTGCGTACCCCCCAGGGATGGAAGTACTCCTACATCAAGTTCACGGCCGCGCGTGCCGCCCCCAAAGCCGGCGGCTGGGGTGCCCCGGTGGGGGCCTGAGCCGCCATGAGCGCGACGCCCAGCACGCAGCGGGTGGCGGTGGTGACCGGCGCGAGCCGCGGCGTGGGGCGCGGCATCGCCATCGCCCTCGGCAGGCACGGCTACACGGTCTACCTGACCGGTCGCACCGAAATACAGGGTCAGGCGCCGCTTCCGGGCACGATCTACGAAACCGCGGCGGCCGTCAGCGCCGCCGGCGGGCACGGCGTTGCCGTGCGGGTCGATCACGCCGACGATGGCCAGACGGAATCACTTTTTCGCCGCGTGGCGGAGGAGCAGGGACGCCTCGACATCCTGGTCAACAACGTCGCCGCCATCCATGACGATCTGATCAAGCCCGGCGGATTCTGGGAGAAGTCACTCGGCCTGAGCGACATCCTGGATGTCGGCCTGCGCAGCCAGTACGTGGCGAGCTACTACGCCGCGCCCCTGATGGTGAAGCAACGCCGAGGACTCATCGTCTTTACCTCCGCGCCCGGCTCCGTGTGCTACGTGCACGGCCCGGCGTACGGCGCGCAGAAAGCCGGGGTCGACAAGTTCGCGGCCGACATGGCGGTTGACCTGCGCGACTACAACGTCGCTTCGCTGGCGCTGTGGCTGGGACTGGTGTTGACCGAGCGCACCCGCGGCGTCATGGACCGCGAACCGGACAAGTACCAGGGCATGGCCGCAAGCGCGGAGAGCCCGGAGTTCTCCGGCCACGTCATCGCAGCGCTGTACGATGACCCGCAGCTGATGGACCAGTCGGGCCAGACCCTGATCGCCGCAGAGGCTGCGCTGCACTACGGACTGAAAGATGAAGGAGGCCGGCAGCCGCCCTCGCACCGTGCCCTGTTCGGTGGGCCCCGCATTCCCCACCCCGCCATTGTCAGGTAACGCCGCAGGCGTAGGACCTCAAGCACGGCGGACCAGAGCCCCGCTCCGCGGCGCTCGCTGCATCGGCGGCCGGTAAAGTGTCGGGCGGGCGGAGAGCCCAGGGAGCGTTGACCTGCCCGGAGGCAACCCGTCGTTCGTTGGGCTGCCGAAATAGATGAAATTCTCGGATCGGCAACCGTAGAGCACGCCGCTCGACCGGTCATTTCTCAAGGGGGCGCGGTTTGATCTCGGCGGCAGTCACCCCGCCACTCCCCGACAGACCCCGGGGGAGCACAGGCCGGCGCTGCGCGGCCCGCAGCCGCACGGAACTGCACGCGCCGCTACGGCGGCCGAGGCATACTGATCCCCCATCCGGCGGCTCATTGGATTCATTCTTGTAAGCGCCTCGTGCATGCCGTCTAACGCAGCCCTCACGCCGCGGCTCCATGACTGACCCGGCGGCCGCGCCCGCGGAGCAGCCCGCGCGTCGCACCTTTCGCGAGCGGTTGCTGCGCCACCCGGCCGCGCGCATCGGTCCGGGCATCATCACGGGCGTCGCCGACGATGACCCGAGCGGCATCGCCACCTATTCCCAGGCCGGCGCGCAGTTCGGGCTGGACCTGCTGTGGACGATGCCGCTGACCTTTCCACTGATGACGGCGGTACAGTCGCTGTGCGCACGGATCGGACGCGTCACCGGTGCCGGCCTGGCGTACAACCTGCAGCGCTTCTTTCCCCGCTGGCTCACGGTCGGCGCCGTGCTGCTGCTGCTCGCCGCCAACATTTTCAACATCGCCGCCGATGTGGCGATGATGGGCGAGGTAACCGCCCTGTCCGTTGGCGGCAACCGGCACCTTGCGACCGCCGTCATCGTCGTGCTCTCGCTTTTACTGCAGGTCTTCGTACCGTACCACCGCTACGTGAAGGGGCTGCGCTGGCTGACCCTCTCGCTCCTGGCCTACGTGGGCGTGCTCTTCACCGTGCACGTGCCCTGGCTGGAAGTCCTGCACCGTACATTCCTGCCGCGGCTGCAGCTGGACGCCGCCACGGCGGTCGTGGTGGTGGGGGTGTTGGGCACGACCATCAGTCCCTATCTCTTCTTCTGGCAGTGCTCGGAGGAGATAGAGGACATGCGCCTGCGCAACGCGCCGGCACTCAAGGAGGATCCGACGCACGCCGCCGGCGAGCTGCGTCGCATCCGCTGGGATACCGGGGTCGGGATGTTCTATTCGAACCTGATCGGATACTTCGTGATCCTGACCACCGGCCTTACGCTTCACGAGCACGGCATCCGGGACATCCAGACCGCTGCCCAGGCCGCCACTGCGCTGCGCCCGCTCGCGGGTGAGTTCGCCTTCTACCTGTTCTCCCTGGGAATACTCGGGGTGGGGCTCATCGGGGTTCCAGTGCTGGCGGGCTCGGCCGCGTACGCGCTCGCCGAGGCGCTGGGATGGCGTTGGGGACTGGAGAGGCAGGCGCGGGGAGCGCTACGGTTCTACGGCGTCATAGCAGGCTCGATGGCCGCAGGGTTCGGCCTCGGGTTCACCTCGATCAGGCCCGTGAAGGCGCTCTTCTACAGCGCCGTCATCAACGGGGTGGTCGCGGTGCCGCTGCTCGTTCTCATCCTGTTGCTGGCCTCTCGCACCGCAGTCATGGGCGCCCACCGTCCCGGATGGGGCACGCTGGCGCTCGGTTGGGTCACGGTCGGGATAGTGGCGCTCGCCGCAGTCGCAATGTTCATTCCCGCGCCGCACTAGCGCGCCGGAGCAGCCGTGCGGTGCCCGCTAATGGCCGGCGTGCCGGTGCGCCGGCCAGCGCCAGTCGCGGATCTCCGGCAGGTCCTCGCCGGTCGCACAGATATAGCGGGAATGCTCGGCCAGGCGGTCTCGCATCAGCTGGCGCACATGCGCCGCACGGGAGCCCAGTCCCGGCACCCGGTCGATCACGTCCATCACCAGGTGAAAGCGGTCCATGTCGTTGCGAACCACCATGTCGAACGGGGTCGTGGTCGTCCCCTCCTCCTTGTAGCCGCGCACGTGCAGGTTGTCGTGGTTGCGACGTCGGTAGGTCAGCCGGTGAATCAGCCACGGGTAACCGTGATAGGCGAAGATCACCGGTCGGTCGGTCGTGAACAGGCCGTCAAAGGCCGCGTCGCTGAGCCCATGCGGGTGTTCGCCGGGCGGCTCGAGGGTCATGAGGTCCACCACGTTCACCACGCGAACCTTCAGGTCCGGGATGTACCGGTACAGAAGGTCGGCGGCCGCCAGCACTTCGAGCGTCGGCACGTCCCCGGCGCACCCCAGCACCACATCCGGCGGCGCCCCGGAGTCGTTGCTCGCGAACTCGAGGATGCCGGCGCCGGCCTCGCAATGGCGCTCCGCGGCGTCCATGGCCAGCCACTGCGGCGCGGCATTCTTGCCCGCCACGATCACGTTGACGCGGTTGAAACTCCCGAGGCAGTGACGCATGACGCACAGGAGGGTGTTGGCATCGGGCGGGAAGTACGCACGGACCACGTCCTTCTTCTTGTTGAGCACGACGTCGATGAATCCGGGATCCTGGTGCGAGAACCCATTATGGTCCTGGCGCCAGACATGGGAACTCAGCAGGATATTCAGCGACGCAATCGGCTTGCGCCAGGGAATCTTGCGCGCCGACTCGAGCCATTTGGCGTGCTGGTTGAACATCGAATCGACGATGTGGATGAAGGCCTCGTAGCAGGAGAAGATCCCGTGCCGCCCGGTGAGCAGGTACCCCTCCAGCCACCCCTGGCACTGGTGTTCGGAAAGCACCTCCATCACCCGCCCCTCGGAGGCGAGGTGATCATCGCCGTCGCGGATCTCCCCCAGCCAGACGCGCTCGGTCACCCCGAACACCGCGCCCAGGCGGTTCGAGTTCGCCTCATCCGGGGAGAACAACCGGAAGTTGCGCGCCGCCTCGCTGGCGCGGAAGACCTCGCGCAGCCATTGACCAAGCACCGAGCTCGGCTCGGCGCTTTCGCGCCCGGGGTGGGCAACGGCGACGGCCTGCGGACCCACCGCCGGCAGCAGGAGCGGATGGTCGTGCCCTGCGCCGTTGGCGTGCGGGTTGGAGCCCATGCGGCGCGGGCCCGCCGGGCAGTTCTGCAGCACCTCGGGCCTGGGACTCCCGTCCTCACCGAACAGCTCCAGCGGGCGATAGCTGCGCATCCATTCCTCGAGTTGCCTGAGGTGCGCCGGGTTGGTCCGCACTTCCGCCAGCGGCACCTGGTGCGCGCGCCAGGTGCCCTCGACCGGGGTGCCGTCGACCCGGCCCGGGCCCGTCCATCCCTTGGGAGTCGCGAGCACGATCATGGGCCAGCGCGGGCGTACCGTGACTCGCGCCTGGCGCGCCCGTGCACGAATCGAGGCGATCTCATCGAACACGCGATCCAGGGTGGCCCTCATCGCGAGGTGGGTGGCGAACGGTTCATGGCCGTCGACGAAGTGGGGATCCCATCCGTATCCGGTCAGGAGGCTGGCGAGTTCTTCGCGCGGGATGCGGGCAAGCACGGTCGGATTGGCAATCTTGTAGCCATTCAGGTGCAGGATCGGCAGCACCACGCCGTCGCTTCGCGGGTTCAGGAACTTGTTCGAGTGCCAGGCGGTTGCCAGCGGGCCGGTCTCGGCCTCGCCATCCCCCACCACGCAGGCGACGGTCAGGTCCGGATTGTCGAAGGCGGCCCCGAAGGCGTGCGCGAGGCAGTAACCCAGTTCGCCGCCCTCGTGGATCGATCCCGGCACGTCGGGCGCGCAATGGCTGGGAATTCCGCCGGGAAAGGAGAACTGGCGGAAGAGCTGCTGCATGCCCCGCGCGTCCCGGGACACCTGCGGATAGCGTTCGCTGTACGAACCCTCGAGCCATGTGTTGGCCACCGCAGCCGGTCCTCCGTGGCCGGGACCGGTCACCGACAAGACGCTGAGGTCGCGCCGGCAGATGATGCGGTTGAGGTGCGCGTAGACGAAGTTCAGGCCCGGTGTCGTACCCCAGTGCCCGAGCAGCCGCGGCTTGATGTGTTCAGGGAGCAGCGGTTCGCGCAGCAGCGGGTTGTCGAGCAGGTAGATCTGGCCGACGGCGAGATAGTTGGCGGCGCGCCACCAGCGGTCGATCGCGTGCACTTCCGCATCGGCGGCGATGCCCGGGCTGTGATTCATGCCTGACATGGGTTCCCCGCTTGGGCGGCCCGGACTACATTGTGCACCCTCGAGCGTTACACGCCGTGTGCGCCCACCTCTTGCGGGGCGCTCAGCCCTTTTTCTCGGGAGCGCGCGTGCGGTGGTAGGCGAACCAGGGGACGCAACCGTACTCGGGGTCTTCGCCGCTGTGGCTGTGTTCGCGCGCGGCTTCCATCTCGGCCATGAGCGCGCGCAGGCGATCTGCCAGACACGCTTCAGCTTCAGGGACGCGGGCACACATCTCCTCAGGAATTTTCGTCGCCATGGTGCCTAGCCCTCCGTCGCCAGCGCGAAGTAACTCAGGGTCCCACACAGTGCGACGCCAAAAACGATCGCCCACGTGGATAGGACCGTCTGGCTGCCCATGGGGTTCGCGATCGAGCCAAAGACCGCAATCGCAAATGCCAGGCAGTTGGCGATTGCCACGGACAGGACGAGGTTTGAAATAGAGGCTTGCAGCGTTCTCATGCGTGCGCTCCTTGCCCGGACTGAACTCGGGCCGATGCCGCAGTGACACTGTGCGCCGCAAGGGGACGCCGCCCTATACGCTCATGTACTTAAGGGCCCCCGCCGCCTGAATCGCGAGCCGCCCGCCTTGAGCCGGCCCGCTGCCGCTACTTCATGCGTATTGCGGAGCCTGGGGTGAATTTGGAGCGGGAAACGAGACTCGAACTCGCGACCCCGACCTTGGCAAGACCGGAAGAACCTATGTAAATCAGAGACATAGGACACAATCGCGCGCCACGGAGTGCCATTCGGATCAATCACTTGCGCGCCCGCGCGTGCCAAGTGCGTGCCAAATGCGCGCGTAGACGTTGGCGGCGGCTAAAGCCGAGCCTTCAGACGGCGAAGAGGTAGGGCAGCGCGCGACAATTCTCCCCGTTTATGCGACGCAGCCTCTTCGAACCGCTGCCGTAAAGCTATCCCGTACTCACTACGAATTGGCCGCCCGATGCTCCTCACGCGCAGCCCTCCAAACTTCGCGCGACGCGCCAGCATTCATTGCTGCGATGCCCAGCCCGACGATGACATCTGGCCAACTGGAATTCGCATAAGCGGTCGCAATCCCGGCTGCAATAATTGCGATGTTCGCCACCGCATCATTGCGCGCAGAGAGGAAAGCCGCACGGGTCAAACTCCCACCGTGCGCCCGGTAGCGTACCAGCATGAGAGCGCAACCCAGGTTGATGACCAAGGCACCTAAGCCGGTCAGCGTCAACGGAAGCGGTGCCGGGGGAATCGGCGCACTGATCTTGCCCCACGCCATCCAGAGGGTGGCAAGGCACGGGACGAGCAGGATCCCTGAGAGAACCATTCCTAACCGAGCTCTGTAGGTTGCGTTCCATCCGAGGGCGATTGCGATCAATAGATTGATCGACGCGTCCTCCAGGAAATCAATGCTATCGGCAAATAGCGAAACCGACCCAATGCTCAAAGCGACCGAGAACTCGACCAGAAAATAGGTCAAATTCAATATCGCAACGATGATCACGGCCTTGCGCACGTTAACGTTCATGGCGAATCGACTTCGTCATTCATGCGCATTTGAATCAGGCCGACCCAGGCGGATTGGGCATGCCCATCAGGGGCAAAGGCTTGCCGAATTGACGGTGTGAACCGGCTGCAACGAACTCAGCTCCGCGTCACCGCGCGCAATCTGCTCATGGCTCATGATTCCGGCAACCGCCGTCTTCGCGGCGAGCGCGCGGGCACTGTCGAGACTACTGCCGCCCGCTTTCGAAGCCTGGCTAAACCACTTGTAAGCTTCGACCAGGTCCTTTTTTACGACCACTCCGTCGCGGTACATCACACCCAGCCCGTACTGACCACCAGGACTACCCTGGAGCGCAGCAAGCCGAAACCAGTGCTCCGCCGCAGCAAGATCCTGTGGAACCCCATCACCCTCTGCGTACATCGTGCCCAGGTATTGCTGCGCTCGAGCGTCTCCCTGCTGAGCGGCCAGCAGGTACCACTTCGCAGCCTCTGCATCGTTGTGCGGCACTCCAAGCGCGTTGTCATAGAGCCACCCGACCGCGAGTTGCGCCGCTGCATCCCCCTTCTGCGCATCAGGCAGGAAGGCGCGCATCGCGCCCGCGTAGTCGCCCTGCAGATACCCCACACACCCTCGGGAACTATCCGCGCAAGCGACAGTTATCATTGCAAAGGTCATGCTTAAGGTAGCAATTGCCCGCGACAAAAACATGGTCGATTTCTGGGTGCTGTCGTCCATCGACCCGTCGTTACCTCGCGCGAGGGGCGTCTGTGAGTCCGTGCACTGCGGCGGTGGCGTTCGGGCAGGGCCCCACCTCACATTGGATGGTCGTGTGCTCGATGTGATACGTCTCATCAAGCCCCGCAGACACGCTTCGGATCAAGGACGACGCGTTCGCGGTGGGGTCAATGCACAGGTGCACTGTGACGTTCGTCTTGCCCGTAGTGATCGACCATACGTGCAGATCGTGTAGATCCAGAACCCCCGGGACACCACGAATTGTTTGTTCGACGGCCACAAGGTCCAGTCCGGCCGGCACCCCCTCCAGCAGGACGTTGAGACTTTCCCGTAGCAGCGTCCAAGTCCTGGGCAGCACCCACAGGCCGATCGCGACAGCAACCACGGAATCGACCCATGTCCAGGCGGTGAAGCGGATCACTACCGCGGCAGCGATGACACCGAGCGAACCGAGCATGTCACTCCAAACCTCTAGGTAGGCACCTTTGACGTTGAGGCTCGATTCCTTGCCGCCGCTAAGGACGCGCATCGAGACAATGTTGACCACAAGGCCAAGCCCTGCGATCAGCAACATCGCGGTGGAGTGCACGTCAGCGGGTTCGCGCAGCCTGCGATACGCTTCGTAGAGGATGTAGCCGGCCACCAGGAACAGCAAGCTCGCGTTGAAGGCGGCTGCGAGAATTTCGATGCGCTGGTACCCATAGGTCCGACGCGAGTCCGCACTCCGCTGGCCCACGTGAATGGCCACCAGGGCGATCGCCAGCGCTGCGACATCCGTGAGCATGTGGGCGGCATCTGAGATCAGGGCGAGGCTTCCCGCCCAGATGCCTCCAGAGAGTTCAACCAGCATGAACGCGCCGGTCAGGACGAGCGCCAGCCGCAGCGCACGGACGTTCGTCGTGGCAGGGATGGCGTGGGAGTGTCCCGCGTGCGCCTTGGACTCACTCATGGGGCGGCTCCATCGCCGACGGCGTCCCGACCAGCTAAGCGATACAAGGCCGGCAACACAACGAGGCTCAACACAGTCGCTGAGAGTATTCCGCCGATGACCACAGTTGCCAGCGGACGTTGCACTTCAGCGCCTGTGCCGCTGTTCAGTGCCATCGGCAGGAAACCCAGCGACGCCACGAGGCCAATCATGAGTATGGGACGTAGCCGCAACAGCGCGCCTTCCAGGATAGCCTCCTCGAGCGACCTGCCCTGCTGCAGAAGATCGCGGAATGCCGATACCATGACGACTCCAGTGAGAACCGCGACGCCGGAAAGCGTGATAAAGCCCACTCCGGCCGTGATCGACAGCGGAATTCCGGTCACAAGCAGTGCCAACACCCCCCCGGTGAGCGCCAAAGGTACGCCGGAGAAGACCAGGAGTGCATCCCTGACGGAGCCGAAAGTGACGAAGAGCAGCCCGAAGATCAACAGCAGCGACAACGGGACGACCGTTCGCAATCTCTCCGCAGCGGAGGCAAGCTGCTCAAACGTGCCCCCGTAGCGTATGAAATAGCCGGGCGGCAGCTTCACCTCGCGCTCGATTTTGGCGCGTGCCTCGGCGACGAACCCTGCGAGGTCGCGTCCGCGCACGTTCGCGGAAACTACTGCACGTCGCTTCCCGTTGTCCCTGGAAATCTGGTTCGGGCTTTCGGTGGTAGCGATATCCGCGACCTCGATCAGTGGCACGTAGTCACCGTTGGGGCGTGCAATCGGCAGGCGCGCGAGCGCCTGAGGATCCGCTCGCAGCCGCTCGGGCAGACGAACTTCCAGCGGATAGCGTGCATCCCCTTCATAGATGAGGCCCGTTTGGCGTCCCCCAATCGCCGCAGACACCGCATCCTGCAAGTCGGCTACGGTGACCCCATACCGCGCGAGCTCGATCCGTCGAGGCTTCACGGTCAGAAGTGGCAATCCCGCCATCTGCTCGGTCTTCACGTCCGCCGCGCCCGGGACGCCCTGAAGCACTTTCTGGGACTGTGCGGCCAGCCTAAGAAGAGTTGGCAAGTCGTCGCCGAACACCTTGACCGCCACATCGCTGCGGACCCCAGAAATCAGCTCATTAAACCGCAGCTGAATTGGTTGCGAAAACCCGTAGATACTGCCGGGCACGGCGTACGCGGCGGACTCGAGCTCCGCAAGCAGCTGAGTCTTCGGCTTTCCAGGCGTAGGCCACGCCCGCTGGGGTTTCAGCATGACATAGACGTCCGAACGTGCCGGCGCCATGACATCGGTGGCCACCTCTGCGGTGCCGCTGCGCGCGAACACCGTTTCGACTTCGGGCAGCTCCTTGAGCGCTTCGTTCAGTTTCAGCTGCATCTGGATCCCCTGCTCTATGCCCGCACCGGGGGGCCGGATCACCTCCATCGCCACGTCCCCTTCATCGAGGCTCGGTATGAACTCAGCGCCCATGCGCGACGCTAGCAACCCGCACAGCAGGACCAACACCACGGCGCCTGCGGCTACACTCCATCGGACTCGCAGGACCGCCCGAAGGAGCGGGGCATACAGTCGCTTCGCGCCGGCCACAAGGCGATTGTCCTTTTCGGCAACCCTTCCGGTGAGCAGCAGCGCGCATGCGGCGGGAACGAATGTTATCGACAGGACTAGGGCGCCAACGAGTGCGGCGATGACTGCAAACGCCATGGGGTGAAACATCTTTCCTTCGACGCCTGTGAGCGCAAAGATCGGTAAATTCACCAGGACGATGACAGCCACGCTGACCAGACTTGGCTTGAACACTTCCCTCGTGGCTTCGTAGATCACTTCCAGACGTTCACCGCGAGCAAGCAACCGGCCGTGCTCGTGCTGCGCCTGCCCCAGGCGCAGGAGGCAGTTCTCCACGATGATCAGCGCACCGTCCACGATGAGCCCGAAGTCCAGTGCACCCAGACTCATCAGATTGCCGCTCACCTTGCTGTGCACCATCCCCGTAAAGGTGGCGAATAGCGATAGCGGTATCACCAGAGCGGTGAGAAACGCGGCGCGCAGATTTCCCAGGAACGCGAACAGGACGACAATCACCAGCAGTGCGCCCTCGAACAAGTTCTTCTGCACCGTGGCAATGGTCTTGTTCACGAGCACGGTGCGGTCGTAAACCGCCTCCGCCCTGACGCCGGCAGGCAGCGTCTTGTTGATGTCTGTCAGGCGCTCTGAAACTCGCAGGGATACCGTGCGACTGTTCTCCCCGATTAACATGAGCGCTGTCCCGAGCACCGTCTCCGCACCATCTCGGGTCGCCGCGCCGGTTCGAAGTTCCTTGCCGATGCCCACCTCGGCAACATCGCCGACGGTTACCGGCACGTTGTCCCGAGTCGCGACAACGGTGTGGCGCAGCGCTATGGCATCTGCGATCTGGCCCGGCACGCGTACCAGCTTCTGCTCGCCGTTGCTCTCGATGTATCCCGCACCGACATTGACGTTGTTGGCCTCCAGCGCCTGAACCAGATCGCGTAACGTGACGCCGTAGGCCAGGAGCCGGGCCGGATCCGGAGCAACCTGGTACTGCTTCGCGAAGCCCCCGATGCTGTTGACCTCTGAAACCCCGGGAACCTGCCTTAGCTGCGGCCGGATGATCCAGTCCTGAATACTGCGCAGATCCGTCGGCGTGTATGGGCTGCCGTCGGGTTTGCGCGCACCGGCCTCTGCGACGACCGTGTACAGGAATATCTCGCCGAGTCCGGTGGATACCGGCCCCATCTCCGGAGCCACGCCCGCCGGCAACTGATTTTTCACCTCCTGAAGGCGCTCGTTCACCAGCTGCCGCGCGAAATAGATGTCCGTCCCGTCTTGAAAGACCACGGTGACCTGGGACAGACCGTAGGCAGAAATTGAGCGGGTGCCTTCGAGCCTCGGGAGACCGGCCATCGCAGTCTCGACCAGGAATGTCACGCGCTGCTCCGTCTCGAGCGGGGAATAACCCGGCGCCTGGGTATTGATCTGTACCTGGACGTTGGTAATGTCGGGTACGGCATCAATGGGCAGGCGTTGGTATTGCAGGCAGCCGTAGACGGCAAAGCCCAGCACGGCGGCCATCACCAGCCACCGGTTGCGGATTGCGAAATGGACGATCCTGTCGATCACGACAGGCCTCCGGCTTCGTCCGGGGGACTCTTCGGCGCACCAAGACCCGACACATCTGGGTCGGCAGTGAGCGCCTCCCTGCCTGCCGGGCTTGTGCGGATGCGCACCATCTGTGACACGTCACTGACCACGACGATTCCGTCACCGCGGTTGCCCGTGTGCGAAACCCCTGCGATGAGTTCGACGATCGCGGCCGTTTCGGAGTCCTCGCAGAAAATGATCAGGATCTTGCGATCCAGGTACATCAGGCTCGCCTCGTCATAGGCGTAGTGACCACCCTTCCCGCGCCCATGTCCTTGACCTTGCGCGTTCACCAACGTCAGTCCCGGAAAGCGACGTAGCTCGTGAAGCCGGTGAACCACAATGCCGAGCCGGTGCGGGGGTAGGAATGCTTCGATCCGTTTCATGGCTCAGTCCTCCCCCGCCTCTTCCTTGAGAAAATCTGCCTTGATCATGTAGCTGTTGATAGCCGCATAGCGCTCGCCCGCCGCAAGACCCTGTGTCAATTCCACGGCCTCCCTGGATCGCTTGCCCACTTGCACCGGCCGCGCTTCGAAACCCTTGGGTTTCTCAACAAACACCACGGTAGTTCCATGCAGCTCCTGCAGGGCCTCCGGCTTCACGGCGACGGGGACAGTGACGTCGCCGACGACAATGTCGCCGGTAATGAATTGACCAGGCACCCAATGCCCGCTGCGGTTATCAACGACGGCGCGTGCAACGACGCTCTGGCTGTCCGAGTGCCCGGCGCGGGCGACGTAGCTGATGGTGGCCTCTCCGCCTTCGTCGGCGTCGGCACCGCGGAAGATCACGCGCATGCCCGGCCGCACATGGCTCAGGTCGCGCGCAAAAATGGCGAACTCGGCCCACACCGTCGAAAGATCTGCGACTTTCATCAGTACCGTACTGCCGTCAACGGCGTCGCCCGGATTGGTGCGCCGCTCGAGTACCTGACCACTCAGGGGCGAGCGGATGGCGTAGATCTGCAGGCTCTCGTTCGACTCGATGGACAGGAGTTCTGCGCCCTTGGCTACCGCATCGCCCGCTCGGGCGCCGACTGTGCGCACCACTCCCGGATACCGTGCCCGGATGTCCTGTTCGCGCTCGCCGTTGGACTTGATGCTGCCGTAGAGCGAAAGGGTCTCGCGCAGTTGTGCTGGACCTGCTGAGCTCACCTCTATGCCTGCGCGTTTAGCCGCCTCAGCGGTGATCCTCGCTACGTTGGGACTTCCCGGAAGTCGCGCTTCGGTGGCCGACTCGTCGGCGGACGGACTGGCGCTGGTGCCCGAGGGTGCCCTGGAGCACCCCCAAAGCGCACCCAGGGCGAGCAGGAGAAGCAGCCTTGCAAAGAAATTCATGGTAGTTCCTGAGCACCGGACGCAAGCGCGACCGGCTCGTTGGTCAGTCGTTCTAGGTCGGCGAGCACGCGGTGGTACTCCGCGGCCGCCTCGATCAGGGTTGCGCGTAAGGCGAGCAGCTCTTGTTGCGCACTGGAAAGTTCGAGGTACGAAAAACGCCCCCGCTCATATCCGTATTGGGTCTGGTCCAGAGCCTGTTGAGCCTGAGGCAGCGCATCGGCACGTAGCGTCGCCATGCGGGAGCGCGACACCGTCAGTTCCTGGTACAGCGCATACACAACCGCGCGTGCTCGCAACAACGCCGCCTGCCGCGTGGCGTCCGTTTGCGCACGACGCACCTGCGCCTCACGGATCGCGCCTTGATTACGATCAAACACCGGTAAAGGCATGGAAAACCCGAAGGTCAGGCCGGTGTTCCGGGTCTCGTTGAAACGACCGATCCCGAAACCCAGGGTAATGTCAGGTCGCGCCTGCGCCTGCGCAAGGCGTACTTCGGAGTCGCGCAAGCGCGCTTCGGAGGCGAATCGAACAAAATCGGGGTTGCGTTCAATCTTCTTCGTCAGCATATCGAGCGACTCGACAGGCTCAACCGCAAAGAGATCAGCTTTGGCCTTCGAAAAACGAGGCGCATCGCTTCCCCACAATGCGGCGAGGGCCGCGCGAGCGCTGCGGACCTCGCTCGAGGCCTGCTGTTCCTCCAGATGCGAGCGAGTCAACGCGATTCGGGCACGGCTGCGCTCCGCTTCTGGCGAACGTGCGGCCTGGACGCGGGCAGTTATCGCCTCCAGCGTGCGCTGCGTCAGCTCGCGCGCGCCTTGGGCGAAGGTCAAGTGTTCCTGTGCGGCGACCAGGGCAATGAAGCGACGTGTGATTTCCGCCAGCACATCCAGCTGCTGCGCTTGGCGTTCAACGGCGACCAAATCGCGGCCGCCTTCCGCGACTTCCGTTCGAAAGCCGCGCTTTCCGCCCATTTCAATCACCTGGCTCAGACTCAATGTGCTCGCCAGTGCATCCGTCCCGTGCGCCTCGCCGCCAACCGACAGGTTGTCCAGTTGCACCGAGAGCTCGGGATTCGGGCGCTTGTGCGCCTGAGCAATGCGGGCGTCGGCCGCCTTCAGTTCAAACGAACTGGCAACGAGATCCGGATTTCCGGCAAGGCCGGCCTCCACCGCTCGCGTTAAGGTCAGTTCGCCCTCTGGGTCGAGCGCTTGCCGCGGTCCGACTGCGAGTTCTGGGGCATTCTCGCCGGGAGCTGAAGCGGCGCCCGCGTCCGCACCCACGACGGTGACTAGGCAAGCAATCCACGCCACCGGGCGGCGCGCTGATACCAAATACATGAATGCCTCCGTAAGGCATGGCCGCCGCGCACGTTGCGCTGGCCGAGGTCAGGGTCGAAAGGAACTAAACGGAGGCTGAGAGCGGGGGTCCCCGCAAGGGAGGGCGCAAACGAGAGAAGCTGGCGGAGGGGAGATATTGCTCTCGCGCGGGCGGAAGCATCGCTCCACGAAGAACATTGATGGCGAAGAGCAACAAGGCTGCGATGAGCAGCGTCAGCAGGCCCGGAGTTGCGTCGAGCCTCTTGGCAAGCGCGTCGGACGAGAGGCTCACATCGAAATCGTGGCGGGGCTTTCCGATCGTGCTTTTCGAGCCTGCATCGTCGGCATCGACGTTCAAATGCACGCTGGCGAACGGCTCGTCGCCGTCCAAACAGATGTGCAAATGCTCGCCGTTGACTCGCGTCACAAGCGACGTGAGGCATAGCACTATGAGGCAGGCACGTGTCCAAGGTGAGGATCGAATCACGTGGTCAGTATCGCCCGCCTTCAGGGCATCCTTCAATGGCGGCATGGCCGGATGGGCCCTGCTGTGACACCCTGCCCTTTCCGAGGTTGGTGTTTGCTCGGCACGCTGCGGCCGTTACTTGCCCCGCTGTGTTGCGGCCCCCATACACGCTCGAATGGCCGAAATCCTGGGTCTGGCGAGTTCCCCGCGGGGTTTACGCCGCGTCGTGGCGCTGCGGCCCTTTTGTGGGGATGCGGCACGCGCCAGTGCGAAGGCAACTGCGCTACTTCCCGGGTACACACTGGACTCGCCGGGATCGTGCATGTACGGCACAAGGGCTGAAATCCGCGCCCAAACGCCCAGAAACACCCGATTTGAGCGGTGCTGTGCAATTTTTCGCGCCCCGCGGCGGTATACTGCTTGACGGCCAGAGCTGCTGGCCGGTTCCTTGGCCTAGCAAATCCAGACATCCGATTCATGTTGCGCCGCCTGACATACCTTCCGATCCTGCTGCTAAGCCTGCTTTTGGGCACGCCGGTATTTGCAGGGTGCACCGGGTCGGCATCGACGTGCTGTCCGGACGGGCCCAGCTCACCCTGCAGAATTGACGGTTCGGCTCCCGCAGCATCGCTCCGCCTTAGCGACTGCTGCGCCGCCGATGTGGGCGTCAGCGCGGATCCAATCGCCGAACCCGTCAAGACCCTTGCCAAGCAGGCGACGCCACGCGACCCCCCGCCGGGCATGACGTCGTTCACCGCGCCTGGCTCACCAAGTTTCACCGACACCGCCCGCCTGATCCCAGCGATCGCGCTGGACCACCTGCCCTCCCAGGCGTTGCTCTATCTGAGCACCGCGCGCCTGCGCCTCTAGACCTCGATCCACGTAGAGGTTTCCGAGCGACCCGCTTCTCACGGGTCTATTCAGGATTGATCGACGGGTTCGCGTCCCTACGGGCGCGCCCGTGTAGCGGAGAGACGCCATGGCGGACTTTCGGCGTTTGTATATTTGGGCCACTCTTGCGATGGCCCTCTCGCGTAACGGCAATCTCGCG
The DNA here is from genome assembly GCA_018241425.1 of Pseudomonadota bacterium. GTDB lineage: Bacteria > Pseudomonadota > Gammaproteobacteria > Steroidobacterales > Steroidobacteraceae > 13-2-20CM-66-19. The sequence goes on from JAFEDU010000001.1 coordinate 397,793, forward strand.
CGAAGGACGCCGAGGCGGCTCAACACCTATGTGCGGCTCCGAGCAACTTGCTGGGGACTACTCCTAGCACTCGCCGGTGCCGAACCCGCGTTGGCGTTTGACGTGGCATCCGAGCCACCATCAAAAACCGCGGCTCTACCGTCAGCCGACGCGACGTCGCCCCTCTCGCTGGCGGAAGCGGCCCATCTCGCACTCACCGACCAGCCCATCCTCACAGGACGCCAGGCGATCATTGACTCGGACGAGAGACAGGCCGTGGCCGCGGCGCAATTGCCGGACCCGAAATTGACTAGCGGGATCAAAGACCTGCCGATCGATACCTCCGAGGCCTTCAATCTTCGCGCTGACAATTTCACCGAGTACACGGTCGGACTGATTCAGGACTTACCTCGCGCCGACAAGCGTCGGCTCAAAGGGGAGCGCAAGCGACTGGAAGCTGACACCGAGCGTGCAGCGCTGGCCAATGATCGCCGCGCGATACGCCGGGATACCTCCCTCGCCTGGCTCGATGTCTATGAAGCCGAGCAGGGTCTTGCGCTCGCCGGCCAGTTGACCGTGGAAGCTACCTTGCAGGTCCAGTCGCTCGAGAAGGACTATGGCAATGGCAAGGCATCGCAAGCTGACTGGCTGGCCGCGAAAGTCGAAGCAAGCCTCGCTGAGGACAAAGCGCACGACTGGCTGCATCACGCGGAGCGCTCGCGCGCCGGACTTGCACGGTGGATCGGGGACGCCGCCCAACGGCCCCTCGCAGACGACCTTTCGCCGACGGCGCCGCCGCCGGAACTTCCGGGACTGATCACCGCGGTAGACCACCACCCGGTGATTGATGGGCTGGACAAGCAGATCGAGGCCTCCGCAACAGACATTGCACTCGCCCGCCAGGCCTACAAACCGGATGTGTCCGTGGAAGGGTATTTCGCCTACCGACCCGGCTACTCCGACTTCATCGGCATCCAGTTCACGATCGACTTGCCGTACTTCACCAAGAATCGCCAGGACCCCGAACTGGCCGCTGCCCTTGAGAAGTCGCACGCGAGTACGGATCGCAAACGTGATGCACTGCGCGAGCTGCATACCCAAGTGAGCCAGATCCATCTTGACTGGCAGCACTATCGGCAGCGGGTGGGGGAATTCGACACCACGATCCTGCCTAACGCAGAGCGCCGCATTCAGGACGCTCGCAGTTCCTATCAAGCCGGCCGTGGCAGCTTCGATGCGGTGCTGCTGGCGCGGCGCAGCCTGATCGATCTGAGGCTTCAGCGCCTCGCGCTGGCCGTCGAAGCGGCGCGGGCTCAGGTGCGTTTGCAGTATTTCGTGACTACTCAAGATCTTCTGGGAGATTCCCCGTGACACAGCCACGCTATGTATTGATCGGATCCCTCATCGTGGGAATCGTCGTTCTCGGCGTCGGACTGTTGAGACACCGCTCCGTCGGTGTAACCGCGACGGGGCGCGCCGGCGATGTGGCATCGGCAGCGGCGGCCGCGGAGCGCAAGCCGCTCTACTGGTATGACCCCATGGTGCCTGAGCAGCATTTCGACAAGCCCGGCAAGTCCCCCTTCATGGACATGCAATTGGCCGCAAAGTACGCAGACGATTCCGGGGGATCCTCAGGTGCGGCTGCCGGGAGCATCGCCATCGATCCGCGAATCGTCCAGAACCTGGGTGTGCGTCTGAGTCCGGTAGAGCGGGGTCGCTTTTCGCGCGCCGTCGACACGGTCGGCGTCGTTGCAGTCGACGAGCATCGGATCGAAGCGATCCAGGTGCGCCAACCCGGCTGGGTCGAGCAACTCGACGTGCGTGCCGTGGGCGATACCGTGCGTCGCGGCCAGCGGCTCGCCGGTATTTATGCCCCCGACCTCTTGGCGACCCAGCAGGAACTGCTGATCGCGCGCAGCTCGGGAGACACGCAGCTGATCGCGGCCGCCCGCGAACGCGCAAGCTTGTTCGGCCTGACGGCAAGTCAGATTGCGCATATCGAAAGGTCCGGCCAGGCAGAGCGGCGGGTGGACTACTACGCGCCCTTCGACGGCTACGTCATGGACCTGGGTGTGCGTCAGGGCGCTGCCGTTGCCCCCGGCGCAATGTTATTTCAGCTCGCGAGCCTCGACAGTGTCTGGGTCAATGCCGAAGTTCCCGAAGCGCAGGCCGCGTGGATCAAGGCAGGGGATCCGGCGACGGCCGACTTACCGGCGCTGCCGGGGGAGAGCTTCCAGGGCCGCATCGACTACCTCTATCCGGAACTGATGGCCACCACCCGCACCCTTAAGGTAAGGGTCGTCGTTGAGAACCCCAACAAGCGCTTGCGTCCCGGAATGTTCGCGGCCGTTCACCTGCGCGGAGCCGCGCAGGAAGACGTACTGACGATTCCCACCGAGGCGGTGATCAAGACCGGCACGCGCACGATCGTCATCGTGGCCGACGATGCCACGCATTTTCGTCCCGTCTTGGTGCGCGTCGGCGCCGAACACGGCGGACGCTCGGAGATCCTCGAAGGGGTGAGCGTTGGCCAAAACGTCGTCGCCTCGGGCCAGTTCCTCATTGACTCCGAGGCGAGTCTGCGCGGAGCGTTCAACAACCTTGCCGGTCCGACTGAGGGTAGTGAATCCAGTGCAAACCCTCAGTTGATGCCATCACCGTCAGTGTCGTCGATCGAGGGAGGGCACTGACATGCTCGGCCGAGTCATCCGCTGGTCAATCCAGAACCGCTTCCTGGTGCTCATGGGGACGCTCATGCTCACGGCTTGGGGCGTGCACGCCGCCTACTCGACGCCGCTCGATGCGCTGCCGGATCTCTCCGATACGCAGGTCATCATCCGCACCGAGTTCCCCGGCCAAGCCCCGCAGGTGGTCGAAGATCAAGTCACTTACCCGCTCACGACGACGATGCTCTCGGTGCCAGGCGCCCGCACGGTGCGCGGCTATTCATTCTTTGGCGATTCCTATGTCTACATCATCTTCGATGACAAGACTGACCTGTATTGGGCACGCTCGCGCGTCCTTGAGTATCTGAACCAGGTGACCGGACGCTTGCCCCCGTCGGCAAAGCCTACTCTGGGGCCTGACGGGACCGGCGTCGGCTGGATCTACGAGTACGCGCTGATCGACCACAGCGGGAAGTTCGATATTTCTCAGCTACGGGCCTTGCAGGACTGGTTTCTCAAGTACGAGCTGAAGAGCGTGCCAAATGTGGCGGAGGTGGCCAGCGTGGGCGGCCTGGTCAAGCAATATCAGGTTGTTCTGGATCCGGACCGCATGCGCGCCTTAGGGGTCACGATCGAGAAGGTGAAGTCAGCCCTGCGCGATTCGAACAACGAAACAGGCGGCTCGGTGCTGGAGCTGGGCGAGGCCGAATACGCAGTCCGCGCGACAGGCTACCTGAAAAACCTGGACGACTTTCGAAACGTTCCGGTCGGCCTTGGAGCAGGCGGCACACCCGTGCTGCTAGGCGATGTCGCCCGCATCCAAATCGGGCCCGAGATCCGCCGCGGAATCTCGGAGCTCGATGGCAAGGGCGAGGCCGTTGGCGGAGTCATCGTTATGCGAGCGGGCAAGAACGCCCTGCAGACGATCGAGGGAGTCAAGGCAAAGATCGCAAGCCTGCAACAGGGTTTGCCGAAGGGGGTCGAGATTGTTGCCACTTACGACCGCTCTGAACTGATTCACAAATCCGTGGCCACCCTACGCGACCGCCTCATCGAGGAGTTCATTGTCGTCGCGCTCGTGTGTGCGCTGTTTCTGTTTCACGTGCGGTCGGCACTGGTTGCCATTGTCAGTCTGCCGTTGGGGATCCTCGCCGCCTTCTCGGTCATGAACTGGCAGGGCGTGAACGCCAATATCATGTCCCTGGGCGGCATTGCGATTGCCATTGGCGCGATGGTCGATGCCGCCGTCGTCATGATCGAAAATGCGCACAAGCACCTCGAAGCCTGGCGCCGTGCCAACCCCGATCGCCGCGCGACGATCGCCGAGCAGACCCAGCTGATCGGCGACGCAGCCGCCGAAGTCGGGCCTGCGCTATTCTTCAGCCTGCTGATCATTACCCTCAGCTTTGTTCCTGTGTTTACCCTCGAGGCTCAGGAAGGCAAGCTCTTTGGGCCGTTGGCGTTCACGAAGACCTATTCGATGGCTGCGGCCGCCGGGCTTTCAGTGACGCTTATTCCGGTCTTGATGTTCTACTTCATCCGCGGCCGGATTCCGGACGAGCACGCCAATCCGCTCAATCGAATACTGATTGCCCTCTATCGGCCCCTGCTTGATCTGGTACTGCGGTTTCCGAAGGTGACGCTTGGCATCGCGGCGCTGTTGGTCGTGCTTACGCTCGTCCCAATCACCCAACTGGGCAGTGAGTTCATGCCGCCATTGGTTGAAGGCGACCTCCTCTACATGCCCTCTGCGCTCCCCGGTCTGTCCGCGGATAAGGCTTCCCAGCTACTGCAGCAAACTGACAAGATCCTCATGGGCTTTCCGGAGGTCGAGCGGGTATTCGGCAAGGTCGGCCGAGCGGAGACGGCAACCGACCCGGCCGCGCTCGAGATGTTCGAGACGACGATCCGCTTCAAGCCGCGTTCCGAATGGCCCAGTGGCAAGACGCAGGATCAATTGATCGATGAGATGAATGCGGCGCTCACGATTCCCGGGCTCTCGAATCTGTGGGTACAACCGATCCGCAATCGGATCGACATGCTCTCCACCGGGATCAAGAGTCCCGTTGGCATCAAGATTGCAGGTCCAGACCTCAAGATGATCGAACAGATCGGGCAGCAAATCGAGGCAGCCTTGAAAGCCGTCCCCGGAACAAGGTCCGTATACGCCGAGCGGGTCCGCGGCGGACGCTACGTGGAAGTCCACATCGACCGCGTACGCGCCGCACGCCTAGGGCTCAGTCTTTCGGACGTACAACAGGTCGTGGCGCTAGCCATCGGCGGGGAGAACGTGGGTGAGACGGTGGAGGGCTTACAGCGCTTCCCCATCAACATCCGCTATCCGCGGGAATTGCGAGACTCGGTGGACAAGCTGCGGGTACTTCCGATCGTGACTGCCGGCGGTGCCACCACGACTCTAGGATCCGTGGCCGATGTGGTGGTCACGGACGGCCCCCCGCAGCTGCGCAGCGAGAACGCGCGTCTGAACGGTTGGGTCTACGTCGACATCAGCGGCCGCGACCTCGGGGGCTACGTGACCCAGGCGCAGAAGCTAGTCCACCAGCGCGTCCAGTTGCCGCCCGGCTATACGATCGCATGGTCCGGACAATTTGAGTACTTAGAGCGGGCCGCCGAGAAACTCAGGCTCGTGGTGCCCTTCACGCTCTTAATCATCTTTGTTTTGCTGTACCTGACCTTCAGGAGCTTCGCCTCCGCTGCGCTGATCATGGGAACTCTGCCCTTTGCACTGGTGGGAGGTCTCTGGCTGCTGTTCTTGCTCGGCTACAACCTATCGATCGCTTCCGCCATAGGGTTCATAGCGCTGGCCGGAGTTGCGGCGGAGTTCGGCGTAATCATGCTGATTTATCTCGATCACGCTATCAAGAAGAAGCGAGACGCCCATAGATTCAACTCCGTTCAGGACTTGATCGACGCCATCGAAGAAGGTGCAGTGCTACGGGTGCGGCCCAAGGCGATGACCGTTGCAGTCATCATCGCCGGGTTATTGCCCATCATGTTCGGCGGTGGAACCGGCTCCGAGGTCATGCGACGGATTGCTGCCCCAATGGTCGGGGGCATGATCACAGCGCCAATACTGTCGATGCTTGTGCTTCCAGCGGCGTATCTCCTGATTCATCGGCGCCGGTTAGCGAAGCCGGTAACGAGTGATGGAGTCAGTCATGCTCATTAAGATCGCCCACTCCCATCCAATCAGGCCCTCAGAGATTACGCCTGAATCCGTCTACCACGGCCGTCGACGCTTCCTGTTGCAAATCGGGGCGGCCGCCGCGAGCGTCACACTCGGCGGGTGCGAGCCGCCGGAGTCGGGTGCTGTCGCGAACACGGCTCTCGCAAGTCTGAAGGTCACCAAGAAGACTGAACTTGCCGGCGGTGAGAACGTGACGGCCTACGAAGACATCACCCACTACAATAACTTCTACGAGTTCGGCACGACCAAGGAGGCTCCGGCCCGCAACGCCGGCCGCCTGCGAACGCGCCCCTGGTCGGTTGTTGTGGACGGAGAATGCGAAGCACCCGGCCACGTCGATCTGGATGAACTGATCAACCCGCAGGTTCTAGAAGAGCGCATCTATCGCCATCGCTGCGTGGAGCGCTGGAGCATGGTCGCACCTTGGCTAGGGGTACCGCTGGCGCCTGTGCTCCGGCGCTTCAAGCCCACCTCCAACGCCAAGTATGTCGCGTTCTACACCCTGTTCGACCCGCGGCAAATGCCCGAAACAGGACGCGGGGTACTCAACTGGCCCTATCGCGAGGGGCTGCGTATCGATGAGGCCATGCACCCTCTCGCCTTTCTGTCCGTAGGGCTCTACGGGCGAGTGCTCCCGAACCAGAACGGCGCACCGCTGCGTCTGACCGTACCTTGGAAGTACGGTTTCAAGAGCATCAAGTCCATCGTCCAAATCACGTTCACTCAGTGGCAACCCGAAACGTCCTGGAATCAATTAGGACCGCAGGAGTACGGGTTCTATTCGAACGTAAATCCAGCCGTCGATCATCCGCGCTGGAGCCAGGCACGAGAGCGACGGCTGGGCGAATTGGTCATGCGTAAGACACTGATGTTCAACGGCTACCCGGAGGTCGCTTCGCTGTATTCGGCGATGGACCTGAGTACGTTCTTTTGAACCACCTGCTGCCTTGGCGCGTAGCGGCCTGGGCCTTGGGCGTCGTTCCGTTGGCGTTTGCCGTCAAGTGGACCTTCCAAAGCCTGCTGGGTCCCAATCCGGTCGAGTTTCTCGAGCACTACACCGGGGACTGGACGCTACGATTGTTGCTTACAACGCTGGCGATGACGCCACTGCGCAAGGTGACGCGACTCAGCGAGCCTATTCGGGTACGACGCATTCTCGGGCTGTGGACCTACGCCTTTCTGTGCCTGCATTTTTCCATCTATCTGGTCTTTGATCTGGGTCTGTCCGTAGCCCAACTCGGCGCGGATTTGGTCAAGCGCACGTACATAACCCTCGGCTTCAGTGCGTGGCTAATGCTGCTGCCTTTGGCCATCACCTCCACCAACGCCTGGCAGCGGCGGCTCAAGCGTCGCTGGGTAACGCTCCATCAGTTGATCTATCCGGCCGCGATATTGGGTTGCACTCACTATTACTGGTTGGTCAAGGCGGATACACGCGAACCACTTATTTATCTGGCGATCCTGCTCGCTCTTCTAGCATTTCGTGTGCAATCAGTGGGCATTTCACTGCGGCGGCGACGCGAGCAACCACCCGCTGTAAGAGTGCAGATCGAAACCATGAGCGCTTCTACTTCTTCTGAGCGTCCGTAGCCGCGTAGGCATTTCGTCCGTAATCACTTAAAGAGGAGATTCCCATGAAAACCGTTGTACCCGTACTTGCGGCGCTACTCCTCGGAGTTGCGTATGCCCAGTTGGCATCGGCAACTGCGAGCAAGACTCTTGAAGCGCGCATGGAGGACTGCTTCAGGGCGCATGCCAAGTTGATGGACAAGCCCGCAACGCGCAATCGAGCGGATTGCTGGCGTGCCCACTCGTATCTGATGGAGCGCTAGCCGACTGCACCCAGCGGGCGGTTCATGCAACTGCCCGCTGGTTCCGGCCCCATTGATTCACTCCCTGCGGTGAGTTCCGGCGCGTAGGCGCAGGGCGGCACTTACGTGTCGTTAGAGCCAGCTATCCCAATGTTTAGTGAGTGCCTGCAGGTGTTCCTATCTTCTCGAATACCAGGACATACATAAAGGGCATGTGGTCAAACTGCTTTGTAAGGTGAAATCCTTCGGCCTCGACTTCCTTCACGACCTCGTCACGGTCCAGTCGGATGTGATTGAGAACTGCGTCCGGGGGCGCGGCCGGATTGGGTCGATAGCGATAGTAGTCGACGACAAACAGTCTTCCTCCGGACTTAAGTGCCCGCCATAAGCCCTGCATCATTGCGACCGGATAGTCGAGGTGATGATAGGTATCGAGGAGAATTGCCCCGTCCAGCCGGTTTTTAGGCAGCTTTGGGTCGCGTTCCGTGCCCAGCACTGAATGCACGTTCCGCCAGCCGTCGGCGGCAATTCGTACGTTTGTCTTGGCGATGAACTCCGGATAGATATCCTCCGCGAAGACCGTACCCTTGCTGCCAATGTCTTTGAGGATGAAAGGCAGAAGGTGGCCTACGCCGGTGCCAACGTCCGCAATTGTGTCACCGGCATGCAAGTCCAGAGAGTCAACTAGCGCGGCGCTCTGCGCCTGGGAAGCTCGATACGGCGGATCCATCTCAGAAGCCGCCTTTTCGCGCGAAGCGTGCGTCTGGTATTCCGCGTTGGCGTTAGTCGCAACTTGCGCCAACGACATCGGCGCCCACAAAAAGGCGCACATCACCGCGCAGGTGATGCCGAACCACGACCGAATCGAGTCAGTCAGAATAGCTAGGCGGCGCATTTCAAGACCTTTCAGGTGTCTTCCTAATCTGAACTACGCGCCCCCCGGCAAATACCCTCAAAACCGTCTATTGAGGGCTGCCAGCTGCGTTCGCGTAATCTATGTAGAACAGCGGAGCAACTGATATGAAAGACTTGGACGAGGTATTGATGAGGGTGGCGCAGGCGCCGGTTCCCGCCAGTCTCGACGAAACGGAGGCCAGAGTGTTCGCGTGCATCGGCGCGCCGCCAGTGGCGCGCGCCGGCATAGGCATTGGCGCGATGATGATTGCGGCAGCGCTCGTCTTAGGTGTTTACGGCGCACGGGTTCCAGCAAGAGGGGCCGCGACGCCCCCCCTACTTTCTCCGCTGGGCCCGGTGACGCCACTTGCGCCGTCGAACTTGCTGGACGGCGGGCCATGAGCGGTCGCACCCGCCTGTTATTGAGCGTGGTGGCGTGCTTCATCGCAGCAATCGGCGGTGTATTCGTGGGGCGCGCCCTGTTTCCGTCACGGACACAACCGGGAGCGGAGCTGCATGATGTCCTGCATCACAAGCTCGCGCTCGACCAAGACCAGCAAGTGCGCCTTCATGTTCTGGAACAACGGTTTGCAGTTCAACGGCGCGGCTTTGAACTCGAGTTGAGAGCCGCCAATGCGCGTCTGGCAGAGGCGATTGAGGCCGAGCATGGCAACGGCCCGCGCGTTGCGGCGGCGGTCGACCTTAGCCATGCCGTCATGGGTGAGCTACAGAAGGCGACGCTCGCGCACATCTTCGCCATGCGCGAGCTTCTGCGACCGAACCAGGCCGAGCAGTTCGACCAGGCGGTGGTCAAGGCTCTCACCGACGATACGCGGTGAGCCTGGATTGGGGCGCGCTTTCGGAAGGGGAACTGGCGACGCTGAGCATCGCCGGGCGGCAGGCCGCCTTCGCCGAAATTATGCGTCGCCACAAACAGCCAATTTTCCGTATCGCCAGGGCGAGCGTTGGCAATACAGACGAAGCGCTCGACCTGGTGCAGGATACCTTCGTAGCCGCTTACCAGGCGTTGCCCCGCTACGACGGCGAACGTTCGATGCGGGCGTGGTTGTCGACGATCGCCATCAATAAATGCCGGGATTGGGGCCGCAAACGTACTGTGCGGCGGTTTCTGACCTTTGCTGCGCCAATCGGGCCCGAAGCGGAGGCGGTAGCGGATCAACGGGTGGGGCTGGACGATGCCACAGGCGATCAGCAGGAGCTGCACCGGGTTTCGCGGGTGATTGCGGGCCTGCCCACCGCCCTGAAGGAATGCCTGGTGCTACGGACCATCGAAGGGCTCAGCCAAACCGAAACCGCGGCCGTGTTGTCAATCAGCGAAAAGGCAGTCGAGACGCGCCTGCATCGAGCACGATCAACATTGTTGGAGCGGTTGGGCGGGCGCTGAGGGGTAACCGGCGTCGCCGCGTATCAAAGGCTAGAGGCATCCAACCCTTTCGGCCCTTGAGGAACGCGAATGAGCCGCACTTTCGACCGCCGCCAGATACTTCGCGGTGCCGCCCTGACCGGCGGGGGCTTGGCGCTGTCGGCGCGCCTGCCCACCTGGGCTCAGCCGGTGTCCGGCGGGATTGTGAAACCGCTGCCTACCCTAAACGGCGCTCAGATCGAACTCGCAATCGACGGTTTCCCCCTGCTCGTTGACGGACGGCGCACTCCGGCGATCGGTGTAAACGGCACAGTGCCCGCACCACTGATTCGATTGAAGGAGGGGCAAAACGTCAGGCTCGCGGTAGCGAACAGGCTGGGCGAGTCAAGCTCCATCCACTGGCACGGGCTCCTGGTGCCGTTCGCGATGGACGGTGTGCCCGGGATCAGCTTTCCGGGTATCAACCCACACTCGATTTTCGTCTACGAGTTCCCGGTCATCCAGTCCGGCACTTATTGGTATCACAGCCATTCAGGTGCGCAGGAGCAGGAGGGGCTCTACGGTCCCATCGTGATCGACCCCGCCGGGCCGGATCCGATCGCCTATGACCGTGAGCACGTGATCGTACTTGCAGATCACAGTCCGATGCGCGGCGAGGCTATCTTCCGCAAGCTCAAGCAGCAGGCGGACTACTTCAACTACCAGGAGCAGACCCTCACGGGGCTCCTAGCGGACCGCGACCAGACGCTGAAGGAACGAGTGCGATGGGGCTGGATGCGCATGGACCCCACCGACAATTCCGACGTGACAGGATCGACATATACCTATGTGATCAACGGCTACGGTCCGCGCGACAACTGGACGGCGCTGTTCACCCCTGGTGAGCGGGTCCGCTTACGTTTCGTGAATGCGGCCGCTCAGACCAACTTCAACGTCCGCATCCCGGGCCTTCCGATGACCATCGTTCAGTCCGACGGACAGAACGTGCGGCCGGTGGAGACCGACGAGTTCCAGATCGCGGTCGCGGAGACCTATGACGTAATCGTTACCCCGGGAGCTCAGGCCTATACACTCGTCAGCGAGGCTCTAGACCGCTCGGGGCTTGGGCGTGCGACCCTCGCGCCCAAGGCGGGCATGAGCGCGCCCGTTCCCCCACTTCGTCGTCGCCCGGTAGTCACCATGAAGGACATGGGGATGGGCGATATGGCCGGGATGAGCAACATGAAGCCCTCCGCAAGTCGCGGCATCGATCCCACGGCCGAGCAAAACGCATCTCGAAAGCTTGCACAGGAGACGGGATGGACCGGCGCCGCGATGGGGACGACCCAATCGGCAGGCGGAAGCACCGCGGGGATGCCAGGCGTGCCAGGCGTGCCTGGCGACAGCGACGCCATGTCGGGCATGGATCACAGCCAAATGCCCGGTGAGGCCGCGGGAATGGGCAAGGGCGGCATGAGCGGCATGGACATGTCCATGCGCGATCCCAAAAACGCACCGCAAATAAAGATGGGGCCGGGCGTGCAGACGATAGCGCCCATGCCGATGGACCGTACCGGTGAACGCCCCCAGGGGCTCGAAGACGTTGCCCATCGGGTTCTCACCTACCGCGACCTTGTAGCGTTTGCCCCCAACCCAGATGTCCGCGCGCCGAGTCGCTCACTTGACATTCACCTGACCGGAAACATGGAACGGTACATGTGGTCGTTTGACGGCCAGAAGCTGAGCGATCCGGCCGACCCCATCCCGTTCCGCAACGGTGAACGGGTGCGGGTGAACCTCATCAACGACACGATGATGCCCCACCCCATCCACCTTCATGGCCATTTCTTTGAGCTGGTGACGGGCCACGGCGACCATGCGCCGCGCAAGCACACCGTCAACGTCGCCCCGGGAGGCAAAGTCACGTTCGACGTGACGGCCGATGCGCCCGGTGATTGGGCGTTTCACTGCCATAACCTGTTCCACATGACCGCAGGAATGATGCGCGTCGTGACGGTCCGGCCATTCGAGGTTGCCCCGGCATGATGCGCATTCGCGCAGCGCTGGCTACAACTTGTCTAGTGATCAGCACCGCTCCCGCAGCGGCACAGTCGATGCCAGGCATGGACATGCCCGGCGTGACGAAGCCGAAGCCGCCGGACACGGAGGCCACGTCCCCTGTCAAGGCAACCTCACCACCGGCAAAGGAAAAGACGCCTGCGCCGGAAGGTGCGGCGATCGACGGCATAAAGGGTATGGATCACCACGCCATGCCGGGTATGGACGATTCCACGATGGCCGGCACGCCGATGGAAGACCCGCAGCACACGGGTACCGCGCTGGAGGCCGGTAATGCACCGGCCCCTGCAGTACCGACCGACCACGCAGCGGATCGCGCTTATCCGCCAGAAGAAATGGCAATGGCGCGTCATCACCTTCAAGAACATCACGGAGGCGGAAACTTCAACCAGGTAATGCTCAACATCGCGGAGTTCCAGTTTCGCAACGGAGACGACGGCTACCGTTGGGATGGTCAGGCTTGGTTCGGCGGCGACGTAAATCGCCTGTTCATCAAGAGTGAGGGTGAGGGCACCTTCCGCGATGCCATTGAGACTGCGGAAGTGCAGGCACTCTACAGCCGGGCGATTGGACCCTATTTCAATCTGCAGGCTGGCGCCCGCCAGGACTTGGGACCGTCGCCTAAGCGCACGTACGCGACGGTCGGCTTCGAGGGCCTCGCACCCGAATTCTTCGAGGTAGAGGGTGCCGCTTTCCTGTCAAATGAGGGAGACCTGCTAGGCCGGCTTGAGGGCTATTACAACCAGCGGATTACCCAGCGGCTGATCCTGCAGCCCCGCGTTGAGCTTAATTTTTCAGCGCAAGACGTGCCGGAAAACAAGATCGGATCGGGCCTATCCAACGCCGAACTGGGATTGCGGCTCGGTTACGAAATCCGTCGCGAGTTCGCCCCGTACATAGGCCTTTCATGGAATCGCACTTTCGGTGACACCGCCGAATTCGTCCGCGCCGACGGAGGCCGCGTCACCTCCTTCAGCGTCGTCGCGGGTATCCGCGCTTGGTTCTGAGCGGCCCCACGCGGCAAAAGCCTGCGGGTGGACAAGACTAAATTGACGCGCCAGGCCGGCTTCCAAATTGGGCTCTGAGGAAATTACATGAAAAGACAAACCGAATACGTTGCCTTCACGGCTGCAGTTGCGATCATGCTTGCAGTCGTGTTAGCCATCTACGGCTATTCCGGTTCATACAACATTGGCGCCGATGATCCTCATTGGGCCGTCACTCACAAGGTGGTGCGGACGGTGCGAGACCGTTCGATACGCTCGCGGTCTGCCGACATCCAAGTACCGAACCTGAACGATCCGGCGCTCATTCTTAAGGGCGCCGGCCAATACGACGCGATGTGCACCGGCTGCCACCTCAAGCCCGGTGTTAACAATTCCGAATTGCGCGCAGGTATGTATCCGCAGCCGCCGAAACTGTCCGGGATCCAGGTCGATCCGCGCGATGCATTTTGGATCATCAAACACGGCATCAAGATGAGCGCGATGCCGGCCTGGGGCGCCAGCCACGATGACCAGACAATTTGGAGCATGGTCGCATTCGTGCAAAAGCTGCCGGGCATGACACCAGAGCAGTACCACGACATCGTGGCAAAGGCGCCGCCGGATGACGACATGGATATGGATTCGGATAGCGAACATTCGCATTCACACCACGCAGCCGAAGGCGATGAGCCGCAGAACGCTGACACGTCAGCACCTGCAAGTAATGAGACGGGCAAATACGCGGCAGGGTTGAAAGCCGGCGCGGTCCCCGAAGCCGAGGCTGCGGCGCAAGATTTCCTGGATGCACTCCGCAGTGGCGACCGCGTCAAGATTCTGCGACTTCTTGCGCCTGAGGCGCAGATCACCGAGGGCAACGAAACCCAAAGTGTCAAGCAGTACGCGGGCCACCACATGAGTGAAGACGTTGCGTTTTTGAAGCACAGCGAACTAACGGTGGTTTCGCGCACCTCTGCCGCTACGGGCGACACGGCCCGCGTGATCAGCGAAACCAACATAATTGGAACGACCAATGGTCGCGCCGCGAGACTGCGCAGCCGCGAGCAGATGGGCCTGAAACGCATCGGCGATCAGTGGAAGATCGTCTCGATCGAGTGGTCGTCACACCCGCTCGCTGAGTGAGTGTCGATATGGACCGGCCAAGCGCCCGATGGCTATATAGTGTTGCACCCGTCGCATCTGTGAGCGCGGAGCAGACAGCCAGCACGGCGCGCCGACCTAAGAACTCGCGTCTGCTTCAAGGAAACTCCTATTACTTCGGCTGACCACAAACCCCAAATGGGACTCGCGGGGCCACCACCGGCCGACAGGCGCGGCAGCGTTGACCCGGTGTGCGGTATGACCGTGCCGGCCAACGCCGCACTGTCAGAACAGCACGCGGGTCGGCAATACTCATTTTGTTCGGCCAGTTGCCAGGACAAGTTTGTGGCTAATCCCAATCAGTACGTCAACGAGCACGGCGAGCGACGCACACAACCCACGCTGACCGAAACCGCACACTCGACCGCACTGCCGAATGCTGCCGCGCCTGAAGCCCCACCCTCCCCCTTGCCCTCGGGGGCCCCGTCACAGGTGGTCTACACCTGCCCGATGCACCCCCAGATCCGGCAGCTGGGACCTGGCCATTGCCCGATCTGCGGGATGACGCTCGAACCGCTAGTGCCTACGGACACTGAAGACGGTGGCGAGCTGCGTAGCGTTCGTCGCCGGTTCTGGACCTCGTTTGCACTGGCACTGCCGACTGTGTTGATCGCGATGCTGCCCCACGTACTGGGATCGGCTCTGCCTTCCGGTGCTGCCTGGATTCTGCGACTGTCAGAGCTTGGTTTGAGCGCTCCCGTCGTCCTGTGGGCGGCGGCACCCTACTACCGCCGCGGCTGGCTCGGTGCCGTTAATCGTACACCGAACATGTACACGCTGATTGGCCTCGGCGTGATTGTTTCCTTTACTTACAGCGTCATTGCGACGCTGTGGCCCGACCGCTTCCCGGCATCGATGCGCGATCACAACGGCATGGTTGGGGTCTACTTTGAGGTGGCGGCGGCGATTGTGGCGCTGGTCCTACTGGGCGAGTGGTTGGAGCTTAACGCCCGCGGCCGTACCAGCGCAGCCCTGAGGCAGCTCCTTGGGTTGTCCCCAAAGACGGCGCACCGCCTCGGCCCCTTAGGCCAGGAGGAGGACGTGCCGCTTGAATCGCTGGTCGTCGGCGATCGACTGCAGGTTCGACCCGGGGAGAAGGTTCCGGTGGACGGGGTGGTGCTGAGCGGGCAATCGAGCGTCGATGAATCGATGCTCACCGGCGAACCGTTGCCCGTCAAGAAGCACATGGGCGATCACGTGGTTGGTGCCACGATCAACCAGACCGGGGCGCTCGTGGTGGAAGCGAAGCATGTCGGGGCAGATAGTCTACTTGCGCAAATCGTGACGCTCGTCAGTCAGGCCCAGCGCTCCCGGGCCCCGCTGCAGAAGCTTGCCGACCAGGTTGCGGCATGGTTTGTGCCCGCCGTCATCGCCATATCAGTCTTTACCTTCGTTGTATGGTGGTTCATCGGCCCGGAGCCGCGACTGGCCTACGCGCTGGTCAATGCCGTCGCGGTGCTCATCATTGCTTGTCCGTGTGCACTTGGCTTGGCAACACCGATATCCATCATGGTTGCCAGTGGTCGCGGCGCCCAGATGGGCGTTCTGTTTCGAAACGCCGCGGCGATTGAGACATTGCGAACTGTCGACACGCTGGTGCTCGACAAGACCGGAACGCTCACCCTTGGGCGACCGACCTTGAGTCGCGTCATCGCCTTCGCCGAGTTCTCGCAGAGCGTCGTACTCGCCTG
Organism: Pseudomonadota bacterium; assembly: GCA_018241425.1. GTDB lineage: Bacteria > Pseudomonadota > Gammaproteobacteria > Steroidobacterales > Steroidobacteraceae > 13-2-20CM-66-19. The sequence goes on from JAFEDU010000001.1 coordinate 413,628, forward strand.
CGCCGCAGGCCTTGAACGTGCGAGCGAGCATCCCCTTGCCCGGGCGATCGTGGAAGGAGCGCTTGCACGCAACATCAAGCCACTGGAGATTGCTAACTTCGCTTCCGTGACTGGTCAGGGCGTTACCGGGACCTGGGAAGCCAGACCCGTGGCGCTGGGTAACCTAGAGCTGATGCGCGCCGAAGGCGTGACCACAGACGCCGCTGACGAGGAAAGTGACAAGCTGCGTCGCACCGGGCAGACGATCATGTACCTGGCCAGCGGCGCGCGGCTCGCGGGCATCCTCTCGGTGGGTGATCCGCTCAAGGAAACAACGCCTGGGGCGCTTAAAGCCCTGAAGGACAGTGGCTTGCGCCTCGTAATGCTCACTGGCGACAACCGCACGACCGCGAACGCCGTAGCAGCCGATCTGCCCCTCGACGAGGTGATTGCTGAAGTACGCCCCACCGACAAGGCCACCGTGATCGCGAGGTTGCAAGACAGCGGCCACCGGGTGGCGATGGCGGGTGATGGGATCAACGATGCGCCCGCGTTGGCCCGCGCCAATGTGGGCATTGCCATGGGTACAGGCACGGACATTGCCATGGAGAGCGCGCAGGTCACCCTGGTGAAGGGGGACCTGCGGGGCATCGTGCGCGCCCGTAGCCTAAGTGAGGCCACGGTACGCAACATCCGCCAGAACCTGCTATTCGCGTTTGGCTATAACGCCCTGGGGATACCCTTGGCTGCCGGAGTCTTATATCCCTTCACGGGCTGGCTGTTGAGCCCCCTTATCGCCGCTCTGGCGATGAGTCTCTCGTCCGTCTCGGTGATCCTCAATGCGCTGCGCTTGCGAACTGCAGCCGCCTAAGCATCTGAGCGACGTGGAAAGCAATCGTTCCTTCGCATCCGCGCGTCAAACTGAAGCAGCGCACGGGTCTCATCGGCGTCTGAGCGCGTCGACCCAATCGATCCCCCAACCGCATCGGCTGCAATGGTGAGCCCAGCGCTGCCCGGCATGAAGCCCCACCTGCCGTCCGGCTTGGGTCACCATTGAATCGCGTGGTTAAGCCGTTGACGTCGCCAACAATTCCTAGCACGTACACGTCTCAATACCCCAAGAGATACCCCACTCTGCCAGGTAGTGGACGGAAAACCCGCCGGTGCCAAACTAAGGTGGGCGAGAGAGACTGCAGGCTAGTGGTTTCGTCGGACTTTTAGCGCACCTGCCCACTCTCAAGCATAGTATTTAAAATTGTGTTTCCATTTGTCGGGAGGTAGCCCGGGATTCGCAAGCAGTATCTCCCCTACCCGGTCGGAGTACTTGACCGTAATAGGCTGACCTTCCCCGAGTTGACACGAATTGTAGTTCAGCTTCGTGAGGCCCAGAACGTCTCTGGCAACCTGCAGCAGATCGCCTTTCCCGTGCTGAATTGAGATCGACAACGGCACTGGCACTTCGAACCCATCGTAGGTTGCAATTCTGGGTTTGAAGCCGTTGGTGAATAGTAAGCCGTGTTTTGGCCCACGCTGCCAGAAGACACCACGCTGAACAGGGTGCCGCCCTCGCTTGACGGCTTGCGGGTGGTCATCGTACCGGTAGAGGCGCATGCCGCCGCGATCCTGTCGAACTCGGATCGCGACCAAATTGACATCCGCAGGACATGCCTTCAGAAATCCCAGGTACTCCTCTTGGTATATGCCTGATCGTGAATGGAGGAAGATCTCCTTTAGCGGGCGACCATCTTGCTCTCTATACGTTTGGATGGTTCCTCGCAGAAGTGCCTCTGCCTTGTCGGGAGGTAAATGGAACTCGCCGCTTCGTTCGGAGTACCAGGGCCCGAATTCGCCAACGAACACAACCCCATCCCCGCTATCGAGAAACAGTTGCGCGGCGCAACAGGCGGTGCGCTGGTCCTCAGTAAGTTTGTACGCCAAACCAACGTAGCACACTCCGTCGCGTGCCCAAGGCGTCTTCCAGGGCTTGGCGCCACACTTGTAGTAAACAGCTGTGCTGAAGTTCCAAAGCCGATCGGACAAGGGATTGGTACCAGGCTCGCCGTTGCGGACCTGATCTGAGATGCTTAGTGTGGACTCCCTGATGAGTTGGACCGGCAGCTCTTGAGCCATCATTCGAGCCTTGATCTGCCGGCGAAAGTCCGACGACAACCCTCTCGCCTGTACGAATTCACCCATGCCCTCCAGCTTCGCGGCGACCGCCGGGTCGTCGTCGAACATTCGCGATTGACCAACTTCTTGGTCTTCAATGGCGCGACTCAGAAATTTCACCTCAGACCTTGTCCTACCAGCGTCGCTCCGCCTGGCGAGGGGCACTGAGGATTTCGGGCGACAATTCTCATAGACCTCATCTGGGACGACGCAGATCACAAGTGCCGGTCTTGCATCCAACTTGGAGATGCGCTCAATGGGCTCCATATAGAGGTTAGCAACCGCATAGGCCCGATCGAATCTATCCGCCTTGCGCGATGCTTGAGAAAGCAGTTCCCCGTCGATTTGACAGCTTCGGATCGAGCGTGGCCATTTGGCGCCGAATGCAACGTCGAATCCAGGAAACGGAGGCCACGCTCGATGACGCCTCGGATCCACGCAGGACGCTGGCGAGGTTAGTGCCGCGCACCAAATCTTCCAACGATCCAAGCCTCGGGGCGTGCCGATAACAATATTATCCGGGAGCTGGGAGCGCGACTCTGCCGGACCAAAGAGCGCCAAGCCATCGTGGGGGTCCTCGGCGGTCTGGCCTTGCCCAAACTGGAGTTGGGGCTCGCCTAAAAAATGGAAGGTGTCGGTCATGGCTTGTCCACTTTACCGAGGTACGGAGGCTCATTGTCCGCGTCATCCTCCTCACGAACTCGGACTTGGGCGATTTCCTCCCCAATATCCGACATCCCAGAGAGCGCTAGTGCATCCAATCCAACCGGGCACTCCCATGTTAGCGGCTTAGTCTCGATGACAACTCTTTGAGCGCCTTCTCCTACTACGATGTGGCCCAGCTCCGTCTGTAGGGCCTGAACTGCCCCTAACAAACGCGCCAGCCACTCTTTGTTCCACCAACTTCTGCTGACCACCTTCCGTCGGCGACCGATTTCCTTTCCTTCGAACAGTACCCCTTCAAGAGTCGTGACGCGGATATAGAGCCTTACCACCACATTCCAGCTCCCATCCCATTCCTTCTGAGGGCGAAACGTAGGAGCTAGCTGGTACCGGAACTTGGAAGCTGTGTCTCCCCAGCCCTTTGTGCGCTCACCGGTCAGTTGCACTGACGTCGGACGACCGTCCACGTGCTGAAACATTTGATCCCAGTCACCTGACTCGCGCTGAGGGAAATAGAAGACTTGTCGGTCTTCGCAAAACTGAAGCCCTTTGCGCGCACAGACCACATCCAAGCTACGAGTAGTGAGTTCCTTGGCAAGGTCAATCGTCCTCTTGCCGTCCCTCTCCGGATTGTCGGCCCAAGGGAACTCCGCAATGCGCGTCAGACTTATCTCAGAACGTCCCGGTTTTGGCGGGGGTGAAAATGAAACCAGACGGCCCGGGCTCAGCTCGACGAATGCCCACGACTTACGTAGTTCCAACGCTTCCGCTATGCTGAGCGGTCGTCCAAGTTCGAACATCAGCATTAGCTTGGGGAGTTGAAGGGCAAAGAGGTTTGCGACAATCGGCTCCGGCTTCACCGTGGTCACGCGGGTCGGAAGGAAGTCCCTTAGCGCGATCTGACGATTTCGATCCGAGTCAGGCATCGGCTTAATACCAAGACCGTACAGGCGCGCCAGTACTTGATCGAGACCTACTTGCCAAGATCCCATGAACGCTGCCGGGATCAGCTCGATCATTCTGGATGGCATTCGCCGCTCCGGCGAAATTCCCAGGCTACACGGGAGCACAAAGTTATCCCTGGTCGCGGCAATAGTGCAGCGCTCTAGGAATGTTGTGTCTTCCACACTGGCAGAGGAGAGCACCGGCAAGTATTGGTTAGCCCGCGCATTAATCAACGCACGAATGGTTGTATCAGCGTCTTCTCCAGCTAGTGGGGCGGTTCCGCGGCACCAGATCCTAAAGCCTGAGAGGGTTAAGCGCCGACTGAGCCATGTGGCCATTGCGTGGTCCGCATCCACATGATCAATCAGAACAATATCAGGACTTACAACGAGTGACTGGCCGCCGCGTTGGGGAAAGAACGGTGGAGAAAAGATGCTTGGATGGTGCGCAACCAGATGCCGCTGCGGCCCCGCAAGTTCGACTCGAAGGCGCTCGACATCAAATAGGTCGAGCTTCCAACCGCATTCCTCGGCGACGTAAGCGTGTGCGAAATCCTTTTCTGAGGCCGACAGAGCTTCAGTGCAAACAAAGACGAAGACATTCGGATTGTGACCCTTCTCTTGGACTCGCTTGCAATCACTCAGGAGCTTTACGCGCCAGTCGGAGCGGACCGTGTAAGCGAAAATAATCCTCTGGCCCGTCTCATCCCTTCGAATGATAGCGTCACGCCCCTCATCTCCCGTACCTCCTAGGGGCTCGATGCCGTGATATCCAGCGCCTGCGAGCATTGCTGAGCAGAGCCGCTCGAACTCTCGATAGTCCGAAACGCGCTCGAGGCAGTAGATGATGGCGTCGGCAGACATGTCTAAGGATACGAAAAATGTGTGATTGAGTCTTGTAACCCAAACAACGATCGACGGGTCTTCGTCTCCTGAACGATAACCGGCCACCCATGTGTTTGACGCGGCTGCTGTGCGTCGCACGCTGCTTCACAGTAGCGTCCGCCTGGTAGATTCCACCCGACTGGCATTGGCGACAGAGCTCCAAAGTGCTCAGAGGACATAAAACCAAAATCGCCGGTCCTAAGCCTGCAGAATCCCAGCCCACCCCCGCCGGCGAGGCTCACTCGTGCTCGGTTTGAGCAGCAAGTCACGCAACTAACTTAAATCGACTGACTACATTGAACTCTAGTACTCCATTCGTGCGTACTAAGCCGCAAGAACGATACCCTACAAGAACGCAGTCTTTGGAATGCCACTGCCCCGTGATCACTTTCTACATGGATGAGGCCGGGTACACCGGCTACGACCTACTTAATGCGGACCAACGGTTCCAGGGTGCATCTGCTCTCTGCATCGACGACGAAACGGCGAAATCTCTTATCGCTGAGTATTTTCCTAGTACGCAGTCACCGGAGCTAAAGCATAGACAGCTATCGCGCCGAAAAACGTACTGGAAACCGCTACTTGCACTACAGCGTCGCGTCCTCCGCGACCACATGAGTTTCACCTACGTCTGCGACAAGCGCTACCTCCTGACATTGATGCTTCTAAATAGTTGCGTCGAGCCCGCTTTTCACGATCACGGCCTCGACTTTTATCAGGACGGCCACAACTACGGCCTGGCCTCGCTGCTGTACAAGACAGGTCCAACACTGTGGGGAAAGAGTGATTTTGACGATCTCCTCAATTTGTTCCAGCGCGCACAGCGCACAAAGACCGACCAAGCGATTCACGCGCTAGTCGAGCACGCCCGGTCTCTGCGAAATCGCGAATTAACTGAGTATCTCTGGCCGTTGGCCGCAAACTGGCCGAGTTGCATCCACGAAATACAACACCCGAAGACAAGCACCGATGCAGCTCTCGTCGTGTTGCTGGCTCTCGTGGCGCAGATTGAAAAGTTTGCGCCGGACTCATATCAAGTAGTGCACGACACGTCCGCCAATCTTCGTCAGTACAATCAGTTTCTGTCCCAGCTAGCCGCTTGTGACGTGAATATCGCGTTTCATGAAACCCAGATTACCTCACTTCGATTTCCGCTGAAGCTAAAAGGGGTAACTCAAGTCGATTCGCGCCAAAGCGCTGCCGTGCAGTTAGCCGACCTTCTGGTGGGCGGCATGATTGAGCACGCAATGAGTTTAGTCGGTAAAGTTGAAAAGAACGACTACAACCAACAAGTGTTGGGCCTCTATGGAGACACAAACCTCATTCATTTGTTGCCCGATCTCGATTTCGAGGCGAACCGCCGGTTTCGTGCTGGCACTCATGCACAGGCACTGATCGACTTCTTCGCGAAGCAATTCGGCTAGTCTCGCTTTCCGTTCCAGAATTTCTAAAGACAATAGGACCGAGCAGTGGCGTGGGACGACGAACTTGAAATTGGAAGCGTCGCTTACCAAATTGCAGCGGCGGTGCACAACAGAATTCGGGTGCTTGCCAGACCCGGCACTGGCAAGTCCTTTGCAATGAAGCGCCGGGTTGCACGGCTCCTCGAGGAGGGAGTTGCGCCGCAGGACATACTGGCAGTTACCTTCACCCGCGTAGCGGCCGAAGACCTGCATCGCGAGCTACTGCAACTCGACGTTCCGGGCAGCCAAGAGCTTCGAGGCCAGACGCTTCATGGGCTCGCCATGCGCATACTGAGTCGTGCTCACGTGCTAGAGGCTTTAGGACGAACACCACGACCATTAAACGACTTCGAATTGCGTGCCCTGTTGTGCGACCTAGCGCCGATGCACGGTGGAAAGCGCCGCTGCGCGAAGATGATTCGAGCCTACACGTCCGCGTGGGCTCAAAGTCAGGGGGATGCCCCAGGTTTTGCTCAAACGGATGCAGAGAGGCTCTTTGAGACCGCGCTCCTAGAATGGCTGCGATTCCACCGCGGAATGCTAATTGGAGAGCTAATTCCCTACCTCGTTAAGTACCTTCGTGAGAATCCGCATGCACCGGAGCACAACGAGTATGACCATCTGTACAGCTTCAAGAATGCTCATCCAGAAGGCATCCGAGAATGGCCGGCGGCAAACCCCGGTTGCGCCGATCATGCAATGACAGAATGTCGACGATGCCCAACCCGCGTCGTCGAGATCGCGAATGCGTTGATTGCACACAATGTCAATCGAGAGCCGCGCAATCTCGTACCGCGAGCGATAAATGGACCTGGCGAGATTCAGAGATTGCAGTTTGCAGACTTAGAAGCAGAGGCGGGGTGGATTTGCGGCAAAGTGACACGCCTACTCGCGGATGGTGTTCATCCAAGCGAAATGATCATTTTGGTGCAGAGAAGTGCCGCGGGTAGGCCAATCTACAATGCGCTTCGCGAGGCCGGAGTTCCAGTCAAGTCATATTATGAGGAGAGTCAACTAGACACAGCTCTCGCTCAAGAGCGATTTGCCCTCTTCAAGCTTTTTTTGGACGGTAGCGATAAGGTGGCACTTCGTTACTTGCTCGGAGTCGGACATGTCGACTTCCGTGCAAGCCAGTACGCCCGATTGCGGGCTCATTGCGAGAGCGCTGACGCGTCACCATGGGAAGCCCTTGAGCAGTTGGCCGCCGGAGAAATTGATCTACCGCACACAATGGGTTTAATAGCGCGGTTCGAGCAGATAAGGGCACAGCTGGAGCTACTCACCGCTCACGGTGCAGAACTGATAGATTTGATCAATGCTCTGTTTCCAGAAGCAGCAGCAGAATTAATTGAACTGCGCCAGCTCGCTCTTGGAGCAGTGGATGTCGCTAACACGCCGCAAGCGCTGATGTCCGCAATGCTGGACGAGATCAATCAGCCCGACGTACCTCCGGTGGTTGAAGACGTACGCCTCATGAGCTTGCACAAGTGCAAGGGACTCTCGGCATCTTATGTTTTCATCGCGAGTTGTGTCCAAGGAATTCTCCCGCCCCGCAACGATCCCGACCTCACGCCGGCGCAGAACCGTGCCGTTCTCGAGGAGGCGCGACGATTGTTTTTTGTGGGACTGACCAGAGTCAAGTCTGATCCCAACAACAACCGCCCGGGTAGTCTCTTCATCACCTATCCGCATACGATGCCGCTCGGCTTGGCGTTTGCCGCGAACGTAGATTTCGCACGAAGGAAAAACGGCGTTGCCTATCTTCTGGCCAGCCAATTCTTGGATGAACTTGGACCAGCCGCACCTGCACCTGAAGCGGGATGAGGAGGCGCGGCGCGGAAAGTCATCGTGCGATGGGATCCTCGCGCGATCTGATCCTCCGCGAATACCGACGTAACTCATCCGCAGTGAGTTCTTGAGCTGTGCGGAGTTGTTGAATCTGACTAGCAAATCGCCTTGCGTCTGCGGCGATCTCCGTGCGTCCTTCGGCAAGCAAGGTTCTAGCGAGCGCCAACCAGCCCCGTGTAACCTGCCTTTGCTTGTCAGTCAATCCAGCCGCGGAGACCTCGAGTCGAAGACCTCGGTTTCCAAGGGGCGCCGCCATCCCTTCGGTTTGCCCTCTCATGAATTCGAGGTCGGCACGACGGCTTGCTCGGTAAACGCCGTCACGTTGCGTGAACCCGATCGCCCCGCGCGCAGAGCGGTCAGTGGCATTCGCTTGCACGCCCACCGATCTCAGGTTTTGCGCGAAATCCCGCCTCCAGGCTTTCAGGATCGCCTTTCGAATGTTCAACCTCACCCGCTCCTCGCTCACGGCCTTGATGACCATGTGCACATGCGGGTGAGGCTCGTCGGTATGCAACACCATCGCATAGCGGTGCTTCGCTCCGAACTCCTCCCTGGCGAACATCTTCACCGCCTCCAGGACCTTCCTGGGAGGGGTGCCAGGAGGCATCGAGAACAGGACCTTGTGGACCAGCTTCGGCGGATTGCGATTGGCTTTGGCGTGCAAGGTGGAGGTCGGCCGCTGCTCTTGGATATCCAAATCCCAGTCCTCCAGCAGGTCGGCTTCTGCCCCCTTCTCCTCAATTTGCCGATCATCGTCCGTCTCGATCTCGATATCCCCCTTCCGGCTCAAGTAGGCGAAGTGCTTCCCAACTGACTTCGCGTCCTGGCCTCCCCGACTGAGAACTTTGACCATGACTTCCGGCGTCCGACGAACGGCTCGTTCGATCAGCTGGATCTCCTCTGGACTCAGCCGATCCCTGTGACCCGGCCCGCGCCGGGCATAGCTGGCGATGTCCAGAAGCGGCCTGGCTGACCCACTTTCATTCAGTGTCTTCGCCATCACCCTGCTCCCAGCTGGTCTGGTTGGCCTTAATCAGCCCTTTCACGTGATCTCTAAGTCCCTCGGCGACCTTGAGCATCCCCCGGAGATCGTCGCGCCCAGGAGCTGCAATCTTGCCGCCCTGGGCCGCCACCCGGGCAATCAGATTCAATGTCCGCCCGATAGCTCCCAGCTCCGCCACAGAGCGCTTCAGAGCGGCGAGCTCGTCCTTGGGGAGCGGTGACAGCTGCCGAAGGTGGGACCGGACCAGGACCGATACGTACGTCGCCGAGGGCAAGCCCCGCCTGGCCGCCCGATCCGCCAGTAGGATCCGATCATCTGACCGCAACCGGACATACAGTCTTGTCGCCCGGGGTTCCCTGTATGACGGGGCCACCACCGGCGCTGGCGATGCCACTCCCAGCACGGTCTCGATGAGCTGCCGGAGGACGACCGACTCTGGCAGATCCTTCTGCGCAGCAACCGTCTTGAGGAGGGACTTGGTCTCTCCCGACACCCGACATTGGACGAACGCTTCGTGAGCCACGGGTGGGATCGTGTGACAACAGCGGCCGCGAGGCTATCCTGCATCCATCAAGATTTGGCGCCGGATGTCACACGTAAGTGGCGACTATTGTGAGACACCGCCGCGAGGCCCAGAAGATCAGTCCCGAACGTCGCCCTGTCAGCCAGCCCCAGTTAGACTCGCGCATGCACAGCACAAAGGGACACTAGGAATCCTGACAATTCTTGTCACCCTCTACGGCGCTGGCCGGTTATGCGGGCAAGGCCATGGCCCCGGCAGAATGAAAAAAAAGGAGGTGCCCCAGAACGAGGCACCCCCTCCCATCTACATCAGTGCAGTAGTGCCAAGGCCCGGTCCCAGAGCCCCGCATTGATGCGAATGTCCTCCCGGATGGCCGTGATGGCCCTGGTGCGGACCAGCCGATTGGTCGCCGTCCTCCTCGGTATGCCGCCCCGCAGAACGTTCTCCTGGACGCGATTCAGGACTCGCCAGGCGTCGTCTCCGGCGTCCTCGGCCCGACGAGGTACCAGCAGACGGGCCGGTTCCAGACCGCACTCAGGACGTCCGGGGAACCTCAGAGCCAGCGCCGCCGAGGCGAAGTCCAGCTGTTCGAGGTAGTCCAGGTGCCGACATTCGAGGTGCTCCACTGAGGTCACCAGAGACCCAAACCGCTCGCTGATCTCGAGCGCGGCCCGGACCACATCAGCCACCACGTCACCCCGGTGTGCCACCTTGAAAGTCGGGAAGGCACCCACGGAGACAACCAGTCCGTTGGTGCAGACCGCCCTGTATAGGCCGACCCGCAGCTGGTACACGCTGGTCCCGTCATGGGAGTTCAGGAACAGGAGCTCCGGCACTGCGTCCTTCAAGGCCACCGTCTCGAACCGCCGGCGAAACCGGATTACATGGCGGGCGTGCAACGGGCTCTTAGCCCTGGTCGCCTGGCGGGCCTCCACTGGGTGGAACCCAACGCTGTACAGCGCATCGACAACCTTCGCGGTCGGGATGAAGGTATACGACGCGCTCCGGCTCTCATGGGCTGCCGGGGCAAAGGCTGCCGGCACGCGTGTACGCAGGAGCTCAGGGGTCAGCGAGGTCAGAAATGCAGAGCTGTAAGAGGAAACAGAAGTCAGTGAGGAAGTATTCATCGGAGTCGCCTCCAGAAGGCGTTGAGCTGGGCGGGATTGCCCGCGCAGGGCGCCTCACGCGGCAGCGGAGCCGTCAGGGATCGCTAGACCGCCGCAGGCGGCGCGTGAGTCCCCGAGCGCGTCCTTGACGGCGAGAACCGCGTGATACCCTGCGCGGACACAGCAAGCCCGCCCCACCCTCTCTCCGTCCTCTCCGGAAAGAACTGAGACCCGCTCCGCAGCGCAGCTCTGTGCACTGCCGGGACAATCCGAGACTCTGTTCCACTCGATTTTCCGGCCATGAATACCCGTGCCGACAGATCCCCGCTCAGAGCCGAGCCGCTTCGGGTTCCCGGCCAGTCTGTTCGCAACCAGAAGATTGACCTGCTCTTCGAGCGGCTGATCCCGTTGCTATGGATTACGACCATCGCCGCGGCGCTTACCATCGCGGCAGTAGTTCAGGAATGGACAGGCTGGCGTCCAACCACCTTTGAATATGCTCTGGTGACTGGCGCGCTCGTCGCCGTCAGCGCGCTCCGCCTCTACTTCCTGCGCCCGAAGCTCGAAGCCTTCGACCTGGGGCAGCGCGGAGAAGTGGCCGTGGGCCAGTATCTGGAACAATATTTGATCCCGGAAGGCGCCCGAGTTATCCACGACGTGCTGGGTGACCGGTTCAATCTTGATCATGTGGTGATCGCTCCACAGGGCGTTTTCGTCATCGAGACCAAGACCTACAGCAAGCCCCGTCACGGGGAAGCTCGGATCACCTTTGCAGAGGATGGAACGCTACGTGTCGCCGGCCACCGGCCAGACCGCGATCCCATCGTTCAGGTCCAGGCCGGTAGCCGATGGTTGTCCGAACTCCTCACGGAACTCACCGGCGAACCCGTTCAGTGCCGGGAGGCCGTCGTATTCCCTGGCTGGTCCATCGAATACATGAGCCGCGAATGGCTAAATGCAGGTCGACCTTGGGTCTTGCAGCCCAAGGCGTTCGCGGCCTTTCTCGCCCAGGAACAGGCTCTCCTGACGTTGCGACAGGTAAAGATGTATGCAGGCCACCTGTCCCGATACATGCGGGCACGCCAGGAAGCCGAGCGCAAGCGCTGAGCTTCGCAACCGCAGCAAGAAAATCGCATCCAGCGTCCCTGCCGGATGCGACCGCCCGCTGGACTAAATAAGCCCGTGTTCCGAGAATGCGAAGATCGTCTCCGCGATGATGAGGTGATCGAGGACGCGCACGTCCACCAACGAGAGCGCTTCCTTTTATGCGCAGGACGCCGTAATGCGCACCAGCGGAGCTGGATGGCCGGATTCACCGAGGAACGGCCCAGAGGATACTGCGCATTATTTCTCGTCCCGCCGGGGCTCATAAGAGCCCCTTCTGCGCGAAGCTGAGGACTAGGGATCCGGCTACGACGAGGTGATCAAGCAACCGGACTTCGATCGCGGCGAGCGAGTCGCGGAGCTTCTGGGTGATCAACTCGTCGGCCGCGCTCTGCTCCTGAACGCCCGAGGGATGGTTGTGGTAGGCGATGACCGCGGCCGCTCGCTGCTCCAGCGCCAGCTTCACCACCTCCCGCGGATGCACCGTGGCGCCATCGATCGTGCCGCGGAACAGCTCTACGCAGTCGATGACCCGATGGCGACCGTCCACGAGGATCAGGCCGAAGCACTCATGGTCCAGGTGCCCGATCCGCATCGTCAGATACTCTCCGACCTGCTGCGGCGACTGCAGCAACGCTCCGCGCCGGACACGATGGGCAAGGACTGCACGAGCTGCCGTCAGGATTTCCTGGCTCGACGCGCGCTCGACCGCACCATTGGCGCGACAGATCAACAGATTGTGGGTAGACATGGCCTTCTCCGGCTTTGATCGGGCGTGATTGCCCGAGGCCGGGCCATGCCATCGCAGCGCAGCCGTCAAGGCCGCCGCAGGCGCTCGCGAGCACGGGCCGCAGGCCCGCGCGCAGGCCTTGACGGCGAGAACGATGGCGTAGACTCCCAGGACTCGGCAAGCATCGTCCGCTCTTCCGTCAACGCGCTGTTCTATTGTCCTCGTCGCCCGGACCAGACGGCAACACGCTCAACCTGCGGCGAAGGACTCATAATGCGTCGAGCCACGCGAGCAGGCTCGGATTGCGCCTCCAACGCGGGGGCCCCGAGGGCCGTTTCGATCGATCCACTCGCTCGATGGCGCGTCTTTTGGTCTCGATGTTGGCCCGAGCATAGTGGTTCGTCGTGTCGAGACTGACGTGCCCAAGCCAGCTGCGGATGACAGTGATATCGACGCCGGCGCTGACCAGCTCGACGCCGGCGGTGTGGCGGAACGTGTGCGGGTGGACCCGCTTGGATTTAAGGGACGGTAGCTCTGCGGCCGCCGCGCGCACGTAGCGAGCGAGCTTGAACCGCACGCCGCCCGCGCCCAGCGGTCGACCGTAACGATTGACGAACAGCGGTTCGTGATCAGGCCGCGGGCGGCGCTTTAGAAGCGCTGCGAGCAGCTGCGCGGTTTCCGCCCACAGCGGGCAGAGACGTTCCTTGCGGCCTTTTCCGTAGAGCCTTACATGCGCCGGAGCGGCAAGCCGCACAGCGCTCGGGCACAGGCTCAGCGCCTCCTGGATGCGCGCTCCCGTGTTGTACAGCAGCGCCAGCAGTGCATGATCGCGCTGCCCTTCGAACGTGGATCGATCCGGTTGGCGCAAGAGGGCCGTCACCTCCTCACTGTCGAGATAGCCGACCGCCGCTCGTGCCGTCTTCTTCATCGGGATGCGCAAGACCGCCGCACACTGCGCCGCGGCCAGTGGCTCACGATCGGCGACGAAGCGGTAGAACGAGCGGATCGCCGCCAGCCGGCAGTTGCGCGTGCCGATGGTGTCGTGACGCTCGGTCTCGACATGCTTCAGGAACGCGAGCACCTGCTCGTCGGTCAGATCCGCCATCGACAGGGCGCTCACCGGCTTGCCGCGCCGGGCTGCCGCATCGCGTAGATATAACCGCCACGTGTCGCGGTACGAGAGGATCGTGTGTCGCGAGCAGTTGCGTTGCTGCCCCAGCCACTCGTGGAAGAACCCGTGGAGCCAGTAGCTCAGCGGCGCCGCGTTCATGGCCGGCCTCCCGCGGCGCCCAACGCCTGCGCCCCTCGGTGTCGGTATCGCTCACTCGCCTGGTGCAACAGCTCCGGGGTGATGTTCAGATACGCGAGCGTCGAGACGATGTCTTTGTGCCCGAGATAGGTAGCCAGATGGGGGAGTCTGGATTGCGGCTCCACGCCTTCGCGGTACCACTGCAGCATGCGATGCGCCACGAACGCGTGCCGCAGATCATGAACGCGCGGCCCCTGGTAACCGCCGTCAGGCTTTAGCCCCGCGCGGCGGATGACTCGTACCAGGAGCTTCTCGATCCCGCCGTAGGCGTAGCCTTTCCGCCGCAGTGGCGACCACCACAGCGGCGCATCGGGCCCGTTCGGAGCACCGATGGTTTGTCGTGCCCTCAGATAGCGCGACAACACCGCAACGACGCTCGGCGCCAACGGGAGCCGTCGTGTCTTAAAGAACTTGGTTTCGCGGATCTCGAGGCTCCCGCGCTCGATATCCACATCGCGGAGCCTGAGCGCGGCGATCTCGCCGATGCGCAGGCCCGCGCAGTACGCGAGCGAGAGCATCGTGTACGTCATGAGCGCTCGCAGCGGTGTACCACGCCCGTGGAACGTGTGCGCGGCCTCGAACAGCCGCGCGATCTCAACTTGCGTGTACACATGGGGTCTGCGCTGCTCTTGCACGACGCGACGGGTCAGCCCCGCCTCGATCGCGATGATCGGGATTGTCTCGTCCCGCCGCCGCATCGCCTGACTCAAGACCCGACCACACCGCTGAGCGATAAGCCGATGGCGCAAGCCACGATTAGAGCTCTGCCACGCCTCGATGAGGGCCCGGAGTGGAGCCCTGCTCAGATCCGGCCGGCGTTGCAGGAACCGATCGAAGCGGCGCAGCTCGCGCGAGCGCGTTTCATAGCGGTACCCGAGCGATCGCATGCGCGCGATATGCTCGCGCATGAGCAGTCCGAGCACACTGCCCCACGCGGGCAGCGGGCGCAGCCGCTCCAGCGCGGCCTTGTAGTCCTCTTGGAGTAATGCACGAACGATGCTCATCAGATGTCCGCCGTATTCTTTCTTCAGCGCGGCGAGCGGATGCGCAGCGGCGTCACCTCTTGCTCGCCAGTCGAGGTACCGCACGATGATGCCGGCGCGGCTCACGACGTTCGCGAACGGCGATCGGGCCGCATCGCGGATGAGCCAGGCGCGGACGGTGCGGATCGACAGGGTTTCACCGCTGCGCGTGTGCGCCTGCGCGAACGCTCGGAACGCACGCAGTGGCGTGACGTAGCTGTAGCGGGATTTGTGAACGAGCTCGAGCTTGGCGAGGAAGCGATCGATGTCATCGGATCTCATGGCGTCACCTCGACCGGCAAGTCCAGCGCCACGGACCGTAGATCATCGGTGGCGAGTTTGAGGTAAGGGGCCGTGGAGCGCGCCGAACGGTGGCCGAGCACATCGCCGATCACTTTCAGCGATACACCGCCGCGCAACAGACTCACCGCACGGGCATGCCGCAAGGCGTGCGAGCCATGCTTGCCGGCCGGTTTCACGCCCACCGCCGCCAAGCGTCGGCTCACCACACCGTGTAAGTTCGTGCCGTCAGAGAGCGGCCGGTAAGGAGCTTGAGCCCGCAAGAACACGGTGCGAGCCCTCGTCGCCGGCCGCCCGTGGCGCAGGTAATCGAGCAGCGCGTTCGCAGGCTGACGCAGCAGCGGCAGTTCCGAGAACGTTCCGGTTTTGCCGTGTCGGATCCGCAACCGCCCATGCCGCCAGTCGATATCGGGCAGCTGCAACGCTTTGATTTCTCCGCCACGCAAGCCATACGTCGTGAGCAGCATCCAGATGGCATAGTCGCGCCGACCGCTCGCCGATCGATCCGCCTTGAGCGCCGCCAGAGCACACCGGACGTCCTCAGGACGCAGCACCGAGGGGATACCCTCCAGAGCATAGATCGTCGGACCCTTCATCAAGCACGCCAGATCGCGCGTGATGAGCGCGCGCTCGTGCAAGTGCCGCAACACACTGCGCAGCGTCGCCACCATTTCGGCCGTGGAGTTGCGGCGCATCGCGACGGCCCGCTCTGCCACATAGACATCCAGATCTTCGATCGTCAAGGCCGCAACGCTCTTGTTTCGATCGTGTAGCCACTCCAGGAGCTGACGCAGCTCGGATCGCCGATGCCGTCGCGTATTGGGAGCGAGCCCTCGAAGCTCCCGCATCCAGGTATCGAACGTCGCCACCATCTCTGCGATCGCCAGCTCGTGCCCCGTCGCGGCAGGCGGCGCGGGTGGCCATCGTCCTTGCTCAAGGCGTAGCAACATATGGATCGCCGCTCGGTGCATGCGCCGCGAGTGATCCGGGAACGCTCCGCGGTAGCGCTTGAGTTTCAGAGCGTCAAGGTGGCGCCTGACATCCGCCGGCGTGACGTTCTCCAACGTAAGATGGCGACGCTCCAGATCGCGAAGGAAGCGGCGCACAGCGACCGGGTAATTCCAGATGACGCCGAAGCTATAGCGCTCCTGGCGCAGGTGCTCGTGGACTCGAGCGAGTAAGGGTCTGAAGCGAGGTTCCGTATGGGACATGGGGAGTCTCCTTGGGGGATGAGCCCAAGGAACCTACGCTCCAAGTCCGCGCCCCGAGCAGGGCGCGCGCGCCTCAGCGGCAACAGGAAGCGCCCTGGCCGCTCGCTTGGATCGGCGGACAGGGGATCGATCCGTAGGAGCAGAACACGCAGCAGTCCCCGGCCTTTGGCCGCAGCAGCGTGTGGCAGCCGGTGCACTCGTAGAAGTACTGGCAGGCATCGGTCGGCATGGTCTCGAGCTTCGCAGCCCCACAGGCCGGGCAGGTCAGGGTCGATTCGAGCACCAGCCTCGCCTCAGACATAGACATACCCCGCCACCAGCAGCGCCGCCCCGATCACCAGTCCGATGAGCGTGAGGACTCGGACCCCCGGTTTGGCACACCATGCCCCCGGCTCGCACACCGCCGTGCGCTGGCGCCACCACAGCACGGCCGCCAGCGCGAGGGCCGCGCCGCCCACGATGAGTATTCCGGTCCGATGCGGCGCGGCCACCGCTGCCACGCCGAACAACCAGGCGCTCCCCAGCCCCAGCGCTCCCAGGAGCAACGGCAGTGCACAGCACGCGGCCGCGGCGAACCCGGCCAGCAGACCCCCCGCCGTCAGCACGACGGCGCCGGTTCCACGGGGCTTACTGCGCGATGGGCGGGGAGCGACATTCATGGCAGGACCTCTTGTCAAGCGCTTAACCCCAAGTCTATCGTCTGTAGTCACTACAGACTCAAGCCTCGGACATCGCCACCCATGGAACCCCCCGCCCTATTGATCGGTGAGCTCTCGCAGCGCACCGGCTGCCACATCGAGACCATCCGCTACTACGAACGCGTGCGCCTGCTCCCTCGCGCCCAGCGACGAGGCCGTTACCGCACCTTCTCCAGCGCGGATGTCGCGCGCCTGAACTTCGTCATGCGTTCGCGCGACCTGGGGTTCTCACTCGATGAGATCAAAGCGCTGCTCGCCGTGTCGTCGAACCCGGATGCACATTCGTGCACCGAAGCTCAAAGGCTCGCCGCCGGCCACCTGGCCGCCGTCCGCACTCGCCTGCGCGACCTGCGGCGCATGGAGCGGGTACTCACCGAGACGATCCGAAGATGCGATAACCGCAAGACCCCGTCCTGCCCTCTCATCCAAGCGCTGTCGGGCAACCCCAAATAATGCTCAGCAAAAGCGGCCTGCGGACCCGATAACCCCGGCCGCTAATTCCTTACTGAGCATTACGAGCTTCTGCCCATAAGCCGAGTTATGTGCAGCTGCACATTATTCCTTCAGCCGCGAAGTAATCATCTCGTCCGCGCTGCTCGGCTCGGCAATACCCGAGGGGTGGTTATGGAAAAGCAGCAGCGCCGCGCTGTTCTTCGCGAGAGCCGCCTTGACTACCTCCCGCGGGTAGACCGACGCGTTCGCCAGCGTTCCTCGGAAGAGGATCTCTGCGGCGATCAACCGGTGCCGGGAGTCCAGATGAAGGCAACCGAACTGCTCGTAGTCGCTGGGACCGATGTGTAAGCGCAGATATTCGCGCGTAAGCGCCGGGGAACTTAAAACCGGAGAGCCAGCGCGATAACGCTGCGCAAGAAGGGCGCGGGCCCGGTCAAATATTTCAGCCGGTTCAGCGATACGAAAGCCCTCGTCGTTTCGGATATAGAGCGTAGTCATGAGCATGACCCTCAATGTGCACGGGCGGGATTGCCCGCGCAGGGCGCCTCACGCCGCAGCGCAGCGGTCAATGGGCGAAGCCGGCCCGCAGGGACGCAAGCGCGTCCTCGCGCGCAGCCATTGACGGCGAGACCGGCGTGATACCCTGCGCGAATCCAGCAAGCCCGCCCCAACACCCTGTGCTCTACTCCTACGTTCTCCTTGTTTGATGTCTGTGACCGGGATCGGATCACGTTGATGCAGAAAACGGGCCTGTGTCTCTACGTCCTGATGTTTAGCCTTTGCGTCTCAGTCGACGCGCGCGCCGTCATCCGCAACGCACCGCCCAAGCATCTGCCAGGCGCGCGTTCTTGACGTCCCGTTGGTCAACCCGCACCTCTGGATCGCCATTCAGCGCACCCGCTCCGGATCCTTTGGAGTTCGCGCCGGCCGGTCCTGAAGCTCAGCGGCCAAACGATCCCGGTCGGTGACCGGTGCCGGCATCTGCCGTGCGAACCGTCGAACGGCTGCAGCAAGTTCCAGCTCGCGCTGTTCCTCGAGCGTACTTGCCACATCTTCCCAGCCCCGGAGCACTTCGCGCCGGGTCTGTCGAAGGGCGCCCAAGGCAGTATCCGGCTGGAGCCCTCCCCGGGCCATTTCGGCCCGAATCGCCCGCTCGCGCGTCTCGAAGTGTGTTGAGCTACCGCGCTGATGCGCGCGGTAGATCGGATCGATCTTGGGAATCCGCGTATTGCCCCGTGCGGTACGTTCGGTGGCATTGGCTGCAATCCCTTGTGCCCTGAGGTGACGCGCGAACTCCCTCCGCCAGGTCCGCAAGGTCTCCTTACGGATGTTGAGCCGCGTTCCGTCCTCGCCCATGGCTTTGACGACGACGTGGACGTGCGGGTGCGGCTCATCGGTATGTAGCACGAGCGCATAGCGGTGCTTGAGCGCAAACTGCTCGCGTGCGAGCGTCCGTACCGCCTCAAGCACCTTGTCCGGTGCGGTCCCGGGTGGCATGGAGAAAATCAGCTTGTGAACCAGCTTCGGAGTGCGTCGCTGTCCGGGCTGCGGCAACGCCGCCGTGCGGCGCTCCTGGTCGAGGGCGAGATCCCAGTCCTCCACCAGCGCTTTGGCCGCCCCCTTACCCTGAAGGTGGGGGCCCTCGTCGGTCTCCAGTTTCAGATCTCCGTCGCGACTCAGATAGTCGAAGTGTCGCCCGACGGCGCGCGCATCCTGGCCACCCCGGGTGAGGACTTTCACCATGACTTCCGGTGCCCGATGCACCGTGCGAGCGATGAGTGCAACTTGGGCGCTCGAGAATCGATCGCGCCGGCCCGGTCCACGGCGTGCGTGGCTGAAGATCTCCAGCAGCGGACTTCCGATCCCGGCCAGCTTGACTACAGAGGGGGTCATTTACCACTCCCGCCAGGCACGCTCATTCGCCGCCAGCAGAGACCGGAAGTGATCTTTGAGCCCCGTGGCGATCTTAAGCATTGTCTGCACTTCGGCCCGTCCGGGGACGTTCGCGCGGCCTTCCTGTTGCAACACCCGCGCGACCTGATTGAGGTTGCGCCCGATCGCGCTCATCTCCAGAACCGCCTGGCGCAAAGCGAGATACTCAGCCTTTGGCAAGGGATTCCCACCCTGCAGGTGAACCCGAATCATGTGAGCGGCATAAGTCGAAGCACTCAACCCCCGGCCACTCGCCCGCTCGCGTAGGAGCTTGCGGTCGGCCCCTGGCAGGCGCACGCACAGGCGCCAGGTGCGGGTTCCCCGCACAGCGCCGTGAGGTGCCGGGGGTGGTGGCGGTACGGTCGTTGTGGGGAGACCGGAACTCACCAGGCGTTTGATGAGCTGCGATTCGGTCAGACCTTCCTGCACGGCAAGCTCGCGCAGCCGGGACTTCACGTCCGCGGTCACCCGACAGGAGATGTAGGCATCAGCAGGCATCCGGGGACAGATGCCGCGAGGCCACGGACACTCGGAAGCGCCCAGTGGGTCGAGGTTCTCTCGTAGCACTTGTTGCAGGTCCGGCGCGCACGGCCGGGTCTGAAACGACCGGCAACCGAACGCATCGAATTGCAACACGCGCGTCCAGTAGTCGAATGATGGCACTACTGGATGGCCGCAACACCCCGTTGCCGGTGTCCCTCGGGGACACGTCAGCACCGCCTTCCACTTTAGCGTGTGAGCTCATCCCGCTGCCGTTCTGGCGGTCGGCGGGTTCGGGCAGGTCCTCGCAGATAGACCGGCTGTAGGGGCTCTCCGCGCTCGATATCGCGTGCAAGACCTAAGCGGACCCGCTCGACGAACTGTCGCTGGTCTTGCGGATCCCGGAACACTCGGGCGGCAATCTGCGCCGCGCGCAGGTTGAGGTAGGTGCCGGCCAGTTCCGGGTGTTGCCGCACGGCGTCCTTGGCCTTGACGGCGCTGTCGCGCACGACCCGGGCGGCGGTGCCGCGCTGGTTCAGAAACTCCTCGGTCTCAAGCGCCCAGCGATTGCGAGCCGTTGCAAGCGGTGCCTCGCGCAAGGCACCCTCCTCGTCTCTGATCTGCCGGCGCACGGTCACCGCATCGGACCCCACGCGCTGGAGAACCACGTCATCCCCTTCCTTGGGCTGGGAGAGGGACTGCGCCACGGCACGCTCAATGTCCTTACCCCACACCTCCCGGGGCCCTTTAGGGGTTTGCAGGCGCACGAAGTAGGACGGGGCTTCATTCGGATCATGCCGGTAGAAATCCCGCCCGTGATCCACAAGCTTGCCCCGGATCGGTTCTCTTTTAGGGTCACGCTCGGGAGCCTGCGGAGCGCCTCGAGGCGCCTCGGGTGAAATCGAATCCGTCACTTCCGGGGCCGCCTCGCGTCGGCGCGCGAGCGCTCGCACAAGCTGTGTGCGCTCGGCATCGGAGGCGTGGTAGCCGCGGACTTCAAGACCGGCCAGACGCGCCTGCTGCCAGACCTCGCGTCGGAACACCTCAGTCCCGGTCACCGAGACCTCGCTCCAACCACGCGAGCGGGCGATATCAACGAGGCTTGAGACCACCTGGGTGTTCTCACTTGCGGTCGTGAGCTTGCGTCCCCGGTCCTTGAATGCCTCGTGACCGTCTCGGAAGTAGAACCGATTGCCCTCCTGGATGAACCGATCGCGCACGCTCTCCGGAACTGTCCAAGGATCGGTTTGGTTGCGTCTCGAGGGGCCGCCGTCAGGCACTTTTGAAGGCGCCGGATCCTCCGATGACGTACGCACCGCTTCCTGGGTCGCTTCCGGTCGCGCCGGCGGCCGGCGCGACCGCCGACCGAGCGAGATCGAGTTCTCATGGGGCTCACGCGAGGAATTACGTCGCGTGGTAGTCGCGCCCACCCTCTCGGAGTCATCCGGATCATCGGCCATGGACCTGCTCCCGCTCGCGTTTCAACGCATTGACGAACTGATCTCCCATCGCATCCATTTCCTCGAGGGGGCATGGTCCTTGAGATTCGGGCGGCGTGACCACGGGAATGGGCTTGACGTAGTGGGGCGCTTCGAGGGTGTCGATGACCTCGATGTCTTCAAGAGTTCCAGCGTGCTGCATCTCCTTCTCCTGAACCTGTGCGGGCACGGGGCGCGCTCCCTCTGGCGGGGCAGCGTCCACGGGCGCTTGCTTCAGGGTCGTTCTTGCGCTCTCGGTACGGGAGCCCGGCGGCAAGGGTACGGCTGGGGCACTGCGGACCCGCCATCGCAAGCGCCAGTCGGCGAAGTAGCGCACTTTCCGGCAGCGGATGGGCCGTAAGCCCTCATAGAACACGAGCGCCTCCTGGGAGCTGAGTTCCTTGACCTCCTGGGGTAGAAGAAGCGCTCGGCGTTGCTGGCTGACCGTCTGGCTGCGGGCGCGCGTCCCACGCCGATCGGAAGCCATCCCCACGGGACTCGATACCGAGCGCACGCGCTCGGTCGTGAATCCCAGCTCATCGGAGATCTCGCGTGCGTCCGCGTAGTCCTTCGGCGCAAAGACAATGCGCGTAGCCAGGCTTTTCAGCATAACTTCGGCGTTATGCATGCCATAGACCTCGCGCAGCTGGGCGGGGGTCTGGATGACGAGCACGACGCGCACGTTGTACCCGGGAAGGTAGCTGATCGCCTCGGCGATGATCGGAATGCGTCCCAGGGCTGTGAACTCATCCAGCAGCATCATCACCTGGTACTTGAGCTTCCTGTTGTGCTCAGGCAGCTCACGCGTCTGAAGACCGATCGCCTGTTGGAAGAAGAGATTCAGCACCGGACGCAACCGATGCAGGTCATCGGGATTGACGCCCACGTAGATCGACATGCGCTTGGAGCGCAGCTCGCGCAAGTTGAAGTCGTTACCGGAAGTTGCTGCATCCAGGATGGGGTTCAGCCACAGGTCCAGGCGACTGGTGAAGGTCTTGCGGATGGAGCTTGCGGTGGTGGGGGCCAGATCAATGACGTCATAGAGCGAGCGGACACATTCGGGTGAGAGCGGCCGCTCGTGGCTGTTGCGGCCTGCGATGAGTCGCCGCCAGTGCTCGCCAAAGCCCTCGTTATCGCTCGCCATTCCCTGGCGCAGCACTTCGCCGATCGTCTTTGGTAACGAAGGTGTCTCGAACAGGTACAGCGCTATCCCTAGGAAGAGTGAGCGGGCCGAGGCGGTCCAGAACGGATCCCCGCTCAACGGATCCGGATAGAGCATCTCGGCAATGCGCTGAAGATCGTTCAGCCGTCGACCGGGGTCTGGCGAGACATACGAAAACGGGTTCCACCGCGCGGTACGACCGTCTTCTGCAAAGGGATCGAAGAGGTAGCACTTCTGCTTGGATCGTGCCCGAGCGCCGGCGGTAACCTTCCAGTTCTCGCGCTTGATGTCGACACACACGAGGGATCCGGGCCACGTGAGGGCGTTGGGAATGACCACACCCGTCCCCTTCCCCGCCCGCGGGGGCGCGGCGAGAGCCACGCCCTGCTGACCCGGGAGACGCAGGAACCTGCGTCCGTACTGCCCGATGATGATGCCGCGGCGCCCGAGGAGTCCCGCCTTCGCAATCTCGGTACGCGCGGCAAACCGCGCATCGCCATGCAGTGAGCGTCGCCGTGGCGACAGGATCAAAGCCAGACATCCTACGACTGCGACGCCGGCAGCACCGGATGAGAGCACCACTCGGCGCCAGATCTCCGGTCGGTCACGGTAGTAGTAACCGTACCGTACGATGGTGAGGGGACTTGCCGTTCGGGGATCCAGATGGATCGAGACCAGGAAGAGTGCCCCGGCCAGATACCCACTCAGGGCCAGCGGCACCAAGAACATCAGCGCGCCCCGGGCGAGTATGCGGTCAAGCACGCGCGGCGCCTTCAACCAGGCCTGAGCGCCGACGCTCGGGCTGGTACCAGATCTCCCGGATGAAGCGCTCATGGCGCTCGACCCCGAACTGAATGACCACGTCAACCAGCAGGTACAGAAGGCTCTTGATGTCCGACCTCGCAAGCTCGCGGCCGCCAGCGCTCTGCTTGACCAGAAGCACCAGCTGCTCGAAGGCAAGCTCACAGCTGCCGGCGTGGATGCTAGTAATTGAACCGGGGTGACCCGAGTTCACGTTCCGCAGGTAGTCGAAGGCCTCTTCGGCGCGCAGCTCTGCCAGCAGGATCCGGTCCGGCTTCATGCGCAGGCACGACTCGAGCAGCTGCTTGGGGGTCACGCGTGCCAGGCCCTGGTCGTCCTTGGAGTAAAAGAGCCGCACATGGTTGGGATGCCCATCGAGAACGAGCTCCCGGGCATCCTCGATCGTGATCAGACGTTCCGTGCCCGGAATCTCCCGGATCAGGGCCTTGGTCCAGGTGGTCTTGCCGGAGCCGGTGGGCCCTGAGACCAGGATGTTCTTGCGGGCAGCAACTGCAAGACGCATGAACGCCTCGTAGTTCGAGGTCTTGAGAAGGCTCAGCAGCTGCCGCTCGGTCTCGTCCAGCTCAGCCGTTGCCCTGCGCGTGGCGCGGAAGATCCCCCGTCGCGCCAGTTCCTCCACCGTCCACACCTCATCCGAAGGCCTTCGGAACGTGAGTGCCACCGTACCCCGACTGGTCGCCGGCGGTAGCACGATCTGGACACGCTCCCCGGAAGGAAGTGAGGCTGAGAGTAGCGGAGAGGCCTCGTCAATGCGCTGGCGGGTGGAATTGGCGACCAACTTCGCAAGGCGCCGACACCACTCAAAGTCTGCAAACGGCAGCTCCTGACGCTGCCAGCCGCGATGGGTCTCCACGTACGCCTCGTGCGGGCGGTTGATGCACACCTCGGTGACCTCCGGATCACTCAGAATCGGCCGGAGGGCTCGCAGGTTCAGCTCCAGTGCCGAGGTCGAGGGCGGGTCGCGTGCTTCAGCTTCCGCGTTCATTGCGCGGCCGCCTGGGCGCTCATACTCGCTACCCTGAGCGCGTACACGGACCGAAAGTCCACATCGCGCGCGACGAATACCTGGATTCGGTCCCCCTGGTCCTTGGTCACCGTCGGAGGAATGGCGATGGTGTTTCGGAGGATCTCCGTCATGATATCGGTCGAGGTCGTGGGACTGATGACGACCGATCCGCCATTGCTTCGGGAATTGACCGCCCCCTGCACGGCGCCGTTGACGACTGTCATGAGGATTGCGGCCCCGAAGCGGTCCCAGAAGTGGTTGTCTACAGTGCCGGTGAGCCCAGAGCGCCCGAGTTCATCGGTGCCTGGAGAACTCAGTGGCACCACCACGCCGGTCGGCGTGCGTGCTTCAGTCCAGAGCACGAAGATCCGGGAGGTTCCCTGCGCTACCTGGCCCCGGGTCTCACCGACCAGCTTCGTGCCCCGCTCCACGAGGACGATGCTGCCATCCGCACCGAAGGTGTCGGTCGCAGTAATGCAGGTCGTCATGCCCGGGAGCGTCGAGTCGATCGCCGTCTCGAGTGTGCAGTCGATGAAGGCGCCCTTGGCTAAGAGAAAGCGTCGGGTGGGCAGCAGCGAGGGCGCCACCGCCGGGGTGAGGGTGGGTTTCAGGAGCGCTTGCAACGGATCGATGGGCTCTGGGCCTGCGACACTCCCCGGCGATCCGCTGCCCATCGAGACAGCAGCCGCCGGCGGTGCTGCGCCGTCCGAGGCACTCCGCGAGAAGGCCGGGCCTGCGAGGCGGCGCTCGAATGCGACCTCACCCGCACTCTTCTGGGGGACTTCCGGCGGAGTCGCATACGGAGTCCCCATCGGCATGGCGACGGCAGTCATGCCGGGTACGGGCACCGGCGGCGCAGGTCCCAGGGCCCGCTCCATTGCGGCGGACGGCAGCGCCTCGGGCGCGACCGGCGCAGGTGCCGGTGGCGCAGCCTTTTGCATGACCGGTACTGACACGCGCCCAATGGACGGCAGGTCCATCTCTCCCTGCGCGTGCGTGCGGGCGGCCGCCTGGGCGGCCTGGTGTGCCTGCGCCGGGCGCGCCAGCGCCCGAGCGTAGTACCAGGTGAGAAACCCCAAGCCAAGGGCGCACATGAGGCCGAAAGCGAGGAAACTTGAGAGGCGCGACTGGACGGATCGTGCGCGATCGATTTGGGGAATGCCCCGGTCTCCTGCAATGGCGTCCGAAGATTCCGCCGGCTCATCGGCCGCCACCGAGGCCTCCGCCTCGGGTCGTTTGAAGAATTTCACGGGCGTTCCCCCTTGGTCGTGCGCTCGATGCCGCCGGCGACGGTACGAGACTTCAGGGCATCGCCGGAGCCAGTAAAGCCCTTGTTCACGATGCAGGCGGCGAGATTGCCGCGACGCAGAATCAGCCGACGGGCGACCCGATGGACGATCACATCGCGCTCCTCCATGCTGAAATTCAGGAGTGATTCGCTCCCGTCCTCGTTCAGCACGAAGATCGCGGGCTGCTCGGCCTTGGGCGCGAAGGTGATTCGGGTGTGCACGCCATCATCGAACGCGGCGGTAGGCTTCAGGGTCGGATCGCCGCAGAACCAGTAGTCGATGTTCTTGGGCCGGGATGTCGGCTTGTCGAGCTCGTGCACCGCAGCTTCCGTCGCGCCGCTTGCTGGCGGATAGGTGAACCTGAGGACATAGGTCACCGGCTCGGACGCATCGGGGCGCTGAACACTCGCGGCATAGTCCAGCTGGTACGTGCGGCGATTGGTAAGGATCGTGAGGTTGGTCCCGACCTTGGCCGCCTTGGGCTTCAGGAACAGATGGTTCTCGGCGGCAACGAAGGAAAGGCCTTCGATGTCGCCGGCGCCCAAGCCAACGAAGTTCTCGCCTGCCTCGAACTCAAGGTCCGTCTGGTAACCCACGAAACCTGCCAGCCGATACACCTCATCGGCGCTGTAGGGTGCCGAGCGCACGCGCGAATCTAGCAAGCCAGGTTCGGGGTTCGTTTCTGCCAGCGCGGTGCCCGCGCAGAGAATCCCAATGACTGCAAGTTGGCATTTCATGGCGTTGAGTCCTTCCGCGGTGCAGTGTTGGCAGCAACGGAGGTGCCTTGCGGCTCTTCGTTGAGAACTTCCGGTTCGGGGCGAAAATCCACGATCTTGAATCCGAGCGGATTCCAGCCGCGCATGCGGGTGTCCTTGGACGGCTCGGTGTAGGCGTACTGAATTGTCGCGATCCAGTGGGTCACGGCATCGAGCGGCGCCCCGGCCGAGCGCTTGGCCTTCGCGTATCGTACCTGCGCCAGGTCCCCTACTCCGTTTCCGCGCTTGAAGAAGCTGACCGAGGTGACCTCGGCGCGGATCACAGTTCCATCCTTGTAGGTATTCAGCGGCGAACTGGCGTTATTGGGATTCCAGAGCGCATACCAGGCTTGGTTGCGCTGCGCGGTATGGAAGGCCCCACACTCTTCGTAGTCACTCTCGGCGGTAGCAAAGTTGAACCGCTCGCAGACCGTGACGTAGTGGGACAGCAAGTATCGCGTAATGGCTTCCGGCATCGCGGAAGTTCCCGCATACACCGGAACTACGTCCACCACGCCGGTAGCGTTGTCCACCCGCACCACGAATGGATCGACACGCTTCAGAGGCATCAGGATGATGAGCGCACCGGCAAGCGCGAGAACTGCTAGCCAGCCGGCGCCGGCGACACCCAAGGAAAGCTTTACGATCCGCCGTCCCTGAGCCCGCCGATCCGCGTCCCACTGGATTGCCTCCCTGAAGTACGGCTCGAGGCCCGCCTGTGCCGCTTTCATCGGGCCGACTCCGGGTTATTTGGCGCCGGAGCGGCATTGATCGGCTGCAGATGGGCCTCGCAGTCCACCCGCTTTGGGTGGGCCGTGCAGGCCACGAGCGCGAAGAGGATCAGAGCCAGGATAGAACTTGTGGCGAGATGTCGATTCATGCGTTTCTCCGGATTGAGTTCTCACGCCAGGGTGTGGATGCCAGCCGCACGAGCGCACGACGCGTGGCGTACCCGGCCTGACGAGTGACGGGGTCCCAGCGGTGGCTGGAGCGATCAAAAAGGCCCCGACCAAAGTTCTTGCTGCCGCGTACCGCCCCGCCAAAGCCCCATGCCAAGGCTGCGCTGACGAGCCCGAAGCTACTCAAGGACAGTCCACTGGCAAGCCCTGCAGCCATCGGCATCACCTGGCGCATCACAAGGAAGGTCAGTCCGGCGGCCATGCACACCCGCACGGCATGCGCGATCTGGATCCCGCCGCCGGTGTTCACGGCTTGCTGGGCTGCGACGTCAACCACATGCAGCATGAGAGCAGCGACCAGGACGGTGAGGATGCTGATCAAGGCGTAGTTGGCGAGCTGCGCAAGCCAGGACTCGAAGAACCGCTTGGTCGATTCAAAGAAGAGAAGCCCAATGAACAGTGGTCCAATCGCCAGGAGCACCGAGAGCGCGATTCGCGACAGGGTGAGCAGGAAGACTGCGTAGATGCCCGTCACGATGATGACGGCATCCACGGCAAACCCTGCCAGGTAGTACCCGAAGTTGCCGTCGAAGAGACCGGCCTTCTGGAACAAAAGGTTCGCGGTATCCGACCCCCTGTAGAAAATCTGGTCGATGATGTTTACCGGGTCGTACGCTCCGACGATCTGAGCACCGAGCTGCGCCGGGGCATTGAAGAACGTGTCGACAATGAGGGCGTTGTAGAGCCACAGGTTCACCGCACAGCCCAGGACGACGGCCAGCACGATCAGCTTCTTTGCCCCCGCGATGAACGGCTCCTGGATCTGCCCGGTCAGCTGCAGGTAACCCCAGACCATGACGTAGATGACCGCCAGCGTCACGATGGCAGGCTCGAGCGCGGCGGCGATCCGGGCCGTGTTGTCCGCGATGTAGCCGGTCAGCACGGTGTTTAGCCAGGTATTGAACTCGGCAAAGAAGCCCATTCGTCGCTCCCTTCAGAGGCCGTTAAGGGCTACAGACCGAGGCTGGGCAACTGCCGCAGCGAGCCCTGGTCGGCGATCGCCTGCTCTTTCACCTGCTGGCGCCGTGCCAACTCCTGGGACTGGGCCAGCTGATACAGGCCCTGTAGCTTGGTGTTCTCGTTCTGGAGCATGGCTTCCTCAGCCGCGATGCGGGTGCCTAGGTCCAGCGCGCCCTTCTGGTCGCTTGCACTCCCGATCGCACCGATCAACTGATCGAGGGAAGCGAATCGGTCACTTGAATTTGCGAGCGCAGACCGGGACAACGCCTGCATCAGCGCCGGGGACTGACGAGCGGCCAGCAACTGACCCTGCTGCAGCGGGCTAAGGCGGCTCACCTGGATGGGCGTGAGGATCGCATTGCCCCGGATGAGGGAGCTCAAATCCGCGCTCAGAGCCGGGTAAATGCCCGCTCCGCCCAGCGCCTGCGAGATCTGGCCCCAGTCCGTTGGCAAATAGTTTCGGTTGGTTCCGGAGAGCAGCTGCTGCATGCCGCGCGTGCCGGTGATGGAGCTGTACTCGGCCTGTGCCTGGGAAAGCTGGCTGCGGGCGGTCTGGACTTGCTGCTCAAGCTCGCTCACCTCCTGTACCAGTTGGGCGATGGAAGCCACATCGATAACTGCAAATTGCGCGCGCGCAGGACGTAAGCCACCGAGGGCAAAGAGCGCAAATGAGGCCAGCAATGAGATGAAGATCTTCGGCATAGGAGTACTCCTTGAATCAGCGAATGTGGAACTGCCCAGTGAACTTCGGCAGCCAGCTGTGTGGGTCGGATCCAAACTGGGCCATGAGCGAGTGGACGAGATCGACGTTGGTGCGGCGGCCGGAAATCACGGCAAGCTCCGCATCGAAGCCCTTGAGATCCAGCTCGCACACGATGCTTTGGTGTCCCTGTCGGACCAGAAACCGCCGCGAGCCCGGCTCCAGTTCGTTTTTGATCAGGTGGAACTCACGTTCAGTAAGTCCAAAGCCTTCCCGGTAGTCCTGCGCGTAGGCATCGGCATTGGGGAAGAAGATCTTGGTTGGGGTCTGCTCGATCAGCGTCCGGCTGATAGGGCTGGCCAACACATCGTTTGCGCTCTGGGTGGCGAGCGCCATGACGCCATTGAGCTTCCGCCAGGTCTTTGGGCCATCCTTCGCGAAATGCTCGAACGCGGGGTCGGCGAGTAATCGCCAGAACTCGTCCATCCAGCACACCAGCCGCCGGCCATCCAATAGCTGGCGGACCAGGTGAAAGAGATACAGCGTGATTGGGGTCCGGCAGACGGGATGATCCAGGAAGTCCGTCACGTCAAAGCCCATCAGGGCGTGACGTGACAGTCTCGGAACGACCGAATCATGCGGGTTGTCGAAGACCCAGGCGTAGTCCCCGCGGACACTGGCACACCAGGGCGCAAGGCGAGGAAACAGGCCCTCATTGTCGGTCGAATCGAGAAACTCCAGCAGGCGCGAGAGCCGGCGAGCTTCGGGCTGCAGGGCGAGCGTGCCCTTGAGTGCCAGATCCAGGTCCGCCTCCTGGCGCACCGAGAGCACCCCTGCCGCCGGACGCACTAAGGTACGCAGCCAGGCCTTCAGGAATTCGACATTTAGGGGCGAAGGCTGGAGCCGCAGCGGATTGAATCCCGTGCGCTCGCCGTTTCGAAGCGGGCAATACTCTCCGCCCATCGCACGAATCAGGATCTCAAGCCCCCGATCCTTGTCGAAGATCACCTGGCTGGCGCCCTGCTGCTGCAAGAGGGCGACCAGAAACCCAATAAATACTGTCTTCCCCGAACCGGTGGGCCCACAGATCAGGGTGTGTCCCGTGTCCTTGCGCGAGCCTCCGTCCGGATCGGTCGGGTCACTGGCATGGAGTGAGAAGTGGTATGGCGAGCGTGCGCTCGTGACCAGTACCGTGAGCGCATCCCCCCAGTGATTGTCCCGGGCACGGCCAGCCGGATAGTTATGAAATGGCACCATGCCTGCAAAGTTCCGCGACGTGATCGCAGCCTTTCGGGTACGCAGGGAAAAGTTGCCCGGAAGCTGCGCCCAGAAGGCCGCTTCGAGTGCCATGTCTTCGCGCGCAACGGTCATTCCGGTGTCCGCAAGACGTGCGCGCGCGAGTGCGATGCCGTCGTTCAAGGCACGAGAGCGTCGCTCGCGCGCCTCTTCGGTGTCGGCACCCGGATCAACGCCTTCACCCGGGCTCGGGTCATCGCTGAGGACCTGCAGGGAGAAGTGATGGTCTCCCATGACGAATTCGTTGCTGGTAAGCGCATCGAGGGCATCTTTAAGCTCTTCGGCCTGGGAAACGGCGAAGTCCCCGGCGTTCACCATGCGGTTGAACTGGCGCTGCAGGAGCGCCTGCCCGGCAGGCTTGCTCAGAAAGGCGAACGACTGGGTAAGCACCAATGGAAACGGTGCCGACAGGAGCGCGTTGAACATCCCGACGTGCGTCGGCGTCGGATACTCCTTGATCCCTAAGATCGCGCCGGACCGGGTACCGATCGGCAAGCGGTATTCAAGTGCTTCGGTTCCGAAGGACACGCGCCCGGTGGCCAGAACCTCGTTCAGGGGCGCCCGAGGTAACGGGACTTCCCGGGTCTCCCCATTTATAAGAGTGGAAAATAAGTTAAGCGGCCCCGAATACACCCGCCCTGCCCGCTCGTAGACCGTGAGTACCTCCGGCTCGTAGCGTGCGAGCGAGACCCGCACCGCTTCGCGCAGTTTCTCGCACGCATCCAGCGCGTCAGCGAGTTCGAGCGCGGATTCCTTCGGCCGCGTGCGCTTGAGAAGCTGTGCCGCAAGTCCCGTTGCCAGGCCCGCAGTCGGCCGATAGACAGTGCTCAGGTACAGCTCGTTGACCAGCAGTCGGCGCTGGGAGAGTTGCTGGCGGTACTTGTGCTCGAGGGTGCCGGAAAAATCCCCGGACTTGCGTCCGGGGCTCACGCGCTCCCGCCGACGAACCAGGTGCGTCCACAGCGCCACCTGGGGGCTGGCGATGTTTCGCCAGAGCACATTCAACCGCTCGTGCCAGGAATTTAAGGTCTCATCGTCCGCGCACTCAAAGCTACCTCCGGCCACGCGCATCACCTGCACGTAGTCCCCGGCAACAGTGCGCATCAGGATTGGGGAGACGTGGGCGACGTACGGAATCCGCTCAACCGGGGAGATCTCCCGGCGGGCCCGCGCAATAGATGCCCCGCTACTCATCGCCGCGCGCTCCAGACACAGGCCGGCACAAGATCCATACGGGTCCGGCGCCGCCCGCGAATGTCTGGAAGCTCCAGGGCCAGTGGGGAGTAACTACTGGACTTCCAGAAACGGGCATTCGCGAGGAGCGCCGGGATTCGGGTTCTGCCCCAGAGCAGTGCCAGATCGAAGAACCGGGCATCCCGGGCGCACAGGAGCGCACACACGCCGTGGATAGGAAGCCCGATTCCGAGGGTCAGGAGATTCTTCGTCAGAAGGAAGATCTCCAGCGTGCAGACCCCATTGACTAGGAGCGCTGAGTAAGTCACCCCCCAACGCATCGGAGGCCGGGTGGCCCCGACGAAGAGCGGATCCACCGTAACGCCTGGGTTAGCAGATGCCATCGCGCTAGACCCCGAACATCCCACGGATCCAGGTGACGATCTGGGTGGATCCGAAGGAAATCGCAATTCCCAAAATCGCGGCGATACACCAGCCCCAGGAAATTCGGTTGGCCATCGCCATGCCACCGAGCACCATCACAAGGATCACCGCCACGGGCGTGAGCCAGGCGAGGATGTTGGACTGGAGGGCGGTGGCTCCCGTTAAGAACGGCGATGCCGCCTGGGCCAACGCCAAGTCCGGCAGACCTACGCTGAGCAGCGCCAGAAGCGCCACGCAAGCAAATGCAACCGAGTCTTTCCGCATCATCGAAACACCCTCCGCGTATCGTTGCCCTATTCCCCTGCATCCATGTTGCAAACCGTTGCATCCGGTTGCGTGAGATGAGGGGCACTGCATCGGAGGCTATGGAATCATGCGAAGGTGTTGCACGAGGAGGGACGAAGCGTGCGAACTTCGTCATTTGCGCATGTTGCACGGTCCAGATTGGACGTACTAAGGTCGACGCAGCCCCAAAACCACTCAACCCTCGAGGGCCGTCCATGCTGACTTCAGAGAGCCCGCACCTACCCTGCCAACTTCAGTTTCATAAGGAGGGGCCCTTTTACCCTTACGTGGGCAGCTTCCTCGTGGCCATTGCCGGCCTTCCCAGCATCATCGATCCGTCTAACCCGCTGAAATGGTCAGCGGATGACCGCATCATGCTGTCAGGCGTGCTTACGCCAGACCGTGAGATCTCACCATTCGAGGTTCATCAGGAGGCCGTCCGTGGACATCTGGCACACGATTCCTACTGCACCAGTCTCTGTGTGATGCTCGCGAATACCGCCTATGCGGTGGCAGAGGAATACCAGGATCACAGTCCGGCCTTTGAGTTCTTTAGGCATGTCCGGAATGCCAGTTCGCACGGGAATGTGTTCAATTTCAGCAGCAGAGAGCCCTGCACGGCAGCGGCGTGGCGAACAGCAAGAATTGACGACGCGAAAAAAGGAAAGAGCAACCCTCTCTACGGCAAGGGCTGCTTCGGCGAATTTCTTGGATTCGTCGATATTCTGGAACTGCTCTGGGACATTGAGCAGCTTATTGGTGCCCGGTCCGGTCCGGCTTAGGCCTTAGGGCTGTCCACAGACCGGGCGAGTGCCCCCAGGGCAATGCTCAATCTGCGCAAACGAAGGCCACTTACATCAGTGCGCCCGCCCGTCGCGCGCTCGACAATAGCTTTCAGAGACACGCGCAATAACTCGGTTCGGCTCCCGTCCGCGTTGTCCACGCAGTAGGCAAGCGTTAGGGGATCGACCTCTTCTCCAAGCTCCAGGTATGGCAACTCAACATTCAAGTCTGGATACCGACCATTGAGGCCGTCTGTCAGCCCGCGGAGCCAATATTCGAGCGTCTCATTGACCGCCACGCCGGCGAGTTCTCGGAGTCGCTGCAGAAACTCCCGGCGGATAAGGGTCCCCTCCTTCCGATCAAAGAAGACCACCTGCGCCCTGGGCTCAAACTCCTCGGTCAGGCGGTATTCGAGATCCTCGAGCCGGGGAAGATCCCAGGTGCGCAGATCGTCCACGTATTTTCGCGGCGCAGGATTCATACCCACGTCTAACCCGTTTCGTCGGACAGCCATTGAACGAGCGCCCGGTAGAGCGCAGCCACAACGCAAAACCCCACGGATAGCGTGAGCATCGTGGCAAGCGGGAAGCGGGGATCGTGCAACAGCAGCCGATAAATGACGCACGCCGTGAGTCCAAGGAATCCCATGAGGACCAGGACGAGTCTCACGAAGGGCTCCAGCGCCCCAAGGACCGCAAACAGGGCGAATCGCACGACCCCCAGCAAGGCTGACGCCGCCCGCACCAGCAGGCCGCGGAACGTGGTGCGGTACGAGAAATCACGCGAATTGGCGTCTACGCGCATTGCAGACCACTCCTCTGCCCTAGCAATAGGAGTCCAGGTCTCCCAGGAACGTACTGGATGCTATCACTGATGAGAATTTCGTACCACACGGGTTGATACGGTATTCGAAGCACCCTTTGGATCCTGAAGGGTTGTGCCGAGTGAAGTATCCGAGCCAGCAGCGCGCTATCGCCTCCGTCATTGCAGCCACTCGAAAGGAGGCCGACCTTTCCCAGCGCCAGCTGGCGGCCAAACTCCGAGTGACCTCGAACTGGGTGCAACGCGTGGAATCCCTCGAACGCCGCGTCGATGTTGCCGAGTTCATCGCCATCGCCCGTGCCCTCAAGGTCGATCCGCTCCTAATGCTGTCGAAAGCAATGAGGGCTTCGGGATAAGTTCAGAACAATTGACCTTGCACGACATTGTCGGGAATTTCCGGGGTGCTGGCCTCGGGTAGTCGCCGATGCCGTAGGGCAAACGGACGGCCGCCCCAGGCCTCAATCAAGCAATATGCGCAGTGAGCCGCTTCCCTGCTTAGCCGATCCCGCACGAGCAAGCTCGAACAGCTGCCGCAGACCTCGGCCTCCATCTCCTGGCCCCTCACCAACTCCTCCAGGAGCACCATCGCGTGCTCGAGCGTGGACTGTGCCGCAGGCCATGCCGTCTTGAACTCCTCATACGCCCGGCACAGTCGCTCGCCCCGGGCCAACCCCGGAAGCGCATCCACCCCCGATCCGTCCGTGGGGACGACCTCGAAATACTCGAGAAGGCCCGCCAATAGGGCGGTCTCCGTCCGGGTCTGAAACGTTCCCCAGAAATAAGCGACTGAGGAGGGAAGCGAACCCCGCGGGGGCGGAGCTGCACCTGCGGCCATTGCGTAGTCCTTGTAGAGGGCGCGAATACCGTACATCGACAGGCCGGTCCAAAGATGGACCGCGCGATTACGGACGCCATGCTGAATCATTCGCCATGCCAGCTGATATCGCCGTATGTCGCGGCTGAATCGTGCATCTGAGACACGCACCGTTTGCTCCTGGAACGCTTAAAAACCTAGCTGCGGTGCAACATATCAGCCCGGAAGAGCTGCAATGACCGGGGAGGCAGACCGATCAAGGCCCGGACGGCATGGCGCTTCGCCCCGTGCTGGATCATTTGTCGCGTGAGCCAGTACCGCCGCGCTTCCATGGCTCGAACATCTGAAGTGCGCATCTTTGACCTCCTGCGATGAACCTGCACTTGCCCGCCTCGGTTTTGCATTTAAGATAATTTTTGCAATTCGTCTGACAAGGATTACCATGGAGTCAGCGCCACTGCAACCCCTTTGAATCGAGGTCTTCCATGTGCGAGCCAAGCCAGATCCGCAACTGCGTATTGGATCCTCGATGAGCCGTCCGATTCGTACGGCGGTAAATGGCGCGACACTGCAGCTGCTGGAGCCTTTCGCGCAATTCCTGCTGGACGCGCGGGTAGGGGTCGGCGAGTTCACCACCCTCGCCCGCCGCGCCTACGTCAGAGCCGCGCTTCGGGATCCGGCCAACTTCCGCTCCGGCCGCGTCAATGTCTCGCGGGTGGCGGCCGCAACGGGCCTTAGCCGGGTGGAGATTGCAGCGCTACTCACCGAAGACCGGGGTGGTCCTGCCCGCAAACCTAAGGGACGCGTTCAGGCGGAGCGGGTCCTGCTCGGCTGGTGGAATGACCCGAAGTTCCGGGACCATTCCGGGGCTCCCGTTCGCCTGCCGCGGCGCGGCTCAACCCGCTCTTTTGCGGCGCTCGTCAAACAGCACAGCGGGGACGCCCACAATAGCGCGCCGATCCTGGAGGAACTGCTGCGCTCGCAGGCCGTGCGTGAGCACCCTGACGGTACGCTCGAGGCCATCAGCCGCACGTGCACCAATGTGCGTTGGGACGAGGAAGGCATCCAGGCCTTTGGCGAAGAGCTCTCTGAGCACCTGGAGACGTTGCTCTACAACCTCAAACACCCTGAACACCCCCGATTCGCCAAGCGTGTGGTCTGTGCCGAGTTGGACGCCTACGCCGCAAGGGTGCTGATCCCCGAGCTGATCGAGCAGGCTGAGCTGTTTCTCGAGGGTGCCGAGGAATCCCTGGGGCGCCCGGCGCGGGTGAAGAAGGGCGCATCCCGCCCCGCCAATGCGCTGCGCTTCTCCGTCGGCTTGCAGTTTTACCAGGCGCCGGTTCCGCCTAGCCCCAAGCGGCAAGAACGACCTGCGCGCCGACCCCGCAGCCTCCCTCGTACGGGAGCGCTCTGACCATGCAGCAGCCGGCACCGAGTCAGAATGACGGCGGCTTCCTGAATGCAGAGGCCGCCCACCGGTATGCCCAGGAGATCCTCCAGGAGTCCCTGACCATGCTGGCACAGACGGGGCATTCCCCGGTGGCACTCCTTCGCATGTGTGAGG
Source organism: Pseudomonadota bacterium (assembly GCA_018241425.1). GTDB lineage: Bacteria > Pseudomonadota > Gammaproteobacteria > Steroidobacterales > Steroidobacteraceae > 13-2-20CM-66-19. The sequence continues at coordinate 449,762 of JAFEDU010000001.1, forward strand.
CGATCTGTTCTCAGCTGAAGGAACCAGATGCGCCCTTCCGTCCGGAGGCGGCCCCCTACGTGATGGCACTTCCCCATGTCATCGCCCATTGGTACTCGGACACGGACTTACGCGGACCCCATGGCCAACCTCGGCGGCTCCCTCTCCGGTCGCGGGGGCGGGGCCCGAGCCTGGAAACTCTGATTCGGCGCGTGTTCCCCACGGAAAATCTCGATCGCGTCGTCGAGTCCCTGCTGCGCGCGAATGCCATTGAATCTCACGGAAAGCTCTACGCGCCGGTCGAGCGTTATGTGTCGCTCAAGCAGGATGCCTGGAGCATGAGCATCCACGCGCTCATGTCCGCGGCCGGTCTCCTGCGGACGATCCGGCACAACCTGAGTACCGATGACCTGTCCGCGACGTTTCTGGAACGCACGGTGCGCAACCCAAGTGTCCCCGTAAGCCTCTTACCTGAAGTCCATGCCCACCTGAAGCGCCATATCGGCCCCATTCTGTGGAACTTCGACGGCTACTTTCGCTCCCTCGAGGTCACACCGGGTTCCGAGCCGACCACGTCCGTCTCCATCGCCGTATGTGTCTTCGAGGATCCGATCGTCACGGGTGCCCCATCCGTAGACTCGGCGAAGAACGCATCACCGCCGCGCAGGGGCCCTCCTCCCCGGAACCGACGCCGAGGAGGGAAGCCATAATGGGTATTTCCAGCGGAAGTCACTCGTCCAATGATGAGATCGAGGTTGACTCGTCTCCCCCGCTCGATGCGACGGCGTATCAGTTGGTGACGCTTTTCGCGACGATCATGGTTCGCTGCAGGTACGACAGGTACCGCCTGGCCGAAGCCTTCGAACGTGCAGTGCTTGCAGCTTCCGTGCCTCCCTTTCCGCCGGAGTCGATTCGCGAGCTGCCCGAGGCGCCGCACGTGATCACCCTGTGGACATCCCTTGAGGGCTACAGAGACGAGCGGAACAATCCCATCGCGCTACCCGTGCGGGGTCGAGGCAAATCGATCCACGCCCTGGCGCGCCGCGTCAGCCCCAATCTGGATGTCGAAGAACTCCTGCAGTACCTGCTCCATACCGAGACGGTTCGTAAGATCGGCCGACGATATGCCCTAAGCCGACGCTGGGTCATGCTGCGTGGCGTTGCGGGCTCGGCCCATTCCAGAACGATGCGCGGGCTCCTCGGGGCACTACAGACGTATGAGCACAACCTGCTTGCGAACTCGGATGCAGAGAGTTGGTTCGAGTTCACCGTCGACAATCCCGGCTTTCCCGTGAGCAAACTGGGCGAGCTCGATCAACGCGCTCGGCGTGCCGCCCTCGGTAAGTTCCGCGAGCTTGACCTCTTTATGCGTCACTGCGAGGCGCATCGGGAGGCCAACGAACCCACGGTCTGGGTGGGCTTCGGTGTGCATGAGTTTCTCCACAATCTGTCAACCGGAGCTGAGCCCCAGTCCGGAGAGGCACCGCCTCCGCCAGGCGATCCGCCAAACAAGAGCGAGTTGTGAGAAACGAACTCCCCTTAGCCCTTCCAAGTCCGGTCCCTCTGCTTTTCTCGCGCAGCAGTCTCGCCCCAATTCACGAGCTGAACGCGCATTTCCTGAAAATCCTGCTCGAATGCGCGAACCATCCGGGATGGCCTGGAAGCCCCTGGGGGCTTGCGTTGGGCGCCGATCTCGGGCGCACACTACCTTTAGTGCACCGAGATCTGGCGCGAAGTCCGATCAGTCTCGTTGAGTTCTCCTTCCCGGCTGCCAGTCAGGGACAAGAACTCGCCGCCTTGGCGCCGATTATCCCAGACCGGGCCCAGGAGATTTCGCAGGCAGCCGTCACCTTGGCATGGAGCCTGGCGCGAAGCGATCTGCAGTTTTGTTGCCTTGTTTTCGGTCTCTCGCAGGACGCCGCCCGAGTTCTGGCCGCAACTGGCACACGGGAGATCCAGGCGGCTGTGGATTCCGTCGGACGAGAGGTTCGTCCTCGCTGGCTGGCAGAGCCGCGCATCTGGCGGCAGCTACTTCAGGCCCGCCCACGGGAATTCGAGCGCGCCGGCCCGCCCTTCGTACGTCTGTTGTTGCGCCAGCTCGCTGAAGGAAGGCGTGCAACATGCGCAAATGACGAAGTTCGACACGCCGGCGCGTAGCAACCTCTGGAAAACACCACTATGGTGTGACCGTGACGCGGCGAAGCTGGATAGACTGCGATGGAAAGCAAGCCCCTGAATACCCGGGAACCTCGACAGCAACTCTCCCTGCCGTTGGAATGGCGGTCACTCCGTCGCTCGTCCCAGCTACGCAGAGCGCGAGAACCGGAGCACGTTGCCGCCATGGACCAGAGAATTACGACCAAGCAAGTGCTAAGGGTCGTGGGAGTTCATCGCACCACCCTCTTCCGGTGGACGCGTTTGGGGCTGTTCCCTCCCAGGCTCGGATCCGGCGGCTGGCTTCGTTCCGACGTCGACGATTGGTTATCTCGGCGTATGGAGATTATGACTCCGCGTCAGGGACCGGCTGTTCGTACTGCGAGTCAACTTCATCGACTACACGCCCAGGAGTGAGCCGACATGACCGGACTCCCGCCCCTCGAGCAAACGCGGTAGGCCATGCCGGCAAGACTCATTGACAGCACGACTGCCTCTGCGGACCGCGGCCTTCCGCGATTGTATCTCCCGGAGGAAGTTGCAGAACATTTGCGGATTAGTTCGCGGACGGTCAAACGGTTCATTGCAACCGGTAAACTACGTGTGACTCGTTTTGGCCGTTCGCCCCGGATCTCAGAACAGGATCTCCAGGAATTTTTACGCGAGGGAACATGCAAACCGAAAAAGACCGTGCGGGGCAGTTCTTCCTTAAGCGACGTGGACGCAGGGGGAAGTTTTCAATCTACTGGTACGACGCCGCCACTCGACAGACAAGCCGTATTTCGCTTGGCACAACAGACATCGAGGCGGCGCGCGCCGCGCTCTACGAGCACGCGCTCAAGCACGACCGACCCAAACAAGACTCCGACGCACAACTCGCGCACGTAATGCAGGTCTGCTGGGTGAACTACGGGCAGTACCTGCCCAGCGCGCATACCCATCTCGCAGCTCAGCGGGATGCGCTGGAGACCTGGGGGGATATCAGCGTTTCACAGCTGGATCGCAGACTTCAACTGCAGTTTGTGAACGCCCTACGCACGCGCGGGCTGTCCGACTGGACGATCAACACCCGGCTACGGCGCATTTGGGCAACGATGAACTGGTACAAGCGAGATAACCCAGAGTTGGCGATACCGCCGGTGATTACCGCAGCCGACTGGAAGCCCAATCTCAGTGACAAGGAACAGACCTATTCCCTTTCAGAGCTTGCTTCCCTGTTCGACGCCGCAAGTGATCAGACCGAGGACTTTCGCTACACCCGCGAACACTGGTGGCGCTTTATGGTGCTCGCCGTCGGCACTGCCTCACGCGAGGCAGCACTGAGGGAACTGACGTGGGACCAGGTCGACCTTCGGCTCGGGCGCATCCGGCTGAATCCCGAAAAGCGGCGCCAAACAAAAAAACGTCGAGCTACGGTGCCGATCGCCCCCACGGTCGCTAAGGAGCTCGAAAGCTGGACCCGCGACGGGTCTTACGTAATTACGTATTACGGCAAGCGCCTGATGACCCGCGAGTTCTACGACTTACTGGCCGAGACCGCTGGGGTTCAAGGTGGCACCAACGTGATCCGTCACACGGTGAGGACCTGGCTAGCTGAGTTTGGCGTCCCTGACTCGGAAGCCGATACGTTCATGGGCCACAAGGCCGAAGGCAGCGCCACTTCAAAGCGCTATATCCACCGCCGCCCAGAGTTTTTGCACCGCGTAACGGAGGGAATTGAGGCGCTCTTCGACGAGCTCAGCAAGCTGATGAAACGTCCGCTGAAGGGACGCACTTTAGAGGATCAGCCCGATCCAGATGACCCGTTTTGTACTCGTTTGCGTGCCAAGTGCGTGCCAAGTTCTGACACCCACCTCTGCAACCTCTTGAATTTGGAGCGGGAAACGAGACTCGAACTCGCGACCCCGACCTTGGCAAGGTCGTGCTCTACCAACTGAGCTATTCCCGCATGCTGAATCGGAGAGCGCGAGATTCTAGAGACACCCCCCGGGAAGTCAAGGTAATAGACACTCCCCGGGGTCCGCTGGCGCAGCCGCAATCGGGCCTACGATGCCTATTTATATCAATAGCTTACGAAGCATCACTCACGCCGCAACTCGGGCCATGCAGCCCGAAGGTACGCGGCCATGGAGATGAGCGTCGCGATGGCCGCCACCAGGGTGAGCCATACCCCGATCCGGTAGATGTGCAGGCCGAAAAGATCGTCCCGGTACAGCATCATCGACAGCCCGCTGATCTGCAGGATGGTCTTGTACTTGCCCAGCTGCGAGACCGCGACCTTGCGGCGCTGGCCGATCTCGGCCATCCACTCCCGCAACGCGGAGATGGTGATCTCGCGGCTGATGATCACCGCTGCCGTGAGCACGATGACGGTGTGTGCATCGCGGCTAACCAGAAGCACGAGCGCAACCGCGACAATGAGCTTGTCGGCAACGGGGTCCAGGAAAGCCCCCAGACGCGAGATCTGCCCCAGGCGGCGCGCAAAATACCCATCGAGCGAGTCGGTGATCCCGGCGGCCGCGAACATGAGTCCGGCGGCGGGGTCTGCCCACGGGTAGTAGGGATGCATGAAGAACAGCCCCACGATGAGGGGGATCGCCGCGATCCGGGCCCAGGTGAGCGCGTTAGGTAGATTCCAGGGCATCAGCGGGGCCGGTCCTCGGGGGGAGGCCGATCATAAAGAGTTCGGGCCCGACCCGTGCCATTTCGGTACAGTTCGGCCCAGTTGCCACACTGCGGGCGGCCACAGACCGAAAGAATTGGCCTCCTAATCTTGAGATTCGTTGACACTGGTACAGGATACAGTGCCCGGATGTTGTTTCAGCCATCCGCGACTTCGAGTGCCGCGCGCCATCCGGTAGGCCCCCCGCCCCATCCGAGCGCCGATCGATCTGCATGAACGATTTCCAAAGCAAGCCACCCGACCCCCAGTACTCACCCGCCTTCGCCCCCGACCCCGCCACGGACCGGCACCCGCCCCTGCGCAACCGCTGGTTCATCGCCGTGTGCGTGGTCGTCGTGCTGGGACTCGCCGCATGGCTCCTGACCCCGCACGGCGCCAAGGCCCCGGCGGGGGGACGCTACGGGGGCCCGGGCGGCATGAGCGGCCCGATGCCGGTCGCCGTGGCGCAGGCCAAAAGCGGCACGATGCCGATCGTGGTGAACGGCCTGGGCACGGTCACGCCGGTGACGACCGTGACCGTGCAGAGCCAGATCTCCGGGCAGATCGTCCAGATCGCGTTCAAGGAAGGCCAGTCGGTCAGGAAGGGCGACCTGCTGATGCTGATCGACCCGCGCCCCTACCAGGTGGCGCTCGAGCAGGCCGAGGGCGCCCTCGCCCGTGACAAGGCGCTGCTCGCCAATGCGCGCACCGACCTCGAGCGCTACACCACCCTCTTCTCCCAGGACTCGATCGCCGAGCAGCAGCTCGCCACCCAGAAGGCGCTGGTGGCCCAGGATGAGGGGACGGTCAAGACCGACCAGGCCGCGATCGATGCGGCGAAGCTGAACCTCATCTACTGCCACATCACCTCGCCGGTGGACGGCCGCGCGGGCCTGCAGCAGGTCACGCTCGGCAACTACGTGACGCCGGCCGAAGCCAACGGCCTGGTGGTGGTCACGCAGCTGAAGCCCATCACCGTGGTGTTCGCGCTGCCCGAGGACGAGATCCCCCCGATCCAGGAGCAGCTGCAGGCGGGCAAGACGTTGCCCGTCACGGCCTTCGACCGGGCGCACGTCAATCAGCTGGCCGTGGGCGCGCTGCAGAGCCTCGACAGCCAGATCGACACCACCACCGGGACGCTCAAGCTCAAAGCGGTGTTCGCCAATCCCGACGAGAAGCTGTTCCCGAACCAGTTCGTGAACGTCGACCTGCTGGTGAACACGCTGCAGGACGCGGTCCTCATTCCCCAGCAGGCGGTGCAGCGCGGCGCCCCCGGCACGTTCGTCTACGTGGCGAACGCCGACCGGACGGTCAGCGTTCGCAAGGTCACGCTGGGTCCCGGCGACCCGACCAACGTCTCGGTCCAGGACGGGCTCAAGGTCGGGGAGACCGTGGTGATCGACGGCGCCGACCGGCTGAAGGATGGCGCGAAGATCCTCGTGCGCGGGGGCTCCGCATCCCAGGGACAGGCCGCGGGGGCCGGCGCGGCCGGCGGCACTGCGACTTCCAGCAGCCCGGGCGACACACAACAACACCAGCATCGGCGGGGCACTCACGGCCAGTCGGGTAACTCCGGCAGCCCGTCCTCCTCCTAGGAGCGCGGCGTGAATCCGTCCCGGATATTCATCCTCCGGCCCGTCGGGACCTCGCTCCTGATGCTGGCGATCCTGCTGGTGGGCATCGTGGCCTTCGGCTTCCTGCCCCTGTCCGCCCTGCCGGAGGTCGACTACCCGACCATCCAGGTGCAGACGTTCTACCCCGGCGCAAGCCCGGAGGTCATGACCTCCTCGGTGACCGCGCCGCTGGAGGTGCAGTTTGGGCAGATGCCGGGGCTCAACCAGATGTCCTCGACGAGCTCCGGCGGCTCCTCGGTCATCACGCTGCAGTTCAGCCTCGACCTCAGCCTCGACATCGCCGAGCAGGAGGTGCAGGCGGCGATCAACGCCGCGGGCAACCTCCTGCCCTCGGACCTGCCCGCGCCGCCGATCTACGCCAAGGTCAACCCCGCCGATGCCCCGATCCTGACGCTCGGCATCACCTCCAAGACCCTGCCGCTGACACAGCTGGAGGACCTGGCGGACACGCGCATGGCGCAGAAGATCTCCCAGGTGCAGGGCGTGGGGCTGGTGAGCGTGAGCGGCGGCCAGCGCCCGGCGGTGCGCGTGGTGGCGAACGTGCGCGCGCTCGCCGCCTACGGGCTCAACATCGATGACCTGCGCACCACCATCTCCAACTCGAACGTGAATGCCCCCAAGGGCACGCTCGACGGCCCGGCGCGCTCCTGGACCATCAACGCCAACGACCAGATCCAGGACCCCAACGACTACAAGAACATCATCGTCGCCTACAAGAACGGCAACCCGGTGCGCCTCTCGGACGTCGCCGACGTCATCGGCGGCGCCGAGAACCGCTACCTCGCCGGCTGGGTGAACGAGGAACCCGGCATCATCCTCAACATCCAGCGCCAGCCCGGCGCGAACGTGATCCAGGTCGTCGACCGCATCAAGGCGCTCTTGCCCGGAGTGACGAGCTCGCTCCCGGCCTCCGTAGAGGTCACGGTGCTCACCGACCGCACCAACACCATCCGGGCCTCGGTGCACGACGTCGAGTTCGAGCTGGGCCTCGCGGTCGCGCTCGTGGTCATGGTGATCTTCCTGTTCCTGCGCAGCATTCCCGCCACCGTCATCCCGAGCCTGTCGGTGCCGCTGTCGCTCATCGGCACGCTCGCGGTCATGTACCTGCTGGGCTACAGCCTCGACAACCTCTCGCTGATGGCGCTCACCATCGCCACCGGGTTCGTGGTCGACGATGCCATCGTCATGATCGAGAACATCTCCCGCTACATCGAGCAGGGCGAGGCGCCGCTTGCGGCCGCGCTCAAGGGGGCGGGCGAGATCGGCTTCACCATCGTCTCCCTCACTGTGTCCCTGATCGCGGTGCTGATCCCGCTCTTGTTCATGGGGGACGTGGTCGGCCGCCTGTTCCACGAGTTCGCGATCACCCTCGCGGTCACGATCGTGATCTCGGCGGTGGTCTCGCTCACCCTGGTGCCGATGATGTGCTCGAAGCTCCTGCACCACACGGACGAGACCTCGCAGAGCCGCATCGCGCGCTGGTCGAACGAGAAGTTCCAGGCGCTCATCGACCACTACGGCCGCGCGCTGGAGTGGGTGCTCGAGCACCAGCCGCTCACCCTCATGGTGGCGATCGCCACGCTCGTGGTGACGGTGCTCCTGTACGTGTTCATCCCCAAGGGCTTCTTCCCGGTGCAGGACACCGGGGTGATCCAGGCGATCACCGAGGCGCCGCAGTCGGTGTCCTTCGGCGACATGGCGCGGCGGCAATCGCAGCTCGCGAGCGTCATCCTCAAGGACCCGGACGTCGTGAGCCTGTCCTCGTTCATCGGCGTCGACGGCACCAATATCACCCTCAACAGCGGGCGCATGCTGATCAACCTGAAGCCCGTCAGCGACCGCTCCGACAATGCGAGTGCCGTCATCCGCCGCATCCAGAAGAACACCACGGACGTCACCGGCATCTCGCTGTACATGCAGCCGGTGCAGGACCTGTCGATCTCCGACACGGTGAGCCGCACGCAGTACCAGTTCGTGCTCGAGGATGCGAACCCGGAGGAGTTCAACGTCTGGGTGCCGCAGCTGGTGGCGAAGCTGCAGACGCTGCCGGAGCTCGAGGACGTCGCGAGCGACCAGGAGAACCAGGGGCTGGCGGCCTACCTCACCATCGACCGCGACACCGCCGGCCGCTTCGGCATCACGCCGGCGACGGTGGACAACGCCCTCTACGACGCCTTCGGGCAGCGCATCGTCTCGACCATCTTCACGCAGTCGAACCAGTACCGCGTCATCCTGCAGGCGGACGACTCGCTGATGCGCTCCCTGGATGCGCTCGGCACCATCTACCTGCCGTCCGCGACCGCGGTCGGCGGCCAGGTGCCGCTCTCGGCGCTGGTCAAGGTGTCCGAGCGCACCGCGCCGCTCTCGATCGGGCACCTCGGCCAGTTCCCCGCCACCACGGTGTCCTTCAACCTCGCCCCGGGGGCGGCGCTCGGGGAGGCAGTGGACGCCATCACCCAGGCGGAGAAGGACATCAGCCTCCCGCCCAGCGTCATGACGACCTTCCAGGGCGCCGCGCTCGCCTTCCAGGCGACCCTCGGCAACGAGCTGTTCCTGATCCTGGCGGCGCTGGTGACGGTCTACATCGTGCTGGGCGTGCTCTACGAGAGCTTCATCCACCCGATCACGATCCTCTCCACCCTTCCGTCCGCAGGCGTCGGGGCGCTGCTCGCGCTCCTCATCGCCCGCAGCGACCTGGGCGTCATCGGCATCATCGGCATCGTGCTCCTGATCGGCATCGTGAAGAAGAACGCGATCATGATGATCGACTTCGCGCTGGTGGCCGAGCGCGAGCAGGGCATGAGCCCGCACGATGCGATCTACCACGCATCGCTGCTGCGCTTCCGGCCGATCCTCATGACCACGATGGCGGCGCTGCTGGGCGCGCTGCCGCTGATGCTCGGCACCGGCACCGGCTCGGAGCTGCGCCATCCGCTCGGCATCACCATCGTCGGCGGGCTGATCCTGTCGCAGCTCCTGACGCTGTTCACGACCCCGGTGATCTACCTCTACTTCGACCGCCTGGAGCGGCGCATCACCGGGCGCACCGGTCCTGCGGCGCTGCCGAGCGGAGCCGGGGCCTAGGTGAACCTCTCAGAGCCCTTCATCCGGCGGCCGGTCGCGACCACGCTCCTGACCTTCGGGATCGCGCTCGCCGGTGCGCTGGCCTACTTCCGGCTGCCGGTGTCCCCGCTGCCGCAGGTCGACTTCCCGACCATCTCGGTGAACGCGAGCATGGCCGGCGCCAGCCCCGACGTCATGGCGGCCACCGTGGCCACCCCGCTCGAGCGCCACCTCGGACAGATCGCCGACGTGACCGAGATGACCTCGCAGAGCTCCACCGGCGCGAGCCATGTGACGCTGCAGTTCGGGCTCAACCGCAACATCGACGGCGCCGCGCGCGACGTCGAGGCGGCCATCAACGCCGCCCGCGCGGACCTGCCGACCGCGCTGCGCAGCAACCCGACCTACCGCAAGATGAACCCGGCGGATGCGCCGATCCTCATCCTCGCGCTCACCTCCCCGACCCTGACGCCGGGCCAGATCTACGACGCCGCCGACACCATCCTCGCCCAGAAGCTCTCGCAGGTTGCAGGCGTGGGCCAGGTGCAGATCGCCGGCAGCTCGCTCCCCGCCGTGCGGGTGGAGTTGAACCCCACGGCGCTGTTCAAGTACGGGATCGGGCTCGAGGACGTGCGCGCGGCCCTCGCCGCCGCCAATGCCAACACGCCCAAGGGCTCCCTCGACGTCGGCGGGGAGCGCTTCCAGCTCTACACCAACGACCAGGCCTCCAAGGCGGCGCAGTACACCAACCTGGTCGTCGCCTACCGCAACGGCTCCCCGGTGCGCCTCGCCGACGTCGCCGAGGTGCTCGACTCGGTGGAGAACGTCCGCAACCTCGCGCTCGCCAACGGCAAGCCCGCGGTGCTCGTGATCATCTACCGCCAGCCGGGGGCGAACATCATCGAGACCGTCGACCGGGTGGTATCGCTCATCCCGGCGCTCAAGAACTCGATCCCCACCGACATCGACATGCGGGTCGCGATCGACCGCACCACCACCATCCGCTCCTCGCTGCGCGACGTGCAGCGCACGCTCGTCATCGCCGTCACGCTGGTGGTGCTGGTGGTGTTCCTGTTCCTGCGCAACTGGCGCGCCACCGTGGTGCCGGCGCTCGCGGTGCCGATCTCGCTCCTCGGGACCTTCGGCGGCATGTACCTCCTCGGCTACTCGCTGGACAACCTGTCCCTGATGGCACTCATCATCGCCACCGGCTTCGTGGTCGACGATGCCATCGTGGTGCTGGAGAACATCACCCGCCACATGGAGGCGGGCATGCCGCGCTTCGAGGCAGCGCTCCTGGGCGCGCGCGAGGTCGGCTTCACGGTGCTCTCGATGAGCCTGTCGCTGGTGGCCGTGTTCCTGCCGATCCTGCTCATGGGAGGACTCGTCGGGCGCCTGTTCCGCGAGTTCTCCGTCACCCTCTCGATCGCCGTGCTGATCTCGCTCGCGGTGTCGCTGACGGCGACGCCGATGCTGTGCTCGCGCTTCATCCGCGAGTCCAAGGCCCACGGCCGCCTCTACCAGGCGACCGAGCGCGGCTTCGAGGCGGTCCTGAATGCCTACGGCCGCTCGCTGCGCTGGGCACTCAGGAACGGGCTGATGGTCATGGCCCTGCTGCTCGCGGCCATCGCCTTCAACGTCTATCTCTACGTCGTCATCCCCAAGGGCTTCTTCCCGCAGCAGGACACCGGCCGCATCGCCGGCGGCATCCAGGCCGACCAGTCCATCTCCTTCCAGGCGATGGAGAAGAAGCTGCGGCAGTTCGTGAGGATCCTGAACGAGGACCCGGCGGTGGACACGGTGGTCGGCTTCACCGGCGGCGGCTCCCAGGGCGGTGGCCAGGCCAACAGCGGCTTCGTCTTCATGTCGCTCAAGCCCAAGAAGCAGCGCGGCCTGTCCGCCGATGCGGTGATCGCACGCGTGCGGCCCAAGCTCAACCAGGTGGCCGGCGCCCGCCTGTTCCTGCAGGCAGTCCAGGACATCCGGGTCGGGGGGCGCGCAAGCAACGCCCAGTACCAGTACACCCTCCAGGGCAACGACGTCGCGGAGCTCTACACCTGGGCGCCGAAGCTCACCGACGCCCTGTCGCGCATCCCGATCCTCACCGACGTGAACTCCGACCAGCAGCAGAACGGGCAGGAGATCGACCTGCAGGTCAACCGCGACACCGCCTCGCGCCTGCAGCTGAACCCGGCCTCGGTGGACAACACCCTCTACGACGCCTTCGGGCAACGCGACGTCTCCACCATCTACAACCCGCTCAACCAGTACCACGTGGTCATGGAGGTGGAACCGAAGTACTGGCAGAGCCCGGACACGCTCGCCAACATCTGGATCAGCACCGCCGGCGGCACCGTCAACGGCACCCAGGCGACCAACGCGGTCGCCGGCACCGTGACCTCCGCCAAGACCTCCGCCAGCAACACCGTGGCCTCACTCTCGGCCAACACGGCCATCAACCAGGCGACCAACGCGCTCGCCAACACCGGTCGCGGCAGCGTCTCGACGGGCTCGGCCGACAGCACCGCCGCCGAGCCGATGGTGCCCCTCGCCACCATCGCCACGCACGCCCCGGGTACGACGCCGCTGGCGGTGAACCACCAGGGGACCTTCGTCGCGACCACGATCTCGTTCAACCTGGCGGCGACCGCATCCTTGAGCCAGGCCACCGAGGCCATCGCGCGCACCTCGGCCGAGATCGGCATGCCTTCGGACATCCACGGCACCTTCGCCGGCACCGCCCAGACCTACCAGAACTCCCTCAACAGCGAGCCGATGCTGATCCTCGCCGCCATCGCCGCGGTGTACATCGTGCTGGGCGTGCTCTACGAGAGCTACATCCACCCGGTCACCATCCTCTCGACCCTGCCCTCGGCGGGCGTGGGCGCGGTGCTGGCGCTGCGCCTGTTCAACACCGAATTCAGCATCATCGCGCTCATCGGCGTGATCCTGCTCATCGGCATCGTCAAGAAGAACGCGATCATGATGATCGACTTCGCCCTCGAGCGGCAGCGCCACGACCGGCTGGAGCCGCGCGAGGCCATCTACCAGGCCGCCCTCATGCGCTTCCGGCCGATCATGATGACCACCATGGCAGCCCTGCTCGGGGGCGTGCCGCTCGCGTTCTCCATCGGCTCGGGCGAGGGCGCGGAGATCCGCCAGCCGCTCGGCATCTCGATCGTGGGCGGCCTCATCGTGAGCCAGGTCCTCACCCTCTACACCACCCCGGTGATCTACGTGTACCTCGACCGCTTCGGCCACTGGTGCAGCGAGCTGTGGGCGCGCCTCTACCCGCGCGGCCCGAAGGCACCGCCGCAGCTGGCCCCGACGCCCCATTCGTCATGATGAAGCCCATGCACAAGCTACTGCCGTTCCTCACCGCCGCGGTCCTCACCGCCTGCGCGGTCGGTCCCAACTACCACCGGCCCGGCACGCCCACGCCCGATACCTTCAAGGAGGCGCAGGGCTGGAAGCCGGCCGAGCCGCGCGAGGCGGCGAGCGGGCTTACCTGGTGGACCGTCTACGACGACCCGGTGCTGAACGACCTGGAGTCCCAGTTGAGCGTCTCCAACCAGACGCTCAAGGCCTCCGAGGCCGCCTGGCGCGAGGCGGTGGCAGCGGCCCAGGCCGCCGGGGCCCAGATCTACCCGACGACCGGCATCACCGGCAGCGCGCAGCGCTCGCGCGGCGCCACCAATTCCTACGTCACCTCAGGCTCGAGCAGCGGCAGCGGCACGCGGCCGGCGCCCGTCAACCAGTTCGCGGTGACCGGGAACGCCTCCTGGGACATTGATCTCTGGGGCAAGATCCGCCGCACCATCGAGGGCCAGGTGGCGACCGCGCGGGCGAGCGAGGCGGAGCTGGCGGCGGCGCGGCTCTCGGCGCAGGCGACGCTCGCGATCGACTACATCGAGCTGCGCGTCACGGACGAGCAGGTCCAGCTGCTCGCCGACACCATCAAGGGCTACCAGCGCTCGTTCGACATCACCCAGAACCAGTACAAGGTCGGCGTCGCCGCCAAGGCGGACGTGATCACCGCCGAGACGCAGCTCGAGGGCGCACAGTCGCAGCAGATCGGGCTCGGCGTGACGCGCGCCACGCTCGAGCACGCCATCGCGGTGCTGGTCGGCAAGCCGCCGGCGCAGTTCACCCTGGCCCCGGCCACCTTCGGGGCGACGATCCCGGTGGTTCCCACCGGACTCCCCTCGGGGCTCCTGGAGCGCCGCCCGGACATCGCCGAGGCCGAGCGCAAGATGGCGGCCGCCAACGCGCAGATCGGCGTCGCCATCAGCGCCTACTTCCCCGACCTCACCCTCAGCGGCTCCTACGGGTTCGCGAGCAGCGTCTCCGCCGGCCTCATCAAGGCCCCGAACAACGTCTGGTCGGTGGGCGCGAGCGCCACCGATGCGCTGCTGGACTTCGGGGCACGCCGCTACCAGGTCGCCGGGGCGCGCGCCGCCTACGACAACACGGTCGCGAGCTACCGCCAGACCGTGCTCACCGCCTTCGAGCAGGTCGAGGACGAGCTGGCCTCCCTGCGCATCCTCGAGCAGCAGTACCAGGTTGCCGACCAGACCGTGAAGGATGCGAACCTCGCGGTGCAGCTCACCCTCAACCAGTACAAGGCGGGGATCGTCGCCTACACCGCGGTGGTGACCGCCCAGGCCACGGCGCTCAGCGATGCGCAGGCGCTCCTGACCCTCCGCCAGAACCGCCTCGTGGCGAGCGCGACGCTCATCGAGGCCTTAGGGGGCGGCTGGAGCACGCAGGACTTCGCGGCCCTGCACGTGGCGCTGCCGACGCCGCTCTAGGGCGCTCAGGAGCCCGGGTGCAGGTGCTCGTAGAGCACCTTCGCGAGTGTCTCCCCGACCCCGCTCACCTGCGTAAGGTCCGCGATGCCTGCACGCATGATCCCCTGCAGGCCCCCGAAGTGCTTGAGCAGCGAGCGGCGCTTGGCGGGACCTAAGCCCGGCACGGCTTCCAGCACCGACTCGTTGTAGCGCTTGGCGCGCCGGCGGCGGTGGCCGGTGATGGCGAAGCGGTGCGCCTCGTCCCGGATGCGCTGGATGAGGCGCGAGGCCGGCCCGTGGCCTTCGGGGACCACCGCCCCGGGCAGGCCGTAGACGAACAGGCGCTCCTGCCCGGCCCGCCGGTCCGGTCCCTTGGCCACGCCCACGAGGGTCAGGTCCTCGAACCCTAAGGCCGCGAGCACCTCGTGTACGGCGCTGATCTGGCCCAGGCCCCCGTCGATCAGGAGCACGTCCGGGGCCGGGACCTCGCCCTCGCGCACGTGCCGGTAGCGGCGCTCGAGCGCCTGGCGCAGCGCACCATAGTCGTCCCCGGGCTGGACGCCGGTGATGTTGAAGCGCCGGTATTCCTTCTTGAGCGGCCCTTCCGGGCCAAACACCACGCAGGAGGCCACCGTGCCCTCCCCGCCGGTATGGCTGATGTCGAAGCATTCCAGCCGCTGCGGGGCCTCCGGCAGGTCGAGCTCGCGCGCGAGGTCCGCGAGCATCTCGTCCATCCCCTGGCGCTGTGCGAAGCGCATGCGCAGCGCCTGCACCGCGTTCTCCTGCGTCATCTCGACCCAGCGCACCGCGAGCCCGCGCTGCGGGTGGCGCACCTCCACCGGGTGGCCGGCGCGCGCCGCCAGCACCTCGCCCAGGGACTGGGCGTCCTCGAGGCGCTCCGCGGTGAGCACCTCCGCGGGCACATCGGTCCCGTAGTACTGCAGGATGAACGAGGCGAGCGCCTCGTGGGGCTCCGCGAGCACCGCGCGCGGGAAGTAGCTGGTGGTGCCGAGGTTGCGCCCGCCGCGCACCAAAAGGACGCTCACGCAGTAGTCGCCCGCGCTGCCGGTGAGCGCGAACACGTCGACGTCGCGCTCGCCCTCGGCGGTGATGAACTGCTGCGACTGGACCCGCGCGAGCGCGGCCAGCTGGTCGCGGATCTGGGCGGCGCGCTCGAACTCCAGGCGCCCCGCGGCCTCCTCCATGCGCGTGCGCAGCTCCGCGGTCACCTCCTCGCTGCGCCCCTCGAGCACCTTGATGGCGGCGGCGACGTCCTGGGCATAGGCGTCGGCCGTGATCAGGCCCACGCACGGGGCGGAGCAGCGCCCGATCTGGTGCTGCAGGCACGGGCGGCTGCGGTTGGCGAAGAAGGTGTCGCGGCAGTTGCGGATGCGGAACAGCTTCTGCAGCTGGTTCAACGTGTCGCGCACCGCGCCGGCATTGGGGAAGGGGCCGAAGTAGCGCTCGCCGGGAGTGCGGGGCCCGCGGTAAAAGGCGAGGCGCGGGAAGCGGTGCCCGGCCTCGAGGCGGATGTAGGGGAAGCTCTTGTCGTCCTTGAGGACGATGTTGAAGCGCGGCCGGTGCGCCTTGATCAGGTTGTACTCGAGCAGCAGCGCCTCGGTGTCGGAGTTGGTGACCGTGACCTCGATGGCACTGATCTGCGCCACCAGCGCCTGCACCTTCGGGTCGACGTTGCTCGCCGCAAAGTAGTGGCTCACCCGGTCCCTGAGACTGCGCGCCTTGCCGACGTACAGCAGCTCCTGGTCGGCCCCGTACATCCGGTAGACCCCGGGGCGCTTGGGGAGCGCGGCCAGGTACTGCTTGGCATCGAAGCCGGCCATCGGGTCCGCCTTGCGAAGAGCTACGCCGTGAGCGCCGCCGGGACCGTAAGGCCCGCGAGCGTGCAGGCGCGCGCGAACACGGCACGGAACATGGCGCCCGTGAGCCGCCGCGTCTGGGTGTTGTAGCGGCTGCAGTGGTAGCTGTCGAGAAGCACGCGCCCGTCACCGAGGGCGTGCTCGGCACCGTGGCCGAACACGAACGGCGCACGCCGCAGCTTCAGGGCCATGAGGAGCGCGTCGTGGGCGATGCGGCCGAGCGCCACGTACACGCGCGCGGCCGCGAGCTCCCCGACCTCCGCCTCGAGGTAGCCGTTGCAGGTACGGATCTCCACCGGCAGGGGCTTGTTCTGCGGCGGCACGCACTTCACCGAGTTCACGATCCGGGCACCACGCAGCAAGAGTCCGTCCTCCGTGCTCACCGATACCGCGGCACTGGCCAGCCCCGCCCTGAACAGCGTCTCGTAGAGGAGGATCCCCGCATGGTCGCCGGTGAAGGGCCGGCCGCTGCGGTTCGCGCCGTGGAGTCCGGGGGCCAGGCCCACGATCACGATGCGGGCCTGCGGGTCGCCGAAGGACGGGACCGGGTGGCACCAGTAGCCGGGATAGCGCGCCCGCGACTCCTCGAGGAAGGTGGCGAGCCGCGGACAGCGCGCGCAGTCCGGGTCGTAGAGGCTCCTAGTCATCCATGTGGCGGACCACCGCGCCGGCGAACCCGGAGGTGGTCATGAGCGTGGCGCCCGGCACCAGGCGCTGCAGGTCCTCTTCGACGTTCTTGCGGGCGGCGAGTGCGCGCTTGGGGGTCTTGATCGCCTCGCGCAGGCGCGCGAGGTCGTAGGTGAGTTCCTTGTGTGCGATGGTGAGTGTCACGCCCTTGATCACGAGGTCCGCCGCCTCGCGCCAGCCGAGGTAGCGCAGCATCATCTCGGCCGAGAGGATGAGGGAGCCCGGGTTCACGCGGTCCTTGCCCGCGAACCCCGGCGCGGTGCCGTGGGTCGCCTCGAACACCGCGAGCCCGTCGCCGATGTTGCCGCCCGGGGCGATGCCGATGCCGCCCACCTGGGCGGCGAGCGCATCGGAGATGTAGTCCCCGTTCAGGTTGAGCGTCGCGATGACGTCGTACTCCTCCGGCCGCAGCAGCACCTGCTGCAGGAAATTGTCCGCGATGACGTCCTTCACCACGATGTCGGTGCCGGTGCGCGGGTTCCTGAACGACAGCCACGGGCCCTCCCCGATCGGCTTCGCCCCGAACTCCTCGCGCGCCAGCTCGTAGCCCCAGTTCCGGAAGGCGCCTTCCGTGAATTTCATGATGTTGCCCTTGTGCACCAGGGTCACGGAGACGCGGTCGTGCTCGATCGCGTACTGGATCGCCTTGCGGATCAGGCGCTGGCTGCCCTCCTTGGAGACCGGCTTGATGCCGATCCCGGAGCTGCCCGGGAAGCGGATCTCGGTGACCTTCATCTCCCCCTGCAGGAAGGCGATCAGCTTCTCCACCTGCGCAGACCCTGCCGGCCACTCGATGCCGGCATAGATGTCCTCGGTGTTCTCGCGGAACACCACCATGTCGGTGAGGCTGGCATCGGCCATGGGGCTGACGACGCCCGGGAAGTAGCGGATCGGGCGCACGCAGGCGTACAGGTCGAGGTTCTGGCGCATGGCCACGTTCAGCGAGCGTATGCCGCCACCCACCGGCGTGCCGAGCGGCCCCTTGATCGACACCACGAACTCGCGCAGGGCCTTGAGGGTCTCTTCGGGGAACCACACGCCGTAGCGCTGCGTGGCCTTTTCGCCCGAGTAGACCTCCATCCACTCGATGCGCCGCGCGCCGCCGTAGGCCCTGGCGACCGCCGCATCGACGACGCGCTGCATGGCGGGCGTGACGTCGACGCCGATGCCATCGCCCTCGATGAAGGGGATGATGGGGTGGTCCGGCACCTCGAGGGAGAAATCCGGCCGGATGCCGATGCGCCGTCCGCCGGCCGGGACGATCACGTGCTCGTACGCCATGAGTGCTTCCGCCTAAGGTGTCTTAGGGCTTGGCTGCCGCTCGGCCGCCGGGCGCCGGTCGGCGCGCCGCGCCTGGCTGCGCTCGGCGATCAGCATCGCAAGCTCCAGGGCCTGCTCGTGGTTGAGGCGCGGGTCGACGCTCGAGCGGTAGGCCCGTGCCAGGTCCGCATCCGTGAGTCCGCGCGCCCCGCCGGTGCACTCGGTGACGTCATCCCCGGTGAGCTCGATGTGCACCCCGCCCAGGTGCGAGCCGTGCTCGGCATGGATGCGGAACGCGAGGTCGAGCTCCTTCAGGATGTTCTCGAAGCGGCGCGTCTTGTAGCCGCCGGTCGTGGTCTCGGTGTTGCCGTGCATCGGGTCGCAGATCCACAGCACGCTCTGCCCGGTCTGGCGCACGGCCTCGAGGGCCTTGGGCAGCGCGTGCTCGACTTCCTTCGCCCCGAAGCGGTGGATGAAGGTCAGGCGCCCGGGCTGGTTCTGGGGGTTCAGGGTGGCGACCAGGCCCTGGAGCCAGGCGGCGTCCATGGCCGCGCCCACCTTGACGGCGACCGGGTTCGAGATGCCGCGGAAGTACTCCACGTGCGCCCCATCCAGAGCCGCGGTGCGCATGCCGATCCAGGGCAGGTGCGTGGACAGGTTGTACCAGCGGTTCTGGCGCGGGATGAAGCGCGTCTGCGCCTGCTCGTAGTGCAGGTGCAGGCCCTCGTGGCTCGCATAGAAGTCGACCAGCGTCGCCTCGTGCACCTGGCGCCCGCTGATGCCCTCGAAGAAGTCGAGCGCGTCGCCGATCGAGTGCACGATGCGCTGGTAGGCGTCCTTGAGCTGTGCGTGGTGCACGAACCCCAGGTCCCAGTATTCCGGGTGGTGCAGGTCCGCGAACCCGCCCTCCACCAGGGCGCGCACGAAATTCAGGGTGAGCGCGGCGCGCTCGTAGCCGCGCAGCAGGAGCTCGGGGTCCGCGGCGCGGGCCGCGGCGGTGAATTCGGGCCGGTTCACCAGGTCGCCGCGGTAGGACGGCAGCGTCACCCCGTCCTTGGTCTCGGTGTCCGTCGAGCGCGGCTTCGCGTACTGGCCGGCCATGCGCCCGATCCGCACCACGGGCTTCTTCAGCCCGTGCAGCAGCACCAGGCTCATCTGCAGGAGGATCTTGAGCTTCTTGGTGATGACGTCCGACTCGCAGTCGGCGAAGGTCTCGGCGCAGTCGCCCCCCTGCAGCACGAAGGCCTCGCCGCGCTGGGCGGCCGCGAGGCGCGCGCGCAGCGCCTCGATCTCCCAGGACACCACGATGGGCGGCAGGCGCGAGATCTGGGACACCACGCGCTCGAGCGCCTTGGGGTCCGCGTAGGTCGGCTGCTGCTGGGCGGGGCGGGTCTGCCAGCTCGCGCTGTGCCAGGAAGTGGTCTCGGGAGATCGCATGGTGAAGTGATCCTAGCATGCCGTCGCGACAGGCTTTTTTGGCCCCCGGGAGGGGTGCTGAAGGTCCCTGCTCCGGGCCGCCGGGGCGCAACTGGCGCGGCGGCGGCCGAGGCGGCAGAATGCGCCCCTTTTCGGGGGGACCCCTATGCATCGCGTACTCATCCTGGGCGCCGGCAAGATCGGCGCATTGATCTCCGGATTGCTAGCCGAATCCGGTAGTTACCGAGTCCACCTGGCCGACGTCGACGGGGCCGCCGCCGAGAGCGTGGTCCGCGCGCACGGCACCGGCAACCTCGCCTCCTTCGCGCTCGATGCGAGCCTGCCCGGGCCGCTCGCCAAGCATCTGGCCGAGCACCCGGTGGATGCGGTGATCTCGAGCCTTCCGTACTACTGCAACGTCGGGGTCGCGGAAGCGGCCCGCAAGGCCGGCATCCACTACTTCGACCTCACCGAGGACGTCGAGGTCACGCGCGCGGTGCGCACCATCGCCGTCGGGGCGACCGAGGCCTTCGTGCCCCAGTGCGGCCTTGCGCCCGGGTTCATCAGCATCGCGGCCGCCGAGCTCATCACCCACTTCGACACGCTGCGGGCGGTCAAGCTGCGCGTCGGCGCCCTGCCCCAGCACCCGAACAACGTCCTCAAGTACTCCCTCACCTGGTCGACCGACGGCCTGATCAACGAGTACGGCAACCCCTGCCAGGCCATCAGCGACGGGCGCCTCATCGACGTGGCGCCGCTGGAGGGCCTGGAGGAGATCGAGCTCGACGGCACGCTCTACGAGGCGTTCAACACCTCCGGCGGACTGGGGTCGCTCGCCGAGACGCACGGCCAGCACATCGAGTCGATGAACTACAAGACGATCCGCTACCCGGGCCACTGCGAGCAGATGCGCCTGCTCATGAACGACCTGAAGCTCAACCACGATCGCGGCACGCTGAAGCGCGTGCTCGAGAACGCCGTGCCGCAGACGCTCCAGGACGTCGTGATCATCTACGCGGCCGTGACCGGCACCCAGGACGGGCAGCTGCGTGAAGAGAACTACGTGAACAAGGTCTACCCGCAGGTGATCGCGAACCGGCTGTGGTCGGCCATCCAGGTCACCACCGCCGCCGGCATCACCGCGGTCGTGGACCTCGTGCTCGAGAAGAAAGGCCGCTACCAGGGCTTCGTCGCCCAGGAGCAGTTCCGACTGCCCGAGATCCTCGCGAACCGCTTCGGGCGCTTCTTCGCCCCGGGCGGCACCAAGAACGTATCCGGCGAAGTCGTGGTGGCGGGCAAGACCGGCCACCAGCGCCGCAAGAAGGCAGTCAACGCATGAGCAAGGTCGACCTCAACACCCTCCTCTCCCGCCTCGGGCTCTCAGGCACCAACCCGGGCGCCTGGTCCGGGAGCGAAGGCTGGTCCAGGAGCCACGACGGCACGCTCATCAACGTGAGGAGCCCCGCCGACAACAGCCTCATCGCCCAGGTGCGCCCGGCGAACGCCTCCGACTACGAGGCGGTCATGACTTCCGCGGTCGCCGCCGCCCGGGCCTGGCGCGACGTCCCCGCGCCCAAGCGCGGCGAGGCCGTGCGCCTGCTCGGCGAGGAACTGCGCCGCCACAAGCAGGAGCTGGGCATGCTGGTCTCGCTCGAGAACGGCAAGATCCTCGCCGAGGGCCTGGGCGAGGTGCAGGAGATGATCGACCTCGCCGACTTCGCACTCGGCCAGTCGCGCATGCTCTACGGCCTCTCGATGCACTCCGAGCGCCCGCAGCACCGCATGAGCGAGCAGTGGCTGCCGCTCGGGGTGGTGGGCATCATCACCGCCTTCAATTTCCCGGTGGCGGTGTGGTCGTGGAACGCGTTCCTCGGGGCGATCTGCGGCAACGCCTGCGTGTGGAAGCCCTCCCCGAAGACCCCGCTCACCGCGCTCGCCGTGCAGACACTCTGCAACCGCGTCATGGAGCGCGAGAAGCTGCCGCCGATATTCCAGGTCTTCATCGACCAGGGCACCGAGCTCGCCACCCGCTTCGTCGATGACAAGCGCGTGGCGCTGGTCTCCTTCACCGGCTCCACGGAAGTCGGCCGCAAGGTCGGCGGCCGCGTGGCGGCGCGCCTGGGCAAGAGCCTCCTCGAACTCGGCGGCAACAACGCCGTCATCGTGGACGAGACGGCGGACCTGAACCTCGCGGTCCCGGCCATCGTGTTCGGTGCCGTCGGCACGGCCGGCCAGCGCTGCACGACGACCCGGCGCGTGTTCGCGCACCAGGCGATCGCCGCGGAGCTCGAGCGCCGCCTGGTGCACGCCTACCGCCAGGTCCGCATCGGTGACCCACTCGAGGAAGGCACGCTCATGGGACCCCTGATCGATGCCGCCGCGGTAGGCCGCTACAGCGAGGCCATCGATCTTGCCAAGCAGGCCGGCGGCACGCTCCTCACCGGCGGCAGCGCCCTCAAGCGCCCCGGCAACTTCGTCGAGCCCGCGATCGTGCGCGCCCGCAACGAGTGGCCAATCGTGCAGACCGAGACCTTCGCGCCGATCCTGTACCTGATCCCGGTGGCCTCGCTCGAGGAGGCGATCAGCCAGCAGAACGCCTCGCACCACGGGCTGTCCTCCGCCCTCTTCACCGACCGGCTGCGCAACGCGGAGACCTTCCTCTCCGCCGCCGGCAGCGACTGCGGCATCGCCAACATCAACCTCGGCACCTCCGGGGCGGAGATCGGCGGGGCCTTCGGCGGCGAGAAGGACACCGGTGGCGGCCGCGAGTCAGGCTCGGACGCCTGGAAGGCCTACATGCGCCGCCAGACGAACACGGTGAACTGGAGCCGCGCGCTGCCGCTCGCCCAGGGGATCGAGTTCAACGTCAGCGGCTGAGGCGGCCGGCGGGCCGGTAGGGATAACCCCAGGGGGGCGGGTAGCATGAGGCGCCCTCGTGAGGCGGACGGGCGATAGAGTCGTTTCAGGGGTACCCGAAACGGGGTGCCGGGTACTCCTAGGTAACTGAACCGGGAGTGTGCGCAACGGCCGTCCATCGATCGCCATGAACGAGCCCAGGAATGCCTTCATCGAACGCCTGTTCGCGCGCCACCGGGGCGCGCTGCAGGCGTTCCTCCTGCGGCGGGTGCAGCGCCGGCCGGATGCCGCCGAGCTCGCCCAGGAGGTATACCTGCGCATGCTGCGGATCGGGGACACCGGCGCGATCCGCAACCCCGAGGCCTACCTCTATACGGTGGCCGGCAACCTCGCCAAGGAACACGCCCGCCAGCACCGCATCGACCGCAGCGCGGTCGACATCGCCGACCCTTCGATCCAGGCACAGCTGGCCGAGCTCCCCGGCGATGCCGCCGAGCTCGACCGGGAGCAGCGCCTGGCCCGCCTGCGCGAGGTGCTGGACCAGCTCTCGCCCAAGTGCCGTGCCGCGGTCGTCATGCAGTACTGGGAGGGCCTGAGCTACCAGGAGATCGCGCTGCGCCTGGGGGTCTCCACCCACATGGTGAAGAAGTACCTGAGCCAGGGACTCGCCCACTGCCGCCGCCGCATGAGCCGCCTGAGGTAACGCATGACGACGCCCGAGGAGCACGTGCGCGAACTCATCACCCAGCAGGCCGCCGACTGGTTCGTCGCCAATCGCGGCGGCCTCTCCGCCAGCGAGCAGGCGGACTTCACCGCGTGGATCCAGGCCTCGCCCGTGAACGTCGAGGAATACCTCGCGGTCTCGGTCATCGCGCGCGACCTGCGCGAGGCCTGCGCGGAAATCCCGGCCGGGGTGTCGGAAGGGCCGGAAGTCCCGCTGGCCCCCATGCGCCCGCCCGCCCCGGTGCGCGCCCGCCCGGCCTGGGGCATGCGCGCCGCGGCGGCGCTTGCGCTCACCGTGCTGGCCGCAGCCGGCCTGTACTTCCTGAGGCCCGCGCGGGTCCCCGCCCCCGTCGTGGCGGCAGCCTGGACCGCGGAGTACGCCACCGGCCACGGCCGGCTGCGACGCGTGGACCTGCCGGATGGCTCGGTGGTGACCCTCAACACCGACTCGCACCTGCGGGCGCGCTTCACCGGCCAGGAGCGTTCGCTCACCCTCACCGCGGGCGAGGCAGACTTCAGGGTCGTCCACGAGAAGGCGCGCGACTTCCGCGTCGCGGCCGGTGCCCTGACGGTCCGCGCCGTGGGGACGGAGTTCACGGTGCGTGCCGCGCCGTCCGCCACCACGGTCCTGGTTCTCGAGGGCCGGGTCGGGGTGACGCCGCGGGACAAGGACGGCGCCGAAGTCGGGGTGGGGGCCGGGGAAGCGGTCACCGCCACGGATGACCGGTGGCCCCCGACGGTCCAGCTGGCCGATCCCGAGCGCAGCAGCGCCTGGCTGCGCCACCAGATCGCGTTCGAGCACCAGCCGCTCGAGCAGGTCGCGGACGAGTTCAACCGCTACAGCGCGAAGCCCATCCTCATCGTGACCCCGGCGCTGCGGCGCCTGGAGATCAGCGGGGTGTTCGCCACCGACGACCCGGCCGCGTTCATCGCCTTCCTGCGCAGCCTCGATGGCGTGCACGTGGAAGAAACCGCCACCCAGATCAAGGTCTCCCAGGCCGCTTCGCGCGCCCCATAGGGGCGCAGGCCCTCAGGCCCCGCCGGCCGCGGAGACGGCCCGGCCCGGCAGCCGGACCAGGAAGCAGGCGCCGCCGAGGCGCGAACCCTCGATGGCGAGGGCCCCGCCGTAGAGCTCGACGGTATCGAGCACCATGGCGAGCCCGATGCCGTGGCCGGGCACGGTCTCATCCGTGCGCACGCCGCGCTCGAGGATGCGGTCGCGGTCGGCCTGCGAGACGCCGGGGCCATCGTCCTCGACCGCGACCTTCAGGCGCGCGCGCCCCTCGGAGACCGGTTCGATCGCGGCACTGAGGCGCACATGTGCGTTACACCACTTACAGGCGTTGTCGAGGAGGTTGCCCAGGAGCTCGGTAAGGTCGCCGCGGTCGCCGATGAAGGCCGCCTGGGGCGCGACGGCGAGCTCGATCGCGAGGTCCTTGCGGGCATAGACCTTCAGCAGCGTCGCGCGCAGCTCCGCCGCCACCTGCGCAACCTCCACGGGCGCTGCGCCCAGGAGCGCCCCGCCGGAGGCGGCGGCGCGCTTGAGCTGGTGCTCGATGATGCCGGTCATGCGGTCGATCTCGTTCGAGAGCGTGCTGCCGGGGGCACCGCCCGGGAGGCTCGAGCGCATCACCGCGAGCGGGGTCTTGAGGCTGTGCGCGAGGTTGCCGAGCGTGTCGCGGTAGCGCACGACGCGCTTGCGCTCGCCCACCAGGAGCGCGTTCAGGTTCTCCACCGTGCCGGAGAGCTCACGCGGGTAGCGCTCGCCGAGTCGGTCGACGCGCCCCTCCTCGACCTCGCCGATCTCGCGCTCCAGCCGCCGCAGCGGCGTCAGCACCCAGCGCAAGAGGGCCGCGAGCGTCACGAGCAGCGCCAGCGTGAGGCCCGCGAACCAGCCGAGCATCTCGCGCCGGAACTCCCACAGCTGCTCCTCGTAGGGGCTTAGGGAAACCGCCACGCTGAACGTGTAGGTCCCGGTCGGGGAGTCGGTGTCGGTGAACTGGATGGCGCGGCTGTCGATGGCCACGCGGTCGTGGCCGAAGTCCGCGTAGTGGAGGCTGCGCTCGCCGCGGTGCAGCAGGGGCCCGAAGTCCGCCTCGAGTCCCACGGTGGAGGGGGAGCGCCAGCGGTGCTGGGCGGAGCGGATCTCCTCGTAGAGCCCGGAGCGGGGGCTGGCAAGTCGCGCATCGAGCGTCTGCGCCGGCGGTGCGTAGCCGCCCCCGGGCTGGGGATCGGCGGCGGCGATGAGCGCCACCATCTGCGCGTCCAGCAGCTCGCGCAGCGAGCGCTCCGAGAGCGCCCGGAAGCCACCATCGAGGACCAGCATCATGACGCCGGAAAACAGCGCCAGCGGCAGCGACACGGAGATCAGGAGGCGCCGGCTGATCGAGGGCACGGGGCGCTCCGGGGCAGTGCGGATGCTAGGTGCCGGCGTCGCGCGCCAGCGCGAAGCGGTAGCCGCGCCCGCGCAGCGTCTCGATCGGCTGCAGCTCGTCCTTGGGATCGAGCTTGCGGCGCAGCCGCCCGATCAGCACCTCGATCACGTTGCTGTCGCGCTCGTAGTCCTGGTCGTAGAGGCGCTCGGTGAGCTCGGACTTGGAGATCACTTCCCCGGCGCGCAGCATGAGGTGCTCGAGGATCCGGTACTCGAAGGTCGTGAGCTCCACGGCCTCCCCGCGCACGTTCACGGTCTGGGCGCGGGTGTCGAGCACCACCGGCCCGCACTTGAGCTGCGGGCTCGCCCAGCCGCCGGAGCGCCGCAGCAGGGCCTGCACGCGCGCGAGCACTTCCTCGAAGTGGAACGGCTTGGCCACGTAGTCATCGGCGCCGGCCTGCAGACCTTCCACCTTGTCCTGCCAGTTGTCGCGCGCGGTGAGGATGAGGATCGGGTAGGTCTTGCCCTCGCCGCGCAGGCGGCGGATCACCTCGAGCCCCGGCACCTGCGGGAGCCCCAGGTCGACGATCGCGACGTCGAGCGGGTACTCGCGCCCGGCGAACAGGCCCTCCTCGCCGTCGCGGGCCTCATCGACCGTGAACCCGGCCGCCTCGAGCCGGGTCTTCAGCGACTCGCGCAGCACCGCCTCGTCCTCGACCACCAGAATTCGCATCGACCTGCCCCCTGCAGCCTCAGTGCACCGCGCCGCTTGCGGCATCGACGTGCACCGTCCACACCTTTCCCGCATCGTCCAGGAGGCGCAGCACGTACACGGTGCGCTCCCCGGCCTTCTCGGCCTCCGCCTTCACCACGCGTGCGTGGTACTGCTGCTCGACCCGCTTGACCGCCTGCTCCATGGTCATCTCGGCGGCCGGCGCCTCCGCCGCGAGCAGCGCAGGAGGTGCGGCCAGCGCGCACAGCGCGAGGAGCAGGATTGCAGTCCGGCGGGGATTCATGACGCAGGCGAGGTTAGCGCATCGGTGTAGGCGTGGCGACCGACGCGTCCGCGATGGGGTCTCTTCAGGTGTCGTTCAGTTTCGCTTCCTGCCACAGCCCTTCCCACTCCTCGAGCGTGAGCGCCGTGAGCGTCAGACGGCGCTCGCGCGCCAGGGCCTCCATGCGCTGGAAGCGGCGCCGGAACTTGACGTTCGCCGCGCGCAGCGCATCCTCCGGGTCCACCTTCAGGTGGCGCGCCCAGTTGGCGAGCGCGAACAGGAGGTCGCCGACTTCCTCCGCGACGGCTTCCGCCGGACCCGTGCCCGCGCGCTGCGCTGCGACCGCCTCGTCGACCTCGTGGAGTTCCTCGATCACCTTGCCGCGCACCTGGTCGACTTCGGGCCAGTCGAAGCCCACGCGCCCCGCGCGCCGACCGAGCTTCGCGGCGCGCACCAGCGCCGGCAGCGCCGGGGCGATGCCGCCCAGGACCTCCTGCGCCTCCGTGCCACCCGCGGTGGCGCGCTCACGCGCCTTTTCCTCTTCCCAGGCCTTGCCGAGGTCGGCGGCCCCGACCGCCGCGCCCGCAAACACGTGCGGGTGGCGCCGCGTGAGCTTCTCCGTGATGCCCTCGGCCACGTCCGCGAAGCCGAACCAGCCCCGCTCCTCGGCCATGCGGGCGTGGAAGACCACCTGGAAGAGCAGGTCGCCGAGCTCGCTCTTGAGGTCGGCCACGCTGTCACGCTCGATGGCGTCGGCGACCTCGTAGGCTTCCTCGATGGTGTAGGGCGCAATGGTCCTGAAGGTCTGGGCGAGGTCCCAGGGACAGCCGGACGCCGGGTCGCGCAGCCGCGCCATCAGCGCGAGCAGCCGTGCGAGCGCGGACTCGGCCGGGCTCACGACTCGCCCCCGGCCACCATGGCCTGGAGCGTCAGCAGCATGCCCGCGGTCGCGCCCCAGATGTCACGGTCGCCGTAGGGAATGTCGCGGAACTCGACCTCCTCGCCGGTGAATCCCGAGCGGCGCATGCGCACGCGCTGGTTGGACGGATCGAAGATGAAGTCCACGGGCACCTCGAACGTATCCTCGACCTCGACCGAATCCAGGAGCAGCTCGAAGCCGGGCTGCACGAAGGCGACCACGGGGGTGACGCGAAAGCCCGTCATGACGACATGATCGGGCAGGTAGCCGACCACGCTCACGAAGCGCGACTCGAGGCCAATCTCCTCGTGCGCCTCGCGCAGCGCGGCCGCCGCGGGATCCACGTCATGGGGCTCGATGCGCCCGCCGGGGAAGCTGATCTGCCCGGCATGGTTGCGCAGCTGCGTGGCGCGCTGGGTGAGGAGCACGGTGAGGGTATCGCGTTGTACCAGGGGCACCAGCACCGCCGCGGGGCGCGGCTCCGCCGGGAAATGCGCCATGAGTCGCTGGCTGTCGGCGGCGGAGAGCCCCGGGACGCGCCACCCGGCGCGCTCGTGCTGCGGGCGGGTGCCGGCGAGGCGCGCGCGGATCAGCGCCGCCCAGTCGCGCGGTGGGTTGGCCCCGGGCGCCGTGGCGCCGCTGCCGCCGGCCTCGGCCAATGCGCCTCAGCCCCCGCCGCTGGTGCCGCCCTTGATGCCGCCCTGCGTCAGTTCGGCCGGGTCGAGCAGGCGGGCAAGTTCCTCGCGCTTGAGGTTGGTCATCTTCTGCGCCATCTCGAGGATGGGCTTGCCCTCGGCGTACGCCTTCTTGGCGATGGCCGCGCCCTTCTCGTACCCGATCACCGGGTTGAGCGCCGTCACGAGGATGGGGTTGCGGTCCAGGGCCTCGGCGAGGCGCGCCTTGTTCACCGTGAATCCCTTGATGGCCCGGTCCGCCAGCGCGCGCGAGGCGTTGGTGAGGATCTCGATGCTCTGCAGCAGGTTGAAGGCGATCAGCGGCAGCATGACGTTCAGCTGGAAGTTGCCGGACTGGCCGGCCACCGTGATCGTGACGTCGTTGCCGATGACCTGGGCGGCGACCATGGTGGTGGCCTCCGGGATCACCGGGTTCACCTTGCCGGGCATGATGCTGCTGCCGGGCTGCAGCGCCGGCAGCGCGATCTCGCCCAGGCCGGCGAGCGGGCCTGAGTTCATCCAGCGCAGGTCGTTGGCGATCTTCATGAGGCTGACGGCGATCACCTTCAGCTGGCCGGAGACCTCGACCGCCGTGTCCTGCGCGGACATGGCCTCGAAGTAGTTGCGCGCCGGGTTGAAGGTCATCCCGGTGATGGCCGACAGCTCGCGGGCGAAGCGCGCCCCGAACTGCGGATGCGCATTGATGCCCGTGCCGACCGCGGTGCCGCCCTGCGCGAGCTCCAGCAGGCGCGGCTCCGTGGCCTTCAGGCGCGCGAGCCCGTTCTCGACCTGCGTGCGCCAGCCCGACAGCTCCTGCGACAGGGTGACGGGCATTGCGTCCATGAGGTGGGTGCGGCCGGTCTTGACGATGCCGGTGACCTCGATCTCCTTGGCCTTGAGCACGTCGCGCAGGTGCTCGAGCGCCGGCACCAGGCGGTCGCGCAGCATCAGGGCGGCGCTCACGTGGACCGCCGTCGGGATCGCATCGTTGCTGCTCTGCCCCATGTTCACGTGGTCGTTCGGGTGCACCGGCGCGCCCAGGTGGCGGCTGGCGAGCGCCGCGATCACCTCGTTCGCGTTCATGTTGGTGCTGGTGCCCGAGCCGGTCTGGAACACGTCGATCGGGAAGTGCGCGTCGTGCGTGCCCTTGGCGACCTCGGCGGCGGCCTGCTCGATGGCCGCGGACACCTTGCCGTCGAGGAGGTCGAGCGCCGCATTGGCGCGCGCGGCGGCCTGCTTGATGAGGCCCAGCGCCCCGATGAAGGCACGCGGCAGCTTGAGGCCACTGATCGGGAAGTTATCGACGGCACGCTGGGTCTGTGCGCCCCACAGCGCCGCGGACGGCACCTGGAGCTCGCCCATGCTGTCGTGCTCGACCCTAAAGGAACTCGTCATGCCACGTGACTCCGCGAGGTGATACGCGCCGGCCGGACGACCGTATGCGTTATGATGCAAATCCTAGCACTTCAAGGGCCTGCGCATCGCATGTCTGGCACCTCCGAGCCCCTCACCGCACTCGAGGCCATCTCACCGGTGGACGGCCGGTACCGCGCGGCCACCGAGCCGCTGCGCGCACTCATGTCGGAAGCCGGACTGATCCGTGAGCGCATCCGCATCGAGGCGCACTGGCTCTTAAGTCTCGCCGCGGCGGCCCCGCAGCTGCCCGGCGCGCAGCTGCCGCCCGCGGTGCGGGCGCGGGCCGAGGCACTCGCCGACGCGCCCGACGCCGCCGCTCCCGCGGCGGTGAAGGCGATCGAGGCGCGCATCAACCACGACGTGAAGGCGGTCGAGTACTACGTCCGCGAGAGCCTGAGGGCGACCGGGGCGAGCGCGGCGACGCTGGAGCTGGTGCACTTCGGCGCGACTTCCGAGGACATCAACAACCTGAGCTACGCCCGCCTGCTCCTGCAGGCGCGTGCGATCCTCCTCGAGGCCCTCGAGGCCCGCATCGCGGAACTCACCGCACTGGCGCACGCCTACGCGGACACGCCGATGCCGGCCCACACGCACGGCCAGCCGGCGAGCCCGACGACCCTCGGCAAGGAGTGCGCGAACATCGCCGCGCGCCTGAAGCGCGGCGCGCGGCGCCTCGCGGCGGTGCCGATCCTGGGCAAGTGGAACGGGGCCGTCGGCAACTTCAATGCGCATCACGCAGCACTCCCGCAGGTGCGCTGGCCCGAGGTCGCCGCAGCGTTCGTCGGATCGCTGAAGCTCGAGTACAACCCCTGGACCACGCAGATCGAGCCGCACGACTGGATCGCGGAGTACTGCGATGCGCTGGCCGCCCTCAACGTCATCGTCATCGACCTGTGCCGCGATTTCTGGGGCTACATCTCGCTCGGCTACCTGCGCCAGAAGTCGGTCGCCGGCGAAGTCGGCTCCTCCACCATGCCCCACAAGGTGAACCCGATCGACTTCGAGAATGCCGAAGGCAACTGCGGGGTCGCGAACGCACTGCTGCGGCACTTCTCCGACAAGCTGCCGCTGTCGCGCTGGCAGCGCGACCTCACCGACTCGACGGTGCTGCGCAACCTGGGGGTCGCCTTCGGCCACACGCTCATCGCCTGGAAGTCCCTGGGGAAGGGCTTGGGCAAGGTGCAGGCCGATCCCGCGCGCATGCTCGAGGACTTCGCGAGCTCCTGGGAAGTGCTCGGGGAGGCCGTACAGACCGTGCTGCGCGCCGCGGGCGTCCCGGACGGCTACGAGCGGCTGAAGGAATTCACCCGCGGGCGCGCCATCGACGGGCCCTCCCTCGCCGCCTTCATCGACGGGCTGCCCCTGCCGCAGGCCGAGAAGGCCCGGCTCAAGACCCTCACCCCGCAGGCCTATACGGGACT
Source organism: Pseudomonadota bacterium (assembly GCA_018241425.1). Lineage (GTDB taxonomy): Bacteria > Pseudomonadota > Gammaproteobacteria > Steroidobacterales > Steroidobacteraceae > 13-2-20CM-66-19. The sequence goes on from JAFEDU010000001.1 coordinate 480,662, forward strand.
CGCGGCGCAGCTCGCCCGCACCTTATAGGGCGGACCCCCGGGGATCCCCCGCCCCCGGCAGGCCCCTCCGGCGGGGCCTCGGGCGGGGCTGGAGAAAGTGCGAACTGGGCCGCGCTTTTGACTTACTGCCCGCCGGGGGTGCGGCCAAACCGTGACCCGTTCCGCACTGATTCTTTAACTATCGTCACTAAGATCTTCCGCAGCCTGCCTTTCGGCCGGCCATGCGAAGGCGCCCTACGTGGCAATAACCGGGGAAATCGACATCAACAGTGCTTTGGCGCAGCTCGCCAACGCCCGCTATGCCTCCGACCCGGGCGGCACGGGAACCCCGGGCCTCAACCGGCAGAGCGGGGAAACCCTCACCGTGCTGACCTCGCTCGCCGAGGTGCGGGCGGCGGTGAACGAGATCGCGGCCACCGCGCAGCGACTCCTCTCCATCTATACCCCCGACCTCGAACCGGATCTGTACGACCAGAGTGCGTTCCTGGAGGTCGTGAAGCACTTCGTGCTCACCCGCAGCTTCGCCAAGGTGCGCGTGCTGATCGGCGAGCCGACCCGCATCATGCGCGACAGCAACCGTTTCGTGGCCATGGGCCGGCGCCTGTCGAGCTGCATCGACCTGCGCTACGCGGCGGCGCAGATGCCGCAGCGCGCCTCGGCCTACCTCATCGCCGATGACCGCGCGATCGTCTACCGCATGCGGGCAGACAGCTGGGACGGGGTGGCCGACATCAACAACCCCGTCGCGGCCCGGGTCTACTTACAGGAGTTTGATCAGGTGTGGAACGCCAGCGCAGCCGACTCCGGCCTGCGCGCCGCCCGACGCGGCTGATCAGCTCCTTCGAAGGCCGGCGGACAGCCGGTTACAATCCCGTCCATGTCCCGTCCGCCCGACATCACCGTGGCCGCCGTAGCCGAGACCGCGGGCCGCTTCCTGTGCGTCGAGGAACGCATCAACAACCGCCTGGTGTTCAACCAGCCGGCCGGCCACGTGGAGCCCGGGGAGACCCTGCTCGCGGCCGTGGTGCGCGAGGTGCGCGAGGAGACTGCCTGGCTCTTCGAGCCGGCGGGGCTCCTGGGCGTCTACCTGTGGCGCAGGCCCAGCGCGCGGCGCCCGACGCTGCGCTTCTGCTTCACCGGCCGGGTGAGTGACCACCATGCGCACCAGCGCCTGGACCGCGGCATTGTGCGCACGCACTGGCTCACGGAGGGCGAACTGCGGGCCCGCGGCGAGCAGCTGCGCAGCCCGCTCGTGCTGCGCTGCGTGGAGGACTTCCTCACCGGCAAGGTCGCAAGCCTAGAGACCGTGGCCGCCCTGGACTTCGACAGCGCGGCAGGTGTAGCCCCGACGACCCGGCTCTGAGGGTCGCCCGGGATCCTCCGCCTGCTCGCGGTAGAATCCTCCCATGTTCCCGCTTCTTCCCACGGCGCCGCCGACCGGCGCCCGCGCCATCGTCGGCCTGTCCGGCGGGGTCGACTCGGCCGTCACAGCCCTCCTCCTGCGCGAGGCCGGCTGGGACGTACAGGGGCTCTTCATGAGCAACTGGGAAGAGGACGAGGATGGGTACTGCACCACCGCCCAGGACTACCAGGATGCGCGGGCGGTGGCCGCTGAGCTGGGCATCCCGCTGCACCGGGTGAGCTTCGCGCGCGAGTACCGCGAGCGGGTGTTCGCGCAGTTCCTGTCCGAGCTGCGCGCCGGACGCACCCCCAACCCGGACGTCCTGTGCAACCGGGAGATCAAGTTCGGCCTGTGCCTGACGTGGGCGCGGCGCCTGGGCGGGACCCATTTCGCAACCGGCCACTATGCGCGGCTCCTGCCCACTCCCGATGGCGTGGGCCTGTTCAAGGCCCGCGACCTCGCCAAGGACCAGAGCTACTTCCTCACCGCGATCGAGCCTGGGGAGCTGCCCTCGCTCCTGATGCCGCTCGGCGAGCTCGACAAGCCGGAAGTGCGCGCCCGGGCGCGGCACGCGGGGCTTCCCGTGTATGACAAACCGGACAGCACCGGCATCTGCTTCATCGGCGAGCGGCCTTTCCGGGATTTCCTCGCCCGCTACCTCGAGCCGCGGCCGGGTCCCATCGAGGCCGTCGACGGCGAGAGCCTCGGGACGCACGAGGGTCTCGCGTTCTACACCCTGGGTCAGCGCGGCGGCCTTGCGATCGGCGGGCGGCACGGGCGCCCCGAGGATGCCTGGTACGTCGTCCACAAGGACGCGATACGCAACACCCTGATCGTTGCCCAGGGACACGACCACCCGAGTCTCCTCACCGGAGCGCTCGCGAGCGGCGCGTGGCACTGGCTGGCGCCGGCGCGCACGACGCCCTTCGCCGCGGCGGTCAAAGTCCGGTACCGGCAGGCGGACCAGGCCGCGCAGCTCCTGCCGCGCACCGATGGCACCGTGCTGGTGCACTTCGAGCACGCGCAGCGCGCGGTGACGCCGGGCCAGTACGTCGTCGCCTACCGTGACGAGCGCTGCCTCGGCGGTGCGGTGATCGAATCGGTCGGTGCGGCGCACCTGCAGGGCGCTGCCGCCTGAGGGGTAGATCCGAGCACGTCCGCCGTAGGGCCGATATAATTGGCGGCTTACAGCGGAGGTACGCATGACGAACAGCTTTCGGGCGCGCTCGACTCTCAAGGCCGGTGACCGCTCGTACGAGATCTGGAGCCTCGCGGCTCTGCCCCAGGACAAACTGGCTCGCCTGCCGTACTCGCTGAAGATCCTGCTCGAGAACCTGCTCAGGTTCGAGGATGGCGTGAGCGTCAGCCGCTCCGACATCGAGGCGCTGCTCGAGTGGGACCCTGCCGCCACCCCCTCGCACGAGATCGCCTTCACGCCGGCACGCGTGATCCTGCAGGACTTCACCGGAGTCCCCTGCGTCGTCGACCTCGCCGCCATGCGCGAGGCCATCGTGCGCTTAGGCGGCGACGCCGAACGCGTCAACCCGCTGGCGCCCGCCGAGCTCGTCATCGACCACTCGGTGCAGGTCGATGAATACGGCTTCCCCGGCGCACTCGCAGCCAACACGGCGATCGAGTTCGCGCGCAACAAGGAACGCTACAGCTTCCTGCGCTGGGGCCAGAACGCGTTCCGGAACTTCAAGGTGGTGCCGCCGAACACGGGCATCGTCCACCAGGTCAATCTCGAATTCCTCGGCCGCGTGATCTTCGATTCCGAGAGCAACGGTGTGCACCGCGCTTATCCCGACACGCTGGTTGGCACCGATTCGCACACGACGATGATCAACGGCCTGGGCGTACTCGGCTGGGGCGTCGGCGGCATCGAGGCCGAGGCCGCGATGCTCGGCCAGCCGGTCACGATGCTGATCCCGCAGGTCATCGGTTTCCGGCTGGAGGGCCAGCTGCAGCCGGGCGCGACCGCGACCGACCTCGTGCTCACGGTCACGGAAATGCTCCGCAAGAAGGGCGTGGTCGACAAGTTCGTCGAGTATTTCGGCGACGGCCTTGCGAACCTCCCGCTTGCCGATCGCGCGACCATCGCGAACATGGCGCCAGAGTACGGCAGCACCTGCGGCATCTTCCCGATCGATGCCGAGACAGTGCGCTACCTCGAGCTCTCGGGTCGGCCGCGTGAGCGGATCGAGCTCGTGACGGCCTACGCCAAGGCGCAGGGCCTCTGGCGTGAGCAGGGCGCGACTGCAGCCCGCTACACCGACGTACTGGAACTGGATCTCGGGAAGGTGGAGCCGAGCCTTGCGGGTCCGCGCCGTCCGCAGGACCGCGTGCCGCTGAAGACGGCCAAGAAGGTCTACGAGACGAACGCGAAGAAAGCGGCCGAGGAGCGCACGACGCGCAACAGCGGCGGCAAGGGCATCGCTCAACTCACCGTGGACGGCAAGACCCACGAGCTCAAGGATGGCGCGGTCCTCATCGCGGCCATCACGAGCTGTACCAATACCTCCAACCCCTCGGTGATGCTCGGGGCGGGCCTGCTGGCCCGCAAGGCGCGTGAACGCGGCCTGACCGCAAAACCGTGGGTCAAGACCAGCCTCGCCCCGGGTTCGCGCGTCGTGACCGACTATTTCACCAAGGCGGGGGTGCTCGGGGACCTCGCCGGTGTCGGGTTCGACCTCGTGGGATACGGCTGTACCACCTGCGTCGCCGAAGGCACTCCCGTGCTCCTCGCCAACGGTATGTCGCGTCGCATTGAACGACTGCCGGACGGGGGCGGAGTCAACGTCCTCAGCCCGGATTCGGGCCGGCGCATAGCACGCGCGGTCCAGACCGAAATGATGAAACAGGGTGAGCGCGAGTGCGTGTCACTCGTCCTGCAGGACGGGCGCACGCTCGTATGCACGCCCGACCACCGTATCCTCCGCGCCGACGGCCAATGGGTCCGTGCCGACGCGCTGAAGCTCGGCACCGATCGAATCGTTATGGGCTTCGAGGCGCCTGTCGACGAGCCGGGCTCGGACGAGCAGGGTTACCGCTTAAGTGCGGGCGAGTTCGAATTCACACTCGACTCGGAGATCGAGCGGCAGCGTACGCTTGCCTTTGCACGCCTCTTGGGACACCTGCTCGGCGACGGCTCCATCAGCCGCGCAGGACAGGCCCGAATGAACGTGGGGCAGGCGCTCGATCGCGAGGCAGTGCTCGCGGACGTCGAGCTCCTCACGGGCAAGCGCCCGGCAGGCACGGCCTACGACGAACGCAAATGGGTGGTCGTGCTCCCCGAGAACCTCACCCACGCGATCTTGGCGCTGCCTGGGGTGCGCACCGGCCGCCGCATCGACCAGGCCCCGGAACTCCCGCACTTCATCGTCGAGGCGCGCTGCCCGATCGCCGTCGTACGCGAATTCCTTGGTGGCATGTTCGGCGCAGACGGTCATGGCCCGACGCTGGCGCGCCATGGACCGGCACCCGGTCAATCGACGATCCGACCGCCGGCCTATTCCCAGAGCGCGAAGCCTGAGTTTGTCGAGGCGACGCGCGCGGTCTTCCAGCAAGTGATCGCCCTCCTCGTGCGCTGTGGTGTCAAGGCGCGCGGCGCCACCATCCGCGAGTATCCAACCCGCCAGTCGGATTCCTCATACCCTGTCGGCAGCGACGGCATCGAGCGGCGCGAGTTGCGCCTCGAACTTCCCGAGGGCCTGAGCTTCGTGGAGCGTGTCGGCTTTCGCTACTGCGTCGACAAGATAATGCGGTCGAGCGCGGCTGCGGTGTACTGGCGCACCATCGACACGATCAACCGCCAGCGCCTGTGGATGGCGGACCGGCTCGAGGAACTGCACGCGCTTGACGGTACCCGTTCGTTCTCCCGCACACGCGCGCTCGCCGCGGCGGAACTGACCACGCTCGAGACGCCGGTATTCCCGCACTACTCGCTGCTCGAGGGCCACGATCGCTTCGACCGGCTGCCGAAGGCAGACGGCCAGAGCTTCCGGCCGCTGCATCGCGACAGCTGCGGATTCCCATCCCCCGGTGAACTCTTCAAGCAGATGGGGGTGCGCGACTGGTTCGCCGCCCAACCGCTGGAAGGGGTCGAGGATCCCAAGCGCTATTGCGCGGCCCGCGACGCTCTCTCGTTGCCGACCTTCACCCTCGCCGTCACCGACCGTCGTGAGATCGGTACTCGACCGGTCTATGACATCGCGGTACGCGGACTTGAGGCTTTCATTGCGGGCGGTGTTGCGGTGCACAACTGCATCGGAAACAGCGGCCCGCTGAAGCCGGAGATCTCGGCTGCGGTTAAGGCTGGCGACCTAACAGCGTGCTCGGTGCTTTCCGGCAACCGCAACTTCGAAGGGCGCGTGCATCCGGAAGTGCGCATGAATTTCCTCGCGTCACCCCCGCTGGTGGTCGCCTACGCGCTGGCCGGGACGCTCGACATCGACCTCACCACCGAGCCCATCGGCACGGACAAGGACGGCAAGCCGGTCCGCCTGTCCGAGATCTGGCCGAGCGACCAGGAGGTCCAGGAGGCGCTCAAGCGCTCGATTGACTCGCAGATGTTCCGCGACAGTTATGCGGGGGTCTTCAAGGGCGACGACAACTGGGCCGGCATCCAGGTGCCGGCCGGCAAGGTCTACAGCTGGGACGCGAAGTCCACCTACGTCAAGAACCCGCCCTACTTCGACGGCATGACCATGACGCCGCCGCCGCTGGGCGATGTGAAGGGCGCGCGCGTGCTCGCCTTTCTCGGTGACTCGGTGACGACCGACCACATCTCCCCGGCCGGCAACATCTCGAAGTCCAGCCCCGCCGCACGGTACCTCGTTGAACAGGGCGTCGAGCCCAAGGACTTCAACTCCTACGGCGCGCGCCGCGGCAACCACGAAGTCATGATGCGCGGAACGTTCGCCAACATCCGCCTGCGCAATCTCCTCGTCCCCGGGGTCGAGGGGGGTGTGAGCGTGCACCTGCCCGATGGCGAGCAGGGCTCGATCTACGACGTCGCGATGCGCTACAAGAAGGAAGGCACGCCGCTCATCATCATCGCCGGGCGCGAGTACGGCACCGGCTCCTCGCGTGACTGGGCCGCAAAGGGCACGATGCTGCTCGGCGCCAAGGCAGTGCTCGCCGAGAGCTTCGAGCGCATTCATCGCTCCAACCTCATCGGCATGGGCGTCGCTCCGCTGCAGTTCGAGCCCGGGCAGACGGCCAGCTCACTGGGGCTCACCGGGCGCGAGACCTACAGCGTCGAGGGACTTGCGAGCGGCGATGCCAAGGAAGTTACGGTCACCGCGACGCCGGACCAGGGCAAGCCCATCCGCTTCAAGGCCCGGCTGCGCATCGACACGCCGAAGGAGCGCGAGTACTACCGGCACGGGGGCATCCTGCAGTACGTGCTGCGGCAGCTCGCCACCCCGGGCGCGACCGCCTGACACCTGAGGCCGAACCGCAGGCGGCGCCGACGGCAGTTCCCGAGGACTCCGCGGCGCCGCTGGTCGCGGTGTTCGACCTCGACGGCACGATCACGCGGCACGATACGCTCGCGCCGTTCGTGTTCGGGTACCTGCTGCGCCATCCCTGGCGCCTGCCACTGGCGCTGGGCGCGCTGCCCGCCTGCATTGCGTTCCTGTTGGGACGCACGGACCAGGGAGGCGTGAAGTCCGCTTTCATCCGTTCGACGCTCGGTGGGCTCACGCACCGCGATCTCGAGGACTGGACCGAGCAATTCCTGTTGCGGCTGATCGCCCGCCACCTGCACCGAGAGGCTCTGGACCGCATCGGCCGCCACAAGGACCGCGGCGACTACCTCGTGCTCCTGAGCGCGAGCACGGACCTCTATGTCCCACGGCTCGGCGATGCGCTCGGCTTTGCGGAAGTCGTCTGCACCGGGCTTGTCTGGAACGGTGAGCGACTGGACGGCCACCTCGCGACTCCCAACCGCCGCGGCCAGGAAAAGGTCCGCTGTCTCGAGCAGCTGCGCGCCCGTCACCCGGGCGTGCCCTTCGCCGCTTATGGCAATGCTGCCAGCGACATCGCACACCTGCGGATGGTGGAGCGACCGCTCCTCGTCAACGGGCATCGCGAAGCACGCGAACTTGCCTCCCGGGCGGGCATCCCCCAGGCGCGCTGGCACTGACGCGCATACCTCACATCGACGTGCGGATGGTCCAAAGCTCCGGGAAGAACTTGAGTTCGAGCGCCTTGGTCAGGTACTGCACGCCGCTCGTGCCACCGGTGCCGGGCTTGTAACCGATGACGCGCTCCACGGTCTTCAGGTGATGCGCGCGCCAGAGCTGGAAGTTCTGGTCGAGGTCCACCAGCCGCTCGGCGAGCTCGTACAGCTCCCAGTGCACTTGCGAGTTGTGATAAACGGCGAGCCACGCAGCGGCCACCTGCTTGCTCGCCCGGTAGGGCTCGCTGAAGTCCCGTGACAGGTAGTCCTCGGGAACCTCGTAACCGCGGCGGCTGAGGAGGAACAGCACCTCGTCGTACAGCGATGGCGCTTCGAGGGCGCGGCGCAGGCGTTCGTACCCTTCCGCGTCCCGCTTGTGGACGGCGAGCATGTCGGCGTTCTTGTTGCCGAAGGTGAACTCCAGCAGGCGGTATTGCACCGACTGGAATCCCGAGGAGCGCCCGAGCTCGTTGCGGAACGCCGAGTATTCCGAGGGGGACAGCGTCGAGAGTACGCCCCACACCGAGATCAGCTGGGCCTGGGTGCGCGAGATGCGGGCCAGCATCTTCAGGGCCGGGTCGAGTTCGTCCTTGCGGATCGCGGCAAGCGCCGCGGTCAGCTCGTGGAGCATCAGCCGCATCCACAGCTCCGACACCTGGTGCACGATGATGAAGAGCATCTCGTTGTGCTCGGCCGACAGGGGTTGCTGGGCCGCGAGCACCTTCTCGAGGTGCAGGTATTCGCCATAGGACAGCGAGGAACCGAGGTCCCAGTGGACCTTTTCGTCCGCCAGGTTCACCCGCTCGCTCTTGTCATACGGCTTGTCGCTCATGGCGAAAGTCATGGTACACGGCGGCGCCGGCACGGCAACCACTCGCCCCAAAGAGCGAGGCGCGGGCATGCCAAATCCGCTAGGATCGCGCGCCTGTATCCGCCGGAAAGCCCGTATTGAAGCCGTGAGCGAGGCGATTCTCGAAGTCCGCGACCTCGTGAAGCAGTACCCCTCGACCACCGCGGTCGCCGGCGTCTCCTTCGCCGTCCCCGAGGGAACCTGCTTCGGCCTCCTGGGCCCGAATGGCGCCGGCAAGACCACCACCATCGAGATCATGGAAGGCATCCTGCCGCCGACCTCGGGCGCGGTGCTGTATCGCGGTGAACCGATCGGCAGGCGTTTCCGCGAGGAAGCCGGGATCCTCTTCCAGAAGACCGCTTTGCAGGACTTCCTCACCGTCCGCCAGTGCATCACGCTGTTCCGGGGCCTCTACTCCCGCGGACTCGACGTCGAGGAAGTGATCCGCCAGTGCGCGCTGGAAAAGATCGCCGACCGTGACAGCCGCAAGCTCTCCGGCGGCCAGCAGCAGCGCCTGCTGCTGGCCCTGGCCCTCGTCAACGACCCGGCGATCCTGTTCCTCGATGAGCCGACGACCGGCCTCGACCCGCAGGCGCGACGCAGCTTCTGGGAACTGGTGCAGTCGATCAAGGCGCGCCGCAAGACCATCATCCTCACCACGCACTACATGGAGGAAGCCGAACTCCTGTGTGACGAGATCGCGATCATGGACCGCGGTCGGCTGGTCACCCGGGGTGAGCCCCGGGCCCTGCTGCGGCAGCACTTCGCGGAGGTGATGCTGGAACTGCCGCGCCAGGAGTTCCCGGAATCGGCGCGCAGCCTGCCGCTTACGCTCATCGAGGGTCCCGAGCGCATCGAGATCAGCACCCATGACCTCGAGGGCACGCTCAAGCTGCTCCTCGATGCGCACGTGCCGCTCACCCAGCTGCGCATCCGCCCGGCCAACCTCGAGGACCTGTTCCTGGAGCTCACCGGCACGGAGCTGCGCTCGTGATCGCGCGCCTGCTCGCGATCCTGCACGCGCGCAACCTCGAGTTCCTGCGCGACCGCGGCACCCTGCTCTTCACCACCCTCCTGCCGTTCCTGATCGTGGTCGGCATGGGGTTCGTGTTCAGCGGTCCGGAGCGGCCGCTGTTCAAGGTCGGCGTCGTCACCGCGCACTTCGAGAAGTCCCAGGACCCGTTCTTCGGCGAGCGTTACGTCGAGTTCGTCGCCGAGCCCGACAGCGCCACCGGGCTCACCAAGCTCATGCACCAGCAGGTGGACCTCCTGGTCGAGCTCGGCCAGCCGGTGCGCTACTGGGTCAACACGGACTCGCCCAAGGGTTACATCGCCGAGAAGCTGCTGCTCGCATCCCACCCGGATGCCGCGCGGCAGACCGTCACGGGCAAGGCCGTGCGCTACGTCGACTGGCTGCTGCCCGGCATCCTCGGCATGAACATGATGTTCAGCTGCCTCCTCGGCGTGGGCTACGTCGTGGTCCGCTACCGCAAGAGCGGGTTCCTGAAGCGCCTGCACGCGACGCCGCTGACGGCCTTCGAATTCCTCAGCGCCCAGATCCTGTCGCGGCTATTCCTCATCACCTTCGTGACGCTCGTCCTGTACATCGGGATCAGCCGCATCATCGGCTTCCACAATGCGGGCAGCCCCTGGCTCCTGGCGCTGGTCGCGCTCTTGGCCGCACTGTCGATGATCGCCCTGGGCCTCACCATCGCCGCCCGCTTCTCGAGCGAGGAACTGGTCGGGGGCCTCCTCAACCTGCTCACCTGGCCGATGATGCTCCTGTCGGGAATCTGGTTCTCGCTGGAGGGCTCGCCGAAATGGGTGCAGTGGGTTGCCCACCTGTTCCCGCTCACGCACGCCATCGATGCGGCGCGGGCGGTGATGCTGGACGGCGCGGGCATTGCGACCATCGCCCCGAATCTTGTGTATCTTGCGGCGACGGCGCTCGGGTTCCTGGCCTTCGGGGCCTGGAGCTTCCGCTGGCGCATCGACTGACCCTTCGAACCCCCGGAGTCCCGCGTGCAGTTCCTGAGTGACAACACCGCGACCGCCTGCCCGGAGATCCTGGCGGCCCTGGCAGCGGCCAACCGCGGCCGCGTCCACAGCTACGGCGAGGACGAGTGGACCCAGCGGCTCGACAAGATGTTCTCGGCGCTGTTCGACATCGAGGTCAGGAGCTTCGCGGTCGCCACCGGCACCGCGGCCAACTCCCTCGGGCTTGCCACCCTCGCGCCGCCCTATGGCGCGATCTTCGCGCACCAGGAAGCGCATATCGAGACCGACGAGTGCGGCGCCCCTGCGTTCTTCTCCGGGGGCGCGCAGCTGGCGCTCGTCCCCGGTGAGCACGGGCGCCTGAGCCCGGAAGGCTTCGCCCGCGCCCTCGCCGACCACCCGTCCGTCAACGTCGGGCTCCACAGCGTCCAGCCCGCGGCACTGTCGCTGACGCAGATGACCGAGCTCGGGACCGTGTACCGCGCCGCAGACCTCAAGCAGCTGTGCGAGCTCGCCCACGGGCGCGGACTCAAGGTGCAGATGGACGGGGCGCGCTTCGCCAACGCGGTAGCACACCTGAACTGCCACCCGGCCGACATCACCTGGCGCGCGGGCATCGACGTGCTGTCCTTCGGTGCGACCAAGAACGGCGCCCTCGGGGCCGAGGCGGTGGTGTTCTTCGACCCTGCGCTGGTGCGCGACTTCGAGCTGCGCCGCAAGCGCGCCGGGCACCTCTTCTCCAAGTCGCGCTTCATCGCCGCCCAGCTCGTGGGCTACCTCGAGAACGACCTGTGGCTGCGCAACGCGCGGCGCACCAACGGGCTTGCCCAGCGCCTCGCCAAGGCCGCCGGCGCCTCGCTCCTGCACCCGGTGGAGGGCAACGAGCTGTTCCTCGCCCTCGGCGTGGAGCGCCGCGAGGCCCTGCGCGCCCAGGGCTTCGAGTTCTACGACTGGGGCCCGCCGCACCGGGGTGAGGCGCGCCTGGTGGTCTGCTGGGACCAGCCCGAGGCCGAGGTCGACGCCCTGGCCGGGGCGCTGGCGCGCCTGTAGCGGGCCGCAGGGGCCTTCAGGACGCTCTGAGGCTCGCCGTCACCGGCAGGCGTGCCGCCCGCAGGGCGGGCAGGAAGCCGCCCACCATGCCGATCAGCAGCGCGATCACGAGCCCGCGCACCACGAGCTCGGGGGTCACCTTGAAGCTGAAGACCACCTGGGTGAAGTTCTGGCCGAGGGTCGAGACCGACAGGTTGTTGAACAGCAGGTAGGCGATCAGCGCCCCCGCGATCCCGCCCACGAGCGCGAGGATCAGCGACTCGATCATCACCGAGACCAGCACCGGGAAGCCCCCGAAGCCTAAGGCCCGCAGCGTCGCGATCTCCTTGCCGCGGGTCGCCACCGCCGCGTACATGCTGTTCAGGGCGGCGAAGACCGCGCCCAGTCCCATGATCACCGTCACCACGCCGGCCAGCACCCCGATCGTCTTGCGGAACTGCTTGGTCTGGGCGCTGTAGTAGTCCTGCTCGCGCTGCACGTCGACGTTGACCCGCGGGTCGGCACCGAGCGCGGCCGAAAGGCGCTCGAAGCCGCCGGCTCCATCGAGGGCTGCGAGCACCGAGCTCGAGCCGCTGCGGTTGAACGTGGTGCGCGCCACGTTGATGTCGGTCCACAGCTCGCTGTCGTGGGCGTCGCCGGACCTGAACTCCCCGACCACGGTCCAGTCCGAGCCGCGCATGCGCACCGTCTTGCCGATCTCGGCCCCCTGGAACTGCTGCAGTACGCCGCTGCCGACGATCAGCTCGCGCAGCCCGGGGGTGAAGGTGCGCCCGTTCACGATCTTCAGCTGCGGGCGCAGCGCGAGCGCGGCCGGGTCGACGCCGCGCACGGTGATGTTGGCGCCGTTGGCCGTGTCGTCCTTGCGCACAAGTTCCGCGATCACCACCATCTCGGCCGAGGCCTGGGGCTGGCCGTCGGGACCCGTGGCGATGCCCGGCGCCTGCTTGATGAGGTCGGTCTGTTCCCGGTCGAGGCCGGAGTTGATCTCGGTCTGCGATCCGCCCCGCATGATGATCACCGCATCGGTGCGGCCGGTGGCCTTGAGCGTGGTCGCAAAACCGGCCGCCATTGCAAGGAGCGCCGTGAACACCGCGACCACGCCGGCGAGCCCGATGACGATGACCAGCGAGGTGGTCCAGCGCTCGGGGATGCTGCGCAGGTTGAGTGCGGTTATGGCGAGGGCCTGGCGCAGCATGGGGTGATCTCCGGGTGAGCCTTCAACGTCCGGCCAGTGCGTCGACGATCTTCAGGCGCCGGGCCCGCAGCGCCGGCAGCACGCCAACCGCCAGGCTCATGAGCAGCATCGCGGCGACCCCGATGAGCCACACCCGCCAGTCGACGGCGAGCTGGAACTGGTTGCCCGTGGCGCGGCCAACACCGGCGCCCGCGAGCGTCGCCAGCACCATGCCCACCAGTCCCCCGAACAGGCACAGCGCGAGCGCCTCGGCGAGCACGAAGCCGAGCACGCTGCCGTCGGAGAAGCCCAGCGTCTTCAGCACCGCAAGCTCCGGGATGCGCTCGCGCACGCTCTGCGCCATGGTGTTGCCCACGACCAGGAGCAGGGTGAAGAACACCGCGAACAGGATCCAGCGCACGATCAGGCCGATGTCCCCGATCTGCTTGATGAAGCCGACGTTGAATTCCTTCTCCGTCTGGGTCTTGGTCTCATCCGGGGAGTTCTCGAACATCGTGTCGATGGTCCTGGCGACCTCGGCCGCCCGGGTGCTGTCGGTGAGCTTCAGGATGTAGAAGTTCACCCGGCCGCGCCCGAAGAGGTTCGCCTCGTCGAAGTAGGCGTAGTTGATGAACGCCTGGCCGGTGCGCTTCTGGGTGTCCTCGTCCTTGCCGTCGAAGATCCCCACCAGGTCGAACTCCCAGGACTTGCTGTTGTTCTTCTGCGGGTAGATGTTGGAGGAGATCGGGACCTTCTGGCCGACCTTCCAGCCGTACTGGTCGGCCATCTGGCGGCCGGCGATCATGCTGGTGCGGATGCGGGCGAAGTTCGCCCACTGCTCATCGCCCATCACGTACTCGGGATAGACGTCGCGCTGCCGCGCCGGGTCGGTGGCGAACACCACGAGCGGCGTGTTGGTCTGCCAGAGACCCCCGAACCACTGCGAGTACTGCACCCGGGCGACCCCGGGGATTGCCTCGAGCTTCGGCAGCATGCTGATCGGCAGCGGCTGGGTGAACGAGACGCGCGCCTGCGTGATCAGCCGGGTCGCCCCCACGTAGTCCTCGCCCGCGTCGAACATCGTGGTGATCGACTGCAGCAGGCCGAACAGCAGGAACGCCATGATCACCGACAGGAGCGTCAGCGCCGTGCGGGTGCGCTTGCGGAAGAGGTTCGCGATCACGAAGCCGCTGCGGGTCATGGCACGGTCCTCGGGCGCGGGTCAGGCCGCCTGCTCGAGCAGCTGGCCCTTTTCCAGGTGCAGCGTGCGCCGGGCGAACCCGGCGGCCTTCGGGTCGTGGGTCACCATGACGATGGTCTTGCCATGCTCGCGGTTCAGCACCTGGAGCAGGCCCAGGATCTCGTCCGCGGTCTTGCGGTCGAGGTCCCCGGTCGGCTCGTCGCACACCAGCAGCTGCGGGTCCGAGACCAGCGCCCGCGCGATCGCCACGCGCTGCTCCTGGCCGCCGGAGAGCTCGCGCGGCTTGTGCTTGGCGCGGTCGGCGAGGCCGACCACCTGCAGCGCGATGGCGGCGTTCTTGCGGCGCTGCGCCGCGGACAGCTTGGTGAGCAGCAGCGGCAGCTCCACGTTGGCCTCCGCGGTCAGCACCGGCATCAGGTTGTAGAACTGGAAGACGAAGCCCACGTTGTGCGCCCGCCAGCGCGCAAGCTCCCCGCTGGAGAGCCGGTCGATGCGCTGCCCGGCCACGGTCACCTCGCCTGCGGTCGGCTGGTCGAGGCCGCCGATGAGGTTGAGGAGCGTCGTCTTGCCGGACCCCGAGGGGCCCATCAGGGCCACGAAGTCCCCGCGCGGAATGGCAAGCGTCAGCCCGTGCAGTACTTCGACCTGCTGGCGGCCGCGCGTGTAGACCTTCGTGACGTTCCGGATCTCGACCATCGGTTCGCTCATGACTACCTCGGTGCGGACCGCTCGCGGGGAGGGTCCGCTCAATTGCGCCTTCAGGGCCCGGCGATCTTCGCCGCCATGCCGTCCTTCAGATCCGCCGGCGGGTCGGTGATCACCGTATCGCCGGCCTTAAGTCCCGTAAGCACCTGCCGGTCCGCGCCCAGCGTGCCGCCCAGGGTCACCGCCTGGCGCCGGGCGTGCCCGTCGCTGAGCAGGTACACGACGTCCTGCGGCCCTTCCGTGCGGAGGCTGCCGGAAGGCACCAGGACCCCCGCGGGCGGGGCCGGCGTGCCGCTGTCCTGCGCCTTGTGCTCCTCGAGGAAGGATACGCGCACCCCCATGTCCGGCACGATGCGCCCGTCCTTGATATCGATCCCGATGCGCACCTTGACCGTGGCCTTGGAGCGGTCCGCGGTCGGGATGATCGCGATCACGTGCGAGGGAATCTTCCAGTCCGGGTACGCGTTCAGCACCGACTCCACCGGCTGCCCGGGCTGCACGCGGTTGATGTAGGCCTCGTTGACGTCCACCTCGATCTCGAGGGAATCCATGTCGACGATGGTGCCGATGCCGGTGCGCGTGAAGCCTCCGCCGGCGGAGAACGGCGAGACGATCTCGCCCACCTGGGCGGCCTTGGCGATGATCACGCCGGTGAACGGCGCCCGGATGGTGCAGTAGTCCAGCTGGACCTGCGCGGAGCGCACGTTGGCCTGGGCAAGGTCGATCTGTTTCTTCTGGCTCTGCACCTGCGCGGTCTGGGACTCGACCTGGGTGCGCGCCTGCTCGAGCGCCTGCTCGGACACGAGCTTGCGCGGGATCAGGTCCTCGTCGCGCTTGAGGTCGCGGATGTTCTGCGCGAGCTGCGCCTGGTACTGCGTCAGCAGCGCCTCGGCCGAGTTGGCCTGGGCCTGCGCCTGGGCGAGCGCCGCGCGCTGGGAGGTGTCGTCCAGGCGCGCCAGCACCTGCCCGAGCTTCACGTGGTCGCCCTCCTCGATCAGCACCGCGGTCAGGGTGCCGGTGATCTGCGCCGACACCGTGGCTTCGCGGCGCGCCGTCACGTATCCGGTCGCATCGAGCACCGAGGCGCTGGCCGCGGCCGCACCCCCGGGCATGGGGCGCGCCGCCACGACGTGCACGGCGAGCGGCCGGGGCCGCAGCACCACGAAGGCCAGGGCCGCGAGCACCGCCACCACCGCGGCGACGATGATCAGCCAGCGATAGCGGCGCGAGGCCGGGACTTCGGGCTCGCGTTCCGTGCGGTCGATCCGCAGCTGCGCGAGGAGCGCTTTGTTGTCGGGTTCCGGGGACATCCGGCTTGGGTGGTGCGCGTGCGACGGCGCGCAAGATAACACAGCCCCGCCACCGGCCCGATGACGCTGCGGTTTGTACAGTTCGATACCCCCGCAGGGGCTGTGCGGGGCGCCGCGGGCCTCAGCCGGCGGTGAGCTTGCCCAGGAGCCGGCGCGCCTCGGCGTAGTCAGGGACGAGGAGCAGCGCGTGCTCGAGGGCGTCGCGGGCGCCGGCACCGTCGCCGTGGTCCATGAGGTCCCGGCCCAGCAGCAGGTAGGCCTCCGCGGCGCCCCAGCCCGGCAGCGGCGTGGGCCCCTCGCGCTCGGCCTCGAACGCGGCGACCGCGCGCTTAAGTTCAGCGAGCGCCCGCTCGTGGATGGGGCCGGCACCCGCATGCAGGTAATCGGTGAGTGCCTGCGCGAAGAGCGCCCGGGGGTTGCGCGGGGCGAGCCCGAGCGCCCGCGCCGCGTCCCTGGCCGGGCTCGGACCGGTGAAGGGTACGTGCAGCCCACCGGCCGGGGTGGCCGCGCATGCGGCGCGCAGCGCGTAGCCTTCGGCGAAATCCGGCTGCGAGCTCAGCACCGGCTCCAGTTCGCGCACGCACTGCTGCAGGTAGTCGCCCACCGAGGGGCCCTTGCCGGTGCCCTGCCGCGGCGCGAGCTGGGCCTCGCGCCAGGCCGCGAGCGCCGAGAAGTAGGCGCGCAGGCGGTCGTGCGACTCGCTCTGGGCAAGCGCTGCGACGACCGACTTCAGCGCCCGCACATCCTCGGTGTAGAACGCGTACTGGATGCGGGCCTCGTAGTCGCGCCACTCGGTGTCGTCGGCCGTGGCGGCCGCGCAGGCGAGTGCCAGGGCCAGCGCCACCAGGACCCCGCGCGATCCGCGAATCGAGCTGCGGCGCGGCACGTGCTTCTCCATCCGGTAAAATAGGGCCAATGCCCACGGACCATAACACAGCCGGGCGCGACGGCACCGCCGCGGCGCTCATCGACATCGGCATCAACCTGACCCACGACAGCTACGATGCGGACCGCGACGCCGTCATCGCTCGTGCGCAGGCGGCGGGCGTCGTCCAGATGCTGGTGACCGGCGCCACGCTCGAGGGCAGCGTGCAAGCCGTCGGCTACGCGCGCGCGCACCCCGCGGTCCTGTACGCCACCGCCGGCGTGCATCCGCACCACGCCACCGAGCTCACCGAGGCCCGGGTCGGGGAGCTGCGTGACCTTGCACGCGCGCGCGAGGTCGTGGCCGTCGGTGAGTGCGGGCTCGACTACTTCCGCGACTATTCGCCGCGGGCTGCCCAGCAGGCGGCCTTCCACCGCCAGCTTGCGCTGGCGCGGGAACTGGGTAAGCCCGTGTTCCTGCACCAGCGCGAGGCCCACGAGGATTTCGTGTCCATCCTGCGCGAGCACGGCGCTGCGTGGCGCGGCGTTGCCCACTGCTTCACCGGGACGGCGGAGCAGCTCGAGGACTACCTGTCCCTCGGCCTTGCAATCGGGATCACCGGCTGGATCAACGACGAGCGCCGCGGCGCGCACCTTCTGGAACTGGTGCCGCGGATTCCCGCCGCAGCGCTGCTGCTGGAGACCGACGGGCCCTACCTGCTGCCGCGGGACCTGGTCCCGAAGCCTGCATCGCGCCGCAACGAACCGGCGTATCTTCCGCACGTGGCCCGCACGGTGGCACGGGCCCGCAACGAATCGCTCGAGGCGCTGGCCCGCTCCAGCACCGCGGCGGCGCGGCGCCTCTTCGGGCTCGCCGCGCCATAGGTTATAATTGACTTGATATAGTGTTCTTAATTTATTGTTTATAAACGGATAATATGAGCCTAGACACCCAAGAGCTGCAGCGCGCGATCAACCACACCTGGGACGACTCCATCACGCCGCGGCTCGTCGACTACGTGCGCATCCCCAACAAGTCCCCGATGTTCGACCCGAAGTGGGAAGAACACGGCTACATGGAGAAGGCGATCACGCTCATGGCGGACTGGTGCCGCGCGCAGCCCCTGCCGCCCAAGACCCGCATCGAAGTGCGCCGGCTGCCGGGCAAGACCCCGCTGCTCCTGATCGACGTGCCCGGAGAGCTGCCCGGCACGGTGCTCCTCTACGGGCACTTGGACAAGCAGCCGGAGTTCACCGGCTGGCTCCCGGGCTTGGGCCCGTGGGAACCGGTGATCCGCGACGGCAAGCTGTACGGCCGCGGCGCGGCGGATGATGGCTACGCGGTCTTCTCCTCGCTCACCGCGATCGTCGCGCTCAAGGCACAGAAGGTGCGCCTGCCGCGCTGCGTGGTGCTCATCGAGGCCTGCGAGGAGTCCGGCAGCGCCGACCTCCCCTATCACCTGAAGTCCCTCGAGGGGCAGCTCGGCGAACCCTCGCTCGTGGTATGCCTGGATGCCGAGTGCGGCAACTACGAACAGGTGTGGTGCACGACCTCCCTGCGCGGGAACCTCGTCGGTACGCTGCGCGTGCGGGTGCTGACCGAAGGGGTGCACTCCGGCATGGCGACCGGGATCGCGCCCACGCCCTTCCGCATCCTCGAGCAGCTGCTCGCGCGCCTGGAGAACCCGGTGAGCGGCGAGTTGCTGCTCGATGAGCTGCACGTGCCGCTGCCGGCCGACCGCCGCGCCCAGGCGGTGCATGCCGGGCGGGTGCTCGGCGGGGAGGTCGCCGGCAAGATCCCCTGGGCCAGGGGCGTGCACGCGCTCTCGAACGACCCGGCGGAACTCATCATCAACAACACCTGGCGCGCGACCCTTGCGGTCACCGGCGCCGAGGGACTGCCGCCGCTCGCCTCGGCCGGCAACGTGCTGCTGCCGGAAGTCGCCTGCAAGCTGTCGCTGCGGCTGCCGCCCACATGCGACGCCGGGCGCGCGACCCGCGCGGTGCGCGAAACGCTGGAGCGCGACCCGCCCTACGGGGCCCAGGTGAGCTTCGAGGAAGCCTCCGGGACCGGCGGCTGGAACGCGCCTGAATTCGCACCCTGGCTCGAGAAGTCGATCACCGCCGCCTCGCGCGCCATCTATAGCCGCGATGCGGTGAACATCGGCTGCGGCGGCACGATCCCGTTCATGGGCATGCTCGGGGCACAGTTTCCCAAGACGCAGTTCTTCATCACCGGGGTGCTGGGACCGCACGCGAATGCGCACGGCCCGAACGAGTTCCTGCACCTGGAGTACGCGAAGAAGCTGACGGCCTGCGTCTCGCTGGTGCTGGCCGACCACGCGAAGACGGTCGGGTGATGCGTCCCGGGCATCCATGACGAACCCCGTACGCGGCATGCGCGGGCGCCACCCGGACCCTGCACACAACGCGATTCGGGTCCGGCCATCCTGAGGTGGGGAAAACCGGCGACCGCCAAGCTCCCGCCGTTCAAGGTGGCGCTGGTGAGCGCGGGTGCCGTGTTCGTGGCCGCGACGATCGTGGGGTCGTCCGGCCACAACGTCGTGAGCGGGCACGTCCTGACGCCGCTGGAGATGCTGCCCTCCGCCCTCATCCTGGCGGCCCTGTTCGCCCCTCTCGCCCTGCTGGGTACGTGGCTCGGGGTGCGCTACGGCGGCCGCCGCGACAATACCTATCGAACCGGCCTGGTCGTGGCGCTGCTCTACGGGCTGGCCACCTACGTCGTGGATGCCGCGACGTCTCACGAGCAGACGGTGAAGATCCCGTCCCGCGAGGCCGACATCCTGTTCCTTGAGTCCCTGGCGGCAGGCGTGCTGTGGGGGGTCAGCGCTCCCTGGGCCATCGCATTTCTGTTGTCACGCCTGCGCAGGGAGCGACCGGTCAATCCATGACGGACGCAGCTGCTGCACCCGCGCCGCCCTTCTTCGCGGTGTCGACCCGGAAGTTCGTCATCCTGAGCTTCGCAACCCTGGGCCTCTATCAGTTCTACTGGTTCTACGAGAACTGGCGCTGCATCCGCGACCGGGAGGAGCCTGACATCCTGCCGTTCTGGCGTGCGTTCTTCAGTTATTTCTTCATCATCCCGCTGCTCCTGTGCATCCACGACTATCCGCGCGGGAAAGAGCCCGGCGAAACTCTCCCCGCAGTGCTCCTGGGGGTCGCCTGGATCGTCGTGAACCTGCTGTGGAAGCTCCCCGAGCCGTACAACCTGGTGACGCTGGGCACGCCCCTGTTCCTCGTCCCGGCACAGCTTGCGGCGCAGAAGGCCAACGACCTGGCAGCCCCGGGCCACGAGCGCAACGATCGCCTCACGCTCGTCAACTGGGTTTGGATCGTCGTGGGTACTGCCTTCCTGATCCTGGCGATCATCGGCACGTTCGTACCCGACCCGGACACCGACACCGTCGTCTGAGCGGGCTCCACGCCCGGCCCCGCATGCGTTTTACCGCATGTCCACCATGTAGCTCGGCTTCACGGCGTCCTTCAGGCGCTGCCAGCCTTCCTTGTACTGCGCCGCGACTTCCGAGGCCTCGAAGTCCTGGGTCGCGAACTCCGGGCGCAGTGCATCGAGCATCACGGTCCACTTCGGCAGCCCCTTGGGGAACTTGCCGCGGCGGGTGAAGACGATGCGCCCCTCGACCGGCAGGTCGCCGGTCACCGCCTTGACCGCGGCGATCCGGTCGTAGAGCGCGCTCTGGGGGTTGGTGAAGGTGAAGCGCTGGGCGCCGTCCATGACGGTCCATTCCGCCATCTGGTCGCCGCCGAAGATGTTGCCCTTGACGTCGCGCAGGTCGATGACGACCACGCCGCGTACCGTGAGCAGCAGGTAGTCGACGTGGAAGCCGGCGCCCATGCCGTCCGGCACCAGTACGTCCATCAGGTGCTCGGTGCTGCCGCCGGTGACCGCCGACCGCAGGGCCTTGCGGGCCCGGAACTGGCGGTACCAGCGCCATGCCCACGACAGTCCGAAGCCCACGGCGGCCGCGGCGGCGATCAGGCCCCACGCCGTCGGGGTCAGCTTGCTCAGCTCGTCCACGTCAGCCGTTCTCCTTCAGGACCGCGCTCAGCGAAGCAAGCTCGGCGCCGATCTCGGTGCTGTGCGTCGGACGGGCGAACAGCGCCTCGAGACTTGCCGGCACCGGCACCTTGCGCCCGATCAGCGGTTCGACGATCTCCGGGAACTTCGCCGGGTGCGCCGTCGAGACCAGCACCCAGCGGCCGCCGGCGCGCACCGCTTCGGGCAGCCGCTCCCAGGCCTCGGCCGCGGTCGCCGTGTGCGGGCACCACATCTGGCCGTACTGCTCGTAGCCGATGCGGATGCGGGCACAGATCTCCTCGTCGGTCACCGAGCAGGCGGTGACCTGGGTGCGCAGCACCGCCGGGTCCGGGAACAGCGCGCGCAGGCGCTCCATGTTGCTCGGATTGCCCACGTCCATGGCCGAGGCCAGCGTGGCAACGCTCGGGCGCGGACGCCACTCGCCACTCGCGAGATAATCCGGGACCGTGCGGTTGAGGTTGTGGGCGAGCACCACCTCGCCGATCGGCAGCCCCACCTCTCGCGCCCACAGGCAGGCGAGCGCATTGCCGAGGTTGCCGCTCGGCACGATGAAGGACGCCTTCTCGCCGTGGTGGCGGAACACCTCGAGGCTCGCCGCCGCGTAGTAGGAGCTCTGCGGCAGGAGCCGCCCGAGGTTGATGCTGTTGGCCGAAGACAGCGAGGTGCGCTCGCGCAGCGCCTCATCGACGAAGGCTTCCTTTACCAGGCGCTGGCAGTCATCGAAGGTGCCGCGGACCGCGAGCGAGGTCACGTTGTCGCCCCAGCAGGTGAGCTGGCGCTCCTGCGTCGGTGAGACGAGCCCCTTCGGGAAGAGCACCACCACGCGGATACCCGGTCGGCGATGGAACGCCGCCGCCACCGCCCCGCCGGTGTCCCCGGAGGTCGCCACCAGGATCGTGAGCGGCTTGTCCGAAGGCTCGCGCAGCCGGCTGAAGGCGCCGGCGAGGAACCGTGCCCCGAAGTCCTTGAAGGCCGCGGTCGGCCCATGGAAGAGCTCCAGGACCGAGAGCCGGTCGTCGGGACTCAGGCTCACGCGCGGCACCGGAAAGTCGAAGGCCTCCGCCACCAGTTCCGGGAGTTGCGGCGCGAGCCGGTCCCCGGAAATGAAAGCCCCGATCAGCCGCGCGGCGACAGCCGGCAGGGACTGGCGTCCCGCGAAGTCAGCGCTCGCCAGCTGCGGCCAGCGCGTGGGAATGTAGAGGCCCCCGTCGGGTGCCAGCCCCTGCAGCAGCGCGGCACTGAAGCTCAAGGGGTCGCCCGCGCCGCGCGAGCTGACGAACCCGGACGTCGCGCTCACGGGAGCACCCGGGCGCCCTGGCCACCGACCTCGAAGCTCCAGGCATCGGTCTTGAGGCTCTGGCGCGCGAACTCGCGCTGCATGGCGGCCTGCACCGCCGGGGCCGACGCGGCGGTGGTCCAGGCGAACATCGAAGGACCGGCACCGGAAATCGAGCAGCCAAGGGCCCCGGCCTCGAGCGCGCCGCGGCGCACGTCCTGGAAACCCGGGATCAGCGCCTGCCGCTGCGGCTCGATCACGACGTCCTCGAGCGAGGCGCGGATCATGTCGAGGTCGCTCGTGTAGCAGCCGGAGATGAACCCGGCGAGGTTGGCCGTCTGCCAGACGAAATCGGACAGGTTCACCTCGCGCTTGAGGATGGCGCGGGCCTTGGCGGTGGCGAGGAACATGTGCGGGTGCACCACCACCGCGCGGATCTCCGGCGGCACCGGGATCTGCTTGACCCGCGGGTGATCGATGCCGACCGTCAGCACCAGCCCGCCGAAGAGCGAGGGCGCGATGTTGTCCACGTGCCGGCCGCCGCTGGCGACCGCCTCGCCGGCCATGGCGAAGCTCAGGAGCTCGAGCGGCGCGCACGGCCGCTCGAGCAGCGCATTGGCGGCCACGACCGCCCCGACGGCGGAGGCCGCCGAGCCGCCCAGGCCCGAACCCAGGGGGATCCCCTTCTCGATCTCGACCACGAAGCCGAAGTCCGGCCGCACCGCCTCGGCCATCGCCAGCAGCGCGCGCCCCGCGGTGTTGTCCCTGGCCTCGTGCGAGATGTCGACGACGACGCCCGAAATCCCACGGATCTCCACGCCCGGGGAGCCGCGGCGGCTGACGGTGATCGTGTCGCCGATCGCGCCGATCGCGAAACCCAGGATGTCGAACCCGATGGCGACGTTGCCGACCGAGGCCGGCGCAAAGGCGCTCGCGCGCTCGCGGCCGCCGCTCACAGCCGCGCCCCGAGGTAGGCAGCCAGGCGCAGGAGGTCGGCGAATACGCCGCCGGCGGTGACCTCGGGCCCCGCGCCCGGTCCCTGGACGATCAGCGGGTTGTCGCAGTAGCGGCGCGTGGCGAAGCGCACCACGTTGTCGGTGAGCGCGATGTTGGCGAACGGGTGGCCCAGCTCCAGTTCCTTCAAGCCGACCGTCGCCTCGCCCGCGGCGGTGATGCGCCCGGTGTAGCGCAGCACGCGGCCGCGCCCGCGGGCCGCCTCCAGGCGCGCGCGCATGGCGGCATCGTAGCGCGGCAGGTTCTGCATGAAGTCCTCGATCGAGCCGCCGGCGAGGTCGCTCGGCACCAGGCTCTCGACCCTGACGTCCTTCAGCTCCAGCGCAAGTCCCATCTCCCGCCCGAGGATGATGAGCTTGCGGGCGACGTCCATCCCGGAGAGGTCGTCGCGCGGATCCGGCTCGGTGAAGCCGCGGGCGCGCGCGTCGTTGACGATCGCAGAGAAGGTCTTGCTGCCGTCGTAGACGTTGAAGAGGTAGGCGAGCGTGCCGGAGAAGATGCCCTCGATGCTCGTGACGTCATCGCCGGTCTCGCGCAGGTCGCGCAGCGTCTGGACCACCGGCAGTCCCGCGCCCACCGTGGCCTCGTACAGGTAATGTGTGCCACCGCTGCGCCGCGCTTCGCGCAGCTTCTGGTAGTAGGCGTACTCGCCACTGTTGGCCTTCTTATTGGGCGTCACCACGTGGATGCCGGCCGCCAGCCACTGGGCGTAGTTGGCCGCGACCGCCTGGCTCGCCGTGCAGTCGACGATCACCGTGTGCGGCAGGTAGTCGACGCGCACGTGCTCGAGGAAGCGCGCGAGGTCCGCCGGCACGCCCTTCTCGGCGAACTGCCCCGGCCAGTCGGCGAGGTTGATGCCGGGCTCCCCGAGCAGCATGCGCTTGGAGCTCAGGAGGCCGCGCACGCGCAGGTCGAGTCTGGACTGCTGCCGCAGCCGCTCGCTCTGCGAGGCGAGCTGCTCGAGCAGCGCGCGGCCGACCGCGCCCGGGCCGATGACCCCGATCGAGAGCGTGTGCGGGGACAGGTAGAGGCCGGCATGCACCGCGCGCAGCGCGCGGGTGGCGTTGCGGCCCTCGACGACGACCGAGATGTTGCGCTCGGAGGCGCCCTGCGCGATGGCGCGGACGTTCACGCCGGCCGTGCCGAGGGAGGAGAAGACCTTGGCGGCGATGCCGGGCGTGCCGGCCATGCCATCGCCCACCACGGCGAGGATCGCGAGGTCCGGGTCGACATCCACGCTCTGGATCTGCCCGTCGCGCAGCTCGCGCTCGAACGCACGCAGCACCACCGCGGCGGCCCGCTCGGCCTGCTCCTGCGGGATGGCACAGCAGATCGAGTGCTCCGAGCTCCCCTGGGAGATGAGGATCACCGAGATCCCCTCCTCGCGCAGCGCCCCGAACAGCCGGTGCGCCGTGCCCGGCACCCCGATCATGCCGGTGCCCTCGAGGTTCACCAGCGCCACGCGGTCGATGCTCGTGATGCCCTTGACCGGGAGCTGCGAGTCGGGCTTCGCGCAGATGAGCGTCCCGACCTTCTGCGGCGCGAAGGTGTTGCGGATCCAGATCGGGATGCTGTCCTTGACCGCCGGCGCCATGGTCTTGGGGTGGATGACCTTGGCGCCGAAGTACGCGAGCTCCATCGCCTCGTTGTAGGACAGCGAGTCGATGATGGTGGCATCCGGCACGCGGCGCGGGTCGGCCGACAGCACGCCGTCGACGTCCGTCCAGATGTGGATCTCGGCGGCGTCCAGGAGCGCCCCGAAGATGGAGGCGGAGAAGTCGCTGCCATTGCGGCCCAGGGTGGTGCGCACCCCGCGCCGGTCGGAGGCGATGAAGCCGGTGATGACGAGGGTGCCTGCGAAGTCCTTCGGGACCTGGGCCTCGAGGTTGGCGCGCGACTCGGTCCACTGGATGCCCGGGCCCCAGGCGCTCCAGTCGACCAGGACCACGCGGCTCGCGTCCACCCACTGCACCGGGCCTGGGCGCTTGCGGCGCTCCTCGAAGAAGCGCTGGAACAGGCGCGAGGACCAGATCTCGCCGTAGCCTGCGATCAGGTCGCTCACCGTGTTCGCGGCCGAGCGCGTGAGCTCCACCGCGTGGAGGATCCCTAAGAGGTCCTGGCAGTCCCGGTCGAAGCCGGCAAGGTACGCCTGCGCGGACGCCGGCGTGAGCACCTCCGCGGCGATCGCGGCGTGGCGCGAGCGCAGCTGGGCGAGCTCGGCCCGGTAGGCACCGTCCTGGCGCTCGGCCAGCGCGACCAGGCGCAGGAGCGCATCGGTGACGCCCTTGCAGGCGGACAACACCACGGCCAGGCGTGCGGGCGGGGCGGCTTCGAGAATGGCGGCAACTTTCCGGAAGCAGTCGGCGTCGGCGACGCTCGACCCCCCGAACTTGTGCACGACCCAGGGATCGGGTTGGCTCATCGCAGGCAGGCGTAATCAGGACCTTAAAACAAGGCCGTGCGACTCTACTGACGCGCCGCAGGCGGTGCAACGAGGCGGCCCCCGAACACTGCAGGCACACCTCGGGAGCGGCAGGCTGTGACGCACTCGGTGGTGGGGCACGCGGTGGCAGCCCTCACACGCCGGCTGCCCCTTAAGAAGGAGTGCCCGGCGGGGCGGCGGCGGCGACGGGCTGGCATAATCGTTACGACATGGAAGCCACCCTAGGGCCCCTGCTGAGCCTCCTGGAGCGCGAGCAACGTGCCGGACGCCCCCTCGCGCTGGGGATCCTGGTCCACACCGCGGGCTCCACCTACCGCAAGCCTGGGGCGCTCATCCTGATTGCCGCGGACGGCCAGTACGCGGGCCTCATCTCGGGGGGGTGCCTCGAGGGAGATCTGCGCGAGCACGCCCGCACGGTCATCGAGTCCGGCCATGCCCGGACAGTGACCTACGACCTGCAGCGACCGGACGAGATCCTCTGGGGACTGGGCCTGGGCTGCGAGGGCCGCATGCGGATCGTGCTGCTGCGCGCCGGGCCCGACAACGGCTACGAACCCCTGGCCTGCCTCAAGGCGGCCTGGGAAGCCCACCGCCCGATCGCCATCGGGATCGTCTGTGACTCCGCGCGCACCGACGTGCCGGTCGGCTCGCTGGCGCTCGCAGGCCGCCCCGCCGCCGGCGACCATCCCCTTGGAAGTCCTGCCGTCCTTGCCGCCCTTGCGACCGCGGCGCGCGAGGGCGAAGCGCGCTGGCTGCATGCCGCCGAAGGAGCGCTGGCCCTGTTCGTCGTGCCGCTCGAACTGCCGCCGCGCCTCCTGATCCTCGGCGCCGGTCCCGACGTGCTGCCCGTGACCGACTTCGCCGCGCGCATGGGCTGGCACGTCACGGTCTGCGATCACCGGGCCGCCTATGCCCGCCCGGAGCACTTCCCGGCCGCCCGCGTGCGTCTGGCACGCCCCGAGGATCTCGGGCGCGAGCTCGGCGAGACCCGATATGCGGCCGCCATCGTTATGAGCCATCACCTGCAGGCCGACCTCGCCTACCTGCGCGCGCTTGCCGGCACCTCCATCGGCTACGTGGGGCTCCTGGGTCCCGCCCAGCGCCGCGAGCGACTCCTGGGCGAGCTCGGGGGCGAGTCCCGTGCCCTGCTGCCGCGCCTGCATGCGCCGGTGGGCCTGCCGCTCGGGGGCCGCTCCCCGGAAGCCATCGCACTCGCGATCGTCGCGGAGGTTCAGGCATACCTGCAGGGCCGGCTCGGCGAGGCTGACGCGTCCCCGGTGCGCGCGGCGAGCGTCGAGCAGGCAACCACCCGATGAACGAGATTCAGCTGATCCGTACGCAGCTGTCGACCGAGCGCGAGCACCTGGGCGCGGTCGCGCGTGCCTGTGCCAGCGTCCTGGGCAAGGCCAGCCCCGCAGCGCTTGCCAGCGGCACGCCCCTGGAGGCTTTCCGGCAGGCGAGCGTCGACTACCTCGTCTGCGTGCTGGCGTGGTTCGAGGAGCGCGACCGGCGCCTGGCGGCCCTGCTCGGGCAGTACGGCCCGGAGCACGCGACCCGCGACGCACTGGAAGATGCGCTCAGCCTGCGCGGGCGCAGTCGCGAGGCGCTGGAGAAGCTCGAGGCCGCCTTCGCCTCCGGCCCATCCGACGGAGCCCGCAACCTGTGGGCCGAGTTCGCGAAGTTCTTCGACGGGCCCTGGGCGAGCCGCCGTGACGCCGTGGATGCCCTGCTCGCCCACAACACCCGGCCTTCGGACTGGCGCGCGTTCGCCGCCATCGATGCCGACGGCATCCTCGAGGAGCGCTCGCGGTTCGACCACGTATCGCGGACCCTGCCCGCCGGTGCATCGCTCGCCGCACCGCCGGTGCTCGGCGGCTGACCGAAGGCGCAGGGTGAGCGCGCGCAACGCCCCCGCGGCCCTGTTCGCCGTGGTGCTCGCCGCCGGCGCCTCCACGCGCTTCGGGTCGCCCAAGCAGCTGGTGCGCATCGCCGGCCGCCCCCTGCTGCATGCCGCCGTCACCAACGCCGCGGAGGTGGTGGGCAGCTCGCTCATCGTGGTGCTGGGATCGGGCGCCGCCGAGCTCGGGGCGCTGCTCAAGCACTCGCCCGGCTCGATCGTCGTGAACCAGGACTGGCGCGAGGGGCTGGCGAGCTCGATCCGCGCCGGCATCGCACGCCTGCCGCTCACCTGCGCCGGGGTGCTCTTGATGCTCGCCGACCAGCCGGGAGTCACGCCCGATGACCTCAAGCGGCTCGCCGGCACCTGGCGCAAGCAACCGCAGTACGTGGCGGCGGCGCTCTACTCGGGGACCACCGGCGTGCCGGCGATCTTTCCGCGCAGCCTCTTCCAGGAGCTCGCGCAGCTGCGCGGTGACCAGGGCGCGCGCGCGCTGCTGCGCCGCAACTCCGACCGCCTGGTGCGCGTCCCCATGCCCGGGGCGGCGCTCGACATCGATACGCCCGAGGACCTGCTCGCGGTCAACGCGCCGCGCCCCCCCTAAGTGCCGCGTGCAGCCGCGGCCAGCGTGCGTTGCGCCTGCAGCAGGTGCGGGCGGTCGATCATCTGCCCGTCGAGCGTGGCCACCCCGCCCCCCTCGAGCGCCGCGATGACGCGGCGCGCGTGTTCCACTTCCTCGGCCGAGGGCGTGAAGGCCGCGTTGATCGGGGCCACCTGGTCGGGATGGATGGCGAGCTTGCCCCAGAACCCGTCGCGGCGCGCCTCGGCGAGTTCGCGCCCGAGCGCTTCGAGGTCACGGAACTCCACGTGCACCGCATCGACCGCGGCAACCCCGAGGGTGGCGGCTGCCAGCAGGCACTGCAGGCGGGCGTATTGGAACGTATACGTGTAGGCCCCCTGGGCGTCGCGCCGCGCGTTGGCGCCGAGCGCCGCCCCGAGGTCCTCCCCGCCCCAGGTGAGCCCGCACAGGCGCTCGCGGGCATGCGGGGACGCGGCCAGCGCGTGGGGCAGCTGCGGGAGACCGAGCAGTCCCGCCGGAGTCTCCGTCACGAGGGCGAGGATGCGCACCAGGCCCCCGGCCGCGCCGGCCGGGCGCGCGCCCTCGAGCAGGGCCAGGCGCTCGGCCAGCGCGATGATCTCGGCGGGGGCACTGACCTTGGGGATGACGATCCCCGCAGGCAGCGCCCGCGGCGGGAGCGCGGCCAGGTCCGCCTGCAGCTCGCGCCCGGAGGGCGCACTCACGCGCACCCACAGCGCGGGCTGCCCCGGGGCCTGCGCCGCGAGCAGGGTCGCGACCCGGGTGCGCGCTGCGGCGCGGTGCTCGGGGGCGACCGAGTCCTCCAGGTCCAGGATCAGGGCGTCGGCCGCGCTTTTCAGGGCGCGGACCTGCTTGCGCTCGCTGTCCCCGGGCACGAACAGCCACGAGCGCGGCAGCGTCAGCGCACCGCCGCTGTTCATCGCGCCGCCTTCTTCAGCATGAGGGCGCTGCGCTTGCAGACGCAGACCTCCTCCCCGCGCTGGTTGTAGGCGCGGTGCTCGAACTGCACGATGCCGGTCTCGGGACGGGACTGGCTCTCGCGCTTGGCGAGCACCGTGGTCACGGCGCGCAGCGTGTCCCCGACGAACACCGGCTTCGGGAAGCGCACCTCCTCCCAGCCGAGGTTGCCCACCGTGGTGCCGTAGGTGGTGTCGTACACCGAGAGGCCCGTGAGCAGCCCGAGCGTGAACACGCTGTTCACCAGGGGCTGCTTGAACGGCGTGCCCCGGGCGTACTCGGCATCCAGGTGGATGGCCGCCGGGTTCATGGTGAGGGTGGTGAAGAACACGTTGTCCGTCTCGGTGACCGTGCGGCGCACCGCGTGCTCGAAGCGCTGACCGATCGCAAACTCCTCGAAGTACAGCCCGGGCACGGCACATCTCCTTCAAAAACAGGGACCTAGTGTCCCACAGGACTCATAACCCCAGAAAGGGGTCCACCCAACCAGACGTTATTTTAGACGCACGCCGCGCACGCCTATATTCCTGACCGATGTACCGCTACGACGACATCGACCAGGCCTTTGTGGATGAGCGCGTGCGCGAGTTCCGCGACCAGACGCAGCGCTTCCTCGCCGGTGAGCTGTCCGAGGACGAGTTCAAGGCGCTGCGGCTGCGCAACGGCCTCTACATCCAGCGCCACGCGCCGATGCTGCGCATCGCGATCCCCTACGGGCTCCTGAGCGTGGCCCAGCTGCGCAAGCTCGCCGCCATCACGCGCCGCTACGACCGCGGCTACGGCCACTTCACCACGCGCCAGAACCTGCAGCTGAACTGGCCGAAGCTTGCGGAAGTTCCCGACATCCTGGCCGAGCTCGCCACGGTGCAGATGCACGCCATCCAGACCAGCGGCAATTGCGTGCGCAACGTCACCGCCGACCACATGGCGGGCATCGCCCGCGACGAGATCGACGACCCGCGCCCGTACTGCGAGATCATCCGCCAGTGGGCGACGCTCAACCCCGAGTTCAACTACCTGCCGCGCAAGTTCAAGATCGCGGTCACCGGCTCGCCGCAGGACCGCGCGGCTTCCGAGGTCCACGACGTGGGCTTGAGCCTCACGCGCGCCGATGACGGCGCACCAGGGTTCACGGTGCGCGTCGGCGGCGGCCTCGGCCGCGCCCCGATGATCGGGCAGGTGCTGCGCGAGTTCCTGCCGCGCGAGCACCTGCTGAGCTACCTGGACGCGGTACTGCGCGTCTACAACCGGCTCGGGCGCCGCGACAACATCCACAAGGCCCGCATCAAGGTCCTGGTGAAGAGCCTCGGCATCGCGCACTTCCGCGAGCTGGTCGAGGCCGAGTGGCTCGCCAACCGGGCGCACGCCACCGTGCTGCCGGCCGCCGAGATCGAGCGGGTGCGGGCCTACTTCCGGCCGCAGCCCTACGCCACGCTGGCCGACATCGACGCAAGCGCAGGGCGCGAGCCGCACTTCAAGGCCTGGTACCGCTACAACACCCGCGAGCACCGCGTTCCCGGCTACCGCGCCGTGTTCGTCTCCCTCAAGAAGCACGGCGTCGCCCCGGGCGACATGACCGCCGAGCAGATGGAGGGCGTCGCTGCGCTTGCCGAGCGCCTGAGCTTCGGGCTGGTGCGCGCCACGCACAACCAGAACCTCCTGCTCGCGGACGTGCCGCAGCGCGAGCTCTATGGCCTGTGGCGCGAGCTCGAGGCGCTGGGGCTCGCCGCGCCCAACATCGGCACGCTCACCGACATGATCGCCTGCCCGGGACTGGACTTCTGCTCGCTCGCGAACGCCGGCACGCTCGACGTCGCGCGCCAGATCCAGGAGCGCTTCGACGACTTCGACTACCTCTATGACCTGGGCGAGGTCGAGCTCAAGATGTCCGGCTGCATGAATGCCTGCGGGCACCACCACGTCGGCCACATCGGCATCCTCGGGGTCGATAAGCACGGCGAGGAGTGGTACCAGATCACCCTCGGCGGCTCGGTCAACGGCTTCACCGCGCTCGGGGAGGTCATCGGCCCGAGCGTCGCCAAGGGCGAGGTCGCCGCGACCCTCGAGCGCATCCTCGAGGTCTATCGCCGCGTGCGCCGCGAGGACGAGCGCTTCATCGACACGGTGCAGCGCCTCGGGATCGGCCCGTTCAAGGAGCAGGCCTATGCGCCACATCCTCAGGCGGCGTGAGTGGCGCGCGGATGATTTCCGCTACGCCGGCGAGAGCGGCGCGGCGGACTCGGGCCTCATCGTCCCGTTCGCCGAGTGGCGCTCCGCGCCCGGCCAGTGGCAGGACTTCCCGCACCCCCTGGGCGTGCGCCTCGCCCTGACCGACCACCCCGAGGAACTGGCCCAGTATCTGCCGCGCCTGAGCCTGGTCGCCGTCGAGTTCCCCTCTGCCGGCGAGGGCCGCGGCTACACGCAGGGACGCCTGGTCCGCGAGCGCTACGGCTTCACCGGTGAGCTGCGCGCCGTCGGCGCCGGCGTCAAGCAGGACCTGCTGTTCCTGCTGGCCCGCTGTGGGTTCGATTCGTTCGAGCTCGCCCCGGGCGAGTCGGTCGAGGCCGCCCGCGCGGCCCTTACGCGCTACGACGTCGCCTACCAGCCGGGCGATGAGCGCGTGAGCTTGCGCGCCCAGCGCTTCCCCAGCGCCGCCTGAGGCGCCCTCAGCGCTCCGGCAGCTTCACGTCCGCGAACATCGCCTGTACTTCCTCCGTGGAGCCTGCGCGGTGCGCACGCTCGACCAGGCGCCGGTCCAGGTGCGGCGCGAGCAGCTGCGCGAAGTCGTACATGTACTTGCGCAGCAGCGTGCCGCGGCGGAACCCGATCCAGGTGGTGTGCGCCGGGAACAGGTGCGAGGCGTCGATCGCCTTCAGGTCCGGGTCGTCATCGTCCACGGCCATGTGCGCCACGATCCCGACCCCGAGGCCGAGGCGCACGTAGGTGACGATCACGTCCGCATCGCGGGCGGTGATGGCGACGTTGGGTACGAGACCTGCCTTCGCAAAGGCCTCGTGGAGCGAGGACGGCCCGGTGAAGCTGAACGTGTAGGTGATGAGCGGATAGGCGGCCAGGGCCTTGAAGGTCAGGCGGCCGCCCTCGGCAAGCGGGTGGCTGCGCGGCACGATCACCGTGCGGTGCCAGCGGTAGCACGGCAGCAGCGTCAGGTCCGCGAACAGCGCCTCGGAGCCGGTGGCAATGGCGCAGTCGATGCGGTCGCTCGCCACCATCTCGGCGATCTGCTCGGAGGTCCCCTGGTGCAGGTTGACGCGCACCTGCGGGTAGCGGGCGCGGAACTCCTGGATGACCGAGGGCAGCACGTAGCGCGCCTGGGTGTGCGTGGTGCCGATCGACAGGCTCCCGCGCCCCTCGTCGCGCAGCTCCGTCGACATGTCACGGATGCTCTGCGCCTCCTGCAGGATCTTGAGCGCGCGCTCGATCACCTGCTGGCCAGCCGGGGTGATGCGGGTGAGGTTCCTGCCCTCGCGCACGAAGATCTGGAACCCCAGCTCGTCCTCGAGCAGCTTGATCTGCTTGCTCACCCCGGGCTGGGAGGTATGCAGCTTCTGCGCGGCCGCCGTGATGTTAAGTCCGCTCTGCGCGACGGCGGCCAGGTAACGCAATTGATGCAGCTTCATAGCGGCAGCAAGCCTAACCCAAGCGCAGGCGCGGCGCTCATAGCGGCTGCTAACCAGCCTATAACCATCATGTAGCCCTTCAGAAGCATTCATTCGTTCTGCCGGTGTCCGGGCGGTCCTATAGTCGGTCGCATATGGTCGAGCCGAACCCTTCGCTGTCCGGGGCCCGCATCGAGCGGCTGCACGAGCACCTGGCCGCGGCGCTGCGGCGCCACGGCCGGCTGATCTACTCCAACAGCCTCGGCGCCGAGGCCATGGTGCTGACGGACGTCATCTGGGAGAGCTTCCCCGAGATCGAGATGTTCACGATCGACACGGGGCGGCTGCACGAGGAGTCCTACCTGCTGCTCGATCGCCTGCAGCGCCGCTACGGCCGCACGCTCCGGGTGGTCTACCCGGACGCCCGGGACCTCGAGCGTCTGGTGGGGCGCCAGGGCATGAACGGCTTCTACGACAGCCTGGAGAAGCGCCTGGAGTGCTGCCGGGTGCGCAAGGTCGAGCCGTTCCGGCGCGCCGTCGAGGGCTTCCCCGCCTGGGTCACGGGCCTGCGCCACGCGCAGTCCGCCGGTCGCGCCGAGGCGCAGGTCGAGTCCTGGGACGAGCAGCACGGCCTCTACAAGGTGAGCCCGCTCCTGGACTGGAGCGAGGCCGACGTGTGGGAATACATCCGCGCCCGCCGGCTCCCTTACAATGCGCTGCACGACAAGCAGTACCCGAGCATCGGCTGCTCGCCCTGCACGCGCGCCATTCAGCCCGGCGAGAGCCGGCGCGCGGGTCGCTGGTGGTGGGAACAACCCGAGACGCGCGAATGCGGCCTGCATCCCCGAAATCACGCCCCGGCGACGGCGCCCGCGGCGAGCTGACAGCCCCCATGGACTACCTGCCGGTATTCCTGCGCCTGGAGGACCGGCGCGTGGTCGTGGTCGGCGGCGGCGAGGTGGCGCTGCGCAAGGCGCAATGGCTGCTCAAGGCCGGCGCCCGGGTCCTGATCGTCGCCCCGACCCTGCATGCGGACCTGGCGCGCTACGCCGTCGATGCGGCGCTCACCCACCGCGCCGGTGAGTTCGAGCCCTCCGACCTCGACGGCGCCGTCGCGGTCGTCGCCGCCACGGGTGACCGCACCGTCAATGCGGCCGTCTCGGGCGCGGCCGCCGCGCGCGCGATCCCGGTCAACGTGGTCGACGACGCGGAGCTCTCGACCTTCATCTTCCCGGCCATCATCGACCGCTCGCCGCTCATCGTGGCGGTGAGCTCCGCCGGCCACGCGCCGGTCCTGGCCCGCCGCGTGCGCGAGCAGATCGAGGCCCTGCTCCCGCAGCGCCTCGGCCGGCTGGCGCGCTTCATGGGACGCTACCGCGCCCAGGTGCAGTCGGCGCTGAAGCCGGCCGCCCGCCGCGCCTTCTGGGAACGCATCGTCGGCGGCCCGGCCGGCACCCAGGTGCTCGCGGGCGACGAGCCGCGCGCCCAGGAGAGCCTCAGGCGCGAGCTCTCGGCCTCGCGGCTGACGACCCCGCCCGATGCCCGGGGTGCCGCGCTCGGGGAGGCCTACCTGATCGGCGCGGGGCCCGGGGATGCCGACCTCCTGACCCTGAAGGCGCTGCAGCTGCTGCAGCAGGCGGACGTCATCCTCTACGACCGCCTCGTGGGCGAGGCGGTGCTGGAACGCGCACGCCGCGATGCGCAGCGCATCTTCGTCGGCAAGGAGTCCGGCGAGCGCGGCCAGCAGGAGCGGATCAATGCGCTCCTGGTGGAGCTCACCGGCCGCGGCCTGCGCGTCGCGCGCCTGAAGGGCGGCGACCCGTTCGTGTTCGGTCGCGGCGGCGAGGAAGTCGAGGTGCTGCAGCAGCACGGCATTCCCTACACCGTGGTGCCCGGGATCACCGCGGCGCTGGGCGCCGCGGCGAGCGCATCCCTGCCCCTCACCCACCGGCGCCTCGCGCGCAGCGTGACCTTCGTGACCGGCCACCAGGCCGAGGAGGCCCCGCGCGACTGGCAGTTCTTCGCTGATCCTGCGCACACCGTGGTGTTCTACATGGGCGTCGCGCAGCTGCCGGCGATCCTCAGGCGCCTGCGCGCGGCTGGCGCCGCCGCCACACACCCGGTGGCACTGATCGAGCGCGCGACGCTTCCCGGACAGCGCGTCGTGCGCGGCACGCTCGCGGACATCGAAGCCCAGGCGCACGCAGCCGCGGTGGCAGCCCCGGCGCTCCTGGTGACGGGCGAGGTTGCCCGCGTGGCCGCCGCGGAGGCGCTGGCGGCGCTGTCGCCGGCGGCCGCGGACGTCCCGGCATGAGCCTCGCCGCCGGCTTCGTCGGTGCGATCGGCCACACGCCGCTCATCCGCCTGAAGCGCCTGAGCGCGGAGACCGGCTGCGAGATCCTCGGCAAGGCGGAGTTCATGAACCCGGGCGGCTCGGTCAAGGACCGCGCCGCCGCGGCCATCGTGCAGCGCGCCGAGGAGCGCGGGGAGCTGAAGGCCGGCGGCACGGTGGTCGAGGGCACGGCCGGCAACACCGGCATCGGGCTCGCGCACGTGTGCAACGCCCGCGGCTACCGCTGCGTGATCGTGATGCCGGACAACCAGTCGGCCGAGAAGTACCGCCTCCTGGAGATGCTGGGGGCGGAAGTCCACAAGGTACCGGTGGTTCCCTACAGCAACCCCAACCAGTACCAGAAGGTGGCGCAGCGGTTGGCGCAGGCGCTGCCGGGCGCGATCTGGTCGAACCAGTTCGACAACACCGCCAACCGCGATGCGCACTTCAGCGGCACGGGGCCGGAGATCTGGGAGCAGACCGGCGGCCGCGTGGACGCCTTCGTCGCCGCGAGCGGCACCGGTGGCACGTTCGCCGGCGTCGCGGGATTCCTCAAGTCGCAGCGCCCCGCGGTGCGGTGTGTCCTCGCCGATCCCCCCGGCAGCAGCCTCTACGCCTGGGTGCAGACCGGCACGCTCGCCGCGACCGGCTCGGGCTCCATCACCGAGGGCATCGGCATCGCACGCATCACCGCCAACCTCAGGGACGCCCCGGTCGATGCCGCCGTGCACGTCGAGGACGCGGACACCGTCCGGTACGTCTATCGACTCCTGCTGGAAGAGGGGCTGTTCCTCGGCAGCACCAGCGGCATCAACGTCGCCGCTGCCGTCGCGGTGGCCCGGCAGCTCGGCCCCGGGCATACCGTCGTGACGGTGCTGTGCGACGGCGGCGCGAAGTACCAGTCGCGCCTGTTCAACCGCAGCTGGCTCGCCGAGAAGAACCTGCTCTCCGCGCTGCCACCCCTCCCTGAGGTGCTGCCCGCGCCGCTGGCGCAGGCGCTCGTCGCCTAGCGGGACCCTTCCTGGGCCGCCCCGCGGTCGCGCACGCGGACGGGATGGCGATGGCGGCAGAGGGCTGCACCGCCCTGCCGTGGCGGGATCCCGACTGGCCGCGCGCCGGCCTCCCGTGCCACAGTGCGGACGATGCCCGGTCCATTTCCGCTCCCGACATGAACGGCCTCCTGCGACCGGCCGAGACCGAGGCGCTGCTCCTGAGCCTGGAGGTGGCCCTGCGCAGCGTGCTCTTCAGCCTGCCGCCGGCGATCCTCATCGCCTGGATCCTGGCGCGCACGCGCTTCCCCGGGCGCACGCTGCTGGACGCCTTCGTCCACCTGCCGCTGGTGCTGCCTCCGGTCGCCGTGGGCTACGTCCTGCTCCTGCTTTTGGGCAGCCGCGGGCCACTCGGGCGCTGGCTGGCCGGGCACTTCGGCATGCACCTGGCCTTCACCACCGCCGGTGCCGCGCTTGCCACCGCGGTGATGACCTTTCCCCTCCTGGTGCGCGCAGTGCGCCTCTCGATGGAAGGCGTCGACCCGGGACTGGAGGAGGCGGCCCGCACCCTGGGCGCGGGCCGGCTCGACCGCTTCGCGAGCATCACCCTGCCGCTGGTGGTGCCGGGGATCCTGGCCGGCCTCGTCACCGCCTTCGCCGCGGGCCTGGGCGAGTTCGGGGCCGTGATCACCTTCGCCGCGAA
Source organism: Pseudomonadota bacterium (assembly GCA_018241425.1). Lineage (GTDB taxonomy): Bacteria > Pseudomonadota > Gammaproteobacteria > Steroidobacterales > Steroidobacteraceae > 13-2-20CM-66-19. The sequence continues at coordinate 517,301 of JAFEDU010000001.1, forward strand.
CATTCCCGGTGTCTCGCGCACCCTGCCGCTCGCCCTGTACACGGCCATGCAGTCCCCGGCCGGGGACGAGACGGCGCTGCGCCTGGCGGTGCTGTCCTTCGCCCTGGGTTTTGCGGGCCTGCTGCTCGCGGAACTGCTGGTGCGGCGCCTCCGTCACCGGCGCGAGCACTGACGTGCCCGCGCCGGCCGGGCTCGTCGTCGAGGTTCGCAAGCTGCGCGGGGCGTTCGCGCTCACCGCCGCCTTTGCCGCTCCCGCGCCCTCCGTGGTCGCCCTGTTCGGCCGCTCGGGCAGCGGCAAGAGCACGCTCGTCAACCTCATCGCGGGCCTCCTGCGCCCGGACGCCGGCTGCATCCGGCTGGGCGAGCGCACGCTGTGCGACACGGCGGCCGGGATCGACGTGCCCGTGGAGTCGCGGCGCATCGGCTACGTGTTCCAGGACGCGCGCCTCTTCCCGCACCTGAGCGTCGCAGCCAACCTGCGCTACGGCGAGCGCCGGGCGCCCGCGCCGCGCGCGGCGAGCCGCTTCGAGGAACTCATCGCCCTGCTCGGCCTCGAGCGCCTGCTGTCGCGCCTCCCACACCAGCTCTCCGGTGGCGAGCGGCAGCGCGTAGCCCTGGGGCGTGCCCTGCTCTGCCAGCCGCACCTCCTGCTCCTGGATGAGCCCCTCGCTTCCCTGGATGCCGCGCGGCGCGAGGAGGTGCTGCCGTACCTGGAGGCGCTGCGCAACCGCCTCGCGCTGCCGATGATCTACGTCAGCCATCAGTTCGAGGAGGTGCTGCGCCTTGCGACCCACGTGGTGCTGCTCGAGGAGGGTCACATCCGGGCACACGGTTCGCTCGAGTCGGTGAGCCTCGACCCCGCGCTGCAGGCGGTGCTGGGCCCGGACCTCACCGGCGCGGTGCTCGAGGGAGTGGTCGGCGCGGTCGATGCGGCCGACGGCAGCGCCGAGCTGCGCGTGGGCGGCGGCACGCTGCGGGTGAGCCTCGCAGGGGTCGGCCCCGGCGACCGGGTGCGCCTCCAGGTGCTGGCTCGCGACGTCATCCTGGCCGTGCAGCCGATCACCGGGCTCAGCGTCCGCAACGCGCTTCCCGGCACGGTGACCGCGGTGGCGGACGATGCGTTCGGCGCCCTGGTCAGCCTGGACGTCGGGGGCGTGACGGTGCTGTCGCGCATCACGCGCGCCGCGCAGCGCAGCCTCGCGCTGCGTCCCGGGGATGCGGCGTGGGCGCTCTTCAAGGCCATCTCGACCCGCGGCCACGCGTATCGCCGTCCCTGACGCCCCGGGCAGATTGCGCAACCCGCGAGGCAACCCCTAAAGTGTCGCCGGCCGCAGGGGCGGCGTGTCACGGTGAGGGGTATCGCGTGTCGCTCTTCTTCTCCGGCCTCCCGGTGTGGCTCGGCGCCCTGCTGGTCGTCGTGATCCCGACGGTCCTTGCGATGTGTGGTCCCTACCTGATGCGCCAGCGCTACGGGCTGGAGCGCCTCACCACCAACAACGAGATCGCGGGCTTCAAGTTCGCGACCGTCGGGGTCATCTACGCGGTACTGCTGGCGTTCGCCGTCATCATCGTGTGGGAGCGGTTCGCGGATGCCGAGACCGCGGTGGTGGAGGAAGCCGGGGCCGCCGCCACGCTCTACCGCCTGACCCAGGGCGGGGACCCGCAGGCGCACGCCACGCGCGCGGCGCTGAGCGAGTACCTCAGGCGCGCCATCGAGGACGACTGGCCGCGCATGGCGCAGAACAAGGCGAGCCCGGAGGTGACACGGGCGCTCGACGCGCTGTACGCAAGCACCCTCGATCTGTCGGCCGCGGGCGGCCACCAGTCGACGGTGATGGTCGAGGTCTTCCACCAGCTCGATGAGATCACGCAGGCGCGGCGCGCGCGCCTGCACCTGGCGGCGGGGATCGTCCCCGGGGTGCTGTGGGGCGCGCTCATCCTGGGCGGAGTCCTTACGGTGTCGTTCACCTTCTTCTTCGGCACACGCAACCTCCGGGCCCAGGCGCTGATGACCGGGATCCTCGCGCTGATCGTGTTCATGGGGCTGTTCGTCATCGTCACGATCAACCACCCCTTCACCGGACCTGTGCACATCGGCCCCGAGGCGCTGGAGCACGTGCTCGCCGACTTCGGCGGGCGTACTTAGGCGGCACCGTCCTCAGGCATCGGGAACGGTCTTCTCGCTGACCATCGTCAGCACGTCGTAGCTGGCGACCGGCTCGCCGTCCTGGTTGGTGATGAGCGTGTCCCAGCGCACCTCCCCGTAGCCCGCCCCCGCGCGCAGCGACTTCTCCTTGCAGGTGAGGCGCACGCTGATGCGGTCGCCGGGCTTGACCGGCTTGGTGAAGCGCAGGGCATCGAGCCCGTAGTTCGCCAGCACCGGCCCGTAGGGCGGGTCGACGAACAGCCCGGCCGCGGCGGACACCAGGAAGTAGCCGTGCGCGACGCGGCCCCCGAACAGCGGGTTGCGCGCCGCCTGTGCCTCGTCCATGTGCGCATAGAAGCGGTCCCCGGAAAGCGCGGCGAACGCCTCGATGTCGGCGATCGTCACGGTGCGGGCCGCCGACCTGAAGGTGTCCCCGATGCGCAGCTCGTTGAAGTTGCGCCGGAACGGGTGCACGCCCGGGTCGAGCTCGCGGGCGCCGCGGACCCAGCGGCCCGTGACCTGGGTGAGCAGCTGCGGCGAGCCCTGCACGGCGCTGCGCTGCAGGTAGTGCATCACGCCCCGGATGCCGCCCATTTCCTCCCCGCCGCCCGCGCGCCCCGGGCCGCCGTGCACCAGGTGCGGCAGCGGCGAGCCATGGCCCGTGGACTCCGCCGCGCATTCGTGGTTCACCACCACCATGCGGCCGTGGTAGGGCGCAAGCCCCAGCACCAGGGCACTCGCGGCGGCATCGTCGGCGCTGAAGATCGAGCCGGCGAGGCTCCCGCCGCCGCGGCGCGCGAGCGCGATCGCCGAGTCGAGGCCTGAGTAGGGGATTACCGTGCAGACCGGGCCGAACGCCTCGACCGCGTGCACGGCCCGCGCCTGCTCCGGCGCCTCGCAGTAGAGCAGCGTCGGAGCCACGAACGCGCCACGCTCGGCATCGGCGCCCTGGGGACGCACCGGCTCCCCGCCGCAGATCAGCCGGGTTTCCGCGCGCAGCCGCGCCAGCTGGTCCTGGACCTCGCGCCGCTGGGCGAGCGAGGCCACCGGGCCCATGCGCACCGCCTCCAGCCGCGGGTCACCCACCACGATCCCGTCCAGCGCGGCCTTGAGCGCCTCGTTGACGTGAGCGGCCTGCTGCGCCGGCACCAGCGCACGGCGGATCGCCGTGCACTTCTGGCCTGCCTTGGCCGTCATCTCGCGCACCACCTCGCGCACGAACAGGTCGAACTCGGGGGTCCCGGGAACCGCATCCGGACCGAGGATCGAGGAATTGAGGGAGTCGGTCTCGGCCGTGAAGCGCACCGACTGCGCGAGCACCTGCGGGTGCTGCCGCAGCTTCAGCGCCGTGGCCGCCGAGCCGGTGAAGGAGACGACGTCCTGGCAGCTGAGGTGGTCGAACAGGTCCCCCACCCCGCCGCAGATCAGCTGCACCGCGCCCGGCGGGAGGATTCCCGACTCGATGATGGCGCGGAACACGCACTCGGTCAGGTAGGCGGTCTGGGTGGCCGGCTTCACGACCGCCGGGACCCCGGCGAGCAGCGCCGGGGCGAGTTTCTCGAGCATGCCCCAGACCGGGAAGTTGAAGGCATTGATGTGGACCGCCGCGCCCTCGAGCGGCACGCCGATGTGGACCCCGAGGAACGTGCCGTTCCTGGACAGCGGTTCCACGGCCCCGTCGACGTAGACGCGCGAGTTGGGCAGCTCGCGGGTGCCCTTGCCGGCGTACACGAACAGCGTGCTGATGCCCCCGTCGATGTCGATCCAGGAGTCGCCCTTGGTGGCCCCGGTGGCGTAGGACAGCTCGTAGAAGGACGGCTTGCGCTCGCTCAGGTACTTGGCGAGCGCCTTAAGTAGCCCCGCCCGCTCATGGAAGGTCAGGGCCCGCAGCGCCGGGCCGCCGACGTTGCGCGCATGCCCGAGGATGCCGGCGGCGTCGAAGCCGTCGGCACTCGCGCGCGCGATGACCTGCCCGGTCGTGGCATCGCGAAGCGCAACGCCCTCCCCGCTCCCGGACCGCCATCCCCCCGCGATGTAACTCTGAAGCTGCATGACTGGTCCCTTCAGGGCGGCAGCACCGGCCCCTCGATGCGGTAGGAGCGGCCGCGGAAAAGGGCCACCTTCTCCCCGTGCGGGTTGAAGATGACGATCTCGTAGATGCCGTTGCGCGACGTGCGCCACACCTCGCGCGCCTCCGCGGTGAGCTGCTCGCCGGGCTGCGCCGGGCGCAGGAAATCGATGGCCGCCGCCGCGGCCACGGTGGCCTCGTTGTGGGAATTGCAGGCGAAGGCGAACGCGCTGTCGGCGAGCGCGAACAGCAGGCCACCGTGGCAGACGCCGTGGCCGTTCAGCATGTCCTCGCGCACCGTCATGGACACCTGCGCAAACCCGGGGCGGATGGCGGTGATGCCCATCCCGAGCATCTGCGAGGCCCGGTCGCGCTCGAACAGGACGGCCGCGGAGCGCTCGGCAAGCAGCTGCGCCTCGGCGGCGGCGAGGTTGTCGGCCATGCCGCTAGCGTCCCGTGAAGCGCGGCGTGCGCTTGGCGCCAAAGGCCGCCACGCCTTCCGCATAGTCGGCCGAGCGACCGAGCTCGCCCTGGTAGTCCCGCTCGATGTCGAGCTGCTCGGCGAGCGTGCGCCCGAGCCCCTCGTAGATCGCCTGCTTGGTGCGCGCAAGTCCGCGCGTCGGTGCGGCCGCGAAGTGCCGCGCCAGGTCCTCGATCACCTGCGGGAACTCTGCATCCTCGACACAGCGCCAGATGAGGCCCCAGGCCGCCGCATCGCTGGCGGCAAGCTTGTCCCCGAGGAACGCAAGGCCGATCGCCCGCGCCGTCCCTACCAGCCGCGGCAGGGACCAGGTTCCGCCCGAGTCCGGCACCAGCCCCAGGCGCGCGAATGCCTGGACGAACACGGCCGAGCGCGCGGCGATCACCACGTCGCACGCGAGAGCCAGGTTCGCGCCCGCACCGGCCGCGACCCCGTTGACGGCGGCGATCACCGGCATCGGGAGCGCGCGCAGGCTCAGCACCAGTGGCTTGTAGTGCTGCTCGATGGAGGCGGCCAGGTCCGGCGGCGCCTCGCCCGGGGCCACGGCGCGGTCATTGAGGTCCTGGCCGGCGCAGAAACCGCGCCCGGCGCCGGTGATCACCAGGACCCGCGCGTCGGAGGCCGGGAGGCCCGCGAGTGCCTCGCGCACCTCCCCGTGCATCTGGGTGTTGAAGCTGTTCAACCGCTCCGGGCGGTTGAGCGTCAGCCGCGCGATGCCATCGCGGTTGTCGAACACGATCGTCTGATAGCTCACGGCAGAGTGCTCCTCGCGCGAGGGATGGCTACTTCTCGTCGTAGTCGAGCTCGAGCGGACCTTCGGTCACGTGCGACTGGCAGGCGAGCACGTACCCCTGCTCGACCTCCCAGTCCTCGAGGGCGTAGTTCTGGGTCATGGTGACGGCGCCGCGGACCAGCTTGGTACGGCAGGTCGAGCATACGCCCGCACGGCACGAGAACGGCAGCTCGATGCCCGCGCGCGCGGCGCCATCGAGCACGGTCTCGTCGCCCGAGCGCATGGTGAAGCTGCGTCGCCGGCCGTCCATGTTCACGACGACCTCGGTCTCGCCGGCAGCCGCCGGCCCGGCACGGGGCGCGGCCGCGGTCGCCACGGGCGCCTCGCGCGCGGTCGTCGCGAGCGTGAAGTGCTCGGCGTGGATGCGGGCCGCATCCACCCCCAGCTCGCGCAGCGTCGCGCCGACGGTCTCGATCATGTCCCCGGGGCCGCAGATGAAGTACCCCGCGACGCTGCCGGGCGAGAACAGGTGCCCGGCCGCCTCGCGCACGTGGGCGGGGTCGAGGCGGCCGTTGTAGAAGTCGACCTCCTGCGGCTCCTGGCTCATCAGGCAATGAAGCGCGAAGTCCGCAAGGTAGCGGTCCTTCAGCTCCAGGAGCGACTCCAGGCACATGGCGCGGGAGCTACGGACATTGCCGTAGAAGAGGATGACGCGCGCACCCTGCTTCAGCAGTGCGCGGCTCAGGGCCAGCACCGGCGTGATGCCGCAGCCGGCGGCGAAGGCGACGTAGGTCGCCCCGCGCACGGGGTTGCGGACAGTGAAGCTGCCCCCGGGCGGCAGCACGCTCAGCGTCTGCCCGGGACGCACGGCGCGCGCCAGGTACTGCGACATCTCCCCGCGCGCATGGATGCGCGGCACGATGCGCAGCACCGGCTCGGCCGGATCGTTGACCAGTGAATAGGTCCGGCGCACCTCGGTCGCCCCGGGGCGTGCGGCCACCACCACGTGCTGGCCGGGCAGCGCGCGGAACTCCCCGCGTAGCGCGGCCGGGAGCTCGAGGGTGATCTCGATGGCCTCCTCGGCGGCGGGCTCGATGCTCAGGACCTTGAGATCGTGGAAGCGGGACATGGCTTCAGATGCACTTGAAGTGATCGAAGGGCTCGCCGCACGCGCGGCAGCGGTGATGCGACTTGCAGGGCGTCGAGCCGAACTCGCTCAGTCGCTCCGTGGCACGGCTGTGGCAGCGCGGGCAGGCGGGCACGGCGGTGGGCGGCACCGGCGGCGCGATGCCAAAGCGCGCAAGCTTGGCGCGCCCGGCCGCGGTCAGCCACTCGCTGCTCCAGGGCGGGGACAGGACTTCCTCCAGCACCGCGTGCGCGTAACCGTGCGCATCCAGCTGCCGCCGCACGCTGTCGCGGATGACCTCGGTCGCAGGACAACCGGAATAGGTGGGCGTGAGCCCGATGCTAACCCCGCCCTCGGCCGAGCAGCGCACGTGGCGCACGATGCCGAGGTCGACGATCGAGAGCACCGGGATCTCGGGGTCCGGCACCGCCGACAGCAGGTGCCACAGGTGCGCCTCGGGACCCGCATGCCGTGCCGGGTGGGTCATCTGCGCACTGCCCTACCAGCGAGCGCCGGGCAGACTGCGCGGCAGCTGCTGCATCTCGGCCAGGAGGTGCGAGAGGTGCTCGGTATGGACGCCACGCTTGCCGTGCCACGGGAACGGCTGGGGCGCGGGGCGCCTGAGGGTCGCCTCCTTCAGGTCCGCATCGATGAGCGCCGACCAGGCCGGCTCGAGGCCTGCAAGCTGCGGGCCGATGCCGGCTGCGGCCATGGCCTCGTCCACGGCGTCCGGCGCGAAGAGCTCGCCGGTGAAGCGCCACAGGTTCTCGAGCGAGGCCTGCACGCGAGCGTGGCTCTCGGGCGTGCCATCACCCAGGCGTGCCAGCCACCCGCTGCTGAAGCGATGGTGGTAGCGGGTTTCTTTAAGCGACTTGGCCGCGATCGCCGCGAGGCGCTCGTCCGTGGACGTGCTCAGCGCCGCATACAGCTGCAGCTGCCAGGTGTCGATGAGCCACTGGCGCACGATGGTGTCGCCGAAGTCCCCGTTGGGCTGCTCGGCGAGCGCGAGGTTCGCGAACTCGTGCGCGTCGCGCAGGAACGCGAGGGCGTCCTCGTCGCGCCCGCTTCCTTCCAGTTCCCCTGCATAGGACAGGAGCAGTCGCGCCTGCCCGACGAAATCGAGCGCGAGGTTGGCGAGCCCCAGGTCCTCCTCGAGCGCGGGTGCGTGACCAACCCACTCCCCGAGGCGCTGCCCGAGCACCAGGCTCGTGTCGCCCAGGCGCAGGAGGTAGCGGACGCGTGCATCCGGTGCGCTCACAGGTTTTTGACCTCGTCCGGGATCTCGTAGAAGGTCGGGTGCCGGTAGACCTTGTCGCGCGCCGGCTCGAAGAGTGCACCGGCCTCGTCGGGGTCGGAGGCGGTGATCTGCGCCGACGGCACCACCCACAGGCTCACGCCCTCCTGGCGACGGGTATAGACGTCGCGGGCGTGCTCGATGGCCATGCGCGCATCGGCGGCGTGCAGGCTCCCGACGTGGCGATGCTCCAGCCCGCCGCGCGAGCGGATGAAGACTTCGAACAGTGGCCAGTCAGCGTTCATGCACCGTGCTCCCGTAACCGGCAGGGCCTAGGCGGCCGCCTGCGCGGCACGCTTGGCGGCATGGGCCGCCGCGGCCTCCCGCACCCACTCGCCCGCGGCATGCCCCGCGCGGCGTGCCTCCAGGCGCTCGCGGTTGCAGGGCCCGTGTCCCCTGAGGACCGCCTGGAACTCCTCCCAGTCGATCGGCCCGATCTCGAAATGCCCCGCCGCCTCGTCCCAGCGCAGCTGCGGGTCGGGGATCGTGAGCCCGAGGAACTGCGCCTGCGGAACCGTGACGTCGATGAACTTCTGGCGCAGCTCGTCGTTGGTGAAGCGCTTGATCTTCCAGCGCATGGACTGGGCCGTGTGCCGCGAGGCCACGTCCGAGGGACCGAACATCATGATCGAGGGCCACCACCAGCGGTTGAGCGCGTCCTGCGCCATGGCGCGCTGCGCCTCGCTGCCGCGCGCCAGGGTCAGCATGATCTCGAACCCCTGGCGCTGGTGGAAGCTTTCCTCCTTGCAGATGCGCACCATCGCGCGCGCGTAGGGCCCGTAGCTGCAGCGGCAGATCGGCACCTGGTTCATGATCGCGGCCCCGTCGACGAGCCAGCCGATGGCCCCGACGTCCGCCCAGGTGAGGGTCGGGTAGTTGAAGATGCTGGAGTACTTGGCAGCCCCGGACAGGAGCTGCTCCACCAGGGTGGCGCGCTCGACCCCCAGGGTCTCGGCGGCGCTGTACAGGTACATGCCGTGGCCGCCCTCGTCCTGCACCTTGGCGATCAGCACCGCCTTGCGCCGCAGCGAGGGCGCGCGCGTGATCCAGTTGCCCTCCGGCAGCATGCCGACGATCTCCGAGTGGGCATGCTGGGAGATCTGGCGGATGAGCGTCTGCCGGTAGGCCTCCGGCATCCAGTCCTTCGGCTCGATCTTCTCCTCCGCATCGACGCGCGCCTGGAAGCGCGCGGCCTGCTCGGGGGACTCGGGTGCGGCGGAGGGCTCGCGGCCCTGCTGGTCCAGTGCCTGGGTATACATGGGCGGCTGGCTTTTTCCGGAAATGTGATACAAGAATACTACGCTCACTGTACTTTCTGTGTCACGTTTTCATGGCACATGCCCGGTAAACCCGCCTCCCCGCCCGCGCTGACGGGCCTCTTGCGCCGCTTCCGCGCCCAGCGGCCGCTGCGCGGCGGCTCGCTGCTCGTCACGATCTTCGGCGATGCCATCGCCCCGCGCGGCGGCGCGGTCACGCTGCAGTCCCTGATCGCACTGGCCGGGCCCTTCGGGCTCACCGAGCGCCTGGTGCGCACCGCCGCCGCGCGCCTCGCGCGCGAGGGGTGGCTTGCCACGCGACGCCAGGGGCGCCGCAGCGAATACCGGCTGAGCGGCAGCGGTGCGGCACGATTCGCAGAAGCGACTGCGCGCATCTACGCACTCGGGCCGGGCGCCTGGGACGGCCGCTGGCGCCTCCTGATCCTGCCCCCGGGGGTGCGCACACCGGCACGGCAGGCACTGCACTGGCTGGGCCATGGGGAGATCGCGCCGGGTGTCTTTGCACACCCCGCTGGCGGGGTTGGCGAGGCCCGCGCCGCCCGGGCGGCCGCGCCCGGAGCCCTCACGCTCGAAGCCGCGGCGGACCCGGCCGCCGAGCGCGCACTGGTGCAGCGCGGCTGGGATCTCGATGAGCTGCGGGCGGGCTACCTGCGCTTCCTGCGGCGGTTCACGCCCCTGGAACCGGCGGTGAGGGCCCGCACCCTGGGTGCCCCCGATGCCTTCCTGGTCCGCACGCTCCTGGTCCATGAGTACCGCAAGATCCACCTGCAGGACCCCCTGCTGCCGGCCCGGCTCCTGCCGCAGGACTGGGCGGGAACGCGCGCGGCGGACCTCGCGCGCTCGATCTATACCGCGGTATTCAACGCCGCCGAGCGCCACCTGGAGGCGACAGCCGAGCGGCTTGCCGGGCCGCTGCCGCCGCCGGCGGCCGCGACCTATGCGCGGTTCGGGGGACTGCCGCGGCCCTAGCCGTCGGTCCGCAGGTCGCGCACGCGCTGCGACTTGCCGCTCGAGCGCTCGAGCGTCCCGGGCGCGCACAGCCGGACCTCCGCGGTGAGGCCGATCAGCGTCTTGATGCGTCCCGCGAGCATGCTGGCGAGTACGGCCGCGCGTTCGCCGGCAAGCTCCGGCCGGGGCTCGATGAGCACGGCCAGCTCGTCCAGGTGGCCGCTCCGGCGCACGTGCAGCTGGAAGTGCGGGCTCAGGCCCTGGGTGGCGAGCACCAGCTCCTCGATCTGCGTGGGGAAGAGGTTGACCCCGCGGATGATCAGCATGTCGTCCGAGCGGCCGGTGATCTTCGCCATGCGCCGCATGGAGCGCGAGGTCGGCGGCAGCAGGGCCGTGAGGTCGCGGGTGCGGTAGCGGATCATGGGCAGCGCCTGCTTGGTGAGCGTCGTCAGCACCAGCTCGCCCGGCTCGCCCGGTGCGCGCACGGCGCCGCTCACCGGATCGATGATCTCCGGGTAGAAGTGGTCCTCCCAGATGACCGGGCCGTCCTTGCTCTCCACGCACTCGCTCGCGACGCCCGGCCCCATGACTTCCGACAGGCCATAGATGTCCAGCGCATCGATGCCGAAGCGGCCCTCGATCTGCGCGCGCATCGCCTCCGTCCAGGGCTCGGCGCCGAAGAGGCCCGCACGGAGCGAGGTGCCCCGCGGATCGCGCCCCTGCCGCTCGAACTCCTCGCCGATGGCGAGCAGGTAGGACGGGGTCACCATGATGAGGTCCGGCTCCAGCTCGCAGATCAGCTGCACCTGCTTCTGGGTCTGGCCACCGGACATCGGGACCACCGTGCATCCCAGCGCCTCGGCGCCATAGTGCGCACCCAGGCCGCCGGTGAAGAGCCCGTAGCCGTACGCGACGTGCACCATGTCTCCCGGCCGCCCGCCCGCAGCGCGGATCGAGCGCGCCACGAGGCCCGCCCAGGTCTCGATGTCGGCGCGCGTGTAGGCCACGACGGTGGGGCGCCCGGTCGTGCCGCTGGAGGCGTGCACGCGCGCGAGCTGCGCGCGCGGCACCGCCAAGAGGCCGAAGGGATAGTGCTCGCGGAGGTCGGACTTGTGGGTGAAGGGAAAGCGCTCGAGGTCTTCGAGCGAGCGCAGGTCGCCCCAGTGCACTCCCGCGGCCTCGCAGCGGCTGCGGTAGGGCGCGACGTTCTCGTACGCATGCCGCAGCACTGCCTTGAGGCGCATGAACTGCAGGTGCGCGAGCTCGTCGCAGCTCGCGCGCTCGATGGGCTCCAGGTCGCTTGAGGCAGGGCTTACCGGCACGGCCCCCGCATCATCGCACTACTCAAGCCCAGTGGGTCAGCCGCTCGACGAACACCTGCAGGAAGCGGTTGGCCTGGTGGCCGTCCATGACCCGGTGGTCCAGCGTCAGGGTCACGTAGGCACGCGGGCGCACCTCGATGCGCTCGGCGGCGCCCTCCCCGACCACCACGGCGCGCCGCTCGAGACGCCCGATGCCGAGGATCGCCGACTGCGGCTGGTTGATGATGATCGGGGCCGCGAGCAGGCTGCCGCTCACGCCGTGGTTGGAGATCGTGAACGTGCCGCCGCGCACGTCGGCCGGCGTGAGCCGCCCGGCGCGGGCGCGCTGCACCAGGTCGTCCAGCTGCCGCGCCGTCTCCTTGAGATCCAGGCGCTCGGCATGGGCCAGCACGGGCACGACCAGGCCCGTGCCCTCCACGGCCGTGGCGATGCCGATGTTCATGGCGTCGTGGAGCTCAAGGGCCGTATCGGTCCAGCGGCTGTTCGCTTCCGGGACCGCGCGCAGGCCCGCGACCACCGCCTGCACGAAGTAGGCGGTGAGCGTAAGGGGCACGCCCTCCTGCGCGAATGCCCCGCGCTGGCGTTCGCGGTCGGCGAGCACCGCGCCGAGGTCCGCCTCGAACACCGTGGTGACGTGGGGCGCGGTGTGCAGGAGGCTGTCCACCATGTGCTCGGCAATGCGCCGCCGCACCACGGTGTGCGGGATGCGGCGCACGCCCGCATCGGGCACGGCCGGCGGCGCGGGGATCTGCGGCGCGGCCTCGGGCACCGCGGGAGTGCCCGCCGCCGCGGCGAGCACGTCCTCGACCATGATGCGGCCGGCCGGTCCGCTGCCGCGCACCTGTTCGGGCTTGAGGCCCCGCTCGGCGAGCAGGCGTCGCACCGCGGGACTGAGCTGCCCTCCCTGCGGTGCACGCGCGGGAGCTGCCGTCGCGGTGGTCGGGGCCGGCGCCGCGGTGCTCTCGGGGCGGCGGCCGCTTCCCGCGGCACCCGCGCCGATGCGGCCGAGGAGCTCCCCGGGCTCGACCTCGTCCTGCGCGTCGCGCAGGATCTGCGCGACCACGCCCGCGGCCGGGGCTGCGACCTCGACGGTCACCTTGTCGGTCTCGATCTCGATCAGCGGCTCATCGGCGGCCACCGGCTCGCCGACGGACTTCAGCCAGCGCAGCACCTGCATGCGCGTGCCCTCGCTCTCGGCTGCCGGGGCGCGCACCTCGACGCCGGCTTCCTGCGGGGGCGCGCTCACAGGCTTGCCAGCCGCTGCACGGCGCGGGTGATGCGGGCCACGCTCGGTACCGCGGCCTCCAGGAGCACCGGGCTGTGGGGGCTGGGGATGTCGGGCATGGCGAGGCGCTCCACGGGGGCGTCCAGATCATAGAAGCATTCGTGGGCGAGCACGGCAGCGATCTCCGCGCCGAACCCCGCGGTCACGTTGTCCTCGTGCACGATGAGGCAGCGGCGCGTCTTGCGCACGGAAGTCAGCACCGCCGCGCGATCCCAGGGCGACAGGGTCCGCAGGTCGATGACCTCACAGTCCACGTGGGACTCCTGGGCCGCCTGCTCGCAACGTTCCACCATGGCGCCCCAGGTCACGAGGGTGAGCTCGCTCCCCGTGCGGTTCACGGAAGCGACGCCGAAGGGGATCACGTAGTCATCCCCGGGGTAGGGCCGGCGCGCCCAGGCCCCGTCGAGCATCGCGCGGTGCTCAAAGAAGATCACCGGGTCGTTGCCGCGCAGCGCGCTGCGCAGGAGGCCTGCGGCGTCCTGGGCGTTCGAGGGCACGGCCACCTGCCAGCCGATCCCGTGCACCCACGCCACCTCGTTGGTCTGGCTGTGCCAGGGATCCCCGCACTTGAAGAATCCACCCGGCATGCGCACCACCATGGGAGCGGCGAACCGGTTCGCGGTTCGCCAGCGCAGCGTGCCGCAATCATTCAACTGCTCGGCCGCGGGATCCGCGTACTTGCGGAACTGGATCTCGGCCACCGGCATGAGGCCGGCGAGCGCCATCCCGACCGCCCGGCCGATGATGCCCTCCTCCGAGAGGCTGGTGTCGAACACACGCGCGCTGCCGTACTTGTCCTGCAGCCCCAGGGTCGCCCCGTGCACGCCGCCCTTGGGGCCCACATCCTCGCCGAACACCAGCACGCGCCGGTTGAGGGCGAGCTCCGCATCCAGCGTGCGGCGGATCGCGGTGAGCATGTTGATGCGCGGGCCCTCGGGGTGCGCGGCGGCGACACCGGCCGGCGGCACAAGGCCCTCGGGCGCAAGGCCGCCCTGCCGCGGCAGCGCGCCCGGCTCGCTGAACACGAAGCGGGTGAGCTGCCCCGGGTCCGGTGCGGGCCGCGCCAGTGCGCGCTCCACCGCCGCCTCGACATCCGCCCGCGCCGCCTGCGCAAGCGCAGCCCAGTCGTCCTCGCTCATGCGCTGCGGGACCAGGGCCTCGTGCAGGCGCACGAGCGGATCGCGCTGCCGCTCGGCGCTGAGCGTGGCCGAGGACTTGTAGGCCTGGGTGTCCTGGCCGGAATGGCCCGACAGGCGTGGCACAGTGAGGCGCAGGAGCACCGGGGTTCGCTGCGTGCGCACGCGGCGCACGGCCTCGGCGGTGAGTGCGCTGGCGGCCAGCGGATCCGCCCCGTCGCCCTCCAGGATCGTGAGCCCCGCGAAGGCCGCGAGGTTGGCGGCGATGTTGCCGCCGGGAGTCTGGACGGTGGAGGGCACCGAGATGCCGAAGGCGTTGTCCTCGATGTAGAAGAGCATCGGCAACCGCAGCGTGGCGGCCATGTTGAGCGCGGCCCAGAACCCGTTGGTGGCGGTCGAGGCATCGCCCCCCAGGACGACGGCGATGCTCGCCGTATAGGCGGCATCGCCGAGCACCTCGGCCCGGTAGCGGATCGCCTGGGCCCACCCGGCCGCCGGCGTGTACTGCGCACCCACGCCCCCGACGGCGGGCAGCACGGTGGCGCCTCCGGCGCCCGGGCGGTTGAAGACGACGCCAATGTCCCGGCCGTCGCTGAAGGCCCCGGCCCTGGCGAGCGGCCCGGCGGCAGCCTCCTCGAGGTCCGTGCCGAGGGCCAGCATCAGGGGCCGCGAGCGGTAGTACACGGTCACCCCGTCGTGTGGGTCGGTCAGCTCGAGGCCGAGCAGGATCTGCGACAGCTCGTGTCCGCGCGCCGAGAACTGGTAGAGCACCTTGCGCTGCGGAAGCAGCCGCTGCTCCTCGATGTCATCCAGGGCGCGTGACTGGTGCACGAGCGCCACCACGCGCCGCCAGTCGACGGGCCGGGGCTCGGGAGCTACCTCGGGTCGTGGGATCGCGGCAATCCGTGCGGCCATCGAAGCTCCGATGCGGTGCGGGGAAGGTGGGAGCAGCCTATGCGCTGGATCGCAAAATTACCTTTCTTAAATTGCCGGATTTTCCTCCAGAATGGCAATATTATTGCTCCGACTGAGGTTAGACATATTCAGGCATGGACAAGCTCCCCGATCGGCTCGACCGGCGCATCCTCGAGGAACTGCAGGCGGATGCCCGCATCACCAACCAGGAACTCGCCAAGCGCGTCGGCCTGTCGCCGGCACCGTGCTGGCGGCGCCTGCGGCGGCTGGAGGAAGCCGGCTTCATTGCCGGCTACGCGACGGTCCTGAACGCGGCGGCCATCGGGCTACCGATCCTCGCCTACGCGGTCGTGTCGCTCGAGAACCATCACCCCGAGTCGGTGGCGCAGTTCGACGAGCGCGTACGCTCGCGCCCGGAGGTGCTGGAATGCCACTCCATGTCGGGCGCCAATGACTACCTGCTGCGCATCGTCGCCGCGAGCATGGAGTCCTACGAGCACTTCCTGTCCACGCAGCTGCTGCAGCTGAAGGCGGTGCGCTCGGTGAACACGAGCTTCGTGCTGCGCACCAAGAAGTACACGACGCGGCTGCCGCTCGGCTAGGGCCGGTGCTCGCACTCGCAGCGCGCAAGATCGGCACCGGCGTACCAGAACGCGGAACCCGGCAGCTGCACGTCGGCGTGTTGCCAGGCGCGCGCCTGCTCGGTGGCGCGCTGCCGCGCCTGCACGTGCCGGCCCTGCGCAGCGAGGGCGCGGGCGAGGCCCGCGAGCGCCCAGCCGTTGTCGGGATTGCGCCGGAGGTCCTCGAGATAGACGGCCTCCGCCTCGCGCGGCTGGCCTGCGATCAGGAGCTGCGCGCCGAGCAGGTGGCGCACGGGCACGAACCAGTCCGGCGGCTCGTCGTAGCCCAGCCGGTCCTCCGCCGCGAGCGCGGCACGCAGCCGCTCGACGGCCTGCGTGTCCTTGCGCAGCGTGGCGGCGATCCGTGCCTCGAGCACCGGGACCGCCACCTCGATCACCGCGGCCAGTGAGTTCTCCCCGGCGCGCTGGTCACCGGCGTCGCGCGCCTGCGCCTTGAGGGCGGCCAACATCGCCGCCGCCCCGTCCAGGTCACCGCGCGCGGCAAGCGCCACGCCCCGCGACCAGTAGTAGCCCACGCGTGCCCCGCGCAGGCGTTCGTCCGGCGGCAGGAGCGCGATCAGTTCGTCCCACAGGCCAAAGCGCACGAGCACCCCGTATTGCGGGGTCAGGTGCCACCCGGACTCACCCATCGCGATCTGCATCGACGCCGGCAGGATCGACGCGAGCTCGGCGACCGCGGCGAGTGACTCGGCCTTGCGCCCCTCCATCGAGGCCGAATACGCGAGGAACTCCTCGTTGTGGGCGTAGTACATCGGATAGTAGTCCGGTGCATCCGTCTGCGCGAGGTACGCGCGGTCGGCCGCCGCACCGCGCCGGTTGGCCTCCGCCGCATCTTCGTAGCGCCCGACGCGCTGCATGATGTGCGCGGGCATATGCTCCAGGTGCCCGGCGGCCGGCATCATGCCCGTCAGCGCGCTCGCGGCCGCGAGCGCCTTCCCGGGCGTGGGTGACTCCTCCATGACGTGCACGTAGTAGTGGTTGGCGCCGGGGTGGTGCGGGTTGCGGGCCAGCACGCGCTCGAGGCGCTCCTCGATGGCCGCCGTGTCGGCGACCGGTTGCCCGTCGGGTGTCCACAGCTTCCACGCATGCACGGTCATCTGCGCCTCGGCGGTGAGTACCTGGACGTCGTCATCGCCGGGGAACTGCGCCGCCAGGGCCTGCATCGCGGCGGCGTAGGCCTTGAGCAGCTCCTGCCCCTGCGCATGGTCCGGCGCCTGCGCGGCCGGATGCCGCACCGCCAGCGCCTCGATGAGCCCGCGCTCGACTGCGCTTGCCTGATCCTCGTGGGCGCGCGCCTGCGCGAGCGCGTCGAACGCCACGCGCACGCGCACGGCATCGACCTCGGTGAAGTTGTAGTTGGGGCCGACCGTGAGCGCGACGCCCCAGTAGCAGGCCGCACACCGCGGATCCAGTTCCGCGGCCTTCGCGAACGAGCGCGTGGCCTCGTCGTGATTGAAGGCGTACATCAGCCGCAGCCCCTGGTCGAAATAGGCCTGGGCCTGCGCGGAAGGGGTCGTTGCCGGCCGGTGGAAGTCCCCGAGGCCGCTGAACAGCTGCGCCCCTTGCGCCCACGCGGCCACCGTGGCCGGTGCGCCGTGCTCGTGGGCTCCCGCTGGCCCTGCCAGCGCACAGGCCACCAGCACGGCGGCCTGCGCCGTCGAATACCCGCGGCGCTTCATGGCGCCCTCCCGAATGCACCCGTCGCCGCGGCGCGCCGCAGTGCCGCCGAGGGACCCCAGCGCTCCCCGTGGGTCGGGGCAAGCCGCTCGAGGGTCGCGATCAGGCGCGCAAGGCCGCTCACCTGGCCCCAGTGCATCGGGCCGCCGCGCCACGCGGGAAATCCGTAGCCGTTGACGTAGACCACGTCGACGTCACCGGGCCGGAGCGCGATGCCCTCCTCCACGATCCGCGCGCCCTCGTTCACGAGCGGGGCAAGCAGCCGGTCGCGGATCTCCTCGTCGCCGAGCCTGCGGCGAACGATGCCGCGCTCGCGCGAAACCTCCTCGATCAGCGCCACGACCTCCGGGTCGGCGATGCGCGTGCGGCCCTCGTAGCGATAGAACCCGCGACCGCTCTTCTGGCCCAGGCGCCCGGCGGCCACCATGCGCTCGAGGATCGGCGAGAAGCGCTCGTCGGCCGGCAGGCGGCGGTTCTTGCGGATCATGAAGCCCACGTCATTGCCGGCGAGGTCGCGCACGGCGAGCGGCCCCATGGCGAACCCGAACTCCTCCATGACGCGGTCCACCTGCTCCGGGGTCGCGCCCTCCTCGAGCAGGAATTCCGCTTCGAGGCCGTAGAAGCCGAGCATGCGGTTGCCGATGAACCCGTCGCAGTTTCCGGCCAGCACCGGGACCTTGCCGAGCCGGGTGCCCAGGGCCATGACGCTGGCGATGACCTGCGGGTCGGTGCGGGGCCCGCGGACGTTCTCCATCAGCTTCATGATGTGGGCCGGGCTGAAGAAGTGCGTACCGACGACCGCTCCGGGGCGGCGCGTGGCGGCGGCGATGGCATCGATGTCGAGCGTGGAGGTGTTGGTGGCGAGGATCGCGCCCTCCCGTGCCACGGCGTCGAGGGCGGCGAAGACATCCTTCTTGACCGGAAGGCTCTCGAATACGGCCTCGATGACGATATCGGCGCCGGCGAGTGAGGGATATTCCGTAACGCCGCGGATGCACGCGAGCGCCGCATCGGCCTGCCCCTGGCTGAGGCTCCCGCGGCTCACGGAGGCGGCATAGTTGCGGCGCACCTGCTGCAGGCCCCTCTCGAGGGCCTCGGCGTTGAGCTCGAGCACGCTCACCGGGATCCCCGCGTTGGCGAAGCACATGGCGATCCCGCCGCCCATGGTGCCGGCGCCAATGACGGCAGCCGACCGCACCGGCAGCGGCTCGGTGCCCGGCGGGATGTCCGGCACCTTCCGTGCGGCGCGTTCGGCAAAGAACAGGTGGGTGAGCGCGCGGTGCTGTTCGCTGTCGCGGCAGCGCAGGAACGCGGCGCGCTCGCGCGCGAGCGCCTCGGCGGCGTCCTGCGTACAGGCGGCCTCGATGCAGTCGACGATGAGCGCCGGCGCCAGCTGCCCGCGCAGGCGTCCCGCGAGGCGCTCGCGGAAGCGCGCGAACAGCTCGGGCGTGCCGGCGGAGAGGCGGGACTTGAGTTGCGCGGCCAGCTTCAACGGCCGGGCCTCATCCACGGCGGCGCGCGCAAACGTCAGCGCCTCCTCGGCCAGGGGCTCGGCCACGGCATCGAGCAGGCCCAGCTCCAGCGCGCGCGGCGCGGTGAGCGCGACACCCGAGGTGAGCGACTCCAGCGCCGCCTCGGGGCCTGCCAGCCGCGTGAAGCGCAGCGTGCCGCCGGCGCCGGGGATCAGGCCGAGCTTCACCTCCGGCAGGCCCAGGCGGCAGCCGGGCGCACCGATGCGGAAATGGCATGCGAGCGCGAGCTCGAGGCCACCGCCAAGGGCGTGGCCCTCGAGGGCCGCGACCACCGGTTTGCGCGAGGCCTCCAGTGCGGCCTGCAGCTCGCTCGCCAATGGCGGCGCCATGGCCTCCCCGGAGGCGACCTCGTGCAGGTCGGCGCCGGCGCTGAAGGTACCGCGCGCACCGCTCAGCACGAGGGCGGCCACGCCCGGATCCGCGGCCGCGCGGGCGAGGGCCTCGGCAACTCCGGCGCGGACGGCCTGGCTGAGCGCGTTCACCGGCGGGTTGTCGATCTCGATCCGTGCCACGCCGGAGATGACCCGGTAGTTCACCACTGCCACTGCTTGCTCCCCCGCCCGTACCGGTGACCCAAAGGACCATTGTACGTGCTGCGGCGAGGCCAGAAAGCACGCGGCCGCGCAGGCCCAAAGGCCCGCGCGGCCGCGGGATCAGCGTCCGTCAGCCTGCGCCTGGGATCAGGTGCGCACGCCCTCGACCTGGATGGCAAGCTTCACGTCCATCTTGAAGCCGTACTTGGCGCCGTAGTCGATGCCGTAGTCGGCCCGGTTGATGGTCGCCTTGGCATCCGCGCCGCAGTGTTCCTTCTTGTCCATCGGTATCTCGACGCACTTGAAGGAGTCGATGGTGAGCACCAGCGGCTTGGTCACGCCGTGCAGGGTGAAGTTGCCCTCGACACGCGTCGGCGCGCCGTTCTTGAACCCGGCGAGCGTCCCCTTGTAGGTCGCGGTCGGGAAATTGGCCACGTCGAACATCTCCTTGCTCTTCGCATGCTCGTTGAGCTTGGGGTGGCCAAAGTCGATCGAGGCGGTGTCGATGGTGATGTCGACCGTCCCGGTGCCCTTGTCCTTGTCGAGCGTGATGGTGCCGGAGGTCGTGTCGAACTTGCCCCGCCACACCGAGAGTCCGCCGAAGTGGTCGGCCTCGAAGCTCGGATAGGTATGGCCGGGGTCGATCTGGTAGGTGGCCGGTGCGGCATAGGCCACGGCGGCAGTCAGGCCGAGCAGGGCGGCCGGCAACACAGTCTTCGTCACGTAAACCTCCGCAAATGGTTTGACAACGGGTCTTAGGGTAGCCGCCACCGCGTGGGGCGGCCACCTCCCTTTGTGGGGACGCGACCGGCTAGGCCGCGTACGGCCGCGCGGTGAGACCCAGCGCCTCGGCGACCACCGCGTGCGTGATCGCCCCGTTGTACACGTTGAGTCCCGCCGCGAGCCCCGGGTCGCGCTTGAGCGCCGCCTGCCAGCCCAGGTCCGCGAGCGACTTCACGTACGGCAGCGTGGCGTTGGTCAGCGCCAGCGTCGAGGTGCGCGGCACCGCGCCGGGCATGTTGGCCACGCAGTAGTGGATCACCCCATCGACCACGAAGGTGGGCTCGGCGTGGGTGGTCGGGTGACTGGTCTCGAAACAGCCGCCCTGGTCGATGGAGATGTCGACCAGCACCGCACCGGGCTTCATGGTCTTGATCATCGCGCGCGTCACGAGCTTGGGGGCCGCAGCCCCGGCCACCAGCACGGCTCCGACCACCAGGTCCGCATCCTTGACCAGCTGCTCGATGGTGGCGGTGGTCGAGTACGCGGTGCGCAGCGCCGATCCGAAGATCGAGGACAGCTCGCGCAGGCGGTTCACCGAGCGATCGACGACGGTCACGTCGGCGCGCAGTCCCACGGCCATCTCGGCCGCGTGCGTGCCTGAGACGCCGCCCCCGAGGATCACGACCTTGGCCGGCGCCACTCCCGGAACCCCGCCGAGCAGCACGCCGAAGCCGCCGTTAGCCTTCTGCAGGCTCGCCGCTCCGACCTGGATCGACATGCGGCCGGCGACCTCGCTCATCGGGGTGAGCAGGGGCAGCGAGCCGTTGGGCGCGGTGACGGTCTCGTAGGCGATCGCGGTCGCGCCGGACTTGATCAATCCCTGCGCCTGGGCGGGATCGGCGGCGAGGTGCAGGTAGGTGAAGAGCACCTGGTCCTTGCGCAGCATGGCGCACTCCTGCGGTTGCGGCTCCTTCACCTTCACGACCATGTCGGCCTGCTTGAACACCTCGGCGGCGTTGGCAGCGATGCTCGCGCCCGCGGCGCGGAACTGCGCATCATCGACGCCGATCCCGGCGCCCGCACCAGTCTCGACGAGGACCGAATGACCTGCAGCGGTGAGCTCCCGCACCCCGGCCGGCACCAGGCCGACGCGGTACTCGTGGACCTTGATCTCTTTCGGGACACCGATGCGCATGGCGAGCCTCTTGTGGTGATGTGGGCTTAAGGCGCAAGAGATTAGGAGCCTCGCGGCGGCGCCTCCTTGCAAAGTGGCCCGGCAGTCCCCGTAGCCGTGGCAGAATATGCCGACCTAGCCCTCAATGACGGTGGAATCTGTCGCATATGGACCTGGACCGCTATGATCGCGCCATACTGAAGGCACTCCAGCAGGACGCCCGCATCACCAACACGGCGCTCGCGAGCCGCGTGAGCCTGTCGGAATCGGCGACCCTGCGCCGCGTGCGCGCCCTGGAAGAGTCCGGCCTCATCCAGGGGTACACGGCGCTCCTGGACCAGCACAAGGCCGGATTCCCGGTGAACGTGTTCGTGAACATCACGCTCGACCGGCAGAGCCAGGCGGGCCTGGAGGCCTTCGAAAGCGCGGTGCGCCGCGTGCCGGAGGTCATGGAGTGCTATCTCATGACCGGCGAGCACGACTATCTGCTGCGGCTGGTGGTCAGCGACATGGCGGATTTCGAGCGGGTGCACAACCAGCACCTCACGCGGCTCCCCAGTGTCACGCGGGTGCATTCGAGTTTCGCGGTGCGCACCGTGACCCGCTCGCACGCCCTGCCGAGCCGACCCTGAGGAAGGCTGTTACGCGACGAGCACGATCTTGCCGATGTGGGTGTCGGATTCCATGAGCTTGTGCGCCCCGGCGGCATCGCCCAGCGGGAAGCGCGCATGGATCACGGGCTTGATGCCGCGCGACGCGAACAGCGGCCAGACCTTCTGCCTCAGGGCCTCGGCGAGGCGTCCCTTGGTCTCGACAGTCTGCGGACGCAGGAGGCAGGCCGAGATCGTCAGCCGCTTGCTCATGAGCGCGCGCAGGTCCAGCTCGCTCTTGATCCCGCCCTGGGTCGCGATGAGGGCGATCCGCCCGTCCACCGCGGCGGCGGCGACGTTACGGGCCAGGTAGTCCCCGCCGACCATGTCCAGGATCACGTTTGCGCCGCGCCCGTCGGTGGCGCGCAGCGTCGCCTCCACGAAGTCAGTCTCGCGGTAGTTGATCGCGACATCCGCGCCGAGGTCGCGACACGCCGCACACTTGGCCGCGGTTCCGGCGGTCACGATGACCCGTGCATCGCAGGCCTTTGCGAGCATGATGGCCGTCGTCCCGATCCCGCTCGCCCCGCCATGCACCAGCAGCGACTCGCCGCGGCGCAGGCGCGCGCGCTCGAACACGTTCATCCAAACCGTGAAGAAGGTCTCGGGAAGCGCCGCGGCCTCCTCCATCGACAGTCCCGACGGCACCGGCAGGCACTGCACCGCGGGGACGTTCACGTACTGCGCGTAGCCACCCCCGGCCACGAGCGCGCATACCTTCGACCCGAGCGCCGGGTCGCGCACGGCCGAGCCAACGGCGACGACCTCGCCGGCCACCTCAAGTCCCGGGATGTCGCTCGCGCCCGGTGGCGGGGCATACGCCCCCTTGCGCTGCATGACGTCGGGGCGGTTCACGCCCGCCGCAACGACCTTGACGAGGACTTCGTCAGCTCCGACCGCCGGCACGGGCCGCTGTACGGGCCGCAGGACCTGGGGTGGTCCGGCCTCGCGGATCTCGATGGCAGTCATCGTTGCGGGTAACACGATGGCGGTGATGTTGGCGGGAGCATCCCCTGCGCGTCAACGGGGGTTGCGCGGCGCGCAGCTCGCCGCCGGGCTCAGCTGTGGGTTGCGACCGCGACCGCAGCGCCTGCCATCACCGCGCCCGTACCGCGCTGCAGCCAGCGCACCGTCCCCGGGCGTGACAGCCGGATCCGGGCGCGTGCCGCCCCGTAGGTGTACGCGCCGAGGACCGCGGGAAGGACCACGAGGATCACGAGCGAGATTTGCAGGAATCCCAGCGCGCTCAGGTGGGCAAGATCCACGACCGTGGGCAGGATCGCGAGGAAGAACACCATGGTCTTGGGATTGCCGAGGCTCAGGGCCAGCGTGCCGAGGAACAGCTGCAACGGCCGTTCGCGCGCCGGCAGGCTCACCCCGGTAAAGCTCTCAGGCGGCGCCCGCCACAGCCGCCACGCCAGGTACAGGAGGTAGGCGGCTCCCGCAAAGCGCACCGCGACGAACACCGCGTGCGCCCGCTGCGCCAGCACGGCGAGCCCCAGCGCCGCCAGCGCGAACCAGGTGAAGTCGCCTGCGATGAAGCCCGCGATGAAGGCCGGTGCGCCCTTGGTCCCGCGGCCCAGGGCACGGGCAATCACCGCGGCAACGCCCGGCCCGGGTGTCGCCACCGCGGCGGCATAGATGAGCGTGAAGATCGCAAGTCCGTAGGCCGACATGCAGCCGAGTGTAGCGCCGGATGCGGCTGCGCAGGAGGCCGCGTTCCGTTCAGGCGGCCTGCACGGCCAGCGTTCCCGACCGCCCGGCCACTTCTCCGGACGCGATGCGCCCCGGGGGCAGGCTCTTCAGGTGCAGCCGGCCGGCGTAGCTCGCAAGGTCGGTGAGTTCGCTGCCGCGCGCGCGCCATTCACTCAACAGCCGCTCGAAGTCCTTGAGATAGCGGCCGCCTTCCAGTTCGGCGTGCAGCGTAAAGACCTGGTCGCGCATGGGCGTGGCAGCCGTGATCCGCAGGAGATGCGTCACGGGGTCCTCGCCCCCCAGGTCCTCCCGCCCGATCAGTTCATCGAGCGTCGGCAGGGTGGTCGGCAGCTGCGGCACCCCCTGGGTGCCGTCCGCGAGCACCGGCACGAAGGGGCCGCTGCCGCGCGTGTCGGATGCATAGCGAAAGCCGAACTCCCGTTCGAGCGCAGGCACGAAGGCATTCATCTGCCACCCGGCCGCACCATGTACGACCGGCATACGGCCGAACACCTCGGCGAACTCGTCGCGGGCCAGCGAGAGCTCGCGGCGCGTCCAGGGCTCGCCCGCGGCGCTCACGTGGTCCTGCCAGCGCACGTGATCGTAGGTGTGTACCCCGGACTCGAAGCCGCGCTCGGCGATCGAGCGCATGGCTTCGCGGCAGCGCCGGCCGATGTGCGGCCCGGGCAGGAGCACCCCGTACATCAGCGTCTTGAGCCCGTAGTGCTCGAGCACGGAGGTGCGCTTCACCTTGCCCAGGAAACCGGGGCGGAAGGCCCGCTTGATGGCGCGGCCGGTGTGATCAGGCCCCAGGCTGAAGAGGAACGTGGCGCGGATATCCAGGCGCTCCAGCAGGTCCGCGAGGCGCATCGCGCCCTCGCGCGTGCCGCGATAGGTGTCGACGTCGATCTTGAGGGCGATCACAGCCATCGGTTCACAGCCGCACCGGCTGCCGCGCGAGCCGCTCCCCGAGCGCGTCCATGTCGAAGGGACCGTGCCGGTCGCCGGCCGTGAGGAGCCTGAGGCGGGTGCCTTCACCGCAGACGGCAAAGCACTGGCCCTCCTCCCCGTACAGGCGCGGGGGGCCGTCGACGCCCGGGCCATGCACGAGCCGCGTGCGGTGGATGTCCCAGCGCTCGCCAGCCACATCCGCGAACGCCCCGGGGAACGGCGGCGCCACCGCGCGCACCAGGTCGTGCACCCGACGCGCCGGCCAGCGCCAGTCGATGCGGCCATCTTCGGGACGCCGGCGGCCGAAGTACTGTCCGGGCACCACCGGCTGCGGCCGGCGCGGCGCGGCGCCCGAGACCAGGCCCGGGAGCGAGCGCGCCAGTATGGTCTCGGCCGCGACGGTCACCTTGGCGAACACCTCGCGGGCGTCGTCGTCCTCGAGAATCGGCACGGCGAGCTGGTCGACGATGTCGCCTGCGTCCGCCCGGTCCACCATGTAGTGCAGCGTCGCACCGCACTCGGTCTCACCATTCAGGATCGCCCAGTTGACCGGGGCGCGGCCGCGGTACCGGGGCAGGAGCGAGCCATGCATGTTGAGGGCTCCCAGTCGCGCAGCACGCAGCAACGGCGCCTTCAGCATCGAGCGATAGTAGAACGAGAACAGGAACTCCGGCCGCGCCGCGGCCACCTGTCCCTCCACCGTCGCAGTATTGGCATCCGTGGGCGTGATGACCGGTACGCCGTAGTCGCGCGCCGTCTCGGCAACACTCGCGTACCACTGACGCTCCTGCGGGTCATCGGCCACCGTCACCACGAGGGGCACCTCGATGCCCCCGGACAGCAGCGCCTTGAGGCACCGCACGCCGACATCGTGGTAGGCGAAGACGACGGCCCGCGGCCGGCTCACTCCGGTGCCCCCGCAACGTGTGCGGGCTGGCGCGATGCGAGGCGCGCTGCAATGCCGGCCTCGGCTTCCGGGTCTTCCAGGACCGCGGCAATGGTGTAGCGCGGTCGCTGGCGGACCTGCTCGTAGATGCGGCCCACGTACTCCCCGACCACGCCCAGTCCCAGGAGCGTCACCCCGATGAGGAAGAACGCCACCGCGAAGAGGGTGAACACGCCCTCGACCTCAGGTCCAAGCAGCAGCCGGCGGATCAGGAGGTAGACCACCAGCAGGAGCGATGTGAGTGCGATCACCCCCCCCGCCATCGAGAAGAACTGCAGCGGTGCGACCGAGAACCCGGTCATCAGGTCGAAGTTCAGGCGGATCAGCCGGTAGAGCGAGTACTTGGAGTGGCCCGCCGCGCGGTCGGCGTGCGCAACCTCGATCTCGATCGGGCGACGCGCGAAGGTATAGGCGAGCGCCGGCACGTAGGTGCTGACCTCGGTGCAGTGGTTAACGGCATCGATCACACTGCGGTCGTAGCCGCGCAGCATGCAGCCCTGGTCGGTGATGCGGATGGAGGTCGTACCCTCGCGCACACGGTTCATGAGCCGGGAGGCTGCCTTGCGCCACATCACGTCGTGCCGGCTGACGCGGACGGTGCCAACGTAGTCGGCGCCCGCGTCCATCGCGGCGACGATGCGCGCGATCTCCTCAGGCGGGTTCTGCAGGTCGGCATCGAGGGTGATCACGTAGCGGCCGCGGCTCTGTGCGAACGCTGCGAGGATCGCCATGTGCTGGCCGGCGTTGCGTGCCAGCACCACCACCCGCGTGACGTCGGGGCGCTTCTCGAACTGGCCCCGCAGCACTGCCACCGAGCGGTCCGAACTGCCGTCATCGACGAACAGGACCTCGTAGCTGCGCCCGAGGGCGTCCAGCGCCGGGTAAAGCCGGTCGAACAGCTGCTGCAGGCCCTCCTCCTCGTTGTAGACCGGGATGACGACCGTGACGTCGGGGGTCATCGCCGCGCCCCGGCCAGGACTTCGTTGACGGCATGCACGACGCGATCCACGTCGCGCAGCTCCATCGCGGGGAACAGCGGCAGCGTCACGGTCTCCCGGCCGACCCGCTCGGCATTGGGGAACTGCCCCTCGTGATACCCCAGCGCCCGGTAGCAGCTGTACAGGTGGATCGCCGGGTAGTGAACGCCTACGCCAATGTCGCGGGCCTTCATCGCCTCGATGAACTCGCTGCGCGAGATGCGCAGCTCGGTAAGCGGCAGCAGCGGCGTGAAGACGTGCCAGCTGTGCCCGTCGTCACCGCGCTCGGGCAGGCGCACCGGTGCGCGAGCACCCCACAGCTCGAAGTAGCGCGCGACGAGCGCGCGGCGGCGCGCGTTAAAGGCCTCCAGGTGCTTAAGCTGCCCGATGCCGACCGCCGCAGCGACGTCCGACAGGTTGCTCTTGCCGCCCGGGAGCAGCGTGTCGAAGCCGTCCGACCCGAGCTTCACCAGGCCGTGCCAGCGGTGGAGCTCGATCGACTTGAGCTCCTCGGCCGACCCGCCGGAAATCGCGCCGCCCTCGATGGTCGTGATGTTCTTGTTGGGGTGGAAGCTGAAGCAGACCAGGTCCCCGAAGCTTCCTATGCGCTTGCCGCGCCACTGGCTGCCGATGGCATGCGCGGCGTCCTCGATGACACGCAGCTTGTGGCGCGCCGCGAGCGCGTACAGGCGATCCATGTCCGCCGGCAGGCCGGCGAAGTGCACGGGCATGATGGCGCGCGTGCGCGGCGTGACCGCCGCTTCCGCCTGGTCGAGGTCGATGTTGCGCGAATCCAGGCCGACGTCCACGAACACCGGCCGCGCCCCCACGCGCATGATGACGTTGGCGGTGGCGACGAAGCTCAGCGCCGGGGTGATCACCTCATCGCCCGGCCCGATCCCGCAGGCCAGTAGTGCCATCTCCATGCCCGCCGTGGCGGAGGTCTGGCTGCGGATCGGGCGGCCGCCCAGGTACCGCGACAACTCCGCTTCCAGCTGCGCGACCTTCGGCCCGGTCGCGAGCCAGCCGGAACGCAGCACCTCGGCGACCAGCGCGATGGTCTCCTCGTCGATGCTCGGGCGCGTGAACGGCAGGAACGGCTGGACGGATTTCTGTACGGCACTCATGAGCGGGCCACCACGACTACACCTGCGATGATTACCAGGATCCCGGCCACGCGCTGCAGGTTCGGCACCTCGCCGAGCAGCCACCAGGCCAGGCCGATGTTGATCACATAGCCGAGCGACAGCAAGGGATAGGCCTGGGTCACCGGGACGCGTGACAGCCCGACCAGCCAGACCACCACGCTCAGGCCATAGGCGAACAGTGCGTACCAGAGCGGTGGCACGGTGAGCAGCTGCAGGCCCCGCTGCCAGACGCCGGCGTCGGAGACCAGGAGCGGCCCGGTGACGCGCGTGGCGGCCTTCAGGCCAAGCTGCGCAAACGCGTTCAGCAGAACGCCACAGAAAAGCAGGGAGAAATCGGCGAGTTTCACAGGCGGCTCACGGCAACGGTATGGTAATCGGCGGCGATGACCCGGCCCGGCAGCCCGCGCCGGCGCCATTCATCCCAGACCTCGGGTTCGAAGAATGCCACGGCGGCGCCGCCGCTGCTCCAGCGATCCGCGAACTCCTCAACGCTCAGGCGGCGCTGCGGTTCCTCGCCGAGGCCGAAGGCAAGCTCCCCCTCGTAGCCGGCGAGGATCAGCGTACGGCCGAGGTACGGCGAGAGCGTTTCACGGTACTGGCCAACGCTGTAGAGCGGCAGCTGGGGGTCAAGGTACGGCCGGACCTCGCTGACCAGCTGCGCGGCCGAGCGCGCCGGCGGCATGATGCTGAAGGCGCACAAGAGGCATTGGTAAGCGAGGAAGGTCAGCGCCAGCGCTCCTGCGACCCGTCCCACTCCCTCATCGCGGCGTCCGCCGGCGGCGAACAGGGCCAGCAGAGCCCCCAGCAATGCCGCCGCGCACCACAGCAGCAGCTCCTGCGGGACGTAGCCGTTGCGGCGGGCGCTGTAGACGACGAGGCCGACGGCGAGAATGACGACGAACACCACGCCGATGCGGGCCGCGCGACGCACGAGCGCGCGCGCATCGACGGCATAGACACCCGCCACGACTGCCAACGGGGGCGCCAGCGGCAGGATGTAGGGCACCAGCTTCGAGCCCGAGGCGGAAAAGAACGCGAGCGTCAGGGCACAGTAGATGAGGAGGAACCGGAGCGGCTTGAACTCGACCCCAACTTCCGGCTGCGGTTGCGCCGCACCGCCGGCGCGCAGCGCGCGGACCATCTCGGGGATCCACGGCAGCACCATCAGGAGGAGCAGCGGCAGGAAGAACCACCAGGGCTCGACCCGCTGGTGCACCGTGGTGAGGAAGCGCGCGAAGTGCTCGTGGACGAAGAAGAACCCGGGGAAGCTCGGGTTGCGCAGGCTCACGAGCACGAACCACGGCACCGCGATGAGGCTAAAGAGCGCGAGACCGGGAAGCGCGGCCAGCCGCCGCCACGGGCGCGCATCGCGCTCCAGCAGGGTGTAGACGACCAGCGAGCCCCCGCACAGGACACCCACCACGATGCCCTTGGACAGGACCGCGAGCGCGGCACTGCCCCAGGCGAGCAGCATGAGCGGCCGGCGCTGCGAGTCCCCCAGGGACTGCGCGGCCACGAACGCGAACAGCGCCGCGCTCAGGAAGAACGTGAAGGCCTGGTCGAGGAGGTTCAGGTGGCCGACGATGAGGAAGAACGGACTCACGGCGAGGGCAGCCAGCCCCGCCAGCGCCGCGCGCTCCCCGTACAGCCGGCGGGTGAAGGCGTACACGAGCGGCAGGCAGGCGAACGCCAGTCCCACCCCCCACAGCCGTGAGGTCCAGGGCCGCACGCCACCCACCTCGTAGACCGCCGCCGTGGCCCAGTACTGCAGTGGCGGCTTCTCGAAGTACTTGAGGTCGTTGAAGCGCGGCGTCACCCAGTCGCCGCTCACGAGCATCTCGCGCGGGATCTCCGCGTAGCGGCCCTCGTCGGGGTCGAGGAGCGGGCGCACGCCGATCGTTCCCAACCAGGCAACGCCCAGGAGCAGCCACAGCCACAGCCCAAACCCAGGCCCCGCTGCGCGCGGCACTGCCGCGGCCCCGCTAGACATGGTGGCGCGCCGCGGCGGGCTCCTAGATCCCGGCCGCCATCGCGGCCGCCTTGGAACCGAAGCCCTCCTGGTTCACGTAGAACGCGATCGTCTTGCGGATCGCGGTGTCCATGTCGGTGGTCGGCTTCCAGCCGAGGTCGCGGCGGGCCGCCTCGATGTTGGGTACCCGGATCTGGATGTCCTGGTAGTACTTGCCGTAGTACTCGCCGGCGGAGATGTCCACGATCTGCGTGGCCTTGGCGCTGTCACGCAGCACCGGGAACTCCTGGGCGATGCGGATGGTGCGCTCGGCGAGGTCGCGGACCGAGATGCAGTTGGCGGGGTTGCCGATGTTGAAGATGCGCCGGCTGGCGCAGCCGTCCTTGTTCTCGAGGATCGTCAGCAGCGCCTCGATGGCATCGTCGATGTAGGTGAACGAGCGCTTCTGGCTGCCGCCGTCGACCAGCTTGATCGGGCGGCGGTAGAGCACGTTGGAAAGGAACTGCGTGAAGACGCGCGAGCTGCCCTCCTTCGGCTCCTCCACGTTGTCGAGGTTCGGCCCGATGAAGTTGAAGGGCCGGAACAGGGTGTAGTCGAGATTATCGCGCACGCCGTAGGCGTAGATCACGCGGTCGAGCAGCTGCTTGCTCGCGGCGTAGATCCAGCGCTGCTTGTTGATCGGCCCGTACACGAGGTTGCTCTTCTCCTCGTCGAGCACCGAGTCGGGCGACATGCCGTAGATCTCGGAGGTCGAGGGGAAGATCAGGCGCTTGTTGTACTTGACGCAGTGGCGAACGATGTCGATGTTCGCCTCGAAGTCCAGCTCGAACACCCGCAGCGGGTGCGTCACGTACTGCGCAGGATTTGCGATCGCCACCAGGGGCACCACCACGTCGCACTTCTTGACGTGATATTCGACCCACTCCTTATTGATGGTGATGTCGCCCTCCACGAAGTGGAAGCGGTTGTTCTTGGGCAGGTCGCCGAGCTTGTTGTCGGACAGGTCGATCCCGTAAACATCCCAGTCGCGCGAGTTGAGGATCGCGTTGGTGAGAGCGCTGCCGATGAAGCCGTTGGCGCCCAGGATCATGATTTTCAATGACATGTCAGTCCTTCCGCGGGGCAGCAAACCGACCCGGCCCGAGGGTGTTAAGCCGGCTATCTTAACATTTTCCGGGACTTAGAAGGGAGGCGCGACCCTCCGGAGCTTTCCCCCTGTGGCGCCGCCCTAACAGCAGCGGCTCACGCCGCTCCAGCGCCTCTCCTGCTCACGGGCGCAGAACTCGCGCCGGCTCAGGGGGGAATCCCTGCCATGGCAGCGCGCGTGATGCGCAAGGTAGCGCTCATAGGCGTCATCCCCGGAGAGCGCCCGGATCCAGCTCCACACCCGGTGCAGTCGCGCCCTCATGAGGGGGCTCCGGCGGCCTTGAGCCGCGTCGCCACATAGGGCGCCTCAGAACTCTCCGGCACGCTCTGGCCACGCAGCCTGCGCAGGCTGATGCGCGCCATGTCGAGGATCACGAACCACAGGATCGCCGTGAACAGCATCGCAAGGTACGCATCGAGGCGCTGGTTGAAGATCAGCTGCGGTGCGACCTTGGCCCGCTCCGGCGACAGCGAGCCCGCGGCAAGCTTCGCTGCGAGGTCATCGGCCGCCGCGAACAGCCCGACGTGGACGTCCGGACTCACGATCTTCTGCCACGCCGCGGTCGTGGTCACGATCGCCAGCCACGCAAGCGGCGCGAGCGTCACCCACACGTAACGCGCGCGTCCTGACTTCACGAGGATCCCGGTGGCGACCGAGAGCGCGATGGCCGCAAGCATCTGGTTGGAGATCCCGAACAGGGGCCAGAGGATGTTCACCCCGCCATTGGGGTCGATGACACCGACGTAGAGGAAGTATCCCCAGGCTCCCACGATGATGCCGCTCGCCAGCATGACCGACGGGTACCACGACGTGCGGCCGAGGGGCTCCCAGGCGCGCCCGAGGAGGTCCTGGACCATGAAGCGGCCGACGCGTGTGCCGGCATCCAGGGTGGCCAGCAGGAACACCGCCTCGAACATGATGGCGAAGTGATACCACAGCGCAAGGAGGCCCTCCCCGAAGGTGCTGCCGAAGATGCTGGCCATGCCTACCGCGAGCGAGGGCGCCCCGCCGGTGCGGGCGAACAGCGTCGTCTCGCCCATCGCGTGGGCCAGGTGCTGCATCTGCTCGACCGTAACCGGGAAGCCCCAGGAGGTGATCGTCTGGACTGCGGCTTCGGGAGTCGCCCCCACGATGCCGGCGCCGCTGTTGATCGCGAAGAACACGCCCGGGTCGAGCAGCGTGGCCGCGATCAGGGCCATGATGGCGACGAAGGACTCGAGCGCCATGCTCCCGTATCCCACGAGGCGTACGTCGCCCTCGTTGGTGATCAGCTTCGGGGTGGTGCCGCTGGCGATCAGCGCATGGAACCCGGAGATGGCACCGCAGGCGATGGTGATGAACACGAACGGGAACACCTTGCCGCCAAAGAGCGGGCCGGTGCCGTCCACGAACTGCGTGACGGCCGGCATCTTGATCATCGGGTGGGCAATCACGACCGCGACGCCAAGCAGGATCACGGTTCCCAGCTTCAGGAAGGTCGACAGGTAGTCCCGGGGCGCCAGGAGCAGCCACACCGGGAGGATGGCGGCGAGGAACCCGTAGACGATCACGAACCCGGCCAGCGCCAGCCCCGAATAGTCGAACCAGCCACGCAGCCACGGCTGGTGGTCGATCCAGCCCCCGCCCACCAGCGCGAACAGGATCAGCGCCGCACCGAGGATCGTGCCCTCGAGCACGCGACCGGGGCGCCACAGGCGCAGGTAGAGGCCCACGAGCACGGCCGCCGGGATGGTGGCCACCACCGTCGAGGTCGCCCAGGGGCTGTGCTTCATGACGTTGACGACGACCAGGCTCAGCACCGCGCACAGGATGACCATGATGAGCAGCGTGCCTACCAGGGCCGCCATCCCACCGACGGGGCCGAACTCGTCGCGCGCCATCTGGCCGAGGCTGCGGCCATTGCGGCGCGTGGACAGGAGCAGCACCACCATGTCCTGCACGCAGCCGCCGAAGACCGCGCCGACGAGGATCCACAGCGTCCCGGGCAGGTAGCCGAACTGGGACGCGAGCGTCGGCCCCACGAGTGGCCCGGGACCTGCGATGGCGGCGAAGTGGTGTCCGAACACGATCGCGCGGTGCGTGGGCACGAAGTCGCGCCCGTTGTTCAGGCGTTCTGCGGGCGTTGCCCGCGTCGGGTCGACGCCTAAGACGCGGCTCGCAATCCAGGCCGCGTAGATGCGGTAGCCGAGCAGGTAGATGCACACGGCCGCCGTGATGATCCACAGGGCGTTGATGGGCTCGTTACGATGGAGCGCGATGCCGCCCACGGCGAAGGCGCCGACGAGCGCGAGCACGACCCCCAACAGTTTCTTCAGCATCGCTCCCCTCCTCCAATCCGCATAAGCGCCTGCCGTCAGTCGAGCAAGCGGCGCATGGCGCGGGCGTAGCGCGGCTCGAGCGTACCGCGCGCACGGTGGCGGCCGCCGCTGACCACGCGCTCACCGGCGCGCCACACCGTATCGACCGCCGCCCGTCCGCCGCAGAAGATCCAGCTATCGAGGATCTCGTCCTCGCGTCGGGCGATCAGCGCTGGATCCTGCAGGTTCAGCGTCACCAGATCCAGCCATGCGCCGACGTTCAGCCCGCGCGGCTCGCCCTGCGCACCGGCCAGTGCCTGGCCCCCGCCGGCGAGGGCCGACTCGAACAAGGTCCGTCCGGTGGAGGCGCCCCCGCCGCTGGCCAGGACGTTCCGTGCCCGCAGCGCCAGGCGCTGTGAATACTCGAGCAGGCGCAGTTCCTCCGCCGCATCGAGGCGCACGTTGGAATCGCTGCCGACCCCCCAGCGCCCCCCGAGCTGCTGGAACTGCGCGGCCGGGAAGATGCCGTCCCCCAGGCTCGCCTCCGTCATCGGGCACAGCCCGACGACGGCACCGCTGCCTGCGATCGCCGCGACTTCGGTGTCCGTGGCCTGGGTCGCGTGGACGAGGCACCAGCGCGCATCCACCGCGGCGTTCTCCATGAGCCATTCGAGCGGTCGCCGCCCGCTCCAGGCCACGCAGTCCTCGACCTCCCTGACCTGCTCGGCGATATGGATGTGGATCGGGCCCAAGCGCGCCAGTGGCACGATCTGCGCGAGCTCGGCCGGGGTCACGGCCCGCAGGCTGTGCGGGGCGATGCCCACCGACCCGCCCGGCACTGCCCTGACGGCGAGGCGGCTGTCCTCGAGCAGGCGGGCGTAGCTTGCCGGGTCGTTGAGGAAGCGCCGCTGCCGCGGCGTCGCGTCCGCACCGCCGAAGCCGCCATGGGCATAGAACACCGGCAGCAGCGTGAGCCCGATGCCCGTCGCCGCAGCCGCGGCGGCAATTCGGGTCGCGAGCTCGCCGGTGCGCGCGAACGGCACGCCGTCCCGGTCGTGGTGCAGGTAGTGGAATTCGCCCACGTGCGTGAAGCCCGCCTCGAGCATCTCGGCATAGGCCAGCGCCGTCACGGCCTCCAGGTCGTCCGGATCCATGCGCTCGACGAACCGGTACATGAGCTCGCGCCAGCTCCAGAAGGAGTCGGCACCCTCGCCGCGGCGCTCGGTCAGCCCGGCCAGGCCCCGCTGGAAGGCGTGGCTGTGGAGGTTCGGGAGTCCCGGCAGGCCGACGGCGTGCCGTTCGTCGGACGGCTGGGGCACGGCGCCGACTTTGAGGGTATCGATGCGGCCGTCGCGGCTGGTGATGCGCACCTCGCGTGCCCAGCCCTGCGGCAGCAGGAGCGACTCGATCCACAGACTCGCCATGGCTTCCATTATTGATGATTGGCAGAATCGGCGCAGCCCTGGCGCGGGAGTTGAGAGGAGAGGATGAAGCCGGACCCCCTGCCCCCCTGGCTCACGGTGCGCACCGGGAGCGCGCCGCTCGTCCTATGCATGCCGCATACCGGGACCGAACTTCCCGGCGAGCTCGCCGCGGCCTATGTCTCGGCGTGGCTGGCGCAGCGGGATACCGACTGGCACATCGAGCGGCTGTACGAGTTCGCCGCCGGGCTCGATGCCACGATCGTCCGCACGGGGATCTCGCGCTCGGTCATCGACCCGAACCGGGATCCCTCGGGCGCCTCGCTCTATCCGGGCCAGGCCACCACCGAGCTGTGCCCGACCACGACATTCGATGGTGAGCCCCTGTACCACCCTGACCGGCTGCCCGATGCGCGCGAGATTGCACGGCGTACGCAGGCCTACTTCGAGCCCTATCACGCCGCCATCCGCGGCAACATCGAGCGCCTGCGCGCACGCTGGCCGCGCGTGGTGGTCTACGACTGCCATTCGATCCGGTCGCAGATCCCGCGCCTGTTCGAGGGCGTGCTGCCGAACTTCAACATCGGGACGTTCTCCGGCGCGAGCTGCGATGCCGCCCTCACCCAGGCGGTGGAAGGGGCGTGCGACGGCGCAAACTACACGCGCACCACCAACGGCCGCTTCAAGGGCGGGTACACCACGCGCCACTACGGGCGGCCGGCTGCGGGGGTCCATGCGCTGCAGATGGAGCTCGCCTGCCGGGGTTACCTGCGCGAACCGGTCGGGCCGGTCGATGCCGGCAACTGGCCCGTGGCCTGGGATGCAGGCTATGCGGGGCCGTTGCGCGCCGTGCTCGGCAGGATCCTCGAGGCCTGCCTCAGGTTCGCGACCTAGCGAGGCGCCGCCGCACGGCGCCGAGGATGTCGTGCACCTCGCCGATGCGCAGCAGGGCTGCGCAGGCAAAGAAGGCTCCACCGCTCACCACGATGACCGCCGCGAGCTTCAGGCATTTCGGCCAGAATGCGGCGACCGCCCAGTCCGCGAGCAGGAAGTGCCCGCCGGCCCAGGCCAGCACCCCGAGGACGAGGGAGGCGAGTCCCACCTTCCCCAGAAGCTGCGCCATCGTGCGCGACTCGAGCCTTCCGAGGTGAGCGCGCATCAGCGCATAGAGGATCAGGAAGTTGGCGGTCGCGACGCAGGCCGTCGACAGCGCCAGCCCGCGGTGTCCCCAGCCGAGCGTGCGCGTGAATACCAGGTTGAGCCCGAGGTTCAGCGCGACCGCAAGGAAGCTCACCACCATGGGCGTCTTGCGGCGGTCGATCGCGTAGAAGGCGTTGACGAGCACCTTGAGGGCGGCGTACCCGCACAGGCCGAGCGCGTAGAAGCGCAGCGCGCCCGCTGATTCGGCGGTCTCGTGGGCCCCGAAGCGCCCATGCTGGTAGAGCACGGAGATGATCGGCTCGGCCAGCACCATCAGCCCGACGCTCGCCGGGATGGTCATCAGGAAGGCGAGCCGCATGCCGCGGGCGAGCTCGCTCCTGAAGGCCCCCATGTTGTTGGTGGCCGCCATGCGCGCAAGCAGCGGCAGGGCGACGGTGCCGAGCGCCACCCCGAAGACCCCCAGCGGCAGCTGCATCAGGCGAAACGCCACCGTGAGCCAGAAGGTCGGTCCATCGCCGAGCTCCGAGGCGAACACCGAGTTGATGAGCACGTTCACCTGGGTGGTGCTCGCGGCGATCACCGAGGGTCCCATCAGTCCCAGGATCGCGCGCACCCCGGGGTCGCGCCACGCAAAGTCTGCCCGGAAGCGGTATCCCTGCCCCGCGAGCGCCGGCAGCTGCACGAACAGCTGCAGCGCCCCGCCCACGAGCGTTCCGATCGCGAGGCCCAGGATCGCGCGCGCGCCGAAGTGCGGGTCGATCCAGTAGCCGATGAGCACCCCGGCCACGATCGACCCCAGGTTGAAGAAGCTCGAGGCCATCGCCGGGACGCCAAAGACGTTGCGCGCATTCAGCATGCCCATGACGAGGGCGGCGAGCGACACCAGGAGGATGAAGGGGTACATGACGCGCGTGAGCGTCACGGTGAGCTCGGCCTTCCCGGCATCGAAGCCCGGCGCCAGGGCGGCCACGAGCCAGGGGGCGCACAGGATGCCGACCACCGTGATGGCGCTGAGCGTGATCACCGCGAGCGTCGCGACCTTGTTGGCGAGGCGCCAGGCGGCCGCCTCGCCCTCGACCGCGGCGGTGCGGGCGAACACCGTCACGAACGCCGTCGACAGCGCGCCCTCGGCGAACAGGTCGCGCAGCAGGTTGGGGATGCGGAAGGCGATCGTGAACGCGTCCATGACGCGACCGCCGCCGAACAGGGCCGCGAATATCTGCTCGCGCGCCAGCCCCAGGACGCGGCTGCAGAGCACCGCGAGTCCCACGACTCCCGCGGCCCGGGTATTCAGCCGCTCTTCACGTCCCGTCGCGCCGGCCGTGGGTGCGGATGTATCGCCTGGTGGCATGGGGCCGCCAAGCTACCATCCGGCCGCGCCGGGCGCGAGTGACTACTTCTTCAATGGCTGCGCCAGGTCGCCGTGAGGCCGACCGTGCGCGGCCGGAACGTGTACGCGTTCTGCTGCGGGGTGTACGTGCCGTCGGTCTGGCCGAGCGAGTAGTTGGTGACGGTATGGGTGTCGAACAGGTTGTCGCAGAACAGCGCGAGCTGCCAGTCTCCCAGGCTCACGCCGGCGCGCGCCTGCGTGAAGCTGGTCGAAGGCAGCGTGTAGGAATAGCCGTAGTTGTACTGCGCATCGTTATGCGGATCCTGCACCGCTGCCAGCCACGGGTTGCGCGCCTCGTACTCCCAGTCGCCCCGCACGAACGCATCGTGCTGCCCGAGGTGGAAGTTGTACTGCACGCCGAGCGCCACCGTGAACGGTGAATTCGTGCCCGGTGAGTAGTTGATGGCGGCCTGCCCGGAAATCGCGTTGCCGTTGCTTGCCAGGCACGGCACCTGCGAGGCGCCCTGCTGGCAGCCCGCGGGGTCGTCCTTGCTGTACCGGGCACTGGTGTAGCCGGTGGCGAGGTCGATGTCGAAGGCGCCGAGCTTGGCTTCCGCCTGGATGTCACCGCCCCAGGCCACCGCGGTGCCCAGGTTGTCGGTGAACTGCAGTCCACAGCCGCCTGCCACGTAGAGGCTCTGCTGGATATCGTTCCACTTGATGTAGTAGATGCTGGTTGCGATCTTCAGCCAGTCACCGAAGGCGTTCTTCGAACCCACCTCGAAGTTCTGCGTGGAGTCGGACTTGTAAGTCAGCGGCGCGCCATTGGGGTAGCCGGCGGCGGCGAGGTCGGCATTGCAATAGGACGGCAGCGGGGCATTTCCGCCACCCACCCGGAAGCCCTTGGCGTAGCTGAGGTAGTACAGGTCCTTCGGGTCGACCTGGAATGACAGCGTCGCCTTGGGCGTGTTGGGCGTCTCCTTCTCGTTGGCCTGTGCCGGCCCCGGGCCGTAGTTCTCGTAGCCGTCAGCGTAGTGATTCATCGAGAACGAGGTATGGGCGACCCGTTCACCCACCGTCAGCTTCATCCAGTCGGTGAAGGCGTAGCCAACCTCACCGTAGGCGGCGATCTGGCGATCGAATGTGGTGTTGCTGTTGTAATAGATGTCACAGGCAGGGATGGAGGGGTAGCCGGCATTCGTCGGGCAGGAGTAGTAGGTGTCCCCGTAGAACTGCGCGGGGGTGATGCCGTACAGGTAGGTGAACACCTGGTCGATATTGGTCGACTGCAGCTCCTCGATGCTGCCCTCCTTGGCGAGCTGCCAGAAGACCCCGGCGGTCCAGCTCCAGCGCGACGCCGAGTCATTTGACTGGAGCCGGATCTCACCCACGTAGCTCTGCTGGGTATTGGTCATCCTGTTGGGCGTCTGCAGGCCCGCGAGTGCAGCCGGCAGGTGGATGCCGTTGGAATCGATGAGCGGAAACCAGGAGCAGCTGGTTGCGTCCTGGTCCGCGGAGCACTTCGGCGGCTGGGGCAGCTCGTTGCCGTTCACATCGTAGAAGTTGGAGGGGAGCGTCTGCCAGTAGCTGAGGTCGTAGACCGTGCCCTGGTAGGCGGTGATCTGCTTGCGGTCGAAGTAGGAGGCATTCGCGATCAGCTGGGTCGGCCCCAGGTCCCACTGCAGCTTCAGCGCGCCGATCCAGTACCGGTCCGGCCCGCCGACGCGCTCCGGCGTCGCGGTGTTGAACTGGCCCTCCCCGGGGTTCGAGTACGCCGGCCAGTAGGTCGAGTCGTCATGCGTGTCCTGGCGCTGGTACAGGAAGCTCGGTGTGACCGTCACGCTGTTCGACGGCTGCCAGGCGGCCGCCAGGCGCGCCACGACGGTATTCGAGTAGTTGATGTTGTGGTTGAGCGTCGCGCCGGTCGAGTCGTCGACGCGATTGATCCAGCCACCGCTGTACCGGTACCAGATACTGGCGCGCACGCCGAGCGTGCCGTCGATCAGCGGCTGGCCGCGGGCGATGCCAAACTCGCCACTGGGCTGCCCGTACTGGGTGTACGAGAGCTCGCTGCGCACATAAGTGTCGGCCGTGGTGGTGCTCGGCTGGGTCAGAATGTAGCGCACCGCGCCGCCCTCAGCGCCGGCACCGAACAGCGTGCCCTGGGGCCCGCGCAGCACCTCGACGCGCTGCAGGTCGAAGGTCTTGGGCAGCGTGTCGTCCGGGTTGAAGCCGACCGAACGCATCTGGATGGGCGTGTCGTCGATGTAGATGCCGGTCGTGCCGGCACCGCCGGAGGAGGAAATGCCGCGGATGGAGATGGCGTTGGTGCCGGAGGTGTCGATGTTGACGCCGGGGGTGAACCGCGCCACGTCCTGGAAGTCCTTGATGCCCAGCTGGTCCATCGAGTCCTGGGTCAGCGCCGTGACGCTGATCGGGACCTTGCTCAGGGACTCCTCGCGCCGCGTGGCCGTGACCACGACTTCCTGCAGGCCGGGGCCGCGTTCGGTGGTACTGCCGGTTTCAGCGGGGACCGTCTGTTCGTCGGCCGCCGCCCACCAGGGGAGCGCGGCCAGCACGAGGCCACCGAGAATGAATTTGCTGATCGAGCTGTTCATAGACCCACCCCTACCCCGAAATTCGATTTGTCAGCGTTCTTATGAATGCAGCAGTACCGCTGCATCCGCGCTCCAGCTTACGAAGACCTCGTCACTCCAGTCGATGGCGGCCTGTGAAGTGCGCCGCTCGTTCTGTGCAAAAACCGTGACAAGCTTGCCGCTCGCGGTCTTGATGCGGTAAGTGGAGCGATTGCCCAGGTATCCGAGCTCCCACACAGTACCGCGCAATTCGTTGGTGCGCACCGCGCTTGACGGTTCTTTGCCCAGGCGCACCTTTTCGGGGCGCAGCGCCACCCAGACGCGCTGTCCGATGGCAACCTCGCGGGCGGCATCGACGAGCAGCTCGCCCCCGGTCTCGGTGCAGGACACCCGCACCAGGCCGGGCTCGCACCCGCACACCGTGCCCTCGAAGAAATTGGTCGTGCCAACGAAGTCGGCCACGAAGCGGCTACTCGGGAATTCGTAGA
The DNA here is from genome assembly GCA_018241425.1 of Pseudomonadota bacterium. Classification (GTDB taxonomy): domain Bacteria; phylum Pseudomonadota; class Gammaproteobacteria; order Steroidobacterales; family Steroidobacteraceae; genus 13-2-20CM-66-19. The sequence continues at coordinate 557,089 of JAFEDU010000001.1, forward strand.
TCTCGGCGGGGGTGCCGACCTGCACCACCTGCCCCTTGTCCATGACCGCGATGCGGCTCGCGAGCGCCATCGCCTCGTCCTGGTCGTGCGTGACCACGATGAAGGTGATGCCGAGCTTGTACTGCAGGTCCATGAGCTCGAACTGAGTCTGCTCGCGCAACTTCTTGTCGAGGGCCGACAGTGGCTCATCGAGCAGCAGCACCTTGGGGCGGCGGATGAGCGCGCGCGCCAGCGCCACGCGCTGGCGCTGCCCGCCGGAGAGCTGGTGCGGCTTGCGCTTGCCGAGCGCGCCGAGCTGCACCATGTCGAGTGCCTCCTGGACCCGCTGGCGCCGGGTCGCCTCGTCCAGGGCGAGGCGCCTGAGCCCGTAGCCCACGTTGCTCTCGACCGTCATGTGCGGGAAGAGCGCATAGGACTGGAACATCATGTTCACGGGACGCTCGTGCGGCGGCACGTCGCCCATGTCGGCCCCGTCGATGAGGATGCGACCGCTGGTCGGGCTCGCAAAGCCGGCCAGCATGCGCAGGAGCGTCGTCTTGCCGCAGCCGGAGGACCCCACCAGCGCGAACATCTCGCCCTTGAAGATGCTGAGGCTGATGTTGTCCACGGCCGTGTGCGTGCCGTAGGTCTTGGTGACCCCGTCGATCAGGATCTGCGGTTTTGCAGCAGGATCAAGCCAGGGCCGGTCAGCGAGTGGTTTTGACTGAGTTGCAATCATCTGCCGGTGGCTGATTATGCTTCAGAAGTCTGCCGGCGGGGTGGTGCGCCGGCGTGCCGGCGCAAAGAAGGGCCGATCGACGACCCGCGCACGCACCATGCGGCGCTCCCATACCAGCTCGCGGTTCAGGTACACCTCGGCCCACAGCGTGGAGCCCGTGGCGATGAACGGCGCGTCGACCATGGCCAGCGCCAGGTTGCGCTTGCAGGTGGGGGACCAGATCGCAGACGTCACGCTACCGGCCTCCCTGCGCCCGGAAGCCTCGGTGTACAGGAGCGCATTGTAGGCGGGCTTGGTGCCCTCGATGTCGAGGCCGACGAGCTGGCGCCTGGGCCCCCGTGCCACCTCCTGCAGCAGCGCGCGCCGACCCGTGAAGTGCCCCTTCTTGTAGTCAATGAGCCAGGAGAGCCCGAGCTCGATCGGCGAGCGTTCGGTGCCCAGGTAGAGCGTATGGGCGGCCGAGACGAAGTCGACTTTCGGCAGGATGAACCCGGCCTCGATGCGCACCATGTTGAGGGCCTTCGACCCGATCGGCCGGACCGCCCGGGTACGACCGAACTCCATCAGCGCATCCCAGACTGCCTCGGCATCCTGAGGCTGCATCCACAGCTCGTACCCCAGGTCGCCGGTAAAGCCGGTGCGCGACACCATGAGCGTGACCGTAGGGCCGCCGCCTGCGCGCGGCATCGAGAACTCACCGTGCTCGAAGGGCTTGAGGCGCTCGATACCGGCAATTCCGACCCCGCGCAGGAGCTTGGCGGAGATCGGCCCCTGGACGGCCAGGGCCGCGACTTCCTCGGTGATCTCGCGGATCTCGACGTCATATCCGATGGCCGAGGCCTCGAACCAGTCGAGCTGCCGTTCGGCGGTACACACGCGGTAGTCGTTGGCCGCCAGGCAGAACACCGTGCCGTCGTCGATGATCTTCCCCGCATCGTCACACCAGACCGTGTACGCGACCTTGCCGGGGCTGAGCTTCCCCATGTCGCGGGTCACGAGCCGGTTCAGGAAACGCAGCGCGTCCGGCCCGGACACCCGGTACTTCACCATCGGGGTGAGGTCGTACAGAGAACTCGCGTTGCGGACGGAGAAGTACTCCTGCTCGACGTTCGTGAACACGTCGAAGGTCGAATAGCCGGCCCACGGTACGTAACTGTCGAGCTGGCTGTACTCGCGCTGACGCTCGTGGAAGGGCGTCTTCAGCAGCGGTTGGCGAAAATGCGGTGCGGTCTCGGTCAGCATGGCGTCAGGCGGCCTCACGAATCACCTGCCGGGCGGCATTACGGCCGGCGAGCCCCATGACGCCACCGCCGGGGTGGCAGCCGGCACCGCAGAGGTAAAGGCCCGGCACGGGGGTCTGGTACTGGGCCGCGCCCGGCACCGGCCGCACCATCATGAACTGGTCCAGGGTCAGCTCCGCGTGGTGCCAGTGGCCGCCATTGATGCGGAACTCGCGCTCGATGTCCGGAGGCGTCAGGAGCTGCGTTGCGCTCACCGCCGCGCGCAGCTGCGGCGCGTACCGCCCGAGGGTTGCGAGGATGCGCTCGGTGAAGGGTTCGCGCTGTACCTCCCAGCCGCCCTTCACCGCGTAGGGCGCGTACTGCACGATGACCGACATGACGTGCTTCCCGGACGGGGCGAGCGCCGGGTCGGCCAGCGTGGGGATCGTCACCTCGAGCATCGGCTGCTCGGAGAACTCGCCGTACTTCGCATGGTTGTAGGCACGCTCGATGTAGTCCGATGACGGCGCCACCAGCAGCCGCCCGCGCAAGGCCGCTTCGGCGAGCCCCGAGAACTGCGGCAGGCGGTCCAGGGCGAGGTGCAGCTTCGCGGTGAAGCCGCGGGTGCGGACCTGGGTAACCCGTCGGGTGAAGCCGGCATCCAGGTGCTCGGCGCCCAGAAGCGCGAGGAATGTGGTCTTGGGATCGGCGTTGGACACGACGGTGGCGGCGCTGACCTGCTCGCCGGAGGCAAGCGCGACGCCGCAGACGCGGTCCTCGCGTACCAGGATCCGGGCCACGGGGGCGCCGGTCCGCACCTCGACGCCCGCGCTCGTGGCGGCACGCGCCAGTGCATCGGACAGTGCCCCGAGGCCACCCTCCGGCAGCGACAGGACCTCGCTCCCCTGCGATGCCGCGGCCCGGTACAGCAGTGACACCAGGGTGCCGGGCGAGCGGGGACCTAAGTTGGTCCCGAGCACGGCATCCAGGGCCAGGGCGCCCTTGAGCAGCGGGCTTTCGAACCGTTCCTCGAGCAGGTCGTGCACCGGCATCGCGCCGATGCGCAGCAGCTCCCGCATGTCCTTGCGCCCGAGGCGCCGGATGCCGAAGCCGATGGACAGGAGCTTCAGGCGGTCGCGCCAGGCATCGGTCCCCAGTCGCGGCGGCGTCGCCGACAGCACCGGGTGCAGGGCGCGCGAGGCGCGTTGCAGGAACGCGTACCAATCGGAAAGCGCCGCGGCGTCCTTGGGCGAGGTGCGGGCGAGGCCCTCGAGATTCCCGGGCTCGTAGCTCAGGTGCGCGCCCGCCTCGTCCAGGGCCACGGTCGGCAGCGACCGGGCCGCAAGCTTAAGTCCGTGCTTTTCCAGGCCGAGTTCCTGGACCAAGCCCGGGGGCATCAGGTGCAGCAGGTGGGCGCAGGCTGACACCCGGAAACCCGGCGCGAACTCGCGCGTGGCGGCCGCACCGCCCACGTGATCTGCGGCCTCGAGCACCAGCACGCGCTTGCCGCCCCGGGCCAGGAACGTCGCGCACACGAGGCCGTTGTGGCCGCCACCGACGACGATCGCATCGTAGGTTGCGTTCACTGCAGCCGCCCAAGGTCGCGCAGGATGGCGTTCGCCGAGTTGGCACCCGGGGCGCCCATGACGCCGCCGCCTGGGTGCGTGCTCGAGCCGCACATGTACATCCCGCGCACCGGCGCGCGGTACTGCGCGTAACCGGGGACCGGGCGGTTGAAGAGCAGCTGGTCGAAGGTCAGCTCGCCCTGGAAGATGTTGCCCTCGGTCAGGCCGACCTCGTTCTCGATGTCCTTCGGGGTGCGGATCTCGGCGTGCAGGATCAGCTTCTTGAAGTCCGGGCTGTGCCGCGCGATGGCATCGATGACCGTGTTGCCGAAGGCCTGCCGCTTCTCGGGAGTCCACTCCCCATCGGCGAGCTTATAGGGGCAGTACTGCACGAAGACCGACATATAGTGCTTGCCGTCGGGCGCCATCGTCGGGTCGATCTGGGTCGGGATCAGCATGTCGACGTACGGCTCGCGCGACCAGCGCCCCTCCTTCCAGTCGTCGTAGGCCCGTTCGACCATCTCGAGCGTGTCGGTGATGTGCATGTCGCCGCGGGTCGAGGGTGAACCCTGCGGGATGGACGGGAAGTGCGGCAGCCCGTCGAGCGCGATGTTCAGTTTCCCGGAGGAGCCGCGGATCTTGAAGCGCCGCACCTGCTCGACGAACTCCGGCGGCAGGTGCTCCGGGGCGACGGTCTTGAGGAACGTGCGCTTCACGTCGAGGTTGGAGACGACTACCGGGGCGTAGACCTCCTCCCCGCCCTCGAGCACCACGCCCTGCGCGCGGCCGCCGCGGATGAGGATCTGCTCGACCGGGGCGCTGGCGCGCACCGTGCCGCCGCTGGCCTGCAGCGACTTGCTCAGCGCCTGGGTGATGGCGCCCATGCCGCCGCGCGCGAATCCCCATGCCCCGACCGCCCCGTCGATGCTGCCCATGTAGTGGTGCAGCAGCACGTAGGCAGAGCCGGGCGAGCGCGGCCCGAGCGCGGTGCCGATGATCGAGCTGCCCGACAGGTGGGCCTTGACGATCTCGCTCTCGAAGTACTCCTCGAGCATGTCGGCGCAGCTCATGGTGAAGAAGCGCATGGTGTCGTACATGCGCTCCTCGCCGAGCTTGTGGAAGTGCTTGCCCAGGAACAGCAGCTCCTGCAGGTCGCGCGGACGGAACGAGGTCGGATCCGGCGGTTCGCGCAGCAGCAGCGGCTTGATGAAGCGGCAGTGACGCAGCATGTCGCGCACGTAGCGGTCGTAGGCCTCGGCGTCGCGGCGCGAGTGCCGCGCGATCTCGCGGCGCATCGCGTCGTGGTTGTCGTAGACCGCCAGGTGGCCGCCGTCACGCATCATGGTGACGCCACCCTCGTAGGGGATGATCTGCAGCCCGTGGCTCGGCAGCTCGAGGCCCCGGATGATCTCCGTGCGCAGCAGGCTACAGACGTAGGAGCAGTTGGAGTAGGTGAAGCCCTCGTAGAGGCTGCGGCTCACCGCAGCGCCGCCGATGTAGGAGTTGCGCTCGAGCACGAGCACCTTGAGGCCTGCACGCGCCAGGTAGCAGGCATTGACCAGGCCATTGTGTCCCGCGCCCACGACGATGGCGTCGTACCGGTTCGCTGTCCCCGTGCTCACTTGCGCTCTTCCCTCCCCCCGCTCCGCTCGACTGCTCAGGCCTGGACGCGGCTGCCCTTGCCGAGTGCGTCCAGCGTCTTGTCCATCGCGATCTCGAAGCCGCGCAGCGTGTCCTTCAGGCACGAGTCGTCATGCGCGGCGGAGATGAACCACGGCTCACGCGAGTCCGGCTCGCACAGGACCAGCTCGTCGTGCAGGACCTTCGCGGCGGCATCGTAGAACGTGTAGTCGCTGCCCTTCCAGTCGCGGTAGGTGCGCGGCGGGTTCTGGGCGAAGTACAGGCCGGTCATCGAGGGATGGCCGACGAAGCTGTGGGCGATGCCGCGCGCCTTCAGGATCGCGCTCTTGCCGGCGCGCAGGCGCGTGCCGTAGTCGGCGATGCGCTCGAGCGCGTCGGTCTCGTCGAGGATCTGCAGCGTGCACTCGGCCGCGGCCAGCGACACCGGGTGGGCGGTGTAGGTGCCCCCGTGCGCCACGCCCTTGCCCAACTTGCGCATGATCTCCTCGCGCCCCGCCAGCACCGAGATCGGGTAGCCGTTCGCGACGGCCTTGGCGAAGGTGCACAGGTCGGCACGCACGCCGTAGAGCTCCTGCACGCCGCCGCGGGCTACGCGGAAGCCGGTCTTGACCTCATCGATGATCAGCAGGATCCCGTACTTGTCGCACAGCTCGCGCGCGGCGCGCACATAGGCCGGCTCGGCCGCGATCCCCAGGCAGTTGCCCATGATGGGCTCGATGAGGAGGCAGGCGATGGAATTCCCGTGCCGCTTGAGCACGTCCTCGAGCTGGTTGGCGTCGTTCGCCTGCACGAAGTGCGCGAAGTTGCGGGTGGCGAGCGGTACGCCCTCGCTGTAGGGCACGACCTGCGGGTCCCCGACCTGCGACCACTTTTCCATCGGCGTATACCACATGGCCGCATCGAACAGGCCGTGGTAGCTGCCCTCGAGAATGACGTAGTTGTCCTTCTTGGTGTACGCGCGCGCGAGCCGCAGCGCCGCCATCACCGCCTCCGTACCCGAGTTGGAGAAGCGCACGAGTTCGGCGGCCGGCACCATCTTGGAGATGCGCTCGGCGACCACGTACTCCTTCTCGGTCGACAGTGCGAACACCCCGCCGACCTCCATGCCGCGCTTGGCGGCCTCGTCCACTCGCGCATCGGCGTAGCCCAGGATCGAGGGGCCGTAACCCATGCGGTAGTCGACGTAGACGTTGCCGTCCAGGTCGGTGACGCGCGCGCCGCGGCCCTGTTTGACATAAATCGTGCGATCCTCGCCCCAGAAGCGGAAGTTCGAGGCGACGCCCAGGGGCAGGCGCTTCAGCGCCTTCCGGTAGTGTTCGTGATTCCGGGTGAGGTTTCTGGCCATGGTGCGCTCTCTGGTTTTGTCAGGAAAAAAGGCAGCTTGCGCGGCAACTTACCACCGCCCGGAGGCCGCGTCTATATGAGCATATAATTTTTTCGGGTAGAATTATATGACCGTATACATTCCCACCCACCGGACGTAATCCCATGAATGCCGCCGCCCCCCGCCCGGTCGATAACAGCACCCCCGCCCTCATCCGCGCCCTGCCGGCGTGGGTGTACAACCACCCGGAAATGACGCGCCTGGAGTACGAGCGCATCCTGCGTCCGGCCTGGCAGATCGTCTGCCACGTGAGCGAGCTCAAGAAGCCCGGCGACTACGTGACCCTGGACATCGGCGGGGTGGACAGCGTCGTGGCGCTGCGCGACTCCCAGAACCAGATCCGTGCGTTCCACAACGTATGCCGCCACCGCGGCGCGCGCATCCTCGATGGCAGCGGCAACTGCCCCGGCTCGGTCACCTGCCCCTACCACGGCTGGTCGTACAAGCTCTCGGGCGACCTCCTCGCCATCAGCGCACGCGACACCTTTCCGCCGCTCGACCGCTCGCAGCTCGGCCTGAAGTCGATCCGCTCGCAGATCCTGTTCGGATTCGTCTGGATCAACCTCGCGGGCGACTCCCGTCCGCTCGAGGAGATCTTCGGCGGCGTGGCCGAGGAGTTCGCACCGCATCGCTTCGAGGGCATGGAGCTCATCGGCAACGCCTACATCGAGCACTGGGACTGCGACTGGAAGGTCGCCATGGACAACTACCTGGAGTCCTACCACGTGCCGATCGGCCACCCGGGGCTGAACCGCATGTTCACCCCCGACTACGACGACCAGAAGAACTTCCCGGGCGTCGCGCGCGGCATCAGCTGGTTGCGCGACAAGGCCTCCTCGCGCTGGAGCGAGCGGATGTACCAGGACCTGATCGGCAAGGTGGCGACCGACCTGCCCGAGTCACACCGGCGGCGCTGGAGCTTCTACAGCTCGCTCCCCAACCTGGGCATCGACGTGTTCCCCGACCAGATGGACTTCTTCCAGGTGCTGCCGCGCGGGCCGGGAAAGTGCACGATCCGCGGCGCCTGCTACGCGCACCCCGACGAGCGGCGCGAGATGCGCATCGCGCGCTACCTGTGCGCGCGCATCAACCGCCAGGTGCAGCGCGAAGACGAGGCGCTGTGCAAGCGGGTGCAGCAGGGACTCGCGTCCCCGAGCTACGAGCCGGGACCGCTGTCCCGCCTGGAGAACTGCATGGTGGAGTTCCACGACCTGCTGCGCGAACGCATCCCCGAGGTGCGCCTGCCTCACGCCCCGGCGCGCTTCGCCTGATGGGACCCGGCCGCCTACTTCGCTGACAGCGCGTGCCAGAGGGGGAGGATCGCGTCGCGGAACTGCGCGAGCGCGGCGGCCGTGGGCCCGGGGTCGGCCGGCTCGTCCGCGGTGGTGAGCAGGCCGCTTTGCGTCGACTCGGCGAGCGCCACCTGTGAGCTCACCCAGGCATCGATCTCGCGCTTCCAGCCGTCGCGCGCCGGGCGCTGCGCGCTGCGGCGCTCGGTGGTGAAGTCGAAGCGCCGCAGCCGCGCGCGGCCCGGGGCGAGCGGCGTCGCCTGCAGCACCACGGCACCCTCGGTGCGCACGTCGAAGATCTGGTTCGGCCCGAGCAGGTGCTGGTGCGGTTGCGGGCTCTCCAGCCATTGCTCCACGAGCACCTTCCAGTCCGCGGCGACCTCGATGTCGCTGACACTGCGCGGCCCGAAGTGAGCGAGCGACGCCCACGGCACCTCGCCCTCGGCGGCCGCACCGGCACCGGTGGCGCGCGCCAGCACCAGGTGGCCGTGCGTGGCCAGCTCCAGGGGCGTCAGGTCCCCCGGGGTCCGTCCCTCGACCAGCTGACCGTCGAAGGTGTAGGTAAGTCCGTGCGTGGCGCAGCGGATGGCGCTGTTCAGCTGCCCGGCGCGCTCGCTTACCAGCGCGTGCGGCGCGCGCCGGCAGGTGTTGCGGAAGGCATGCAGCCGGTCGCGCTCGGCGCGCACCACCAGTACGCGCTCGCCGCCGAGGTCGCCGCTCAGGAAGTCCCCCGGCGCCCGCAGCTCGTCCTCGTGACCGATCAGCTGCCAGGCCGGCCGCAGCAGCTGCTCGCGCTCCAGGGCCAGCAGCGCCCCGCTCGTGTAGGCCTCGCGCGGCAGGCGCGCACCGGCTGCCGGTACCGGTGCCACGGCCACCCGCGGCTGCGCGGGCGCGAACTCACCGGGGAAAATCGAGCGCAGGTAGGCGAGCGCGCGGTTGACCGCGGCCGGGCGGTCTATGTTGGCCTCGCTCTGGAAGGCAATGCCCTGCCAGAGCACCTCGAGCACGCCGATCAGGCCCAGGGCGATGCCGTCGGCATCGAGGTGCCGCGCCCCGCTGCTGTCGATCAGCCGCTGCATCAGGTCGCGCACGAGTGCCGCGAAGTCCTCGTCCTTCGCGCCGCAGATGTCCAGGTACTCCTGGCGCGAGCTGGCCTCGCCCCAGAACGAGTACCAGACCGAGACCTTGCGGGGGCTCGCGATATCGGCATCCAGGTACAGGTCCACCAGCAGCCGCAGCGCCTGCACGGGGGTCTCCCGCAGGGCGATCGCCGGGGCCATCACGCGGTTCCCGAACTCGCGGCTGAGGTAGTCCAGCGAGGCGAGCAGCATCGCAGCCTTGGAATCGAAGTAGAAGCGCACGATGCCCGGGGACAGGTCGGCCAGGGCCACCACCTTTTCCACCGTCGTGCGCGAGGGTCCGTAGATGTGCAGGGCCGAGATGCAGGCATCGATCAGCCGCTGCCGCTGGCGCTGACGGATGCGCGAGCCGCCGCCGACGGGGGCTGCCGGGATCTCCGAGGTGCTTCGATGGACGGTCACTGCGCCTGCCATGCCCCGACCGCGCTGGCTGCGGCGGGCTCCCTGACTTCACTGTACCGCAGTTTATCGCGCACAATAGCGGACGAGCACCGGTAAAGCGCACCCCATGACAAAGACCTGGCGACCGGGCCGCTGGCTGATCATCCTGCCGCCCCTGATCTTCCTGCTGGTATTTTTCCTCATACCGTTCGCATTTGCTTTCAAGATCAGCTTCGCGGAAGCCATCCCGCACGTACCGCCGTTCTCCGATGTGCTGACCCTGACGCCCGGGCACCGCCTCAAGCTCGACGTCCACCTGGACAACTACAAGTACCTGCTGACGGACGAGGTCTACGGCCTCGCCTACCTGTACTCGCTGCGCACCGCCTTCTTCTCGACCCTGATCTGCCTCTTGATCGGCTACCCGATGGCCTACGCGATCGCGCGCGCGCCGAAGTCCACGCAGAACCTGCTGCTGCTGGTGATCATGCTGCCGTTCTGGACCTCGTTCCTGCTGCGGGTGTACGCGCTCGAGGGCATCATCCGCGACAACGGCTTCCTCAATACGCTGCTCATGCACCTGGGGATCCTGAGCGAGCCCCTGCACATCATGCACACCGGGGTCGCCGTCTACATCGGCATCGTCTACTCCTACCTGCCGTTCATGGTGCTGCCACTCTTCGCGACCCTGGAGAAGCTTGACCCGACGCTGCTCGAGGCGGCCTCGGACCTCGGGAGCACGCCCTCGCGCGCCTTCGTCGACGTGACGCTGCCGCTGTCCATTCCCGGCGTGATCGCAGGCTCCATGCTGGTGTTCATCCCGGCGGTGGGCGAGTTCGTCATCCCCTCCCTCCTGGGCGGCCCAAACAACCTCATGATCGGGCGCGTGCTGTGGGACGAGTTCTTCGGCAATCACGACTGGCCGGTGGCGGCCGCCGTGGCGATCGCCTTCCTGCTGCTGCTCGCCGGTCCGATCGCGGTCTACCAGTACTACAACGTCAAGCAGATCGAGAGCTGAGCCCCCATGGAACGGCGTTCCTCCGCTTTCCTGCAGACCGTCCTCTACACCGGCATCGGCCTGCTCTACCTCCCGATCCTCGTGCTGATCGCCTATTCCTTCAACTCCTCGCCGCTCGTAAACGTCTGGGGCAGCTTCTCCACCGTCTGGTACACCGCGCTCCTGCACAACCGCCAGCTGCTCGAGTCGGCGCTCCTGTCGCTCGAGGTCGCGGTCGCCGCCTCGACCGGGGCGGTGATCCTGGGCACGCTCGCCTCCATCGCGCTGGTGCGGTTCAACCGCTTCCGCGGCCGGTTGCTGCTCACCGGGATGGTGAACGCGCCGCTGGTCATGCCGGAGATCATCACCGGCATCACCCAGCTGCTGCTGTTCGTCTCCATGGTGCAACTGATCGGGTGGCCACACCGCGGCTTTACGACGATCGTCATCTCGCACGTCACGTTCTGCACCGCGTACGTCACGGTGACGGTGCAGTCGCGCCTGGCAGCCGCCGACCGCTCGCTCGAAGAGGCCGCGATGGACCTGGGGGCGAGCCCGGCGCGCGCCTTCTGGGACGTAACCCTGCCGATCATCATGCCGGCCATCGTCTCGAGCTGGCTTCTGTCCTTCACTCTCTCCCTGGACGATCTCGTCATCTCCAGCTTCGTCGCCGGCCCCGGGGCGAGCACGCTGCCGATGATCATCTACTCCAAGGTGAAGCTCGGCGTCAGCCCCGAGGTGAATGCGCTCGCGAGCCTCATCGTGTGCGCGGTGGGTGCGTGCGTGCTGGTGGCCGGCTACCTGATGGTGCGCGGCGACCGGCGGCGCGCGCTGGAGACCCAGCTGGCCGCCAAGCACGCGTGAGAGGCGCTCACAGCCCCGTCTTGACCCGCGTCCAGGTGCGTGTACGCAGGCGCTCGAGTGCCGGTGAGGCCTCGCGGGCGATGTAGAGGCGTCCTTCCACCGCCGGCGGCGGATAGACCGCCGGGTCCTCGAGGATCTGCGGGTCCACGTACGGGTTGGAGGCGGAGTTGTCGTTCGCGTAGTGGATGTCGTTGGTGATCGCCGCGATCACCTTCGGCTCGAGGATGTAGTTCAGGAACTTGTGGGCCGCCTGCGGGTGCGGGGCATCCGAGGGGATCAGCAGTGCGTCGAAGGCGAAGTTGCTGCCCTCCCTGGGGATCGTGAAGGCGAGCGGCGCCTCGACCCCCGCCGCGCGGGCACGCGCGCGCGAAGTGGCGTAGTCCGCCGACCAGGACATCGCAATGCAGAAGTCCCCGGTGGCAAGGCCGTTCATGTACTCGCTGGAGTCGAAGGCGCGAATGTAGGGGCGCACGGCGAGCAGCAGCTTCTCGGCCCTGGCATAGTCCTCGGGGCGGTCCGAGTTCGGGTCCAGGTGCAGGTAATTGAGCGCCAGCTGCAGCACGTCCTCCGCGGAGTCAAGGAACGTGACCCCGCAGTCGGCGAAGTGCTGCACGACCTCGGGCTTGAAGATCATATCCAGGCTGTCGACCGGGGCATCCTTCATGCGCGCCCGGATCTTCTCGGTGTTGTAGGCGAAGCCGTTCACGTGCCGCAGGTAGGGCATGGCGTAGCGGTTGCCGGGATCGGCCTGCGACTCGAGTTCGAGGATGTGCGGGTCGAGGTTCTTCCAGTTCGGCAGCAGGGACTTGTCCAGTTGCCGGTAGATGCCGGCCTTGATCTGGCGCCCGAAATAGTCGGCCGACGTGCTCACGACGTCGTAGCCGGAGTCGCCGGCCATCATCTTCGCCTCCAGCGTCTCGTCCGCATCGTAGGTGTCGTAGACCACCTTGATGCCGGTGCGCGCCTCGAAATCGGCGATGGTGTCCTTGCCGATGTAGTCGGCCCAGTTGTAGATGTGGAGCACCTTCTCCTCGGCGCCCCCGGCACCGGCGGGCCCACGACCGCAGGCCGCCGCGAGCCCCAGGACGGCCGCGAGCAGCAGGCCGCGCGCCACGCGCATCCCTTGGCGCCCCGCCACGTCTACAGCTTGATCATGAGGTGGCGCACCACCGTGTAGTCCTCGAGGGCGTAGACCGACATGTCCTTGCCGTAGCCGGAGCGCTTGAAGCCGCCGTGGGGCATCTCGTTCACGCTCGCAAAGTGGGTGTTGATCCACGTGACCCCGTACTGCAGCTGGGAAGCCACCGTCATCGCGCGCGAAATATCGCGCGTCCAGATCGAGGACGCCAGCCCGTACTCGGAGTCGTTCGCCCAGCGGATGGCCTCGTCGGTGTCGCTGAACGGGGTGACCGAGACCACCGGCCCGAACACCTCGCGCTGCACGATCTCGTCCTCCTGGCGCGCCCCGGCGATGACCGTCGGCTCGAAGAAGAACCCACCCCCGGCGCGCGGCTTGCCTCCGGTCGTAATGGTGACGTGCTTGGCGGCCCGGGCGCGGTCGACCATGCCAGTGACCCGTTCACGGTGCGTGGCCGAGATCAGCGGTCCCATCTCGACACCGGCTTCCTCCTGGGTGCCCATCTTGATGCTGCGCGCGGCGCTGGTGAGGTCGGCGACCACGCGCTCGTACACCTTGTGCCCGACGTACATCCGGCAGGCCGCGGTGCAATCCTGCCCCGCGTTGTAGAACCCGAACGTGCGCACCCCGGCGACCAGCGCCTCGACGTCCACGTCGTCGAATACGATGACCGGCGCCTTGCCGCCGAGTTCCAGGTGGGTGCGCTTCAGGCCATCGGCGGCCGCCGCCAGGATCTTCTGGCCGGTCGCGACCGAGCCGGTCAGCGAAACCATGCGCACCTTCGGGTGGCTGGTAAGGAGGCGCCCGACCGGTTCTCCGCGCCCGCAGATGATGTTAACGACCCCGGGCGGAAGAACCTCCGCGAGCGTCGCGGCGAGCTTCAGGGCCGTCAGCGGCGTCTGCTCGGAGGGCTTCACGATGAGCGTGTTGCCGGCCGCGATGGCCGGGGCGATCTTCCACGCCAGCATCATCAACGGGTAGTTCCAGGGCGCGATCGAGGCCACCACGCCCACCGGGTCGCGGCGGATGAGGCTCGTGTGCCCGGCGAGGTATTCCCCGGCCGCCAGCCCCTGCGGCGCACGGCATACGCCTGCGAAGTAGCGGAACGTGTCCGCGATGGACGGCATCTCGTCGTTGAGCATCGCCGCGAGCGGCTTGCCGGTGTTGCGCGACTCGAGCGCGGCATAGTCCGCGGCCTGGGAATCCAGGGCGTCCGCGATCTTCAGGAGGAGCGCCCCGCGTTCCCTGGGGGGCGTGCGCGCCCAGCCCGGGAAGGCCTGCTCGGCGGCGGCCACGGCCGCCTCCACCTGGGAAGCGGATGCGGACCTGACGGTCGCGACCTGTGTCCCGCTGGCGCTGTCGAGGATCACCTCGGCATCGCCCTCGCCGGCCACCAGCCGGCCCCCGATCAAAAGCTGCGTCTGCATTTGTGTGCTCCCGGCGGCTTGCCGCGCCGCGTCGCGGCGTTATATTATTGTCGCCATAATATTACCATGTCACGCGATCCTCTCGCGAGGTCCCCATGAATCAGGACGTCATCATCACCTGCGCCATCACTGGCGACGACACCAAGGTCACCAAGAGCCCGCACTGCCCGGTCACGCCCGAGCAGATCGCGAACTCCGCCATCGAGGCGGCGCGCGCCGGGGCTGCCATCGTGCACATCCACGTGCGCGACCCGGAGACCGGCGAATTCAGCATGGCCACCAAGCACTACCGCGAGGTCGTCAAGCGCATCCGCGAGAGCAAGGTCGACGTCCTGGTCAATCTTACCTGCGGCATGGGCGGATACATCTGCATCGGCAAGCAGGGTCTGAAGGATACGCCGGCTCCCGGCTCGGACTTCGTGACCCAGAAGGAGCGCATGCAGCACGTGATCGACCTGTGTGCGGAAGGGACCTACCGGCCCGACATCGCCACGCTCGACTGCGGCACCCTCAACTTCGGCGACGGTAACCGCGCCTACATCTCCACCCCCGAATATTGCCGCGAAGGCGCGGGCATCATGAAGGAACTCGGGGTGAAGGTGGAGATGGAGGTCTTCGATACCGGCAACCTCTGGTTCGTGCGCCAGATGATCAAGGAAGGCCTGGTCCCGGGACCCGCCATGATCCAGCTGTGCATGGGCATCCCCTACGGCGTGCCGGCCGACACCGGCCACCTGCTCGCCATGGTCAACACCCTGCCCGAGAACTGCGTGTGGAGCTCCTTCGCCATCAGCCGCATGCAGATGCCGTGGGTGGCGCAGTCGGTGCTCCTGGGCGGGAACGTGCGCGTCGGGCTGGAGGACAACCTCTACCTGAGCCGTGGCGTGTACGCGAGCAATGCGCAGCTGGTCGAGAAGGCCCGCACCATCATTGAGGCCATGGGTGCGCGCGTCCTCACCCCGGCGCAGACCCGCGACAAACTGCAGCTCGGCTGAGCCGTGGCCGGCATCCGCATCTTCGAGACGCCGGTCCGCAAGGAGTGGATCGACTACAACGGCCACCTGCGTGATGCCTACTACCTGGTCATCTTCAGCGAGGCGATCGATGCCCTGATGGACCGGATCGGGCTGGACGCCGGCTACCGGGCGCGCACTGGCGGCACCCTCTACACGGTCGAGGTGCACCTCCATTACCTCGAGGAAGTGAAGGCCGCCGACACCGCGGTGGTCACCGCGCGCCTCCTGGGCAGCGACCACAAGCGCATCCACGTCGCCCTGGAGCTGCTGCGTGCCGGGCACACCAACGTCGCGGCGGCCGCCGAGGTGATGCTGCTGCACGTGCGCCAGAGCGAGGGCAAGGTCGCCACCGCGCCGCTGCCGGCTGAGGCGACGGCGGCACTCGCCGCCCTCACCGCCGCGGGCGCCGGCATGGAGGCGGGCGCACCCGGTTCACGACGCATGGAGCTGCGTCCCGCACGCACCCCATGAACCCGCGCGGCATGCAGCGCCTCCTGGCCCCGCGCAGCGTGGCCCTCATCGGCGGGGCATGGGCCGATGCCGTGCACGAGGCCTGCCGGACCATCGGCTACGGCGGGGAGATCTACCGCATCCATCCCTCGCGCGCCTCCAGTGCCGCGCAGGCCTACTACCGCAGCGTGGACGAACTCCCGGGCGCACCCGATGCGGCATTCATTGCCGCCCCGAACCGTGACGTCCCGGGCATCGCCGGCGCACTGGCACGGCGCGGCGGCGGCGGCTTCGTCTGCTTCGCCGCCGGCTTCTCCGAGACCGCCACCGCGGAAGGGCACCGGCTCACGGACGAACTGGTCCGTGCGGCCGGGCCCCTGCCCTACTTCGGCCCCAACTGCTATGGCTTCATCAACTTCTTCGACGGCGTGGCGCTGTGGCCGGACCAGGTGGTCGGTGCGCGGCGCGAGCGGGGCGTCGCCCTGATCTGCCAGAGCGGCACGATCGCGCTCAACCTGCTCTTCAACGACCGCTCGCTTCCCCTGGGGCTGGTGCTCACGGTGGGCAACCAGACGCAGCTGGCGGCCGAGGACCTTGTGGAACTGCTGGTCGACGATGGCCGGGTGACCGCATTCGGCATGTACCTCGAAGGCATCAAGGACGTGCGCCGCTTCGCGGCCGCCGCGGCCCGCGCCCGTGCCGCGGGCAAGCCCATCGCCCTCATCAAGGCCGGCCGCACCGCCGCGGCCGCCGATACCGTGCGCACGCACACCGGGTCGCTGGCCGGGGCGGACGGCGCGTTCGACGCGTTCTGCGCACAGGCCGGGATCGCGCGCTGCGAGTCGCTCGCGACGTTGACGGAGACCCTCAAGATCTTCCACGCCGGCGGGCCGCTCAAGGGCCGCAAGGTGCTCGCCATGGGCGCCTCCGGCGGCGACATGGCCATGACCGCCGATGCCGCGCGCAACCTGTCGCTGGACTTCATGCCGATCCCGGCCGGAGCCGCCCGCACCCTGAACGGGATCCTCTCGGACAAGGTGCACATCTCGAACCCCTTCGATTTTCATACCCACATCTGGTTCGACCTGCCCCGGCAGCGCCAGATGTTCAGCGTGGTGCAGCGGGCGGGCTATGACGCCGTGGCCTTCATGCTCGACTGTCCGCCCGCCCCCGCGGACGACACCGCCTACGTCAATGCCGTCAGGGAATTCGCCGCCGCCCTGCCCGGGGCTCCCGCCCGCGGCGCCGTGGTTTCCTCGCTGCCGGAGTCCCTCTCGCGCGCGACCCGCGAGCTGTGCTTCGCCTCCGGCATCGTGCCGCTGCAGGGACAGCGCGAAGCGCTCGAGGCGCTGGACCTCGCCGGAGGCGTCGGTGAGGCCTGGGCGCGCGGGCCGGGCGTGGAGCTGCGGATACCGTCGGTCGCGGCCGGCCCCAGCCACGCCCTCGTCGAGCATGAGGGCAAGAGCGCGCTCGCGGCATTCGGCGTACCGGTGCCGCGCTCGGCCGTGGTCGCCGCCCGTGACGCTGCCGAGGCCGCCGCGGCGCTCGGCTTCCCGGTCGTCATCAAGGCCGCCGATGCGGCGCTCGAACACAAGTCCGAGGTCGGCGGGGTGGTGCTGAACATCCGCTCGGTCAAGGACGCCGCGGCCGCGGCGCAGCGCCTCGCACGGCTGTCGCAGACGCTGCTGGTTGAGGAGATGGTGACCGACGGCGTGGCCGAGATCCTGGTCGGCATCAGCGTGGATGCCCAGTTCGGGCAGATGCTGGTGCTCGGAGCCGGCGGGGTGCTCACAGAGCTGCTGCGCGACAGCGTGAACCTCCTGCCACCGTTCACCCCCGCCGCCATCGAGGCGGCACTCAGGCGCCTGCGCGTGGCAAAGCTGCTCGCCGGCTTCCGCGGCAAGCCCCCGGGCGACATCCCGGCGCTGGTGGCGGCCATCATCGCGTGCACCCGCTATGCCGACGCGCAGCGCGAGCGCCTGACCGAACTCGACCTGAATCCCATCATCGTGCGCCCACAGGGGCTGGGCGCGATCGCGGTGGACGCCCTGGTCCGCCTGCGCGAGGAGCACTAGACATGACCGAGACCTACATTGACGGCGTCCGCACCTCCACCAACGGCGCGATCCTCGAGGTCACCCTCGACCGGCCCAAGGCGAATGCAATCAACCTCGCCGCGAGCCGGCGGCTCAACGACATCTTCACTGCCTTCCGCGACGACCCGGCGCTGCGTGTCGGCATCGTCACCGGTGCCGGTGAGCGCTTCTTCTGCCCGGGGTGGGATCTGAAGGCCGCCGCCACCACCGAGGAGTCGGACTCCGACTGGGGCGTCGGCGGCTTCGGGGGGCTCAACTATCCGCGTAACCTCAACAAGCCCCTGATCTCGGCCGTCAACGGCATCGCCTGCGGGGGCGGCTTCGAGATCGTGCTCGGCACCGACATCATAGTGATGGAGGAGCACGCGCGCTTCGCACTGCCCGAGATCAACGTCGGGGTGCTGGCGGATGCCGGCACCATCAAGCTGCGACGCCGCATCCCGTACCACGTCGCGGTCGAGTTCCTGATGACCGGTCGCTGGATGGACGCGCAGGAAGCCAAGCATTGGGGACTTGCGAACCACGTCGTGCCCAAAGGTCAGGCACTGGCCAAGGCGCGCGAGATCGCCGCCCAGCTCGCCGAGGGGCCGCCGCTGCTGTTCCCCGCCATCAAGCAGCTGCTGCGCCACACCGAGGTGGTCGCCGAGGGCCCTGCATTCGAGCTGCACGACAGCCTGGATGCCGTTCAGAAGGTGGTCCGGTCCGAGGACCTCAAGGAAGGTGCGCGCGCGTTCTCCGAGAAGCGCAAGCCGCAGTGGAAGGGACGCTGAGCGTCCCCGCCGGCGTACGCTGGCTCAGCCTCCCAGGGGGCGCAGCAGCGAGCGCGAGATGATGTGACGCTGCACCTCGCTGGTGCCGTCCCAGATGCGCTCGATGCGGGCGTCGCGCCAGATGCGCTCCAGTGGCAGCTCGCTCATGAGGCCCATCCCGCCGTGGATCTGCAGGGCCTCGTCGCTGACCATCTGCAGCATCTCGGAGGCCTTGAGCTTGGCGATCGCCATGTCCATGTCGGTGGAGGTGCCCTGCTGCAGCTTCCAGGCAGCCTCCAGCGTCAGGAGCTCCGCGGCCCGCAGCTCCACGGCCATGTCCGCGAGCTTGAAGCTCACGCCCTGGAACTTGCCGATCTGCTGGCCGAACTGCACGCGCTGTACGGCCCACTCCTTGGCCGCCTCGAGGGCCCGCCGCGCGCGCCCGACGCAGCCGGCGGCAACCTGCAGGCGCGTGGCGCCGAGCCAGGTGTTGGCGACCTCGAATCCGCGATGAACTTCCCCGAGCACGGCCGATTTCGGCACCCGGCATTCGTTGAACTGCAGGATGCAGTTGTTGTAGCCGCGGTGTGAGACGTTGCGGTAGCCCGGCAGCACCTCGAGGCCCGGGGTGCCCTTGTCGACCAGGAACGAGGTGATGAGCTTCTTCTTGCCGCGGCCGGAATCCTCCTCGCCGCTGGCAGCGAACAGGATCACGTAGTCGGCATGGTCGGCGTGGCTGATGAAGTGCTTGGTGCCGTTGATGACGAAATCACCGCCCTTCTCCACCGCGCTGCACTTCATGCCGCGCACGTCGGAGCCCGCGCCGGGCTCGGTCATCGCCAGGCAGTCCACCCGCTCGCCGCGGACCGTCGGCAGGAGGTAGCGTTCGCGCTGCTCGCCCTCGCACGCCATCAGGATGTTGGACGGTCGCGCGACGCACGAGTACTGCAGCGCATATCCGGTGTAGCCGAGCTCGATCTCGTACAGCACCCAGCTGACGGCATCCAGGCCGGCACCGCCCACCTCGGTGGGCATGTTGGCCGCGTACAGGCCGGCGTCGATGGCCTTTGCCTTGAGCTCCTCGTAGAGTTCCGTGCGCAGCACGCCGGTGTCCTCCACCTCCTGCTCATGCGGCACGAGCTCCGCGCGCACGAAATCGCGCGTGGTCTTGGCGATCAGTTCCTGCTCTTCGGTGAGTGCGAAGTCCATGGTCGATTCCCCCTCGTTATCCGAGCGCCTTCGCGCCCCGGCGCACGGCCGGCACGCGGGCACCGCCGCTCGCCCAGCCGTGCAGCAGCTCCAGCTGCAGGCGCAGCTGCGCGATCTGGCGCTCCGGCGGCCAGTCAGTGCGGCTCGCGACGGTGCTCGCCGTGAGTCCGTTGATGAAATTCACGACCGAGCCCAGCACCTGGCGCCGCGTGGCCGCCGGCCAGTGGGCCCACTCCGGCCAGCCCCGGGCGAGGCAGCGCTCGAAGAGCCGCAGGTATTCACGGTGCAGCCAGGAGTTGATCTGCTTCAGGCGCTTGTCGGCCGGCACCTGTCCCCAGAAGGCAATCCAGAAGGCGCA
Organism: Pseudomonadota bacterium; assembly: GCA_018241425.1. Lineage (GTDB taxonomy): Bacteria > Pseudomonadota > Gammaproteobacteria > Steroidobacterales > Steroidobacteraceae > 13-2-20CM-66-19. The sequence goes on from JAFEDU010000001.1 coordinate 576,730, forward strand.
CTCGGTGTAGCGCACGTCATCCACGGGCAGGGCCTCGGTCAGCAGTGCCAGGAGCGGCGGATGCTCGGCGCCCTCCCGGGGTTCGAGGCGCTCCTCGATGCGGCGCAGGATCAGGCGCAGCGCGGCGATCACGATGTCCTGCTTCGAGTCGAAGTAATGCGCCACCATGCCAGTGGTGTAGCCGGCCTCGCGCGCGATGCGCACGATGGTCGCCTGGTCGAACCCGACCTGCGCGACCACCCGGCAGGCGACGAGCGCGATCTCATCGCGCCGCGCGTCGTGGTCTACGATCTTCGGCATGCTGTCCCCGTGGCCCGCGCCCCGGCGCTTTAGCCTGCCGGGCGCAGCGTGACGCGCCCGGCGTGCGCCGGCGCGGGAAGCTTCGCGTGCGAGGCCTGAACGCGCGCGAGAGCCTCGTGCAGCGCCGCGCCCATCGCGGCGGCCTTGCCCTGTGCGACATGCAGGTAGACCTGCTCGGCGGTCGCGACGAGCACGTCGTCGCGCCTGCGGAACAGGCTGTGGAACAGCCGGATGCGCTTGTCGTCGAGTTCCAGGACGCGGGTCGTCACGTAGAGCGGCTCCATCGCCTTCGCCTCGGCCCGGTGCGTGACGTGGGACTCGACGGTGAAGAGCGCGCGCCCGGACTTGCGGTACTCGTCGTCGACGCCCGCGTAGCGCAGCAGGGCATCGGTCGCATCCCCGAATACCTGCAGGTAGCGCGAGTCGGTCATGTGGCCGTTGTAGTCGATCCACTCCGGCCGCACCTCGAGCTCGATGAGGCGCAGTTCCGTGCCCTTGTCGACCGAGGCCCTGATGCTGGCCCTGGCGGTGCCGGCGGCGTCCTCGTAGAGACGCTCCTCCAGGGCACGCAGCGTCGAGCCGGCGCCGATGTTGAATTGCTTCAGGACCTGCTGGATCGCGACCAGGTACCCGTCGCGCAGCCGCTCGATCTCGCGGATCGAACGTCCGTCGGCCTGGGCCTGCGTTCCCTCCACCATCTTGTCGATGAGCGACTCGGTGAGTTCGGGCGCCTCGAGCTTGGTCCACGGCCACTTCAGGGCCGGCCCGAACTGCCGCAGCATGTGGCGCATGCCGGTCTCGCCGCCGGCCAGGTGATAGATGAGGTTCGTCCCCATCGCCGCCCAGCGCAGGCCCGGGCCGTAGACGATGGAATCGTCCAGTTCCCCGGTGGTGGCCACGTCCTCGTTCACCATGTGCAGGATCTCGCGCCACAGCGCTTCCTGCAGGCGGTCGGTGAGGTGGCCGGGCACCTCGCGGCGCACCTTGAGCGCATGCATGCCGATATAGGTGAAGAAGCGCGCCGCGGCGTCGATCGACTCGGCTGAGGTCTTCGCCCCGCCGACCAGCTCGACCAGCGGCAGGAGGTAGACCGGGTTGAACGGGTGCGCCACGAGGAAGCGTTCCGGATGCTGCATGTCGCGCTGCAGATCGGTCGGCATCAGGCCCGAGGTGCTGGACGCGATCAGCACGTCCGCCGGGGCGTGGCGGCTTACCTGCCCGAGGATGCGCTGCTTGAGCTCAAGCTGCTCGGGGATGTTCTCCTGGATGAAGTCGACCTGCGCCGCCATGGCGTTGAGGTCGGTCGTGAAAGTGAGCCTGCCCTTGGGCGGCAGCGGCGCGAGCGTCAGTCGCGCGAGCGCCCCTTCCGCATTCTCGACCGCGCCACGGATCCAGCCCTCCATCTCGGGCTTTACGTCCGCCGCCACGACGTCGATGCCGAAGTGCAGCGCGCGCGCCGCCCAACCGCCGCCGATGACGCCGGTTCCCAGAAGGCCGAGTCTCTTCACCTGTCTCATGGAATAACTACCGTTGGTTGTGGCCGCAAGGAGCCCCCTCGGGGGCGCCGATTTTTTATAATGTCGCCGTAATAATATAATAAAAACGCCCGGTGCGGAAACCCGCCCGGCCCCGGCGGCGTGGGGCCCCGGCAGTCGGGCAATCAGCGCCTTGAGCCCCCTCTGCCGCTGTCGCAGAATGAAGGCTCGATCCACTCAATAACGACCGGGGATACGACCATGGGCTTACTCGATGGATTGTTGGGCGGCGCGGTTGGCGCCACGGTGGTCAGCGCGATGAACAACCTCATCCAGCAGCATGGCGGGGTGCAGGGCGTGGTTACCCAGCTGGAGCAGCAGGGCCTGGGCAATACCGTGCGTTCCTGGGTCGGAACCGGGGCCAACCAGCCGATCAGCCCCGAACAGGTCAGTTCGGTGTTCGGCGGGGTGATCAACCAGATCGCCGCCAAGACCGGGATGACCCCGCAGGAGCTCACGCAGAAGATTGCGCAGCACCTGCCGGCGGCGATCGATCATCTCACGCCGAACGGCGCGGTTCCCAAGAGCAGCTAGGAGCCGATCTGCCCCGCCGACGCACCCCAGGTGCGCCGGCGGGCCGTGCCGCGGCGCCGGAGGCAGGTGGGCCTCCTCGACGGCGCCCCATCGCACCCGTACCCGCTGACGAACGTGCGCAAAGTGTGTGACCATGGCCGCGCGGTAACGGTGCCGCTTCTTGCGGATACCCGAAGGTAGCTGACGTCCAGTATGGGAATCGGATCGCGTAAGAGTCTGGATTCCTGCCTGGAAGATGCGTTTGCCGAGAAGAGCTCGCGCCTGCGGCGCTCGCTCGGGGTGGTCAGCCTCACGGCCTTCGGCGTCGGCTGCACCGTCGGAGCCGGCATCTTCTCCCTGACCGGCGACATCGCCGCACACTCCGCCGGGCCGGCCGTGTCGCTGTCGTACCTGCTCGCGAGCGTCGCGTGCTTCTTCGCGGGACTGTGCTACGCCGAGTTCGCCGCGATGGTGCCGCTGTCCGGCAGCGCCTACTCCTACGCCTACGTCACCCTGGGTGAGCTGGTCGCCTGGGTCATCGGATGGAGCCTGGTGCTCGAGTGGGGACTTGCAGCCTCGGTGGTGGCGGTGAGCTGGTCCGGCTACACGCAGTCGGCACTGCGGGACCTCGGCTTCACGCTGCCCGCCGTCTTCGCGCAGGCGCCATTTGCACGGGATGCCCACGATCACCTCGTACGCACGGGCGCCTGGTTCGACCTCCCGGCCGTGGCCGTCACGCTGGCCTGCACCGCGCTGCCGCTCCTGGGCATGCGGACCTCCGCCGCCGTCAACGGCATCATCGTCATCGCCAAGGTGTTCGCACTGGTCGTCCTGGTGGTGGTCGGGGCACGCTTCGTCCATCCCGCCAACTGGCATCCGTTCATTCCACCGAACCAGGGAGGTTTCGCCTTCGGCTGGACGGGAGTCCTGAGCGGTGCCGGGACGCTCTTCTTCGCCTACATCGGGTTCGATGGCGTGGCGACGCTCGCGGAGGAGGCGCGTGATCCCCAGCGGACACTGCCCCTGAGCCTGTTCGCATCGCTGCTGATCTGCACCGTCCTGTACGTGGCGGTCAGCATCGTCATCACGGGACTTGCGCCCTACCCCTCGCTCGCGGTGGCCGACCCGCTGTACTACGCCCTCTCGTCCGCCCACGCGCAGCTCGGTCCGGTGAAGGCGCTGATCGCGGTCGTGGCGATCTTCGGGCTGATCTCGGTGGTGCTCGCGAGCATCGTCGGGCAGGCCCGCATCTTCTATTCGATGGCGCGCGATGGGCTTCTTCCGCCGGCGTTTGAGCGGCTGGGGGCACGCACGCAGACCCCGATCACCGGCACGGTCGTCACCGGACTTCTGGCCGCGGTGGTCGCGGGCCTGGTGCCGCTGTCGATCCTTGGAGAACTCGTCTCGCTGGGCACCCTGCTGGCGTTCGCGATCGTGTGCCTCGGCGTCATGGTACTGCGGCGTATCGCGCCGGAGGCTCGCAGGCCGTTCCGCACGCCCTGGGTGCCGCTGGTACCGATCCTGGGTTTCCTGTGCTGCGCCGTCCTGATGGCCTTCCTGCCCCTGAGCACCTGGGTGAGATTCGCCCTGTGGCTCGCGCTGGGGCTGCTGATCTACTACCGTTACGGCCACCGGAATTCACGCCTGCGCTCCGCATGAACTCCCCCTCCGCCCAGGTGGCGGCCGCGGCCTCCCCCGGCGCACGCTCGCCGTTGGTCACCCACAGTCGCGCGAAGGTACAGCTGGCCTTCGGGGTCATCTACGTGGTCTGGGGAGTGACCTACGCCGTCAATCGGATCATGGCGCTGGAGCTGCCGCCGTTGCTGGCGGCCGGCGCGCGTTTCCTGATCGCCGGGACCCTGCTCGCAGCCCTCGCCTACCTGCGTGGGCTGCGCATGCCGCGCGGTCGTGACTGGCGCTTCGTGGTCGCTTCCGCGGTCCTGGGCATCGTGTGCAGCAACGGGCTCTCGGTCCTCGCGCTGCGACACGTGGCCTCGAACCAGGCGGCGCTCATCAGCGCTGGCTCCGCGTTCTGGATCGCCTGGTTCGGAATGTACGGGCGGCGGGCCACCGCGGTGACCGCGCGCACCTGGGCGGGGCTGGCAGTGGGGTTCCTGGGAGTCGCAGTGCTGGTGTGCGCGCGCGGCTTCGGGCCGCACGCGCAGATCGGCTGGCAGCTCCTGGTACTCGTGGCCTCCCTGAGCTGGGCGCTCGCCACGATGGTGATCCGCGAGGCGCACTCGGACTGCGATCCGCTCGCCTTCACGGCCTGTTATCTCCTGGTCGGGGGCACCGTACTTGCCCTCGGCGGACTCGCACTGGGTGACGCGGCGCTATGGACCTGGTCGCCAAAGGGCCTGGCGGCGATCGTGTTCCTCGCCATCTTCAGTTCGACCTTCGGCTTCGTTGCCTATACCTACCTGCTGCTGCACGAGACGCCCTCGCGTATCGGCACGTACGCCTACGTCAACCCGATCATCGCGGTGTTTACCGGGTGGCTGCTGCTGCACGAGCACCTGGAGCCGCTGCAGCTGCTGGGCTCTGTCATCGTGTTCCTGGGCGTGGTCATGGTGCGCAACCTGAGCCTGTGGCCGCGCCTGCGGCGAGTACTGCCTGCGGCGCAGGACTGAGCGCGGCAGTCACGCCCGACGCGGCGCGCCCAGTACGCCCGCGACCTGCACCCGTCGCTCCTCCGGCTCCTCCAGCGACCCGATCGCGGGACTGAGCACCTGCAGCGCGGCATTTGTCCCGCTGCGCACCGCGGCGACCTTCATCGCGAGCAGCACCGGCAGCGCGACGGCCACCCCCGCAATCCCCCACATCCAGCCGCCGAGCCACAGGGCGATGAACACGACGATGGGATTGAGCTGCAACCGGCGGCCGAACAGGATCGGCTCCACCACCTGGCCCTCGAGGGTCGCAAGCGCCAGGTAGGTGGCCGGAACCGCCAGGGCGTGCGGCAGGGAATCAAAGCTGACCAGGGCAACGATGCCGACCACCCCGAGCGTGATCGCCGAGCCGAGGTACGGAATGAAGTTCAGAAGCGCGGCCAGCGCGCCCCAGAGCCAGGGATTGGGCATCCCGAGGAGCCACATGGCGAGCGCCGTCGCGCACCCGAGGCCGACGTTGATGAGCGCCAGCGTTCCGTAGTAGCGCCCGACCTCGATCCGGACGGCATCGATGGTGCGCAGGACGTGCACCGCCTGCCAGTTGTTGCCCAGCGCCGCCATCATGTGAGCGAGCGTCGGCGGTCCGGCCGACAGCAGCAGCAGTGTCAGGACCACGACGGTCACGAGCTCGGCGCCGAGCCAGCCGGTCTCACTCACCAGGTCGATCGCGGTGACCGGCACGGAAGGAGCGGCCGCCGCGGGGATCTGGGCGGCCGCCGCCGGGGCGCCCGCGACCGCCGCAGCACGGACGGCGAGGTCATTGAATCTCTGCACGACGATACGGGCCGGGCGCACACGGCGCTCAACCACGCGCAGCACGCGGGGCGCATTCTCGACCCACTGCTGCGCAGGGCCCGCGAGCGCGTCGACCGCAAGTCCCGCCGCCACACTCAGGGCAAGGAGCACCAGGGTCGCGCTCACGGCCCGCGGGATTCGCCAGCGGCGCACGCCCTCCACGAAGCCTGACAACATTAGGGCGAGCAGGGTCGCGAAGATCAGTGGAATGAGTGCGGTCCGGGCCGCATGCAGGGCCACGCCCAGCACGCACAGGGCGACGATCCAAAGGGGACGCGACACCCGCCGCAGGTTGCGGTCGGCTTCCGGCTCAGCCTTCGGACGTTCGGCCTGTTCGGGATCCCAGACCCGGCGCGACCGCTCCGTCGCGGAGGGATTCGTTCTTGCGACCGGCATTGCTGATCCTTTTCCCCGAGACTTGCGCCGACCCAGTAGAGGTAACAGGCCGCGGTGGCACCTCGCCGATGCCACCGCGGACGCGTGTCACCGGCTGGCCGGCGTAACCACGATGTCGCTCTTGACCGCCACCACGCCGTCGGTGCGGCGCGCGATCTCGACCGCGCGATCCGCGGCTTCCTGCGTCCTCGAAGTCCCGCTCAGCCACACGACGCCGTCCATGTCCGTGTCGACCTTGATCTGCGTCAAGGTCCCGATCTTGTCGGCGGCGAGGCGCGTCTTCACGGCCGCCGTGACCGCGGAGTCCTTCACGAACTGGGCGGGATGGGAGGCGTCCGCGTCCGGCTCGGCTGCCACGGTAGCAAGCGGCATCGACAGCATTGCGCCGGTGAGGGTCGCTGCGAGGATGGCGGAAACTTTCATGGTGAATCTCCTGTCGTTTGAACCCAGGCCCGTTGCCTTGCCCGCGATGTTGGGTGATGCGCCGCCGCGGCACAGTCCCCGTCGTCCGCGGCTGTGCGTAGGGCGCGACCTACTGTGACCTCAGGGGCCTACAAGCCCGACATGCCCTTACGAGAATCCGATCGCGGCGCGAATCATTGCGGACTGCCACGGACTCACCCGCAGATCGCAACGACTGCTGCGGACTGCGAACCGACCGCGCGGGTCCGGAAGGCGGCGCCCGTAGGACTTTGTAGGATTGGGACTACAGAGGGAAAGGCCGAAGGCGTACGCTCACGGGCCGGCCTGGCGGGTACTGTCACGCCTGAGCAGGCGCCCCTGAGCGCGCGCCTAACAGAGGAGGAACCATGCCAAGCGTACTGATTGCCGATGATCACGCGATGGTCCGCACCGGACTGCGCCACTACCTCGAACAGGATCGGTCGATCGAGAAGATCGGCGAGACCGGCACCGGCGCCGAGACCCTGCAGGCCCTGCGCGACGGCTCCTGGGACCTGGTGATTCTCGACATCAACATGCCGGATCGCAGCGGCATCGACATCCTGCGCCACATCCGCGCCGGCCATCCGCAGACCAAGGTGCTGGTCATCAGCGGGTTTGCCGAGAAGCAGTACGCCATCAACGTACTGCGTGCCGGTGCCTCGGGCTACCTCGCCAAGGACCAGGCGCCCGAAGAATTCATGCGCGCCGTCCATACGGTGCTCGCCGGACGCCGTTTCGTCAGCGCTACGTTGAGCGAGATGCTCGTCTCGGCGCTTGATGAACCGACCGACCAGCCGCTGCATGCCGCGCTGTCGCAGCGCGAGTTCCAGATCCTGTGCAAGCTGGCCGTCGGCCGGTCGGTGTCCGAGATCGCCAAGGAACTCTTCATCAGCGTAAAGACCGTGAGCACGTATCGTGCCCGGGTCCTCGAGAAGATGAACTTGGATACCAATGCGGACCTCACCACCTACGCCCTTCGCAACGGGCTGGTGCAGTGACCCGGTGCGTCGGCTGGCGCTGACAGCGACGCTGGTTCTGAGCCGGCACCGCCTGCGGCGCCGCACCATTAAACTCTAAGTGGCTGAAATTTCTTCCAAGGCCGGAGGCGCCGCGTGACGGTGGCGTGGAATGAGTTCCCCGAATCCCGTGACTACTTTCGATAGCAGCGTCCTGCGGGTTCTGTTGGTGGAGGACTCCTCGCTGCTGGCGGCGCGACTGTCGGAGCTGATCCGCCGGCTGCCGGACGTCGACCTCATCGGCTCGGTCGACACCGAGCTTGCGGCCCTCGACCGTGTGCACGCCGAGCTTCCCGATGTATTGATCCTGGACCTGCACCTGCGCACGGGCTCCGGCTTCGGGGTGCTGCGGGCGCTGGCGCGCGATGGCGCGCATCGCAGGCCCAAGGTCGTCATCCTGACCAACTACGGCCTGCCCGAGTATCGCCGGGAGGCTGAAGCCCTGGGTGTCGAGGCTTTCCTGGACAAGTCGCGGGACTATTTCCGGCTTCCCGCGCTGCTGCGCGACTTCGCGCGGACACGCTCAGCCGGCAAGCCGTCCTGAGTCGGGCGGTTCCGCCTCCCGCGTGGCCACGATGCCCGCGAGTGGCAGCCGGACCTCGATCTCGGTACCGCGCTCGGTGAGGCGGATGATGCGCCACTGGCCGCCAAATCCCAGGGCGCGATGCCGCATCGCGGCCAGCCCATGGGACCGGACCGCGCGGCGCCGGTCCAGCGGGGGCCCCACGCCATCGTCGCGAATGCTGATGTGCAGCCAGCCGTCGCGGACCTCGATCGACACCGAGACGTTCTTGGCTTGGGCATGCTTCAGGATATTGGTCAGCGACTCCTGCACGATGCGGAAGATCGCGATTGACGCCTCGGGCGTGAGATCGAGTTCTTCTTCCGGATAGCGTTCGGAACAGTTGAGGCCCGCCCGCCCGCAGGAGTCGGAGACCTGCCAGCGCAGTGCCGGCCACAGGCCGAGATTGTCCAGCAGCGTCGGGCGCAGGTTCTCCACCACGCGCCGCTTGAGGTCCACGCCGGCCTGCAGGGCCTCGTGGATGCGCTTGAACTGCCGCTGTACCTCAGGGTCCGCGCTACCGACCTTCTCCTCCAGCCACGACACGTCCATGCGCGCCGCGACCAGGAGGCCACCGAGCTCGTCGTGCAGCTCGCGCGCGAGCGCAGCCCGCTCCTTTTCGGCGACGCTCTGCAGCTGCGTGGACAGCTCCGAAAGATCTTCCGTGCGCCGCTTCACCATGCGCTCGAGCTGTGCCTCGCGCTCGGCCGACTCCTCGACCTCACGCTCCTTCGAACCGATGTAACGGACCACCACGCGTCGCAGCAGCAGCACCAGGAACACGACCGCGAGCAGTGCCGCACACCGCATCGCGAAGTTGACGTAACGGTCGCTGCGCCACAGGCGGCTCGCGGTCAGCATGTCGTCGGTCTCGGCCGCCTGGACTGCTCCCACACGCTCGGTGATCTGCGACATGGTTTGCTGGCCGAAGTCCGTCTTGATGAGCGCGATCGCGGCGCTGCGGCCCCGATCCCGGTACAGGTCCAGGGTCTGCGCCATCTCGTCGAACTTCGTCCGGCTGAGCGCGGCTATCTTGGCAATGTGATCCCGCACGGTGGGTGTTGCGTCCGCGAACGCTTCATCCAGGTGCTTGAGATCCCCGGGAAGGCGCTGCATCCCCTCCTGATAGGGAGTCAGGTAGGCCGGATCGCCCGTGAGGATGTAGCCGCGCTGGCCGCTCTCGCTCAGGGTCACGATCTGCAGGACATCGCCCAGCGCATGCTCGCGCAATGCCGCTTTTTCAACGCGTCGGCTCGCCGAGGCGAGCTGGTGCTGACCGCTCTCGGCCGCCAGGAACAGCGCGACCACGGCGGCCAGCAGCAGCCCAACGGCCAGGACCTGCCGCACGCCGGTACTCACGCGGCACCGTGCGTGGCGCGCTGGGGTACGGTCATCGGTGGCACAGCGTTCGGCAACTCTTCCCTCGCGGCGCGCCGAAGGGGCGCGCGGGCAGCGCCATCATAGCGTGCGCGGCACCCGCCCCGCGTCCTGGCCAATCGCGGGACGCTAACGCCACCGATCGAAGAAAATGCAGACGGGTCGCGGGCGTGACCGGGGGGTCGGCAGCTGCCCTGGGGGTGGACGCGTCTGCTGGCGCAACGAGGCGCCGAAGCCTGGAAGTGCGCGCACCGGGCAGGCTGGCGCCCTGGTACGCGCGCGGAGAGAATCGCTGTCGTCATCTGGAGATCTCATGGCCGCCGGCTCCGCCGGCGCGCCCAGAGCCAGCTGACCGCCGTCTGCAGCAACTGCGGGCGCGCAATCAGGGCCGAAAACGCCGTGGCCGCGAGCGCCCGCCCGTTGAGGTGACCGGCGATCCAGCGAAATGTCGCGCTGCGCGGGAAGACACTGCCCTGCGTGCCGGCCCGCGACAAGCCCTGCAGCTCGAGGCGATTCTGCGCGAGGGTCTGGCGCGCCACCGCGACGCTGGATGCCGGCAGCTCAGGCATCACGGCGCTCGTCCTCGGAACTCAGCAGTTGCTCGAGCAGCCTGCGGTCGTTGGCCCACTCTTCCCGCGTCTGCGAAAGCCACGCGGGCGCGCGGCTGCTGGCGCGCCGCAGGTACCACAGCCCCGCCACGGCCGCCAGGACCGCAGCGCCCAGCAGCGCTGCAATGACCTGCAATCGCGCCCCGGTGTCCCAGGCCGCCGCAATGATCCAGACGCATCCCAGCGCCAGCGCGAGGGCGGCGGACACCGTGATGGCCAGCAGGGCCGCGAACTGGGCGCGCAGGCGGCGCGCGCCCAGTTCCAGGTCACTGGCGACGATCTCGGAATACGCCCCGAGATGCCGCACCGCGAGCGTAGCTGCTCCTGTCAGCCGGTCAATCACCATCCCGCCCGGACCGGTTAGCGACGGCCGGAGATCAGGAAGCCCACCGCAACACCAGCGAGGGCCGCGATACCGATGGCCTCCCATGGCTGGTTGCGCACGTAACGGTCGCTCGCATCGGCCACCTGGCGCGCGTGGCGCTGGACGTGATCGGCGCCGGAGGCGATCGAGCGGCGCGTGGTGTTGATGGCATCCGCGACCTTGGTGCGCAGGCGCTTGACCTCGGGGTCCGCCGCGTCACTGACGCGATCGATGAGGTCCTCCACATCCGCAATGAGGTTCTGCACCTCGTCGCTGGCGGCGGCGCCCATCTGGTGCACCTTGTCGCGCGCGCCCTGGCCGGTGCGTGAACCGGACTCGAAACCCTTTGCCGTGCTCTCCATGTCATCTCCTCCAAGTGATCCGAAATGCAAGTGATCCGAAATGCGGGGTGACGGCAGTGTGCGCGGGCTTGACCTCGGGTGTCGGTCGGGGCCCTTGCAGAAGGCGTGTAGGACTGCGGCTACACGCCCCCCGAACTCATTCCCCGAGGTTGGCCGCGGCGAACTCCCAGTTGATCAGCCGGTCCAGCACCGCCTGCACGTAGTCCGCGCGCCGGTTCTGGTAGTCGAGGTAATAGGCGTGCTCCCAGACATCCAGGGTCAGCAGCGGCCGCAGGTGTTGCGGCAGGGGATCATCCCCGTTAGGGGTCTTGATGACCCGCAGCGCCGGTCCGTCGGCCACCAGCCACGCCCAGCCGGAACCGAACTGGGAAACCGCCGCCTGCGCGAACTCCCGCTTGAAGCCGGCCACGTCGCCGAAGGACTCGCGCAGCTTTCTTCCGAGCGCGGGAGGCACGTCCCCCGCCACCTGCGGGGTGAGGCAGTGCCAGTAGAAGGTGTGGTTCCAGGCCTGGGCGGCGTTGTTGAAGATCTCGGCGTTCTGCGGCTTGCCCGCCGTGTGCAGGATCAGCTCTTCCAGGCTCAAGTCCGCGAGCGATGAACCGGCCAGGAGGGTGTTGAGCTTGTCGACGTAACCTTTGTGGTGCTTCTCGTAGTGGAACGTCAGCGTCTTGGCCGAGATCACGGGCTCCAGTGCGTTGACCGAATACGGCAGCGGGGGCAACACATGCTGACGGGGTGCCTGAGCTTCCTCTTCCCCCTGGGCGGCGGTCGATTCGCCCTCCGGATGCCGCGCCTGCGCGCGCGCCGCTTCGGGCCTTGAATTGCTGGCAGTCATGAACGCCTCCTTATCTATGTGGGTGGCGAGCATGGCCCGGGGCGTCCCGGGGGTCTGTCGGCGCACGCCGCATCGCGCGCCCGGGTCACCAGGTGCGTAGGACAACCCCGACAAGCCACTTCGAGCCGGCCGACGGCGACTTCAGGCCGCAACCGCCTCAGCTCGAGGCGCAGGCGGGGTTAGCGTCTGCGATATCGGTGTCACTCCAGTGGAGGATCCATGTCGCAGCTTGCCGCAGTGTCCAAAGTCGCCGAAACCCGCGCCATCCAGGCCCGCAACGTCGAACTCGCCAGCCAGCTGCGGGCCGCGGCGGCCGCGGGAGACGACGCACGCATCAACCGGCTGCTCGCCGAGCTGCTGCGGTGCAAGGGCCTGTCCCGCGGACAGCGCATCGCGTTGCAACAAAGGGCGCTGACGAGCCTCGTCCAGTCACTGCGCTCAGCGGCGCTCAACGACGATTTGAGCGGCCTGCACAACCGGCGCGGCTTCGTGCAGACCGCCACTCGCGTCCTGGACCTCGCCGCGCGCGAGGGCGAAGAGGCCCACCTCGTGTACTTCGCGGTCGACCCGCTCGAGCGGGTCACCGAGGCACTCGGCAGCGCCGCCGCCGAGATGCTGGTGCGCCAGATGGGCAACCTGCTGCGCGACCTGTTCCCGAGCTACGGGGTGCGGGAGGTCCTGGGGCGCATCGCCGGCGATGAGTTCGCCGCCCTCACCACCCGCGACGCTTTCGCGACCCGCGCCGAGGTACTCGAGCAGCTCGCGCGGCTGCAGAATGCGGCCGGGCCGGCGCTGACCCTGAGCCTCGGCGTTGCCCACTTCGACCCTGACGCGCCCGTCAGCATCGACGTGCTGCTGGAGGAAGGCAGGCGCTTGATGAACCAGCCGGAAAGCCACCTCGCCGCGGCAGTCCCCATGACGCATCTGGGGCCCCGGGCGCTCGCGGCATTCCGCGCCTAGAGATACGCACCCGGAAGTCCGGCGAGTGGCTACTCCAGCGACTTGTAGACCGAGGCGGCGGTGTCGAGTTGCCGCAGAACCCCGGCTTTCTCGGCGGCCGAGTTCCAGTCGGGGTAGCCCGCGGTGACCTGCCGCAGGTGCCCGATCCAGGCGCCGAAGAAGCGGGCGTCCCCCGGAGAACGCGGCCGCCGGCCGGCCACCGCGACGTAGACCGGGCTCGTGGTGGCGTAGGCGAAGTTGTCGAGCACCGGGTAGGCCGCATGCTCGGTGAAGGCGCGCAGTACGCACCAGCCGCTGCCGGCCACCGGGACCGTGCCGCTCACGTCCAGCTCGGTGCGGCCGCGCCCGGGCGCAAGTTCGCGCACCACCTTTCCGTTGCACACGACCTGGACATGGTCGACCGGAACGAGCGAGTGCATCCGGGCCGTGAAAGAGCTTGCCCGCGCCGCATCGAGCTCGAGGGTGTCGCCAATGGGCCTGCCGCCCAGGGTGAAGTCCAGCAGCGGGCCATTGGTCGCAAACGTGCGGCCCTCACGCAGCGCCTGGAGCCATGCGGCGCTGGAGAACGTCCCCGTCGGGAGGGCGGCATACACGCGGTTCAGTCCCACCGGCCCGCGCAGCGTCGCATAGTCGGCCATCGCATCCGTGCCGCCGGCGGCAGGCAGGTGGAACCCGAGGTTGAGCAGCCGGTACCACACCGAGGCCGTCGCACGGTGGTCGGAGAACCCGACGATTTCCATGTAGTCCACCTTCCCCAGCGCCACATCGACCGGCAGCTCATCCGCGTCGGTGTGCGCCGGGTGCAGCAGTGGCTGGGGCTCTTCCTCGAAGGGGTGCACGTAGCCCACGAGTGCGTCCTGCGCATGCGCCAGGTCGGCGACGTCGGCGTTGGTCGGGTACAGGCTGGCGGCGGCGGTGTTCGGGTATCCGGCATAACCCGGCAGCAGCACGTGATCGCGCAGCGCCAGGAGGCCGAGATGCCCCCAGTAGCTGGTGTGGAATTCCTGGCCATGCACGACGAGCGTCTGCGCGGTCGATGCGGGGTCGACACCGTGCCCGCTGTACGCGATGTCCGGTATGCGCTGCTCCTTGTTGACGATCAGGTCCTGGACGATGTCCAGGTCCTCGGCCTGCGCCTGCAGCACCAGGTGCGCGGGCGTATTGCGGTAGTGGCCGCCATAGTTCATGTGGACATGCACGTCGGAGCTGAACCAGCGGGTGGTCGCGCCTTGCCACGGATGAGCCGGGAGCTGCGCGCTGAACTCGGCGCTCTCGCCGGCCCGGATCGTGACGCTCGCACGCACTGGCGCCCGCGCCAGTCCCTTGTAGACCTCGACCCGGGTGGGACCCGGCGGCAGCTGGACGGAATCCTCGCCTGCGGTGTGGAAGTAACGCGCCTCGAACGGCTGCTCGTTGCGGTCGAATTCGGCGTGGTGCATCCAGGCCCGCGCCGGTGCGTAGGCACGCCCATCGGCGCCGGTTACGACCACGCGTGCCGGCGTCGGACTGCCGCTTTCGTCTGTGATCCGCAGGTGCAGCGTGCCGGTGGGATGCAGGGTGATCCGCTCCACGGCCCTCAGTGTCCGCGAATCCCCGCCGGGGATCCGCAGCAGGTGGATGGCGGTGTTGCCCTCCCGGTTCGAGATGGCGGCGATCTGGGTTCCGTCGGGAGACCAGCGGGCGTGGGTTTCATCCCAGTCACCATAGGAGATCGGGAAGGGCTCGCCGCCCTCGCCCGGCAGCAACCACAGCTGCAGGGTGTTGCGGCCGAGGTAGGAGCTGTAGACCAGGCGCGAACCGTCCGGGGAGAAGTCCGGCCGCGCCTCCCAGTTGGTCTCCTCGTAGCGCAGCTCCCGGGCCGGGGCGCCCGGCTCGGCGACCATCCGCCACAGGCCGCCGGTGCCATGGATGCGCCCGCGGTTTGACAGGAACACCACCTCGCGGCCATCGCGCGTCCAGGTCGGATTGATCTCGTGGTCATAGGCGCTGTAGTAGTAGCGCGGCAGCGGGCTGCGGTTCTCACCCGTCAGGCGCACCACGTTTCGCAGTTCCCCGCCCTCGACATCCGCCATGAACACGTGAAAGTGCCGGTTATAGACCGTCGAGACGTATACGATGCGCTTGCCGTCCGGTGACCAGCGCGGCTCGAGGTCTACCGCTTTGTCGTGAGTCAGCGCGTGGCGCGCGCCGCTGCCGAGGTCCAGCAACCACAACTCCAGGGATTCCCCGGTCCCGGAGGTGAAGATGACGTACCGGCCGTCGGGAGACCAGTCCGGCTGGTAGTCGTAGCCCGGACCGTCAGTCAGCTGCTGCGCCCGGTCCGAGTCGAGCTTCTGTCGCCACAGGGAACCGCCCATCGAATAGATGAGCTCATGCGAATCGGGCGACCAGGCGAGCGCGCTCGGCCCGCTGGTCAGCTGCGGCAGGTACATCTCGCGGTAGTAGTAGGAGTGTGGCAGGTCGATGAGCGGTGCGGGTGCGGCCGCGTACAGGTCCGCGGCCACGAGGGTGATGAGGGCAGCCAGGATCCAGCGAACGTGACGGGTGCTCATCCGGCAGACGCTACCGCTGCCCACGGTGCGTCGCAACCTGCAGCGATGCCCCGGGGCGCGCGTGCACTGGTAAGCTTGCGCACCCTTACCGGTCCCGCGATCCGGAGCCTGCGTGCGTCCCACCTACCCCAGCGTTGTCGATCTCCTGACGAAGAAGACCACCGATACCCCGGTGTTCTGCCTGTACCCGCAGCGCATACGCACGGCCGTACAGGAATTCCGTCACGGCTTCTCCGGCGAAGTCATGTACGCGGTAAAGGCAAATCCCGACCCGCAGGTCGTCGGCTGGGTCATCGAGGGTGGCGTCACCTCGTTCGACACGGCCTCGCTCCCGGAAATCGCGCTGCTCCGCGGTATCCTGCCCAGCGGGCGCTGTTCGTATAACCACCCGATCAAGCCGCGCGCCTCGATCACCACGGCCTACCGCGACTTCGGCATCCGGGACTTCGTGGTCGATCACCCGGCGGAGCTGGACAAGGTCCTGGACTGTGCCGGCCGCGATGTGGTGATCGAGGTCCGGGTGGCCGCGCCAAACACCAAGGCGAAGGTGAGCTTCAACGAGAAGTTCGGAGCCGAGCCCGGTGCGGCCGCCGAGCTGATGCGCCAGATCGCGGTGCGCGGTGCGACGCCGGCACTGACCATGCACATCGGCTGGCAGACCACCGACCCGGAGGCCTTTGCGGCCGCCGTGCGCGTGCTGGCGGCCGTGGCCGAGGATGCGGCGGTGCCCCCGGAGTACGTGAATGTGGGGGGTGGATTCCCCAGCCTCTTGATGCCGCCGGGGCAGAAGCTCCAGAACTATTTTGACGCCATTGACGGCGCCCATTCCGACTCACCGAGCCTGGCCGGTGCGCCGCTGCGCTGCGAGCCGGGTAGCGCGCTGGTGACCCTAGGCGGTGGCGTGCTGACGCAGGTGTTGCTCATCAAGGAAGGTGCCATCTATCTGAACGACGGCATCTACGGCGCCCTGGGTGAGCTCATCCACTCGAAGTTCCAGCCGCCGACCGAGGTCTATACGCCCTCCGGCGGCCGCCGCACGGCGGCTGCGCGACAGTTCCGCGTCTTCGGGCCGACCTGCGACGCCGCTGACGTAAGTCCCGTGCCCTTCAGCCTTCCCGGCGACGTGGCCGAGGGGGACTGGCTCTACCTCGGGTCGATGGGCGCTTACTCGATGCCCCTGATCACCGACTTCAACGGGCTCGGGGCGCACGAGTTTGTGATCATCGACGGCTGAGCGCGGGCGCAGCTGCCTAGCCGGCAGGGTCCTGCGCCCTGCCTTTCCACTGGCCTCCCTGTCCGCGCGCGTACTGGCGCGCCGACTCGACGGTGGCCACGGCGTAGAAGCAGGCGACCCCGGGAAGGGCGAGGCACCACAGCGGACCCAGACCGTAAAAGCGCACCATGGGCAGGTAGAGCGCGCTCATGAGCGCCCAGGCCGCAAGGCCGAAGCCCTGCACGCGCGGATCGGGTGCCAGGAGCAACCCCACCGGCAACACGTAGGTCACGACCAGGCCTAGGAGCGTAAGAGCCAGCAGCAGGTACGAGTGCCTCAGCTGGGCGAAGGCCGTCCGCGAGATCATGGCCGCGATCTCCCCGGGACTTCCATAACCGCGCAGGCTGCGCGCCTCCTGCGTGAGTTCGAGCCAGATCCGTCCGCCGGCGTCCTTCACCGCCTGCGCGAGAGAGCAGTCATCGATGATGCGGGCGCGTATGGACTGAAGTCCCCCGATACGCGCGAGTATCTGCGGCCGGATGAGCACGCAACCCCCGGCCGCAGCCGCCAGTCGCCGGCGCGAGGAAGCCGCCCAGGCTGGCGGATAGAGCATGAAGAAGAAGAACACGAAGGCGGGGATGAGCAGGCGCTCGCTCCAGGTGTCCGTTGCGAGGCGTACCATCCGCGACACCAGGTCCCGCCCGTCGTGCTGGGCCCGACCGAGGAGCCCGGCGAGGCTGCGCGGCGCGTGCTCGATGTCGGCATCCGTAAAGAGCAGGAAATCCGGCTGCAGCGACCGGGCGTAGTCGACACCCTGGTTCAGCGCCCACAGCTTTCCGGTCCAGCCCGGCGGCAGGCAACTCCCGTTGATCACGGCTACCGCCGCGCCCGCCGTGCCCGCCGCGCCCCCGGCAACGGCGGCGGTGCCATCCGTGCTCCCGTCGTCCACCACCACCACGGTCAGCTCGCCGTGGAACTGCTGCGCAAGGAGCGCACCGACCGTGGCGCCGATCGTGGCGGCCTCATTGCGGGCCGGGATGACGGCGACGACCCGGGCCGGCCCGAGCTGCGCCGGCGGCTGCTGCAGGCGCGCGCTCCAGAAGGCGCCGCGCCCCAGCCACAGGTATGTCCAGATCGCCAGCGGCACGGCCGCCAGCAGCACCACGGCCACGGGGCGCTCCTCGGGTGAAACCGCTGCGGCGCTTTTAACGGGTTCCTATGACTGCGTAAAGACCCTTACCATGTCTGGCCGAATCCCCAAGCTGAGTCGCCCCACAGGATGGCCCGCGGAGCACGATTTCTCGAAGTCCGTCTCGATGGATTGAGCCTGTCGCGTGATGGTGTGCGGGTGCTGCGGGACATTCACTGGCGCGTCAGGCCCGGCGAGCGCTGGGTGCTCGTCGGCGCCAACGGCAGCGGCAAGACCCAGTTGCTGAAGACCCTGGCGGGCATCGTGCGGCCCAGTTCCGCAGCAAATCCCGCCCTCGGATACCGCTGGATGGGTGAGTGGCACCACGTGCCGCACGAGGTCCGTGAACTCATCGCGTACGTCGGTCCCGAGCGGCAGGACAAGTACCAGCGCAACGGCTGGGACATGAGTGTGCGCGCGCTCGTGGGGACGGGGATCTACGGGACCGACATCCCGCTGGATGCGCTCACGCGCGCGGACCGCGGCCGCATCGACACGCTGCTCGAGCGCCTGCAGATCCTGAAGCTCGCCCGGCGGGCATTCCTCGGTCTCTCCTACGGCGAGCGCCGGCTGGCACTGCTCGCGCGAGCCCTCGCACGTAAGCCCCGGTTGCTGCTGCTCGATGAGGCATTCACAGGCCTTGATTCACGCAACCACGAGCGGCTGCAGCGCTGGCTCGCCCGCCAGCGCGGGCCCCTTCCGATCGTCATGGTCACGCACCAGCTCGAGGACGTCCCCGCGAGCGCCACCCATGCGCTGGTGCTGCGCCGGGGCACCGTGGTCGCCGCAGGGCCGGTGCGCAGCGTTCACCTGAACCGCCACCTGGCACGGGCGGCGGCACCTCACGGGACGCGCGGCGGGATACGCAGGCGCCGGGGGCCGGCGCATCCGCTCCTCGCCTTGTACCGCGGCAGCGTCTACCTCGATGACCGGCGCGCGCTGCGCGCGATCGACTGGGAGATCCACAAGGGCGACTTCTGGGTGGTCCACGGCGAGAACGGCTCGGGCAAGACCACGCTGCTGCGGACCGCATACGGGGATCACGGGGTGGCGATCGGCGGCCGCATCCGGCGCGCCGGGATCGATGCAGGCACGCCGCTCGAGCTGTTCCGGCAGCGTACGGGGTTCTCCGCTCCCTACATCCACGCCCGCTATCCGCGGGCCACGTCGGTTGCGGAAGTCGTCCTTTCGGGCCGGCACGCGAGCATCGGGCTGCACCGCGCACCGACCCGCGGCGACAGGGCCGCGATGGCTCGCGTGCTCAAGCGCCTGGGGATGTGGCGCTGGAGGAGGAGGACCCTGGCCGAACTGTCCTACGGGCAGACCCGCCTCGTACTGTTCGCACGCGCCATCGTGGGCGATCCGGAGCTGGTGCTGATCGATGAGCCCTTCGACAGCATCGACGCCGGCACGCGCGAAACGCTGGCCCGGGAGCTGCGGCGACTGCACGCGCGCGGAACGGCGGTCGCGGTTACTGCGCACCAGGCCGCCGAATGGGGCACGTTCGCGACCCACGAGCTGGAACTGGCCGATGGAGACGCCCGCTACTGCGGACCCATCCGCGACCCGGCCGCCCGCAAGTAAGGCCTAGACCACTCCGCGGACCCAGCGCACGAGGTCCCCGCGACTGAGCGCGCCCGACTGGCGCGCCACCTCGCGCCCATCCCGGAAGGCGATCAGCGTCGGGATGCTGCGGATCGCGAACTGACCAGCCAGCTCCGGCTCCGCATCGGTATTGACCTTCGCCAGCCGCACCCCCGGTGCGAGCTCTGCGGCGGCGGCGCCGAACTCGGGTGCCATCGCCCGGCACGGCCCGCACCAGGGCGCCCAAAAGTCGACCACCACAGGCAGGTCGCTGCGTTCGATGTGCCGGCGGAACTTCCCGGTCGTCAGTTCCAGCGGATGGGCAGGCAAGAGCTCCGCATGGCAGCTCCCGCAGCGCGGTCCCTCCGCGAGGCGGGCGACTGGGATCCGGTTCACCGAGTCGCACCCGGGACAGACGACGTGGCGTAGTTCGCTCATCCAAGCGCATATGGGGCGTGGTGGCCCGGATTCAAGTCCCCTTGCACAAGCATCCGCTTTTCCAGCACTCCGGCCCGAGAACGCGCCAGCCTCGCCATTTAAAAGTGTCCCTGCCTCCCCCATCCATGCAGGCAGGTGGGGCTCCTGCGGCAGCGAGCCCGGTTATCGATGCTGGGTGGACATGAGAACGGAACGACATTACGGCTGGATGTGGCTGCAGGCCCTGGAGGCCAGTCACCGCGCCGACAAGCTGCAGCGCGACCTCTTGCGCTACGTGGGCCCCGATTGCGGGGCGAGCTCCTGGGAACCGCCGGTGGATGTCTTCGAGACCGCGGACGGCGTCCTCCTGCGGTTCGCCCTCCCGGGAATCCGCGCACGGGACATTGAGATCCGTCTCGAGCGCACCATGATCACCGTGAGCGCTCATCGACCCCTGCAGGTGAGCGACGCACAGGCCCGCATCCGCCGCATCGAGATCCCGCACGGGCGCTTCGTGCGGCGCATTGCCCTGTCCGGGCCGCCCCTTGAACTCGTCGGCTCGAGTCACGAGGACGGTTGCCTCGAGATCCGTCTGCGACGAACACCACTTGACCAGGTAGGAACATGACCGAGAACGCCTCCACGACCCCGCGCATCGAACTGCCACCGCTGCCTCAAGGTGCAGTGCCGATCGTCCCGATCCGGCACCTCTCGCTTTTCCCGGGCACCGTCATGCCGGTGTCCCTGGGGCGCGAGCTCAGCATCGCCGCCGCCCAGGAAGCCGTGCGCCACGGCAAGAAGATCGCACTCCTCGCGCAGCGCGATCCCTCCACGGAGGAGCCGCAGGCCGCGGACCTGTTCGAGGTGGGCGTGCTCGCCACGGTCATCCGCTACGTGACCACGCCGGAGGGCTCCCATCAGCTCGTGTGCCAGGGCGACACCCGCTTTCGCGTGCTCGAGATCGTGCGCGAACGCCCGTTCCTGGCCGCCCGGATCGAAGCACTCCCGGAGCCCTCCGTCACCGGACCGGAAGTCGAAGGCCGTTTCGCGTACCTCAAGGAGCGCGCGCTGGAGGCCTTAAGCCTCCTCCCCCATGCACCGCCGGAGATCGCGCGCGTGATCACCGGGATCGATTCCCCCGGGGCGCTCGCGGACCTGATTGCGAGCTTCATGGATGCGAAGCCGGAAGAGAAGCAGCAGGTGCTCGCGACCGTGGACCTCAAGGAGCGCCTCGACCAGGTGATCCGCCTCCTCGCGCACCGCGTCGAGGTGCTGAAGGTCACCAAGGGCATCACCGACCAGACCCAGGCTGCGCTCGGCGAGCGTCAGCGCGAAGCGGTGCTGCGTGAGCAGCTGCGCCAGCTCCAGAAAGAGCTCGGGGAGGCCGAGGGCGCCGAGGGCGACCTGGCCGAACTCGAGCGCCAGATCACCGCGGCCGGCATGCCCGATGAGGTCAGCGAGCACGCCCGCAAGGAGCTCAACCGGCTCAAGCGCATGCAGGAAGCCAGTCCCGAGCACGGCATGACCCGCAACTACCTCGATTGGCTGATCGCCCTGCCCTGGAGCAAGAGCGACGTCGAGGACATCGACATCGCCCGCGCCCGCGCGGTCCTGGACGAGGACCATTACGGCCTGGACAAGGTGAAGCGGCGCATCCTCGAGTACCTCGCCGTGCGCAAGCTCAACCCCCAGGGTCGCAGCCCGATCCTGTGCTTCGTCGGCCCCCCGGGCGTCGGCAAGACGTCCCTCGGGCAGAGCATCGCCCGGGCGCTGGGCCTGAAGTTCCTGCGCCTGAGCCTGGGTGGGGTTCATGATGAGGCGGAGATCCGCGGCCACCGGCGCACCTATATCGGTGCGCTGCCGGGTAACGTCATCCAGGGCCTGCGCAAGGTCGGAACCCGCAATCCCGTATGCATGCTCGATGAGATGGACAAGCTCTCGGCGAGCCTGCACGGCGATCCGAGCGCGGCACTGCTGGAAGTCCTGGACCCGGAACAGAACTCCACGTTCCGCGACAACTACATCGCGCAGCCCTTCGACCTGAGCCGCGTGCTGTTCATCGCGACCGCCAACGTGCTCGACACGATTCCCGCCCCGTTGCGCGACCGCATGGAGATCATCGAACTCAACGGCTACACGGAGGAAGAGAAGCTCCAGATTGCGAAGCGCTACCTCGTCGAGCGCCAGCTGAAGGCCAATGGCCTCAGCGGCGCGCAGGTGACTATCACCGATGCGGCCCTGGGCCGGCTGATTCGCGACTACACGCGCGAAGCCGGGTGCCGCAGCCTCGAGCGCAAGATCGGGGCGCTCGTGAGGCACGCCGCCATGCAGGTGGCCGAGGGCCGCACCGAGGTGCTCGCCCTGGATGAGGCCGACGTGGAGTCCATCCTCGGCAGCCGCCGCTTCGAGAACGAGGTGGCCCAGCGCACGAGCGTCCCCGGGGTGGCCACGGGGCTCGCCTGGACGCCGGTGGGCGGAGATATCCTCTTCGTCGAGTCCGCCATCGTCCCGGGCTCGGGCAAGCTGATCCTCACTGGCCAGCTGGGCGAGGTGATGAAGGAGAGCGCGCAGGCCGCACTCAGCCTGCTCAAGAGCCACGCAGCCGACTACGACATCGATCCGGCGCGATTCGCCACGAGCGACATCCACGTCCACGTTCCGGCCGGAGCGATCCCGAAGGATGGCCCGAGCGCGGGGGTCGCGATGTTCACCTCCCTCGCCTCGCTGATGCGCGCCGAACCGGTGCGGCCGGATGTCGCCATGACGGGGGAGATCAGTCTGCGCGGCCTGGTGCTGCCGGTGGGTGGCATCAAGGAGAAGACCATCGCCGCAGCGCGCGCCGGGATCAAGCGGGTCATCCTGCCCGCGCGCAACCGGCGCGACCTGGAGGACATCCCGGAGAGCACCCGCAAGAGCCTGGAGTTCTGCTGGATCGACAATGCAGCGGAAGCCCTGGAACTGGCCTTTGCGCCGACGCGCAAGGCCGGTCCGGGTACCGCTACGCGGCGAGCGCGGGCCTCCACGACACGCCCGGGACGCGAAAGTATCAGCCGCGCCGCGATCTGATTGTGCTCGGGCATGCGCTCCCCGGCATACGCGGGGAGCCCCAGGACCTGTAGTATCATGCGCGCCCCGCCTTGAGGAGTCGGCCTGACTCCCGAGGCCCCAGGCGCGCCGGGGCGTTAGCTCAGTCGGTAGAGCATCGGACTTTTAATCCGCTGGTCGACGGTTCGATTCCGTCACGCCCCATATCAACGCCGACTCTCCTCATCACCGGTGGCTGCTCGCCCGGCACCGTGACACTGCCATCTCGCCTCGGCGTGGCGGGATCCGGCCTTCTGTCTCCGCGGCCGTGGGCCGCGGGTCCTGACACACGGTGGCGAGCTGTCCGTGCACTGCCAACGCGTTCCCGGCGGCCGACTCGACTCCGCGGCCCAAGCTGTGACTCACTTCACGCTTATGGCCCCTGCGGGACTGTCGTGGAGCGCGCCTTGTGGAGAGAGTGCGGCGCCCTCCCGCGCAGGTCCTGACCTCCGGAGGCTACCCTTCCCGGCTGGAGGGTCGCTTCAGTTGCCATATGTCGTGTCGAGTCAACCCAATTCGGGCGCGCCCGCGCCTGCCCAACCCTGAATTTCCGGGTGGCAGGCCGTGAGCCCGCTAACGACCCGCCCGGGGATCTCGTGACCGTGGTCTCCCGGCGGATCCTGCTCATCGATGACGATCCGACCTTTCGCCTCCTGGCGCAGGCGACGCTCGAGCGGGCGGGATTTGAGGTCGCGATGGCCGGCAGCGTGCAGGAGGGCCTGAGCGCCTTCAGCTCATTCCGGCCGGACCTGGTCCTCCTCGACGTCGAGCTTCCCGGCGAGGACGGGTACGCGGCGTGTCGCGCCATCCGTGCTTCCGGCCACGCCGACGTCCCGGTGATCCTGGTCACGGCACACGATGACGTCCAGTCGATTGAAACCGGGTATGAGGCGGGAGCGACCGACTTCGTGCACAAGCCGGTGCTGTGGGCAACCCTGCCGTATCGGATCAACTTCATGCTGCGCGCACTGGATGACCGGCGCAGCCTCTCGCACAGCGAGCGAAAAATACGCACGCTGCTGGAGGCGCTGCCGGATTCGAGCGTGCTGGTCGACCGCCAGGGATACATCACCGAGCACTTCACCGGGACGGACTCCGGCGCGCGGGGATCGCTCGTCGGCAGCCGCCTCGAGTCTGCCTACCCTGCGGCTCTCGCGGAGGCGGTGAGGAACTTCATGGCCTCGATCGAGGCAAAAGAGCCCACCGGCCGACGCACCCATGAGTATGCGGATGTCCGCGATGGGAAGAAGCGCTGGTTCGAGGCGCGCTTCCGTCCGCAGCCGGACGGCACGCTGCTGATCGTGACGCGCGACACCACCGAGCGCCGCAAGGCGAAGGCCCGCATCGAGTACATGGCCTTCTACGATTCCCTGACCCGCCTTCCCAACCGCGCGCTCTTCGTGCGCGAGGCAGCCAAGAGCTTCGAGCAGGTCAAGGCTGCCGACGGTCTTGCCGCGCTGCTGTACCTGGACCTCGACCGCTTCAAGCGCATCAACGACAACCTCGGACATGCCATTGGCGATGACCTGCTGCGGGTGGTCGCCGACCGCCTTTCCCGCCTCGCCCGGAAAGGGGGTCCCAATGGGTCCTGGACGATCAAGGTCGCCCGGTTCGGGGGTGACGAGTTCGTACTGCTGGCGACCGGACTTATGGAAGAAGCCGACGCGACGCGGCTGGCCGATGAGCTACGGCTTTGCCTCGCCGAGCCGATCGACTGCGGCAGCCATCAACTGGTGGTGACCCCGAGCATCGGCATCGCGATCTATCCGCGCGATTCGGCGGAAATCGACGACCTCCTGGTCAAGGCCGACATGGCCATGTACCTGGCCAAGGACCGCGGCCGGAACGGGCATGCCTACTTCGGACAGTCGATGGCCGTGCGCTCACTTGGGCGCCTCGCGATCGAGACCGACATGCGCGCCGCCTTCGAGCGCGCCGAGTTCCGGCTCGCCTTCCAGCCGAAGCTCGACCTGACCACTGGCGTGGTCACCGGGGTCGAGGCACTGCTGCGCTGGGACCACCCGGAGAAGGGCACGATTACCCCCGACCGCTTCATCCCCGTGGCCGAGGAAACCGGGCTCATCGTGCCGCTCGGGGAGTGGGTACTGCGGGAAGCCTGCGCACAGCTGCACCGCTGGACGCTTAAGGGCCCACGCGCGCCGACCGTGGCCGTCAACGTCTCCGTCCAGCAGTTCGAACGCCCCGACTTCGTCGACATGGTGCTGCGGGTGCTGAAGGAGACCGGCACCGATCCTTCCCGGCTCGAGCTGGAGATCACAGAGAGCCTCCTCATGCGCAACGTCGGGGAGACCGTGTCACGCATGCGTCGCCTGCGTGCCCAGGGTGTAGCGATCGCAATCGACGACTTCGGCACTGGCTACTCCTCCCTCGGCTACCTGCGCCAGCTTCCGGTGAGTGCATTGAAGATCGACCGCTCCTTCGTCAAGGACCTTGACCGTACCGACGATGGCAACGCGATCTGCGCCGCGATCATCGCTTTGGCGCGGGAATTGAAGCTGACGGTGATCGCCGAGGGCGTTGAAACCGCAGAACAACTTGCGTGCCTGCGACGGCAGGGCTGCAACGAGGCGCAGGGTTACCTGATCAGCCGGCCGGTTCCGGCCGCGGAGCTCGAACTGCTGATGAACGCGGGGTTCGACCTTAACGGACCCGGGAGCGGCGCTCGGGGACCGGCTGAGCCGGTCACCGCTGCGGCCCCCGCACGACGCCACGGGCACTCCTGATGCCCTCCTCCGGTGTGCGCGGGCGCAGATCGCTGCATCTGCGCGTCAGTCTGACGCTCGCGAGCCTCGTGCTGGGTGCTGCGGTGCTCCAGGTGACCCTGGGGCTCGAGTACGGCTGGCATCAGGCCACGATGCGCATCGAGGCGCAGGCGAAGGCCGCCGCCGCTGCGATCGCCCAGGGCGGCCGGGACGACCCGGCCGCAATACAGGCGCTCAGCGCCCTCGGCGCCGACCCCGCGGTTGCCGCCGTGGACGTACTTTCCCAGAAGGACAAATCCCACGCCGCACCGCTGCAACCGGGGGCCTTCCCGGTCACCGAAGCCGTGCGCGAGTTACGGATCGATGCCCCCGATTCAGCACCCCAGTTCCTGCGCGTCCGCCTGCGGACGGCGGACATCCTCGCGCCGGTTGCCTACCGCTCCGCGGGCTTTTTCCTGGTGCTCGCCGCCGGCGGCCTGCTTGCCTGGATCGTCATGGTTCGCATCCTGCGCACGCGCCTGCACCGGCCGATCGAGGAGACGGCCCAGGGGATCCGCCGCATCCTGGAAGCTCACGACTTGCGCGCGCGGCTCGAGATCGGTAACGGCGGAGAACTCGATGGGCTGCAGGAGCAGATCAACGCGCTGATCAACGAATGTCAGTCGGCAGATCGTAACCTTCGCGCCTTCAAGAAGGAGTTTGAGCGACGCCTCCGGGAGCGCACCCAGGAGCTGGAGGCGCTCCTCACCAAGACGCAAACCTCGGTGCGACTCGCCGAGGAGGCGAGCCGTGCCAAGGGTGACTTCCTGGCACGCATGAGCCATGAGATCCGCACGCCACTGAACGGCGTGCTGGGCATGGCGGACCTCCTGCAGCACTCCACCACGCTCGAGGACCGGCAGCGACGCTACGCGGTGGTAATCCACGAGTCGGGCCGGGCGCTCCTGCAGCTGATCAATGACGTCCTGGACTTCTCGAAGATCGAGGCCGGGAAGCTCGAGCTCGAGAAGAGCCGCTTCTGCGTGCGGGAGATGATCGAAGACTCACTCGAGATCATGGCCGAGCGCGCCCAGAGCAAGGGCCTCGAGTTGCTGTGCGACATCCCCTACGACCTGGACACCGCCGTTTACGGGGACAGCCTGCGCCTGCGCCAGGTCATACTCAACCTCGTCGGGAACGCGGTGAAGTTCACAGATCGCGGCGAGATCGTGGTGCGCGTGCGTTCCCAGCCCTCCATCGAGAACACCAACTTCACCTTCGAAGTCTGCGATACGGGCATCGGGATCGAGGCCGCAGACCGCGAGGCGATCTTCGAATCCTTCGTGCAGGCCCGCGGCTCCGGCAACCGGCGCGCCACCGGCGGCACGGGCCTCGGACTGGCGATCTGCAAGCAGCTCGTCGAACTCATGGGCGGCACCATCGGAGTCGAAAGCAGTCCCGGAGCCGGCTCGCGCTTCCATTTCTGCGTACCGCTTGCGGTTGATCGCACGGCGCACCGGGAGCGCAGTACTTCCGAGTTCGCCACCCTGCGCTTCCTCCTGATCGAAGCGAGCGAGCCGGCACGTCGGATGCTCCGTGAGCACCTCACGAGCTGGGGTTCCATCGTGACCGAGGTGGACTCCCTGGCCGCCGCCAAGGTGCGCCTGCGCCGGGCGTTCGAAGGGGAGTTCGACGCGCTGATCCTCGACGCACATCTGTCGCAGGCGGGCATCGCCGAGGCGATCGAGGCACTTCGCGGCTCCGATGCCTTTGCGGACATCCCGGTCCTGGTGACCCATACGGGAGTCAACGAGCCCAAGACGACATCGGTGGTGCGCGCGCCGATTGCATGGCAGAGCAAGCCGCTGCGACGCAGCGGGCTGAAGTCGGCCTTGAAGGGCTTGCTCGCGAACGCCCGCGGCGCGCCCCTCCTCAACGGACCGACGCCGGAGGTCCCCACTGCCCCGGCGGGCGAAGGCCCGCCGCCCTCGACAGTCCGCGGCCAGCGCGTGCTCCTGGTCGAGGACAACCCGGTGAACCATGAAGTGGCGTGTGCCATGCTTCAGACCCTCGGCGTCGAGAGCGACTGGGCCAACAGCGGCCACCGTGCGCTGGAGATGCTCGCGGAGCGCGCCTACGACGCGGTGCTCATGGATTGCGAGATGCCGGAGCTGGACGGCTACGCGACGACCCAGCGACTGCGAGACTGGGAGTCGCTGGAGGGGCGGCCCGCGGCCCGCGTGATCGCACTCACCGCCAATGCCCTTAAGGGCGACGCCGAGCGTTGCAGGGCTGCGGGCATGGATGACTATCTCAGCAAACCCTTCACCATCGAAGAACTCCGGGCGGTGCTCGACCGTGCGACCTCCAGGCCACCGCAGGCGCCAGCACTCCAGGGCACCGCGATCATCGACGAGGCCGCCCTGGCTCAGGTCCTCAAGATGCAGGCGGCCGGATCGCCCAATCTCCTGGGAAGGTTGATCCAGGCCTACGTGGGCTCCTCCCGCGAAATCCTGCGCGACCTCAATCGAGCCCTCGATGCGCCGGATCTCGAGGGCGCCCGACGCGCGGCGCACGTACTCAAGTCCAGCAGTGCGAACGTTGGCGCTTCGCGGGTCGCAAGCCTGAGCAGGCGCCTGGAGCAGGCCGCCGGGGACGGTGATCTCCGCGAGTCGGTGCGCCTCGCGCCCGAGATCGGGCGCGAGCACGGCGACGCGGTAGAGGCCCTGTTGCGTTACTGCGCGCCCCCTGCGCAATCGCGTGCGGAAGCTGTGCAAACACCCATTCATCGGGCCGGCGACCCGTAGGATTTCGCCCCGTCCTGGTGTTGAGGACCCTGAAGGACCCGTCCCTCCCCGGCACCCGCTTGATCCACTACGAGCTGCCGTCACCCAGGTTGGCGATCTGAGACGGCGGACAGTTCAGCTCCGCCGCCCCAGATGGCGCATGCCCACCGCTGTCCACCAGCAACGCGTGACGCCCGGAGTGACGAGGCGGGTGGCCTGGCCGCCCTCGACATCGATGAAAAAGATCGCCAGCGTCCCGTCGGCGTCCTGCGTCGCGAAGCCTGGCGAATCAGGGGCAATGAGCACTGCCCCCAGCAAGGCCCTGGCCCCGCTGTACTTCCTGCACCCGCCGTTGCCTGCCCTAGTGGTCGACTTTCCTGCCCGTACTGCGCCATCGACCACCCCAGTGCGGCTGGCCGCTGGTGTTCCCCCCAACTTGAGAGCCCGGTGTTACGGTCGTGCGACACGAAACCGCGGTTCCTCTGAGAGACCCGGGTTGAATGGACCGCCGGGCGCAGCTCGCTTATAAACCCCCGATGACCGGACTTCCCGGGTCCAGTGCACCACCGCCGTAGTACCGCCAGAGGGTCTCATGAACACGGACGCCCCGATCCCGGCCCGGCTCATTACGATTCCACTCAGCCACTTCTGCGAAAAGGCCCGGTGGGCGCTCGATCGGATCAACTTCCCCTACCACGAGGAGCCACACGCGCCACTGTTCCATCGCCTGGCGACCCAACGCAAGGACCCGGGTACCGTCCCGGTGATGCTGGCCGGACGCAACCGGCTCGTCGACTCGACGGAAATCCTCATGCACGCCGATGACGCCCTGGGAGGCGGGCTACTCTACCCGCGCGAGGCTGCGCACCGGTGCGAGGTGGCCGCGCTCGAGGAGTGGTTTGACACCGAGCTGGGCCCGCACACGCGGCGCTGGGCCTACCAGCACCTGCTGCCCCAGAGGCAGCTGCTGCGCGAGCTGTGGTCGCGTGATGCGCCCCGGATCGAGGCACGCCTGCTTGCCGTGATCGCACCGTTGGCAGTCCGCCTCGTTGCCTCGGGCTACCGGATCTCACCGGCGAGTGCCCAGCGCTCGTTGGGACGCATCCAGGAGGTCTTCCGGCAGGTCGACGACAAGCTTCGCGATGGGCGTCGGTTCCTGGCCGCAGAGCGCTTCACCGCGGCGGACCTGACGTTTGCGGCGCTGGCCGCGCCCGTGCTGCTGCCCACGCAGTGCCGCGCGGTCCAGCCAGCCCTTGAAACCGTGCCCCCGGCAATGCGCGGGGAGATCCTGCGCTTCCGCGACACCGAGGCAGGGCGCTTCGCACTGCGCATGTTCGCTGAAGAGCGCAGCCCCCGGCCTTCGGACCTCCATTAGCCGCGCACGCACTTGCTCCGGCCGCCTCAGAGGCTGGGCCTGGCGTACCCGTCAGACGAAGGCCGGCTTCTAGAATCGTTCTCGACGCTCCGGGTCGCGGTTTGACGCCGCCGACGCGCACAGCCTAAATTTGCGGGCTTGGAGCTCGCTCGCTGGCTTCTGACGGGCAGAGAAAGCGGATACCCATGCTGCCCGAATCCCAGACCGTACTGCATACCTGGTGCCGCCAGGGCGACTGGAATGCGCCGACCGTCGTAGGCGGGCGCGGAGCCCACCTCCTGACCGCAGACGGGCGCGCCATCCTCGACATGAGCAGCCTCGCCGAGTGCAGCAACCTCGGCCACCAGCACCCGGACCTGATCGCCGCCCTGCGCGCCCAGGCCGGGGAGCTGTGCTTCGTGACGAGTGCCTGGGGCGCGGGCCCGCGTGCGCAGCTCGCGCAGGACCTCCTGGAGCGCAGCGGCTTCGAGGGTGGACGCGTGTTCTTCACCCTGGGCGGCGCGGATGGCAACGAGCACGCCGTCAAGTTCGCGCGCCAGGCGGCCGGGAAGCCGCGCGGCTGGATCATCACGCGCGACCGCTCGTATCACGGCGCCAGCTACGCCGCGATGGCGCTCTCCGGGGACTCGCGCACGTCGAGCCAGGCCGATGCCGCGAGCTACCGCGTGCGCCACGTACCGCCGCCCTATGCCTACCGCTGTCCCTTCGGAACCACCTCGCCGGAGGCGTGCGCGGGCGCTGCCGCCGGCAGCGTCGCCGAGGCGATCGATCAAGAGGGCGCCGCGGAAGTCGCGGCGGTGCTCATGGAGCCCAACGCCGGCACCAACGGCATCGTCGCCCCGCCCGATTATTGGCCGGCGCTACGGCGCCTGACCCGCGACCGCCGGGTGTTCCTCATCGCCGATGAGGTCATGAGCGGCTTCGGGCGTTGCGGGGAATGGTTTGCCTGGCAGCGCTACGGGCGCGAGAACCGCCCGGACCTCATGACGCTCGCCAAGGGGCTGACGGGTGCGCACGCACCGCTCGGCGCCGTCGTGGTCGCACCCGAGGTGGCGCGCGCCCTCGAGCAGGAAACGCTGATGACCGGCCTCACCTACTCCGGACACCCGCTGTCGTGCGCCGCGGGCGTCGCGGCCCTCAGGGCCTACGCCACCGGGGGCCTGATCGAGCGCTCGCGCGACCTGGGACGCCAGATGTATGAGCGGCTGCTCGAGCTCAAGAAGCGCCAGCCCCTCATCGGGGACGTCCGCGGCGGTGACGGGCTGTTTGCGGTCGTCGAGCTCGTGCGCGACCGCGCGACGCGCGCCCCGCTCGCGCCCTGGCCGCAGATGCACCCCAAGCTGCAGGAGCTGCTGCGGGAGGCGTTGCGCGCGGATGTCTCGTTCGCGGCCCGCGGCAACCTGATCCTGCTGGCGCCGCCGCTGGTCATCACCCCCGAGGATCTGGCGCGCGCGCTCGCGCTGCTGGAGCGACTGTTGAGCCGGCTCGCCGCCACGCTGGATGCCGAGGTCCCTGCATGAGCTTCAAACTGACCTATGCCACCATGTTCGAGCCGCCGGCGGCCCTGCATGCCAGCTTCGATGCGGCGGTGGAGCGCGTCCGCGCGCAGCTTGGCGGGCGCTACCTGCTCCACATCGGCGGGCAGGACCGCGCGGCACAGCATTACTTCACCAAGACCAATCCCGCCAACACGCAGGAGGTCCTCGGCGAGTTCGCCGCGGCAACCCCGGCGGATGCGTCCGAGGCACTTAAGGCCGCCACCGCGGCGTGGCCTGCGTGGCGGGCGACCCCGGTGAGTGAGCGCGCCCGGCTGATGCGGCGCGTCGCTGAGCTCATCGAGGAACGTGTCTACGACCTCGCCGCCGCGCTGTGCCTGGAGGTCGGCAAGAACCGCATGGAGGCCCTAGGCGAGGCCCAGGAGAGCGCGGACTTCTTCACGGTCTACACGCAGGAGTTTGAGCGCCAGGGTGCCTACGACCGCACGCTGCCGGATGATCCGCTGGCCGGCTGGGCGTCCCACAACCGCAGCGTCCTCAAGCCCTACGGCCCCTGGGTGGTGATCGCCCCGTTCAACTTCCCCCTCGCACTCACGGCGGGTCCCACCGCCGCGGCCCTCATCACCGGCAACACCGTCGTCGCGAAGGCGGCGAGCGCCACCCCCTGGGCCGTCCGGCTGTTCGCCGACTGCCTGCGGGATGCAGGCCTGCCGCCGGGGGTGTTCAACTTCCTCAGCGGGCCAGGTGGCACGACCGGGGCCGCACTCATCGGCAGCCCCCTGACCGCGGGTGTGACCTTCACCGGTTCGCACGAGGTCGGCATGGGGATCCTCCGCACCCTGCAGTCCCCGCCCTACCCGCGTCCCTGCATCGCCGAGATGGGCGGCAAGAACGCCTGCATCGTGACCGAGCGCGCGGACCTCGGGCGCGCCGCGCTCGGCATCGTGCGCTCGGCGTTTGGCATGGGCGGCCAGAAATGCTCGGCACTCTCGCGCCTGTACGTGCACGAGAAGGTCGCGGACGCCCTCGCCGCCCAGCTCACCGAGCAGATGGCGGCCCTGCGCATCGGGGAGCCCACCCGGCGCGAGCACTGGCTCGGCCCGGTCACGACCGCCTCGGGGTACGAGGGCTACCAGCGCTACGTCGCACAGCTGCGCTCGCATGGCGCCCGCATCGTGAGCGGCGGTGAGGCCCTGCGCGAAGGACCGCTCGCGGCCGGCTACTACGTGCGCCCGACGCTCGCCGAGGCGCCGCTGACGCATCCGCTGTGGCAGGAGGAGATGTTCCTGCCGATCCTCATGCTGCACCGGGTCGACTCGCGCGAGGCCGCGATGCACCTCGCCAACTCGACACCGCTCGGGCTCACGGCCGGCTTCTACGGCAGCGCCGACGAGGTGGAGTGGTTCAACGGGCACATCCAGGCCGGCACCACCTACGCGAACCGTCCGCAGGGTGCGACCACCGGGGCATGGCCCGGGTACCAGGCCTTCGGCGGCTGGAAAGGCTCGGGGAGCACCGGCAAGGCCATCGGTTCCTTCTATTACCTGCCGCAGTACCTGCGCGAGCAGTCGCAGACGGTCGTCGAGTAGCCATGCCCGTCATCGCGCTCGCCGAGGCCATCGCGCGCCACGTCCAGGACGGGGCGAGCATCGCGCTCGAGGGCTTCACCCACCTGATCCCCTTCGCCGCCGGGCACGAGATCATCCGCCAGCGCCGGCGCGGCCTGCACCTCATCCGCATGACCCCCGACCTGATCCACGACCAGATGATCGGGGCCGGCTGCGCCACGTCCCTCACCTTCTCCTGGGGCGGCAACCCCGGCGTGGGCTCGCTCTACCGGCTGCGGGATGCCATCGAGAAGGGCTGGCCGCAGCCGCTGGCGGTGACCGAGCGCACGCATGCACAGATGGCGGTGGCCTACCAGGCCGGCGCCAGCGGCCTGCCCTTCGGGCTCCTGCGCCACTACGCGCCCACCGACCTCGACCGCGCCGCGGCGGCGCCGGCCGCCGAGCTGCGCTGCCCGTTCACGGGGGCGAACCTGCTGGCGATACCGGCCCTCAACCCGGACGTCACGATCATCCATGCGCAGGCCGTCGATGCGGGCGGCAACGTCCTGATCCGCGGCATCACCGGGGCTGCGCGCGAGGCGGCGCTCGCCGCCCGCACGCTCCTGGTCACGGTCGAAGCCCAGGTCGAGCGCTTCGGGGCGGACCTGAATGCCGTGGTGCTCCCGGCGTGGATGATCACGGCCGTCAGCGTCGTTGCCGGCGGCGCGCACCCCTCGTACGCGGCCGGCTGCTACGAGCGCGACAACCGCTTCTACGTGGCCTGGGACGACATTGCCCGCGAACGCGCAACCTTCACGCGCTGGCTGGATGAGCACATCCACGGCTCGCGCGACCACGCCCAGCTGCTGCAGCGCCTCGGGGTCGCCGCGTGAGCGCCCCCTACACCGCCGACGAGATGATGACCGTCACTGCGGCGCGCCAGCTGCGTGATGGGGCAGTGTGCTTCGTCGGCATCGGGCTGCCGAGTGCCGCCTGCAACCTCGCCCGCCGCACGCACGCCCCGGACCTGGTGCTCATCTACGAGTCCGGCACGGTCGGCACGAAGCCGCGCGTGCTGCCGCTGTCGATCGGCGATGGCGAGCTTGCCGACACCGCGACCGCCGTCGTGCCGCTGCCGGAGGTGTTCGCGCACTACCTGCAGCGCGGCCGGGTGGACTTCGGCTTCCTGGGCGCCGCCCAGATCGACCGCTTCGGCAACCTCAACAGCACGGTCATCGGATCCTACACGGCCCCCAGGGTGCGCCTGCCCGGCTCCGGCGGCGCACCTGAGATCGCGACCCATGCGCGCGAGACCCTCATCATCATGAAGCAGTCCCCGCGCAGCTTCGTCGCGCGGCTGGACTTCATGACCAGCGTCGGCTACCTGGGCGGCTCGGGCGAGCGGCGCCGGTCGGGCTTCCCCGGCGGCGGCCCGCGCGCGGTCATCACGGACTTCGGGATCCTGCGGCCCCACCCGGAGACCGAGGAGCTCGAGCTCACGGCGCTCTACCCCGGCGTCACCGCGGAGGCCGCGTGCGAGGCCACCGGGTGGCCGCTCAAGCGCGCGGCGCGCATCGAGACGCTGCCGCCCCCGCAAGCCTCCGACCTCGAGGTGCTGCGCAAGCTCCAGGCCGACACCGAGCGGGCCCACAGCAGCACCCTCACCATCCGGATCACTCCGCAGACTTAAAGGAAGCCTCCCATGTCCTCAGCCCACATCCGCACCCCGCTGCCGGGACCGAAGGCACAGGCGCTGCTCGCGCGCGACCGCGCCGTAAGCTCGCCCTCCTACCCGCGTGACTACCCGTTCGTGATCGCCAAGGGCCGCGGCACCGAAGTGTGGGACGTCGACGGCAACCGCTTCCTGGACTTCGCCGCCGGCATCGCCGTGTGCAGCACCGGCCACTCGCACCCGCAGGTCGTACAGGCGATCAAGGACGCCGCGGACGAGTTCCTGCACATCTCGAGCGACTACTGGCACGAGCGCATGACGCGCCTCGCCGAGCGCATCAACGAGCTGAACCCGCTCGGGGAGCCGGTGCAGGTGCTGCTGTGCCAGAGCGGCACCGAGTCGGTCGAGGGTGCCCTCAAGCTTGCCCGCTACGTGACGGGCCGGCCGCGCTTCATCGGCTTCCTCGGCGGCTTCCACGGCCGCAGCATGGGATCCTTAAGCTTCACCGCCAGCAAGTACACCCAGCAGGCCGGATTCTTCCCGACCATGCCCGGGGTGACCCACGTGCCCTACCCCAACAGCTACCGGCCGCTCTTTGCAGGCGCGGACCAGGGGCGCGCGGTGCTGGAGTACATCGAGAACGTACTGTTCGCCTGCAACGTGCCGGCGAGCGAGGTCGCCGCGATCCTCATCGAGCCCATCCAGGGCGAGGGCGGCTACCTCGTGCCCCCCGACGGGTTCCTGCAGGGCCTGCGCGCGCTGTGCGACCGGCACGGCATCCTCCTGATCTTCGACGAGGTGCAGAGCGGCATCGGCCGCACCGGCAGGATGTTCGCCAGCGAGCATTTCGGGGTGAAGGCGGACATCATGACGCTTGCCAAGGGGCTCGGCTCGGGCCTGCCGATCGGGATGGTGGTCGCCCGCCGGCCGCTCATGGAGAAGTGGAAGCGCGGCGCGCACGGCAACACCTACGGCGGCAACCCGATCTGCTGCGCGGCGGCGCTCGCCACCCTGGACCTGGTGCAGGGCGAGTTCGCGGCAAACGCCGCGACCGTCGGGGAGTACTTCATGGGCCGGCTGCGCGAGCTGCAGCGCGACTTCGAGTGCATCGGCGACGTGCGTGGCAAGGGGCTCATGATCGGCTGCGAACTGATCACCGACCGCGCCTCGCGCAAGCCGGCCACCGCCCTGTGCCAGCGGGTGCTCACCCGCGCCTACCACAACGGCCTCATCCTCCTGTCCTGCGGGACCAGCACGCTGCGCTTCATCCCGCCGCTCATGGTGAGCCGCGCCCAGGTGGACGAGGCGACCGGGATGCTGCGCACCGCGCTCACCGAGGCGCTGGCGGAGGCTTGAGCACCGCGCGCACCCTGGGGCTCGGGATGACCACCGCCTTGGTGGTCGGCAACATCATCGGCATGGGCATCTTCATGATGCCCGCATCGCTCGCCCCCTACGGCCTCAATGCCCTCACCGGCTGGGGGCTTACCGTGGTCGGCTGCCTGTGCGTTGCCCTGGTGTACGCGACCGTCGCCCGGCGGTTTCCCCAGGACGACGGGCCCTACGACTACACGCTGCGGGCCTTCGGCCCCGCCACCGCGTTCGTGGGCATGTGGTGCTACTGGGTGTCGGTGTGGGTCGCGAACGCGGCCATCGCCATCGGCGTGGTGGGCTACGTCATCTACTTCGTGCCCGCCCTGAAGGCGAACCCGCTCCTGCCGCCGGTATGCGCGCTCGGCCTGATCTGGCTGTTCGTGCTGGTGAACCTGCGCGGCGCGCGCACCGCCGGCTGGGTGCAGGTGCTGACCACGCTGCTCAAGGTGCTGCCGCAGATCGCCGTGGTGCTCCTGGGCCTGTGGATCCTCTTCAGGCAGCCCGGCCTCTACCGCGAGCACGTGCCGACGACGCCGGGCTCGCTCCACGACGTGATCGCGGTATCGACGCAGACGCTGTTCGCCATGCTCGGGATCGAGTGCGCCACCATACCCGCCATGCGCGTGGTCGACCCCGAGCGCAACATCCCGCGCGCCACGCTCGCCGGCACCCTGATCGCCGCCGCGCTCTACATCGGCATCTCGGTGGTGCCGCTGCTGCTGATCCCGCAGGACGAGCTCGCGCGCTCCAGCGCCCCGTTCGCGGACCTGTTCGAGCGGCTGCTCGCCGGGCACTGGGGCGGCGTGCTGGCGGCGTTCGTGCTGATCAGCGGGCTCGGGGCCCTGAACGGCTGGACCCTGGTGGTCGGGGAGGTCACCGGCACCCTCGCCCAGCACGGCGCCTTCCCCCGCTGGCTCGCGCGCGAGAACGCCCACCATGCGCCCGCCCGTGCCCTGGTGCTCGCCGGCATCGTCGCGAGCGCGATCCTGCTCCTGAGCTACTCGGGCTCGGTCGCGAAGCTGTTCGAGCTCCTGATCACGGTAGCGGTCTATCTCACGCTGCCGGTCTACGTGACCTCGGCGATCGCGGTCATGCGGCTGAGGCGCCTCGGAGCGGCGCCGGCCTCACGCTCCGTCGTGGCCGCCGCCGTGCTCGCGGTCCTCTACTGCGTCGGGCTGCTCTACAGCGCGCGCCCGCTGGAACTGGCGCTCGGCATGGTCCTCGCCGTGTCGGGGATCCCGGTGTACCTCGTGTGCACCCGGGCCGCCGGCCGCGCCGTCCCCGGCGCCAGCTAGGCGTAGCGCGTCGGATCGGGAAGCCCTGCGGCCTCGAAACCGGCGCGGCGCAGCCGGCACGAGTCACAGCGCCCGCACGCGCGACCCTCGCGGTCGGCCTGGTAGCAGGACACCGTGAGCGCGTAGTCGACGCCCAGGCGCGTCCCCTCGCGGATGATCTCACCCTTGGTGAGCTCGATGAGCGGCGCATGGATCGTGAAGTGCGCACCCTCCGCGCCCGCCTTGGTGGCAAGGCCCGCCAGCGACTCGAAGGCGGCGATGAACGCGGGCCGGCAATCCGGGTAGCCGCTGGAGTCGAGCACGTTCACCCCGATGAAGAGGTCGCGCGCCCCGAGCACCTCGGCCCACCCGAGGGCAAGCGACAGCATGAGCGTGTTGCGCGCCGGCACGTAGGTCACGGGAATGCCGGTCGTCGGGCTCTCCGGGACCGCGATCGCGGGGTCGGTGAGCGCCGAGCCGCCGATGCCGGCAAGGTCGACCCGCATGAGGCGGTGCTCGTGGGCACCGAGGGACCGTGCGACCCGGGCTGCGGCGTCGAGCTCGGCGCTGTGGCGCTGGCCGTAGGCCACCGACAGCGCATGCGTGCGAAACCCCTGCGCGCGCGCGATCGCGAGCGCGGTGGCGGAGTCGAGGCCGCCCGAGAGCAGCACCACGGCAGACCGGCTTGGCATCACTTGCCCGGCACGTTGCCCCACAGGTACTTGTGGAGCTGGATCTGGAAGCGCACCGGCAGGCGGTCGGCCAGGATCCAGTCGGCGAGCTCGCGGGCCGGCAGCTCCTCGTGGCTCGGGGAGAAGAGCACGGTGCAGCGCTCGGCGATGCGGCGCTCCCGAAGCTGCTGGCGGCTCCACTCGTAGTCGTGGCGCCCGCAGATCACGAACTTCACGAGGTCCTGGCCGTTCAGGCGCTCGAGCTCCTCGTAGCGGTTGCGCCGCTCCTCGCCGGACCCCGGGGTCTTGAGGTCGACGACCTTCACCACGCGGGAATCCACCGGCTCCAGGGACATCGCGCCGCTGGTCTCGAGCGAGACGCGCAGGCCCGCCTCGCACAGCGCGTGGAGGAGCTCCGCGCAGCCTCGCTGTGCCAGCGGCTCCCCGCCGGTCACGCACACGAACGGCGTGCCGAACTCCCGCACCTGCGCCACGATCGAGGGCACGTCCCGCCACTCTCCGCCATGGAAGGCGTAGGCCGTGTCGCAGTACTGGCAGCGCAGCGGGCAGCCGGTGAGGCGCACGAACACGGTCGGGAGGCCGACCGTGTCGGCCTCCCCCTGGAGCGAGTGGAAGACCTCGGTGATCTTCAGCCGCGTGGCATTCACGGTGGCGGTTGCATCGGGCGCGCCCGCTTGGCACGCCCGGCCTCGGAGGTTATTGCGCGGGGATCTTCTTCAGCCGGTCCTGGGCGAGCTTGGCGGCATCGCTCCCGGGGTACTTCTGCGTCACGTCGGTCAGCGTCTGCTTCGCCTGCGGGTACTGCTTCTGCGCGAACTGCGTGTACCCGAGCTTCAGGAGCGCATCGGGCGCCTTGCGCGAATCCGGCCACTTCTTGAGCACGGTGCGGAAGGCGCCGCCGGCCGAGTCGTAGTCGTGGTTCACGTAGTAGGCCTCGCCGAGCCAGTACTGGGCGTTCTCGGCGAGCGGGCTCTGCGGATAGGTGGACAGGAAGTCCTTGAAGCCGGTGATCGCGAGCGAATAGCTGCCGGCCTTGAGCGCATCGAAGGCCTGCTGGTACACGGCCTGTTCGGTGGACGACGCCCCGGCGTCGCCCGCCGCCGGCGGCGCATCGGCAGGGCCGGCACCCGCGGCGGCGCCGGCGGTAGCGCCACCCGCAGCCGCTGCTCCTGCGCCCCCGCTGATGCGCTTGTCGAGGTCCGAGTACAGGTCGCGCTGCTGCTTGGCGAGGTTGGCCTGGCCGTGCTCGAGCTCGTCGATGCGGCCCTGGAGCTCGCGCACCTGGGCCTGCAGCTCATCGACGCGCTGGGACTGGGCGACCTGGTTCTGCACGCCGCGCTCGAGCCGGTCGGTACGCCCGTCGAGGTCGGTGAGCTTCTGCTGCACCGGGTCCTCCTCGGGTGTCGTGGCGCAGCCGGACAGGAGCGCACACAGGGACAGGACCGGGAGACTTGCGCGCATCGGCATCCTCATCATCCTGGAACCCTACTTCGCCGCGCCGGCGGGCAATGCGAGGTAGACGATCTCGACGCGGCGGTTCTTGGCCCACGCTGCCTCGTCGTGGCCGGTGACCGCCGGCCGCTCTGCGCCATAGCTCACGGTGGTGATCTGCGCGTCGGTGGCGCCCTGCAGCAGCAGTGCGCGCCGCACGGCCTGTGCCCGGCGCTCACCGAGGCCGATGTTGTACTCGCGCGAGCCGCGCTCGTCAGTGTGCCCTTCGAGGCGCACGCGCGTGCCGCCGTGGGTGGCGAGGTACTTGGCATGGGCGGCGACCAGCTCGGTGGCCGCGCCCTTGATCTCGCTGCTGTCGAAGTCGAAGTACACGATGCGGGTTGCCAGGAGCCCCGCCTGCGGGCCCTGGGTCTCGTCGTCGGGTCCCAGGCCGCCCGCCGCCGCGCCGGCGCCGCCGGCGGCATCGGTGCTGGCCGTCCCGGCGGACGATTGCCCCTGCGCACCGGCGCTGGCGTCGGGCTTGGCGTGCTTGCTGGCGCAGCCGGACAGGGCCAGGAGCGCTGCCATCACGAGCAGGATGAATCCGCGTTGCATCGGTCGTTTCTCCACCATCTCGACATTCCTCCGCATGTACATCAGTGCCGGTACCTTCAGGGGATGAATGGACCCCAGGCCGGCTCCCGGATCTCTCCCTCGGACGCCTTCAGGCGCAGGCCCGTCAGTCCGTCGGTGGAGACGGTCGCAAGCTCGCCGCGCCCGCCGTCACGCTCCGAGAAGATAAGTGTAACGCCATTGGGGGCAAAACTCGGGGATTCGTCGAGGCGCCCGTGGGACAGCGCACGCACGTTGCCGCTGGCGAGCTCCTGGACCGCGATGCGGTAGCCGCCGCCCTCCAGGGACACCATCGCCAGGAGCGTGCCGTCCGGGGAGATGCGCGGGCGGGCGTTGTAGGAACTGCCGAAGGTGATGCGCTTCGGGCGCGCGCCCGCCTGGATGCCGATCTGGTAGATCTGCGGCGAGCCGGCGCGGTCGGAGGTGAAGTACAGCGAGCGCCCGTCCGGGGACCACACCGGCTCGGTGTCGATGGCCGGATCGTCGGTGACGCGGGTCAGGGTCTGGCTCGCGAGGTCGAGGATGTAGATGTCGGGGTTGCCCCCGCTCCCGCCCAGGGTGAGCGCGAGCTTCTTGCCATCCGGTGACCAGTCGGGCGCGCCGTTGATGCCCGCCCGCGCCGACACCTGGCGGCGCTCACCGGTACGCACCTGCTGCACGTACACGGCCGAGTGCTTGGTCTCGAACGACACGTAGGCCAGGAACTGCCCGTCCGGCGACCAGGTGGGCGACATCAGCGGGAAGCGTGACTCGAGGATCTTCTGCTGGTTCGCCCCGTCGGCATCGGCGACGAAGAGGCGGTAGGTCTGGGCGGGCGGTGAGCCGTCGACCTCGACGTAGGCGATGCGCGTCGCGAAGGCCCCGCGCACGCCGAGGATCTTCAGGTACACGGCATCGCTCACCCGGTGGGCCGCATTGCGCAGCGCCCCCGGACCCCCGGTGAAGCGGCCGCTGGTGAGCTTGGCCCCCGTGAGGGTGTTCACGAGGTCGAAGTCGACCGCGTAGGAGCCGCCGTCGAGGGCGGTGAGGCGGCCAAGGACCACGTAGTCCCCGCCCGCGCCCTTCCACGCGGAGGCCACCACGTCCTCGACCCGGCTCGGGGATGCGGGCATGCGATCGCGGGGCATGCCGCGGAAGCGGCCGCTGCCCTCCAGGTCGTGCTGCACGACCTGGGCGACGTCGAGCCCCGGGTCTGTCGCCGGGCGCCCGAAGGGCACGACCGCGATGGGGATCGGGTCGCGTACCCCCGAGGTCACCTCGATCTCGAGGGCAGCCTGCGCACGCGGTGTGCCCAGGAGCGCAAGTGCGAGCAGCACCGCGGCCGCCCCGGCGCGCTGGAATCGGTCCATGAAGTCAGCCAGTGGTCCCATGCTCAGTCCGGTTTGAAGTTGATGACGAGGTTGCGGTCGAAGATCGCCGGGTCCGGCGGCGCCGGCAGCGGGGAGGCCCGGTACACGGCCGTCTGGATCGACTCGCGCACCGCCGCATCTCCGTTGCACTGGCCGATCTCCACGTTGGTCACCTGCCCTCCGGGAACCTGGGTCACCTTGAGTACGCATTCTATGCCGGGACGCGCCGTGTCCGGGCGCTGCCAGGCGTGAGTGATCGCGGCCGCGATCTTCGCCTGCCAGCTCGCCAGCGCCGGGCCTGCGCGCGCCCTGGCGCCCTCCTCGGCGGCGATGCTGCGCTTGAGGTCGTCGCTCGCCTCCTGCGCCTGCTGCCTGGCGAGCGCGTCGTCCTGCGCCTTCTTCGCGGCCTCAGCCTTTTTCTGCTCGTCCGCCTTCTTCTGCTCCTCGGCCTTGCGCTTCGCATCGGCCTTCTTCTGGTCGTCCTGCCGCCTGGCTTCGGCGGCGGCCTCGGCCTGGGCTTTCGCCGCGGCGGCCTGCTGGGCCTGCGCCTCGGCCTGCGCCTTGCGCGCGGCGTCGCGGCGGGCGAGCTCCTCGGCGGTCGGTTCCGGTGGCCCCTCGGGCTCCGGCGCCGCCTGCGGCTGCGGGGGCTCGGGTGCGGCGGCCGGCGGCGCCTCCGGTGTCGGCTTCTCGGTACCCCTCAGGGTCCGCGCATCCACCACCGTCGCCTCGATCGCGAGCGTCGGCGCCGGCCGCGGCGGGCTGCGGAACATCATCCAGCCGTACACCAGGAGGCCCACGATCGCGCCGTGCATCAGCACCGACAGCGTGATCGATACCCAGCGGTCGCTCGGGCGCTCCATGGAAGGGCGAAACCGCGCCTTCAGCCGCGCGGCGCGGCAGGCGGCGGCGGCTCGGTGATGAAGCCCAGCTTCGTGGCCCCGGCATGCTGCAGGATCACCATCGCCTGCACCACGCGCCCGTAGGCAACCGCGTTATCGGCCTTGACCAGCACCGGGGTCTGCGGCTCGCGGCGCAGCACCGCCTGCGCACGCATCGCCACGGCGTTCTCATCGAGCGGCTCCTGCGCCTTACCCCCGAGGTTAAGGTACATCCGCCCGGCACGGTCCACCGACAACACGAGCGGTTGGATCTTCTGCGGCGGCAGAGGTTCCGCAGCCGCCCTGGGCAGGTCGACCTTGACCCCCTGGGTCAGGAGCGGCGCCGTGATCATGAAGATGATGAGGAGCACCAGCATGACGTCGATGTAGGGCACGACGTTGATGTCGCCCATCAGCCGCCGGCCGCGGGTGGTCTGGGCCACTCAGCGCTCCGGGGTCGCGGTGGCCGCGTTGCCGCGGCTGGCGTGCCGCTGCAGGATGGTCGAGAACTCCTCGATGAAGGCATCGAAGCGGATCTCCAGCCGCGAGACCTGGTCGGCGAAGCGGTTGTACCCCATGACCGCCGGGATCGCGGCGAACAGGCCGATCGCGGTCGCCACCAGCGCCTCCGAGATGCCGGGTGCCACCATGGCGAGCGTCGCCTGCTGCACGTTACCCAGGCCGGAGAAGGCCGCCATGATGCCCCACACCGTCCCGAAGAGGCCCACGTAGGGGCTCGTGCTGCCGACGGTGGCGAGCGTCGCAAGGCCATGCTCCATGCGGTCGATCTCCTTCAGCTGCGCGACCCGCATGGCGCGGCGCGCGCCCTCCACCAGCTGGTCCGGCGCAATGTTCGCCTGCCGCTGGCGCGCGAACTCGCGGAACCCGAACTCGAAGATGCCGGCCATGCCGGTGGCGCCGCCGGCGGACTCGATGGCGCGGTACAGCTGCGCCAGGTCGTCCCCCGACCAGAAGCGGCTCTCGAAGCGGTCGGCCTCGCGGCGCGAGCGCGAGATCACGCGCCCCTTGGAGAACATGATCGCCCAGGAGGTCAGCGAGGCCAGGAGCAGCAGCGCGATGACGATCTGCACCGGGACGCTCGCCTCCACGATGAGGCGGATGATCGAGAGGTGTTCACCCATGAATGCCGTTCGCCTTTCTAGCCCGCCAGGGCGTTCACCAGGAAATCCGGCAGCCGCCGGGGACGCAGGGTGCGCGCGTCGATGCACGCCACGCGCACCTCGGCCTCCGCGAGCAGCTGTGCCGCGGCGCCCTGCCGGTGGATCTGCTGCAGGAAGCGCAGCGAAGCGCCGCCCTCGCGCTGCGGCGTGCAGGAGATCTCGAGCTCGTCATCCAGGCGCGCCGGCGCGCGGTACTCGATGCTGAGGCTCACCACGCTGAAGAGTATCCCGGGGTCGCCCGCGAGCGCGCGCTGCGAGTGGCCCAGCGCGCGCAGCCACTCGGTGCGCGCGCGCTCGAGGAAGCGCAGGTAGTTCGCGTAGTAGACGATCGCCCCGCCGTCCGTATCTTCCCAGTACACGCGCGCCGGCCAGGTGAACGGCCTCACCGCGTGTCCTCGAACAGCTGCAGGGTCGCACTCACGCGCTCCGGGGGCTTGAGCCCGAAGTGCAGGTAGGTGGCGCGCGTGGCCATGCGGCCGCGCGCGGTGCGGATCAGGAAGCCCTGCTGGATCAGGAACGGCTCGGTGACGTCCTCGAGGGTGCCGCGCTCCTCGCCGACCGCGGCCGCGAGGCTGTCGATCCCCACCGGCCCGCCGTCGAAGCGCTCGATGATCGCGGACAGGAGCTTGCGGTCGAGGG
Source organism: Pseudomonadota bacterium (assembly GCA_018241425.1). Classification (GTDB taxonomy): domain Bacteria; phylum Pseudomonadota; class Gammaproteobacteria; order Steroidobacterales; family Steroidobacteraceae; genus 13-2-20CM-66-19. The sequence goes on from JAFEDU010000001.1 coordinate 620,534, forward strand.
TGTCGAAGCCCTCGCGGTCGACCTCCAGCAGGTCCAGGGCCGCGGTCGCCACGGCCTCGTCGATGTGCCCGGAGGCCCGCACCTGGGCGTAGTCGCGCACCCGCCGCAGCAGGCGGTTCGCGATGCGCGGCGTGCCGCGCGAGCGCTGCGCGATGCGCCGCGCGCCGTCGGCATCGATCCCGACCCCGAGGATGCCCGCCGAGCGCGTCACGATGCGCTCCAGGTCCTCCGTGCCGTAGAACTCCAGGCGCTGCACGATGCCGAAACGGTCGCGCAGCGGCGAGGTCAGCAGACCTGCGCGCGTGGTGGCGCCCACCAGGGTGAAGGGCGGCAGGTTCAGCTTGATGGAGCGGGCGGCCGGCCCTTCCCCGATCATGATGTCGAGCTGGTAGTCCTCCATGGCCGGGTAGAGGACTTCCTCCACCACCGGCGAGAGGCGGTGGATCTCGTCGATGAAGAGCACGTCGCGCGCCTGCAGGTTGGTCAGGAGCGCAGCCAGGTCGCCCGGGCGCTCGAGCACCGGACCTGAGGTCTGGCGCAGGTTGACGCCGAGCTCGGCGGCGATGATGTGGGCGAGCGTCGTCTTGCCCAGGCCCGGCGGCCCGAAGATGAGCACGTGGTCGAGGGCCTCCGCGCGCGCCGCGGCGGCACGGATGAAGATGTCGAGCTGGGTCTTGACCGGGCCCTGGCCTACGTAGTCCGCGAGTCGGCGCGGCCGGATGGCGCGCTCGACGGCCTCTTCCTCGGCGTTGCTGGCCGTGCTGGTGATGCGCTGTTCGGTCAATGCGGTCCCTTGGGGGTCACTCACGCACCGCGCCCTTGAGGGCGCGGCGGATCAGCTCTTCGGTGGACTGTGTACCGGGACCGGCCGCTTTGAGCAAGCGCGTGGCCTCGGCCGGGCGGTAGCCGAGCGCGACCAGCGCATCGTAGGCCTCGGCCTCGGGGCTGGGCGCGCCACCCGGGGCCTGGCCGGCAAGCTCCGGGGCCGTGAGCCGGTCGCGCATCTCCACGATCAGCCGCTCCGCGGTCTTGCGCCCGATGCCCGGCACCCGCGTCAGGGCGGCGGTGTCCTGGCTCTGGATGCAGGCATGGAAGTCACTCACGCTGATCCCGGACAGCAGCGCCAGCGCGATCTTCGGTCCGACACCCGAGACCTTGATGAGGCTCCTGAACAGGCGCCGCTCCTCCTCGGTGGCAAACCCGTACAGCACGTGCGCGTCCTCGCGCACCACCAGGTGCGTGAGCAGGTGCACCTCGGCGCCGACCGCGGGCAGGTGGAAGAACGTCGACAGCGGCGCCTCGACCTCGTAGCCCACGCCGCCCACCTCCAGGGTGAGCTGCGGCGGGACCTTCGAGGCGATGCGTCCGCGCAGCGAGCCAATCACCGGATCACCCGCACGGTGCGCCGCTCCGCCGCCGCGGCCATGAGGGCAAGCCCGCGCGCGTGCGCATGGCACACCGCCACGGCGAGGGCATCGGCGGCATCCGCGCCGGGCCGCTCGGTGAGCTTCAAGAGCGCCCGCACCATGTGCGCCACCTGCAGCTTCTCGGCCGATCCGGTGCCCACGACCGCGAGCTTCACCGCGCGCGGGGCGTACTCGAACACCGGGATGCCGCCGGGGATGGCGCACAGCGCCGCCCCGCGCGCCTGGCCGAGCTTGAGGGCACTGTCGGGGTTGCGGCTGACGAATACGCGCTCGATGGCGACCTCGACCGGGCTGTGCTCGGCCATCAGGCGCTCGAGTCCCTCGAAGATCAGGCGCAGGCGGGTGACCGGCGTGGCCGCGGCCACGTTCAGGCAGCCGTGGGAGAGCACGGTGATGCCGTCGGGCCGGCTCTCGATCAGCCCGAAGCCGGTGCGGCGCGAGCCCGGGTCAAGCCCGAGGATCCGCACGCAGGCGGCGGCCACCGGACGGACCGGGACGGGCGCAGCCGCCCCGGGGTCAAAAGCGCGCCAGGACCTCGTCCGGTATCTCGACATTCGAATAGACGTCCCGTACTTCGTCCAGTTCTTCCAGGTCCCTCAAGAGGAGCGCCATGCGCTCGGCGCTCTCCCCGCTCAAGGTGAGCGAGGTGGCGGCGCGCTGCGTCACCTCCGCGGTGGCCGGCGCGAAGCCGCGATGCGTGAGCAGCGCGCACACGGCCGAAAAATCCAGCGGGTCGGCCAGCACCTCGACACTGTGGTCCGCGCTCGGCACGACATCCTCGGCCCCGGCCTCCAGGGCCACCTGCATCAGCGCCTCCTCGTCGGTGCCCGGCGGGTAGGTCATGAGGCCCACCGTGTTGAACAGGTAGCTCACCGAGCCATCGGCCCCCAGGCTCCCGCCGTGGCGCGCGAAGGCCTGCCGCAGCGCGAGGCGCACGCGCGCCGGGTCGCTGCTCAGGCAGTCGATCATGACGGCGGCCCCGCCGGGGCCGTAGCCCTCGTAGCGCACGCCCGTGAGGCCCGGGGACTCACCACGCCCCGCCTCGCGGCGGCGCCGGCGCAGCAGCGCGCCCTCGCGACGCTGGATATTGGCCCACTTGCTGAGTCCGGTCATCCTAAGGCGCCGCCCACAAAAAACCGTGGCGTATCATAGCGGTAATCCTGCGCAGACAACACGTTGCGCGGACTTCGTGCCCGCCAAGGAGCGTCGCCCGCAAGCGTCAGTCCGTCCGTGGAAAGCAGCCTCACCTCCCCGCCGGCCGTGCGGGACGCGATCGCGGGCGCCCGCGCCCGGCTCGAAGCCCATGGAATCGCAGGGCTCGGCCCGGCCGCCGAGGCCGCCGAGATCATCGGCGGCCTGACCGAGAGCACCGAGCTTGCGCTGGCGCTGATGGCGCGCGCGGCCCTGAGCAGTGGCACCGAGGGCGCGCCGAAGGCGGCCGCGGCCCTCGGCGCGGCGCCCGCGCTGATCGCACAGTCCCTGGTGCGCTTGGGCGCGCTCGGCCTGCCGCGCGACTGGGCGCCCGAGCGCGGCCTCGACACGCGCCAGACCGAGACCCTGCGCAAGATGCTGCTCGCGGTGGTGAGCGACCCGCGCCTGGTGCTGGCGCGCCTCGCCGAGGAGCTGGTGGCGCTGCGCCACGCGCGCAGCCTCAGCGCCCCCGAGCGTGAGCGGCGCGCGCTCGAGGCGCGCGCCATCTATGCCCCGCTCGCCAACCGCCTGGGCGTGTGGCAGCTGAAGTGGGAGCTGGAGGACCTGGCGTTCCGCTACCTCGAGCCCGAGGAATACCGCCGCGTCGCCGGCGCGCTCAACGAGCGCCGCGCCGACCGCGAACGCTACATCGAGGAGCTGTGCACGACGCTGCGCACGCAGCTCGCCGAGGCCGGAATCGCGGCCGAGGTCTACGGCCGCCCGAAACACATCTACAGCATCTACCGCAAGATGCAGCGCAAGCAGCTGGACTTCTCGCAGCTGTTCGACGTGCGCGCGGTGCGCGTCGTGGTCGGCACGGTGCCGGAGTGCTACGCCGCGCTCGGGGTGGTGCACGGCCGCTGGACCTACATCCCCGGGGAGTTCGATGACTACATCGCGACCCCCAAGGGCAACGGCTACCGCTCCATCCACACCGCCGTCATCGGGCCGCACTCGCGCAGCGTCGAGGTCCAGATCCGCACCCGCGAGATGCACGAGAACGCCGAGCTCGGCGTCGCCGCCCACTGGACCTACAAGGAAGGCGGCCCCCGCGATGCCCAGTACCAGCGCAAGATCGAGTGGGTGCGGCGCCTGCTCGACCCGGAGGAGTCCGGCGGCCCCGACGCCGGGCGCGACCTCATCGAGGGGATGCGCGCGGAGCTGTTCGAGGACCGGGTCTACGCGCTCACGCCCAAGGGCGAGGTGATCGACCTGCCGCGCGCGGCGACCCCGCTCGACTTTGCCTACCAGGTCCACACCTCCCTCGGCCACCGCTGCCGCGGCGCCAAGGTGAACGGGCGCATCGTGCCGCTGACCTACGCGCTCGCCAACGGCGAGATCGTGGAGATCATCACCGGCAAGCACGAGGCGCCGAGCCGCGACTGGCTCGCGCCCGAGCAGGGCTACCTGTCCTCGCAGCGCAACCGCGCCAAGGTGCGCGCCTGGTTCAGGAAGCAGGACGCCGGCGACAACGCCAGCGCCGGGCGCCTCATCGCCGAGCGTGAGCTGGCGCGGATCGGGCTCAAGTCCGAGCAGCTGGCCGCGCTCGCCCACGAGCTCAAGGCACGCGATGCGGAGGCGCTCTATGCGCAGCTGGGCGAGGGCGACATCACCGTGACGCAGCTGGTGCAGGCCGCGACCCGGCTCTTCCCGCCCCCGGCGCCCGCGCCCGTGAAGCCGCCCCGGCCCGCGGCGGCTTCCGCCCGCCGCGGCTCCCCGGTCGCCATCGAGGGCGTCGGGGACCTGCCCGTGACGCTCGCGCGCTGCTGCGCGCCGCTGCGGCCGCAGCCAATCACCGGTTACGTGACGCTCGGCCGCGGCGTGACCGTGCACCGCGCGGACTGCCCGAGCCTTGCGCGCATGGCGGCCCGCAATCCCGAGCGGGTGCTGAAGGTCGAATGGGCGGGCAGCACCGCCGAGGCGATGAGCGTGGTGCTCCAGGTGCGGGCCTACGACCGGCGCGGCCTGCTGCGGGACCTGAGCGACGTGCTGGCGATGGAGCGGTTGTCGATCGATGCGGCCCAGACGCGCACGGATCATGCGACCGGGCTCGCGCACTTCTCGCTCACCGTCGGGGTGCGGGACCTCGAGCAGCTTGCGAGCGTGCTGCGGCGCCTGCAGGGCGTGCCGAACGTCATCGAGGCGCGGCGCCAGCGCTAGCCGGCCGCGCGCGCCTGGCTCAGCGGTTGATGTTGTCGATGGCGCGCTTGTCGGCGGCGAGCGCGGCCTCGTGCACGGCCTCCGACAGCGTCGGGTGCGCGTGGATGGTGCGCTGCAGGTCCTCGCTGCTGGCCGAGTACTCCATCGCCAGCACCGCCTCGGCGATCAGCTCGCCGGCGAGCGGCCCCACGATGTGCACGCCCAGGATCTCGTCGTCGTCCTGCGCGGCGAGCACCTTGGCAAAGCCCGCCGTCTGCTCCATGGCCCGCGCGCGGCCGCTGGCGAGGAACGGGAACACGCCGGTCTTGTAAGCCCGGCCGCTCGCCCTGACCTGCTCCTCGGTCTGGCCCACCCAGGCGATCTCCGGTGCGGTATAGATGACCGAGGGGATGACCTTGTAGTTGACCTCGCCGTAGAGGCCCGCGATCAGGTCCGCGACCATCACGCCCTCTTCCTTGCCCTTGTGCGCCAGCATCGGCCCGCGCACGCAATCCCCGACTGCCCACACGCCCTCGACCCCGGTGCGGCAGTGCTCGTCGACCTTGATGAAGCCGCGCTCGTCGAGCTGCACGCCGGTGGCGGGCGCGAGCAGGTCCTGGGTGTACGGGCGCCGCCCGATGGCCACCACCACCCGGTCGACGCTCAGGCGCTGCTCGCCCTGCGCGTCGGTGTAGGTGACCTCGACGGTGCCGCCTGCGACCTTCGCACCGGTGACCTTGGCGCCGAGGCGCACGTCCAGGCCCTGCTTCTTGAAGTGCTTGAGCGCCTCCTTCGCCAGCTGCTGGTCGGCGATCGCGAGAAACTCCGGCAGCGCCTCCAGCACCACGACTTCCGCGCCCAGCCTGAGCCACACGCTGCCGAGCTCAAGTCCGATGACCCCGGCCCCGATCACCGCGAGGCGCTTCGGGACCGCGTCGAACTCGAGCGCACCCCAGGAGTCGACGATCTCGGGGGCCTTGAAGGGGGCCGAGCGCAGCTCGATGGGCGTGGAGCCGGAGGCCAGCACCACGTTCTTCGCCGAGAGCGTGCGCTTCTTGCCGTCGGAGGCGGTGAACTCCACCTTCCCGGGCGCGAGCAGCTTGCCGTGGCCGGTCAGGGGGGTGACGCCCGCGGCCTTGAACAGGGCGAGGATCCCCTGCGTCATGGTGCGCACGATCGAGGCGCGGCGCTTCTGCATCTGCGCGAGGTCGAGCTTCGCCTCGGAGATGCGGATCCCGTGGGTCGCGAACTCCCCCTGGGCGCGGTGATAGAGCTCACTCGACTCCAGCAGCGCCTTGGAGGGGATGCAGCCGGCGTTCAGGCAGGTGCCCCCGAAGGCGTACGTGCCGTCGCGGTTCTTCCACTCATCGATGCAGGCGACGGAGAGCTTGTTCTGCGCGGCGCGGATCGCGGCCGGGTACCCGGCGGGGCCGCCGCCGATGACGATGACGTCGTAGGTATCGGAATTCCTGGGGGTCTGGGGCTCGTTTGCCATTGCTGTCGTTACCGGGCAGCCACAGGGGGTGCGGACAGTACCATAAACAAGGTGTGGCTCCGGGCGGCGCCGGATTCAAGCCGCCGGGCAGGGCCCGCGCTCGCCCGTGCCGCGGGTCGGCGAAGCCTGATCATCTCTAAACCGCTCTGAATCAATCACTTGTACCCGGAACCTCCCAGGACACGTGAGCTGAGGTCGCCGGAGGACTCTGCGCAGTCGTCAAACGTGACTGTCATATGGCTAAAACATTACAGCCGTAGTGTCGCGGGCTTCCCGTCCTCAAAGCACCGAAAGAGTGACCACCCGCTATGAACAGCGCCGCACAGACCCTTGGAGTCGCCCCCGCCGCCCGCCCGCACCTGGATCGCAGGCCGGGACCGGGCACCGTGTTCCTGTTCCTGGGCCTTCTCGCCATCGGCCTCGGCTACACCGGCTACAGCCTGATGCACGACATCGGAAACGCGGGCGCGACGACGCTGTCGGTGCTGCCGTACATCCTCTTGGGGGTCGCGCTCCTGATCGCGCTGGGGTTCGAGTTCGTCAACGGCTTCCATGACACCGCCAACGCGGTCGCCACGGTCATCTACACCCACTCGCTGCAGCCGCACGTCGCCGTGGTGTACTCCGGCACGCTCAACTTCCTGGGCGTGCTCTTCTCCTCCGGCGCCGTCGCCTTCGGCATCATCTCGCTCCTGCCGGTCGAGCTGATCCTGCAGGTGGGCAGCGGGGCCGGCTTCGCGATGGTGTTCGCGCTGCTGATCGCGGCGATCCTGTGGAACCTCGGCACCTGGTACCTGGGACTGCCGGCCTCCTCCTCGCACACCCTGATCGGCTCGATCATCGGCGTGGGCGTTGCGAACGCGCTGATGCACGGGCGCGACGGCACGAGCGGCGTCGACTGGAGCCAGGCGGCCAAGATCGGCTGGTCGCTCCTGATCTCCCCGGTGGTCGGGTTCGTGTTCGCGGCGCTGCTGTTCCTGGCGCTGAAGGCGCTGGTGAAGAACAAGGCCCTCTACCAGGAGCCCAAGGGCAACCGCGCCCCGCCGTGGTGGATTCGCGGCCTCCTCATCCTCACCTGCGGCGGGGTCTCCTTCGCCCACGGCTCGAACGACGGCCAGAAGGGCATGGGACTCATCATGCTGATCCTGATCGGCACGGTGCCCATGGCCTACGCGCTCAACCGCGCCATGCCCGCGAGCGAGATGGTGCCGTTCGTCGCGATGGCGAGCACCACGCAGCACTCGCTGGACAAGTACGCCACCGCGCCGGCCTCGGCCGACCCGCGCGCGACGCTCGCCACCTACGTGCGCACCCACACCTGGACCGATGACCTGGTGCCCTCGCTCGCCGCCCTCACCGGCGACATCGGCGATCAGGTCAAGGCGCGCGGCGGGTTCGCGCAGATGCCGGCGAGCACCATCTCCAACGTGCGCAACGACATGTACCTGACCTCCGAGGCCATGCGACTCATGGCCAAGGACCCGCACGCCAAGGCCTTCGATGCGGAGACGGTCGGCAACCTCGGGGCCTTCAAGAGGGAGGTCGACCGCGCCACCAAGTTCATCCCGCTGTGGGTCAAGGTCGCGGTCGCGATCGCGCTCGGGCTCGGGACGATGGTTGGCTGGAAGCGCATCGTGGTGACCATCGGGGAGAAGATCGGCAAGACGCACCTGACCTACGCGCAGGGGGCGTCCGCGGAACTCGTGGCCATGAGCACCATCGCGGCCGCCGACATGTTCGGCCTGCCGGTGTCCACCACCCACGTGCTGTCCTCGGGCGTGGCCGGCACCATGGCGGCGAACCGCTCGGGCCTGCAGATGCAGACCCTGCGCAACCTCGTCATCGCCTGGGTGCTGACATTGCCGGCGGCGATCTGCCTCTCCGGCATCCTCTACTGGGTGTTCCGCCAGGTCTTCTGAGACCGATCCTGCCGCAGGACCGCCGCGCGCGGTCCTGCGGCGGGAGTCCTTCGCCGCTCTAGACCCCGAGGAGCATCCGGCCCGGGTCCTCGAGGACGTCCTTGATCGCGACCAGGAACTGCACGGCCTCGCGGCCGTCGATGATGCGGTGGTCGTAGGTGACCGCGAGGTACATCATCGGGCGGATCGAGACCTGCCCGTTCACCGCCATCGGGCGCTCCTGGGTCTTGTGCATGCCGAGGATCGCGCTCTGCGGGGCGTTCACGATGGGCGTGGACATGAGCGAGCCGAACACCCCGCCGTTGGTGATGGTGAAGGTGCCCCCGGTGAGGTCCTCGATGGCGAGCGTGCCCTCGCGGGCCTTCTTGGCGTAGGCCGCCACTTCCTTCTCGATGGCCGCGAAGCTCTTGGCGTCCGCGTCGCGCACGATCGGCACGATCAGGCCACGGTCGGTGGAGACCGCGACGCCGATGTCGTAGTACTCGTGGTAGAGGATGTCGGTGCCGTCCACCGAGGCGTTCAGCACGGGGTAGCGCTTGAGCGCCTCGATCGTGGCCTTGACGAAGAAGGACATGAAGCCGAGCTTGACCCCGTGCTCCTTCTCGAAGCGCTCCTTGTACCGCGCGCGCAGTTCCTGCACCGCCGTCAGGTCGACCTCGTTGAACGTGGTCAGCAGCGCCTGTGTCGACTGCGCCTCGATGAGCCGCTGCGCGATGCGCGCCCGCAGGCGCGTCATGGGCACGCGCTGCTCGCCGCGCGCGCCCGCGACCGGCGTTGTCGCAGGCCGTGCCGCGACGGGCGCTGCGGCGGGTGCCGCCGCGGGGGCCGGCTTCTTCTCCAGGTAATCGACGACGTCGGACTTGGTGAGCCGGCCGTCGCGGCCGGAGGCCGGGATGCTCGCAGGATCGAGGCGGTTCTCCTCCACCAGGCGCCGCACGCTGGGGCTCAGGCGGCCGCCGTCGCGCGCTTCCTCGGCGGCGGGCTTCGCGGCAGCCTTCGGGGCCGGGGCTGCGGCGGCGCCCTTCGCCGCCGGGGCCGCGGCGGGCGCTGCGGCGCCCTCCTCGATGACGGCCAGCACCTGGCCGCTCTTCACCACCGCGCCGCTCGCCACCTTGATCTCGCGCACCACGCCGTTGGCCGGTGCCGGGACCTCCAGCACCACCTTGTCGGTCTCCAGGTCCGCGAGGTTCTCGTCGCGGCTGATCGGGTCGCCCGGCTGCTTGTGCCAGGCGACCAGGGTCGCATCGGCGACCGACTCGGGCAGCTGCGGGACGCGGATTTCGGTGCTCATGAACTCTTTCTCATCGGGGTGGCGGCCGGGACCGCAGGCACCTTCAGGCGCTGCGTGTCCCGCGCGGAATCCTCGGTCGTGGTGGCATGGAGGGCGGCGGCGACCAGGGCCTGCTGCTCGAGCGCGTGGATCTTGCCGATGCCGGTCGCCGGCGCCGCGGCCGGGGCGCGCCCGGCATAGAGCACCACGCGTCCGCCGGCGAGCTCCTGCAGGCGGTGGCGGATCTGGTACCAGGCGCCCTGGTTCTGCGGCTCCTCCTGGCACCACACGACCTCGCGGGCCGCGCCGTAGCGGTTGAGGATCCCCTGGTATTCCTCGTTGGGGAACGGGTAGAGCTGCTCGATGCGCACCAGCGCGACATCCGTGCGGCCCTCCTCGCGGCGCGCCTTGAGGAGGTCGAAGTACACCTTGCCGCTGCAGAACACCACGCGCCGCACGTCCTTGGCGCCGATCTCGTCGGTCTCGCCGATGACGCGCGCGAAGCTGCCGCGCGCTAGGTCCGTAAGCGCCGAGACCGACAGGTCGTGGCGCAGGAGGCTCTTGGGGCTCATGACGATCAGGGGCTTCCTGAACGGCTGGAGCATCTGCCGCCGCAGCAGGTGGAACATCTGCGCGGGGGTCGAGGGCACGCACACCTGCATGTTGTTCTCGGCGCACAGCTGCAGGAAGCGCTCCAGGCGCGCCGAGGAATGCTCAGGACCCGCCCCCTCGTAGCCGTGCGGCAGGAGCAGCACCAGTCCGCAGAAGCGCTCCCACTTCGCCTCCCCCGAGGAGATGAACTGGTCGATGATGACCTGGGCGCCGTTGGCAAAGTCCCCGTACTGGGCCTCCCAGATGTCGAGCGTGCCCGGGTCGGTGGTCGAGTAGCCGTACTCGAACCCCATGACGGCCTCTTCCGAGAGCACCGAGTCGATCACCTCGACGTGCGGCTGGGGGTCAGCGATGTGCTGCAGCGCCGTCCAGGTCGCGTCCGTCTTCTGGTCGTGCAGCACCGCATGGCGGTGAAAGAAGGTGCCACGCCCGGAGTCCTGCCCGGTGAGCCGGATGCCGTACCCGTCCTCGATGAGCGCCGCATAGGCGAGCGTCTCGGCGCAGCCCCAGTCAAGCGGCAGCTCCCCGGCGAGCATCTTCCGGCGGTTGGCGATGATCTGGGCAACGCGCGGGTGCAGCACGAAGGCCTCCGGCACCTGCGTGATGCGCTTCCCCAAAGCCTCGAGGCGGGGCAGCTCGACGCCGGTCATGACGCGCTCGGTGAAGTCGACCTGCGAGTACGGGCTCCAGTCGACCGTGTACTTGTTGCCGATCATGCCGAGCGAGGCGCGCGCCTGGGGCCGCCCGGCATCCAGTCCCGCGCGGTACTGCTCGAACATGCCCTGCGCGTCGGCCTCGGTGATGAGGCCGGCGGCGATCAGCTGGTCGGCGTAGATGCGCCGTGCGGTCGGGTGCGCGCGGATCACCTGGTACATGCGCGGCTGGGTGGCCGCCGGCTCGTCGGCCTCGTTGTGGCCGTGGCGGCGGTAGCAGACCAGGTCGATCACCACGTCCTTGCGGAAGCGCTGCCGGTACTTGAGCGCCAGCCGCGTGACGAACACCACCGCCTCGGCGTCGTCGGCATTGACGTGGAAGATCGGCACCTCGAGCATCTTGGCGACGTCGCTCGCGTAGATGGTCGAGCGCGCATCCTTGGGCTCGGAGGTGGTGAAGCCCACCTGGTTGTTGATGATCACGTGCACGGTGCCGCCGGTGAAGAAGCCGCGCGCCTGCGACAGCTGCAGCGTCTCCATGACGACGCCCTGGCCGGCGAAGGCCGCGTCGCCGTGCACCAGCACCGCGGCCACGCGCTCGGCGCGGTGGTCGCCGCGGCGCTCCTGGCGGGCGCGCACCGAGCCCTCCACGACCGGGTTCACGACCTCGAGGTGCGAGGGATTGAAGGCAAGCACGGTGTGCACGTTGCCGTTGGGCGTGCGCAGGTCGGCCGAGAAGCCCTTGTGGTACTTGACGTCGCCCGAGCCCTTGAGGCGCGCGGGGTCGTACACGCCCTCGAACTCGGAGAACAGCGCCGCCGGGGACTTGCCGAGCAGGTTAACCAGCACGTTGAGGCGCCCGCGGTGCGCCATCCCGATGATGACCTCCTCGATACCGGCGGTGCCGCAGTCCTGGATGAGGTCATCCAGGAGCGGGATCAGTGCATCGCCACCCTCGAGCGAGAAGCGCTTCTGGCCGACGTACTTGGTGTGCAGGTAGCGCTCGAGCCCCTCGGCCGCCGTCAGCTGCCACAGGAGGTTCTTGCGCTCCTCGAGCGTGAGCTCGCCCTTCAGGCGCAGGGTCTGGAACTCGTCCTGCAGCCACAGCCGCTCCTCGGAGTCGGACATGTGCGCGAACTCGGCCCCGACGTTGCCCGCGTACACGTACTCGAGCTGGGCGAGGATGTCGCGCAGCTTCATGCGCCGGGGGACGGCCTCGGTGCGGCTGCCGGTGTAGAACTCGCTGTCGAGGTCGGCGCGGGTCAGGCCGAAGTAATCGAGGTCGAGCACGTGCGGCCGCGGCTGCCGGGTGAGCCCGAGCGGGTCGATGCGCGCCAGCAGGTGCCCGCGGTTGGTCCACACCTGGATGAGGCGTGACACCGCGGCCTGGCGGGCATCCCCGCTGTCGCCGGTGGCCGCGACCGACGGTGCGGCTGCGCCCCCCTGGGCCGCGCGCGCACTGATCGCCGCCCGGATGGGTGCGTGCGGCTGCTCGCCGCCGCTGCGGCCGGCGAGCGCTTCAAAGTAATTGCGCCACTCGGGCGCGACACTCGCCGGATCGCGCAGAAACTGCTCGTAGAGCGAGTCCAGGTAATCGGCGTTGCCGCCGTAAAGAGCTGTGGGTTCGAGCATTCGCTGGAGAAAACGCAGGCCGGCCAATAGTTTAGCCAAAAAGCGGCCGCCGCGGGAAAGCGTCCCGCCCCCAACGACTTACAGCATGTCCAGGAGATTCAGCTCGTAGCCCAGGAGCACCCCGTAGATGGCGAGCACGAGGTACAGGAACACCCCGACCGGGATCCAGCCGAAGGCGCGGATGCGCGCCAGCTGCGTGAGCAGCACCACCCCGCCGGCGGTCAGCACGACCTTCACGAGCGCAAAAGCCAGCACGGAATTACCGATGAGCGGCGCCATGAGCGGGTTGGCCTCGGTGGCGATCCCGCGCTGGACGAGGATCAGGGTGAGGAGCGCATCGGTGCACGACCCGAGCACGATCAGCATCGAGATCGCGAGCCACTGCGGGTGGTGCCAGTCAAGCTGTGCCACCTGGCGCTCGTCCGCGCGCCGCGGCCCGCGGCGGCGCGGGCGGAAGCTGCCGTAGACCAGGGCACGCAGCACGCGGGTGCGGCGCTCGGCCTGGCGGCGTTCGGGCTTGCCGGCGCGCGGGTTCGTGACAGTGGCGGCGAGCGGGGTCTTGCGTTCCTTCAGATCCTTGGACACCGTGTTCTTCTTCTTTCGCGCCGCTGGCAGGGGACGGTTGCAGGTTCATTGTAGCGACCCGGCCGCCGCGGCCGGGACGTGGCGAGTGTGACGCAGTTCACACTCGCCCGGCGGGCGCGGGTTATGACAAGCCGAGGACACTCATCGATATGATGCACAACCCCATGCCCGTTCCCCGCCGATGACGGCTGCCGCCGAACACGCGGACGGACTGCCCGTCCCCCGCCGCTACTGGTCGATCGCCGCCATCATCCTGGCGATCGGCATCTCGGTGCTCGACAGCACGATCGTCAACGTCGCGCTGCCCACGATCGCGCGCGACCTGAACGCCGGCGAGGCCGCCTCGATCTGGGTGGTGAACGCCTACCAGCTCGCGATCCTGATGCTGCTCCTGCCGCTCGCGTCCCTGGGCGAGATCGTCGGCTACCGCCGCGTCGCGCAGGCCGGCGTCGCGGTGTTCACGCTCGGCTCGCTGTGCTGCGCGGCCGCCCCGACGCTCCTCACGCTGTGCCTCGCGCGCATCCTCCAGGGGATGGGGGCCGCGGGCATCATGAGCTGCAACCCGGCGCTGGTGCGCTACACCTACCCGCAGCGCATGCTCGGGCGCGCGGTGGGGCTGAACGCGTTCGTGGTCGCCACCGCGGCGGCCGTGGGCCCCTCCCTCGCCGCAGCGATCCTCGCCATTGCGCACTGGCGCTGGCTGTTCGCCATCAACCTGCCGCTCGGGATCGCGACGCTCGCGATCGGCCTGCGCGCGTGGCCGGACTCCGACCGCACTGCCCGCACGCTCAACCTCGCAGGCGCGGTCCTCTACGCCGCAGCCTTCGGCCTGCTGCTGAGCGGGCTGCAGGCACTCGCCCACGACGGCGGCTACCTCCTGGCGCTCGCGCAGCTCGCCGCCGGGGCCGTGCTCGCCGTGGCGCTGGTGCAGCACGAGCGCCCGCGCAGCGCACCGCTCATCCCCTTCGACCTGCTGCGCCGGCCGCTGTTCGCGCTCTCGGTGGTGACCAGCATCGCAAGTTTCACCGCGCAGATGAGCGCGTTCGTGGCGATGCCCTTCGAGCTGCAGCGGCTCGGGCACACCGCGGTGACGACCGGCCTGTACCTGACCGCATGGCCGCTCGCGCTGGCGCTGGCGGCCCCGCTTGCCGGGCGGCTCGCCGACCGCTACCCCGCAGGCATCCTCGGCGGCATCGGGTTGCTGCTTTTGACCGCCGGGCTCCTGCTCCTCGCCCTCATGCCGGCCGGTGCCGCGCCGGCGGCGTGGATCTGGCGCCTCGCACTGTGCGGGTTCGGTTTCGGGTTCTTCCAGGCGCCCAACAACCGCACGCTCATCGGCTCGGCCCCCCGCTCCAGGAGCGGGGCCGCCGGGGGTATGCTCAGTGTCGCCCGTATCGCCGGCCAGACCCTGGGGGCCGCGAGCGTCGCGATCCTGTTCCGCCTGAGTGGTGCGGCAGGTTCGCACCGCACGCTGTACCTTGCGGCGGCACTGGCGCTGTGCGGCACGGTGGTGAGCCTGGCGCGCCTGCGGCACGCCGCCGACCCCGCCTGATCGTGAGGAGTTGCGAAGATGACCACAGCCCCCGCCCCGGTGAAGCCACCCTTCACGCGCGACAGCGCGATCCAGAAGGCGCGCATGGCCGAGGACGCCTGGAACAGCCGTGACCCCGACCGTGTGGCGCTCGCGTATTCGGAGGACTCCGCGTGGCGCAACCGCGCCGAGTTCTTCAGCGGTCGCGCCGCCATCCGCGAGTTCCTGCGCCGCAAGTGGGCGCGCGAGCTGGACTACCGCCTCATCAAGGAGGTCTGGGCCTTCGGGGAGAGCCGCATCGCCGTGCGCTTCGCCTACGAGTGGCACGACGACTCCGGGCAGTGGTTCCGCTCCTACGGCAACGAGAACTGGGAGTTCGACGCGGCGGGCCTCATGCGCCGCCGGCACGCCTCGATCAACGACCTGCCGATCACCGAGGGCGAACGCAAGTACCGCTGGGCCGCGCCGGGAGCCCGGCCCGCCGACCATCCGGGACTCTCGGACCTCGGCCTCTAGCGCTCAGGCCTTCGTGAGCGCCTGCTGGAAATGCACCAGCAGGCGCGACCAGGCCTTCTCGGCCGCCGCCTCGTTGTAGGCTGGCATGTCCGGCGGGCACCAGCCGTGGTTGGTGCCCGTGTACACCTCGATCTCGGCCGGCACCTTCGTCTGTGCGAACGCGGCGCGCAGCACGTCCTTCGCCTCGGGCTGCTTCGCATCGTCGTTGGCCGCGATCGCGATCAGGTAGTCCGCCCGGATCTTCGGCACCAGGAGGTGCGGGCTGTCGGGCTTGTCGGTGACGAGTCCCCCGCCATGGAAGGAAGCACCGGCCCCGATGCGGTGCGGGAGCGCGGCCGCGGTCCGCATCGTCATCGCCCCGCCCATGCAGTACCCCATGGTCCCCAGCCTCCGGCGGCGGTCGACGGGCCCCTGGTGGTCGAGCCAGGCGACGAACGCCCGCGCATCGTCGGTCTCGGTCTGCGCCGTGAGGGTGTTCATCTGCGCCATGATGGCGTTCATCACCGCCGGATCCGCGAGGTCCGCGTGCGCCGGCGCGGTCGGCGCCCGCTGCAGGCGATAGTAAGGATTGACGACCAGTACGGCGTAGCCGGACTCGGCAAGCCTGCGGCCCATCTGCCGGAATGCCGGCCGCAGGCCGAGCGCGTCCGGCCAGATCAGCACGCCCGGATGTGTGCCCTGCGCCGGGTGCACGAAGTAGGCATCCGCGGTGCCGGCCGGGGTGTGGATGTCCACCTCCGTCTCCACGACCTCGGCCGCATCGGCCACCGGCGGCAGCAGGGCCACGACGCCCAGGCCCAGCGTGAGGGCGCCGAAACGGCGGCGCGAGAGCGCGCCGAACCTGCGCTGGTACTCGAGCATCTCGGCGAAGGCATCCTGGTCACACATGTCGGCAGGCTCCGGGTCTTGGGGGCGGGGAACGGCGGCGCCTTGCGGCCCTGCGGTGGCGCTCGCCCGGCGGTGGGATGTTGCCCGTGCGATGGGCGCGCCGGCAAGCCTCCAAAGCCTGAGCGCCTTGGACGGGAACGCCGGCGCGCTTACACTCTGCAACCTAACAGGGACGACGCCGCGGACCTCAAGCGTGGCGTTGGCAGATGACACCCCACCGACACCGAGAACCACGCATGCAACCGCACCGCCCGCTTCCGGCCCTGACCCTCTGTGCCGCCTTCGCCGCGCTCGCCTCGTTGCAGCCGGCCCGGGCCGACGTCACCGTGCAGGAAACCACGAGCTTCGAGCTGAGCATCATCAAGGCCCACAGCACGACGACGGAATACGTGAGCGGTGACAAGCAGCGCCGCGACACCGACATGCACTGCGAGGGGATGATGTCGCTCTTCTGCGGGAACGCCCAGAGCGGCGAGATCGTGCGCCTGGACAAGGACGTGACCTGGAGCCTCGCGCCGAAGAAGAAGGAGTACCGCGAGAGCCACTTCCCGACCGCCGCCGAGCGCGCGCAGATGCAGGCCCAGCTGCAGGCCAACCTCGACAAGATGAAGCAGTGCCCGGCCACCCAACAGCCCAACACGGGACCGGACACCTCCAAGTGCCAGATGTCCCCGCCCAAGTTCGACTCGAAGCAAACCGACCAGCACGCGACCCTGATCGGGCACGACGCGCGCCTCAGCCAGCTGACCCTGACGCAGAGCTGCCACAACCCGGACACGGGCGACACCTGCGACTTCGTGATGACCATGGATGCGTGGCTCACGCAGGACGCAGTCCCCGGGAGCGAGGACCGCAAGGCCTTTGCCCAGGCGTACATGAAGAAGCTCGGCCTGGATGACCCGAACTCGCAGTCCATGCAGCAGATGCGGCAGTTCCTGGCCCCCTACAGCGCGAGCCTCAAGGAGCTCGCGGGCAAGGCCTCGGACTTCAAGGGCTACCCGCTGAAGAGCGCGTTCCGGATCTCCTTCGGCGGCGTCCAGTGCCAGGCGGCGAAGAATGCCCGCGCCTCCGGTGGCGGCGGCAATGTCGTCGGCGATGCGGGCGCGGCCGCCGGCGATGCGGCGGCGAGCGCGACCAGCGGGGCAGCCGGTTCCGCGGCCGGACAGGCGGCCTCCAACGCCGCGGGTAACTCGGTGGCCGGCGGCATCCTGGGCTCCGCGGCCAGCGCCTTCGGCAGCAAGCTCGCGAGCGGCCTGTTCGCCAAGAAGAGCGCGCCGGCGGCCGCACCGGCCGCGGCCCCAGCCGCGCCCGCGGACCCGAACCTCGTCCAGGTGGCGCAGATCCAGATGGAGGTCACCGCCATGACGGAAGGGGCGATCCCGGCCAGCGAATTCGAGATTCCCGCCGGCTGGACGCTCGTCACGCCGAAGAGCCGGCCCGAAAAGGAGTTCAGCTGCCCGTCGCAGCACCCCTGATTCCGCGAGGGCCCGGGCCCTCGCCATGACATAAGGCGCGCGCGCCGGCGGCGCGTGCGAATGTCACGCCATTGTCACCGCACTCGCACCACGCCGATACCTGGCGCTCCCTAGACTTTTCTGCCTGAGCGCCCGGCGTGCCGCCGGCGCATCGTGCACGGACCCGCCGGGGTCCGGCAGCGGGAGGGGCGGGATGAGCGGCCGGAGCATCGCGATCGTCGGGGCGGGATTCTGCGGGACTGCGCTCGCCACCGAGCTCCTGCGGCGCAGCCGCGGCGAGTGCCGCGTCACGCTCATCGACCGCACCGGGATCGGCCGCGGCGTCGCCTACGCACGCCGTGCCTTCCCGTTCCTCCTCAACGTGCCGGCGGGCCGGATGTCCGCCTGCAGCGCCGAGCCGCAGGAATTCCTGCGCTTCGCGCAGCAGCGCCTGCCGGGCGTCACGGCGGCGGATTACCTGCCGCGCGCGCTCTTCGGCGACTACCTCCAGACCCGACTCGCCGCGGCGGTGGCCGGGGCCGCAGCCGGCGTCACGCTCGAGCGCGTCCATGGCGAGGCGATTGCCCTCGAGCGTGTTCCGCGCGGGGGCCGCATGCAGGTGCACCTGGCCGACGGGGGCAGCGTGGTGGCCGAAGCGGTGGTGCTGGCACTGGGAAACCCGCCCCCGCGCGCGCCCTGTCCGCCGGAGATGGTCGGCGACAACGCACGGTACGTGACCGACCCCTGGTCGATCCGCGCGCCGGTGCGTCCGGGGGAGACGATCCTCATGATCGGGACCGGCCTGACGACGGCCGACCTCGTACTCGCGGGCCACGAATCTTCCGGGGGCACGGCAACCTTCCACGCGCTGTCGCGCCGCGGGCTCATGCCTGCGGCCCAGTCCGGGTTCGGGGCGCCCGCCGAGCCGCTCGCCGCGGCGCGACTGCTCGCGGCCGCCGCGGATTCCGTGCGCGCATTGCTGCGCGTGGTGCGCGAGCACGCGAGCGGTGGTGCCGACTGGCGCGAGACCATCACCACGGTGCGCGAGCTTGCGCCGCAGCTGTGGCGGCACCTGGAGCCCCGGGAGCGCCAGCGCTTCCTGCGGCACCTGCAGCCCTACTGGGACATCCACCGCCACCGCCTGCCGGAGAGCACCGCGGCGACGCTCGCGGCGCTGCGGCGCGACGGTACGCTGCGCACGCACGCCGGACGGCTGGTGTCGCTGCGGACGCGCGGCCGGCGCATCCATGCGCGCATCCGGCCGCGGGGAAGCGCACAGACCCAGGAGCTGGTGGTCGACCGCGTGGTCAACTGCACCGGGCCCGACTTCGACGTGCGCCGCAGCGGCGATCGCCTGGTGCGCGCGCTCCTCGCGCAGGGCCTCATGGTCCCCGACCCGCTGGGCCTCGGCATCAGCACCGGCCCGCACGGCGCGCTGCTTGGGCGCGACGGGCGCCCGAGCACCCGCGTGTTCTATGTCGGGCCGCAGCTGCGCGCCGCCCACTGGGAGAGCACCGCCGTGACCGAGCTGCGCGACCATGTCCGCCACCTCGCCACGCACCTCATGGACCATGCAGCGACCCCGCCGGCGCGCCTCAACGCGGCCCCGGCGCATCTCGCCGCGGCGCCCCCGTGAATGGCTCATGCCGCATCGGCATGCGCACAGAAGCATTCAGTGTTGGCGCGCCGCGCCGCATCGCGGCTATCGTTTCTTCCGGGCGTCGCGGCCGTGGCGGCCGCAGTCAGGTAAGTTGGATGACCCCCTCGTTCGATTTCCCCCGGACGCGCGGGCCGCGACCGCCCACCAACGCTCGGCAGAGTCTCTTCGTGTGTGTGTCCCGAGAAGAGAGGCAACGCGCGGCTGCCCAAGGACCTGGGCAGCCGCGCGGATCGCCTTGAGCAAGCTCTAGGCCGCCGCCAGCACCGGGTAGTCGGTGTAGCCGCGCGCACCCTGCGAGTAAAACGTCGCATCGTCCCAGGCGTTGAGTGCCGCATGCTGCGCGAAGCGCCGCGGCAGGTCGGGATTGGCGATGAAGAGCTTGCCGAAGGCCACCGCGTCGGCCTCGCCCGCGGCCAGTACGCGCTCGGCGCTCCCCTGGTCGAAGCCCTCGTTGGCGATGAACACCCCGCCGAAGGCCGCCTTGAGCGCAGGCCCCAGGCGCACGCCGGCGAGCGACTCGCGCGCGCACAGGAACGCGATGCCCCGCCGCCCGAGCTCGCGCGCGGCATGCCCGAAGGTTGCCCCGAGGTCGCTGTCGCCCATGTCGTGGGCATCGGCGCGCGGCGCCAGGTGCACGCCGACGCGCCCGGCCCCGAACACTGACACGACGGCGTCGGTCACCTCGAGCAGCAGGCGCGCACGGTTCTGGATGCTGCCGCCGTAGGCATCGGTGCGCTGGTTGGTGCTGTCCTGCAGGAACTGGTCGATGAGGTAGCCGTTGGCGGCGTGAATCTCGACGCCGTCGAATCCCGCCGCCTGGGCGTTGCGCGCGCCGCTGCGGAACGACTCGATGACGCCGGGGATCTCCTCAAGCGCCAGGGCACGCGGGGTGGCGTACGGGCGCTGCGGACGCAGCAGGTTCACGTGCCCGCGCGGCGCGATGGCGCTCGGTGCGACCGGCGCCGCACCGCCGTGGTAGACCGGGTCGGAGATGCGCCCCACGTGCCACAGCTGCAGGAGGATGCGGCCGCCGGCCCGGTGCACGCCCTCGACGATGGGTCGCCAGCCCTCGACCTGCGCCTGCGACCAGATCCCCGGCGTGTGCGGATAGCCCACGCCTTCGGGGCTGACCGAGGTGGCCTCGCTCAGGATCGCGCCCGCGGACGCGCGCTGCACGTAGTAATCGCGCATCAGCGCATTGGGCACGCGGCCCTCGCCCGTGGAGCGGTTGCGCGTCAGCGGCGCCATGAGGATGCGGTTGGGAAACGTAAGCTCGCCTACGCGCAGCGGGTCAAAGAGGCTCGGCATGGGACTCCTTTGCTGGGGACTTCAGCCGCGTGAATTCGCGGTGGGTGCTTCATGGGAGCACCGTAGCCTCACTGCAAGCGTCCTCCAACTGCCGGTTGCCCCTATGCATATGCCCGGGCGGGCATTGACCAGGGGAGCACCCGCCGCTCTCCCCAATGGTGGAGGGCGGCGGGTACGGCGCGCAGTGCGGGGGCTCCTAGGGCGTGACGCCCTCGAGCAGGAGCAGGCCCAGTCCCTGGTTGTCGACCTCGATGGCCCACAGGCGGTTGCCCGAGAGCGGGTAGTACCCGAAGGCCGTGCTGGTCGTGAAGCTCGTGGGGTTGAGGCCCGTCAGGTTCAGGAGTCCCTGCCCCGAGTTCTGGCTGCCGCCGAGTGCGACCGCCGACTTCAGCGTGCCGCCGAAGGGGTTGGAGTCGGTGGTGCCCGAGAACGTGCCGGCGGTCACCGTGACCGGTCCCACCGCGCTCCAGTACACGCCGCCCGAGCTCGTCGCCGCGGCCCCCTGCCCGGCGAGGGCATAGTTGCCGGACAGCGAGAAGTTGGAGTCCTGCTCGAAGGCGATGCCCTGCGTGGTCTGGAAGGCGTCCAGTCCCATCACCATCGCGTTGCCGTTGCCGTCGAGGTAGAGCTCGAAGGTCAGCACCCCGTTGCTCGGCGGTGCGTTGCCGCCGGTCAAGGTGTTGATGGTTGCCTCGACGCGCCCGGTCGGGTCCACCGCGTAGCTGCCTGCGATGGTCCAGGCACCCATGTACTGCACGTCATTCACCGCCAGGACGCCGGTGAGGATGCCGTTGAGGTTGAGCGCGAAGGCACCGGACATGGACGCGACGCCGTTCAGGTCGACGCCGCTGCTGCCGTGCGCGTAGCTCTGGTTCACCACGCTCGCACTCGCGTTGGTGAACTTGCCGGTGTTGCTGCCCTGGCCGAGCGCGCTGCCGCCGGTGTTGCCATTCAGCGTGTCCCCGCTCTGCCCGGACTCGACGAGCTCGAGGCGGCCGGTGCTGGTCACGTAACCGGCCAGCTGGATTTGCGGCACCGTGGACCCCGTGCTCGGTACCAGCGTCAGGACGAAGCGCCCGAAGCTGTCGGTGGCGGTCACCGACCCGGACTGGAAGGTCTGGCGCCTGAGCGTCTGCGGGGCGCCGCTGGTGAAGTCGCTCAGGTCGAAGAGCGAGGCGGAGGTGTTCAGCTGCGTGCCGTTGATGACGAAGATGCCGCCGATCGAGAGCGGGTTGCCGGCGGTGTCGTTGCCCGAGATGGCAAACGCGTAGCCGTTCGCGGGCTCGGCGTGGCTCGTCTGCAAATCGAGCGCCCCGGTGCCGGTGGCCGACAGGTCGTACTCGGACAGCAGCACGCGCGTCGCGGAGACCTGCGTGCCCCGCAGGGTCTCCACGCCATTGACGCCGATCTGGGTGTTGCCCGTGTCGATGACGATCTGCAGGTTGCCACCGGCCGTGTTCACCGAGCTGGTCTTGGTCACCAGGGTGTCCGTGTACCCGGCCTGGGGATCGGTGAAGTCCTGCTCGCCGCCGGTGATGACCCCGGCCGCGATGGTGAACGCCCCGGCGATGGTGTACCCGCCGGCGCCGTCGTAACCGGAGAGGTGGTAGACGTAGGTGCCGTCGGCCAGCGGCGGGGTCACGGACGAGACGATGGTGACGTTGGCCGACACCGACTTCGTGGTGTCGCTCACCGAGGTCGCCGTGATCGTGACCGTCGCGGGGTTGGGGATGGTGGCCGGCGCGGTGTACGTGGTGGCCACGGCACTGCCGGTGCTCGTGGGGTTGAAGGTGCCGCATCCCGAGCCGCCGGCGCAGGTCGCACTCCAGGTCACGCCCCCCGTGCCGCTGTCGTTGGCAACCAGCGCGGCGACGCTGGCGGTGGCATTGATCGCGATCGAAGACGGGGGCGCGGTCGAGAAGCTCACCTGGATCGGGTAGTTCGAGCCGCCGCCGCCGCCGCACCCGCCGAGGGCCATCCCCGCCGCCACCGTCGCCACCCATGCCATGCGCCTGAACATCATGTTCTCCCCGACTGTGCTTGCGATTTGTTCATAAAACGCCGTTTGCGCGACCGCGCTGACCGGCACGACCTGCGCACACTATAGATTGATTCGGCGTGACCTTCAGCCCGCCCACGCGGGGCTGATCCAGGCGCCCTCAGTGCGCGGGCGCCGCGTTGCGGCCCGAATCGAGTGCGTGCGACAGCGCCGCGCGCGCCAGCGGCAGCGGGTCCGTATCGGCGAGGTTCATGAGCACCACCACGGTCGTGCGGGTGGCAGGGTCGCGTTCGAGGGCGGTGCGGAACCCCTGCCACGAGCCGTCGAACTCGAGCGCCGGGATGCCGGCCACGGTCACCGGATCGAAGCAGAAGCCGTGCTCGGTCACGCTCCCGTCCGCAAGATGCGTGCGCGCCCAGAGCGCCTCCCACGAGGCCGGGCTCAGGAGCTGGCGGCGGTCCATCGCGGCGATCCAGGCGGCCCAGTCATCGACGGACAGGTAGAGGCTGCCGTCCGCGGTGGCGTTGAGCGCCGCGGAGGCGAAGTCCTGGTTGCGCACGCCATCCCCGGTGCGCAGGTAACCCGCGGCCCGGTGCCTCACGATGTCGCGGTCGCTGATGATGCGTGCGGTGCGCATCCCGAGGGGCCTGAAGATCTCGCTTGCGAGGAAGTCGCCGTAGAAGCGCCCGGTGAGCCGCGTCACGAGGATGCCCGCGAGGATGTAGCCTGAGTTGCTGTACTTCCAGCGCGTGCCCGGCGGGTAGTTGAGCGGGTAGGACGCGATCGTGCGCACCAGCTCCTCGTCGGTGTACTCGCGCCGCAGGTCGAAGATCTCCCCGCCGTCCTCCTCCGTGTCGTGCAGGCCCGCGGTATGGTCTAAGAGCTCGCGCACGGTGATACCGCGCCAGGCATCCGGCACGGGTCCCAGGTACTTCGCGACCGGATCGCCGAGCGACAGCCTCCCCCGCTCCTGCAGCAGCAGCACCGCCGCGGCGGTGAATTGCTTGCCCAGGGAGCCGGACTGGAACAGGGTGTCGTGGCGGACCGGGACGTCGTGCTCGAGGTTCGCGTAGCCATAGGTCGACACGCGCTGCACCTGCGCGTCGCGGACCACCAGGAGGGCCGCACCCGGCACATGGTCGCGGGTGCGCGCCGCCTGGAAGAGCGCATCGACCTCGTCGGCGTGCGTCGCAGGCGCCACCGCGAGCGCCACCCATGCCGCGGCGCGCGCCCAGCGGCCGGCACCGCGCGAAGCGGTCTGCCTCAAAGCGCGCCCTCCAAAGAATAGGTTATTGTAATGATATAGGAACCAGCCTACATTCCGCATCAATAAGAAGGAGGATTGGGCAATGGGGAGCGTTCGCGTTCGCAGTCGCCGCGCATGGCGCGTAACCGGTATCGCGCTGGCACTGGGCATGGTACCGGCGGCATGGGCGGCGGACACATCCGCCACGGGCGGGGATTCCCCGCAGGGCCCGCCGGCCAAGAACACCGGGGACGCCCAGCTCGAGACCGTGGTCGTCACCGGCTCGTACCTGCGGCGCACCGACACCGAGACTCCCTCGCCGGTGCAGCTGATCACGGCCGCCGAGATCGACAAGAGCGGCATGACGACCATCTCCGACGTCATCCGCAACGTCTCCGCGGACAACAGCGGCTCGCTCACCCAGAACTTCAGCGGCGCGCTGGCCGGCGGCGCGAGCGGCATCTCGCTGCGCGGGCTCACGCTCGATGCGACGCTGGTGCTGGTGGACGGCCACCGCATGGCCCCCTACCCGCTCGCCGACGACGGCCAGCGCCCGTTCGTCGACTTGTCCTCGCTCCCCCTGTCGATGGTCGAGCGCGTCGAGGTCCTGAAGGACGGTGCCTCCGCGATCTACGGGTCGGATGCCATCGCGGGCGTCGTCAACGTGATCCTCAAGCCCCAGTTCATCGGCCTGCAGGTCGATGGCAACTTCGGCTCGTCCTACCGCGGCGATGGCCTCAGCCAGCGCGGCTCGATCCTGTACGGCTTCGGCGACCTCGACAGCGACGGCCACAACGTCTACTTCAACCTGGAGTACCGCCACGAGGCCTCCATCAGCCAGGCGAACCGGCCCTCCTACCTGAGCGACCTGAACCTCACCCCGTACGGCGGCCCGGACCGCCGCGGCGGCGTCGTGCAGCAGTCCTACCCGAACAATGGCACCTACACCGTGCCCGGGATGGTCGCGCCGCTGGGCCCGGTCCAGAACGGCGACCCGAACGCCGGCTACTACCCGCTGCCCGGCTGTGCGGCGCAGAACGTGGTGCCGCCGTTTGATTCCGCCACCCCCGGCGGCTGCGTGTGGGACATCAACCAGTACAACAAGATCCAGCCGCGCACGGCCGGGCTGAACGCCTCGGCGCGCTGGACGCAGAACATGGGCTCGGGCTGGAAGAACGAATTCACCGCCTCGTTCTTCAACTCCCAGGCCGAGCAGTACCGGCAGTCCGACTACTACAGCACGGGGCCTGTGACCGTCCCCTACACCTGGGTCGGGTCCAACGGCGTGCTGGTCGACCAGACCAACCCCAACAGCACCTCCATCGTGCTGCCGGCCACGAGCCTCGACAACCCGTTCAACCCGGCGAGCCCCTACTTCGCCGCCGCCGAGGCCTACTACAAGGCCCACGGCGCCAACTGGGCCTCCTACGTCGGCCAGCCAGCGCTCTACTACGGCGTGCTCACCGACTTCCCCGACCAGCAGATCAAGTTCAACACCGACGTGTTCCGCATCGTCGATGACATCAGCGGGACCCTCGGCGCCTGGGACACCAACTTCAGCCTGGGCTACGTGCATGCGGCCACGAAGGCGACCTACTACGGCTTCATCCGCAACAGCCTCTTCAGCGCGGCGATCTCCTCCGGCCAATACCGCGTCGGCCAGAACGCCTACCTGAACTCCCCCGCCCTCTACGCCGAGCTCGCCCCCGTGACCGATGACACCGCGGTCTCCGAGCTCGCCTATGTCTCGGCGAACGCCAACCGCACGCTGTTCCAGCTGCCGGGCGGCCCGCTCGCGGTCGCAGTCGGGGCGGAGGCGCGCACGCTGCGCGCCAACAACCCCGGCGAGCCCTACGCGCCGCAGGGCGACATCATCATGGACGGCAGCTTCTATGCGCGCGGCTCGCAGGCGATCTCGGCCGCGTTCGTCGAGTTCGCAGCCCCGCTCCTGCAGTCGCTGGAGTTCGACGCCGCCGGCCGCGTCGACCACTACAACGACCCGAAGAACACCTCGTTCACGCCGAAGTTCGGCCTGAAGTGGACCCCGATCGAGCAGCTGGCGCTGCGCGGCACCTTCGCGCGCGGCTTCCGGGCCCCGGGCATCGCCGAGGCCGGTGCCAGCGGCACGGGATCTGCGACCACGGCCCCGGTCGACCCGCTGCGCTGTCCGTACACTCACAAGCCCTCCGACTGCGGCCAGGGGTATGCGGCCACCCTCAGCGTCGGCAACCCCAACCTCAAGCCCGAGAAGTCGCGCAGCTACACGCTCGGCATCGTGGTCGAGCCGGTGAAGCGCATGAGCCTCACCCTGGACTACTACAACATCCGCCGCGACGACGAGATCGTGCCGGCACCGCTGGGACTCGAGGCGCCCGTGCGCGGCGTACAGCAGCCGGGGACCGACTATCCCGGGCCAATCATCTACTATCCGCAGCCCTACGTGAACGCGGCCTACTCGAACACTTCCGGCTACGATGCCGGCGCGCAGGTGGAGGTCCCCCTGGGCTTCTACGGCAAGCTGACGTTCAACCTGGACGCCAACTACGTCATCACCTCCGACCAGACCTTCATCGACCCGGTCAACGGCAACCAGACCTACCACTACGCCGGGACCGCAGGTCCCACCGCGGTCGGCGGCGCGGTCGGCACGCCGCGCACGCGCGGCACGTTCCGGGCCGACTGGACCCGCGGGCCGCTGTCGCTCGGCACGACCATCAACTACCGCGGCGTCATGAAGGGCATCGACGAGTCGGTCTCGGGCGATGCGTGCCTGCAGCTGTCGGTCGACAACCCGCACTGCTACATTGCGTCCTTTACCTACGCGGACGTGTACGGCCAGTACGCCTACGGTGATCACCTGCAGCTCAATGCCACGGTGACCAACGTGACGAACCGCCTGCCGCCGCTGAACACGATCACTTATGGCGGATTCAACTACAACCCCTCCCTGGACCAGGCCGGCGCCGTCGGCCGCTACTACGAGCTCGGCATCCGCTACAAGTTCTAGGCGCGCGCGCCGCCGCATCGCCGCGGCCATGGCCGCGGCGCTCGGCGCGCTCGGCGCGCTCGGCGCGGCCGGCGTGGCCGGCGCGAACGAGGAGCCGGCCGCGGCGAGCGTCGAGGTCGACCTGCGCGAGGCCGCGCGCGGGGTGATGAAGGTGCACCTCACCCTGCCGGTCACGCCCGGCCCGGTGACGCTCGTCTACCCGAAGTGGCTGCCGGGGCGCCACGGCCCTGCGGGCCCGATCACGAACCTCGCCGGCCCGACCTTGAGCGCGCTCGGGCACCCGCTCACCTTCCGCCGCGACGATGTGGACATGTACGCGCTGCACGTCGAGGTGCCGCAGGGGGCCCACGAGCTGTCGGCCGACTTCGAGGTGCTGACCGCGCTGCGGCCGGACGGCCTCGTCAACGGGCTCGAGGCGCCGCGCACGGCCACCGAGAGCCTGGCGATCCTGGAGTGGCACCAGGCGGTGCTCTACCCTGCCGACAGCGACAGCGACCGGCTGCGCTACCAGGCGAAGGTGCACCTGCCGCCGGGATGGAAGTACGCGACCGCGCTCGAGACCACGGGAAGTACGGCCGACACGGTGAGCTTCGCGCCCAGCTCGCTGACGACCCTGATCGATTCCACGCTGCTGACGGGGCGCTACTTCCAGAGCTACGAGCTCGGCGGGGAGCCGGCGGTGCGGCTGCACGTGGCCGCCGACGGCCCGGCCGCGCTCAACCTCACCCCGGAGGTGCTCGCCCACTACCGCCAGCTGGTGGTGCAGGCGCGGCGCCTGTTCGGCGCGACGCACTACCGGCACTACGACTTCCTCTACGTGCTCACCGACCAGATCATGCCCGACGGGCTCGAGCACCACGAGTCGAGCGACAACCGCTCCCCCTACCGCACCTTCCTCGACGATGACGTGCGGCGCGCGGAGGCGAACCTCCTCGCGCACGAGTACACGCACTCCTGGAACGGCAAGTACCGAAGACCGGCCGGGCTTGCCACGCGCAACTACCAGGACCCGATGCGCGGGGAGCTCTTGTGGGTGTACGAGGGCCTCACCGAGTACCTGGGCGACGTGCTCGCCGCGCGCAGCGGGCTTCTGACCCCGGAGGAGTTCAGGAGCGAGCTGGCGCACGACCTCGCCGGCATGCAGTCCCACGGGGCGCGCACCTGGCGCAGCCTCCAGGACACCACGATCGCAGCCCAGCTCATCTACGTGCAGCCACGCGACTGGGCGGCACGGCTGCGCCGCCAGGAGGACTTCTACCAGGAGTCCGCGCTCCTGTGGCTCGAGGCGGACACGCTGATCCGCCGCCTCTCCAACGGCCAGCGGAGCCTGGATGACTTCTGCCGGCGCTTCTACGGCGCCCCAAGCGGCGCGCCCCAGGTGGTCAAGTACGAGTTCGAGGACGTGGTCGCGGCCCTGAATGCCGTGCAGCCCTACGACTGGCGCGGGTTCTGGCTCGAGCGCCTGAACACGACGCGCCCGGAGGCGCCCGCGCAGGGCATCCGCGACAGCGGCTGGCAGATGGTGCTGAACGCCGAGCCCGCCGTCATGCACCGCGCGCACGAGGCCGACGACCACGACGTGGACGCGCGCTTCTCGCTCGGGTTCTACGCCAACGAGGACGCGACCTTGAGCGACATCATCCCCGGCTCACCGGCGGATGCGGCGCTCCTGGCCCCCGGTGACCGGCTGATCGCGGTCAACGGCCGGCGCTTTGCCCCCGAGGAGCTGCGCGATGCCCTGGGCGCCTCGGCGCGCGGAGTCCCGACGCTCACCCTCCTCATCGAGCGCGGCGACCAGTTCCGCACCGTCGAGCTGCACTACGAGGGCGGCCCGCGCGAGGCGCACCTGGTGCCGGTGGCCGGCGCCGCGAACCTCCTCGACAGGATCTCGGCCCCGCTGCCGCGCTAGAACTTCCAGCGCATCGAGACCCCGGTGGTGCGCGGCTGGTTCACGAACATGCGCACGCGGTTGGGCGCGGAGTAGTTGTCGGAGAGGTAGTCCGAGAGCGGCGCCTGCTTGTCGAGCGCGTTGGTGCAGAACACATTCAGCTCCCAGGCGTCGTGCTCGAGGCCGGCGCGCAGGTCCAGGATCGCGTAGTCGCCCTGGTAGGTGGCCGGGTCGCTGTGGTCGAAGAACGGGTAGGAGCGGCCCACGTACTGGCCGTCCGCGCGCACGAACGCCTGGTAGCCCGGGCGCAGGTCGAAGAAGAACTTCGCGCTCGCATTGCCGTTCCACACCGGCACGTTCTCGAGCTGCTCGCCCTTGAGGCCGCCCAGGTTCGGGGCATCCGCATCGAGCACCGCGTGCGTGTAGCCGACCCCCAGGCCGAGCTGCAGGTGGCGGGCCACGAGCGCCTGCACCTCGATCTCCCCGCCCTTGACCACGGCGGCACCCGCATTCTCGGTGATCTGGTAGGAGCACGGCAGCGTCTCGCCCTGCTGCACGTCCTTCCACTTGATGTAGTAGGCGGCGGCATTGACGGTGAGGGCCCCGTCCAGCCAGCGCGTCTTGGCGCCGAGCTCGTAGTTCCACAGGCTGTCGGGCTGGTAGGGGCCGTAGTCCTGGCCGCAGCCCTTCTGGGCGAGGTTACTGGTGTTGACCCCGCCCGGCCGCACGCCACGCGAGGCGCTCGCGTAGTAGAGCTGGTTGTCGGTGGCCTGGTAGGAGAGCTCGCCCTTGGGGTTCACGCCGGTGTTCTTGGCGGTGCCGTCGGAGACCGTGGGGCCGCCGTTGCTCCAGCCGTCCTCGTACCTCACCGCGTCGTACTGCAGGTCGTACCAGCGCAGGCCGCCGGTGAGCTTCCACTTGTCGGTGAGCGCGTAGTTCACTTCCGAGAACACCGCGTACTGGCGCGGCGCGTAGTCCCCGTGCTGGGAGTAGTTGAGGTCGCTCAGGGTCACGCCCGAGAGCAGCGTGTTCGTGGTGTAGGTGTTGGCGAACAGCTGCGCGTAGTTGGGCGTCAGGTACCACACCGAGTAGTGGCGGTTGGAGTTGTTGAAGTACACGCCGGCGACGCCCGTCCACGGCGAGCCCTGCGGGGCGAACGCGATGCGTGCTTCCTCCGTGAACTCGTGGGTGGTCACGGTCGGGTTGTAGACGCTCGGCACGAAGGTGCCCTGCGGGATCGTGGTCTCGAGCGCCTCGGTCTCATCGTCGGGGGTGTTCTCGGTGCGCACCATGTAGGACGTGGCAGACAGCAGGCTCCCCCAGCCGAGGTCGTAGTTGACGTTGAGGTTGCTCAGCGTGAAGCGGTCGGTGTAGGCCTCCGACAGGTCGAAGGGCCGCGCCTGGATCAAGGGCGCACTCGACTGCCCGGTGGGGATGTCGTAGTTGGGTGCCCCGCCCATCTCGAGGGTCTGCACCCACACCGAGGGCGTGACGGTGAGCTTGTCGCTGACGGCGAAGCGCACGGTGGTGCGCACGCTGTAGAGCTGCTCGTTGTTGACGTTGCGCACGATCGCGCTCGGCTGCGCCGGCGACACCGGGTAGGCGGGGAATGGCGGCGGCGCCACGAACGGGTTCGGGGCCCACACGCCCACTTCCTTGTCGATGAAACCGCTGATCGTCTTGTAGGTCGCCACCAGGCGCAGCGCCACCCGGTCATCGATGAGTGGCACGTTGAGCATCGCATCGAGGCGCCCGTTGCCACCGCCATGCTCGGTGTAGGAGCCCTCGCCCTTCACGGCCGCCTCCGTGCGCGTGAGGTTCGGCTGGTTGGTGATGAAGCGCACCGTGCCGCCCATCGAGCTCGCGCCGTAGAGCGTGCCCTGCGGTCCGCGCAGCACCTCCACGCGCGCAAGGTCGAACAGGTCCGGGTCGATCGCCGCGGTGGCCCCGTCCCCGCCGGAGGGCAGGATCGGGGTCTCGTCGATGTAGACCCCGGTCGTCGGTGCGTTGCCGCCGACGGAGGCGACGCCGCGGATCGAGTAGCTGTTCTGGCCGGGACCTGCGGAGTTGAGGGTCACGCCGGGGATGCGCGCCGCGAGCGAGGCAAAGTCCTGCACGCCGGTCTCCTCCAGCGTCGCGCCGCTGAAGGCCACCACGCTCAAGGGGACCTTCTCGAGGTTCTCCTCGCGCTTCTGCGCGGTAACGATGACCTCCTCGAGCTGCGGTGCAGCCTGGGGCGCGGTCGCAGGCGGGGCCTGCTGCGCGAGCGCCGGCTGCCCGAGCGCGAGCACCAGTCCGGAGGCGGCGGTGGGAAGATGGATGCGGCGGCGACCGATCACGGACATGGAGCACTCCCTCTTAATTTCCCTTGGAATCTAATCGGCTCCGCATGTCATTGCAATGTTATACTCAATTCGAATGATGGATGGTTGTCCCCCGGATGGCGCCGACGAGTCGGCGCACGCTGCACTGCTGACTCCCCGCCTGCCCCCGCCCGGTGCGCTCGCACCGCTGAAGGCGGTCATCTTCGACATGGACGGGCTGATGCTCGACACCGAGCGCTGGGAGCGCGCCGCCTGGCGGGAGGTCGCCCAGGCGCACGGGCACCGCATGAGCGATGAGTTCTTCGCAACGCTCATCGGCCGGCGCGAGGCCGACACCGCCGCGCACATGCGCGCACACTTCGGCGCGCGGTTTCCGTTCGAGGCCGCGCGGACCCAGGCGCGCGAGCGCTTCGACCACTGGATGACCCACTGCCCGCAGCCGGTGAAGCCGGGACTCTCGTCGCTGCTCGCGGTGCTGCATGGACAGGGCTTCACGCTCGCGGTCGCAAGCTCCACGCGACGCGCGCGGGCGCTGGCGCGCTTGGGCCCGCTCGCGGTGCGCTTCGCGGTCACGGTCTTTGGCGACGAGGTCCGCCACGCGAAGCCGGACCCGGAGATCTACCTGCGAACGCTTTCGCTCCTGGGGGTGGATCCGGCCGAGGCGCTCGCGCTGGAGGACTCCCCGCCGGGCTTTGCCGCCGCCCGGGCCGCTGGCCTCACTACGGTCGTCATCCCGGACATCCTTCCGCCCCCTGCGGATGCCCCGTACGTGTGTAATTCATTGACGGATATAGAGAATTGGATCCTGTCACGGGCCGGCTCGTAGCCCCGGCCCGGAAAAGATTATAATGATATAAAGTATGAACGCTGGGGATCGAGGGGCCTTCAGGTGAGGGACCCGTCCCTTCGCGCGTGCCACGAAACTCACGTGCCGAGCCCAACGACCACTGCCGGGTTGACTCCCGCGCCCGACGGGCGCGGCTTCCGGCTGGGCGATGCCATCGTGCTCGCCCTCTCGGGCTCCGGCCCCGCGCAGACCCTGGCCGTGACGCTCGCGAGCCTCGTGGCCGCCAGCCACTACGGCGGCGCGCTGCCGGTGCTCATCTGCCTCCTGCCGATGCTCGGCATCGCGTTCGGCTACCAGCGCCTGAACCGCTGGGACCCGAGCTCGGGTGCGACCTACACCTGGGTCGCCCGCACCTTCCACCCCTACCTCGGGTTCCTGTGCGGCTGGATGATCCTCCTCTACTACACCCTCGGCACCAGCAGCCTCACGATCCCCGCCGGCACCTACACGCTGGAACTGCTCGCGCCGGCGTACGTCGACCACCCGCTCGCCGTCGCGCTCACCGGGGGCGCCTGGAACGTGCTCGTGACGGTGCTGGCGCTGCGCGGGCTGCGCTTCGCGGCGCGCTTCGAGTGGCCGATCGTGATCTTCCAGTACGCGGTGCTGACGATCGCCGCGGTGGCCGGGCTGGTCGCGCTCGCGCGCGGCCAGCTCGCCGTCCCCTTCTCCCGCGACTGGTTCAGCCTCGAGAGCCTCGGTGGCACCCGCGGCCTCGTGGGGGGCCTGCTGATCGCGTGCTTCATGTACTCCGGGTGGGACGCCGCCATCTACGTCAACGAGGAGTCCGCGGACCGCAGCCAGGCCCCGGGGCGGGCTGCGATCGCGAGCGTGCTGATCCTCGCCCTCGCCTACGCGCTGTGCGTGCTCGCCCTCCAGGCCGTGCTGCCGCGCGAGGTGCTCCAGGCGCACGCCGGCAACGCGCTCGCCGTGATCGGGCCGGCGCTGCTGGGCTCGCCGTGGGGCGCGATCATGAGCCTCGCGGTGCTGACCGGCACGCTCGCGACGCTGCAGGCGGCGGTCATCAGCGCCGCGCGCATGAGCCGTGCGATGGCGCGCGACCAGGTCCTGCCGCACTGGCTCGCGCGCGTCGACCCGCGCACCGGCAACCCCTGGGTGGCGACCGCGGTGATGAGCGTCGTGAACCTCGTGCTGCTCGCGCTCACGCTCGCGAGCGGCAGCATCGCCGATGCCCTCACCAACATCGTCTCGAGCCTCGGGCTGATCGCGATCCTCTACTACGGGCTCACCGCGGCGGCGGCCGTGTGGCAGGGGCGGGCGGAGCTGCGCCGCTCGGCCGGCAACTTCGTCGCCGGCGGCCTCCTGCCGGCGGGCGGGGCGCTCTTCATGCTCTGGGTCGCGGTCGAATCGGTGCGCACCGGGGCGATCTCCAACACCGCACTCGCCTACGGGGCGGGCTCGCTCGCGCTCGGGCTTGCCTACGCCGTCACCCTGAGCCGCCTGCGCCGCGTCCCCTTCTTTCAACGCCCGGGCGCCTGAAGCCCGGGCCGCCATTTCTCGGAGAACCCATCGTGAACCTCACCTACCCGCACCCCGAACGCACCGCGCGCAGCGCCGAACTCTATGCCAAGGCCTGCAAGCTCATCCCCGCCGGGGTGAACAGCACCGCGCGCGCCCGCTTCTCCGGGTGGGACCCGTATCCCCTCTTCATCGAGCGCGGCCAGGGTGCGCACCTGTTCGACGTCGACGGCAACCGCTACATCGACTACCTCCTGGGCTTAGGTCCCATGCTCCTTGGCCACCGGCCGCCGAAGGTCACGCAGGCGGTGATCCAGGCGATCACCGAGCGCGGCACCGTGTTCGCCCTGCCGACCGCGGACGAGGCGCGCCTCGCGGCGCGCATCACGCGCGCGGTGCCGAGCGTCGAGCAGGTACGCCTGTGCAACACCGGCACCGAGGCGGTGATCTACGCGCTGCGGCTGGCGCGCACGTTCACGGGGCGCAGCAAGATCGTGCGCTTCGAGGGCATGTACCACGGCTTCGGCGACGGGGTGTACTGGAGCAAGCACCCGGACCCGGACAAGGCGGGCCCCGATGCGCGGCCGGTCGCGGTGCCGCAGGGCCCGGGCCTGCCGGCGGCGCTGGCCGACCAGCTCATCATCCTGCCGTGGAACGACATCGACGCCCTGCGCGCGGCCATCGACCGCGAGGGCGACAACATCGCCGCGGTGCTCACCGAGGCGGTGATGTGCAACACCGGGTGCATCCTGCCGCAGCCGGGCTACCTCGAGGCCATGCGCGAGATCACCGCGCAGCGCGGCATCGTCCTCATCTACGACGAGGTGATCACGGGGTTCCGCCTGCACCTCGCCGGCGCCCAGGGCCACTACGGCATCCGCCCGGACCTGTCGGTGTTCGCCAAGGGACTCGGCGGGGGCTTCCCGGTGGCGGCCCTCGGCGGCCGGCGCGACATCATGAGCCTCGCCGCCGACGGCACGGTCTCCATCGCTGGCACCTATACGGCCAACACGATCGCGGTCGCAGCGGCCCTTGCCGCCCTCGACGAGCTCGAGGCTCCCGGGGCGTACGAGGGCCTCTACAAGCGCTGCGAGCGCCTCTATGCCGGGCTCGAGCGCCTCTTCAAGGACGCGCGCCTGGATGCCCACGTCGTGGGCCTGGGGCCTGTGATGCAGGTGTGGTTCTCCAAGGTCCCGATCCGCAACTACCGCGACGCGCACCGGCATGCGAGCCACACGCTGTTCCGCAAGTGGTGGGAGGGCATGCTCGAGCGCGGCATACTCTTCCACCCGCATGCCTTCGAGAACCTCTTCGTGTCCTTCGCGCACTCGGATGCGGACGTCGATGCCACCCTCGATGCCGCGCGCGGCTCGATCGCGGCCCTGAAGGCGCATGCCTGAACTCCCGACGCCGCTGGCCCTGGGGCTCGACCTCGGAACTTCCGCGCTCAAGGCGGCGCTCGTCGATGCGACCGGGCAGGTGCTCGCCCAGGCGAGCGCCGACATCGCCACCGTGAGCGACTCGCCCGGGCAGGCCGAGCAGGATCCGCAGGCGTGGCTCGCCGCGGCGGCCGGTGCGGTGGCGGCACTCTCGGACACGGCCGCCGCGGAACTCTCGGCCGGGCGCATCCGCGCCATCGGGCTTGCGGGCCAGCTCCCGACCCTGGTGATGCTCGGTGGCAGCGGCCCGGTGGGTCCGGCCATCACGTGGAAGGACGCGCGCGCCGACGAGTCGGCGCAGGCCCTGATCGGCACGCGGCGCGAGGAGCTCTACGGCGCGACCGGCATGCCCATCGACGGTCGCTACCTCGCCCCGATGTTCCGGCTGCACCACCGCCCCGGCGCGGCAGTACGCCAGATCCTTTCCGCCAAGGACTACCTGTGCCACGCGCTCACCGGCGCGCTCGTCACCGATCCCTCCACGGCCGCAGGCTACGGCCTGTACGAGCTCGCCTCGGGAGCCTTCTCCGGCGCGTTGTGCGCGCTGTGGGGCGTCCCCGTGGCGCTCCTCCCCGCGGTGCGTCCCGCGCACGCGGTTGCAGCGCCGCTGTCGGCATCCGGTGCGCAGCTGCTCAGGCTTCCCGCGGGGATCCCGGTGAGCGTGGGCGCCGCCGACTCGATGAGCGGCGCGTACGCCATGGGATCGCTCGCCCCGGGCAGGGTATGCATCGCCATGGGCTCGAGCACCATCATCCTCGATGCCGCGCGCGAGCGGCGCCTCGACCCGCAGCGCCGCTACCTCTTGAGCCCGCACGTGAAGGAGGGCTGGTATGCGCGCGAGATGGACCTGCTCGCGACCGGCACCGGCTGGCGCTGGCTGTGCGGGCTCTTCCAGCTGTCCGCCGCGGCGCTCGCGGCCGAGGCAGCCCGGGCGCCCGCCGGTGCGGGCGGCGCGCTCTTCATGCCCTACCTTGCCGGCGGCGAGCAGGGCGCGCTGTGGAACCCGGCGCTGCGCGGGGCGGTCGCGGGCCTGAGTCTCAACAGTGGCCGCGCGGAGCTCGCGCGCGCGTTCCTCGAGGGGGTGAGCTTTGAGATCCGCCGCTGCGTCGAGGTGCTCGCCGAGACACAGCCGGTGACCGAGGTGGTGCTCGCCGGCGGCTTCGCGCAGAGTCCCTTCGCGATGCAGCTGCTGGCGAACGTCCTGCGCCTGCCGGTGCGGTCCTTCCCGGAGGTCTCACCAGCCGCGCAGGGCGCAGCCCTCGGGGCCCTGGAGGCGATCGGCAGCCCCGCCGCACCTTCCGAGGCTGCCCTCGGCCGTCCCGTCCACCCCGACGCCGAGGCGGCGACGTACACCCCGCTCTACGAACGCTACCTGAAGGTGAGTGCCGCATGCGCGTGATCCAGGCCGCGAGTGAGTCGCAGTTCATCGCCAGCGCGGCCGATCACCTGTGCCGCCACGTGCTCGACCACCCGGGGAGCCTCATCGCGGTGCCCACGGGCCGCACGCCGCTCGGGCTGTACCACGCACTGCGCACGCGCAGTGACGTGGAGCTTCAGGCGCTGCGCACGGCCCGCTACCTCAACCTCGACGAGTACCAGGGGCTCGGTGCGGGCGATCCGCGCAGCTACGCCGACTTCCTGACCCGGCAGCTGTTCACCCCGCTGGCAATCCCGGCCCTGCAGGTGCGCCTCGTGCACGGGGATGCGCACGACAGCGTGGCCGAGTGTGAAGCCGTGGAAGCGCACATCCGCGAATGCGGCGGCATCGGGCTTGCCATCCTGGGACTCGGCGCCAACGGCCACATCGCGTTCAACGAGCCGGGGACGCCGTGGAGCACGCGCACGCACGTCGCGCCCCTGAGCCACGAGACGCTCACCGTCAACGAGCGCGTGGCCGGCGGCCAGGTGCTGCCGCCGCGGGGGCTGACGCTCGGGATCGCGACCCTGCGCGCGGCGCGCCGCATCCTGCTGCTCGCGGCCGGCACGTCCAAGCGCGAGGCACTGGCGCATCTCCTCGACGGGGAACCGCAGGTGGACTGGCCCGCGACGAGCCTCATCGGGCATCCGGACCTGACCGTGCTGTGCGCACCGGAGCTTGCGGACGTCCCGGCCCCGGGCGCAGGCCGCGCCGCCGGGCGGGCGGCATCCCTGAGCCCGCCCTAGCTGAGCTCGACCGCCTGCGTGGCGAGCGCGGGCGCGGTGGCCAGGCGGAACGCGAAGGCGCGCGCGGCGAAGATCATGCGGAAGTAGTCGATGGGCTCGCGGCGCGCGGTGAAGCTGACGCCGGAGACCTCCACCACCCACTCGAAGTTCAGGAGCTTCAGCGCCTGCTCCTCGCGGGTGTCGGCGGCGCGGCACTTGAGCAGCTGCTCCTCGCGCGCCTCCTTCAGCCCGTAGGTCGACTCCAGCAGGTCGTACAGCGAGCGCGCCGGGTCGGCCTCGAAGTGCGCGCCCAGGTCCGGGGCGAGGAGCTTCGGCACCGCGGACACTTCCAGGATCAGCGGGCGGCCGTTGAGCAGGCGCAGGCGCACCAGCTCCCACACGCTCGCGCCCGCCGCCAGTCCCAGGGCGCGCGCTTCCTCGGTGCTCGCCACGCGCACCGTGCAGCCGCGCACGCGGGTCTCCAGGCGCGAGTGGGCGTCCAGGTGCAGCCCGTTGCGCAGGCTCCCCATGCGGGTAGTCTCGGCGTTGACGCGCGGCCGGGACACGAAGGTG
This sequence comes from Pseudomonadota bacterium, assembly GCA_018241425.1. Lineage (GTDB taxonomy): Bacteria > Pseudomonadota > Gammaproteobacteria > Steroidobacterales > Steroidobacteraceae > 13-2-20CM-66-19. The sequence goes on from JAFEDU010000001.1 coordinate 657,755, forward strand.
CCACGGCCCTGTTCGCGGCGCACCACGCCCTGGGCGGCGAGCTCGGCGAGCGCGCGGCGCACCGTCACCAGGCTGACGCCCGCCTCCAGGGCGAGCTTCGCCTCGGGGGGCAGCTGGTCACCCTCCTGCAGCTGCCGCTCGTCGATCAGCTGCAGGATGAAGGCAATCGTCTTTTCGTATAGGGATCTCACGGGGTCGACACCCATCCGGAGACGATCGGCGCGTCACCCCCGGCCTTTCATTACAACATTATATGGGTATACGGCCCGGGCGCCCCGAACCGCGTGGTTCCCGGGGCCACGATGGTATTTTGCGGCCATGAAAGTGGACTTCTGCATCGTGGGCGGGGGGATCGTGGGCCTCGCCACCGCCCGGGCGCTGCTCGAGCGCCGCCCCGGGGCCTCCCTCCTGGTCCTGGAGAAGGAGGCTGCGCTGGCCACCCACCAGACCAGCCACAACAGCGGGGTCATCCACGCCGGGGTCTACTACACGCCCGGGTCGCTGAAGGCGCGGCTGTGCCGCGAGGGCAACCGGCTGACGCGGGAGTTCTGCCGGGCCCACGCGGTGCCCTTCGAGGTGCCGGGCAAGCTGATCGTGGCGACCGATTCGCCGGAGGTCGCCCGCCTCGGCGCCCTCGGCGAGCGCTGCCGCGCCAACGGCATCGATCACCGGGCGCTGGATGGCGCCGGGCTGCGCGCGCTCGAGCCGCGCATCCGCGGCGCTGCCGCGCTCCTGGTCCCGAGCTCCGGGATCGTCAGCTATACGGCCCTGAGTGCGGCGCTGGGACGCGAGGTGCAGTCACGCGGTGGCGAGGTGCGCCTCGGCGCCGCGGTCACCGCGATCGATGAGTCGACCGACGAGGTGCGGCTCGCGCTCGCGGGCTCCGGCGCCGTCCGCTGCGACCGGATGATTGCCTGTGCGGGCCTGCAGTCGGACCGCATAGCGCAGCTTGCGGGCCTCGACCCGCCGGTGCGCATCGTCCCGTTCCGGGGCGAGTACTTCCGCCTGCCCGCCGCTCTGAGCGGGGTCGTGCGTCACCTCATCTACCCGGTGCCGGACCCGGCGCTGCCCTTCCTCGGCGTGCACCTCACGCGGATGATCGACGGCAGCGTGACGGTCGGACCTAACGCGGTGCTCAGCTTCGCGCGCGAGGGCTACGACCGCGCCCGGTTCGACCTGCGCGACACCGCGGCAACGCTCGGGTACGGCGGCTTCTGGCGCCTGCTGCCGCGCCTCGGGCGCTCCGCGCTCGCGGAGCTGCGCAGCTCGCTCAGTCGTGGCTACTACCTCGCGCAGTGCCGCAAGTACTGCCCGGAGCTGCGCCTCGAGGACCTCATGCCCTACCCCACCGGGATCCGGGCGCAGGCCGTCGACCGGGGTGGCGCGCTCGTGCACGACTTCCTGTTCGCCGACACGGCCCGCACGGTGCACGTGCTGAATGCGCCCTCGCCCGCGGCGACCGCGGCCCTGCCGATCGGCCGCATGGTCGCGGCGCGCACGCTCGGAGAACCCGATCCCTACGCCCCTGCCGCCTGAGGGCGACTCACTGACGGTGCGAGGCCAGCACCCCGATGCTGTGACGCCCCCGGAGCGCGTACCACAGAAGACCCGCGCCGAGGATCACGCCGGTGTAGGCGTAGGCGCCCCAGGTGTTGTACCAGGGCGTGCCGTACACCGCTTCGCGGGGCCAGGCGAGGTTGAGCGCCATGCCGGCGCCCCACAGCACCGCGAGCACGTTCACGAGGAACCCGAAGCGTCCCATGGTGAAGTAGCCGCCCGCGGCGAGGTCCGGCGGCGGCCACTGCCCGCGCAGGCGCCGCATCAGGAGCGGCCCGGTCACCATGAGGTACGCCAGGTAGATCATGATGACCGCGATCGAGGTCAGCACGGTGAAGATCTTCGGCTGCCCGATGTTGATGACGAGGATCAGGGCTGCGATCACCCCGATGATGACCGCGGGCATGATCGGGGTCTGCGTGTCGGGATTGACCTTCGCCAGGCGCTCGCCGAAGGGCAGCGCGTTGTCGCGGGCCATGGCGAAGGTCAGCCGGATCGCGGCAGTGTGGACGGCGAGTGCGCACACGGTCACGGCCACCACGATGCAGACCAGGAAGACCTTGCCGAGCGGTCCCCACATCACCTGCTCGACGATGTACTGCAGGCCGCCGCTGCTGCTGGCGATCTGCGGGTCCTTGAGGTCCGGGGCCGAGAGGATCGCGAACACCAGGATCGCACCCCCGATCACGAACGAGGCCAGGATCGCCCGCAGGATGGCCTTGGGCGCCGTGCGCCGCGGGTCCACCGTCTCCTCGCCCAGCGAGCTTGCGGTGTCGAAGCCGTACATCACGTAGCCCGAGGCAAGCGAGGCGACGAGGAAGGCGCCCAGGTAACCGCCGCTGTCACCGGCGCCGTAGCCGTTGGTGGAGAAGAACACTTGAGGCCCGCGCACAGTGTGGATCGCGAGGATGATCGCGATCAGCACCGCGGCGATGAGCTCGATGAACACCCCGGCGCTGTTGATGAGGGTCATGAGGCGCACGCCCAGGGCGTTGACGAGCGTCGTGAAGACGATGAGCGTCGTGCCGAGCACCACCGCGTTCGTCGCGAAGTCGTAGGGACCGTTGCCGTCGCCGATGAGCTGGAAGCCGCGCCACAGTCGCGGCAGGTTCAGCTGCAGCGCCAGTACCACGGCCGACAGCGTGACGATCGATGCGGTGAGCATCAGCCAGCCCGCAGACCAGGCCACCACGCGGCTGCCGAGCTGCTTGGACCAGTTGTAGACCGAGCCTGCGACCGGGTACTTGGCGGCGAGCTCCATGAAGCACAGGGCCACGGCGAGCTGCCCCACGAGCACCATCGGCCAGGACCACAGGTAGGCGGGACCGGCGGTGCCGAAGCCAAAGAAGAAGAGCTGGAAGGTGCCGGTGAGGATCGAGATGTAGCTGACGCCGGCGGCGAAGCTGCCGAACTTCCCGATGCCGCGCTCGAGCGACTCCCGGTACCCGAAGTGCTCCATACCGCTGTCCGCGCGGGCAGTCTCGGCGTTCTTGCTCATTCACATACCCCCAAATGATCGTGACGCTTGGTGGGGCCGCCCCGCCTGGATGCACCCCGCGCCTTGCCTGCCATTCTAGGCCGGACGCCCGGGCGGGTAGATGAGGTCCTGAGCCCAATCCGCTTGAAGATTAACGACATCGGCCCCGCATGCACGGCACGCGGCGGCCTTAGTGCCGCTCATCCCTCGACCGGTCGCGTCGCATGCACCGGGCGGCGCGCCGACCGTGTTGCCGCAGGGCCGGACCGGCTTATCCTTCGCGCGCATGAACGTCCCGAGAATTCCCGCCGTGCGAATCGCCGTATGGCTCTGGGCCGCGGCCCTGTGTGCGCGCGGCGCGCTCGCGGCCGATGCCCCCACCGCGCTGACCGTGCGCGGCGAGCGCCTGTTCCTGCCGGTCGAACTCAACGGCCACCGGGTCGAGGCGCTGCTGGACTCCGCCGCGGAGGCAAGCCTCATCGACACGCAGTTCGCGCACGAGCTCGGGCTCACCGTCTCCGGGCAGTCTTCCATCAAGGGCTCCGGCGGCGAGGCGCAGGCGCAGTTCGCACACCTCGAGGTCCGGGCCGCGTCCGTGACACTGGGCGATGTCACGGCGGTGGTCGTCGACCTCGGCGACATCTCGCGCCGCCTGGTGCACGCGCCGGTGCGCTTCGTGCTCGGCCGCGACCTGTTCGACGCGGCGCGCCTGCGCATCGACATCGGGCGCGGCACGCTCGAGGTCCTGGACCGCGGCGTCCCGGTGGCCGGGACCGAGCTGCCGCTGAGCGACCATGCCGGCGTGGAAGCCATCCCGGTGAGCCTCGAGGGGATCCCGGCGTCCGCCGAGTTCGACCTGGGCAACGGCAGCGGCGTCATGATCGGCAGGGCCTTCGCGAGTGCGCACGGGTTCCTCGAGCCCGCGCGCGTGGTCGGGACGCAGAAGGGCGGCGGCATCGGCGGTGAGATCGAGCGCACGGTGGTGCGGCTGCATGAGCTCACCGTCGCCGGCGTTACGTTCAGGGACCTCGAGGGCCACGTCGACCCGCAGGGCAACGCGCAGGAGCTCAACGTCGGCGTGCAGGTCCTGCGCGCGTTCGTCATCGTCACGGACTTTCCGCAGCACAGGATCTGGCTCGCCCCGCGCGCCTCCGCGGGAGCGGCCACGCCCGCACGACCGTGAGGCGGCTGCGGCGCCAGGAGCGCCTCACCCGCGCGAGCTGCGCCCGTCGATCCAGGTCTCGCGCACGTTCAGGTCCTCATCCGTCAGCACCAGGTTCGCGCGGCAGCCGGCGGCGATCCGCCCGGTGTCAGCGCCGAGACCCAGGAACTGCGCCGGTGCCGCGCTCGCCATGTGCACGGCCTCATCCAGCGACAGCCCCAGCATCGACATCGCATTGCGGACGCAGCTCGCCATGTCGATGTTCGAGCCCGCAAGTCTCCCCTCTTCATCCCGGCACACCGTGCCCTGTACGCTGATGCGCCGCCCCCCAAGCACGAAGTAATCATCGCCGGTGCCCACCGGGGGCATGGCGTCGGTGACCAGCACGAAGCGCCGGGGTGACTTGCACTTCAGCGCCAGCCGCAGCACGGCCGGATCGGTGTGTACGCCGTCGACGATGATGCCGCACCAGCTGTTGGGATCGAGTAGGGCTGCACCGACGACGCCGGGCTCGCGCGGGGTGATCTGGGACATCGCGTTGAACAGGTGGGTGAAGCCGGTGAGGCCGTGCGCCAGGGCGGCCTGCACCTCGGCATAGGTGGCATTCGTGTGGCCGGCCGAGACCACGACGCCCGCGCGGGTGAGCTCGCGGATGCGCTCGGGCGTCGTCATCTCGGGGGCGAGCGTCACGAGCGTGCGCCCCTCGCGCAGCGAGCCCAGGAGCTCGAGTGCGCCGGCATCCAGCTCGCGCAGCTTTGCCGGGTCATGGACGCCCTTGCGGGCGGCGTTGAGGAACGGCCCCTCGATGTGGATGCCGAGGACCCCGGGCACACCGGCAGCGATGGCCGCCCGCACCGCCGCGATGGCGCGGGCCACGACGTCCAGGTCCGCGCTGATCAGGGTCGGCAGGAACCCGGTGGTCCCGAACCGCCGGTGAGTCTCAGCGAGGGTGCGGATGGTCTCGACCGTCGGCGCATCGTTGAACAGCACCCCGCCGCCGCCGTTGACCTGGAGGTCGATGAAGCCCGGCAGCAGCAGGCCGCCGCCCAGGTCAACGACGTCAGCCGCGCGGCAGCGCGGATCGCTGGCATCGAGCACGTCGACTATGCGCGCCGACTGCACCAGCACTGCCCGCCCGCGCCTGAGGGCGCCGTCCTCCAGGACCTGCCCGTTGATCAGCACCAGGCAGTCTGGAACCCGGCCCGGCACCTCGCCGGCCACGCCCCGCGCGCTTGCCATATGGAAAACACCTTCGCAATCAAGTTATAAGATTGCGAAGCTTACCGTCCTATTCGATCAGGCAGGGCAACACAAGGAGTGTCAGGCATCCCCTACCGTAAACCGACGGTCCGCACGGCGTGGGCCCTGATCTGCGCGCTCGCGCTCCTGATCTCAGGCACGGTGTCGCCGCTCTGCCTCGCGCTCGCAGCAACTGACGACACCCTCCCGCCGCGCGGCGAATGGCACGCGAGCGCCTCCTCGGTGTCTCCCCAGAGCATGTCGCCGGCGATGGCGATCGATGGCGACCCGAACACGCGCTGGGACGGCAACTTCTCCCCGGGCGCGTGGTGGCAGGTCGACTTCGGCCGCGACACCATGATCGGGGGCGCGATCATCCACTGGGACGCCGCCTTCGCGCCGGCCTACATCGTCCAGGCCTCCCTCGACGGGCGGCACTGGCAGAACGCCTTCCAGACCGCCGATTCGCTGGGGGGCGTCGACTACGTGGTCTTCCCCTCGGTGCGCGCGCGGTACCTGCGCCTCGCGAGTCCCAAGGATGCGGCGGACGCCGGGGTGTCGCTGTACGAGTTCGAGCCGCTGCCGGCGGCCGATGCCCCGCGCATCGTCGGCGCCGACAAGGGCATCGATGCCGCGGGCCTGTGGGGCGCGACCGTGCACAGCGACCTCGTGACGCCCGGCCCCGAGCCGGGGACCCGGCAGCTGCACATCACCTTCGCACACCCGCTGGCGGTCAGCGGCCTCGAGGTGTTCTGGAACGCCTCGCGGCGCGGGGCGCGCCTGGAGGGCCTCGACGCGAGCGGCGACTGGCATCCGATGGGAGACGACCCGAGTCCGCTCGGCGACACGTCCTACCTTGCCGCCGGCACGGCACGCCCGGTAACGGAGCTGCGCCTGACGGTCTACGCCTACGGCAGCGAGACCCCGGCGATCCGGCGCCTGCGGCTGCTCAGCCGCACCCAGGCCATGACGCCGTTCAAGCGCTACGAGATCTTCGCCGGGCGCGAGCACCCCGCCCTGTTCCCCCCGACGCTGCATCACCAGCAGGTGTACTGGACCGCGCTCAGCGTCCCGGCCGGCGAGACCAAGAGCCTGTTCGACGAATACGCCGACCTCGAGCCCGTCAAGGACGGCCCGCTGCTGCAGCCGCTGTGGCGCGACAGCGCCGGCCGGGTGGTCGCGGCCTTCGGCCTGAGCCGGACGCAGCGCCTGCGCGGCGGCTGGATCCCGATGCCGCAGGTGGACTGGTCGCCCCAGGCCGGGCTCGCCGTGCGCAGCGAGGCCATCGCGGTCAACACTGCCGCAGGTCCTGTAACCCTGGTCCGCCATCACCTGGAGAACACCGGGACGAGGGACATCGACGGCCAGTTCGCCCTGGTCGTGCGCCCCATGCAGGTGAACCCGGTCTGGCAGAACGGCGGCATCTCGGAGATCCGCACGGCGAGCTTCGAGGGCCAGGGACCGGGCACCACGCTCACGGTGAACGGCCGCCCGTTCCTTACCGCGCTCACCGGCCCTTCCGCCCAGGGCGTGGCCGGCTTCGCCTCCGGCCAGACCGAGATCACGCGCTACGTGATCGAGGGTGGAGTGCCGACGAGCACCTCGGTCCGCGACCCGACCGGGCTCGCCGGCGCGGTCATGGTCTATGCCGTGCACCTGGAGCCACGCGACCAGTACGACATCGTGCTCCTCTTCCCGCTCGGCGCGACTACACCCGGCGCGGCGGCCCGGGGCCGGCGCGAGTCCACCCCGGATGAGGCGGTCCCTGCCATCACCACGGCGGATGCCTTCGACAGGGTGGCGGCGCTCACCGAGCAGCAATGGCGCAACCGGCTGTTGCGGGTCGGACTCGAGCTGCCCGATCCCACGATCGTCGACACGCTCCGGGCCCAGGTGGGCTACATGCTGGTCAACGCCAAAGGGCCGATCCTGCTCGCCGGGCCGCGCAACTACTCCCGGTCGTTCATCCGCGACGGCTCGGCGACGGCCTCGATCCTGCTGCGCATGGGGGTCGCCGGCCCCGCGCGCGAGTACCTGCGCTGGTATGCCGAGCACGGCGTGCGGCCGAGCGGCCTCATCTCCCCGATCCTCAACGACGACGGCAGCATCAACAAGGGTGTCGGGTCGGAGCTCGAGTATGACAGCCAGGGCGAGTTCGTCTCCCTCGTCGCGGACGTTGCGCGGCTCGACGGCGGGGCCGCGAGCGTGCGCGAGTACCTGCCTGCGGTGCGCGGGGCGCTCAAGTACCTGCAGACCCTGCGTGAACGCACCCTGGCGCCGGGCTACCAGGCACGGAGCGAGGCACCGCAGCGCTTCCAGGGCATCCTCGGGCCCTCGATCAGCCACGAGGGGTACCCTGCGCCGACGCACAGCTACTGGGATGACTATTGGGCGCTCAAGGGCTGGCACGACGGCGCGTGGCTCGCACGCCAGTGGCAGATGGGGGATCTCGCGAGCTGGGCCACGGATCAGGAAGCGGCGCTGCGGGATGCCATGGCGGCCTCCATCCGCGCCACCATGGCCTGGAAGCACATCGACTACATCCCGGCCTCCGCCGACTTCGGCGACGTCGACCCGACCAGCGTCTCCATCGCCCTCGACCCCAGTGGCCAGCAGGCCATCCTGCCCGATGCGGCGCTGCACACGACCTTCACGCGCTACCTGGAGGAGCTGCGCAGGCGCAGCCTCCCCGGCGCCCGCTACGCCTACAGCCCTTACGAGTTCCGCAACGTGCTCACCTTCGTGCACCTGGACGAGCCGCTGGTAGCCGAGGAGGTGCTCAACCGCCTGCGCGCCAACAGCTACCCGCCCGGCTGGCGGGCATTCGCGGAAGTCGTGCGCTCCCCCCTGAGGCAGGTGTTCTACCTGGGTGACATGCCGCACACCTGGGTCGGGGCCGAATACGCGCGCGCGGTCATCGGCATGCTGATGCACGAGGACGACAACCGGCTCGTCCTGCTGCCCGGCACGCCGCCGGACTGGGTGGCCGGCAAGGGGATCACCGTCGAGCACCTGCCCACCGCGTTCGGCGCCCTCTCCATGACCGCGCAGGAAGACGAGCACTCGCTGAAGGTGCAGCTCGGGCCGACGCTGAATCCCTCGACCGAAGTGGCACTGAGCTGGCCGAGGCGCCAGCGGCCGCGGTCGGTCACCGTCGATGGCAAGCCGCACACCGAGTTCAGTGACGCCGGCATCCGGCTGCCGCACCCGTTCCGCGAACTCACCGCCCAGTGGTAGCGGAGGCGCCGCGGGGAACCGCGGTGCCTAGTGATCCGCCCCGCCGTTGACGGTCACGAGCACGAGGCCGTCGGGCGGGATCTCGATCGTGAGCCGCTGCTGAGCATCCAGGGTCCGCGTGATGGCCGGCGGCAGCGCAGCCGCCCGGCGCAGCTCCTCCAGCTGGGCCTGGGTGGGGTAGGCCGGCGAACCCATGTGCGCGTAGGCGCCGGCGAAGTTGCCGTGCTCCGCATCGACCACCTGCACCTCGGCCGAGCGTGCCGGCGTGTGCGCGAAGGTGAGCTCGACCGTCCGGGCCACGGCCCCCGCCGCCCCGACCTCGCGGTAGTTCCACGCCGCCACGACGAGCGTCCCGTCGCTGCGCCGGGTGAGGAGCGCTGAGGGCACCTCGGGGCTCAGGCGCTCGCTGCCCAGCCGGTGCAGCAGCGCAAACGCATTGAAGGCCGGCTTGGGCACCCCACCCACCGCGCGCAGCCCGAAGCCGCCGTAGAACGGGGTCTTCACGACCCCCTGCTCCTCGAACACGTCGGAGAACGTCCAGTACGACATCTCCTGCACCAGGCCGTCGCACTGGCTCACGGTCTCGGCGAGCCAGGGCCCCATGAAGGGCGCATCGGTCACCTTGGGGAAGTTCGCGTAGCTCGCATTGAACTCGCTCCACAGGAGCGGCAGGTCCGGGCGCGTGGAGGCGAGGATCTCGCGGTGCACCTTGTCGACCGCGCGGCAGACGAACTCCCGGCGCGGCACGGGCTGGTTCGACCCGAACACCTTCGGCGTGTCATCGCCATAGACGTGGGTCGAGACGAAATCGACCGGGACCTTGTGCTCGCTCGTGAAGCGGATGAAGTCCGGGACCCAGGCGGCCTGGGCGGTCGCAGGTCCCCCGACCCGTAAGGCCGGGTCGACGCGCTTCAGCGCCCGCGCCGTGTGTTCGTAGAGCGTCCAGTAGGTGGCCTGCTTCGGGACGCCCGCCCAGAAGTCGAGGTTGGGCTCGTTCCACACCTCGAAGTACCAGCGGCGGACCTCGTCGATCCCGTACCGCTCCACCAGGTGGCGCGCGAACGCCTCGATGAGGTCGTCCCAGCGGCGATAATCCTTCGGCGGTGAGATGTAGGGGTGGTACCAGAAGGTGTGGCGCACGTCGCGGCCGGCGAGCTGGCGGGGCATGAAGCTGATCTCGACGAACGGACGCACGCCCTGCGCCAGCAGGCCGTCGTAGATCTGGTCCACGTAGGAGAAGTCGTAGACCGGCGCGCCGTGCTTGTCCTCGCCGTAGACGCCGACCTCGTCGTGCAGGATCGCGTGGAAGCGCACGTACTGGAGGTCGGTGATCGAGCGGGCAGCCGCGAGGTCCTGTCGGTACGACTCGCGCAGGCTCAGGACCGCGCGCCCGGAGCCGAACATGTGCTCCCAGAAATGCGGGAAGGGGCGGCCGGCGCCGGTCGCATCGACCGTGATGTGATCGGCCTCCGCCGCGGCTCCTGGCGGGGCCGTGAGCACGCACACCGCCAGCCCCGCGAGCAGGCCTCGCACCCTCTTCATCCAACCGCTGGCATGATCCTGAGTCACTGACTGTCCTTGCGTCTGTTATTCCACGACCGGGGCCGCCCCCGCGCGCGCGCCGGGGGCGAGCGCCGAGCGCAGCATCGCGATGGCCGCATACAGGATCACGGCGATCACGACCCAGCGCATGAGGGTCAGGTGGCTCGCCAGGGTCTTCACCAGGGGAAAGGCGAGCAGCGTCCCGATGATGCCACCGATCGTCAGTCCCATCGCCGCCGGCGAACTGAAGCGCCCGGAGCGGATGAACCTGAGGCCCGCGACCGGGATCAGCACCCCGTCGCTGCCGATCATGATCGGGTACGCCACCAGCGGATGCATCCCCAGGATCGCCAGCAGCGCCATGCTGGGCGCGTAGTTGCCGATGCCCGCGCACATGAGGGCCCCGAGCACGAAGTTCGCGACCACGGCCACGAGGAACCTCCAGCCACCCAGCGCAGTCGCCGTCCCGGGCGGCGGCAGCACGCCCACGTTGGTGAGCGTGAAGAAGCACGCGGCCACGATGAGCGCAGTGCCCATGAAGAGCTGGATGGTGCGCCGCTGCATCCGGCTCACGATCCCCGCCCCGAGCCAGGCCCCCGCCCCCGCGCTCAGCACCATCGACAGCAGCAGGCCCGGTTCGACGTTGACCGAGGTCGTGAAGAGAATCGCGCTGAACAGGATCGGGATCCCGAGGCCCACGTTCAGCGTGCCCGGGATCAGCTCATCCGGCGGGTGCCCGCGGAACTTGTAGAGCGCGGTGATCTGGGCGTAGTTGCCGATGCCGAGCGTGTCGAGGAAGCAGGTGCCGACCCCGATCGCCACGTCCGAGGGGCTCGGGCGCCAGCCCACGCGCCGTGAGCGCAGCGCCGCGGCCCAGGCCACGACCATCGCCACGTCGACGATGACGAAGGCCACGATCAGGAATATCAGTGCGCTGCTCATGGAAGCATGGGCGGGTGGCCTTCAGGCACCCTTGCCGGTCAGCAGCGCGAGTTCCTCGAACAGGACCTGCGCGGCCAGCTGCGCCGTATTGGTGGTCGGGTCGTACTGGGGCGCGACCTCGACGACGTCGGCGCCGACGACGTTCAGGCCCTGCAGCCCGCGCAGCAGTGCCAGGCCCTCGCGCGCCTCGAGCCCGCCGACTTCAGGGGTTCCCGTCCCGGGCGCATAGGCAGGGTCAAAGCCATCGACATCCACGGTGACATACACCGGGCGGTCGCCAACCACCTCGCGCGCCTTCGCGATCACCGCAGGCAGTCCCATGCGCATGAAGTCCTCCATGTAGATGACCGTCATTCCCGAGACATGGGAGAACTCCCAGAACATGTTCGAGGCGCCGCGGATCCCGATCTGGATGGTGTGCTCCGGATCGAGGACGCCGTCCAGGACCGCCAGGCGGAACGGGCCGCCGTGGTGGAACTTGGAGCCGTCGTACGCACCCATCGTGTCGCAATGGGCGTCGATGTGGACCATGGCGAGCGGCTCCTTCGCCCCCAGCGCACGCAGGATCGGGTAGGTGACCGAGTGGTCACCGCCCACGGACAACGGGCGAACGCCCGCGGCGTGCAGCGCGCGATAGTGCTGCTCGATGTCCTCGAGGGACTCCTGAAGGCTGTAGCGGCTGCGGAACGGGACGTCGCCGGCATCCGCGACCTTGAGGCCGGCCGCCGGCACCCGGCGCTCGGTCGGGTGGAAGGGCCCGATGCGCTCGATGCATCGCACCGCGCGGGGCCCGAGGCGCGCGCCACTGCGGTTGGAGACGCCGAGGTCCATCGGGATGCCGACCACCGCGATGTCCAGGCCCGCGAACGTATCCGCGTGCGGCAGGCCGAGGAATGTCGGCACGCCCGAATAGGGAAGCGAGCGCTTTCCGTCGGGAGAGCGGATGGCGTCCGCCGCCGCTCGAAGTGCCGGGTCATCGGCATCGAACGCCCCCGAGCCCGTGTAGCGCGCGCGCAGGCGCTGCAGCCTGTCCTGGTCCATGGTCCCGAAACCCCCTCTTCTATATAGAGTCCCGCGCCCCGCTCACGCCGCCTCGACGCGCGGACCCGGCGCCGCGGCACCCCGACGCTGGCGTGCCCCGAGCCACGCCGCGCACAGGAAGGCGCCGTAACACACGGCCACGAGCAGGATGCCCGCCCGCAGTAGTGCCTGTAGGCCGCCGCCGCGGATCAAGAATGCACCCATGTAGGGACCGATGGCGAGCGTCAGGTGGGTCACCGTGCCGTACAGGGCGATGAAGCGTCCGCTGGGATCGAGCTCGGCGAACATCACCATGAAGTACGGAATGACGTAGCTCCAGGCGATCTGGAAGGCCGCGTTGATCACGAAGAAGGCGATCACGGGGCTGCGGAACTCGCCGAGCCGGAGCAGCAGGTACAGGGAACTGGCCTGCACGAGTGCGCTGACGAGCAGTGGTCCGGCGCGTCCGAGCCGGAGCCCGAGGCCGGCCGCGAGTCCCGCCCCGAGGAGGCTGACGATGAGCCCGACACTGAGCGCCTGCCCGGTCTGGGCCAGCGTAAGTCCCGCGCTCCGGGCGACGCCCTCGAGGTATCCCCACACGCCACCGATCATCAGGAAGTAGACGCCGGCGCCCACGAGCAGTGCGAGTGCGCGCGGCACGGCCTGGCGCCAATGGAATTCGCCCGCCGACGCCGGCACTTCCGCGCGATCGGGGTAATACCTCAGCGCCAGTACCAGGCACGGCACCAGCCACACGGCGATGAAGAGGTAGACCGAGTCCAGGCGCCAGCCGGGCTCAACGGCGTCGAGTACGTACAGGCCGATCGCCGAGAAGATCACCTGCACGACGAGCAGGAGCCCTGCGTTGCGGTCCGCGTGCTTCCCCTCGAGGACGCCCGCCAGCCCGATCGCGAACCCGACGCCGCTCACCGCCCCGCACAGCAGGCGCAATGCGACGAGGGCCCCGAAGGAATGGACGCCGAGACACGCGAGGTTGAGCACCAGGAAGAGCAGCAGCGCTCCGATCCCGAGTGGGCGCCACGGCGCGCGCCGCAGCCAGAACGGGCCGGTCGCGGTGACTAGCGCGATCCCGAGCAGGTCCATCGAGGCGAGCAGCCCGATGTCGGTCTCGCTCAGGTGCAGCTCATCCGTCAGCGCCCCGACAAAGCTCGGCAGGATCAGGAGCATCGCCTCGTTGATGGAGGTGGCCAGGAGCAGCGTCCACAACGCGCCCGGGGTGTCGACCGGCCGAACTCTCCTGCCCTGCTGCAATCCCCCTCCCCCACTTGAAACCGGTGTTTGCGCGCCCGTACTTCTGGCGGTACGTTTTACAGCCGCCGCACGGTCACCGGTGCATACCGCCCCATGACTTGCGCATCCCGGACCGATTCACTTTATCAGGATGGCGTTCTCCCATGGACAGTGTTCCGTCGCTCCTGGCGCTGGACAAGCCGGATCTCACCACCGACCCGGACGCGCGCCGCGCGGCCAAGGACGAACGGGTGGCGGTCGAGTTTGCCGATCGAGCCGGCGAGCTAGTCAGTGCCGTGGGGGTCAACCGCTACTCCCTGGGCGACGCGCTCATTACCGGCTCGACCGGGGACCGATGGTGCGTCTCGCGCGACCGCTTCGATGCGAAGTACGACCCGGTACCTCCGACCGCACGCGGTGGCGCGGGCACCTACGCCAACCGGCCCGTGGTCGTGCTGGCGAAGCGCATGAGCCAGCCCTTCACGGTGGCGCGCTCCGCCGGGGGCGACCTGCTGCGCGGCGCAGCGGGCGACTGGCTCGTCCAGTACGCCCCGGGAGACCACGGCGTCGTCGAGCAGACGCGCTTTGCGCGAGTCTACCGGCTGATCGCCTAGCGGGAACATGTTGGAACTGGTCGGGACCGGAGCGGGCTGGAACGCTCTCGTGGCGCAGCCAGTCCCTAAGCAGCGGCTACAGAACTCGCAAGCAGCCACGCGCAACAAGCAAGCCCTGCAGTGGACACCGTGGACCTGAAGGTCGACCACTGCTTCAGATACGCGATGGGGTGCAGGACCCTGAACGCCAGGAACAGGGTGCTCGCGATCACGACATGGCTGGACTCAACACCGGTGACCCGGGCGGCAAGGAGCGAGGCGCTGAACAAGGTGGCCGCTTCCCAGGCATTCTGCTGCGAGGCGTAGATGCGGGCGCCATAGGCATCCAGCTGCGCTGCCTGCGCACGCGGATTCGCGTTGTCCACGGCCCCGAACGACTGCTTGCGGTACACGGCGCCGTACGTCGCCAGTATGTAAGGGATCAGCAGGACCAAGGCCAGACACAGGAAGGACAGCTTCATCTGGAGACTCCCATCGTGGTTCTCAGGCGCACTTCTGCCAGCCGATTATGGATGTTGTGCGTCTGGCTGCACGTAGATTGCACGATGCGGCGACCGTGGTCGTTGTCCGCCGTATTTTCCTGTGCCCACCACGAGCACCTACGGATTGCCCGTCCGTCGGCTCAATAAAGCACTTTGACGTCGTTACCTCATAGCGTCAGCATGACGTGTGGGGAACCCCAAACGAGCCACCGTCTACTTTTCCGCCGAGGTGCATAAGGCCCTGCGCCTTCGGGCAGCTGCCTCCGAGCGGTCCATCTCCGACATGGTTAACGAAGCTGTGCGCATAGCACTCCCCGAAGACGCATCGGATCTTGAGGCTTTTTCTGAGCGCCCTGACGAAAAGAGCGCCTCGTTTGAGAGTTTCTTGAAGCGTCTAAAGCGGCGTGGCCTTAAATGAACTCCTAATCAAAGCCGCTGCGGTCTGCAGTTAGTCCCACCCCGCCCGCTCATCTTCCACGTGTTCGGAGGCGCTGCGCCCGACCCAGTATTCTTTGCCGAGCCCCTTGAGCTCAAGAATTGAAAGCTGCTCGGGAATCTCCAAGGCGGCACTGAGTAGTGCCGTGACCTCTTGGCCGATCGAGCGGCGCTCACGTTTGGCACGTGCCTCAAGCTTCTCGTACAGCGAATCGGGCAGATTCTTGATGGTTAGGTTAGCCATAGATCCTCAATATTGCCCCAGTCTGGAGTCGAGGGATCTGTCATGCAAATGCGCTTGCGGTTACGAGGAGCTCAAGCTCGAAACAGAAAATCGTCACGGGAACCTGGCTTGCACCCCGATTGCACTGCAAGCCAAATGCGTAGCCACTCATTGGCTTAGCAATCAGTCGAACGGGTTGCGTCACTGATAAAAGGAGCTTGCGATCAAAGTCGTGGACGAAAATGCATTACCGTGGTAATGTCATAGGATGGAAAATGTCAAATCCAAGGTGACTGCGCAGGGCCAAATTTCTGTACCTGCCGAAGTGAGACGGAAGCTTGGCGTGGGTCCAGGCTCCGTACTTGAATGGGTCGCGAAAGATGGGGCGTTCGAAGTGAGACGTGCAGGTCTCCACACTTCAGCAGAGATTCACCGGCGATTGTTCCCACGTGGTGCTCCAACAGTCGAGGCACCGATCGACACGAAGGCCGCGATCCGCAAGCACATGCGGAAGAAACATGCTGGCCGTTGACACCAACATCCTGGTTCGCCTCATCGCACGTGATGACGAACAACAAACCCATGCAGCCGAACGCGCCGTGCGCTCGGGCGGCTGGATATCTCAACTGGTTCTTGCCGAGACGCTTTGGGTATTGACCTCGGTGTACTCACTCGACCGCGCGAAGACGGCCGAAACTGTGGCGCTGCTCCTGAACCATAGCACTCTTACGATCCAGGACTACGCGACTGTTGAAGCGGCGCTCGAGCAATTCCGGAAGAACCCCAACGTCGACTTCTCTGGCTGCCTCGTACTCGAGATTGCCCGCAAGGCCGGGCACTTGCCGCTGGCCACTTTCGACCGGGCCCTCGGCAAATGTGCAGGCACACAACGCCTATAGCGCCGCTGGCCGATCGGTGGGCTGGCCGCCAACCAATGCACTACAAGAGATCTACACTGAACCGAGAAACGTGGCACGCAAGCCGCTGATCCACGTGGTCCCGCGCACAACATAGACGGATTGCGCCTCCGTCGGCCCGGCAGTCTTGCCGCTCACGCAATGAAGTGCCGTCCTCGAGATCTTCGAGGACAGCTCGAGAAGCGCGATGCACTGCGCAGGCGGCTCGCGAGGTGACATACGGCGCGAGCCGCCTGAACGAGTCCGCGAGAACGGTCAGGCACGGGGACTCCCGATTAGCAGTCGTGCACTCTCCTGCGCATCGCTGCGAGCCAGTCCCCGGAATACATTCGAACTTGCTGCGGGCAGCGGACGTCCGGGGGAGGTCTCACCCGACAGCACACGACGTGCACTCGCCTGGGCATCTGCGCCAGCTCGCGTTTCGACTCTATTGGTCAAGACGTGAACGTTGGCCACTGGAGCGGTGTCCAGTAATGAACGTGCGTGGGACTGGGCGTCATCGCCAGCGCCCGCAGTACCTGCCAAGCTGATTGCGGACAGGCCAGCCAACAGTGGCCCGATAAAGAGGTTGGAACGAATGGTCATGGTCAATCTCCTATTGCATGTATATGCATGTATATGATCCAAAAGAACGGGTCACGCATCCAGGCGGGATGCCACCTCGAAGGAAGCCTTCCTGAGAGCAAGGGCCTGGGGCTTGCCCACGCGCCTCTCGAACTCCGCCTGCGCCGCCTCCCACTTCGGACTGAGCTTCTTCAGCTGTTGACCACCGAGCGGCGTGAGTGTCCATTTACGGAGCCGCCGGTCGGACCCTACGGTGTCCACCGCGAGCCCTGCCTTCTTGATCAGCCCAAGCGAACGGGTCGCCGTCGTCTGGTCAATCCCGATGACTTCTGCGACTTCAGTCGTCGTCAGGCCCGGCACCCGCTCGAGCACCTGCAACGCGGTGAATTGGGTAGCGTGAAGCCCGGTCCCGGCAAGCACCGACTCATATAGAGAAGTCACCGCACGGGCGGCCTGGCGAAGGGTCGCGCAGTAGCAGGGCAATGAGTGCAGGTTCATGGAAAGTATAATACATGTATCTACATGTAGTGTCAACCTCGGCACCCATGACCGTGCCTGGGAGCCGCACGGATTCGCCTAAGAGGACTTGCTGCCTTAGTCTTGGCTTCAGACCACACGGGGGAATCTCCATGAAACAGCAGCAAGTTGCGGGCAGCTGCCTATGCGGCGCGGTGACCTATGAGGCTGTGGGAGAGCCGCAGCGCTTCTTCTTTTGTCACTGCTCACGCTGCCGCAAGGCCTCTGGCAGCGCCCACGCTGCGAACATCTTCCTGCAACCGGGGACCCTCAGGTTTCTCACGGGCGAAGACCAGGTACGCAAATTCAAGCTCCCGGAAGCGACCCGCTTCGGGAATCACTTTTGCGGCACCTGTGGTGCCCGGCTACCCCGCCAGGGCGGCGACATGGTGGTGATACCCGCGGGCTCCTTGAACACCGACGCACCGCTCGCGCCCCAGGCACGTATCTTCATGGGATCCCGCGCGCCCTGGTCCTGCCACGGCGACCAGGTGCCCTGTTTCGACCAGTTGCCGACCGCCTAGAGCACGTGCACCGCGGGCTGATGCCAACCACGCGTGGCTCAAACACATGCTCATGACCTCACCAGGCGGCAGCCTTCCTCTGTCCACCCTGAGGTGATTAGGCCCGCTAATCACCTCACGGACTGAGGTGAATCTAGAGTTCGCCGGCCGTCTGCCCCAGACCCTGGGTGCACTGCGGCCGAGTTTCCCAGTTCGTCTGTCCCGGAGTACTACAGCAATGCCCAGCCTCACCCGGAGCCTCCGACCGCTCACAGGCCTCAGAGCCCTGATCGTGATGTGCGCCCTCCTCCATGCAGGGTCTACTTGGGCGAGCTACGCGATCTTTGTCGGCAATCATCTGACCGCCGACGGCAGCACGCTGCTTGGGGGCACCGGGGACGAGCCCTCAAGCCACTGGCTCGAGATCGTCCCTGAAGCCTCCCATGCGCCCGGATCGATGATCCGTGTCGGGGTGACGAAGCAAGCCAATTTCCCCGGTGAGCTCATCGATATCCCGCAAGCCCCAACGACGGCCCGGTACCTCACGATGAACTACAGTGAGTACGACGGCTTCCCTGCCCCGCTGACCAATGGCGGACTCAACGAGTTCGGCGTCGCGGTGCGCGATGTCTGGTCGCCGTCGCGGGACGAGCTGCAGAAGATGACGGCGAACCCGCAACGCGGGCTCAACTACAGCGACCTGTCACGGATCGCGATGGAGCGCGCCCACAGCGCCCGGGAAGCCGTGGAGATCGTAGGCGCTCTGATCGACAAGTACGGATATGCAACCTACGGCGGCAATTCACACCTGTTCGCGGACTCCAGGGAGGGCTGGGTATTGATCGACTTCGCCGGCAGCAAGAGGCTGTGGATTGCCGAGCGGATCGGACCGGACGAGGTGCGCATGTCCTATCCGGGATACATCCTGGAAATCCCGCTGGATTTCAGGAACCACCCGGACCGGTATCGGGGCTCCGCCAACTTCATCTCCTTCGCGGTGTCGCAGGGCTGGTTCAGCCCGAAGTCGGGCAAGCCGTTCAACGTGAACGAGGTCTACCAGGGCGGCAAGGGCCGCGCACCCGCAGTGAAGGTCATCGAGGAGCGCTTGCGTGAGCGCGCTGCCAGCTCAAAAATCACGGTTCGAGACCTCATGGATACGGTTCGCGATCCCTTGGTGTCCGGAGACCAGAACGGCTACGGGGAAGTGGCCCACCTGCGCCCCGGGGTTTCGCATCCGGAGCTCAACCTCCTGTGGGTGGCGGCAACCGGCTCGGTCACCGCGCCTTACATCCCCTACTGGATCGGCGTCACCCGGGTGCCGCCCGAGTACGGTCGCCACCGGTACCTGAGCCACGGTGAGTCCGAAGGATTCGTGACGAGGGACTGGCAGATCCAGGAGGCCTCCGAGTTCGCCTACGTAACGTTCAAGCGCCTGATGTATTACACCTGCGACAAGCCGGACAAGTTCCTCCCCGAGGTGACCGAGTCCTTCACTGCATTTGAAAACCAGAGCATCCGGGAGTCGCGGGACGTCGAGGCGACTGCGGTGAAGCTCCTCGAGGCGGGCGAGAAAGCCATGGCTGCGGACGTGCTGACGAGCTACAGCAACAAGCGCGCCCTCGACGGCCTCGAGCTCGGAAAGGCCCTGCTCGGGAGCATCGAGGCGCGCTATCTCCTCTTGTACGGCTATCGCGCCCCCCGGGGAACGCAGATGAGCCAAACCGACGATGACCGCGAAGCGCTGGTCGGCTGCGGAAAGGTCCTTCCCTGGGAGTAAGCCCTTGCGGTGCACGCAAACTGCACCGACTCCGGACACGGGCTTCCCCACTCACGGACTTGCGCGCTGAACCAACGGAGTGCATGTCCGTTGATCGCACTCTTGACTGGATGTTTAAATCACTGACCATTGGATCCGAAGTGATCCGATGGCTTCTCGCACAGTGACTCTAGCTCGATCCAGACCTGCGTAAGCGCCCGCGCGTCGCCACTTGCTCACTTGCTTGCGAGGCCGCCCCACCCGAGGGCCTTCGTTTCAGGGCTAATAATCCAGTCGTTCCTGACAACTGTAGAATTGCGTCCGCACGATCTGGCTCGTCTCATGCTTCCCGTGCGCGCAACAGATATCGACGCTCGCATTGACCGAGCGATTTGGCGCCTTGACCGGGCAACTCTCGGCCTCCGAGTCCAGCCAGGTATACCGAAAGTCCATGGTGACCTTCTGCGTCGGGTCCCAATCCGCAGTCGGCCAGAAAAGAGCTGTTCTTAGAAACCTGGGAATTTCCTCCCCCAGCCCACCGCGGTCCGTGGACGTCTGCTTGAAATCCGTCACCTGCGCCTTCGCGTTCAGGCTGAACTCGACCCCGACCGTTCCAGCGCCGCCCACCTTCAGCTCATGTTCCGGATACGGAATGGAAGCCATGACCAAGTGAGGGAAAACTACCCTGGATGCCTGTTGCGGACCGGCGGAATCTGCGGACGCGTGCACGACTGGCTGCAATTTGGCATCGAGGAGCACCCTGACCAACTGATCAAACTCCGGCGGCCGCTCGATGGTACCGTTCGACAAGCGGAAAGCGTCAACGGACATGCGCGTGAGATGCTGATCCGCCAGCACGTACACGTGGCAGTAGAACTGTGCAATCGCCGGGTGGCTGGCGAGGCGACCGGCGCCAAAGACAATCAGCGCGTCGCGGCCATCGACCTGCGCAGTCCGCAGTTGCCCCTGGGGGGCGCCGTGTCCCTCAAACTCAGCGAGCACCTGCTTCTGGTACTGAGGATCGGAGAAGGAGGCGGGTCCGGGAGCTGCGTGCTCCTGTCGATACAGGTCGACCACCGTAATCGCGTCCTGTGCCACCGCTCCCCATCCATGGGGGCGCTGAGTCACGATCGGCGCGGCAAGCGAATCGGGCAGCCCCGCGAGTCTCACCCCAACATCGGGACTATCCAGTACTGCCGCATCCGCCGGTGCGACGGGCAACGTTGCGGCGAGAAACGCAAACCATAAGCAGGTCCGGATCATTTGACCCCCGGTGCACAAACGAATTCGACTGGTCAAGCTTACGCCTATCGCTGAAGTCCCGTCCGTAGCACTCCACGCCCATGGCTTCATAAGTTCCCGCGCACCCGGGTCTTGCCATGGCGATCAGGTGGCCTGTTTCGATTACCTGCCGATTGCCATCCGCGACCTGCATCGCACCAATTTGCACCAAATCAGTTCCACGACCGAAAGGGCAGCAGTTTGACGCTGTGCGTCGGCAAGGGCGTTGCACTACCAAAGCACCACCGAAACAGCGCATAGTCCGCGCATGCTGACAATACTGGTCACCGGGGCGACCGATGGCATCGGGCTTGCGACGGCACGTTCGCTGGCAGGCATGGGCCATCACGTGCTCATGCACGGACGCAGCGCCGACAAGGGTCGGGTTGCCGTGGAGGCCGTGCGGGCCGCAGCCGCCGGCAAGGGTGAGGTTCGCTTCCTGCAGGCGGACTTTGCCTCCCTTGCCCAAGTGCGGAAGCTGGCGGCGGACCTTCAGTCCCTGCCCCGGCTCGACGTGCTGATCAACAACGCCGGCTGCATCAACCTCTCGCGCAGGGTGACCGCGGATGGTCTCGAGATGACCTTCGCCGTCAATCACCTGGCGCCGTTCCTGCTCACGAACCTGCTCCTGGAGAAGCTCCGCGCCTCAGCACCGGCGCGCATCGTTACGGTGGCTTCCGGGGCGCACCGCGGACAAGCCATCGATTTCGATGACCTCATGAGCACGAACGACTATCGGATGATGCGCACGTATGGGCGCTCGAAACTGGCGAACATCCTCTTCACGCAGACCCTTGCTAAGCGGCTGGCCGGGATCGGTGTTACCGCAAATTCGCTGCATCCAGGGATAGTGTCCACTCATCTCGGTCAGGACAACTGGCTGGCGCGGACGATCGGACGCGTCTTCATGGCGGTCGCCGGAGTGTCAGCGGACAAGGGGGCGAAAACGTCCGTCTACCTGGCGACCGCCACTGAAGTGGCAGGGACCTCGGGCGAGTACTTTGCAAAATGCCGTCCGGCACCCCTGGAGGGAGCACCCGGCGCGGTGACTGATGAAACCGCCGAGCATCTTTGGTCCGTGAGCAAGACCCTCGTGGGATTGACCTAAGGGGTCACCAAAGCTGCACGCTTCCGCCGGCTTTCCGGTTAGAGAGGGCAAGCCCTCCCAGGCCGCTCGGCAGGAGTACGAACCCCGAGCGCCCTACTCGTCGTGCTGGGATCGTGTCGCCTCTCTCAGCTTGACGACCTTCCAGCGGCCGGACAGCTGCTCCTGAATCTCCACCTTCAGGTGCCGCACGCCGCTCTCACTCAGTGGGTCCGACTCCGCCCATGTATCAGACTCTCCGTGGGGGTCCTCACCGCGATGGTTGCGGTACCAGGAGCCCGCCTCTGCGCGCGACCCGGACAGGTCGAAGGAATCGAATTCGATCTCCTGCTCGACCCTCTGATCCTGAAGATTCGGTATGCCGACCGCTGAGGCGGCCGCCTCGCGCGACCGCGTAACTTCCGATTCAACGACGGGTACCACGGCCGCGGAGGCGTAAGTCGACCGCACCTGCGCTGCCATCTGCCGGGCCGAGCGTGGGTCTGAAAAGAAGCCCACACGCAGGAAGTGGCGGAACCGCCCCATGCGCCGACTCTCCGTGGCATAGAGCGTATGCCCCTTGAACAACTCGAGCGGCCGGATACGGCTGAGATCGATCGGTCGCTCCGAGGTGTGCAGCTGCACGGCGAAGGACACGGGTGCACCCTGGGAAACGGCGACCCTCAGCGCCTTGCGGATAATCGTATCGTCAGGTCGGATCAATGCGACGTGACCGCCCTCCTCCTGGTCAACGATCAGGGTTGCCTCATCGGCGCTCCGGTTCTCCAGGATGTTCATGACCTGGGTATCGGTCAGCCCGTCGCCCTCGGCCTGCGGCCCGGAGTCTGTTTCGTCGGAGCCGCGCAACGGGGCAAGCGGCGCGAGGGTCGCGTAAGCGCTGGGGTAGTGGCGCCGCACGACCTGAGCCCAGCGCGCTGCTTCGGCCATCGTCTCGAAAAACCCCATGTGCAGGTAAAACTGCTCTCGATCGTCGAGATCGCTGGCGCGGCTCATGAAGAACGTGAAATGTTGCAGCTTCGGTGATCGCGGCGGTCGCAGGGATACCTGCGACGGCAGCGTACAAAGCGTGAGAACGAACTGGCCGGAACCGGGCTCCCCGCGCACCTGGGTGGGGCTGGTCGCCTCGGCGAACCCTCGCGATGCTGAATTCATGTGCACTCCCTGAACGACGTTCCAGTCGCGGTCGGGAGGACGCCAGATCAGGCAGACGGAATTGCACATCACTCCCGTGACCGGGAGTGGAGCGGCAACCCCGCTGTCTTAGGCTTGCGCCCTTAGACCGGTAGCTTTGCGTGCCCGTCTTTCGAACGGGTTTGCCTTTGTCGCGTGGCTCGGGCTCGAGACCGTGTCGGACTCGAGGAATCCGGTCACATCTCAAGATCGAGCCGCGGCGAGCATGGGCGCAGGACGGGCATATGTCCAGTCGTCGCCGGGTGGCGCCACCGGGCTGATGAGGCCACGGTGGCCCGGCTACATCGAAGGGCGCGCTTCGTCGAGCCTCGATAGTGAGACCCACGTCTCACAATCGTCACCGGCGATCATAGCGGGGCACTGGGATTCGCCTTGGCCGCCGCGTTCTTGGCGAACAAGTGGCCCGCCAGCACCAGTCCGGCGAAATAGGCAACGCCGAAAGCCAGCGTCGCCATCAGGTTCGGAAAGCTGACGTGGGCCTGGACCACGGGCATTGCACCGACGGTCAGGAACGTCATGGTCGTCAGGTTCACGACCATCGTCAGCCAGCCCATGATCTGGCAGTAGACCATCACGAGAATCACGCCGAGGATGGGCGCATAGGCCACGGTCCCCATCATGGGTGGCAGCTTCTGCAATGCGTACGCGACGAGTACGCCGATGAAGGCACCGACCGCACACGCGGCGAGCTTCGACACGTTCAGTTGGCTGAACGACCAGCACACCAGGAACAGGAATCCGGCCCACGCTTCCGTGAGCCGCAGTGCATCCGTCAGCAGTAGGTAGGCCGCCACAAATACCACCACCGCCAGAAGTGCCAGGATCCCCTTGCCCGGACTTATCGCGGGCCCGGTCTCTCGGCTGCCCAATTGCGCTGCTGATGGCAGTTCCTGGTTCATTTCCCCTCCCGTTTGCGACCACCGAACCTGGGCAATAGTCCCGGCCCCGGAGGCAGACAGATGACATCAGGATCGGTGCCTCTTGGGGTAACCGATCACGGAGGCGTCCCCTCCTCGCGTGACGACACTCGGCGGTGAGCCCTCCGTGGAGCTTGCCCTACCCATCGTGCCGTAACATGATGCTTTCAAAGCAATCACGATAGTGGACTCTAATGCGTACCCTTCGGAAATTCTCGTCGCAGGCTGACCCTAAGCTACTCCAAGCTCTGCGAGATATCGCGGTGCGCGAGGGGCGCCAGTTCCACGCCGTTTTGGGGGACGCAATGCGTGAGTATCTCGAGCGGAAGCCCCGCCGAAGGGTGATGGAGGCATTTCGTCACAGCCTACAGGAGCGCGATGAGCTGTACCGGTCACTCGGTGAATGAACGCGTACTTAACCTAGTAAGCCGACACCGTTGGCGCAGCCGAGCAAAAAGGCCATCCAATGCAGGACTATCAGCCCCTATTCGCAAAGCTTCGTGCGCGCAGCGATCAAGTCGCCCGTTCGACGGCCCGCGAGCGCACCGACAAGATCGGGCGCCTCTACCAGGCTGTTTACGACCTGCGCGGCGAGATTGGGCGCGCAGGCGATGAAGAACTCGGTATGGACGGAAGACTCGCGCTCCTGCCGCTCAAGGCCGAAGCCCTGCACGCCAGCGAGAGGCTTGCCGGCTGGATGACACGCACGGAGGTCGAGCAGGTACCGAGTCTTCTCGGGCGGCGCGCCTACGTCCACTACGAGCCCAAGGGCGTCGTACTACATCTCGCGACCTGGAACTCTCCGGTTCTGATCAGTCTCTCGCCCGTGATCAGCATGATTGCTGCCGGAAACGCGGTTGTCCTCAAGCCGTCGGAAGTGGCACCACAGTCTGCGGAGCTGGTGCGGCAGGTGATCGCGAAGGCCGGCCTCAGCGAAGAAATTGAAGTGATCACAGGTGGCCCCGAGGTCGCCGAGTCGCTGCTCAAGCTGCCCTTCGACCACATCTGCTACGTGGGCAATAACCGGATCGGTCGGCTCATCATGGAAGCGGCTGCGAAGAACTTCGCGGGTGTCACGCTGGAGATGGGTGGCAAGAATCCGGCGATCGTTGATGCAAGCGCCGATGTCGAGGATGCCGCCGCCAAACTTGCCTTCGCGCGGCACATCATCTGCGGACAGGTGTGTCTCAGCCCCGACTACATCCTCGTCCATGACAGCGTCAAGGATCGCTTCCTGACGGCACTCAAGGAGAAGATTCGCGCCTTCTACGATCCCAATGGCGCGGGTTTTGCCTCGTCCCCGGATCTCGCCCGGATCGTCAATGAGCGTCACGTGCGCCGCATCAAAGCCCTCATCGACGACGCCGTCGCCAAGGGCGCGACAATCCTGATGGGGGGCGAAGCTGAACCTGCCAAGCGATATGTGGCTCCTACCATCCTCCTGGGCGTCACGCCCCAGATGGCGATATACGATGAGGAAGTGTTCGGGCCGGTGCTATTTGTGGCGCCCTTTTCGAGTCGCGAACAGGCGGTAGCTGAAATCGCGAAACGCCCGAAGCCCCTGGCGATCTATGTCTTCACGCAGGAGCGCGACTCGGCTGACTGGTGGCTGGACTATACCCGGGCTGGAACAAGCGCCATCAACTGTGCGGTCGTACAGGCGAACATCCAGTCCCTGCCCTTCGGGGGAGCCAACCATAGCGGCATCGGTCGCCTTGGCGGTCAGGCCGGCTTCATCGAATTCTCTAACGCCCGCGCCGTGGTTGAGGACGCGCTGGACCCGAAGAGCGGGGCTGCGATGATGTATCCGCCCTTCCCCAAGGAAGCCCTCGCGTATGTAGACCACATGCTAGCTCCACAGGGAGAACCAAGCGGATAGCGGGCGAAACCCCCGCAAAACAGGCGCTTACACATCGGGTAGCGTCAGGTCAGGCCGTTGTGTAGACTATTGTGTAAGGATCCACACATGGCAACTAATTTATCCATTGATCCCGATCTCATTGATCGTGCCCTGGAAGTCAGCGGAGAACAGACCAAAAAGGCTGCTGTAACGAAGGCGCTGCAGGAGTTCATAGCGCGCCGCAAGCAGAAGCGCTTGCTTGAACTCATGGGAAAGCTGGAATGGGATTCGGAGTATGACTACAAGGCGGAGCGCTCCCGCGGTTGAGTCTGTTCGTTGATACCAGCGTGTGGTCCCTCGCGTTTCGACGCGACGAGCCCTCGCCTGAACCCCAGGTAGGCGCGCTGATCAGGGCGCTTCAGAACGGCGAATTGGTCGTCACGACCGGATTGGTGCTGCAGGAGCTGCTGCAGGGCTTCGCTGGGCCGAAAGCACGCGAACAAATCCTGGACCGGTTCTCTGCTCTTCCCCTCCTCGCGCCGGATCGATTGGACCATATCGAAGCAGCCGCGTTGCGCAATAACTGCCGCCGCTACGGCGTACAGGTCGGAACAATTGATGCTCTGTTCGCACAACTCTGTATTCGCCACGACATGGTGATGCTATCTAGCGACGGCGACTTTCGTGGAATCGCCAATCACTGCGCCTTGCAGCTTTGGAGCGCCTGAGCACCCTGCCCGCGACTCTACTGCTTCCGGAAGAAACCTAAAACACGAGCCCGCTTCTCAGAGCGCTGCATCGCACAATGCCCTCGCCAGCACACCTAGTGCTAAATGTGCACTTCGAACCGCACTCCGTGCACTACGTCAGTAACTTAGCCCAGGTATCAACGGTTTGCGAATCCGTTGATCTGAACGGCAGTTGAAGCGCACAGCTCTACGCTGCTTGACGGAGCGGACGGACTTTCGGAGGAGTCTTCTCGCTTACCACCCAGAGATCGTGCTGCGCCTGCAGATTGACCCACAGCTGCGCCTCGGTAGCGAACACTGCAGCAAGCCTCATCGCCATGTCTGGTGTCACCGGAGCGCGGCCATTAACGATCGCCGAAACGTGCTTACGGCTCACGCCCAAAGCGCGCGCAGCCTCCGTCACCGACACTTTCATCGGCTTCAGGTACATCTCCCGCAATATCTCCCCCGGGTGCGCGGGGCTATGCATCTTTCCCTTAGTGGTAGTCGACATAGTTCACCTCCACCGCGTGGGTCGATTCAAAACGAAACGTAACGCGAAAATTCTCATCCACCCAAACCGCATAACGCCCGGCCTGCCTACCCTTTAGGGGATGAAGTCGCAATCCTGGGGCACTCATCTGACCCGGGTGAGTCGCAGCATTTAGCATGGTCAAAATCAGCTTCAGCCGTTTCACGTGCTTGGCTTGCACCTTGCGCGCACTGCCAGATTCAAACAGCTCCGCCAGACCGTTGTGCTTGAAGCTTTTGATCACCCGGAATAGTGTAACCGATACGGTTATATCCATGCAACCAATGAGGTTACAGAACGAACCAGCTCTTCTGCTGCACCGAGCCTGCACTCGCCGTGAAGCTCGCCGATCGAAATCAATTGCTTACTGCCGTTCGCAACGGACTGCGAGTCCGGTGATGCAACGCCCTAGCGCGACGCGGACACCGATCTCGCAGTGTCTTTCGTGGCATGGTCGGCTCGTGGTTATATAAGATGGTACGGTTACTGCTTTTTTGAGGCGTCACGATGAAGAGATGGGCTGCCTGCGTGCTTCTTGTCGCCCTGACGGGCTGCGCATCCAACGGAACCTCCAGTGGGTCGCCCGCTGGTAGCCCCGTTAGCGCGCCCTCCGGGAAGTCTTCGATCGTACAGACCGCTCCGGACACCTATGCGATTAGCCGACTGTATACGGATGCGGGCGCTGCAGCGCCGAAGAACCAGGCGCTAACCAGGGCAAGCGCCTACTGCGCGTCCCTTAACAAGGTGATGCTTGCGTCCGACGAGCGAGTCAACGGGTGCGCCACGGGATGCGTCGCGAATGAAATTCGCTTCAAATGTCTCGACGCGACAGACCCCAGGATCACCCCAAGTGGTGTGAAGCCGACGCCGCAGTAGCGGCTCCCAGCGACTTACGGACTAACGTGCGCCGCAGCGTGCGGTGGTTCCGCTGGCTCCGTAGCAGTAAGCCCCTGGCGGTGACCACCATCCTATCGGGCCGGGTTTGTGCGTTTTCGCATGAAAGCCCCCCTCATTGGTGATCGGTATGGGGCCTAGCTGGTAAATCACGAACTGAGTTCCTGCCGCCGGAGCCGGTTGCAGAGCCTGCAGGCACTGCTGCACGAAATTGCCCTCCGCAGGAAACCACTTACCCGTCGGTGGGTCGAACACCTGCGGGGCCCACCACTTATGTACCTCAAGCACCTCGCGCATGCCATCTTGGTATGCAAGCGCTATGGTCACAGGATCAGTGCGGTACAGAGCGTCAAAAAGCTGTTGTGCTGATGCCGTCTCGAGCGTTGCACTGACTTCTCCGCTGAATGGCCTTGGCTGGCCCACGACGCGCGCATCTAGCGGTTCGCTTCGGCCACCAACAGTAAACGAGATTGTCGTGACTGGCGGACGTGTCTCAACTTGAGCCTTAGCGTCATCCGACAGCACGCGGAAGGTAGCCACGTCGACCCGGGCAGCTGCTGTGCCGTGATCCATCACTTCGTAGAGATTAATCACCCATTCCGGTCTCGGAACATCCCAAGCGAGGGAATTCCCGTGAATGAGGAACCCGCAAGTTGTGTTAACAAATCGCGAGTCTTGCTGAAAACTGTATTGGTAGAAAGAGACGTCGTGATTTGGAAGTGAGATTACTGGCGGCGTCGCAGGCTCTGCGCTGCGACACAGACCGAGTAGCGCGAGCAATAAGACCCTGCGAGACAGCTTGCTTCCGCCCATAGTCTCTGACTTTCTGTGATGGCCCATGTCTCATGGGAAGCGCCGTTTAGTGGCATTGAGTGTAGTCCGCTTGTGCTTTGCGAGCCAAGCCCTGTCAGGCTCCAGTGCGGTGGCTCGTTCACTCGGCGAACGCACCACACGACGGTCGATCCCGCGTTGACGCCCCGGTCCCGCACGTCACGGGCAGTCGGTGAACCGCGGGCGAGGAGCTACCCAGGCAGGCTCATCGCCGTCGTAGTGCCCCAGTTGATCCTCGCCGTCACCGTGCGTGGTGTAGCCGAGGAGGCGCCGGATGTTGGTAGGGTATCTCAACGCGATTGCGGGGGGAACTTCCAGCATGTGGTTACTTTCCGATCGTAGCCATCCCAAGCTGTAGGTGTTGATGAGGCCCATCCGCGGCGATTTGCTTCGGTTTTCCCCGCTACCGTGCCACGTGGACCCCAGATAGATGACCACAGACCCCTTCGGCATGACGGCCTGGTCACAGTTCGCAAGCTCAGGGGCGTGCCACGTTCTGAGAAGCCGGTGACTTCCGACCACAATCCGGGTCGCACCGTTTTCCGCAGTAAAGTCCGTTAGTGCCCACATCACGCCGATCTGGAGTTCAAGCCCCGCAAGTTGCACAGGGTACGGCGAGTCGTCGCGGTGCAGCGGCTGAGCGCCCTGACCGGGCAGTATCTCGATGCCAGTCGTGCTGCCTAGCTGATAGTCGGCGCACGCAGGAAGCAGAATGGCGTCGGCGACATCAAGCACCAGCTGGTGCGCAATTAGCTCGGCGCTGCTTGGCGAGAAGCGCAGCACGCCATAGCAGCGCAGCGTTCTCCGGCCGCTGAATCCAGACTGATAGCCCGACTGGTGATCGGCGCCAGATTCATCCAGCTTTGCCCGCAGCTCCGCAGACACTGATCCAATCAGATCTGGGGGCGCGACGTTGCGAACGATGACGCCTCCATCGCGACGCAACGCATCTGCGACCACAGCCGACGACACGCCCGATTCGAACGACCTCAGGGGCACAGGTGACACTCCGGACGATTCACGACGTCAATGCTCCGCGTATCTTAGTGCCAGGATTAACTGCCGGCGTGTACTCCCGCTGCGCTTACTCTTGTCTGCCGAACGTTTGTCAGTTAAAAACCGTCAATCCGAACCAGCCGGAAGTCGCGAAATGCGCGATGCAGTCTAAGGCAGCCTCAAACGCCCTCGCAACCTGCGTCGTCCTTTCGCTGGTCCTGCCAGTTGTCGCAGCGTGTGGGAAGAAGTCGGACGGAGCAGCCGCACCGACAGCTCAGACGCTCTTCATTGCGAATTACGAGGGCTACATCGGCAAGGACACCGTCGCGAACTTCGAGCGGGCTTCCGGCGTCCGGGTCAAGTACGGTACCTACGACTCGGCAAATACGCTCGAGAGTTGGGTCTGGGCGGGTGATCTTCGGTATGACGTCGTCAGTACTTCAAGCGATTTCTTCAGCCGCGAGATCAAGGCTGGTGCCTTTCGTGCTCTCGACCGGTCGAAGCTGCCGAACTGGAAGAACCTCGACCCCGCGGCCCTGGATTCCCTGGCCCAAGCGGACCCGGGAAACCGCCACGCGGTGCCGTACCTTCACTCAATTAACGGCTTCGCCTACAACATCGACATGATTCGCGCGCGCATGCCGGAGGCGCCGGTTGACAGTCTCGACATGCTCTTCAAACCCGAGGTTGTTCGCCGGTTCGCCGACTGTGGCGTCACGTTTCTCGACTCGCCCTCCGACGTGTTGCCGTTGGCGCTCAACTACCTCCACCTCGATCCCAATTCCGCCAGCGCTGAGGACTACAAAGCGGCCGAGAAGCTGTTGCAAGCCGTGCGTCCTTATATCCGCACCTTCGATTCACTCGAATATCTGACTGATCTCGCGAGCGGGGAAACCTGCCTTGCGATGGGCTACTCGAGCGACGCGGCTGCGACGCGCTCGGTCTTGCGTGCAAATGGGAGCCAAATCCGGCTTGCTTTTACCGTACCCAAAGAGGGTGCGTGCATCAGCTTCGATGCTTTTCTGATACCTGTTTCTGCGCCCGATCCGGACGCGGCCTATCGCTTCATAAACTTCTTACTGGAGCCGCAGGTGATCGCCGCGATCACCAATGAAATACACTACGGCAACAACAATCGCGCCGCGGACCCGTACGTGGAATCGACGATCCGGGAGGATCCTTCCATTTACCCGAGTCCGCAGATGCGCGCGCGGCTGTATCAGCAGGCGGAGGCCGGAGCTGCCACGGAGCGCATTCGAACCCGGACCTGGACCAGCGTAAAGACCGGGACCTAGGTCGCGGGTGGGCGACGCCTGATGCGGGATCCGCAGTAATACCTTGGTATCACAAGCGCGTTTTGGGAATGACTTCAAGGAAGGCGCGTGTTCTCATGAAGCAGGGAACGGGTCAGTGCACCAGTGAGACCACAGATGAACATCAAGTCAGTTCTTAAGGCTGTCGTCCTGACACTCACGGCTCTCGGAGGTCTCGCTCTGGCCGCGCAGGACAAGTACGCCGTGAAAGTTCCGGGCGGCCTCGCATTCTCGGAGTTCAGGGGATACGAGAAGTGGCAGGCCGTGGCGCTCAGCACCAACGACGGTGCGGTGGCGATGATCCTCGCCAATCCCGTGATGATCGAGGCCTATCATGCCGGCATTCCCGGCAACGGCAAGTCCTTTCCCGACGGCTCCATGGCGGTGAAGATTCACTGGACTCCGGAGAAGAGCAAGACGGCAACAGTCCCGACGACGGTGCCTGGCACTCTGCTGAATGCCCACTTCATGGTGAAGGACTCCAAGCGGTTTGCGGACAGCGGCGGTTGGGGGTGGGCGGCCTTTGAGTACGAGCCCTCCTCCGATACCTTCAGGCCGCGAACCGCGTCTGAGAACCCGCCACAGGGGAACGATGCCAAGTGTGGATTGGGCTGCCACACCATCGTTAAGAACCGGGATTTCGTCTTTACCCAGTACGCCAAGCGCTGAAGCCACGGCCAGAAGATCGCGAGGCGAGAAGCCCCTTCATCGATCCGGTCCTGCGCAGTCTCACACCGACCGATTAACGCCCGAAATCGAACGGAACGTCACGCACTCGAAATCATTGGCTCGACTCGGTATCGCCCTGGGACTGCTTCTGCTCCAGTCGCAAACCCTCGGCATAGTTTCGCTGAAAGCCCTTCCATACAGTGATCCCGCTGGTGCCCGGACTGTATGCATCGAAGCGGACCCCTTTGTTCACCGGCCATTCGCCACTGGATGCCTCCGGTACGAGCCCGTCGAGGTAGGGGGCACGCGTGAGGTCCTCCTTCACGTAGAGATCGAGAAACGCCGTGATCATGTGGAGGTTCACGCCGATGATCCGCTCCTTTCGCCAGACCGGATCTTCGAACCAGGATAAATCCCACAATGTCGAGCGCATGGCTTGGGGCGCGTAGTTCAGGCCGATGGCATGACCTGCGCCCTCGAAGGTCAAGAGGTAGCGGTGCGCTCTCCTTGCTCCCTCGAAGAACGCGTGCGCTCCGCGTGCGTAGTCGATGGTGTGGTCGCGATCACCGGCAATCAGCAGCAGTGGAGCACTGATTCCTTCGAGCCCCTGCCGCCCCCACATGGAGGGAGGTCCGCCGCCGGAGGGCGCAAGCGCCACTACAGCCTTCAAATTCCGTACGATCAACGTGTCGCGCAAGGGACCCCCAGCGGCATAAGGCAACAGCATGCCTCCGGGGACTTGCTCTGCTGCCGCCGGGTCTATCTGCGCGCCGGCGGCAGCCAGCACGCCGTAGCCGCCCATCGAGTAGCCAATCAGTGCCGTACGGCGCGGATCAATGAGCCCTTCTGCCGCCAGCAGGTCCTGGAGCCGGCCGGCAACGAAGGCGATATCCAGCGGGCGACGCAGGAGTGGCTCCGTGAACCAGAACGACGAGATGTCCGAGGGATCCTCATGACGGATGGCGGCGACCACGTAGCCCTTGGAGGCAAGGTTCTCCGTAAGCCAGCTGAGTGTGACCGTCGCGTTTCGGCGGCCGTGGGAGACAATCACGAGTGGAAAGCGACCGTTGGCCGACCGGGCATTGCGCAGCGACAGGCTGGGGATCCGAAATCTCGCGTACCTGCCTGGCGTCTCTGACTCAAGGCTTGCGCTGTACTCACCAGTTCCCGCTGCCTGCCCCGCCGCTGCCGGATACCAGATATCGACCGTGAGAATACGGTCCGCACGTGAAGGCACCTGGTCTGCCACGAACGCAAGCAGATCCGCCTGATCGTGCTGGACGAGCTTAATGGTCCTCAGACCGACGGGAAAAGGTCCGAGGTGCGCAAGTTCAGGTGCGTCGACTTCCGGCCGGCTCGGCGGCACGCCTGCCAGCGCATTCGTCATCGTCGCAAGGCCGACCAAGGCCATGAAAAAAATCGCCCGCCTCATAAGAATTCGCTGTAGCCCGTTATTTCTGACAGCATAACCTCAACGGCTAGATCGAAGCAGCAACGGCACGCACATCCGCTGATTTTCCGGTGAGCCATTGGGTCCGGGTACCGTCGAGCGCGTCGCGATCCATTTTGAGCCGACTTGAATAAGACACCGATGCGAGTGCCGGCGACGGTGCCCGCAGGAGAAAGAAATCTGCATATGAGGGCCGTACTGCTGAAGGGGCATGGAGGACTTGAGCAGCTAGAGCTGCGCGCTGATGTGCCGGTGCCCGTTCCCGCACGTAACGAGGTGCTGGTCGGCATCCGCGCCGCCGCCATCAACAACACCGACATCAATACCCGTCTCGGCTGGTACTCGAAATCCGTCGATGCGGGAACCGATGAAACCCACGCGGTGACGGGAACACCGCCCGATTCCGGCTGGTCCGGCACTGCGCTTGACTTCCCGCGGATCCAGGGTGCAGATGCCTGCGGTCAGATCGTAGCGGTCGGAGCTGACGTCAATCCCCACCGCGTTGGCGAGCGGGTGCTCATCGACCCCGTCATACGGCCCGCGAGCGGCGCTCCCCTCTACTTTGGCTCAGACATCCCCGGGGCCTTCGCGGAATTCACTGTGGTCCCTGCACGGAACGCCGTGGCCATCGACTGTGCGCTGACAGACGCGGAACTGGCGTCGTTTCCGTGCGCGTACCTTGCCGCTGAAAATATGCTGACTCGAGCCCAAGTCGGCCGTGGCGACAGGTTACTCGTCACCGGAGCCTCTGGTGGCGTGGGCTCGGCGGCGGTGCAGCTGGGTCGCCGACGAGGCGCCCACGTGACGGCCGTGGCTGGCGGATCCAAAGGTCCCTTGCTCCTCCAGCTTGGAGCGAGCCGGGTGCTGGCGCGCGACGCAGAACTCCTGGCTGAACTGGGGCGTGACTCCATCGATTGCGTGATCGACGTCGTCGGCGGTCCCGGGTTTCCACGATTGCTGGATGTGCTGGTCCGAAACGGCCGCTACGCGGTCGCCGGGGCGATCGCAGGTCCATTAGTTTCGCTGGACCTGCGCACGCTGTACCTCAAGGACCTGCGCCTGCTGGGGTGCACGATCCCGGATGACGGTGTGTTCGGGAGCCTCGTCGGCTACATTGAGCGCGGCGAAATCCGCCCGCTGATCAGCGCAATCTTTCCGTTGGAGGAGATTGCCATGGCGCAAGAGAGCTTCATGGAGAAGGCGCATATCGGAAAGATCGTCCTCGTGGTGTAGCGTCACAAGGCACTGCCACGCTGCCGCGGTGACACCGCCCGGGTAGTGCGACCCCGAAAGACGGCCGGTATCCTCGCGCCCCACGCGCATCATCGGAGCGATCGGCCACGACCAAGCCAAGGTCATGGGAGTACTTCAAGGCCCGTGCGTCCCCCTATCCGTGCCAGGCGCGGCCACGGCGATGGTTCGGTCGCCGCAAACACGGGCTGCCGCTTACGCCAGCGGACAAGGCTTTCGAGCGATACGCGGAAGCTCCGGGCACGCCGCGTAGCCATATTCCTACGACTGCCGTCGATGGTTTCTTAATTGGAATCACGCCGATTGCGAATAAGCTGACTCATGCCCGTCACACGGGGCATTGCCACAGCAAAGGAGATCGCGCGATGGCGAACATGATCATGTCGACAGCAGAAATCATTTCATCCGACAACGTAGAGGGGAAAGCCGTCTATAACCCCACCGGGGACAAGCTTGGTTCGATCGACGACCTCATGATCGAGCGGACCTCAGGCCAGATTCGATATGCGGTACTGGAATTCGGCGGATTCCTCGGCATGGGCACGGACCGCTACCCGGTCCCCTGGAGCATGCTGAAGTACGACAGCGAGCGGGATGCCTACGTCGTGCCCCTGGACAAGAACAAGCTGGAGAATGCGCCGAAATATAGCGACACGACGGTGCCCACGTACGATACGAAGTATTCCAAGAGCGTCAACTCCTACTACGGGACCGACCTGTAGGACGAACGCGCTTCGAGTCAGTACGGTAATACCTTGATGAGCCCGGGGTTATCAGCGGCTGATGGCGCTGATCTCCTCGGGCAATCTTGCATCTCTGAATACGGCTCACACCGAGAGACCGGTATCACCCTCCAGGACTTCGATCACGAGCTTCGGCCTCTGCCCTGCTCTCCATAGCTTCGCACTGTGCCTCACCCGGTAACGCAACGGGCCGCCGTCCTCAGTGCCGGCCCTTACGACCGGCCGGGGTACGCATACGAATTCCGATACCAGCGAGTCCGAGCCTGCGGTCACCACCACGTAACCATGGCCGCCCATGTCCACGAATTCTACATGCGGTGCATTGTCGGGATTGCTCACGGCGTGCGCGTCACGGAGGCTCCCCGTGCGGGCATACTCGAGCGCGCTTCGCACGCCGTGCTTCACCGTCAGGTTAATCGTCGACTCGAACTTGCCGGGCTGCCGCTCACTGACGAACAGAGCCCTGAGAGGGTGGTCCTGGAGGTGGTGCTCGAGGGCCTCGGCGAGGCCGGGGGCTGAGATCGACCCACAGATGAAGGCCAGACCCACCGGCTCAAACTTCCTGGGCGGAAGGGCCGCTGCAGCATAGCCCGCCCAGAAGCTGTGTCGATCTCCGGACACCACCGTGAACCCCGTGATCTTGCGGTCACGCACGTAGTCGTAGAGCTCGGCTCGCTCCGTGAGCGCCGCGCTGAAATCGCCGCCACCGAAGGTGGCATAGCCCTGCCCGGGCCACGGCTCCGTGAGCCCGGCCGGGAGGTTCTGCGGGTCCGTCCGCATGTCCAGGGTGCCGTTGGTGGCTCCCCAGATCTTCCAGGTGGCTTTCGATGCCGCGAGCCGCCTCTTGAGCCAGTCCTTCTGGACGCGACCCAGCACCGTGAACACCGGGTCATTGCGCGCGAAGTTCTCGACGCTCCCGCTGCCGAGCGGGATGCTCTTCGGGGGATTACCGCCGTTGTAGGTCCGTCCGGCCTCGAGGATCTCGAGGGCCTCCTGCGGGAACAGTTCGGGGAAAGCCTTCAGGGAGAAGGCGTCGGCCTCGTTCCGGGTCGTCGGATCCTCCATGGTGAAGCTGTGGAGATCGCTCAGTATGAGCTCCACATGCCGGCCAAACCGCACGGCACGGTAGCCCGTCATGCTTGAGATCGCTGCGAGGTTGTTCGGCTCGTCCCCTAAGCCGTCAGCATCGAGGCGCGTAATCGGCGCGTTATCGACCTTCGCGCCGTCGAACGACTCCAGGCCTGCCCCGGAGGCCTTGTGCACGCGAGAGGGGATGTATTCCCACCACGCCTGGTTTGCGGCCACACGCAGCTTCTGTGCCGGCTCGGACTTGCCGTCGTACTTGATGGTGCTCTGCCAGCCCTGCCACGAGAATTCGTGGTTGTCGCCGATGCAGACGAACGGGAAGTAGGCGCGGGCATCCTGGATGTCCGGATCCCGCAGGTAGGCCCGATAGACCATCCGGTAGCCGTCCAGGGTCGTCGGCACATGAAGGTTATGGGTGACTTTCCGTCCGTCCGGAATCCGGCCGATGTCATAGACGGTACGGTCATACCGGTGTGGCACCTCATCCGGATACTCGACCACCTCGTAGATGAAGTCACCCAGGTGCAGCACGAACCCCAGCCGTTGATGCGCCGCAGCACGCTCGTCCTCCCAGATCATCCGCCGGAATGCGTTCTGCGCGCCCTCGTTGACGCTCTGGCACGAGACGAAGGCAAAGCGCACCGTCCGGGGATCATCGGGCCGCGGCGCAGTGACGGTTCGGCCGACGCGGCTTCCGCTTCCATCCTCATCGGTAAACCGATACCAGTAGACATGGGCGGCCTTGAGGCCGCCCACCAGCACCCGGCAGGTCCAATCCGACTCCTGGAGCACAACCGCCCTGGAGGCCGCGACAACGCGTCTGAAGGACGGGTCTTCCGCGACCTCGACATACAGTGTGGCCCTCGATCCGGCGCTGTATGGACGCCGTGTCCACAGGATCACGCTGGTCGGCTCGGGATCGCCGGAAGCTACCCCTTCTGGATAGAGGTCGCGCCGCTCCGACCAGAGGCGTTGAGATGCGAATGCGCGGAATCCCGCCCACAGGGGAATCGCACCGAAGGCAGCCGCGGAGGCGATGAAGGATCTGCGAGTAGATTTCATGCCGGCGACCCCGCATCAGGCAATCGATACCGGGATCCTATCTCACCGATCCCGTACGGGCGGCGGTGGACTTGGCGCGTCAACGCAACATCCGCTCGGGCCGCCGCATGTCCCAATCCGGGCTATGCTCGTCGCCCGATCAGCCCCAAGCTCCCGGACGGAGTGCCATGAAGAACGCCTGGCTGGAATCAGGTCTCGCCGTGCTCACGACCTTAGGTCTGGCTGCCGGCGCTCAGGCACAGAAGGCCACCCCTTATCCGTCGGCGGCACCCGCCCGGGAATACCTCATGGCGGGCGCCGAGGAGGAGATCGCCTTCGCGCGTACTGCTGCACCGCCTTCGATCTCGAAGGATGCGGACGTGATGGTGCTTGGACCCCACGGCTATGAGACCAGGGTCAAGGGCACGAATGGATTCGTCTGCTTCGTGGAGCGCTCCTGGACGGGAGGCTTCCACGATGTCGAGTTCTGGAATCCCAAGATCCGTGCGCCAAACTGCTTCAATCCGCCCGCGGTGCGCAGCGTCCTGCCCCAATACCTGAAGAGGGCTGAGTGGGCGTTCGCAGGCAATACCCGGGAGCAGATGATCAGGAAGGCCGCCGATGCGTTCGCCGCCGGGCAGTTCACGCCCCCTGACCCGGGCTCCTTCTCCTTCATGCTCTCCAAGCTGAGCTTTCTCGGCGACGATGCCGGGGGCCCCTGGTATCCGCATGTGATGTTCTTCGTATCGCACGGTCAGGCTGCGGCATGGGGTGCCGGACTCGAGGGCTCACCGATCATCGGCGGCGAAGGCGACCCCTCCGAGCCCACCGTACTTTATATCCCGGTCCGACGCTGGTCGGACGGGACTCCGGCCCCACCCCCAGGGGATCGGCACCAGCACTAGGATAAGAGGCCGACCGAGGGGCGCGCGCGACGGTCGCTCGCGGCGCGTCAAGCTGCCACCGCCAGTCCCATAACGAAGTATTCCCATGAATCCACCCTCCGGAGCGCTGCCGATACTGGCCTGGCTGACCCCCGCATTGGTCGCGCTGTTGCTCTACGGACTCGGGCAGGGTCTGGTGAAGCAATGGATCGGCGAAGTCTCGTCGGGGCGCTACTGCCTGTACTACGTACTCGCCACTTCCCTGGTCAATTTCGGCTTCTTCCTGACGCACGAACATCCGCCATTCTGGGATCCGCAAGGAAGAGGATTCCTGGCGGTCGGCGTGCTCGCGTACCTCTTTGACGGGGCCGCGTGGATTCTGTATTTCCAGTCCATCGCGCTTGGGCCCGTCGCCATCGTGGGCACGCTTTCAGCCGCCTACCCTGCCCTGACCATCATCTTCGCCCGGATATTACTGGGCGAGCACCTGACCTCATCGCAGTACGTTGGCGTCACGCTGGTGATGGCCGGCGCTCTAGGCCTCTCGTACGCTTCCGAGAACACCTCGGGCCCGGTGACCAGCCGCCGTTGGATTCCGCTGTCGCTGCTGGCGTTACTGTGCTGGGGCACGTCCAACACGCTGATCAAGTACGCCTACTCCCTGCCCGCGGCGAGCGAGGCGAACATGGCCGTCTGCAGCTCGATTGGCGGCGCCCTGACACTGGGCGTGTTCGGCTTGCTGCGCGGCCGCCAGGGCTCCCACTCGCTGCGTGCCTGGATGCACTCCATCGTCCCCATGGGAATGATGGCAGGCGGTAGTCTCGGCCTCATAGTTGCCGCGAGTCACGGTCCGATATCGATCGTGGCGCCGCTGATCGGAGCCTACCCGGTCATCACCCTGGTCTATGCAAGGCTGGTGCTGAAGGAAAGCATCGTCCCTCGGCAATACGCCTGTATCGCCGCCATCATCATCGGAATGCTGCTCTGCTCGATGTGACCGGCTCGACCCGCCGACTCCGAGAGGCGATCGGCGTCGAATAGACCCACGGCCGACGGCCGCGGGTCTATCCGACTGGAGATACGCCGACGCGGTGATTGAGGCCCTACCCCTTCAGCTCACCTTTGACGAAGGCCAGCAGGTCCGCGTTGACGCGATCCGCGTCGGTGATGGCGATACCGTGGGCGCCGCCCTCATAGACCTTGAGGATCGCGTGCGGAACCACAGAGCGCACCTTACGGCCGGTTACCGCGATCGGCACGATCTGATCGTCCTCGCAGTGAATGACGAGCAGCGGTACGGTGCACTTGGCGATGTCCGCGGAGTAATCGATCTGCCAGCTGAAAGTCGTCTCGTACTGGGCCTTGGCACCGCCCAGCAGGCCCTGAAACCAGAACAGGTCCCGCATTCCCTGGGTCGCAGGCGAATTGGGACGATTGGCGCCGAAGAACGGCACCGCCACCTCCTTATAAAAGGAGGAGCGATCCCGCGCGACGCCGGCACGGATGCTGTCGATCACCGCTTTCGGGGTACCGCCGGGATTTGTCGCCGACTCCATCATGTTCGGCACGATCGAGTCGAGCAGCACGACCTTGGCGACCCGGGAGACTCCGTGGCGCGAGATATAGCGGGCCAGCTCCCCGCCGCCCGTGGAATGTCCCACCAGCACGGCGCCGCGAAGGTCAAGGGTGTTCATCAGGTCGTCGAGATCGTCAGCCCAGGTGTCGACGTCGTTACCGGATCCTGGTTGATCCGAGTTGCCGTTACCCCGCCGGTCGTGGGCGATGGTGCGGTAGCCCTTGGCGTTGAAGAACAGCATCTGCGCTTCCCACGCAGCGCCAGTCAGAGGCCATCCGTGCGAAAAAACGATGGGCGAACCGGTGCCCCAGTCACGGTAGTAGATCTCCGTACCGTCTTTGGTCTTGACCTTCGGCATGGCATTTCTCCTGGCTGAGCGGACGATGGATCACACGAGCACGAGAGGACAGACTCGCGCCTCGCAGGGTGGTCATCATTCCCCAAAAAAGGGGAAGTCACTCTCCGGCGCGGCTATGCGGATGTCAATGAAGAACTACCGTCAGCTCCAGCGCGGCACCGTTGAGACCGTACTCACCAGTCGTCGACGCCGGCCATCACGTCCCTGTCATGTTGAGGTGGGGCAACTATGACTCTCGCACGGAGTCTGCACCGAGGTGCCAGAATCTGTGTCGATCCCCGCACACGAGGGAAAACCTCCGTGATCTCGTGGTCGCGAACGAGGGTTTATTTTCACCCCGGCCTGAGAGCGCGGCAGTGAAATCGCCCCCGCTGAAAGAGGCGTAGCCCTGCCGCGACCAGGGTTCCGTGAGTCCAGCGGGCAGGTTCTCGGCCGCAGGACAGGGACCGCACTCTTATATATACGGTGTCCCGCCGCCTGCCAGTTGATCAAACAACCCGGCAGCCTCGGCGCTATGGGTGAAAACCCGCATACCTGAAGTGACCTCACGGCGAACCCCATGTAACAATAGCCTCTGCATCGAGAAGCGCGTGGCGCGCTTTCGCTGCCCGACGTGTGAGACGGTGTTGTTATCCGTGGAGTGCACGCGGTTTTCCCATCCTGATGTTGGCGACATGGTTTCCCGCGACGCCCGCGACGCGCCGGCGGGAAGCCTCTGGGAATAGGACCCAAAAACAAAAAGGGACCATTCGCGAACTTGGGGGGATCCCCCTCGATTACCGAGGGGCGAACCAGAGGAAGGTTACCAGGCCGTCAAGGATGACGGTCTGCGCTCTGGTCGGTTTCCTAGCACGACAGCGCGCGCTCGAGCGTGAACTGGTCGGTGAAATCTCGCGTGCGCCAGGACCACGCTTCAGAGGCCCTCGCCGATGAGGCCGCGCTCCTTTAAGATCAAGACGTGGCAAGGATGATCGGAGGGCTAGGAATGCCCCCATTGAACGGCACGGGCCAAGATCCGACTGCGGAAACGGTCGAGCTTGAGCTCAGCCCCACCGAACAACACGAGCTCTCTCGCGTGTACGAGGCAGCTTGCGAGTCGCCGCATAAGCCTCCGGCTTCACCCACCTACGACAGATACATCTGCGAGCGCGCCCAGCGAGCCGATGCGCTTGGGACGACGACCTTCGCAGCCGTGATTTGTGCAATCGGGGGGTTGGTCGGGTGGCACGTGCTGGGCGGCGAATCCCCGCCGCGGATTCTGACCGCCACCGCCCCGGCGCCGACCGCGCGAGCACCTCAAGCGAAACCCCCGGCCGTACTTAAGGTCGCAAATCCCTTCGACGCAACAGAAGTTTTTGAGCTGCCGGCTGGGATGAATGAGGCCGACGCGCGCAATGCCGTTGCGGAGCTGCTGCTTGAACGCGCGCGCGAGCGCGTGGCGCAGGGTCTTGATCGTCATGGCGGGGGCGGCCCACGCTCGCATGCGGCAGCCGCGGCTAAGTCATCCGACGTCGTAGTGACCTCGGTCGTTCCTGGCCGAAGCGCCCTCGCGGCATCCGTGGGTGGAACCAGCGCACTTCTCGAGTAGCGCTCAAGGGTTGCGTCGTGGCGGCGGATCGGCTGCCTGTGCCACGGGCGATGCGGGCCGTCCGGTTATCGACGCCCCGGCCGCAGCCCGTCCCGGTATCATGGCGGCGGAACTTCGGCCAACGGAAAACAACAATGCCACCTTTTAACGTCCGCAGGTCGCGGGGATTTCGGGTCTGCGCACTGGCAATGCTGCTGCTGGGGGCAGCCGCTGCGGATGCACGACATCGCCACAGGGACAACTCCGACGCCACGGCGGGGCAATTCGACTACTACCTGCTGAGCCTGTCCTGGGCGCCGACTTACTGCCTGACTCACTCCGATGACGGCGCGGAATGCTCCAACAAGGGGTATGGATTCGTGCTGCACGGACTGTGGCCGCAGTACGACGGCGGCGGATATCCGGAGAACTGCGACACGCAATACAACCTGACTTCCGAGGCGGCAGCGAAAGGCCGCACAATCTATCCCAGCGAGCGTCTCATGTCGCATGAGTGGCAGACCCACGGGACCTGCAGTGGGGTCAGCGCACTCGATTACTTCTCAACCGCCGACCGCGCCACCGCAACGATAAACATACCTGCTGCCTTCAATGCCCCGCGGGGTGATCAGTCCCTGACTGCGCAGCAGGTCATCGACCTGTTCCACCGTGCCAACCCCCAAATGCCAGACGGCGCCGTGACGGTGGCCTGCAGTCGCGCCACCATGTCTGAAATCCGGGTCTGCCTCTCTAAGGATCTAGTGGTGCAGGCCTGCGGCCGGGGAGTCCGGAACAACTGTCCCAAGGTCCCGCTGCGAGTGCCTACCTCACGCTGATGGCTGACTCCTCGCCAGCGGCGCGGGAATGAACTGAATCTGCACGGACAGCGCCGCCCGCTCGTAGCCGCTTTGTAGTTCACCCCTCTTCTGCCGACACCAACGGATTTCGTGTCCGGCATTCGAAGTATGCTCGAGCGCAGCTGTGAGCGTGCGGCGCAAGTACGACTCACGCTTCTGCTACCTACTCCTGTCAGTCCCTGCGACCACTCCTTTCGACCTTGAGTCGCGATTTGACAGATACCGTACGGTGCTGCACGGTTTAGACATGTACAAAATAGTCCAAAAAAGTGCCGAAGAAGCACGCAGTCAACTTACGGAGCTCCTTGATGCCGCGGAGCGCGGCCAGGCTACGATAATCACTAAGCACGGAAGACCGGTTGCGGTGCTCGTTCCCTTAAATGAATTCGATACGAAGGGGCGCCAACAGCCCCTGGTCTCTCTCCGAGGCTCGGGAAAGGGGCTCTGGGGTAAGAATAGCGCCGGCACGGTGCGTCGGCTGCGGGAAGAATGGCGGCGTTAGATCTGAGTGACCTGCGCGAGCAGGCGGTTCACTGAACATGGCGGCCGAAACGAAGATCGGCCAGTTCGAGCCGGCGCGGGAGCCTTAGGCTCTATCCCACACAACCTAGCGGCTGGCCATACCGGTTTTTATTGAGGCCAGGGGTCCATGAGAAAGAGACAAGCAATGTATCCAGCCATCAAGCCGTACAACACCGGCTACATGCCGGTGGACGGCAGGCATCGCATTTACTTCGAGGAGAGCGGCAACCCGAAAGGCAAGCCGGCGGTGTATCTGCATGGGGGCCCCGGTGGAGGCAGCGACGGCCGGATGCGGCGCCTCTTTGATCCGAAGCGCTACCGCATCGTGCTTCTCGATCAGCGCGGTTGCGGGCGCAGCAAGCCTTACGCGAGCCTCGTCAACAATACGACCT
The DNA here is from genome assembly GCA_018241425.1 of Pseudomonadota bacterium. GTDB lineage: Bacteria > Pseudomonadota > Gammaproteobacteria > Steroidobacterales > Steroidobacteraceae > 13-2-20CM-66-19. Next base: position 701,216 of record JAFEDU010000001.1, read on the forward strand.
GGCACCTAGTCGCAGATCTGGAAGCGTTGCGCGAGCACCTCCAGATAGACCGCTGGCTTGTGGCAGGAGGCTCATGGGGTTCCACTCTCGCTCTTGCCTACGCGCAGACGCATCCGAGTTGCGTCACGGAGCTCGTGCTGAGGGGCATCTTCCTGTCGCGCAAGTGGGACATCGAGTATCTCTATCAGCCGGGTGGTACCGCGGCGCTCTTTCCGGATCGATGGGAGGCGTTCGAGGCCCTCATACCGCCGGCCGAGCGACGCAACATGGTGCGCGCTTACCACCGTCGCCTAACCAGCTCTTACAGGAAGACCATTCAGCGCGCGGCGCGTGCCTGGTCCGTTTGGGAGGGTGCCACAAGCCACCTGCTCCCCGATCGGCGCGAGATTGCCTCCGCCGGGCGTGATCGCCTTGCCGTCGCGCTGGCTCGGATCGAAAGTCACTACTTCGTGAACCGCTGCTTTCTCCGGGAGGGCCAGCTACTCAAGAACGTGAAACGTATCCAGCGCATCCCGGCGGTTATCGTCCACGGCCGCTATGACGTCGTATGTCCGATGCGTGGTGCCTGGGATCTCCATCGGGCGTGGCCGGAAGCCAAATTCCGCATCGTTGACGACGCAGGTCATTCCGCATTTGAGCCCGGAACTGCCCGCGAATTGGTACGCGCCCTGGACGGCTTCGCCGGAAGAAATGCCCGAACTCGCGCGCTTGGCCGCCAAAAGCCCTGACGGACACCTACCTGCCGTGCGATTGGAGACTGCAGGGAGCGCGATTGCCTGCGCGACGCGACGCCTCTAGGTATCTTTGTCGCGTGGATCCATCCTGAGGCCGAGCTGCGGCGCCTCGGACTCGGGCACGGTCAGTGAATCGGGGGCGCCCTCGATCTCGAGCAGCGGCAGGTCCTGTTGGGCAAGCCCCTGGATGTCGCCGGCCACACCGACAAGCTCGGCGATCCCGAGCTGCAACTGTTTCTCGCGTCGCGCCCAGCGCTGCTGGGTCTGGCTCTTCTCGGATTCGAGCTCCTGCCGCATCCGGTAGAAGGCACCGTAGATCGCCTTCAGCTTCTGGGCAAACTGCGATGAGGTCAGGTAGTCGTAGACTGCCTCCATCTTTTCGCCCTTGCCCGCCGAGACGGCCCGCTGTTTGTGAACGTCCAGAATTCCGGTGCGGAGGACTGTGGCCAGTTGCAGCGCCGTGGCCCAGGAAGTCACCCAGCAGTCTTCGTGCAGCCCGAACTGCTGTCCAGGCTCCCAGTCCCTGGGGAATGCGGTACCCATGGTCACCAGTACCGCGACATCGCCCCCACAGCCCCGCAGGTCCTCCTTGAGCTTCTGCGGCCACTGCACGCTCCAGTCCCGTGCGCGCTTGGCCTCCCACAGCAGCACGCCCGCGACCTGGCCGCCGCGTGTCATCACACGCTGAATCACATCCCCGCCCCGCGCACCCTTGCGCACCTCTTCGATCGCGTCCAAGGGAAAGGCCGCCTCTAGGTCGTCCTGCAGGGTGAGCTCCAGGACCTCGCCCTGCAGCTGCTGAGAGCCCTGTACGCCCTTGCGCTGCGCTTCCTCCAGCTGCGCGTTCACATCGTCGAGGCGCTTTTTAAGGTCTGCCTTCTCGAACTCGGCCTTTTCGCGCTCCTGGGCGCGAGCGCGGGCCTCGATCTCGGAACGCCCCGCGTCAATTTTTCGGGCGACCTCGTTATCCAAACCCGCTGCGCGGTCCTGCAGAGCGGCCTTCTCCTGCCGTAGCGTGAGTTCAGCGGCGCGCAGCTCGGCCACCTGCTGGTCCTTGAGGGCCAGTCGCTGCTCGAAGTCCGACCGGTCGGTTGCGAACAGGGTTGCAGCCTGAACCCTGGCCTCCTCTTTAATACGGGTCTCAAGCCCCTGCTCACGCGCGTGCAGCGCTGCCTCGCGCTGGGCGAACTTCTGGATGGTGGTCTGGCGTTCGGCAAGTTCCTGCCGGAGCACGGCGAGCTGGGGTGCGACCGCTTGTTCACCCAGGGCACGAGCCTCCTTGAGCGCCTCAGCGTGGCGTGCCTCGCGGTCCTTGAGCTGCTGGTGCAGGCGAGCGGCAGCCTTCTCAGCCTCGTGCCGCTCGGCCTCGCGCACCGCTTCCAGGGCGCCCTCGGTCGACTGCTCGAATTTCTCGAGGGCCTGGCGTGCGAAACCCTCCTGGAGACTGAACTTGGCGCTGCAACTGGGGCAAGTCACGCGCGTCTGCGCCGGCAGCAGCAGGCTGTGCGCTTCCTGGTTCTTGGTAGCCATCGGTTTCCCTCAGCGCTGCTCGTATGACGCGCTGGAACAAGATTATCCGCTGAATTTGCGATCGGCGATTTGGCCTTTCACGAGGGGCCCGGCCCGTACAGCTGCGGAAGGTACGAAGGACTGTACGCAGCCTGTATCCCGTTCAAGTCGGTTAACGGCGCGTCCATTGCTGTTGCTGGAAGTCAGGGCCTCCCAAGATGCGTTGGGACACCGGCTCCCTCCACTGGCATTTCCCTGCGATCCGGCTGGGTTTACCAACAATTTTACTTTGTAGGTCAACCGCACTAGGCTTCAGGTTGACCTACATTTCTATAATGTAGGTCAACCGGAGACGGCCCCTTGAAAGACATAGACCTAGCCACCCAGAGCCTCTTCGCTGAGCTGCTCCAGCGCAGCCTCGACGCGGAGTTCGACGCCGAATTCCGCGAGAACGGGAGCTTCCAGCGCAAGCGCTCGAAGAACCGGGAGTACTGGCATTTCCAGTGGCGCGACGGCGAGGCGATCCGCAACAAGTACGTCGGCCCGGTCAGCGATCCAGCCATCACGGACCGCGTGGAGCGCTTTGCGACGCTGAAGGCCAGCTTCAAGAGGCGCCAGACCCTGGTCCGTTCTCTGGTTGCGGCGGGCCTCCCGACCCCCGATGACCTCTCCGCCCGGGTCGTCGAGGCATTCTGGAAGGCTGGCTTCTTCCGGCTGCGCGGCGTCCTGGTAGGTACCCTCGCCTTCCAGACTTATGCCGGAATCCTCGGTGTGGACCTTGGTCGGCGACCGCTGATGACCCAGGACGCGGACTTTGCCCAGTTCTGGGGCATCTCGGAAAACATCGGCGACAGCATCGAGCCCCCTATCAGGATCCTGCGCCGCGTCGACCCGAACTTCCGGGAAGTGCCGCACACGGGAGACCCCTTCGTGTCGACGCGCTATCGAAGCGGCCGCGACTACCTCGTCGACTTCCTGACGCCGAACCGGGGCTCCGACGATCACCAGGGAAAGCCGGCCCGGATGCGCGCTCTCGCCGGAACGGGCGCCGAGCCGCTGCGTCACCTCGCCTTCCTGATCCACGAGCCCGAGCGATCGGTACTGCTGCACGGGGGTGGGATCCCGGTGACGGTGCCCCGCGCCGAGGCTTTTGCTGTCCACAAGCTCATCGTCGCGGTCGAGCGGATCAACCAGGCTAAGTCGGTGAAGGACATAGAACAGGCCGGAATCCTGGTCGACGCGCTCGCCGTGCGGCGCCCCGCCGAATTGGCGCGGTCCTGGAAGCTGGCGTGGGACGCCGGCCGCAGCTGGCGGAAGAAGCTCGAGTCCGGCCGCGCCCGGCTGTCCAACGAACAACAGGCGCTGCTTGCGGACACCGTCAAACGCCGATGAGCCTTTCTGCCCTTACGCACCCGTAATCCGGTATTTCTAACCCTGGGGCCAGCGGGCAGAGTGCTCTCGTCGCCCTGACCGCCCGCACCATGCGCCTACATGGCTTCGATTCAGCGCCTTACGAGCCCGTTGACGGGACGCATCTCCTTCCGGGTGCAGGTACGCCTGAGGGGGAATCCGAGCCAGAGCGCCACCTTCCGCAACCGCAAGGACGCCGAGCGCTGGGCGTCCTCGATCGAGTCCGCGATCCTCGAGCGCCGCCACTTTCCGCACACGCGCGCAAACCGGACTACCTTCGAGTCCCTGGCCCAGCGCTACCGCGAGCACGTCCTCGCGGAGACCGGCCCCTCGCGACGATCCACTGCAGAGAGGCACCTTGCCTGGTGGCTTGGGCGCTTCCGGGGCTTGTCTCTCGCTGAGGTCACGCCCGACCGCGTAGCGGAAGCCCGCGATGCACTGGCGGCTGAGGGCTTCACACGGGCCCGACACCCCGAGACCACCGGGCGCGGCAGCATTGCACCCCGGGTCTACCGGCGTTCTGGCGCTACCGTAAACCGGTACCTCGCAACACTCTCCCACCTGTTCACCACCGCGGTGCGGGAGTGGCGCCTGATCGACCGGAACCCCGTGCGGGACATCACCAAGAAGAAGGAGAGTCGCGGAAGGTCGCGCTTCCTCTCGGACCCGGAGCGCGAGGCGCTCCTGCGTGCCTGCGCGAAATCCGCCTGGCCGCCGCTCGAGGCGCTCGTGTTGCTCGCCATTTCCACCGGTGCACGGCGGGGCGAACTCATCCGCTTGCGCTGGACGGACCTGAACCTGAGTGCTCCCTGCCCGCAGGCCCTCATCCCGGACAGCAAGAACGGGGATCCCCGCCGCTTGCCGCTCGTCGGGCGAGCCCTTCGGGCCGTCACCGCACTTTCAACCGCGAACGGCGCCCGCAGCCCGTTTGTATTTCCCTCGAGAGTCGACCCCGAGCGGCCCTACGTCGGATTCGATGCCCACTGGTATGCGGCCCTGGGAAGCGCCGGCATCGAGGACTTCCGCTTCCACGACCTCCGGCACACCTGCGCTTCGTATCTTGCGAGCCAGGGGTCGAGCCTCCTGGAGATCGCGGACGTACTGGGCCACCGGACCATGGCCATGGTCAAGCGCTACAGCCACCTCGCCCAGGATCACAAGGTTGAAGTGATCCGGAAGATGACCCGGCTGCGCGGACTGTAAGGAGCACCCTGCCCCATCGACCGGGATGCCTCGGTTAGACTACCGCCCAAATTCGAATGAAGGGGGTCCTGACATGGCAACTCGTGCTCGCCTGCTGTTCGCGGCAGTCCTATCGCTCTGGGTCTGCGCGGCGATCGCCTCGCCCGAGGAGCTGCGCAGCAGGGCGCATCAGTACTATGAGTGGCGCGACACCGCTTACCCGGTCGCAACCAGTGACCAGGGGGAGCATCGCTACGACGCCCGGCTCACCGACTACAGCATGGGCGAGGTCCTCAAGCGCCGCGAGCACGTCCAGAAGCTCCTCGTAGACACCAGCCGGATCGACGTGTCCGGGTGGAGCAAGGACGACCGCATCGACCGGATCCTGTTCCAGGCGCAGCTCGCGGCCGTCGACTTCTTCGGGCGGCAGCTCGATCCGGAGAGCTCGGATCCCCAGCTGTACGTCAACGAGTGCTCCGGTGCGATCTTCAGCCTGCTCAAGAAGGACTATGCGCCGGCGCGCACTCGCGGCATCGCCGCCACCGCGCGCCTGGAGCAGATGCCCGCCCTCCTTCAGACCGGACGCAGGAACCTCACCCATCCGGTGAAGCTGTACGCGACGCTCGCCATCGAGGCGGCCCGCGAGGGTGATGAGCTCTATACGCAGAGCCTCATGACGCTCGCGCAGGGCATGTCGGCGTCCGAGCGCAAGCGGCTCGTCACCGCGCGCGATGCCGCCATCAAGGCGCTGCACGACTATGCCGACTGGCTGCAGGCCGGCCTTGCGAAGATGCCCGACTGGCAGCCCATGGGTGAGGCCCAGTACAACTACCTCCTGAAGCGCGTACTGCTCCTGCCCTTCGATGCGCGCGACATCGCCCACCTTGGCGAGGTGGAGCTGGCGCGCTACCGCGCGCTGGAGGCCATGCTGAAGGACCCGAGCCTCGCATCCCCCGATCCGCACCGAGCGGCCCACATCCCGAAGGACCAGGCGGAGTTCCTCGCGGCCTACCAGTCACGGCTCACCGAGATCGTGGCCTTCCTCAAGGCGAACCGGCTGGTCACCATCCCGGACTACGTAGGTGCCTTCGAGATCCGCGAGCTCCCGGCCGCCTTCAAGCCCACCGCCCCGGGCGGCTTCATGAACCCGCCGGGCATCTACGACAAGGACCCGGTGGGCTTCTACTTCATCCCGACCTACAACCCCGACAGCGGCAACTTCTACATCCGCGCGGCCATCGAGGATCCCCGTCCGATCCTGGCGCACGAGGGGATACCGGGCCACTTCCTGCAGCTCTCCATCGCCAACCACCTCACGAACGAGATCCGGCGCCAGCATGGCGACAGCGTGTTCGCGGAAGGTTGGGCCCTCTATGGCGAGGAGATGCTCTCGCGTGAGGGCCTGTACCCGGAGAACTCCGTCGCCCAGGCGCAGGTGCTGCGCCTGAGCCGCTACCGGGCGGCCCGCATCGGGGTGGACGTCAATCTCCACACCGGACGTTGGAGCTTCGAGCAGGCGGTGAAGTACTTCATGGAGGCCGGCGGCCTCGATCACGAAGCCGCGGAGGGCGAAGCGGCGGGCGCGGCCTCCTCGCCTTCCCAGAAGATCTCCTACATCACTGGCAAGTGGCAGATCATGCGGCTCTTGGGTCGCTACCGCGACCAGCGCGGTGCCGCCTTCCGGCTTGGCGAGTTTCACGACCAGCTGATCAGCTACGGCACCCTCCCCGTCTCGGTCGTGGAGTGGCTGATGCTGGACGATGAGTCCTCGCTCAAGGTTGCGCTGCAGTAACCGGCACGACCTGACGATCGCCGCACGGAATTAGCACGCCGCGCCCCATGGGCGGCGGTCGCGCGCGCCGCATCAACGAGTTGCATCCGACACCGACGGAGTGCGATTCCGCTGGCGGAGGCGGTCTGTGTCCCGGGCCTGCCTGCGCGTCGCAAGCGGCGAACTACAACGCGAAGTGCGGGTCCGAAACCACCTGAACCTCTCCGTCGGGCGCCAGGATGACAAACGCCGTGGGTCCGAGCCGGAAGAACTCCAGTGGCAGGCCCGTGAGGGTTGTTGCGATCGTCACCACCGGTGTGAACGTGTCCGTGTCGAACGAAGCAATACTCGTCGCATAGGGCCCGGGACCGATGCGGCTGGAGACCGTCGCGACGGCATAAAAGACCCGGTGTGCACTGGTGTCCACCAGCGGAACACCCAAAACCTGCGATTCCGGGCCACCATTGATCGCAAGGTTGTTTGAGCCGCCAATGGCAAACGACCCCGCAAGACCCTTGGCCACGGGATCCCAGACGACCCCGGTGCCTCCATAGACCAGGCCTCCTGCGCAGCCGATCGTCATGCCAAACGGAAACTCATAGACGATGCTGAACTTACCCGTCTCCGTATCGACGACGGTCGCACTACCCCCCAGCAAGCTGGACTGGAAGAGGGAAAATGGAGTGGCATTCCCGAGAACGCTAAAGACCTGCGCACTACCGGAACCCCAACACATTGAGTCTCCGTTAAGAGTCCCTATGGGAGAGCCGTCTGTGAAGAGCAGAATGAGACCTGAAATTACGACTGAAATCGTATGGGCGTCGCCCGGCGCTACACGGATTCTTGCCGGCGTACCATTGAACGTAGTCGTCTGGTCAAGGGTAAAGCCGGGCAGAACGTAGCGCGCGACGCTGCCTGCGGTCCCCACGTACAGGTATGTTCCATCGTCCGACACCGCGAGCGCGGAGGGCGACGCCACGGTTTGAAAGTAAACCGGAGCACTGGTCCCAGTGGGGTCGATTACAGCGATCGCGCTCGGATTTGTACTGTCCGTAGCCGGGAGCGCTGCGTAGATCAACTCCCGCGTGGCATCAAACGCGATATCAGTCGCCTTTACCGGCAACAGCGTTTGAGTGCCCGGAAAGTACTGGCCACCCCCGGACTGTCCGGTGACGGCCGGCAGTGGAGTACCGGGTCCTCCCGGCGCGACGTACGCGCCTGCGATCACTTTTAGCGTGCCCCCGAAATAGGTAACCGCCAGCCCATCGATGCCCCACCGAATTAAATGCGTAACGGGCCGGTTCGGAGTTGCGTACGGCATGGCGATCGTGCCCAGCGGGGCGTGTGTCGTCAGATCGAATGCCTGAATCGTCTGCGTATCACTCAGATCGACGTCCGCGTAGAAGACCCGGCCGTTCTGCGAGTCCGGGAGTGCAACCCCGTGGGCGCCGTAAAAGGCCTGCGTGACCTGCCCCGTTGTCACGTCCAGCGTATCGCCGGAGAGGTCGAATAGGAGACTTCCGTAGCGGGGAATGACCGGCGGAAAGGAGCCAAGCGTCGGGTATTGCCGGTCACCGGACAAAGACACGGGGGTTGCGGTCGAATAAATGTCGACCTGCTCGTTCTCCGTAGATGGGTTGTTTGGGTTTATCAGGGTGGCTCCGTAGAGCGTATCGGGATCACTGCCCCACCCAAGCGCATCGTCGGAGAACCCGGGCAGGCCCCCCGGCAGCGCTGCGCCGGTCTGCGCCCGTGCAACCGCATCATCGAATATCTCGAATTGCGATGATGCGAGAAGCACGATGGGACTCAAGCCTGCCTGCGGATCCCACCGTGTGACCGCAATCGTCTGCGGCATCCCCGGAGCAACTGAAATGGAGTGCGCGAAGATCGGATTCCCGGACCCGTTGACCTGGGCGCGCAAATCCGGATCGCTCGGAATATCAAGGTCGACGACCAGTGAGGCTAGCGAAAGACGCCGGATCAAGTCCGCTCCGGCCAATCCGACGTACAGATACTGGCCATCGTCGGACTCCGCCAGGAGGTTGGGTTCACTGCCGACGTACACTGAGGCACCGAATGTCCCCGAACGAGGGTCGAAGGCCACGACCGAATTTGCGTAGGCCGACGATGTACTGGCTATGGCCAGATAAAGAACCCCGCGCTGCGAGTCCCATACCGCGTCATTGACGGGATACGGAAGTGTTTGGATCGAATACGACCCGACGGGCGGTGCACCAACTACCGTCACCTGAATGGTAGCCTCTGCCGCGCTGGTCCCAGCCGCTCCGGAACACGCCAGTGTCAGGCTCGAGCTCGCCGTCAGGGGCGCACTGGTGGCCGAGCCCGTTGCGGGAAGCGTCCCGTTCGGAGCGCCTGTTCCGGTGATTGAACAGGCGTTTGCATCGCGACTCGTCCAGCTCAGGGATGCCATCGCCCCGACGGATATGGTCGCCGGAGTGGCGGCGAACGATTCGATGACCGGCGCTGCAGGTGGCGGTGGTGGTGGCGGCGGCGAGGTCGTGTCAGCCGTTCCCCCACCACCACCGCAGGCCGATAGGGCCAGAAAGGCCATCCCGAACGATAAAGAAGAGACGATGCCGGACAGATTGGAAGTCATCAGAGGCAGCTCCCGCGTAGTAGCGGTGTTGGTCATATTAGCCCTGAGCCGCGGGCCTGCGTCAGTCAATCAGGGGCGATCACTGGAATCTGTCTTGCGACTTTTCCCTTAAGGAAGCAACATAACATTCGGTTGGGTTTATCCTCTGAGACGCGTCCGTTGAGCCTGCGATCCTCCTTTCGCTCGGCTCGAGCGTGCACTTGGGCGATCACCGTCGGGGATTCCACGAACCTCACCCACGGGCCGTTCGTAGTCCCCTCAAGAGTGAACCCCAGATGGTCTCCTCTGGATCCGAAGCGCACTGGTACAGGGCTCTGGCCGCGGCCGGCATCGGGGCTTGCAGTTCCATAACCTCAGCCGTACCTGCGCCTCCTACCTTGCCAGCAGGGCTCGCGTCTGGTCGAGAGCGCCGCTGTCCTAGGCGACGGTACGATGTCGATGGAGCATTACAGCCGCCTCGCCGAGGATTACAAGGCCGGGCTCCCGCGAGCGCATGGCCCGGGTACGCGCAGTGGCCTGGCGGTGGTCAACGCCCGCCAAGGGCGATCAACTCCTGACCGCGCCAGATCATCGATCTCTTTCACCAGGGCAATCCGTCGGATCTGGGCGCTCAGGGACGCCGGGATCGACGGCCTTTTCTGTCTCGGACCTGAAGATTATCTCAGCCTGCGCGCAAATAGATTGCCCTGCCGATAGCAGTGGATAGGTAGAAAATGAAGGCTTCATTGGCGGATCCGTGGCTGCGGGATTAAGAAAAATGGACCAAGCCCGGGTGCCCGGCGTGACCGCCCCCCACTCCGCTCTACCTACGTGCCTGCTACGAAGTGCCGGCCGCCGTGCCAGCGAGAGGTTCTTGGACCACAGCGATGCGGGCGGGGTACAGACAGGTCTGCCCGGTCGCGACGTCCTAGGCTCACGTTCATGAGATATGCTCGCTCCATACCATCGAAGCTTGCCCACATAAGAATTTTCAATACCCGGGCGCGAAGGGAATGGCTCACATGCGTTGGAACCCACCTCTGCGGATTATCCGGGAGACCTTCTTTGCCCAGTGGCTGGTTTGGGTCTTACTGATACTTCCAGGCGTCGCGACTGCCGGATCGCCAATCGGATCGGATCCGATCTGGCTCGGCAATTCGGGCAATACCCTGTTCTTCATCGCGCAACCCGCATCGAGCACCCCCGCAGGGAGCGCTGCTCTCTTCAGTTCCGATGGCACGACTGCCGGCACGAAGCAGCTCGCGCAGATCGACGGCGTTGGCGTTTTGACGTACCAGGCCGGGCCCTTATTCCTCTCCGCGGGAACGAAATCTTACTTCGTGGCAAACACGACTGCTGCCGGGCAGCAGGTCTGGGTCACAGACGGCTCCAGCACCGGAACACATCAAGTCACGAACATTCTCTCCACGGACCAGACCTACGGGACACCAATCCTGCTAGGAATCATCGGGACGAACCTGGTCTTTGCCCAGATCGTGTCGGACAACACCATGCAGCTGTTCCTCACCGACGGGACCGCTGCCGGCACGACCGCCCTCTCCAGTTTCGCTCAGAACCAGTACAGCATGGTGAGTGGCAGCATCGCCCTCAACGACAAGGTTTACGTGGCACTGGAGTCCGGGCGCTCCTGTTGTACGCCTGATCTTTGGGCCACCGACGGCACTGTCGCCGGTACAGTCATGATCGACTCGAACGAAGGCTTTCCGACCTTCCACCTGCAACCGAGTGCCTTCGAACCTTTTGGGCAGTCCGTCGCTCTGCTGACCGACACCGAGAACCAGGGTGTTCAGCTTTCGACGGTGGATACGGCAACCAACGCGCTCACGATCCTAGGCACCAGCCCGCCGGCGTCCTACGGCAGCACGATCGCAGCAATGGACGGTTTCATCCTGTATCTGAGCGGCAGTCCCAACTCCGGGCAGCAGCTTTGGCGATCGGATGGGACACTGGCGGGCACATCTATGGTTGCAGGACTCGGAACGGGAGTTCAGTTTTCCCAGCTGGGGCAGGACATCGTGATGACGAGAGTCGGCAATCACGCCGTCTTTCAGGCCGAAAATACGCAGATTGGGCCGCAGCTCTGGGGATCAGACGGCACCGCGCAAGGGACCGTACCTCTTATTGCGACACCGCTTCCGGCAGCCTCGGGGGCCGTCCAGCCACTGCTGGGGGTGGCCGGAACTCACGGATACTATGCCGTCTACAACGGGACGGACTTCCGGGTCGTCGTAACCGATGGGACTGTGGCGGGAACCCATGTGCTCACGGCCGCAGGCCCCATCGACGAGAATAGCCTGCCGGGTGACTCCGACGGGGGATCCCAGGTGGTCGCAGGGGACGATACGCTGGCCTTCCTCTATATCTATCACTTCGATGCAGCGGGCAACTCGAAGCACCTCTACGCGTACTCGCCCCAGACCAATACGCTGACCCACCTGCAGGATAATGGCGTCCCGGACGTGGCGGGCGAGCCAATGCTTGCATACGGCGGGCGCTTGTACTTCAGGGGCGGCGATCCAGTGCATTCCGACAACCCGTGGGTGAGCGATGGCACGGTCGCCGGGACGCACATCCTGGTGAACCTCTCAAGCGTTGCCCCGGTTGCCGGCAACGATTCCGCGAGTTCAGACGGGGATGCTGCCGCCACCATCGACGTCCTCGCCAACGACTCCGAGCCTGGTGGCACGCTTGACACCACGAGCGTGCAGATCGTCTCCGCACCGACGCACGGCAGCGCATCGGTCACCAGCTCGGGCTCGGTGGTCTATACGCCGACCTCCGGGTATTCGGGCTCGGACTCATTTTCTTACACCGTGAAGGACCTTCAGGGCGCACTCTCTAACGTTGCGACCGTCAACGTGACCGTAGACTCCACGTCCTCCTCCGGCAGCTCCGGCAGCTCGGGTGGTGGCGGCGGCGGGGCTGTTGCGCTGCTGGAACTGCTGTCGCTTGGGGCATTGGCACTGGTGCGCCGCACCCGCGGTGCCGAATCTGCCTGAACCGGTGGTCCGTCAGGCGGGCGGACCCACGGCAATCAGCGGCCATCCGGAGCCCTCTTGCCTTCGACTGCCCGAGAAGCGTCCATGGCGCGGTAGTGGGCGTCACAGCTTCACCTCAGCGATCGGGATGCCTCGGTCGGGGTTCTGACGTGTCAACGGGATCGCGCCGCGTCTGGCATGAGCAGGCGGCGGCTCGCCTTAAGTAATGCGACTCATCATCAGGCATTCCGCCTAACAGGCAGCCAACTTGCCTGCCCTTGTCGCGAGACCGCCCGGGATCTCAGTGAACGCGAAAATTTATTTCCGCGGTGCCAGCCCGCCCCCCAATTGCATGCCCAGGGAAGCTTCACCTAGACTTTGTGCTACGGTTTGACCACATAAAAAGACTGGATAAATTAAGTGGCAAAGTGCTCGCGTCTGCACCTTCTGGTCGCTGGTTCGGCCGTCATCACGCTGGCCCTTGCCGCTTGTGGCGGTGGCGGGGATGGCAGCGGCACCGGGGGAAACGGCGGTGGGGGCGGCGGGGGTACGACGGCGACCATCAGCGTCAACCCAACGCAGCTCAACGTCGCGGCCAACGGAGATACGAGTTCAGCTCCAACCGGGCAGATCACCGTCACGGTCACGAACCCCTCAGGCGGCGACACCTACATCGGCGCGGACTACACGAAGAGCGCCATCACCGCGATTACGCTCCAGGCGGCCGCCGGCGTGGGCTACATCCTTGTCTCGTTCAAGGACCCGAGCACTATCAATCCCGGAAAGTATTCCGACACCATCCAGGTGGGGCTGTGCACCGATAGCACCTGCACCCAACTGCAGAGCGGCTCGGTGCACACCGTCGCGGTCACGTATACCGTCACGGTCGACGCTACTGTCACGCTGACGGCCAATCCAACGACCGTCGGTGCCGGGCTTCCCACCACCCTCACCTGGACTTCCACGCACTCCCAGTCCTGCACGGCCTCCGGTGACTGGTCCGGGACACTCGCCCCGTCCGGGACTCAGGCGGTCACTCCCGCCACGGCGGCCATACACACCTATTCGATCAGCTGCGGCAACCCCGGGACGATCGCCCAGGCGAGTGTCACGGTCACGGCGAATGCTCCCTCCCTGGCATTCTCCGCATTCCCTCCGAAGGTCACGCTGGGTAAGCCGGTGACTCTGCGCTGGAACGGCCAGTACGCGGCCAGCTGCGTCGCCTCGGGGGACTGGACGGGCTCGCTCCAGCCCTCGGGATTCCAGACACTGACCCTGAGCACCCAGGGGACCACCAACTACCATCTGGTCTGCTCCAATGCCGGCGGTTCGGACCAGAAGGATGCGTCGGTGACCGTGGTCGCGGCTCCCACCTCACCGCCCGCAACCGCCTACCGGATGAACGAGGCGCATGACGGGGTGCTGATCACCTCGACCGGCGCGCCCTATCCGTCACAGGCGGCTCCCACGTGGACCCGGAACCTCGGCCAGCCGGTCTCCTATCCGCTGATCGTCAACGGCAAGGTCTACGTAACGACCGCGGAGCCGAACAGCGGCTACGGCAGCCTGCTCTACGCGCTCGATGCCACCACCGGAGCGACGGTGTGGGGTCCCATCTCCGTGGCGGGGGTCTACTTCGGGTCCGGCCTGACCTACGACAACGGCCACGTGATCGTTCTGATGTTCGATGGCGGAGTCCACGCCTTTGACGCCTCGACGGGCGCAGTACAGTGGACCGCGCAACTCCCGGGTTACTGGTACGACGCAACTCCCAACGCCTACGGCGGTACCGTATACATCAGCGGAAACGCCGGGCTGTCGGCGATCGATGAGGCCACCGGCAACATCCTGTGGACTGCCAGCTCGGGCGGAACGACCGACTGGGGCTCCCCGGCGATCTCGTCGGAGGGCGTGTACGTTCAGGAAGGCTACGCCTGCAACGCGAACGCCTTTGACCCGGCCTTTGGCGCCAACCTGTGGCACTCCATCAGCCAGTGCAACACGCCCTGGGGATATGCCTCGGTGGTCAAGAACGGGACCTTCTTCGGCCGGGTCGGCGCTTCACTGAACCTGTTCAACAGCGAAACCGGCGTCTTCAAGACCCAGGTCGGCTCCGCGCTGGCGCCGGCCATCACGGCGACCGCGATCATCGCCGTCAACAGCGGCACCCTTTCCTCCACCCGCCTCAGCGACCTGGTGCAAACCTGGACGTACACCGGCCCCAGCACGCTCATCACCGCACCGGTGGTCGTCAATAACACGGTGTTCGCCGGTGCTTCTGACGGGAATGTCTACGCGGTTGACGTCACGACGGGGGCCCAGGTGTGGAAGGGGACGCCCTCCCCCGGCGTCAGCGCGGACAGCGAAAATGGGGGACCGATGCCGCCCTCCGGGCCGGGCGCGGGCGAAGGCCTGCTCGTGTTCCCCGCCGGAAACTCGCTGGCCGCGTGGCAGCTGCAATAGGGACCGCACCGGACCACGGTCCTGCCCCGCGATTGCAACCGGCCTGCTCTCACATCATGCGGGCGATCGATCTCCGGGACCCGACATGCGCCGCACCGGAGGCTCCGTGGCATGGGACACTCGGGGGTCACGAACAGGGATCCCGCGCGGCCGTCCTGCGGAGCGGTCGAACAATCACGAAGGCAACAGCGGTTAGACTTCCATGGAGCATGGTCTCGTGAGGCGCTCGTGATCCGTCCAGTCAAATTGGTGCTCGTTCTCGTGTGCCTGCCGCTTCTGGGCGCCACGCAGCCCCACAAGGCACCCTCCACCCAGTACGACGTGAGTGCTCCCCCCGACTGGGTGGAACCGCCCCCGGCAGTAACATCACCCCCTGGTTCCATGCCCGAGGCGTCGGGCGGAGTTGAGTACTTGCTCGTCGACCGACAGATCCGGATCGACCACGGAGCGTCGCTCAACTATCACTTCGTCACCCACGTCCTGAACTCCTCCGGTGTGAGCAGCGACTCCCAGCTTTCCGTCGGATTCGATCCCGAGAAGGAACGCCTGCACCTCCACTCGGTAACCGTGCACCGCGACGGCCAAATGATCGACCAGCTCAAGCGCGGCCGGATTGAAATACTTCGGCGCGAGTCGGGGCTGGAACAGGGCCTCATCGACGGATCGCTGACATTCCACCTGGTGATGAACGACATCCGGGTGGGCGATGTCATCGACGTCCAGTACACGATCGACCATGTCGACGCCGAATGGGGCAACCGCTTCTTCACGCTCGAAGCGGCCAACTGGGCGGACCCTGTAGCGGTGTCGCGCCTGCTCGTGCGAGTCCCGCAAGGCCAGGGCCTCAAGTTCCAGACGCCCTCCGGCTTCGCCCCCGAGACCCGTACGGAAGGGAACTGGGTCATTTACGCCTGGAACTGGCAGAACATCCCCGCGGTAGCCTACGAGGACGGGGCACCCAGCTGGTACCCGCAATTCGCATGGATCGAGCTGTCACAGTTCGACAACTGGGCCGCGGTGGCGAATGCCGCCACCCAGCTCTTCGTCGCGAAGCCGCTGACGCCCGAGTTGCACGCGCTCTCGGAGAAGATGCGCTCGGCGGGTACTTCGGATCGCGACCGGCTGCTGTCCGTGATCCGGTTCGTCCAGGACGACGTCAGGTACACGGGCGTGGAGCTGGGTGCAGGCGCCTATCGCCCGTCGGATCCGGCAACGGTCCTGCAACGCCGGTGGGGTGACTGCAAGGACAAGACGATGCTGACGGTCACGATACTTCGCGACCTGGGCATTGACGCCGCGCCCGCCCTCGTCAGCACGCGCTACCTGAGGCATGCCGCCGATCGCCTGCCCAGCCCGGGGATCTTCAACCATGCGATCGTGCGGGCCCGGGTCGGTGGATTCACCTACTGGCTCGACCCCACGGTCTCCGACCAGGGCGGGGACCTGGACAACGTCGCAAACGCGCGGTTCGGGGCCGCCCTGGTCGTGTCTGCGGAGACCTCTGGCCTTGAACAGATTCCTGCATATCCCCCCGCCGAGCCCCTGATCACCTCGGAGTCGGTTGTGGACCTGACGAACGGCTACGACAAGCCCGCCAGGTACACCATCACGACCACACACCGGGGATCAGAGGCCGACAACACCCGCGAGGAACTGCGCGGCACCACCCTCGAAAAGGTCTCCAAGAGCTACCTCAACTTCTACAAGCAGCTGTACCCGGGAATGCGCGTCACGAGTCCTCTGCGGGTTCAGGATGACCGCGCCGCCAACGTCCTGCGCATCGATGAGGCCTACGAGCTCGACAATCCGCTCGAGGCTTCCGAGGACGGCAAGCACCGGGTCCTCGAGCTCAGAGCGGAGCTCCTGACCGCGAAGCTCAATGCCCCCGGAACCCCGGTGCGCAAGACCCCGCTGGGCCTGAGCTTTCCGACGAACATCGAGCAACGCACGCGCATCCGCCTCCCCGGGCCGCTCCCGGTGGAGGACCACACCCGGCGCATCGAGACGCCGGCCTTCCGCTGGGAACTCCGCGTCTCCCACACGGACCGCGAGGTACAGTTCGACTACCGCTACCAGACCCTCGCGGACTCTGTTCCAGTCGAGCAGCTTGCCGAGTTCCTGAAGCAGCGTGAGGCCGCGCGCGTAGCCAGTTTCTTTACCGTCACTGCGCCCACGACGGGCGATACCCCGAATCCGGAGCTCACCGCTGCGGAGGAACAGCTCGCCGCGGCCGCCAATCTGGTGCAGACCGAATCCTGGGAGCGCGCCGATGCGGCATTCAAGGTGCTGCTCCAGTCGAACCACCTCGACGAGCTTCCGGAGCCCAAGCGTCACGCGGCCTACTTCCTCGGGGGACTGACTGCTTTTGCCCAGAAGGAGCCCGCCCGGGCGCATGGGCTGCTCAAGACCTCGAGCGAGCTGCCTTCGGCGACCGCCCACGACTGGATCTACCGGTGGAGGTCGGCCGTCCAGTCCTCCGACTGGCCGGATGCGGCCTATGCGCTGTCGGCCCTGGCACGGAAGTGGCCCGACAGCACCGCGGACCTCGAGGTTCGCGGCGTTGGCATGACGGTGGCGAAGAACCCCAAGCTGAACGACGCGAGGTACGAGCTGCTCAAGGCCCTGGCCGACGCGAAGTTCTCGCGCCCGGGCGTGGACTACAGCGCCTGGTGGCGCGACCTCGGGCTGCTCCAGATTCAGCGCGGCGAGCGTGCGGCCGCGATCGCCTCGCTGTCCCAGGTGACCGAACCCGACGCCCTCGTCAGCATCCTGGCGGACAACCGCTTCGCCGGGGTCCGCGACGGGCTGGGATCACACCTGGACATCCCATCCGCCTTGCATCAGGAGGTCGAGCAGGCGCGCAAGCAGGTCGCAGACAATCCCACGAAGCTCGAGCCCATCAGCAAGCTCGCCATGAGCCTGGCGGGCGCCATTCAGGCACCTGAGGCGCTGCAGATCCTCGACCAGGCAATCGCGACCGCGGCTGACCCGCCGGGCCGTGAACGCTACAAGGACTACGACGAGCAGTACGTGTGGCTCCTCAACATGCGCAGCCAGATGCTCTACCTGATGGGACGCTGGGACGAGGCGGTGGAACAGCTGCGGCTCGCCTCACAGATGAAGGAGGGGGCCTCCGTCAACGTGAGCCAGGTCATCAACCTCGGCGTCCTTCTCAATCGCCTGCAACGACCCGCGGAAGCGCGCGAGGTCGTAAAGCAGCTCGGATCGGGATCAATGTCGCCATATGGGCAGATGCAGAAGTGGGACGTGGAACTGAGCGCGGCCCTGCAACTCGGGGATTCCGCGGAAGCTGCGCGCGTGCTGCAGCTGATACACGACCATCAGGACGACGCCGTAAGCACGTATGAGGATGGCCTCGTGATGGCGAATCGCCTGGATGAGGCGGCGGCGCTGCTGATTTCCAGGCTGGAGGATCCGGACCGGAGAATCCCTGCACTCATGTCGTTGCAGCACTTTGATCTGAACAGCCCCGCAGCCGCGCTACCGCGGCCGGCGGAGCTCAGGCGCAGATGGGATCTGCTGGAGAGCCGCGCGGACGTGCGCGCCGCCCTTGCAAAGGTTGGGACCGCCGGGACCTATCCGATGGTGCGCGTGTTCGGCGACTAGGGGGTGCGAAAGGCCCGGTTCACGTGCGCGAGCGGGACCCGGCGCCTCACGCTGCCCGCAAGCCCCGACTCACCCCGCGGTGTAGGGCGCGCGTGCAATTGCCATGAGCGCCACGCCCCACATGAGGAGTCCCAGCCCCAGGACCCCCGTTGCGAGCGTGAGGGCTCCCTCCGGCCATCCGAACACGCGCGCGATCAGCTGGTAGCTGACCGCGAGCAGTGAAATCGCGATGGCGAGCTCGAGTCCAAGCACTCGTGCCCCTGTCCCGGACCTCGCAAGGCACAGGAACAGCACCGCGACGGCACACAGGAAGGCGCCGTAGATCACCAGGTACTCGACCGGCACCACCAGTCCGCCCGGCTCGAATCCCACGTTGTGGACGATGGCGCCCGGAGCAAATGCGCATACCAGGCCCAGGAGTCCGTAGAGCGCGGCGTTGGCATTCAGGTAAGAGCGCGGCATGGGAAATTCCTCCGACTACAACTTTCAAAGAGAGGGCTGGCCCGCACGTGCGACACCGACCGTGGGCACCGCGCGGGGACTCGTCCGGATCCTGCGCCTGACATCGAGCAGGTGCGCGACCAGGGCGGCGAGCAGTGCGAGCGCCACGAGCAGCGGGCTTGCGATGAGGGCTGCACGGACCGCCGCGAGCAGGAACACCCCGGGCAGCAGCAGGCTGAGCACGTCAGCCCAGCCCAGCGCGACCGACGTTCTTCGGGCCAGGCGACGCAGCACCAGGGCCTCGACGACCATCAGGAGCACGATGGAGTCGATGAGCTGGGGGCCGACGAGTCCGTTCAGGGTAGCGAGCATCGGCTGTCACCCGAAGTTGTTCAGGCGGACCACGGAGCCGTTCAGGGCCGCCGCGAAACTCACCCATGCGAGGTAAGGAACCAGCAGCCAGGCCGCCGCACTCGACTTGCGGCTGCTCAGTACGATGAGCCCCAGGATCGACACCCACAGCAGCGCCACTTCCAGCAGCGCCCAGTCGGGCCGGTGGAAACGGAAGAACAGCGCGCTCCAGGCGATGTTAAGGAGCCCGTTGATGGTGAAGAGCGCGAGCAGGCGCGCCTGGAAGGCGCGGTCGCGGCCGGCGTGCGTCCACGAGAGGTATCCGGACAGTGCGGCGAGCCCGAAGATCAGGGTCCATGCGGGCCCGAAGAGCCAGTCCGGCGGCTTCCAGGACGGCAGCGCGAGGGCGTAATACCAGGGATCAAGACGCGTTATCAGCGCGCCGAGGCAGGCGACCAGCGCCGCCGCCCCGGCGGCGGCAAGGAGCGTACGCCCGTGTCCGGCGCGCAACGCCATCACGGCGGCACCACACCGCACAGGTGCATGAGGTCCTTGAAGAAGATGCGCAGGTGGGCGCGTGGCTGCGCCCGCACCAGGCGCTTGTGGAGGTATGCCTCCCAGGTCAGGCGCTGAACGTCCGGGTCGCGGCACAGTCCCACGAAGCGCTCGCGGCGCCGGTCGCTCGAGTACCAGAACCGCTGCAGGATCCCCAGGACCCAGAAGACGCGCCCGTGCGATCGCATGAAGCGCCGCCGGGCCTCGCGCAGCACGCGACCGTCACCGCAGCGCAGCGCCTCGTGCGCCGCCTCGGCGGCGAGCCGCCCACTGGTCATGGCGTAGTAGATGCCCTCCCCCGAGGCCGGCGCGACGACGCCCGCGGCATCCCCGGCCAGGACCACGTCGCGGCCGTTGTCCCAGCGCCGCAGTGGCCGCAAGGGGATCGGTGCGCCCTCGCGGCGCAGCGTGGCGATCCCGGTAAGTCCCGTGCGCCGCCGCAGTTCCTCGACCGAGTGCCGCAGCGAGAAGCCGCGCACCGCGGTGCCCACCCCGACGCTCGTGGTCGCCCCGTGCGGGAAGATCCACCCGTAGAAATCCGGTGACAGGGAGCCCTGGTAGAAGATCTCGCAGCGGGAGCCGTCGGCAGCCGAGGACTGCGGCGGCGACTGCACGATCTCGTGGTAAGCGAACACACAGGGCGGCGTTCCGGCACTCCCCAGGATCGCGGTCGCCACGCGTGAGCGCGCCCCATCGGCGCCGATCACCACGCGGGCCCGGACGGTGCTGCACGGGGCGTCCGAGGGCGTCCCCGGGACCCGGAAGTGCACGAGCGCGCACCCTTGATCATCACGCGTCAGGGACTCGAACACGCCGCGCTCGCGCACCGCACCGCGCAGCGCCGCACGCTCACGCAGCCATTCATCGAAGGTGTCCCGGTCGACCATGCCGACGAACCCGCCGATGACGGCCATGTCCACGGCGCGCGCGCGCGGGGACACCATGCGGGCGGCCGTGGCGCGTGCGACGAGGAGCTCCTCGGGGACCCGGAAGTCCTCGAGGAGCCGCGGCGGGATCGCCCCGCCGCACGGTTTGGTGCGGCCCGCACGATCGAGCAGCAGCACCCGGCGCCCGCGCTCGGCCAGCGTGGTGGCGGCCGTGGCGCCGGCCGGGCCGCCGCCCACCACGACCACGTCGAAGCACTCGTGCGCTGCGTCCGCCACGACGCCTACACCGAGGATCCGGCTGCCAGCGCCCCGGGTTCGGGGTTCGCCCGCGCGTGGGTGTCCACCGAGGCGCGGCACAGGCGGCTCGCGACGACGAACAGCAGCGCCTGCGCGGTGAACACCAGCGCGTAGGCGGCAAAGGCGGAGTGCGATACGGCGCGCGTGAGGTCGACCGCGGCGCTGCTGAGGAGTCCCCCCAGGGCGAACGCCACGGCCTGCGCGGCGCCCCACAACCCCATGCGCAGACCCTGGCGCGCCGGGCCCCCTTCCGCAGCGAGGCCCATCATGGAACCGATCGCGGAGACGGCAAACACCCCGTTCGCGAGCCCCAGCACGAACGTATTGGCGCGCAGGGGCCAGCCGGGACCGGTGAAGGCCGCGCACACGAGTCCCGCCAGCGCCAGCGCGGAACCGATGCAGCCGCCGGTCATCCAGGCGGCGAGCCGGCCCCCGTCCCCGCTCGCCCGGCGCGAGGCCAGGAGGCCCACGAGGATCATCCCCACGAGCGCGCCGCCGTGCTGGAGGGCAGTAAGGCTGGCGCTCTGCGCGGGTGTCATCAGGAACACCAGCCCCCCGAAGGGCTCGAGGACCAGTTCCTGCCCGCTGTAGGCGAGCATCGACACGAACACGAAGAGGGCGAAGCGCCGCGCGACAGGCTCCTGCCACACCTCGGCGAGGGCCGCACGGAACGTGGGTCGCTCGCTGGGATGGGGCGCCACGACACTCGCCCGCGGCACCACGAGTCCCCACACCGACAGCACGGTGACGCCAAGCGCCACGAGCGCCACCGTGAGGGTCACGGTAAGGAGCCGGTGCGCGGAGTAAGGGGTCAGCACGTGGCTGACGACCGCGGTCGTGACGACGAAGCCGGCGATCATCATCACCCAGGTGATGGTAGCGGCGGCCGCCCGGCGCGCCGGCTCGACCCGCTGCGCGAGGAGCACCAGGAGCGAGGTACCGCACGCACCCACGCCGAGCCCGATCACCGCGAACGCCACGAACGCGGCGACGATGCCCCAGACGCCTGAGCCTGCAATCAGCTGCACGCTTGCCGCGGCCCCGACGCCGCCGAGGGCCAGCACCGCCATGCCACCGACGATCCACACCGGCAGCCGGCCCCCGACGTCCGAGCCGTGACCGAAGCGCGGCCGCACCATCTGCACTGCGTAGTGCAGGGCGACCAGGAGACCCGGCAGCACGGCCGGCAGCGCGAGCTCCACGACCATGATGCGATTGATGGTGGACGTGGCGAGCACGACGACCGCACCGATCGCCGCCTGCACCAGTCCCAGCCGGACGATGCCGCCCCACCCGAGGGCCTGCGTGCGATCCAGGGCGTGAGTGGCCATCACGACCCCCCGGGCACACTGCGCAGCGCGAAGGCGCTGACCAGCATGCCGAGCACGTAGAGGCTCGTGCCGGTGGCGTTGTACCAGGGCGCCCTCTCGCGCGGCGCCTGCAGCAGCCGCACCATGAGCGCCCCCTGTGCCACGAGCAGCAGGGCCACGGCGGCCGCGTGCCATGGCCGCGCCCACTCGAGGAGCAGCACCACCACGACCGCCTGCGCCCCCGCCATGATCAGGCATGCCACCTTCGCCGCGCGCGCCACGCCCAGCCGGACCGGCAGCGAGCGCACGCCGAAGCGCGTGTCACCCTCGACGGACTTGAAGTCGTTGAGGGTCATGATGCCGTGCGCACCGATGCTGTAGAGCGCGGCAAGCAGGAGGATGCGGGCGTCCGGCACCGCCCCGACCGCCATGATCGCCGCGCCGGTGATCCAGGGTACGCCCTCGTAGCACAGGGCCACGGCGGCGTTGCCCCACCAGCCGTTCTGCTTCAGGCGCAGCGGCGGGGCGCTGTAGAACCAGGCGAGCGCCAGCCCGAAGACGCCCGCCCAGAACACCCAAGCACCGAGGCTGCGCGCCACCACGAGCGACAGTGCGGTCCAGAAGATGGCGATGTACAGGCCCCAGCGCCCGGGCACGCGCCCGGAAGGAATGGGGCGCTGCGGCTCGTTGATGGCATCGACCTCGCGGTCGAACCAGTCGTTCGCCGCCTGGCTCGTCGCGCATACGAGCGGGCCTGCGAGGAGCACACCGAGGAGGATCACGAGCCAGGAGGCGGAGGCGCCCGAGTGCGGCGCCACCGAGATGAGCCCGCACGCGAAGGCCCACATCGGCGCGAACCAGGTGATGGGCTTCAACAGCTCGATCACGGCGCGGGGGGCGGGATGGGCCATGAGCCCACCCTACTCTTGACAATCTTGAGTGTCTAGAGCGCCTGACAGTCGTCAGGCATCGTCGGCGACGTCGCTGATGCCGTAGCGGCGCAGCTTGGCGTACAGGCTCTGCCGGGACAGGCCCAGCATCTCCGCCGCGGTGGCGCGGTTGTCGCCGGTCAGCTCGAGCGCGGCCTCGATGCACAGCCGCTCGATCACGTCGGTCGTCTCGCGCACCAGGTCCTTCAGCGAGACGCGCCCGATGAGGTCGGTGAGCTCCTCGGCCGTGCGCGGCAGCTCTCGGACCTTGCGGCCCTCCACTGCCGAGCGCTTGTCGACGTTGCGCACCGTGAAGCCAAGGCACGACTGGTCTGCGTTGTTGACCGAGACGGCCGAGATCTCGACGTCCGTCGCCGAGCCGTACTCGCCGCGCAGCGCGGTGCTGAAGAGGCGGATGGAACCGTGCTGGCGCAGGTTCGCCAGTATCACGCGCATGTCCACGCCCGGCCGCCCGAGCCAGCGGTCGAGTGGCTGGCCGCGCGCCTGTTCCGGGGCGGCCAGCTGCGCGAGGTCCAGGAAGGCCCGGTTGGCCGTGAGGATCTCGCCCTCCGGCGTCGTGACGACGAGGCCATCGGGGGATTCCTCGAGCACCTCGAGGAGCCGCGACTGCCCGTCACGCGCCTCCGCGCCGGCGGCTTCGGGAATCAGCGGCCGGATGCGCACCAGGAAGTGCGAGGATTCGTTCTGGCGGAAGAGCGATGCCGAGATCAGGAACACGCGTTCCGGGTCGGACAGCGTGGCCCGCACCTCCTCGCCGCGCCCAGTGCCGCGCACCGTCCCGAGCATCGTCTCGATGGCGCGCTGTCCGGCGGCATCGAACCCTTCCGGGAAGGGTCGCCCCACCAGGCGGCGCGAGGCGGAGCCAATGATCTGCAGCGCCGCCGGATTGGCATCGACGACGCGCTGCGTGTCGGCATCCACGATGAGCACGGCCTCGGAGGCCAGCTGGAACAGCAGCCGGTAACGCGTCTCGGCGTGCCGCACGCGGGAGTACTCCCGCTCCATGCTCTGCTCGGCCTCCATCAGCCGCTGCTGCAGGGCCTCGACGGCGCGCAGGTCACGGCCCAGGGCCACCACCCGCCCCTCGCCCACCGGGCGGGTGCGGTACACGATCGGCACGTCGGGACCGGCCTTGGAGGGATGGTTTACCTGCCGCCAGCGCGCGTCGGACTCGCTGTCGAGGTCGGCCAGTAGTGATTTGATCTTGGGGCGGCTCTCGGCGGTGACCGTCTGGTCCCAGGCCTTTCCGATCCAGTCCCCGGCGACATCCTTCATGAGCTCGGCGCTGCCGAAGGCCACGTCGCGGATGACTCCCTTCCGGTCCACGATCAGCACGACATCGGTGGCGGCCGTCAACAGGTCGGCCGCGGACTCTGCATCCAGGTTTCCGATGGTCTTCTTCGGGGCCCGAAAGCGCCTCAGGAACACGTCCACCTCGCTGATCTGGCAATCCCTGGCCGCGTTGGCCAATTCAGGAAGTGATTGTGCCAGATCCCTTGACAGTGTACAGCGTAAAGGCTGCGGATCAGCGATTTAACTTACTGCGGTGCCCGCTGGACCAGGCGCGCCGCTTCCTGCGTGGCCCGGCGTCCGTCGCTGGCGGTCGCATCCGCGCCGACGGCCGTTACCAGCTCCGGGTGGCCGATGAAGGGCTGCCCGCCCACCATCAGGGAGACGGCGGGGTTGCGCGACACGCGGCGCAGCTCCCCCATCAGCGGGGCCAGTTCCTCGACGCGCGATTCGCAGCTGAGCGAGACCCCGATGACGCTGAACCAGTGCTTGTGGGCCGCCGCGAGCACGTCCTGGCGCGCCCCCGGGTGCTGGTCCCAGACGTCCCAGCCGGCGCGGCGGAAGAACTCGGCGACCATGATGAGCCCGAAGGAGTGCTGCTCCCCGGGCATCGGTATGAGGAGGATGCAGCGGTCGGGAGCCGTGGGCTGGGCGTCCCGGAGGAACGCCGGGCTGAATTCGTGCAGCAGCTGATGCATGCGACACAGGCCGGTCGTCACCTCGGTGAAGTCGCGCAGGTCTTCCTTCCACCACTCCCCGAGCAGGCGCGCGGCCGGCGCGAGGAGGTCCAGGTAGATGCGCTCCAGCGGCACGCCGCGCGCACTCAGCGCACGGACGTAACCGGTGGCTACGGCGACGTCGTGGGTGACGACCAGCCGGGCGAACTCGGTCACTTCCTCGGCGGCGGTGACGCTGTGGGCGATGCCCTCCGAGGGCTGGGCCGCGGGCGCTGACTGCAGGGCCAGCAGCAGGCGGGGGATGATCTCGGTCTCGATCGTGCGCAGCAGGCCGCCTAAGGATCCTGACTCGCCCGCCCGGGTCGCCTTGGGCGCCCGCGGCTGGCAGGTGTCCTCGCGGGCATTGCGCTCGGCCCCTTCCCAAAAAGAGACGTCGACCATCTGTCCCCCTCACCCGCGGTCTTCTGCCTGAGCCCGTCGGCCGCGCTGTCCCCTACTTTGCACCCAAACACGGGTGCAGGGGTAGATCCACTAGATACCCGCTCCGATAGAGTGTCAAGTCCTCTTGACGTTCCTCTAAGTTGACACTAGATTCAAGGGCGCGCTGTCTCCCACCAAGGTCCGCATGAGAGAAGTCCCGACAGCTGCCCGCGCAGGGTCCGCGTTGTACTCCCCGGAGGAGCGGCGACGGCGGGACAGCTCGGTCTGGACGCCGGTCCAGGGCGTGCTGGCGCCGCTGCAGTTCCTGGCATTCCTCGTGAGCCTGACGCTGGTCGCGCGCTTCCTGACTTCCGGCGCGGGTGAGACCGCCGCGACGATTTCCATCGTCGTCAAGACGGCGTTCCTGTACGCAATCATGCTGACGGGTTGCCTGTGGGAGCGCGACGTGTTCGGGCGTTACTTGTTCGCTCGGTCGTTCTTCTGGGAGGACGTGGGCAGCATGTTCGTGATTGCCCTGCACTCCGCCTACCTGCTGGCGCTCCTCAGCCACTGGGGAGGCGCGCGCGCGCAGATGTTCATCGCGCTGGCAGCGTACGCGGCCTATGTCATCAATGCAACGCAGTTCCTGCTAAAGCTGCGCGCCGCGCGACTGCAGTCGGCGCAGGACGCGGGTGCGAGCGTCGCCTTGGCGGTACCGACAAAATGAGCGCCCCGCAGGTTGCAGGCGCGCTGCCCGGGCCGGACTCCCCGTCCGTGGCCCGCAGCGGTCGCGGCCAGCGCGAGGTCTTCTGCGGCCTGACCTCGATCGTGTGGCTGCACCGCAAGATCCAGGACGCGTTCTTCCTCGTGGTCGGCTCGCGCACTTGCGCGCACCTCATCCAGTCCGCGGCCGGGGTCATGATCTTCGCCGAGCCGCGCTTCGCCACCGCGATCATCGAGGACCGGGATCTTGCGGGACTCGCCGACGCCAACGACGAGCTCGACCGGGTGGTGGGCCGCCTCCTTGAGCGCCGGCCCGACATCCGCCTCCTGTTCCTGGTCGGCTCCTGCCCCTCGGAGGTGATCAAGCTCGACCTCGGGCGTGCCGCGGCGCGGCTGTCGCAGGCCTTCGCGCCCCGGGTGCGGGTGCTCAACTACTCCGGCAGCGGCATCGAGACCACCTTCACCGAGGGCGAGGACGCCTGCCTCGCCGCCCTGGTGGCCGAGCTGCCCGAGGCCGCACCGGCCGCCCGTTCGCTCCTGGTCGTCGGCACGCTCGCCGACGTCGTGGAGGACCAGCTGCGGCGCCTGTTCGCCGAGCTCGGCATCGGGCCCGTGTGCTTCCTGCCGTCCCGCGATGCCGCCGACCTCCCGCCGGTGGGTGCGGGCACCGTTTTCCTTCTGGCGCAGCCATTCTCCACAGCGACGGCTCGCGCTCTCGAGGAGCGCGGCGCGCGCAAGCTCGCCGCGCCTTTTCCACTGGGCGCCGAGGGCACCACCCTGTGGCTGCAGGCTGCGGCCACCGCCTTCGGGGTCGACCCCATGCACTTCAACCGCGTGGTCGCGCCCGCGCGGGCCCGCGCATCGGCCGCGCTCGCGCCCTATCGCACGCAGCTCGCCGGCAAGCGCGTGTTCTTCTTCCCCGATTCACACCTCGAGGTGCCGCTCGCCCGCCTGTTGTCGCGGGAGCTCGGGATGCAGCTGCTCGAGGTCGGCACGCCCCAGCTGAATCGCCAGCACATGGCGAGCGAGCTCGCGCTCCTGCCGGCCGGTGCGAGCGTGCGCGAGGGCGGCGACGTCGAGGAACAGCTGGACCGCTGCCGCACGCTGCGGCCAGACCTGACGGTCTGCGGGCTGGGACTTGCCAACCCGCTGGAGGCGGAAGGGCTGACGAGCAAGTGGTCCATCGAACTGGTGTTCACCCCGATCCAGGGCTACGAGCAGGCCGGGGACCTCGCGCGCCTGTTCGCGCGCCCGCTCGAGCGCCAGATGCGCCTGAGGTGCTGAAGCGGTGCAACTGACGGTCTGGACATACGAGGGACCGCCGCACGTGGGCGCGATGCGGATCGCCACCGCGATGCGCGGGATCCACTACGTCCTGCACGCCCCGCAGGGCGACACCTACGCGGACCTCCTCTTCACCATGATCGAGCGGCGGGACGAGCGCCCGCCGGTGTCCTACACGACCTTCCAGGCGCGCGACCTCGGGACCGACACGGCGCAGCTCTTCAAGCGGGCGGCGCAGGAGGCATACGAGCGCTTCCGGCCGCAGGCGCTGCTGGTGGGTGCCTCGTGCACCGCGGAGCTGCTGCAGGACGACCCGGGGGGCCTTGCGAAAGCCCTGGACCTCCCGGTCCCGGTGATCCCGCTGGAGCTGCCCGCCTACCAGCGCAAGGAAAACTGGGGGGCCGCGGAGACCTTCTATCGGCTCACGCGCGCGCTCCTCGGCCCCGGGCGCCCGACTCCCGAGGCGAAGGTCCGCCACGACCCGCCGCGCTGCAACCTGCTGGGCCCCGCGGCACTCGGGTTCCGGCACCGCGACGACACCACCGAGATCACCGCCCTGCTCAACCGGATGGGGATCGAGGTCCACGTGACGGCGCCGGCCGGGGCTTCGCCTGCCGACCTGCAGCGCATCCCGGAGGCCGACTTCAACGTCGTGCTGTACCCGGAAATCGCCGGCAGCACCGCGCAGTACCTGGAGCGCTGCTTCGGCATGCCCTTCACGCGCGAGCAGCCGATCGGCATTCTCGGGACGCAGGCCTTCATCCGCGAGGTGGCGGCCCTGGCCCAGGTCCCCGCAGAGCCTGCGCTCACCGGCAGCCCCGCACGCTCGGCCTGGTACTCCCGCTCGGTCGACTCCAACTACCTGACCGGCAAGCGCGTCTTCATCTTCGCGGACGCGACGCACGCCGTCGCGGCCGCCCGGATGGCACGCGACGAGCTCGGCTTCACGGTCGTGGGACTGGGCACCTACGCGCGCGAGCAGGCGCGCGAGGTACGCGAGGCCGCGCGCCTCTACGGCCTCGAAGCGCTGATCACCGATGACTATCTCGAGGTGGAGAAGCACATCGCCGCCACCCAGCCGGAGCTGGTCCTGGGCACGCAGATGGAGCGCCACATCGCCAAGCGCCTGCGCATCCCGTGCGCGGTCATCTCCGCCCCCGCCCACGTCCAGGACTACCCCGCCCGCTACTCCCCGCAGATGGGATTCGAGGGCGCAAACGTCCTGTTCGACACCTGGGTGCACCCGCTGATGATGGGGCTCGAGGAGCACCTCCTGACGATGTTTTCCGAGGACCGCGAGTTCCACAACGAGGCGGCGCCCTCCCACCTGCCCGCCGCCGCCCGCGCGCCGGCCCAAGCGCCCGCGCCGGCCGAAGCCCGGGATGCCGGCGCCCGCTGCTGGTCGAGCGAGGCGGAGCAGGAACTGCAGAAGGTGCCCTTCTTCGTGCGCGGCAAGGCGCGCCGCAACACCGAGCGCTTTGCGCAGGAGCGCGGGCTCGCGCTGATCACCCTGGAGACCCTGTATGACGCCAAAGCGCACTACTCGCACTGAGCCGACCGCCGTGCGGGTGGTGATCGTGACGCTCGACACGCACCTCGCCGGCGCGGCCGAGCGGGCGCGCGAGCGCCTGGCGCAGGAGATCCCCGGGCTGCGCTTCAGCGTCCATGCCGCGAGCGAGTGGGACGATGACCCGCAGGCCCTGGAGCGCTGCAAGTCCGACATCGCCCAGGGCGACTTCATCATCGCCTCCATGCTGTTCCTGGAGGACCACTTCCGCGCCGTGCTGCCGGCGCTGCAGGCGCGCCGCGACCACTGCGACGCGATGATCGGCTGCATGTCGGCAGCCGAGATCATCCGGCTCACGCGGCTCGGGCGCTTCAGCATGAACGGATCGGGCGGCGGTGCCATCAGCCTCCTCAAGCGGCTGCGCGGCGGCAACCGTCACGGCGCGAGCGCGGGAGCGGCGCAAATGAAGCTCCTGCGACGCATCCCGCAGATCCTGCGCTTCATCCCAGGTCCGGCGCAGGACGTGCGCGCCTACTTCCTGACGCTGCAGTACTGGCTCGCCGGCTCCGACGACAACGTCGTCAACATGGTCCGCTTCCTGGTGGACCGCTACGCCGACGGCCCGCGGCGCGCCCTGCGCGGCAGCCTCCCTGCCTCGCTCCCGGTGACCTACCCGGAAGTCGGCCTGTTCCATCCGCGGCTGCGCGCGCGCATCACCGAGGACGTGCGCCGGCTGCCGGCGGTGCCGGACCCCAAGGGCACCGTCGGGGTCCTGGTCATGCGCTCCTACGTGCTCGCCGGTAACACCCGTCACTACGAGGCCGTGATCGCGGCGCTGGAGGCGAAGGGGCTCAGGGTGATCACCGCCTTCGCCGCCGGGCTCGACGCGCGCCCCGCGGTGGAGAAGTACTTCAACGCGGGCGGGCGCCCCGTCATCGATGCGCTGGTCTCGCTCACCGGGTTCTCGCTGGTCGGCGGCCCGGCCTACAACGACTCGCGCGCGGCCGAGGAACTGCTCGCCGCCCTGGACGTCCCGTACATCGCCGCGCACCCGCTGGAGTTCCAGTCGCTCGCGCAGTGGCAGGGGGGCGAGCGCGGGCTGACCCCGGTGGAATCCACCATGATGGTCGCGATCCCGGAACTCGACGGGGCCACCGGCCCGATCGTGTACGCCGGGCGCGCCGGTACGGATGGCGAGGGCGGCCGCGAGATGCAGCCCCATCCCGAACGGGTGGCCGTGCTTGCCGCGCGCGTCGCGCGCCTGGTGGCGCTGCGCGCCACGCCGCGGCAGGCACGGCGGGTGGGCATCGTACTCTTCAACTTCCCGCCCAACGGCGGGGCCGTGGGGACGGCCGCGCACCTGTCGGTGTTCGCCTCCCTCCAGCGCACGCTCAGGGAGCTGCGCGCCGCCGGCTACAGCGTGGAGGTCCCCGAGGACGAGGCCGCACTGCGCCGGCGCCTCATCGAGGGCAATGCCGCGCGCTTCGGCACGCCGGCGAACGTGCACGCGCGCGTGAGCGCCGACGAGCACGTACGGCGCGAGCGCTGGCTCAAGGAGATCGAGGCGCAGTGGGGTCCGGCCCCGGGGCGCGCCCAGAGCGATGGCAGCAGCGTCTTCGTGCTCGGTGCCCAGTTCGGCAACGTGTTCGTCGGCATCCAGCCCGCCTTCGGCTACGAGGGCGACCCGATGCGCCTCCTGTTCGAGCGGGGGTTTGCGCCCACGCATGCCTTCGCGGCCTTCTACCGGTACCTGCGCGAGGATTTCGCGGCGGACGTCGTGCTGCACTTCGGCACCCACGGCGCGCTCGAGTTCATGCCCGGCAAGCAGGTCGGCATGAGCGGCGCCTGCTGGCCCGACCGCCTGATCGGCGATTTGCCGAACGTCTACCTCTACGCCGCCAACAACCCCTCCGAGGGGGCGCTCGCGAAGCGCCGCTCCGCCGCCACGCTGGTGAGCTACCTCACGCCCGCGATCTCGCAGGCCGGGCTCTACCGCGGGCTGACCGACCTCAAGTCCTCGGTCGACCGCTTCCGGGCCCTCGAGCCGGGCGATGCTCAGGCGGGAGCCCTCGCGGAGCTGATCCAGGCCCAGGGGGCGCAGCTGCAGCTGGTCCCGGCAGAACCCGCGTGGGCACCCGCGGAGCTCGATGCCGAGGTGGCACGGGTCCAGCGCGCGCTGCGCGAACTCGAGCAGACCCTGATCCCCTGCGGCCTGCACGAGGTCGGCCGTCCGCCCTCGCCCGCCGAGCGCACCGACCTGCTGCTGGCCGTCGCCGAATCCTCGCATGGCATCACGCCCTCGCGCCGGGCGATCGAGGCCCTCGTCGCGGGCGAGAGCCCCCAGGGCGCCCTGAAGGGCGAAGGGACGCCGCACGATCCGGCATGGATCGAGGCGTTCACGGCCCTGCAGAGGACCGACACACTCCTGCGCGAGGACCACGAGCTGCCCGCCATCGTGAAGGCCCTCGACGGGCGCTTCATCCGCCCCGCCCCGGGGGGCGACCTCCTGCGCAGCCCGGCGATGCTGCCGACCGGCCGCAACGTCCACGGCTTCGACCCGTTCCGCATCCCCAGCGCCTTCGCCGTGCGCGAGGGACGCACGCAGGCCGAGGCCCTGCTCGAGCGCTACCGCGCCGACGGGCACGCCCTGCCCGGCACCATCGCGATGGTGCTGTGGGGCACCGACACCCTGAAGACCGAGGGCGGCCCGCTCGCCCAGGCGCTCGCCCTGATGGGCGCGGCGCCCAGGTTCGATGCCTTCGGGCGCCTGGCCGGGGCGACACTCATCCCGCTCGCCGAACTCGGGCGCCCGCGCATCGACGTGCTGGTCACCGTCTCCGGCATCTTCCGCGACCTCCTGCCGCTGCAGATGCGCCTGCTCGCGGAAGCGGCGCTGCTCGCCGCCCAGGCCGACGAGCCGTGCGAGAGCAACTACATCCGCCGGCACGCACTCGCGTACCAGGCGCAGCACGGTGGCGACCTCGAGAGCGCAGCGCTGCGCGTGTTCGGCAACGCCGACGGTGCCTACGGGGCCAACGTAGGCCACCTCATCGACAGCGGCGCCTGGGACGAGGAGGACGAGATCGCCGAGACCTACTCGCGCCGCAAGTGCTTCGCCTACGGTCGGCTGGGCAAGCCGGTGAAGCAGCCGCAGCTGCTGCGCAGCGTCCTCGAGGACGTGCAGCTCACCTACCAGAACCTCGACTCCGTTGAGCTCGGGGTCACGACGCTGGACGTCTACT
This sequence comes from Pseudomonadota bacterium, assembly GCA_018241425.1. Lineage (GTDB taxonomy): Bacteria > Pseudomonadota > Gammaproteobacteria > Steroidobacterales > Steroidobacteraceae > 13-2-20CM-66-19. Next base: position 733,444 of record JAFEDU010000001.1, read on the forward strand.
TCGACACCCTGGGCGGCATCGCGAGCGCTGCGCACCGTGCGACCGGCGAGCGCGTGCCGGTCTACATCGGCGACCAGACGCGCGGCGGCGCGGTGGTGCGCTCGCTCGGGGAGCAGGTCGCGCTCGAGACCCGTACCCGCACCCTCAACCCGAAGTGGTACGAGGAGATGCTGCGGCACGGCTACGAGGGCGTGCGCCACATCGAGGCGCACGTCACCAACACGCTCGGCTGGTCGGCCACCACGGGCAAGGTTGCCCCGTGGGTGTACGAGCGCATCTCGGAGACCTTCGTGCTGGATGCCCAGATGCGCGACCGCATGGCGCAGCTGAACCCGGCCGCCTGCGCGAAGATCGCCAACCGGCTGCTGGAGGCGCACACGCGCCACTACTGGACCCCGGACGCGGAGATGCTCGAGGCGCTGCGCCAGGCGGGCGAGGACCTCGAGGACCGCGTCGAGGGCATTTACGACGGACACGGAGTAGCAGCATGACGATCACCGCGGTTCCCCTCCCCTCGCCCACGCTGCGCCGCGCGCGCACGCAACCTGACGGCGAGGGCAGCGTGCAGGTGCGGCTCGACCCGGACCTCAAGATCGGGCATGCCAAGGTGTTCGCCGTCTACGGCAAGGGCGGCATCGGCAAGAGCACCACCTCCTCGAACCTGTCGGTCGCCTTCTCCAAGCTCGGCAAGCGGGTGCTGCAGATCGGCTGCGACCCCAAGCACGACTCGACCTTCACCCTCACCAAGCGCCTGGTGCCCACCGTCATCGACGTGCTCGAGCAGGTCGACTTCCATCCCGAGGAGGTGCGCACCGAGGACTTCGTCTACACCGGCTACAACGGCGTGCTGTGCATCGAGGCGGGCGGCCCACCGGCCGGTACCGGGTGCGGCGGCTATGTGGTCGGGCAGACCGTCAAGCTCCTGAAGGAGCACCACCTGTTCGACGAGGCCGACGTCGTGATCTTCGACGTGCTGGGCGATGTCGTGTGCGGCGGCTTCGCCGCCCCCCTGCAGCATGCCGAGCGCGCGCTCATCGTGACCGCCAACGACTTCGACTCCATCTTCGCGATGAACCGCATCGTGGCGGCGATCCAGGCCAAGTCGCGCAACTACTCGGTGCGCATCGGCGGGGTCATCGCCAACCGCTCGGCCGCGACCGAGCAGATCGACCGGTTCAACGACCGCGTGGGGCTGAAGACCATGGCGCGGTTCCCCGACCTCGACGTCATCCGGCGCAGCCGCCTGAAGAAGTCGACGCTCTTTGAGATGGACGAGTCGCCCGAGCTCACGGCGGTGCAGGAGGAGTACCTGCGCCTGGCGGCGGCATTGTGGGCCGGTACCGACCCGCTGGTCGTCGAGCCGCTGCGCGACCGCGAGATCTTCGACCTCCTGGGGTTCGACTGACACCTTAAGGACCGCCGCACCATGAACAGCACCACGTACGACCGCCGCCGCGGACAGCTCGAGGACTACTTCGGCCGCACCGGCTACGAGGCCTGGGCGCGACTCACGGCCGACGGTCCCGTCAGCCGCATCCGCGCCACGGTGCGCGCCGGGCGCCAGGAGATGCGCGACCAGCTCCTCGACTGGCTGCCGGCGCAGCTGCGGGGACTTAAGGTCCTGGATGCCGGCTGCGGCACGGGCGCACTGGCTTGGGCCGCGGCGGCACGCGGGGCCGAGGTCACGGCCGTCGACCTGACCTCGAGCGTCGTGCGCCTCGCGCAGGAGCGCGCGCCCGCGATCGCAGGTCCCGGGCGCATCGAGTACGGCGTCGGGGACATGACCGACGCGTCCTGGGGCTCGTTCGACTACGTGGTCGCGATGGACTCCCTCATCCACTACGACACCCCGGACATGGTGGAGGCCGTGCAGCGCCTCGCCCGCCGCACGCGCTGCGCGATTCTCTTCACCTTCGCACCGCGCACCGGCGCGCTGGCCGTGATGCATGCCGTCGGGCGCCTGTTCCCGCGCGGCGACCGCGCCCCCGCGATCGCCCCGGTGCGCGAGGCGCACCTCGCCGCACTCCTCACCGCTGCGCCGGGCCTCGAGGAGTGGGAGATGCAGCGCAGCCAGCGCGTGCAGCGCGGGTTCTACACCTCCCAGGCCGTGGAGCTGGTGCACCGGTGAGCGTCCTTGCGCAGCGCCTGAGCCGCACCTGGCTGCACCTCGCGCCGGGGTTCCTGCCCTTCGCCGATGCCGCAAGCTCGGGGTTGCCGCTGTCGCGCCTGCTGCGGCTGTCGCTGTTCCAGGTCTCGGTGGGCATGATGGCCGCGCTCCTGGTCGGGACGCTGAACCGCGTCATGATCGTGGAGCTCGCGGTGCCCTCGTGGCTGGTGGCGATCATGGTGGCGCTGCCGCTGCTCTTCGCCCCGTTCCGGGCGCTCGTCGGGTTCCGCTCGGACGTGTACCAGTCGGCGCTCGGCTGGCGCCGCGTGCCCTTCATCTGGATGGGGACGCTGCTGCAGTTCGGCGGGCTCGCCATCATGCCGTTCGCCCTCCTCATCCTCTCGGGCGACACGCACGGCCCGGTGCTCGTCGGCCAGGTCGGTGCGGCGCTGGCGTTCCTCCTGGTGGGCGCAGGGTTCCACACCACGCAGACCACCGGGCTTGCGCTCGCCACCGACCTCGCCCCGGCCGAGACCCGGCCGCGGGTCGTGGCGCTGATGTACGTCATGCTGCTCGTCGGGGTGACGGTGAGCTCGATCGCCTTCGGCTGGCTGCTCGGGCATTTCACGGAGCTGCGGCTCATCCAGGTGGTGCAGGGCTCGGCGGTCGTGACCCTGGTGCTCAACGGCGTGGCGCTGTGGAAGCAGGAGCCGCGCCGGCCGCGCGGTGCGGCCGTGGCGCCAAGCCCCGGGTTCCGCGAGGCCTGGCGCAGCTACGCGAGCCACAACCGCGCGCTGCGCTTCCTGGTTGCCGTGGGCCTGGGGAGCGCGGCCTTCAGCATGCAGGACATCCTGCTCGAGCCTTACGGGGGGCAGATCCTGCGGCTCAGCGTCAGTGCGACCACCTGGCTCACCGCCGTCATCGCGCTCAGCGCGCTGGCCGCCTTCGCGCTCTCGGAGCGGCTCTTGGCTCGGGGCGCCGACCCGCACCGCCTCGCCGCGGCCGGCGTCACCACGGCCCTGTTCGCCTTTGCGGCGGTGATCCTCGCCGCCCCGCTCGAGTCCGCCCTGCTGTACCGCCTGGGCAGTGCCCTCATCGGCTTCAGCGCCGGCCTCTTCGGCGTCGGCACCCTGAGCGCCGCGATGAACCTGGACACCCGCATCGACAACGGTCTGGCGCTCGGGGCCTGGGGCGCCGTGCAGGCGCTCGCCGCCGGCTCCGCCATCGCCGTCAGCGGTGCGCTGCGCGACCTGTTCAGCGCGCTCGCCGCGCGCGGGAGCCTCGGGCCTGCGCTGACCGGGCCTGCCGTGGGCTACGGCGTCGTCTACCACATCGAGTTGCTGTTGTTGCTGGCCACCCTCGTCGCGCTCGGCCCCCTGGTCGGGCACGCCGAACGGCCGCGTCCGTCCACACCCCGCCACCCGGATTCGGACCTGCTTGTCGGGACCTGAAGGAGCTGTCATGGGCATCGGTGCTTTCACACACTCGCTCGACCTCGCGCAGGTCGTGCTGTACGTCTTCTGGCTGTTCTTCGCCGGCCTCATCTATTACCTGCGCCGCGAAGACAAGCGCGAGGGCTACCCGCTCGAGTCGGAGCGCTCCGCGCAGGTCACGGTGCAGGGCTTCCCGCGCGTGCCGCCGCCGAAGACCTTCCGGCTGCACGATGGCAGCACCCGCCAGGCGCCGGCCGCGGCGAGTGCGGGCGCGGCCCCGCAGGCCACCCGCGGCAACCCGATCCCGCCGCCCAAGGGTGCGAACCTCCTGCTCGCCGGCGTGGGCCCGGGCTCCTGGACGCCGCGTCCCGACAAGCCTGACCTCACCGCGGAGGGTGAGCCGAAGATCGTGCCGCTGCGCGTGGCTGCGGGCTTCTCGGTAGCCGAGCGCGACCCGGACCCCCGCGGCATGGAGGTCACCGGGGCCGACGGTGCGAGCGCCGGCCGCGTGAGCGACCTGTGGATCGACAAGTCCGAGCCGCAGATCCGCTACTTCGAGGTGACCGGCGCCAACCCCGCCCAGCGGGTGCTGCTGCCGGTGGGCTTCGCGCGCGTGGATCCCGCCCGCCGGCGCGTGCTCGTCAATGCGCTGCTCGCGGGACAGTTCGCGCAGGTGCCGAAGACGGCGAGCGCGGACCACGTGACGCTCGCCGAGGAGGACCGCATCTGCGCCTACTTCGCGGCCGGCACACTGTACGCGGAGCCCTCGCGCCGCGAGCCCGTAATCTGAAGCGCACGCAAGGAGCGCGCCATGGACGCCGAATTCGAGCACGAACCGATCCCGGGACTGCCGGCCCGCCTGCCCCAGGGGGAGGACCTCCTGTGGCAGGGCTCGCCCCACTGGCGCAGCGTCGCCACGCGGGTGCTGCACGTACGCTTCGTCGGCGCCTACTTCGCCATCCTGGTGCTGTGGCGCGCCCTGTCCGGATGGTATGAAGGCCAGTCGCTGGTGCAGGTCGCCCGGGGCTGCGCCATGCTCTCCGTACTCGGCGCAATGACCCTCCTGTTCCTCCTCTGGGTCGCCCGCCGCATCGCCCGCAGCACGGTCTACAGCATCAGCTCGCGTCGCATCGTCATGCGCTTCGGGATCGCGCTCCCGATCGCCCTCAACATCCCCTTCCGCAAGGTGCATGCCGCCTCGCTGCGCGAGTATGGCGACGGCACCGGCGACATCCCGATCAGCCTCGCCGACGGCGAGCACCTGGCCTACCTGCACCTGTGGCCGCACGCGCGCCCGTGGCGGCTCGCGCACGCCGAGCCCATGCTGCGTGGCGTGCCGGGCGCCGCCGAGGCGGCCCGGATCCTGGGCGGGGCGCTTGCAACATGAGCCACGCCCACGCCTCGGAGCCCTTCCCGCGCCCCGCACTCATCGGCGCTGCGCTCCTGGTCGGTGCCACGCTCGCCGTCACGACGCTCGTGCGCGTGAGCGGGATGGACATCCGCTCGCTGCCGGACCCGGTCCCGGCTGTCAGCAGGGACCTCAGCTTCAGCGACCTGCCCGACGGGGCCGTGAAGGTGGTCGATGGCAAGAGTGGCGCGCCGGTCGCCACCCTGGCACCGGGCACCAATGGCTTCGTCCGCGCGACGCTGCGCAACCTCGCCCACGAGCGGCGCCGCAGCGGCATCGGCCCGCAGGTTCCGTTCCGCGTGTTCACGAGCACCGACGGCCGGCTGATCCTGGAGGATCCCGCCCTCGGCCGACGCATCGAACTCGAGGCCTTCGGGCCGACCAACTCGGGTGCCTTCGCGCGCCTGCTGGGAGACAGCCATGACTGAGCTCATCGCCGAACGTCCGCTGAATGCCTCCACCGGGGCCGCGGTGCGCGACACGCTCCTGAGCCCGCGCTTCTACACCACCGACTTCGCGGCCATCGACCGCATCGACGTGGCACCACTCCAGCGCGAGTGGGACGAGCTCATGGAGGAGTTCCGCGCCGACCTCAACAAGGGCCACTTCGAGCGCACCGCGCAGTTCGCAGCCCAGCTGCGCACGCTGCCGCCGGAGCTGCACCGCGAGTTCGTGGAGTTCCTGACCAGCTCGCTGACCGCGGAGTACTCCGGGTGCCTGCTCTACAGCGAGATCAAGCGCCGTGCCCAGAACCCGCACATGCGGGCGCTGTTCGGCTACATGGCGCGCGACGAGGCGCGCCACGCGGGCTTCATCAACCAGTCGCTCAAGGACTTCGGGATCGCGGTGGACCTGAGCTTCCTCAAGAACGCCAAGAAGGTCACCTACTTCCGCCCGAAGTTCATCCTCTACGCCACCTACCTGTCCGAGAAGATCGGGTACGCGCGCTACATCACCATGTTCCGCCAGCTCGAGCGCCATCCCGAGCACCGCTTCCACCCGATCTTCAGCTGGTTCGACAAGTGGTGCAACGACGAATTCCGGCACGGGGAGGCCTTCGCGCTCCTGATGCGGCTCGACCCGAAGCTGCTGCGCGGCCACAACCGCCTCTGGATCCGCTTCTTCTGCCTGGCCGTGTTCGCCACCATGTACGTGCGCGATCACACCCGACCGGCGCTCAGCACCGCGCTCGGACTCGACCCGACGCTCTACGACCAGACCGTGTTCCGCATCACTTCCGAGATCTCCCGGCAGGTGTTCCCCTTCACGCTCGACGTGGACCACCCGGTGTTCCGGCGCGAGCTCGAGCGGCTGCGCCGCAGCGCCGCGCGCGCGGAAGACGGCCGCCGCCGCGGCGGGCTCGCCGGCATGCTGGTACGTGCCACGAGCCTCCTGCCGGCGGCCTATGCGCTGGTGCGGCTCTACTGCCTGCCGGTGAGGAACCACGACCTGCCGAGTGCGATCCGGGTCGCCCCAAGCTGGTGAGCCCGTGCTCCTGAGCGCTGCCGGCTGCGCCCTGGCGCTGCTCCTGTGGTGGGGCGGCACGCGCCTGATCCTGGAGCTCAACCACGCCCCGCGGCGCCATCACCCCGTGAGCATGCTGGTGGCGACCGGCCTCCTGGCCGCCTCCCTCGTCGGCATCGCGCGCCTGCGCGCGGACGTGACCCCGGCCGGGGCGCTCCTCGCCTTCGGCTGTGCCATCGTGGTGTGGGGATGGCTCGAGATGAGCTTCCTCCTGGGATACATCACCGGTCCCCGGCGCACCGCCTGCCCGGAAGGGTGCGGTGGCTGGGCCCACTTCAGGCACGCGCTCGAGGCGATCCTGTACCACGAATTCGCCCTGCTCGCGGGCTTGGGGGCGGCGGCGGTGCTGAGCTACCCGGGACCGAACCGGACGGCCCTCTGGGCACTCCTTATCTTATGGGGCATGCGGGCGAGCGCTAAGCTCAACCTGTTCCTGGGGGTCCGCAACCCCGGCGCGGGCCTCCTGCCGCCGCGCCTCCAGTACCTCGCGAGCTTCTTCCGCCAGCGCCCGATGAACGCGCTGTTCCCATTCTCGGTCGCCGGCTGCCTCGCGCTCCTGGGATGGCTCCTGGTTCCGCTGCTCTCGGCGCGCCTGAGTTCGTTCCAGGTGGTGCAGGGAGCGCTCCTCGTGACCCTGAGCGCCCTCGGGCTCCTGGAGCACGGACTCCTGGTCCTGACCGGCGCGGCCGCGGCGGATGCGGACCGCGCCCTGCCCCGCGCGACCTCCTGAGGATACTTATTTGATGCCGTCCCGCGCGCGCCGGCCCGGGCGCGCGCCCGCGTGCGCGGGCGGGTAGCTGAGGCAGGTTGCGCCGGGGGCGCTTCAGCGAAGCGGGCGACCGCGGCGCCACCCCGCGCGCAGCCAGCGGGGCCAGGGGAAGCGCAGGTCGCCGTGCGGCAAGGGGGCGATGCCCGGGAAGTACGGCATGAGGTTGCGGTTCCTCAGTGGCGGCCGGCGAGTTCGGGGTAGTCGGGCAGCATGCTCACGCCGTTCAGAGGCTTGTGGACGCCCTGGTGGCAGGTCGCACAGTTGAGCTTCGGCCCGTCGCCGTGCGGCCCGAGACGCTCGGGCGGGAACTTGCCCGTGAGCGGAGTAAGGTAGGCCTGGTTCAGGTCGCGCACCATGCGGATCCCGTACCACGCCGTCACGCGCTGCGGGGTGCTCTGGTCCCAGTCAAAGAACGAGCGACTGTTGTGGCAGAAGGTGCAGTTCACGCCCAGCGCCCCGGTGATGTGCATCATGAGGCCGTAGGTCTGCTCCGCATCCTTGATCGAGGCGCCCTTGTCCGCGTCCGGGCGCAGCGCGCTCCTGTCGATCACGGTGATCGCCTTGGAGCCCCCGAGGTAGGCGGTGAAGGGATCGTTCGGCAGCGCGGCCAGGCGCACCGAGGGCGCGGGCTGGTTCTGTCCGGCGAGGTTCCCGGCATAGGGTGATGCGTTCGCAGGTCCCGGGTCGGTGAACCACACGTACTGCGGCACGTTGTGGCCGCGATGGCAGGAGTAGCAGGTCACGCCCGTGTCGCCGACGTGGGAGTGCCAGTCGGCATTGATGTGGCGGGTCATCTCGAGCATGCGGCGCGCCACCACCTTCGTGTACAGCGCGTCGGAGGCGAGGTCGGCGGCCGCGTGGCAGTAGTTGCAGCCCTGCTGCGGGGCGACCCAGGTCGTCATGGTCGCCATGAGGCGCGCGAACTCGGCGACGGGCACGTCCTTCAGGACCTGCACGTTCTTGAAGGTATCGCCGGCGAGCGGTCCGCCCGGCACATCAGGGGCGCGCGGCAGCGCCGGCGGGATGGAGTTGTCGGTGGGCGACCCGAGCCGCGGGTCGCTCACCTGCACCATGCCCAGGCCCCGGTAGCCGTTCTGCACCGAGTCCATCGGCGGGTGCTCGCAGGCGGCGAGGAGCAGCGCGAGCGTCCCCATTGCTGCGGCACGCGCGGCGTGCCGCGCCGGGTTCACGGTCAGCGTCCGAGCAGCCAGCGGGTTCATGGCGACACTCCCGGCAGGGTGGGTTGCACGACCGGTGGGCCGACGTGCGGGTACATCGGTGCGACGCCGTGCTTGACCGCCCACAGGTACCAGTTGTCCACCACGGTCCCGGTGAGGAGGATGCCGATCCCACCCACCAGCGGGCACAGCACGGCGAACCACCACGCCCAGCGGTGGATCGACTCCACCGTGGCGTTGAATCCCATGGTCCAGCGCCAGAACAGCGCCGCGCGCTCCGCGCCCGTCCCGCGGTCGACGATCTGCTCGATCTCGCGGTCGGTGCCGAAGCGGCTGACGGCGAGGATGGTCGCCCCGTGCATGGCGAACAGCAGCGTCGAGCCGTACAGGAAGGCGATCGAGAGCATGTGGAACGGGCAGTAGAAGAGGTTCCCGTAGCGGATCGAGAACGCGGCCGTCCAGTCCAGGTGCGGGAAGATGCCGAACGGCACCGCCTCGCTCCAGTGGCCCATGAGCAGCGGCCGGATGAAGCCGAGCACCAGGTACAGCCAGATGGCCGCGGCGAACGCCCACGCCACGTGCGTGCCCATGCCGAGCGCGCGGGCGCGCCGGTACATGCGCACCCACCACAGGATCACCGCGCTGGTGAGGAAGAACCCGGCCATCAGCCACCAGCCGCCCTGGTTGAGCGGCGGGATGCTCAGGCCCGTCTCCGGTGCCGGCGGCTCGAGCGCGAGCCACGGCAGCTGGCGCACGAACTCGATCGGGCTCCAGTTCACCGAGGCCCACATGTTGAGCCCGATGATCTCGAGCGCGATGAACCCGCAGATGAGCGAGGCGAGCCCCGTGAGCCCGAGGTAGACCGGCCCGATCTGGGCATCGCCCAGCCGGCCGAGCACGTGCAGGAAGCGCATCTTGCCCTGGCGGACGAAGCTGCCCCCGGTGAGGGGGACGCCGGCGTAGGCCGGGCCACGGATCTGCACGCGCGTAAAGAAGTTATGGTACTCCGCCACGACTGATCCCCTAGCGTTTCGAGGCCGGCGCGGTCGCCGTACCGTTGTTACCGTGAATCCCCTCGCGCGTCATGAGCGGCCTTCCCGCCGGCCTCAATGACGCCAAATCGGCAGGTTCAGCCACCAGCTCCACCACTCCGGCCAGCCGCGCGTCCAGAACGGCCCGCTGATGAGGATGCACACCGCGCTCCAGAAGCCGGCCGACAGGGCGAGGAACAGCCCCAGGCGATGGATGCCGAGGGTGCCGATCGAGTAGCCGATGGTGTCGCGGAAGTAGGTGTTCTCGTGCTCGGCGGTCTTCACCGGCTCGCCCTTCTTCGGGTTGGTGGCCGAGAGGATCAGCGAGCCGTGCAGCGCGAGTGCGAAGGTGGTGGTGAAGAAGAACGACACGGCGAGCATGTGCGCCGGGTTGTAGTGAAAGTGCAGGTACTGGTAGCCGGTGTTGGATACCCAGTCCAGGTGGCTGATGATCCCGTAGGGGAACCCGTGTCCCCAGGCGCCGAGCAGCACCGGCCGGATGACCACCAGCGTCACGTAGGCGAGGATCGCGAAGCTGAAGGCGAACGGCACGTGCAGCCCCATGCCGAGCTTGCGGCAGATCTCCACCTCCCGCAGCGCCCAGGAGACGAACGCGCCGATGGCGCAGACCGTGACGATCTGCCACAGGCCCCCGGCCTGCAGCGGCGCGAGCGCCAGCCCGTACTTCAGGTCCGGTGGTGCGATGTTGATGCGCCACAGGTTCCAGGTGTGCCCGAGGGCCGCCCCCCAGGCCAGCATCACCGTCCCCACGACCGCGAAGAACGCCGTGGTCACGCCGAAGAACCCGACGTAGAACGGGCCGACCCAGAAGTCGAACAGGTTTCCGCCCACGAGCGTTCCGCCCGGGACCCGGTACTTGCGCTCGAAGCTGAGCATTGCCATCTCTCGCCCTCCTCCACCGTGAGCCGAAGGCGCAGCCGTCATCCGGCCCGGCTGCGCCTAGCCCCAAACGACCTCGCTACTGGGTCGGCGCCTGGGCCGCCGCCGGTGTCGAAGCCGATGCCATGGCCGCCGGGTGCGGCCCTTCCAGCCAATTGAACCGGCTGGTGCTGAGCAGGATGAAATGAATCACCACCGCCAGCACGAACAGGAACGTGAACAGCCCGATCAGCGCCCGGCGCGGATCGAACAACAGCCAGAGTCTCCACATGGTCGATCCCCCTGTTTATGCCAAGTAGTAGGCGCTGAGTGCGCCGACGGCGTCGCGCATCGACGTGTAACCGTGCGGCCCCGGCAACCAGGGACGCCACTGCCACACGAGAATGTGAGCGACGATCGCGATCAGCAGGAAAACAATGAAGCTCGCCATGAAGATACGGTGAAACTCCTTCGCCTCCTGCTCAGTCAAGCCCGATAAAGACATACCTCACCTCCAAAGGCCTTGCGGCCGTTCCCGCACAAAACCCGGCGCGGCCGGGGCTTCGTACGGCACTTGCATGCCGTACCCAACATCAACCTCACGCGGCGCGCCCCGAGGCCAGCGCCTCGCGCGCCTGCTGCAGCCGTGCCACGCTCACGCGCGCCTCGCCCGCCGCGCGCGCCTCGCGCTCGGCGCGGTCGCGCAGCTGCTTGGCCGCGGAGATCCGGATCAGCACCGGCTGGGTCTCCAGGTACTCATCGAGCTGGCGCTGCGCCTCCGGGTCCCAGGGCGTCGCCGGCAGGCGCGTGACGCGCGCCGGGGTAGCCTCCACGCGGTCGAGCTCGGTGCCGAGCGGCAGGATGTGGAACAGCGCATCGAACAGCGCGTTGCACACTTCCTGCACCAGGAAAGTCGCCCCGGCGTAGCCCATGAAGGGGGTGCCGGTGTGGCGGCGCACGATCGCCCCCGGGAAGGAAGCCGGGATGAAGACGCCGCGGCCCCCGCACTCGGCGAGGTACATGCGCTCGTTGTAGCTGCCGAACAGCACGAGCGGCGTGCGCTCGCGCACCGCGCGCTGCACGGCGGCATTGTCGGGCTTGACGCCGGCGCGGCGCGCGAAGCTGAAGTTGCACGCAAGCCCGAGCTCGTCCTCGAGGAAGTGGCGGATGCCGCGCGCGTGCGTCTCGTTCGCGACGATGCCGAAGGTCGCGGTGCCGAAGAAATCCTGGGTGACCGAGCGCCACAGGTCCCACAGGGGCTTGACGGTCGTGTGCTTCTCGCGCGCGATGAAGGGCTCCGGGTCAAGGCCGAGGAGCTCCCCGAGCGCGCGCAGGAAGGCGGTGGTGCTGTGCAGCCCGATGGGGGCCTGCAGGTAGGGCCGGTCGAGCGTCTCGCACAGGAGCCGCCCGAACTCGCGGTACATGCAGACGTTGACCTCCGCGTCCGCGAGGCGCGGGATGTCCGCGAGGTGACTGCCGAGCGGGAAGGTCAGGTTGATTTCAGCCCCGATCCCCTCGATCAGGCGCCGCACCTCGGCGAGGTCCGACCAGCTGTTGAAGTAGCCGTAGGCCGGCCCGATGATGTTGACGCGGGGCTTGGCGCCGGCGGCGCGCGGCTTCAGGGCTGGCACGCGCTTGGGTCCGTACTCGGTCCACAGCCAGTTCATGGCGCGGTTGGCGCTCTGCCACTGGTCCTCGTCGATGGTACGCGGCAGGAAGCGCTTGATGTTGGTGCCCTCGGGGGTCACCCCGCCGCCGATCATCTCGGCGATCGAGCCGGTGACCACAACGCTCGGCAGCCCGGGGTCGAGGCTCTGGTGCGCGCGGCGCATGGCCCCCTCGGTGCCGTGCTGCCCGAGCTCTTCCTCGCCCAGGCCGGTCACCACGATCGGCAGTTCGTGCGGCGGCAGCGCGTCGGTGTAGTGCAGCACGGAGGTGACCGGCAGGTTCTCGCACCCGACCGGTCCGTCGATGATCACCTGCAGGCCCTTGATGGCGGTGAACACGTACACCGCGCCCCAGTAGCCGCCCGCACGATCGTGGTCGATGACCAGCATCAGACCATCTCCTCGGCCCTGCGCGCCTTCGCGACCTTCGCCAGCTGCGCCTGGTAGCGCTCGCGGAACTCCGGGCGCGGCACCGGGGTGTCGGTCCAGATGCCGCTCGTGTCCTTCTTTCCCACGCCGCCGAAGAAGTCCTGCATCGCGGCGAAGCGCGCCTTGTTGCCGAGGGCTGCGTTGATCACCGTGGCGAGCGAACCGGCGCCGGCCGGTCCCATGAGCGGCCGCGCAGAGATGAGGTTGGTGAAGTACAGCGCGGGGATCGCCGCCTCCTTGGCCTTCTGCACCACCGGCGTGGTGCCGATCGCAAGGTCGGGTGAGTATTCGGCGACCGCCGCGAGGTCCTGCTCGAGTGAGGCGCGGAAGCGCACCTGCACGCCGCGCGCCTCGAGCCACTCGCGGTCGGGATCCGACCACGGAGTGCGCGGGCAGGCGGTGCCGACGTAGCGCAGCTCCGCACCGCTCTCGATCAGCAGCCGCCCGACCAGGAGCTCCGAGCCCTCGTAGCCGCTTAGCGTGATCCGCCCCTTGATCGGCATGCGTGCGAGCGCCCCCTGGATCGCCGGCAGGAAGCGCTGCTTCGCCAGGGCGACCTTCGGCTCGGATACGTTGCAGGCCGCGCCGATCGCCTCGAGCCATGCCGCGGTACCCTCGTAGCCGACCGGTGCCGAACCCACGACCCGGCGACCGGCCACCTGGAACTCGCGCACGCTCGCGGTATAGAACGGATGCAATGCCGCCACCGCCTCGCAGTCGAGCGCGGCGTACAGCTCGCGCCACTCGCGCGTCGGCACCACCGGTCCCGCGGCGAGCCCGAGGGGCTCGAGCAGCGCGCCCACGGTCACCGGGTCGGCGGGGAAGACCTCGCCCAGCAGCGTCACGGTCGGCTGCGAGCTCACGCCCGCGCGCGGCGCGGCCACCGGACCGGCCTCGGCCTCGGTGCGGGCGTAGCGCAGCATGGCCGCGGCGAGCACGTCCTTGGCCTCCGCGTGCGTCGGCACCCCGAAGCCGGGGACGTCGATGCCGATGACGCGCACGCCGTTGATGTCCTTGGGCAGCATCTGCAGCGGCACACCCGAGGCCGTGGGCACGCACAGGTTGATCACCACCACGGCGTCGTACGCCTGGGGATCGGCGAGCTGGTTGACTGCCTCGCGGATGTCCTCGTAGAGCTTGCCGGTGACGAGCGTCTCGGAGTTGAAGGGCACGTAGCCGACCGGGCGGCGTGCGCCGTAGAAGTGCGAGGTGAAGGTGAGGCCATACACGCAGCAGGCCGAGCCGCTGAGCACCGTGGCCGTGCGGCGCATGCGCAGCCCGACGCGCAGCGCGCCGAACGCCGGGCACATGCTCTGCGGCTGGTCGTGGGGACCTGCCGGATAGTCCTTCGCATAGCGCTCGAGCGTCTCACCCTTGCCGGCGGCCTTCGCGGCCGCGCGCAGCTGCTCGCGCCCGCCATGGCAGTCCCGCCCCTCCGCGGGCAGGCTTGCAGGCTCGGCCACGGCCGCCTCAGGGCTCATGCGCGCTCAGACCGCGTCATAGACCACTTCCAGGGACGGCTTCTCGTGGATCACCCCGCCGCACATGTCTTCGGCACTCGCCGGCTGCAGCTGGTAACCGCGCCCTACGGCCTCGCCCTTGAACAGGCCCAGGAGCGCCTCCTGGCTGAGCGGGCGTGGATGGTTCGGGCCGGCCTCGGCGACCTGCGCGGCGAGTTCCTCGAACAGCGCGCTCCAGGTGCCGCCGGGGCGGCCGATGATCTCGTAGTTGGCGCTCTTGCGGCGGATGTCCTCGTGCGCCGGAATGGCGGCGAGCACCGGGATCCCGGCCGCGGCCGCGAATGCCTGGGCCTCGCCCGTCCCGTCGTCCTTGTTGACGACCAGGCCCGCAACGCCCACGTTGCCCCCGAGCTTGCGGAAGTACTCGACCGCCGAGCACACGTTGTTGGCCACGTACAGGGACTGCAGGTCGTTGGAGCCGACCACGATCACCTTCTGGCACATGTCGCGCGCGATCGGCAGCCCGAAGCCGCCGCAGACCACGTCGCCCAGGAAGTCGAGCAGCACGTAGTCGAAGCCCCACTCGTGGAAGCCAAGCTTCTCGAGCAGCTCGAACCCGTGGATGATGCCGCGCCCGCCGCAGCCGCGGCCCACCTCCGGACCGCCGAGCTCCATCGCGAACACGCCGTCGCGCTTGAAGCAGACGTCCCCGATGCGCACCTGCTCGCCGGCGAGCTTCTTCTTCGCCGAGGTCTCGATGATGGTGGGACAGGCGCGGCCGCCGAAGAGGAGCGAGGTCGTGTCGCTCTTGGGGTCGCAGCCGATCAGGAGCACCCGCTTGCCCTGCTGGGCCATCATGTAGGAGAGGTTGGCGAGCGTGAAGCTCTTGCCGATGCCGCCCTTGCCGTAGATCGCGATGATCTGGGTGGTCTTCTTTGGCGCCTCGGTGGCGACCGGGTCGGGCTCGACGGCGGCCTCGGCCCGCAACCGGGCCTGCACGGCCTGCAGCGCGATCGAGGCCTCGGATACCTTGGGGGCTGGGCAACTCATGCGCATGCTCTCCAGTCGATGATCATCTTCAGGCAGTCCGCATCCCCGAAGGCGGTGCGGTAGGCATCGGCCGCACGCTCGGCCGGGCGCCGGTGCGTGATCAGCCCGTCGAGCGACAGCTCACCCGCCTCCGCCAGCGCCCGCACGGCCTCGAGGTCCTGCGGCCGCCACTCGGCCGCGACCCGGATGCGCGCCTCGCGCATGAACGCGGGCGGGAACTGGAACGACAGGGCCTGCTCGTAGAAGCCGGCGAGCACGAGCTCGCCGCCGCGGGCGAGCCGTCCGATGAGAGAGTCGAGGAGCGACGCATCGCCGCTCACGTCGTAGATCGAGCGGTAGTCGCGGCGCGCATCGGTCTCCGGGTCCACCACGCGGTAGCCCGGACCTGCGCCGCCGCGGCGGGTCGCGTTGCGTTCCCACACCGTCGGGGACGCGCCCCGCAGTACCGCGAGTCGTGCCAGCAGGCGGCCGAGCACCCCGTGGCCCACGATGAGCTCGGGGGCGGCGGCACCGGGAGCCGCCAGGGCGTGGTGCGCGGTCGCGGCGAGGGCCAGGAGGACACCCTGCTCCTGCATGTGCTCACCGATGCGCACGACGCGGCTGCCGGGCGTCACCAGGCGCGCGGCGGCGCCGCCGAAGAGCGCGTGGACGTTGCCGAAGCAGCGTGCGCCCGGAACGAACACCCATTCGCCGGCGGAAGCGCCGGAGCGCGGGCCGGCCTCTGAGATGCGGCCGATGCACTCGTAGCCCGGCACCAGGGGGTAGCCCATGCCCGGGAAGCTCGGCATGCGCCCGGACCACAGGAGGCGCTCGGTGCCGGTGCTGATGCCGCTGAAGGCGACGTCGATGACGACGTCATCCTCACCGGGGGGTGACAGCTCGAGCCGGCTGAGTGCCAGCTGCTCAGGACCCTCGAGAACCACGGCGACGGTTTGCATTTGGAATTTGCGGCCGTACCTGCGGGAACTGGGAAAGACGCCAGATGTCAGCCTAGCATTACTCTTCGGAGTGTCAAGTGTTGTTTACATCTGAAGACGGCTCGCGCCGGGCGGCCCGCGGCGCGTGGCGGGCTTGCGTGCCGTGACGATGCGCACCAGGAGCGGCAGGCTCGTGCGCCGCTGCGTGACCGCGACGAACCCCGCGCGGCGCAGCAGGCCGGCGATCTCGGCCGGGGAGCGCGGCCGGCCGGAGCCCATCGCCAGGAGATACATGCCGAAGTAGGCGTGCGCGACCCGCAGGTCGCGTCCGCGCGCGGCCATCGGCTCGGCGATCACGAGGGTGCCACCCGGGGACAGCGCCGCGTGAGCGCCCCTGAGCAGCCGCTCGACTGCCGCATCGTCGTGGTCGTGCAGGACGCGCAGCAGGGTGATCGCATCGGCACCTGCAGGCAGCGGCTCGCCGGTGATGTCCCGCGCCAGGGCCCGCGCCCGCGGCGCGAGCGCCCCGAGCCGCTGCGCCGCGCGGCGCGCCACGGCCGGTAGGTCCACGCACCACACCTCGAGGCCGGGGAACCGCTGCGCCACGGCGGCCGCGAAGGCCCCCTCCCCGCCCCCGAGGTCCATGAGAACCCGGTGGCGGCCGAACGGGTACGCTTCGCACACCTGCGCGGCAACCAGGCCCTGGGACACGGTCATCAGCTCGCTGTACGGCCCGATCCCCTGCGCGCCGAGGGCCCGCGGCTCGGCGCTGCCCGCGTAAGCCCAGAAGGCCTGCAGCTGCGTGGGTGCGCGCCGTGCCCGCAGCAGGGCGAGTGGCTGCGCGAGGTCCGCGTACAGGAGCGCGTGGTGCCGGATCATGGGCAGCAGCCCGGGATTGCCGAGTATCTCGGCGCCGCGGCCCGCGAGGGACACATGTCCGGTGCCCGCGTCCCAGCGCACTAGGCCGAGCGATTGCGCCGCCCGCAGCAGGGTGAGGAGCCCGTCGCGGTCGACCTCGAGGTCGCGCGCCAGCGCGCCCAACTCGCGTGGCCCGGGCGCCAGCCGCTCGAGGAGCCCCGCTTCGGCGCAGGCAAACAGCACCTGGGAATAGACGAAGCCCGCGCACAGGTCGAACAGCGCCAGCGCGCGCCGCCGCGCGATTGCGCGCGTCAGGGGGAAGCGGGCCGCCCAGCGCTGGAAGTCCGCCCTGCACAGCACTGCTGCGCTTGCCGCGCGCCAGCGTTCGGGCCACGCCCGCCAGTGCAACAGCCGCGCGGAGGCCGCCATGGCTGCGGCGCCGTTAAGCGCCGCGCGCCCCTTACGCAGCCCGCCGCACGAGCGCCTTGGGCAGCAGCCGCGCCGATTCCGTGCGGATGAGCTTGTGCAGCAGCGTCGAGCCGGGGCACGCCGGGATGGCGCGCTGCGCCTCGGCGATCAGGTGGTCGAGCCGCGCCAGCGCACCGCTCACGCCGAGCTCGTTCACGGCGCTCGGCCGGCCGAGGTCCGCATCGCGCCCGGGCACCTTGCCAAGCTCCACCACGCTCGCCAGCACGTCGCGCAGGTCATCGGCCACCTGGAATGCCTCCCCCAGCCGCTCGCCAAACAGCCGCCAGGGGGCCGCATCGCGCCCGGAGGCGCGGGCGCCGGCCATGGCGGCCGCCGCGAACAGCGCGCCGGTCTTCCCCTGGTGGTAGCGGGAGAGGTCGAGCTGCGGCTCGCACTCCCAGGCCTGGCCGGCCACGATCCCGGAGACCGCGTTCACCGCCGTCGCCACGATCCCGAACAGCTCCGCGAAGCGCGCCGGATCGCGCGCCGCCACGCGCGACAGGCTCTGGAAGGCGAGAACGATGAGCCCGTCCCCGGCGAGCACCGCCAGGCGCTCGCCGTACGCCTTGTGCACGGAGGGCTGACCGCGGCGCAGGGCCGCATCGTCGAAGCACGGCAGGTCATCGTGCACGAGGGAGGCGCAGTGCAGGAGCTCGATCGAGGCCGCGGCGGCCAGGGCGGCGGCGAGGTCCTGCGTCTCGCAGGCGAGCGCGACCGCCATGCACAGGCGGGGGCGGACCCGGGCGCCGCCCGGGAAGACCGCGTGGCGCAGTGCCTGGCTGAGCAGCGGCGGCACGTCAGCTGCGGTCGTGGTGGCAAGGATGCCTTCCAGTTCGTGCTCGATGCGTGTCAGCAGATTCACGATCAGCCCTCCCAGAAGTGTAACTTGTATTTGTCACTCTGGAGTGTAATGTACTATAGACACTAGGACTCAAGCGCGTCAAACCCAAGGGAAAGCGTGCGAGCGATGCCGGCCCCACGTGTTGCAGTGATCGGAGCCGGCATGGCCGGCCTCAGCGCGGCGCTCACGCTGGCCGCGCGCGGCGCGCGGGTCGTGGTCCTCGAGCGCGCCCAGGCCGTGGGCGGCAAGCTGCGCCAGACCCGCATCGAGGATGCCCTCATCGACGCAGGTCCCACCGTGTTCACCATGCGGCCGGTCTTCGAGGAACTCCTCAGGTGCGCCGGCCACTCCCTCGAGGAACGCCTGCCGCTGGTGCGGGCCGACGTCCTCGCCCGTCATGCCTGGAGCGAGAGCGAGCGCCTCGACCTCTACGCCGACCGCGCCCGCACGGCCGATGCGATCGGTACTTTCGCCGGGGCGCGGGAGGCGCAGGGCTACCTGCGATTCGCGCGCGACGCGCAGCGGGTCTTCCGCGCCATGGAGGTCGCGTACCTGCGCGATGCACGCCCCGGCCCCCTGCGGCTCGTGCGGCGCATGGGCGCGCGGGCGCTACCGGCCCTGTGGTACCTGCGCCCGTTCGAGTCGCTGTGGCGTGCGCTGGCGCGCTACTTCCGCGACGCACGGCTGCAGCAGCTGTTTGGCCGGTACGCCACGTACTGCGGCTCCTCGCCCTTCCAGGCGCCCGCGACCCTCATGCTGGTCGCGCACGTCGAGCAGGAAGGCGTCTGGGTCGTCCCCGGCGGCATGCAGCGCGTCGCCCAGACCGTGGCAGACCTCGCGCAGGAGTGCGGCGCGGAGCTGCGACTGGGGAGCGATGTCCAGCGGATACTGCTGCGCGCCGGGCGCGTGAATGGGGTAAGCCTCGCGACCGGCGAGTTCGTGCCGGCGGACGCGGTGATCCTCAACGCCGACGTCGCGGCGCTCGCCGATGGTTCCTTCGGTGCGGAGCTGGCCCATGCCGTGCCGCGACCCCGGGCCGGCGGCCGCTCGCTGTCGGCCATCACCTGGGCGGTGCTCGGGCATGCCGAGGGGTTCCCCCTCAGCCGGCACAACGTGTTCTTCTCGCCGGACTACGCCGCCGAGTTCGCCCAGCTGTTCGGCGCGCGGCAGGTCCCGGCGTGGCCGACGGTCTACGTGTGTGCCCAGGACCGCGACGCCGGCCCCGGCACGGCGCCCGATGCGGCCGAGCGCCTCCTGTGCCTGATCAATGCCCCCGCGGACGGCGACGACCGGTCCTATTCCCCCACGGAGCTCGAGCAATGCGAACGCCGGACCTTCTCGTTCCTGGAGCGCTGCGGACTGAAGGTGCGGCGCAGCCCGTCGCAGACGCTGATCACGACACCGCGGCAGTTCGAGACCCTGTACCCGGCGACCGGGGGCAGCCTCTACGGGTCGGCCACCCACGGCTGGCGGGGAGCCTTCAGCCGCCCGGGCGCCCGGACCCGGGTGCCGGGCCTGTACCTCGCGGGCGGCAGCGTGCATCCGGGACCGGGACTGCCGATGACGGTGCTGTCGGGGTCACTCGCGGCGACGTGCCTCCTGAAGGACGCCGCTTCATCGCGCCGCAGGCGGGGGCGGGATACGCGTGGTGGTACCTCGATGCCGTGAGCGACGACGGCCGGCACGCGCTCGTGGTGATCGCGTTCCTGGGCTACGTTTTCTCTCCGCGGTTTGTACGCGCGCAGCGCCACGGCGCGGTGCCGCCGTGCACCCACGCGGCGCTGAACGCTGCGCTTTATTCACCGCAGCGCCACCGGTGGGCGCTCACCGAGTACCCCGAGGGCGAGCTGCTCGAGGGGGGCGCAGCGCTGCGCCTGGGGAAGAACGCGCTGCGCTGGGACCAGGGCACCCTCGACATCGAGGTTGACGAGCGCGAAGCGCCCGTCCCGCGCCGCCTGCGCGCGCGCATCGAGGTCCGGCCGGGCATCGCAAGCGACCTTACGTGGCCGCTCGATGAAGCCGGTGCGCACGGGTGGCATCCGCTCGCGCCCCAGGCGCGCGTGCGCGTCGAGGTGCCCGGCGGCCCGCACTGGAACGGGACGGGTTACCTCGACTGCAACCGGGGCGCGGGTGCGCTCGGCGACTCGTTCCACGGCTGGAGCTGGCTGCGTGCCCACGGGGCGGCGCGCACGACGGTGGTGTATGAGACCACGGCCGCGACGAGGGGTGCGGTACCCCGCCGGCACCTGCTCAGGTTCAGTGCCGGCGGCGACCGGGTCTCGATCGGGGCGCCGCCGGCCGCGCAGCCCCTCGCCCGGACGCGCTGGGGCATCGAACGCAGCGTGGCCTGCGATGCGGGCAGCACGCCGCGGCTGCTGCGCACGCTCGAGGACACCCCGTTCTATGCCCGTTCGCTCGTGGAAACCCGGCTTCTGGGCGAGCGGATGTCGGCCGTCCACGAAAGCCTGTCGCTGGCGCGCTTCCAGTCGCGCTGGGTCCAGGCACTCCTGCCGTTCCGGTCGCGCCGCGCACGCTGAGGCCGCGCGCCTGGGTCAGGGCAGCCCGAGCCGCTCCCGCTCCAGGCGCTCGAAGAGCCCCAGCAGCCAGTCGATCCGCGGCTGGCGTGGTCGCACGGCAGCGCCGCTGCCCGTCAGGGCCGCCGCCCGCACCAGGAAGTCGGTCACCGCAAGCCCGGGAGCCTCCGCTACGGCCCCGTCCCCGGGTACCGGGCGGCCCGCGCGCAGGAGCAGCGCGGTCTTGCGCCAGGCAGGTACCACGGCGCGTCGGGAGACGGAGTCGAAATCGTTGCGTGCGACGGCGTCCCCGATCGCGGCATAGAGCCCGGCGGCCGCACGGATACCCCAGCGGCAGTCACCGGGCAGTCGCTCGATCCCGGTCCCCGCACGGCCATACAACCCGGCCGCCGACTCCAGCAGGCGCGCGACGACGCCGCGCAGCCGGGCGCAGGCCACCGGCTCGCGCAGCCAGCAATCCGGGTCCAGTCCCGCATCCGCCATCCACTCGAGCGGCAGGTAGAGGCGTCCGGCGCGCGCATCGCCGCCGACGTCGCGCGCGATGTTGGTGAGCTGCATCGCCACGCCCAGCTCGCAGGCGCGCGCCAGGAGCGAAGCGCTGCGCACCGACATCAGGCAGGCCATCATCGCCCCGACGCTGCCAGCCACGCGCGCGGCGTACGCACACAGCTCATCGAGCGTGCGGTAGCGGCGCCCGGCGAGGTCCCACGCGAAGCCCTCCAGCAGCGCCTCCGGCAGCGCGCGGGGTATCGCGAACTCCGCCACGACCTGCGCGAAGGCGCGGTCGACGGCGCCATCGCGCGGCGCGCCGGCGTAGACGCGCTCGAGGCGGGCATGCAGCTCCTCGAGCGCGGCGGGATCGCCGCCCTCGTCGACGGCATCGTCCGCGACCCTGCAGAACGCGTAGAGGCCGAGTGCCGGTGAGCGCAGGCGCTCCGGCAGGAGCCGTGATGAGGCGAAGAACGTCTTCGAGCCCTGGCGGATCAGGGCGCGGCACGCCGCCCAGTCCGCACTGCTGGCAAGCTGGCCCTCAGTTCCAGGCATGGGCATGCGGCACCACCCGGTCGAGCACCCGCGCGGAGGACAGGACCCCGGGGACACCGGCACCCGGGTGCGTGCCCGCCCCCACCAGGTACAGCCCCTCGATGTCCTCGCTGCGGTTGTGCGGGCGGAAGTAGGCACTCTGGCGCAGGAGCGGCTGGAGGCCGAAGCCGGCCCCGTGCACCGACAGCCAGCGGTCGCGGATGTCCAGCGGGGTGAGTGTCCGCGAGGTCACGACACGCTCGCGCAGGCCGGGCAGGAGGGTTGCCTCCAGGTGCGCCTCGATGGCCCGCCGGTAGGGCTCGGCGGCCGTGCGCCAGTCCACCTCGCCCTGCAGGTTCGCGACCGGCGAGAGCACGTAGAAGGCATCGCAGTCAGCGGGCGCGAGCGAGGGATCGGTGGCGGTCGGCCGGTGCAGGTAGAGGCTGAAGTCCTCGGGCAGCACCTTGCGCCGGAAGATGTCGGACAGCAGGCTCCGGTAGCGCGGCCCGAAGAGGATCGTGTGGTGCGCGACGTCCGGGTAGCGGCCGCGCGTGCCGAAGTACCAGACGAACAGGCTCATCGAGTAGCGGGCGCGCGCCAGCCGCCGCGGGGTCCAGTGACGGCAGGTCCCGGCCGGCAGGAGGCGCGAGTAGGTCCATGCCGCGTCGGCATTCGACACCACCACCTGGGCCGGCAGCCGCTCCCCGCCCGCGAGCTGCACGCCCACGGCGCGCCGCCGCTCGAGCTCGATCGAGCGCACCTCGGCGCCCAGGCGCACGGTGGCGCCCTGCCCTTCGATGAGCTTCAGCAGCCCCTGCACCAGCCGCCCGGTCCCGCCCATGCAGAAGTGCACCCCATGTTGGCGCTCGAGGTGCGCGATGAGCGCGTACACGGCGGTGGTGTCGAAGGGATTCCCGCCGACCAGCAGCGGGTGGAACGACAGGAGCGTGCGCAGCCGCGGATCGCGCACCAGCTTCGCGACCAGCTGGTAGACGCTCTGGTGCCCGGACAGCCGCAGCAGCGCCGGCAGCACGCGCAGCATGTCGGCCCAGGAGTTGAAGGGGACGTGGCCGAGCCGCTCGAAGCCGACCCGGTAGATCTCCTCGCTGCTGCGCAGGAAGCGCTCGAAGCCGTCCACGTCCCCGGGCGCAAGCCGCGCCACCTGCGCCCGCATCTGCTGCGCATCGCCGCTGTAGTCGAAGCGGGTCCCGTCGCAGAACTGCAGGCGGTAGAACGGGTGCAGGGGCCGCAGGTCGACGTCGTCCTGCATGCGTCGCCCGCACAGCTGCCACAGTTCCTCGAGCAGGAACGGGGCGGTGATGATCGTGGGCCCGGAGTCGAACGTGAAGCCGTCCTGCTCATAAACGGATGCACGGCCGCCGGGTCGGTCGGCCCGCTCGCACACGGTGACGCGATAGCCGCGGGCCCCGAGGCGCACGGCGGCGGCGAGCCCGCCGAAGCCGCTGCCGATGACGACGGCCTGCGGACGTGGCACGCCGCTAACCCCGCCCGATCGCGGCCTGGGTGGCCGTGCGCAGGATGACCTCGGCCGTGCGCGCCGGTTCCTCCTCATGCGCGAGGTGCCCCAGCGCCCCGAGGGAGACGGTCTTCGCGTCCGGCAGGATCGACTTCACGCGGGCGCTCTGCTCGGGGGGAATGGTGCGGTCGCGCGCCGAGGCCAGGAGCACCAGCGGGACCTGCAGCCGCGGCAGGTCGTGCGCGAGCGCATGCAGGTCCCACTGCGCCATCATCTGCAGGGCCGCGGCGACGTGGCGCGGCCGCTGGGCGAGGGCCTGGTAGCAGCGGATCCCTTCCGCGTCCAGGCGCGAGCCGGTGTTGCGGATGAGGCGCTCGATGACGCCGCGGTCGCGCGCGCGGCGCGCAACCCAGTGCGGGATGAAGTCGCTGCGCGCCATGAGCCGCGCGAGCGGGGCGAACATCCAGCCCGGGAACCCCGACATCGGCAGCAGCGCCCCGTTGATGCTGACGAGGGCACGCGGCGTGATGAGGCGGTCGAGGGCCATGCGCACGAGGATCGCGGCCCCGGCGGAGTGCCCGACCGCGATGACCGGGTCGACCGCCAGCTTGTACAGGAGCGCATGGACCGCCCGCCCCATGCCGACGATGGAAAACTCCTCGGCGGTGGCCGGGCTGCCCGAGAAGCCGTGCCCGGGCAGGTCGGGCGCGAGCACGCGGAAGTGCTCGGCCAGGAGCGGCGCCAGGGCGCGCCAGGAATGGCTCGCCGCCCCCGTGCCATGCAGCATCAGGAGTGCCGGGCCGGAACCGAAGTCCTGCAGGTGCCAGGTGAGCCCCCCTGCCTCGACCTTCACGCTCGCCGCGGCATTGGGCCACCGCAGGTCGAGCGCTGCCGGCAGGGCACTCACCGACGCGCTCCGGCAGCCACGGCACCGGCAACCTGCGCGATGGCCTCGGCGCTCGCATGCGGCAACGGTACGTAGCGTGCGCCCGCAAGCTGTGCCATTGCCTCGGCCTCGGCCGAGGGACGGAGCGAGGTGTCCACGACGACCGTTGCGAGGGCGAGCCGCCGCAGCCGCCCGGCCGCAGCGTGGGTGTCCGCGCGCGCCTGGGCGCGGTCGGGCTTGCCCTGGCGGGTGATGTTCGCGCGCCCGTCGGTCAGCAGCACCAGCGAGGGCGTGTCCCCGCCGCGGCGCAGTGACTCGGCGAGCTGCGCCGCCATCTCGATGCCCTGCGCGAGCGGCGTCCCGCCACCCCCGGGGAGCGAGGCGAGGCAACGCCGGGCGCGCACGAGTGACCGCGTCGGCGCCAGCAGCACCTGTGCGCCGGTGCCGCGGAAGGCGAGCAGCGCCACCCGGTCGCGGCGCACGTAGCATTCCCGCAGCAGGAGCTCGACGGCGCCCTTGGCTTCGGCCAGCCGGTGCAGCGCCTGCGACCCGGAGGCGTCGACCGCGAAGATCGTGGTGCAGGGAGATTTCTGCTCGAAGCGGCGGACGCGGAAGTCGCGGCGGCTGATGCAGACCACGCCGGCGGCGGGCAAGTCGCGCTTGCGGATGCGCTGCCAGGGGGCCGCCGCAGTCAGGGTCGCCAGGAGGTCGAGCCGCGCCCCCTGCGCGGGGCTCCCGGCGACGCTCCCGATCTGGCGGCCGCGCTGCGAGGCGCGCTGCGCGGCACCGGCACCGGAGGTGGTGCTCGGGCGGCGCCGCGGTCGCGGCACGCCCGCGCCCGAGTCCAGGAGGTTCGCGGGGATCGCGGCCCGGGCCGCGGCCACGACACTCTCCTCCAGCGCACCCTGCTCCCGTGAGTCCGCCGACGGGGGCTGAGCATCACGTGATTCGTCCGGGGCCGGCGATTCAGGCTCCTGATCCTCAGCCGCGCCACTTTCCTGGGGCAGGCGCGTAGCGCGCGGCGCAAACACCAGCCGTGCGGCGAAACTCACGTCCGACTGGTCCGGCGTGAGGCGCGCGTCCAGCGCCGCCGAACAGCGGGCCACCCGCGCAGCACTCAGGAGCGCGCGGATCGAACGGATCCCGAGCGCCTCGGCGAGGCGGGCGAGACGCTCGATGAGGTCCGGGTCCTGCGCGCGGCGGCGCAACCGGGATCGCGCCGCCAGGAGCTTGGCGCGCACCGTGTCGATGGACTCCGCTTCAGAGGGTGCGACCGACTCCGGCAACCTCAGCTGGATGCCGAGGCGCTCCAGGAGCGCAGCCGGCGGGCGCTCATCGTCCTCCAGCCCCTCATCGAGCGCGATGACGCCGATGCAGGCCCGGAAGCGCAGCGAGCTGCCGTCGCGCTCCAGGAGGCCCTCGTGGGTGTCGAGCGCCCGGGTGATGGGAATGACGGCAGCATCGCTCCAGCGTTCCGCCATCGAGAGCACCAGGACCTGCGTGTGCTCGCTCGCGAGCAACCCCCGTTCCACCACCCGCGTCCCGGATGCGAGCGTGCGGCTGATGTCGAGGCCGCCGACGAGGCTCGCCTGCGAGGCATGCAGCGGCACCGGCCTTAAGGGAACCTCGGGGGCGAGGAGCGTCTCGAGCAGGGAAAGCCAGCGACGGCGCACGGCCCCGGGCCCGCTGCGCACGCTGGCGCCGCCACAACCCAGGGGGTCGAGCGCGAGCACCGCAGCAGCACGACAGGCGTCATCCCAGCGCTGCTGCCCCTCGGCTTCGCGGTGCGCAGCGGCGCTCATGCCGCCGCCGCGGCAAAGTGCTCCTGTAAGGCTCGCTCGATCCGCGTGGTGGATGCGGATTCATCGAGTGGATCGCGGCGCAGCCGATGCCGCAGCGCCGGGGCCGCCATCGCGCGTATGTGCTCGGGTCCGCACGTCGCGTCTCCCTGCCACGCGCAGTACGCCCGCGCGGCGCGCACGAGCGTGAGTTCGCCGCGCAGGCCATCGGTACCCAACCGCATGCACAATTCGGACACGCACCGCAGCGTCGACTCCGGGGTTCCGACGGTCGGCAGGCGCTTGCGTGCCGCGACGAGCTGGGTCCGGACGCGCGCGTCCTGCTTGGCCCATTTCTGCCGGAACGCCTCCGGGTGCCGGTCGAACTCGTCGCGGCGGCGGACCACCTCGACGCGCACCGCCAGCTCCTCGGGAGTCCGGATCTCGACCGACAGGCCGAACCGGTCCAGGAGCTGCGGCCGCAGCTCGCCCTCTTCCGGGTTGCCGCTGCCGACCAGGATGAAGCGCGCCGGGTGACGCACGCTCAGGCCATCGCGCTCGACGATGTTCTCCCCCGAGGCGGCGACGTCCAGCAACAGGTCGACCAGGTGGTCCTCGAGCAGGTTTACCTCATCGACATAGAGGAAGCCGCGGTTGGCCCGCGCCAGGAGGCCCGGCTCAAAGACCTTCTTGCCCTCGAGCAGCGCGCGCTCGAGGTCGATGGCGCCCACCACACGGTCTTCGGTCGCCCCCAGCGGCAGGTCCACGACCGGCACGGGCACCAGACCCGCCTTAGGATGGGGCCGGCGCCGGCAGTCCTCACACTGGAGGTCGGTTCGCTCCGGATCGCACTGATAACGGCACGCGAGGATCGCCGGCATCGGTGGCAGCAGTTGTGCCAGCGCGCGTACCGCCGTGGACTTACCCGTCCCCCGGTCCCCGAACAGCAGGACGCCGCCGACGCCCGGGTCCACCGCGGACACCAGCAGCGCCCGCCTGGATTCGTCCTGCCCCACGATGGCTGAGAATGGGAAAGCCATGCTGCGGCCGATTAAATGCCACCGGTGCGCCGAGTGTCAAGCTACATGGACACTCTATAATGTCCATCAATATGGCGGCACGAGCCATCAAGCTGCTGCACGAGCTGGGCTCCATGGGCACCCTGGGGTCGGTCGCCGTCTGCCTGCTGCTGCTCCTGCACCGCGGGCCTGGATCCGCACCCGATCTGGTCGTGATCAGTGATGCGGTCTCGATGGTGGTCCGATGGGTGCTCCTCCCGTCGTTCATCGCCACGATCCTGAGCGGGCTCCTCGCGCTGGTGGCGACCCCTCCTTATATGGACAGCGGCTGGGCGTGGCTGAAAGCCCTGCTGAGCCTCAGCCTGTTCGAGGCCTCGCTGATGCTGAGCGGAACCGCCCACGACCTCGGGTTGCTCAGCCGCCAGGCGGCCGGGGGAACTGACGTGTGGCTCGAGATCGTTCACACCCAGCGCACCGAGAGCGGCGTGCTCTGGGTGTTGCTCGGTGTAAGCATCGTTAACGTAGTGTTCGGAATCTGGCGTCCGCGGCTCATGCGACGCGGCCCGTCCTGATCGGGCACCCGCGCCGGCCATTTGCGGCGACGCAGGAGCGCTTCGGCCCACCCCGGGTCGACAGGCCGACCGCGGTCGGCCGACATACCCCGCACTGAATTGCGCTGCGCGTGTAAGCGCCGGCTGCCCGAGGACGTTAGGTTCACCGGGTATGGAATCGGCTCACCCGAGGCAGTGCAGGAGGCGTTGATGCCGCCGACATCGAAGCGACGCATCCAGACCGTAGCTGGACCCGATGGTCTGGTGCAGGAACACCCTACGAGGGTATTCCCGGGCTCTGCGTGCGGCGCATTTCGCCGTGTCCGCTGGTCATGGCGCCCGTGGAGCGACTGCTGCCATACCTGTGGGGGCCTGCAGTCCGCCGGAGGAACTTCCGAGCGATGCCGCGCGATGAAGGCTTCCGATCCCGGCGGCCAGCGGCGCGGGTGCGTCTTCGCGCGACCCGCCATCCGATCGACATCCCAGATCTGAGGGCCGCAGCCGCATGCGGCGGCGATCGGCGCAGCGAACAGCTTGACCCAGACTCGCTGAGAACTGGCGGCCGGGCTGCCCTACTACATTGCCAGTTCATCCAATGCGAAGTGGCCCGCATGCACGCCACTCTCAGCCGTGGCCGCCCTCCAGCGCCTGATGCACCAAGGCGCTGATCTGCGGGAGTGTCAGTGCGGAAAGGTCCACGTCGATCACACGCACGACGTTGCGGTGCGTTTCGGGATGGTGCCGCTTCAGGTAGTCCATGAGGTGCAGGGCCGAGTCGCTCTTGCCCCGCCCATGCCCCACCACCACGATCCGGGTCGCAGCCGCAAGCGCCTCGCTGATCCGTGCGTAGAAGCTCGGGTCTTCTGCGCTTCGCTGCCCTTCCTCGCGCGACTGGCCCTTGTGCGTCAGGTGATGCAGGAAGTGGTGCGGGTCGTACGGCTTGATGTCCCGGACCTGGGAATTCGCAGCGGGTGTCCCGAGACTGAAAAGCTTCGCGGCGTGGTGGTCGATCTCAACGACGATGACGTCCTGGGGCGTCACCGTGCCCGACCCCTGCCCGCGCCGGATCAGGTCCCGCAGGCTCGCGACCTCTGATGCGTTCACATCCTTGCCGTGGCCCCTGGGGAGCACCAAGTGCTGCCCACCGAACTCGAACGAGACCTTGTCATTGGGCTTTTCGCGCACTGCCCCAATGTTCTCGAACAGCGAGATCACATCCATCCACTCGAGATTCTGGGCCGTGGGATGCCGGAACAGGGCGTCCAGAGTCCTGCGGTGGCCTCCATTGAGCTCACCGATTCCTGGACCGATTGCTCCAGCGCCGCCTTCGCTCGTGCTGTCTTTCATACGTCCTCTCGCGATAGCCGCCGCAACGGATGGGCTGCGCCTTGCAGGTCGCACCACGGAAGACTACCGCGCTAAGCCCGCCGATGCAGCCTGTACCGACGGCGAATTTCCGCGCCTTTCATTCGTAGTACGCGGGAATCAATTTGAGCGAGTCGGCCTGGCGCTTGACGTGGTTGATGAAGAAGGTCGCCTTGTGGGTGGCGATAAGGGTGCCGGCCCCGGCAGCCGGCATTTTTGTTGTAAAGCCCCGGTCGCGGCGGATGCTGTCGCGTGTTATTTCTTTTTTCCCGCATTCCCCGGCGAAGGTGGATGTTCTGACATCACGAAGGCCATCAGGGCGACCCGAACGCCCCCGCCTGAAGATCCTGCTCCAAGGCGGTCAGCCATTCGCTCCGATAGGTCTTCGACGTCTCGCCCTTCTTCTGGACCCGGGTTACGGTGACCGTAGTGACACCCGACTTGAACTCCCGAATTTGAAACTCGCCGGGGTCATATCCAGCCGCAGCCATCGCCAGGAACGCCGTCTGCCGCTCACTTTCGAGTGATTCCACCATCCACTCCCTCCTCAAATCTGGAAAGTTGAGTGCACGGAGTTTGCACTGAACGCTACCCCAAAGGGGAGGATTACCCTCGTCCATCAATGATCTGGTTCGCGGATCCACGGACTGGTCATCATACAAACGACCGGCGAACCGGCATGGGCAATGAAATCGGCAACGCGGCCCGTGCGCACGGCGCCAGGATTAAGCTTGCCAAGGAAGCCGGAATCACTCGAGCCGGTTTGCACAAGGCGCTCAGTAAAGACGGCAACCCAAGCTTCGACACGATCGTTAAGACCATGCGCGCCCTCGGAGTCAAACTGGTTCCCAAGGCAGCCTGACGCACAGCTGGAGATCAGTCTCTGACCCGGTTTCAAGCGTGCGCGGGAGCATCGGCGGGCTTCCTCTAAGTCAGCCGCGATTTCGGACGGTAGAGAGCGCCCCCGGCCGGAGTTGAACCGACGACCTACCGCTTAGGAGGCGGTCGCTCTATCCACTGAGCTACGGGGGCTAAAACCCAAGTTTAGCTCCCGCAAGGCGCTACTGGAACGACTGCCGGATCGTGCGGGGTCAATGCGTGGACTTCCAGCGCGATTCCCGTGAGTGGCATCGCACTTAACACCGTTTGGCCGGCCCGACCAGACGCCGGCTCCCTCAGATTCTGTCGCAGCCTGTAGGTACAGAGAACTGTCACGGAATGACAGGCTAGCGCAGCGATCGATGCCGGCCGAGCAGATAGCGCGCGGTCGCCAAGTCAGCGAGCCCGGTCCCCACGCTCTTAAACACCGTGACGTCCTGATCGGAGGTTCGACCCAAGCTGGGTGTGCTCAGAAGAGCCGAAAGGTCGGGAACCTCCCGTGTGATGGCACCCTCCTGAAGTGGAACCATGACATCACCGCTCTCATCAAATGCCGTCGCGGTATCGACCACCACCCGCGCCCGGCGAAATAAATCGGTATCGCCTTCACGCATCTTGGGGGTATAGCTGCCGACCAGATCCACGTGAGTGCCCGGCCTTACCAGAGCACCGCTTACCAGCGGTTCGTTCGCGAGCGTAGCGCAACTGATGACGTCGGCGTCGCGCAGCGCCGCACCCAGGTCAGCCGCAGCCTCGACCTGAAGCCCATCACGGCTCAGCTTTTCAGCCAGTGCGGACGCCTTCTCGGCGGTGCGACCCCATACCAACACGCGCTCGAAACTCCGTACGGCGCGATAGGCCGCGATCAGAAACGGCACGAGGTTTCCGGTCCCGATCATGAGTAGCACTTTGGCGTCCCTGCGCGACATGACCGAGGTGGCGAGTGCGCATACGCCTGCAGTCCTGAGCGCGGTGAGCGACCTGGCGCTGAAGGCCGCCAGCGGGCTGCCGGCCTGGCCGTCAAGCAGCACGTACGAGCCATCCACCGTCGGCAGTCCCCGGGACGCATTGGCGGGCATCACCGTGATCACCTTGACGCCGATGGCTTCGCGCTCGCTCCAGCTCGGCATCACCAGCAGCTGCGCCCCTCCCTCTCCCGGGAGCGGATAGTGCAGGCGCGGCGGGGTAGTGGACGCACCCCGGAATGCCGATGCCAAGGCAGCCAGCAGCCCCGGCTGCTCCACCATTCTCATCATCTGGGCGTCATCTAAGGTAATCACGGCTATTTCTGCGTGGCCCTGGGCGCAACGTATTGGTGCCGCCCTTTACGGGCCCGATGCTCATTATGACCGGAGTGTATTTGGCAGCGATTTTCAACCATGCGGAGGCGCTGCGCGACACCGCTTAGCGCTACTATTCGAGGCCCGGCGACGCCGGGCCCAACTTATCGGAGCTTCCTATGCGCGAATACACGCGCTTCTACATCAATGGTGCGTGGGTGAGCCCCGCCCAGCCCAAGACCTTGGATGTCATCAACCCGGCCACCGAGGCGGTGGCGGGCCGGATCTCCCTCGGCAGCGCCGCGGACGTCGATCGTGCCGTGCAGGCCGCGCGCCAGGCGTTCACCACCTGGGGCGCGAGCTCCCGGGAAGAGCGGCTCGAGGCCCTGGGTAGGCTCGCGGCCGAGTATCGCAAGCGGATGGACGACATCGCCGCGGCGATCACCGAGGAGATGGGCGCGCCGCGAAAGCTCGCCCACACCGCGCAGGCGCCGAGCGGACTCGGCCACATCGAGACGGCCATCGCCGTGCTGCGCGACTACCCGTTCGAGCAGGTGCGCGGCACGACCCGGATCGTGAAAGAACCGATCGGGGTCTGCGCCCTGATCACGCCCTGGAACTGGCCGATGAACCAGATCGCCTGCAAGGTGGCCCCGGCGCTCGCGACCGGCTGCACCGTCGTGCTCAAGCCCTCGGAGATCGCGCCGTTCTCCGGTCACATCTTCGCCGAGATCGTCGAGGCCGCGGGCCTGCCGCCCGGAGTGTTCAACCTGGTCGACGGCGACGGGCCGACGGTCGGGGCCGCCCTCGCCTCGCACCCGGAGGTCGACCTCGTCTCCTTCACCGGATCGACGCGGGCCGGCATCGAGGTCGCCAAAAACGCCGCGGCGACCGTCAAGCGCGTGGCGCAGGAGCTCGGCGGCAAGTCCCCGAACATCCTCCTGGACGATGCCGACTTCGAGAAAGCCGTCACCGCCAGCATCCGCAGCGTCATGAGCAACTCAGGACAGTCCTGCAATGCGCCCACGCGCATGCTCGTGCCGGCGCACCGCATGGCCGAGGTCACGCAGATCGCCCGGCGCGCCGCCGAGGCCATCCGGGTCGGGGACCCGGGCGGGGACGCCGATTTGGGCCCGGTGGTCTCCGCGGTACAGTGGAAGAAGATCCAGGACCTCATCGCGGTGGGCATCGATGAGGGCGCCGAGCTCATCGCGGGAGGGCTGGGACTGCCGAACGGGCTGTCGCGCGGCTACTACGTCAGGCCGACGGTCTTCGCCGGCGTCACCAACGACATGCGGATCGCGCGTGAGGAGATCTTCGGCCCCGTGCTCACGATCCTCGGCTACGAGTCCCCGGAGCAGGCCGTCGCGATTGCCAACGACACCGAGTACGGGCTGGCCGCCTACATCTGGGGCACCGACCCTGCGAAGCTCAGGAAGGTGATCCCGCGCCTGCGCGCGGGCAGGGTCGGGGTCAACGGCGCCGGCGGCGACCTGTTTGCACCCTTCGGTGGCTATAAGCGCAGCGGCAACGGCCGCGAATGGGGCGAGTACGGATTCCATGAGTTCGTGGAGCTGAAGGCCGTGCTCGGAGCTCCCTAGCCTTACGCAGCGACGGCGAGGTTGCGGCCCGGCTCTTCGAACCCGGCCGGTTTCCGGTGGCTGCGGACCTGCACTCCGTGACGGTCTTCGGCGGCAGCCCCAGCCCGACCCAATCACCGGGTGATGGCAGGCCCGGAGCGGAATACCCCGAAGTAGACGTACGACGTACCGGCCCGGGTGCCGGGCGGCACACGCGGCGGGACCGCGTTGGCGATCGCGGGAATGGTGCGCAGGTACGCCACCACGGCGGCCACATCATCGTCGGTCATGCGCTGGTACAGCGGCCACGACATTACGACCAGGTGGCCGGGTTCGCCGTTGAGGCTGCCGGTGCGGATCGCCGCGGCGATCTGGGCGTCGGTCCAGTTGCCGAGGCCCATCGCCGGGTCAGGCGTGAGGTTCGCCGGGTAGGCCACTCCCGGGAAACCCCCGCGCATCGGGTTGGTGTAGGCGATGCCCAGGTGCGAGCCGGCCAGCTCCCGCCTGGGATCCGGTTCCCCGACCAGGGCCCCGTCGGTATGGCAGGCGGCACATCCGGTGATCTGGACGAGGTAGCGACCGTGCGCGATCCGCACCTGCTGCTGCGGGGTCTGCCGCTCCAGGGTCGCAGGATCGGGAGCCGGCGTCTCGAGGGCCGCCTTGGAATAGACGGCCTCATAGTGCTCGAGCGGGTAGCCCACCCCGCCGCAGGCGGACAGGACTGCGCAAGAGGCGGCCAAAAGCAGGTTCGAAACGCGGCGACTGACGGGCGCAGTGATCATGGAACCTCGGACAATCCAGTCATAGGCACTGAGTCTCAAGGATGCGCCCTTCGATGTCGACCTCCGACGACCTGCTACGGCCGTGCCGATCGCTCGGCGGTCAGCTCGGTGCGGATGACCTGCACTACATCGCTCAGCTGCTGCGCGAGAGACCCCAGCAGATCGTCCACCGAGAGCACGCCGACCAGCTGACCTTCGGCAACTACCGGGACGCGGCGCACGCCGGCCTCGCGCATGAGGCCGAGCGCGCTGACGGGAGACTGTGACTCTTCGATGAGTAGCGGGTTACGCGTCATGACGTCCCCGACCGTGAATTCCGACGGGCTGGCGCCCTGGGCCACCACCGCGGTCACGATGTCGCGGTCCGTGATGACGCCCACCACGCGCTGCTGCTGCGGCCGGATCACCACCAGGAACCCGACGTGGGTCTCGCGCATGCGCTGCGCCGCCACAGGGAGCGATTCTGACTCATAGGCGGTGAGCGGGCTGCGCCGGCACAATCGTGCGACCGTCATGGCACTCTCCCTCGAGGCTCGGGGGTCAGCGCTTCGGCGCCACCTGGGACTGCATGCGGTCATCCGCATGGAAGAACTTCCGGCCGATGGCCGCAAGCTCCCCGTCGCTGGGATGGTCGAGCGACTCGATGCCCACGATGCACGAGGCGATCCTCGGGTGACGACGCTCCAGGTACGACATCAGCTCCAGCTTGGCGCTGGCGGGGCCGGTGAGAAGAATCCGCGCGTAACCCTGAAGTGCCTGCGAGACCCGCTCCAGGTAGTCGGTGTCGACCGCAGCATGCCCGCTGCCGGATTCGTTGGCCTTGTGGTGCAGATGCCGGTGAGGGTGCGTGCTCGCAACCTTCTGCCAGCGAATCTCCCCGCCCTCCAGAGCCGCGAGTTTCGCCAGCTGGTGGTCGATCCAGACCAGTAAATGAACATTTTGCATCATACGCTGCCGCTTCTGTCCTGTGGCCCTGGTCGTCTAGAACTGGCACCGCCCGCGCAGGGAGAGCACGTAGCGGGCCACCTGTGCCGCCTGGTCCGGCATCAGCATGGGGTCTGGCATGGTGATACGCACCGAGTTCTCGTCCCAGTGGGTATGGAGGACGAACTGGCTCACTGACTTGAGTGTCGTCTCCGGCCTGTTTGCAATCGCGCAGAAACTCGGCGTGACGTGGTTAAGGATCGGCGGCTCTTGCTGGGTCGCGGCAACGACGTGGCAAGCCGAGCAGACCTGCAGGGCGAGTTTCTCTCCGGGTTCGCTGGCCAGCGCCAAGCCCACGCCAAGCAGGCCGAACAGCGCAACCTGTATCCTGGCTTTCCAAACCTGCTTTTTGCACGACCGAAGGGGCACCACATACCTCAGCTTCAACGCTCACGATAGTCTGGGCACGCCAGGCGGGCCCGCATCCGGAAAAGTACCTACCTTCCCCGGGCCTCGGCAGCAGGTGCAAGCTCATGCGACGATTGCAGCGTTGCACTGCGCAAGAAGACCGCGGAGGCGCCATAGGTCAATGAAAGCGATGCGAGTGCATCCCGGACGTCGCGCTCTGGTGTGCGAGGAGCTCGAAATCCCGGAACCGCGCGACCAGCAACTGCTGATCCAGGTGTCCGCCTGCGGCGTGTGTCGCACCGACCTGCACGTGCTCGATGGGGAACTTCCGGACCTGCACTTGCCACTGACGCCCGGCCACGAAGTGGTCGGCACGGTCGTGCGTGCAGCGATCCCCGGACCCTTCGTCCCGGGCGACCGGGTCGGGGTTCCCTGGCTGGCGCACACCTGCGGCGCCTGCTCCTTCTGCAGAGGGGGGCAGGAGAACCTGTGCGCGGACGCGCAATTCACCGGCTACACGTGCGATGGCGGATATGCCGAATACCTCATCGCAGACTGGCGTTACTGCCTCGCGATCCCCCGCCATTACTCGGACATCGCCGCCGCACCCCTCCTGTGCGCGGGACTCATCGGCTACCGGGCCTACCGCGCGGCAGGCGAGGCCGCTGCCCTGGGGCTGTATGGGTTCGGCGCCTCCGCCCACCTGCTGGCGCAGCTGGCGTGTGCACAGCACCGACGCGTCTACGCCTTCACCCGACCCGGCGATGTCGCAGCGCAGAACCTCGCCCGGAGCCTGGGGGCGACGTGGGCCGGAGCTTCCTGCGAACGGCCCCCGGAACCCCTCGATGCCGCGATAATCTTCGCGCCCCTCGGTTCTCTGATACCGCAGGCCCTGGCCGCGTGCCGGCGGGGCGGTCGCGTGGTCTGTGCCGGGATCCACATGTCTGACGTCCCGGCCTTTCCCTATTCGCTGCTTTGGGGTGAGCGCACGGTCACCTCCGTGGCGAACCTTACCCGGAGGGATGGCCAGGAATTCATGGCGCTCGCCTCGGATCTCGTGCTGCGTCCCCATGTCGAGACCTATCCGCTGGAAGGGGCCAATGAGGCGCTCGAGCGGCTCAGGGGCGGCAACGTCAACGGCTGCGCAGTGCTGGCCGTCGCGCGCTGAGCAGCGCTAGGTATTTCTGCGGATCCCGCTGCGGCATGTCCGGATTTCCGTGCACAGGGCGCATCGCAAAATCGCCTCCACCATGGCCCGTCGTCCCGCCAAGATCGCGCGAATCCTGGTCGCCCTGAAGGACATCAGGCGTACACCCGCGCACGTGCTGGGCAAGGTGCTCCACCTGGCGAAGGGGCTCAATGCCGAGGTCTGCCTGTTCCACGCGCTCAGCGACCCGGTCTTCATCAACAGCGTCACGCTCGCGACCACCTCGCTCGAGGTCATCGAAGCGCGCGCGCAGAAGCGTGCCCCGCACCGGCTCGAGTCCCTGGCCGGCCTCCTGCGACGCAAGGGCGTCACCACGACCACCCGCGTGGACTGGGACTATCCGGCCCATGAGGCGGTGATCCGCGCCACCATGAGTTGGGCGGCGGACCTGGTGATCGTGGACTGCTACCGCACGCAGCATCGCGCCCCCTGGCTGCTGCGCTTCACCGACTGGGAGCTGCTGCGCAACTGTCCGGTTCCAGTGCTCCTGCTCAAGAACCGGCGCCTGTATGCTCGCCGCCCGGTGTTGGCGGCGGTCGATCCCCTGCACGCCTTCGCGAAGCCCGCGAAGCTCGATGGCGAGATCCTGAGCTATGCGAGTGCCGCGGCCGCGGCGCTGCGCTCGCCCCTGCACGCGGTAAGTGCCTACAACCCGCTGCTGACCGGCATGACGCCTGCCGAACTCATCGCCCCCGGCGGGATCAAGCGTGCCCAGGCCGCCGCTGCCGATCGGGCACGCCGCAGCGCGGAGCCGGAACTCGAGCAGCATGGCATCACCCAGCGGCGCCGGCATATCGTCGACCACGCCCCGGCCGCCGCCATCCAGCAGACCGCGGCCGAGATCGATGCCCAGATGGTCGTGATGGGTGCCATCTCGCGCACGGGACTCAAGCGCCTGCTGGTGGGCAACACTGCCGAGCGGGCGCTCGACCTCCTGGAGTGCGACGTTTTGGTGGTCAAGCCGCCGGGGTTCCGGCCGCGGGTCCCGCGCAGCAGCCGTGGCCCCCAGCTGCTCGCGGTCGCGACGATCGCCGGCATGTAGCGGAATACGGCCGGCAGTCTCCGGACTGACCCGCCGCGCACCCAGCCGCTCACTGGCTGAGCATCTCCACCTCGTTCGTGTTGTTGTCGTTGAAGTAGACGAGATCATGTCCGGCTGAATCCAGGGTCGCGACCAGGCCGAACAGCGCCCCGGGCGTACCACTGGTATCCAGCTGCAGCGGGTCGCCCACGAAGCCGATGGCGGGCGAGATCTCGAACACGAGGTTCGGAACGGCGGGGTTGTCGATGTCGGCGTTGGCGACCAGCAGGTCCCCGTCGGACAGCAGCGCGGCGCTCAGCGGCGCGTTGAACTGGCCGCCGGTGGCTATGACGCGTGCGGATGCCGCGGAGGGCCCGCTGAAGGAGAGCGCCGGCGTCGGGGTCGCGCCGCCGCGCTGCCCTGCGACGACCACGGCATCGGTGCCGAAGGCCGAGATCCCCTTCAGGGCCACCACGCTGTACGAGCTGGTGTCGACGACGTAGAGCGTGTCGATGCTCGCATCGTAGGTCAGCCCGGCGGGCGCGTAGATCGCCCCCGGAGTCCCGCTCGCGCAGAACCCCTTTACGACCTCGGTAAAGCCCGTCGGCGCATCGCCACTTAGCGTGATGCGCACGATCGAGCCATCACCGGCATTCGAGACATAGAGTGCGGCCGGTTGTGCGCCGGCGGCCGCGACGAACACCTCGCCCCACGGGAGCGCGAAGGTGTGGCTCCCGAAGGGATTGGCCAGCGTGCCGGCGGAACTCACCAGCGGATTGAGGTTGGCACTGTAGGCGGCCGCGGAGATCGAGTCGTCCGGGAGCAGTGCGAGCGCGTTGCAACCCTCGAGCGAGGGTGAATTGGCGATGCTGTAGGGTTGCGAACCGGGCACCGGATGCAACCCCGTGATCGTGGTGCCGTGGCCCTGGGTATTGGTGAGGCCATCGTTGAAGTTGCAGACGATGAGGTCACCCTTGGTGATGAGCCCTGAGGTTGCCGGCGCGAGCGTCAGCCCATACGGGTTCCCGCCCATCTCCACCGGATCCGGCGTCGGGCCGATGACGGTGATCGTCTTCAGGGTGCTCAGAATCGACGCAGTAACGCTCACGGCCATCGAGTGAGCCGTCACCATACCCCCGCTGCCGCTGCATGCCAGTGTGTAGGTGTAGTCCCCGGTGGCGGTGGGCGCAACCGCCTGTGTTCCGCTGGTCGCGACCGCGCCGTCGAAGGTGCCCGCCCCGGTGCCGGAGGTACCGGCCGTACAGGAGGAGGCGTACGTGGTACCCCACGTCAGGGATACCGTCTGGCCGAGGCGCACGCTGACCGCCTGCGTGGGCTGCGAAAACTCAGCCGTCGGTGGATAAATGGTCATGCCACCGCCGTAGCCGGAGCCCCCACATGAGACCAATGCGACCGGAGCTGCGGCCAGCATGGCCGCGCGCACGAACGTTACCCTCATGAGCCATCCTCCGTTTTTTGTGGGTGTCCCGATGGGTGCGATGAAGGCGAGGCGCCGTTCAAGTTCCCGTGCAATGTCCGCGTTCCTCGGGTGACGAGTTGGGCACGACTCGCCCTGCGTCCGGTGCGTAGGCAGATCCCTGCGCACCCCTGGCGTGACGGGAAATCAGGGACGGCGTAGGCTTGATGGCAAAGACCCGCGGTGCCTCTGCACCCACACTAATAAGACATCCGGGGAGTGTTCCAATGCGTATCCTGATCGCCGCGGCGTGCGTCCTATCCACGGTCTGCGCAAGTTCGGGAGTCCATGCCACGCCGCCCACGCTCCAGGTGGGAACGGTCCTCCTGACCCGGTGCGATCCGGGCCAGGGCGGCTACTGTGGTTCCATCGAACGCCCGCTCGACCCGACCAACCCGGACTCGGAACTGATCACGGTCGGCTTCGAGTTCTACCCGCACACGGACACCAGCCACCCATCAGTCGGGACGCTGCTGCCGCAGGAGGGTGGCCCCGGTTATTCGACCACCGGCTCGGGTGACTTCTACCTCAGCATCTTCGGTCCCCTGCGCAAGACGCGCGACGTGGTGATCATCGACAAGCGCGGCACGGGCACCTCCGATGCGCTCGACTGTCCGCAGTTGCAGGCCGGGACGGGAGACTTCCAGAAGGCCGTTGCCGCGTGTGCCCGCCAGCTCGGCGCGAACGCGTACCAGTACGGCACCGTACTGGCCGCCGGTGACGTCGCCGCGGTCCTCGACGCGCTGGGCATCGGGCAGGTCGACTTCTACGGTGACAGCTACGGGACCTTCTTCGGCCAGGTCTTCGCAGCCCTGTACCCGCAGCGACTGCGCAGCATCGTCCTGGACAGTGCCTACCCGGTGCGGCCGCCGGATGTCTGGTTCGGCACGGACTGGAAGACCGCGTGGGCCGGGATCGACCTGTCGTGCAGCCGGTCGCTCTCGTGCAGCAACCTCGGGGGCTCGGCGAGCGGCCGGGTCCGCTCGCTGATCGCCCAGATCCGGCAGACCCCCATCCAGGGCACGGCCCCGGACGCGAACGGCACGGCGACCGCGATCACCCTGGATGCGCCCACGCTGCTCTACACCCTCGACACGGCCGGCTACGGCCCGGTGATCTACCGCGACCTGGACGCCGCGACGCGTGCCTGGCAGCAGCATGGGGATCCGCTGCCGCTATTGCGCCTGGCGGCGGAGGCCGAGACCGCGGAAGTGGACGCCCCGGCCGACTTCAGCGATGCGCTCTACACGGCCGTCAGCTGCCAGGACTACCCGCTCCTGTATGACCTGCGGGCCTCCAAGGCGCAGCGCACGCTCCAGTACCAGGACGCGCTCGAGGATACGTCGCTCAAGCGCCCGGACCTGTTTGCGCCGTTCTCGTTTGCCGAGGGGATGGCTTCGCAGGCCTACATCACCCCGCTGGACACCTGCCTCAACTGGCCCCGGCCGCCGGCTGCCGTGGTTCCGGGCCAGCCTCTTCCACCGGCCGTATCGTTTCCTTCCGTCCCGACGCTGGTGCTGTCGGGGGACCTGGACTCGGTGACCTCGCCCGAGGACGCCGCCGAGACGACTCAGCAGTTCCCGGACGCGGTGCACCTGATCATCCCCAACCTGCCGCATGTCACCGCCGGCAGCGACGACCTCGGGTGCGTGACCCGAATCCTGCGCACGTTCGTCCGTACGCTCACCCCGGGCGACACGAGCTGCATCCCCCCTGGTGCGCCCGATCCGCACGGTTCCGCAGTTCGCCGTCAGCAGCGACGGGCTCGAGCCCATCTCACCGCTGACGGACAACCGCGCCTCGACCGCGGAACTGCGGGTGGCGGCCGCGGCACTCGAGAGCGTCGGCGACGTCATCGCGCGCTCGTATTATTTCGTCACCGCCGGCGCCGGGCTTCGCGGCGGCACCTTCAGGATCCGCTCAACCAACGTGGGATATGACTTCACCCTGCACAACGTCCGGTGGACGAAGGACCTCGCCGTCTCCGGGACTGCGACCTGGGGTGCAAGCGCGAAGATCAGCGCGCAAGTCACGCTTGTCCAGGGCGGCCAAAACATCGGCTCCCTCACGATGAGCTGGAGCGACGGGGACATCGAGGCGGTCGCAACCGTTACCGGGACCATCAATTCACACCGGGTGCACGGTACGCGGATCGCCCCGTGACCCAACCCGGTACGCCGCCTGGAACCCGCGAGGTCCAGAGCCGACGTCGGCGTTCTGTACGCTTCTCAATGACTCGCCCATGGAGACCCCGCTGCATGCGAATCTTCTGCCTGCTCCTCTTTATCGTCGTGACGCCAGCGGCTTCGATTTCCGCCACGCCCGCGAACTCCGGCGATTGGCGCACGACGGTCCGGGATTTTGCGGCCGCGCATTTTCACAACCCCGCGTGGGGTTATTCCCACTGCGAGCGCGACTACGCCCTGGCGCGCGAACTTGCGGCCGCCGACCACGTGAAGCTGGATGACGACGTGCTCTTCGCCGCGGCCTACCTGCACGACCTCGCCGCATTCAAGCCCTGGGAGAACGAGAAGCTGGACCACGCCGACGTGGCCGCGGACCGGGTCCATGAATTTCTCCAGGGCACCGGATTCCCCATGCAGAAGATCGATGCCGTACGCGCCGCGATCCGGACGCACATGTACGACCGCGACCCCGGGAGCCCGGAGGCGCTGTACCTGCATGATGCGGATGCCCTGGACTGGCTGGGCGCGATCGGGGTCGCGCGCATCATCGGGCTCGTCGACGCGAACGGCGGCAAGCCGACCGGTCCCGAGGTCATCCCGATGCTCGAGGAAAACCTGGCGAAGGTCCCTAAGCGGGTGCTCTCGCCCGCCGGGCGCGCGCGCGTGCCATTGCGCGAGCATGAGCTCGCGGAGTTCCTCAAGGAGTTACGACGGGAGACGCAGGACCTGAGAACGCTCTGAGGCGCGGCCACAGTTCCGCGACGTCTCCACGGTGTCGGCGCTCGCGCCCTGCATGAAGTGGTGCGACCCGGGTGTTTTCAACATCCGGTAGCGCGTCGGACTTAAGGGAAATACAGGCATCGAGACGACATCACGAAGTCGTCACTCGATGTTGATATCCAAGGAGATGGTGGAGCGGAAGGGGATCGAACCCTCGACCTTCGCATTGCGAACGCGACGCTCTCCCAGCTGAGCTACCGCCCCGTTTCAAGGCGCGCGATTCTAGCATCGCCCTCCCCCTCGTCCAATGAACTTTTTACCGCTCCGGCAAAGGCTTGCGGCTATGATCCCGGTTGGGGGACTTTTCAGGGGGCCAGCGGCCCCGGAGACCACGCCATGCTGCCGATCGGCGGGCGCGCGCCTGAATTTACGTTGCCGGACCAGAGCGACCAGAGCGTCTCGCTGAGCACGCTGCTGCGCCACGGGCCGTTGATACTCTATTTCTACCCGGCTGACTTCACGCCCGGGTGTACCCGCGAAGCCTGCAGCATCCGCGACCTGCACGCCGAGGTCCTGCAGGCGGGGCTCGATGTGGCCGGTGTCAGCCCGCAGTCTCCCGACACCCATCGGCGCTTCCGCGAGAAATACAACCTGCCCTTCACCCTGCTCTCGGACCAGGACAAGTTCGTGATCCGCATGTACGACGTGCTGGGTCCGCTGGGCTTCGGCGTCCGCCGCGCCACCTATCTCATCGACCAGGCGCGTTACATCCGCTCGGCTGTGCTGGCGGACTTCCGGATCGGCGAGCACGCGGAATTCGTGAGGCGCGCGGCGGCACTGAGTGCCGGGGCGAGCCGGCGCGAAGGCGCCCCCGAAGCCGGCGGAGGCTCCTGACTCACAGGCGCAGCCGCACCAGGCGGATCTGTCCGAAGGTCGGAACGGTCGCAAGGTACATGACGTCCGGCTCGTCCGTCGCGGTGGCCTGAACGCCCACGGCCTCCGCGAGCTTCACGTACGCGGGACCCCCGGCGATTACGAGCACCGCACCGCCGGAGTGAGCGCGCACTGCAGCACGGATGATGCCCGCGGCCGCCTCGGGCGAGAACGTCTGGGCCGTGAGGTGCAGGCGATCAATCAGCGGCGCAATGGTCTGCTGTGCGCGGCGGTCCTCGCTCACGTAGATCGCGTCTAAACCGGTGCCGGGGTGGCTGTCACCGAACAGATGGGCGAGGCGCTGGGCGCGTGCCTCGCCCTCGGGCGAGATCGGCGGATCCGCAATGGTGCCGGGGTCCTTCTCTGCGGCGTGCACCAGGACGACCAGCGTGGTGCCCGAGGCGCGGTAGACGACGAAGACCAGGACCGCCACGAGCAGCCCCGCGAGCATCGTCAGCCAGAGGGGCGCCAGAAACGGGCGGCGATGGCGTGTGACGGCGGGTGCTTCCATGGGGACCGCATGATACTAGCGTCGCCGGACGATCGGACGGCTGCGGAGAGCGGTTTCAGGATTAACGTCTCCGGGCACCTGCCGGTGGGTTAATCTGCGCTTAACCGCACACAGGAGGGCTCGGGTGGCAGCGGGCGGACAAACCACGGTAATTCAGCGGATCCTCGAACGTCGCGCCGAGCGTCCGCCGGTCAATGCCGAGGAAACCACCGCCAGCATCGCGGTGATGCTCCGGGTCGTCCCGCCCCCGAAAGCCCTGCTGATGATCCTCGATCCGAACGTTCGCCAGATCATCGAGCGCCGCATCACCTCCGACATCCTGGACTACCTCTCGCTGCCCGAAGAAGCCGAGGCCCTGCGCCGCTTCACCGACGAGTACCGCCCCGTCGTCATCACCGACTCCATGGAGCTGGTGCGCCGACTGCGCGCCCGCGGCGGCGAGCGCGCCCCCTTCATTCTCTATATATCGGACCTCGACGAGAGCTCGGAACGCGAGGCCGGGCTTGCCGCGGGTGCCGATGATAGCGTGGGGCGGCGCGCCACCGAGCGCGAGCTGGACGCGCGCATCGCCGCCGCACGCCGCATCGCCGAACTCGAGGCAGTGCTGCGGATCACCCTCGCCGAGAACCGCAAGCTGTCGGCGACCGACGACCTCACCCGCGTCGCCAGCCGCCGGTTCTTCAGCAAGCACTTCCCGCGCGAAATGGAGCGAGCCGCCCGCTACGGCCGCGGGCTGTCGCTCATCCTGTGCGACATCGACCACTTCAAGAAACTCAACGACACGCTGGGCCACGCCGCAGGCGATCACATCCTGCGCGGCTTCGGCGCACGCCTGCAGCAGAACCTGCGGCGCGGCGTCGACTGGGTGGCGCGCATCGGCGGCGAGGAATTCGCCATCGTGCTGCCCGAGACCCCCTACGAACCGGCGCTCGAGGTCGCCCGCAAGCTGCGCGCCGCGATCGCAAAGACGCCCTTCAGCTACGACCGCAAGAGCATCGAGGTAACGGCGAGCTTCGGGCTGTGCGGGCTCGATCGCGTCCCCGCCGGCGAGCGCCAGCTCGCGCAGCGCGTGCTCAAGATCGCGGACGCTGCGCTCTACCGAAGCAAGAACAGCGGGCGCAACCGCGTCACGGCGACCATGTTCGGCGGGACGACCTGAATCGCGGTTGGCGAAAACGCGCGCACCGCAACGCAAGTTCTTGCCGTAGCTCAGCCTTTGCCCCCACCAGGGCATTCTGTCCACATACTTATGCACAAATTCTGTGGATAAGTCGGCGCGGTGGTAAGCGCCTGCGGCTTGTGTGACACTTAATGCCGCACCGCTTCGCAGAGCCGCACGATGAAGAAGACAGGCAGCGAACCGAATTCCACCCCAGAGCCTTTTGAGCGCGCCCAGCTGCAGGCTGACGTCGCCAAGCAGCGTGTACGCCTGGCAAAGGAAGAACTCAAGCGTGCCCGTAAGCGC
This sequence comes from Pseudomonadota bacterium, assembly GCA_018241425.1. GTDB lineage: Bacteria > Pseudomonadota > Gammaproteobacteria > Steroidobacterales > Steroidobacteraceae > 13-2-20CM-66-19. The sequence continues at coordinate 777,469 of JAFEDU010000001.1, forward strand.
CTGAAGGAAGCCAAGCGCGAAGCGCGCCGTGCCCGCAAGGCCGCCGCAGTGGCCCACAAGGCCTTCAAGCGCGCCCGCCGCAAGAACAAAAAGACGAAGACGAAGGGTGCGAAGGCCCCGGTCAAGACGTCCAAGACCGCGAGGCCAACAAAGCCCAAGGCGTCACGGCGCTCGAGAGTCAAGTCATCGAAGCCCGCAGCAGCCAAGAAGGCGGCCCGAGGAGTTCGCAAGCCGGAGCGCGCCGTCCGGAAGACCCGGCGCGCCGCAGTGCACCCGGTACGACAGGTCGCGAAAGTCACGCGCCGCCCGGCGGCGAAGCCGGTACGGCGCAAGCCCGCGGCACTCCCCGCGCTGAAGCCCCGGCCCCGTCGCTCTCGCGGGGCGGCGAGCGCCGCCCCCGTGCCGGCCGCAAATTCGATAGCCCAGGAGCTCCCGGCAGCTGGGACTCCCGAGCCTGAAGCCGCGGCCCCGGACCAGGCCGCCTGATCGCTTATCTCGGAAGGATCGTCAACGACATGGCCGCACGCAGTGCCCCCTCCAGCTCGCGGATGCTTGCGAGCTACCTGAGCGACATCGAGCAACTCCTCGAGGAGCAGCGCTGGGACGCCGCGCTGCGCGAGGCGAGCGATCTGCCGAAAATTGCCGTCGCCCTCAGCGATCCGGGCCTGCGGTGCTCCGGCGATGACGTCGGCGAATGGTGTGCGCGCTGGCTGCCTGCCGATGGAGTGGAAGCCGGCGCGCAACCCGATCCAACGGGCGATGAGGACGAGGGGCCCGCCGCGGTCCCGACCAATGCCCTTCGCAGGCTCCAGCTGCGCCGGCACGTGCGTACGCCGCCGCGCGGCTACGCGCCGCTGACCGAGGAGAGCGCGGACCCCACGGAAAGCGAGACCCTGGAAGCCGGGCGCGCACTCGTGGGCGCCGCGCGTCGCTGGTATGCAAAGCACGGGTGCCACGACCCCACCGTGCAGACCAACCTCGCGCGGCTCGCCGTCCTGCGCTGATAACTCGGACCTCCCTCCTGCTGCCACCGCACCGGCGGCGGACTGCGCACGCGTCCTTGCCCCATTCCGGCCATGCCTGAACGTGCATTCAACGTGGCGTTCCTGACGATAAAGCCACGGTCGCGCTCGCAGGCTTCTGTAAACAAAGCACTTATACGACTGTTCAGCTGTGTCTTGCGTCCGACTGGGGGTTAATGGAATATAGGCGTACGGGGGAGATCACAATAATTGAGTGCGCGTTCAATGCCTCACTCAGGTCTGACGGCTAGAGCGAATACGCCCGAACGCACGACGCGTCCGCCGCTGCGCGTTGGCGTGGTCCTGGCCCATCACTTCACCCTGTCCGCATTCGCGGTCTTCATCGATCACCTGCGCCTCGCCGCAGACGAAGGGGACCGCAGTCGCCCCCTTCATGTGCAGTGGTCCATCATGTCGAGCCGCCCGCAGGAGGCCGTGTCGGCCAGCTGCGGCGTCCTCATACAGCCGACCAGCCCGCTTTTGTCTTCCGACCAGCTCGACTACGTGGTCGTGATCGGCGGGATCCTGCACGCCGGTCCGCAGGTGGACGAGTCGACCGCGCGCTACCTGCGCGAGGTCGGCGCCACGGCCGTGCCGCTGATCGGCATCTGCACGGGCAGCTTCGTGCTGTGCCGCGCCGGCCTCATGAAGGGACGGCGGTCCTGCGTGAGCTGGTACCACTACCAGGACTTCCTCGAGGCCTTCCCCAACCAGGATGTCATCGCCGATCGCCTGTTCCTCGCCGACGGCCCCCGCATCACCTGCGCCGGCGGCGCGGGCGCGGCCGCCCTGGCGACCTTCCTGATCGAGCAGCATCTGGGCCGCGCCGTGGCGCAGAAGGCGAGCCAGGTGCTGCTGTTCGACCGCCCGCGCTCGGGGAGCGATGCGCAGCCGCACCCGCCGCTGTCTGAGACCGTCTCCGAGCCGCGCGTGCGCCGGGCGCTGCTGCTCATGGAGCAGAACCTCGCGCGGCCGATCGCGGTCGCCGCGGTGGCCTCGGAACTCGGGCTGTCCGCCCGCCAGCTCGAGCGGCTGTGCCGCCAGCACGTGGGCATGGGACCGGCCTCGCTCTACCGGCAGCTGCGCATGCGCTACGCCAACTGGCTCATCGAGAACACCGATCGCTCGGTGACCGATATCGCCAACGAGGCCGGCTTCGCGGACTGCGCGCACTTCTCGCGCCAGTTCAAGGATGCATACGGGCTCTCGCCCTCCACACGACGCCTGCAGCCGCAACGCGCGGCGCGCGCCGATGCGGCACGGGCGCGGGTGTTCGAGTGATTTTTGGGTCTAACTTGCTTTAAGCGTTGAGCAGTTCCGGGGGAGGGGCCGAGGCGCGCCGCCTGTGAGGCGCAGCGGCCGCGCGCAGGTCCCGCGCGATGGCCTCCCCCACTGCCGGACATACCAGGGGAGTCGTCCATGAATTCGAAGATCTCGTGTGCGGTCGCGGCCATTCTTTCCGGCGCGGCCCTCAGCGCCATCGGCACGGCCCACGCCGCCGATACCACGGTCACCAGCACCGACACCAACCCCGAAGGGCTGCAGGAGATCACGGTCACCGCGCAGCGCCGCACGCAGAGCATGCAGGACGTGCCGATCTCGATGCAGGCCTTCACCGGCCAGACCCTGCAGGAGCTCAAGGTCACGACCCTGGATGACTACCTGAAGTACCTGCCCAACGTCACGACGGCCAACAATGGCCCCGGGCAGAACGAGGTCTTCATGCGCGGCCTGTCGGCCGGCTCCCAGCCGAGCCAGGGGAGCGGCTCGACGGGCCTGTGGCCGAACGTCGCCATCTACCTGGACAACCAGTCCGGCCAGCTGCCGAACCGCAACCTGGACATCTACGCGGTCGACCTGGAGCGCATCGAGGTGCTGGAGGGCCCGCAGGGAACCCTGTTCGGCTCCGGTGCCGAGGCCGGCGTGATCCGCTACATCACCAACCAGCCGAAGCTCAACAAGTTCGAGGCCAACGTGACGGCCGGCTACGGCACGACCGCCCACGGCGACCCGAACAGCAACATCAACGCGGTGGTCAACATCCCGCTGATCGATGACAAGATGGCCGCGCGCGCGGTCTTCTACAACGACCGGCGCGGCGGCTACATCAACAACGTGCCGGCGACGTTCACGCGCAAGAACACCGACATCGGCATCCACTACGCCGGTTACCCGGCCAACGGTGCCGGCCAGTGCCCCGACGGCCTGCCCAACAGCGGCTACTGCGTGCCGCCGGGAAGCCCCTCGATCAATAACTCCTCCTACGTGGGAAGCGCCATCAACCCGGTGACCTACCAGGGCGTGCGTGCCGAGCTCCTCTACAAGTTCAGCGACGACTGGGACGCCCTGATCACGCAGAGCTACCAGAGCATGGATGCGCGCGGCGTGTTCTACCAGCAGCCGAATGCCTCCGACGGGCAGGCCCTCGCGCCGCTGGAGGTCACTCTCTTTAACCCTTCCTACGACAAGGACCGCTTCGAGAGCACGGCGTGGACGCTGAACGGCAAAATCGGAGACCTCAAGGCCGTGTACACCGGCGGGTACCTGGTCCGCAACGTGGAGCAGGTCGGTGATTACACCAACTACTCGCGCGGCGTGTACGCCGACTACTACCAGTGCTACGGCCCCTCTTACTACCACCCGAACCTGAAGCCGACCTGCTTCTCCCCGAGCGCCTACTGGACCTCCCAGGAGCGCAACGTCCACCAGCAGCACGAGTTCCGCCTGAGTACGCCGGACGACTGGCGCCTGCGCGGCATCGCGGGTGCGTTCTGGGAGAGCAACACGCTGTACGACCAGACCGGCTGGGACTACAAGAACGTCCCCACCTGCACCTCCGACGGTGCCCAGGACACCCCGGGGAACACCGGCTGCTTTGCCAACGTCGGGACGATCCCCGGATCGAGCGTGGTGAACCCGGGCATCCAGGGCGACCACACCTCGTTCTACCAGGACACGCAGCGCAAGACGAAGCAGACCGCGTTCTTCGTGTCGTTCGACTACGACATCATCCCGAAGGTGCTCACCATCACCGCCGGCACGCGCCACTTCCGCTTCGACAACTACTCCGCGGGCAGCGTGCTCTCGAGCTTCGGCTGCTTCGAGGGCGGCACGCCGCCGGACGGCTGCCACGTCACGCAGACCCCGACGAACAGCCCCTACTACTACAGCTACAACCTGAACGCCGCCAACCTCAAGGACACCGAGTCCGGGTTCAAGAGCCGCGGCAACCTCACCTGGCACGTCACGCGCGACACCATGGTGTACTACACCTTCTCCCAGGGGTTCCGGCCGGGCGGCTTCAACCAGAACGGCAGCTCGCCGCACGCCTTCACACCCGGCGTGGCCCCGACCGACCCGTCCTCGCCGCAGTACTTCATCCCGAAGTCCTACTCGTCCGACAAGCTGACCAACAACGAGATCGGCTGGAAGACCGAGTTCTTCAACCACACCCTGCAGTGGAACGGCGCGGTCTACCGCGAGAACTGGGACAACGTGCAGGTCGCGTTCTTCGATCCCGGCGTCGTCGGCAACATCTTCTTCAACACCAACGGCCAGGACTTCCTGATCCGCGGTGTCGAGACCTCGCTGGTGTGGCGTGCAATGGCCGGGCTCACCCTCCAGGGTGCAGCCTCCTGGAACCACAGTGAGCAGACCAACTCCCCGGTGCTCGTGAACAACAACCCGCTGAGCCCCGGCTACGGCAAGCCGATCACCGCGGCGTGCAACAGCTTCGGCACGGGCTGTGCCCCGGTGGTGAACCCGTTCGGCCCGGTCGGGTCCCCCAGCGCCAACGCGCCGCCACTGCAGTTCAGCCTGCGGGCGCGCTACGAGTGGAGCATGGCCGGCGGCTACGCGCCGTACGTGCAGCTCGCGGCGAGCCACAGCGGGCACTCGTTCACCCAGGCCGGCTCTAACCCGACCATCGGCTCGGGCACCATCAGCACCGGCCGCCTGCGCTTCGAAAACCCCGCGTACACGACCTACGACGCCTCGATCGGGGTGGCAAAGGATGCGTGGACGTTCGACATCTACGGACAGAACATCAGCAACTCCAACGCCAGCACCTTCGTGAGCACCGACCAGTTCATCGTGGCGCAGACCCCGCTGCGCCCGCGCGTGCTCGGCGCGGAGTTCGGCTACAAATTCTAGAGGGGGCCTCGCGTGCGGCCGCGCCACCCATGGCGCGGCCGCACGCTTCTCCGCCCCGGGACCGGTGCGGTCCCGGCCGGCGCCGATGCCTTTGCGGTATTCTCGGGCCTGCCGGCTTGGGGCCTGCGGCTTCCGGCATCCCTATGAACGCACCCTCACCCGTCGAGCTTGCCGTCCTGCGCCTGCGTGAAATGGTGCAGGCGCGCCGCTTTGCGCCCGCGCTGGCCGCCGCGGACGCGCTGCTGCGGGAAGTGCCGGAAAACCGCGACGTCCTCTACCTGCGCGCGCTCGCGCAGCGCCACCTGGGTGACACTCCGGCCGCGCTTGCCACCCTGGATGAGCTCAAGCGGCTGCACCCGGGCTTCAGCCTCGGCTACCAGGAGCGCGGCCACTGCCACGTCGCCCAGCGCCGTGCACCCGAGGCCATCGAGGCTTTCCTGCGCGCGGTGAACATCAACCCGGCCCTGCCGGCAAGCTGGGGCATGCTCGAAGGCCTCTACCGCATGACGGGCGATACCACCAATGCGGCGCTGGCGGCCGAGCACGTCGCGACACTCAGGCGCCTGCCGCCCGAAGTCGTCACCGCGACCAGCCTGTTCTCCGACGGGGACCTGGTGGCCGCCGAGGACATCGTGCGCACCTTCCTGAACACGCACGGCCACCACGTCGAGGCGATGCGGCTCCTCGCCCGCATCGGGGTGCGCCGCGACGTCCTGGACGATGCGCAGCTGCTGCTGGAAGCCGTACTGCAGATGGTTCCGGACTACCACGCGGCTCGTTTCGACCTGGCCCAGGTCTTCATCGAGCGCCATATGTATGCGCGCGCCCAGGAGCAGGCGCAGCACCTGCTGGCCGCCGACCCGGGCAACCGCGGCTACCGGACGCTCTACGCGATGACCTGCGTGGGCCTCGGCCAGCATGAGCGCGCCGTGACGCTGTATCGCGAACTGCTCCCGGGCGCCGCGCAGCCCTGGGAACTGCACCTGTCGATCGCGCACTCGCTGAAGACCCAGGGCCAGCGGGATGCGGCGATCGCGGAATACCGGGCCGCGGCGGCGGCGCGCCCGGACTATGGCGATGCGTACTGGAGCCTCGCCAACCTCAAGACCTACCGCTTCACGGAGGCGGAACTGCACGCCATGCGCGCCGCGGAAGGGGCGCCGGGTACGAACCCCGTGGATCGCTACCACCTGTGCTTCGCGCTCGGAAAGGCGCTGGAGGACCGTGCCGAGTACCGCGAGTCGTTCGAGCACTACGCGCGCGGCAACGCCCTGAAACACGCCCAGGTGCACCACCGCCCCGAGCAGTTCGAGCGCAACACGCGCCTCCAGGTCGAGGTGTGCACGCGCGAGTTCTTCGCGCAGCGCGCTGGCGCAGGGGACCCGAGCCCCGCGCCCATCTTCGTCGTGGGCCTGCCCCGCTCCGGCTCGACCCTCATCGAGCAGATCCTGGCCTCGCATTCGGCGGTCGAGGGCACCCAGGAGCTGGCCGAGATTCCCCGCATGGTGGTCGACCTCCAGGGACGGGAGTGGCAGCCGGACAATCCCCGCTATCCCCAGGTGCTGAAGGACCTTGAGCCCGGGCAACTGCGGGAACTCGGCGAGAAGTACCTGCGCGACACCCTCGCCTTCCGCACCGGGCGTCCGCACTTCATCGACAAGATGCCGAACAACTTCCGGCACCTGGGCCTCATCCACCTCATCCTGCCGAACGCCCGCATCATCGACGCGCGGCGTGAACCCATGGCCTGCTGCTTCGGGAACTTCAAGCAGCTGTTCGCGAGCGGCCAGGAGTTCGCCTACGACCTCGGTGACCTCGCCCGCTACTACCGCACGTACCTCGAGCTCATGCAGCACTGGGACCGCGTGCTCCCGGGCCGCGTGCTCAGGGTCCAGCACGAGGATCTGGTCGAGGACCTCGAGGGCCAGGTGCGCCGGATCCTCGACTACTGCGGCCTCGAGTTCGAGACTGCCTGCGTGGAGTTCCACAAGACCGAGCGCAGCGTGCGCACGGCCAGCTCCGAGCAGGTCCGCCAGCCGATCTACCGTGAGGGGCTCGACCAGTGGCGCAACTTCGAGCCCTGGCTGGAACCCCTGCGCACCGCGCTCGGCGATGCGCTCGTGCGCTACCGCGGGCCGGCGACTGCGTAGGAGATCAGCGCTGGGCGGTCTGCCAGCCCGAGGCGGTGAAGAAGGGCTCCTGTGCCTGGGGCAGCGCATCCTGGCCGCGGATGTAATCCGCGCACTTCTCGGCCAGCATGATGGTCGGCGCGTTAAGGTTCCCGGTGGTGATCGCCGGCATGATCGATGAGTCCACGACCCGCAGGCCCTCGAGCCCGATGACGCGCGCCTGGGGGTCGACCACCGCAAGCGGGTCGGACGGGCTGCCCATGCGGCAGGTGCAGGACGGGTGGTAGGCGCTCTCGACCTTCGCGCGGATGAACTCGTCGATCTGCGCGTCGCTCGTGACATCCGCACCCGGCTGGATCTCCCGGCCGCGGTACCGGTCGAAGGCCGCCTGGGCGAAGATCTCCCGGGTCAGGCGCACGCACGCCCGCATCTCGATCCAGTCCTCCTCGCGCGACATGTAGTTGAAGAAGATCTTCGGCTTGTCCTGGGGTTCCGCCGACCGCAGGCGCACCGAGCCCTGGCTGCGCGAGCGCATCGGCCCGACATGGGCCTGGAAGCCGTGCTCCTTCGCGAGCGAGGAACCGTCGTAGCTGACGGCCAGCGGCAGGAAGTGGTACTGGATGTCCGGGTACGGGATGCCGGGCCGGCTGCGGATGAAGCCGCCGGTCTCGAAGTGGTTGCTGGCGCCGAGCCCATCGTGGGTCGCGAGCCAGCGCATGCCGATGAGCGCACGACGCCACCAGGACATCTCGCTGAAGAGCGTCACCGGCTCGCGGGAGGCGATCTGGAAGTAGAACTCCAGATGGTCCTGGAGGTTCTCCCCGACCCCGGGCAGGTCGTGGACCGGCGCGATACCAAATTCGGCGAGCTCCTCCCCGGGACCCACCCCGGAGAGCTTCAGGAGCTGCGGTGAGTTGATCGGACCTGCGCACACGATCACCTCGCGGCGCGCACGGACCTCGCCGCGCAGGTCGCCCTGCCGGAAGCGCACGCCCACCGCGCGCCGCCCCTCGAACAGGACGCGCGTCGCGAGCGCGTGGGTGTGCACCTTGAGATTCGCGCGCCCCATCGCCGGGTGCAGGTAGGCCCGGGCGGCACTGCAGCGCCGCCCGTCGCCGACGGTCATGTCCATGTACCCGACGCCTTCCTGCTGGAAGCCGTTCATGTCCTCGGTGAAGGGGTAACCGGCCTGCTTGCCCGCCTCGAGCCAGGCGGCGTGCAGCGGATTGGTCAGGAGCCCACGCCGGGTGGCGAGCTTGCCCTCCCCGCCGCGGTAGGCGTTACCGCCACCGGCGCGCAGCTCAGCCCGCTTGAAGTACGGCAGCACGTCGCGGTAGCCCCAGCCGCGGGCGCCACGCTCGACCCAGCCCTCGTAGTCGAGCGCGTTGCCGCGCACGTAGACCATGCCGTTGACCGAGGAGGAGCCCCCGAGCACCTTGCCACGCGGGGTGTGCAGGCGGCGGTTGTTGAGGTTCGCCTCCGGTTCGGTGTAATAGCGCCAGTCGTAGCGCTCCATGTTCATCGGGATCGACAGCGCCGTGGGCATCTGGATCCACAGCGAGCGGTCCGAGCCGCCGAACTCCAGGAGGGCCACGGAGCTGCGCCCGTCCTCGGTGAGCCGGTCCGCGAGCACGCAACCGGCCGACCCTGCACCTACGATCACGTAGTCGAACGTTTCCATACCGGCGGCGCTCATGGGCTAGTAGGGCGCCTCGATGTCGGCGAGCGCCACGTAGACGCTCTTGAGCTGGGTGTAGTGCTCCAGTGCGGCGCGACCGTTCTCCCGGCCGAGACCGGAGAGCTTCACGCCGCCGAAGGGCAGCTCGATGGGCGTGATGTTGTAGTGGTTGATCCAGCAGGTCCCGGCCTCCAGCTGCGCGATCACGCGATGCGCGCGGGTAAGGTCCTGGGTGAAGACCGCCGCCGAGAGGCCGAAGTCGGTGGCGTTGGCACGGGCCACCACCTCGGCCTCGTCCTCGAACTCGAGCACCGACATCACGGGCCCGAAGATCTCCTGGCGGACAATGTCCATCTCGTCGCGGCAGCCATCGAAGACGGTCGGCTGCACGAAGTATCCGCGGGCCAGCGCCCCGGTGGTGACGCGCGCGCCCCCGCACACCAGGCGCGCCCCCTGTGAGCGGCCGCGCGCGATGAAGCCCAGGACCTTGTCCATGTGCTCCTCGGAGATCAGCGCCCCGACCTGCGTCTCGGGATCCAGCGGATCGCCGACCTTCATCGCCTGGGTGCGCTCGCGCAGGCGCTCGATGAACTCACCGCGCAGGCGCTTGTGCACGAAGACGCGGGTCCCGTTCGAGCACACTTCGCCGGCGGAGTAGAAATTGCCGAGCAGCGCACCGGCAACCGCGTTGTCGAGCTTCGCGTCCTCGAACACGATCAGCGGGGACTTGCCACCCAGCTCCAGCGTGACCTGCTTGAGCGTGCCGGCCGCATCGGCCATCACGGCCTTGCCCGTCCCGACCTCCCCGGTGAGGGATACCTTGCGGATCTGGGGGTGGCGCGTGAGCAGCCGCCCGGTATCGGCGAGGCCCTGCACGACCTGGAAGACCCCGGGGGGCACCCCCGCGGCGAGGTAGATTTCCTCGAGCTTGACGGCCGTCAGCGGGGTGAGCTCGGCGGGCTTGAACAGCATGGCGTTGCCACAGGCCAGCGCCGGCGCCGACTTCCAGCAGGCGATCTGGATCGGATAGTTCCAGGCACCGATGCCCGCCACCACGCCGAGGGGCTCACGGCGGGTGTAGCCGAAGGCCTTCGGTCCCAGGTCGAGGTGCTCGCCGGCGATGCCCGCCGCGATGCCGGCGTAGTACTCCAGGCAGTCCGCGCCCGAGAGCACGTCCACGGCGCGCGTCTCCTGGACGGGCTTGCCGGTATTGAGAGTCTCCAGATGCGCCAGCTCGTCGTTGCGCTGGCGCAGCAGCTGCGCGGCGCGCTGGAGGATCCGGCCGCGCTCGGCGCCCGTGAGGGCGGCCCACTGCTTCTGGGCCACCTGGGCGCGCGCCACCGCGGCATCCACCTCGGCCGGCCCGTCGATCGGCAGGCGCGCGAGCACCTCGCCGGTGGCGGGATTGATGACCCGGAAGGAGGTCTCGGCCCTGGGGGGCCGCCGCGCGCCCGCGCTGGCGGCGGTGAGTTCCTTGAGCCGTCCTTCGACGAAGGCGGTCAGCAGGCCGCGGGCGCCGCCGCTGTCGGCCTCCTGCCATTCCGAGAGCGCCGCGCGCAACCACACGCCGTCGATCATGGCCGCGATCATCGAGGCCAGGGTGCGTGCCTCGTCCGTGGGAATGATCTGCTTCAGGTCGCTGCGCAGGTTGGACAGCATGCGCTTCTGGTAAGCGGTCTGGACGCGCTTGAGGCCGGCCACGTGCAGGACCTGCCCCCAGAAGGCGAGCCAGGCGGTGCCGGTGCGCTTGTCGAATTCCTCGGGTGCGAGGTTCGTGTCAATCACCGCCTGCACTCGCGCACGCGGGCTGGGTGCCATCGCCAGCACGCCGCGCATGCGGTTTGCGAGCGTGCGGGCGAGCTTACGGAAGGCCGCCTCCAGCAGCCCGTCCTTGTCGTCGAAGTAGTGGGCCACGAGCCCGGGGGACACCCCAGCGCGGCGGGCGATCTCGGCGAGCGTGGTGCCGACGTAGCCCACCTCCGCGAGACTGTCGATCGTCACCTCGATCAGCTGGCTACGGCGAGCCTCCTCGGCCTCGTCCCGGACCGGAGGTGCCGGACGCGAGACCGTATCCCGAGGTGTGGTTGATTGCCTGTTCAATGCCACGCTCCCAAGACGCGCGCCGGGGGGGCCGTGACGGCCTCTGAGTCTTGCGCTCCGGGCGGCGATACTTCCAGTCCCTACAGGGACTTGCCAATGATTCACGGACTTGACAGCGGTTCGATTAAACGGCTATTCAAGACCGGACAAGAATGATGAAGTCGGGGGGCGCGGCGGTCAAGCCCGGAACGCGCCGCTCACGCGCGGGAGAACGCATGCGACATTCCAACGCCGTCCGGCCCCGCACGTCGCTGCTCGTAGCGTCCACCCTCCTCCTGCTCCTCACCGGGACGCAACGGGCGGCCGCCGAAGGCTCCGCACCGGCCCTGGTACGCGACCCGCCGCAGTGCCAGCTCGTGCGCCTGCCCGACATCGGCTGGACGGACGTCACCGCCACCACCGCGGTGTTCAGCGCACTGCTCACGCGACTCGGCTACCGCCCCACGATCACGGTGCTCTCGGTGCCCGTCGCCTTCGCTTCGCTCCGCCATAAGGACCTCGACGTGTTCCTCGGCAACTGGATGCCGGTGCAGGAGCGCGATCGCCGCCCCTACATCGAGGACGGCTCGATCGAGGTTGGCCGCGCGAACCTCACGGGCGCCAAGTACACCCTCGCCGTGCCGGCCTACGCCTACGATGCCGGCCTCAGGACCTTCGCCGACATCGAGCGCTTCGCCACACCACTGCACGGATCGATCTACGGGATCGAGGCCGGCAACGACGGCAACCACCTGGTGCTGTCGATGATCAACCGGAACCTCTTCGGCCTGGGCTCGTTCAAGCTGGTCGAGTCGAGCGAACAGGGGATGCTGGCCGAAGTCGAGCGCGCGGTGCGCGCGCACCGGCCGATCGTGTTCCTCGCCTGGGACCCGCACCCGATGAACATGCGGTTCGACATCCGCTACCTCGATGGCGGGGACAGCGTCTTCGGGCCGCACTACGGGGAGGCGACGGTTTATACCAACACCCGCGCCGGCTTCACCCGCGAATGCCCGAACCTCGGGCGACTGCTGAAGAACCTTTCCTTCACGACCCGGCAGGAGAGCCGGGTCATGGACGACATCCTGAACCGGCACCAGCCGCCGGAGGTCGCGGCGGCAAGCTTCCTGAAAGCCAACCCCGACACGGTCGCCACCTGGCTCCAGGGGGTTGCGACCTTCGACGGGCGCCCGGCACTGGCGGCCATGCTGGGCACGGACAAGCTGATCGCACGCGTGAGCCTCGAGCGCTGGCTCGCCGACCACAAGATCCCGGTCGGGGACACCGTGGCGCAGTTCATCGAGTGGGTTAAGGCCCACGGGAGCCTCATCTTCAATGGCGTGTCCGCGGTGATCCGCGGTGGCGTCGAGGGCCTGACCGCGCTGCTGCGCATCATCCCCTCCCCGCTCCTGGTGCTGGGAGCCGCGGGGCTCGCCTACTTCCTGCGCCGCTCCTGGGCGCTCGCGGGGTTCGTGATCGCCGCGCTGCTCTTCATCATGAACCAGGGCTACTGGGAGCCGACGCTGGAGACCCTGTCGCTCGTGATCGCCGCGGCCGTGGTCTCGACCCTCATCGGCGTACCCCTCGGGGTCGCGTGCGCGCACCGGCCGCGCCTGTACGCGACACTGCGCCCGGTGCTCGACCTCATGCAGACGCTGCCGACGTTCGTCTACCTCATCCCGACGCTCGTGCTGTTCGGGCTCGGGGTCGTGCCTGGCCTGATCTCGACGGTGATCTTCGCCCTGCCCGCCCCGATCCGCCTGACGCAGCTCGGCATCAGCTCGGTGCCGAAGTCGCTCATCGAGGCGGGCGACGCCTTCGGTGCGACTCCCGCACAGCGCCTGTGGAAGGTGGAGCTGCCCAGTGCCGCGCCGACGATCCTCGCCGGCATCACCCAATGCATCATGCTCAGCCTCTCGATGGTGGTCATCGCCGCCCTGGTGGGGGCCGGGGGCCTCGGGGTGCCGGTCGTGCGGGCGCTCAACAGCGTGCAGGTCGGCATGGGCTTCGAGGCCGGTTTTGTCATCGTGCTGCTCGCGATCGTGCTCGATCGCATCACGCGCCCGGCCGACCGGGACGGTGGAGCATGAGCACCGCGCTCGAGTTCCGCGCCGTCGACATCCTCTTCCCGCCCAAGGGGAGGAGCCGTAGCGCTGCGGCGGCGGGCCTCGCCCAGGCGCTCGTCGCGCTCGATGCCGGCCGCAACCGCGCCGAGATCGCCAGCGCGACCGGCGTCGTCCTGGGTGTCGCCGGCGCCTCGCTCGCCGTCGTCCGCGGCGAGATCTCGGTGCTCATGGGCCTGTCGGGTTCCGGCAAGTCGACGCTCCTGCGCGCCGCCAATGGCCTGAATCCGGTGACGCGCGGCCAGGTGCTGGTGGCCGACGGCGAGCAGACGGTCGACATCGGCGTCGGGTGCGACCCGGATACGCTGCGGCACATCCGCCGCCGCCGCATCGCCATGGTGTTCCAGCAGTTCGGGCTCCTCCCCTGGCGCACCGTGCGCGAGAACGTGGCGTTCCCGCTCGAGCTGCGCGGGGATCCGCCAGAGCAGCGCCGCGAGATGGTCGCGCGGCAGCTGGAGATCGTCGGGCTCTCGCAATGGGCCGACCGCCACACGAGCGAGCTGTCCGGGGGCATGCAGCAGCGCGTGGGACTCGCGCGCGCGTTCGCCACCGATGCGGACATCCTGCTCATGGACGAGCCGTTCTCGGCGCTCGACCCGCTGATCCGGCGCAAGCTCCAGGACGAGCTGCTGGCCCTCCAGGAGCGGGTGCGCAAGACGATCCTGTTCGTCAGCCACGACCTCGACGAGGCCCTGAAGCTCGGTGATCGTGTGACCCTCATGGAGGGCGGTCGCATCATCCAGAGCGGCACCAGCCGCGACATCATCGAGCGCCCGGCCAACGAGTACGTGAGCGAGTTCGTGCGGCACGTGAATCCCAACACCCCCATCAAGGGGGCCGCCTCCTGAGGATCTGCCAACCGGTCTGAACGGGCGCGGCATGCGAGGCATCCCGGCGTCGCTTTTGTTCAAATCGGTCGGCGCGCAGGTGCTAACTTCCGTCACGGACGCGGGCGCATCATTCGCGCCCACGCACTGAAGCGGGCGGACCCTCGGATGCAACCCTTCTCCGGACTTGCGCTGCTCCTGCGGGGGCTTACCGGCCAGAAGGGCTGGCGGCCACAATGGCGCAACGCCGAACCCAAGAAGAGCTATGACGCGCTGATCATCGGCGGCGGCGGCCATGGGCTGGGCGCGGCGTACTACCTGGCCGCCGAGCACGGCTTCACGAACATCGCGGTGCTTGAAAAGGGCTGGATCGGGGGCGGCAACACCGGTCGCAACACCACGATCATCCGCTCCAACTACCTCTTCGACGAGAGCGCGGCGCTCTACGACCACGCCGTGAAGATGTGGGGGGACCTGAGCCAGGTCCTCAACTACAACGTCATGTTCTCCCCGCGCGGGGTCATGATGCTCGCGCACACGGTGCACGACATGCAGGTGTTCAAGCGCCACGTGTATGCCAACCGCGCCTCGGGCGTGGACAACGAGTGGCTGACCCCGGAAGAAGCCAAGGCCTTCTGCCCGCCCCTGAACATTGGCGACATCCGCTACCCCGTCATCGGGGCCGCGCTGCAGCGCCGTGGTGGCACCGCGCGGCACGACGCGGTCGCCTGGGGCTACGCGCGCGCCGCCGATGCGCTCGGGGTCGACATCATCGAGAACTGCGAGGTCACCGGGATCCTCAAGGACCCCTCCGGCCGGGTCGCGGGCGTCGAGACCACGCGCGGGACGATCCACGCCCCCCGCATCGGGGTCTCCGCCGCCGGCAACACCAGCGTCGTGATGAAACTCGCCGGCGTGCACCTGCCGCTGGAGAGCTATCCGCTCCAGGCCCTGGTGTCCGAGCCGGTCAAGCCCTGCTTTCCGTGCGTGGTGATGTCCAACACCATCCACGCCTACATCAGCCAGTCCGACAAGGGCGAGCTGGTGATCGGCGCCGGCACGGATGCCTATACCTCGTACACCCAGCGTGGCGGCCTGCACATCACCAGCCACGCGCTGGAGGCGATCTGCGAGCTGTTCCCCATGTTCCGCCGCATGAAGATGCTGCGCAGCTGGGGCGGCATCGTCGACGTGACCCCGGACCGCTCCCCGATCATCGGCAAGACGCCCGTGCCCGGTCTCTACGTCAACTGCGGCTGGGGCACCGGCGGCTTCAAGGCGACGCCCGGCTCCGCACACGTGTTCGCCTGGACGATCGCCCGCGACGAGCCGCACCCGATCAACGCACCCTTCACGCTCGAGCGCTTCCGCGACGGCAACCTCATCGACGAGGCGGCCGCGGCGGCGGTGGCGCACTAGGTCCGCACCATGCTCCTGATCAACTGCCCCTACTGCGGCGAACGCCCGGAACCGGAGTTCGTCTACGGCGGCCAGGCCCACATCGCCCGCCCGGCGCAACCCGCCGGCGTCGAAGCGCAGGACTGGGCCGACTACCTCTACCGCCGCGACAACGTCCGCGGCGTGCACGCGGAGCGCTGGCGCCACACCCGGGGCTGCGGGCGCTTCTTCAACGCGCTGCGCGACACGACCACGGATCACTTCCTCGCGACCTACAAGGTCGGCGAGCCGCGCCCGGCGGCCGGAGGCACGCGGTGATCGAGGGACTTCGCACCGGGCACGGCGGCCAGGTCGATCGCGGCCGTCCCGTGCATTTTCAGTTCGACGGGCGCCGCTACCAGGGTTTCGCGGGCGACACGCTGGCCTCGGCGCTCCTCGCCAACGGCGTGCACCTGATGGGCCGCTCGTTCAAGTATCACCGGCCGCGGGGGCTGCTGGCCGCGGGGCCCGAGGAGCCCAACGCCCTGGTCACGGTGCGCCGCGACGCCGCGCGCGTGACGCCGAACCTGCGCGCCACGCAGGTCGAGATCTACGAGGGCCTGGTCGCCGAGAGCCAGAATCGCTGGCCCTCGCTGCGCTTCGACGTGGGCGCGATCAACGACTTCTTCTCGCCCTTCATCCCGGCCGGCTTCTACTACAAGACCTTCATGTGGCCGCGCCGTGCCTGGTACTCGCTCTACGAGCCGCGCATCCGTGCCGCCGCCGGCTTAGGTACGGCCCCGACGCTGCCCGATCCGGACCGCTACGCCAACCGCTTCGCGCACTGCGACGTGCTGGTGGTCGGCGCAGGACCTGCAGGCCTCGCGGCCGCCACCGCTGCGGCGCAGGCGGGGGCGCGCGTGATCCTCGCCGACGAGCAGGCCCAGGCGGGCGGGTCGCTCCTGAGCGATGCCGCCGGCAGCAGCGCGCTCATCGAGGGACGGCCGGCCACGCAGTGGCTCACGCAGGCCCTCGCGGCGCTCACCTCGAACCCGCGGGTCACGGTGCTCACCCGCACCACGGCGTTCGGCTACTTCCCGCACAACCTCGTGGCGTTGAGCGAGCGGATCACCGACCACCTGGCCACCCCGTCCCCCGATGCCCCGCGCGAGCGGCAGTGGCAGGTACGGGCGCGTGAGGTGGTGATCGGTGCCGGCGCGATCGAGCGGCCCCTGGTGTTCTCCGGCAACGACCGTCCGGGAATTCTCCTCGCCGGGGCTGCGCGCACCTTCCTGAACCGTTACGGCGTGCTCCCGGGCACGCGCGCGGTGCTGGTGACAGCCGACGATGCCGCCTACCAGGCCGCCCTGGACCTGCAGGACGCGGGAGTCTTCATCGCGTGCATCGCCGACACCCGCGCCGCCGGCGCAGCCGGCGAACGGGCGCGCGCGGCCGGCATCCCGGTCCTCAACGATGCGTGCGTCCTTGCCACCCAGGGTCGCCGCCGCGTGAATGCCATCGAGCTCGCGCGCCGCACGGATGGCGGACTCGCCGAGCGCCAGACGCAGCCATGCGACCTGGTGCTGATGTCCGGGGGCTTCACCCCGAGCGTGCACCTGCACTCGCAGTCGCGCGGCAAGCTCGACTGGAGCGAGGCGCTGCAGGTCTTCCTGCCCGGCGCCAGCCCCGAGCGCTGCCGCAGTGCCGGTGCGTGCCGCGGCGTGTTCGGCCTCGAAGCCGCCGTGGGCGACGGCTCCGCCGCGGGGGCCGCCGCCGCCCGCGATGCGCTCGACCCGAGGCGCTCGGGCGTCGACCCGGGCGGCGCCGCCGGCCGCGCGAGCGCGCAGGTCGCGCCCGCCCCGGCCCAGAGCGCAGGCTTCAGCGGCGCACTCCCGGTGAACGGGCGCGTCCGCGGCCGCGCCTTCGTCGACTGGCAGAACGACGTGACCTCCAAGGACCTGGCGCTCGCCCTGCGGGAGGGTTTCCGCTCGATCGAGCACGTGAAGCGCTACACGACGACCGGCATGGCGACCGACCAGGGCAAGACCTCGAACCTCAACGCCCTCGGGATCGTCGCGAGTGCCCTGAAGCGCACCCCGCCGCAGGTGGGACTGACGACGTTCCGCATGCCCTACACGCCGGTCACCTTCGGCAGCTTCGCGGGCCTGCAGCGCGGGGAACTGTTCGACCCGGTGCGGCGCACGCCCATGTACGACTGGGCCGCGGCCCGCGGCGCGGTGTTCGAGGACGTCGGCCTGTGGAAGCGAGCGCGCTACTTCCCGCGCTCCGGCGAGGACATGCACGCCGCCGTCAACCGCGAGTGCCGCGCAGCACGCTCCGGCTGCGGCATCTTCGACGCCTCGACCCTCGGCAAGATCGAGGTGGTCGGGCCCGATGCGGTCACGTTCATGAACCGGCTCTACGTGAATGCCTGGAACTCGCTCGCGGTGGGCCGCTGTCGCTACGGCATCCTCACGCGCGATGACGGCTTCATCTATGACGACGGTGTAGTTGCGCGCATCAGCGACCAGGTCTTCCACGTCACCACCACCACGGGCGGCGCGCCGCGGGTGCTCGCGATGATGGAGGACTACCTGCAGACCGAGTGGAATGAACTGAAGGTGTGGCTCACCTCCACCACGGAACAGTGGGCGGTGATCGCGGTGCAGGGCCCGAAGGCGCGCGCGGTCCTCGAGGGCCTCGTCGACGTGGATCTCGCCCCGGCGGCCTTCCCGCACATGAGCGTCGCGCGCGGGCACATCCTGGGCGTGCCGATGCGACTCTTCCGGGTCAGCTTCACCGGCGAGCTCGGCTACGAGGTCAACGTGCCCGCCGACTTCGGGCGCGCCGTGTGGGAAGCCATCTACGAGCGCGGCCAGGCCCATGGCATGACGCCCTATGGCACGGAGGCCATGCACGTCCTGCGGGCCGAGAAGGGCTACATCATCGTGGGCCAGGATACCGATGGCACCGTCACGCCCGAGGATGCCGGACTCAGCTGGGCGGTCGGCAAGAGCAAGCCCGACTATGTGGGCAAGCGCTCGCTCGCGCGCCCCGCAATGAGTGCGCCAGAGCGCCGGCAACTGGTGGGCCTCACCACCCGCGACGGCGCGGTTGTGCTCGAGGAAGGCGCCCAGGTGCTGGCCCAGTCCGGCGCGCCCGTGCCCACCCGCCCGCTCGGATTCGTCACCTCCTCTTACTTCAGCGCCAACCTCGGTCGGTCGATCGCGATGGGCCTGGTGTCCGGGGGTCGCGCGCGCACGGGGCAGACCCTGTACGTGCCCACCGAGCACGGCGAGGTGGCCGTCGAGGTTACCGGCACGGTGTTCCTGGATCCCAAGGGGGAGCGCATCAATGGCTGATCTCGCGCACGCGCGCACCGCGCCGCTGGTGGACGAGAATCGCTGGCTGCGCATGCTCCCGGACGTCTGCCGGTGGGTGCTGCGCGGTGACGAACCCGTCCGCGCGGCGGCCGAGGCCGCGCTCGGCCTGCCGGTCCCCGCCGAGGCCTGCCGCGCGGGCACCAGCGGCGAGCGCGCGGCCCTGTGGCTGGGTCCCGACGAGTGGCTCCTGATCGCGCCCGAGGGCCAGGAGGGCCTCGCCGACCGGCTGGCGCGCGCGCTCGAGGGACGGCCCCACTCGCTCGTCGACGTCAGCCACCGACAGGTGGGGTTGCTCGTCCACGGCGATGTGGCCACGACCCTCCTCGCCAGCGGCTGCCCGCTCGACCTCTCGGACCGCGCCTTCCCGGTCGGGATGTGCACACGCACCGTGCTCGCCAAGGCCGAGGTGGTCCTGTGGCGCACCGGGGTCGACGAGTTCCGTCTCGAGGTGTGGCGCTCGTTTGCCCCCTATGTCACCCAGTTCCTCGCGGAGAGCGCCCGCGGGACGATTTAGACAAGGGCCCGTCGCAATTGGAGTCCCGGGTCGGGGACCGCGGGCTACACTGACTCCATCACCGGCAGCGCTGCCTGCTGCCGCGCATTTTATGCGGAGAAATCAGCCGTGAAGACGCATGTTCGGGTCCTTGTCATCGGCGGTGGCGTGGTCGGCGTAAGCACGCTCTATCACCTGACGAAGAAGGGCTGGAAGGACGTCGCGCTCATCGAGCGCACCGAGCTCACTGCCGGCTCGACCTGGCACGCCGCAGGGCTCCTGCCGCTCTTCAACATGAGCTACACCGTCGGCCAGCTCCACAAGTACTCGGTGGACCTCTACAAGCGCCTCCCCGGGGAGACTGGCCAGGACGTCAGCTTCCACGTCTCAGGCAACCTGCGCCTTGCGACCTGCAAGGCACGCATGGACGAGTACCAGAAGTACTGCGGCACGGCGAACACGATCGGCGTCCCGTTCGAGATCATCACCCCGGCGCGCGTCAAGGAGCTGTGGCCGCTCGCGGAGCTCGGCGGCAGCGGCGATACGCCGGCGATCATCGGCGCGCTCTACCATCCTGATGACGGCCACATCGCGCCGGCCGACCTCACCATGGCGCTGCGCAAGGGCGCCCGCGCCGGCGGGGCGGAGATCTACGAACACACCGAGGCGCAGGCCATCGAGCGCACCCCTTCCGGCGAGTGGAAGGTCAAGACCTCCAAGGGCGACATCACCGCCGAGCACCTGGTGCTGGCTACCGGCAACTACGCCCGCCAGACCGGCCAGCTCCTCGGCCTCAACGTGCCGGCAATCCCCGTCGAGCACCAGTACATCGTCTATGACGAATCCCCGGAGCTGAAGGCATACCGCCAGAAGGGCGGCAAGGAGCTCGCGGTGCTGCGCGAGTCCGACGAGTCCTACTATCTGCGCGAGGAGCGCATGGGCTGGATCCTGGGCCCCTACGAGAAGGGGGCGCCGGCACGCTTCGCCGATGGCGTCCCGGACTGGTTCGGCCGCAGCCTCTTCCCGGGCGACCTCGATCGCCTGGTCCCCCACGTCGAGGCGGCGACCCGCCGCGTACCGGCGCTGGAGAACTGCGGCATCAAGGACATCGTGAACGGCCCGATCTCGTACACCCCGGACGGCAGCCCCCTCATAGGTCCCGCCTGGGGAGTACCGAACGTGTGGCTGAACGAAGGCCACAGCTTCGGCATCACCGCCGCCGGCGGCTCGGGATGGCAGCTCGCCGAATGGATCACGGAGGGCGAGCCGGGCATCGACATGCTCGCCGTCGACCCGCGGCGCTACGGCGCCTACACCAGCAAGCGCTACGTGGTGAAGAAGAACGAGGAGACCTACCGCAACGTCTTCACGATCCACTTCCCGGACGAAGAGCGCCCGGACGCGCGCCCGGCCAAGACCAGTCCCGTGTACGACAAGCTGAGCGCCAAGGGCGCGGTCTGGGGCCAGCGCTACGGCTGGGAGCGGGCCACCTGGTTCGCCCCGCAGGGCGTCGCGCGCAAGGATGAGTGGAGCTTCCGCCGCAGCAACTACTTCCCTCACGTCGGGCGCGAAGTGCAGCTGATGCGCGAGCAGGTCGGCATCATCGACCTGACGCCCTTCACGAAGCACGAGGTGACCGGCCCCGGGGCCGAGGCCTGGCTCGACACCCTGGTCGCGAACAAGGTGCCGGCCAAGATCGGCCGCATGGCCCTGTCGCACGCGCTCACCCCGCGCGGCGGCATCCGCTCGGAGTTCACGATCACCAAGGTGGCCGACCAGCACTTCTACGTGGTCAGCGCCGGCGCGGCCGAGCGCTTCGACGGCGACTACCTGCAGAAGAAGCTGCCGCGCGACGGCTCGGTGTCGCTGCGCAACATCACCAACACCCGCGGCTGCTTCGTGGTCGCAGGTCCCAAGTCGCGTGCGGTGCTCACCCAGCTCACCGATACCCCGCTCGACAACGACAACTTCCCATGGCTCACGGCGCAGACCATCGAGGCGGCCCTCGCCGTCGACGTGTACGCGTTGCGCGTGAACTTCGTCGGCTCCCTGGGGTGGGAGCTGCACTTCCCGATCGAGTATGCGCACGGCCTGTTCGATGCGCTGTTCGAGGCCGGCGCGAGCCACGGCATCGGCATGGTCGGCATGCGCGCCATGGAGTCGCTGCGCATGGAGAAGTCCTACCGGATGTGGGGCAGCGACATGACGCCGGACTACACGCCCTTCGAGGCGAGCCTGGACCGGTTCGTGCGCATGAAGAAGGGCACCTTCATCGGCAAGGAAGCGCTCGAGAAACAGCTGGCCGCGGGCGTACCGAACCGCTTCGTGACGCTCGAGGTGCACGGGGTCACCGACGCCGACCCGCTCGGCAACGAGCCGCTGTTCGACAAGAGCGGCAAGATGATCGGGCGCGCCACGTCCGGCTACTACGGCCACCACATCAAGAAGAGCCTGGCCATCGGCTACGTGAAGGCCGAGTACGCAGAGCCGGGGACGCCGCTGTCGATCCTGATCCTGGGCGAGCGGAAACAGGCCACGGTGCTGCGCGAGTCGCCCTACGACCCGGACAACAACGACCTGAAGGCTTAAGACCCGGGACGCCGCCTCACAGCGGCGTCGACCACACCACCCGGGTGCAGTGCTCGGTCTTGTCGGCGATGCAGATCAGATCGTGATCGCCGCCGGCGGCGGTGCGCCGGTGGGCGATGAAGTCCCAGGCCGGGTTCCAGTGCACGCCGCAATCCCCGTTCGGCCCCGGAAAGTTCATCGGCATCCCATAGCACCAGGTCGCCGGCCCCAGGGCCGCGACCAGCTCGGCCCGGCCGATGCCATTCAACGGCGTGAGCTTCGCCTGCAGGCAGGGCCAATTGCGCTGCGGCGGCTGGCCGGCATCGATCAGGTCAAGACAGGTCTTCAGCTGGTTCAGGAGCGCAGCCCGCCCGGGAGCGGAGCCGCCGTGCGGCGCTCCCGCACTGCACGCAGCGATGAGCGCTACGGTGGTGACGATGAGCGCGCGTCGCACCCGTTCTGCCGCACCGTCGGCTTTTGATGTCGTGATGATCAACGCCATGTCCCCTCACCTCTTCACAGAGACCGCGCGAGCGAAACGGGATTCTAAGGGGGCGCGCCGGGACTGCCGCGACCACGCCTTATACGGCCGTATAGTACTGATTTATATGGTCGTATAGTGTTGCGGCCACCAGAGGCGCTATATATTATCGATGGCATAATATTAAGCACGGGCGCAAAGACCGCGTGTCATCCAGGCTCGAAACGGGTCTTGTCTCAAAGGCGGCCGCACTGCTGGCGGCGGCCCTCCTCGTCACCCTTTCACTGGCCCGCCCGGCGCTGTGCGCGCCCAAGCCCATCGACCTCGACACCTTCGATGCGCTGAAGAAAGAGGTGCGCCTCCCGAACGGCGAGACCCTCGCCTATGTGCCGCTCGGCAATCCGCACGGGCAGCCGGTCATCCTGATCCACGGCTACACCGACAACGCACGCGACTGGGTGCCGCTGGTGCCGTACCTCGACCCGAAGCTGCGCCTGATACTCGTGGACATCCGCGGCCACGGTGCCTCGTCCAAGCCCGAGTGCTGTTACACCCGCTACGACTTCGCCTACGACGTGAAGCTGCTCATGGATGCGCTCCACGTGCAGCGCGCCGACATCGTGGGGCACTCCCTCGGCAGCATCATTGCGCAGACCTTCGCGGAAGCCTGGCCGGAGCACACCGGCCACGTCGTGCTGATCGCCTCCACCGGCGGCCACCGCGCGGGCACGATGCCCAGGAAGCCCGCCTACGATTTCGCCAGCGAGATCCGCAAGCTCAAGGAGCCGATCGATCCGGACTCGCCGTTCATGGTCG
Organism: Pseudomonadota bacterium; assembly: GCA_018241425.1. Lineage (GTDB taxonomy): Bacteria > Pseudomonadota > Gammaproteobacteria > Steroidobacterales > Steroidobacteraceae > 13-2-20CM-66-19. The sequence goes on from JAFEDU010000001.1 coordinate 800,597, forward strand.
AGTGGTGGTCCTCGCCCACTCCGGTCGATGCGGACTTCCTCAGGCGCCAGCGCAAGGATGCCGCGGCCATCCCGCTACGGGTGTGGCTCGCGGTGCTCGACCAGGGCGTGACGGACGCCGACCTGCAGCGCACGTTGCCGAAGCTTGCTTCACCCACGCTCCTGATCTGGGGGTCCAAGGACCCGATCATGCAGGATGAGGTGCGCCAGACACTCATCGAGGCCCTGCCCCACGCGCAGGTGAAGATCCTCGCGGGCCTGGGGCACAACCCGTTCTGGGAAGACCCGGCGGCCTGCGCCGCCCTCATCAACGCTTTCCTGGCCGCAGCGCCCCAGGGTGCTGCGACCCACTAGCCGGCTGCGCTCAATTCCAAATCGACCGATGCAGGGGAGTTTCAACATGAAGTCGATGACAGTTGTCAGGGGTCTGTACGGCGCAGTTCTCGCCGCGTTCGGGGCGCTGAGCCTCACCGTCGGCGCACCGGCGGCCGCCCAGGAGCAGGCCGCGAGCGAGAGCTCCGGCCCGATCGAGACCATCGTCGTCAGCGCCAGAAAGCGCGAGGAATCGATCGCCGCGGTGCCGACCAGCATCACCGCCTTCACCGCCGAGACGCTCAAGGACTACAACATCGAGTCCTTCGGCGACTACGCCAGCAAGACTCCCAACATGTCCTTCAGCTACGGCGGCGGCCCGACGGGCATCGCCGATGCGCGCACCATCGCCATCCGCGGCATCACCGGGCAGAACCTGTTTGGCACCGCCGGCGCCACCGGCTTCTACATCGACGACACCCCGGTGCCGGGCTCGATTGACCCGCGCGTCGTTGATCTCGCAAGCATCGAGGTGCTGAAGGGTCCACAGGGCACCCTCTACGGCGAGAGCTCCCTCGGCGGCAACGTGCGCCTCATCACTCACCAGCCGAACCTCACCGAGAATGGCTACGGCCTCATGGGCGAGCTCGGCGCGACCTCCGGTGGCGGCAGTGCCGACGGCGGTGGCAACCTCATCGGCAACATCGTGCTGGTGCCGGGCACCGCGGCGCTGCGCGTGGTCCTGTTCGGCAACCACGATGCGGGCTACCTCACCCGCACCTACCCGTCCGACCCCAACAGCGCGTGCGCCGGAGACCCGTTCGCGAGCTGCGCGCGCACCAGCGTCGGTGACCAGGGTGCCATGGCCGCGTACGGCGGCTCGGCAGCTCTCCTGTGGAAGTTCACCGACGCGCTCGACGTGAAGCTGCGCGTCATGTTCCAGGACTCGACCGACCACGGGTTCCCGACCGCATTCGCGCCGCTCCCGGGCTTCAGCCCGCAGTACACCATCGACCGTGCCTTCAACGTGCAATCGCATGCGTCCGACTCCTGGACGATGCCGACGCTCGACATCAAGTACTCCGGCTCCGGCTGGCAGATCGTGTGGGCGAACAGCTACTTCTACCGTCACACGCAGGATGTGGAGGACTCCAGCTACGGCACGCAGCAGGTGCTCAACGGCTACTACCAGGTGGTCGGGCTCCCCTCGCAGCCCTACCTGTGGGACGGCGAGCACCACCACGACCAGGTCTCGAGCGAGCTGCGCTACTCCTTCGATCCCATCCACAACGTGAGCGGCACCTTCGGCCTCTACTACGCCAATACCCACTCGCGCTTCACGATCCCGCCGACCTACGCCCAGGGCCTGACCAACGCCACGGTCGACGGCGCGCAGGCCTGGCCGACGGACGAGATCTGGACGCAGACCAACCCGGGCACGCAGGAGGACAAGTCGATCTTCGGCGAGCTGTACTGGAAGTTCCTGCCCAGCCTCACGGCCACCTTCGGGGCGCGCGGCTACTGGCTCAACCAGACGACCGACTACACCGCCGACGGCTTCATGAACTTCGGGCCCACCCCGAGCGCGCCGCAGTCCAACAGCCAGAGCGGGATCAACCCCAAGGCGGCGCTCTCCTTCCAGGCGAGCGACGAGGTGATGGTGTACGGCTCGGCCTCCAAGGGCTTTCGCGCCGGCGGTGCCCAGCCGTTCCTCACCTTCTGCGAACAGCCGGGACTGCCGGTCGATGCCATCACGCACCTGAAGTCCGACACCCTGTGGACCTACGAGGTGGGCACCAAGGTGCAGCTGCCGCGCTTCCTGATCTCGGCGGCGGCCTACGACATCGAGTGGAGCAACCTGCAGCAACAGGTCGGTCTTGCCTGCGGCTACTACCTGCAGGTCAATGGCGGCAAGGCGCGCATCCGTGGCGGTGAGATCGAGGCGAATGGCCGCATCGTCGGGGGACTGAACTTCCGGCTCGGCCTCGGGTACGAGGACACCAACGTCACCGACCCGGGCGCGCTCGGCAGCCTCGGCGTGCTCGCCGGATCGCGCATCAGCGGCGTGCCGGCCTTCACCGGTTCGGTCGGCGCGGTGTATTCGCAGCCGATCACCTCGGGCGGCACCGACGGCTTCCTCTCGGCAGACTACAGCTACACCGGCAACAGCGTGGCGCTCCTGGTGGGCGGCGCCGGATCGGAGGCCACGCGCGCGGGCTACTCGCTGCTGAACGCTCGCGTCGGCGTCAGCCACGGGTTGCAGGAGCTGGCGCTCAACTTCCGCAACATCACCAATTCCAAGCCGAACCTGGGTGACATCGGCTACGTGGGTTACGCGCAGTACAACCAGGCGGGCAACGTGATCCCGCAGGCGGCGACGCTGCAGCCGTTCACCGTGACGTTGCAGTACACCAAGTCGATCCAGTAGCGGGCGCTGCGGGCGCCTGAGCGGTTCAGGTGCCCGCAGCCCTGCGGGTGGCCCCGGCGTTGTGCATCGCCCAGCCGTGCAGCAGCGCCAGCTGCAGGCGCAACTGCTCGACCTGCCGCTCCGCCGGCCAGTCGCCTGAATTGGCCACCGCGCCGGCGGTGAGACCGTTGATGAAGGTCACGAGCGAGCGTAGCACCTGCTCGCGCACCGGCTCCGGCCACGCCTCCCACTCGGCCCAGCACTGAGCGAGGCAGCGCTCGAACAGCCGCAGGTACTCCTTGTGCACCCAGCTGTTGATGCGCTTCAGGCGCCTGTCGGTGCTCACCTGGCCCCAGAACGTGGTCCAGAACGCGCACTCGGTGCGTCGGTGCTCGTCCACGGGCAGCGCCTCGGTGAGCAGTGCCAGAAGGTCCGGGCGCGCGCCGCCGGGATCCTCGGGCTGCGTAAGGCGCTCGTCGATGCGCCTGAGGATCAGGCGCAGCGCCGCGATGACGATGTCCTGCTTGCTGTCGAAGTAGTGCGCCAGCATGCCGGTCGTGTAGCCGGCGCCGCGCGCGATGCGCACCATGCTCGCCTTCTCGAAGCCGTGCTCGGCCACCACCTTGCAGGCGACCAGGGCGATCTCGTCGCGGCGTTCGTCGTGGTCCACGATCTTGGGCATGGCGGCGGCTAAGTCCTGGCGGCGGGGCGCAGGCCCTGTTCCTCGAGTCCCGCATCGGCCGCCGCGGCCCGGGCTTCCTCGGACTTGAGGTCAAAGCCGCGGTAGGCCCACAGGTACACCGCCGCGGACACCGGCAGCCCGATGAGCATGGCAATATCGGCACCGCCGAGCGCCCGCGCCACCGGGCCCTTCCACTCGTCGGTGACGAAGAACGGCACCATGGCGACGAACCCTACGAGGTAGGCGGCGAGCCCGCGCCAGTTCCAGCGCCCGTACATGCCATCCGGGTTGAAGATCTCGCGGATCGAGTAGTGGCCCTTGCGCACCACGTAGAAGTCCACGAGGTTGATCGCCGTCCACGGCGTGAAGAGGTACAGCAGGACCGACAGCAGGTCGGAGAAGCGCGCGCCGAAGCTGCTGGAGGAGGCGAGCGCGATCGAGGTGCTCGCGACGAACGCTATGCCCAAGGTCACCATGCGCTTGGTCACCGTGCTGCGGATCGGCTTCAGGGTATCGGCGACGCTCAGGAGGGTGAGCGAGGCCCCGTAGAAATTGAGGGTCGAAACGCATACCAGCCCCAGTACCGCACCGACCAGCAGCACCTTGCCGAAGCCCGGGAACAGCTGGTCGGCGGCTGCCTCCATGGCGGCCGCCATCTCGAGCTTCGGGGCAAAGGCCGCAGCGGCCGTCCCCACGAGCATCATCCAGGCCCCGCCGATCAGCGCGCCGAGATAGGTCCACCAGAACGACTCGCGCACGCCGACGTCACGTGGCAGGTAGCGCGAATAGTCCGAGACATAGATCGACCAGCTGAGCTGGTAGGAGGCGGCCGCGAACAGCTGGGCGAGGAAGGGAACGCCCTTGAAGCCGGCCGGATCCCACTGCTGTGCGGGGAACTTGAGCACCAGCGCCCCGCCGACCGTGAACACGACCAGGATCGCGATCATGAGGTACGCAAAGCCGCGCTGCGCGAGGTGGATCTTGTCGTAGCCGATTGCGGCGAGCACCAGGGCGAAGAGCGCGAAGACGGTAATCGCCGTGGGCGACGTCGCCGCGATGTGCGGGTAGAGCTGGTGGATTGCCTGGCCAGCCAGCACCTGGTTGAAGGCGTTGTAGCCGATGTAGGAAACCATCGCCACGCCCCACACCAGGAGCGCCCCGGTGTAACCGAACTGGGGGCGCGACTGGATCATCTGCGGGAGGCCGAGCTGCGGTCCCTGAGTCGAGTGGAAGGCCATGAAGAAGGTGCCGAGCAGGCACCCGAGGATGACTGCGACCGAGGTCCACAGGAGGTTGCCGCCCATGGTGATGCCGAGGACCCCGACCGCCACCGTCGCCATGTGGGCATCGCCGGCGAACCACACGGGCCACAGGTGCCAGACCTTGCCGTGGCGCTCGGCGAGCGGAACGTAGTCAATCGAGCGGGATTCGAGCAGATTCGCCATCGCGGATTCTTGGCCCGTTATTTAATAATTATGGGGCCAACATTACAGCAAAGCGGCGCGCTGGGCGCATCTCGACGGTCAGTGCCGGGCATTCTCCAGTATCTTGACGAAGTCGGGCTCGTTGCGCAGCGATGCGAGGTCCGGGTCGTTCGCCATCCAGCCGGGATTCACCGGGGCGGTGCCCGACTTCAGCAAGGTGTCCAGGGCACGCCGCGTCTGGCCGAGGCGCGCATAGACACAGGCACAGTTGTAGAGGATCAGCGGGTCATCCGGACTCAGCTCGAGCGCCTTCGCCGTCTCCTTAAGCGCCTCGTCCGTGCGCTGCACCTCCGAGAGCGACACCGCGTAGATCACCCGGGCCCGCGAGTCGTCGGGATTCTGCAGCAGGTACGTCGGTATCAGCTCCATGAGCCGCGCGCGTGCGGCGCGCGACTCCGCGAGGCGCTCGAGGCGCTCGCAGGTCATGGCGAAATCCAGGTAGCCGGTGAAGAAAGTCGGCTTGAGCTCGATCACGCGCTGGAACTCCCGGTACGCCTCCTCGAGCTCACCGTTGGTGAACTGGATGCGGCCGAGGGTCCAGTGGGCCACGAAGTCGTCAGGATTCAGCTCGACGGCCTTGCGGCTGGAGGCGCCCGCCTCGTCCAGCTTGTCCCAGAGGAAGTATGACAGGCCCATCGCCGTGTAGGCCTCCGGCAGGTTGCCGTCGTACATGAGCGCCTTGAAGCTCAGCTCCTGCGCACGGTTGCGGTGCTCCTCGTCCCGCGAGAAATACTGGTACATCTGCCCGCAGGCGCTCGAGCAGGCGGCGTAGGCGGCCGCGTAGCGCGGGTCGAGTTCGATCGCCTTCTCGAACAGCTGGATGGCGTACTCCATGCTGCGCTTGGTCATGCGGTACATGTAGTCGAGGCCGCGCAGGTACAGATCGTAGGCCTGCACGTTGCCGGTCTGGCGCTTGGTGAGCGAGATTTTCTCGGCGAAGGACAGCTTCAGCTTCAGGGCCTCGACGATCTGCTGCGCGACCTGCTCTTGGATGTCGAAGATGTCATCGAGCTTGCCCTTGTAGGTCGTGCCCCAGAGCTGCCGGTTGGTCTGGGTATCCACCAGCTGCACCGTGATGCGCACCGAATCCTGGAAGCGGCGCACGCTGCCGCCGACGATGTAGCGCGCGCCGAGCTCGGCCCCCAGGGCCCGCGCGTCGGCCTTCCGATCCTTCATCTGCTTGGTCGCCCAGCGCGAGATCAGCTCGATCTCGCTCACCAGCGACAGGCGCGCGATCAGCTCCTCGGTCAGCCCGTCGCTGAAGTAATCGGTCTCCTGGTCCGGGCTGATGTTGTCGAAGGGCATCACCGCAAGCGCGCCGCGCTCGCTGCTGGCGGCAGACGGCGCGGCGGGTGCATCTGCGGGGGCGGCCGCGGGCCGTGGCACCGCCGGGGCGGTGGCCATCGTGCGCACCCCGATTCTCTCGAGCGCCCGCAGGATGGCCTGCTGGCCCGCCCTGGGGTCACGGTAGTACTCGACGTGCTGGATACCGGCGAGCGGGTACTTGAGCGCGGTCGGGATCACCGTGGGCTCGAGGTGCACGGGCAGGATGTGCCCCTTGCGCTCGCTGACGAGCACGACCTCCTTGGCCACGTTGTGCGACTGCACTGCCGCCTCGCTCACCATGAGCAGCAGGGCCTTGGCGCCCTCGAGCGCGTTCACGATCTGCTCGCTCCAGAGGGTCGCGGCATCGATGCCGCCCTGGTCGATCCACAGCGAGACGCCGGCCTCGCGCAGGCGGGCGACCAGTTCGGATACGCGGGGCAGGTCCTCGCGGGAGTAGCTGACGAAGACTTCGGCGGGCTGGGTCACGGGCGAATGGGTTCGCGTCTTTTTCGGCGCAGGCCTTGGAGCCCGACAGGGAAGACTAGCACGGTCCGGCGTAGGCCCAATTCGGCCGTCCGGGGCGGCCTTCAACGCGTCGGATCGACCCCCTGTCGCAATCAGGCAAGAAAGGCGTAAAATCCGGCACGTGGCACTCCCCCGCAGCAAGTTCGCGTTTCTGACGCTCCCGCGCTACTCGATGATCGCGCTCTCGAACGCCGTCGAGCCGCTGCGCATGGCCAACATCATCACCGGCCAGGGCGTGTACGAGTGGTCGATCGCGAGCCTCGATGGCGCACCCGTGCCGGCGAGCAACGGGCTGCAGCTGTCTCCGACGATCGCCCTCGACACGGTGGGCGCCGTGGACATCCTGTTCGTGTGCGGCGGGGTCGACGTGCAGGCGGCCGTCTCGCCCAAGATGCTCGCGGCGCTGAAGCGCCTGGCCGAACGCCGCGTGCCGCTCGGCGCACTGTGCACCGGCGGATACGCGCTCGCCAAGGCGGGGCTCCTCGACCGCTACCGCGCCACGATCCACTGGGAGAATCTCTCCGCGCTGCGCGAGGAATTCCCGCGCATCCAGCTTAGCGACCAGCTCTTCAGCATCGACCGCGACCGCTTCACCTGTTCCGGTGGCGTCGCGCCGCTGGACCTGATGCTGAACCTCGTGGAGTCCAAGCTCGGCGCGCACGTCTCGCAGCTGATCTCCGAGCAGTTCATCGTGGATCGCGTGCGCAGCGACCGCGACCGCCAGTACGTACCGCTGCGGGCGCAGATCGGCGTCAGCCACGAGAGCCTCATCAAGGTGGCGCAGCTGATGGAAGAGAACATTGAGAAGCCGCTGTCGCTCGATGAGATCGCCTCGGCCACCGGCCTGTCGCGGCGCCAGATCGAGCGGCTCTTCAAGCGGCACCTCAACTGCGTGCCCAAGCGCTACTACCTGCAGATGCGCCTGCGTCGCGCGCGCGAGCTGCTGCTGCAGACTTCCATGCCGATCATCGACATCACGACCGCGTGCGGCTTCCAGTCTCCGCCGCACTTCTCGCGCTGCTACCGGGCCCAGTTCGGCTGCCCGCCGAGCGCCGAGCGCCAGACGCGCCCCGGCAAGACCCCGGCCGGCCCCCGGGGGGAACCGGCAACTGCCTGAACGGGCGGCTTGCCTTAATTTCCCACGCCTGTCGCAATGGGACACGCCGCGGTCGCGAAGCAGACAATGCCCCGAGTACCCTCCCCTTACCATTTCAAGTGAAGCGACCGCGCGAGTTGCTAACCCGAAGTCGCGCATGGAGATTTCGACAATGGCAGAGCAAGCCGAAGGCGACTTCAACCTCCGCGACCTGAACGATCAGGAGCTGACCGAACAGGTCCACGACGACCTGTACAACGGGCTCAAGGCCGAGGTCGAGGAAGCGACCCGCATCTTCCTCGAGCGGGGCTGGAGCGCCGAAAAGACCCTGAACGATGCCCTCGTGGAAGGCATGCGCATCGTCGGCATCGACTTCCGCGACGGGATCCTGTTCGTCCCCGAGGTGCTGCTCGCCGCCAACTCGATGAAGGGTGGGATGGAGATCCTGCGCCCGCTGCTCGCCGAGACCGGCGTGCCGCCGATCGGCAAGATCGTGATCGGCACCGTCAAGGGCGACATCCACGACATCGGCAAGAACCTCGTGTCCATGATGCTCGAGGGCGCAGGCTTCGAGGTCATAGACCTCGGCATCAACAATCCGGTCGAGAAGTACCTGGCCGCGCTCGAGGAGCACAAGCCGGACATCCTGGGGATGTCGGCACTGCTCACCACCACCATGCCGTACATGAAAGTCGTGATCGACAAGATGAAGGAGATCGGCATCCGCGACGACTTCATTGTCCTGGTCGGCGGAGCGCCGCTGAACGAAGAGTTCGGCAAGGCCGTGGGTGCGGACGCCTACTGTCGCGATGCGGCCATCGCCGTCGAGACGGCCAAGAGCCTGCTCGCCGCGCGGCGTGCCACGCACGCCTGATCGAACACCCGCTCACAGCGCTCGCATGAAACCCCGCGGCCGCACGCTCGTCATCGCCTGCGGCGCGCTGGCGCGCGAGATCGCCGCACTGCGCCGGGCCAACCCGTGGGCCGGCATCGACGTGCGCTGCCTGCCGGCAGAACTGCACAACCGGCCGGAGCGCATCGCGCCGGCGGTACGCGAGGAGCTGCGCGCGCAGCGTGCCCACTACGAGCAGGTCTTCGTGGCCTACGGCGACTGCGGCACCGGTGGCCAGCTGGATGCCCTGCTGCGCGAGGAAGGCATCGAACGGCTGCCGGGCGCGCATTGCTATGAGTTCTTCGCGACACCCGCGGTGTTCGCCGCGCTGGCGGACGCGGAGCCGGGCACCTTCTACCTGACCGACTTCCTCCTGAAGAACTTCGAACGCTTCGTGATCCGGCCGCTCGGGCTCGACCGCCACCCGGAGCTCCGCGACGAATACTTCCGCAACTACCGGCGCCTGGTGTACCTGGCTCAGGTCGAGAGACCCGAGATGATCGAGCGGGCCCGCCGCATAGCCGAGGACTTCGGCTTTAGGTTCGAGTATCGCTTCACCGGCTACGGCCAGCTCGGCACACACCTCGAGGCGCTCGCGCGCACCCCGCAGTCGGAGCCGGTCGCATGGCAAACCTGATCATCATCTCCTGGCGCGACATCCCCGCGCAGGTGCTGGTCAAGCGCGGGCGCGAGACCGCCAAGGTACAGCTCTCACAGCGCTTCCAGGAGGCCGTGGACCGTGCGGCGATGCGTGCCGGCAAGGGCAGCTCGGATGCCTACCTCGCCGACTGGAAGCGCAGCGACCCGAAGCCCTGCGGGGACGATCTCCAAGCCGAGGCCGCCGCGGAGGCGGCCCGGATCGAAGCCGCCTTCACCGATGAGGCCCTCGAGGCGCTCATCCGGGCGAAGGGCCTGATCCAGCCGGAAGCCTGAGAACCGTGTACACCGTAAGACTCTGGTCCGTGCGCCATGCGCGGGGCCTTAACGCCTTCTACCGCGCCTTCGAGGGTGCGCTCGTGAAGCTGGCGCCGGTATTCCGGGCCATCGGCTACGAGCGCCTGGAGAAGCCGGTCGCGCTCGTGGAGCGCAACGTGAAGGGCCTGCTGTTCGACTGTCGCATGTGCGGGCAGTGCATCCTGTCGTCGACCGGCATGTCCTGCCCGATGAACTGCCCGAAGAACCTGCGCAATGGCCCGTGCGGCGGCGTGCGTGCCAACGGCAACTGCGAGGTCAAGCCCGAGATGAAGTGCGTGTGGCGCCTCGCGGTGGAGGGCAGCGCGAAGATCCCGGAGGGCGGGGCCGCGATCCGCCAGGTGCAGTTTGCCGTCGACCGGCGCCTCACCGGCAGGTCCTCCTGGCTGCGGGTGGTGCGTGAGCGCACCGAGGCGAAGGCGCCGTGAAGTTCGAGGACGAACCGGTTCCGGGCTACCCGCTGCCGATCCTCCCCGGCCATACCTCCCCCGGCCGGCTGGAGCGCGTGCTGCGCGCGGGCCAGTTCGCCGTCACCGCCGAGCTCGCCCCGCCGGACTCGGCCGACCCCGAGGACGTCTACCGCCGCGCGCGCATCTTCGATGGCTACGTGGATGCCATCAACGCCACCGACGGCTCGGGCGCAAACTGCCACATGTCCAGCATGGCGGTGTGCGCGCTCCTCACGCGCATCGGCTACGCGCCGGTCATGCAGATCTCCTGCCGCGACAAGAACCGCATCGCCATCCAGGGGGACATCCTGGGCGGGGCGGCCATGGGCGTGTGCAACATCCTGTGCCTGACCGGGGACGGGGTGCAGGCCGGCGACCACCCGCAGGCGCTGCCGGTGTTCGACCTGGACTCGATGTCGCTTTTGGAGACGGCGCGGACGCTGCGCGACGAGCACCGCTTCCTCTCCGGGCGCAAAATCACCTTCGCACCGCGCGTACTGATCGGGGCGGCAGAGAACCCGTTCGCCCTGCCCTACGCGTGGCGCGCCGCGCGGCTCGCCAAGAAGGTGGCGGCCGGTGCACAGTTCATCCAGACGCAGTACTGCTACGACGTCGGGATGCTGCGCGAGTTCATGCGCCACGTGGAGGACCTGGGGCTGCTCGACAAGGTGTTCATCCTGGTCGGGGTCGGCCCCTTCAAGTCCGCGAAGGCTGCCGAGTGGATCGGGACGCACGTGCCGGGCGTGCACATCCCGGCCGCCGTGATCGCACGCCTCAAGGGCGCCCAGGACCAGGCGCTCGAGGGACGCCGGCTTTGTACCGACCTGGTCCAGGAGATCCGCGCCATCAAGGGTGTGCACGGCGTGCACCTGATGGCCTACCGGCAGGAAGAGACCGTCGCCGAGATCATCGAGCGCTCCGGGGTGCTCGCGGGCCGCGTGCCCTGGCATCCGGAGCGGGACAGCACGAACACCAACAGGATTGCCTCATGACCGATACCGTCGTCAGCTCCGCCACCCGGGAAGTCGTCATCGGCTTCGAGCGCCCGTTCGTCATGATCGGCGAGCGCATCAACCCCACCGGCCGCAAGATCCTCGCCGCTGAGATGGCGGCCGGCAACTTCAGCCGCGTCGAGGCCGACACCCACGCACAGCTCGCCGCCGGCGCGCAGATGCTGGACGTCAACGCCGGCATCCCGCTGGCCGACGAGCCGGCGATCCTCGCCAAGACCGTGCAGCTGGTGCAGTCCCTCACCGATGCACCGCTGTCGATCGACTCCTCGATCGTGGCGGCCCTGGAAGCGGGCCTGAGCGTCTACAAGGGCAAGGCCCTGGTTAATTCCGTGACCGGCGAGGAGGAGCGCCTCGAGAGCGTGCTGCCGCTGGTGAAGAAGTACGGCGCGGCGGTGGTCGCAATCTCCAACGACGAGACCGGCATCTCCGAGGACCCGGACGTGCGCTTCGAGGTCGCGAAGAAGATCGTGCACCGCGCGCAGGACTACGGCATCCCGGTGAGCGACGTGGTGGTCGATCCGCTCGTGATGCCGGTGGGCGCCATCAACCAGGCCGGCGTCCAGGTGATGCGCCTGGTCGGGCGGTTACGCAACGAACTGAAGGTGAACACCACCTGCGGCGCGTCCAACATCAGCTTCGGGCTGCCGGCGCGCGAGGGCATCAGCGCGGTGTTCCTGTCGATGGCCATCGGCTCGGGGATGACCTCCGCGATCATGAACCCGATGCACACCGAGATCGTGAAGGCCTGCATGGGGGCTGACGTCATGATGGGCCACGATCCGGACTGCGCCCGCTGGATCCGCCGCTTCCGTGAGGCCCCGACGATGGCGGCCGGCGGCGGCACCGCGGCCCCGTCCGAGGGCGCGGCCCGCGGCCGGCGCGAGGGCGGCCACCGGAGGCGCGCCCAGTCCCCGACATGAGCGAGACCGACGCGCTCGTCGTCTTCACGCCCTCGGGCAAGCGCGGGCGGTTCCCGCTCGGCACCCCGCTCCTGCAGGCCGCACGCAGCCTCGGCGTCGACGTCGACTCGGTCTGCGGCGGTCGCGCCCTGTGCGGGCGCTGCCAGGTCCTGGTCATGGAGGGGGAGTTTCCCAAGCACGGGGTGAGCTCCTCGAGCACCCACCTCTCGCCCTACTCCGACACCGAGAAGAACCTCGCGCGCCGCCGGCCCCTGCCCTCCGGGCACCGCCTCTCCTGCCAGGCGAAGATCGAGGGTAACCTGGTCGTCGACGTGCCCCCGGGCAGCCAGGTGCACCGCCAGGTGGTGCGCAAGGCGGCCGAAGCCCGCGCGATCACGCTGGACCCCGTGGCCCGGCTCTACTACGTCGAGGTGCGCGAGCCGAACATGCACGAGCCCTCGGGCGACCTGCAGCGGCTCACCGAGGCGCTCGCCAAGGAGTGGCAGCTGTCGGACCTCAGCTGCGACCTGAAGGTCCTCGAGTCCCTGCAGCCGGCGCTGCGCAAGGGCGAGTGGAAGGTGACCGTCGCGGTACACGGCGGGCGGCACATCACCGGGATCTGGCCGGGGCTCAAGGAACACCTGTACGGGCTCGCGGTCGACGTCGGCTCGACCACCATCGCCGGGCACCTGTGCGACCTGGAGTCCGGTGAGGTCGTCGGATCCGGCGGCCTCATGAACCCGCAGATCCGCTTCGGCGAGGACCTGATGAGCCGCGTCTCCTACTCGATGATGAACCCGGGCGGGGCCGCGCAGATGACCGAGGCGGTGCGCAGCGCGCTCAACGCGCTCGCCAAGGAAGTGGCGCGCGAGGCGCGCATCGAGGTCAGCGACATCCTCGAGATTACCCTCGTCGGCAACCCGATCATGCACCACCTGCTCCTGGGCATCGACCCGGTGGAGCTCGGCGGTGCGCCGTTCGCGCTCGCGACCGACGAGGCGCTCTCGCTGCGTGCGCAGGAGATCGACCTCAAGCTCAACGCCGGCGCACGCCTCTATACGCTGCCGTGCATTGCCGGCCACGTCGGTGCGGACTGCGCCGGGGTCATCCTCGCCGAGCGCCCGGACCTTTCGGACAAGCTCACCCTGCTGGTCGATGTCGGCACCAACGCCGAGATCGTGCTTGGCAACCGCGAGCGCCTGCTCGCCTGCTCGAGTCCCACGGGCCCGGCCTTCGAGGGCGCGCAGATCAGTTGCGGCCAGCGCGCGGCGCCGGGCGCGATCGAGCGCGTGCGCATCGACCCCGCGACGCTCGAACCGCGCTTCAGGGTGATCGGCTCGGAGCTGTGGTCGGACGAGCCCGGCTTCGCCGAGTCCGTCGTGCGTACCGGTGTCACCGGCATCTGCGGCTCCGGCATCATCGAGGTGATCGCGGAGATGTACCTCGCCGGCATCATCAGCCAGGACGGCGTGATCGATGGTGATCTGGCGCAGAAGAGCCCGCGCATCGTGGCCACCGGCCGCACCTTCGCCTACACGCTGTACTCCGGGACCGACGCCGCACCGCTGCAGGTCACGCAGAACGACGTGCGCGCTATCCAGCTGGCCAAGGCCGCGCTCTACGCCGGCATCCGCCTCCTGATGGATCACCTGGGATCCGCGACCGTCGACCGCATCCGCCTCGCCGGCGCCTTCGGGAGCCACATCGACGTGAAGTACGCGATGGTGCTGGGCATGATCCCGGACTGCGATCTCTCGCAAGTCTCCTCCGCCGGCAACGCCGCCGGCACCGGTGCGCGCATCGCGCTCCTGGACCAGTCCTCGCGCAAGACCATCGAGGACCTGGTGAGGCGGGTGGAGAAGATCGAGACCGCCATCGAGCCAAAGTTCCAGGCGCACTTCGTCGAGGCCATGGGCATCCCCCACTCGACGGCGGAGTGCCCGAACCTGCGCGCGGTGGTCACCCTGCCGCAGCCCAAAGCGGCGGCACCGCGCGGCGGCGGCCGCACGCGGCGGCGCCCGGCCCCCTGAGCCCGTCGTGCCGGACGGGGCCTACCTGTTCCGCGGCCAGCCGGTGCACCACAGCGTCGTGGGCGATGGGCCGCCGCTGGTGTTCGTGCACGGCACCCCCTTCTCCTCGCACGTCTGGCATCGGATCGCGCCGCACTTCACGGACCGCTACCGCGTGCATCGGTACGACCTCCTGGGCTACGGGCGCTCGCACAAGTCGGCCGGCCAGGATGTCTCCCTCGGCGTGCAGGACGTGCTCCTGGCCGAACTCTTCGCGCACTGGGGACTTGAGCACGCGACGGTCGTCGCCCACGACTTCGGCGGTGCGACGGCGCTGCGGGCACACCTGCTGCAGGGGCTCGAGTACGAGCGGCTGATGCTCATCGATCCGGTGGCCGTGAGCCCGTGGGGCTCGCCCTTCGTGCGCCACGTGCGCGATCACGAGAACGCCTTCGCCCGGGCGCCGGCGTACATCCACGATGCCATCGTGAGCGCCTATATCCGCGGCGCCGCCCACCGGCGCCTGTCGGATGCCGAGCTGGCCCCTTATGTCGAACCCTGGAGCGGCACCGACGGCCAGGCGGCGTTCTACCGGCAGATTGCGCAGATGGATCAGCGCTACACCGATGAGATCGAGTCTAGATTGTCGGCGGTACGTTGTCCGACAGTGATCCTCTGGGGAGCGCAGGACCAATGGATCCCGCTCGAACGGGGTCGCAAATTGCAACAGTTGATCACCGGTTCGCAACTGCACGAGGTCGCCGACGCGGGGCACCTGGTGCAGGAGGATTCGCCGGAGGCGATCGTTGCCGCGCTCTTCGGCTTTCTGCCGCGCCAACAGGTAAACTCGTGACCTCAGGGATTGCGATCCCACGACGATGAGGCCGCATCCTCGAAAAGGACCGCGGCCCAGGAAGCGTATCTGTTCTGATGGATCAGCCCACGCCAGGCGACGGGCCGCTGCCGAAGGACCTTTACCGGCCTCCGGAAGCCGCGCCCGAAGGCGAGACCGATGCGACGACGCAGTCGCATCAGGCCTACGTCACGCTGTTGTTCAACAAGTACCGCGCTGCCCTCCAGCGCTACCTGCGCCGCTTCGTGCTGGCCGAGGATGCCGCCGAGCTGGTGCAGGAGGCCTACTTCCGCCTGCTGCGGCGCGGGGAGCTGCTGCACGTCGAGCCGATGGCGCGCGCCTTCCTGTTCGAGACCGCCACCAACCTCGCCCGCGACCTGCGCCGCCGGCGCGCCACCCGGCACGCCGATCAGCACGTGCAGCTGGATGGTCAGGAAATCGCCGAGGATCACCAGCGGCCCGATGAACAGCTGGCCGCGGAGCAGGTCCGCGCGATCCTGGAGCGCGCGATCGCCGGGCTGCCGCAGGACACCCGCACGGTGTTCCTGCTGCACCGCTACCGCGACCTGAGCTACCCGCAGATCGCGCAGCTGATGAACCTCAGTGCCCGCACCGTCGCGCGCAAGATGGCCGAGGCCATCGAGCGCCTGAGTACGGCCCTGGGAGGTGCGGCATGAGCGTCTCGATGATGCCCACGCTGCACGCGGCTTCCGAGTGGTTTGCCCGCATCCGCGGGCGCGAGGCCGATGCGGCGAGCGAGCCGGCCTGGCAGGAATTCATTTCCAACCCCGAGAACGAGCTCGCCCTGGAACAGCGCGAGGCCGCCTTCACCCTGAGCGGCGAACTGGCCGGCAGCCCGCAGATCGAGGCGCTCCTCGCCCAGGCCGAACGCGAGCTGCAGTCGGCGTCCCGGGTCCCGCGGCGTCGCTACTGGGGACTCGCCGCCGCGGCGGGAGTCGCCGCGATCGCGGTCGGGATCGCGCTCATCCTGCGCGGCACCACGGCCGACGTGGCGCAGTACGACACGGCACGTGCCGAGGAACGGGTGATCAACCTTGCGGACGGCTCGGTGATCACGCTCAACACCAGCACCTCCGTCAGGGTGAGCTACTCCGGCCACCGGCGGCAGGTCGACCTGCTGGCCGGGGAGGCACTCTTCAGCGTGGCGCACGACGCCAGCCGTCCGTTTGAAGTGCATGCCCTCTCCGGGATCACCACGGCGGTGGGCACGCGCTTCGACGTCGAGCTCGGCACCGCGGGTTCCGCCGATGTCTCCGTGCTCGAAGGCACGGTCACGGTCTCGGGCACCGGCGGGACCGCGGCGACCCCCGTGGCCGTGAGCGCCGGCCAGGCGGTCCGCTACGGCACGGACGGGACGGTCTCGGGGCCGCACCCGGCGGACCTCGGCCGCATCCAGGGCTGGGAAGTGCACCGCATCGTGTTCAGCGACGTGCCCCTCGGACAGGCGCTGGAGGACTACAACCGCTACAGCGCCGTCCCGATCGTGCTGAAGGCGCCGCAGATGGAGTCACGGCACATCAACGGGGTATTCCGCATCGGTGACGAGGCGGCCTTCCTGGGCGCGCTCGAACAGGGCCTGCAGCTGCACGCGGTGCGCGGCCCGGACCAGATCGTCCTCGAAGCCAGGTAGCTTTGCCGGGCACCTACCGGGCCGCTCCCGGGCGGCCGGCGCCCCGCGATGCCAGCAGGGCCGCCGGGTGGCGCAGTTCGCGCTCCGCGCGGTTCAGCCAGTGTGCGATGCGGGCGAGCCGCGATGAGGGCAGGTGCAGGTGCAGGCGCCCCCGCACGCCCTCCAGACGCCGCACGGTGCGCTCACACAGGCGTGCGCAGCGCGCGAACTCCGCTGCCTGCGCACTTAGCCCGATGCCGCGCAGCGCATTCAGCAGCTCATCCACGCGCGCCGCGGCCGCGCCGCGCTCGGGGGTCGTGCGCCAGGCGTGGACCTGTGTGCGCAGGTGCTGCACCCGGAGCAGCACCTGGTAGGCCCCGCGTGAACCACTGAAGGGGCCCGGGGTCAAAGTGCCAGCCGTGCCGGAGGAAACATCCCTCTGCCTCGGCACGTGCCGGCTACCCGTCACCGGCTGATCCGACCCTCGGCGTTCGGGTCGCATCGTCGCGGAGGGCTGGCGCCGGCTACGGGTGTCTTCCTTGTCCGTCGGCAAGCGCTGTGCTCCTCCGTGTTACCGGTTGTGGTTCGCGTGATGTCCGCCTTCAGCGGGGAACCGGACGGGAAAACTGCACGGTCACGCGGCGGTTCTCGGCACGCCCGGCCGCGGTGTCGTTGGTGGCGACGGGGCTCGCCTTGCCAAGCCCGGTGGCTGCAAGGTGCTCGCGCGGGATGCCGTGCGCCGCGAGATAGTCGACCACCGCCGCGGCCCGTCGCTGCGACAGGGCGAGGTTGTACGCATCCGCGCCGCGCGCATCGGTATAGCCGCGGATCTCGGCGTGGGCGTTCGGCCGCTCACGCAGCACGGCGAGCACGCCGTCCAGGATCGGCAGCGACTCGGGCGTGAGCTGCGCGGAGTTGTTGGCAAAGGTGACCCCGCGCAGCACCACCTCCTCGACCTCGCAGCCCTCAGCATCGACCTTCACGTTCGGCGGAGTCCCGGGACACTTGTCCAGGTAGTCCGGGACCCCGTCATGGTCAGAGTCGAGCGGGCAGCCGTCTGCGTCCACTGCGACGCCGCGGGGCGTGTCGGGGCACCTGTCGCGGCTGTCCGGCACGCCATCGCCGTCGGAGTCCGGGTCCACGGGCGCTGCGGGTGCCGCGGCTGCCAGCGGCAGCACGAGGGCCGGGGCCGGGGTGCCGCCGAAGCGGTAGCCCACGCCGATGCCGTAGAGCAGGGGATCCAGGTGCATCTGCCCGGAGGCGACGTCGTTGACGCTGACCGCGGCACGCACGCGCGCCCACTTGAGGTCCGCGTTCACCAGCCAGTGCTCCCCGAGCCTGATGTCGAGGCCCGCCTGCAACGCAGGCCCGCCGCTGGTCCGCGTGAGGCCGAGGCCCCCGTTGGCATGACTGAAGTCGTAGAAGCTCGAGACACCGAGCCCCGCCCCGAGGTACGGACGCAGCGTGCCCTCCGGGTTGAAGCCGTACTTGACGGTCAGGTAGTTCGGCATCCAGCGGAAGGTCCCAACCGTCGCGCCCTCGATGCGCAGGTCATGGTTGCGAGGGACGTTCAGCGCAAGCTCGGTCGACCAGCGGGAGCTGAAGTAGTACTCGAGGTCGAGGTCCGCGCCGAAGGTCCCGTTGGTGCGCGTCTGGTCCGCCGGCACCACGCCCGGCGGCAGCCCGAAGGCATCCGAGCGGTCGCGAGGCTCCAGGTAGTTGGCGCGCAGCCGCAGCACCCATGGGCCCTCCGCGTCGCGCGCACTGCGCGGCGGTGGGGGCGTCGGCGGCGGCGCTGCGGGCGGCGCTGCAACCGGTGCCGCCGCGGGCGCCGGGGCGGCGCGGGCGACGCTCACCGGGCGCGGCCGCACCACGAAGGCACCTTGCGCATTCTGCGTGTACACGAGGCGCGAGTTGGCGAGCAGCGCCTTCAGCGCCTGCGTGGGCAGCATGGTGCCGCTGACCGCGGGTGCCGAGAGACCGCGCACCGGGCCTTCCTCGAAGAACACCTGCAGGTTCGCCTGCACCGCCCAGCTGTTGAGCGCATTGGCCATGGGCTGCGCGGGGATGTCGAAGCTCACCGGCGCCGCGTCCGCCTGCGCATACGCGGGTGCGAGGAGCGCGGCAGACAGGCTCAGCGGGGCCGCCAGGGCGAGCCCGACCAGAACGCGCAAACGGATGTCCCCCATGACTCCCCTGCTCATCATCGCTACTTGTAGTTGCCGCAAACTTCCCTCCCGCTGATACGCGTCGTGACCGGAACCATGCCACGCCCGCGTGCGTTCATCGGGGTTGCTGCGGCGCGCATCGCGCCCGCTTGGCGGCGACCAGGCGGCGATTCAGCTCGCGCGCCAGGTACACGCGGTGCCGTGCGAGCGCGCGATGCATGCGCACCAGGACCCGCTCGGCAGCATTGCCGCGCCCGGCGGCTTTCAGGTGATTCCGCGCCGCTGCCAGCAGTGCATCCCGGTCGTGCCGCAGCGCGGCGACCAGTCGTTCCGCATCGGTCTGCGCCGTGCTCATGCTTCCCCCGTACTGTCAGATACGCGGGTTTCCCCTCATCATGACACGCACGCGCGCGCGCGCCGCAAGACCCGACTGCAGTTCAGTACGGGTACGGCGCGTGCTTGTAGAAGTGCGACTCCTGTAGGACAGGAGCGAGGAAAGACCTCAGACGTTCGAGTCGGGGAAGGCGGCCTTGCGGCGCGCCATGAAATCGTTGAGCGCTTCATCGACGGCGGGATCGAGCGGGGGCGCCTCGTACTCGGCGAGCTGCTTCTTCCACAGCGCATTGGCACGCTGCGTCATGTCCTTGGCGCCTTCGGCTTCCCACTGCTCGACACTGTTGTTGTCGGCGAGGGGCGAGCGGTAGAACGCGGTCTGGAAGTTGGCCTGCGTGTGCGTGCAACCGAGGAAATGCTTGCCGGGACCGACTTCGCGGATGGCATCGAGTGCCTGTCCATTGTCGGACAGATCAACACCAGCCAGCAGCGTGTGCATCATGCCCGCCTGGTCGGCATCCATGACGAACTTCTCGTAGCCCATCGCAAGTCCGCCCTCGAGCCAGCCGGCCGTGTGCAGCACGAAGTTCACGCCCCCGAGGCACGTCGGGATCAGCGTATTGGCGGACTCGTAGGCGGCCTGGGCATCGGGAATCTTCGAGGCGCACAGCGAGCCGCCGGAGCGGAACGGCACGCCGAGGCGCCGCGCGAGCGCGGCCATCGAGTACAGCACCAGCGCCGGTTCCGGGGTCCCGAAGGTCGGGGCACCCGACTGCATCGACAGCGAGGACGCGAAGCTTCCCATGACGACCGGGGCGCCGGGATTCACCAGCTGCGCGAGTGCCATGCCGGCGAGCGACTCGGCGAGCGTCTGCGCCACGGTGCCCGCGACCGTGACCGGCGACATCGCCCCGGCCAGGATGAACGGCGTGACGATGGTCGCCTGGTTGTTGCGCGCGTAGGTCTTGAGCGCGCCGAGCATCGTCGCATCCCACGTGAGGGGCGAGTTGGCGTTGATCAGGCTGATGATGCAGGTGCGCGGCTTGCCGGTGGCCGGGTCCAGATACTGGTCGCCGAAGAGGATCCTGGTCATGTCGACCGTGTCCTGCGCACGGTCCGGGTGTGTGACCGAGCCCATGTACGGCTTGTCGCTGTACTTCATGTGCGCGTACACCATGTCGAAGTGCCGCTTGTTCACCGGCAGGTCGACGGGCTCGCAGATCGTGCCGCCCGAGTGGTGCAGGGCATTGGAGACATACGCGAGCTTCACGAAGTTGCGGAAGTCCTCGATCTTCGCGTAGCGGCGGCCTTCGTCGAGGTTGCGCACGAACGGCGAGCCGTAGGCCGGGGCGAACACCGTGCGGTTGCCGCCGATGATCACGCTGCGCGCCGGGTTGCGGGCGTGCTGGGTGAACTCGCGCGGCGCGGAACGCTGCACCAGCGTGCGGCACATGCCACGGGGAAAGCGCACGCGCTCGCCCTGGACGTCCGCGCCGGCCGCCTTCCAGATCTCCAGCGACTCCGGATCGTCGCGGAAATCGATGCCGACTTCCTCGAGGATGGTGTCGGCATTGTGCTCGAGGAGCTCGAGCCCCTCGGTGGTCAGGACCTCGTAGTACGGCACGTTGCGCGTGATGTACGGCACGAAGGCATGGCTGCGGGCCGTGCGGGCGGCGATCTTGGCGTCGCGGCCGCTCGGGCGGCGGGAGCGGGCGGCCGGGCTCGACTGTTGCGCATCCATTTTGTTAATCCTGACCGTAAGTTACGCTTGGCAAGGCAAGGCTTGCGGCCATTATGGTCACCCCCGGCGGGCGCAAGTGACCGAATTGCGGCATGCACTTCTCCGGCGGCGCCACCGTGCCGGGGCGGCGGCGCGGGAGGCCCCTGCGGGGCCCCGGGGGCTCACCGCAGCGGCTCCGCCGGCACGATGGGGAGCTCCAGGAAGCTCGGCTGCTCCCGGCTGTGGAACACGCGCTGCACCGCCTTGCGGTAATCCTGCGGCTGCGCCCTGAAGATGTTCTCGACATAAGTCTGCGGGTTGCGGTCGTAGAGCGGGAACCAGCTCGACTGGACCTGCACCATGAGGCGGTGGCCGGGCAGGAACACGTGATCCGCCGTCGGCAGCGCGAAGCGGTAGGTCTGCACCTTGCCGGCCGGGATCGGCGTCGGGTGCTCCAGGCTGTCGCGGTAGCGGCCGCGGAAGATGTCCATGCCGACCGGCAGCTGGTAGCCGGACATCGGCGGGTCGGACGCCACCTCGTCCGGGTACACGTCGATGAGCTTCACCACCCAGTCGCTGTCGGTGCCCGAGGTCGCGGCCGCGAGGTTCACCTGCGGGGCGCCGGCGATGTGCAGCGGCGCCTTCAGGGGCTCGCTCACGTACACGAGCACGTCCGGCCGGTCGGCGACGAAGCGCTGGTCGTTGAGGAGCCAGCGCTGCCAGGCGGGCGTGTCCGCGAAGTGCACGGGGCGCGGCTCGTAGGGCACGGGCCGCGCGGGGTCCGACACGTACTCGTCGTAGGCGGCATCGGCGCGCCCGGGCGCGGTGAACGCAAGCGTGCCGCCGGCGTTGAGGTAGAGGCGCTGCAGCGGGTGGTCGCAGCCCTGCGCACAGGCGAGCGGCCAGTGCGTAAGCCGCCGCCAGGCGCCGGTCCCGGTCTCATAGACGTAGACCGGCGGGGTGTCGGCCCGCGGTGCGCCGGTCTTGAGCTGCTGGTCGAGGAACGGCTGCAGCACGTCGCGGCGGAACTGCAGCGCCGTGTTGCCCTCGAGCCTGAGCGGACCCAGGACGGTGCCGTCGCTGTTGGGTCCGCTGTGCCGCCACGGCCCGAGCACCAGGAAGTTCCGGTCGTTGCCGGTGTCCTTCGGCTCGGTCGCGGCATAGGCGTGCACGCCCCCGTACATGTCCTCCTGGTCGTAGAGCGCGGCGACGTACATGGTGGGCACCGTGAGCGGCTCGCGGGCGAGGATCTGGTCGAGTGCCTGCTCGCGCCAGTACGCATCGTAGGAGGGGTGCTCGACGAGCTTGCGCCAGAACGGCAGCTGGTCGATGCCGAAGCGCCGCGCGAAGTCGTCCGCGGAGCCGGAAGCCAGGTACAGCGCGTAGTCGTCGTATACCCCCGAGGCGATCTCGCCACCTTCGGCGCGGGCGGTGGTCTGCAGCGTCAGGTAGCGGAAGTTCGACTGGCGGAAGGCGCCGTTGTGGAACCAGTCATCCCCCTTCCAGCCATCCACCATGGGACAGATGGGGACCGCCGCGCGCAGCGCCGGGTGCGGGTGGATGAGCGCCATGAGGACGGTGAAGCCCTCGTAGGAAGAGCCGATCATGCCGACGCGCCCGTTGGACTCCGGCACGTTCTTCACCAGCCAGTCGATGGTGTCGTAGGCATCGGTGGAATGGTCGACCTCGGTCGCGTTCAGCGGCCCGCGCAGGGGACGCGTCATGACGTAATCGCCCTGGGAATCGTACTTGCCACGCACGTCCTGGAAGACCCGGATGTAGCCGGCGGGCACGAAGCCCTCGTCCGCCATCGACAGCGTGCTCAGCATGTGGGGGGACGACATGCGCTTGGCGCGGGTCGCCGCATGGTAGGGAGTGCGCGTGAGCAGCATCGGGGCGTCGTGCGCACCGCGCGGCACGACGATGACGGTGAAGAGCTTCACGCCGTCGCGCATCGGGATCATGACCTCGCGGCGCTCGTAGTCGAACTCGCGCGTGGGAGCGACGTAGGCGGGGATGTCCGGCTGCATCGGCGGGGTCTGCGCCGCCGCCGCCCCGGCAACGGCAAGCACGGCGGATAGCACGAAGCGGTGTCGGCCGGACGGCATGGCTGCAGGCTCCCCTGGAACGGTCCCAGTCGCGCGCAAGCCTAACAGATGGCGCGGGCGGACCCGCAGGGCGGGGTGCTGCGGCACGCACTTGCGGCTACGATGAGCGCATGCCGACCGACCCGTTCCTGGGCGAGCTGCGCGGGATCCTGCCCGGCGGATCCCTGCTCGTCAGCGAGGAAGAGCGCCGCCCCTACGAGTGCGACGGGCTGACGGTGTTCCGCGAGCTGCCGCGGTGCGTGGCGCTGCCGCGCACGGGCGCCGAGGTCCAGGCGCTGCTGCGGGTCTGCTCGCGGCACGGCGTCCCGGTCGTCGCGCGCGGCTCGGGCACGGGGCTGTCCGGCGGTGCAACCCCCCATCCCGGAGGGCTGCTGCTCTCGCTCGCCCGCATGAACCGCATCCTCGCCATCGACCCGCTGCTGCGGGTCGCACACCTGGAGCCGGGGGTGCGCAACCTCCAGGTCTCGGAAGCCGCCGCCGCCCACGGCCTCTACTACGCGCCCGACCCGTCCTCCCAGGTCGCCTGCTCCATCGGCGGCAACGTCGCGGAGAACTCCGGCGGCGTGCACTGCCTCAAGTACGGGCTCACGGTGCACAACGTGCTCGGCGTGCGCGGCTTCCTCATGGACGGCGAGCCGGTGGAATTCGGCGGGACTGCGCCGGATGCGCCCGGGCTGGACCTCCTCGCCCTCAGCATCGGCTCGGAGGGCCTCCTGATGGTGGTGACCGAGGTTATCGTGCGGCTCATCCCGCGGCCACCGTGCGTGCAGCTGGCGATGGCCTCCTTCGCCCGGGTGCACGCGGCCGGGGATGCGGTGGCCGCGATCATCGGCGCCGGCATCATCCCGGCGGGACTGGAGATGATGGACCGCAAGGCCGCGGCCGCGGTGGAGCCGTTCGTCGCCGCCGGCTACGACCTCGGCGCCGCGGCCATCCTGCTGGTGGAGTCCGACGGCACCGCCGAGGAAGTGGCCGACCAGATCGCGGACATCGAGCGCGTGCTGCGCGCCGCGGGCGCCGACTCGGTGCGCATCGCAGGTTCCGCGGCGGAGCGCCTGCGCTGGTGGTCGGGCCGCAAGAACGCGTTTCCCGCAGCCGGGCGGCTGTCGCCCGACTACTACTGCATGGACGGCACCCTGCCCCGCAAGCACGTCGGGCGGGCGCTGGAAGCGATCGAGGCGATGGAGGAGCGTTATCGGCTGCGGTGCATGAACGTATTCCACGCCGGCGACGGCAACCTGCACCCGGTCATCCTGTTCGATGCCAACGAGCCCGGCTCCTGGGAGCGCGCGGAGCGCTTCGGCGCCGAGATCCTGGAGCTGTGCGTCGAGCTCGGCGGCACCATCACCGGGGAGCACGGCGTCGGCATCGAGAAGATCAACTCGATGTGCGTGCAGTTCACCGCCGGCGAGCGCGCGGCGTTCCAGGCAGTGAAGGAGAGCTTCGACCCGCAGCACCTGCTCAACCCCGGAAAGCTCATCCCGACGCTGGCGCGCTGCGCCGAGTACGGCCGGATGCACGTCCACGGCGGCGCCCTGCCCCACCCCGAGCTGCCGCGGTTCTGAAGGCGATGACGGACGCACCGGAGGCCGTGCTCGAGGGGCTGCGCGAACGCGTACGCGCCGCCGCGCGCGACCGCGAGCCGCTGCGGCTGCGTGGCCATGGCAGCAAGGACTTCTATGGCGAGGCGCTCGAGGGCGAGGTGCTCGAGCTCGGCGCCTACGCGGGAATCATCGACTACGAACCCTCGGAGCTCTTCATCCGGGCCCGCTGCGGCACGCCCCTGTCGGTGATCGAAGCGACCCTCGCCGCCCAGGGGCAGCATCTCGCCTTTGAGCCCCCGCGGCCCGGGGCGGACCCCACCCTCGGGGGCGCGGTGGCGAGCGGGCTGTCCGGACCTGCGCGCCTGTACCTCGGCGCCGCCCGCGACTTCGTGCTCGGCGCCCGCCTGCTCGACGGGCACGGCGAGCTGCTGGCCTTCGGGGGCAACGTCATGAAGAACGTGGCCGGGTTCGACGTCGCGCGCCTGCTGTGCGGATCCCTGGGAATCCTCGGCATCCTCACCGAGGTTGCGCTCAAGGTGCTGCCGCGGCCGCGCGCCGAGCGCACCGTGCGACTGGAGCTCCCGGCCGCAGCCGCGCTCGAGCGGTTCAACCGGCTCGCCGGGCAGCCGCTGCCGCTCACCGCCTGCGCCTGGCACGAAGGCCAGGCGAGCCTGCGTATCGGCGGCGCGGAGCCGGCAGTCGAGGCGGCCTGTGTCCAGATCGGCGGCGAGGTGCTCGACGCGGGGATGGCGGAGGCTTTCTGGCGCGGGATCCGCGACTACGCACTGCCGCATTTCTCGGCCGCCACGCTGTGGCGCATTTCCGTGCCCGCAACCACCGCCCCGCTGCCCTTGCCCGGCGCGCCGCTGATCGATGGGGGCGGTGCGATCCGGTGGTACGCGGACCTGCCCGCGGGCACCGCCGTCCGTGAGGTCGCGACCGCGGCCGGCGGCACGGCGCAATGCTGGCGGACCCCGGCACGCGGCACCCGCAGTTTCGCCCCCCTGTCGCCGGTGGCGCTCGAGCTGCACCGGCGCCTGAAGGCGCGCTTCGACCCGCACGGGATCTTCAATCCCGGGCGGCTGGTGCCGGGGCTCTAGCCGGCCGACTCCGCGCGGTGGGCCTCGACGAGGGCGGCGAGGCTCTCGAAGCGGAAGTCGTAGTGCGGGGTGTCCTGCACCTGGCGCGTCGCGCCCGATCCGGCCACGCCGCGGCGCCGGTCGATCCAGGCGCTGCGCAGTCCCATCGCCTGCGCGGGGGCGTGGTCGTGGAACAGGCTCTGCGCCGTGTGCAGGATCTGCTGTGGCTCGATCCCGAGCGTGCGCACCGTGGCGACCAGATAGCGGAAATTGCGCTCGTCGGGCTTGTAGGAACCGATGTCCTCGGCGGTGCACACCGCATCGAACGCCACGCCGAGCTGGGCATTGCTGCCCGCGAAGCTGCGGCGGTCGACGTTGGACAGGATCACGAGCCGGAAGTGGCGCTTGAGGTACTGCAGCGCCGCGGCCGAGTCCGGGAAGGCCGGCCAGTCCGGCACCGAGCGTCCGAATGCCTCGTGCATCGCATCGGGGACTTCAACGCCCCACTCGCGCGCGAGGCGCCGGTGCACCTGCTCCAGCACCTGCGGATAGCGCATGCCCGGGTGGGCGGCCTGCTCGCCCGATTCCAGCACGGCGAACTGTGCGAGGACCTCGTCGGCGCTCCCGGCGCGGCGTGCGGCCTGCTTCAGCGGCTCGAGCGCCCTGGACAGCCCGCTCTCCCAGTCGATCAGCGTCCCGTAGCAATCGAAGGTCAGGGCGCGGAAATCTCGCAGTCGCATCGGTCCCCCGCGGGCAGGTGCCTGCTAGAGGTTGATTGTACCCCGGCCCAGCTCGATCACCTCGCCGCTCACGAAGATGCGGCGCTCGGCGTCGACCCGCAGGCGCAGCGAGGAAGGGCGTCCCGTGTACTCGCCCTGGGAGATCTCGAACTCACACGGCAACGGCCGTCCCATCGCGAGCAGCCAGCCGCCGAGGTTCGCGGCCGCCGAGCCGGTGGCCGGGTCCTCCAGCGCAGCGCTTCCCACCGGGAAGAAGAACCGCGCCAGGAAACCCGAGCCACTGGGCGCAAACCCGTACACCATGCTCTTGCCGGGCTTGCTGCTCATCTGCGCGAGGAGATCGGCCCGCACGCGGATCCGCCGCACCGCCTCCTCGCCCGCCAGCGGCACGATGAGCTGCTCGACGCCGACGTCCACCCACAGCGGGCGCTCGGCGATGTCATCCTTTTCGAGCCCGAGCATCGCCGCCACCGTGAAGCGCGGCTCGCTCACCTCCCGGAATCCGCCCTCCGCCCGCTGCAGCGTCCAGCGCTCCCCGGCGGCGTACACCGGCACGACGCCAGCCTCCATCTCGAGCGTCAGGCGGTCACCGCCCAGGCCCAGGGAGCGGCACACGTGCGCCGTGCCGAGCGTCGGGTGCCCGGCGAAGGGCATCTCGAACTGGGGCGTGAAGATGCGCACGCGGGCATTGGCGCGCTCGGAGGGCAGGATGAAGGTGGTCTCCGACAGATTGAACTGCAGCGCGAGGGCCTGCATCCTAGCGGCATCGAGAGACTGCGCACGCTCGAACACGCACAACGGGTTGCCACTGAGCGGGCTGCGGCCGGCGGTGAACACGTTGACGATGCGGTAGGCGTAGGCGGGCATCGCAGGATTCTAGTCGCACCGGGACCCGGATCGGAACCCATGACACAGCTGCTGTTCCGCGAGGACGCGTATCTCAGGAGCGCCACCGCCCAGGTGGTCGCCGTCGGCGAGCGCGGCATCGAGCTCGACCGCACGCTGTTCTACCCGCTGGGCGGCGGCCAGGCCGGGGACAGCGGCGTCCTCAAGCGCGACGGTGCTGCACCCGTCCCGATCACCGACACCCGCAAGGGCGACGGCCCGGACACCGTGCTGCACCTTCCCGGTGCCGGGGCGGACCTGCCTGCACCGGGGGAGACCGTCACGCTCGAGGTCGAGTGGGAGCGGCGCTACCGGCTGATGAAGCTGCACACGGCCCTGCACCTGCTCTCCTGCGTGGTCACCGCCCCGGTGACGGGCGGCAACATCGTGCCGGACAAGGCACGCCTGGATTTCGACATCGACCTGAGCGCACTCAACGCCGAGCACATCGAGCGCGAGACCAATGCGCTGATCGCGCGGGCGGTGGACACCGAGACGCTGTGGATCACGGACGCGCAGCTCGATGCCCAGCCGGATCTGGTGAAGACCATGAGCGTCCAGCCCCCGCGCGGCCACGGGCGGGTACGGCTGCTGCGCATCCCGGGCATCGACCTGCAGCCCTGCGGGGGCACTCACGTGGCAAACATCGGCGAGATCGGCGGCATACGCGTGGTACGCATCCGCAGCGAGGGCAAGCGTAACAAGCGCGTGGAGATCGTGCTGAAGGCGGACTAGCCCGCCGGGCACCCCGGGTGCCTCAGCGGGCGCCGGAGAAGTACTCCTGGAGCGAGGCCACGCCCAGGCGCTTGGCCTCGAACAGGCTCTCCAGGTGCTCGCGCGAGTTCACGAGGCCCCGTGCCCTGAGGACGCCCTTCTCGTCGATGAGCGCGGCGAAGGGCAGCCGGCTCACCTGGTAGGCGAGCCCGAGCGGTGCCGAGACGACGTACGGGATGGACTCCAGGCCCTGCTCGGTGACGAAGGCGCGTTGCTCGCGCAGGTCGCCGTCGCTGGCCAGCAGCACATCCAGCCACGCCCGCTCGTCCTTGCGCGCCGACTTGATGGCCGGCAACAGGCTCTTGCAGACCGGGCAGGTCGGCGAGACGAACAGCACGAGCGTGCTGCGGCCGTCGGCACGCTCCGCGCCCACCTCGTGGGGGGTCCCGTCGAGGTCCGCGACGCGCACGGCGGGCACGGCTTCGCCGACCTTGAGCCCGCGGTTGACCATGAGCGCGCCCGCCGGCGCGATGCGCTCGTGCAGCACCCCGAGCTGGCGCACGACGGCCAGCAGCACGGCACTGAGGGTCAGCACCAGCACCCACAGCACGACGTTGGAAATCGCCAGCGCACTCAAGGCGCACTCTCCCAGGCGGCAGTGCGCGGCATGATCCGGCCGAGGAGCCGGTCGAGAGACATATATAAGAGTCCGGCGACGGCAACGCCCGCCCCGGCGGTCAACAGGTCCACCGTCTGCGGCGGCCGCGCACTCCACGGCAGGGCGATCGCCGCGAGGAGAACGGCGAGCACCATGTTGCGGGCCACCATCCAGCCGGCGATCGGCCGGCGCTCGTTGTAGCCGCCGCATCCACAGGACAGCTCGCGGCGGCCACGGGCGAGATTGACCGCGATCGCCACCGCATACAGCAGCAGCAGTGCCGCCCCCAGCAGCGCGGCCGCCGGCCGGGTGGTGCCGACCAGGAGGCCCGCGGCGGCGAGCGCTTCCGCCGCCGCCACCAGCGGGGCGACGCTGAGCGCCTGCGGGAGCAGGCGGTAGGCGCGCACGACCTGGGAGAAGAGCGCCAGGTCGCGGAACTTGTGGAATGCGGCAGTGGCGAACAGCAGCGCAAAAGCGCCCGTCAGCAGGAGGCCGATGGCAGGATCGATCATCCCGCCATCATAACCTGCCTCAGGGCCCCTCAGGCGCCGCGGGCGAGTATGGCCCCGCTTGTGGGCACGCCGGTGCCGGCCGTGACCAGGACGTTCTCAACGCGCGCGACCTGGTTCACGGCGGTGCCGCGCACCTGGCGCACGGCCTCGGCGACGCCGTTCAGTCCGTGGATGTAGGCCTCGCCCAGCTGGCCGCCGTGGGTGTTGACGGGAAGCGCCCCGCCGGCCTCGATGTTGCCGTCACGGATGTAGTGACGCGCCTCGCCCCGCGGGCAGAAGGCGAACGCTTCCAGCTGCGGCAGCACGAAGGGCGAGAAGTGGTCGTAGAGCACCGCGGTCTGGATATCGCGCGGGCCGCAGCCGGCCATGGCGTACAGCTGCCGCGCCACCAGTCGCATTTCCGACAGGGCCGCGATGTCCTGGCGGTAGAACCCGGTCATGTTCATCTGCTGGTCGGCGGCGCCCTGGGCGACGGCGCGGATCAGGGCCGGCACCTGCGGCAGCTGCCGTGCCCGCGTGGTACTGGTGACCACGACCGCCACGGCGCCGTCACTCTCCTGGCAGCAGTCGAGCAGGTGCAGCGGCTCCACGATCCAGCGCGAGGCCTGGTGGTCCTCGAGCGTGATCGGCTTCTGGTAGAACCAGGCGTGCGGGTTGGTGGCCGCGAACCGGCGGCAGGCCACCGACACGCGCCCGAAGTCCTCGCTGGTCGCGCCGTAGTCGTGCATGTAGCGGCGCGCCGCCATCGCGATCCACGCGGCCGGGGTGGCAAGTCCGAAGGGCACGGTCCAGGACCAGTTGGCGGTCTCGGCGTTCGGCACCGGAACCGGCACGAACCCCTGGCCGAAGCGGTACTGCGAGCGCTCGTTCATCGCGCGATAGCAGACCACGACGTCGGCAACTCCCGTGGTGACTGCAAGCGCGGCCTGCAGCAGCGGCGCGCAGGCGGCGCCCCCGCCGTAGTCGGTGCGCGCGAAGAACTTCAGGTCGCGGCCCCCGAGGTTGCGGAAGATCTCGATCTCGGGATTCTTGTCCATGGCATAGGTGCACAGGCCATCCACCTGCGACAGTTCGAGGCCCGCATCGGCGACCGCCGCGCTGATGGCCTCCACCGCCAGCCGCAGTTCGCTGCGGCCGGAGTCCTTGGAGAACTCGGTGGCGCCGATCCCGACGATGGCGGCCTGGTCGCGCAGCGGGCTCACAGCGGCACCACCACGGTGACGGTGGCCGTCACATGCTGCCCGAGGCTGTTCGCGCCGCTGACGGCGATCTCCACGACTCCCCGCCCGTCCTCCTCCCGCTTGCGGCTGACCTGGCCGGTGAATCGCAGCGTGTCCCCGGCGTAGGTCGGCACGCCCAGCCGCAGCTTCAGTGCCCGGATCTGCACGGCGGGTGCCAGGAAGTCGCTGACATAGCGCTGCACGTAGCCGTTGGTCGTGAGGATATTGATGAAGATGTCCGGCGTGCCGCGCGCGCGCGCACCGGGCACGTCGTGATGCACTGGCTCGAAGTCACCGCTCGCCATGGCGCCGGCGACGATCACCGAGGGGGTCACCACGAGCGTGAACGGCGGCAGCGTCTGCCCGACCTCGAGCGATCCAAAGTCCCGCGGAGTCACGCGCCGTCTCCCAGGGCCGTGAAGGGCACGCTGCCGCGGGCCAGCGCGGCACCGAGGCCGGCGAGCGTCGCGCTGGCCCCACCCAGGCAGAGCTCGTTCTGGCGCGCGCGCAGGAAGTAGGCGTGCACCGGGTACTCGAGGTCCGCTCCCAGGCCGCCGTGGACGTGCTGCACGGCATGGGTGACGCGGTGGCCGGCCTCGGCCATCCAGTAGTGTGCCGCCAGGACCTCCTCCGGGACCTCGCGCCCGGCGTCGAGCGCCCAGACGGCACGCAGGTACGCCGAGCGCAGCGCCTCGACGTCGATGAAGGCGTCCGCCAGCCGGTGCTGTACGGCCTGGAAGGATCCCACGGGGCGCCCGAACTGCCGCCGCTCGGTCACGTAGGCGGAGGCGCGGCGCAGCGCCTCCGCGATGACGCCGAGCTGCCAGGCGGCCAGCAGCACCCGCGCGCGGGACAGGAGCCAGGGGAGCGCCTGCCCGTCTCCCGTGAGCGCGGCCCCGGGCGGGAGCGGCGTGTCCTGGAACCTCACCTGCGCCTGTGGTTCCCCCGAGGTCGAGGTCTCGGCAGTCACCGACACCCCAGGCGCATCCGTTGCCACCAGGAAGAGCCCGGGACCGCGCGTGTCGGTCTGGGCCGCGACGACGAGGTGGCGCGCCTGCGCCCCGTAGGGCACGCAGTCCTTCAGGCCGTGCAGCCGCCAGCCGTCTCCATGCGTCACGGCGCGGGCGCGCGGTGCCTCCGGCGGCTCCCCGGTCTCGGTCAGTGCGGCGCTGAGGATGAGCTCGCCCCGCCCCACCTGCGACAGCAGCGCGCGCTGTTCGCCGGTGCCGAAGCGCTGCAGCGGCAGCGCCCCCAGCACCAGCGCCGCGAAGAGCGGCACGGATGCAAGGCTCCGGCCGTGCGCTTCCAGAAGGAGCCCGAGTTCGGTGAGGCCGAGCCCTGCTCCACCCTGCGCATCATCGATGGCGATCGCCAGCAGGCCCGCATCCGCGAGCTTGCCCCACAGCCCCTCGTCCCAGGTGCGGCCGCTGCGCGCGAAGGCGCGGCGCGCATCATCGCCCGCGTGCTCGCCCAAGAGCCGCGTGGCCAGCTCGCGCAGGCCTTGCTGCTCGGGGCTGTAGCTGAAGTCCATGCTCAGGCCGTCCCCGCCGGGCGGAATGCGTAGAGCACGTAGCCGGGCTCGACCTCGACGAACTCAGCCTCGACCGCCATGCCGATGCGCACCTCGGCGGCGGAGACACCGCGCAGGTTCCCGACCAGACGCACGCCTTCCTCGAGCTCCACCAGGGCCACCGGCAGCGGGTAGGTGAAGCCCGGCAGCTGCGGCTGGTGCACCACGACGTAGCTGTGCACGGTGCCGCGGCCGCCCATGGGCCGGGCGAGCCACTCGTACGAATGGCACTTCGGGCACATGGGCCCGGGCGGATGGTGCAGGTGCCCGCAGTCGCGGCAGCTACGGATCAGGATCTCCCTGCGCTTGAGCCCGTCCCAGAAGAACTCGCTGTCAGGCGTGATCGCCGGGCGCGGGTGAGCGTGCGCCGGGCGCACCTCGCGGGCAGGCGCGACCGGGTCGGCCACCGGCACCGGCCGGAACTTCAGGATGCGGAAATGCATGCGGCCGACGAGCTCGCCGTGCTGGTCGGAAAACTCGTAGCGGTAGTCCAGGAAATGCCCCGCCCCCAGGGCGGTGCGCTTCTCGTCCGAGACCTCCTGGAGGTAGACGCGCTGCGTCACCAGATCCCCGGGCCTCAGGTACCGCACGTACTCCTGCGCCAGGTCGGTGGCCACCACCGCGGTGAAGCCCGCGGCGTCCATGTCGTTGAGTCCCATGAGCGGCCGGGCCAGTTCCGCATCGGGGCGGAAGCGCTGCATGGTCCAGACCTCGAGCATCGCCGGCGGGGCGACCAGGCCCCCGTGCGGACTTGCGCGCGCGAAGGCCTCGTCGAGGTACAGCGGGTTGTGTTCGCCCATCGCCTCGCACCAGCGGCGGATCATGGGGACGTTGACCGGATCGGGCGCCGTGCGCACCGGGGCTGCCAGTTCCCCGTAGCGGCGGCGCAGGCTCGCAAGCCAGTCCGGTGCCGGCGTCGCGGTCATCGGCCCGTCGCCCGCGGCAGGCCCAGCGCCAGCTGCGCCACCATGTCGCGCAGCACCTCGGTCGCGCCGCCGCCGAAGGTGTTGATCTGGCAGCGCCGGTATTCGGCCTCCAGCCTCCCGGCAAGCACCGCCCCCGGGGATCCCTCGCGCAGCAGCCCAGGCGCTGCGGTCACCTCCAGCAGCCGGCGCAGCACCTGGATGTAACTCTCGGTGCTGAAGATCTTGCAGGCACTGGCGAGCTCCGCGCGCGGATCGCCCCGGCCGACCTCCCAGGCCACGCGATCGCCCAGGGTGCGGTAGGCCGCCAGCAGCACGTAGCACTCGGCGAGGGCGCGCTGCACCCAGTCCTGGTCGATCACCCGCCCGGATCCGCAGGGCGTCTCGCGGGCCCAGCGCAGCGTGTCGTCGAAGCAACCCATCGCGCCGAAGGCAAGGGCCGCCAGTCCCACGCGCTCGTGGTTCAGCTGCTCGGTGATCAGCTGCCAGCCCTGGTGCAGTTCCCCGACCAGCATGTCGGCCGGGACGAACACGTCCTGGTAGTAGGTGATGTTGGTGCGCACGCCGCCGACCGTGTGGATGGGGGTGAGCGAGAAGCCGGGGCTCCTGGTATCGACCATGAGGATCGAGATGCCGCGGTGCGCGCTCGCCGCAGGATCGGTGCGGGCTGCGAGCCAGATGTAGTCTGCCCCTTCCGCGCCGCTGGTGAAGACCTTCTGGCCGTTGACCCGGAACCCCCCGGCCGCCGCGACCGCCTGGGTCTTGAGGGCTGCCAGGTCCGTTCCGGCCCCGGGCTCGGTGTACCCGATCGCGAAGTTGAGCTCGCCGCTGGCGATCCGCGGCAGGAGCTCGCGCTGCTGCGCGGCGGTTCCGCGCCGGATGAGGGTCGGACCGATGGTATTGACCGTCACGAACGGGAACGGCGCCTCGGCGAGCCACAGCTCCTCGAGGATGATCTTCTGCGCCAGCGCATCGAGGCCCCGTCCGCCATGCTCGCGCGGCCAGCCGGGCGTGAGCCAGCCGTCCTGCCCCATGCGGCGCACGGCTTGGCGGAACGCCGGGCCGCTCTCGCGCCCGCGGGTCGCGGCGCGCAGCTGCGGCGTGAGGAGCCCCGCGAGGTACGCACGGAACTCACCGCGCAGTCGTTCGTGCTCCGGGCCGTAGGCGACGTGCATGCGCGCCTCAGTCTGCGATGAAGGGGGCGATGCCCAGCGCCGCGAGTGCCGCCGGGGTCAGCGGCCGGTAGCATCCCGCGCGGGCATCGCGCACGTACAGCGGCTCGCCGATCCGCTCGGGGTCGTAACCGGCGCGCTGCAACTCAAGCTTGCGCAGCTTGAAGGTCGTCGTAAGGTCGGCACTCGGCGAGAGACGCACGAACAGGGGCACGGCGTAGTCCGCCAGGTGCGCCGCGGCGAAGCGGTGGAAGCCCGCCGGATCGAAGTTGCCCGCATCAGCATAGGTGAGCGCCACCATGCCCGCCCTGCCCTCGTTACCCGGGACCCGCACGCCGTAGACGTTCACGATCTGCGGGCCCGGGAATTGCCCGAGTATCGCGGCCACCTCGTCCGTGGACACGTTCTCCCCCTTCCAGCGGAAGGTATCGCCCACGCGATCGACGAAATAGAAGTAGTCCTCGCTGTCGAAGCGCACCAGGTCCCCGGACCTCACCCAGCGGTCCCCCGGCCGGAACACGTCGCGCATCTGCTTGGCCTCGGTGGCCTCGGCCGACGTGTAGCCCTCGAAGTAGCCCGCCGCGCCCGGCCCGTCCAGCACTTCGGCGATCAGCTCACCGACCTCGCCGGGAGTGCACAGCCGCAGCGTGCCGTCCAGGCCGCGCACGTGCTCGCCCCGTTCGACGTCGTAGCGCACCACGCGGATGTTGCTGCGCTCCGGGTACGGCAGGCGCCCCACCGAGCCCACGCGGTTGTCGACGTTGGTGAGGCCGTAGTTGGCTTCCGTGGAGCCCAGGCCCTCGCAGATCTGCTCGATGCCGAAGCGTTCCTGGAACCGCTGCCAGACGTCGGGCTTGAGGCCCGCCCCGCTCATGCGCCGCAGGGTGTGGTCGCGGTCATCGGCGCGCGCCGGCTGGTTCAGCAGGTAGCGGCACAGCTCCCCGATGTAGTACCAGGCGGTGACGCGGTGGCGGCGCACGTCCGGCCAGAATTCACTGGCGCTGAAGCGCCGGCGCTGCACGATCGGGATGCCGACGTGCAGGGCGGCGGACACCACCACCATGCCGCCCGCGCCGTGATAGAGCGGCAGCACGTTGTAGAGCACGTCCTCGCGGCCGAGGCTGAGCAACCCCGCGATCACGCCGCCCGCGTTCAGGAACCGCAGGTGGCTCATGCGCGCAGCCTTGGGCAGGCCGGTCGTCCCGGAGGTGAAGATGAGGTACAGCGGGTCGCCGAGGCGCACGCCCGCACGCTGCGCGCGCGGGGGGTTGGTCGCGTCCGCGCGCGCCATGGCCTCATCCAGCGTGCCCGCGGCTACGGCGGCCGCGCCCTCCCCGGCGCCCAGGCGCCAGACGTGGCGCGGCAGGTCGCCCGACAGCGCCGTGATCCACTCGGCGCACTCCTCCCCGTAGATGAGGCCGGTGGCCTGGGTCTGCTCGAGCGCGTGCCGCAGGACCGCGCCGCGCGCGGAGGTGTTGATGAGGGCGGTGACGACGCCGATCTTGGCGAGCCCGAGCCACACCATCGGGAACTCGGGGCGATTGTCCATCATGAGCGCGACGACACTGCCGGGGGCGAAGCCGGCGGCGAGCACGGCGTGCGCGACCCGGTTGGCGAGCGCATTCATCTGGGCGAACGTGACGCTGCGCCCCTCGAAGATGAAGAACGGGCGCTCGCCCGCGTCCACCGCCCGTTCCTCGAGCAGGTCGGCCACGCTGTAGGGCTGGTCGCGGCGGTAGCCCATGATACGGGCATAGCCGCGCGCCAGGCGCTCCTGCGTAACTTCGCGCGGCACCACAGCGGCGTCGCTCACGATACGGACCGTCCCCTCGTCCCCGACTGACCTGGGCGAGCCTAGCACCGCGCAGGCACCGGCGGTCTCCTCAAACTGAGGGAGCGGTGCCGATGGCCTTCCGGGGCGCATTGACCTTAGGATCTGCCCCATGAAAGCCGCACGCCTGGAAGCCTTCACCGACGGTGTGATCGCCATCGTCATCACCATCATGGTGCTCGAGATCCACGTTCCCAAGGGACACGACCTGGCCTCGCTGCGCGAGGAGGTCCCCCTGCTGCTGGCGTACGTGCTGAGCTACGTCAACGTGGGGATCTTCTGGAACAACCACCACCACATGCTGCATGCGACCGAGCACGTGGACGGGCGGGTGCTGTGGGCCAACCTGGGGCTGCTGTTCTGGCTGACCCTGGTGCCCTTCGTGATCCGCTGGATCGACGAGGCCGGCTTCTCCCCCGCACCGGTCGCCGCCTACGGGGTCGTGCTTGCCATGGCGGCGATCCACTACGTGATCCTCGAGCGCACCATCATCGCGGTGAACGGGCCGCACTCGGCCCTCGCGACCGCCGTGGGGAGTGACACCAAGGGCGCGGTCTCGCTGGTGCTCTATGTCGGCGGGATCGTGCTGGCGTTCGTGCAGCCCTGGGTCTCGATCGCCCTTTACATCGCCGTCGCCCTGATGTGGTTCGTGCCCGACCGCCGTATCGAGTCGCTCACCCGCCGCTAGCGCGTCAGGAAGTCGAGCACCCGGTCCGCCAGCCGCCCGAACGGCGGCCACAGGAGCTTCATCCCGCTCACGGGGGCCTGGTAGAACACCGGCCGCAGCTTGGAGAAGGTCAGGAACCCCTCGCGGCCGTGGTAATGCCCCATGCCGCTCGCCCCGACCCCGCCGAACGGCAGGTCGTGCTGCCCGACGTGCCAGAGCGCATCGTTGACCGACACGCCCCCGGACATCACGTGGCGCAGGAGGTAGTCGACCTCCGCGGGGCGCTTGCTGAAGGGGTAGAACGCGAGCGGCCGCGGGCGGGCGTTGATGTACGCCACCGCCTCCTCGAGCTTCTGGTAGCCAAGCACCGGCAGGATCGGGCCGAAGATCTCGCGCTGCATCAGCTCGCAGTCCGGTGGCGGATCGATCACCAGGTGCGGCGCGAACTTGCGCGTGGACTCGTCCCAGGCCGGCCCCGGCAGCAGTTGCTCCACCCGGGCCCCGCGGCGGCGCGCCTCCTCGAGTGCCTCGCGCAGGCGGCCGAAGGCCCGTGCATCGATGATCGAGGTGTAGTCGGCGGAGCCGATCGAGGGATAGCGCTCGCCGACGATCGCACGAGCCAGCCCTACGAACGGCTCGACCTCGGCCCGCGGCAGGAAGAGGTAGTCCACTGTGGTGCAGATCTGTCCGGCGTTCATGAGCTTCACGAACAGGATGCGCCCGGCCGCGGTGCGCAGGGGAAAGCCCGCGCACACGAGCGCCGGCGACTTGCCCCCGAGCTCCAGGGTGACGGGCGTGAGGTTGGCGGCGGCGGCCGCCATCACGCTGCGCCCGGTCTGCGTCGAGCCGGTGAACAGCAGGTGATCGAAGGGCAGGCGGGAGAACTCCACCCCTACCCCGCCGGTCTCGTCGAACACCTGCAGCTTCTCCGGCGGGAAATAGCGCGGGAGCCGCTCGATCAGCAGGCCCGCGAGGTGGCGCGAGTTCTCCGACAGCTTCACCAGGGCCCGGTTGCCGGCGGCGAAGATCGAGGCCAGCGGCAGGAACATGAGGTTGATCGGGAAGTTCCACGGCACGATCATCCCGACCACGCCGAGCGGCTGCGGCACCACCCGGTTGCGGGCCCCCGGCCACAGCAGCAGATCGATCCCGCGCCGCTGCGGTCGCATCCAGCGCCGCAGGTGGCGGCGGGTGTGCCTGAGCCCATCCAGCACCGGCACGATCTCCCCGAACAGAGTCTCGTGCCGCGAGCGGTTGCCGTAGTCGGCATTGACGGCCGCCACCAGCGCATCGCGGTTCTCGCGCACGAACCGCTCGAGCGTGCGCAGGTCCGCGATGCGCCCGCGATAGGCGGGCACCGGGTCGGCCTCGCAGGCGCGCCGCTGGCGCAGCAGCGCCTCCTCAAGCTGCGCCCCCACGCCGGCCGTCCCCGCGCCCGCCATGCCCGCCGGCACCGCCATCCTCAGAATCGCACCTCGAGCTCCCCGCCCCAGAAGCGCGGTGCGGTGATGTTGGTGAACACCGTGCCCAGGGTCTGCTCGCTGATGGTCGCGATACCCGTGGCGTACTGCTTGTCGAACAGGTTGTTCACGTAGAAGGCGACCGTGACCGGCGCCCGCGTGTGGCTCGTCCAGGCGATGCGTGCATCGGTGCGGTTCTGGGCGCCGCCGACCGAGAAGTTGGCATTGCTGAAGCAGCCGCCGACCGCCACCGAGTCCGCGTTGCAGCGCGTGGCACCGGTATAGGCGTCCTGCAGCGTGAAATCGAGGTCACCGCTGAAGAGGTCGTGCCACAGGTAGTCCAGCCCCCCCGCCAGGCGCCACAGCGGCTCACCCACCGGCGCACCGGTCAGCGGCGTGCCATCCGGGGCGGTGTAGTTCTTGTAGGTGAGGTCGATGTAGGTGGCATTGAGGTTGAAGCGCAGGCCATCGCTTGCCTGCCAGTGGGCCTCGAAATCAACGCCGGTGGCGTGCTGATCGCTCACGGTCACCTCGTACTCCGGCAGCGAGCCGTTGCCGTTCTGCACGAGATTCAGGGACTGGAGGTTCGAGTAGATGTAGTAATAGAGGGACGCGTTAAGGAGCAGCCGGCGCCCGAACAGCTCACTCTTGACGCCGAACTCGTAGTTGCGCACGGTCTCGGGGTCGTACTTGGCGCCGACCGAGAGCGCGTTGTAGCCGCCAGCCTGGTAACCCTTGGCGCCCGATAGGTAGAACATCACCTCCGGCACCGGCTTGTAGTCGAGCACCACGCGCGGGCTCCAGTCGTTCCAGCTGTTGTTGAGCCGGTAAGGCGCATTGGTGGAGATCGGCGTGTTGAACTCGATGTTCTGGCCGAACGGAAACGGCGGCAGCGGCACACCGATCTGCTGCAGGGTCGCAAGCGATGCGTCCAGCTGCGCGGCGATGCGGGGCGGGTTGTACCAGCTGAAATCGCGCTCATCGTGCGTGAAGCGCACGCCGGTGGTCAGGTTCCAGTTGCCGCCCAGGTGCCAGATCACGTCGCCGAACGCCGCATAGGCCCGCGCGAAGCCGCGGTTGATCATGTTCTCCTGCCAGGTATCGCCCAGCAGGCTGATCGGGACGCCCGCCTGGGCGAGTCCTGCGCTGAACGGACCGTAGATGCCCCCGGGCAGCAGGCCCGTGTTGTTGAGCACCGTGTCGATGCTGTCGGTGTAGAGGTTCAGCTGGCTCGTCTGGTCGGCGCGGTCGTAGTAGTAGTTGACCCCGCCCACCCAGTCCGCGAGCGCGCTCTTGTGCGCGAGCGTGAACTCCTGCGAGAAGCTCTGGTTGGCCTCGATGTTGACGTCATCGAAGTACAGGTTGATCCGGTTGGTGCCGTCCTGGTCCTCGCGGTTGAAGGTGTTGAACTGCCGCCAGCCGGTGATGGAGGTGAAGCTCGCGAAGCCGAACTCATGCTCGACCCGCAGCGTGAGGCCGTCGAAGCGGCGCGACTCGACCCCGTCCACGACGTCGTTCTGGACGGGCGCACCGAAGGGGCTGATCCAGGTCGAGGGCTGCGCGGGGATGGGCGGGGTCTGCGGCGCAGGCGGCAGCGGCACGATGCCGATGGCGGGCCGCGCCGGCTGGTCGAGGTTCTCCATCTCGTACGTCAGGCGCACCTTGGTGTCGTACGGGGCGTTCCAGCGCAGCTGGACGCGCACGCCGTAATCGCCATCGCGGTCGTAGCGCAGGCCGCTCGCCGCATCGCGCAGCCAGCCGTGCGTATGGTTGTCCACGAAGCTCACCCGCGCCGCGACGTCATCGGAGAGCGGCGCATTGAGCATCGCCTCGTAGTACTGGGTGTTGTAGCTGCCGAAGCGTGCCTTGGCGTCCCCCTCCCAGGTATCGCCCGGCTCGTTCGTGACCACGGAGATCGCGCCAGCCGCGCTGTTGCGGCCGAAGAGCGTGCCCTGCGGGCCCTTCAGTACCTCGACCCGCTGGATGTCGTTGAAGAGCATGAGCGCCCCACCGGTCTTGCCGGTGTACACCCCGTCCTCGTAGATGCCGATCGGGGAGTCCGTGCCGATGCCGAAGTCGGAGACGCTGATGCCGCGCAGGGTATAGCCCGGCTGCGTGGGCTGCTCGCCGTCCACGCTGAGGCCGGGGATGTAGCCGTTCATGGTCGAGAGGTCCGTCGCGGCGAGCTTCTCGATCTCGTGGCTGGTCACGACCTGCAGCGAGATGGGCACGTCCTGCGAGGCCTCGGCGCGGCGCTGCGCGGTGATCGTGACGGTCTCGATACCGCTGCCACCGGCATCACTCGCGGCGTCCGCCGGTGCCTGGGGGCCCTCGGCGGCCGCCGCCGCCGCGGCCATGAGCGACAGCAGCGGCAGGGACAGGAGATGGCGACGAATGCTCATCATGAATTCTCCACGGTTAACCATGCTCATGCCCCACACTCTCCGGGCATGCTCGCGATCCAGTCACGAACCAGTTCCAGACCCTCGCGGTGGACGGTCCCGCGCCCCTGCTCCGGCATCATCACGCCCGGTTCCCGCGAGGCCATGCGAAACGGCAGGATCGAGTCCTCGGGATGCCCCGGTACGATGTCGAACAGGTGATCGCCCGTGCCGCGCCCGGCGGCCACCGGGGGCTTGCACAGACCAATGTGGCGGTCGATCGGCGTGCCAACGTCGAAGGTGAGCGCGGTGGTGTCGGCGGGCCCCTTCGGGTTGTGGCAGTGACCGCAGTTGACGTCGAGGTAGGCGCGCGCCCGCGCCTCGAGCGACTGCGACTCGTCGCGCCAGTTCGCGTTGCGCGGCACCTGCTCCAGGGGCGGCAGCCCGGTCAGGTAGCCCACCTTGACCAGGTAGGCGAGCTCGTTCTGCGCGCCTTGCGGGTAGGGGTAGTCGCGGTTCAGGTGGCGTGCCTTCGGCCCGATCGGTGCGATGGCCTTGGTCTTGAGGTCCGCCACGTGGCAGCCGGCGCACTGGTTCTGGTTGGGGACCACGTAGGTGAATCGCTCGCGCGCACCGTCGCCCGCGACCAGCTCCAGCGGCACCTCGTCCCCGGTGCGGGCCAGTTCCGCGTCCGTCTGCGCGGCGTTCCACACGTACGGCAGGGCCTCCCAGCCCTTCTCGCGACGCACCAGCACGCGCGTCTCGATCAGGCGCACCTGGCTGAGGTCCAGGCCCGTGCCCGCGAAGTCGTGCGAGGCATCGTAGGTGCGGGCCACCGACTGGGCCGATCCTGCGGCCTTCGGGTAGAAGAAGGTCTTCGTGATCACGGTGCCCACGGGGAACTCGAAGGTGGCATCGGGGACGTACTGCGCGGCGGTTCCGGCCGGCAGCCACAGCGTGCGCAGCTTGTGCGCGTAGTCGCTGAACAGCGGCGTGTTGAGGTCGTACGGCACCACGCGCTCGTTCAGCGCAAGCCGGTCGCCGCTGCGGAACACCACGTGCCAGTCGCTCAGGTGCTCGGGCCGCCCCTGCGGGTAGAAGTGCACCGGCGCGGGGGCTCGGGCACAGGACTGGAGCAGCAGCACCAGGAGCGGTCCCGCAAGGCGTGCCGCGGCACGGCGCACGCCCGTCACCCGCGCACCGCGCAAGGCTTCAGCTCCGCGCAGCCAGCTCGATGGGCGCAAGCTTGGGCAGCTCGCACTTGTAGGCCGCCATGTCGGTGCTCGGGTTCTTGTACTTGTGCGGCCCGTCGGCGTTCAGCACGATGACGCTGCCGTTCTGGATGCAGATGCGCTCCTCGGGCGGGGGCTGGCCGTTCACGAGGTTCTTCTCGTCGCGATAGCCGTCCCAGAGGATGTCGGGGAAGTGCCCGTTGAGCCCGAACATCGCGACCTTGAGCGTCTTCAGGTCAAGCCCGTCGGGGGAGTC
Organism: Pseudomonadota bacterium; assembly: GCA_018241425.1. Lineage (GTDB taxonomy): Bacteria > Pseudomonadota > Gammaproteobacteria > Steroidobacterales > Steroidobacteraceae > 13-2-20CM-66-19. The sequence continues at coordinate 842,318 of JAFEDU010000001.1, forward strand.
GCCGCCACCGGAGAAGCGGTTGTCGTACACGAAGATCGCGCGCGGGTACGGGTCATAGTGCGGGTCGATGCCGGGCTTGTTGTAGTAGTTGGTGGAGAAGTAGGCCGAGATGATCAGGTTGGCGGTCTGGTTGTCCGCGATGTCGTTGTCGAAGATCTCGACCTTGCTGTTGGAGTTCACCACCACGCCGGCACCGGCCGGCACGCTCGCCACGGCCGCACCGCGCGCGGCGAAGTTGGCGAGGTTGTTCTTCAGCACCTTGTTGTGGAACACGCGCGTCGAGTGCCCCGGCTGGCTCAGGTTCGGCATGTTGAACACCAGGATGCCGCCGGTGTTGCCGGTGGCGGTGTTGTCGTGCACGTCGGCGCCGATGGTGTTCTCGATCTCGATGCCGGCGACGTTCTGCTCGGCCTGGCAGTTGCGCACGATGACGTTGGTCGACTGGCCGACGTAGATGCCGGCATCCGATGCCCCCTGCACCTGGGAGTTCTCGATCAGGATGTTGTGCGACTTGACCGGGTAGATCCCGTAGGCGCCGTTGGTCGTCCTGGGTCCCCCGGTCCACACCACCCGGACCCCGCGGATCGTGATGTGGTCGCCGTCGTTGATCTTCAGCCCATCGCCCTTGGTGTCCTCGATCGTGAGGTTCTCGACCGTGAAGTCATTGCCGTAAACCAGCATGCCCTCGGGCCCGGAAATCTCGTTCTTGAACGAGAGCACCGACTGCTCGGTACCGGCGCCGCGAACGGTGACCCCGTTGGCGCGCAGCGTGAGCACCCGGTCCAGCGGGTGGCGACCCGCGGGGATCTCGATGACGGTGCCGGGCTGGGCATCGAGGAACTGCTCCTGCAGGTGCTTCTGGAAGGCAGCCTCATCGGCGGTCAATCCCTGGGGGGTGCCGGAGCCCTGCTGCGTGCATGCAGCGATACCTGACGCCATCAGGGCGACAAAAAACTGACGCATGGAAATCCCCCGCAGGCTGTGCCTGCCAACCGCCTGTGGCGCCGTGCCAACAGGCCTCATCGGTGTTGCCGACGATAGCACGGCGGACGTTCCCGCCGCGCCATCGGCATCGGGGAGCTAAACCGGGTCTACTTGAAGACGACCGTGCGGCCGCCGTTGAGGAACACCCGGTGCTCGGCGGCATAGCGCACGGCGGCAGACAGCGCCCGGCGCTCCGAGTCGCGGCCGGCGGCCACCAGCATGTCCGGGGTGTAGCCGTGGTCCACCCGCTCGACCACCTGCTCGATGATCGGTCCCTCGTCGAGGTCGTGGGTGACGTAATGGGCGGTGGCGCCGATGAGCTTCACGCCCCGGTCGTAGGCCTGGTGGTAGGGCTTGGCGCCCTTGAAGCCGGGCAGGAACGAGTGATGGATGTTGATCGCGCGCCCGCGCAGCTTCTCGCACAGGTCATCGGACAGGATCTGCATGTAGCGCGCGAGCACCACCAGCTCGGTGCGGGTGGACTCGATCAGCTCGATCAGGCGACGCTCCTGCTCGGCCTTGGTCGCGCTGGTGACGGGAAGGTGGAAGTACGGGAGGTTATGTCGCAGCGCGATCGGCTGCAGTGTCACGTGGTTGGAGACGATCGCGGTGACGTCCATCTTCAGCTCGCCGGTGCGATGCCGGTAGAGGAGGTCCTCGAGGCAATGGTCGAAGTTGGACACCATGATGAGCACGCGCATGCGCTCGCGGCTGTCATGGATGCGCCACTCCATGTCCTCGGCCTGTGCGACGGGCGCGAACTCGGCGCGCAGCTGCTTAAGGTCGACCTTCTCGCCCTGCACCGCGCAGAAGGTGATGCGCACGAAGAAGCGCTGCGAGAGCGTGTCGTCGAACTGGTGCATCTCCATCAGGTAGAAGCGCCGGGCTGCAAGGAAGCCCGTGATCGCCGCGGTGGTTCCCAGGCGGCTGGGACAGCTGGCGGTCAGGACGAGGGGATGTTCGGTAGCGAAGTTCACGTGCGGACTCCTCGCCGCGGGAGCACCCTCCCCGGCCTACCGCAAGCCTGACAGCGCGCTGCGCGGCGCTCCAATCCAAAAGGGACCGCGGCGGACTCGTACGCGCCATGGCGTATGGGCGCGAAGCGCGTCAGCCGCGCCCGAAGACCCGGATGGCAGCCCCGGTCACCGCGCGAGCCTGCTCCCCGGCCAGGAAGGCCGCCACATCCGCCACCGCGTCCGGGGCGACCCAGCGGCCGAAGTCAGCGTCCGGCATGTCGGCCCGGTTGCGCGGCGTATCGAGGGTCCCCGGCAGGATGGAGTTCACCAGGATGCCGCGGTCCTTGAGTTCCTCGGCCAGCGATTCGGTGAGGCGCTCGATCCCGGCCTTGGACGCGGCGTAGGCACCCATGCCGGCCGCCGCCCGTGCCGCAGCTCCCGCGCCGATGTTGATGATCCGCCCGCCCCCGCGCGCCAGCATCAGCGGCAGCGCGGCGCGGCATGCGACCACAGCGGTCTTGAGGTTCATGGTGAACATGGACTCCCAGACCGCCGCCGTGCCCTCCTCCAACTTCTGCCACTGGAAGCCGCCGGCGACGTTGACCAGCACGTCGAGGCCGCCGAGCGCGTCCGCGAGGGCCCCGATGGCCGCCGTGGCCGCAGCCTCATGGCTCAGGTCCACGTCCCCGCGCAGCTGATGGCTCCCGCCGTAGTCGCGCCGCAACGCCTCGGGCACGGCGATGCGGTCGATGAGCCCGACACGGGCGCCGTCGGCGGCGAAGCGCCGGACCACCGCGACGCCGAGCGCCCCAAAGGCCCCGGTGACGATGACACCGCGGCGCGCCGCCACGGTCAGCACCACTGCGCCGAGGCGGCGGACGTGTCGGCGAGCCTCACCCCGCGGATCCCGCACTTGACGCGCGCCTGCTCCGGGGTGAGTTCGAACACGTCCTCCCAGCGCAGGCTCCACAGCGGGTCGGACTCCCGCCCGACCTGCGAGCCGCGCTCGAGGGCGTCCAGGACCGTAAGCCAGGTCTGCGGGTAGTGCAGGACGGCGCGGGTCAGGATCCGCGTGGACGACAGCATGTAGAAGACGCTGAGCTCACCGGCGAGCTCGGGACTCAGGTGCACGAAGAGGTTGGTGAGCCGCATGTAGTACGGCACCACCTCGCCGATGAAGTCGAAGCCACCCCCGCCCAGGATGTGCTCGAGGTCGTGCGTCTGGCCGGCGCGCAGGAAGAAGTACTGGTAGTCGTTCTGCGGCTTGTAGGGCGGGACGATGTCGACCTGCAGGTCGTTGTCCATGAGCTGCTTGTAGAAGATGCCGGCCATGGTGTGGGGCGGGTACCCCTTCAGGTCCTCACGCTTGAACGAGGAGACGTAGCCGGTGCGGAACCAGGCATCGAGAGTCGGGTTGCGGCGCCGCTCGGCGGCGAACAGCTCGTTGATGCGGCCGAGGTCCTGGACCTCGCGCAGCGCGAGCACCAGCGGCATCGGGTCCGAGGGCGTGGGCGCGTCCGGCCCGTTCTTGCGCAGCAGGTGGGTCGCGACCCAGTCGCGGATGCGCGGGTCATTGAGGTAGCGCGACGAGCTCACCAGCGTGCTGGAGTCGGTGGGCACGCGCGTGAGCCCCTTCATGAGATAGGAGTAGTCGTTGGGGGTTGCCATGGCAGCGGTCCTCGCGGCGGTCGTCAGGCCGTGGCCGGCACGAGCGCGGCCGGCAGGGGTACGGGAAATCGCAGCAGCATCTGGCCCATGCCCTTGGCGGCCGGGTCGAGCTGCGTGCTGGCGTTGATGCCGCCCTCGAGTGCGTCGTGCACCACGAAATTGAGGGCGTGGAAGCCGGGGACCTCGAAGCGCTCCACGCGCGAGGGACCCTCCGGCCCGAGGTGGCGGTACCAGTCGCGAACCGCCGCCGGGGTGAGCGCCGCCCGCAGCCAGGGCAGGTACTCCGGGCGCCGGGCGATCACGGCGACGTTGAAGAGGCGACCCTTGTCGCCCGAGCGCGTGAAGGCGAGCCGGCGCAGCTCCACGGGTGCGGCATCGACGGGGGCATGCGGTGCCGGGACGGGCGCCCGTGCGACCGGCACCGGCGCCTCGCCCGGGATGTCGGGCAGCGCGCGCGTGCGGCCGTCCACGGTGAGTCGTGGGGTCACCGCGGCGCGCGGCATGAGGCACAGGATGAGGCCCGTGACCGGCAGCACGTGCGTGGCAAGGTTGATCGAAGTCCCGACGGACATCCCGGAGATGGCAGCCCACTGCTCGCGGGCGAACAGGTCAGCGCCCGCCTTGGCCGGGTGATCGGCGATGAGCTTCGCGATCACCTCGCGGCCGCCCCCGGGCTGGGCATGCGCCCCGAAGCTGCGCTCGGCGCCGATCACGACGCAGGCGGTGGCCGTGAAGTCCGGCAGCTCGTGCGACCTGAGCAGCGCCCGCGTGCGCCCGAAGAGCGCCGCGGCCTGGCGCTCGGCCTTGGCGCCCGCCTCTTCACCGATCAGGGGCTGGTAGGCGATCGCGCGCCAGCCCTCGTCGTAGCTCAGGCATACCTTGTAGTGCTGCGTCGGCGCGCGGCCGCGGGCGCCGCTGACGCGCACCCGGTCCGGGCCGACCTGCTCGAGCTGCACCTGGCTGAAGTCGCACCGGACGTCGGCGACGATGTAGTCGGCGGGATCGCTGACTTCGTAGAGCAGCTGCTCCGCGACGGTGCCGACGCTCACCAGGCCCCCGGTCCCCGCAGGCTTGGTGATGACGAGGGTCCCGTCGCGGTGGCACTCGCCGACGGGAAACCCGAGGTGCTCCCAGTCCGGGACCTCCCGCCAGTCGGTGAAGGTGCCGCCCGTGACCTGCGCACCGCACTCGAGCAGATGCCCCGCGAGCGTGCCGGCGGCCAGCAGGTCGTAGTCGTGCGGGCCGTAACCGAACTCGTGGATCAGGGGCCCGAGCGCGAGCGCGCTGTCGACGACGCGCCCGGTGATCACGATGTCCGCCCCCGCCTCCAGGGCGGCGGCGATCGGGAAGGCGCCGAGGTACGCGTTCGCACTGATGACGGGGCGCTCCGGGACAGATGCGCCGGTGAACATGTCCCGCACCCCGCTCGCACGCAGCGTGGGCACCTGGGCGCGCACGTCATCGCCGTCGACGTAGGCGACCTTGAGCGTGAGCCCCGCCTGGCGGAGCAGCGCTTCGGTGGCCGCCGCCAGCCCGGCCGGGTTCAGGCCGCCTGCATTGGCGATGACCTTCACGCCCTGGCGCGCGATCTCGCGCAGGTGCGGGCCGACGTGCACGGTCAGGAAGTCCGGCCCGAACCCCGCCTTGGGGTCCTGCCCCTGCACCCGCCCGAGCAGTCCCATCGAGGCCTCGGCGAGGTAGTCGAAGATGAGGTAGTCGAGGCCGCCCGCCCCGAGCAGCTGCGGCACCGCGAGCGCACTGTCCATGAGGAACGCGGACGCTCCGCCGATACGGACCGGTTTGTCTGAAGCCCCTGACCTCATCCCTCCCCCTCTCGCACATCGCGCGGGCGGCCATCTCGTTTCCGGCAAAAACTGTAGTCGACGGCCTTGCCCCAGATTGTAACTATCGTTACTTTTCGGGCATGAATGCGCCACGCACCCTGGCCGCCCGCGTACTCCATGCCTGCGACTGGCTCCACAGCGAGCCGGATGCGCTGATCGAGGCGCTGCTCGCGCGGGGCCACCTGGTGACCCTCGCGGCCGGAGCCTGGGCGCAGGCCGAGGGCGACGGGCAGCGCGGCCTGGTGGTCATCGTCAGCGGCGTGGTGCACGTCTACTGCCAGGCGAGCGGACAGCGCAACGTGCTGATCGGGCATTGCGAGGCGGGCGCCGTACTGGGGCACGCCACGCGCTTCAGCGGCGGCCCGCGCCTGGTCACCGCGGTATGCGCGTCTGAGTCGGTGCTCCTGACCGTACCGGAGCGTGGACTGGAAGAGGTCGCGACACGCTTCCCCACCCTGTGGCGGGCGCTGGCGGTCTCCGCCTATGGCTACACGCGCAGCACCGTGCGCGCGCTCGCCGAGCTCATCTCCCTGCCCCCGCGCCAGCGCCTGGCGGCTCGGCTGCTCATCATGGGCGCAGCCACCGCCGGCCGCGGGCGGCCGGTCGTGCGCCTGACCCAGCAGGCGATCGGGGAAATGATCGGGGTGACGCGCAAGACCGTGAACGCGCACCTCGCGGCGTTCGAGCGCGCGCACCTGATCTCGGCCGGCTACCAGCAGATCGTGCTGCGCGACGTCGAGGGCCTGCGACGCATCGCCAACAGCTAAGGCGGCGGATGCACGTAGCGCTGCGCGAGCGTGCGGTACAGCGGCGGCGACAGGAGCTTCGAGATTGCGGCGGCGAGCGCTGCGGTGACCATCAGCGGCAGGAGCATCGCGTGCTGTGCGGTCATCTCCATGACGATCACGAACGAAGTCAGGGGCGCCTGGGTGACGCCGGCCAGGTACCCGCACATCCCGAGGATCGCAAGCGGCACCGCCGACTGCCCGAGCAGGTCGGCGAGCGCCTGCCCGAGTCCCGCTCCCACCGACAGCGAGGGCGCAAGGAGACCGGCCGGGATGCCGCTGAGCGAGGTGACCAGGGTCGCCAGGGCACGCGCCGGGGCATACATCGGGCTGAGGTGGGCCCCCTCGACCAGCACCGAACGCGCCTCCAGGTAGCCCGTGCCGTAGCTCGTACCCCCATCGAGCGCTCCGATTGCGGCGACCAGGAGTCCGCACAGCGCCGCGAAGGCAACCGGACGGCCGCGCTGTAGCCGCCCCAGGAGCGAAGGCAGGCCGGCGCTGCCGGCCAGCACCGCGCGGCTGAAGAGTCCGCCACCGAGGCCGCTCACGATCGCGATCACGAGCACCGAGCCGCTGATCGCCCCGGGCACGCGGCTCACGACGGGGTGCCCGAAGTAGGTGTAGTCCCCGACCAGCGCTATCGACACGACGCCGGCGAGGATCACGGCGGTGAGCGCGGTGCCGCTGGCACGCTCCTCGAAGGAGCGCGACAGCTCCTCGACCGCGAATACGATGCCGGCGAGCGGGGTATTGAAGGCCGCCGATACCCCCGCGGCACCGCCGGCGAGAATCAGCGCGCGCTGCTGCGCGGCGGTGTGGCCATGGGGCATGAAGCGCGCGAAGGCATCCGCCACCACGGCGCCGACGTGCACCGTGGGGCCCTCGCGGCCGATGGAGCCGCCGCAGAAGAGCCCGGCGGCCGCGAGCGCCACGCGCCCGGCGGCCACGCGCAGGCGCATGAGGTAGGAGCCCGACAGGTCGGCCTCTGGCAGCTGGGCGTAGATCGTCTGCGGGATCCCGCTACCCTCGGCGCCCCGGAAATACCGGCGCGTCAGCCACGCGATCAGCGCGAAGCCGAGCGGAGCGAGCACCCAAGGGCACCAGCTCCACGCGCCCAGCACGCGGCGCAGCAGCGCCTGGGCGGCGTCCGCGAGCCACGCGAACCCCACGGCCACCCCGCCGATGGTGGCGCCGGCGCTCCACAGCACGAGCCGCGTACGCCAGCGCTGGCCGGAGAGCAGCGAATGGCCCGCATCACGGACGACATCCCCCGGCGTGGGCAGCTTCATGGGGGACCGCCGGGCACGGACAGTTCGATCACGACCCAGTGGGCGCCGGGGTCAATGACCCGAAGCTCCCCGCCGGCACGGGCACGCAGGGCATCATGAGCTTCCAGCCGATAGCTCACTCGCGGACCGGCTGCCGTGAGCGGCGTAAGCGCATAGAGCACCGTCACGGCTGCACGCATGGCGAGGACTCCCGGGCCCAGCCGCCGCTCGACCTGCGCGCCGCTGCGCCCGCGCCGGACCATCACGTTGAGATCGATGACCGCGCCGCCGACCGGGACCCCGTGCACGGCGATCTCGCCAGGGAACCCGTACGGCGGACTGTTGCGGTTCAGGCGATGCTCCCCCCGGCCTGCGACCTCAAGGTGCAGCACGCCCTCGAGGACGCAGAGCGTCCGGTCGATGCCCGGAAACGAGGAGAAGGGCCCGGGACTGCGGACCTCCGCCGTGCTGATGCGCCAGTCGAAGGCATCGAAGCCGGCCGCGGCCGGTGCGGCACAGACCTCGCGCGTGAGGCCGCCGCCGTTCTTCCAGGGCACGGCCACCCGCGCCGCCGCCCGCAGCACCTCGGGAAGCGCGCCGCTCACGCCGCGGGAATCGGCACCGAGAACTCACCGCCGGGCACCTGCATTGCGCCCGCCTCGATGTCGTAGTACGCGCCCTTGTCGGCCGCATGGATGTGGCAGACGATCTTCAGGCCCGCGCCGTCATCGAGCGTGCCGGCCGCGATGCTGACGTAGTCCCGGCCGTGCGGCTCCCAGAACAGGGTCGAGCCGCACTCGGCGCAGAAGCCGCGGCGCGCATCCTTCGAGGACGCATACCACTTGAGGCCGCCGGCCCGGGTGAGCGCGAACTGCGCGCGCCGGGCCGCCGTCGCCGCAAGGTAATGGCCGGTGATGCGCCGGCACTGGCTGCAGTGGCAGGCCACCACCTGGCGCAGCGGCCCGGTCACCTGGTAGCGGACCGCGCCGCACTCGCAGCGGCCCGTGTGGATCGTCCCGGTGCTCACGGGAAGCCTGCCGGCGCCAGTTTCTGGCGCAGGTAGGTGAAACTGAGCGCCCACATCTGCGCGGCCTGCTTGTGGTCGGCCGCGGCCGCATGGCCGCCATCGGTGTTCTCGTAGAAGAGCACGTCGTGGCCCTGCTCCTCCATGCGCGCCGCCATCTTGCGCGCGTGCACCGGCGTCACGCGGTCGTCGCTGGTCGCGGTGACGAACAGCACCGGCGGATAGCGCACCTTGGCGGACACGTTCTGGTAGGGCGAATACTTCAGGATCCAGGCGCGGTCGGCCGCACGGGCCGGATCCCCGTACTCGGCCTCCCAGGAGGCCCCGGCGCCGATCTGGGTGTAGCGGATCATGTCGATGAGGGGCACCTGGCACACCACGGCCCCGAACAGCTCCGGCGCCTGCACCATGTTGGCGCTCACGAGCAGCCCGCCGTTCGACCCGCCCATGATTCCCAGCTGTCGGGGCGTCGTGATGCCCCGCTTCACGAGGTCGCGCGCCACGGCCTGGAAATCGTCGTACGCCTTCTGGCGGTTGCCGAGCAGCGCGGCCTGGTGCCAGCCCGGGCCGTACTCCCCGCCACCACGGATGTTGGCGACCACGTAGACGCCGCCCCGGGCGAGCCACAGCATGCCGAAGTTCGCCGAGTAGGTCGGCGTAAGTGAGATCTCGAAGCCCCCGTATCCGTAGAGCACGGTCGGGGCCGGCCCCCTGAGCGTGCTCTTGCGCGTGACGAAGTACGGTACCCGCGTCCCGTCGCGCGAGACCGCGAAGTACTGCTCGGTCGCAAGCCCCGTCGCATCGAAGCGCGGCGGGAGCGACTTGATGGGGCGCGGCTTGCCGTCATCGGCGAACTCGTAGAGCGTCGTCGGCGTCGTGTAGCTCTCGTACCGCATCAGCACCTGCGGCCCAAAGGGATTCGCCGAGACGATGCGGGTCGAACCCCCTTCGGGCAGCGGCAGCACGCTGTCGGCCCAGCCGCCCTGCGGCTGCCTGCGGAAGGCGTGCACGCTGCCGGTGACGTCGTGATAGATGGAGGCGAACACGGCATCGCGCCCGCAATCGACCTCGTCGATCGAGGTGTGCGCGTCCGGGGTGAACAGGACCGTGACCCGGGCCGGCGTGGCATCGACCGGGTACGCGATGAGCGACCCCTTGGCGATGCGCGCCGCGCCCGTGGGCGTCCAGTCCTCGCGCAGGGTGAAGATGAGCGCGCGGCCCTGAGCACCCTTGAGGTCAGCACCGGGAGGCACGTCCAGGCGCGCGAGCGTGCCATCGCCCTTGAGGAGCTGGAACTCGCTGGTGAAGAAGGTGACCGCCCGCTGCACGACGGCGATCGTCCCCTGCGGGTCGTCGAACACCGCGGCCTGCACGCTGACATCGGAGGCCGGTCCCTCGGCAAGGGTGCGCGCGGCGCCCTGCGGCTCGCCGCGTTTCCATGCCTTGACGATGCGCGGATAGCCGGACTCCGTCATCGACCCCGCACCGAAATCGGTGCCGAACAGCACGGTGTCCTCGTCGAGGTAGGTGATCGAGGACTTGGCCTCGGCGAGCGCGAAGCCGTCCTTCACGAAGCTGCGGGTCGCGAGGTCGAATTCGCGCACCACCGCGGCATCGCCGCCGCCGCGCGACAGGCTCACGAGGCAGCGCTTCATGAGCGGTGAGCACTCGGCGCCTTCCCAGACCCAGTTCTCGTGCTCCACGGCAGCGAGCTTGTCCAGGTCGAGCAGCACCTCCCAGTGCGGGGCCGGATCGGCGTAGTCGCCGATGCTGGTGCGCCGCCACAGCCCCTTGGGGTGCTCGGCGTCCTGCCAGAAGTTCAGCGCGAACTCGCGGTGCAGCGTCGCGTACGGGATGCGGTCACTGGCGTCCAGGACCTTGAGGATGGACTGGTAGTCCTTCGCGTACTCGGGGTCGGCCTCGAGGGCCGTGCGCACCCGCAGGTTCTGTGCCCGCACCCAGTCGAGCGACTTCTCCCCATGAACATCCTCGAGCCACAGGTAGGGGTCGTCGGTCTTCTTGAGGGTGGATTGGTCGGCCACGGTGCCTGCTCCGCTGGGAGGCGCGAGCCCGCATGTCAGGGCGAGCGCTGCGAATAACACGGGGGATCGGGACTTCATATCGGGCCTCTCACGGCCGGCCTCCTGGGGGACGAGTCGGGCGTCACGCACGCGAACCCGCGGGCCCGCAGAACCTGCAGGTCCACGGGCCTCGCAGGGCGCTAGTTCGAGGTAACTGCCTTGTAGGTGAACTTCTGGCCGGCGACCGCGGCCTGCACCATCGCGCCGCCCTTGACGATGGTGAACACCGCCATGCCCTTGTAGTAGCTGCTGCCGGTGGTGGTGGCATCCTTCTGGCCGCCGCTCGCTCCGGAGCTCGCCCCGGTGGTACCCACCTGCCCGGACGCCCCGGCAGTGATCGCCGTGGCGTTCACGTCCGCGCCGAACTCGTAGTTGCCACCGGTGAACTCATCGAACGCGCGCTTGTCCTGCAGGAAGATGATCATGCTGTAGGCGCGGCCGCCGGCCTGGAAACCGACGCTCACCTGAGTCATCGTGGTGTTACCGACGTACTTGTCCTGTACGTAGACGTGGCCCTTGCCGTGCGCGCCGCCGACCACGAGGGCGCCCTGCCCGATCGAGGGGAACACGGCGTAGGCGTAGCTGTCCTTGAAGAACTGCGCGCTGGCCCCGGCATTCTTGAACAGCTCGATCGTGTCGGCATAGCGCCCCGCATCTGCGGTGGCCGTGCCCAGGAGCAGCATTGCCGCCAGAGCCCATCCCATCAGTCGGTTCATGTCATCGACTCCTGCGCCTTGAGGTTGTGAGGGTTGCCGGTATGGCATGCGAGCGCCCGCGCACCGGCGGCACCCGGTTGGACTGCATTTAGCCCTAAGGCGCCCGCCAGCGGCAATAGGCCGGATCGAGCGGAACCTGTGCGGCGCGGCGCGGTCAGAACCTGACCAGGACTCCTGCGCCCCAGATCACCTCGCGCGTGCGCAGGTCCGGGTACCAGACGCCGCCGGCGCTGGCACAGTTGTCCGGACCGATGGTGCTGCCGTTGTTGCAGACGAAGCTCGCCGGCGCACCGTTGTTGCCGGTAGGTGCAGTCACCCCGTTCGTGCCCGACCAGTAAGGCACGTCGGAATGGCGGAAGGTCGCCTCGGTCCACCACGTCAGCCAGTCCCGCGGCATGTACTGCAGGTTCAGCTGCGTGTCCCACTGGTAGAGCTTCTGCCCGGGGTTCTCCGTGAAGTACGGCGTCCCGGTCTGGGCAGTCGCGCCGTTCACCGGCGGCACGAGCGCGAGATAGCGGCCCGGATTGTTCATGAAGCCGCCCCCGAGCGTGACCGCGAACAGATTGTGGTAGAGCCACATGCGGTTGTAGGCCATCACGCCGAAGAAGTTCGCCTTGTTGGGATTGTGTGCGCAGTGCACGCCGCCGCCGTACTCGCAGCCGATGTCCACGGTGACCGACATGGCGAGCTTGGAGATCCCCTCGCTCTCGGCCGCGTCGTAGTACTTCCACAGGATGCTGTCGTCCTCGTGCACGCGCGTGACGTTGGCGTAATTCACGTAGGTGCCGCCGGGATTGGGCTGGCCGATCGGCGCGTTGGGGTTGCCGCCGTTGGCGGGGAAGCCGCTCCCGGAGGCGAGATTGTCCTGGCCGAGGACATAGGTGTTGAAGACCAGCTTCAGGCGGTCGTTCGGGATCCACAGCACCTGGCCGCCGAAGCCGGGGTGGCTGTTGAACTTCGCGTACGACTGCCAGCCGTTGATGAGCCACGGCTCGATCTTGAGGGTCTGCGTGGGGTACCACTGCACCCGCAGCCCGTTGAAGTACCACGGCGTATTGGACGAGACGAACGAGGGCTGGTAGGTCCAGTTGTCGAAGTTGTAGTAGCTGAACAGGCCGATGTACGAGAGGAAGATCCCGGCATCCAGGTTCAGGCCGTGGTTCACGTCCCAGTGATAACCGGCATTCGCCTCGGACAGGTACTTGTAGGCTCCAGCCAGGTCCCACTGGCCGACCCCGGTGCTGGGGTCGTTGCGGGGCGTGGTGACGGCGTACAGGCCAAACATCGTGAGGAACCGCGCCTGCACGTCGTGCCAGTGGAAGTTTCCACCGACCGAGAACTGTTCGACCTGGAACTCTCCGCTGCGGAATTCCTCCGTGGACCCGACGATGGTGTGATCCACCGGGTGGTTGAAGTCCTGCAGGTAGTTCGCGTCGAAGCGGATCTCGGGGGTGAAGAACTTGGTGTCGAAGATCGGCGTGGAGGTGCGCGAGTTGCCGTTCATCCAACCGAGGTCGCCGACGGCAAATGGCGTTTGCGTGTCCACGGCCGGGGCGGGCTCGGGGGCCTGCAGGGCCTCCGGAACGACAGCCGCGACGGCCGCGGGAAGCGCGGCCGCCAGCGCCGGTGAGGGTGCGTGTGCCGGCGGCGCTGAAGGCGTCACCGCGGGCGGCCCGGCCGGGATATTCAGTGCAACGTCCGAGCGGGTTGCACCGCCGGGTACCACCACCAGAGCGGGCAAGTGCACCGGCGGCGAGCCCGGCGCCTCGACAGTAATCGTCCACTGCCCCACCGGCAGGTCGGACAGTGAGTAGACCCCGTCTGCGCCCGTGAGCGTTGCGCGCACGGCCGAGCCGTCCGTGCGCACAGCAGTGACCGTCGCATGTGCCACCGGCTGCGACTGCCGATCCGTCACCAGGCCGACCAAGGCGCCGATCGTAGGCTCCCCCGCTGCCGCAATCCTGACTCCCAGGACCAGGGCAGCGACACATCCGATGAGCGTCCTCATGATTGGCACACCTTGTTCAGCGAAACGCGCGGCAGCACCGGACGTACGCCGGTGCAGCAGATTCTGCTCCGCAATGGTGCAGTCCCGGTATTAAGAAAAAGTACCTAACAGGGAGACCCAAGTCCCTGAAATGGAAGGGGTCAGGGCTCGTCGGAGCTCGGGTCGTCGTCGGTGCGCAGGCGATAGCCGAGGCCCGTCTCGGTGAGTAGGTAGCGCGGCCGCGGCGGGTCGGGCTCGAGCTTGTCGCGCAGGTTCTTCATGGTCACCCGCAGGCTGCGCGCATCGTCTTCCCGCCCGGGCCCCCAGGCCTCGCGCAGCAGGACGCGCTGGCGCACCACCACGCCGATCTGGCGCGCGAGGCACTCGAGCACCCGGTACTCGAGCGGCGTCATGTGGATCTCACCCGCCGGGCCCTGCGTGCGGCGTCGGGCGAGGTCGACCTGCACCGGGCCTAGGTGGATCACGAGGGTCTGCTGGGCCCCCTGCAGGCGGCGCCTGAGCCCCGCCCGCACGCGTGCCAGGAGCTCGGCGGCCGAAAACGGCTTGGTGACGTAGTCATCGGCGCCGGCATCGAGCGCCGCGATCTTCTGCTCCTCCATCGTGCGCGCCGACAGCACCAGGATCGGCACGGCCGACCAGCTGCGCACCTGCCGGATCAGCGACAGTCCGTCGACATCGGGCAGCCCCAGGTCGACCACCAGCAGGTCCGGCTTGTGGCTGCGGGCCTCGATCTGCGCGCGCGCGGCATCGGCGGCCTCGATCACCCGGTAGCCCTCGCCCTCGAACAGCACGCGCAGCACCTGCCGGATCGCAGCGTCGTCCTCGACGACCAGCAGCTGGTGCGCCGCGCGCGTCACGGCAATGACTCCACCGCTGGCAGCGTGAACTCGAAGCGCGCCCCGCCCTCGGGCCGGCGCTCGGCCGTGATCTCGCCCCCGTGCGCGCGCACGATGGCGCGGCAGATCGCAAGCCCGAGGCCCACGCCGGTGACGCTGCCCTCTTCGCTGCCGCGCTGGAACTTGTCGAACAGGCGCTGCGGGTCGCCCGGGGGCAGGCCGGGGCCTTCGTCATCCACCCGCACCCGCACGAAGGCGCCGTCGCTCACCGCCGTGATCGTCAGCGGCGTACCGGCCGGCGTGTACTTGGCGGCATTGTCGAAGAGGTTGGCGAAGACCTGGACCACCAGGGTGGCGTCGACGTACAGGGGCGGCAGGTCCGCGGGGATGCGCACCGCCACCGGGTGATGGGCGAGCCGCAGCTCGAGGTTGCGAAGTGCGGCGCCGATCAGGTCATCGAGCGTCTGCCAGTCCCGGCGCAGCGTCACGGTGCCGGACTCGAAGCGCATCAGGTCGAGCACGTTCGAGACCAGCTCCGACATCTCGCGCGCCTTGCCCTCGATCGTGCGCGCGAGCGCGCGCTGCGTCTCGGGAGCCAGGGCCTGGGACTGCTCGGCCAGCGCGCTGCCGGCGCCTGCGATGACGGCCAGCGGCGTGCGCAGGTCGTGCGAGATCGAGGCGAGCAGCGTGTTACGCAGGCTCTCGCGTTCCGCCGCCAGGCTCGCAGCTTCAGCGGACTCGGCAAGCCGCGCGCGTTCGAGGGCAAGTCCGATCTGGCCGGCGAAGGTCTCCAGCAGGTGCCGCTGCTCGGGCAGCAGCACGCGCCGTGGATTGCTGGGCAGCACGGCGAGCACGCCCAGGGTCCCGGCCTGGTCGCCCAGCGGCACGTACAGGCCCGGAGCCGCCGGCAGCGTATCGGTGCCCAGGCCCGCGAGCCGGCCGTGGTCGGCGACCCACTGCGCAACCGCGAGGTCTGCACCGCGGAACGACTTCTCCAGTGCGGGCTCGCGCGGGTAGCGCAGCCGCGACGCGGCATCCGGTAGCAGCACCACCGCACTGCACTGGAACACCTCGGCCACGTGGCGCACGGCCACGCGCGCCATGCTGGACATGCCGCGCGTGGCTGCGAGCTCGCGGCTCATGGCGTAGAGCAGCGCGGTGCGCCGCTCGCGGGCGCCGGCAACCCGCGTCTGGCGGCGCACGCTGGCGACGAGGTTCGCGATGACCAGGGCCACGATAAGCATCACCGCGAACGTCACGAGGTACTGGACGTCCGCGATGGCGAAGTTGAAGCGCGGCGGCACGAAGAAGAAGTCGAAGGCCGCCACGTTGAGCACGGCGGTCAGCGCTGCCGGGCCGCGCCCGAACCGCAGCGCCGCGACCGTGACGCCGAGCAGGTACACCATGACCAGGTTGGCGAGCGCGATGCGCGGGTAGACGGCGAAAGCCACGCCGCTGCACACCAGCGTGGTGCACAGCGCCCACAGGTAGCGCCGCCACGGGATGGGCGGCTCGTGCATCGGGGTATGCGTGCGCGCATGCGGCTCGGTGGCCGCGCTGGCCGGGGCGATCGCGATGACGTCGAAGCCGTGCGCGTTCCGCAGCAGCTGGGTCGAGGTCGAGGGCCGCAGCCACGCCCGCCAGCCGCGTCGCTTGGGAGCACCGACGATGACGCGCGTCGCGCCCCGCGTGCGCGCGTACTCGAGCAGCGTCTCCGCGGCCGTGGGCCCGTCCAGGGTCACCGTCTCGGCGCCGAGCGACTCCGCCAGCCGCAGCACGTCGATGCGCCGGTCGCGCTGGTCGTCCGAGAGGCGCAGGAGCGGCGGGGTCTCCACGTACACGACCGTCCACGCCGCATCGAGGGCATCCGCCAGGCGCTTGCCCGCCCGCACCAGCTGCTCGGCCTGAGCATCCGGCCCCACGGCGACCAGGATCCGGTCGCCCGCCAGGCGGGTGCGCGAGCGGTCCTGGGGAAGCTCGCGTGCCGCCGCCTCGACGCGGTCGGCCACGCGCCGCAGCGCGAGCTCGCGCAACGCCATGAGATTGGGGGTGCGGAAGAAGCGCTCGACCGCGGTCGCCGCCTCGTCCGGGATGTAGACCTTGCCCGAGCGCAGCCGGGCGAGGAGATCCCCCGGCGGCAGGTCAATCAGCTCGATATCGCTGGCCTCGTCGAAGACCCGGTCCGGGAGCGTCTCGCGCTGCCGCACCCCGGTAATCTGGGCCACGAGGTCGTTGAGACTCTCCAGGTGCTGCACGTTGACCGTGGTCCACACGTCAATACCGGTGTCGAGGAGTTCCTCGACGTCCTGCCAGCGCTTGGGGTGCCGCGGGGGCGGGTTCCCGCCCACGAGGTTCGAGTGTGCCAGCTCGTCGACGAGCAGGACCTGGGGACGCCGCCTGAGGGCGGCATCCAGGTCGAACTCCAGGCGCGTGAGGCCCCGGTACTGGACCGGGAGCGGCAGCAGGCGCTCGAGGCCCTCGAGCAGCCGCTCGGTCTCGGCGCGTCCGTGCGGCTCGACGTAGCCCACCACCACGTCGGTCCCCGCGGTGCGCAGGTTGTGGGCCGCCTCGAGCATGGCGTAGGTCTTCCCGACCCCGGCGCTCGCGCCGAAGAAGATGCGCAGCCGGCCGCGCTTGGCGCGCGCCTCCTCGCCCTGTACCTGCGCGAGGAGGCGGTCCGGGTCGGGCCGCTGGTCGATCATGATCCCGCGAGGTCCTGGCGGAGTTCAGCTCTTCAGCAGATCCAGGACCAGGTTCAGCTCCAGTACGTTGACGCGCGGTTCGCCGAGCACGCCGAGGAACTTACCCCGTGACTTGGCGCGGATCAACGCACGCACGCGCCCGGGGTCGAGGCCCCGCAGGCGCGCGATGCGGTCGGCCTGGTAGTTGGCCGCCGCCAGGCTGATCTCAGGATCAAGCCCGCTGCCGGAGGCGGTCACGAGGTCCACCGGCACGGCGGCCGTATTGCCCGGGTCGGCCGCACGGAGTGCGGCGATGCGCTCCGTCACGGCCGTCGTGAGGGCCGCGTTGAGGGGACCCAGGTTCGAGCCGCCGGAGGCGAGCGCGTTGTAGGGCTGGGGTGTCGTGGCCGAGGGGCGGCCCCAGAAGTAGCGCGGGTCCGAGAAGTTCTGGCCGATCAGCCGCGATCCCATTGTGCGCCCGCCCCAGTAAAGCGGGCTTCCCTGCGCCTGCCCGGTAAAGAGCATCGCACCGAGGCCGCACATCGTGATCGGGTACGCGATACCGGTGAGGAGCGTCATGAACAAAAGGAGGGTCGCGGCGGGTCGGATCATGGCTGGCACGGGGTTCCTCCTAGGTAAGGTGCGCCGTGCGCAGCAGGACGTCGATGACCTTGATGCCGGCAAAGGGGATGAGCACCCCACCCACGCCGTAGACGAGCAGGTTGCGCCGCAGCAGAACGGCGGCGCCCAGTGGCCGGTAGCGCACCCCGCGGAGCGCAAGCGGGATGAGGAACACGATGATCAGGGCATTGAAGATCACGGCCGCCAGGATCGCCGAGTAGGGAGTCGTGAGCCGCATGACGTTGAGCACTTCGAGCTGCGGGTAGGTCGTGGCGAAGGCGGCCGGGATGATGGCGAAGTACTTCGCCAGGTCGTTGGCGATGCTGAAGGTGGTCAGCGAGCCGCGCGTCATCAGCATCTGCTTGCCGGTCTCCACCACCTCGATGAGCTTGGTGGGATTGGAGTCCAGGTCCACCATATTGCCGGCCTCCTTGGCGGCCTGCGTGCCGGTGTTCATCGCCACCGCGACGTCCGCCTGCGCCAGCGCCGGGGCATCATTGGTGCCATCGCCGGTCATGGCGACCAGCCGTCCTTGCGCCTGGTGAGACCGGATCAGCCGCAGCTTGGCCTCCGGGGTCGCCTCGGCGAGGAAGTCGTCCACGCCGGCCTCGGCCGCGATCGCCGCGGCAGTGAGCGGGTTGTCGCCGGTGATCATGATGGTCTTGATGCCCATCCTGCGCAGCTCACCGAAGCGTTCGCGGATGCCGCCCTTCACGATGTCCTTGAGCTCGATCACCCCGAGCACCCGCGCGTTGTCGCTCACCAGGAGCGGGGTGCTGCCGCGCCGGGCCACCTCCTGCACCTGCGCGAGCACCGCCCGCGGAAACACCCCGCCCTGCCCCTCCACCTGGCGCTGGATCGCGTCGGCCGCGCCCTTGCGGACCTGGCGCGCGCCGATGTTCACCCCGCTCATGCGGGTGTGGGCGGAGAACGGCACGAACTGCGCCCCCAGACGGCTCAGGTCGCGCTCGCGGACGCTGAAGCGCTGCTTGGCGAGCACCACGATGCTGCGCCCCTCGGGCGTCTCGTCCGCCAGCGAGGCCAGCTGCGCGATGTCGGCCAGTTCCTCCTCGGTGACGCCGGCGGCGGCGATGAAGGCCGCGGCCTGCCGGTTGCCGAGCGTGATGGTGCCGGTCTTGTCGAGGAGCAGCACGTCGACGTCGCCGGCGGCCTCGACGGCGCGACCCGAGGTGGCGATGACGTTGGCCTGCATCATCCGGCTCATGCCCGCGACCCCGATCGCCGAGAGCAGCGCGCCGATGGTCGTGGGAATCAGGCACACCAGCAGCGCGATCAGCGCGGTGAGGGTGATCGGTGCGCCGAGCTTCGTGACCGCGACGCTGTAGAGGGAATACGGCAGGAGCGTGACCGTGGCCAGCAGGAATACGAGGGTCAGCGCCACCAGGAGGATCGTGAGCGCGATCTCGTTGGGGGTCTTCTGCCGCCGCGCACCCTCTACCATCGCGATCATGCGGTCGATGAAGGTCTCCCCGGGATTGGAAGAGATCCTGACGATGAGCCAGTCGGACAGTACGCGCGTGCCGCCGGTGACCGAGGCAAAGTCGCCGCCGGACTCGCGGATCACGGGGGCGGACTCCCCGGTAATGGCACTCTCATCCACCGAGGCGGCCCCGCGGATGACCTCGCCGTCGGCCGGAATGTAGTCGCCGGTCTCCACGAGCACCAGGTCGCCACGGCGCAGCTGCGTCGCCCGCACGACGGTGAAGCGCGCCCGGTCCTCGGGATCGCCGAGCTGCTTCGCCGCGACGGACTGCTTAAGTCCGCGCAGCGCGGCCGCCTGGGCCTTGCTGCGCCCCTCGGCGAGGGCCTCGGCGAAGTTCGCGAACAGCACGGTGAACCAAAGCCACAGGGCGATGTTCGCGATGTACCAGGCCGCTGCCTCGCCGCGACCTGCGAGCGCCTGCAGCCACAGGAGCGAGGAGACGATGCTGCCCACGTAGACGACGAACATCACCGGGTTGCGCCACTGCACGCGCGGATCGAGCTTGCGCAGCGCATCGAGCGCCGCCGGCACGAGCAGCGTGCGGTCGAACAGGTGAAAGCGGCGGCGCGCGGCGCCCGGCGCCAGGGTGACTTCAGCCATGCGCGGTGCCCCAGAGCATGATGTGTTCCACCACCGGACCCAAGGCGAGCGCCGGCACGAAGGTCAGCGCCCCCACGAGCAGCACCGTGCCGAGCAGCAGCACGACGAAGGTCGGCCCATGGGTCACCATCGTGCCGCTGCTGGCCGGGATGCGCTTCTTGCGCGCGAGGGCGCCGGCGATGGCCAGCACAGCCACGATCGGCCAGAAGCGCCCGAGCCACATCGTGGCCCCGAGGGCGAGGTTGTAGAAGACCGAGTTGGCTGACAGCCCCCCGAGGGCGCTGCCGTTGTTGTTGCCGGCGGACGTGAAGGCGTAGAGGATCTCCACGAACCCGTGCGGGCCTGGATTGCCGACGGCGCTGCGGCCGGCGGAGAGCGTCACCGCGATCGCCGTGCCGACGAGGACCACGGTCGGCATGACCAGGATAGCGATGGCGCTCATCTTCATCTCGAACGCCTCGATCTTCTTGCCGAGGTACTCCGGCGTGCGCCCGATCATGAGACCTGCGATGAACACCCCGATGATGGCGAAGATCAGCATCGAATAGAGCCCCGTTCCGACACCGCCGAAGACCACCTCGCCGAGCTGCATGTTGAAGAGCGCCACGAGCGACCCCAGTGGCGTGAAGGAGTCGAGGTCGGCGTCCGTGGCCCCGGTCGAGGTGCCCGTGGTCACCGTGATGAACAGCGCGCTCGCGCTGATGCCGAAGCGCGTCTCCTTACCTTCCATGTTCCCGCCCGACTGCTGTGCCGTCGCGCGCTGGTCGACCCCGAGTGCGGCGAGCTGCGGATTGCCAGCCTGTTCGTAGTGGGTGGCGATGAGCACCGCCCCCCCAAACAGCACCAGCATCGCCGCGAGCACCGCCCAGCCCTGGCGCGTGTCGCCTACCATGCGGCCGAAGGTGTAGGTCAGCGCGGCCGGGATCAGCGCCATCGCCAGGATCTCCAGGAAGTTCGAGAGCGGGGTCGGGTTCTCGAACGGGTGGGCCGAATTGGCGTTGAAGAACCCGCCACCATTGGTGCCGAGCTGCTTGATCGCCTCCTGGGAGGCCACCGGCCCCATGGGCAGCGTCTGGGTCCGTGTCGTAACGGCCTCGGTCAGGGCCTGACCGGAAGTATCGAGTACCGGCGTGCCGTCGGGTGCCAGACGCGGCTGGCTGTAGTGCTGGACTTCCAGCGTCGTCACGTCGCGGTAGGCCGCGAGACTCTGGACGACCCCCTGGGACACCAGTACCAGCGCGAACACGGCCGCGAGCGGCAGGAGGATGTAGAGCACGCCGCGCAGCAGGTCGACCCAGAGGTTCCCGAGCGTCGCGACGCTGTGGCGGGCAAAACCGCGGATCAGGGCAACGGCGACCACGAGTCCGGAGGCCGCCGAGAGGAAGTTCTGCACGCCCAGGCCCGCCATCTGCGTGAGGTAGCTCATCGCCGACTCGCCCGAGTAGGCCTGCCAGTTGGTGTTGGTGGTGAAGCTGATCGCCGTGTTGAAGGCGAGGTCCGGCGCCACCCCGGGAAGGCGCGCGGGATTGAGGGGCAGCCACGCCTGCAGGCGTTGCAGCGCGTAGACGAGCGCCGCGCCGAGTGCATTAAAGAGAAGCAGCCCGAGCGCATACTCGGCCCAGCCCATCTCCTGGGTCGCGGTGACTCCGCACAGCCGCAACACCCGGCGCTCCAGGTCTGCCCCGAGCCGCAACGGCCAGATGGGCCGCCCCTCCATGACGTTCGCGATGTACAGGCCGAGCGGCTTGACACACGCCAGGATGAGCCCGAGGAAGGCCGCATTCAGGAGCCATGCACCGGCGTTCATCAGAACTTCTCGGGGCGGAACATGGCGTACACCAGGTACACGAACAGGCCGAGCGCGATGAGGCCGCCGGCGCAATAGGCGAGGCTCACGGGCCGCCCCCGAGCCGCGCGACCGCACGCACCAGCCATACCGTCGCACCGGCGAGCACCACAACCACGGCGAGGCAGATCACGTCCACGGGAAGCCTGTCGCGAGCGCGTACTTCAGGGCGTGCGCGGCAGGCGCCGCGACCGCCACCAGTGCACGGCACGCCGATCGAACGTGCGTGCGGGGATCTCGCCCGGCCGCACCCGGCGCTCGGGCGCCTGACTGCGATCCGCGGGCCGCCAGCCGGCGGCGACGATGTAGACCGTCAGCAGTGCGCCCACCACGTAGAAGGCGATCGCGACGTTGCCCATTTCACTCCTGCCCAGGTTGCAGGAGCGGCAATCTAGCGGAGGGGGCCGCTCAGGCGGTGTTAAGAAATTGAACGCAAGCGGAGGTTCCCGCGGCGGTACGATGGGCATCCGCAGGAATGGCGGGATTTCTTCGGAATGTGGATGCGCTCCGCACCCGGTCCGTGCGATTGTTGCGAAGTGTTGGACTGCGGCGCTGCTGGTGCGCTGCAGCCACCGGACACGGAACGCGAGCTTATGCGGTCCGAAGCGGCGGGTGCGCGCCACCGGCGCGGCGACGCGGGACTGCAGGTCGCGACCCGATGGGGAGTTTCAGTTACAGTTTCGTCGACCGCCAGATGGGAATGGAGCTTCCCGATAACCGCCCCTGAGGGCTGATAGCTCCTGCAACGAGGGTCAATCGACCGGCTCGCGGCAGGGGCTTCCCGACCGCACCGACCGAGAGCCCCTGACACAACGCTAGCTGAGGGGTTGGTGTGAACAGATTTCTGATCGTGTTTCTGGGAGGGGGACTCGGGGCCGCCTGCCGTCATGGCATCAACGTCATTGCCTCGCAATTCCCGGGACTGCGCTACCCGGTAGGAACCTTCTGCATCAACGTGCTCGGTTCGCTGCTCATCGGCGTGCTCGCCGAGTGGTTCGCGCTGCGCAGCCAACTGCCCGCCAACCTCAGGCTGTTCCTCATCACCGGGATACTCGGCGGGTTCACGACCTTCTCAGCGTTCTCGCTCGAGATAGGGCTGCTTTACGAGCGCGGAGAGACCGCCGCGGCGGCCGTCTACGCCATCGCATCCGTCGTGTTTGGGGTCGCGGCCCTGTTCTGCGGCATGTACGTCGTGAGGAGCCTGACTCCGACCTAGGGGCTCCCAGTTCCGAGCGGTGATGGCGGAGAGGGGGAGATTCGAACTCCCGAAGGGATTGCTCCCTTGCCGGTTTTCAAGACCGGTGCAATCAACCGCTCTGCCACCTCTCCGGGTCAATAAACTCAACCGCTTACGCATTCTACCAGTCCCCCGGCAGCGCCCGCAGCGCGAGGGCGGTGGGTTTTCGGAAGCCCCCGCGCGGAGATACTCTGTAGCGCCCCAGAAGACTGCCCCAAGGCAGCCGGCCAATGCCCCAGATGACCTGCGACCTTCGTCCGACCGGGAAACCCTTACGCCTCGCCGCGGCCGCCCTCGGCTTCCTGTTTCTTGTTGGATGCGAGCGCGTCACGCCAGAGTCTGCAGCCGGCGGGACGGCGACTCTCGAGTGGACGCCGCCGGAGGCCGGCGCGGCCAGGACCGCATCCGCTGCGATCGCGGGCTACAAGGTCTTCTACGGACCCTCGCAACGCGCGCTCTACAGCATCGTCGTGGTACCTGACCCGCAGGCCCGCCGCTACGTCATCCACGACCTCGCGCCCGGCACGTGGTATTTCGCGGTGGCCGCCTATACCCGCGACAACGTTCAGGGCGCCCGGTCCAACATCGCCGTGAAGACCGTCAAGTAGCGTCCGGCGAGTTCGATCGTCGGTACAGCATCACTACTCCAGCGAGTGCAGGAAGTCCTCTGAGCGGTGCAGCGCCTCCTGCGCCTCCGCCAACGCAAGGTCGGATTGGTACTCATGCGCCAGTGGCGGGCGGTACTCGGGGCTATAGAAGAGGCGCTCGACCCGCACGCCGTGCTCTCCCAATGCTGCGGCAAAGGCCCGCGATTGGGGCGCCAGGGGGTCGGCGTTCCCCACGGCCATGAACACCGGTGGAAATGCCGGTGTCAGCGCGGCAGCCAGGTCGAGCGTCGATGCCAGCGCATCATGGGCGGGGTGACGCTGGCCGCTATACGCCCAGCGCACGGTACGACTGAACCAGGTGTCGGGCATCGAGTTCATCGCGTACGGTCCGCAATAGAGAAGCACCCCCGCGAGCTGGGCGGGCGCGAGCTCGGGGATTACGCCGACACGCGTCGCATAGGACGGAGAGCTGACCAGGAGGGCCAGCTGCGCGGCCAGCTGCGCGCCGGCCGAATCCCCCGCAAGCACCAGTCGACGCGGATCGACGTGCAGGCGCGATGCGTTCCGGAGCACGTATCCCAGCGCGGTGGCCAGCTGGCGCAGCTGGCCCGGGTAGCGCAGTTCAGGCGCGGGCGTGTAGTCGACACCGACGACGGTAAATCCACCCGCGGCGAGGATCCGCAGATAGTTGGCAACCTGGCCCTTGCTCCCGGACACGAACCCGCCGCCGTGGACCCAGACTACCGTCAGGCGCGCCTGGGGCGCGACACCGGCATGATCAGGGTAGAAGACGTCGAGCCGGCCGTCGGGGCTTGCCGGGTCGTACACCTGATCGAGCCGCTCGCCAATCCCGGCGGGGACCCGCGAAGCCAGTGCCGAGTTGGCGCGCACCCCACCGAAGTTGAACCCGGTGCGCAGCACCAGCACCGAGGGCCAGGGACTTAACAAGGTCGCCAGGGTCGCCGCCAGGACCACCACCCCGATTACCGCCACCAGTGGCTTCCCGATCCGCATCCCGGCCTGAATCCTTTAAACCCTTTCGGCGACCGACCGCTCCAAGGGAGCGTAACACCCGCCTTCGCCCCGGGAGCGGAACATCCCGGGGACGGATCCGTCGGAGCGGAGGATGGGTGCGTTGCACGGGAGGCTGACCCTGACTTCGCCGGGGGGTCTCATATGCGGGCACCGGACAGGGGAGCTTGGGCCATGAAGACGACGACGGTCGGAGTTATCGGGACACTCGCCATCAACCTCGCGATCGGCGCCGGCATGGCGCTCGTCTTCAGTCACACCCCGCCGGCGCAGGCCCGCGAAGTCGCCCGGTGCCCGCTGCCGGCACCCCAGGGGACCATTCATGCAGCGCACAAACCGGCCGGCGGTCACCTGGCCGCAGTACGCATGGGGTGGGAAGCAAGTTGAACCCCGGCGGCCCTGGCACTCAGGCGGCGGCGCCGGGACGCGTCTTGTAGGCCGACCTCAGCATTGAGACCGCCGCGTACGTCACCACGACGACGATCAGCCAGCGCATGAGCGTCAGGGAAAGCCTGTTGACGATGGGGAACGCGATCAGCACCCCCACGATGCCCCCCATGGCAATGCCGAGCGAGGTCGCATGCGAGAAGCGACCGGAGCGGAAGAACCCAAGGCTCGCGACCGGCTGGACCAGTCCGTCACTGCCCATCATGATCGGGAAGGCAGCCAGCGGATGCAGGCCGAGCAGCGGGAACACAATGAGGCTCGGGGCGTAGTTGCCGATCCCGATGCACATCAGGGCGCCGAAGACGAAGTTGATGGCGACCGCCACGGCAAAGCGCCAGCCGTGGAGTGCGAATTCCGTTCCGCCCTGCGGCAGGGCATCGTAGATCCGCAGCACGAAGAACACGGCCGCGACCAGCAGGGCAATGCCCATGAAGATCTGGATGCGCCGCCGCGGCATGCGCGAGACGATCCCCGCGCCGAGCCACGCGCCGACGGCCGCGCTGGCCACCGTGCAGGCGAGCAGCAGTGGGTCCACCGTAACGGCCGTCACGAACAGAGCCGTCTCCAGGAACGCGGCGACGTTGTGGCCAACGTTCAACGTTCCCGGAATCAGCTCATCGGCCGGCCGGCCACGGAACTTGAAGAGCGCGGTGCTGGGCGCGAACGAGCCGATGCCGAGGGTATCGAGAAAATCGGTGACGGCGCCGATCACGACGTCGCCGACCGTGGGGCGGCCCTTGAGCCCGTAGTGACGCACCGACCAGATCCAGCCGATGACGAAGGCGATGTTCAGCAGCACCAGGACGGTGAGAAGCGCGATCAGTCTTGCATCCAACGTGGGTGCTCCCGCAAAAAGACGTGGTGCTTCAGCCGCCCGAGCGCCCGAGTGCATCCGCCAGACGCAGGTACTGGATCGTGGCCCGCACGCCGAGGCCGCTGAATACATGCAGGGGGACGGGACGCACCGGAGTCACCGGGAAGCCGAGATCCCCGGGGGCTGCCCCGTGCGCCCACTGCGCAAGAATCCGCCCCATCATCGTGGCCATCGCGACCCCACGGCCATTGTAGCCAAGGCCCGCGAGCATCCCCGGCGCGAGCTGGTGCAGGTGCGGGAGGTGATCGGGTGTCATCGCGACGAAGCCGCCCCAGTGGTACTCGAAGCCTATGCCCCGTAGCTGCGGGTAGATCTCCTCGACGGCGCGGTAGTGATGCCGCACGGTGTAGAGCGTCGGAGCGGCGGCGAAGGTACCGCGCGTACCCATCACGAGGCGCCCCGAGGCATCGACCCGGAAGTAACGCAACAGCCTCCAGGTATCGGAGGCTGACTGGCCGCCGGGGAGGATCTGCGCGCGCAGCGGCGCGGGGATGGGTGCCGTGGCCACCTGGAAGGACGGCACGCGCACGACCGTGCGCCGCAGGTGCGGCGTGAACGACCCGGTGTAGGCGTTGGTGGCGACGATCACCTGGCCGGCGCGCACGCTGCCGGCGGCGGTGCGCACCTCGAACGACCCGGCGCTTCCGGTGATGCCAAGGGCCGCGGAGCGCTCGTAGATGCGGACACCGGCACGCAGTGCCGCCCGGGCGAGCCCGCGCACGTAGGCAAGCGGCTGCACCGTGCCGCCGCGGTGATCGAAGAGGCCACCGCAGTAGCGCTGGGAACCGGTCAGCTGTGCCACGCGCTCGCGCGCCAGCATCTCGATCGCCGCCCCGCGCCGGCGCCACTGCTCGACGCGCTGCGCCTGGGTCGCGAGCGCGGCTTCCGAAGTCGCCGGCTGAATCCAGCCGGTGCGCGTGGCGTCACAGGCGATCGCATGGCGCTCGATCAGCGCGAAGACCAGGTCAGGCCCCGAAGCCACGGTATCGATGAGCCGGGCCCCCAGGGCTGGCCCGAACAAGGTCTCGAGCACGTCCGGGTCGTGCTTCACGCCAGGGATCACCTGGCCGCCGTTCAACCCCGAGGCACACTCGCCGATTGCGGCACTCTCGAGCACCACGACATCGTGGCCGTTCTCGGCAAGGTGCAAGGCTGCGCTGAGCCCGGTGTAGCCGGCGCCGATGACCGCGACCTGGGCGCTCTTTGAGTCCTTCAGCGCGGCGCACTCGGGACCAGCGGGAGCCGTGGCGGACCACAGCGACTTCAGCGCTACGGCGGTCATCAGCGTTTATCGATTATCGATTATTCGCAATCGAGGGTCGCAGACTGTACGGCACGTTGACAAGTCCGGTCAAACGCTCGTACGCGCGCGCGGCCACCTTTCGCGGATGGCGTTGTTGTGCCAGACTCGATGCAAAGCCGCCGCACCCGGACACATCCGGGCGCCCAAAACGTGCATCACCAGCGCGTCCGGCTCGGGGAAACCGATGCGATCAGCCACGTTCCTGTCCGCCACCGCCGTTTGCGTTGCTTCCTTCGGCGCGCTCGCAGCGACGCCTCCTCTGCCTACCGAGCACCTCACCGTCGAGAAGCTCGCGGCGCGCAGCCCGCACTGGATCTACGTCTTCGACGGCGCGTTCGACAACGAGATCGACCAGCGCGTCAGGCTCTACGACGGCGACAACTACCGTACTTTGGGCCAGATCGACGCGGGCTTCACGCCGGGTTACAACATCTCGCCCGACGGCAACACCAGCGTCGTCGCCACCACTTACTTTTCACGCGGCAGCCGCGGCACGCGCACCGACGTCGTCGAGTTCCACGACAACACCACGCTCTCCCCGATCGGCGAGATCGTGATCCCTAGCAAGCGCGCGATGACGCTGCCGAACTACTTCAACGTCGCGTACAGCGAGGACGGGCATTTCGTCTACGTCTCCTACGTGACGCCGGCCGCTTCGTTCGGCGTCTTAGACCCGGTCCAGAAGAAAGTGCTCGGCGAAGTCGACACGGCCGGCTGCGTACTGGTCATCCCGTCAGGCCCGAACCGGGTGTCCTCGATGTGCGAGAGCGGCCGCCTGCTCACCGTCACCCTCGGGCCCGATGGACATGAGACGGGACGGGCCATGTCCGAGCCCTTCTTCGATCCGGACAAGGATCCGGTGTTCGTGCAGGGGATCCCGATCGAGAAGGGCTATGCCTTCCTCTCCTTCCTCGGCGAGGTGCGCGAGGTGGACTTCTCCGGCGCCGCACCGGTGTTCGGGACGCCCTGGTCGCTGGTCTCAGCCGCCGAGAAGGGCCGTTGGCGCCCCGGGGCCCAGCAGGTAGGCGCGATCCACAAGAAGCTAGGGCGGCTCTTCGTGCCCATGCACGAGGGCGGCGAAGGCACCCACAAGGACGGCGGCACCGAGATCTGGGTTTTCGACATGGCGACCCACCAGCGCGTGGCGCGCTGGCCGATGCAGTCGACGGTCCACCAGAAGGTCATCGCCCTGCAGGTCTCCCAGGACCCGGCGCCGATTCTGTTTGCAGCCCTGAGCAACTCGGACCTCGTGGTCCTCGATGCGCTGACCGGAAAGGTGAAGCACGTCGAGAAGCACCTGGCCCAGACGCCCTGGCTGCTGCTCAATCCTTAAAGAACGGGGCCCGTCATGCGTTCCCTAGACCAGCTGTTTGAAACCTCATCCCGCGCCCTGGCGCGCCGCACGTCCCGCCGCAGCCTGCTCGCCTCGCTCGGCCAGGTGATCACCGGGGCTGCGCTCTTGCCGCTGCTGCCCATCGACCGCGCCGGCAGCGCCCACGCGGCGGAGGCCAAGCCGAAGAGCAGCGATCCGGCCAGCTGCGACTACTGGAAGTACTGTGCCATCGACGGGTTCCTGTGTTCCTGCTGCGGCGGCAGCTCGACGTCTTGCCCACCGGGTGCGGCGCCCTCCCCGATCACCTGGATCGGCACCTGCCACAACCCGGCGGACGGCCGCGACTACATCGTCTCGTACAACGACTGCTGCGGTAAGACCAGCTGCGGCAACTGCGAGTGCAATCGCAACGAGCGCGAGAAGCCGATGTATCGCCCCTCGCGCAACAACGACCTCAACTGGTGCATGGCGAACGCCGACTCCAACTATCATTGCTCGGTGTCGGTGATCCTGGGGATCGCGGAAAAATGAGGCGCCGCGACGGCGCACGAGCCCTCGTCCGCATCGCAGCGCTGGCGTGCGTCGCGATCCCGCTCGCGGCCGCGGCCGCCGATCCCCAGTTCCCTGACGGCGCCGCGAGCTTCCAGGCCAACTGCTCGGTCTGCCACGGTGCTGCCGGCACCGGGCTGCCCTCGCTCGCGCCGCCGCTCACGTCCTATCCGGCGCAGTACGCCGCCAGTGCCGAGGGCCGGCGGCAGCTGGCCATGACGGTGCTGTACGGACTGTTTGGCGCGATCACGGTCGGGGACAAGCATTTCGACTTCAAGATGCCCGACTTCTCGCGCCTGGACGATGCGACGCTTGCCGCCACGCTCAACTTCGTGGTCTTCGATCTCGGCCACGCGCCTGCGAGCGTCAAGCCGCTGACCCCGGCCGAGATTGCCGCCGAGCGCGAGCACCCCATCGACGGGGCCGGGGTGCGCGAGCACCGCAAGAGCGTGGCCCCGGCCGCACCCTGACCCGTCGCCGTGCGTGCGCCGCTCCCTGCCGCCCTCGCCCTGACGGCGCTGTGCGCGATCCGCGCAGCCCCCGCCGATCCGGCCCAGGACTACATGCTCTACTGCATGGGATGCCACGGGCCGGAGGCCCAGGGCGTCGCGGGGAAGATCCCGCCGCTAGCGGGCGCCCTGCCTCTTTACATGCGAACTCCCGAGGGGCGCAACTACGTGCTGCGGGTCCCCGGCGCCGCCAACACGGTGCTCAATGATGCCCAGCTGGCGGCGGTCCTCAACTGGCTCGCCGCCACCTATCCGGCACCCGGGGTCGGGGCGGCACCGCCGTTCACGGCGGAGGAAGTGACGCGCATCCGTCACACGCCGCTCGCCAACGTCCTCGCCACGCGCCGGGAAGTGGTGCGCAGCCTCACCGCATCCGGGCTCGCCCCCAAACCCGACTACTGACCGCTCTCCACCAGCAGCGCTCCCGCGGAGTTACGCCCATGTCCAGCTTCCTGAACCGGACCGCCCCGGCCCTCATCGCCGTCATGGGCCTGCTGGGCGCGGCGTCCGCGCCGGCGGCCGACAAGGCGGACCTCGTGGTGCGCAACGCGCGCATCTATACCGTGGACGCGCAGCGCACCACGGCAGAAGCACTTGCGGTCCGGGACGGACGGCTCGTTTACGTCGGCACAAGCGCCGGCGTCGCGCCCTGGATCGGGCTGGAAACGCGGGTCCTCGACCTGCACGGCCGGCTCGTGCTGCCGGGCCTGATCGACGCCCACATCCACCCGCTGGACATCGCTGACCTCGACCTGTGCGACCTGGACGACCGTCCGGTGTCGCTGGCAGAGCTCAGCCGGTTCGTGGCGGCCTGCGTGGACCGCTACCAGACTCCGCCCGGCGGCCTGCTGCGGGTCTACCAGTGGAACTACACCAACGGCAACCAGCCCGATCCCAAGCATGCGACGCTGCGTGCGGCCCTCGATGCGGCATCCACCACGCGCCGCATCGAGGTGCTCGGTGAGGACGGACACCACGGTGCCTACAACAGCCTCGCGCTGGCGAGCGCCAGGAACTCTTCCGGGGCTGTCGTCGGCCTGTCCAAGAGCACGCTGGCCGGCGACTTTGCCGCCCTGCGGCCCTTCGTCGGCGTTGACGACCACGGAGAGCCCAACGGCGCCGTGAACGAGGATGCGCGCGGCACGATCAACCTCCAGGGACTGATGTACCTCGCACTCGACGAGGTCGTGAAGGTTCCCGAGCGCATCAGCGCACGGCTCGCGGCCAGCGGCATCACCGGTATCCTCGACGCCTATGCGCCGCCGGCCGGCCAGGTCGTGTACGACAAGCTGCTTGCCAGCCACAAGCTCACCGCGCGGGTCGAGCTGGCGCAGTTCTACAATCCATCCGCCACGCGCAAGCCGGACGGCACGGTCGATTACGACGCAATCCTCACCCAGGCCAACCTGATCCGGGCCAAGTACGCGACCAGCGAGCTGATCCGCGCCGACGTGGTGAAGATCTTCGCCGACGGCGGCATCGAGGGCGACCCGCTCGCGGTGCCTCCGCAGCTGCCCAACGGGGCGAGCCTCAGGCCCTGGCTGCAGCCGCGCTTCGGGCTCGACGGGCACGGCAAGCTGGAGGTCAAGGGCTACGTGGACACCGGCTCGCCGCTGTGCCGCACGGTGCAGCAGCACCCCGGGGAATACGCGACCGCCGAACAGGTCGGGGCCTTCATGCGCGCCAACGGCTACCACCCCGCGCAGTGCACGATCTCCGACGGCAACCTGCAGCACGATCGGGCCATCATCATGGAGTACGCCCGACGCATGCACCTGGCCGGTTACTCGCTGCACATCCATATCATCGGCAACCGTGCCGCGCGCACCGCCATCGATGCCATCGAGGCCGCGCGTGCCGCCGATGGCGTGAGCACTACGCGTGACGCGCTCGCGCACCTTCAGCTGGTGGATCCCAGCGATGTTGCGCGCATCGGCCGCGACCACCTCTACGCCGTCTTCACCTATGCGTGGGCCTCGTTCGACCCGGACTACGACCTCTCGGTGGTGCCGTGGGTGCAGGAGGTCCACGGCAACGGTTACCAGGCGCTGCACGTGCCGGGCAGCTACTACGCGAGCAACGTCTACCCGGCGCGCTCCATCCGGGAGGCCGGCGGCATCCTCGCGGCGGGTTCGGATGCGCCGGTTGATACGCGCGATCCTCGGCCGTTCATCAACATGGAGGTCGCGGTGCTGCGGCACCTGCCGGGCCAGCAGCCCCTCAACGCCGCGCAGGGCATCACGCTCCCGCAGGTGATCGAGGCCTACACGATCAACGGGGCGCGAATGCTGAACGTGGACAAGGACGCGGGCTCCCTGGAAGTCGGGAAGTCAGCCGACTTCATCGTCGTCGACCGTGACATCCTCAAGCTCGCCGACACCGGCCACACTGAGGACGTCGCGAAGACGCACGTGCTCGGCACCTGGTTCCAGGGGCGCCAGATCTACCGCGACGGGCTCTAGCCGCCGCGCGCCGGTCACTCAGGCAGGCAGCTCCCGCACGGCGCGGTGGCCCTGCTCGATGGCCGCGTCCGTATACGCCGCCGCCGCGGCATCCGAGTTGGCAATCGTGATGCGCCCGTGGCGCGCGCGCCCGATGACATTCGGGCGCTGCGCTTCCGGCACCACCGGATAGAACAGGGAATTGAACTCCGGTGCATAGCCGTGTGGCCAGCGGTTCACGGTGATGGCTTCGATGTCGCGAGCCTCGTCGAAGCCGCCCGGACCGAGCGTGCGCGCGAGCTGCCGGCGGATCTGGGTCTCGAAGGTCGCGAACGGGGTCGCAAGGAGCTCGGCACGGCCCGCCCGGTTCTGGTCGTGTTCACTGAGCCCCGGACGGCAGGGCGTGCGCTCCATGCGCAGGATGGTCGGCTCGTCCGGGTGCGCGCTGGTCCGGTAGCTGCCGATGTCGACCTTCGGGTTCAGGTACAGGTTAGAGAAGTACGACCCCGGGGCGTAGATCTCGCTGACTCCGAGCGCCTTGAAGGCCTGCCAGTTGCGCAGTGCGACGTTCGTGTACACGAGCGGGGTCTTCACCAGGCTGTGTAGCGCCTCCTTCTGCGCCTGCGGCAGCTCGGGACACAGGTACGGGATGACCATGTTCCAGCAGGCGAGAACGCAGTGGCGGGCCCGCACCGAGCGCAGCTCGCCCCGCACCTGGTAACTGACCACGACCTCGGCGGCCGTATCGACTGCCCCGTCATGGACTACGTGCAGCACGGTGCTGTTCAGGCGCACGCGCACCGCGCTGTCCGGGCGATCGAGCTGCGCGTAGTCGAAGCGCTGCGTCACCAGCCGGGCGACGTCCCCCGGGGGCGCCACCGCCGGGACGAGCCGCCGCACCAAGGCGCGCGCGAGCGTGGCGTTGCCGTCGGGGAAGTGCAGGTGCGGTGAGCCGCCGGTCTCGTGGTAGCCGCGGGCGGTCTCCCCCATTTCCGGGGTGGTTGCGGGTGACAGCTTCAACCCCTGGAAGCCGGGCAGCCCGTAACCCCACAGGTCGAGCGCGGAAACCGCGTCGATCCCGACACCCCATTCCCCGTGCGTGAGGGCCTGGCAGTAACGCAGCGCCTCCTCGTCGATCCCCATCACCTCGTGCAGGTAGTCCCGGTAGCTGAGGCGCGCCAGGCGTGCCTTCTTCTGCGCATCCGAGAGCCCCGGCATCGGGTCGCGCCGATCCTCCTCGATTCGGGCAAGATTCCCGCGCGCGCGCTCGGACAGCGGTGCCTCGGAAAACACCTTGCGGTAGGGGGCGGTGCCGATGCCCGCTACCAGGCGGTCGCGGCCGAAGGTCTCCGCGTCGAAGAAGGCGCCGCGGGTCAGCCCGAGACTCCCGTAATAGCGGGGTTGCTGGATCGAGCGGGCCAGCGCCCGGACATCGATGCCCAGATCCCGCAGCAGCCCGTCGGCGACCGGCCCGTACGGGCGCGGGCTGTCGATGTCGAGCGTGCCGCCGTTAACCAGCCGCAGGCGCTCGCCGCTCCCGAACTCGTTGCGCTTGGCGTGACCGCCGAAGTCGTCGTGATTGTCGAGTATCAGGATGCGACGACCTGCACCGTGTAGCCCGCGATAGAAATGCGCCGCCGCGAGCCCGCTGATTCCGGCGCCAACGACCACGAGGTCGTAGGACTCACCGGTATCAAGCGGCGTGCCGGTCGCCGCCCCGTCACGCAGGGCGTGCGCCGCCTCGAACGACCCGGGATGCGAGCCCCTTAGGCCCGTCAGCGCCGGTGGGTAGTACTCCGATTCCGCGGCCGCCGCGCGCCCGGGTGCGCACAGGAGCGGCCCGCACAGCGAAGTCGCCGCCGCGAACAGCGAGCCCTGGAGGAAATCGCGACGCGGGATGGCGCGCTGCGTACCCGCAGGTGGCGGGTACGCAGCGTCCGGACCATTTGTCATCGCGGGCGGCCCGCGACGCACCCGCCGGGTCATTTCTTATAGACGAACGTCATTCCGATCGTCCGCGGGCGCCAGGTGTACTCGCGCAGCAGGCGCAGGCCACCGTTCTGGTCGCAGCCGCTGGACGCCGCGCCGTTCGCGCCCGAGCAGATGGAGTTGTTGTAGTCGACCACCGGGTGCAGGTTTGCGAGGTTGTCGACGAAGGCACTGATCTGCCACTCCCCGATGTCGATGCCGCCACGCATGCTGGTGAACACGGTCCCCGGGAGCACGAAGTTGCCGGCGTCGTACTGCAGCGTCCGCCCGCCGGAGCCATCCGGGGTTGGCGTCCCGTCCAGGCCCGGGGTCACCCAGCGCGCCCGCGAGTTGTACTCCATGTCCAGGCGTACGAACGAGCGGTGCCCGAGCATGGCGAACTTGTACTCGAGGCCGCCGGTCACCGTGACCGGGGAGGTCGGCTGGCCGCCGCCGGTCTCGCTGGAGGCGCCCGTGATGGCATCCCCGTTCGCGACCACCGGAATCGTCTCGGCGGAGCTCAGGCGCGAGTCCTGCGTGTAACGCGCGCTGGTATACCCGGCGCTCAGGTCGAGGCTGACCGCTTCGCTCAGTGCGATCTCGGCCTGGATGTCGCCGCCCTTGGCCACCGCCTGGCCGAGGTTATCGATGAACGAGATCTGGCAGATCGGCGGGATGACGGTCTGCTGGATGTTGTTCCACTTGATGTAGTAGATGCTGCTCGCGATGCGCACCACGTTGTTGATGTTGTTCTTGGCACCGATCTCGAAGCTCTGCACCGAGTCCGAGCTGTACTGCTGGGGGGCCTCCTTGATGCCGAAGTTCTGGAAGTCCTGGTAGCAGGCGGCATACGGCAGCGGGTTGTTGGCGCCGCCCGGGCGGAACCCCTTTGCGTAGGTGAAGTAGTACAGGTCGTTCGGGTCGTACTGATACTGCACGCTCAACTTCGGCGTGAAGGAGTTCTCCGAGTTGCTGCCCGTGCCGGTGCTCGGTGGGGCGTACAGCTGCGGGCCACCGGTGTAAGTGTCGAACGAGTACTTGGTCTTGGAGAAGCGGGCGCCGGCCGTAACCTTCCACTGGTCGGTGATCGCGAACGTGCCCTCACCGAAGATCGCGTACTGCTGGTCCTTGGCGGCCGTCTTCAGGAAGTACGAGTCGTTCGGGAATCCCGCGACGTATGGCACCGGGTTGCCGTTGGCATCGGTGAAGATGTCGGTGTACGGCACGCCGGCGAGCGCCAGCGACAGCTGGTTGAGCATCGGGTCGTGGATCTGCTCGAGGTAGGTCTGGCGGTTGACGCTCAGGAACACGCCCGTCGTCCACAGCAGGCGGGCCGCCGGATCGTTCGACTGCAGGCGCAGCTCCTGGGTGATGTTCTGCTGCCCGTTGTCGACCGTCGAGGGCGAGGTGTAGTTGCTGACGGACGCGGGAAGGTGAACCCCCGAGGCATCCAGCAGGTCGTTACCGGGGAAGGCGTACAGCTGGTAGAACCCCAGGTTGTAGATCGTGCCCTCGTAGCCGCTCTGCTCCTTGCGGTGGTAGTAGGAGGTGTTGGAGATGAGGTCGGCGAAGCCGACGTCACCCTGGATCTTCAGCGCCGTGAGGTAGAACCGGTCAGGGACACGGCGCTGCGTCGGGTCGGCATTGACGAGCTTGCCGCTGTCGGGATTGGAATAGATCGGCCAGTAGTTATCGATGTCGTTCCGGTACTGGTCCTGGTAGTAGATGCTGGGGGTGGCCGACCACTTGTCATTCATCTGCCACAGCGCCGCCAGCCGGATGAGCAGCGTATTGCGAAAGTTCGCGTTCTTCTCGGTCGATTGCTGGGTGACCGGGTTGATGTCGTCGATGTAACCGCCGTCGTGGCGGTAGGAGATCGCGACGCGGGCACCGAGGGTCCCATCGATGATCGGCCCGCCGATGGCACCGCCCGCCTCGTAGCTCGGTGCGCCGTCCTGGGTGTACGCAACCTCCTCGCGGCTGTACATCGAGGTGGTCGTCACGCTCGGCTGCACCGTGATGTAGCGGACCGTGCCGCCCTCGGAGCCGGCGCCGAACAGCGTGCCCTGCGGGCCGCGCAGCACCTCGACGCGCTGCACGTCGAAGGATTTCGGGAGTGCCTCGTCAGGGTTGAAGGCCAGGGCGCGCATCTGGATCGGGGTGTCATCGAGGTAGATTCCGGTCGTGCCGGCGCCGCCCGTGCCGGAGATGCCGCGGATCGAGATGTTGTTGGTCCCGGAGTTGTCGAAATTGATGCCCGGCGTGAAGCGCGCGATCTGCTGGAAGTCCTTGACGCCGCGGTCATCCAGGCTCTCCTGGGTCATGGCCGTGATGCTGATCGGAACCTTGCTCAGGGACTCTTCGCGGCGCGTCGCCGTGACGGTGACTTCCTGCAGCGGGCCGGAGTTCGTGTCGGTGGCAGCGCCCTGCTCCTGCGCCTGCACCGCGGTGCCAGACCAGATGAGTGCCGCCACTGCGAAGCCAATGGCCTGCTTAAGACCCAGATTCTTGTTGAGTACCCGATCCATAAGACTCTCCCCTATTGCTGCAATGGAGCCGCAACCCCTCGCGATGCGGCATCCGCTCATTGACGATCAATCGATTCTGCGCATGCCCCTCACGGGCCACCTGCGGCGGCGGCGGCGAACCCCCGCGCACGCCGCCGGCTTTCGAGCAGGAAGAATGCACCCAGCGTCACCGCCAGTGCGATCAGGCTGGCCCGAAAATCGTTCTGCATGGCCGGTGTCCGGGCCATCGCGACCAGTATTGCTGCCATGGCGGCAAGCGCGGCGTAGTCAAGCCACGGGAACCACCACATCGTGATGACCGGCGCCGGAGCCCCGCTCGCCTCGCGCGCGCGCCGCACCCGCAGGTGCCCGGCCGCCACGAAGATATAGACGAACACCATGAGCGCCCCGGACGCATTCACCAGGAAGGCGAACACCTTCTGCGAGTGCGCGGTCGCGGCAATGAGCCCCAGAACCCCGGCGATGCTTCCCATCCACACCGAGCGCGTCGGCACCTGCCGCCCATTGACCTTCACGAGCCACTGCGGCGCATCACCGTGCTCGGCCAGCACGAACAGGACGCGCGAGCACACGTAGAAGGCGGAATTGAGGCACGAGAGCACGGCCGTGAGGATGATGATGCTCATCACCCAGCTCGCCCAGCCGTACTGCATCGTCGTGAGCGCCAGCGTGAAGGGCGACTCGCCCGCCTTCACGCGGATCCAGGGCACGACACTCACGATCAGGAAGATCGAGCCGACGTAGAAGGTCAGCACGCGCACCACGACCGTGGAGCTCATGCGGGCGATCGCGCGCGCCGGCTCCTTGGACTCGGCGGCGGCGATCGTGGTGATCTCGGCGCCGGTGAGCGCGAAGTAGACCGTTACCGCCCCGGAGAGCACCGCGGTCCAGCCCTGCGGCGCAAAGCCGCCGAACGCGGTTAGGTTGCCGAACGTGCTCCCCGTGGGGGAAGTCAGCCCAAGGGCGAAAGCGACTCCCAGCAGGATGAACACGACGATAGCCGCGACCTTGATCGAGGCGAACCAGAACTCGAACTCACCGTACGAGCGAGCCGACATGAGGTTCACGCCCGTCATGATGGCCATGAGAACGAGCCCCAGCACGAGCGGCGGCACGTCATGGGGCATGAGCCACTGGTGCACGATGTTGGCACCGGCGATGGCCTCGACCGGCACCACGATCATCCAGAAGTACCAGTACAGCCAGCCTGCCGTGAACCCCGCCCACGACCCGAGGCCCGCGCGCGCGAACTCGGTGAACGAGCGCACCTTGGGCAGCGTGAGCGCCATCTCACCGAGCATGCGCATGACCAGGAGCATCAGGGTCCCCGTGATCAGGTAGCTGATGACGATCGCGGGCCCCGTGGCCGCAATGGCGGCACTGCTGCTGACGAACAGGCCCGCGCCGATGATGCCGCCGATCGAGATCATCGTGACGTGACGGGACTCCAGCGAGCGGCTGAGTTCCGCGGTCGGCTTGTCGCTTGGGGCGCTCATGCGGTGCGCAGCAGTGCCTGGCCCACGGACGCGGCGCGCGCCGTCTGCAGCAGCAGCGGCGCGAGCTTGCCGCGCAGGTCCGCGAGCGACCAGCGGCTGGTAGGGGCCGAGATGTTGATGGCGGCGAGCGGCTGGCCATCGGCGCCCAGGAGCGGGGCTGCGATCGACAGGTCGCCGCGGTAGCACTCCTGGTCGGACCACGCGTAACCGGCCTCGCGCGCCTCGCCGATGCGCCTGAGGATCGTCGCCGGGTCGGTGAGTGTGTGCGGCGTGAGCGGCCTTAGCTCGCAGCGCTTCACCAGGCGCTGCGCGACGGCCGACGGCAGCGCCGAAAGATAGGCCCGGCCCGAGGCCGTACAGTACATCGGCAGGCGGCGCCCGACCGGCATGTGGATGTAGAAGCGCTTGAGGCTCGGAAAGCGCGCGATGAAGACCATGTCGGTGCCCTCGGGCTCGGACATGCTCACCGACTCCCCGCTCGCCTGGTTCAGGTCCACGAGGTGCGTGGTAGCCTGCTCCAGGAGCGTATGCCCAGCGAGATACGCGTGCGCGAGTGCCAGCGGTCGCGGCGTCAGCACCCACCGCCGCATGCCTGAGTCGCGCCGCAGGAGTCCAAGCCGCACCAGGGTGTGCACGCAGCGCTGCGCGGAGCTTAGCGTCATGCCCACGCTGCCGGCGAGTTCGGCCAGGCTGAGCGCGCGACGCTCACCACCGAAAGCCTCCAGGATCGCGAAGGCTTTTTCCACGGAACGGTTGAAGAGCGGGTCGCGCGCTCGCGCAGCTTCTGATTTGCGCGGCGTACGCTTCATTATGAAATGCAGTATAGGACTATCGATAATCGATAGTCTACGCCGTGAGCGTGGCGACCCCGCCCATGTAGGCCCGCAGGGGTTCGGGGACCGTCACCGAGCCATCCTCGTTCTGGAAGTTCTCGAGGATCGCGACCAGCGTACGGCCGACCGCGAGCCCCGAGCCGTTGAGCGTGTGCACCGGTTCCGGCTTGCCGGTCTGCGGGTTGCGCCATCGGGCCTGCATGCGCCGCGCCTGGAACGCCTCGAAATTGCTGCAGGACGAGATCTCGCGGTAGCGCTCCTGCGATGGGAGCCACGCCTCCAGGTCGTAGGTCTTGGCACTGCCGAACCCGATATCCCCCGAACACAGCGACACCGTACGGTAGGGAATGCCCAGGCGCTTGAGGACCTCCTCGGCATGCCGGGTGAGGGACTCGAGTGCGGCGTAGGAGTCCTCCGGTCGCACGATCTGGACCAGTTCCACCTTGTCGAACTGGTGGTTGCGGATCATTCCGCGGGTGTCCTTGCCGGCAGCGCCGGCTTCCGAGCGGAAGCACGGGGTATGAGCGACGAACTTCAGCGGCAGCGCCTCGGCCGCGACGATCTGGTCACGCACCAGGTTGGTCACCGGGACCTCGGCGGTCGGGATCAGATGGAAGTCCTGTTCCCCGCGCACCGCGAACAGGTCCTGCTCGAACTTCGGCAGCTGCCCGGTCCCGATGAGCGCCTGCGGCTGCACCAGGTAGGGCACGTACACCTCAGTGTAGCCGTGCTCGCTCGTGTGCAGGTCGAGCATGAACTGCGCCAGGGCACGGTGCAGGCGCGCCACCGCGCCGCGCAGCACCACGAAGCGGGCCCCGGAGATGCGCGCCGCAGCCTCGAAGTCCACTCCGCCCAGTTTCTCCCCGACCGCGACGTGGTCGCGCGGCTTGAAGCCGAACACCCGCGGCTCACCGTGCCGCCGCACCTCGCGATTGGCGTGCTCGTCGGACCCGTCCGGGACGGACTCGTGCAGCAGGTTCGGCAGCCCCAGCTGCCAAGCCTCCAGCTCCGCCTGGACTTCCGAGAGCCTGCGCTCGGCATCGGCGAGCGCCGTCGTGAGCGATTCACCCTTGGCGATGAGGGGCGCAGCATCCTCGCCCTTGCCCTTTGCCACGCCGACGGCCTTGGCGTTGGCGTTGCGTTCGGCGCGCAGCCGGTCGACTTCGACGGCCCAGGGCTTGCGCTTGTCCTCGAGCGCCTGCAGCGCGGCCACGTCCAGCTGGTAGCCGCGGCGCGCGAGGTTTGCAGCCACGGCCTGCGGATCGCCGCGCAGGAGCTTGTTGTCGATCACCGCTGTGAACCTTTCTCGTCGTTGCGGGCGCGCAGTCTTGCGAGTGCCTCGCCGATCTTGATCTCGAGCCCCCGCGGGACGGGCCGGTAGTATCGCCGATCCGGCAGTCCCTCCGGCAAATACCGCTCGCCGGCCGCAAAGGCGTCCGGCTCGTCGTGCGCATACCGGTAGTTGCGCCCGTAGCCGAGATTCTTCATGAGGCGCGTGGGCGCATTGCGCAGCTGAGCCGGGACGTCGAGCGTCCCGAACTGCTCCACGTCCTGCATCGCCTCGCCCATCGCCACGTAGACGGCGTTGCTCTTGGGCGCACAGGCGAGGTAGACAACCGCGGTGCCGAGGGCGAGCTCGCCCTCCGGAGTCCCCAGCCGCTCGTACGCCTGCCAGGCATCGAGTGTCAGGGCGAACGCGCGCGGGTCGGCGAGGCCGATGTCCTCGATCGCCATGCGCGCGATGCGGCGCGCGAGGTAGATCGGGTCGCAGCCGCCATCGAGCATGCGACACAGCCAGTACAGTGCCGCGTCGGGATCCGAGCCGCGCACCGCCTTGTGCAGCGCAGAGATCTGATCATAGAACTGGTCGCCCCCCTTGTCGAAGCGCCGGTGGGACCCGCCAGCGATCTCCTGGGCGATCTCCAGGGTCAGGACGCGCTCGCCGCCAGCGGCGGCGATCCCGGCGGCCAGTTCCAGCATGTTGAGCGAGCGCCGCGCATCGCCGTCGGCGGCGCGGGCCAGGAGCTCCAGGGCCTCCGGCGCGGCGCTGACCTGCTCGCGGCCCAGCCCGCGTTCCGGATCGGTGAGCGCACGCCGGAGCAGGCCCGTCAGGTCCTCCGGCGACAGGGCGCGCAGCACGTAGATGCGGGCGCGCGACAGCAGCGCGCTCACCACCTCGAAGGAGGGATTCTCGGTCGTGGCGCCCACGAAGGTGAGCGTTCCATCCTCCAGGTACGGCAGGAACGTGTCCTGCTGCGCCTTGTTGAAGCGGTGCACCTCGTCCAGGAACAAGAGCGTCGGGCGGCGGTCGGCGATGCGCGCGTTGCGCGCGGTTTCGACCGCCGCACGGATGTCCTTCACCCCGGCCATCACCGCCGACAGCGGGATGAACTGGGCGTTGGAGGCCTGCGCGATCAGGCGCGCGAGCGTCGTCTTGCCCGTGCCCGGGGGTCCCCACAGGATGAGCGAATGCAGCCGCCCGGCGGCAATGGCGACCTGCAGCGGCTTGCCCGGCGCGAGCAGGTGCTGCTGGCCCACGAATTCGCCGATGGAGCGCGGGCGCATCCGGTCCGCGAGCGGACGCAGCACCTCCTCGTCGAAGAGGTCCCCGCCGCTCACGGTTGGGCCGGGCGTGGCGTACCGATGACGTCGACGTCCTTGGGCGGGGAGAAGCTCACCTCGGCAGGGCTGACCGCGGCGTTGCGCGTCACCTTCTCGAAGATGATGGTCGCGGTCTGCCCGAGCTTGTCTTCGACGATCATGCGCCGCAGCTCGCCGTTGGCGAACCCAAACAGGGCGCTGCGGAAGTCCGCATCGGCCGCCACCGGCTCGGCCAGCACCCAATCCAGTCCCTGGCGTGTCCCGGCCGTGGAGATCCTGAAGTTTGCGCGCAGGTCGGACGTGCCCGACAGCAGCATGGCCGGGGTTGCGCTGAGGGCGGCATCGACCGGCTTCACCGTGACCTGCTGCAGGTCGCGGTCGAGGAACCAGAGGTTGGTGCCGTCGCAGACCATCAGCTGCCCCGCCCCGCTCGTGCCCCCGGAAGGGTTCTGCGGATGGATGTCCCAGCTGAAGCGCCCGGGGCGCAGCACGATGAGGCTCCCCGTGGCCCGGTCGATCTCGCGCCCGTGCGGATCGGCGAGGGTCTGCAGGAAGCTCGCGCGCAGCGTCTTGAGGTTGTCGAGGTAGGCCTCGAGGGGGGTTGCGGCCGCCAACGCCGGCACCGGGTGCGACACGAGGCCGCACAGGAGCAGTGCCAGGGCAGTGGCGCCAAGCGCCCCGCGGTGGATCAGGCGGCGCACCGGGGTCAGTCCGCCGGCGGGGCCGGCGCCAGCACTTCGCGCGAGCCGTTCGCCTGCAGCGGGCCCACGAGGCCCGCGATCTCCATGGCCTCCAGGAGCCGCGCGGCGCGGTTGTAGCCGATCTTCAGGCGCCGCTGCACGTAGGAGATCGACGGCTTGCGCTCGGTCGTGACGATCTTGACCGCCTCGTCGTAGAGCGGGTCGGCTTCCGGATCCTCGCCGGCGGCCGAGCCGCCCTCGCCCTCCTCTCCCGGGAGCCCCGGGATGGGCGTCTTGGGCCCGGAGAGAACCTCCTCAATGTAGTTCGGCGGCGTCGAGGTCTTGAGTGCATTGACCACCCGGTGCACTTCCTGGTCGGAGACGAAGGCACCATGCACGCGTGTCGGGAGCGAGGTTCCCGGCGGCAGGTAGAGCATGTCGCCGTGCCCGAGCAGCGTCTCCGCGCCCATCTGGTCGAGGATCGTGCGCGAGTCGACGCGGGCCGAGACCTGGAAGGCGATGCGCGAGGGGATGTTCGCCTTGATGAGGCCCGTGATCACGTCCACCGAGGGCCGCTGGGTGGCGAGGATCAGGTGGATGCCGGAGGCACGCGCCTTCTGGGCGAGCCGCGCGATCAGCTCCTCGACTTTCTTGCCGACGATCATCATGAGGTCGGCGAGTTCGTCGATCACCACCACGATGAACGGCAGCGGTGTGAGGTCCTGGATCTCGCGCTGATCGATGCTCGGATCGTTGGCCGCCTTGAGCATCATCACCGGGTCCTTGATGGGCTTGCCGGCATCGAGCGCATCCTTCACCCGGCGGTTGAAGCCGGAGATGTTGCGCACGCCGAGGGCCGCCATGAGCTGGTAGCGCCGCTCCATCTCAGCCACGCACCAGCGCAGCGCGTTGGCCGCCTGCTTCATGTCGGTGACCACGGGAGCGAGGAGGTGCGGGATGCCCTCGTAGACCGAGAGCTCGAGCATCTTCGGGTCGATCATGATCAGCCGCGTGTGCTCGGCCGTCGACTTGTACAGCAGCGAGAGCACCATGGCATTGATGCCGACCGACTTTCCCGAGCCGGTCGTGCCGGCGATCAGCAGGTGCGGCATGCGCGCAAGGTCGGCCACCACCGGCTGGCCGCCGATGTCCTTGCCGAGCGCGAGCGCCAGCGGCGAACCCATCTCGTCGTAGGCCTTGGAGCGGATGATCTCCCCGAAGGTGACGACCTCGCGCTTCTCGTTGGCGATCTCGAGTCCCATGACGCTCTTGCCCGGGATCACTTCGACCACGCGCACCGAGAGCACCGAGAGGGCGCGGGCGAGGTCCTTGGCGAGCGCGGTGATCTGGCTCGCCTTGACGCCCGGGGCCGGGCGCAGCT
This sequence comes from Pseudomonadota bacterium, assembly GCA_018241425.1. Taxonomy (GTDB): domain Bacteria; phylum Pseudomonadota; class Gammaproteobacteria; order Steroidobacterales; family Steroidobacteraceae; genus 13-2-20CM-66-19. Next base: position 885,560 of record JAFEDU010000001.1, read on the forward strand.
CGAAGCGCGTAACCACGGGGCCGGGCTGCACCGCGACGACCTCGACCTCGATGCCGAAGTCCTTGAGCTTCATCTCCACCAGGCGCGACAGCGCCTCCAGTGCCTCGGCGGAGTACAGCGGCTCGTGCGGCGGGGGATCGTCGAGGAGCTTCAGCGGCGGCAGCTCGTTGGACTTCGGGGCATCGAACAACGGCACCTGGCGCTCGCGCTCGACGCGCGCACTCTTCTCGACCACCGGTGCCGGGGGCTCGATGCGCGGCGGGGCGCGCGTGGCGGCCTTCTTCTGCGAGACCTCTACCGCCTCCTTGCGGGCCTGCTTGCGCTCCCGCCCCTCGGCAGCATCACGCGAGGAGGCGAGCCGGGCGCGCAGCCAGCCCACGGCGCGCCAGGCGTAACCGCCCACGGTGTCCATGATGGTGAACCATGACACCCCGAAGGCAAGGGACAGCCCGGCCATCCAGGCGGCGATCAGGAGCAGCGTCGCGCCCAGGAAATCCAGCCCCGCGGCGAGACCGTTGCCGATGAGGGCCCCCACGACCCCGCCGGCGCTCTGGCGCAGCACGCCCGGCTGCCAGTGGAGCGTGGTGAGCGCGCAGCTCGCCACCAGCACCAGCACGAAACCGGCGATGCGCACCGCGGTATTGGCCCGCGAGGCCGACTCGCTCTTGATGCGACGCTGCAGCCCGACGCAGGCGAGCCCCAGCATCACCGGGAACAGGAACGCCGGACGCCCGAAGACAAAGAAGAGTATGTCGGCGAGCCAGGCGCCGATGACCCCGATGCGGTTGTGCACGGGGGCCGCGCTGCCGGTGAAGGAGAACCCCGGGTCCTCCGGGCTGTAGGTGGCGAGCGCCAGGAGCAGCACCAGCGCCACGATGGCGATGGCGATCACCGCGCTCTCGCGCAGCCCGCGGCTCACCGCCGCGGAGAAACGTGCGCCGCCGCGCGCCGATGCGGAGGATTCAGCCAAGCCGGGGGTTCTCCATCGTAAGATAGACGGCCGCCATTATAGGGCTTGGTACCATCCGCCGAACGCCTTGATTCCATTGGGAGCTCCATGACCACGACCCGGCACAGCCGCCTCATCATCCTGGGTTCCGGACCGGCCGGTTACGCCGCCGCGGTCTATGCGGCGCGCGCCAACCGCAAGCCGCTCTTGATCACCGGGCTTGAGCAGGGCGGGCAGCTCATGACCACGACCGACGTCGACAACTGGCCGGGGGACGTCGAGGGCCTGCAGGGGCCGGCCCTGATGGAGCGCATGAAGCACCACGCGGAGCGCTTCAATACCGAGATCGTCAATGACCACATCCACACCGCACAGCTGAAGGAGCGCCCGTTCCGGCTGGTGGGGGACTCCGGCACCTACACCTGCGATGCGCTCATCGTCGCCACCGGTGCGACTGCCAAGTACCTGGGCCTGCCCTCCGAGGAGGCCCACCGCGGCCGCGGGGTGTCGGCCTGCGCGACCTGCGACGGCTTCTTCTTCCGCGGCCAGCAGGTGGCAATCGTCGGGGGCGGGAATACCGCCGTCGAGGAGGCGCTCTATCTCTCGCACATCGCCAAGCACGTCACCCTGATCCACCGCCGCGACAAGCTGCGCGCGGAGAAGATCATGCAGGACCGCCTGTTCAAGGAGGTCGAGGCCGGCAAGATGTCGGTCGTCTGGAACCACACCATCGAGGAAGTCCTGGGCGATGACCAGGGGGTCAACGGCGTGCGCATCAAGGCCGTGCACGGGGGCGCGACGCGCGACCTCGCCGTGACCGGCCTCTTCATCGCGATCGGGCACACCCCGAACACCCAGCTCTTCCACGGCCAGCTCGCCATGCACGAGAACGGCTACCTCTCGGTCCGCAGCGGCAGCGAGGGTAACGCCACCGCGACCAGCATCCACGGCGTGTTCGCAGCGGGCGATGTGGCCGACCACGTGTACCGCCAGGCCATCACCTCGGCCGGGGCCGGATGCATGGCGGCCCTCGATGCGGACCGCTACCTGGAGGCGCTCGACACGCACACCGGGGCGTAGGCGCGCACGCTATCGACATGCCCAGGGATTCGGCGCAGATCCACTCGAGCATCCAGGAGCTCCCGGCCGCGGCCTGGAACGCCCTGGGCGCTGCGGCGAATCCGTTCACGCGACACGAGTTCCTCGCGGCCCTCGAGCGCACCGGGTGCGTCGGCGGCGACACCGGCTGGGAGCCGCGGTACCTCGCCCTGCACGACTCGCGCGGGCTTGCCGCCGCCGCGGCGAGCTTCGTGAAGTCCCATTCGTATGGCGAGTTCGTGTTCGATTTCGCCTGGGCGCGCGCGTACGAACGCATCGGCCGCCACTACTACCCCAAGCTCACCCTCGCCGCCCCCTTCACCCCGGCCACCGGGCCGCGCCTGCTGCTGCGGCCGGACCGCGCGGCCGCCGTCCTCGCCGACGAGCTGCTCGCGGCGCTCGAGCACTACGCCCAGGACTGCTCGCTCTCGGGCGTGCACGCGCTGTTCCTGGACGAACCGGCCCGCGCCGCGTGCCTGAAGCGCGGCTGGCTGCTGCGGCGGGACTGCCAGTTCCACTGGAGCAACCGCGGCTACGCGGACTTCGAGGACTACCTCGCGAGCTTCACCGCCGAGAAGCGCAAGAAGGCGCGCCGCGAGCGCCGCCGGGTGCAGGAGGCCGGCGTGCATTTCGAGACGCGCTTCGGCGGCGAGCTCGATGCGGCCACGCTCGATGCCGTGTACGCCCTGCACCGCGAGACCTTCCTGCGCCACGGGCATGAGCCGTACCTCACGCGGGCGTTCTTCGCCGAGATCGCGCGCACGCTGCCGCAAGCCCTGATGGTGAAGCTCGCCCTCTACGGGCGCACCCCGGTGGCCGCGGCGGTGTTCTTCGTGGGCGCCGACACCCTCTTCGGCCGTTACTGGGGCGCGGCGGGGGACTTCCACAGCCTGCACTTCGAGACCTGCTACCACCAGGGGATCGAGTTCTGCATCGAGCGTGGCCTGAAGCGCTTCGAGCCCGGCACCCAGGGCGAGCACAAGGTGAGCCGCGGGTTCGAGCCCACCTTCACCTGGTCCGCCCACTTCATCGCCGACCCGCGCTTCCGCAGCGCCATCGGCGACTACCTGGAGCAGGAAGCCACGGCGATCGAGGCCTACGCCCACGAGGTCCAGGGGCACGTGCCCTACCGCGGGCGGCGCGACCTGGGTTCCTGAATGCGCACCATCACCTGGCTCTCCCCGCACGACGCCCCCGAGTGGTTCCCGCCGGCGGACCAGGCGCTCGAGGAGCCTGCGGGGCTCCTGGCCGCGGGTGGGGACCTGTCCCCGGAGCGGCTGGTCGCCGCCTACCGCCGCGGCATCTTCCCCTGGTACTCCCCCGGCCAGCCGGTACTGTGGTGGTCGCCCGACCCGCGCGCGGTGCTCTTTCCCGAGGAGTTCCGCGAGCGCCGCAGCCTCACCAAGGTGCGCCGCAATGGCGGCTTCACGGCCGAGGTCGATACCGATTTCGCGGCGGTCATCGACGGTTGCGCCGCCCCGCGCGTGGCGAGCCCGGGAACCTGGATTACGAGCGAGATGCGCGCCGCGTACCTGAAGCTCCACGAGCTCGGGGTCGCCCACAGCATCGAGACCCGGCGGGACGGCGAGCTCCTCGGCGGCCTCTACGGCGTACGGCTCGGGGGCGTGTTCTTCGGGGAGTCGATGTTCAGCCGCGAGCGCGACGCCTCCAAGGCCGCCCTCGCCCACCTGGTGGAGCTGTGCCAGCGGCACGGCATCGCCGTCATCGACTGCCAGCTGCCCTCGCGCCACCTCATGAGCCTGGGTGCCCGGACCATACCGCGCAGCCAGTTCCAGGCCCTGTTGAAGGAGCACGTGCACGCGGGGGGTGAACCCCTGGGGCGCGGCTGACGGGCTCAAATTGCCAGGAGCGCGGCCTTTGTGCTCCAATTCGCGCCCCCGAACCGCACTAGGACGGTATGTCGAAGGAAGAGGCACTCCAGATGGAGGGCGAGGTCACCGAGACCCTGCCCAACACGACGTTCCGCGTGAAGCTCAAGAACGGCCACGTGGTGACCGCACACATTTCCGGCAAGATGCGCAAGAACTACATCCGCATCCTGACCGGCGATGCCGTGACCGTCGAGATGACTCCCTACGACCTGACCAAGGGCCGCATCATCTACCGCGGCCGCTGAGGCGCGCGCATCCGCGCGACGGGTGAGCCCCCCGCCGCGAGTTCCCCCAGCTCCTTCAGGAAGGACCCGCCCCTCAGGCGGGTACCGCCGGCACCGGCGGGGCCGGCTCGCACTCGAGCGTGAGCTGCGTGCCGTCGCCGGAGACCGAGACCTTCACGTGGCCGCCGTTGGCGAGGCGGCCGAACAGCAGTTCCTCGGCGAGCGGACGCTTGATGTGGTCCTGGATGGTCCGCGCCATCGGGCGCGCACCCATCTTCGGGTCGTAGCCGCGCTCGGCGATCCAGCGGCGCGCCGCGTCGTCGAGCGTTATCGACACGCCCTTCGCCTCGAGCTGCGACTCGACCTCGAGGATGATCTTGTCGACCACGCGCTCGATGGTGGAAGGATCGAGCGGCGCGAACTGGATCACCGCATCCAGGCGGTTGCGGAACTCCGGCGTGAACAGGCGCCGGATCGCCTCCATGCCGTCGCTGGTGTTGTCGGCGTGCGTGAAGCCGATGGAGCCGCGCGCCATCTCCTGCGCGCCGGCATTGGTGGTCATGACGATGATGACGTGCCGGAAGTCGGCCTTGCGCCCGTTGTTATCGGTGAGCGTGCCGTGGTCCATCACCTGCAGCAGCAGGTTGAACACGTCCGGGTGCGCCTTCTCGATCTCATCGAGCAGCAGCACGCAGTGCGGGTGCTTGCTGACCGCCTCGGTGAGCAGCCCCCCCTGGTCGAAGCCGATGTAGCCCGGGGGCGCCCCGATCAGGCGCGACACGGTGTGGCGCTCCATGTACTCGGACATGTCGAAGCGCAGGAACTCCACGCCCATGGCGATCGCCAGCTGGCGGGTCACCTCGGTCTTGCCGACCCCGGTGGGGCCGGCGAACAGGAAGCTGCCGACCGGCTTGCGCGACTCACCCAGTCCCGAGCGCGCCATCTTGATGGAGGCCGCGAGCGCCTCGATCGCCTTGTCCTGCCCGAAGATCACGAGCTTGAGATTGCGCTCGAGGTTCTTCAGCACCTCGCGGTCGGAGCTCGAGACGCTCTTGGCCGGGATGCGCGCCATGCGCGCCACCACGTCCTCGATGTGGCGCACCTGGACGGTCGGCTCGCGCTCGGCGAGCGGCTTCAGGCGCTGCCGCGCGCCGGCCTCGTCGACCACGTCGATCGCCTTGTCGGGCAGGTGGCGCTCGTTGATGTGGCGCGCGGCGAGTTCCGCGGCCGCCTTCAGGGCGTCATCGGCGTAGGTGATGCCGTGGTGTTCCTCGAAGCGCGGCTTCAACCCGAACAGGATCTCGATGGTCTCGGCTACCGAGGGTTCGACGACGTCGATCTTCTGGAAGCGGCGCGCGAGCGCGTGGTCCTTCTCGAAGATGCCGCGGTATTCCTGGTAGGTCGTCGAGCCGATGCAGCGGATCTCGCCGTTGGTGAGCACGGGCTTTATCAGGTTGGAAGCGTCCATCACACCGCCCGAGGCAGCCCCGGCCCCGATCACCGTGTGGATCTCGTCGATGAAGAGGATCGCACCCGGCACCTTCTTGAGCTCGGTGATCACGCCCTTCAGGCGCTTCTCGAAGTCACCGCGGTACTTGGTGCCGGCGATGAGGGCGCCCATGTCGAGCGCGTAGATGGTGGAGTCGGTCAGGACCTCGGGCACCTGGCCCTCAACGATCAGGCGCGCGAGCCCTTCGGCGATCGCGGTCTTGCCCACGCCCGCCTCGCCCACGTAGAGCGGGTTGTTCTTGCGGCGCCGGCAGAGGATCTCGATGGTGCGCTCGACCTCGAGCTTGCGGCCGATGAGCGGGTCGATGCGCCCGTCCTGGGCCATGCGGTTGAGGTTGGTGGTGTACTTGTCCAGTGCGCTGCCCCCTTCCGGGTCGCGCTCGCCCTCGCTCGTGGTCTCTTCCTTCTCGGTCTTCTCCTCGGCGATCTTGGAGAGGCCGTGGGAGATGTAGTTCACGACGTCCAGGCGCGTCACGTGGCGGCGGTTCAGGAGGAACACCGCGTGGCTCTGCTTCTCGCTGAAGATCGCCACCAGCACGTTCGCGACCCCGACCTCCTTCTTCCCCGAGGACTGCACGTGGAACACCGCCCGCTGCAGCACGCGCTGGAAGCCGAGCGTCGGCTGCACCTCGCGCTCCTCGCCCTCGTCGAGCTTCGGGGTCGACTGTTCGATGTGTTCCTTCAGTTCCTGCTTGAACTTGGCGAGGTCGGCCCCGCAGGCGCGCAACACCTCGCGCACCTTGGGGGTGTCGAGGATCGCAAGCAGGAGGTGCTCCACCGTGAGGTACTCGTGGCGCGCCTCGCGCGCCTGGTGGAAGGCATCGTTCAGGCAGTATTCGAGCTCGTTCGAAAGCACTTAGGCGGACCTTTCTCGCATGGAGCGTTCAGTCGCAGCGTTCGCGTTCGTCAGGGAGAAGATTGCACCGGCGCGCGCGTCCACGGCTATGCCTCTTCCAGGGTACACATGAGCGGATGCTGATGATCGCGGGCGTAAGTGGTCACCTGGGCCACCTTAGTTTCCGCGATCTCGTATGTGAAGACCCCGCACACCCCCTTGCCCTTGGTGTGCACCTCGAGCATCACGCGCGTGGCCGTCGGTCGGTTCAGGCTGAAGAACTTTTCCAGCACGTCGACGACAAACTCCATGGGGGTGTAGTCATCGTTCAACAGGACCACCCGGTACAGCGGCGGTTCCTTGACCTCGGGGCTGGCTTCCTCGACGACAACGCCGGCATCGGGTCGGACCGGATGGGGATCGGGCATGGAAGTCTTTATAGGGGTCGCGAAACGGCAACACAAGCCTGCCAGAATGAGGAGTGGTTACTCCTGCAGAAACAATCGCTTGAGAGCACAAGCGGGGCCTGCGTATGATGGCGGGCGAATCACTTCTGGCCCGGTGCGCCGCAGGCGCTCCGCGGGGGTATGCGGGGGCCTGTGGACGATCCGAATTAAGCTCATGCTCTATTCCCCATGAACGCAGCATCGTGGCTCGAGGGCCTGCCGGCGCAGGAGCGCTGGCGCACGCTGCTGGTCAACAAGGGACCGCGCATCGCGACGTGGGTTCTCGCGCTTGCCCTGGGTATCCAGGCGGCGCTCATCATCACCGATCTTGCCGGCGGCACGCCCAAGGCGGCCGTGACCCGGACCGCGGCCGCGCCCAGCCACCCGCTGGACCTGGCCGCGATCACCAATGCGCACCTCTTCGGCACCGCCCCGGTGGCCAAGCAGGACGCCGCCAACGCACCGGCGACCAGCATGGCGCTGGTGCTCACCGGCATCATCGCCGGCGCCGACCCGCAGTCGGGGCTGGCAATCGTCGGGCCCACGCCCCAGGCCACCAAGGTGTATGCGGTCGGCGACACCATCGCCGGGGGACCCAAGCTGCACTCGGTCTACAGCGACCGCGTGGTGATCGACCGTGACGGGCAGCTCGAGTCGCTCGCGCTGCCGCGCCAGGCCGGCCCCGGCGTCGCCCCGCCGCCGAGCGCTGCCCTGCTCCAGGGCGCGGAAAACCCGGCCCTCGAGCGCATGCGGCGCATGATCAGCGAGCAGCCCGGCCTCATCGGGGACGTGATGCGTCCCCAGCCGGTCATGGAGCACGGACACATGAACGGCTTCCGGGTGTACCCGGGCCGCGACCGGGCAGCCTTCGCGCGCCTGGGCCTGCGCCCGGGAGACCAGGTGACGGCGATCAATGGAACGCCGCTCGATGACCGTGATCGAAGCCAGCAGATCCTGCAGACGCTCACGAGCGCGGCTGAGGCGCACGTCACAGTCATCCGGGGCGGGCAGACGCAGGATCTGGTGCTGAATCTTGCGCAACTGGCGCAGGAGGCGGACTCCGTCGCGGCCCAGCAGGCGCAGGGCGCAACGCCCGGTCCGGGCGTGCTCAACGGCCCCGGGGGCATGCCGCTGCCGCCTGGGGGCCAGGAGCCGCCGCCGGCGGCCAATGACAACACCGGGCCGTAACCTGCGCCCGCGGTGCGCGTGAGACTTTTCGGGGGAAGAGAGCGAATGACCTTGGTACGTCCGATCCTGGTGTGCGCCCTGAGCGCCGTGCTCGCCGGCACGCTGGCGCGCGCGCAGCCGCAGCCGGCGCCCGCCGCCGCCCCCACCGCGCAGCGCATCACCCCGAACTTCAAGGACGCCGACATCACTCAGATCGCGGAAGCGGTGTCCGCGGCGACCGGCAAGACCTTCATCATCGACCCGCGCGTGCGCGCGCAGGTGACGATGCTGTCCTCGACGCCGATGTCGCCGGCGGCCTTCTACGAGACCTTCCTCTCCATCCTGCAGGTCTACGGCTTCGTCGCCGTGCCGCAGGGGAACGTGGTCAAGATCCTCCCCGATGCCAACACGCGCCAGTACCCGGCGAGCGACCTGCCGGACCGCGTGAGCGCGACCTCGGACGAGATCGTCACGCAGGTCATGGAGGTGAAGAACGTCAGCGCCGCGCAGCTGATCCCGATCCTGCGGCCGCTGGTGGCCCAGTACGGGCACCTCGCCGCCTACCCCGCCTCCAACATCCTCATCATCATCGACCACGCGAGCAACGTGAACCGCGTGATGCGCATCGTGCGCCGCATCGACATGGCGAGCGGCACGGATCCGGAGATCGTGCCGCTGCAGAACGCCTCGGCCGCCGAGATCGTGCGCGTGGTGAACTCGCTCTACACCGGCGGCAACGCCGCGGAAGGTGCGACCGTGAAGGTGGTCGCCGACGAGCGCTCCAACAGCGTGCTGGTCGCCGGCGAGCAGACCCAGCGCCTGCGGGTGCGCGCGCTGATCGCGCACCTGGATACCCCGCTCGAGTCCGGCGGCGACACGCGTGTGCGCTACCTGCACTACGCCGATGCCGAGAAGATGGCGCCGAAGCTAAAGGAGCAGATCACCGGCATCGCGGCCGCCTCCGGGGCCGGGGCCGCGGGGGCCGCAGGCGCCGTGGCGGGGCCGGCCTCGGCGCAGGCCGAGAAGAACGCCATGGTGTGGGCGGACCCGACCAACAACGCGCTCGTCATCACCGCGCCGCCGAAGATCATGCGCGCGGTGATGGACATCATCGACAAGCTCGACATCCGCCGCCCGCAGGTGCTGGTGGAGGCGATCATCGCCGAGGTCGACGTCGACAAGGACGCCGAGCTGGGCGTGAACTGGGCCGCCTACGCGCAGGGCTCGAACGTGCCGGCCGGCGGCTTCGTCTCCCCGGTCGGCGGCACCAGCATCGTCGACCTCGCGAGCGCCATCCAGAACCCGGCGAATGCCACCACGACGCTGCTGTCGGGCACCACCATCGGCATCGGCCGCGTCGCGGGCTCCGGCGTGAACTTCGCCGCCATGCTGCGCGCCATCCGCGGCGACACCAATACCAACGTGGTGGCGACCCCGTCGGCGGTCACCATGGACAACCAGGAGGCCGAGCTCAAGGTGGCGCAGGAAGTGCCCTTCGTGACCGGCCAGTTCACCAACACCACCGCCGTCACCGGCGGCACCGTGAACCCGTTCCAGACCATCCAGCGCGAGGAAGTGGGCACGATCCTCAAGGTCACCCCGACCATCTCCCCGGAAGGCTCGGCGGTGATGATGAAGATCTCGATCGAGAGCTCCAGCATCGGCCAGAAGCCGGCCGGCGCGGTCGACCTCGTGACCAACAAGCGCACCGTGACCACCACCGTGCTCATCGAGGACGGCGGCATCGTGGTGCTCGGCGGCCTCATCGAGGACAACAGCGTCAAGGGCGAGAACCGGGTGCCCTACATCGGCAACATCCCGATCATCGGGCTCCTGTTCAAGACCCGCAACGCCACCTCGACCAAGAACAACCTGATCATGTTCATCAGGCCCAAGATCCTGCGCGACCAGGCGCAGGCGGCCTTCGAGACCGACCTCAAGTACAACTACATGCGCGACCAGCAGAAGTCGCTGGACGAGCGCGAGGCGCTGCCGCTGCTGCCGGGCGTGACGCGCGGCAAGCTCAACCCGCTGCCACCGCCCCCGCCGCAGCCGGCGGCGCCCGAGGTCGCCCCCGGCCAGCCCGCCCCGGTGCCCTCCGCCCCCTCCCCGCAGATCCCGCTGCCGCAGGGCCAGCCCGCGCCGCAGGACACGGCGAAGCCCGCCAAGCCCGACCCCAACGGGGTGTCGGGAGTCCCGGGACAGCCGTGAACGAGGTCCTCGTCCCGAGCGCGGAGAGCAGGGAGGCGGCCGAGCGGCGCCTGTCGTTCGCCTTCGCCAAGCGGCACGGGGTGCTGGTGAACCGCATCGTCGACGGGGTGGCCGAGTGCAGCTACCGCGAGAGCGCCTCCCCGCAGGCGCTCGCCGAGGTGCGCCGCTACCTGCGCCGCCAGGTGCGGCTGCAGCGCGTCCCGGAGGAGGAGTTCGACCTGCTGCTGCGGCGCGCGTACGAGGCCGGCTCCGATGCCATGCAGGCGGTCGAGGGGCTGGATGACACGACCGACCTTGCGCACCTCGCCCAGGACCTGCCCGAGCAGGCGGACCTCCTGGACAGCGAGGACGACGCCCCGATCATCCGCCTCATCAACGCGGTGCTGACCCAGGCGGTGAAGGAAAACGCCTCCGACATCCACGTCGAGCCGTTCGAGAACCGCCTCGTGGTGCGCTTCCGCGTCGATGGCGTGCTGCGCGAGGTGCTGCAGTCGCGCCGCGCGGTCGCCCCGCTGGTGGTCTCGCGCATCAAGGTCATGTCGCGCCTGGACATCGCCGAGAAGCGCCTGCCCCAGGACGGCCGCATCAGCCTGAAGATCGCCGGCCGCGCGGTCGACGTGCGCGTCTCCACCATCCCCTCCGGGCACGGTGAGCGCGTGGTGCTGCGTATCCTGGACAAGCAGGCCGGGCGACTGGACCTCAGCTCCCTCGGCATGGACTCCAAGACGCTCGCGCAGATGGACGAGCTCATCCACAAGCCGCACGGGATCCTGCTCGTGACCGGCCCCACCGGCTCGGGCAAGACCACGACGCTCTATGCGGCGCTCGAGCGGCTGAACGACAACACCCAGAACATCATGACGGTCGAGGACCCGATCGAGTACTACATCGACGGCATCGGCCAGACCCAGGTGAACACCAAGGTCGAGATGACCTTCGCGCGCGGGCTGCGCGCCATCCTGCGCCAGGACCCCGACGTGGTGCTGATCGGCGAGATCCGTGACCTCGAGACCGCGCAGATCGCGGTCCAGGCGAGCCTCACCGGCCACCTGGTGCTGTCCACGCTCCACACCAACACCGCCGCCGGCGCCATCACGCGCCTGCGCGACATGGGGATCGAGCCGTTCCTCCTGTCCTCGAGCCTGATCGGCGTGCTCGCCCAGCGCCTGGTGCGCGTGCTGTCCCCGGACACCAAGCAGCCCTTCACGGCCGGCGAATACGAGCGGCGCCTGCTGAACCTGGGTCCCGACGACCCCTCCCCGACGCTCTACCGCCCGGGGCGGGATCCGACCGGCGGCTACCGCGGACGCTCGGGGATCTACGAGCTGATCGTCGTCGACGATGCCATGCGCACCATGATCCACGACGGGGCGTCCGAGCACGACATCGAGCGCCGCGCGCGCCTGGCCACCCCCTCGATCCGCGACGACGGCCGCGCCCGCGTGCTGCGCGGGGAGACCACGCTGGAAGAGATCCTGCGCGTCACGCGCGAGGACTGACGCCGTGGGTGCCTTCGAGTACGTCGCGCTCGATCCCGCGGGCCATGAGCGCAAGGGGATCCTGGAGGGCGACACCCCGCGGCACATCCGCCAGCTGCTGCGCGAGCAGCAGCTGCTGCCGGTCACGGTCGCCGAGGTCGCCCAGCGCGAGGCCAAGCGGCAGCGCTCCTTCAGCCTCGTGCGGCGCGTCTCCCCGTCGGACCTCGCCCTGTTCACCCGGCAGCTGGCCACCCTGGTGCGCGCAGGACTTCCGCTGGAGGAGTCGCTGCTGGCGGTGTCGCAGCAGACCGAGAAGCCGCGCGTGCAGTCCATCGTGCTCGGCGTGCGCGCCAAGGTCATGGAGGGCCACCCGCTCGCCGCCGGGTTCGCGGAGTTCCCCCGGGTGTTCCCCGAGATCTACCGCGCCACGGTGTCGGCCGGCGAGCAGGCCGGGCACCTCGACAACGTGCTCGAGCGCCTGGCCGACTACACCGAGAGCCGCGAGCAGATCCGCCAGAAGGTGCTCGCCGCGCTCCTCTACCCGATCGTGCTGACGGTGATGTGCTTCACCATCGTCTCGTTCCTCCTGGTGTTCGTCGTGCCCAAGGTGGTCTCGGTGTTCGAGTCCACCAAGGCCAAGCTGCCGCTGATCACCCGCCTCCTCATCGGCACCAGTGACTTCTTCCGGCTGTACGGGATCTACGTGCTCGTCGCGCTCGCGGTGGCGGTGTGGCTGTTCCGCCGCTGGCAGAAGAACCCCGCGGCCAAGCGGGTCTTCCAGGCCTGGCAGCTGCGGGTGCCGATCCTGGGCAAGCTCGTGCGCGGCTTCAACACGGCGCGCTTCACGCGCACCTTCTCGATCCTGTCGGGCAGCTCCGTGCCGGTGCTGGAGGCGATGCGCATCGCCGGCGAGGTGGTCACGAACCTCCCGATGCGCGATGCCGTGACCGATGCCGCCGCCCGGGTGCGCGAGGGGGCTCCGATCGGGCGCTCGCTCTCGACCAGCCGTCTGTTCCCGCCCATGACCATCCACCTGATCTCCAGCGGCGAGTCCTCCGGGGAGCTGGACTCCATGCTCGAGCGGGCCGCCATCAGCCAGGAGCGGGAGCTCGATGGCCTGCTCGCGGCCATGGTGGGGCTCCTGGGTCCGCTCCTCATCATTCTCATGGGCCTGTTCGTGATGGCCATCGTGTTCGCGATGCTCCTGCCGATCTTCCAGATGAACAACCTCATCCACTGAGGCCCCCGGCGGCCCCAAGTCCCGGGGCCGGCGGTTGAGTGCGGAGGGTCACAATCCGCGCCGGCAGGATTGCAGTCGTCGCCGCATCTGGATTAATTTCGGCGCCGTCGAACTTCCTGCCAGGACCCGTGAGCGGGCATGAGCGAGAAACCGGAATCGGACGAGTTCGAGGACGACGAGAGCGACGAGGCCACCGTCGAGGACGGTGACGTCGACCTCGACCAGGTGAACAAGGAGCTGGACCTCGCGAAGAAGCGCGGCCAGAAGGCCGGCGACCCCGCCTGGCGGCGCCTGGAGCGCCTGCGCGAGGAAAAGAACACCGCCGAGCTCACCAGCGACTTCGACGACTACGACATCGGCGTCGACGGCGAGCCCGGCCGCAAGGGCGGTCGCGGCAAGGCACGCCCCTAGGGCACTTTCCGGGGCCCGCGCGGTTCGTTCGGGGGCTTCCCCCGAACGGCCCGGCGGCCGTCCCTGCCAGCCGCCCGTACCCCGCGGCTAGTGGAAGTCGCGCGAGCGGGTGAGCAGGTCCCCGAGCATCGCCGTGCGGTCGATCAGCCGACGTGCGATGAGGTGACTCACGCCGTCCTGCTGCTGCCATTGGCCGTGCACCTCCATCAGCCGCGCATTGAGCAGCGCCTCGCGCTGCTCGCGCCCGATGCGCTCCCAGACGATGACATTTACCTGCCCGTCCTCATCCTCGAGGGTGAGGAAGGTGACCCCGCTGGCGGTGGCCGGGCGCTGCCGCATGAGGACGATGCCGGCGGTGCGCACGTGCGCGCCGGGGGCCGCCTGCTGCAGCTCCCGGCTGCAGGTGAGCGCCGCGGCCTTCAGGCGCGCCCGCAGCAGCGCCAGCGGGTGGCGCCCGAGGGTCAGCCCCACCGCGCCATAGTCGGCGACGACCCCCTCCCCCTCGCTCGGCGCCCGCAGCAGCGGCCGTCCCTCCGCCTCGTCCGCGCCACGCGTCTCGGTGAGCCCCAGGGGCAGCGGCCGCTCGCTGCCGGCCACTTCCCAGAATGCCAGGTGCCGGTTGCCGCTCAGGGTGGCAAACGCGCCGGCCGCCGCCAGCGCCTCCAGGTCGCCGCGGTCGAGCGTCCCGCGCAGGCGCACGTCCTGGACGCTCGCGAAGGGCTCGAGCGCGCGCGCCGCCACCAGCCGGCGGGCGCCGGCCTCGCCCAGTGACTTCACCAGCCGCAGGCCGAGCCGCAGCGCGGGCTCGCCGTCCTCGCGCCGCTCGAGGGTCGAGTCCCAGTCACTCGCGCACGCATCCACGGGACGCACCTCGACACCGTGGGCGCGCGCATCGCGCACCAGCTGCGCGGGCGCGTAGAAGCCCATGGGCTGACTGTTGAGCAGCGCGCAGGTGAAGGCGGCCGGCTCGTGGCACTTGAGCCACGCCGAGTCGTACACCAGCAACGCGAAGCTCATCGCGTGCGAGTTGTGGACGATCAGGTCGTTCGCCAGGAAATTATGGTCGCCCTCGATCTGCAGGTCGTAGGTGGGCGCAGCTTCCCGCGCCTCGATGGCCACCACGCAATCCCAGCAGACCTGCGCCCCGAGCAGCGGGCGCACTCCGCCGGGGACCGCCGCGAGCAGGTCCCCGGGGCGCAGCTGCCCGAGCGGCCGCCAGCCCTGCGGGGTGAGGAAGGGGTGCTCTGCGGTCGCGGTGATGGCATGCCCGAGCAGCGTGCGCAGCTGCCACACGGGCTTCACGCCGCTCGCGCGGGCGGCGAGCACGCGGCGGCGCTGCAGGCGCAGCTGCGCATCGCAGGCGATGGTGCTCGCAAGCGGCGCGCCTCCTGACACCACGTCCGCGATGCGCACCAGGCGGCCGCTGTCCGCATCCACCACCTGGGTATCCCCGGTCACGCACTGCGGGAAGCCGTATTCCCCGAACCCGAGCATCTGCTGGTAGATGCGCTGCGCGAACTCCTCCGGGTAGTTGCGCGCGCGCATGCCCTGGAGCAGCCGTTCACGGAACGGGTCCAGGCCCCCGGTGCGCTTCCAGGCGCCCATCGCGCGCCGCAGCGCATCGGCTTCCCCGGGCGTGAACCCGGCGGCCACGATCGCGATCTGCATCACCTGTTCCTGAAAGATCGGCACCCCTAAGGTCCGGTGCAGCACCTCGCGCACCTCCTCGCCCGGGTACTCCACCGGCTCGGCCCCGCTGCGGCGGCGCAGGTAGGGGTGAACCATGTCCCCCTGGATGGGGCCGGGGCGCACGATGGCCACCTCGATCACGAGGTCGTAGTAGCAGCGCGGCTTCAGGCGCGGCAGCATCGCCATCTGCGCGCGCGACTCGATCTGGAACACCCCCACGGTGTCGGCGCGGCAGATCATGTCGTAGACCTCGGCATCCTCGGCCGGCAGCGCGCCCAGGTCGTGGTGCGTGCCGCGGAAGGCGTTCACCAGGTCAAAGCCGCGCCGCAGCGCCGAGAGCATGCCGAGCGCCAGCAGGTCGACCTTGAGGAGCCCGAGGTCGTTGAGGTCGTCCTTGTCCCACTGCACCACGGTGCGCTCGGGCATGGCCGCGTTCTCGATCGGCACCAGCTCCTCGAGCAGGTCGCGGGCGATCACGAAGCCCCCCACGTGCTGGGACAGGTGGCGCGGGAAGCCGGGGAAGGCGGTGAGCTCCTGGGCGAGCGGCAGCAGCAGGCGCAGCCAGGGGGCGTCGACGTCGAACCCGGCCGCGCGCAGCCGCTCGGCCATGGCGGCGCTCCCGTCCCACCACTGCATGACCTTGGCGAGCCGCGCGCCCTCCTCGGGGCTGAGCCCGAACACCTTGCCGAGGTCGCGCAGCGCGCTCCTCGGGCGGTACATGATGACGGTGGCCGCGAGCGCCGCCCGCGCCCGCCCGTACTTCGCGTACACGTACTGCAGCACCTCCTCGCGCCGCTCGTGCTCGAAGTCGATGTCGATGTCCGGCGGCTCGTTGCGCTCGCGCGAGATGAAGCGCTCAAACAGCATCGCCGCCCCGCGCTCCGGATCCACCGAGGTGATCCCTAAGCAGTAGCACACGCGCGAGTTGGCGGCCGAGCCGCGCCCCTGGCACAGGATCCCGCGGCCGCGGGCGAAGGCCACCACGTCGTTCACGGTGAGGAAGTAGGGTTCGTACTTCAGCTCCGCGATGAGGGCGAGCTCGTGCTCGAGTGCAGTGCGCTCGCGCTCGGGCACCCCGCCCGGCCAGCGCCGCCGCGCGCCGGCCTCGGTGAGCTTGCGCAGGTGGCTGGTGGCGCTCTCCCCTTCCGGCACCAGCTCGCGCGGGTACTCGTAGCGCAGCTCCTCCAGGCTGAAGGTGCACTCCCGGGCGAGCGCTACGGTCGCGGCCAAGAGCTGCGCCGGGTAGAGCTGCGCGAGGCGCGCGCGGGAGCGCAGGTGGCGCTCGCCGTTCGGGTACAGCCGGGTACCGGCCTCGCGGATCGGCACGCCCAGGCGGATGGCGGTGAGTGCATCCTGCAGGCGGCGCCGGGCCCGCACGTGCATGTGCACGTCGCCCGCGGCGATGAGTGGCACGCCGTGGCGTGCGCCCAGGGTCGCAAGCTGCCCGAGGCGCGGCGCATCCTGGCCCGAGCACAGCAGCTCCACCGCGATGCGCACGTCGGGGGCGAACCGCCCGGCAAGCCAGGCGAGCTCCTCCTCCCGGGGGTCCTCTCCCGGGACCCACAGGAGGAAGCATCGCTCGGGCGCGCACTCCTCGAGGTCCGCGCGCTGCAGGCGGTAGTGTCCCTTCTGCCCGGCGCGCCGGCCGCGGGTGATGAGGCGGCACAGCCGCGCGTAGCCGTGCCGGTCGCGCGCCAGGGCGACGAGCTTCAGCCCGCACGTGAGCCGCAGTTCCGTGCCGATGATCAGCTGCAGCGGGCGCTTGCGCGCGGCCATGTGGGCCCGCACCACGCCGGCCATGGAGCACTCATCGGTGAGCGCGAGCCCCTGGTAGCCGAGCGCCACCGCCCGCTCGATGAGCTCGTGCGCGTGCGAGGCCCCGCGCAGGAAGGTGAAGTTGGAGAGGCAGTGCAGCTCGGCGTACTCCGGGAGTGCGCCCGCCTCGTCGCCGGCCGCGCCGCTCACCCGAAGATGCCGTGCAGGAACCAGCCGTGGGGCGGCAGGCGCTCGCGGAACACCCACAACCGCACGCCGCGCGGATCGCGGGCGGCGTAGTAGTCGCGCACCACCTCCCCGTCCCACCAGCCGGTCTCGATCCGCTCGGGCTCCCCGAGCAACTCGAGACGGCCATGGTGCTGCGGCAGCCCGGCGCGGATCGCCAGCGGTTGCGGCGGGTCCAGGAGCCACAGCGGGCGGCGCGGCGCCCCGGGGACCGGCGGCGGCGCAGGCGAGGCTGCGCGTGCGGGGAGTGCCGGCGGCTCGGCACCGATCCAGGTGCTCTCGGGGCGGTGGTCATCGAGGAGCTTCAGCCCCTGGATCGACTCCTCGCCCAGGCGCGCGCGCAGTCGCTCGATGAGCCGGTGCGCCTCGCCCGAGACCCGGCCGCCGTGCTCGCCGGGCTGCCACAGCGCCTGCGCCTGCGCGTCGCGTGGCAGCAGCGGGCCGGCCTCGAGCTCCAGGGCGCGCACCGGCTCGGGGAGCATCAGGCGCGCGAACTGCTCGGCGAACAGCCGCTCCAGGTGCGCGGCCGCGGCGGCCGGGGCCGCCAGGTGCAGCACGCAGCCGCTGGCGGGCGACTTGCGATGCAGCAGGCGGCACTGCAACTGCATGAGGCCCGCCTGGCGCAGCTCCAGGAAGCGCTCCAGCTCCTCCAGCATCCGGCCGAGTTCGGCGAGCAGGGACGCGTGGCTCGTGAGTTCACAGGAGAGCTCGTGGCGACGGCGGTAGTGCGCGCGCGCGCGGTGCCAGTGGCGCAGCGCCGGGGCACGGCCGGTGAGCTCATCGAGCTGCGCGAGCGCCCCGGGGCCAAAGCGCCTGGCGAAGCCGGCACGCGGCAGCCGCAGCGCGGCACCCACGGTGCGCACGCCCATGCGCCGCAGCCGCCCGAGCGCCTCGGGCGGCCAGCGCAGCGTCTGCAGCGGCAAGGGCCCCAGGACCGAGCCCAGCTGGGCGCGATCGGTGACCGCCAGGGACCTGCCGGCGCGGGCCATGACCAGGGCCGCGAGCGGGGTGGGTGCGAAGGCGAGCTGCACCGTCACCTGCCGCGCGGCGCAGGCTTCGAGCAGGGCCGCGCGCAGCCCCGCGATCCCTGCGAACAGCCGGAGGCTCCCGCCCACCTCCAGGAGCAGGCCGTCCGGGGGCTCGGGACTCACCTGGGGGCTCAGGCGCAGCGCGAACTCCGCGAGCTTCTCCAGCTGCCCGCTGCCCTGGATCCCGGGCAGTGACAGTCCCGCCCACAGCCGCGCCGGCTGGGCCTGCGCATCCACGGCCGGCGGCGGCGCCGGGAGGACCCGCGCCACCCGCGGCGCGGCAGGTTCCGGGACGCGCGGCTGCGCGGGGGCGGCGGCCGGCACCGGCAGGTCGAGCTGCAGGGGCTTCGGGGAACTCACGCCGGGGGCTCCCGCAGGCTGACGGTGCCGCGGGCGCCGCGGCCCTTCAGCAGATGCACGCGCAGCTCGCCGGCTGCGTGCTCGAGCGCCACGCGCAGCGCCGCCGCCGAACTTTCCGAGGCGGCGCGCTGCGGGCGGAACAGCACGCCGAAGGTCCGGCCGCGCTCGGCGGCCAGCTGCAGCCGGCGCACGTCGCGTGGCTGCACGCGGCGCGCCCAGCCGAGCGCGGCCTCGCAGGCCCCCGAGCCCAGCACCTGCTCGAACGCCCACAGCGGCCGCTCCCCGCCGACCACCGCCACGCGCTCCAGGTCGATGCCGGCGGCGGCGAGCGCGGGTGCGAAGGGCTGGTAAGGCGGGCACACCCACACGCACCAGCGCGCCGCGCCTGCCTGCGAGAGGGCCGCGAGCGCCGGCAGCAGCAGGGTCAGCTCCCCGCTGCCGAAGCGCGGGATCAGGATCTCGGTGAGTGCGCCGCGCGGCCAGCCGCCGCCGGGCAGCTGCGCATCCAGTGCGGCGTGGCCGCTGGCGATGACCGGCAGGCGCGCGGCGCTGCGGCCGCGCCAGATGGCCGGGTGCTCGAGCAGTCGAGCCATTGAATCGTCCATGCCGGCGCGTGCGCAGTCAGAACCGGGAGCCTTCTGTGGGAAAACCTGGGGTCGGCACGGGACGCTACATGAGCCCGGTGGCGCGGCCGCGGCGCACGACGCCGACCACGATGCCCTCGATGAGCAGCGGCTCCTGCTTGAGGTCGACCTTGATCGGCTCGAAGTCGGCGTTCTCCGGCATCAGCCAGACCACCGAGCCTTCCTGGCGGTAGCGCTTCACGGTCACCTCGTTCTCCAGGCGCGCCACCACGATCTGCCGGCTGCGCACCTCCGAGGTGCGGTGCACGGCGACCAGGTCCCCGTCCAGGATGCCGACGTCCTTCATGCTCATGCCGATCACCTTCAGGAGGTAGTGCGGCCGGGGCTGGAAGATCGAGGGATCGATCTGCAGGCGCGACTCGAAGTTCTCCTCGGCGAAGATCGGCTTGCCGGCGGCCACGCGGCCGATGAGGGGCAGCCCGATCTGCTCGCGGATGGTGTCCTTCAGCTGGATGCCGCGCGAGGTCCCCGGGACGAGCGCGATGACCCCCTTGCGGGCGAGCGCCCGCAGGTGCTCCTCCGCGGCATTGGCCGAGCGGAAGCCGAGCTCGTGGGCGATTTCCGCCCGGGTCGGGGGCATGCCGGTCTCACCGATGAAGCGCTGGATGAGCCGCAGAATCTGGGTCTGGCGAGGGGTGAGATCCGACATGGGCTGGCGTCCTGTTTTTATATACAGTTACTGTGATTATATCCAGAACGGGGCCTGCGGCAAGCCCATCGCACATGCCAAGGCTGCGGTCACGCATCGCATGCACCACGCCTGCGCAGTAAACGACGCGCGAGCACTGCCGCGGCCGATTTTTTGTACGCGCGGGCGCGCCTGACACGCGCCCATTCAGCGTCGGTTAAAGATCGGTAAGAACTCGCCCTGCTTCCTTCGCAAAAAAACCAACGCCGTGCGCGTACACGCGCCACGCGACGTTCAGATGACGGGAAAAATGCCCGCGGTGCATGCAGATCAATTTGTTGCGAGTGTCGCGCCGTGAAGACAAGATGCGTGTTTGGAGTTGCATTCCCTCATCAAATTTGATGCAGTTGCTGTTGGCGAACGACGGCGGTACTTGCCCACCGGAATTTGCTTCGGTTATTCAGGACTCCCGAATTAACAACCCAAAGGGGACGATTATGAAGTGCGCGAGCGTTGTGACGGCTGCGGCCGCCGTGGCTGTGATGGTTGGTCTGGCTGGCTGTACCGATCTGAAGCCCATCCAGGCCCAGATTGACGACTTGAAGACCCAGCTGTCGAAGGTGCAGGGCGATGCCGCTGCTGCCAAGAGCGCGGCTGATTCGGCCAACAGCGCTGCGGCGTCGGCCGGCCAGGCTGCCAGCGGTGCGCAGAGCACTGCGAACCAGGCTCTGGCCGCGGCTCACGCCAGCCAGTCCTGCTGCGATGCGACGAACGAGAAGATCGACCGCATGTTCAAGCGTTCGGTCTCCAAGTAATCGATCCCGATTACTCGTCGATAAAGCAAAACGCCGCGCATCTGCGCGGCGTTTTCTTTTTAAGCCCCGGAAATACCCGCACCGAGCGGGCCGAGCAGCGCCCCTAGAACCGCACCAGCGCCGAGCCCCAGGTAAAGCCGCCACCAAAGGCCTCCAGCAGCAGCAGCTCGCCGCGCTTGATGCGCCCGTCGCGCACGCCGGCATCGAGCGCGAGCGGCACCGAGGCCGCAGAGGTGTTGCCGTGGTCCTGGACGGTGACGATGACCTTCTCGAGGGGCATGTCGAGCTTGGCCGCGGTCGCCTGGATGATGCGGATGTTGGCCTGGTGCGGCACCAGCCAGTCGATCGCCGAGCGCTCGAGCCCATTGGCGGCGAGGGTCTCGTCCACCACCGCGCCGAGCTTGGTGACCGCGATCTTGAACACTTCCTTGCCGGCCATGACGATCGCCGGCTTCTCGGCGAGACCCCGCGAGACGCCGCCCTTGCAGTAGAGCATCTCCTGGTAACGCCCGTCGGCGTGCAGGTGCGTCGAGAGGATGCCCGGCGCGTCGCTCGCCTCGAGCACCACGGCCCCGGCGCCGTCGGCGAACAGCACCGCGGTGGTGCGATCGCTCCAGTCGGTGATGCGCGAGAGCGTCTCCGCGCCGATCACGAGCGCGCGCTTGGACTCCCCGCAGCGCACGTACTTGTCGGCGATCGAAAGCGCGTACATGAAGCTCGCGCAGGCGGTCTCCACCGAGAAGGCGGGGCTGCCCAGGCACCCGAGCCGCTCCTGCAGCATGACGCCGCAGTTGGGGAAGATCAGGTCCGGGGTGGTGGTGCCGAAGGCGATGAAGTCGATGTCGCCCGGGGCCACGTTGGCGGCCTCGAGCGCGCGCCGTGCGGCCTTCTCGGCCAGGTCGAGCGTCGTCTCGCCCTCGCGCGCGAGGTGGCGCCGCTCGATGCCGGTGCGCGTGCGGATCCACTCGTCGGTGGTGTCCACGACCTTCTCCAGGTCCGCATTGGTGACCACGCGCTCGGGCAGATAGGAACCCGTGCCGCTGATACGCGAGTAGATCAACTGCCTAACCTTTCGGCCGCGAGGGCCTGGGCGATCTGCCGCGTCAGTTCGTGGCGCGCCGCGCGCGCGGCCGTGCCGATCGCGCGCGCGAACGCCACGCCGTCGGCGTGACCGTGGCTTTTTACCACGATCCCGGCAAGACCCACCATGCAGGCCCCGTTGTAACGGCGCGGGTCCAGGCCCGCGGCGGCCCGCCGCAGCACCGGGCGGGCGATGAGGCCGGCGAGGCGCGAGGCGGTGTTCGCCTGGAACTCCGCGCGCATGCGGTTGACGATGAGCCCGGCGACGCCCTCCATGGTCTTCAGCGCGACGTTGCCGGTGAAACCGTCGGTGACCACCACGTCGACGTCGCCGGAGAAGATGTCGTTGCCCTCGACGAAGCCGATGTAGTTGAGGCCGCTCGCGCCGATCAGGGCGTGCGCCGCCTGGACCACCTCGTGGCCCTTCATGTCCTCCTCCCCGATGTTGAGCAGGCCGATGCGCGGATTTGGGACGCCGCTGACGTCGCGGGCGATGATCGCGCCCATGGCGGCGAACTGGGACAGCTGCTCCGGGGTGGCCTTGGTGTTGGCGCCCAGGTCCAGCATCTGCGTGAGCCCGTGGGCCGCCGGGATGGCCGAGATGATGGCGGCGCGCTCGACCCCCGGGAGGGTCTTGAGCACGAAGTGCGCGATCGCCGTCAGCGCACCGGTGTTGCCGGCGCTCACCGCAGCCGCCGCGCGCCCCTCGTGCACGAGGTCCACGGCGATGCGCATGGAGGAGTCCTTCTTGCGGCGGATCGCCTCGCGCGGCTTCTCCTCCATCGTGACCACCTGCGTGGCGGGCACGATCTCGGTGCGGGCGCGGTGGGTAGCGGGTGCGCGGGCGATCTCGGACTCGATGAGCGCCGCATCGCCGACCAGGAGCACCCTGAGGTGGGCGTCCTCGGCGAGCGCGCGCAGCGCACCGGCCACGTACTCGCGCGGCGGCGAGTCGCCGCTCATCACGTCGATCGCGATCGGCTGCACGCAAGCCCCCTTATCGGGTGCGGCGCGTTTCGGGAAGCGCCCCTTGCGGGGGCGCTATTCCTTGTCTTCCTCGGCGGGCTTCTCGATCACGCGCTTGCCACGGTAGAAACCATCGGGCGTGATGCGGTGACGCAGGTGCGTCTCACCGGACTGCGGGTCGGTCGACAGCGCCGGCTTCGCCAGGCGGTCGTGCGAGCGGTGCATGCCGCGGGCGGAAGGCGTCTTGCGGCTTTTCTGAACGGGCATGGATATCAGCTCCTCACTCGAATTCGGTTCACTTCTTCAACAGGTCCGCCAGCTGGGCGAACGGACGGTGCATCTCCGGGGCCCCCGGTGCCGCAGCCGCGGCACCACAGTCCCCCGCCCCCTCGTGCAGCGGCACTATGGGCAGACTCAGCAGCAGCTCCTCCGTGATGAGCTCCGCGAGGCTGATGCGCCCCCCCGCGGCCAGCACCGGCTCCAGGTCCTCGGGCACCTGCGCCGACTTCGCCTCGGAGTCGACGAACGCCACGCGGACTTCCGTCCGCAGCGGCACGTTCAGCGCCTTGAGGCAGCGCTGGCATTCCATCTGCGCGCTGCCCTCAAAGGTCAGCTGCGCCACCGGAAAGCCGCGCTCGCGCGCGAAGTGCACGTGGCCTTTGACTTCACCTGCCACGCCCGGTCGCTCCGGGCGCAGGCCCTGAAGCTCGGCGAGCGGGACGGCAAAGTCGAGGTCGGCTCCGCCGTCGGCCAGCCGGTCGACCTCGAGGGGCCTCAACCAGGGCGGCGACATGGGGCGCGTATAATAGGTACCGGGTCTGCCTAAGTCAAAGCCGGTTTTGTCCCTAACCCCTTGTTTCTCGAAGGTGATTCGGGAGCGCCATGTCTAGCGCGCCCGCCCTCATCCTGGCCTCGACCTCCCGTTACCGCGCGGAGCTCCTGGCCCGTCTGCGCGTGCCCTTCACCGCAGTCGCGCCCGAGGTCCCGGAAACGCCCCGGTCCGGCGAGCCGCCGATGGACCGGGCGCAGCGCCTCGCCCGGGAGAAGGCCGAGGCCGTGGCGGCGCGGCACCCGGACGCCCTCGTCATCGGCTCGGACCAGGTGGCCGCCGCGGCCGACGGCGCCGTGCTCGACAAGCCCGGGGATGCGCGGCGCGCCGAGGCGCAGCTGGCGCGCCTGGGCGGCACGACCGCACGCTTCCACACCGGCTGTGCGGTGATCCTGAAGCGCAGCGCCCTGAGCCTCAGCCACCTCGACACGACCACCGTGGTCTTCCGGCCGCTGAGCGCGCAGGAGATCGCCCGTTACGTCGCGCTGGAGCAGCCCTTCGACTGTGCCGGCGGTTTCAAGGCCGAGAGCCTCGGGATCGCGCTCTTCGAGCGCCTCGAGAGCGAGGACCCAACCGCGCTCATCGGCCTGCCCCTCATCTGGCTCGCCGCGGCGCTGCGGAGCGCGGGGCTCGCCCTGCCCTAGCGCCGCGGCGGGCACCGGCGGCCGCCGGCGTCCCGAGGCGGTCGAGGACCTGGGCCAGCTCCGCTGGGAGCGGCGTGTTGATGCTGAACTCGCCCCCTTCCGGCCACTGGAAGCTGACGCTGCTCGCGTGCAGGAACATGCGATGCAGGCCGAGCGAGCGCATCGCCTGGTTGAACTCTGGGTCGCCGTATTTCTCATCCCCCGCCACCGGGTGGCCGGCGTGCTGCGCGTGCACGCGGATCTGGTGCGTGCGGCCGGTCTCGAGCGTGACCTCCATGAGCGTCGCGGTGCGGCCGAAGAACTGCACCGGGCGGAAGTGGCTGACCGAGGGCTTGCCCGAGGCAGCGACGCGCACCGTGCGCTCACCGCCCACGCGCGTGTCGGTGCGCAGGGGCGCGTCGATGCGCTTGTGGCCGAGGTCCCACTGCCCGCGCACCAGGGTAAGGTAGCGCTTCTCGAATCCCTCCTCGCGCAGCAGCTCGTGCAGGGTGCGCAGCGCCGCCCCGCGGCGGGCCACGATGAGGATGCCGCTGGTGTCGCGGTCGAGCCGGTGCGCGAGCTCGAGGTACTCCTCCGGCCGCGCGGCGCGCAGGGCCTCGATGACCCCGAAGCTCACCCCGCTGCCGCCGTGGACGGCGATGCCGGCGGGCTTGTCGATCACGAGCAGGCGCGGGTCCTCGTGCACGATGGCCGCCGCAATCCGCGCCACGAGGTCCGGGCCCGGACGTCCCGGGTCCGGCGCGGGACTCAGGCGCAGCGGGGGCACGCGGACCTTGTCGGCGGCGTTCAGGCGGGTCTCGGGACCGGCGCGCTTGCCGTTCACGCGCACCTCGCCCTTGCGGATCACCCGGTAAAGCCGGCTGCGCGGGATGCCGTTCAGGTGCCGCTGCAGGTAGTTGTCGAGGCGCTGGCCGGCCTCATCGGGGGTGACCTCGATGTGCTGCACGCCGGTGCGGGATTCAGGCTGCTCGGACTCGGCCACGCTTTCCTCGCCGTAAGGCATTGTTTCTTAAAAGATCTGTGAGTATACTCCGCGCGTCGTCCGCCATGCGGACGCGACAGAGGTTGGCACCCAGGGACCTGTCCTGCGGGTGCCGCCCGTAATAGTTGGACCTCCTGATATTTGAGGCCATCGCATTGGGCCGCCAAGCAAGCGCCAGCCGCGTAGAGCACCTCCTGAAAGAGACTTCCGCAGCCGTCGCCGCCGGTCGAGACCACCGAACGTTTCCAGTCCCGTACCGCCCGTAACGCGGCGGTCATCAAAAACGTGAATACCGAGACTCGCTCTCATTCGCCAGGTTCTAGGAAGCTTCGCTGCCGCGGACTTAATCCCCCGCGGCCTCCCGTCGTGTGTTTGCCGGCCCTTCACCTGACAGTAGGGGCACATGAAGAGAATGCTCGTGAATGCAACTCAGGAAGAGGAGTTGCGCGTCGCTCTGGTTGATGGACAGAAACTTTTCGACCTGAGTATCGATTTACCTTCCCGCGAACAGAAAAAAGCTAACGTCTACAAGGCCAAGATCTCGCGCGTCGAGCCCTCGCTCGAAGCCTGCTTCGTCGACTACGGCGCCCAGCGCCACGGCTTCCTGCCGCTGAAGGAAGTCGCCAAGGAATACTTCCAGCAGCAGCCGCAGGGCGGCCGGATGAACATCCGGGAGCTCCTGAGGGAAGGCCAGGAAGTCATCGTCCAGGTCGAGAAGGAGGAGCGCGGCAACAAGGGCGCGGCGCTCACCACCTTCATCAGCCTCGCCGGCCGGTTCCTGGTCCTGATGCCGAACAACCCGCGCGCCGGGGGTGTCTCGCGCCGCATCGAGGGCGAGGACCGCGACCAGATGCGCGAGGTCATGAACCAGCTGCAGATCCCGGAAGGTATGGGCGCGATCGTGCGCACCGCCGGCGTCGGCCGCTCGGCCGAGGAACTGCAGTGGGACCTGGACAACCTCAAGACCCAGTGGGACCAGATCGACGCGGCCACCAAGGAGCGCTCGGCGCCCTTCCTGGTGTTCCGCGAGAGCGATGCGGTGACGCGCTCGATGCGCGACTACCTTTCCGACGACATCGGCGAGGTGCTGGTCGATGATCAGGGGGCCTACCAGAAGGCCCAGGAGTACATGCAGCGCTTCATGCCGGCCGATGCGCAGCGCAAGCTCAAGCTGTACACCGACGACATCCCGCTCTTCACCCGCTTCCAGATCGAGAGCCAGATCGAGTCGGCCTACGCCCACAAGGTGCAACTGCCCTCTGGCGGCAGCATCGTCATCGACTACACCGAGGCGCTGGTCTCGATCGACATCAACTCCGCCCGCGCCACGCGCGGCTCGGACATCGAGACCACCGCCACCAACACCAACCTCGAGGCGGCCGACGAGATCGCCCGGCAGCTGCGCATCCGTGACATCGGCGGCCTGATCGTCATCGACTTCATCGACATGGAGTCGGCCAAGAACCAGCGCGAGGTCGAGGACCGGCTGCGCGATGCCATGAAGATGGACCGCGCCCGCATCCAGATCGGGCGGCTGTCGCGCTTTGGCCTCCTGGAGATGTCGCGCCAGCGCCTGCGGCCCTCGCTCGGGGAGTCCAGCCACATCGTCTGCCCGCGCTGCGTCGGTATCGGCAGCATCCGCAGCGTCGAGTCGATGACGCTCGCGGTACTGCGCCTCATCGGCGAGGAGCTGCGCAAGGACCGCACTGCGCGGGTCATCGCCCAGGTTCCCGTGGCGGTCGCGACCTACCTCATCAACGAGAAGCGCGACTGGCTGCGCACGCTCGAGGACAAGAGCACCGCCGAGCTCATCATCGTCCCGAACGAGAACATCCAGACCCCCGAGTACTCGATCCGCCGCGTGCGCGACGACGAGGTAGACCTGCCCGAGAACAAGCAGCTCACCTACCTCATGCCCACGGCACCGGCGGCGGTCGAGCCCGGCAGCGCGCAGGACAAGAAGCCCCAGGCCGAGCAGGCCGCGGTGGCGACGCTCCTGCCGACCACCGCTGCGCCGGCAAGCCCTCCACCGCAGATCTGGGCGCCCACGCCGGCCGCCCCGGCGGCCGCGGCCGCGGCACCCGCACCGGTACACGGCAGTGGCGGGTTCTGGTCGCGCTTCAAGAAGATGCTGGCCGGCGAGCCGCTGCCCGCCCCGGTCGCAGCCGAACCGGCGGCCGAGCCGGCGCCGGCGCGCGCCCCGCGCCGCGAGGACGGCTCGCGCGGCGACGGACGCCGCGACCGCGGGCGCCACTCGCGCTCCTCGGAGGGCGCACGCCGCGACCGTGGCGACGGGCGCCGCGACGGGCGCGATCGCGACCGGGACCGCAATCGCGGTCGCGACCGGGATCGCGACAACCGCAGCGAGCGCGGTCGCGACGGTGGCCGCGGCGAGCGTGCCGCGGGCGGAAGCCAAGGACAGAGCCAGGCCCCGCGGGGCGAGCCGCGGGGCGAGCCACGTCACGAGGCGCGGCCGGAGCCCCGGGGTGACGAGCCGATGGCCGCCGAGGGTGCCGCAGGGACGCCGCCGGCGAGCGCAGGCCTTGCGGGCGAGGCCCGCGGCGAGCGCTCAGGTCGTGGACGCCGCGGCCGGCGCCGCGGACGTCGCGGTGGTGGTGGAGGCGGCGGTTCGGGCCGCGAGGGTGCTCCGGGGGCCGAGGGCCAGGGCGGCAGCTCCCACGAAGGCGGGCCGGCACCGTTGGCCGCTCACGAGGGGTCCGGCAACAGCGCCCCGGTGAATGCGCCGCAGGCCGAGCGCCAGGAGGCGCCGCGTGAATATCACGCCGAGCCGCGCGACTCTGGTCCTGCGCACGAGGTCGCGCATTTCGAACCGGCCCCGCGGCCGGAAGGGCCGACCGAGAACAAGCCGTACGTCGTGTGGTCCTCGGCCCCGTCGTCGGATCACGGCGCCCCGCGCGGCACCGAGGAGTAAGGCCTCGCAGCTCAGGCGGCGCGGGACCTCTGGCGCAGGTGCCGGATGAGTCCCCGCGCCGCGTGCTCGACGAGGTCGAGCACTTCCTCGAAGCCGTTCGGCCCGCCGTAGTAGGGGTCGGGCACCTCGCGCACCTCGAGCTCGGGGGCGAACTCCATGTACAACTGCAGGTGCGCGCGCCCTGTCGCGGGCGCGCGCCGCCTGAGCGTGCGCAGGTTGTCCTCGTCCATCGCCAGGATCAGGTCGAAACGCTGGAAGTCTTCCGGCTCGACGACGCGGGCACGTAGCGCCGAGAGGTCATAGCCGCGGCGCGCCGCGGCGGCGCTGGTGCGCGGATCGGGCGCCGCGCCGACGTGGTACCCGGCCGTGCCGGCGGAGTCAATTTCGAGTTCCAGATCCGCCGCCTCGCGCGCAGCGATCGACCGCAGCACGCCCTCCGCGGTCGGCGAGCGGCAGATGTTGCCGAGACAGATGAACAGGACCTTCACTTGAATCGCCCCCCGGAACCTCGCGGCGCCGCATCATCAGGATGCAGGAGATCGGCGCCCCTTGGCAACGCCGGCTCGCTTGAATGCGGGCTCGGCCGCGTAACAGCCTAAGCCTTCGTCGGGGCTTTTCCGTCAAACAACATGAAGGACAGGCAGATGAGAACAATCAGGTGTCTCCTGCTCTCCACTTCGAGCCGAAGCAGATCGTCGTGGCGCAGTCGTGCGACATGGCCCTCGACGTCGGCACGTTCGAGCTGACGCTGAACGATGCGCAGGGCAAGCCCACCGTCGGCGTCCGCAGGTACCTCGTCGCCTGGGCCAAGCAGAAAAATGGGCAGTGGAAGGCCGCCGCGGACTGTTTCAACGCCGATCAATAGCCGCATCGGGGTGACGCGGTCGGGCCGCGGCACGCGGCCTTACGCGCTGCGATGCGTCGGTGAGCCGGAGAAGGCCCTTGCGGGAGCGGCGGATGCCAAGGGCTTGCCAAAGTAGCTGTCGTGAGGCGGGGCAGCGCGTACCAGAGCGCCGGTCGCTGCAGCCAGTGACGCCAGGATCGGTCCGAGTTCCTGCGGCGAGACTGCATCGAGGAGCGGATCGTGGCCTTCCGGGTTCATGCCCAGGCCACTGAAGATGTAGAACCAGCTGAGGTCTGAGAACAGGTCGGCGGCGCGCGTGCGGATGCGGCCCGTCCCCCGGTACAGCTCGATGCGCTCCTGCAGGCTTGCCGGCAGTGCCATGGCGCGGCAATACCGCCACAGCGGGGTGTCCTCGCGCTCCACAAGGCAGTAGTGCAGCACGATGAAATCGCGAGCGGTCTCGAATTCCTCGATGACACGGGCGTTATACGCGGCGATGTTGGCCGGGTCGAAGTTCCGGTCCGGGAAATGCTCCAGCAGGTGATAGATGCCGCTGGCTACGAGGTGAATGCTGGTTGATTCCAGCGGCTCGAGAAAGCCGGAGGCCAGACCGAGCGCGATGCAGTTGCGGTTCCAGAACTGCCGACGGCGGCCGGTCACGAACCGCAGCATCCGCGGCTCTGCGAGCGGCGCATTGCCGACCACCGCCTGCAGGTCCTCGAGTGCCTCCTGGTCCGTGACGTGAGCGCTCGAATACACGTAGCCGTTGCCGTCCCGGTTCTGCAGCGGGATCCGCCACTGCCAGCCGGCCGTCCGGGCGAGGGACTGGGTGTACGGCGGCCGGGTGCTCTTGGAGGCGGCCGGGAAGGCCACCGCCCGGTCACAGGGCAGCATCGAGGTCCAGTCCAGGTAGCCGGTGTGCAGGACCTGTTCGATCAACTGGCCGCGGAAGCCGCTGCAGTCGATGTAGAGGTCGGCGCTGAATGAGGAGCCATCGGAGAAATGCAGGTCCTCGAGCGCGCCGTCGGCGCGTCGCGTGGCGCCGGTCACGGTCCGCTCCAGGTGCTGCACACCCAAGCGCTGCGCATAGTCGTGCAGGTACCTACCGACCAGCGTCGCATCGAAATGCAGTGCATAGCGCAAGCCTGCGCCTGCGACCCCGGATTCGCGCTCCGGAAAACGGAACTTGCCGGCATCGCCCAGCGCCGCGCAGGCACTGTAGTCGTTGAATTTGAGCTTCAGGCCCGCGGCGCGCGCGCGGTGCCAGCAGTGATGGAACGGCCGCCGCTGCAGCGGCGCACCGAAGGTCCCGAAGGGATGCCAGTAGGCATGCCCCGGGGTACGCCAGTCGACGAACTTGATGCCCAGCTTGAAGGTCGCGTTCGTGTGCTGGATGAAGTCCGCTTCGTCGATGCGCAGGTAGTGCAACAGGTCGATGATCGGGGGGATCGTGGCCTCCCCCACCCCGACGATCCCGATCGCGGGCGACTCGACCACCGTGATGATGGTACCCGTACCGCCGAGCGCCCGGGCAAGCATGCTGGCCGCGAGCCATCCCGCCGTGCCACCGCCCACGATGGCGATGCTGCGAATGCGTGCGCCGTCGTGACCGGCGCGCGCGGGGATTCCCGGGTCAGTCGCGGACATCGGTGCATGTGTCATTCGAGACCACCCAGACCCCGGCCAGCCCGCCCCGGGGTCGGCGCGTTTT
This sequence comes from Pseudomonadota bacterium, assembly GCA_018241425.1. GTDB lineage: Bacteria > Pseudomonadota > Gammaproteobacteria > Steroidobacterales > Steroidobacteraceae > 13-2-20CM-66-19. The sequence continues at coordinate 916,173 of JAFEDU010000001.1, forward strand.
GCCTATAGTTTGCCCTTGAACCCGAAGAAGAACCTGCGGCCGCTGTCGTCGTAGGTGAACGGCTGGTTCGACCACTGCAGGTAGGTATGCTGCTTCTCATCCGTGATGTTCACGGCCTGGAACACCAGGCCGAAGTGCGGCCCGAAGTTGTACTCGAGCTGGCCGTCCAGCTGGCCGTACTTGGCGGCATACACGGTGTAGGTTTTCTGTGCGCCGTTGATGTCCTGGAACGTGAACGATGACCCCACCAGCGATGAGTTCACCGACACGTCGCGCCAGGTGTAGGCGAGGCGTGCCCCGAATCCCCAGCGCTCGAAATAGCCGGTCACGTTGAACGCATTCTTGGGCACGCCCGGGATGGGCAGGTTGGTGCCGAACGAGCTGTTCTGCGTGGACTCCGAGTTGGAGCGCGTGTAGTTCCCGAGCACGCCGAAGCCGGTGTCGAAGGCGTACTGCGCGATCAGCTCGCCGCCGTAGATCTTGCCGGTGCCGCCGTTGACCAGGGTCTGTACGTTGGCGGTCGTGCCGCCGGCCGCCGTGCCGTCCGGGACCAACGTGGCGACGTTAGCGGTCGTCACGAAGTTGTCCACCGCACGGTAAAACCCGCCGACGCTCACCAGGCCGCTCCTGGCGAAGTAGTCTTCCCACGAGACGCGGAACTGGGAGGCGCGGAACGGATCCAGCTTGGCGTTGCCAGCGGTGCCGCCGGCGAACTTGAAGCACACGCCGCTGCCGCCCGGACACAGCGCCGGATCGGCCCGGGTGAAGTTGTAGGACAAGCCGCGCCCGAGGTCATTGAGGTTCTGCGGCGACACCACCCGCGCGGCGCTGAAGCGGATCTTCTGCTGGTCGGTGGCGTTCACCACGAAGTTGAAGGACGGCAGCACGTCGGTGTACGAACGGCTGGCATGGAACGGGAGGTCGTTGGAGTTCACCCCATTCCAGGAGGCCGTGCCGACATAGGTCGAGCCGTTCGGGTTGGTCTCACCGCCATCGACGCTCAGTTCGTTGCGGACGATGCGCAGACCGAAGTTCGCGTGGTAGACGCTGTCGCCGACGTCGCCCATGACGAAGGCGGATGTCGTCTTGTTGGTCACGTCGTAAGAGTTCAGGGCGTCGACGAACAGCTTCTCGGTGCCGTTGGGGATGCCGGCCTGCGTCCACACTGTGTTGAGGTAGGTTGCCGGGTTGGTCATGCCCCCGGTGTACGGGTTCTTGACCGCGATCGGACCGGAGGCGAAGTTGTTCACGGTCAGCAGGAGGTTGGGGTTGGTCTGCGGCGTCGACCACGGGATGGTCGCGTACCCCGGGTCCTGGTAGTAAAGCCACGTGCCGCTCGCCGGCCCCACGCAGCAGTTGCCCGCCGCCGTCCCGGCGCCGACGCCACCCACCCCATAGGGGTTGATGCCGTCCTCGAGGTAGCGGCCGTGCACGTAGTCGGCCTCGCGGTGCTCGTAGCGGACCCCGGCGGTCATGTCGATGACCGAGCCCGCCTTGAAGTACAGGTTGCCCTTGATGGCCCAGTTCTTCTCGTCGATTGTGTTGGCCCACGCCCAGTTGGACTTGAACAGCGTGTAAGCGGGGTTCGAAAGCACGTTGGAGTAGCCGTAGTTCGCCGCGCCACTCGGGTAGAAGACGGTCGGCAGCCCGGAAGTTCCGCCATTGCCGTAGACGAACTGGTACCCGTGGTTCCCGTTGGTGCAACTGTTGCCGCCGTTGTTGCACCCGGGAGCCGTGGGTTGAATGGAGGCCGCGCCGTTGAAGGCGCCATAGAAGCCGTGCTCGACGTCGGCCTGGTCAGCCTGGTAGTTGCCGCTGGCCTTGGCGAAGAACACACCTGCGTCGCCGTGCAGGCCGCCGCTGCCGCCAAACCGGGTGTTGAACTGCACGTTGTGCGCGGTCGTCGTGTTCTCCTCGAACAGCGTCGCGGTCTCCGCCCCGTTTGCCATCATCGTAGCGGACTGGATGACGCCATTGGCGTCGATGGAGTACGGCTTGGTGGGGTCGATCCCCGGGAAGGACGCCGGAGCGCCCGGCTGGTTGGTCTCGCCGCTGCCGCCGGAGAACCAGGCCTTGTTCGAGTAGGTGAAGGTCGTCTCTTCTTCGCGGATGAAGAAGTAGTTGAACGTGCTGCTGATGGAATCGTTCCAGTTCCATTCCGCGCCGAGGGTCGCACCCTTGGTCTTGATCTGATCGTAGATGTCGCTGAAGTAGTCGAGCTGCGGGTCGATGTAGGTCTGGCCCCCCGGTAGCGTCGTGTTCGTGCTCGCTATAGGGCTGCCGACGTAAGAGCCGTTGGTCGCCGTGTTCGTAACCAGCCACTGGTTGCGGTTCTGGTTCTGGAATTCGTTCGTATGGGTCTTCTCGTCGTCGTACGAGAGACTCGCGGTAATCGCGAAATCAGTGCTGAATTTGAAGCCGCCCACGACCGTGGCGACCGGCGTCGGGCCCCCGTCCTGGCCCTGCGCCTTGGTACCGCGCAGGTTAGCCGCGAGGTTAAGTCCCAGGTTCTGCGCAAGCGGCGAGCGGGTCTTGAGGTCGATGATGCCACCGAGGCCGCCTTCGCGATCCTGCGCGGATGGATTCTTGATGACGTCGATGCCACCGATCTCCTCGCTCGGTATGCCCTCCAGAGAGGAATACTGGATGTTGCCGGCGCCCCCGGAAGCCTCCCCCGAGGAATACATCTCACGGCCGGTGAGAAGCACCTCGCCGTTGAGCGTGACCAGGTTGTTGGCCAGGCCATCGATCAGGACCTGGGTGCCCTTCCCGCCCGAGCGATTGATGGTCACACCGGGAAGTCGCTCGAGGGATTCCGCGACGTTCTGATCCGGCATCTTGCCGATGTCCTCGGCCACCACCGATTCGATGGGCCTGACCGAATCGCGCTTGGTCTCCAGTGCAGTTTGCACCGAGGCCCGGTACCCGGTCACGACGACCTCCTCCAGGACCGGGGGCGAAGTCGCGGAATTTGGCGCGGGTACCTGCTGGGCCACGGCCGTTGCACAGCAGAAGATGATCGGAAACGGTGCGGTCCTTGCAATCGCGGCGCGCGCGGCCCGGCGTGCACGCTTCTGAATTCGATGCGACATGGTTAGGTGCCCCCCTCAAGGCTTTCTTGAAACGCGACGCACTCCCCGTGGACTCGCGCGGCGCAGCCGCGCGGTGCCGCGTGCCTGCGGCACGCCTGGCGCAAGTCGCGTGTAGATCCCCCTGAACATCGCCGGCAGTCAGACCCCGTGCCGATGTTCACGCTGCGCTCTGTTGTGCTCCCCCTGCCTACGACCTGAAGGTCGTTAGTTTCTTGCCCCTGCGAACGAGTGCCTTGCGGCGCCGCTCCCAGCCAAACGCTACGCCCACGTCGGCATAAATGTCAACGCTGTCATTTTTGCACCCCGACGCCGCCGCACCCGTGCTGTCCGGCCCCCGCCAGATGGATGTCGGTTACCGAGAGCTTCAGGCTCCCGTCGGTGCGCAGTGCGATCGGTGCAGCGACCCGGGTCAACTCCGGCGCCTGAGAAAAACACGCCAGTGGAATCGTCAGCCACCGCCACTCATGCGCGGGAAGCGCATTCAGGGCCGCTGTGGCATCCAGCAAGGCTCCGCGCGGCAGTCCGCAGCCGGTTGCCGCGGCCTGTGAACTCGACGAGCAACGCAAGCCGATCTGCACGGCTGCGGCAGGCCGCTCCTCGACGCGCGCTCGCACACGCAGCACGTCCCCGCGGGCCACTGCGGCACTAAGATCCGCTGGGCGACCGCCGATCCAGAAATCACCCGTCGATCCGCCTTGCCACGCAACGGTGAAGGCCGCGTCGGAGAGGAGCACGCGCACTGCCCCGCCCGGACTGGGCTGATCTGGCGTCGTCACACGGACCTGCCCGGTGGCATCCGAGACAAACAGCGACCACGGCGCAGTCGCGTGAGCCGCCTGAAACAGGCTGTCCGGATTGCCGCGATCTGGCGCAAGCCTGGGCGCTTCCGGAAGGCGGCCGAGCCGCGCCGGATGCGCGTAACTCAAACCGTAGCCTCGCCCGAAGAGGGCGCCGCGGATGTGATCGCCGGAATCGTAAGTTACCGGCATGCCGGTCGCTGGCCAGGGAAAGCTCAGACGGCCGACGAAATCGTAGCGCGGTACTCCGTCGGTGCCACCGAGCAGCACGTCGGCGACCCCCTCTCCGGCAGTTCCCGGCAACCAGGCGGCGACGAAGGCGTCCGCCACGTTGAGTTCCCGGTTGACCCAGAGCGGACGCCCAGACAGGAACACGGCGACCGTGGGGATCCCCTGGGCATGCAGGGACCTCAGCAGCCCGAGGGAGGTTTGGTCTTCACGATCATACTCGAGGGTCTCGAGGTCACCTTCGTATTCCGCATAGGGGTGTTCGCCGAACACTACGACGGCTGCGTCGGGGCGGTTCTCGAAGTGTCCGTCGGGACTGAGCGTTGCGGTGCCGCCTGCCGCCTCGACCGCGCTGCGAATGCCCGAGAAGATCGAAGTGCCCCCGGGAAAGTCGACGTTGTGGTTCTGGTCACCCTGCCAGTCGACGGTCCAGCCGCCGGCCTGCATGTCGATGCGATCGGCCGCGGGCCCGGTCACGAGCAAGTGCGAGCGCGGCGACAGCGGCAGGACCGCGCGCTCGTTCTTGAGCAGCACCAGCGACTCGCGCACCGCGCGGCGCGCGAGGGCCCGATGCTCGGGACTTCCAACGAGGCTGAAATTCCCTGCGTCGCGGCGCTCTGCGGGCGCCGGCTGGGAGAACAATCCGGCCATCACCTTCACCCTCAGGATGCGCCGGACCGCATCATCAATGCGCGCAGGTTCGATCTCGCCGGCCCGTGCTTGCGCGAGCGTGTTCCTGAAGATGGCCTTCCAGCTGTCAGGGGCCATGAACATGTCCAGACCAGCGCGGATGACTTCCGGGCAGCTGAGCTTCGTGCACCCAGGCACTTCCTCGTGAGCGTTCCAGTCCCCGACCACGAATCCGGGGAAGCTCATCCGGTCCTTGAGTACCCCCGTGAGAAGGTCACGGTTGGCATGCATCTTCACGCCCTGCCAGCTTGAGTAGGAAACCATTACGATCAGGTCACCCGCCTGGATCGCAGGCATGAAACCTGCGGCGTGCACGCCCAGCAGCGTGCCCTCCGGCGCCCGGTTGTCCCCCTGGTCCCGCCCATCCAACGTCCCGCCGTCGCCCAGGTAGTGCTTCACCGAGGCCAGCACTGCTCCCCGCCCCCGAGTGCCATCCGGCCGCACCGGGCCCTGCAAACCCTCGACGAACGCGCGCGCGTAGGTCGCAACGAGCACCGGATCATCGGAATAGCTCTCGTAGGAACGCCCCCAGCGTACGTCGCGAACGACGGCCACCGTCGGGGCGAAGCTCCAGTCGATCCCGGTCGCGGACACCTCCTCTGCCGTGGCGCGCGCGATAGCCGCCACCAGCTGCGGATCATGGGTGGCCCCCAGACCCACGTTGTGCGGAAAGATCGTCGCCCCGCGCACCTTGGCGTGGCCATGCACCGCATCGATTCCAAACAAGGGCGGAATCGGGAGATGGCTGCCGGAGGGCTCCATCGCCGCGCGGTACAACCGGTCGACCAGCTCGAGCCAGGCCTGCGGACCGCTGCGAGGATTACGCGCGGGAGCCGCGTTGCCACCGGCCAGCAGCGCTCCAAGCTTGTAGGTGCGCAAGTCCTCGGGAGTGATCGAGTCGATGTCGGCCTGAATCATTTGCCCGATCTTGTCCTCGAGGCTCATGCGTCCCAGCAGATCCTCGACAGCGGCCTCCGTTGCCGGCGACGGCGCGAGCGGCCGGTCGGCGGCCGGCCAGAGCTGTGGATGGATGCGGGCATCTTCGGCCGTGGCGTCGCCGCTGCTCACAGCGAGCATCCCCGTGACGGCACATGCGAAGGCGAATCTACGCGCACGGGTCCGCATTCGATGCGCTGCACCTGCAACGCGCGCGCGGCCGCCGTCTGCTCGCGAATCGCCTGACATCGAGACCCCCCTCAGGTCCGTGATTAGACGGTCAAGATGTCAGCGCTGTCAATTGGTGCGGTAGACCGCTGGCCTCACCGTACCGGGCTGGGGGAGAATCATCGCTGCTCGAGCCGTGGCGGGAGACGGCGTTCTTGAACGAATCGATTGCGGCTGCACCGAGCGGATGGGACGCCGTTATCGTCGCGATCTACATCCCGGCACTGGTGATACTGGGTGCCTGGGCATCGCAGCGCACCGAGCGCGCCGAGGACTACTTCCTCGCATCGCGGGCAACCCGCTGGTCGGCGATCGGGCTGACCCTGCTGGCCTCAAACATGTCCTCGACGGCTCTCATCGGGCTCGCGGGTGCGGCCTACGCGAGTGGGATCTCGGTGTACGACTACGAGTGGTCCGCGACCCTGGTGCTGGTGTTCTTCTGCATCTTCCTCATGCCCGCGTTGCTGCGCAGCCGCGCTTATACGATGCCCGAGTTCCTGGAGCGTCGCTACGATGCTTCAGTGCGACTCTATGTCGCCGCCCTAACGTTGTTCCTGAACATCGCCCTTGACGCCGCCGCGGCCCTTTACTGCGGCTCGCTCGTGATCAAGGTGCTTTTTCCGGGCACACCGATCTGGGCCGTGACCGCAGCGCTCGCCGGAGCGGCAGGCCTTTACACGGTCGCTGGCGGCCTGCGCTCGGTCATTTACACGGAGGCGGTCCAGGGGCTGGTGCTGCTGCTCGGAGCGACCATCATCGCAGTAGCGGCGTTCGCCCGTGTCGGCGGCTGGCACTCTGTGATGCGCAGCGTCCCGCCGCAGGCGCTGTCGCTGATTCGTCCGATCGGCGATCCGAGTGTGCCCTGGCCCGGCCTGCTTTTCGGGATTCCGGTATTGGGCTTCTACTACTGGTGTAACAACCAGTTCATCGTACAACGAGTGCTCTCTGCCCGTTCCCTCGAGCACGGCCGCGCCGGCGCACTCTTCGCGGGTCTCTTGAAATTGCCGGTGCTGTTTCTCATGGTGCTGCCCGGCACGTGCGCACTCCTGCTGTTCCCTCAACTGCCACGCGCAGACCTGGTGTACCCGACCCTTATCTTCACTCTGCTACCCCCGGGTCTGCTCGGAATCGTTGCAGCCACCTTCGCTGCCGCGACCATGGTGTCGGTTGCCTCGACGCTCAGCTCCTCTTCGACCCTGATCACGATGGATATCGTGCGACGCATTTCGCCGGATCTCTCCGATCGCCGTGCGATCCGCGTCGCCCGGATCTGCACGGGAATACTGCTGCTCATGGCTATTCTGTGGGCACCGCAGCTGGAGCACTTTCGTTCCCTGTGGCAATACCTGCAAGCGACCCTGGCCTACGCCGTTCCCCCGGTCGTGGCCTTGTCGCTCGTGGGCCTGTTCTGGCAGGGAGCGAACGCGCGGGGTGCGCGCGTCATGCTGGTCGTGGGAACGGGCTGCGGGCTCGGGCTCTTCCTGGCTAATGTGGTTTGCCACTGGGTTCATATTCACTTTCTTTACGCCGCACCCCTGTTGCTGGTGGTGGACGTGGCGATACTCGTTGCCGCGAGCCTGCTGAGTCCCGCGCCGCGCCGGGAAATCGCATCGGTGATGTGGCGCCCCGAGGACTTCCGCGAGGAGAGCGCAGCGCTGCGGGGCATACCGCCGTGGCGAAACTACCGGATACAGGCCGCGGCGCTGCTGCTGTTGACCGTCGCGGTCGTAGTCGCCTTCCGTTAGCGCTGGTCGGCGCCGCTGGCTCGCGGCGGCTCCTGCCCTATATCGACCGTGAGCGGGACGACATTCCATCCGCGCGCTGACAACCGGGCGCAGCTAGCGCCCGCCGTCGGGCAGTGCACGGCCAGCCGTCGCGTCTCTCCGCCCGGGACCGTGACGTAGTTGTCGCTGTAATAGGCCGGCAGCACCCGCATGCCGTTCGCGTCCAGCACGGCCACACGCGCAAGCAGCGCCGGGTTCCTGTCGTGATTTTCCAGGACTACCTCCACCCTGGTAGCCCCGTCAGGATCGGGGTGTCGAGTTGCCGTGAGCCGCAGCGCCACCGGCGCCAGCCGCGAAAGGCGTCCAAGATCCGCAGGAGCGCTAGCCTCCCAGTAGACATTCTCAGACCGCGGGGTGCCCTGCGCGTCGCGCACGCTCAGGATGACAAGATCCACGGCGTCCCGGTCGAGCCATGACTTGAGATCGAGCGGTGCGAGGTGGACGACGGCGTTGGCCGCCACGCTCACCCGATGTCGCTGCAGGAGGCGCGTGGTGCCATCCAGACTCATGATCCGCACCGACAGCTCGAGGTCTGGCGCGGCGCTCAGGCCCACGTTCACGAGCGTGGGACGGAACTCAGGGAGATCAAGCTGCGCATGCAGCGGCTCGCACGCCTTTGCCACGCCGTAGTAGGCAGCCGCCGCGTCGTAGTCCGCCGTGTAGATCTGCCACGCGTTGCTCGGCCACGCGGGGTGAGTCATCCACAGCAGCCGGCCACTGTTGCGCGTCCACAGGCCGGATTGAAAGCCCTCGAAGATTGCGCGATATGCCTCGTAGTTCAGCAGTTGTGCCTTGCGCTCGAAGTCTTCGAGTCCGGTTGCTGCTCCGAGCGAGACTTGCATGCGCTGCATAAAGCTCGCCGTGTCGCCGTTCCCGCCAAAGTGCCAGTCGTGGTATGCATAGACATCACCCAGGGGCCAGAGATCCTCGGGCGCCATGTAGGACTTCAGCGTCTCGAGCGACCCCAGGGACGGCGTTCCGACTTCTACCGAGAATCCCCCCGCGAGTGTGGTGAAGTACTGCTCCGGCGGTCGCCAGTTGTACGGGCCGCTGTCCTGCAGATTCACCCGATTGGAGCTGCCCGTGTAGTAACGGGTGCCGTCGAGCCCGGCCACCAGAGCGGCCAGTCCCTCGTTCAGTATGGGCTGCGGGACACCCTCGTTGCGGCCGAACCAGACCGCGATGGAAGGGTGATTGCGGAAGCGGCGTATTACGTCCGCCGCGTTATCCAGGAAGAGCTGGGGATCCTCGGCCTCGAGCTGGAAATCCTGGGTCGACTCCCAGAAGTCGTTGAGCACGAGCAGTCCATACTCATCCGCCAGATCGTAGAAGACCTCCTCAGTGCTCTGGCCGAGCCAGTTGCGGATGATGTTCAGGTGAGCTGCCTGATGAAGACGGAAGTACGGCTCGAGGCGTTCGCGCGCACTGCGCTTGCGGGAGTCATCGGTGCCCCAGTTTCCACCGCGGGCAGCAATCGGTACACCGTTCACGTGAATGACGAGGTAAGGCGACAGCGAGTACGTCGCGACACCCTGCACGTGCGGCGAGCGCTCGCCCGCGGCGGTCAGCGAAGCAGCCCACCCATTGACGGTTCGCTTGAGCGCCTCGTGGCGCACGTCCACGAGTGGGTCGCCGCCGCGTCCCGCAGCGGCGGGGTCGATCTCGACCCTCCGCAGTCGTCCCTCGTGATCAAAGAGCGACAGCTCGTAGGTGATTTCGCGGATCCCGAAGCGCAGGCGGCGAACGTCGGAGACTGTCGACCCCGCCGACACGGAGAGCTCGAGCGAATAGAGCTCGGGCTTTCCGTAGCCGTTCGGCCACCACAGCCGCGGGTGGTTCATGTGCAGTGCACGGAACTCGGAGGGGTCCAGCCGCACTTCGCTCACGCCCGGGCCGAGCACGATAGCCTTGTGGACTTGAACCTCACCAAACCGGGCATCGAGTGCTGCTGCGATGGGCTGCGCCGAGAGGTTCTCCACCGGCACCGAGATCGAGACATCGGCGCTGTCGGTTCGCGGCAGCGGCAGCCGTGTGATCACGTTAGGATCGCCCAGACGCAAGTTACCGCTGGCGGTAAGCGCCACGCCCTGCCACAGGCCCGTGTTGCGGTCACGAATCCCGGGGATCCAGTCCCACCCCTCGCTCGCGATGAACGTCGGCCCGTCCAATGCCAGCATTCCTCCGTTCTCGCCCGGCCCCGCACTGACCGATTGCTCGTGCGGAATGCCCGGGTGGGGCGGCGGCGAGACGCGCACGGCCAGCACGTTGGGCACATCCGGGAGCATCAGGTGCGTCACGTCGAAACGTCCGCGGATGAACGCACCGCGCTGTGCGCCGACGCGCGTTCCGTTCAGCCACACCTCGGCGGCATAGTTGATCCCCTCGAAGTTCAGGCGCAGCTGCTGCCCGCGCGCCTGCGCCGGCGGCACGAATGTCGTGCGGTACCAGTAGTCCTGGCGCGCGAGGGACTCGGGGATCGCGAGGTTATTGAGGCCTTTGTCGGGATCCGGGTAAACCCCGTTTGCGATCAGGGTCCCCAGGACCGTGCCCGGAACGACCGCCGGGTACCAGCCGGCGTCCCCAAAGCCCGGACTCGAGATCTGCGCCGCAGTCGCCTGGGTCGCTGAAGCCGCGGCCAGCCGCCAGCCACCAATGCGCCATCGTCCGGGGCCCGCAAGTTCGAGGGGCGCCGTTGCGGGCAGGGGTGCCGGCTGCCCGACGCCCAGCGCCGCGCGGGAGCGCGGCACAGTCCACGCGTCCTGGGGCGTCTGCAAACCTCGCCAGGCGTGCTCCTGGAGCGGCCAGCCCACGCCCACCTGCTGGAAGTGGATGAGCGTGAAATCCGGCGCCACGCGCGTTCGTGCCGCAATCTCCGCTGCGGTCAATGCCCGGGGCACGACGACGAATTCGGCCAGAGCGCCCCCAAAATGCTCCAGCCCCATCAGGTCAGCGGCATGCGTCGGCGCAAGATTGATGCTTGGTGCTGCGGCGGCTGTAGTCCCCACCGTCAGCGAGGTTCTGCGTCCGTCGAGGTACAGCTGCGCCGTTGTCCCGTCATATGTGGCCGCCACCGCGTGCCAGCTGCCAGGCTCGACCGGGCGCGCCGCGTACAGAGCACTGCGCGGGCCGACGCGCAGGGCAATGCGATTTCCCTCCATCAGCAGGCAGTTACAGCCCGCGGGGTCGGCGGCGCCCAGGGCTGCGATGACGGCACGCGCGCCTGGCAGCAGGTCGGGGCGCACCCAGCCGATCAGGGTCCAGGGGGCTCCCGCGCCCAGCACCGCGGCATCGCCCGGGAGCGGACGTACGATGCCCACGCCTCCCTGGAGAAAAACGGCGTTGTAGGGCCCAATCTCTCCCTCGTGCGCGGGAGCCTGCGGCATCGCGAGTTCGGGTTCCGCGGAGGCATGCACCACCGCGAGCAGCATCACTGCCGCGCATGCGGATCGCATTCTCAAGGCACGACAACCAATAGTGTCATTTGGTCGCTGCAGCATCGGGTCACCCGGCGGCATGATATATCTGCACCAAATGCAGTCGGCAACACACCCGGCTTAACCCGTGGTCGATCGAGGGGGACAGATGAGGCCGGGACGGAACGACCCCTGTCCGTGCGGCAGCCGCAGGCGTTATAAGCGTTGCTGCGGTCAGCTCAATGAACAGGTGGGGCCGGCACCGGGTCCCATCGCACTCGCGCACTTGATGCAAGCGCTGCAGGGGCTGCTGCACGAGGGCCGCAACCTCGAGCTCGAAGTTGCGCTGCGCGAGGCGCTGCGGGCTCATCCATCGAACGCCGTGCTATGGCAGTTGCTCGGCATTGCGCTCGCCCGCCAGGGCAAGGACCCGATCCCCGCCTATGGCGAGGCGGTTGCCTGCGCGCCGTCGGAGGCGGCAGCCCACGTTAATCTGGCCAATGCGCTAGCTAGGTCCGGCCGCCTCAGCGAGGCCGAGGCACGCTATGAGCAGGCCCTCGAGCTCGACCCGCGGTGCGCGGAAGCGTGCACCAACCTCGCTGAGTTGTACCTCGAACTCAACCAACCCGACGCTGCCCTGGCCTGCGCGCGCCGTGCCCTCGAGATCAGCGACGTCCTGCTGGCGGCCCGTATGACAGAAGCCACCGCGCTGTTGAATCTCGGCCGGCTCGACGAGGCGACCGCAAGCAGTGAGCACGCCCTGAAGCTCGACCCACAGGGCGCGGAAGCCCACGACCTGCGCGGCTGCGTATTTCTCGCCCGCGGCGAGCCTGAAGCGGCCATCGCGAGCTTCGACCAGGCGTTGCGCCTGACCCCGGGCATCGCCGCCGTGCACGCCAACCGCGCGCGGGCGCTGCGTTCACTGGGGCGGCTCGAGGAGGCAATCAGCGGATATGGGCAGGCCCTGCAGCTGAGGCCGAGCGACCCGGCGCTGCATGCTGAGCTCGCCACCACGCTACGCCTCGGCCGGCGCGCGCTAGAGGCCGAGGGTGCGGCGCGCACGGCACTCGCCATTGCCCCGGACTCCACGGCGGCCCACGTGGTACTGGCCGAGCTGGCCGCCGACTTCGGTCGATTCGCGGACGCGCAGAAGCTGTTCGGGCGGGCGATCGAACTTGATTCAGGCTGTGTGGAGGCCTGGGTTGGGCTGACTCGGGTGCGCCGCCTGGGGCCGGAAGATGCACCGTGGGTCGGGACGGCAGCTCGACTCGCTGCACAGCCTCTGCCGGCGTCGCGCGAGATGCTGCTGCGCTACGCCCTCGGAAAATGCCTCGATGATCTGGGTGACTACCCGGGCGCGTTCGCAAACTTCGCCCGCGCCAATGAGATCGGCAAGCGAAGCGCTCCGGCCTTCGACCGCGCCGGGTTGAGCCGGCTCGTTGAGCGCATCGTCGACACTCAGGGCCCCGCGTGGCTCAATGCGTCCCGCGACCGTCACGACGGCCCCCGGAGGCCGATTTTCGTTATCGGCATGCTGCGCTCCGGCACCTCGCTCGCCGAGCAGATCCTGGCCTCGCATCCTGAGGTATTCGGCGCCGGCGAGCGCTCGTTCTGGGGCGATCGCGCGGTCGCCGCGATCGCCGGCCGCGGGCTCACCGACGCCGAGCTTCTCGAGCTGGGGCGGCAGTACCTTGCGCACGTCGACGCCGAGGCGCCAGCGGGCGCGACATGGGTCGTGGACAAGCTGCCGACCAATTTCCTGTGGCTGGGCGTGATCCGGGCCGCTCTGCCGCAGGCGCGTTTCATCCACCTGCGGCGCGACCCGCGCGACACCTGCCTGTCCATATACTTCCAGAATTTCGAGGCCATCAACGCCTACACGCACGACCTCGCGGACCTGGCCCACTACTACCGCCAGTACCGGCACCTCATGGCGCACTGGTGCGCCGCGCTGCCGGCCGAGGTCCTGCTCGAAGTACCGTACGAGAGCCTCGTTCACGAGACAGTTCAGTGCGTGGACCGCATGCTGCGGTTCCTGGACCTGCCCTGGGACGTACGTTGCCTGGAATTCGACCGTACCGAACGGCAGGTCGTGACGGCGAGCCGCTGGCAGGTCCGGCAGAAGATCTATTCATCCTCGATCGGGCGCTGGCGCCACTACTCGGAATTTCTAGGCCCGTTGGCCGAGCTCACGGAGCCGGGCCAATGAGGCCGGCCGCGGGCGCCGGTCATCCGCGGCCAGGTCGCGCGGTTGACGCTTCCCCGGCTGCCAGTGCATCCTTTTCTATCTAATGATCGCGCTCCGCCCGGAGCACGGACCCCCTAAGCAATGAAGGAAGCGCAACGCACCTCGGTCACTATTCGTGAGGTTGCTGATCTTGCAGACGTGTCGTCCAAGACCGTCTCGCGGGTACTCAACAATGAGCCGACGGTTCACGCGGACACGCGCAATCGAATCCTGCGTGCCATGGAGCAGCTGGATTACCGCCCGAACCTCAATGCCCGCGGCCTGGCCGGTGATCGATCGTTTCTCATCGGGCTGTTTTGCGAGAAGCCCGGTGACTACCTGAGCGAGTTTCAGGCCGGGGCCGTGCAACGGTGTCGCGAGTCGGACTATCACCTGATGGTCGAGCCGTGGGAGGGTGCCAGCGCCGACGTTGGGCGACAGGTCAACACCCTCCTGCGGCAGCTGCGCCTGGAGGGCGTGATCCTGCTGCCGCCCCTGAGCGATCACCCGGTGATCCTCGGGCGCCTGGCAGACGCTGCGATCCCGACCGTGCGGATCGCTCCGAAGCGCGAGCCCGCCGACTCGCCCTCGGTCGGAATCGACGATCGCGCCGCCGCGCGCCGCCTCACGGCGCACCTGCTCGATCTCGGGCACCGTGCGATCGGCTTCATTCGCGGTCCGGCAGAGCACGGCGCGACCGAGCAGCGTTACATCGGGTTCAGCGAGGAGATGCGCTCACGCGGGGTGCCCGTGAAGCCGAACTGGGTTCAGACGGGCAACTTCGCGTTTGAGGGCGGACTGCTGTGCGCCGAGCGAATGCTGCGGGGATCGACGCGGCCGACCGCGATATTCGCCAGCAACGATGACATGGCGGCTGCGGTCATCTGCGTGGCGCGCCAGCTGGGACTTTCGCTGCCCGCGCAACTCTCGGTCGTGGGCTTCGACGACGCGCCGGTGGCCACCATGGTCTGGCCGCAACTGACCACCATAAGGCAACCGGTGCGGGCGATGGCACGCGTCGCCACGGACCTGATCATCGAACACTCGCCACGCAGGAACGGCTGGCCCCAGCCGATACCGCGGCAGCGGCTCAAGTTCGAGCTGATCCTGCGCAACTCAACTGCGCCGCCGCAAGCGGTTTCCTAGAGCGCGGTCAGCGCACGCTGTAGCCGCGCCCCTCGAGGCAGGCGCGCAGGGCGCGCTGGTAGTTGTCGCGTGCGGTAGCGGACTGCTCCGGCGCGACGCCGCCGCCGGATTGCGTGGGATCGAACCCGCTCTGGCTGTTGGCCCACTTGTGGCACTCGTACTTGTCCGCGGCCTGCTGGTCGGCCGACTGCCCGGACTGCGGGTAGACGTACAGGTCATCCCCCGCCGGCGGCGGCAGCGGCGACTGCGTGGTCGGCGGAGGGTCGGTGCCCGGCGGGGCGACGACTTCGTAGCCGTTCTGCGTCGCGTCCCAGGAGTAGTAGGTGTCGTTGGCGTAGTAGTACGGGATCCCCGAGACGTAGACCGTGGTGTAGAACGGCGGCAGCACCGGCACGAACACGCCCACCGGGGCCGCCACGACGACGAAGCGCGGGCCATAGGGCCGGTACCACACGCCACCGCTGTAGTAGTAGTTGCCACCGGGACGCGCGACCACCACGGGCCCCCGGGGCAGCGTCGTGACGTAGGCGCCGTGCACGGGGTAATACTGGTTGTGCGCGTAGCGCACGTCGTAGTGGTCACCACCGTGCGGGGGCGGGGAGCCGCCGTGGTAGTGGTCCGGGGACTGCGCCTGCGCGAGGGCCGCGGCGCACGTCAGCATCAGTCCCAGCGCCATGCGGGCAAGTGTCATGCGCTTCATGCTCCTAGCGGACGGTGTAGCCGCGTGCATCGAGGCAGGCGGAGATGGCACGCTTGTAGTCCTGCGCCTTCTGCTCCTGCATCGCCTGGGCACGGCGGTCCGGCACGACCACGGTGCGCGTCTGCGCCGCGGCGTTGGACTGGTCGGCGGCGTTGCCGATGGCGCCGCCCACCACCGCGCCCGCGAGCGCGGCCGGTGCGGCCTGCCAAGGGCGCGCAATCGCGGCGCCGAGGATCGCGCCAGTCACGGCCCCGATTGCGGTGCCGGCCCCCGAGGGCGGTCCGCCCTGCACCACCACCACACGCTCATGCGGCGGCACACCGGGAGCACTCGGGTCGAAGCCGGTCTGCTGCGTCGCCCAGACGCTGCACTCGTAGCGGTCGCGGTCCTGCTGGTCCGGCGTCTGGCCGCGCTGCGGGTAGGCATACACCTGGGACGGAGGCGGCGGCGGTGGCGCCGCCGGCGGGGGCGGCGGCAGCGGGCGCGGGGGCGGTGCGGTGACGCACGCGCTCGCCAGCAGGGCCCCGGCGAGCGTGGCCGCGAGGAGGACGGAGCGGAAAGTCGTTTGGCTGCGGTTCATAATCGTCTGTGCGTTCCCGAAGGAATCGTCCCAAGTTGACCTAAAAAACGGCTGCGCGCACGCCCGGTTGACGAAAAATGGGCCCCGGCGCACAGGTCGCCGCAGGGTTCGACGACGGCAGCGGCAGTTCAGTTCCTGAAGGCCTAGATCGGGGACCGGAGGGGGCCATACAAGGGTCCCCGGAGCCAAGAAATCTCAAGCAATTGTGAGGGGCGCGCGTCAGTGGCCACCGGCAGCCACCAGGGCCGCGACGCGCTCCAGGTCCGCGAGCGTGTTGACGTCCGGACCGGGGCGCTCGAGGGCATCGGCGACCTGGATGGTGAGCCCGTGTTCCAGGGCCCGCAGCTGCTCGAGCTTCTCGCGCTTCTCGAGCACTGCCTCGGGCAGACCCGCGAGCTCAAGGAGCGCGGCGACGCGGTAGGCGTAGATCCCGATGTGGCGCCGCGCGCCCGAGAAATCGCGCTGGCTGGAGAGGCCGGCGCTCGCCCCGTCGCGGTTCCAGGGAATCGGGGCGCGGCTGAAATAAAGGGCGCGGCCGTCGGGGGCGGTCACCACCTTCACGACATTAGGGTCGGTGAACTCCGAGAGCGTCTGCAGCGGACTTGCGAGCGTCCCGAGGTGTGCCCGCGGATGGTCGGCCATGAGCTGGGCGACCTGGCGGATGAGCGCGACCGGGATGAGCGGCTCGTCACCCTGCACGTTCACGACGACCTCATCACCGCCCCAGCCACGGGCGCGCGCGACCTCCGCGATCCGGTCGGTGCCGGAGGCGTGCACGCGCGCGGTCATCTCGGCCTGCGCACCGAAGGAATGCGCGGCGCTGATGATCAGGTCGTCGTCGGTCGCGATCAGGACCTCGCGCGCACCGGCGGCGCAGGCGCGCTCGTAGACCCACTGCACCATGGGCTTGCCGGCGATCTCGCGCAGCGCCTTGCCCGGCAGGCGCGTGGAGGCGTAGCGGGCGGGAATGACGACGCGGAACACGTGGTCCTTCAGCGCTCGAGCAGCGGATCGTCCGCGGCCAGCTGACGCGCCTCCTCCTCGAGCATCACCGGCACGGCGTCGCGGATCGGGTAGGCGAGCCGGTCGAGCCGGCACACCAGCAGCTGCTCCTCGCGCTGGTAGCGCAGCGTTCCCTTGCACACCGGGCAGGCGAGGATCTCGAGCATGCGGGCATCCACAGTCTATCTCCTTGCGGCACGGAAGGACGCGAGTGCCGCCTGTATGCGGCCCAGGACCTGCGCCGCCCCCGGCGCGCTGAACTGCGCCGTCACCGGCACGAACCACCGCCCCGGCGCCGCGATGGAACCGCATTTTACGGCATCCTTCTCGGTCATGAGGACCGGCCGCCCATCCCGGAAGTCCAGGTCCGCCGCGCTGAGCGGGTGGTGGTCAGGATACGGGTGTTCAATGAGGGTGAGCCCCTGGGCGCGCAGCTGCGCGAAGAAGCGCTGGGGGTTGCCGATGCCGGCGACCGCATGCACCGGACCGGGAACGAAGTCCGCGAGTGGGCGCCGCCCGGGACCCTCGAGCGCGCGGGCCTCCCCGAACGCGAGGTCCATGCGCACCAGCGGGGCGAGCCCGGAGAGGGTTGCGTGCGCGGGTGGTCCGTTGACCACCACGAGCCCCGCACGCGCCAGCGCCCCCGGCCGCTCGCGCAGCGGCCCGGCCGGGAGCAGGCGGCCGTTGCCGAAGCCGCGCGCGCCGTCGATCACGACGATCTCCAGGTCCCGTGCGAGCCTCAGGTGCTGCAGGCCATCGTCGCAGAGGATGACGCCGGCACCGAGCTCGGCCAGGCGCTGCGCGCCGCGCGCCCGGTCGGCGCTGACCACGGTCGGACAGCCGCTGCGACGGCGCAGGATGAGCGGCTCGTCCCCGACCTCGCGCCAGTCGCTGTCGGGCGCCACCGTGACCAGAGCGCCGGCGGCGCGGCCGTAGCCGCGCGAGAGGATGCCGACGCTCTCGCCGGCCTCGCGCAGGGCCGCGGCGAGCCACAGGGTGAGCGGGGTCTTGCCGGTCCCGCCGACGCTGAGGTTGCCCACCACGATGACCGGGCACGGCGCACGGAACACCGGCAGGAGGCGCGCGCCGTATGCGGCGCGGCGCAGTCCCGCCACCGCGCCGTATACCCACGACAGCGGCGTGAGGAGCGAGGGCGCGGCGGGAGAGCGGTACCAGGAGTCCGGCGGCGTGGGCATGGCGCGCCGCGCTCGGCTCAGCTTGAGAACTGCAGCCGGTGCAGCTGCGCGTACAGGCCGTTGCGCTCGATGAGCTCGCGGTGCGTGCCGATCTCGGCGATGCGCCCGGCATCGAGCACCAGGATGCGGTCGGCCTGCTCCACCGTCGACAGGCGGTGCGCGATCACGAAGGTGGTGCGGTTGCGCACCAGCTGCGCGAGCGCCGCCTGGATGTGGCGCTCGGCCTCGGTGTCGAGGGCCGAGGTGGCCTCGTCGAGGATCAGGATGGGCGCATCCTTGAGGAGCGCGCGGGCGATCGAGATGCGCTGGCGCTGGCCGCCCGAGAGCAGCATGCCCCGGTCGCCCACCAGGGTGTCGAGGCCCTGCGGCTGGCTCTGCACGAACTCCAGGATGTGGGCCGCCTCCGCGGCGCGCTCGATCGCCGCATCCTCCACCGCGCGCCCGAAGGCGATGTTGTTGCGGATGGTGTCATCGAACAGCACCACGTCCTGGCTGACCACGGCGATCTGGTCGCGCAGGTTGCCGAGCTGGTACTCGCGCACGTCGTGGCCGTCGATGCGCACCACGCCCTGGGTGACGTCGTAGAAGCGCGGCAGCAGGTTGACGAGCGTGGACTTCCCGCTGCCGGAGCGGCCGACGATCGCGAGGCTCTCGCCGGCGCGCACCGAGAGGTTCACCTCCTCGAGTGCCGCCGCCCGCCCGCGCAGCGCCCCGGCCGGTGACCCCGGTGCGGGCGCCGTCCCGGCGTAGGTGAAGGAGACCTGGGCGAACTCGACCGCGCCGGCGGCGCGCGTGGTGCGGTAGCTGCCGCCCTGCGGCTCGCGCGGCTCGTCCAGGAGCTCGAACAGGCTCTGGCCGGCGGCGATGCCCTGCTGCAGGGGCCCGGCGACGCCCACGAGGTCGCGCAGTGGCTGGGCGATGCCGACGAGCGCGGTGATGAAGCCCAGGAGTGCCCCCATGCTCATGCGGCCGTGAACGGCGTCGGCGATGGCGATCGACAGAACCAGCGCCCCTCCCAGGGCCGCCACCATCTGCACCACGGGGTTGGAGATGCCGCGCGTGAGGATCAGGCGCATGTTGGAGCGGAAGTTGTGGGTGTTGACCTTGTCGAACTGCCGGTCGATGTGGGCTTCCGCGTTGTAGATCTTGATCAGCCTGGGTGCCTCGAAGCTCTCCTTGGCCACGCGCGTGACGTCGCCCATCGAGTCCTGGATGCGCCGGCTGTAGCGGCGGAACTTGCGGTTGATGATCGAGACCATCCAGCCCACCAGCGGGGCGATGATCAGCGCGAAGAGCGTCAGCCGCGGGTTCAGCCACAGGAGGAACCCGACCGACCCGACGATGGTGAGGAAGCCTCGGACCAGCGAGTTCACCGAGTCGGTGGTGGCCTGGCCGATCATCTCGCTGTTGAAGGTGAGGCGCGACAGGAGCGTGGCGGCGGAGTTGCGGTCGAAGAAGCCGATCGGGAGCGACAGCACGTGGCGGAACACGTCCTGACGCAGCTGGTTGACGATGCGGCGCGCCACGTACCCCATGTAGTAGGTCTGGATGAAGTCGCCGATGCCGCGCAGCAGGAACAGGCCGATGAGCCCCAGCGGTACCCAGGTGATGGTGCGCGGGTCGCGGTCCACGAGTGTTCCGTCCCCGAAGCGCTTCATGAAGTAGCCGAAGCTCACCATGGTGGTGGCAAACAGCACCCCGCCGAGCATGCCGAGGATGAACCGCCCGCGGTAGGGGGCGAGGTAGCCGAGCAGGCGCCGGTAGGCGCGCCAGCCGCCGCCCTCCTCTGCGCCCGGGCGCGCCGCCACGCTCACCGGGGTGCCGAGGTTCAAGGCTTGCCCGCCGGCTCGTCCTTGACGGTGGCGACGTTGATCTCGGCGAAGCCGAGCCGTCCGAGCACGTCCATGGCAGTGATGACGGACTGGTGGGTGGCGTGCGCATCGGCGCGCAGCGTGACGCGCAGGCTGCGGTTGGTGCCGGCCTCCTTGAGGATGGCGCTGCGCAGGATCTCGGGACTGGAATTGATGAGCTGGTGGTCGTTGACGAGGTAGGTGCCCGACTGGGTGACGCTCACCACCAGCGGCTCGGCGCTCTGGCTCGCCGGCGGCACGTCACCGGCATGCGGCAGGTGCACCCGCAGGCGCCCCTCGTCGGTGAACTTCGCCGACAGGATGAAGAACACCACCAGGAGCAGCACCACGTCGATGAGGGAGACCACGTTGATCTCCGGCTCCTCGTGCCGCCGTGCGGGCCTCAGGTTCACGCGCGCCCCCTCGAGAGCCTTACGCGGCGGCCGCCGGCGAGCCGCGCTCGCGCAGGGGCGCCGACTCCAGCGCATCGGCCATGCGGATGGCGTGCTTCTCCATCTCCATGACGATGCCCTCGACGCGGCCGCGCAGGTAGCGGTACGCGATCAGCGCGGGAATGGCGACGCACAGGCCGGCCGCGGTGGCGATCAGCGCCTCCGAGATGCCGCCGGAGAGCGCGCGCGGGTCCCCCATGCCGCCCTCCTGGATGGCGTGGAAGGCGCGGATGATGCCGGTCACCGTGCCGAGCAGGCCCAGCAGCGGGGAGATGCCGGCGATGGTGCCGAGCGTGTTCAGGAAGCGTTCGAGCTCGTAGACCACGTGCCGTCCGGTGTCCTCGAGGCGCTCCATGAGGATCTCGCGCGGCCGGTGCCGGTTGGCAAGGCCGGTCGCGAGCAGGCGCCCGAGCGGGGAGTTCTGCTCCAGCGCCGCGATCACCTTGTCGTTGATCTGGTTGGTCTCGATCAGCTGCCACACCCGCTGCGGCAGCTCCTGCGGCAGCACGCGCTTGTCCTGCAGCGTCCACAGGCGCTCCAGGATGATCGCCGCGGCGATGATCGAGCACAGGATGATCGGCCACATCAGCGGGCCGCCGGCCCGCACTATTTCCCACATCCGAAGCGACCCCAAGGACCGGTAAAACCGGCATCATACCTAAGGCCCGAGCCCGCTTTAAGGCAACTGCGTCGCAGTCACGGGGGCTCAGGGTGCCCCGGGCCCCGCTTCTGCTACAGTCCGGCGCTCCATGCCGCGCCGGCTGCTGCAAAAGCTGATTCCCGACCCCGCGACGCTCAAGAACCGCTGGTTCCTGCGCCCATTCGGCGACCGGCTCACCGACCCGCAGCTGTGGACCCTGCACCGCCGCGGCGTCACCTACGCATTCGGGCTCGGGCTCGCGATCAGCTTCATACCCTTCCCGGTACACATGCTGCTCGCCTGCACCCTCGCGGTGCTCATCAGGCTGAACATCCCGGTGGCGGTCACCGCGACGTTCTTCGTGAACCCCTTCTCGATCATGCCGCTGTACTACTTCGCCTACCGTGTCGGCCTGCTCCTCCTGCAGGAGCCGCGCATGCGCTTCCACTTCGTGCCGACGCTGCACTGGTTGCGCTACGGGCTCGCGCCGGTGTGGAAGCCCTTCCTCCTCGGGTGCCTGGTGTGCGGGGTGGTCAGCGGGGTCGTCGGGTGGCTCCTGCTCGAGGGCATCTGGCGCTGGCAGGTGGTGAGCCGCTACCGCGCCCGCCGTACCCAGCCGGCCTAGGCACGCGACTTGAGCGTACCGCGCTCGAGCTCATAGATCCGCTCCATGCGGCCCGCGAGCTTCAGGTCGTGGGTCACCACCACGAGGCTCGTGCCGCGCTCGCGATTGAGTTCGAGCATGAGGGCGAACACCCCTTCCGCGTTCACTCCGTCGAGGTTGCCGGTCGGCTCGTCGGCGAGCACCAGGCGCGGCTGGGTCACGAGCGCACGGGCGACCGCGGCGCGCTGGCGTTCACCGCCGGAGAGCTGGTGCGGACGGTGCGTGAGGCGCTCGCCCAGGCCGACGCGCTCGAGCAGCGCCTGCGCGGCGCGGCGCGCCTGCGCGACCGGGGTGCGGCGCACCAGCAGCGGCATCGCGACGTTCTCGAGCGCAGAGAACTCCGGCAGCAGGTGGTGGAACTGGTAGACGAAGCCCAGTGCCTGGTTGCGCAGGGCGCCGCGCTCGCGCTCGGAGAGCGTGTGGATGTCGCGCCCGGCGACCTCGACGCTCCCGGCGCTCGGGGCATCGAGGCCCCCCAGGATCTGCAGCAGCGTGGTCTTGCCCGAGCCCGAGGCCCCGACGATGGCGACGCGCTCGCCGGTGCGCACCTCGAGCTCGACCTCGCGCAGCACCTCGAGCACCTCGGGCCCCTGGGCGAAGCTCTTGCGCACGCCGTGCGCCTTCAGAACCGTGTCAGTCATGCCGCAAGGCCTCCGCAGGGGCGGTGCGCGCGGCGCGCCACGCCGGGTAGATGGTCGCCAGCACGCACAGGAGGAACGCCACGCCGCACACGCGCAGCACGTCTCCCACCTCGACGTAGGCCGGCAGCTCGCTCATGTAATACACGCGGGCATCGAGGAACTGGGTACCGAACAGCCGCTCGAGTCCGGCCACGAGGGCCGTCAGGTGGTCCGCCACCAGCGTCGCAAGCCCCGCCCCGAGGGCGGTCCCGGCGAGCCCGATGAGCACCCCCTGGATCGCGAACATCGCGAGCACGTTGCGGGGGCCGGCCCCGAGCGTGCGCAGGATCGCGATGTCGGCCTGCTTCTCCTTCACGATCATGACGAGGGTGGCCACGATGTTGAAGGCCGCCACCGCCACGATCATCAGGAGGATGAGGAACATCATCGACTTGGTGATCTCGATGGAGCGGAAGAAGTTCGCATGGTCCTGCGTCCAGTCGCTGATGTAGTAGCCCGGGCCGCCGAGCGAGAGCGCCGCGCTGCGCACCAGCTCCGGCGCCCGCAGCGGGTTCACGAAGTGCAGCCGCAGCCCGGTGATGCCCGCCCCGGTCCGGAACAACAACGCCGCGTCCTCGAGGTTCACGAGGGCGAGCCCGCGGTCGAACTCGTACATTCCCGACTCGAAGATGCCGGTGACGTGGAAGCGGCGCATGCGCGGCACCACCCCGGTCGGCGTGGCCGAGCCCTCCGGGGCGATGAGGATCACGCTGTCGCCGACCGTGGCGCCCAGCTCATGGGCGAGCGCGCTACCGAGCACCACGTTGAAGGCCCCCGGGGTGAGCCCGTCGAGGCTGCCGTGCGTCACCCGCTGCGCAAGCCCGGTGGCGGCACGTTCCTCAGCCGGCAGGATGCCGCGCACGTTCGCCCCCGACATGCGCTCGGCGTGTGCCAGCATCGCCTGGCTCTCGATGTAGGGCACCACCGCGGTCACCCCCTCGCGCGTGCGCAGGCGGGCCTGGAGGTCCTGCCAGCCGGTGAGCGGCGCGTTGAGGCCGCTGATGGTGGCGTGCGAGGTGACCGCGAGGATGCGCTCGCGCAGCTCGCGCTCGAAGCCGTTCATCACCGACAGCACGACGATCAGGGTCGCCACCCCGAGGGTGAGCCCGCACACCGACATCAGCGCCACGAACGAGACGAAGCCGCGCCGGTGGGTCGAGCGCAGGTGCCGCGTGCCGATCAGCCACTCGTAGGCGCTCATGGCTCACTCATAGCGCAGCGCCTCGGCCGGCGCGGTGCGTGCCGCGCGCAGCGCGGGGTACAGGGTCGCAAGCCCGGTCAGCAGCAGCGCCGCGAGCGCGATGCCGAGCACGTTACCCCAGTGGACCTCGGAGGGGATCGAGGTGATGTAGTAGACGTCCGCGTCCATGAAGCGGAAGCGGAAGGTGCGCTCGAGGAACGGCACGATGGTGTCGACGTTGAGGGCGAGGGTCAGCCCGAGCACGATGCCGAGCGCCACCCCCAGCCAGCCGATGACCAGCCCCTGGGTGATGAACACCCCCATGACGCGCCGCGGGCTCGCCCCGAAGGTGCGCAGGATCGCGATGTCGGTGCGCTTGTCGGTGACCACCATCACCAGCATGGCGACGATGTTGAAGGCGGCCACCGCGACGATGAGCAGGAGGATGAGCGACATCATCGTCTTCTCGATGCGGATGGCGCGGAAGTAATTGGCGTTGTCGCGCGTCCAGTCGCTCACCTCGACTCCCGCCGGCAGCAATCGCGCCACGCGGGCCGCGACCTCGGGCGCCGCCAGCACGTCGCGCACGCGCACCCGCAGCCCCTCGCTCACCGCGCCGGCCTCGCCCAGTGCGCGCACGTCTGCGATGTGGGCAAACACCAGCGTGCCGTCGTGGTCCTGGAGACCCACCTCGAACACGCCAGCCACGGTGAACTCGCGCAGCTTCGGTGTCGGGGTGCCGTCGGCGGCCACCTGCGGCACCAGGACCGTGAGGGAATCCCCCGGCGCCAGGCCCAGGCGCTCGGCAATGACGGCGCCGACGATCACGTGCGTGGAGCCGGCGGTGAGGTCGGTGAGGTGCCCCTGCGTCAGCGCCGGACCCAGGTCCGCGATGCTCGCGGGCGCCTGCGGGTCGATGCCGCGCAGCACCACCGGCACCATCTCCGGCTGGCGCACGGCGAGGGCCTGCACCTCGGCGTAGGCGGAGGCATCCTGCACGCCCGCAAGCGTGGCGATGCGGGCGGCAAGGTCCGTCCAGGCCGAGTCGCCGAGGCCGTGCCCCGGGGCCGCGGTCACGCGCACGGGCGCCGACAGCGACAGCAGGCGCTCGCGCAGCTCGCTCTCGAAGCCGTTCATCACCGAGAGGATGACGATCAACGCGGCGACCCCGACGCACACCCCGATGAGCGAGGCCCAGGTGATGAAGGAGACGAAGAACTTGTGGGAGCGGGCGCGCACGTAGCGCAGGCCCACGAACACCGACAGGGGGTGGAACATCGTGGCGATTTAACCACAGTTGACCGTGAATTCAGACGTACGTCACAAAACGGCGCGGGCGCCGGGCGCGCGCGGCTTTGACAGATTCACCCCGGTGCTATAGTCCGAGGCATCTCCTAAGGAGAGTCCCATGCAGACCCGAATCCTCGCGGCACTCCTCATCGGCAGCGCACTCACCGGCACCGCGTTCGCGGAGACCACGGTGGTGAACGATCAGGTCCAGCTGGTCCCGGCAAGCGTGAACACGCCCAAGCGCGGCACGACCATGAGTGAGGTCGAGAAGCAGTACGGGGCTCCCGTGAACCGTCACCCAACCGTGGGCCAGCCGCCGATCACGCGCTGGGACTACAACGGCTTCGTGGTGGTCTTCGAGCGTGACCGCGTGGTCGACTCCGTAGTCACCAGCGGCTGAAGACCGCTATCCAACGCCTGCGCCTGATCTTGCGCCAGAAGGCGTAGGGCGCCTTTCCGCACCCCCCGTTCCCCGCGCCCGGCACTGGGCGGACTCGCCCGAAGCACCCCTTGGGCGCGCCCGGCCGCGCTGCCTCAGATACTTCATGTGAATGTGGTAGTCTCGCGCTTAAGAGAATAATTTCATTGGGGATGGCATTGTCGGGGGATGAAGGGTTAAAGGCCCAGATCGAGGCCTTGGTGCGCGCGGGCGCGCTGCGCCGCAAGGCGGCAGCGGCCGAGCTCGAGGCCGAAATCCGCCGTCGCGAGGAGGTCCTTCGGCAGACCTTCCGCCGCTACGTCTCCCCCAACGTCGCCGACAAGATCCTCGCGGACGCCCAGCTGCGCGACACGCTGCTCGCCACCGCCGACACCCGCACCCACGCCGTGGTGCTGTTCGCCGACCTGCGCGGCTTCACGAGCATCTCCGAGCAGCTCGAGCCCCAGTTCGTCGTGCCGCTCCTGAACGAGTACTTCTCGCTCCTCACCGAAATCACGTTCCGCCACGAGGGCACCGTGTTCCACATGGCCGGCGATGGCCTGATGCTCGGCTTCGGCGTACCGCTCGAGCAGCCGGACCGCGCTCCGCGCGCCGTGCAGGCGGCGCGCGAGATGCTGACGAGCTTCAGCGCGCTGGCCGACTCCTGGAAGGCGCGCTACCAGGTCGAGGCGGGACTGGGCATCGGCATCAACGAGGGTGACGTCGTCGCCGGCAACGTCGGCTCGAGCTCCTACATGAGCTACACGATCATCGGCGACACGGTGAACATCGCCGCGCGCCTGTGCCAGCGCGCGCGCGCCGGGGAAATGCTGTTCTCGAGCGCGCTCAAGCGCTCGCTCGATGCGCACGGCTTCGACGTCGGCGCCACCGCCCTGCCGCCGCTGCAGCTGCGCGGCCGCTCCCATCCCATCGACATCTTCTGCGTCCCGCTCAAGGAACGCGTCCAGCTCCTGACCGCCTAGAGCGCGCCGCGGGGCCGCGCGCCAACTACTGGCGCGGCCAGTCGAAGTGGTAGCTGAACTCGGCGAAGAACGAGCGCCCCACCGGGCTGAACCAGTTGCTCGAGTAATAGGGATAGGACGTCCAGGTGTCGTCTTTCTGCGGGCGCGTGTCGAAGAGGTTGTTGCAGGTCAGGGTCAGCACCGCATCGGGCGTGAAGCGGTAGGTCGCGGAGGCGTTGAAGAGCGAGGTCGGCCCGAGCCGCTCGGTGCCGGCGTAGTTGGGCAGGCCGCCCAGGCGCGAGCCGTACAATGTGGTTGTCAGCGGTCCCAGCGTCCACCCGATCGAGGCGTTCGCCTTGTAGCGCGGGATCACCCAGTTGTAGAGGTCGGTGAGCTCATCGTCCACCGGGTCCCCCGGGTAGTACTGGATGGTATGCGTGAGCACGTCGGTGAGCCCGAAATCGAAGTCGAAGATGCCGGCACGGCCGGCGCCCAGCTGGTAGTGGGCCTTCACGTCGATGCCGGAGGTGCGGTCCTCGGCGGCGTTGATCGGCAGTACCAGCACCGAGGTGATGACCTGGGACAGGTTGGGGGTCGTGCTCACCCCGGTGCGCGCGACCTGGCTGATCGCGGCCTGGCAGCCCGCTGAATTGATGTCCACCGGCTGCCCGCTCGGGGTCTGGCCGAGGCGGCAGTCGGCCTCCTGCCGCAGGATCTGGTCGCTCTGCTGGTACTGCACCTCGTTCTTGAGCGTGATGCGGTAGTAGTCGACCGAGACCTGCAGGGTCGGCAGCGGGCTGAAGACCACCCCGTAGGTAAAGGAGGTGCTGGTCTCGTCCTTGAGCGCGGTGCTGCCGTGGCTGCGGCCGTTGTAGTCGACGTCGCTGCGATCGCAGCTGCTGAAGTCGGGGCCGGTCTCGGGCTGGTTGAGGCGGCACCACCAGTAGTCGGTGTCATCCGAGCTCGAGCCGCTGGGACCCGCGTAGAGGTAGGAGAGGTCCGGGGCACGGAAGCCGGTGCCGTAGGAGGCGCGCAGCAGCAGGCTCCGGATCGGCCGGAACTCGAGGCCGGCGTTGTAGGTGACCTTGCCGGAGGTGGTCGAGCTGTACTTGTAGCTGTCCAGGCGCGTGGCGGCGGTGGCGGTGAGCATGGAGGTCAGGGGCGCGTTGAACTCGACCCCGAGGCCGTAGCGGTCACGCGAGCCCACCGCGCCGGTGTTGTGCAGGCCGTAGTAGCTGCCGTCGAGCGACAGCGGGTCGACGTCCATGGCGAGGTACTCGTGCCCGTACTCGGCCACCGCGGCGAAGCCCAGCGGGCCCGCCGGCAGGCGGGCCAGCTCGACGGTGTTGATGCTCAGGTTCACGTTGTCGGTGTGGCTCTTGTCGTTGTCGATCGAGTCCTGGGTGATGGAGCGGAACTGCGCCACCGTGAGCGGGGTGTAGAGGCGGCTCGGCGGGGCGTTGTAGATGTTGTAGCCGCTGCCCGGGTCGATGCCGAGCGAGGGCCCGAGGTACAGCGCCTGGGCCTTGGCGGCGACCAGCGCCGGGGTCTTGGCCTCGAGGGTGTTGCTGGAGTGGCCGTAGAAGGCCTCGTAGTTCCAGTCGGCGCCGAAGCTGCCGCGCACGCCGGTGTTGATCGCGAGCGTGTGGTTGATGTTGTGGATCTCTCCGGGCTCGAGCCCGCCGTTCTCCTCGATGGTGAAGTACTTGCGCTGCCACTGCTCCACCTGGCCGGTGGCGGAGTCGAAGAACGGCGTCGGGGTGGAGTCGCCGTCCAGCGGATAGCTGTTCTGCCACTGCAGCGGGGTGTTGTAGCTGACCTGGTGGGCGAAGCCGGCCTGCAGGTCCATGAAGAGGCTCACCTTGTCGGTCAGGTGGTAGGTGGCCGAGCCGTACACGTCCACCGCCTTGCGGCCGTTCTCGAGCGTCCCGTAGCCGACGTCGTAGTAGCTGCCGCAGTAGTAGCCCGGGCCGCCGGTGTTGCCGGGGGCGTACCCGGGGCGCGAGGAGTAGATGATCGTGCCCTGGTCCAGGTGCGACAGTCCCGCGCAGGTGGCCTGCCCCGGGTCGATGTAGTTCCCGTCCGAGTCGCTGCGCACGAACACCGGGCTCGCGCTGATGTCGGACGAGCCGGCCCCGCTGTCCAGCCGCGAGTTGGTGAAGCTCCGCTGGAAGGCCCACAGGGGCTGCTGGTTGGTGAGCTGCACCGAGAAGATCGACTCGAAACGGTCGGTGGAGAAGCCGCTGGTGAGCGACAGGCGCTGGGAAGAACCACCGCCGTGCTGGGTCTCCCCGTCGCGGAAGTCGAGGGTGGTGCCGTCCGCGTGCTTCTTCAGGATGAAGTTGATGACGCCGGCGATGGCATCCGAGCCGTAGACCGCCGAGTCGCTGCCGCTCAGGATCTCGATGCGCTCGATCATCGTGGTCGGGATGTTGGAGATGTCGGTGAAGTTGCTGTTGCCCTGGTAGGCCTGCGGGTAGTCGGCGATGCGCCGGCCATTGACCAGCACCAGGGTGTGGTTCGGTCCCATGCCGCGCAGGTCGACCGCCTGCGCGCCCGGGGAGAAGCCGTCGGTGTTCTGGTTATTGTCGAGCGCGCCCAGGTTCTGCGTGAGCGAAGTCATGATCGCCGCGGTGTCCGCAAATCCGCGCGCCTGGATGTCCTCGGCGGTGATGGCGATCACCGGGGCCGGACCGGCATCGAGTTTTGCCTTGGGGATGCGCGAGCCGGTGACCACGACGGTCTCGACCGCGGAATTCTCCGGCTGCGGCACGGGGCCGGAATCCGCCTCCGCCGCGAGCGCGCCGCCGCACAGTGCACTGGACAACAGGACGAGAGCCCACGAGTTGGGTCGGCTGAAGCGCATGATCATCCCCCTTGACGACCGAGCGGCGCCGGGACGGCCGCGTTAAGCCCTTGTTCGCGCGCCGGTGAGATCCCGTGCGCAGGCCTTTCATAGTTTGTAACATTTTGGGAACATCGCATCAATATGAGGTCTATGCTCCGTGCACTCGCTGCAGTGGCCATCGCCCTGCTCCTGCCATCCCTCGCGGCGGCACAAGCCGCGGCTGCGGCCGCGCATGACTACCGCGACACCAACTTCGACTACTTCGTGAGCGGGGATCCGCAGCGGCCGCGCGCGGCGCACACCGAGACGCTGCTCGCGCTCATGGGCGGCGGCGGCTCGGTGGACTCCGCATTCCGCGCACTCGCCCGCGCCGCAGGCCACGGGCACCTCGTGATCCTGCGCGCGGTGTCCGATGACAGCTTCGATCCGGACGACGGCAACTACGGCCGCCAGTTCATGAACGAGTGGGGCCCGGTGGCATCTGCCGAGACGCTCACGTTCCACAACCGCAACGCGAGCTCCGACCCGCGCGTGCTCGCGGTCCTCGCCCGGGCCGACGGCATCTTCCTCGCCGGCGGCGACCAGGCGAACTACATCCACTACTGGAAGGGCACGCCGGTGCAGGCGGCCCTGAACGCGCACGTGCGCGCGCACCGCCCGATCGGCGGCAGCAGCGCCGGTCTTGCGGTCCTCGGACACTACAGCTACACCGCCCTCGATGGCGGCAGCCTCGAGTCCAAGACCGCCCTGCCCGACCCTTTCAACGCCGGCGTCACGCTCGAGGGCGATTTCCTGCACCTGCCGTACCTTGCGAACGTGATCACCGACTCGCACTTCTCGCAGCGCAGCCGGCTCGGGCGCCTGATCGTGTTCGTCGCGCGCCTCAACGCCGCACGCGGCGATGCAGGCATGCTGGGCCTGGGGATCGACGAGCGCACGGCGCTCCTGGTCGATGCCGCCGGGCGCGGGACGCTCGCGCCGGGCTCGGCCGGCAGCGCCTGGGCGGTGCGCGCGCCTGCGGCCTCCGTACTCACGCCCGGGACGCCGCTCGGACTCGAGGGCGTCGAGGTGCAGCAGCTCGGGCCCGCAAGCAGCGTGCAGCTGCCCGGCGGGGCGGTGCGCGCGCCGCTGTCGGTGAGCCACGCGAGCATCCGCGCCGGGGTGGCGCACGCCGATGCGCTCCTGGATGCGCGCATGCTGCGGCTGGTGGTACCACCCGACGAGACGTAAGGGCCGCGCGCCGGGTCCGCGTTCCGGTAAGCTTGCCGCCCCTTTTTGGCACGGACCGCTGCCTCCCAAGATCCCCACCGCGATGAGTTCCCCGCTGCTCAACGGCCCGCGCCCCAGCGCGGCCCTCCCGCGCCTGCGCTGGCACCAGCTCTACGGCAGCGCCGCCGCCCTCGCCCTCGCCGAGGCCGTCGCCGCCGATGCCCGGCTGTACGTGGTGATCGCCGACAGCGCCCGCGACCTCGACCGGCTGAGCGCGGAGATGCGCTTCTTCGGCGGCCCGCAACTGCCGCTCGTGCGCCTGCCGGACTGGGAGGTGCTGCCGTACGACCTGTTCTCGCCGCACCCGGACATCGTCTCGGAGCGCCTGAAGACCCTGCACGAACTGCCCAACCTCAAGCGCGGGGCGCTCATCGTCTCGGCCGACACGCTGCTGCAGCGGCTGCCGCCGCGGCAGTACGTGCAGGGGCGTGCCTTCGAGCTGCGCCGCGGCCAGGCGCTGCAGCTCGAGCCCTTCCGCGAGCGCCTCGTCGAGGCCGGCTATGCGAGCGTCAGCCAGGTGGCGGGCCCGGGGGAGTTCGCCGTGCGCGGCTCGCTCCTGGACGTGTTCCCGATGGGCAGCACGACGCCGCTGCGCATCGACCTGTTCGACGCGGAGGTCGAGGCGATCCGCCGCTTCGACCCGGAGACGCAGCGCTCGCTGGACGCGCTCGAGCGCGTGCAGCTCCTGCCGGCTCGCGAGGTGCCGCTCGATACCCAGGCGGTGCGCGAGTTCCGGCGCCGCTACCGCACCCGCTTCGAAGGCGACCCGATGCGCTCGCCGATCTACCGCGGCGTGAGCGAGGGACTGGCGCCAGCGGGCGTGGAGTTCTACCAGCCGCTGTTCTTCGAGGCCACGGCGACATTGCTCGCGTACCTGCCGAAGGACGCGGTGCTCGTGCAGGAGGCGGCGCTCGCGCGTTCGCTGCGGCGGGCGTGGGACGACATCGGCGCCCGCTACGAGGACCGCCGCCACGACATCGAGCGTCCCGTGCTCGCCCCGGGGGAGCTGTTCCTCGCGCCCGATGAACTCGAACGGGCGCTCGAGCCCTTTGCCGGCATCACCCTCGATGCGTTCAAGGCGGACACCGAGCTCGCCGCGGCCGCCCCCGGGGTCCACAACTTCCCGACCACGGCGCCGCGCGAGCTGCGCCTGGACATCCGGGCCGAGGAGCCGTTCGCGCCGCTCGATGCCTTCCTGCGCAGCTTCGACGGGCGCGTGCTGATCACGGCCGACTCCGCCGGCCGGCGCGAGGTGCTGCAGGAAATGCTGCGTGGGCACGGCCACACGGTCACCCCGGTCGCGAGCTGGCAGGCCTTCACCCAGGGCGCGACCCCGCTCGCCCTCACCGTGGCGCCCGACCTCGCGGGACTGACACTCACCGCGCCGCAGGTCGCGGTGATCTCCGAGGCGCAGCTGTTCGGGGCGCGTGCCCGGCAGGAGCGCCGCCGCAAGAAGGCGGCCGACCCGGAAGCCATCCTCAGGGACCTGCGCGACCTGAACCCGGGCGCGCCGGTGGTGCACGAGGAGTACGGGGTCGGGCGCTACCAGGGACTGCAGCCGATGGAGATCGGTGGCCAGCCCGGGGAGTTCCTGGTGCTCGAGTACCAGGACGGGGATCGCATCTACGTGCCCGTGCAGCAGCTGCACCTGGTGAGCCGCTACACCGGGGCCGCCCCCGAGCATGCCCCCCTGCACAAGCTCGGCACCGACCAGTGGGCGCGGGCGCGCAAGCGCGCCGCCGAGCAGGTGCGCGACGTGGCCGCCGAACTCCTGGACCTGTACGCGCGCCGCAAGGCACAGGCCGGGCTGTCGCTGAAGCTCAACGAGGCGGACTACCAGAACTTCGCCAGCGCCTTCCCGTTCGAGGAAACCGAGGACCAGGCCGAGGCCATCCGCAAGGTGCTCGCGGACCTGGCCGGCGACCGGCCCATGGACCGCATCGTCTGCGGCGACGTCGGCTTCGGCAAGACCGAGGTCGCCATGCGCGCCGCCTTCGCGGCCGCCCAGGGCGGCAAGCAGGTGGCGGTGCTCGCCCCGACCACGCTGCTCGTGCAGCAGCACCTCGCGAACTTCCGCGACCGCTTCGCCGACTGGCCGGTGCGCGTGGAAGGCCTGTCGCGCTTCGGCACCTCGCGCGAGACCCAGGCGGTGCTCGAGGGGCTCGAGGCCGGCAAGGTCGACATCGTGATCGCGACCCACCGCCTGCTGCACGCGCAGGCGCGCTTCAAGGACCTGGGCCTGCTCATCATCGACGAGGAGCACCGCTTCGGGGTGCGCGACAAGCAGCGCCTGCAGGCGCTGCGCGCCAACGTGCACGTGCTGACCCTCACCGCCACGCCCATCCCGCGCACGCTCAACATGGCGCTCGGCGGCCTGCGCGACCTGTCGCTCATCACGACGGCGCCGGCGGCACGCCTCGCGATCAAGACCTTCCTCATCGAGTGGCACGGCCCGACCCTGCGCGAGGCGGCGCTGCGCGAGCTGCGCCGCGGCGGCCAGATCTACTTCGTGCACAACGAGGTGCGCACCATCGAGAAGATCGCGCAGGAAGTGCAGGCGCTGATCCCCGAGGCCACGGTGCGCATCGGCCACGGGCAGATGCGCGAGCGCGAGCTCGAGCAGCTGATGGTGGATTTCTACCACCGGCGCTTCGACGTCCTGGTCTGCACCACCATCATCGAGAGCGGCATCGACGTGCCGACGGCCAACACCATCATGATCAACCGCGCCGACCACATGGGGCTCGCCCAGCTGCACCAGCTGCGCGGCCGGGTCGGCCGCTCCCACCATCGCGCCTACGCCTACCTCATCGCCCCGCCGCGCCAGGCGCTGCAGCGCGATGCAGCCAAGCGCCTGGAGGCCATCGAGTCGATGGAGGAACTGGGCGCAGGCTTCGTGCTCGCCACCCACGACCTGGAGATCCGCGGCGCGGGCGAGCTGCTCGGCGAGCAGCAGAGCGGCCAGATGACCGAGGTGGGCCTGTCGATGTACCTCGACATGCTCGAGCACGCGGTGAGCGCGCTCAAGGAGGGCCGCGAGCCCGCGCTCGACCAGCCCCTCGCGGCCGCGACCGAGGTCGAACTGCGCCTGCCGGCGCTCCTGCCGGAGGCCTACGTCGCCGACGTGCACGTGCGCCTCTCGCTGTACAAGCGCATCGCGGCCGCGCGCGAGGAGGCCGAACTCGATGAGCTCACCGCCGAGATCGTCGACCGCTTTGGTCCCCTGCCCCATGCCGCGCAGAACCTGCTGCGCATCACGCGCCTGAAGCTCGCCGCGCGCGCGCTCGGCGTGCGGCGCCTGGACCTGGGTCCCCAGGGCGGCAGCGTCACGTTCGAGGAGCGCTCGAAGGTGGAGCCGGCGACGCTCGTGCGCCTGATCCAGAAGCACCCGAAGGAATTCCGGCTCGAGGGCGCGGTGAAGCTGCGGGTGAGCCGAGCCCTGCCCGCGGACACCGCGCGCTTTGACTACGCCCACGAGCTCCTCAAGCGCCTGGCGGAAGGCCCCCCGGCCCCGCCGCGCCGGAAGCTCGATTAGAATGAGGCCCATGCTGAACTCAACCGTTCTACGGCGGGGGCTGCTGCCGGCCCTCCTCGCCGCCGCGCTGGCACCGGCGGGACTTGCCCAGGAGGCCGCAACCCCGGCCGCGGCCGCCGCGCCACCGGCCACGGTCTACAACATCGAGATGATCATCTTTCGTGACACCGGCGCCCAGGGAAGCCCGGAGGCCTGGGGCAGCCAGGGAGTCGCAGCGCGCAACATCGCCGGGGACGAGTCCGCCACGGGCAGCGCCCAGGTGGGACGCTTCGTGGCAACCCTGCCGCCGTCCAGCTTCCAGCTCGGGGAGCTCGAGAACCGGCTGCGTGCGAGCGGCGCCTATGCCCCCGTGGCGCACGTCGCCTGGTCGCAGACGGCGAGCTCATGGGGAACGCGTGCGGGATTTCCCCTGGCCAAGCTCGGGATCGACGTCGACGGCCTCACCGGCACCGTGTTCCTGGAACACGGGCAGTTCCTGCACCTGGGGATGACGCTGAACTACGCGATGGCCGCGCCGCCGCCGGGACTGAACGCACCAGCCGGGACGCCGTTCTCGATCAACGAGAGCCGGCGGGTGAAGTACTACGACCGCAACTACTTCGACAACCCCGCCTACGGGGTCATCGCGCTCGTGACCCCGGCCCAGGGCGCGCGCGCCCCGGGCCGGTAGCCTTACTTTTTTAGGAAGCGAGTCCGCGCCGGCCGCGGCGCACGAACAGTGCCGCAAGTCCCGCCGCGAACAACCCCAGCGTGCCCGGCTCGGGTACGCCGGTGCCCCCGCCGCCGCCGCCAGTGGAACCGATCGAGCAGTCGGTGCCGCAGGAGAGGCGGTCGACCGAACCATACTGGGACAGGAACAGCGTGCCGTTGCTGGTGTCGGGGGATACGAAGTCGCCGCGCGAGCCTCCGGTGGCGATGATCGTCTCGGTACCGGTCTTGGTGTCGATCAGGCCGACGGTGCCGTCGTTGTCGTTCACGATGATGTCGCCATTGAACTGGCCGCCGGAGATCACGCCGGTCCCGTCCGGGCTGTGACCGTTGCCCGAGTAGGTCGCCACGACCGCACCGGTACTGTAGTCCAGACCCACGATGTTGCCGCCGTATTCGACGTAGACCGTCTTGCCGTCCGGGGAAATGGTCACCCCGTCCGCCCCTGCATAGGAGGCGTTGATGACCCGGTAGGTGCCGTTCACCGGGTTGATGTCGATGATACCGGCCGTGCTCGAGGAGATGATGTGGCCGTTCACCGGGTCGCCGTACATTCCGAGATAGTCCGTCGTGCTCAGCCCGGAGATGATCGTGTGGGCGCCGGTGCTCGAGAACGACTCATAGGCCCCGCCAAACAGCTGCGCCCCGTAGACCTGGCCGCCTGCGGTGGCCATGGCGTAGTTGGGATTGCTGGTTGCATAGCTGTAGGGCGTGGCGCTGAGCGCGCTGCCGAGCGTCTGGTTGTCGGTGTCGCTGAAGACGTAGATCTTGCCGTCCCCCACGCTGCCGGTGATGACGTCCCCGTTCGGCAGGATGCCCTGCGCCAGCGGGCCGTAGTTGCTACCGAAGTTGTAGCCGCTGACGAAGGTCGACAGCGTGAATCCATCCGCCGTGCCGGCGGCCGTGAGCGTGAGGTCGGCACGCGCCGCGGCGCTCACCGTGAGCGCTCCGAGGCAGGCACCGAGTAACAGTCCGCGTCGCATGTGCAGTCTCCCCTGGGT
Organism: Pseudomonadota bacterium; assembly: GCA_018241425.1. GTDB lineage: Bacteria > Pseudomonadota > Gammaproteobacteria > Steroidobacterales > Steroidobacteraceae > 13-2-20CM-66-19. The sequence goes on from JAFEDU010000001.1 coordinate 951,689, forward strand.
ATTCGTGTTGGATGTTAGGGACCCGTGCGTTGTCGCCGAGCACGGGCAGTAACCCGCCAAGGTCAGCGCAATGGTCTGGTTCCAGCAAGAACGATGCCTGCATGAGATTTCCCTGCCGTGACAGGGACATTCGCTCTGTACTGCAGGGGACTCCGCAGGGAAAATGTAAATAAGTCCGACGTTTTCGGTGTCTAGGTGTGCACTGCAACAAGCAGCTGGCCGGCCTCGAAGTCCCAGCCCGGCCCCTCGCCCCGCTCCGGCAGGCAGCGCACGCGCGTGCGTCCCGCGGCAATGAACCAGGTGGCCAGCCCCTGGGGCGCCCGGCGGCCAAACACCTTCGGGTCGAGCACCGCCACGCACGCCTCGTGCCCGGGATCACGGACGGACTCGTAGCGCAGCGCCTGGATCCCGCCCTCCCGGGCCGCGCCCGCGAGCGCCTGCGTCGGCCCGTAGTCCGACGGTGCCGTCCACCGCCCGCGCTCGCGCACGAGCGGTGCGCGGGTGAGGTCGAGTGCGCGGGTGGTACGGATGCGGGCCTGGAAGGCGGTGTGCGGCACCGGCTTCAGGTCCGGCACGCCCGGCGCATCGAGCAGGAACCGCAAGCGCCAGTAGCCCTTCTCGGCGAGCGCCGTGCGCAACGCCTCCGCCCCGTACCAGACCCCCGGCTCGTAGGGGGCGCGGAAGCGCGAGCCGGTGGGCGGCCGGTAGCGGAACGGCGTCGCGAGCAGATAGTGCAGGCCGAGCAGCGCCTGCGGCAGCGGCGGCTTGTTCTCCTCGAGCACACCCTCGAGCATGGCCTGCTCCTCGAGCGAGTCGACCAGCCGCATGGTGGAGGCGCGGTGCTGGGCCTCCACGACGCGCCACAGGAGGTGCGCGTAGGCGCGCGCCTCAGATGCGAGCGCGCGCGGCGTCCAGGTAGTCAACGGTGCGCACCAGGCCGGCGGGCTCCCGGATCAGGGCAAGCGGGACCCCGCCGAGCGCCGAGTTGTCGCTGCGCAGCCAGGCGCGCGCCGCCTCGTCGTCAGAGCCGACGATGGCATCGAGCGAGCGGAACAGGCGCACGAACAGCGCCGCGAGCTGCCAGGGCTTGGAGCCGGCCTCGAGCTGGCGAGTGCCATTGGCGATCCGCGACAGGGTGGCCCCACTCACCCCGATCACCAGGGCGAGCTCGCCCTGGGCGACGCCGAGGAAACGCGCCGCGCGCACGGTGGCACGCGAGAGCACCTGCGCGGGGTGGGGACGGGCGGATCGGGCCGGGCGAACGGTCATTTCAGGAGAAATTATATCCCCTGGTCGTTTCACTGGCAAAACGGGGCCGGCGGCCCGCGCCGGGAAGCCTAGCTGAAGTCGCCGGCCTCGGCCGTGATGATGGCGTCCTTGCCATTGCGCTTGGCGCGCTTCATGGCCGCCTGGCACGCCTTCAGCAGGCCCTCGACCGAGAGCGTGCGGGGCGGCACGAGGCTCGCGATGGCGGCACTCACCGTCACGTACCGCCCCGCCCCGGCCGTCGGGTGGTGCATCTTGAGGTCGCGCACCCGCTGCGACACGGTCTGCGCGTAGTGGGAGGCGCGCTCGGCGGCATCGCCTTGGGTGAGGACCGCGAAGCTGCCACCGTCCCAGCGGCCCACCAGGTCCCCGCCGCGCCGGTAGGAGGTCGCGATCACGCGCGCCACGCGCCGGATGCAGGCATCGCCGGCGGAGCGGTCGAACTTGTCGTTGTAGGCGCCCAGGTCATCCACGTCGAACAGCGTGAGCCCGATCTCGTGCGAGTCGCGCTGCGCGAGGGACCAGTCGCGCTGCAGGAGTTCCTCGAAGTACGGCCGCGAGTGCAGCCCGGTGAGGCGGTCCTCGCGCATCCAGTTGGGCAGGCCGCCGCTCGGCGGGCGCTGCTCGAGGTTCTTCAGCCGCTCGCTCGCGTCGCGGTGGAAGCCCACGAAGTGCGTGAGCTCACCCTTGGCATTCCTGATCGGCTGGACCATGCACTCGTTCCAGAAGAGCGAGCCGTCGGGGCGGTAGTTGCGCATCAGTACGCGCGCCGACGCGCCGTTCTTGAGCGCCTCGGAGAGGCGCACGCGGCCTTCCTGGTCGCGGTCGGTGCCCTGCAGGATGCGCAGGTTCGTGCCCATGAGCGAGTCGACGGGGTAGCCGCACAGCTGCGCGAAGGCGGCATTCACGAACACCACGGGGTGGTCGTTGGCCTGGGCGTCGCAGATCACGATGCCCTCGGGCGCATTCTCGATCAGGCGCTGCCAGGCCTCGATCGACCAGTTGTTCATGACAGGCGGCCCTCGCCGTCGAGCTTGAGCGCGGGGGCCTGTGCGGCCTGGGCGAGCCGCTCGCGGGCCCGCTGCCACTCCGGCAGGGCCGCAAGCGCGGCGCGGTCCGGGGCGCCGCTGCGGCCGTGCAGGCGCACCAGGCGCAGGGCCGAGGCCGGCTGCGGCTCGAGGTGGAGCTTGTCCAGAAGTTCGATCACGCTCGGCCGATGGTTGCAGACCGGTAACATGTCACAGCCCGCCGCGAGGGCCTGCCGTGCCCGGGAGACGATGTCCCCGAAGGCGGCTGCCCCCTTCATGGACAGGTCATCGGCGAACACTACCCCCTGGAAGCCGAGCTCTCCGCGTAATACGTCGCGAATCCAGTACCTGGACAGGCTGGCCGGGTTCGGATCCACGGCCGGGAACTGGATGTGGGCCACCATGACCGCCGGCAGCCCGTTGGCGATCAGCCGCCGGTAGGGGGTCAGCTCGGAATCCAGGTCCACCAGGGGCCGCCGGTCCACCGGCAGGACCAGGTGCGAGTCGGCCACCACCGCCCCGTGCCCCGGGAAGTGCTTCGCCGTGGCCGCCATGCCGGCCTCGCGCATGCCGGTCATCCAGGCCAGGGCCAGCTGGGATACCCCCTCCGGGGTGCCGTGGAAGGCCCGGTCCCCGATGGCCTCGTTCACCCCGTACTCCAAGTCCACGCAGGGTGCGAAGGAGATGTCGACCCCGCAGGCGCGCAGCTCCGCCGCCATGAGCCACCCGAGGGTGCGGGACAGCTGGATCCCGGCCTTCGGGTCCAGGTCGTACTCACGCCCGATGCGCCGCGCCGGGGGCAGCAGCGAGAAGCCCTCGCGGAAGCGCTGCACGCGCCCGCCCTCCTGGTCCACCGCCACGATGAGCGGCGGCGAGCGCGCCGCGTGGATGGCGGCCACGAGCGCGGCCAGCTGCGGCGGGTCGCGGTAGTTGCGGGCGAATAGGATCACCCCGCCCACGAGCGGATGGTGCAGCAGCTTCTGGTCCTCGGGGGTGAGGCTCGTCCCCTCGAGGTCGATCATCAGGGGCCCGAGACTCATGCGGGCGTAAGCAGCGCCACCGACTCGACGTGCGCGGTGTGCGGGAACATATCGACGACCCCGGCCGCTTCCAGCTTCATGCCGTGCTCGTGCACCAGCACTCCCACATCCCGGGCGAGGCTTCCCGGATGGCAGGAAATATACAGCACCCGTGCGGCGCCGACGCCGGCGAGCCACGGCAGGACGGCACGCGCGCCCGTGCGCGGCGGGTCCAGGAGCACGTGCGAATAGCGGCCCCGCGCCCAGGGCTGCGCCTCGACCGGGACGGCCAGGTCCGCCACGTGGAAGCTCGCGTTGCCGAGCGCGTTGCGCTCGGCGTTGCGGCGGGCGCGAGCGATGAGCCCGGCATCGCCCTCGACCCCGACGACTTCGCCGGCGTGGCGCGCGAGCGGCAGCGTGAAGTTGCCGAGGCCGCAGAAGAGGTCGAGCACGCGCGAGCTGCCTTCCGGCGCCAGCAGCTCGAGCGCCCGGTCGACCAGGCGCGCGTTCACCTCCGCGTTCACCTGGATGAAGTCCGTCGGCAGGAACTCGAGCGTGACGTCGGGGCCCGCGAGGCGGTAGTGCAGCGGCTCCGCGGCGCCCGACAGGGCGGCCACGCTGTCGATGCCGCGCGGCTGCAGGTAGAGCCTCAAGCCATGCCGCGACTCGAAGGCGCGCAGCCGCGCGAGGTCGTCGGCGGTCGGCTCGGCCAGCACCCGCAGCACGAGCGCGGTGGCGTTGTCGGCGACGGCCACCTCGATCTGCGGCAGCTGCTCGCGGATCGAGAGCTGCATGACGAGCTCGGACAGCGGCCCGATGAGCGTCCCGGCCGGGGCCTTGAGGACCTCGCACTGCGTGAGCTGCGCGATGTAGGGCGCGGCGCGCTCGCGGAACCCCACCACGACCGCGCCCTTCTTGATGACGAACTTGACCCCGAGGCGCGCACGCCGGCGGTAGCCCCAGGCAGGTCCGGCGAGCGGCTCGAGCCAGCGCCCCGGGGCGACCTTCGCGATGCGCGCCAGGGTATCGCGCAGCTCGGCCGCCTTCGCAGCCAGCTGCGCCGCCCCGCTCAGGTGCTGCAGGGCGCAGCCCCCGCACACCCCGAAGTGGGGGCAGCGCGGGACCACCCGGTCCGCTGCAGGGGTGAGCACCTCGAGCAGCTCACCCTCGTCGTGCTGGCGGTGGCGGCGGCGCCTGCGGAACCGGATCTCCTCCCCGGGAAGGGCACCGGCCACGAATACGGTCTTGCCGCCGTGCACGACGCCCTCGCCCTCGCTGGTGAGGGCGGCACACAGGCCGGTCTCCTCGACAGGGGCCGGGGCGGCGGCGCCTCGGCCGCGGCTCACCGGCCCTCCCAGGCCTTCAGGAACTCCCCGAAGTGCGGTTCGGCCTGTGCTGCCAGGAAGCCGCGGACGCGATCGAGCTCGGCCGAGTGCTCCTCGCGGCTGAGGATCCCGCGCAGCTGCGCGAAGCGCAGCCAGATGAGCCAGGTGTTCAGGACGTCGGTCTCGCAGTAGGCGCGGATCCCGGCGAGGTTGCCGGCCTGGAAGGCATCCCAGACCTGGCTGCCGTCGAAGCCGAGCTTGCCCGGGAAGCCGAGCAGCATCGCCATGTTGGCGAGCGACACCCGGCCGCGCGCCTGGTAGCCGGCCAGCACGTCCATGACGTCGGTGTGGCGCCAGTGATAGCGGCTCAGGTAGTTGTTGTAGCGGAAGCTCGTGTCCTCCTCCCCGGTCTCCCAGTAGCGTGGCGCCTGCACCCCGTGCAGCAGCGCCCGGTAGGTGAGCACCGGCAGGTCGAAGCCCGAGCCGTTCCACGAGACCAGGTCCGGTGAGTACTTGTCGATGCCGTCGAAGAAACGCTGGATGAGCTCCCCCTCGCCGCTTCCGAGGTCCCCGAGGCTCCACACCTTCAGCCCGTCGCGGCTGCGCAGCACGCAGGAGATCGCCACGACGCGCTGCTGCTCGAGCGGCAGGAAGTCCCCGCCCGTCCCCTGGCGCCGCAGCGCGAACATGGCGCGCGCCACCTGCGCATCGGCGAGTCCCGCGAGGTTGTACAGGCGCCGGCCGAGCTCGACGTCCGGCACCGTCTCGATGTCGAAGACCAGGGTGTTCACGCGGCCCTCATGAGCACGGCCACCGCGACCACCAGGCCCTTCTCATCGGTGAGGGTGATGTGGCCCTCGCCGATGCCGAAGCGGCGGCGCACCTCCTCGCCACGCTCGGAGTAGATCACCTCGGGCTTGCCCCAGGCGTTCTGCACCACGCCGACGTCGCGGATCCACATGCCGTGCGCAAAGCCGGTGCCCATCGCCTTGACGATCGCCTCCTTGGCGGCGAAGCGCATGGCGAGGAAGCGAGCGGGACGCTGCGTGCGCTTCAGCTGCTCGGCCTCCTGCGGCAGCAGCAGGTGCGAGGTGAAGCGCTCCCCGAAGCGCTCGAGTGTCTTGACGATGCGCTCGGCCTCGAGCACGTCGACCCCGATGCCGTAGATCATGGGCGCGCCGCCCGCATCAGCTCCTTCATCTCGCGCACCGCGCTCTCGAGCCCCGTGAACAGCGCTCGCGCGATGATCGCAAACCCGATGTTGAGCTCGACGACCCCGCGGATGGCCGCCACCGGCTGCACGTTGTCGTAGTCCAGGCCGTGGCCGGCATGCACCGTGAGCCTGAGGGCCTGGGCACGGTCCACCGCGCCGACGAGGCGGGCGAGCTGGCGCGCCCGGGCCTCGCCCTGCGCCTCGGCATAGGCGCCGGTGTGCAGCTCGATGACGGGGGCGCCGACCGCCGCGGCGGCATCGATCTGGCGCGGGTCGGGGTCGATGAAGAGCGAGACGCGGATGCCGGCCTCCCGCAGCATCGTGCAGGCATCGCGCAGGCGGCTGGCATCCCCGGCCACCTCCAGGCCGCCCTCGGTCGTGACCTCGGCGCGCCGCTCCGGCACCAGGCAGCAGTCCTGCGGGCGCACCTCGGTGGCGATGCGCAGCATCTCCTCGGTGACCGCCATCTCGAGGTTCATGTGGGTCTTGAGCAGCCCGCGCAGGGTGCGCACGTCGGCGTCCTGGATGTGCCGGCGATCCTCGCGCAGGTGCAGCGTGATGCTGTCCGCGCCGCAGCCTTCCGCCAGCAGGGCCGCGGTGATCGGGTCCGGGAAGCTGGCGCGCCGCGCCTGGCGCAGCGTCGCCACGTGGTCGATGTTGAATCCGAGTGCGATCTTCTTCATGGGGTCGCCCGGCGCAGCACTGCCCGCGCCACCTCGCGCGTGGCGAGGGTGCGTCCTTCCAGACAGGCCGCGACCGCGGCCCCGAGGAGGCGCCGCGCATCCTCGAGCGTGCGGGCGGCCGTGAGGTCCCCGGCGGCGAGGGCGATGATCGAGGCCCCGCACAGGGCGCCCGCGGCCTCCGGTGCCGCCGGGCACAGGCCCTGGGCGGGACGGAACTGGTAGAAGCGCCCGGCCGCGATCGGCGTGCCGCCGGCGAATTCGGTGGTGAGGTCGACCCCGTAGCCGAGCACCTCGAGGAGCTGCTTCTCGAACTGGCGCAGCACCGCCTCCAGGCGCGCGCCCGCGCGCAGGCCGGCAAGCGCCGCGTGGTAGTGGTCGTAGAGCTCCGGCAGGGGGTCGTGGCGCGTGGTCAGCTTCAGGAGCAGCTCGTTCAGGTAGAACGCGCTCATGAGGGCGGCCGCCGGCAGGGCCGGGACCGCGCCGGCGAGCTCCGCGTGCGTGAGCTGGGCGGCCTCGCCGCGGCCGCTGAACGAGACCAGCAGCGGCTGGAACGGCTGCAGCACCGGGGCGAGCTTCGAGCGCGGCGCGCGCACGCCGCGCGCGAACAGCGTCAGCCGCCCGTGTTCGCGGGTGAGCACGTCCAGGATGCGGCTCGTGTCGCGCCACGGGCGGTGGTGCAGCAGGTACCCCGGGGTGATGTCGATGCGGCGCGCGCTGCGGGTCATTCCAGTCCGAGTTCCTTCAGGGCACGGGCATTGTCGGCCCAATTCTCGCGCACTTTGACCCACAGGTTCAGGTGCAGCCGCGCACCGAGCTGCTCGTTCAGCGCGAGCCGCGCCGCACGCCCCACCCGCTTCAGGCGCTCGCCCTTGGCGCCGATCACGATCGGCTTCTGCCCCTCGCGGTCGACCCAGATGGCGGCATCGACCCCAAGCTGTCCCTCGCCCTCCTCCATCTTCTCGACCTCGACCGCGATCCCGTAGGGGACCTCCTGGTTGAGCTCGAGGGTGAGCTTCTCGCGGATGGCCTCGGCGATGCGGAAGCGGACGCTGCGGTCGGTCAGCTCCCCGTCCGGGAACATCTTCGGCGCCGGCGGCAGGTGCCGCGCGATGCTCCCGCGCAGCGCCTCGATGTTGTCGGCCTTGAGCGCCGACACCGGCACCACCTCGAGGAACGGGTGGCGCGCGGCCATCTCGGCGAGGTAGGGCAGCAGGCGCGCGCGGGGACGGACGGTGTCGACCTTGTTGATACAGGCGATCGCGGCCCGGCCGGCACGTGCGATGCGCCTGAGCACCGCCTCGTCCTCTGCCGTCCACTTGAGGGCCTCGGCCACCAGCACCACGATGTCGGCGTCCTCGAGGGCGGCGGCGGCCGTGCGGTTCATGGCCTTGTTGAGGGCGCGGCTGGCCGCATCGTGCAGGCCGGGGGTATCCACGAACGCGATCTGAACCGCATCCGAGGTGTAGATGCCGAGGATCCGGTGCCGGGTCGTCTGCGGCCTCGGGGTGACGATCGAGAGCTTGGTGCCAACGAGGGCGTTCAGGAGCGTCGACTTGCCGACGTTCGGCCGGCCGACGAGCGCAGCGAAGCCGCTGCGGTAGGGGGTGTCCGCGGAAGGTGTCACGGGGAGCGATCCTAAACGCTTCGTGCGGTGAGCGTCTCGAGCATGCGCTCGGCGGCCTCCTGCTCCGCCCGGCGCCGGCTCAGGCCCTCCCCGAGGGTCGCCGTGGCCGGCCGGGCCACCGTGCACCGCACGGTGAACTCCTGGGCATGGTCCTCGCCACTGACCGCGGTGACCTCGTACTGTGGCAGCTCGAGCCCCCGGGCCTGCAGGTACTCCTGCAGGCGGGTCTTGGCATCCTTCAGGGTCTCGGCCGCCGGCAGCGTGGCAAGACGCGGGCCGAAGAGGCGCTCGACGATCGGCGCCACCGCGGCCAGGCCCCCGTCCAGGTAGACCGCCCCGCACAGCGCCTCGAAGGCATCGGCCAGGATCGACTCGCGGCGGAAGCCGCCGCTCTTGAGCTCGCCCGAGCCCAGCTGCAGTACCTCGCCGAGGTCCAGCCCGAGGGCGATTTCAGCGAGCGGCTCGCGGCTCACCAGGCGGGCGCGCAGGCGGCTCAGGTCCCCTTCCGGGGCCTTGGGGTAGGCCACGTACAGGGCCTGGGCGATCAGGAGGTTGAGGACGGCATCCCCCAGGAACTCCAGGCGCTCGTTGTTGGCGCCCGCCGCGCTGCGGTGGGTGAGGGCCGCGCGGAACAGGGAAAGCTCGGCGGGGCGATACTGCAGGCGCTCCTCGAGCCAGCGCGCCGGCCAGTCCGTGCCGCTCATCGGCGCGCGGCGGTCTCAGTCGCCGCCAGAGCCGCCGCCGATGCGCGTCACCTTGTCGAACGCGAAGTGCAGCGAGACGTTGCTGAAGAGCGGCGCCTCGTCATCGTACTGCGCCTCGATCACCCAGGCGCCGTTGTCGCGGGTGATCTTGAAGTCCTTCGAGTCGGGGTAGTTCACCATGTCGATCTCGAAGTGGCGGTCGATGGCGTTCTTGATGCTGGTGGCGTTGGCGCCGCCGCCCTTGAGCTCGGAAGCCGTGCCGTCGACCGCCTTCACGACCTTCATGTAGTTCAGGTACACGGGGGTCGCCCGGATCCCGGCGTAGATCACGATGGCGAACGGGGTCAGGAGGATCAGCCAGCCGAGGGCCGTCACGCCCAGTTGTCGGTTACGCGTCATCGTAGTGTTCCTCACACAAGCTTGCGCAGGGCCCGCCCCCGAAGCGCCTTCAGGGGATCTTGGTGCCGATCCGGCTCCACTTCGGGCCGCCACTGCGACCCAGGTCCCAATTGAACCAGATCCGGCTCGCCCTGCCGACGAGATTCTCCTCAGGAACCCAGCCCCAACTGCGACCGTCGTCACTGTTATCGCGATTGTCCCCCATCATGAGGTAGTGGCCGGGGGGCACGATGCCGTCGAAGGGCCCGATTTTGCCACCCCCGGGGGCGTCCTCGTCCCCGCACACGTAGCCGCGCACGCCGCGGCGGTTGCACGAGGGCAGCACCGGCTGGCGGTCGATGGCCACCGGGCAGTACATGGCGATGTGCTCGTGGTTGCCGAGCTTCTCCTTCGCCTGCACGAAGTTGACGTAGCAGCCGTCGGAGAAGCGCTCCTTGTCCGGCTGCGACTCGACCGGCTGGCCGTTGACGTAGATGTGGTTGTCGCGCACCTCGACGTGGTCACCGGGCAGGCCCACCAGGCGCTTGATGAAGTTGACGCTCGGGTTGGGCGGGTAGCGGAACACCACCACGTCGCCGCGCTGCGGTTCCCCGACGGCGACGATCTTCTTGTTGATCACCGGCAGGCGCAGCCCGTAGGCGTACTTGTTGACGATGATGAAGTCCCCGTCGAGCAGCGTCGGCATCATCGAGTCGGAGGGGATGCGGAACGGCTCGAAGATGAACGAGCGCAGGAGCAGCACCACGAGCGCCACCGGGAAGAAGCTGCGTGCGTAGTCGACGGTGCCGGGCTCGGCGATCAGCGCCGGGTCGCGCCCGGCGGCGGTGGCGAGCGCCACGCGCTGCGGCCGCACCAGCAGGCTGTCGATCGCCCAGACGATGCCGGTGACCACGGTGATCCCCAACAGCACGGCGCTGAAGTCGAGGGTCTCCGAGACCAGCAGGCGCACCACCGCGGCGATGATCAGCACCGGCAGCACGCTGTAGAGGATCGACATCACCGGGCTGTCGCGCTCGCCCTGCCCGCCCGGGGCGGCGCGCAGCTGGCGGCGCGGGCGCAGGAACCAGTCATCGGCGATGCACACCAGCGTCACCGGCAGTGCCAGCCAGGACAGCAGCTCGATCAGCGGTTTGAGGGTCTGTAGCATGGGGTTCTCTTATTGTTTGCGTCCGACCTGCAGCACCGCCAGGAACGCCTCCTGCGGGATCTCGACGTGGCCCAGCTGCTTCATGCGCTTCTTGCCTTCCTTCTGCTTCTCCAGGAGCTTGCGCTTGCGGCTGACGTCGCCGCCGTAGCACTTGGCGAGCACGTTCTTGCGCAGCGCCTTCACCGTGGCGCGCGCGATCACGGCGCTGCCGATGGCCGCCTGGACCGCCACCTCGAACATCTGGCGCGGGATCAGCTCCTGCATCTTGTCCACCAGCTCCCGTCCGCGCTGATAGGCGCTCTCGCGGTGCACGATGATGGACAGCGCGTCGACCGTGTCCCCGTTGATGAGGATGTCGAGCTTGACCAGCGGGGCGGCCTCGAAGTGGCTGAACTCGTAGTCGAAGGAGGCATAGCCGCGGCTCACCGACTTCAGGCGGTCGAAGAAGTCGAGCACCACTTCCGCGAGCGGCAGCTCGTACTGGAGCGACACCTGGGTCCCCAGGTACAGCATCTTCTTCTGCTTGCCACGCTTGTCGTTGCACAGTTTGAGCACTGCGCCCACGTGGTCCGGCGGCACGAGGATGTTCGCCGTGATGATCGGCTCGCGGATCTCCTCGATCTCATTGAGCGGCGGGAGCTTGGCCGGGTTGTCCACGTAGTCGAGCGAGTTGTCGGTCTTGAGCACCTCGTAGACCACGGTCGGGGCGCTGGTGACGAGGGTGAGCTCGTACTCGCGCTCCAGACGCTCCTGCACGATGTCCATGTGCAGGAGGCCGAGGAACCCGACGCGGAAGCCGAAGCCCAGGGCCCCGGAGACTTCCGGCTCGTAGTGCAGCGCGGAGTCGTTCAGGCGCAGCTTGGAGAGCGCGTCGCGGAACTTCTCGTAGTCGTCCGAGTTCACCGGGAACAGGCCGGCGAACACGCGCGGCTTGATCTGCTTGAAGCCGGGCAGCGGGCTCGACGCGGGGCGGTTCTCGAGGGTGATCGTGTCCCCGACCGGGGCGCCGTCGATCTCCTTGATCCCGGCCACCACGAAGCCGACGTCGCCGGCGGCGAGGACCTGCTGCACGGTCGCCTTCGGCGTGAAGCGCCCGAGGCGGTCGGCCACGTGCGCGCGCCCGGTCGAGACCACGCGGATCTTGTCGCCGGTCTTGAGGCTGCCGTTGACCACGCGCACCAGCGACACCACGCCGACGTAGTTGTCGAACCAGGAGTCGATGATGAGGGCCTGAAGGGGGGCATCCGGGTCCCCGCGCGGCGCCGGGATGCGGCGGATCAGGATCTCCAGGAGCTCCGCCACTCCCTCGCCGGTCTTGGCGCTGACCCGGGCCGCATCGGTGGCCTCGATGCCGATGATCTCCTCGATCTCGCGGGTGACGCGCTCCGGGTCGGCCGAGGGCAGGTCGATCTTGTTGATGACCGGCACCACCTCCAGCCCCTGCTCGATGGCCGTGTAGCAGTTGGCGACGCTCTGGGCCTCCACGCCCTGGGAGGCATCGACCACCAGGAGCGCCCCGTCGCAGGCCGCGAGCGACCGGGACACCTCGTAGGAGAAGTCCACGTGACCGGGGGTGTCGATCATGTTCAGCTGGTAGCGCTCCCCGTCGCGCGCCGCGTAGTAGAGCGTGACGCTCTGGGCCTTGATCGTGATGCCCCGCTCGCGCTCGAGCTCCATGGAATCCAGGACCTGCGCCTGCATCTCGCGGTCGGCAAGGCCGCCGCAGATCTGGATGAAGCGATCGGCCAGGGTCGACTTGCCGTGATCGACGTGCGCGATGATGGAGAAATTACGTATGTGCCGCATGAAGCCTTGAGCGAGGAGCTGCCGGGACGCATCGCCGCGCCATGGGATCCAAGCGGGCGGGCGGATTATAGGGAAGAAACGGGTACTTACGAGAGGTCTTGCGCCGCTTCTGCGGCCGGCCGAGGCCCGCGTGCGTGGGGTGCCGCCCGCCCTGCCCTACGGCCGTGCGGGGCTCCCCAGGAGCCTCAAGAGCTCGGCCGTGTCCAGGCGGTGGCGGCACACCACCGAGCCGTCCAGGAGCAGCACCGGGACATCCAGCCCGTGGCGGCGCTTCAGGGTCGGGTCGGAGTCGACGTCCACGAGCGTGACGGGCGGCAGCGGGATCCGGCGCCCGAGGCGCTCGAGCTCCCCGAGCATGGCCTCGCACAGCTCGCACTCGTGCCGCTGCACGAGGGTGAGGCCTGCGGCCGCGCTCACGGGCGGCCGTGGACGGCGCCCGCGGTCCCGGTCGCCTTCACCTGGGTGGCGATGAACTGCACGGTCTCGGGGGGCACCTCGCCGACCGCGGTCACGCGGTGCCCGTCGACCACGGTCGAGAAGGCGGAGCTGGAGCCGACCGCGGCGGCCTCGGAGGCGTCGTCGGTGGCGCTCGCCGGCTGGGGGGCCGCGCCGCCGGGCGCAAGGCTCACCTCGCGGTGCTCGACGAACACCGAGACGAACGCCACCCCGTCGCTGAACACCAGGTGGTCGACCGGCTGCGATGAGCCGGGCAGCGTCTGGGCCTGGCGCACCGTCATGTGGAATCCCGGCGGCAGGCGCATGGCGCTCCAGGCAGGGGAGTCCGGTGCGGGCGCGAGCTGCGCCGGGTGCACCTCGCGCACCCACTGGAAGCCCTCGGTGGAGACCTCGGGCTTGAAGGCTGCGTCGGGGATGTGCGAGGACACGGTGAGGCTTGCGAACACGATCTGCTCGATCACCTGGCCGTGCGAGTCGCACAGCTGGGTCTTGAGCGGCATCGCGGTCGAGTCGTCGATCCACAGCCGGTAGCCGTAGCGGTAGGCATCGCGCGGCGTGACCGTGATGACGTGCGTGTCGCGGCGGTTGAAGCGCGTGCGCGCCACCTCGCGGATGTCGTAGAACTCGGCCGTTTGCTGGTTCACGGCCGGGAAGCCCACCAGCGGCTCCTGGGCCGGGCGCTGCTCGACCACCACGGTGCGCTTGTCAGGCAGGTAGCACGACAGCGTGGCGCCACTGCGGATGAACTCGCGCCCGGAGCCATCCAGCGATGCCAGCCGCTCGGAGACGTTGCCGTCCTGCATGCGGTGGATGATGCGCAGCATCTCCACCTGGCCGCCGTGCCAGTGGGAGAAGGTGCCGTCGTAGTTGCGGGAGTTGAGCGCCTGGTTCATGCGCTCGAGCCACTGCGCGGGCTCCTCGGCCACGGCGCTCCCGGCCACCAGGCAGCCGAGCGCGAAGGCGATGAGTCCCTCGCTACTTCGCATTGCCCGCAAGGTCCGTCTTCACGGGCTCGGGCGCGCTCGACTCACTGGTGATGAAGGCCGACAGCAGGTTGCCGCGCGCCATGGGCGAGGACACCATGCTGTGGGCCACCACGTAGTTGGCGAGCTGGGTGCTGGGCACCGGGGACGAGTGCGCGGCCACGAGCCTCGGCGTCACGTAGGGGTTGGGATCGTTGCCGAGCGCCTGGGGCGCGCGCTGCGCGGTCACCGGCACGGTGGTGAGCGGCACCTGGCCGCGCAGCCACAGGATCGATACCGCGGCAACCCCGGCGGCAAGCGCGCCGCCCAGCGCAGGCTGCCACCACCCGAGGCGCGCGCGCGCCGCCACTGCCGGCACTGCGCGCTCGAGTTCCGGCTCCGTGCGGATGGCCGCGCTCACCCGGCCGGCCAGCGGCGCGTTCAGCCGCACGCCGCGCTCGGCGCGGATCACGGCGCCGACGACTGCATAGCGGCCCCACCGCGCCTTGAGCCCCTCGTCGCGCGAGAGGCGCCGCGCCAGCAGCTCGCACTCCTCGTGCGGCAGCTCGTCGTCGAACATCGCGGACAGCTGACTGTCGAGTTCCTCGTTCATCCCAGTTCCTCGGTGCGGCCCAGGCCGCCTTCGAATACTTCGCGCAGGCGCTTGTCGATCGCCTCGCGCGCCCGGAAGATGCGCGAGCGCACCGTGCCCACCGGGCAGTCCATGGCGGCGGCGATCTCCTCGTAGGACAGGCCCTCGAGCTCGCGCAGCACGATCGCGGTGCGCAGGTCCTCCGGCAGCTCGTCGATCGCGGCATTCACCGTCGAGCGTATCTCATCGGTGAGGACCAGCCCCTCCGGAGTTTCCGAATCCTTCATGCGGCCCTGCATGTCGTAATTCTCTTCACCATGGCGGTCGAGCTCGTAGTCGATCGGGCTGCGATCGCGGGACACGACGGCATTCTTGGCGGTATTGATGGCAATCCTGTAAAGCCAGGTATAGAACGCGCTGTCGCCGCGGAACTGGGGCAGGGCCCGGTACGCCTTGATGAAGGCCTCCTGGGCGATGTCCTCGGCTTCCGCCGGGTTACGCACGTAGCGCATCACCAGCTTGACCAGTTTGTGCTGGTACTTGAGCACCAGCGCATCAAAGGCCCCCTTGTCCCCGCGCTGCACGCGGCGGACCAGACTCAGATCACTGACATCGGCGCTCATGCGCGCCTGCTAAAGCCCGCAGGAACGGCGCCGGCGTTGAGCTTCGGTAGACTGTAAGCTCGCGTGAAAGTTCAGCATCGTGTATCCGGGCGGGTCCTTCATCCGCAGGATAGCCCCTCCCGGGCCCCTCAAGCGACATAAGCCCGGATCTGCCTCACAAGTTCGGCCGTGGCGGCATCGGGGGGCTCGATCCCCCCGAGGAAGTAGCCGGCCAGTAACGGGTCGGGCAGCTCCAGGAGCCGCTCGAAGGAGCGGCGGGTCGCCTCGGGCGCCTGCGGCAGCCGGCTGCGCCCGTAGCGCTCCAGGAGCAGGTCGAGCTCCTTCATGCCCCGTCGGCAGCGCCACAGGGTGCGCCCGAGGTCCCCCTCAGCCGGTTCCTGACTCATCTTCTATGACTGCCTCTCGAGCATCATCTTCTTGATTTCGGCGATGGCGCGCGCCGGGTTCAGGTCCTTGGGGCAGGCATCGGTGCAGTTCATGATCGTGTGGCACCGGTAGAGGCGGTAGGGATCCTCGAGCGCATCCAGCCGCTCGCCCGTGGCCTCGTCGCGGCTGTCGATGATCCAGCGGTAGGCCGCCATGAGCGCCGCCGGCCCCAGGTACTTGTCGCTGTTCCACCAGTAGCTCGGGCAGGCAGTCGAGCAGCAGGCGCACAGGATGCAGGCGGCCGGCCGGTCGATCTTCTCCTGCTCCTCCTTGCTCTGCAGCCGCTCCTTGTCCGGCGGCGGCGGCGTGCTGCTCTGCAGCCAGGGCTTCACCGCGGCGTATTGCGCGTAGAACGTGGTGAGGTCGGGCACCAGGTCCTTGATGACGGGCATGTGCGGCAGCGGGTAGATGCGGATCTCACCCTTGAGATCCGACAGGGCCGTGGTGCAGGCCAGGCGGTTGACCCCGTTGATGTTCATGGCGCACGAGCCGCAGATGCCCTCGCGGCACGAGCGGCGGAAGGTGAGCGAGGAGTCGACGGCCGCCTTCAGCTGGATGAGCGCATCGAGCACCATCGGGCCGCAGCTCTTCAGCTCCAGCGTGAAGGTGTCCAGGCGCGGGTTCTCGCCCGAGTCCGGATTGAAGCGGTAGATGCGCACCGTGCGCGTCTCGGCGGCCCCGGCCGGCTTCGGGTGGGTGATCCCGCCGACGATGCGCGAGTTGGGGGGCAGGCGAAATTCGGCCATCGCGGATGATCCTTCAGTAGGTACGCGCCTTCGGCGGGATCGTCTCGACCTCGCCGGTGAGCGTGTTCAGGTGCACCGGGCGGTAGTCGAAGCGCACCTGCTTCGGCCCCTCCACCCAGCACAGCGTGTGCTTCATCCAGTTCACGTCATCGCGCTGCGGGAAGTCCTCGCGGGCGTGCGCCCCGCGGCTCTCGGTGCGGTTGAGGGCGGACTGGATGGTGGCGGTCGCCTGCAGCAGCAGGTTCTCCAGCTCCAGCGTCTCGATGAGGTCCGAGTTCCACACCAGCGAGCGGTCCGTGACCCGCACGTCGGCGAAGGAGGCGAAGGTGGCGCCGATCTTGTCCACGCCCTGGGCCAGGGTCTGGGCGGTACGGAACACCGCCGCATCCACCTGCATGGTCTTCTGCATCTCCAGACGGATCGCAGCCGTGCCGCGGCTGCCCTTGGCGTTGCGCAGCCTGTCCAGGTGGGCGACCGCGGAGTCGCCGGCGTCCTTGGCCCACGGCTTGTGGCGCTCGCCGGGCCTGATGATCTCGGCGCAGCGCCGTGCCGCCTCGCGCCCGAACACCACGAGGTCCAGGAGGGAGTTGCTGCCGAGGCGGTTGGCCCCGTGCACGGAGACACAGGCCGCCTCACCGGCCGCCATGAGCCCCGGGATCACCGCGTCCGGGTCACCACCGCGCGGGGCGACGACCTCACCGCGGTAATTACACGGGATGCCGCCCATGTTGTAGTGCACCGTCGGTAGCACCGGGATCGGCTGCCGCGTCACGTCGACGCCGGTGAAGATGCGCGCGGTCTCGGCGATGCCGGGCAGGCGCTCGTGGATGACCGCCGGACCCAGGTGCTCCAGATGCAGGTCGATGTGGTCGTGCTCGGCACCGACGCCGCGGCCCTCGCGGATCTCGACCGTCATGGCGCGGCTCACGACATCGCGCGAGGCCAGGTCCTTGGCATTGGGGGCATAGCGCTCCATGAAGCGCTCGCCTTTGGAGTTGGTGAGGTAGCCGCCCTCCCCGCGCGCCCCTTCCGTGATGAGGCAGCCGGCGCCGTAGATGCCGGTGGGGTGGAACTGGACGAACTCCATGTCCTGCAGCGGCAGCCCCGCGCGCAGCACCATGGCATTGCCGTCCCCGGTGCAGGAGTGAGCGGAGGTGCAGGAGAAGTAGGCGCGCCCGTAGCCGCCGGTGGCCAGGATCGTCATGTGGGCGCGGAAGCGGTGCAGGGTGCCGTCGGCCAGGTTCAGGGCCACGATCCCGCGGCACTCGCCCTGCTCCATGATCAGGTCGATGGCGAAGTACTCGACGAAGAACGTCGCCGAGTGCTTGATGGACTGCTGGTAGAGGGTGTGCAGCATCGCATGGCCAGTGCGGTCGGCCGCGGCGCAGGTACGCTGCGCGACGCCCTTGCCGTAGTGCGTCGTCATGCCGCCGAAGGGACGCTGGTAGATGAGCCCCTGGTCGGTGCGCGAGAACGGCACGCCGTAGTGCTCGAGCTCGATCACCGCCGCCGGCGCCTCCTTGCACATGAGCTCGATCGCATCCTGGTCGCCGAGCCAGTCCGACCCCTTCACGGTGTCGTACATGTGCCAGCGCCAGTTGTCCTCGCCCATGTTGCCGAGCGCAGCAGAGATCCCTCCCTGGGCCGCCACGGTGTGGCTGCGCGTCGGGAAGAGCTTCGTGATGCAGGCGGTGCTGAGGCCGGCCTCGGCGAGGCCCAGGGTCGCGCGCAGGCCGGCGCCGCCGGCACCCACGACCAGCACGTCGTAGCTGTGATCGGTAAAGGTGTAGTCGCTCACGCCGCGCTCCCGAAGGCCACCTTGAGCACCGCGAATGCGGCGGCGGCGGCCACCAGCACGTTGAGGAACCGCACCAGCACCAGGAGCAGCGTGCGGCTGCCCGCGCCGTGGACGTAGTCCTCGATGATCACCTGCAGCCCGAGGTTCGAGTGCCAGGCAGCCGTGAGCACGAACAGGATCATGAGAAGTGCCGTCCAGCTCTGCCGCAGCCAGGCGGTCACCGTGGCGTGATCGAGCCCGGGCAGGCACCACAGCGACACCACGAACCACACCGACAGCGGCACGAGCGCGATGGAGGTCAGGCGCTGCACCCACCAGTGGTGCACGCCGGAGTGTGCAGGTCCGGTGCCGAGCACCTGGCGCAGCGGGCTCGACAGGCTCATGCGGCACCCCGGGGGCAGAAGAAGGCCCACAGCAGCACAAGGGTGAGGAGCACGCTCGCGATCCCCACGATCCAGGCGCTGCGCTGCGACTGTGCGCGCTCCAGCCCCCGGCCGGTGTCCCACACCAGGTGCCGGATACCCGCGACCAGGTGGTAGCTGAAGGCGAACAGGAGCCCGGCGTAGAAGAGCTTCAGCACGAAGGACCCGAGCAGCTGCTGCGCCCGCTGCTGCGCCCCCTCGCCCGAAGCCACCGCGAAGAGCCAGTACCCCAGGAGCAGGAACCCGCCCGAGAGCGCGGCCCCGGTGAAGCGGTTCAGGATCGAGGTCGTGAGGGTGTACTTGAAGCGGTACACCCCGAGGTGCGGCGAAAGCGGTCGGCTCGGCATGTGCGACTCGTGTTAGAAATCGATACAGCGCCCGTCTTTTTCCCAGTCGCCGAAGCGGGTGGGTTCGGGCCCGTCGCGGCCCCCGATCTCGCGCGGCGGCGCGGCGGGAGCATCGGGTGGCGGTGAAGTGGAAGGTTCGGCGGGGACTGGGGCCGAGCTCTTGCGATCGGGCGTCGACATACCCATTTAGTCTGCCAGAATTCACCGTCTGCGGCCACGAAACGCCCTGCAAAAACAACGCTCAACATGAATGCGGCCTGGAACTCGGTAACGCTTGACAGCTTGGGCGCCGTGCGTGTGCGCGGCCCTGATGCCGTGAAGTTTCTGCAGGGGCAGCTGTCGGCGGACCTGCAGCTGCTGACGCCGCAGCGCGCGCTGCTGGCCGGCTTTCACAATCCGCAGGGCCGTGTGATTGCGCTCCTGCGCCTCATCGAGCTCGGGCCGGCGGACTTGCTGGCGCTGACGGCGCGCGAACTCGCACCGGTCCTGGTCTCGCGGCTTGGCAAGTTCGTGCTGCGGGCGAAGGTCACCCTGCAGGATGAGAGCCCCGCGTGGCACATCGAAGGCCTGCTGGGAAACGCGGAGGCATCATCGCCGTTCGGGATTGCGCAGGCCGGGGGCGTTGCCCGCGAGGGGGATGCCCATATCGTCCGAATCGGGGAGTCGCCCAGTCGTGTTGTCTCGGTGCGTCCGGTCATGGCCCCCGCGTCCGGCTTGCCCACGACGAGCCCACGCGCGTGGGAACTCGCCGCCATCGCCGCCGGCGCACCCCAGGTGCATGCCGCGACCAGCGAAGCCTTCGTCGCCCAGATGCTCAACCTCGACGTGCTCGGCGGCATCGCATTCGACAAGGGCTGCTACACCGGGCAGGAGGTGATCGCCCGCGCGCACTACCGGGGGCGGGTGAAGCGGCGCATGCAGCGCTTCGAGGCCGCCGATGCCGCAGCGCTCAGCCCTGGAACGACCGGAACGCTTGGCGATGGCCGCAGCTTCGAGGTCGTGCGCGCGGCGCTGCGTCCCGACGGGCGGACCGAGTTCCTGGCGGTTACGGCGCTTGCGGCCGACGCGGCTGCGGCCGCGCCCGCGGGCGCACGCACGGAGGCTCGCGCGTTACCGCTGCCCTACGCGCTGCCGGAGTAGGAAAGGGACGCGGCTCCAGCCAGTGCCCGCAAGGTCCTATTCCGCTTCCGGCCGCATGTGCGGGAAGAGGATCACGTCCCGGATGGAGGGCGAGTCGGTGAAGAACATCACGAGGCGGTCGATGCCCACGCCCAGCCCCGCGGTCGGCGGCAGCCCGTACTCGAGCGCCCGCACGTAGTCCCCGTCGTAGAACATGGCCTCCTCGTCGCCCTTGTCCTTGCGGGCGACCTGGGCGCGGAAGCGCGCCGCCTGGTCCTCCGGGTCGTTGAGCTCGGAGAAGCCATTGGCGATCTCGCGCCCGGCCATGAAGAACTCGAAGCGGTCGGTGAGAAACGGGTCGGCATCGTTCGGTCGCGACAGCGGCGAGACCTCCGCCGGGTAGGCATACACGAAAGTCGGATCCATGAGCGTGCTCTCGGCGGTCTTCTCGAACAGCTCCATCTGCAGCTTGCCCGCGCCGTCCTGGGGGTCGAACTTGATGCCGAGCTGCTCGCAGCGCTTGCGCAGGTAGGTCACGTCGCGCAGCGACAGCGGATCGATCCCCGGGTTGTGCTCGATGATCGACTGCTCCACCGTCACGCGGCGGAAGGGCCTGGACAGGTCGTAGGCACGCCCCTGGTAGGTGACCTCCTGGCCGCCGTGCAGGGTCTCGGCGAGCCCGCGCAGCGCCTTCTCGATCCAGTCCATGATGTCGCGATAGTCGGCGTACGCGAGGTACAGCTCGAGCATCGTGAACTCGGGGTTGTGCTGCGTCGACAGCCCTTCGTTCCTGAAATTGCGGTTGATCTCGTAGACGCGCTCGAACCCCCCCACCACCAGGCGCTTCAGGTACAGCTCCGGCGCGATGCGCAGGTACATGTCCAGGTCGAGCGCATTGTGGTGCGTGCGGAACGGGCGCGCCGCGGCCCCGCCCGGGATCGGGTGCATCATCGGGGTCTCGACCTCGAGGAAGTCGAGTGAGTCCAGGAAGTCGCGCAGGTAGCGGATGATGCGCGTGCGCGTACGGAACACCTGGCGCGAGGGCTCGCTCACGATGAGGTCGACGTACCGCTGCCGGTAGCGCGTCTCGGTGTCGGCAAGGCCGTGCCACTTGTCCGGCAGCGGCCGCAGCGACTTCACCAGCAGCCGCACCTCGTCCACCCGCACCGACAGCTCGCCGGTCTTGGTGCGGAACAGCACCCCGCTTGCGCCGAGGATGTCCCCGACGTCCCAGCCCTTGAAGGCGTCGTACCCGGCGCCGAGCGCCTCGGCCTGCAGGAACAGCTGGATCTGCCCGGTGCGGTCGGCGATCTTGGCGAAGCTCGCCTTGCCCATCAGGCGCTTGAACATCAGGCGACCGCCGACGCGCACCCGCGTGGGGTGCGCCGTCAGCCACTCCTCGTCGCGCTCGCCGTAGGCCGCGTGCAGCTGGCCGGCGAGCGCATCGCGCCGGAAGTCGTTGGGGTAGGCCGCGCCGCCTTCGCGCAGGTGCGAGAGCTTCGCGCGGCGCTCGGCGATCAGCTTGTTCTCGTCGCCGTCGTGGCCCGTGGGACCGCCGCCGGCGCCGTGCTTCTTGTCACTCATTGAATTACACGCCCGCCTTGAGCGAGGCCTCCATGAACTGGTCGAGGGCGCCATCGAGCACCGCGCCGGTGTTGCCGACCTCGACCCCGGTGCGCAGGTCCTTGATCCGCGACTGGTCGAGCACGTAGGAGCGGATCTGGTTGCCCCAGCTGACGTCTGACTTGGAATCCTCCAGCACCTTGGCGGCGGCGTTGCGCTTGTTGACCTCGAGCTCGTAGAGCTTGGCCTTCAGCATCTTCATGGCCGTCGAGCGGTTCTTGTGCTGGCTGCGCTCGTTCTGGCAGGCGACCACGATGCCGCTCGGCGCGTGCGTGATGCGCACCGCGGACTCGGTCTTGTTGACGTGCTGGCCGCCGGCTCCCGAGGAGCGGTAGACGTCGACCTTGAGGTCGGCCGGGTTGATCTCGATCTCGATGTCGTCATCCACCTCGGGGGAGATGAACACCGAGGCGAACGAGGTGTGGCGGCGGTTGCCGGAGTCGAATGGCGACTTGCGCACCAGGCGGTGCACGCCGGTCTCGGTGCGCAGCCAGCCGTAGGCGTACTCGCCCTTGATCTCGACGCTCGCGCTCTTGATGCCGGCGACCTCGCCGGGGTTCGAGTCGATCACCTCGGCGCTGAAGCCGCGCGCGGCCGCCCAGCGCAAGTACATGCGCAGCAGCATCTGCGCCCAGTCCTGCGCCTCGGTGCCACCGGCGCCGGCCTGGATGTCGAGGAAGGCGTTGTGGGAATCCATCTTGCCGGAGAACATGCGCTTGAGCTCGAGGTGACGCACGTCGGTCTCGAGCCGGCCGGCATCCTTCTCGATGTCGCGCGCCGCGGCCTCGTCGTTCTCGCCCTCGGCGAGCTCCAGGAGTTCCCCGGCATCCTCGATGCCCTTGGCGGTGCGGTCGATCTCGGCGGTGTCCGCCTCCAGGCGGGCGCGCTCGCGCCCCAGCTCCTGGGCCCGCGGCGGATTGGACCAGATGGCCGGATCCTCCAGCTCGCGGGTTACTTCCTCGAGGCGTTCGCGCTTGCGGTCGTACTCAAAGAAACCCCCGAAGGCCCTGGATGCGCTCGGCGAGGTCCTTGAGCTGACGACGGATCTGGTTGACTTCCATGGGCTTTTCCAAGAGGACGGGGTGGCG
Source organism: Pseudomonadota bacterium (assembly GCA_018241425.1). GTDB lineage: Bacteria > Pseudomonadota > Gammaproteobacteria > Steroidobacterales > Steroidobacteraceae > 13-2-20CM-66-19. The sequence continues at coordinate 974,105 of JAFEDU010000001.1, forward strand.
GAGGGGGCTGCGGATGCTACCACGCCGCGAGCGCCTCAGGCGCCGGGTGCGAGCAGGTGATCCACCAGGAGCTGCAGGCGCCGCTCGCCCTGGTACTCGTTCACGTCCAGCCGGTAGACCAGCTGCGCAAGTCCCTGCGGGGGCACGAACTCGGCGCCCTCCTCGAGGTGATTGAAGGCGATCGCATCGTAGGTGCGGCCGCTGGCGGGCTCCTCCACCCACAGCTTCAGGTGCTTGGCACCCACCACGCGCGCGCTCTTGATGGCGAAGAGTCCGTCGAAGGTTGGCTCCGGGAAGGCCTGCCCCCACGGTCCCCCGCCGCGCAGCGCACGCGCCGTCTCCAGCGCGATCTCCTCACCCCTGAGTTCGCCGTCGGTCTCGACCGCATCGGCACCGGACAGGCGCGCGAGCCAGCGAGCGACCTCGGCGTCGAAGGCGCGCGCGAAGCGGTCGAGGTGGCGCCGCTCGAGCGTGAGTCCGGCCGCCATCGCATGGCCGCCGAAGCGGCTGATGAGGTCCGCCTCGCGCGCGGCGACGGCATCGAGCACGTCGCGGATGTGCACCCCGGGGATGGAGCGCGCCGAGCCGCGCAGCGTCGCCTCGTCGGCGGGCGCGAAGGCGATCACCGGGCGCTGCAGGCGCTCCTTGACGCGGCTGGCGACCAGCCCCACGACGCCCTGGTGCCAGGAGGGGTCGAACAGCACCACCCCGGAGCGCGCGACCGATGCGTCCGGCTCACGCAGCACGCGCACCGCCTGGATCGCCTCCTGCTGCATGCGCGCCTCGATGGTGCGGCGTTCCTGGTTGAGTTCGTCCAGGCGTGCGGCCAGGGCGGCGGCCTCCGCATCGTCGTCGGCGAGCAGGCACTGGATGCCGATGGACATGTCATCGATGCGGCCGGCGGCGTTGAGGCGCGGCGCGACCGCGAAGGCGAGATCGGTGGCGGTGAGTTCGGCGCGCTCGCGGCCGGCGAGCCCCAGGAGCGCCCGGATGCCCGGCACGCACCGCCCGGCGCGGATGCGCTTCAGGCCCTGCGCGACCAGCACGCGGTTGTTGGCATCCAGGGGCACCACGTCGGCGACCGTGCCGAGCGCCACCAGGTCCAGGTACGCGGCCACGCTGCCCGCGCCGGGCGCGGACAGCCCGGCCTCGTCGATACGGCGCTTGAGCGCCGCCATCACGTAGAAGGCGACGCCGACGCCGGCGAGGCTGCGGCTGCCGAACTCGCTGCGCGGCAGGTTCGGGTTGACGATGACGTTGGCCGCCGGCAGCTCGCTGCCGGGCAGGTGGTGGTCGGTGATCAGCACGTCGATGCCGGCGGCGCGCGCCGCAGCGACGCCCGCATTGCTCGACACGCCGTTGTCGACGGTGACGATGAGGCTCGGGGAGCGGGTGCGCGCGAGCGCCACGATCTCCGGTGTCAGCCCGTACCCGAACTCGAAGCGGTTGGGGACCAGGAAATCCACGCCCGAAAATCCCAGCGCGCGCAGCGCACGCACCATCAGGGCACTGGAGGTGGCGCCGTCGGCATCGAAGTCCCCGACCACCAGCACGGACCGCTCGCGGTGCGCGAGCAGCAGCTCCACTGCGGCCGGTATGCCCTCGAGCGTGCCGACCGGCAGCAGGCGCTCGAGGGACTGGTCGAGATCGGCAGGCGAGGTCACCCCGCGCGCGGCATAGACCCGGGCCAGCACCGGGTGGAGCCCGGCGAGCGCGGCGCCCCCGGGGCTCCGCCGCACGATCCGAAGGTTCACCGCAGCGCCTCGGAACCGGTACGGCCCCGGCGCCAGAAGCGCCACGAGGCACCCGGGTGCAGCTGCAGGCAGCGGTCGTTGGCGAGCACGGTGAGCGAGCGCAGTGCGCCGCGCCCGAGCGCGGCGACGGCCGGCTCGATGAAGCGTGCGTCCAGGGCGGCGAGGGCTTCCAGGAAATGTCCCGACATCGAGGCTTGTAACTCCTGCGCGACGCGCAGCATGAGCACGGCACTGCCGCCAACCGCGCCCCCGAGGGCGCCGAAGTCGCGCGGCAGCGCGCCGGCGCGCTGGCCGTGAAGATGCCACAGCCCGTCGACGAATGCGTCCGCCCCATACGCCTGCCACTGCGCGAGGGTTGCACCCGGCGCCGGCCGCGCCGGCGCGCCGGATGCGCCCCAGAGCCACAGCGCGTTGGGCGCGCCCGCCGCGCCGCCGGGTGCCAGGCCATGCAGCCACATCTCGATCTCGCTCGCGAGACGGCGCAGGCCGGAAGCCTCCGCCCCCTGCGGCAGCGCCGCGCCGACTTCCGCCCCGAGGCAGCGCTCCGGGTCCTCGCGCGGCACGACGGGAAGGGCCGGGGCGCCGAGGAGGAACTCCCCGCAGGGCAAAGCGTGCAACGTGCAGCCGGAACCGGAGAAGGTGCGCGCGAAGGACTCCACGAGGCGAGCCTGCGCCCCTGGGTCCAGGCGCAGCAGCCCGCGCGGGTCCAGGTGCACCTGCGACAGCGAGGCCGTCAAGCGCACCGGCGTTGCGATCCAGGCACCGGCGGGCGCGCTCGGGAGCGCCGCGCCGGCGATCACCGCCGGAGCGGCCTCGGCGGCCGCCGGCACGTCCAGTCGAGCCGCGAGCCACGCACGCCACGAGGTGGGGAGCACGGTGCGGGTGCCGAGGCGGGCCACGCGCTCGAGTCCCGGCAGGCGCAGCGGCGCCGGTGCAGCGGCAGGCTCTGCGAGGTACAGGTCGGTGAGGACGATGACGAGTTCGGTCACGGGCGGTATCGTAACCGCGTGCGATTCACCCAAGAGAGCGGCGGCCCTGCGCATCTGATACGCGCCTACTCGGCGACCGAGGTCCGCATCGGCGAGCGGGTCATCACGGGCAGCTGCCTGGTGAGCGCGCAGGCGCTGCGCACCGATGCACTGCCCGCGAGCTTCGCCGAGTTCGGTGCCGAAGGGCTCGCCCCGATCCTGGCGCTGGAGCCGGAGGTACTGATCCTGGGTACGGGCCCCGAGCACCGCTTCGCACCACTCCCGGTCCGCCACGCCCTCGCCGCACGGCGTATCGGGGTCGAGGCGATGCAGCTGGGTGCCGCGTGCCGCACGTTCAACGTGCTGCTCCAGGAGGAGCGGCGCGTGGTCGCGGCCTTGTTTCTGCGCTAGGGAAGCCCGGAGCGGGCGGTGTTCGGCGGTGCCGGGGGACGACCGGCAGAGAACACAGGGGGAGGGTCAACCAACCAAACAATCATTCGAAGCTGACAGACTCGAACAATTGCACTGTTTTTCTTGTTATTGAAAATTTTGTTGCTCTTGTTGCGACTTCCCTCCTCCCTGTGTTCTCTGCCGGTCACCCTCCGTTTGCTGTCGTCGTTAAGAGACAGGGAACGCATGTTAAGCGCGTTACAGAAGTCCGTGCAAGCTCCCTGACCCGCCAGCGGTTTTCCTCTCCGCAAGTGCGCCGGATGCGCGCCTCAGCGTGCCTGCGGAGCCTGTTTTTCCAGCGATTTGTGCGTATCGACAGCAAGCCGACGTATTGTAATCCGCCATAAATCATGAGGATACGAGCTAATCCTCATGTCGATGCACATTGCGGTCTCAGGCGATGCCGCCCAGGAGCGGCACGAATGCAACGGGCCCGAGGACCTCGCGCTCCATGCGCTGCTCGCGGCGCGTGAAACGCACCAGCTGCTGCTCGCCTTCCGGCCCCACCGGCACGATCAGGCGGCCGCCGACGCGCAGCTGCTTCAGCAGCGCCTCGGGTACGGTGAGCGGGGCGGCCGCCACCAGGATGCCATCGAAGGGGGCGTGCGCCTTCCAGCCGAGCGTGCCATCGCCGTGGCGGAAGCGCACGTTGCGGATGCCGAGCTCCTTCAGGCGCTCCTTGGCGCGGCTGAGGAGCGGCTCGATGCGCTCGATCGTGTTCACGTGCGCGACCAGTGGGGCGAGCACGGAAGTCTGGTACCCGCAGCCGGTGCCCACCTCCAGCACGTTGTCGACCGCACCTCCCTCGAGCAGCGCCTCGGTCATGCGCGCGACGATGTAGGGCTGGGAGATCGTCTGCCCGAAGCCGATGGGAAGTGCCGTGTCCTCGTAGGCCCGGCTGCCCAGGGCCTCGTCGACGAAAATGTGGCGCGGCACGTTGCGGATGCGATCCAGCACCTGCAGGTTGGTGATGCCCTGGTCGCGCAGCCGCTGCACCAGGCGGTCCCGGGTGCGCGCGCTGGTCATGCCGATGCCGGCGAGGCGCAGGTCAGCCACGCAGGCCATCCAGCCACTGGGAGATCTGCGGCAGGGCCGCGTGGCGCGTGAGGTCCACCTGCAGCGGGGTCACCGAGACGTAGCCGTGGGCGACAGCTTCGAAGTCGGTGCCGGGTCCCGCATCCTGCTCCGGGCCCGCAGGTCCCACCCAGTACACCGGGCGGCCGCGCGGGTCCTGTGCCTGCATCACCGCCTCGGAGCGGTGCCGGTAGCCGAGGCGCGTCGCCCTGAAGCCCTTCAGCTGCGCGAACGGCACGTCCGGGACGTTGACGTTGAGTATCAGCGCGCGCTCGAGGGGCTGCTTGAGCAGGCGCTCCACCAGCACCCGGGCGACTTCCGCGCCGGTCTCGAAGTGGCCGTCCTTGGCGCTGCCGGTGCACAGCGAAACGGCGAGCGTCGGCAGCCCGAGAAACCGTCCCTCGACGGCCGCGGCCACGGTGCCGGAATACAGCACGTCATCGCCGAGGTTGGGCCCGTCGTTGACCCCGGAGACCACCATGTCGTGCTCGAAGTCGAACAGGCCCGAGATCGCCAGGTGCACGCAGTCGGTCGGCGTGCCGGGGACGTAGTACACGCCGGGCTCGGACTCGAACACGCGCAGCGGCACGTCCAGCGTCAGCGAGTTGCTGGCGCCGCTGCGGTTGCGGTCGGGGGCGACCACCGTGATCTCGGCGAGCGAGCTGAGTGAGCCCCGCAGACGGCGTATGCCTTCGGCGCGGTAGCCGTCGTCGTTGCTGACCAGGATCTTCACGTACGATGGGCGGGTTTGGGCGTATGCAGAGTGCGCGTGACTATACTTGAAGGACGGCCCTTTGGGCGGCACTGAAGGGGAGCGATGGGCGCTCCGGACGAGGACGACGAACTCAGCGAGGAGGCGCGGCTGTTCCGGGACGCGGTGCGCGGGGTTCGGCCGCTGGCGGTCCCCGCACGACCCGCCGCGCAGGGGCGCCCGCGCCAGCGCCCGCGTGCGCGCTTCACCCGCGCCGATCGTGCCGCCGTGCTCCGGGAGAGCCTCGAGGGACCCTCGGGCGACCCCGCGCTCGCGGCGGGCGATGAGCTGGTCTTCCATCGCCACGACGTGCAGGCGCAGGTGCTCAGGCGCCTGCGGCGCGGGGACTACCGCGTGCAGCGCGAGATCGACCTGCACGGGCTGACGGTGGCGGAAGCCAAGCAGGCGCTGCGCCAGTTCCTGATCGGTGCACTCGAGCAGCGCGTGCGCTGCGTGCGCATCATCCACGGCAAGGGCCTGCGCTCCGGCCATCGCGGCCCGGTGCTGAAGTCCGCCGTCAGCGCAGTGCTGCGCAGGACCGGCGCGGTGCTCGCGTTCGTGTCCGCCCGGCCCGTCGATGGCGGCACCGGCGCGGTGTACGTGCTGCTCGGCGACCGCCCGTAGCGCTCAGGCCTCCGGGAGCTCGTCCCCGGCCTCGATCAGCTCACGCAGCACCGCGGTTGCGAAGGCGCCGCGCGTGAGCGCGAAGCTTAGGACCACCGCATCGCTCTCGAGCGCCACCTCCGCCCGCAGCACCCGCAGCCGCAGCGCGCGGCGCTCCTGCTCCATCCCGGCCGCGCGGCACGCCCCGGCGGCGTGCGGCAGGTCCAGCGCGGTACGCAGCTCGAGCTCCCTGACGGCCCCGGCGCTCTGCGGGTCGCCCTCGCCCCACAACGCGCCGCTCGGGTGGATCTCGAGGGCGGCGGCACGCGCCAGCAGGGTATCGTCCACGTGCTCGACGGCGAAGAAGCTGCCGCGCCCGTCGAGCATCGCGAGGTCCCCCTCGGTGAGTGCCTCCCAGCCGCCGCTGCGGACGCGCTCGGCGAGCAGCGCGTTGAAGATGAGGCTCCGGGCGGCGGAGAGCACGAAGCCGCGCTCCGGGCGCGGCAGCGCCAGCGGGTCGCCGTGCAGCGCCGCCAGGTTGCCGCCCTCGCGCCCGAAGCGCTGCGGACCGAAGTAGTTGGGCACGCCGCGGCGCGCGATCACCGCGAGCGACTCCTGCAGGCGCGCGGCCAGTGGCGCGCTGTCCTGCGCCGCGGGCCGCAGCCGCAGGCGGAAGCGGTTGCCGGCCAGGGCGCCGCGCGGCAGCTTGCGCGCGTGCGGGTGGGCCTCGAGCACCTGGAACTCCGGGCTGGACAACGCGGCGAAGTCCACCGCCACGCGCGGCCGCGGCACGCTGAACCACTGCACCGCGACCGACTTGCGGTCCTTGAGTCCTGCGTAGCCGACCTCGTGCTCGCGGCAGCGCGCCGCGCGGGCGAGCGCGCGCGCGACGAACACGGTGTTGGCATTGACCTTCCTGACCTTGAGGAGCAGGTGGGAACCTGCCCCGGAAGGCGCAAACCCGAGCTCCTCCTCGACCAGGAAGTCCTCGGCCGTGACGCGGAAGCGCGCCGCGCTGCGGGGCAGTGACAGCGCGCGCGGCGGGCTCAATGCCGCAGCGCGCGCCTCCTCATCGCTGAGCACCGTCGGACAGGAGCACCACTGCCTGGGCCGCGATCCCCTCCACACGGCCCAGGAACCCCAGGCCCTCCGTGGTCGTGGCCTTGAGGTTCACACGCGCACCCTCGACCTGGAGCAGCTGCGCGATGCAGGCGCGGATGGCGTCCCGGTGCGGGGCGAGCCGGGGTGCCTGCGCGATCAGGGTGAGGTCGGCATTGACGACCTGCAGGTGCAGCTTCGCCAGCATGCCGAGGACGGCCGTGACGAAGCCGCTGCTGTCCGCGCCGCGCCAGCGCGGATCGGTGTCCTTGAAGTGCTGCCCGATGTCGCCCAGGCCCGCAGCCCCCAGGAGCGCATCGCACAGGGCGTGCAGGAGCACGTCGCCGTCGGAGTGCGCGACCACCCCGTGGCTGTGGGGGATGCGCACGCCGCCCAGCATGATGTGGTCCCCGGGACCAAAGCCGTGCACGTCGAAACCGGAACCGACTCGCATGTGGTGTGCCCTCCCCTAGACGTGCCGGGCGCGCAGTATCGCCCCGGCCAGCAGCAGGTCGGCCGCCGTCGTGACCTTGAGGTTGCTCGCCGCGCCCTCGATTAGCCGTGCGGGTTGCCCGGCCCATTCCAGGGCCTGGGCCTCATCGCTCGGGTAGCGCCCGGCGGCATGCGCAGCGTCCAGCGCCGCGCACAGCGCCCCGTAACGGAACATCTGGGGGGTGAGTGCCCGCCACAGGCCGGCGCGCTCCTGCGTGCCCGCGACCCGCGTGCCTGCCGGGCCCTCTTCGCTGCCGCGCTTGAGGGTATCGGCGACCCGCACCGCGAGCAGGCCGCCGGTCGGGTCGGATGCCAGCCCGGCCAGCAGGTGTTCCAGGTCCTGGGGCTCCAGGCACGGCCGAGCCGCATCGTGCACCAGGATCCAGTCCTCGGCGGCCGCCTCGCCCGAGAGCACCGCGAGTGCGCTGCGCACCGACTCGCTGCGCTCCCCGCCGCCTGCGGCGACGGTGACGCGCGAGCGCAGCGGCAGGCGGCCGAAGTGGGCATCGCCGGCCGCGAGCGCGACCACGATGCGCTCACAGCGCGAATCGCCCAGGAACGGCGCCAGCGCCCACTCGATCACGGTGCGGCCCTCAAGGGCTGCGTACTGCTTGGGGGTCTCGGCGCCGAAGCGGCGCCCGGCCCCGGCGGCGGGCATGACGAGCCAGTAGCGGGTCACGGAGAACTAACGGGCCTGGGCAGTGCGGGTCGGCACGTGCGCGGGCGGCGAGGGGTGGGTCGGCACGACCTGGAAGAAGGTCTCGTTGTGGCCGACCATCCCGAGGTCGCTGCGGGCGCGCTCCTCGAGCGCATCCATGCCGGTCTTGAGGTCGCGCACCTCGGCGGCCAGCTGGTGGTTGCGCTCGACCAGGGTGTCATTGTCGGCGCGCTGGGCGGCGACCGCGGTCTTGAGGCGCGCGACCTCGCGCACTCCATCCTCGGAGAGCCATACGCGGTACTGCAGCAGGATCACGGCGACGGCCAGGACGGCGGCGAGCCACTTCATGGGGGCGCAAGCCTAGCAGAGCCGGTCGCGAGGCGCGATGCGAATTGCACCCTGGCCCGCTTGCCCGCGCTGAGCGCCGGCACGTTCAGATCTTGACCGGGAAGGCGTCGCGGCCGGCGTAGCGGACCTTGCCGATCTCGGCCTCGATGCGCAGCAGCTGGTTGTACTTGGCCATGCGGTCCGAGCGCGACAGCGAGCCGGTCTTGATCTGGGTGGCGGCACTGGCGACGGCGATGTCGGCAATGGTCGCGTCCTCGGTCTCGCCCGAGCGGTGCGAGACCACGGCCGCGTAGTGCGCCTTGTCGGCCATGTCGATGGCGGCCAGCGTCTCGGTGAGCGTGCCGATCTGATTGGGCTTGATGAGGATCGCGTTGGCGATGTGGCGCTCGATCGCCTGTTTGAGGATCTTGGTGTTGGTCACCAGGAGGTCATCGCCGACCAGCTGGATGCGGCCGCCGAGCTCCTTCGTGAGGATCGCCCAGCCGTCCCAGTCCGACTCGCTCATGCCATCCTCGATGGTGATGATCGGGTAGCGGGCCGCCAGGTCCCCGAGGTAGCGCGAGAACTCCGCCGGGGTGAAGCGCCGCTTCTCGCTTTCCAGCTCGTAGCTGCCGTCCTTGAAGAACTCGGACGAGGCGACGTCCAGCCCGAGGTAGATGTCCCTGCCGGGCTTGTAGCCGGCCTTCTCGATCGCCTCCAGGATGACCTTGAGCGCGGCCTCGTTGGACTCCAGGTCCGGGGCGAACCCGCCCTCGTCCCCCACCGCCGTCGAGAGCCCACGGTCGGCGAGGATCTTCTTCAGCGTGTGGAACACCTCCGCGCCATAGCGCAGCGCCTCGCGGAAGCTCGGTGCGCCGACCGGAAGGATCATGAACTCCTGCACGTCGAGGGAGTTGTTGGCGTGCGCGCCGCCGTTGACGATGTTCATCATCGGCACCGGCATCACCGGTTCGCGCTTGCCCCCGATCAGGTGCGCGAGGTAGCGGTACAGCCCCTCGTGCGCATCGCGGGCCGCCGCGTGCGCCGTGGCGAGCGACACTCCCAGCAGCGCGTTGGCGCCGAGCTTGCCCTTGGTGTCGGTGCCGTCGAGCGCGATCATCTTGGCATCCACGGCGCCCTGCTCGCGCGCGTCCATGCCGATGAGCGCCTGGCGCAGCACGGTGTTGACGTGCTCGACCGCCTTCAGCACGCCCTTGCCCCCGTAGCGCTTCTTGTCGTTGTCGCGCAGTTCCACCGCCTCGCGGGTCCCGGTGGAGGCACCGGAGGGCACGGCGGCCCGGCCCAGCGCCCCGGACTCCAGGAGGACGTCGGCCTCGACCGTCGGGTTGCCGCGCGAGTCGATGATCTCGCGGCCGCGGATGTCCTTGATCTTGCTCATCGGTGTGCTCTTCTTCAGGCCTTGGGCAGCAGGGATTCTTCGTAAGGGGTGCGCTTCACGCTGCGGTCGATCTCGGTCAGCGTCGTGAGCAACGCCTCCATGCGCGCGAGCGGCCAGGCGTTGGGGCCGTCCGAGAGCGCCTCATTCGGGCGCGGATGGGTCTCCATGAAGAGACCGTCGACGCCGGCGGCCACGGCCGCACGCGCCAGCACCGGGATGAACTCGCGCTGGCCGCCGGAGGCCGAGCCCTGGCCGCCGGGCAGCTGAACCGAGTGGGTGGCATCGAAGACCACCGGACAGCCGGTGCCGCGCATGATGGCGAGCGAGCGCATGTCCGAGACCAGGTTGTTGTAGCCGAAGGAGAAGCCGCGCTCGCAGACCATGATCTGCGCGTTGCCGGTGGAGCGCGCCTTGTCGACCACGTTCTGCATCTCCCAGGGGGAGAGGAACTGGCCCTTCTTGATGTTGACGGGCTTGCCCTGGGAGGCGGTGTTGAGGATGAAGTTGGTCTGGCGGCAGAGGAATGCCGGGGTCTGCAGCACGTCGACGACGGCCGCCACCTCGTCGAGCGGGGTGTCCTCGTGCACGTCGGTCAGCACCGGCACCTTGAGCGCGCGCCGCACCGCGTCCAGCGTCTTGAGCCCCGCCTCGATCCCGGGGCCGCGGAAGGAGGACTTCGAAGAGCGGTTCGCCTTGTCGAAGGAGGCCTTGAAGATGTAGGGGATGCCGAGCCGCCGCGTGACCTCGATCAGGTGGCCGGCCACCTCCTCGCACAGCGCCCGGCTCTCGATGACGCACGGGCCTGCGATGAGGAACAGCGGCTGCCCCCCGCCTGCCTTGAATCCTGCCAGTTCCATCGCGTGCGGCCGGGAGCCCTCAGGCCCCGGCGGCCTGGGGCAGCTGCGAGGCGCGGTGGGCGCGCGCGGCGCGGATGAAGCCGGCAAACAGCGGGTGGCCGTCGCGCGGGGTGGAGGTGAACTCGGGGTGGAACTGGGTCGCCACGAACCACGGGTGCTGCGGCAGCTCGATCATCTCCACCAGGCCATCGCGCGAGAAGCCGGCGAAGCGCATGCCGGAGGTGCGGTAGCGCTCGAGGTAGTTGTTGTTGAACTCGTAGCGGTGGCGGTGCCGCTCCATGATCACGTCGCGGCCGTAGAGCTCGCGCGCACGGGTGCCGGCGCCGAGCAGGATTTCCTGGGCCCCGAGGCGCATGGTGCCGCCCTTGTCGGAGGCGTCGTCGCGCTGCTGCACGCCGTGGGACTGGTCCTGCCACTCGGAGATCAGCGCGATCACCGGGTGCGGTGAGGCGCGGTTGAACTCGGTGCTGTTGGCATCGGTGAGGCCCTGCACGTGGCGGCCATGCTCGACGATGGCCACCTGCATGCCGAGGCAGATGCCGAGGTAGGGCACGCCGTGCTCGCGCGCGAAGCGCGCCGCCTGGATCTTGCCCTCGATGCCGCGCTCCCCGAAGCCGCCCGGCACCAGGATGGCGTCCATGCCCTTGAGCATGTGCGTGCCGTGCTGCTCGATGTCGGTCGACTCGATGTAGTGGATGTTGACGCGCGTGCGGGTCTTGAGGCCGCCGTGCATCAGCGCCTCGTGCAGGGACAGGTAGGAGTCGCGGATCTGCACGTACTTGCCGACCATGGCGATGTCGACCTGGCCGTCGGGATTGGCCTTGCCGCTGACCACCTGGCGCCACTCGGTGAGGTCGGTCGGCGGCACCTCCAGGCGCAGCTTGTCGACGATGATCTCGTCGAGCGACTGCTCGTGCAGCAGGATCGGGATCTTGTAGATGTCGTCCGCGTCGATGGCGGAGATCACCGCGCGCTCCTCGACGTTGGTGAAGAGCGCGATCTTGCGGCGCTGCTCCTCGGGCAGCGGGTGCTTGCAGCGGCACAGGAGCACGTCCGGCTGGATCCCGATGCCGCGCAGCTCCTTCACCGAGTGCTGGGTGGGCTTGGTCTTGATCTCGCCCGAGCCCCCGACCACCGGCACCAGGGTGAGGTGCATGTAGACGCAGTTGTTGCGGCCGAGCTCCACGCCGAGCTGGCGGATGGCCTCGAGGAAGGGCAGCGACTCGATGTCGCCGACCGTGCCGCCGATCTCCACCATGCACACGTCCGCCCCGTCGGCGCCGAGCTTGATGCAGCGCTTGATCTCGTCGGTGATGTGCGGGATGACCTGCACGGTGGCGCCGAGGTAGTCGCCGCGGCGCTCCTTGGCGATGACGCGCTCGTAGATGCGGCCGGTGGTGAAGTTGCTGTTGCGCCCGGTGGTGGTGCGCACGAAGCGCTCGTAGTGGCCCAGGTCGAGGTCGGTCTCGGTGCCGTCCTGCGTGACGAACACCTCCCCGTGCTGGAAGGGACTCATGGTGCCCGGGTCCACGTTGATGTACGGGTCGAGCTTGACCATGGCGATCTTGAGGCCGCGGGCCTCGAGGATGGCGCCCAGGGAGGCTGCAGCGATGCCCTTGCCCAATGAGGACACGACGCCACCGGTGACGAATACAAAGCGCGTCATACGTTTAAGCTTCTTGGGAGTCCCGTCGAGTGGAGTCGCGACCGCTGCGGTGCGACGACGGGCCAGCAGGTTAGCACATCGCGCCCGGGCCCGGGGGATGAAAAATCCTCACACCCCGCCGCGCAACGTCAGCCGGCCGCGGCGCGCGGTGCGGGGTCCTGCGCGCACGGAGGCGTCCAGGAAGCGCTCGCCGACGGCCACCAGCTGCGTGCCGCTGTAGATGAGCGGCAGCCGCGCACGCTCCTGCGGGGGCACGCGCGCTTCCTGCAGTAAGCCCTTGAGCGTGCGGCGCACGCCGCCCGGCACGACGCGCAGCCGCTCACCCCCCGCGCGGTGTCGAACGCTCAGCACGGGCGCAAGTGCATCCAGATCGATCGGGCCACGGGCATCGGGCTTCAGGGCGACAGTACCGCGGCCGGCGGGCAGCACGAGGCACGGGTGGTGCTGCCAGGGCCATTCGAGCGCCGCCGGCGGCGGCGGGGCCGGAGCCGGGGCCGCGGCAACGAGCGCCAGCCGGTCGCCGTCGCGGACCGCGCGCACGCCTTCCCAGCCAATGCTCGGGTGGGCGTCGGGCCGGGCCGCCAGGAGCGCGCCACACAGGGCCTCCAGGCGCCGGGCGGGCGGCAGCGGGTGGCCCGCGCTCGCGATGAAGTGGCGCAGCGCGTTGCGGCGCCGCGCCGGCGGCAGGCGCCGCAGCCCGCTCACCGACAGCGCCGCCCCCATTCGCGCCCCGGCGAGGTCCTGCAGTGCCTGGGCCGCGAGCAGCCCCTGGGCCTCGGCGGCGTGGCGCGCGACCCGGGCCACGGTGGCCGCGGCCGCCGGCCAGCGCACCTTGAGCGCCGGCAGCACCCGCGCGCGCAGGTAGTTGCGGTCGAAGCGCTCCTCGGCGTTGCTCGGGTCCTCGCTCCAGGTGAGTGACTGCGCGGAAGCCCAGGCCCGCAACGTCCCGCCCCTGACCTCCAGGAGCGGGCGCACGAGCGTCCCGGGGCCGAAGGGCGCGGTGCGCGGCATGCCCGCAAGTCCGGCGATCCCGCAGCCGCGCAGGAGCTGCAGCAGCACGCTCTCGAGCTGGTCGTCCTCGTGATGGGCGGTGAAGAGGTATTCACCGGCCTTCAGTTCCCGCGCGAGCGCCTGGTAGCGCGCGTTGCGCGCGGCGGCCTCCGGGGACTCCCCGCGCCGCGCGCCCGCGGTGGCCTTCAGCACCCGCAGCGGCACCTTGAGCGCGCGCGCCGTGCGCCGCGCCTGGCGGCGGAACGAGGCCGCGGCGGCCTGCAGGCCGTGATCGACATGCACGGCGCGCAGCTTCAGCCCCTGGGCACGCAGCGGGGCGAGCGCGGCCAGGAGTGCAGTGGAGTCGGCTCCGGCGCTGAAGGCAACGCAGACCCTGACGGCGGGAAAGCCGGGCAGCAGCACTTCCAGGTGTCGCCGCAGCGCTGCGGTGCCGAAGTCCCGGCGGCTCGCACGCGCCGCAGCGGCCACGGCCGTGAGGTCCCTAGGCCGCGTTCTCGGCGAACACGCCGAAACCTGCGATGCGCTCCGCGCGCTGCGCCCGCAGCTGGTCGCGCGGGATGGCGTCGAGCTCGTCGAGGTAGGCGACCAGCGCGGTCTTCAGGCTCGCGGCGATGGCGGCCGGGTCGCGGTGCGCCCCCCCGAGGGGTTCCTCGATCACCTGGTCGACGAGCCCGAGCTTCAGGAGCCGGTCGGCGGTGAGGTTGAGCGCCTCGGCGGCCACTTCCTTCTTGTCCTGGCTCTTCCACAGGATCGAGGCGCAGCCCTCGGGCGAGATCACCGAGTAGGTGCTGTACTGGAGCATCATCAGCCGGTCGCACACGCCGATCCCGAGCGCCCCGCCCGAACCGCCCTCCCCGGTCACCACGGTGACGATCGGGATGCGCAGCACCGACATCTCGAACAGGTTCCTCGCGATCGCCTCGCTCTGCCCGCGCTCCTCGGCGCCGACGCCCGGGTAGGCGCCCTGGGTGTCCACCATGGTCACCAGCGGCAGCCCGAAGCGCTCGGCGAGGCGCATGAGCCGCAGCGCCTTGCGATACCCTTCCGGCTTGGGCATGCCGTAGTTGCGGCGCACCCGCTCCTTGGTATCCCGGCCCTTCTGGTGGCCGATGATCATGACGGCACGCTCGTCGATGCGCGCCAGCCCCCCCACGATGGCGCCGTCGTCGGCGTACATGCGGTCCCCGTGCAGCTCGTTCCACTCGGTGCAGATGGCGTTGACGTAGTCGAGCGCATAGGGCCGGTGCGGGTGCCGGGCGAGCTGCGTGATCTGCCAGGGCGTGAGATTCGCGAAGATGCTCTGCGTCAGCTGCTTGCTCTTGGCCTGCAACCGGTTGATCTCGTCCTGGATGTTGACCTCAGATTCCGAGGTCACGTGCCGCAGCTCTTCGATTTTGGCCTCGAGCTCGGCGATCGGCTGTTCGAAGTCTAGGAATGCGACTGCCATGGGTGCGGAAGCCTACCCTAACTCAGCGGCCGTCCGCGAATGAGACGGCACTCGGGGCCGGCCCGCCGTAGATCACGTGCACCGAGCCGCGCCCCATCAGGCCCTCGAGCTGCTCGAGCAGCTCGCGGCTCGCGCGCACGTTCCACTCGGACCCCAGGGTGAGCGCCCCGCTTGCGCGCTCGCCCAGGTACTCGACCGTCACCGGGCAGGAACCGCCGCGCCAGGGCGTGAGGATCCCGGCGAGGCGCTCGTTGAGGCTCGCGTCCGCGCCGCGGCCGCAGCGGATCACCAGGCGCCGCGCCTCGGCCTCACTCACCTTGTCCAGCTCGCTCACCCGCCGCGCGGTGATGCGCCAGGCGTCGCTGAACTCATCGAAGCGCAACAGGCCCTCCACCACCACCAGTGCGTCCTTGAAGATGAGGTCGCGGTGCTTCTGGAAGCTGTCCTCGAACAGCATGGCCTCGATGCGGCCGGTGCGGTCGTCCAGGGTGAGGATCACGCGCGGGCCGCGCTTCTTCACCTCATCGATGAGCCCTGCGACCGTGACCGGGCGGCCGCCGCCGAAGCGCGGCCCCTCCAGTCCCGGTACGGGGCGGTCGCTCACGAGGTCGCCGATGCGGTGCGACACGAAGCGCGCCAGTCCCGTCTCGAAGCGTGCCAGCGGGTGCCCGGTGAGGTACAGGCCGAGCGTCTCGCGCTCCCCGGTGAGCCGCACGGCCTCGCTCCACTCCGGCAGGGCGGCCGCGCGGCGTGGCTCGGGCGCCGCTGCCGGGCCGCTCAGCCCGAACAGGTCGTCCTGCCCGGCCTCGTGGGCGCGGCTGTTCTGGTCGCCGAGCTGCATCGCAGCGCCGAGGCGATCCATGAGGGTCGCGCGGTTGGGCCCGAGGGCATCGAGGCTGCCGCTGCGCAGGAGGGCCTCGAGCACGCGGCGGTTCACCTTCTGCAGGTCCAGGCGCCGGCACAGGTCCTCGAGCGAGGCGAACGCCCCATTCGCGGTGCGCTCGGCGATCAGCCCCTCGACCGCGCCGGCCCCCACCCCGCGCACGGCACCGAGGCCGTAGCGGATGCTCTTCTGCCCGCAGGCGGCGAACTCGTACACCGAGGCGTTCACGTCGGGGGCGAGCACCGTGAGCCCCATGTCGGAGCATTCCTTGATGAGGGTCACCACCTTGTCGGTGTGCTCCATGTCCGCCGACAGCACCGCGGCCATGAACTGCGCGGGGAAGTGCGCCTTGAGGTAGGCGGTCTGGTACGACAGGAGCGCGTAGGCGGCCGAGTGCGACTTGTTGAAGCCGTAGCCGGCGAACTTCTCCATGAGGTCGAAGATGTGCGCGGCCACCTGCTCGCGGACCCCGCGCGCGACGCTGCCGGAGACGAACACCGAGCGCTGCTTGGCCATCTCCTCGGCCTTCTTCTTGCCCATCGCGCGGCGCAGCAGGTCGGCGCCGCCCAGGGTGTAGCCGGCCAGCACCTGCGCGATCTGCATCACCTGCTCCTGGTACAGGATGACACCGTAGGTGGGCTTCAGCACCGGCTCCAGGCTCGGGTGCAGGTAGTCGATGGGGCCGTCGCTGCGGCCGTGCTTGCGGGCGATGAAGTCATCGACCATGCCCGACTGCAGCGGGCCGGGGCGGAACAGGGCCACGAGGGCCACGATGTCCTCGAAGCAGTCCGGCTGCAGGCGCCGGATCAGGTCCTTCATGCCGCGCGACTCGAGCTGGAACACCGCGGTGGTGCGGCAGGACTTCAGAAGCGCGAAGCTCGGCACGTCGTCCATCGGGATGACGTTGATGTCGAGCGGCGCCGCGCCGCTGCCGCGCTCGCGGTTGATGAGCGCGACCGCGCGGTCGATGATCGTGAGCGTGCGCAGGCCGAGGAAGTCGAACTTCACCAGGCCCGCGGCCTCGACGTCGTCCTTGTCGAACTGCGTCACCAGGCTTCCGCCGTTGGCGTCGCAGTAGAGCGGCGTGAAGTCGGTGAGCACGGAGGGCGCGATGACCACGCCGCCCGCGTGCATGCCGGCGTTGCGGGTCAGGCCCTCGAGCGAGCGCGCCAGGTCGATGAGGTTCTTCACCTCGTCCTCGCCCTGGTAGAGGCGCTTGAGCTCCGGCTCCTTCTCCAGGGCGTCATCGAGGGTGATGCCGAGCTCGAAGGGAATGAGCTTGGCGATGCGATCGACGTACCCGTAGGTCATGCCGAGCACGCGGCCGCAGTCGCGCACCACGGCCTTTGCCGCCATGGTTCCGTAGGTGATGATCTGCGAGACGCGCTCGCGGCCGTACTTCTGCGCCACGTACTCGATCACGCGGTCGCGCCCGTCCATGCAGAAGTCGACGTCGAAGTCCGGCATCGACACGCGCTCGGGGTTGAGGAAGCGCTCGAACAGCAGGTCGTAGCGGATCGGGTCGAGGTCGGTGATCTTCAGGCTGTAGGCCACCAGCGAGCCGGCACCCGAGCCGCGGCCGGGGCCGACCGGAACGCCGTTCTCGCGCGCCCAGCGGATGAAGTCGGCCACGATCAGGAAGTAGCCGGCGAACCCCATCTGGCAGATCACGTCCAGTTCGCTGGCGAGGCGCTCGGGGTAGCCCGCGGGGGCGGCGCCCGCGAAGCGCTCCTCGAGCCCCTCGCGCGCCTGAGCCCGCAGGAAGCCTTCCGTCGACAGCCCTTCCGGCACCGGGTACTGCGGCAGGCGCGCCTCGCCGAGCTTCAGGGTGAGGCTGCAGCGGCGCGCGATCTCCACTGTGTTCTCGAGCGCCTCGGGGATGTCGGCGAACAGCGCCGCCATCTCCTGCGGGGTGCGCAGGTACTGCTGGCGCGAGTAGCGCCGCACGCGCCCGGGATCGGCCAGCAGCGCCCCGTCGTGGATGCACACGCGCGCCTCGTGCGAGTCGAACTCCTCGGCCCTGAGGAAGCGCACGTCGTTGGTGGCCACCACCGGCACGCCGCAGCGCGCGGCGAGCGCCACGGCCGCGCCGATGTAGGCCTCCTCGTACGGCCGGCCGAGGCGCTGCAGCTCCACGTAGTAGCGCTGCGGAAACAGCCGCTGCCAGGCGCGCAACAGGCGTTCCGCATCCGCCTCGCGCGCGTTGACGAGCGCCCGTCCGACGTCGCCCTCCCCGGCCCCGGAGAGCGCGATCAGGCCGCCGAGGTTCTCGAGCGTCAGCCAGGCACGCTCGATGCGCGGGGTGCCGCGGTCCTGGCCCTCGAGGTAGGCACGGCTCACCAGGCGTGCGAGGTTGCGGTAGCCCTCCGGGGTCTGGCACAGGAGCGTCAGGCGCGAGGGTGTCGCGCGCTCGCCCTCCTCCTTCACCCACAGGTCCACCCCGACCAGGGGCTTCACCCCCGCGCCCAGGGCCTCGCGGTAGAACTTCACCATCGCGAACAGGTTGTTCTGGTCCGTGACCGCCACCGCGGGCATGCCGGCGGCCGCGGCGGCCGCGACCAGCTCGCTGATGCGCACCACGCTGTCCGACAGCGAGTACTCGGTGTGCAGTCTCAGGTGAACGAAGCTTGCGGACATCGGCGCGCTTTTACGGCCCGCAGGCATCGAAGGTCAAGGCATCCGCCTCGGCCTCCCCGGCGCAGCGCACCGGGGCGAAGGAACGGCGGTGCTGCGGCGAGGGGGCGCGCTCGCGCAGCGCCTCGAGGTGCGCCGGCGTCCCGTAGCCCTTGTGGGTGGCCAGGGCGTAGCCCGGGTAGGCAAGGTCGAGGCTCTCCATCATGGCATCGCGGCGCGTCTTGGCGAGGATCGAGGCGGCGCTGATGGCCGCCACCCGGGCGTCCCCGCAGACGATGGCCTCCAGCGTGCACGACAACGGCAGGTCGGTCACGCACGGGCAGCGGTTGCCGTCGATGCGCACGTGGGTGGGGGGCACCGGGAGGGCGAGCAGCGCGCGCCGCATGGCGAGCATGGTGGCCTGGAAGATGTTCAGGGTGTCGATCTCGTCGCGGTCCGCCCAGCCGATCGCCCAGGCGAGCGCGCGCTCGCGGATCAGGACGGCCAGACGCGTGCGTTCGGCGGCGCACAGGAGCTTGGAGTCGGTGAGTCCGCGGATGCGGCGGCGCGGGTCCAGGATGACCGCCGCGGCCACCACGGGACCCGCGAGCGGCCCCCGGCCGGCCTCGTCGACCCCGGCGACGCGCGCGAGGTTACAGCCCGGCGGTGTGCGCATCGCCCGGGGATACCGGCGGAACCCGGCCGAGCAGTTCCAGCACGGCCTGCACGGCACGCTCGGCGCCGCCCACGCGCAGCTGGCGGTGGATGGCGGTGAATTCCTGTTGCAGTTCGGCCACGCGCTTGGGCTCCTGAAGCTCATTCAGCAGCGCTTCGCCGAGCGCCGCCCCCCGCACCTGCTCCTGGAGGAACTCCGGCACCAGGGCGCGGCCGGCAAGCAGGTTCGGCTGCGAAAAATAGCGCACTTTGACCATGCCGAGGGCGCGCAGCAGGAAGGCTGTCACGGGGCTCATCCGGTAGGCGACGACCATCGGCCGGCCGGTGAGCAGGGTCTCGAGCGTCGCGGTCCCGGAGGCGACGATCACCCCATCGGCCGCCGCGAGGGCCTCCTGCGCGCGCCCGTCGAGGCGGTGAATCTCAGGTGCATCCGTTACTTGCGCGGCTTCCCTCGCGAAGGCTTCAGCTGCGGCGGCCGAGGCCATCGGGGCGATGAAGCGGGCATCGGGTCGGGTGCGGCGGATCCGGGCCGCCGCCTGGACAAATGGGGCGGCCAGGTAGGCCACCTCGGCAAGGCGGCTGCCGGGCAGCAGGGCGATCACCAGGCCGGCCGGATCGAGGCCAAGGGCGCCGCGTGCGGCGGCCCGGTCGGACTGCAGGGGGATCTCGTCCGCCAGCGGGTGGCCGACGAACTCGGCGCGCACCCCGTGGCGGGCGTAGAAGTCGGTCTCGAAGGGGAGCAGGCACAGGATGAGGTCGATGGCGCGGCCGATCGTCTTCACCCGCCCCTGCCGCCAGGCCCAGACCTGGGGGCTCACGTACTGCACGGTGGGGATCCCCGCGGACTTCA
This sequence comes from Pseudomonadota bacterium, assembly GCA_018241425.1. Lineage (GTDB taxonomy): Bacteria > Pseudomonadota > Gammaproteobacteria > Steroidobacterales > Steroidobacteraceae > 13-2-20CM-66-19. The sequence continues at coordinate 993,681 of JAFEDU010000001.1, forward strand.
GCGGCGCGGCCACGCGCAGGTTGAACTCGGGGGAGTCGATGCCGACGAACACGTCGATGCCGGCCGCGAGGAAGCGATGTACGAGCTCGCGCCGGAGCCTCAGCAGGCGCGGCAGGTCGCGCAGCACCTCGGCCAGGCCCATCACGCTCAGGGCCTCGATCCCGACCCAGGGCGTGCAGCCGGCCGCCACCATCTTCGGCCCCGCCACCCCGAACACCTCGGCATCGGGCAGGTGTGCGCGCAGCGCGCGAATGAAGGCGGCGCCCAGGGTGTCGCCCGAGTGCTCGCCCGCGGCGATACCCACCCGCAGCGGCCGCGCGGGCGTCGCGGCGGGTACCCCGCCGTTCATCGCACCAGGCTGCGGTTGGAAGCGTTGATGAAGTCGACGAAGGGGCGCACGACCTCTTGGGTCTGTGCGAGCTCCTCCAGGCGCACCACCGCCTCGGCGAGCTTGAGGTCCGAGCGGTAGAGGATGCGGTAGGCATCGCGGATCGCGCGGATCTGCTCTTCCGTGAAGCCGCGGCGCTTCAGGCCTTCCGAGTTGATCGAGTGCGGCACGGCCGGGTTGCCGTTGACCATCACGTACGGCGGCACGTCGCGCGAGAGGATGGTGCCGCCGCCGAGGAATGCGTGCGCGCCGATCTTGGCGAACTGGTGCACGGCCGAGAGGCCGCCGATGATCACCCAGTCGCCGACCTCGACGTGACCGCCCAGGGCCGCGCAGTTGGCGAATATCGTCTGGTTGCCGATCTGGCAGTCGTGCGCCACGTGCGCGTAGGCCATGAACAGGTTGTCGCTGCCGATGCGCGTGACGCCCTGGTCGTGGGTGGTGCCGCGGTTCACGGTGCAGCTCTCGCGGAACACGTTGCGGTCGCCGACTTCCAGGCGCGTCGGCTCGCCCTTGTACTTCTTGTCCTGCGGCGGGCCGCCGATGGAGGCGAACGGGTGGATGTGGTTGTGGCTGCCGAGCACGGTCGGGCCGTTGACGACCGCGTGCGGCTCGATGCGCGTGCCCGCGCCGATCACCACGTCCGGCCCGATGACGCTGAAGGCGCCCACGCTCACGTCCTCGGCGAGCTGCGCGTAGGGGGAGATCACCGCGCGCGCGTCGATCACTTGCTGGTCTCCGGCGCCAGCATCATCTGCGCCCCCGCGACCTCGTGTTCGCCGACGAGTGCCTTGGTGGCGAAGCGCCAGATGCCGCGCAGCGAGCGCTCCAGCTGGGCGGTCAGCACCAGCTGGTCGCCGGGCACCACCGGGCGGCGGAAGCGCGCCTCGTCGATGCCGACGAAGTAGAAGCGCGTGTTGTGGTCGGGGATCACCCCTTCGGTGACGAAGCACAGGATGCCGGCCGCCTGCGCGAGTGCCTCGATGATCATGACCCCGGGCATCACCGGGCGGCCGGGGAAGTGCCCGGGGAAGAACGGCTCGTTGTAGGTAACGTTCTTGAGTGCGCGGATGGTCTTGCCCGGGTGCAGCTCGAGCACGCGGTCCACGAGCAGGAACGGGTAGCGGTGCGGCAGTCGCTCGAGAATGGCCTGCATGTCCAGTTGTAGGCCCTCACTCATCGCCGTCATCCCCGTCCCCGCTTGTTGGCCCACCGGCCGGCCGTTCCAGCCGGCGCACCCGACCCTCCAGCAGCGGCAGGCGCTTGAAGCGCGCCACCAGGCGTCGCCAGGTGCGCGCGTCCTCGAAGGGTATGCCGCTGGAGTATACGCCGGGCTCCTTGATGGAGTGGGTGATCATCGAGAAGCCGGTGACGACCACGTCATCGGCGATGTTGATGTGGCCGGCGAAGCCTGTGTGGCCGCCCACCATGCAGCGCCTGCCGATGCTGGTGCTGCCGGAGACCCCGACGCAGGCGGCGATCGCGGTGTGGGCGCCGATGCGCACGTTGTGGGCCACCTGGACGAGGTTGTCGAGCTTCACGCCCTCCTCGATCACGGTGTCCTCGATGGCGCCACGGTCGATGGCGGTGTTGGCCCCGATCTCGACGTCGGGCCCGATGCGTACCGCGCCCACCTGCGGCACCTTGACCCAGCCGCGCTTGTCGGGGGCGAAGCCGAACCCATCTCCGCCGAGCACCGCGCCGGGCTGCACGATGGTGCGCGCGCCGATCTCGACCCGGCTGCCGACCGTGACCCGCGCCACGAGCCGGACATCCTCGCCGATGCGGGCATCCCCGCCGACGGTGCAGTGCGGCCCGATGAAGGCGCGCGGGCCGATGACGGCGCCGGCGGCCACGACGGCGAGCGCGGCGACCTCCGCGCTGGCATCCACCCGCGCATCCGCGTGCACCACGGCGGACGGGTGAACCCCGGGGTTGAGCGGCGGCGGCGGGTGCAGCAGCTGCGCGATGCGCGCGTAGGTCGCGTAGGGGTTCTCGCTCACCAGCACCGCGCACGGCGCGGCAGCGGCCGCCGCGGCGTTCACGACCACGGCGGCAGCGGAGGTCGTGTCCAGCTGCGCGCGGTAGCGCGGGTTGGCGAGGAAGGCGAGCGCGTCGGCACCGGCCCCGGCGAGCGTCCCGACGCGCGCGACGCGTACGCCGGGCTCGCCGCGCAGCTCGCAGCCGAAGCGGACCGCCAGTTCTCCGAGCGTCACGGCCATGGGGTGCGCCGCCGTTGCTCCGCCGCGGTACGCCTGCTTAGGGACCGGCGGTTACTTCGAGGGCTTCGGTGCTGGCGCCGCCGCGGGGGCGGCCGACTTGCCGGCATGAGCCTGCAGCGCCGCCAGCACCTGCGGGGTGATGTCGTAGGACTGGGAGCTGTAGAGCGCGGCCTCGGAGGCCAGCACGAGGTCGTAGTTCTGCGACTTGGCGTACGAGCGCACCTCGTCGATCAGCGTGCGCTGCAGGCGCGACATCTCCTCGTTGCGGCGCGCCGTCACGTCGTCCTGGAACTCGCCCTTGGCACGCTCGAAGTCGCGCTGGCCGTCACGCAGCTCCTTCTCGGCACGCTGGCGCTGGTCGTCGGACATGGTCGCCCCGTCCTTCTGCAGCTTGTCGTACTTGGCCTTGAGCGACTGCTCCTGGGCCTGCAGGGTCCGCTGGCGCGGCGCGAACTCGGCGCGCATGGCCTCCGTGGCGGCCTTGCCCTGGGGCGACTCCTCCAGCAACTGGGAGGCATTCACGATGCCGATCTTCTGGTCGGCCATGGCCGGGAGCGCCACCAGCACGGCTGCGGCCGCGATCCCCCAAAGAGCCATCTTGCTGCTGCTCAAACGCATCACGGACTACCTACCCTCTTGTGAATCGGACTTGCGGGGCACCCGCCCGAGCGCAGGCTGCCCAAACCCCTAGTATCGCGTAGATCCCGCCCGCAAGCAGCGTTTGTTACGCTTTTTTTAGGCTTTAGAAGGCGTTGCCCACCGAGAACTGGAAGCCCTCGGTCTCGTCACCCCACGTATGGACCCCGTCGCTGGACTTGGAATTGAGGGGGACGCCAAAGCTGAACCGGAACAGGCCCAGGGGGGCCAGCCACTGCACGGCCACGCCCACCGAGCGCTTGATCTCCGACCAGCTGGTCAGGTTGTAGTCATCCACCGTGAGCTGGTCCGGGCCGTAGAACTTGATCTTGCTGCCGGTCTGGTACACCCCGCCCATGTCGTAGAAGAGGCTGACGCGGGCAGTCTGGGCGAACTTGGCCGGCATCGGCAGGATGAGCTCGTTCTGGCTCGTGATGCGCAGGTTGCCGCCATAGGGGTTGCCGAACTGGTCCTTCGGTCCCAGGCGGCTCTCGCGGAAGCCGCGCACGTTGTCCGGGCCGCCGCCGTAGAACTGCCGGTACGGGGGGAGCGCGGTGGTGTTGCCGAGCGGCTCGCCGTAGTCCACGCCCTCGAGGAACGAGAGGGTGAGATGCTTGCCCAGCGGCACGTAGCGGATGAACTGGTAGTTGGCGATGTAGTACTGGACGTTGCTGATCGGCACGGTCACCGAGACGGAGGCGTTCATGCGCATGCCGCGGTCGGCGAACAGGGTGCGGTTGCGCGTGTCCCAGTCCCAGCCGACCACGCTCTCGAGGGTGTGGAAGTTCGAGCCGTAGAACACGTAGATGTTGTTGCTCGCATCGTCGTGCGCGATGCGGCTGTAGGGGTGGCCGTTGTTCTGCACCCACTGCTGCGCCTGCTCGGCGCTGCTCAGCGAGTTGGTGAGCAGCTGCGAGCTGTTGAACGCGAGGCCGAAGCGCAGGTACATGAACTCGGTGATCGGGTAGGCCCAGGTGGGCCCCAGGCTCAGCGTCTGCGAGGAGAACTGCGACGACGAGGACACGAACTGCGTCACGTCGCTGAAGGTGATCGACTCGGTGCGCTGCAGGTTGTCGACGTTGGTGTAGGGATTCGTGTGCTGGATGGTGTACACCTTGCTGAAGGCGCCACCGTTGAGGTTCACCGCCACGCGCTGGCCGCTGCCGAGGAAGTCCGAGTCGGCGTAACTGCCGTTCAGCATGAACTTGTAGGTCTCTGAGTAGCCGATGCCGCCGGACAGCTGCGAGGCGGGGCCCTCCTCGATCTTGTAGTTCACGTCGACCATGTCCGGGGAGCCGGCCACGGGGGTGGTCTCGAACTCGACGCTCTTCACGTACGGCAGGCGCTGGATGCGCTGCTTGGAGCGCTCGAGCGAGGTGTTGGACAGCCAGCCGCCCTCCAGCTGGCGCATCTCGCGCCGCAGCACCTCGTCGTTGATGCGGTTGGCGCCGCTGAAGGAGATGTTGCGCACGTAGACCCGGTTACCCGGGTCGACGAAGAAGGTGAGCGCCACCGTGTGGGTCGCATTATCCGCGGTCGGCACCGGCTCGACCTTCGCGAAGGCGTAGCCATCGCGTCCCATGCGGTTCTGCATGAGCTCCTGGCTGGTGGTGATCAGCTTGCGGTTGAAGGTCTCCCCGGGGGCGATGACCAGCAGCTGCTCGAGCTCGGACTGCGGCACCACGAAGGTGCCGGCGAGCTTGATGGTGGAGACGCGGAACACCTCGCCGGGCTCGATGTTCACCGTGATGAAGATGTCTTCCTTCTCCGGGGCGATCGCCACCTGCGTCGACTCGATCTGGAAGTTCGCGTAACCGCGATCCATGTAGTAGTTGCGGATCTTCTCGAGGTCGCCCTGCAGTGACTCGCGCGAGTAGCGGTCGTCCTGCTTGTACCAGGACAGCCAGTTGGGAGTCTTCAGCTCCAGCGTGGCGAGGATGTCCTTTTCCTTGAAATGCGTGTTGCCGACGATGTTGATCTTGCGGATCTTGGCGCGCGAGCCTTCCTTGATGTCGATCTTGATCTTGACGCGGTTGCCGGACTCTTCCTCGACCTTGGTGTCGATCTTGATGCCGTACTTGCCGCGCGCGTAGTACTGGTCGGTGAGGTACTGCGTGACGTCTTCCAGCACCGAGCGGTCGAAGGTCTTGCCGGCGGCCAGCCCCACGGTGCGCAGCGACTTCTGCAGGTCCTCGGTCTTGATGTCCTTGTTGCCGGTGATCTCGAAGCTCTCGATGGAGGGGCGCTCGAGCACCACCACCACGAGCGTGCTGCCCTCGCGGCGCATCTGCACGTCGCGGAAGAAGCCGGTCGAGTACAGCGCCTTGATCGCCTCGCGCACGCGCTGCGGCGTGAGGTGGTCGCCGATGTTCACCGGCAGGTAGTTGTATACCGTCCCCTCGGAGACGCGCTGCAGGCCCTCGACGCGAATGTCGCCGACGGTGAAGTCCGCCGGCAGGCTGGTCGTCTGCGCCAGTACCAGCGCGCAGTGCAGGGCCAGTGCAATACCGGCCAGGGCGATCCGCGTTTTCGTGCTCCCAATCACCGCATCTCTCTCACTTGGCGCGTCGGTCGCGCGCCGCTCAATATTTCTTTCCCCGCACTAGTGGCTCACCGTGCAGATCCGCATCTGCCGGAGCGCTTAGGCGCGTCGCCGATGGCGACCTGGGTCTCAATCAACTGAACTGGCGCGCAATGTCGTTGTATAGCGCGACACCCATCAGGACGATGAGCAGTGCAATCCCCACCTGCTGGCCGAAGATCTGCGTCCGCTCCGACAGCGGTCTCCCCTTGAACCACTCGGCCGCCTGGAAAACGATCTGGCCGCCGTCCAGGATCGGAATCGGCAGCAGGTTGAGAAAGCCGAGCGACAGCGACAGCAGGATCAGCGTCGACAGGAAGGAGCCGGCGCCCTGCTGCGCGGACTCGCCGGCGACCTGGGCGATCGACAGCGGCCCGCTGAGGTTCTTCAGCGAGACCTTCCCCATGAGCATGCGCCAGAACAGGCGCGCCTGCAGGACGCTCAGGTTCCAGGCCTCGGACACCCCGCGGGAGAGGGCCGCCACGAGACCTAAGTCGGCGTGGGTCTCCATGCCGACGTGAATGCGGCCGAGCCGCTTGCCCTTGAGGTGGTCCTCGGCCGCGGCCACCTGCACCGAGTGCGTCACGCCGGCACGCTCGTACTGGATGCTCAACTGCTGTCCGGGACGAGCGCTTACGTAGTCGGCGACCTCGCGGAAGTCCTTCATCGGGTTTCCGTCGATGGCGAGGATGCGGTCGCCGGCGAGGAGTCCGGCCCGCGCCGCAGGGCCGCCCGGCTCGACGGTGCCGAGCACCGGGGGAGCGCCGAGTTCGAAGCCCAGGCCGCGGAAGAGTCGCGCCGGCTCGGTCAGCTGGCGACGCGCCTCCTCGTCCGGCAGCGCCAGGCGCACGGTGCGCGTGGCACCGGCCTCATCCTGGACGGCCATCTCGATGTCCGAACGAGAGCTCACGGCATCCAGGAGGCCGAGCACCACGTCGCGGGCGTCCTCGGTGGTCGCGCCATCGATGCCCGTGATCGCATCCCCGGCGCGCAGGCCCGCCCGGGCGGCGATGGAGTCTGCGGTCACCTCGCCCACGTGGGGGCGCAGCACGTTGACGCCGTTCACCCAGAAGATGCCCCACAGGGCCAGCACCGCGAACAGGATGTTGAAGGCAGGTCCCGCCAGCAGCACCGCGATCCGCTGCCACGGCGGCCGGCGCGTGAAGGAGCGGGACAGGTCGGCGGAGGGTACCGGCCCCTCGCGCTCGTCCAGCATCTTGACGTAGCCGCCCAGCGGGATCGCGGCGATCACGTACTCGACGCGATCGGCGCCGCGCACCCACTTCACCAGCGGGCGGCCGAAGCCGACCGAGAAGCGCAGCACCTTGAACCCGAGGCGGCGCGCGACCCAGAAATGGCCGTACTCGTGCACCGTGACCAGGAGCCCCACGGCGACGACGAACCAGAACAAGGTCCAGAGGGTCCCCAGGAGGTTCATGCGTGAGCGCCTTTCAGCGCCGCATTACGGTTCATGCCGTGGATGTGCTCACGTGCCAGCATTCTGCCTTCCGCGTCCGCCGCCAGGACCTCATCAAGGCCGCTCGGCGCGCCCCCCGTTCCGGCCTGCACCACGGCTTCAATGACCGCGGCGATGCCGGGAAAGTTCAATTGGCGCTCCAGGAAGGCCGCCACCGCCACCTCGTTCGCGGCGTTCAGCAGCACCGGGTGCAGGCCCCCGGCGCGCGCCGCGGCCTGCGCCAGCGCCAGGCAGCGGAACTTCACCGTGTCCGGCGGGCGGAAATCCAGCCGGCCGGCCTTGAGCAGGTCGAGGAATTCTACACCGGAGTCGATGCGCTCGGGCCACGCGAGCGCGTGTGCGATCGGGGTGCGCATGTCGGGGGCACCGAGCTGCGCGAGCACCGAGCCGTCCACGTACTCGACCAGCGAGTGCACGATGCTCTGCGGGTGCAGCAGGATGTCGACCTGCGCCGGCGGCACGCCGAACAGCAGGCAGGCCTCGATGAGCTCGAGCCCCTTGTTCATGAGCGTGGCCGAGTCGACCGAGATCTTCCGGCCCATCACCCAGTTCGGGTGCGCGCAGGCGGCCTCCGGGGTCACGCGCTCCAGGGCCTCCACCGGGGTGTCGCGGAACGGGCCGCCGGATGCGGTGAGGAGGATGCGGCGTACGCCGGCAGGGGCCTCGCCCGTGCGCGCATGCGGCGGCAGGCACTGGAAGATGGCGTTGTGCTCGCTGTCGATCGGCAGGAGCGTCGCTCCCCCGGCACGCACGGCCTCCAGAAGCAGCGGACCGGACATCACGAGCGATTCCTTGTTCGCGAGCAGCAGGCGCTTGCCCGCGCGCGCGGCGGCCAGCGTCGAGCGCAGGCCGGCGGCGCCGACGATGGCGGCCATGACGCAGCCCACCTCCGTAAGCGCGGCGATTTCCTCGAGCGCGCCCGGACCTGCCAGGAGGCGCACGCCGCGGGCGTCGGCGCCGAGGAGCGCCCTGAGCTCCTGCGCGGCGCCCTCGTCGGCGAGTGCCGCGTAGGCCGGCCGGTACAGGCGGATCTGGCGGGCGAGCTTGGCCGCGTTGGTGTTCGCGGCGAGCGCCACCAGGCGGAAGCGCTGCGGGTGCCGGGCGAGCACGTCCAGGGTGCTCTCCCCGATCGAGCCGGTCGACCCGAGCACGGCGACGCCGATCATCGGGCCACCCCGAGGAACATCAGGCCCAGGAACAGCACCGGGGCCGCGGCCGTGAGGCTGTCGATCCGGTCCATCACGCCACCGTGGCCCGGAAACAACGTGCCACTGTCTTTTACACCTGCATAACGCTTCAAGAGGCTCTCCGTGAGGTCGCCGACGATCGAGAAACCGACGGCAGCCAGGCACAGGGAGAGAAAGGTAAGGGGCGGCAGGTGAAACCACAACGCACCCAGGATTCCCACCAGCCCCCCCAGGGCGACCCCGCCCAGAACACCCTCCCAGGTCTTGCCCGGGGAGACGGCCGGGGCGAGGCGCAGGCGCCCGTAGCGGCGGCCGGCGAAGTAGGCCCCGACATCGGCGGCCCAGACCAGGAGGAAGGCGAACAGCACCCAAGGACCGCCCAGGGGCAGCAGCACGCGCAGGCGCACCAGGGCCACCCAGGCAGGCACCAGGGCAAGCACCCCGGCAAGGCCGGCGGACCAGCCCGTCACGCGGCGCGGCGCAAGCGCGATCCACAGCAGTGCCACGCACCACCATGCAAAGGCGAGGCCGAAGACCAGCGTGCGGCCGGCGGCGGTGACGGTGACGGACCAGCCGGCGAACAGCAGCACGGCCACCAGCGCGACGTACGCCAGACGCAGCGCCACGACGGGCAGCCCCACGAACGCCGACCATTCCCAGGCCCCGAGCAGCACCGCAGCGGTGATCACGATGACGGTGAAGACCGGCGGCAGGGCCAGCAGCACCACCAGGAGCACCACGGCAGCCGGGACTGCCGTCAGCACGCGCTTGCGCAGCGACTCACTCACGAGGCGCGCTGCGCCTGCGTCTGTCCGAAGCGCCGCTCGCGCCCGGCGAAGTACTCCAGGGCGCGCTCGAACTCCTGGGCGGTGAAGTCCGGCCACAGCGTCGGGGTGAAATAGAGTTCGGCGTAGGCGAGGTCCCAGAGCAGGAAGTTGCTGATGCGCTGCTCGCCGCCGGTGCGGATCAGGAGGTCCACCTCCGGCAGCCCCGCGAGCTCCAAGCCCGAGCCGAGCCGCGCCTCGGTGATGTCCTCAGGCCGCAGCGCGCCGCTGGCGCACTCGCGGGCGAGCTTGCGGGCGGCCTGCGTCAGGTCCCAGCGGCCGCCATAGCTCAGCGCGATCTGCAGGTGCAGGGCACGGTTGGCGGCGGTGCGCTGCTCGGCCGCCGCGATGCGCCCCTGCAGGCGCATGGCGAGGCTCTGGCGCGCGCCGATGAAGCGCACGCGCACGCCCTTGGCGCCGAGCTCGGCGATCTCGCGGTCCAGGGCCTCGACGAACAGGCTCATGAGGCTTGCCACCTCGGCCGCAGGCCGTGACCAGTTCTCGCTGGAAAAGGCGAACAGGGTCAGCGCCTCGATGCCGCTGCGCGTGCATTCCTCGACGCAGATGCGCACCGGGACCAGGCCCGCGCGGTGCCCCGCGGCGCGCGTCTCGCCGCGGGCCGCGGCCCAGCGGCCGTTGCCGTCCATGGTGACCGCCACGTGACGGGGCAGGTTTTTGCGCGCGCTCGCGACCATCTACACCTGCATGACCTCTTTTTCTTTCGCCGCCAGCGCCGCATCGACCTCGGCGACGTACTTGTCGGTGAGCTTCTGCACGTCGACCTCGGCGCGCCGCTCCTCGTCCTGGGAGATCTCCTTCTCCTTCAGGAGCTCCTTGATGTCGCTCATGACGTCGCGGCGCACGTTGCGCACCGCCACGCGGGCGTTCTCGGCGTCGTGGCGCAGCACCTTGGTGAGGTCGCGGCGGCGCTCCTCGGTGAGCGCGGGCATGGGGATGCGGATCACGGTGCCGGCGGTCATGGGGGTGAGCCCGAGGTCCGACTTGAAGATCGCCTTCTCGATCGCCTGCACCACCGTCTTCTCCCAGGGGGAGATCACGAGCGTGCGCCCGTCCTCGACGGCGATGTTGGCCACCTGCTGGAGTGGCACGTCCGAGCCGTAGTAGTCGACCTTGAGGTGTTCCACCAGGCTCGGGTGGGCGCGCCCGGTGCGCAGCTTGCGCAGGTCGGCCTGAAAATTGGCGACGCACTTGCTCATGCGCTGCGCCGCGTCCTTCTTGAGATCTTCGAGCATGGTGCCTCTCCCGTGCAGGGACTCTTAATCGAGCGTGACCAGCGTGCCGACGTCCTCGCCGCGCACTACGCGCGTCAGGTCCCCGGAATTATTGAGGTTGAACACCCGCAGTGGCAGGTGGTTGTCGCGGCACATGACGATGGCGGTGGCGTCCATCACGTTGAGCTTCTCGTTCAGCACCTTATCAAACGTGAGCCGCGCGTAGCGGGTCGCGCTGGGATTGCGGGCCGGGTCCTCCGAGTAGACCCCGTTGACCTTGGTGGCCTTGATCAGGATGTCGGCGTTGATCTCGATGGCCCGCAGGGCCGCGGCGGTATCGGTGGTGAAGAAGGGGTTGCCGGTGCCCGCAGCGAAGATCGCCACCCGCCCCTTCTCCAGGTGCCGCACGGCGCGGCGGCGGATGTAGTCCTCGCACACCTCGTTGATGCGGATGGCGGACATCACCCGGGCGTGGAGCCCCAGACTCTCCAGCGCATCCTGCATCGCGAGCGCGTTCATCACGGTGGCCAGCATCCCCATGTGGTCAGCGGCCACGCGGTCCATGCCGGCACGCGCCAGGCCCGCGCCGCGGAAGATGTTGCCGCCGCCGATCACGACCGCGACCTCGACCTCCATGTCGCGGATCTCCTGCAGCTCGCCGGCGATGCGCTTGATGATCGCCGGGTCGATGCCGTAGTCACCGGTGCCCATCAGGGCCTCGCCCGAGAGCTTCACCAGAATCCGCGAAAACGGGGCCTTTGCTGGGCTCATCATTCCTTCTCCGTCGCCTATGGAAAAAACCCCGCGCGCGGCGGGGTTCTCTCCGTGAGGATCGCTCGTGCGCCCCCGCGCGTTCAGTGCTTGACCGGCGGGGTGGCGCCCTTGACCTGCGCCATCACCTCGGCCACGAAGTCGTCCTGCTTCTTCTCGATACCGGCACCGACCTCGAAGCGCTCGAAGGAGAGGACCTCGGCCTTGGCTCCCTTCAGGAGCTTCTCGACGGTCAGGTCCGGGTCCTTCACGAACGCCTGGCCGGCGAGGGTGATCTCGCCCAGGGACTTGCGCAGCCGTCCCTCCACCATCTTGGCGACGATCTCCGGCGGCTTGCCCTCGTTGGCGGCCTGCTCGGCGAGGATCTCGCGCTCCTTGGCGACCACGTCGGCCGGCACCTGCGCGGCGGACAGGTAGCGCGGGTTGCTGGCCGCGATGTGCATGGCGAGGTCGTGCGCGAGCTGCTGTTCGCCGCCCTTGACCGCGACCAGCACCCCGATGCGGGTGCCGTGGAGGTAGGCCCCCAGGTGGTCCGGTGCCGCGAGCAGCGCCACGCGGCGCACGCTGATGTTCTCGCCGATCTTGGCCACCAGCGCACGGCGCCGCTCCTCGACGCTCTCGCCGCTGGCGAGCTTGGCCGCCCCGAGGGCCACCAGGTCGGCCGGTTGCGTGGCAAGCGCCGCCTCGGCCACCGACTGCGCGAAGCCACGGAAGTCGTGCTCGCGGGCCACGAAGTCGGTCTCGCAGTTGATCTCCACCATCGCGGCGCTCTTGTGGTCCTTGGAGCGGGCCACGACGACCACGCCCTCGGCAGCCACGCGGGCGGCCTTCTTGTCGGCCTTGGCGAGCCCCTGCTTGCGCATGAGCTCGGCGGCCGCGTCCAGGTCGCCCTTGGTCTCGACCAGGGCCTTCTTGCACTCCATCATGCCGGCGCCGGTGCGCTCGCGGAGCTGCTTGACTGCATCTGCTGTGATGTTCATCGCGAACCCTTCAAGTCCCTTATTCGGCCGACCCGCGCGCGCCGCCACGTCCCTTGCCGCGCCCGGCACCGCCGGCCGGACGGCGCACGACGGCGACCGGCGGCGGTACGCTGCCGGCGGCAACCACGGCCTCGCCGTCCGCGTCGCCCTCGGTCTCGAGTTCATCGTCCGCAGCCGCGGGCTCGGCTCCGGCCACGGCCGGCACCTGGGCCGACGGCGGGCGGCGCCGCGCCGGCGCCTTCTTGCGCACGGCGGCCTGCGGCCGGGCCCTGCCCCCGCGCGGGCTCTTCCGGCGCGGATTGCCGGCCTCGTCGAGCTCGACGAACTCGTCCTCGCCCACCGCCACCTGCGGCCCGGACTCCTTGCCCTCGAGCACCGCATCGGCGATGCCGGTCGCGTACAGCTGGATGGCGCGCATGGCGTCATCGTTGCCGGGGATCACGTAGTCGATGCCGTCGGGGGAGCAGTTGGTGTCGACGATGGCCACCACCGGGATGCCGAGCTTCTTCGCCTCGTGGATGGCGATGTTCTCGTGGCCGACGTCGACCACGAACAGCGCGTCCGGGAGCGATTCCATGTTCTTGATTCCGCCAAGGCTGCGCTCGAGCTTGTCCATCTCGCGCCGCAGCTGCGTGGCTTCCTTCTTGCCGCGCTTGTCCAGCGCGCCGGAGGCGGCGAGCTCGGTGATCTCGCCCAGGCGCTTGATCGACTGGCGGATGGTCTTGAAGTTCGTGAGCATGCCGCCCAGCCAGCGCTGGTTCACGAACGGCTGCCCGGAGCGCTCCGCTTCCTTCTGGATGGACTCGCGCGCGGAGCGCTTGGTGCCGACGAACAGCACCGTGCCGCCGTCGGCGATCATGCCCTTGATGAAGTTCGCCGCCTCGGTATAGAGGGGCTGGGTCTTCTCGAGGTTGATGATGTGGATCTTGTTCCGCTCACCGAAGATGAAAGGGGCCATCTTCGGGTTCCAGAAGCGGGTCTGATGTCCGAAATGGACTCCCGCTTCCAGCATCTGTCGCATGGACACGCCGGCCATGAAAATCTCCTGTGTGGGTTAGGCCTCCGCACATCCCCGTGGCCATCCCCTTCTTATTAAGAGCCGTAAACGGCGCTTGAGGCGGAAAAGGACACCCAGCCAGCGGGATCGTGATGTGCGTGTGGGTTCGTTGCCAAAAAAGGCCGCGCTTTATACCATGAAGACCCCATCGGAACAATGCCTTACGGCGGGCGGCGGCGGGCCTTGCCCGGGAGCCCTCCCGGCCCCACTTTGACACCCCTATGCACGTGACGATCAAGACCCCGGAAGAGCAGGAAAAGATGCGCATCGCCGGCCGCCTGGCGGCCGAGGTGCTGGACATGATCGGCGCGCACGTGGTTCCCGGGATCACCACCGAGGAGCTGGACCGGATCTGCCACGACTACATCGTCAACGTGCAGCGCTCGGTGCCCGCAAACCTCAACTACCGGGGGTTCCCGAAGACCATCTGCACGTCCGTGAACCACGTGGTCTGCCACGGCATCCCGAACGACAAGCGCCTCAAGGCCGGCGACATCGTGAACATCGACGTCACCGTCATCAGGGACGGCTTCCACGGCGACACGAGCCGCATGTACTTCGTCGGCAAGCCCGCCCCGCACGCGCAGCGCCTCGCCGACACCTGCTTCGATGCCATGTGGCGCGGCATCGAGGTGGTGCGCCCGGGCGCGCGCCTCGGGGACATCGGGCACGCCATCCAGGCCTTCGTCGAGGGGCAGGAATACTCGGTGGTGCGCGAGTACTGCGGCCACGGCATCGGGCGGATCTACCACGAGGACCCGCAGGTCCTGCACTACGGCGAGGCCGGCACGGGACTGGAGCTGAAGACCGGGATGACCTTCACCATCGAGCCGATGGTCAACGCCGGCAAGCGCCACGTGCGCCTGCTGCCCGACGGCTGGACGGTGGTCACCAAGGACCACTCGCTCTCGGCGCAGTGGGAGCACACCGTGCTCGTCACCGACAGCGGGTTCGACGTGCTCACGCTTGGCGCCGCGGGGCGCCCGCACTGACGGCGCGGCCAGGGCATGGCTGCCGATGAGGGCGAGCGCTCACCTACCCGGTCGCCGGCCGCACTGAACTGGCCCCTGTTGAGCCGGCTGCCGGCGCAGCTTGAGGGACTCACCGAGCCCTCGGGCTGGCGCGACCTGCTCAACCAGGCCCACGAAGAGCTGAAGGCGCGCTTCTTCGCCGAGGAGCCGGTCGAGGAGCTGGTGCACGCCCGTGCCGCGCTCATCGACGCGGTGCTGCGGGCAGCCTGGCAACGGCACTGCGCGAGCCACGCCGACTGGGCACTGGTAGCGGTCGGCGGCTATGGCCGCGGCGAGCTCCACCCCGCCTCCGACATCGACATCCTGCTGCTGGTGCCGCGCGCCCCGGACCTTGCGGGCTCCGCCGCGGTTGAGCGGCTGGTGACCTTCCTGTGGGACATCGGTCTGGAGGTCGGCCACAGCGTGCGCACCGTGGCGGAGTGTGCCGAGGAGTCGGTCGGCAACGTCAGCGTGATGACGACCCTCGTGGAGTCGCGCCTGCTCGCCGGGAGCGCCGCGCTCGTCGAGGCCATGCGCCAGGGGCTCGCGCCCGAGCGCATCTGGCCGGTCAAGCAGTTCTTCGAGGCCAAGGTCCACGAGCAGACCGAGCGCCACCTCAAGGCCAACGACACCGCCTACAACCTCGAGCCGAACGTGAAGACCGGCCCCGGCGGGCTGCGCGACATCCAGACCATCGCCTGGGTGGCCAAGCGCCACTTCGGCGCCGACACCCTGGACGGACTCGTCACGCACGGCTTCCTCACCGAGGCGGAACTGCGGCGACTCAAGCTCGCGCAGACCTTCCTGTGGCGGGTGCGCTTCGGCCTGCACACCCTGAACGGCCGGCGCGAGGACCGGCTGCTGTTCGACCACCAGATGCGGCTGGCGAAGATGTTCGGCTACGAGGACGGCTCCTACACCCTCGCGGTCGAGCAGTTCATGCAGCGCTACTACCGCACGGTCATGGACGTGAGCCTGCTGAACGAGCTGCTGCTGGAGCTGTTTCGCGAGGCGATCCTGACCGAGAGCGAGCCGCCGCGCCCGCTCAACGCGCGCTTCCAGGTCCGCAACGGGTCCCTGGAGGCGGTCAGCGAGGAGGTGTTCGCGCGCAACCCCTCCGCGCTCCTGGAAATGTTCGTCATCCTGCAGCAGAACCCCGACATCCACGGCGTGCGCGCCTCCACCATGCGGGCGGTCGCCAAGAACCTGTGGCTGATCGACGAGGAGTTCCGCCAGAACCCGCGCAACCACCGCCTGTTCATGGACATCCTGCGCGCGCCCGTCGGGGTCACGCACGAGCTGCGGCGCATGAACACCTACGGGGTGCTGGGGCGCTACATCCCCGCCTTCGGGCGCGTGGTCGGGCGCATGCAGTACGACCTGTTCCACGCCTACACCGTGGACGCGCACACGCTGTTCGTGGTGAGCAACCTGCGCCGCTTCATGATCCCGCGCTACGACCACGAGCTGCCCGACGCCTCGCGCGTGATGCAGCAGCTGCCCAAGAGCGAGATCGTCTACCTCGCCGCCCTCTTCCACGACATCGCCAAGGGGCGCGGCGGGGACCACTCGACGCTCGGCGCCGTCGATGCGGAATCCTTCTGCCTGGAGCAGGGCCTGTCGCCGTACGATGCGCGCCTGGTGGCATGGCTGGTGCGCAACCACCTCGAGCTCTCCATCACCTCGCAGAAGCAGGACATCGGCGACCCGCAGGTGATCAACGCCTTCGCGCGCAAGGTGGGCGACGAGACCCACCTCGACTACCTCTACGTGCTCACCTGCGCGGACGTGCGCGGCACCAACCCCAAGCTGTGGAACTCCTGGAAGGCCTCGCTGTTCCGCGAGTTCTACGAGCGCGTGAAGCGTGCCCTGCGCCGCGGACTTGAGAGCCCGATCGATGCCGAGCACCTGGTGCGCGAGACCCAGGAGGCCGCGCGCCGCCTGCTCGCCGAGCACGGGATCGGCGAGGAGGTGCTGGTGCGCTCCTGGTCGCGCTTCACGCAGGGCTACTTCCTGCAGCACTCGCCGGAGGAGATCGCCTGGCATACCCGCCTGCTCGCCGAGCGCGAGCCCGGGGCGGACGAGCCGCTGGTGGCCCTGGAGCCGCGCAGCGTGCGCGGCACCACCGCGGCCCTGATCTACGCGCCCCAGCGCCGCCAGGGCTTCGCGCGCACCACCGCGGCGCTCGACCAGCTCGGCCTCAACATCGTCGATGCGCGCATCACCCCCACCGGGGACGGCTTCACGCTCGACCTCTACCACGTGCTCGAGGACGACGGCGCGCCGATCACCGACCCGGATCGCCAGGAGGAGATCCAGCGCGCCCTGTGGCGCTCGCTGCAGGGCCCGGCCGATGCGCCGTTCGCGGTCTCCCGTCGCGCCCCGCGCCAGGCGCGCATGTTCAACACCCCCACCCAGATCGCGCTCGCGGTCGATGAACGCAATCGCCGCTCGGTGCTCGAACTCACCGCCTCCGACCGCCCGGGCCTTCTGTGCGAGGTCGGCAAGGTGATGATGGCGGCGCGTGTCGAGCTGCACGCCGCCAAGATCATGACCGTCGGCGAGCGCGCCGAGGACGTGTTCTACGTCACCGACTTCGACAACCGGCCGCTCGCCGCCGAGGCCGCCGATGCCCTCAAGGAGCAGCTGCTGCGGGCGCTCGACCAGGGGCCTCAGGCCCAGGGGCAGCCTTCCGGCCGCCGGCTCGCATGAACCCGCAGCTCGCGCAGCTGCACGCCTACCCGTTCGAGCGGCTGGCGCGCCTGAAGGCCGGCATTGTCCCGCCGCCGCAGCTCAGGCACATCGCCATGTCGATCGGCGAGCCGCAGCATGCGCCGCCGGAGTTCGTGCTCGAGGCGCTGCGGCGGGCGCTCGGCGAGCTCGGCAGCTACCCGGCGACCGTGGGCCTGGAGGAGCTGCGCGCGGCCTGCGCCGCGTGGCTGACCCGGCGCTACGGGCTGAAGGAGGGCGGCATCGACCCGCAGACCATGGTGCTGCCGGTCAATGGGACGCGCGAGGCGCTGTTCGCGTTCGTGCAGGCGGTGGTCGACCCGCACCGCGAACCGCGGGTCGTCATGCCCAACCCGTTCTACCAGATCTACGAGGGTGCGGCGCTCCTCGCCCGGGCGCAGCCGCACTTCCTGGACACGCTTGCCGGGGATGCCTACCTGCCGGACCTGGCGCAGGTGCCCGAGTCGGTGTGGCGCGCCTGCCAGGTGCTGATCCTGTGCACCCCCGGCAACCCGACCGGCGCGGTGCTGCCGCTCAGCTACCTGCGCCGCGCACTGGACCTGGCGGAACGCTACGACTTCATAGTGGCGAGCGACGAGTGCTACTCGGACATCTATCTCGAGGAGGACGCGCCCCCGCCCGGCCTGC
This sequence comes from Pseudomonadota bacterium, assembly GCA_018241425.1. Lineage (GTDB taxonomy): Bacteria > Pseudomonadota > Gammaproteobacteria > Steroidobacterales > Steroidobacteraceae > 13-2-20CM-66-19. Next base: position 1,011,424 of record JAFEDU010000001.1, read on the forward strand.
TCGAGGCGGCGGAGGCTTCCGGGCGGTCCCGCTTCGAGCGCTGCGTGGTCTTCCACAGCCTCTCCAAGCGCTCGAGCCTGCCCGGGCTGCGCTCGGGGTTCGTGGCGGGCGATCCGCAGGTCCTGAAGCGCTTCCTCCTCTATCGCACCTACCACGGCAGCGCCATGCCGCTGCCGACCCAGCGCGCCAGCATCGCCGCCTGGAACGACGACGCGCACGCCCGCGACAACCGCAGGCTCTACCAGGAGAAGTTCGCGGCCGTGCTGCCGCTGCTCGCAGCGCAGCTCCCGGTGAGCCGGCCGGCCGGCGCCTTCTACCTGTGGCCCGAGGTCGGGGCGGACGACGAGCGCTTCGCCCGCGACCTGTTCGCACACGCGAACGTCACGGTGCTGCCGGGCCGCTACCTGTCACGGCCGGGCGCGGGCGGCGACCCGGGCGCCGGACGCGTGCGCGTCTCGCTGGTGCCGCCGCTGCCGGCCTGCATCGAGGCGGCGCGACGGATCGGTGATTTCCTCGCCCGCCGCCCCGTGCGAGACTCCTGACCCGCCATGACCGACATCGCACGCCTCAGGGCCACCATCGAATCCTCCTGGGAGGAGCGCGCGCGGCTCTCCCCGGGCAACATGTCCGACGAGCTCGACGAGGCGATCGCCGAGTCGCTCGCGCTCCTGGATGCCGGCGAGCTGCGCGTCGCCGAGCCGGGCCCCCAGGGCTGGCAGGTCCATGAGTGGCTGAAGAAGGCGGTGCTGCTGTCCTTCCGCACCCGCGACAACGAGCTCATCAAGGCCGGCTACACCAACTTCTACGACAAGGTGCCGCTCAAGTACGCGCACGCCACGGAAGCGCAGCTGCGCGCCGGAGGTGCACGCATCGTGCCGCACGCCATCGTGCGTCACGGCGCGTACGTGAGCCCCAACGTGGTGCTGATGCCCTCCTACGTGAACATCGGCGCCCACATCGGCCCGGGCACCATGGTGGACACCTGGGCGACGGTCGGCTCCTGCGCCCAGATCGGCAGGAACGTGCACTTGTCCGGCGGGGTGGGCATCGGCGGCGTGCTCGAGCCGCTCCAGGCGGCGCCGACGATCATTGAGGACGACTGCTTCATTGGCGCGCGCTCGGAGATCGTCGAGGGCGTGATCGTGGAAGCAGGCTCGGTGATCTCGATGGGGGTCTTCATCGGACAGAGCACCCGCATCTACGACCGCACCACGGGGGAAATCCTGCGCGGCCGCGTGCCGGCAGGCTCGGTCGTCGTGTCCGGGAATCTGCCGGCCGGGGACGGCAAGTACAGTCTCTACTGCGCCGTCATCGTCAAACGCGTGGATGCCCAGACGCGCGCCAAGACCTCCATCAACGAGCTGCTGCGCAGCGCCGACTAGCCTAGCGCTCGCTCAGACGCAGCACCGGCGCCGCGGCAGCGCGTCGCCGTCCGTGACGCGCACGGGCCCGGATCGGCCGGAACACCCGCTCGGCGCGGCGCTGGGTCTCCCCGTCAAAGGCCCGGTAGATCCGGATCACCTCGCGCCCGAACTCCGTCAACTGCGAACCCCCGCCGTGTGAGCCGCCCTTGCGCGCCTCGGTGACCGGCTCAAGCAGCGCCGCGTTGAGGCTGTCCAGCAGCTGCCAGGCGCGGCGGTAGCTCATGCCCAGCGCGCGAGCGGCCTGCGACAGCGAGCCGCTCGTCCCGACCTGCTCCAGAAGCTCGATCTTGCCCGGTCCGATCGCGAGCTCGGGACCAAGGTCGACGCGAAACCTGATCAATGCAGCCGCCATCTCTCCTCCTGCCGCCGCGGACTCGGGTACCGCGCCACTGAATTCACCGAACCAGCCACGGACAATAAGGCCGCCCTTGCCGCGATGCACGCCCGGCGTGCCCACCGGCAGTTGCGGTGCCTGTCGCGCTTCTGTCACGATATATTCGTTCGAATATAACGAAGGTCTCAAGCCGATCGCCATGCCTCACATGAACACCACGATTTCAGCCCGCAAAACCCGTCTCGGCACCGCGCCGCGAGTCCTGACCGCCATCGTGTGCGCCACCCTGGGCAGCACAGCCGCATCGGCCGCGACGGTCGTGGAGAAGGACGGCTTCACCCTCGAGCTCTATGGAATCATCGACGTCGGCTTCGGGTACCTCGAGCATTCCTACCCGGCGAGCGACGTGCTCGCCTCGACGATCAATTCCTACAACCTCAATGGATCGCCGAACAGCTTCACCGGGCTCTACAACGGCGGCCTGTCGATGACGCGGGTCGGCATCCAGGGAAGCGCCGACCTCGGCTCGGAGCGCAAGGCGTTCTTCCGGCTCGAATCGGCGATCAACACCACCTACGGCACGCTCGCCAACAACGGGCAGGCGGTCTACAACAACATCAACGGCCTGCGCTCGGCGAACTCCGCGAGCGCGCTCGACGGGCAGGCATTCGCGCGTGCCTCGTACCTGGGCTTCTCCGACCCCGTGTGGGGCCAGATCGAAGCCGGGCGCACGGTGAACCTCGCGCTCGACCAGGTGGCCGAGTACGACCCCATCCAGGCCTCGCTCCTTTATTCCCCGCTCGGCTACTCCGGCGGCATCGGCGGCGGCCTGGGCGCCACCGAAAACACGCGCATGAACAACAGCGTCCGGTACGAAAACAAGGTCGCGGGACTGAGCTTCGGCGCCCAGTACAAGTTCGCCGGCGACAAGGGCAGCGCCAACGCCGGCTACGGCTGGGTCGGCATGGTGGGGTACGCGCAGGGTCCGGTCAGCTTCAAGGCGACCTTCTCGCAGACCTACAACACGGTCTCTTACCCGGTGCAGTACTCGAACGTGGTCGCGCCCGACCCGAACGTCCAGGTGGAGAACACCAAGGGCTTCATGGTTAGCGGCCTGTGGAAGATCACCGAGGCGGCGACCCTCAAGGCCGGCTACCAGAACCTCGATGTCTACCGACCGTCAAACCCCAACCTCGTGGTGCAGGACTACTACGGGCTCATGATGCCCAAGCCCTCCGTGAACGCGGCGGGCGAGCAGCACTTCAGCCTCGGGTGGATCGGCGGGGACTATCACTTCAGCAGGGCCTTCACGCTGATGCTCGGTTACTGGGACATCAACACCTACAACCACCCGGAGACCGGCAAGGCCTACCTCGGCCAGTTCTTCACGGTGGTGGGCGACTACCGCTTCAACAAGTACTTTGACGCCTATGTCGGCACCATGATCGGCAGCTACAGCGGCGCGGGACTGACCAAGCACGCCCCCAACGACGCCTACGCGAGCAACGGGCTCTACGGCGTCGGCATCCGCTTCCGCTTCTAGGTCGTCCGCGGCGGCGGGACTCTAGACCGGCTCGCCCGCTGTGCCGCGGGCGAGCCGCTGTCGCACGCAGAAGGTGCTCCCGGCGCCCGTGCCGCTCGTCACCTCGACCTGGGCACCGTGGGCCGCGCAGATCGCCTTCACGATCGACAGTCCCAGTCCTGCCCCGCCCGGCTCACGCGAGCGCGCCTCGTCGACCCGGTAGAAGCGCTTGAACACGTCGGCCAGGGCCTCGGGCGGGATCCCGATGCCGGTGTCGCGCACCTCGAGCACCGCCTGGTCGTGCGCGGCGTGGACGCCCAGGTGCACGCTGCCACCCGGCGGGGTGTACTTGATGGCGTTATCGAGCAGGTTGACGATCACCTGCTTCAGCCGCGCGCGGTCGCCGTCCACGTGGACGCGCGGCGCCGCCTCGCACACCAGCGAAATCCGCTTGTCCAGGGCAAGCAGACTCATCTGGTCGGCGGTATCGGCCGCCAGCGCCCCCAGGTCCACCCGGCCCCAGTCGCTGGCGCTCTCCCCGGCGTCCAGCCTGGACAGCGACAGCAGCCCCTCGACGATCTCGGCCAGGCGGTCGACCTCTTCGAGCACGCTGCCGAGCCGCTCGCGCTCCTCCCCTCCCAGACCGGGGTCCTGCGCCAGGGCTTCGAGCTCGCCGCGCATGACGGTCAGCGGCGTGCGCAGCTCGTGGGAGGCATCCGCGACGAACTGCTTGGTGCTGCGCAGGGCATCCTCCAGGCGCGCAATCATGCTGTTGAGTGACACCGAGAGCTGCTCGATCTCATCCCCGCTGCGCTCGACCGGCAGCCGCTCGGAGAGGTTGTGCTGGCTGATCTGCTCGGCCTTGAGGGCGATGTATTCGACCGGCAACAGCGCGCGGCGCACCAGGACGAAGCCGCCGGCGACCGCGGCGGCCACGGCGAGCGGCAGCCCGATGGCGAGCATCACGAGCACCCGGCGCAGCGTCGCCTCGCTGGCGGCGCCTGCGGTGCCGACCTCGACCCGGTACAGGGTCCCCTGGGGCGAACGCGCCTCGGCGGCCGCAACCAGGAGCGAGCCGCCCGGGAGCAGCAGCTTCCCGCCGCGGCCGCTGCCGGCGGCCGCGGGCACCTGGAGGGGGTCGAACTGCGCGTCCTTGGGTGGGCCGGAGACGTACACCACGGCACCTCCGGCGCGGGTGATGCGGATGAACCGGTCGTTGGCCTCCGGCGAGTACAGCCGCTCGACTTCGGCGCCCAGCTGCGCCTCCCCGGGGGGCTGTGCCTGCGCGATCAGCGTATCGGCGATCTGGCGCGCGCGACGCGCCTGATTGTCGATGAGGTTCGCATCGAGGTAGTGGCGCAGGAACAGGTAGGTGAGGGCCCCGAGGAGCACGAACACCAGCGTCAGCACGCCCGCATACCAGGCGACCAGCCGCACGCTTAAGGAACGCAGGTTCACGGCGCCGGTTCGTCGTTCAGCCCGTATCCTACCCCGCGCACCGTGCGGATGAGCTTGACCGGGAACGGATCGTCCACCTTGGCACGCAGGTGGCGCACGTAGACGTCCACGATGTTCGTCAGCCCCTCGAAGCTCTGGTCCCAGACGTGCTCGATGATCATGGTGCGCGAGAGGACGCGCCCGGGGTTGGCCGCGAGGTACTCCAGCAGCGCGTACTCCTTGGGCGTGAGGTCGATGCGGCGCCCCGCACGCCGTACCTGCTGGGTCAGCCGGTCGACCTCGAGATCCGCCACGCGCAGCACGCTCGAGCGCGCCACGGGCCCGCGCCGCAGGAGCGCCTTCACCCGCATCAGGAGCTCGGCGAAGGCGAACGGCTTGGTGAGGTAGTCGTCGGCACCAGCCTCGAAGTTGTGGACCTTTTCCTCGGTGGCATCGCGCGCGGTGAGCACCAGGATCGGCACCTCCTGGTTCTTGCGCCGGATGCGCTTCAGGAGTTCCGTTCCGCTGAACCCGGGCAGCATCAGGTCCAGGATGATGAGGTCGTACGAGTAGCTCTCGGCGAGCCCCCATCCCTGCGGACCGTCCTCGGCTACGTCCACCGCATAGCGCTCGGCCCGCAGCGCGCGCGCCACGAGATCGGATACCTTCTTCTCATCCTCGACGAGCAGCAGTCGCATGGCGCCTTTCCGTGAGCTCGCAGGGAACCATACGGGGATTAATCCGCTCCCAACGGGCGATTAAAAGCCGTTCAGACGCTCGACTCCAGTTAACAGATTGATAATAAATGATTTTCTGACAGTCGTGCTGCAGCCGCGCGAGAGCTCGGGCGGGACCGTTTGTAACTCAACTGTCATACGACTGCATCCGGACTGTCACATAACCGCAGCAAAGTGAGCCCGCCTGAACGTGGCTCGTCACGCACAGGCTGCGGCCGTCGCACAAACGCATCAGCGGGGCAGTGTCCCGGGCGGCGTTTGAGGGGATCGAGGCTGCGCGTGCACCAACCAGAGGAACTTCGACGATGAAACCTATCCGTGCCTGTCTTTTACTGTCGTTGGCAGCAGCGGGAGTCGCACAGGCGCAGACCGCGGCGCCGGCCGCGGCCCCGGCTCCCAAGGATGACTCGAGCCTCACCTGGAACGGCATCACCCTCTACGGCATCGTGGACGTCGGTGTGCAGTACATCACCCACGGCGTGCCGATCTCGGATTACTTCCCGGCCGGCAGCTACCCGGGCCCCGCCAAGGGCAACAACGCCTCGGTCACCGGCATCACGCCGAGCAACCTCTCGCAGTCGCGCATCGGCCTGTCCGGCTTTGAGCCGATCCCGAGCGTGGGCGATCTGGCGTTCGTGTTCCGCATGGAAACCTTCTTCAACCCGCAGTCGGGCAACCTGAGCGACGGACTTAAGTCCCTGACGCTCAACAACGGCAAGACGCTGAGCCAGCAGTCCGTGGGCGTCGACACCAGTGTCGCCGGCCAGGCCTTCGCCGGTGCCCTGTATGCGGGCCTGAGCTCGCCCACGTACGGCACGCTGACCTTCGGCCGCCACACGACGCTGGTCGCCGACGGCATCTCCAAGTACGACCCGATGGGGGCCGCGCAGGCCTTCTCGATCATCGGCCTGTCCGGCTTCGCCGCCGGCGGTGGCAACACCGAGGACCGGCGGCTGGACCAGTCGGTGAAGTACACCGCGAAGTTCGGCCCCGTCCACGTCGGTGCCCTGTACAAGTTCAACGGCTCCAACGGCGGTGCCAACACTGGCGTGCAGGGCCAGCTGGGCCTTGATTTCCTCGGCACCGGATCGGTCGACGCCTACTACTTCAAGATGAAGGACGCGATCGGCGTGTCCTCGCTGAGCAGCGCGCAGGTCGACACGCTCCCGGTCGGCTTCTCGGTCAGCAACTCGCTGTCCGGGACGATCTCCGACACCACCAGCTATGACCTCATGGCGTCCTACGGCCTGGGGCCCGTCAAGCTGTTCGCCGGCTACGAGCGCATCAAGTTCGACAATCCCTCCACGCCGCTGCCGGTGGGCTTCGTGACCATCGGTGGCTACGTGCTGGCCTACGTGAACAACACCGCCTACGACAACGAAAAGGTCGAGAAGGTGTTCTGGGGCGGCGCCAAGTGGACCACCCCGGTCCAGGGGCTGGAGCTGACCGCGGCCTACTACGGCTACAAGCAGGACGCGTATGCCGGCGGCGCCAACGAGGGCTGCTCGACCAGCGTCAGCGGTGCCTGCAGCGGCAACCTCAAGGCGGTCTCGCTGCTCGCCGACTACCGCTTCACCAAGCGCTTCGATGCCTACCTCGGTGGCATGTGGAGCGGCGTGGATGGGGGCCTCGCCAACGGCTACCTGAACACGAACACGACCGCGATCACGACCGGTCTGCGCTTCAAGTTCTGATCCGCCGGCTCACGTGACCCGCCGTCGCCTTACGGGACGGCAACCCTCGGGCCCGCAGCGATGCGGGCCCGATTCATTTGGGGGCCGGGAGGGACTGCGGCCCGTGCGTCGCGGCCGAGGCGCTGCCTCAGCCGAAGCGCCCGGTGATGTAGTCCTCGGTGAGGCGGTGACGGGGGTTGGTGAAGACGCGGTCGGTCTCACCGACCTCGATCAGCTCCCCGAGGTGGAAGTAGGCGGTGCGCTGCGAGACGCGCGCCGCCTGCTGCATCGAGTGGGTGACGATGACGATGGCGTACTGCTCGCGCAGCTCGTCGATCAGGTCCTCGATGCGGGCGGTGGCGATCGGGTCGAGCGCCGAGCACGGCTCGTCCATCAGGATCACCTCCGGCTGGATGGCGATGGTGCGCGCGATGCACAGGCGCTGCTGCTGGCCGCCGGACAGGCCGGTGCCGGGGCTCCCGAGCCGGTCCTTGACCTCATCCCACAGCCCCGCGCGGGTGAGGCTCGAGCAGACGACATCATCGAGCTCCGCACGGCTGCGGGTGAGCTTGTGGATGCGCGGCCCGTAGGCGACGTTGTCGTAGATCGACTTCGGGAACGGGTTGGGCTTCTGGAACACCATGCCGATGCGCGCGCGCAGCTGGGCGGCGTCGCGCTCGGGGTCGTATATGTCGCGCCCGTCGAGCACGATCGACCCGGTTACGCGGGCCCCGGGGATCGTGTCGTTCATCCGGTTGAGGCAGCGCAGGAAGGTGGACTTGCCGCAGCCGGACGGCCCGATCATGGCGAGCACCTGCCGGGGCGCGACGTCGATCGAGACCCCCTTCAGGGCCTGCTTGGCGCCGTAGAAGACGTTCACGTCGCGGCAGCGGAACACCGCATTCTCGATCGGGGCGGAGCTGTCCACGGGGGCCGTGCCGCGCGCCTCGGTGGGGATCGCGTTCAGCCGGCCGCTGGGCTTGAGGTTGAGTCCGCCCTCCCCCCGCGGCCTAAGGCCGTGCGGGACGGCGCCGTTGCCGCCGTGCGCCGCGTTGCCGTTGCCGTTGCCGTTGGAGGTGCGGCGCGGCTCCGGGGTGGGTTCCTGGGTCTCGTTCATGGCAGGTATCGGTGCCTTCAGCCGAAGCGGCCGGTGACGTAGTCATCGGTGCGCCGGTTCCTGGGCGCGGTGAACATCTGCTCCGTGGGCCCCATCTCGATGAGGTCCCCGAGGTACATGAAGGCCGTGACGTTGGAGACGCGCGCGGCCTGCTGCAGGTTATGGGTGACGATGGCGATGCAGTACTGCTCGCGCAGGCTCTGCAGCGTCTCCTCGACGCGCAGCGTCGAGATCGGATCGAGGGCCGCCGTGGGCTCATCGAAGAGGAGAACTTCCGGCCGCAGCGCCAGCGTGCGCGCGATGCACAGGCGCTGCTGCTGGCCGCCGGAGAGGCTGCGCCCGTCCTCGTGCAGCTTGTCCTTCACTTCCTCCCACATGGCCGCATCGCGCAGCGCCTGCTCGACGCGATCGTTCAACTCGGCCTTGGCGATGCGGCGGGCGAGCCGCACCCCGAAGGCCACGTTGTCGTAGATCGACATCGGGAACGGTGTCGGCTTCTGGAACACCATGCCGACCCGGAAGCGCAGCTCGGCGACGTCGACCGTCGGGGCGAGGATGTCCTCGCCGTCGAGCAGCACGTCGCCCGTGGCGCGGTGGTTCGGGTAGAGCGCGTACATGCGGTTGAAGACGCGCAGCAGGGTCGACTTGCCGCAGCCGGAGGGCCCGATGAAGGCGGTGATCTGCCGGTCGTGAAGCTTGAGGCTGATGTCCTTCAGCGCCTGGCTGTGCCCGTAGAAGAAGTTGAGGTGGCGCACCTCGAACTTCACCGGGTGCTCGGCCTGCGCGGCGGCGGCCGCCACCGGTTCCGGGCGCGGCGCGCTCACCGGCGCCCCGCGGGACTTAAGCGCGACACCACGATGCGCGCGGTGACGCTGAGGATCAGGATGCTCACCGTGATGATGAGCGCGCCGGTCCAGGCGAGCTGCTGCCAGTTGGGATAGGGGCTCAGGGCAAACTGGAAGATGACCACCGGCAGGTTCGCCATCGGGGCGAGCAGGTTCGTGCTCCAGAACTGGTTGTTGAGTGCGGTGAACAGCAGCGGCGCGGTCTCCCCGCTGATGCGCGCGATCGCGAGCAGGAGCCCGGTGACGATGCCGGAGCGTGCCGCCGGGTAGACGACGCTCGTGATGGTACGCCAGTGGTAGGCGCCCATGGCGGTGGAGGCGTCCTTCATGCCCTGCGGCACGAGGTTGAGCATGTCCTCGGTGGTGCGCACGGTCACGGGGATCGCGATGATGGCGAGCGCGACGGCGCCTGCAATGGCCGAGAAGTGGCCCATGCGCACGACCAGGAGCTCGTACACGAACAGCCCGATGATGATCGAGGGGGCCGAGAGCAGCACGTCGTTGACGAAGCGGATCACCGCGCTGATGCGCGAGGTGCGGCCGTACTCGGCGAGGTAGGTGCCCGCGAGCATGCCGACCGGGCCGCCGATGAGGATGGCGATCAGGGTCATGACGATGCTGCCGTAGAGGGCATTGAGCAGGCCCCCGCTCGAGCCCGGCGGCGGGGTCATGGCGGAGAATACCTTCGGTGACAGCCCGGCGACACCGTTCTTGATGAGCGTCCACAGGATCGCGCCCAGGAAGAACAGGCCGATCGCGGTCGCGAGCCCCGAGAGGCTGAGCGCCAGCAGGTTGAGGGCCTTGCGGATGGCGCGCCGGTTCATACGTTCGACAGTGCGCGCCGCTCCAGGCGCATGAGCATGTAGCGGGCGAAGGCGATCACCGTGAAGGTGATGAGGAAGAGGATCGCCCCCAGGGCCACGAGCGAGGACGTGTAGAGGTCACCCACCGCCTCGGCGAACTCGTTGGCGATGGAGGCCGAGATCGTCGTCCCGGGGGCCAGCAGCGAGGAGCCGATGCGGTGGGCGTTGCCGATCACGAAGGTGACGGCCATGGTCTCCCCGAGCGCCCGGCCCAAGCCCAGCATCACCCCGCCGATCATGCCGGTGCGCGCATACGGCACGACCACCTGCCAGATGACCTCCCAGGTCGTGGCCCCGAGGCCGTAGCAGGATTCCTTGAGGACGTCCGGTACGGTCTCGAACACGTCGCGCATGACCGCGGAGATGAACGGGATCACCATGATCGCGAGCACGAAGCTTGCCGACAGCACGCCGATCCCGTAGGGCGGCCCCTGGAAGAGCTTGCCGATCACCGGCAGCGGTCCCAGCCATGCGATGAGGGCCGGCTGCACGTGCGCCTGCAGGATCGGGGCGAGCACGAACAGGCCCCAGATGCCGTAGATGATGGACGGCACGGCGGCCAGGAGCTCGATCGCGACCCCGACCGGGCGCTTGAGCCAGGCGGGGGCGAGCTCGGTGAGGAAGATCGCGATCCCGAAGCTCACCGGGATGGCCAGGAGCAGCGCGAGCGCGGAAGTGACGAGCGTGCCGTAGATCGGGGCCAGCGCCCCGTACTGGTCGGTGACCGGGTTCCAGATCTCGCGGGTGAGGAAGCTGAACTTGAAGTGCGAGAGCGCCGGCCACGCCCCGACCACGAGCGAAAGCACCACCCCACCCAGGAGCAGCAGCACCAGCAGGGCCGCGGCGAGGGTCGCGAGGCGGAACACCCGTTCGCGCAGGCGCTGCCCGGCCGCCTGGCGTGCCTCGATCGTGACGACGCTGCTATTCATCGCGGGCGGCAAGCTCTCACGGTCGCCTCAAGTGTCCCCATACTCAAAACCCGGCGGCCGTCGCGCATTTCCGGTGGGGAAACCGCGGCGGCCGCCGGGCATCATCGGCAAGCGGCGTGCGTGCCACCCGGCACCGCCGCAGGCTGCAACGCCCGCACGGCGTCGGGGGTGAAGTTCTTAGAACGTCACGCCCTTGATCTGCGACTTCCAGGTCGCCCGCACCTGCTGCACCAGGGCATCCGGCAGCGGGACGTAATCCAGTTCCGCCGCCATCTTGCCACCGTTCTTGTAGGCCCAGTCAAAGAACTTGAGCGCAGCCCCGGTGGCCGCCGCATCCGGCGGAGTGGCGTAGACCAGGATGAAGCTCGCCCCGGTGATCGGCCAGCTCTTCGCGCCCGCCTGGTTGGTCAGGATCAGGAAGTAGCCATTCGAGTGGGCCCAGTCGGCGCTCGCCGCGGCCGCCTGGAAGCTCTCCGCGCTCGGGGTCACCGCCTGGCCGGCGGCGTTGACGAGGTTCGCGTAGGCCATCTGCGTCTGCTTGGCGTAGGCATACTCGACGTAGCCGACGGCGCCGTCGGTCTGGCGGGTCATGTTCGCCACGCCCTCGTTGCCCTTGGCGCCGATCCCGACCGGCCACTGCACCGAGGTCGCAGCGCCAATCGTGCTCTGGAACTTCGGGCTGGTCTTGGACAGGTAGTCGGAGAAGAGGAAGTTGGTCCCGGAGCCGTCCGAGCGGTACACCGGGGCGATGTTGGTCGCAGGCAGCGTGAGCTTGGGATTGAGCTTCTTGATGCGGGCATCGTCCCACTTGGTGATCTCGCCCAGGTAGATCGACGCCAGCGTCGCCCCGTCGAGCACCAGCGCGCCGGCGGCCACGCCCTTGACGTTCACCACCGGCACGACGCCGCCGATGATCATCGGGAACTGCACGAGTCCCGACTCCTTGAGCTCCTCGGGCTTGAGCGGCATGTCCGAAGCACCGAAGGTCACGGTCTTGGCCTTGATCTGCTTGATCCCGCCACCGGAACCGATGGACTGGTAGTTGAGGCCGATGCCGGTCTGCGTCTTGTAGGCATCCGCCCACTTCGAATAGATCGGGTAGGGGAAGGTCGCGCCGGCGCCGGAGATGTCCGCCGCCTGGGTGGCCCCTGCGAACGCAGCCAGGCCGAGGACGGCCAGCCACAGTTGTTTCGATTTGTGTCGGATCATGCGTAGCCTCCTGCGGCTCTCGGTGCGAGTACGGTTCGGGTCGGCTGTTAGGCCCCGCCGGGGAGCCTAGTGAGCGCTCGCGCGCATTAGATGACAGTAATGTGACGATCGGATGACAGCCCGAACCGTCACGCCCCGATCGCGCCTTGAGCGTCGCGAGCACAGTGTTGCCGGGAGAAGTTGCACCCCCGTGACATCGCCCGGAGGGACATGGAGGCTTGATCGCATCGGGCTGCCTTGCGTATAAACCTGACAGCCCTACTCCCCACCGCCCCGCCCGCCACCGATGTCGCAAACCGTTGAACTGACTCAGGATCTTATCGCCCGCCGCTCCGTGACGCCCAGCGATGAGGGCTGCCAGGCGCTCATGTGCCGGCGCCTGGCCGCCGCGGGCTTCACGGTCGAGCCGATGCCCTACGGCAACGTCGAGAACTTCTGGGCGCGTCGCGGCCGGGAGGGCCCCGTCTTCTGCTTCGCCGGCCATACCGACGTGGTGCCGACCGGCCCGCTGGAGGAATGGGTGAGCGACCCGTTCACCCCCACGGTCCGCGACGGGCTGCTCTTCGGCCGCGGGGCGGCGGACATGAAGAGCGGACTTGCCGCGATGGTCACGGCCGCAGAGGCATTCGCCGCAGCGCACCCGGATCACCGTGGCAGCGTCGCCTTCCTCATCACCAGCGACGAGGAAGGCCCCTCGGTGGACGGGACGAAGCGGGTCGTCCGGACCCTGAAGGACCGCGGCGAGCGCATCGACTGGTGCCTGGTGGGCGAGCCCTCCAGCGAGCACGTGCTCGGGGACACCATCAAGGTCGGGCGGCGCGGCTCCCTGAGTGGACGGCTCACCGTACACGGCATCCAGGGACACATCGCCTATCCGCAGCTGGCCGAGAACCCGGTGCACACCTTCGCCCCGGCGCTCGCGGAACTCACCCAGCGGCGCTGGGATGAGGGCACGGAGCATTTCCAGCCGACCAGCTTCCAGGTGAGCAACTTCAACGCCGGCACCGGGGCGCCCAACGTCATCCCCGGGGAGCTGCGTGCGCGCTTCAACCTGCGCTATAGCCCGGTGCAGACGCTCGCGGGACTGAAGGCCGAGGTGGAGGAAATCCTGCGGCGCCACAAGGTGCGCTACACGCTCGAGTGGTACGTCTCGGGAGAGCCCTTCTATACCCCGCCCGGTCCGCTCTCGCAGGCGGTGAGCGAGGCCGTGCACGAAGTCGCGGGGCTGCGGCCGAAGCTGACCACCGGCGGGGGGACTTCCGACGGGCGCTTCATCGCCCCGCTCGGCGCGCAGGTGGTGGAGCTCGGCGTCATCAACGCCTCGATCCACAAGGTGAATGAATCGGTGCGCGTCGCCGACATCGACGCCCTGCACCGCATGTACCTGGCGGTGCTTACGCGGCTGCTCGCCTGAGGTTCGCGCGCAGGCCAAGCGCGGCGAGCGCCAGCGACCACAGGAGCACCCAGGCGGGCATCGCGAGCCCGAGGAAGCGCCAGTTCACCTCCCCGCACTCCCCGCTGCCGGTGAGCACCTTCTTGATCACCTGGAACACGGGGCTGAACTTGAGCATCACCCCGAGCGGTGCCCCGCAGGAGGGGATCGTGCCCGGCGGCAGGTGCTGGATGTAGACGTGGCGGGCCGCGACCGCGGCGGTGGCGAGCGCCGCGAGCGCGATCAGCACCGCGTACACGGTGCGGCCACCGCCCCTCGGGTTATGCAGGGCGGCTACGAGGAACGCCGCGGCGGTCGCCGCGATCCCCACCCGCTGGAAGATGCACAGCGGACAGGGCTCCAGGTGCAGGTAGAACTGGGAGTAGAGCGCGAAGGCGAGCAGCCCTGCGCACAAGAGGAATCCCGCGAAGTTGGGCAGACGGCTTGGGGTCATCCGCGAAGGATAACCGGCGGGCCGCGGGGGGCGCTACGCCGGGGGCTGCGCGCCGTTGGCGGGCGAGCGCAGCTCGCGCTCCACGTCATCGAGGGAGGTGTGGCGGATGTCCTTGCCGTGCACCATGTAGATGACGTACTCGCTGATGTTCTTGGCGTGGTCGCCGATGCGCTCCAGCGCGCGCACGACCCACATGACATCCAGGGCCCTGCGGATGGTGCGCGGGTCCTCCATCATGAAGGTGATGCTCTGGCGCTGGATGGCCTCGTATTCCTCGTCCACCAGGCGGTCCTGGCGCGCCACCCGCAGCGCGGACTCGACGTCCATGCGCGCGAAGGCATCCAGGGCGTCGTGCACCATCTCCGAGACCACGCGCCCGAGGTGCTTGATCTCGCGGTACTTGTCGGCCGGCCGCTCCATGGTGGCGAGCCGGGAGGCGATGTAGCCGATCTTCTCGCCCTCGTCGCCGATGCGCTCGAGATCGGTGATGGTCTTGATGATCGCGACGATCACGCGCAGGTCGCCGGCCGCCGGGGCGCGGGTGGCGAGGATCTTGCTGCACTCCTCGTCGATCATGACCTCCATGTTGTTGACCTGGTGGTCATCGAGCGCCACCGACTCCCCGAGGGAGCTGTCGCCCTCGACCAGCGCCGTGATCGCCTTGCGCAGCTGCTGCTCGACGAAGCCACCCATGCCCAGCACCTTGCTGCGCACGCGCTCCAGGTCCTCGTTGAACCTGCGGGAGATGTGGTGACTGAGATCGGCGGTTTCCATCAGTTGGCGTCCCGGGCCTGGCTGGGCTGCCTGCCCGCCACGATACGCCCGATGATAGCGGAACTGTGGCTCACGGATAGTGCGCCACGCCGCATTGCCGGGATCGGCTCGAGGCCCGCGAGGAACTGTTGGGTGGCCGCCTCCCAGCTGAAGGCCTGCGCGCCGCGGACACAGGCGGCACGGTCCAGCTGCAGTGCGCCGGCGATGGCGGTTGCAAGGTCCGGGTCCAGCACCCCGGTGACGCCCGGCTCGATGACGTCGACCGGCCCGGGCACCGGGAAGGCCGCCACCGGGACGCCGCAGGCCAGCGCTTCGATCATCGCCAGGCCGAAGGTGTCGGTGAGCGAGGGGAAGACCATGACGTCGGCCCCGCTCAGGATCCGGGCGAGCTCGGTGCCGGTCCGGTAGCCCAGGAACCGCGCCTTCGGGAAGCGCGCCTCGAGCCCGGTGCGCTGCGGGCCGTCGCCGACGACGACCTGCGTGCCCGGAAGGGACAGGCCGAGGAACGCCTCGAGGTTCTTCTCCACCGCCACGCGCCCGACACTCACCATGAGCGGGCGCGGGAGCGCGGCAAGCTCCGGATGCGGCTCGCACACCCGGAAGCGGCTGAGGTCCACGCCGCGACGCCAGCGGTGCATGGAACGCAAGCCGTGGCCGGCGAGTTCGCGCTCGAGCGAGGGGCTGGCGACGAACGTACGCGCGGCGGCGTTATGGAAGCGGCGCAGCCAGCCGTAGCTCACCGCGAGCGGGATCGGCCAGCGGGCCCTGAGGTACTCGGGGTAGCGGGTGTGATAGGCGGTCGTGAAGGGCACCCCGCGGGCGCGGCAGAAGCGGCGCACCGCCATGCCCACCGGGCCCTCGGTGGCGATGTGGATGGCGTGCGGGGCGAACCCCTTGATCTCCCGCGCCACGTACGGCCCGGGCATGAGCGCGAGCCGGATCTCGGGATAGCTCGGGCACGGCAGGCACCAGCGCCCCTCCGGGTGCAGGAAGCGCACCTCGTGGCCCATCGCGGTCAGCTGTGCGGCGGTGGCCTTGAGCGTGGTGACGACCCCGTTGATCTGCGGCGTCCAGGCATCGCTCGCCAGTGCGATCCTCATGCCGCGTCCGCCACCAGCGCACCGGTGGCGCGCACGCCGGCGGCCGCGCCCTGCCCGAGACGCACCAGCGTCAGTTCGCCCGCCTCGCTCTCGGTGAGCGCCGAGCAGGACTCCACCCAGTCACCGGTGTTGGCGTAGACCGTGCCCTCGATGCGGCACAGGTTGGCGCGGTGGATGTGGCCGCACACCACCCCGTCGTAGCCCTGGGCGCGCGCGTGCGCGGCCGCGAGCTCCTCGAAGTTGCGGATGTAGCGCGCCGCGACGCCGATGCCGAGCTTGAGGCTCTCGGTCAGCGGCCAGTAAGGCTTGCCCAGGCGCCGGCGCACGTTGTTGATGCGGTGGCTGACGGCGACCGTGGCGCCGTGCACGAAATCACCGAGGTGCTGCAGCCACGGGGCGCAGGTCATGTCGCCGTCGAACTGGTCCCCGTGCATCACCAGCAGGCGCTCGCCGCGCGCGGTGCGGTGCACCCACTCGCGGTGCACCTCGAACTGGCCCTGCAGCATCTGGGCGAGCATCGCGAGGCTCGCATCGTGGTTGCCGGGGATGTACACGAGGCGCGAACCTGCGCGCTGGCGCGCGAGCAGCGTGCGCACCACCTGGGTGTGGCCGGGGCTCCAGAAGGCGCGGCGCGCGAGACTCAGGGCGTCCACGATGTCCCCCACCAGCACGATGGTCTCCGCCTCGATGCGGGCGAGGAACTCGTTGAGCTCGGTGGTGCGGGCGTGGCGGTAGCCCAGGTGGATGTCAGAAAGGAAGAGCGTCCGTGCCCGGGTTCGCCCGGAACGCGCCGAGGAAGCGCCTGCCATGATCCGTCCTTTGCCTTGGGGGCCCACGGCCCACCCAAGGGTCGTCCAGCCGTGTGTCGCTGGGATGACGGTCCCGCTACGGGTTTAAGACTAGGCGGTGGCGGCGGCCGCGCGCGCGACCGGCAGGATGCGCTCGGGCGGAAAATGACACGTGAATGTGCTGCCGCTGCCGAGCGTGCTCTCAACCTCGAGCGTCGCCCCGTGCCGCTGCAGCACGTGCTTCACGATCGCAAGCCCCAGGCCCGAGCCCCCGGTCGCGCGCGAGCGCCCGGCATCGACACGGTAGAAGCGCTCGGTGAGCCGCGGGATGTGTTCGGCGGGCACGCCCATTCCGGTGTCGGTGACGGCGAAGTGCGCGCCGTCCGCGTCGGTCCACCAGCGGATCTCGATCGAGCCCTCGGCCGGGGTGTACTTGGCGGCATTGTCGACGAGGTTGGAGAACGCCGAGTGGATCTCCGGCTCGTCGCCCAGCAGCTGCGCCGCGGACTCGATACGCAGCCGCACGTCCCTCGGGTGCACGGGACGGGCGAGCACGTCCTTGCGCAGGAGCGAGGCGAGCGCTGCGACGTCGACCGGCTCGCCGCCCACCACCTCGTCGGTCTCCTCCAGGCGCGACAGCTCGATAAGGTCGCGGATGATGGCGGTCATGCGCTCGGCCTGGCGCCGCATCTCCGCGATCGGACCCTGCAGCTCCGCATCCAGCACCGGGTCGGCGGCGAGCGTCTCGAGATAGCCGGAGATGACGGTCAGGGGCGAGCGCAGCTCGTGCGAGGCATTGGCCACGAAGTCGCGCCGCACCGCCTCGAGCCGGATCTGGCGCGAGACGTCGCGCACCAGGAGCAGCAGCTGCCCGTCGCCGTAGGGCGCGACCTGCAGCGACAGGAAGCCGTCCTCGCCGGTGGCGGTGCGCACCACCACCGGGTTCGCGAAGTCGCCGGCGGCAAGGTAGCGCACGAACTCCGGTGCGCGCACCAGGTGCTCGATGCGCATGCCGAGGTCCCCGGTGCGGCGCAGGTTCAGCAGGCGCGCCGCCATGCGGTTGAACCAGACGATCTCGCGCTGCGCGTTCAGGATCACCACCCCGTCCGGGAGCGCGGCGGTGGAGCGCTGCAGCTGGCGCATCAGCTGCACGAAGCGCTGCTTGTGGAAGCGCTTGCGCCGGTGCAGTCGTACGACCTGCGCGATGATCTCGCCCCACACGCCCCCGACGTCCGGCGGATCGGCGTAGTTGCGGTGACGCAGCCACCACTCCAGCCGGAAGAGGTAGACGAGCATCCAGGTGAGGTGCAGCGCGAGCGCGCAGGCAAGGCCGAGCCACAGGTTGCCGAACAGCCAGCCGGCGCCGGCTCCGAACACGACCGTGGCCAGGAGGCGCCCAGCCGCGAACAACCAGGCCTGTGTCGCAGGTTGCATCACTGTCGCAGCACGCCTCGCGGAACTATGCCGCTTTAACTATACCGTGCGTGCCGAGAATCGGTAGCCGGAGCCGCGCACCGTCTGCACGAAGTGGTCGTAGCCGAAGACCTCGAGCGCCTTGCGCAGGCGCCGGATGTGGACGTCGATGGTGCGTTCCTCGACGTACACGTTGCCGCCCCAGATGCGGTCGAGCAGCTGGTCGCGGGTATATACGCGCTCGGGATGCGTCATGAAGAACTCGAGCATCCGGTACTCGGTGGGGCCGAGCGCGACCGTGCGCTCGCCCACCATGACGCGGTGGCTGCCCTGGTCCAGCACCAGCCCCTCGAACTCGATCAGCTCGTCGACCCCGTTGGGCGTCGAGCGGCGCAGGACCGCGTTGATACGGGCGAGGAGCTCGCGCGGCGAGAAGGGCTTGGTGACGTAGTCATCGGCCCCGCCCTCCAGGCCGGCGACTTTGTCTCCCTCCTCCGCCCGGGCCGTGAGCATGATGACCGGCAGCTCGCGGGTCTCACGGTCACGCTTGAGCGCACGGGTGAGCTCGAGGCCGCTCATGTCCGGGAGCATCCAGTCGACCAGGACCAGGTCCGGGCGGGAATCCGCGAGCGCCGCACGGGCGGCCCGGCAATCTTCCGCCTCGCGCACTTCAAAGCCGGCGCGCTTCAGTCCGAAGGCGATCATCTCGCGGATCGGACGCTCATCCTCGACGATCAGTACGTGTTTGGCGGGCATTCCGGGTGTTTCGGGACGGAGCCGGGCGCGGGTATTAGAGAGCGGCCGTGTTGCAGATTCATGACAAGGCCTGAAGCATTGCAGATTAATAACTTGCGCGCGGGGGTTGGGCCACATCGTCACGAAGGTAGACCGGGACGGCGGCCTCTGGCGGCAACATGCGGCCGGCGTGGGCCTCCCGGACCGCCAGCGTTGCGACCTCATGGGCGCGGGGCCAGAGCGCTGGCCGGACCTGTGAACCGCCACGTCTAAGGTTCCGCTCAAGGTCGGGGTAGGCGGCAAACCCGCTGCCCGCCAGGAGGGGCGCGGGCCCCGAGTCCCACGAGGCAGGGAGGGACACGCGGCCGGGCGCGAGCACGGCCTCTGCAGCAGCGGGCGCAGCCGGGTCGGCCAGTGTGTGCTCGCAGGCGCCGCAGTACACCTCCCCCATGCGCGCATCCGTGCATACGAGAGCACGCGAGGTGCCCGGAACCTCGTAGAACGCACGCAGCGCGAGGGCCCGCAGGTCGGACACGGGAATGACCGGTAGCCCGGCGCCAAAGGCCAGGCCCTGGGTGATGCTGGCAGCGAGCCGCACTCCCGTGAACGCGCCGGGTCCGCGGCCGAACGCGATGGCGGTGAGGCCCGCAAGGCTCACCCCACCCTCGGCCAGCACCTCCTGCACCATCGGCAGGATGCGCTCGGACTGCCCGCGCGCAAGCAGCGCCTCGCGGCCGATGAGCGCCCCGTCAATAAGTAGTGCGGCCGAGCAGTTCTCGGTGGCGGTATCGAGCGCGAGTATCTTCACGGCAGCGCCTGAGCCTTGGGCACGGGCGCGCGGAAGTGGCGACGCAGGAAGCGCAATACGTCCTCGGGCTCGCGGGTGATGACGGGGGTCGGGAGCGCCGTCAGGAACACCCGGCCGTAGCTCTTGCCGAGGATGCGCGGATCGCAGACCACCACCACGCCGTGGTCCTCCTCGCTGCGGATCAGGCGCCCCACTCCCTGCTTCAGGGCGAGTGCCGCCTCCGGCAGCTGGTAGTCGCGGAACGCGTTCGCGCCGGTCGAGGTCAGGTGCTCGATGCGCGCGCGCACCAGCGGGTCCTCCGGGGAGGCGAACGGCAGCTTCTCGATGATCACCAGCCGCAGCGCATCGCCCTTGACGTCCACGCCCTCCCAGAAGCTCGCCGTCCCGAGGAGCACGGCGTTGCCGTCGGCGCGGAAGTCCTCGAGCATGCGCTCGCGCGGCGCCTCGCCCTGCACCAGGAGCTTGAACGGGGGACTGCCGCCCCAGCGTTGGCGCAGGAGCTGCGCCGCCTGGGTGAGTGCCCGGTGACTGGTGAACAGCACGAAGGCTCCGCCGCCGGCGGCGCGGATCAGGGGCTCGGCGGTCTCCATGACCGCCGCCAGGTACGCGGGCGCCGCGGGATCGGGCAGGCCGTGCGGCAGGTACAGGAGGCTCTGGCGCTCGTAGTCGAACGGGCTGTCGATGCGCAGCGTCGCCGCGTGGTCCAGTCCGAGGCGGCGGGTGAAGTGCCCGAACTCCTCGCCCACGCACAGCGTGGCCGAGGTGAAAACCCACGCCCCGCCGCGCGCCTCGATGAGGGCGCGGAAGCGCTCGGCGATGTCGAACGGCATCAGGCTGAGCGTGAAGCCGCGCGCGGTGGCCTCGAGCGTGCGTGCGCCGTCTTCGTCCTGGTGACTCATGCGCGCCAGGCTCGCGGCAACATCGGCCGCGCGCTCGGCGAGCGGTGTGAGCGGGGAATCCTCCGGCGCCTGTGCGAGCGCCGCGCGTACCTCGGTGAGTGCGCCGCGCAGCGCCTCGATCGCCTGGTTGAGCGCGGAGGCGCCCGGGGCCCAGGCCTGGCGCAGGCCCGGACGCCCGGCGGCCGCGCGCAGCGCGGCGAACGCCTCGTCGGCATCCTCCAGCGGCGCGGGACTCGCGGCGCCTTCCGCCGGCAGGCGCGCGGCCTGCGCGGCACCCAGCTCCACCCGCAGGTCCTTCAACAGCGTCTCGACCTGGCGGCTGCTCACGTGGGCGCCGAAGAACTGGGTCGCAAGGTCGGGGATCTGGTGAGCCTCGTCGAGGATCAGGGCATCCGCCGCCCCCAGGAGGTCACCGAAGCCGTCCTCCTTCAGCGCCAGGTCCGCCAGCAGCAGGTGGTGGTTGACGATCACGATGTCCGACTCGTGCGCCTCGCGGCGCGCGAGCACGACGTGGCAGCGCGCGAACTCCGCGCAGCGCGCGCCGAGGCAGCTCTCGCGCGTGGAGGTGACCTGGCTCCACACCGGGTGCGAATCCGACAGGCCACGGATCTCGGCGAGATCGCCGCGCTGCGTGGTGCGCGCCCAGCGCCGCACGCGCGCCAGCATCGCCTGGGCCGCGCGGCGCGGTGCCGCGCTCATGTGCTCGAGCGCGAGCTGCTCGCCTGAGTCCTCGAGGCGCGTGATGCGGTAGCGGCACAGGTAGTTGGTGCGCCCCTTCAGGAGCGACACCCGCGCGGGCCGCCCGAGCGCTGCGGCGACCAGCGGCAGGTCCTTGGCGAACAGCTGGTCCTGCAGCGTGCGGGTCCCGGTGGAGATGAGGATGCGGCGTCCCGACAGCAGCGCCGGCACCAGGTACGCGAAGGTCTTGCCCGTGCCGGTGCCGGCCTCGACCACGAGCGCGCCGCGCTCCCGCAGCGCGTTCTCGACGCGCTGCGCCATGTGCAGCTGCTCGGCACGCGCCCGGAAGTCCGGCAACGCCTGCGCCAGGGGTCCCTCCGGGCTGAATATGTCCTGAAGATCGAGCATCTCTAGAGGGCGTCGCAAGAGCAGCCGGACCCGGGACGCAGCGGCTTCCGGAGTGACTTATCTTGCTGAATTATCTGCAAACTGGTGCGCGGCAGTCCGTTGACCGACAATGGTGCCGCCACCCCACTTTATCAGGGCCAGGGAAGCGCCCGGGATATACTTCGCGGCTTCCCGGGGCCACCACTACAAAAGGAACCTGCGGATGGCTACCGCCGCACACACCCTGCTGCCTCTGTCGCAATTGAGCCGCCCGGTCACCCAGTGGGTGAACCAGGTCCGCGAGCTCACCCAGCCCCGTGCGGTCCGCTGGTGCGAGGGTACGGAGGCCGAGGCCCGCGAGCTCACGGCCGAGCTGCTCAAGAGCGGCGAGCTCAAGAACCTGAACCCCGAGTTCTTTCCCGGCTGCCAGCTCTACCGCTCGGCGCCCTCGGACGTCGCCCGCGTCGAGCACCTGACCTACATCTGCACGCGCTCCCAGGAGGACGCGGGCCCCAACAACCACTGGATGGACCCGCAGGCTGCGCACGCCAAGATGCGCGACCTGTTCCGCGGCTGCATGCGTGAGCGCACGCTGTACGTCATCCCCTACTGCATGGGGCCGCTCGACTCACCGCTGGCGCGCTGCGGGGTCGAGATCACCGACAGCCCCTATGTCGTTCTCAACATGCTGATCATGACCCGAGCCGGCCGCCCGGCGCTCGAGCGCATCGCCCGCGAAGGCGGCTTCGTGCGCGGCCTGCACTCGACCGGCGAGCTCGACCCCGAGCGGCGCTTCATCATGCACTTCCCGGAAGAGCTCTCGATCGAGAGCTTCGGTTCCGGCTATGGCGGCAATGCGCTGCTCGGCAAGAAGTGCCACGCGCTGCGCATCGCCAGCTGGCAGGCCCGCAGCGAGGGCTGGCTGGCCGAGCACATGCTCATCGTGGGGCTGGAGAGCCCGCGCGGGGAAACGCACTACGTCGCCTGCGCCTTCCCCTCCGCCTGCGGCAAGACCAACCTCGCGATGCTGATTCCGCCCGAATCGCTGCCGGGATGGCGCGTGTACACCGTCGGTGATGACATCGCCTGGCTGCACCCGGGAGAGGACGGGCGCCTGTGGGCGATCAACCCGGAAGCCGGCTACTTCGGCGTGGTCCCCGGCACCAACCCGCAGACCAACCGCAACGCCTACGAGATGATCCGCCGCGACACGCTGTTCACCAACGTCGCGGTAACGGCCGACAACCAGCCCTGGTGGGAGGGCCTGCCCAGCGGCAAGCCGGCGCTCGACTGGCAGGGGCGCCCCTACGATCCGGCCAACGGACCGGCGGCGCACCCGAACTCACGCTTCACGGTCTCGGCACGGCGCAACCCGAGCTGGTCGCCGCACGCGGAGGACGCCCGCGGGGTGCCGATCTCGGCGCTGGTGTTCGGCGGCCGCCGCCGCGAGGTCGCGCCGCTGGTGTACGAGGCGCGCGACTGGCGCCATGGGGTCCTGGTCGGGGCCTCGGTGGCCTCCGAGACCACCGCCGCGGCGGTCGGCCAGGTCGGCGTCACCCGCCGCGACCCGATGGCGATGCAGCCGTTCTGCGGCTACAACTTCGGCGACTACTGGCAGCACTGGCTGAACGTCGGCGCCAGGCTCGCGCGGCCACCGCGCATCTACCACGTCAACTGGTTCCGCCGCGATGCCCAGGGGAAGTTCCTGTGGCCGGGCTACGGGGAGAACCTGCGGGTGCTCGCCTGGATGCTCGAACGCTGCGCGGGGCGTGCCGGCGCGAGTGCGAGTGCCATCGGCAACCTGCCCCGGCCTAAGGACCTGAACACGCACGGGCTCAACCTGGCCCCGGGCGCGCTCGAGGCGCTGCTGACGGTGGATCCGGCGCTGTGGCGCCGCGAGGTGGGCGAGATCCGCGAGTACCTCGCCAAGTTCGGCGCACGCCTGCCGGCGGCGCTGCTCGAGGAGCTGGGCAAGACCGAGCAGCAACTCGGCTGAAGCGCCGCGCCTAGCCTTCCTCGCAGGTAAAGCGGATCGTCTGCGGCGAGCCCTGCTCGGGCAGGCGCCCGAGCCCGATCATTCCCTGTCCCTTGATCTGCAGGCTGTCACGGCGCACGAAGGACTCCTCGCCGTCGGCCGTCTGCACGAACGTGCCGTTGGTGCTCTGGTCGATGAGCACGAACTTGCTGCGGTTGATCTCGATGCGCGCGTGCAGGCGGGAGATGAGACTCCCCTTCACCACCACGTCGTTGTCCTCGGCGCGCCCGATCGTGATGCTCGGGTGACGCTCGTCCATCACCACTTCCCGGTCCTGGCACCGCAGCCGCAAGCGCATGGTGCGCGCCGGACGCTGCTCGGTGGCGATGCCGGGCACCATGCTGGTGATGTCCTCGGTCTGCCACAGCACCTCGTAGAGCGCGACCTCGTTGCCCTGCCCCTTGATGGTGGCGATGTCGATCTGGCGGCACGCGGCCCGCCATTCCGGGGACAACTTCTCGACGGTGGCAGCGGTGGTGACGATCTGCCCGGCCTTGGCCTGGCTGGTCATGCGGTTGGCGGTGTGCACGGCGGCGCCGAACACGTCGCGGTTCTCGAGCATCACGGGACCGAAGTGGCAGCCGATGCGGATGGCGACCGGCTGACCGTCAACCTTGAGCTGGGCATGGCTGGAGATCTGCTGTTGCATCTGGGCGGCGGCGTTGAGCGCCGCATCGGCGCTCGGAAAGGTCGCCATCACCTCATCGCCCATGGTCTTGATGACCGTGCCCTGGCGCTGCTCGGTCGCGCTGCGCATCACGTCGATGCAGATCGCGACCATATCGCGGGCGCGCAGATCACCCATGATGTCGTATAGACGCGTAGAACCTACGACGTCCGCGAACAGGATGGCGAGTTCGATGTCTTTGCCCATGCGAAGCGGACGATTATACGCAAGCGTCCCCTGACCGCTACCGAAACGCCGGGGTCGCCCGGGCGCGACGCAGAGCCTGCTGGAACAGGTCCGGGCCCGCCGCCGGTGCGCGCGCCCCCTCGCTCAGCGCGCGGCGAAACTCGCGCGCGCCAGGCTGGCCGTTCATCAGCCCCAGCATGTGACGCGCGATCGACGAAAGACGCACGCCGCCGCGGGCGAGTTCGTGGCCCGCGTACCGCGCCATGCGCTCCATCATGACGGCCGGGTCAGGCGGCGCGAGGTGGTCGGCACCCAGGCTCTCCTGCAGCTGCGCCAACAGGTACGGCCGGTGGTAAGCCTCGCGCCCGAGCATCACGCCGTCGCTCCACGTCAGGGCCTCGCGGACCGAAGCCACGTCCCGAAAGCCCCCATTCACCACCAACGGCAGATGGGGGAACTCGCGCCGCAACGCCCGCACCACCTCATATCGCAGGGGGGGCACCTCTCGATTGTCCTTCGGCGTCAGTCCTCCGAGGACGGCCTGGCGCGCATGCACGATGGCCACGCGGCAGCCCGCGGAAGTCACGGCCCCTACAAACTCGACCAGGTGCGCGAAATCGCCCTCCCCGTACTGCGCCACGGCCCGCGCGGCCTCGCCCGCGCGGGCCGTGATCACGCCGATGCGCATCTTCACCGTGACGGGGACGCGCACGGCAGCGCTCATCGCCGCCACGCACTCGGCCACGAGGCTCGGCTCGAGCATCAGGCAAGCGCCGAAGGCCCCGCGGGCCACGCGCTCGCTGGGACAGCCGCAGTTGAGGTTGATCTCGTCGTACCCCATGGCCTCGCCGATGCGGGCCGCCTCGGCCAGTTCGTGCGGCTCCGATCCGCCGAGCTGCAGCGCCACCGGATGCTCCTCGGGATCGAATCCGAGCAGGTAGTCGCGGTCGCCGCGCAAGATTGCGGCGGCGGTGATCATCTCGGTGTACAGGAGCGCGTCGCGCGAGAACCCCCTGAGGAAGTACCGGCAGTGCCTGTCGGTCCAGTCCATCATCGGCGCAACGCTGATTCTTCTGTCTAACATGCCCATTGCATGGGGATTGAGTCGAGGCACATTAGCATGGCAGCAGGGATTGAACATGCCACTACACTGTAGTTACGCTAACAAATATGGGCCTGCTTCGCCTTGAATGGGACGAAAGAGGGAATGCCACCAATCGGCGCAAGCACGGGGTGTCCTTTGAAGAAGCACGAACGGCATTTCTTGACGACAACGCACGGGTGATCCCGGATCCGGATCACTCAGAGGGCGAAGACCGATTCGTTCTAATTGGACTGAGCATTTCCCTGCGGGTCTTGGTCGTCTGCCACTGTCATCGTCAGACTGACGAGGTCGTCCGCATCATTTCGGCTCGAAGAGCCGACCAGAATGAAACCAAGCAGTACCAATGGTGGCTGAAATGAAAAAGCGCTATGACTTCTCCAAGTCAGTTCGGAATCCGTACCTGAGCAAGGTGAGGAAGCAGCTTACGATCCGCCTTGATCGCGACACCATCGCTTACTTCAAGGCACTCGCGGAGAAGAGCGGCATCCCCTACCAGAATCTCATCAATCTCTACTTGAGAGATTGCGCTGAATCGGCCAAGACTCTGACCATGAAATGGAACTAGGCGGCGCTTGGCATGCTGCGCAGGCTAATCGCGACATTCCTGTTGGTGCTTACGGCAACTGCCGCAGCTGCTCCGCACCAGCACGCGAACAACGACAGGCTGGGAGAGGTAGAGTTCAAGACCTCGTGCGGAATGGAGGCCAGCAAGGACTTCGATCGCGCAGTCGCCCTCCTGCACTCCTTCCAGTTCAGCCGTGCAATCGAGGGGTTCGATGCAGTACTCAAGGACGACCCGACCTGCGCCATCGCGTACTGGGGCCGCGCGCTGAGCTACTGGGGCAATCCTTTCGCTCCCGGGGCGAAGGATGCCTCCCAATTGCAGCTCGGGTGGGATAGCGCCAGACGCGGCAGCGAGCTCCGCGCCAGGACGGAGCGTGAACAGGCCTACATCGCCGCGGTCGGCACGCTGTACACCGACTATACGAGCACACCCCAGAGATCGCGCATGCGCCTCTATCGGGACGCCATGGAGCGCGTCTCGACCCAGTACCCGAACGACAGCGAGGCCGAGATTTTTTACGCGCTGGCTCTCGCAGCCGGAGCGGACCCGGCGGACAAGACCTACGCCGACCAGCGCCGGGCGGGTGCGATTCTTGAGCGGCTATTCCGGCAGGAGCCCAATCATCCCGGCCTCGCGCACTACATCATCCATGCGTACGACGTGCCGCCGCTGGCCAATCAGTCCCTGGCGGCGGCGCAGCGGTATGCGTCGATTGCCCCCGATGCGCCTCACGCTCTACACATGCCCTCTCACACGTTTACACGCTTGGGGTACTGGCAGGAGTCCATCGACAGCAACGTCGCAGCCGCGGAAGCTGCGCGGCGCCAGGGACAGACGGCGGAGGAATTGCATGCCAGCGACTACGAGACCTACGCGTACCTGCAGACCGGCCAGGACCAGTCAGCGGAGCGGATCGTAGAGTCGTTGCCCGAGATTGCCTCCCGCTTCGACCCGAAAGCCGCGCTGGTCGGCGCCGGGCCGCCCGCGGCTGGTTTCTTCGCACTTGCGGCAATCCCCGCGCGCTACGCGCTGGAGCGGCAGCAGTGGCAAGAGGCAGAGAAGCTCACCCTGCACGAGACGGCCTTTCCTTACGCTGACGCGATGACATGGTTTGCCCGCGGACTGGGGGCGGCCCACCTCGGGCACCGGGACGAGGCGGTGCAGGCCGGGGAGGCTCTGAAGCGGATTCAGGAACGCCTGGTTCAGGCGCACGAGCCCTACTGGGCTGGACAGGTAGAGATCCAGGCGACCGAGGTGTCGGCGTGGACCGCGCTTACCGCCGGCGACAAAGCGGGAGCCCTGAGACTGATGAACCATGCGGCGGATCTCGAGGACGCGACGGAAAAGAGCGCAGTCACGCCCGGTCCGCTGGCCCCAGCGCGGGAGCTGCTGGGACAGATCTATCTGGAGCTCGACCAGCCCGCCCCGGCGCTGGATGAGTTTGATGCGACACTGCGCAAGGAGCCGCGGCGCTTCCGCTCACTCTACGGAGCGGCGCATGCCGCCGAGCTGGCCGGCAACCGGGAAGCGAGCCAACGGTACTTCAGGGAGCTTCTGGAGGTGTGCGCCAAGGCAGACCGTCCGGGAAGGACCGAATTGCAGGCGGCACGGAGTGCAGTATCTCCCTCCACCGCGCAATCGTCTCCAGGCAGCGGGCGTTAACGGGAGATCACGTGACTCCGGGCTAGCATCCTGAACTCCGCGTTCGAACGCTGACGAGAAAACATCCCCGTGGCCGACACCAGCGATAACCCACGCCTCTCCAAGCGCATGAGCGAACTCGGCCTGTGCTCACGCCGCGAGGCGGACCGCTGGATCACCAACGGCTGGGTGAAGGTCGACGGCAAGGTCGTCGACACACTGGGCGTTCGCGTGTCGCCCGAGGCGCGCATCGAGATCGATCCAGCGGCTCGCGCGCACCAGAGCGGGCAGGTCACGATCCTGCTGCACAAGCCAGTCGGCTATGTCTCAGGACAGGCCGAGGACGGCTACGAACCGGCCATCGTGCTGGTCCGGCCCGAGAACCGCTGGGCCGCAGATCCCTCTCCGATCGAGTTCAAACCCGCGCACCTGCGCGGCCTCGCCCCCGCCGGGCGGCTGGACATCGACTCGACCGGGTTACTGGTACTGACCCAGGATGGCCGGGTCGCCAAGCAGCTGATCGGCGAGGATTCGTCGGTCGAGAAGGAATACCTGGTCCGCGTCGAGGGCACCCTTGGCCCGGAAGGCCTCAAGCGCCTGCGGTTCGGGCTGACGCTCGATGGGATGAAACTCAAGCCCGCAGAGGTCTCATGGCAGAACGAGCAGCAGCTGCGCTTCGTCTTGCGCCAGGGCCGTAAGCGCCAGATTCGGCGCATGTGCGAGCTCGTCGGCCT
Source organism: Pseudomonadota bacterium (assembly GCA_018241425.1). Taxonomy (GTDB): domain Bacteria; phylum Pseudomonadota; class Gammaproteobacteria; order Steroidobacterales; family Steroidobacteraceae; genus 13-2-20CM-66-19. The sequence continues at coordinate 1,039,915 of JAFEDU010000001.1, forward strand.
CTCGGTCACTGGACTGAAGCGGGTCCGCAGCGGCAACGTGCCGCTGGGAGGCCTGCCGGTCGGCAAATGGCGCTACCTGAGACCAGATGAAAAATTCTGACCCCGACTGAGAACCTGCGCCATTGGCCGGCGGAACGGATCCACGGAGCCCTGCTCAGCCTGCGGCCAGGCGCCAGAGCGAGGTGATCTCTGCGGCGCGCGCCGCATGAAGCGGGTCTGAGCGGTCTGCCGCCCGGGGATGACGCGGACGGATGTCGTGACGACCTGCGACCTGGAGTCCCGCTGCCTCGAACTCCCCGAGCAACTGCTGCCGCGTGCGCAGGCCGAGGTGCTCCGCCAGGTCGGACAGTACCAGCCAGCCCTCCCCGCCCGGCGCCAGATGTGCCGTGAGCGAACTGAGGAAGCCCCGCAGCATGCGACTGTCCGGATCGTAGATCCCGGCTTCCATCGGCGAGCTCGGCCGCGCCGGAACCCAGGGCGGGTTACACACCACGAGCGGTGCCTTACCGGCGGGAAAGAGATCCGCCCGCACCACCTCGACTTGGCCGGCAAGTCCGAGCTGTCGCACGTTCTCCATGGCACATGCCACCGCGCGGGGATCAAGATCTGTGGCCACCACGCGCTGCACGCCGCGCCGCGCGAGCACGGCAGCAAGAACACCGGTGCCTGTACCGATGTCGAACGCCACACTGGCTGCGGCGCACGCGGCCGGCAACGGCGTCTCGCTCACGAGGTCCACGTATTCGCGGCGGATCGGCGCGAACACGCCGAAGTGGGGATGGATTCGGCCGCCAAGCTCGGGCAGCTCGATACCCTGCGTGCGCCACTCGTGGGCCCCGACCAGGCCGAGCAGCGCGCGCAGCGAAGTGACCGAGGCCGCGGTCGATGGACCAAAAGCCTCCAGGCACGCCTGCCGCACATCCGGTGCCCGACGCAGCGGGATCGTGTAGTCCGGCTCCAGTGGGATCAGGAGGGCGTTAAGGGTGCGGGCCCGCTGGGACCGTATCTGCCGATACCGGTGGAAGCCAGCGGCGGGATCCGGGTTCGGGGTCGCAACCGCACTCCGCGGCCGGCGACCCGGGCGATCCGCGCGCCTGACCAACGCGTTCAGCATCTGGCGCGCCTCCTGGAAGTCGCCCCGCCACAGGAGCGCGATTCCCTGGGCAGCAAGACCGTAGCCTTCGTCCGCCGAGAGCTTCCCGTCAGCCACCACGACACGCGCCGGGGGCGGCGCTGCGCTGAGGGAGCGCCACAGCGCCTCGAATTCTTGCCCCCCTTCGTGCCAAGCCAACAGGGGGAAACGATCATCAGGGACACTCATCAAGGTCCGTTGCTGTCTTAGGGGTGCGGAGGCCCGGGTTAGAGTCTCATGCCGAGCCTCCCACCACCATTACGTCCGCCCCGCGCTACCCAGCGGCGATCCGCGTAGGCGACGCCTCTTGAGCGCTGTAGTCGCGCACTGACTGCCGCGCCGCTCAAGGGTGCCGATACTCGCCCGACCATGACACCCGGACGTCTCGCGGCGACCATGCCGGGCGGCGAAGCAACAGCCTCCCCCCTGAGCCGAGGTGCGCTGCGTGCCCTGAATTTTTTCGTCGCCGACATTCAGGCCGGCGTGGGTGCTTTCCTTACTGGAAATACACCCCAGGTCCTGATGAACCACGCCGCCATGAGCCCGCGAATGGCTGGACGGCATCGGCGCCGGCCTGCAGAGCGTCGCCGTGCCGGTGCTGGTGGCACGCACTTTGAATGGGACCGGTCGCGTGAACGTGGGCCAGGGTGCCGTGATGACCGCGCAGGGAATCGGCGCCGCGCTGAGCCCCGTAATCGGTGGCTGGCTCGCGCAATGGCAGGGATACCCGGCTGCCTTCGTGCTCCTAGGCGGAGCCGGCCTCACCGCGGCGCTCGTGTGGGCCTGCTGTGTACGCACTTTCGCGGGTGAGCGCACCTGACACCCAGCCGCCCCGCGCCGGGTGCGCCGCCGTCGGCGCGCGTACGACAAACTGACGTGCGCCCGGTCAATCGAGTATGGTTGCCGACAGGGAACGTCCTGTTGGGTCGGCCACGGCGAGCAGATGTCGGTAACGGTCTTCGCGGTTGTCATGGTCGCCGCCCTGCTGCACGCCAGCTGGAACGCCATCGTCAAATCGGCGCCCGACAAGTTCCTCAGCACCGTCCTGGTCACGGGATTCGCCGCGGCACTGTCGATTGCGGTGCTGCCCCTGCTGCCGCCGCCCGCCCGCGCGAGCTGGCCCTTCGCCGCCACCTCAGCCGTATTGCAGGTCGTCTACTTCGTTCTGGTCGCCCTGACCTATCGCGTCGCTGATCTCAGTCAGACCTACCCGATCATGCGGGGCACCGCGCCGTTGCTGGTCGCGACCTTTACCGCGATCACCACGAACGAGGTGCTCTCGAGGACCGCCTGGCTCGGTGTCCTCACCCTCTGCTGCGGGATCTTTTCGATGGCGGTCGGGAGCCCGGTGCGTGACCGCAAGGGGATTTACCTCGCCCTGCTCAACGCAGTGGTGATAGCCGCATACACCCTGGTCGATGGCTGGGGTGTCCGGCGCTCCGGGGCGCCTGCCGCCTATACCCTCTGCGTCTTCATGCTGACCGGCATACCGCTCGTACTATGGACCGCAGTGAGGCATCGCCGCGCCGTCACCGCCTATGCGAGGCGCTACTGGCTGTTGGGAATCGCCGGCGCCATGGGGACCACCGCATCGTATGGACTCGCCCTGTGGGCGATGACGCTGGCTCCGGTCGCCATCATCGCCGCACTGCGCGAGACTGCCATCCTGTTCGCGACCCTCATCGCATGGCTCGTACTCAAGGAACGCATCGGGGTGCGACGGATAGTCGGGGCATGCATCATCGCCGGCGGCGCCGCCTTGCTGCGGCTTGCGTAGAGTCTCGATGGAGAGCGCCAGTGAAACTTCAAAACCGCAACCGGCCGGCACGGTATTCCTGAGCTACGCGTCCGAGGACGCGCCGCACGCAGAGAAGATCGCAAGAGCGCTGCGTAATTCCGGAATCGAGGTCTGGTTCGACAAGAGCGAGCTACGCGGTGGAGACGCCTGGGACCGACTCATCCGGCGCCAGATCCACGACTGCCGGCTGTTTGTCGCGCTGATCTCCACCCACACCAACGAGCGCGATGAGGGATACTTCCGTCGCGAATGGAAACTGGCCGTCGATCGCACGCACGACATGGCCGAGGATGTGCCCTTCCTGCTGCCAGTGGTAGTGGACGGCGCCGCTGAAGCAACGGCACGCGTCCCCGACCGGTTCCGGGAGATCCAGTGGACGCATCTGGACGAGAACCGCCTGGACCTCCTAGTTAGCCGGATCCAGCGCCTGCTCACCGCGCGCACGGTACCGGCCAAGGAACGTGTCCCACCCCGGCAATCGCCCGCAAGCGCCGCTGCTCCTGCCCTGAGGCGCACATATGTGGCGACTCTGCTCGCGCTCCTCGTAGTCGCAGCGTCCTACGGCGTGTACCGCTGGCAATACCTGCCAGGCGGTCTCACTGACCGGACGCTGGGGCAGGCCGAAGACGCAGCGAACGCGGCGCCCTCGGCCGCGCCCGCACACTCAGTGGCCGTTCTGCCCTTCGTGAACATGAGCGGCGACCCTTCCCAGGAATACTTCTCGGACGGCCTGACCGAGGAGCTGATCGACGTGCTGATCCGCAGCACGGACCTGCGCGTACCCGCCAGCACCTCCTCGTTTTACTTCAAGGGCAAGCAGGTGACGATCGCGCAGATTGCTGCCGCGCTGTCAGTCAGCTACGTGCTCGAGGGCAGCGTGCGCAAGGCGGGTGACACCCTGCGGGTAACTGCGCAGCTGGTACGCGCCCGTGACGGCTACCACGTTTGGTCCAACAGCTATGACCGCCGGACCGGAGACCTTTTCGCGGTGCAGGATGACATCGCTGCTGCGGTCGTAGCCGCCCTCAAGGTGCACCTGTCAGGCACCGCGACGCTCGCCGCGCGGCGTACCGCGAATCCAGAGGCGCATGACCAGTACCTGATCGGAAAGAAGTTCCTTGAGAGCGCGAGCGTCCGGAACTACCAGTCTGCTGCTGACGCCTTCACGCGCGCCCTGCAACTGGATCCCACCTACGCCGCCGCAAAGGTCGGCCTCGCCGACGCACACTACATGTCAACCGCAGGCTCGTTTCAGATGACCCCGGACCGCTTTTCCGCCACGTTGCGCGAGATAAACGAGGCGATCGCCATGGCGCCGGACCTGCCCGACGGCTACTCCACCCGTGGCGTTGACACACTGGAGACGCCCGGCGATCTCGCCAAAGCCGCGGGAGACCTGCGGCGCGCGCTCGAGCTGGAGCCGGAGAACAGCATAAACCTGCGGCGCTACGGATTCCTTCTCATGTGCTCGGGCGATCTTGCAGGCGCCACCCGCTACGCCAAGGCGTCCATCGCCGCCGACCCGCTCGACGTGTTTGCCCTCGCCCACCTGGGCTACACATACCTCGCGACCGGCGAGGTGGGCGAGGCGCGCAGTTCGCTCGAGAAAGCCTTGGAAGTGAGCCCCGACTCAGACTATGCGTTGGCCGGACTGGCGACTGCCATCCTGCTCCAGCACGACTACGCGGGGCTTCTGAATTGGCTCGACGCGCATCCAGCGTTCAACGAAGCGATGCTGTTCCGGTCGATGGCGCAATTTTCCCTGGGAGACGCCGAAGGCTCACGTCGATCGCTGGCGAGCTATCTTCGCAACACCCCCCACCCCGACCGCTATGGGTCGGCCCAGGCCTACGCCTGGCGTGGCGAATATGCGAAGGCGATCGACTCCCTGCGAGAGGAATCGGAACACGAGCGCGGCGGCATCGCCTGCAGCGGGGCCGACCCGTTGATGACCCGTCTGCGCGAACAGCCGGCATTCAGGACCTTCCTGCGCGACCAGGGCTTAGCGCGCTAAACGGCGACTGCGCGCCCCCGCTCCTATTAATAGGAAGGAGGGGGAAGTCCGTCGCTGACAATGCGGCCGAGACGCCCGGGCACCCTGCCCGGGTCCACCGGCGATTCTGACGTTATGAAAAATCGGACGCACGCATGACCGATTTGTAACTGCTGCGGCACTGACCGCAAACCGTGCCACACGTAAGAATTCGTGTCGTTGCCCCCAACGAACACAAAAAACTCGGGAGTCACGGCTTAGATGGTCACGATGTTGTCTCGCAGCACCACGAATTCCCCGCGCCCGTCGGTCACCGGCAAGGTCGCCGCGCTGTGCTGCGTCGCACTGGTCAGTGCCGCCCCGGCGTGGGCCCAGCAGAAGACCGGTCCCGGCGTTCCCGCCGACCAGGGGCTGACCTGGAACGGCATAACGCTCTACGGGGTAATCGACCTGGGCATCCAGTACGACACCCACAGTGCTCCATTTACGCCGTACCGTCCGTCCGCGAGCGGGAACATCATCCGCTCCAATGCCCACCAGTCCGTGGTCGGCGTCACGCCGAGCAACATGGGCCAGTCGCGCGTCGGACTGCAGGGAATCGAGCCCCTTGGCGGTGACTGGGCGGCGGTGTTCCAGGTCGAGACATTCTTCAACCCCCAGTCCGGGCAGATCGCCGATTCGCTGAAGTCGCTCGCCGCGAACAACGGCAAGTCCGTCTCCGATCAGAGCGTCGGCGTGGACGGCAGCTCTGCCGGCCAGGCATTCCAGACGGCATACGCGGGGTTCAAGTCCGAGCGCTTCGGCAGCCTCACCTACGGACGCCAGATCACGCTGCTCGCGGAAGGCACGATCAAGTACGACCCCAACTACAACGCAACCGCCTTCGGCCTGCTCGGCGCGTCCAATACCTACTCGGGCGCGGGCAGCAGCGAGGACAACCGGCTCGATTCCACGGTCAAGTACAGCGTCGGCTACGCCGACTGGGTGCATCTGGCCGGGCTTTATAAGTTCAACGGCTCCAACGGCTCGGGGCGCACCGCCGTACAGGCTAACCTCGGGGGCAACTTTGCGGGCGCCTCCGTGGATGCGTTCTATTCCAAGGTGAACAGCTCGATCTCCGCAAGCTCGCTGAGCGCCTCGCAGGTCGCCGCGCTCCCCGTGGGCTACGACGCCTCCAACTCCCTCGTCGGGACGGTATCGGACAACACCGCCTACGCCCTCATGGCTCTCTACAAGCTCGACCCGGTGAAGCTGTTCGCCGGCTACGAGTACATCAAGTACGACAACCCGAAGACCCCACTGGATGTCGGATTCACCAACATCGGGGGCTACGTGCTGGCCGTGGTCAACAACACCGCCTACACCAACGAGAAGCATGTCCAGGTCTACTGGGCCGGTGTGCGCTACAAGGTGATCCCGCACCTGGAGGTGACGGCCGCCGCTTATGGGGTACACCAGAACGCCTATGGCACCGGCTCGGCGGCCGGCTGCTCGACGGATGCTCACAGCACCTGCAGCGGCCGCCTCGAGGCGTACTCGATCGATGCGGACTACCGGTTCAACGTCCACTTCGATGCGTACCTCGGCGTCATGTACAGCGGCGTGCACGATGGATTGTCGAGCGGGTACCTCTACACCACGAACCTCAACCCGACGATCGGCGTGCGCTACAAGTTCTGAGGTGACGGGCCCTCGCGGTTGCGCGCCGCGAGGGGCCGATCCCTGAAGATGCGAGGGTCCCCGAGCTGGGCGACCTTTTTGCAGTGCAACACCGTTTTGGTGCGCCGGCGCACAGAACCCCCCCGTCCGCTTAAGTTCACCGCCCTCCCGCCGAAACCCCGTACAGGGCTTCCATCCGTTGGTGCGGAGTGCGGGCATGGAGCGATCCCGACAGAAATATTCACAACGCGGCGACCGCCGGGACGGCGGTATGCGCGCGACCCGGACGCCCAGGCCGGGCCGAGGTCGATCGCGGCCCTGACGTCCGGCCTGTCCGATGAGCGCCCTCCTCGACTATCAGCTGCTGTTTACCGAGTCACCGGAAGTACTGCTGGTACTGCTGCCGGACGCCCCCCGCTTCACGATGGTGGCCGGGACGAATGCGCGCTGGCGGGCCACGCATACCAGTCCTGCAACCCTCGGCCAAGGATTGTTCGAGGTCTTCCCGGACAACCCGGACGACCCGGACGCTGACGGCACGAGCAACCTGCGTGCCTCGCTCGAGCGCGTCCTCAAGACCCGGCAGCCCGACACCATGCCGGTCCAGAAGTACGACATCCGCGGGCCCGACGGCCTGTTCCAGGTGCGCTACTGGAGCCCGAAGAACCTCCCGGTCCTGTCGCCCTCCGGCGAGGTCCTCTACATCCTGCACCGGGTCGAGGACGTCACGGAACTGGTCCGGGCGAGCGAGCTGGGTGAACGCCTCCGCGGCCGCACCCACGAGATGGAACTGGAAGTTGTGCAGCGCAGCCGCGAGCTCGCCGACGCGCTCGAGGACCTGCGCGCAGCGAATGTGCGCCTGGCAGAGCAGGACGCGGCCAAGACCACGTTCTACGCGAAGCTCGAGCGGGAACTCGAACGCCGCGTCGAGGCGCGCACCGCGGAGGTGGCGCGCCTGACCCGCGTGCTGCAGATGCTCTCGGGAATCAACACGGCGCTTGTCCGCATCCGCAATCGCGACGAAGTCGTCGCCGAGGCCTGCCGTCTCGCACACCGCACCGGGGGCTACGCGCTGGCGATGGTGGCACTCATCGATCCGGTGAGCCGCGTGGCCCGCCCGGCCGGCTCGGCGGGATTCGACTTCCTCTCGCTACCCAACCAGGCCTTCCCGGTCGCCGACCGCGAGGGGCGCGACACCAGCCTCATGGGCCGGGTGATCCGGACCGGGGTACCGGTGCTGTGCGAGGACATCCGTGCGGCCACCTACCCGGTGGACCAGCTGGACACCATGATCGTGGCCGGCGTGCGCTCCCTCGCCTGCATTCCGCTGCACATCGACGGCACCCCGGTAGGCGCATTCCTGTTCGGCACCCGTGACGAGGAAGTCATCCGCCCCGACGAGATGCGGCTGCTCGAGGAGCTGGCGAGCAACCTGTCGTTCGCGCTCCAGTTCCTGGACAAGCAGGACGCGGTGCACTTTCTGTCCTACTTCGAGCCGCTCACCGGGCTTGCCAAGCGGTCGCTCTTCTGCGAGCGCCTCAACCGGCTGCTCGCCCGCGGCTCCCAGGCACTGCCGCGGCTCGCAGTCACCGTCTTTGACCTGACGCACCTCGCCGTCATCAACGACTCCCTGGGGCGCCACACCGGCGACCGGCTGCTGCAGTGCGTGGCTGAGCGCCTGCGCGAGCACTTCCCCGACACCGAGCAGCTGTGTCATCTCGGCGGCGGGACGTTCGCCTGCGTGCGAACGCTGCCGGAGCGAACCGGGACGGAGAGCACCGGGCTCGATGACGCCATCACGCGCCTCTTCAGCCAAAGCCTCGTGGTCGACGGCCAGCGGGTGCAGGTGGAGGTCAAGAGCGGGGTGGCGTGCTATCCGGAGGACGGCCGCGAAGCGAGCCGCCTCGTTCAGAACGCCGAAGCCGCCCTGAAGGTGGCCAAGACCTCCGGCGAGCGGTACCTGCACCACCGCCTGGAAATGAATGCCGAGCTGGCGCGGCGAGTCAGCATGGAGCAGCGCCTGCGTGGCGCGCTCGAAGGTGAACAGTTCGTTCTCTACTACCAGCCGAAGGTATCGCTCGCGACCGGGGAGGTCCGTGGGGTCGAGGCGCTGCTGCGCTGGGCCGACCCCGAGCAGGGCGTGCTCGCGCCGGGGGAGTTCCTGCCACTGCTGGAGTCGAGCGGGCTGATGCCGGCGGTGGGCGCCTGGGCGCTGCGGCAGGCGGCGGCCGACTGCCGCCACTGGCGCCGCAGCGGCGCGCCCCCGGTGCGCATCGCCGTGAATTGCACGCCTGCGGAGCTGCGCCGACGCAACGTCGCGCGCGAGATCCTCGACATCGTGGGCGACCTCACCGGACCCTCGGCGTGGGGAATCGACCTGGAGATCACCGAGGGTGCGCTGGCCGGCGACGCCTCTGCCTGCATCCACGCGCTGCGGCTCCTGCGGGCCAGCGGGATGCACATCGCGATCGATGACTTCGGTACCGGCTACTCCTCGCTCGGGCGGCTGTCGCAGCTGCCTATCGATACCCTCAAGATCGACCGCTCCTTCACCGCCCGCCTGCCGGTGGACCGCGACTGCTGCACCCTGGTCTCGAGCGTCATCGCCCTGGCGCACGCATTCGGGATGAGCACCGTCGCCGAGGGCGTCGAGACCCGCGAGCAATTCGACCACCTGCTGCAGGCCGGGTGCGACGAGTCGCAGGGCTACTTCCACAGCCCGCCCCTGCCCCGGGCGAAGTTCGAGGCCTGGCTTCGGGCACCCCGCAGTTCGCGCGCTGCGGGACAGCGCTGGGATTCCCGGGCGCTGTAGCAGGCCCCGGGGGCGTTGCCGCAACCGCAACCCCCTTCCCGCGCCCACATACGTATTTGTGCGTATCCGTTCGGGGACAAGTGCGCATGTGCGCAAAGCGCAATCCGCGCCAGTATCCGTGCACCTGTCCCCGTCCGGAGCATCCGGTCATGGCGAAGCCGAACATTCGACGCATCCTGGTGGCCATCAAGGACCCGCAGGCACGTGACCTTGCGAGCGTGAGCAAGGCTGCGCAGCTGGCACGACTGTTCAAGGCCGAGCTGGTCCTGTTTCACGCGATCACGGAAGCCCTGTACCTCGAGGTCAGCGCCGCAACACAGCGGCCCGTGCGCGTATCCGAGGCGGCCGTGGTCGACTCGATCACCGCGCAGCTGGAACAGATCGCCGAGCCGCTGCGTGCCGAGGACGTGCGCATCAGCATCCATGTCGTGTGGGATTACCCCGCATACGATGCGGTCACGCGGGCAGCGGTTCGCATGGGCGCGGACCTGGTGGTGGTCGACTGCCAGCGCCACTCCCACCCGATGCGCTGGTTCCTGCATTTCACCGACTGGGAGTTGCTGCGGCACTGCCCGATGCCGGTACTGCTGGTGAAGGGACCGGGAACCTACTACCACGCGGCGGTACTGGCGGCGGTCGATCCGGACAAGTCGGCGGGTAAGCCTGCGGGGCTCGACGGCCAGATCCTCGCCTATGCCTCATGCTTCGCGTCAGCCTTGGGAACGGACCTGCACGCCGTGCACGCCTACAATCCTGTCCCGGACCTGTCAGCCTCGGAACTCGTGGCTCCCCCGCTGCTGGCGGCCGCGGAGCGCCGCGCCGAGCAACATGCCCACGAAGTTGCCGATCCGATGCTCGAAGCGGCCGGCGTCTCCACGGTGCGCCGCCATATCGGCGAAGGCTTTGCGATCGACGTGATCGAGGATGCCGTGCGGGACAGCCGCGCCCAGATCGTCGTCATGGGGACAGTATCCAGATCGGGAGCTCGTGGCGTGCTGATGGGCAATACGGCGGAGCGCATGCTCGACCGGCTCGGCTGCGACCTCCTGATCCTCAAACCCGTTGACTTCCCCAAGCCGCTGGGCCAGGAGCCGCGCGGCGCCCACGTGGTCGCCGTTCCCGTGCGACCGGCGGTATTGTCGGCCGCCGTCTGAACCGATGGCCCCGCGGGGCAGTGTATGGACAACTACGCATAGGAGGCGCCCCCGGGGCCGCTACTCTAGCTCCCCGGTTGCCCAAGGAGTCGAACGTTGATCACCCTCCCCGGTAGGGCATGCACGTCCGCGCGATAACGCGCCCGAGTGACACGGCTGCCGTTCTTCCACCCCTCGAAATGTCCCCATCTCAACCAGCCGACGACTTCAACGCGGTGCTCGACGCCGCAGTCGACGGGATCGTGCTCATCGACAAGAGCGGCACCATCCAGGGCATCAACCGCGCCGCGAGCCGGCTGTTCGGCTACCAGGATCGCGAGGTGGTGGGCCGCAACGTCGCCATCCTCATGCCGGAACCCGAGGCGAGCGCGCACGCGGGCTACATCGCGGAGTACCTGCGTACCGGGGACGGTGAGGTCATCGGGCGGGGCCGCGAGGTCGTCGCACGGCGCAGGGACGGCAGCCAGTTCCCGGCATTCCTTTCCATAGGCGTCGTCCAGGGGAGCACCCCACCGCGTTTCATCGGCTTCGTCCAGGACCTCACGCAGCAGCGGCAGGCCCAGGAAGAGACCCGGCGCCTGCACGAGCGCCTGTGGCATGTCTCGCGGCTGGCGAGCCTCGGGGAAATGGCGTCCGGGCTTGCCCATGAGCTGAACCAGCCGCTCGCGGCCATCGCCAACTACGCCCAGGCCTGTGACCGACTGCTCGGAAGCCCGAACGCCGACCTGGAGGAGATACGCGAGGCGCTGCGCGAGGTCACGGCGCAGGCGGTGCGCGCCGGCGAGATCATCCGCCGCCTGCGGCGGCTGGCCAGCCCCCCCGAAACCGAGGCGCAGCCGACCGACATCAATGCGCTGATCCTCGAACTCCTGGAGCTCACGCGCTCTGGCGGGGTGGGCATGGAACCCGAGTACCGCCTTGAACTGGCCGCCGGGCTCCCGTCCTTCACCATCAATCCGGAGCAGATCCAGCAGGTGATCTACAACCTCGTGCGCAATGCGGCCGAGGCGGTCGCCGGGACCAGCGGGCGGCGTGGCCTGATCGTCGTGCGCACCGCGCGGTGTGCGGACGGAGGCGTCGAGATCTCGGTGTGCGACAACGGCCCCGGAGTGGCGGCCACGGTCGCCGACTCGCTGTTCACTCCATTCTGCACCTCGAAGCCCACCGGGACCGGTCTTGGGCTCGCACTCAGCCGAACCCTCGTGAAACGCCACCGCGGCACGCTAGACTACTCGCCCAATCCGGGGGGTGGCGCCTGCTTCGTGGTGCGCCTGCCCACGGGCATGACGGCATGACTTGCGAGCCCATGAAAGCCAAGAACTCACCGGTTGTATTCATCGTCGACGATGACCACGCGGTAAGGAATTCCCTGCTGCTGCTGGCCAAGTCGGTTGGACTGGCCGCCACGGCCTTCGGGTCGGCGCAGCAGTTCCTCGACCACTACGACGCGCTGCAGCCCGGGTGCCTGCTGCTGGACGTCCGGATGCCGGGAATGAGTGGCATAGAGCTGCAGCAGCAGCTGAACATGCGCGGCGCGATGATCCCCGTCATCTTCATCACCGGCCACGGTGACGTCCCGATGGCGGTCGAAGCCATGCAGCACGGCGCCTTCGACTTCCTGCAGAAGCCATTCCGCGATCAGGACCTGCTCGAACGCATCCGGCGCGCCCTGGAAAAGGACAGCGCCAACCGGTCGCAGATCGCCGAGCGCTCGCGCATACGCGAACGGCGCGACTCGCTCACGCCCCGCGAGCGCGAAGTTCTCATGCTGGTTGCCAGCGGCAAGCCCAACAAGATCATGGCCGGTGACCTGGGATTGAGCCAGCGCACCGTCGAAATCCACCGTGCACGCGTCATGGAAAAGATGGAAGCCTCGTCCCTGGCGCAACTGGTCCGCATGGTCATGGAGCTCGAGGAAACGCCCGAGACCGAGAACGGCCCCGGCTAATCCTTCAGAAGTTCCCGGATTGTGCCCAGCAGCGTCTCGGCCTTGAGAGGCTTGCTGGCGATCCGCAGCTTCGGGGTGGCACGCAGCTCGCGCATGGCCGAGGAGGTGTCCCCCGTGATCAGCACGGCGGGCACCTCGCAGCCCAGCCGCTCGCGCACCCGCGCCACGAGCTGCATGCCCGTCTCCTCCGGACTCAAGTGGTAGTCGGTCAGCAAGAGGTCGATGCGGGGCATCTCCGCAAGCTGCTGCAGCGCCTCCGCCACGGAAGCCACCGCGCTGACGACATACCCCTCGCTGCGCAGCAGGAGGCGCGTGGCGCTGCGCACGCTCGGGTCGTCCTCCACCAGCAGCACGTGAATCTGGGCCGGGACCGGCCGCGGGCACACCGTCTCAGCGCTCGTCGCGGCCGCCCCAACGACCATTCGCCCCACCGGGACGAGCAGCGCGAACACCGACCCGACTCCGACCCGCGAGCTCACATCCAGGCGTGCCCCGAGCAGCGCCACGAGACGCTGGACGATGCTGAGGCCGAGACCATAGCCGTTACGCGCCGCGTGGGCGGGGACACCCACCTGGTAGAACTCGTCGTAAATCAGGGGCAGCTGATCCGCGGGAATCCCGACGCCGGTATCACCGACCTCGATGCGTACCTGCGCCGGGCCCTGCGCCCGGCACTTCAGCGTGACACCGCCGGCAGGCGTGTACTTGATCGCGTTGGAGAGGAGGTTCTTCAGCACCTGCTCGACCAGGGCGCGGTCGGAGCGCGCGACGCTGCCGTCGTCATCCGCCTCCAGGGTGAGTCCCTTGCTCGCCGCGAGCCCGGAAAACTCGCGCCGCAACTCCTGGAACAGCGTCCCCACTACGAAATCGCTGGGCTGCGCGCGCACCGCGCCGGACTCGAGCTTGCTGATGTCGAGCAGGGCATTCAGGAGCCGCGCCATGGCCCCGATTGCCTGTTCCTGCTGTGAGAGCGCCTCCGTCGCGTCCGCATCGGTAACCGAGCGGCGCAGCACTCCATTCAGGAGCGAGAGTGACTGCAGCGGCTGCCGCAGGTCGTGACTGGCGGTCGCGAGGAAGCGGCTCTTGCCGGTATTGGCGCGGTCCGCGGCCTCGCGTGCCCGGTCGGCCGCCTCACGCGCCCGTTCCGCCGTCAGACGGGCGACGATCAGCTCGGCCTCGCCGCGCTTGCGCTCGGTGACGTCGCGGATAGCCGCCGCCACCAGGGCCTCGTCGACGGACCCGATCGGGCTCAGGCTGATCTCAACCGGGAACTCCGTACCGTCGCGCCGCCTGCCCAGCAGGTCCAGGCCACCGCCCATCGGGCGCACCCGCGGCTGCTGCATGTAGTCATCGCGATGTCCCACGTGTACACCGCGGAACTGTGCCGGCATGAGCAGCTCGATCGGCTGTCCCACGAGCTCATCGTGGGTGTACCCGAACACGGCGGCTGCCTGGCGGTTCGCGAAGCGGATCTTCCCCGCCCGGTCGATGATCACCATCGCATCGGGCGCCGCGTCGAGCACGTTGCGGGCCAGTTCGGAGGAGAGTGACAGCACCGCTCGCTCCCTAGCGATTGCCGCCGCCGACGGGCGGCATGGCCCGGGAATCCGGTCCGACTGGGTTCGCGAAAGTGGTTCGGGACATACCAGGGCAGCACAGCGAACGTCACCGCCCGCTATGGTACCCAAGTGTCCCGCTCAAGGCTCGCCTCGCCGGCGGGCGGCCCGTCCGCCTCGCGGCGGCGCCTTTCCGCTCAATCGCCTAGAGCCACGCCACGACCAGTCCGGCGACGATCAGGGCGATCGCGGCCAGCTCCAGAACCTGAGCCGCCACCGCGAGGTCGAGGCTACGCGCCGGCCCGTTAAGCTGCGGTGCAATACGCAGCCGCATGGCGCCGGAGGCCGTAAGGCGCCAGCGCGTCATGGGGGGCACTCTCCCGTGGTCGGTGTCCATTCGGCGTTCTTCCGATTTAGCGTGCGGCAAAGGATCGCACGCACGGGCGCACGGCGCCGATACGTTCTAGTGCGTATCGCCGCCGCGGCTGTTCTGCCCGTCTGAAGCGGCGTACCGCCACGTACGCGACGCATTTTTCTGCGGCATCTACGTACTCATCCCGCATTCGCGCCTCGCTAACATCGCGCGCGTTTGAACCGCCTACTCTCAACGCCGCCACAGGGATCCCGAATGAATCCACCCGAGACCTACAACGACAAGGTCGTGCGCCAGTTCGCCATCATGACGGTGATATGGGGGATCGTCGGCATGGCCGTCGGGGCGCTGATCGCCGCGCAGCTCGCATGGCCGGCCCTGAACTTCGACATCCCGTGGCTGACCTACAGCCGCCTGCGCCCGCTGCACACCAATGCAGTGATCTTCGCCTTCGGCGGTTGCGCGCTGATCGGCACCTCGTACTACGTGGTGCAGCGCACCTGCCACGTGCGCCTCTTCGGCGATCGCCTCGCGGCCTTCACCTTCTGGGGCTGGCAGGCCGTCATCGTGGCGGCCGCCATCACCCTGCCGCTCGGCATCACACAGGGCAAGGAGTACGCGGAGCTCGAGTGGCCGATCGACATCCTCATCACCATCGTGTGGGTCAGCTATGCCGTCGTGTTCTTCGGGACGATCGCGCGACGCAGGGTGCGGCACATCTACGTCGCCAACTGGTTCTACGCGGCATTCATCCTGACGATCGCGGTGCTGCACGTCTTCAACAACCTCGCGATCCCCGTGAGCCTCACCAAGTCATACGGCATTTATTCCGGCGTCGTCGATGCGATGATGCAGTGGTGGTACGGGCACAACGCGGTCGGCTTCTTCCTGACGGCCGGCTTCCTCGGGATGATGTACTACTTCGTTCCCAAGCAGGCGGAGCGCCCAATCTACTCCTACCGCCTGTCGGTGGTGCACTTCTGGGCGCTGATCTCGGTCTACATGTGGGCCGGGCCTCATCACCTGCACTACACCTCGCTTCCCGACTGGGTGCAGTCCATCGGAGCGGCATTCTCGATCCTGCTACTCGCGCCCTCCTGGGGCGGGATGATCAACGGCATCATGACCCTGTCCGGTGCCTGGTACAAACTGCGTACCGACCCGATCCTCAAGTTCATGATCGTTTCCCTGTCTTTCTACGGCATGTCGACCTTCGAGGGTCCGATGATGTCGCTGAAGACTGTAAATGCCCTCTCCCACTACACCGACTGGGTGATCGGGCACGTGCACTCCGGCGCCCTCGGCTGGGTCGCGATGATGACGATCGGCACCATGTACTGCCTCATCCCACGGCTGTTCAACCGGCGCGAGATGTACAGCACGAAGCTGATCGACGTGCACTTCTGGGTCTCGACCATCGGGGTGGTGCTGTACATCACCTCCATGTGGATCGCCGGCGTTATGCAGGGGCTGATGTGGCGCGCGTTCAATGACGACGGCACGCTCACCTACAGCTTCATCGAGAGCGTCAAGGCGACGCACCCCTTCTACCTGGTGCGGCTGCTTGGCGGAGCGCTGTTCCTCGTTGGCATGCTGATCATGGCCTACAACGTCTGGATGACCGTCAGGCGCGAGCGCCCCGCGCCGGTGCCCGTCCTCCCTGCGGCGGCCGAAGCAGGAGCGTCCTCATGAGCCACGAAGTCGTCGAGAGGAAGCTGGGCGTGCTGACGATCCTGATCCTGCTCGTCATCAGTGTCGGAGGCCTGATCGAGATCGTGCCGCTGATGATCGGGGCTGCGGCGAAGCAGGGCAACGTCAAGATCGTTCCGCGCACGGCCCTGCAGCAGGAGGGCTTCGACATCTACGTGCGCGAGGGCTGCTACCTGTGCCATTCGCAGCAGATCCGCCCGTTCCGCAGCGAGACTGAGCGCTACGGCCCCTACTCGGTTGCCGCCGAGTCGCAGTACGACCACCCGTTCCAGTTCGGCTCCAAGCGCACCGGGCCGGACCTGGCGCGTGTGGGCGGCCGCTACTCGGATGACTGGCACCGCATACACCTCAACAACCCGCGTGACGTCGTACCCGAGTCGAACATGCCGGGCTTTCCATGGCTTGCGAAGGCCCCAATCGACGGCGAACTGACGCAACGCAAGCTGCGCGTGCTGCGAATGCTCGGCACCCCATACACGGATGCGGACATTGCCGGCGCGCCCGAGGCCGTCAAAGGCCAGACCGAGCTCGACGCCCTGATCGCCTACCTGCAGGCGCTGGGCACTGACAAGTCGCGCGGCACCTGGAGTGAGGCGCCATGAACTTCGACCTCAATCTCGCCCGCGGCGTGATCACCGTGCTGTGGTGCTCGCTGTTCATCGCCATCGCGTGCACGGCATGGGGCCGCCGGCGGCGGCCCGAGTTCGACGCGGCGGCGCGCGAGCCCCTCGATGACCTCGACCGCCCCCTGTCAGGACCATGAACATGTCCAACCTCACCAGCGTCATCGTGGCAGTCGTGACCTGCCTGAACGTCCTCGCCTGCGGCTGGCTCATCTGGTGGACGGCGCGCAAGCGGCCGCACGAGTCGGCCGTGGGGGAAGTGACCGACCACGTATGGGACGGCGACCTGCGGGAGCGGAACAACCCGATGCCGCGCTGGTGGCTCGGCCTCTTCTTCCTTTCCATGGTCTTCTGCTTCGCCTACTTCCTCCTCTACCCGGCCCTGGGGCACTTCGGCGGCGTTCTTGGCTGGAGTGAGGCGCGGCAGTACCAGGGCGAGGTAAGCCAGGCCCAGCGGCAGTACGGGCCGATGTATGCGGCATTCGCGGGTCGTTCCGTCCCCGAGCTTGCCAAGGACCCGAAGGCGCTCGCCCTTGGGCGCAGCCTGTTCGTCAACAACTGCATCCAGTGCCACGGTTCCGACGCACGAGGGGGGCCGGGCTTCCCGAACCTCACCGACGATGACTGGCTGTACGGTGGCGAACCCCAGACCATCGTGCAGACGATCACGCACGGCCGCGAGGGCGTGATGCCGGCATGGGGTGCGGTCATCGGCGCCCAGGGTGTCGATGAGGTCGCGGCCTATGTCGAGAGCCTCAGCGGTCGCACCGTACCGGCGGCCGCGGTCGCGGCCGGCAAGGAGCGCTTCACGCTGTGCATCGGCTGCCACGGCGCCGACGGGAAGGGCAACCCGCTGGTGGGCGCCCCGAACCTGACCGACGACATCTGGCTCTACGGGGGTTCGGATGCGTCCATCCACAAGAGCATCGCCGAAGGGCGCCACGGCAAGATGCCTGCATGGGAGTGGCTGGGCGAGGATCGGATCCGGCTGCTGGCCGCCTACGTCTACAGCCTGTCCCAGCCGCATTGAGGCCGCATCATGCGCCTCTACATCCTCAGGTCCCGGCGGATGTTCAGGCGCATGGACCTTGGATTGATCCTGTGGCCGTCATTCCTGGCCGCCTGCGGGGCGAGCCTGCTCTTCTTTGCCGCCGTTGACCCGCTGCTCCTGCGCGAGGCCGGGCCGCGGCTCTTCGCCGGTATCGAGCGAGACAGCGGCTACGCCATTGGCTTTTTCTTCTTTTGGGCCGTGGCGGCCGGCGCGAGCACTCTCAGTGTCTACCTGATGCGGACCGCGCGGGAGTCCACGCGGCTCGGCCTCGAGCGGGAGGACTCGCAGTGAAGCCGCAGGCTGTCATCGTCGACCAACCGGCCGATCAGCCCTTCTATGCGGCCGCGCAGAAGATCTATCCCCGCGAGGTGAACGGCCGCTACTCACAGCTGCGCCGCGCGGCGGTCGTGGTGCTGCTCGGGCTCTTCTACGCGGTTGCCTGGATCAGCTGGGAGGGTCACCAGGCGCTGCTGTTTGACCTGCCGGCGCGCAAGTTCCACGTCTTCGGCCTCACCCTGTGGCCACAGGACTTCCTCTACCTCGCCCTGCTGCTCATCATCGCCGCCCTGTCTCTCTTCTTCTTCACGGCGCTCGCCGGCCGGCTCTGGTGCGGGTATGCCTGCCCGCAGACGGTCTGGACTGAGCTCTTCACCTGGATCGAGCAGTGGACGGAAGGCCCACGCTCGCGGCGGATGAAGCTCGACCAGGGTCCCTGGACTGCCGGGAAACTCGTCCGCAAGGGCCTCAAGCAGTTCCTGTGGATCGCGCTTGCGGCGTACACCGGCTTCACCTTCGTCGGCTACTTCACGCCGATCCGCGCGCTCGGCGGCCAGCTGCTCGACCGCAGCGTGGGGGCCTGGGCGCTCTTCTGGATCGTGCTTTATGCGCTCGCGACCTACGGCAACGCCGGCTTCCTGCGCGAGCAGGTCTGCAAGTACATGTGCCCCTATGCGCGCTTCCAGAGCGCGATGTTCGACAAGAGCACACTGATCATCTCGTACGATCAGGCACGGGGAGAGCCCCGCGGCGGCCGGCGCCGCGGCACCGCCGCGGCGCCCAGCCAGGGCGACTGCATCGACTGCACGCTGTGCGTGCAGGTATGCCCGACCGGAATCGACATCCGTCGCGGCCTGCAGTACGAATGCATCGCCTGCGGGGCCTGCATCGACGCCTGCAACGGTGTCATGGACCGCATGGGATCCCCGCGTGGCCTGATCCGCTACACCACCGAGCAGTCCCTGCAGGGAGGCGCTGCCCGCGTGCTGCGACCGCGCATGCTCGTGTACGCCGCCCTCCTGTGCGCGATCATCGGCCTGTTCACCTATTCGCTCGCCAACCGCTCGCCGGTCATCCTGGACGTGATCCGCGACCGCAATGCCCTCTACCGCGAGGTGCACGGCGGTGCCATCGAGAACATCTACAGCCTGCGGATCATCAACCTCGACTCGCATCCCCACCGCTACCAGCTGTCGGCGGACGGATTGCCGCGGCTCAAGATCGCCGATCCCCAGGGGCCCATCGAGGTCCCGCCCGGAACGGTCAGCACAGTGGCCGCACGCCTGCAGGCACCGATCGACGGGGTAACGGGCATCCACCAGGTCACCCTCACGCTCACGGCACTCGAGTCGCCCCGCACGCAGGTTCGTGAGCAGACCCGCTTCATAGGACCTCGCTCATGAACGCCGAAAGCCTTCCCTGGTACCGCTACTTCATGCCCTGGCTGCTGGTTGTGCTGCTCACGGCAGCCGTCGCCGGGAGTTTCGTCAGTGGCTACCTCGCCCTCCATACCAACGATGTCGTACTGGAACACGCGGACCAGTCCGAGTAACCGATGAGCCCCATGCCGGCGACCTGCTTCCACTGCGGCAGTCCGCTGCCGGGCGACGGTGCGGTCAGCGAGCCGATCGGCGGCGAGCCGCGCGCGATGTGCTGCGGAGGCTGCGCCGCGGCGGCGCGCTTCATCGCCGGACTCGGACTCGAGCGCTACTACCATTTCCGCACCTCGGGCACCGCCGCCCCGGCCCCCGACGCCGCGCAGTGGGGTATCTACGACCGCAAGGCCGCGCTGCGGCGCTACACACACCTGCGGCCAGACGGCAGCTGTGAGGTGTCGGTCGCGATCGAGGGCGTACGATGTGCCGCCTGCAGCTGGCTCATCCGGAACGTGCTTGAGCGCCTCCCCGGCGTAGCCGAGGTCACCGTGCGCCCCACGGACGGACGGGCTCAGATCCGCTACCAGCCGTCACGGTGCACGCTGAGCGCTTTGCTCGAGACGATCGAGCGCCTCGGCTATCGGCCGCGACCGGTGGATTATCTCCACGAGGAGCCGCGGCGCGACGGCGAACGTCGCGCCGCGCTGCGGCGCATCGCGGTCGCCGGGCTCGGGATGATGCAGGTTATGAGCTTCGCGGCCGCGCTCTACGCCGGCGCCCTCGATGGGATCGCCCCCGACCTGGAGCAACTGCTGCGCTACGTGAGCTTCCTCGTCGCGACTCCGGTCGTCCTCTATGCGGCCTATCCGTTCTACCAAGCCGCCGTGCGCAACCTGCGCCACGGCGCGCTCGGCATGGACGTGCCCGTCGCCGTGTCGATTGTCTCCGCCTACCTCTGGAGTGCCTGGGCAACCCTGCGCGGCCAGGGCGCGATCTACTTCGACAGCGCCGTTATGTTCACCTTCCTGCTGCTGCTGGGCCGCTACATCGAGATGACCCTGCGGCACCGCGCCGGCCACCAGCGCGAGTCGCTGGGGCGCCTGCTTCCCGAGCGCGTGCTGCGCATGAGCGCCGGCGTGGCCGAAACGGTGACACCCGAGGAGCTGCAGGTGGGTGACCGCATGAGGATCCTGCCCGGAGAGCGGGTCGCCGCGGATGCGATGGTCGTGAGCGGCACCTCGGACATCGACGAAGCCCTGCTCACCGGCGAGTCAGCGCCACGGCTGGTCAGGTGCGGCGAGCAGATCTGCGCGGGAACGGTCAACCTGACCGGCGTCCTGGAGGCCGATGTGACCCGCGTCGGAGGCGCCTCGACGCTCGCCGCGGTCGGGCGGCTCCTGGACCGGGCGAACGCCGACCGGCCAGTTGCGGCGCAGTTTGCCGATCAGGTGGCCGCAGTGTTCGTGGCCGCGGTGCTCGTACTAGCGCTGGTGATCGGGCTCCTCTGGTGGCGCCTGGACCCGGGTCGCGCATTCCCTGCCGTACTGGCGGTACTCGTGGCGAGCTGTCCGTGCGCCCTCTCGCTCGCGACCCCGGCGGCGCTGGCCGCCGCCATCGCGCAGCTGGCGCGCAGCGGCCTCCTGGTCACCCGCAGCCGGCCGCTCCAGGCGCTGGCAGCGGCCGACGTCATCGTCTTCGACAAGACCGGGACGCTTACGCGCGGGCAGCCGCGCATCGAGAAGATGACCCTGGTCGCGACAGGTTGGAACTCCCAGCAGTGCCGCGAGCTCGCGGCGAGCCTCGAAGCCTGCTCAACCCATCCGATCGCACGCGCTTTCGAGCTTCCAACCCGCGGCGACAGCCCCGTCACCAACGCCAGCGTTACGCCGGGCCAGGGGATCGAAGGCTGGTTCGGTGGCGTTCGCTACCGGATCGGGGCACCGCGGTTCGTCCGCGAACTGCTCCCGGCGGCGGCCACGCCGGCGCCGTCCGACCCCCAAGCCGCGCGCACTCACATCTGGCTCGGCAGCCAAGTCGAGGGACTGTTGGCCGTCTTCGAGCTCCAGGACTCGCTGCGGGACAGCGCTGCCAACACCTTAAGGCAGCTGCATGACCTCGGGCTTGCGATCCGGATCGCGAGCGGTGACCGCGCCGAGGTCGTGACGGCCGTCGCGCGTTCACTGGGAGTGGCAGAGGCCCAGGGCGGCATGAGCCCAGCGGACAAGGTCGCGCTCGTCCATGGCCTGCAGCAGGCGGGGCAGCGCGTCGTGGTGGTCGGAGACGGCATCAACGACGCACCGGTGCTCGCCGCGGCGGATGTCTCCATCGCCATGGGCAGCGGCACGGACCTGGCGCGCGTGAGCGCCGACCTGATCCTGGTCGGGGATTCGCTGAGGCCACTGGCCCAGGCGATCGGATCTGCGCGCAGGATGACCCGGGTCATCCGGGAAAACCTTCTGTGGGCCGCGGTCTACAACCTGGTCGCGATCCCTCTGGCCGCCACCGGGTGGCTGCAGCCCTGGACGGCCGCCGTCGGAATGTCCCTGAGCTCCCTCCTGGTCGTCGCCAACGCCCTGCGCATCCGCCTTCCGGCGCGGCGCCGCGGCGTCGGCTCACCACAGCCGCCCGCCGGCGAGGCGATCCCCGCATGATCATCCTCTACCTGCTCATTCCCCTCAGCCTGGTACTGGTCGGCTTCGCCCTGTGGGCGTTTTTCTGGGCCGTTCGCCAGGGGCAGTTCGAGGATCTCACCAGCCCGGCAACCTCGATCCTGCTCGACGATGACCGGGCACCCCCGCCCTCGCAGGACCGGCCCGGCTGATGGAGTTCCTGCCCGTGGCCGCCGTGGCGGCCGGCCTCATCAGCAGCAGCCACTGCCTGGCGATGTGCGGCGGCATCGCGAGCGCACTGGGACTGGGGGCCGCGGGCAGGGCTTCGCATGCCGCCGCAGCCCATCAGCTCGGCCGCCTGGCAAGCTACGCGACGCTCGGAGCCCTCGCAGGTTACCTCGGTGCAGGGTTCGCGGCAGCGCTGGGGGGCGCCCACGCGGCGCAGTACCTCAGGATCGCCACGGCTGGCGCGCTGCTTCTCATCGGCATGCGGATTTTCCTGGGTGGCCGCGGCGGCTGGCTGCAGGCGCCGGAGCGCTGGGGCGCGGCGCTCTGGCGCCGGGTCGCCCCACCCGTGACGCGGCGACTTCCCGCAGCCCCGCTTCCCCGCGCTCTGCTGGTCGGTGCCCTGTGGGGATGGCTGCCGTGCGGGCTTGTGTATTCGATGCTGCTGGTCGCTGCCTTCTCGGGTGGCCCGGCGCGCGGCGCGGGCCTCATGTTCGCTTTTGGGCTGGGTACAGTGCCGGCGGTAGTCGCCGCCCAGCTCCTCGGGACACGCCTGCGCGGGGCAGCTGCGCCCCGGCGAGTGCTCGGTGCGGCGGTAGCCACGTGCGGGATCTGGACAGCCCTGCTGCCCGTATCGGCCCTCTCGGGTCTCTCGGGGCTCGCGGCGCACTGCCGGGCGCTCATACCCTAAGCGACTAGTTCGAGTGGATGGGGAACTAGCCCCTAGGTACTTGTGCGAACTTCTGCGCGCGCCCCTCTTCGGAAAAACTGCATCCGCGTGTACGGAATCCGCGCCATGAACACCACCACTGCTGACGCGCCGCTGCTGTCCCTGCTCGCGCGCTGCGACCGGCCCGGCCCGCGCTATACGTCCTATCCGACGGCACCCCACTTCCGGACCGATTTTGGCCTCGAGGAGCTGAAGGCGGAGATTGCGGCCTGCACGACGGGCGCTTCACGACCGCTGTCGCTGTATGTGCACGTCCCATTCTGCAGCAGCCCCTGCTTCTACTGCGGCTGCACACGCATCATCACCCGCGACCGCTCGCGCGGCGAGCGTTACGTCGGGCAGCTCCTGAGCGAGGCACGCATGGCCGCGGCCCTCCTCCGTCGTGGCCGCCCCGTGGAGCAATTCCACATCGGCGGCGGCACACCCAACTTCCTCGGCCTGTCCTCACTCGCGCACCTGGTTCAGGGCCTTGGTGAGCTGTTCGAGTTCAGCGCGACGCCCGACCGCGACTACTCGATCGAGCTCGATCCCCGTGCGCTGGGAAGTCCCGCCGAGGCCTTCGCCACCGAACTCGCGCGGCTCGGCTTCAATCGCGTCAGCATCGGCGTCCAGGACTTCGACCCGCAGGTCCAGGCCGCCATCAACCGGGTCCAGTCCGAGGAAGAGACCCTGAGCCTGGTCGATGCGTGCCGCGATGCCGGCATCGCCTCTGTGAACCTCGACCTGATCTATGGGCTGCCGCGGCAGTCGCTGGCCGGTTTCCAGCACACCCTGCGCACGGTGATCAGCGCACGCCCGGACCGCATCGCGATCTACGGCTACGCCCACATGCCCGCGCTGTTCAAGGCTCAACGCCAGCTCGACGCCACCACGCTGCCGGACAGCCGTACTCGGCTCTCGCTGCTGGCGCTGGCGATCGAGGAGCTGGAGAGTTTCGGTTACCGCCACATCGGCATGGACCACTTCGCCCTGCCGGACGATGAGCTGGTGCGCGCCCAGGAAAACCATGGCCTGCAGCGCAACTTCATGGGCTATACCACGCACGCCGGGGCAGACCTCCTGGGTCTGGGAGTCAGTGCCATCTCCCGCATCGGCGACAGCTACAGCCAGAACCACCGCGCGCTCGCGGACTGGGAGCGCGCCGTGGAGGCAGGCCAGCTGCCGCTATGGCGCGGGCTGCGCCTGACTCGCGACGATCGCATCCGCGCGGCCGTGATCGAGCAGCTCATGTGCCACGGACGCATCGACATCCGTGACCTGGAGTCCGAGTACGCCATCCGCTTCGGGGATTACTTCGCGAACAGCAGCCCGGCGCTGAGTGCATATGCGCAGGAGGGACTGCTGCGGATGGGCCCGGACTCCATCGCGGTAACCGACGCCGGCCGCCTACTGCTGCGAAACATCGCGATGTGTTTCGACGGCTACGTGAACGAGGGCGCGGGTGCGACCGCCCCGATGTCGCGCACCGTGTGAACCGGGGCGGGCACGCGCTACGCCTCGCTGGTGGAATGTGCGTATCGACCCATTGCTGGCGCCGCGGCAGTCTGCACCTGAGGGCCATCAGGGCCGATGAGGTCTGTCATCATGCGCCGCATTCGCAGAATCCTGGTCACGGTCAGCAACCCTTCCGCCATCTCACTGCCCGCGGTTGCCAAGGCGGCGCAGCTCGCCCAGGCGTTCGGTGCCGGACTGCGGCTCTTCCAGGTTTTGTCAGCGCCGGTGAGCGCTGCCGGCGACCTGCCACCGCGACATCTGGTCCTCGGGGCACTGGAAAACTACACCCGCAGCGCGCACGAGGCATGCCTGCGCGCGATCGCGCTGCGACTGCAGCGGCGCGGGATCGCGACCAGTGTCGCGGCCGCGTGGGACCACCCGGCGGAGGAGGCCATCCTGCGCGAAGCGGCGCGCATCCGGGCTGACCTCATCGTCACCGAAGCGCGTGCGCGCCCCGAGGGCGGATGGGGGATGCGTCTCACGGACTGGGAGTTGTTACGCCGCAGCCCGGTGCCGATCCTCCTGGTCAAGCGCGGCACACCCTACCGGCGGCCCAGGGTGCTCGTGGCACTGGACCCGGACCACACCTTCGACAAACCTGCCTCCCTCGATGCCGACATCCTGGAAGCCGGCATCCGGGTCAGCGCAGCATTGCGCGGTGACCTGCACGCGGTGCATGCGTACGCGCGCCCGCACGACGCCGAAGACACGGCGGAAACGGAGATGGCCCAGGCGCGCGCCGCGGAGGCCGCCGGCGCCAAGCTCGAGCGCACCACCCGCGGCAGCGGCATCCCGCGGATGCGACTGCACGTCTCGGGCAGGCACGTGCCGGATGCTATCGAGGAGGTGGCAGCCGCGACGCACAGCGCACTCATTGTCGTCGGGGCGTTCGCGCGCAGCAGTCCGCGCCGCCACCTGATCGGCAACACGGCCGAGCGCATCCTGGACCACGTGTCGAGCGACATCCTGCTCATCAAGCCGGAGGCTCCGCAGCCCCCCTTGCTGCGCGGCCGGCGTCGCGGCGCACGGCCCGGGAAGCCACTGCGGTTGACGCAGACGGAATCTGCCGTGGGGGGCTAAGCCCGAGGCCATGGGGCGCGGGAACGCGCCCCCCCAGGTCAGCGCTTCCCAAGGTCGCTGCCGAGCCGGAACTTAGCCTTGAAAGATGGGGGCCGGGGTCCCACCTAAGGGCGGTCCCGGAAATGAGGCGCGACGGAGGTAACTTATGGAACTCATTACACTTTCCATCGCGGGCAGCACCCTGGTCTTCATCACCCAGTCTTACACGCTGCTGCGCGAGAAATACTTCGACAGCAAGTAGTCCACCTGGCGGGCCATTCGCCCGGATGCCGCGACCTTGCGGCGGGCCGGAGTGACCCGGCCCGCCGTCTCAGGTCAAATCCATCAGTTCCAGTTGTTGCGCGCGCGGAAATCCTTCGCGCGTCGCTCGGCTTCGTCCTTCGCGAGCCCATAGCGCTCCTGGAGTTTGCCGGCGAGCTTCTCGCCGTGACCTTCCAGCTGCGTCAGGTCATCGTCCGTGAGCTTGCCCCACTCCTCCTTCACCTTGCCCTTGAGCTGGTGCCAGGCGCCGGCCATGCGTTCGTTGTTCATGCAGATGCTCCTTGCGGGAAATTGGTTGGCGGAAGCAAGGCTACCGAGAAGGTCGTCACGCGGCGGGCGGCGCAGGGCGTGAGCGTGCGTCAGCGCGCGCCTACCGGTGCGGCCGCGTTGACGCCTGCCGTGTGGGCGGGTAGAAGTTGCGTTCTCCGCCCCAGCGCAACGAAAGGGCTGCGATGAAGCGACGCCTGCTGGCTATCGTGCTTGCCTGGGTCACCTGGTTCTCGATCGCCATCGTTGTGGATTTCGGGCTGCGCACGATGTGGCCCGCCTACGCAGCGGTCGAGCGTGCACTCACGTTCACGCTCGGGATGCAGGTCGCACGCCTGCTGATCGCCGTCGCAGCCAGCCTTGCGGCCGGCTTCGTGGCCGCGCGCGTCGCACCCGGGGACCGGTCCGCGGCCTGGATCAGCGCGATCGCGCTGCTCGTGCTGTTCCTGCCCGAGCACATCCGGATCGGGGCGCGCCTGCCCCTGTGGTATCACCTGACGTTCCTGCTGACACTCGTGCCCCTGATGCTGGTCGGCGATCGCCTGGGGCGGCGGCAGGGTTCGGCGACTACTCTGGCAGCGGTATGAATTCCTCGTGATCGGCGTCCGGGAGCTTCATGCGCCCGGCACGCCAGTCAGCCTTGGCGGCCTCGATCCGCTCGCGCGAGGAGGAGACGAAGTTCCATTCGATGAACCGCGGCCCGACCGGCTCTCCACCCAGCAGCATGAGCACGCTGGGCGCGGTCGCCTCGAACACGGCGCTGCCCGCCCCGCTCGCCGCGAACATCTGCCCGGGAGCGAGCCCGAGGCCCTCGATGCGGCCCGCGCCGGATACGAGGAAGCTCGCGCGCTCGGCGTATCCTGACGGCAGCTCCAGCCTTGCGCCGGCCTCAAGCTGCGCGTGGGCGTAGAACAGCGGCGAATGGGTCCGGACGCGCGAGCGCAGACCGTAGGCTTCACCGGCCAGCACGCGCACCTCGCCTCCCTCCACCGCGGCGGCTGGCAGGTCCCCGCCCTCGTGGTGATGGAAGGCCGGCGTCGTCTCCTCGCACTCGTTGGGCAGCGCCACCCAGGCTTGGATTCCGTGCAGAGCGCCGCCCTCGCGGCGGGCGCGCTCGAAGCGCTCGGAGTGCGTGATGCCGCGGCCCGCGACCATCCAGTTCACCTCGCCCGGCCGGATCGGCTGCTCCACGGCCGTGGAGTCGCGATGCATGACCTCCCCCGCGAAGAGGTAGGTGACCGTAGCGAGTCCGATGTGGGGATGGGGACGAACGTCCGCGTCCGCTGCGAGGCCACGCGGCAAGTCGACCGGCCCCATGTGATCGAAGAAGATGAAGGGACCGACCATCTGCCGTCCCGGGTACGGCAGGACGCGCCCGACGTCGAAGCGGCCGAGGCTGCGGCGGCGCTCGGGAATAATCAGTGTGCTCATCGGCGCAGTATGCGCCCGCGGGCACCGGACCGCCCCGGCCTTCAGTCCGAAGGTTCGGGTGGACGCAACGACTCCGATGCGCCGGCAGATTCCCGGGCGCTCCCGCCGACTTCTTCGCGAAGCACGCGAACGTGCTTCGGCGCCTCGATGCCGATCCGGATCGATCGGTCACGCACGGCGAGGATCGTCACCACGACGTCCTGCCCGATGCGCAGTGACTGCGCCTGGCGGCGCGTCAGGACCAGCATGCGCCGAACGCCCGCGCGGGCACCCGGGGTCTCACGCCCCGATCGCCACGGTGGCGGTCGCCGTATAACCATCGGCGACACTCCCGGTCATCGCGGGAGTCTGGGCCGCCAGCTGCGCGGCCGTGCTCGAGGCGAACACCAGATCGCTCGAGGTAGTCACCGCCGCGAGGTTGGCAACGCTGCCGCTGTAGCCGGTGGCATCGGCGTAGACCGTCGTGCAGGTGTCCCGCGGCATCGCCAGCTGGGTGATGAGCACGGCGTTCGACTTGTCGACGGCGGCGGCGAGCGAGGGATAGACCTCGATGTGGATGTGCGGGTACCGGCCGGAGTAACACGCCGGGAAGATCGTGATGAAGCTCACCCGGGCGTTGCCGTCGGTGACCTGGACTCCGCGCAGGTAGTTCTCATCGAGCAGGTCGCTTGCGTACAGGGAATACTCCCCATCGCGGTCACAGTGCCAGACATAGATTGCGTAGCCGACCAGCATCTCGCAGGACGTGCTCGCGTTCTCGAGCGTCAGCGTCAGGGTCAGCGGCACTCCCGGTGCCACCGTCGTCGAGGAACCGAAGCTGCGCGTGATGTCGCTGCGCACGATGCCCGACTGGGTGAGCACGTTGACGGTGGTGCCATCGACGGCATTGCTGCCGTCGGCCGGGTACGGCCCGTTGGTTTCCTCGGGATCGGCGACGCACGCAGTGCCGTCGCTGCTCGTGGTGGTGGTGGTCGAGGTCCCGGAGGAGGAACTGCTGCCGGAGTCCCCGCCGCAGGACGACACCAGCACCGCGATGCCGCCGGAGAACAGCCAGCCGAGCGCCCGCCGCCGCTCGAGGGTGCGCGCGGCGATCCGCGCCACGTCGCGCGCCAGCCCCGGATCGTCGTCGTCGATGACGCACGGCATGGCGGCATGCGCCCGCAACGGGGTGCCGCCCTTCATTGCGGGAGCGTCACGCAATAGCGTGTCCCGCGGCCGACCATGGCATGGGAAGTCTCCAGGCGCCCGCCGTGCAGGCTGACGAGCCGCCGGGTGAGCGCCATCCCGACGCCTGCCGACCGGTCGTCGTCGCGCGGCAGTTCGCTGCGCGCCTCCGCGCCCCGCAGCCGCTGCGCGCGCTGGGGGCGCACCCGGTGCCCCGTGTCAGACAGCGTTATCAGCAGCAGCCGCTCGCTGCGTTCGCTCGTCAGGCGCAGCTGGCCCCGCGGCTCGGTGCACTGCGCGAGGCTCAGGAGCAGGTTCCCGATCACCTGCGTCAGGCGCACGCGGTCGGCCACCAGGCTGAGGACCCGGGCGGCCGGGGCCACCGTGAGGCGATGTTGGCGCGCCTCCATCAGGGGGCGGGCGATTTCGAAGGCGGCATCGAGGACCTCGCGAAATTCCAGCGGCTGCAGCCGCAGTGCGAGGCGACCGGTGTTGGCGCGCCCGATGTCCAGGAGGTCCTTGACCAGCCACGCCATCTGCTCGGCCTGGCGCTCGATGCGCTGGACCGCGCGCCTCTGGACGTCGGCGAGCGGCGAGCGCGCGGCCACGCCGGCCGCCATGCTGATCGCCTCCAGCGGGCCGCGCAGTTCGTGGGCGACCAGTGCCAGAAGGTCCTGCTCGGCGGGCGCCGCAACGGCCCCGAGCCCGGCGATGGGTCCGGCGGCCGTTCGTGCCTCCGCCGCCCGCGCGTTCATGTCCATGGCTGCTGTCTCCTTGAGGTCCGGGTCGCGCGGTGAAACGCCATCAGGGAGCTGCCGGTCCACCACCGGGCGGGCCGCCGGCCGGGGCCGCCGCGAGCACGCCGTCGATCACGCGGCAGGTCGCCGTGACCCTGCGGCCGCCGGGTGCGGCGAAGCTCACCGGGTCCCCTTCGACCTTGCCGACACAGGCCGCGACGGCTTCCGCCGGCGGCGCGGGTCGCGCGGCCATCACGCCGTTCTGCAGGTGGCACGTGGCCGCGAGCGTGCGACCGTCCGGCAGCGTGACCGTGACCTTCGTGCCCTCGGTCTTGCCGCTGCAGGCGGCGATGGCCTCCGGGGGCGGCCCCGGCGGGCGGCCGCCCAGGGCGGCCTCGGTGGGCGGCGCGGCGAATGCCAGCGGTGCCGCCAGGGTGATCAGGGAACCGGTGAGTGTTCGCATCAGCGCATTCATGTTCTGCCTCGCAGCGGTCGTGGATTTCGAGTCTGTCGGCGGGAAAGGCTAGCGCCTGACTGTGCAGACATCGTGGAGAGACCGTGGAATCGCGCGACCCGCGCGCCCGGGCCCATGAAAGATGGAGAAATCGTGGAGAACGCCGCTGCGGCTTGACCCGCGCCGACCCACCCTTATCCTTCCGACGTGACCGCGACCCCGGCAAACCGTGCCTCGCAGGGCGGCTTCAGACTGGGCCTCGCCGCGAAGCTGTTTCTGACCCTGCTGTCGGCGATTGCCGTGACCGTGGTCGCCATGAGCCTCGCGGCGCGCGTGAGTTTCGTGAACGGCTTCCTCGGTTACCTCAACGACCAGGAGACCGAGCGCGTCCAGGGCCTCATCCCTACGCTCGCTGCGACGTACGAGCGCTACGGCAGCTGGGACTTCCTGCGCGAGGACCCGGGCGCCTGGGTAGGACTGCTGCGCGGCCGCGCGCCGCCGCCGGACGCGGCGCTTCGCGAGCCGCCCGGCCACCGTGGCGGCCCACCGCCGTTCGAGCCCCCACCGGGGGGCATGCCACCGCGCGGACCGCCCCCGCACGGCGGCCCCGGGGAGCCGCCCCCGATGAATACGCCGTCCGACCTCACCGGCGTGCAGTTTCGCGTGAGCCTGCTAGATGCGGAGCACCATCTCGTTGCCGGCAATCCCCGACTCCCGGCCACCAGCACTTCATTTCCCGTGCAGGTCGCCGGGCGCACCGTCGGGTACCTCGCGGTGGTCCCCTTCGAACAGGTCGCGAGCGGCGCCGCGCTGCGCCTCAAGGACCAGCAGCTCTTCGCCACCTGGCTGATCGGGGGTGCGGCGATCCTCGCCGCGGCGCTGGCGGCCGTGCTCCTCACGCGCCGCTTGCTTCTGCCAGTACGGCAGGTGGGCTCGGTGATGCGCGGGCTCGCCGCCGGCGACTACGCCCGCAGGCTTGCGGTCACGCGCGGCGACGAGATCGGCCGGCTCGCCCACGACGTCAACGCCCTGGCGCAGGCGCTCGAGCGGACGGAGCAGATGCGGCGCGCGTTCATGGCGGACGTCTCGCACGAGCTGCGCACGCCGCTCGCCGTGCTGCGCGGAGAGGTCGAGGCACTGCAGGACGGCGTTCGCCCGGTGACCCCGGCGACGCTCGCCTCGCTGCACCAGGAAGTCGCAACGCTCGGCAAGCTCATCGACGACCTGTACCAGCTGGCGCTCGCCGACGTCGGCGCGCTGACCTACCGCATGCACGAGTGCGACCTCGCCGACCTGCTGAGCGCGCGCGTGACCGCCTTCCGCGAGCGCCTCGGCGCACGCGGGATCACGCTCGAGACCCAGATGCCGGACCACCCGCTCCCCGTGCGCGCCGACGAGAGCCGCCTGCAGCAGCTCATGGGCAACCTCACCGAGAACACGGTGCGCTATACGGCCTTGGGCGGCCAGGCGCGACTGTCGTGCCGCCGCGAAGGCAACGACGCGGTCATCGAGCTGGAGGACTCCGCGCCCGGGGTTGCGCCGGAGGTGGCCGCGCGACTGTTCGAGCGCTTCTTCCGTGCGGAGGGCTCGCGCAATCGCGACAGCGGCGGTGCGGGCCTGGGCCTTGCGATCTGTCGCAGCATCGTCGATGCGCACGGCGGCTCGATCACCGCGCGCCCCTCCGCTCTCGGCGGCCTGTGGGTCACCGTTCGCCTGCCGCTGGCCGTCGGCACATGAGCGCGACGCAGCCGCGCCGGATCCTCATCGCGGAGGACGAGCCGAAGCTCGCCGCCCTGCTGCGCGACTACCTGACCGCCTCCGGGTTCGACGCAAGCTGCGTCAGCGACGGACTGCGGGTGGTCCCGGAGTTCCGGCGCAGCAACCCGGACCTCGTGATCCTGGACCTGATGCTGCCGCATCGGGACGGGCTTGAGATCTGCCGGGAACTGCGCACCTTCAGCACCGTCCCGATCGTCATGGTCACCGCCCGGGTGGAGGAGATCGACCGGCTGCTCGGGCTGGAGCTCGGTGCCGATGACTACGTCTGCAAGCCCTTCAGCCCGCGCGAGGTGGTGGCGCGCATCAAGGCCATCCTGCGCCGCGCGACGCGCGGGCCGGCCGCGGCCGGCGGCCTTACGATCGATGCCGACCGCCACCGGGCCGAGTTCGAGGGTGTCGCGCTGGAACTGACGCCCGTCGAGTTCCGGCTACTCAGCACCCTCGCGGCGGCGCCCGGACGGGTCTTCTCGCGTGCGCGGCTGATGGAGAACCTCTATCCCGACCACCGCATCGTCACCGACCGCACCGTCG
The DNA here is from genome assembly GCA_018241425.1 of Pseudomonadota bacterium. Classification (GTDB taxonomy): domain Bacteria; phylum Pseudomonadota; class Gammaproteobacteria; order Steroidobacterales; family Steroidobacteraceae; genus 13-2-20CM-66-19. The sequence goes on from JAFEDU010000001.1 coordinate 1,072,138, forward strand.
ACAGCCACGTGAAGAACCTGCGCCGCAAGCTGGAGAAAGTGAGCCAGGCGCACGAGGCCATCCAGTCGGTGTACGGCCTGGGCTACAAGCTCGAGCTGTAGAGCGGCTCGCGGCAGCGCCGCCGCAGCGTCGCCCGGGTACCGGAACTGGTCGCGAACGTGCACCCCCGCGGGCGCGGCGCGCCCCTTATCATGGGCGCTGGCGCAACGCTCCGGTGACCCAAGGCATGTCCGCACCGCCGAACTTCCTGATCCTCATGGCTGACCAGCTCACCGCCGGCGCCCTGCCCGCCTACGGCAACCGCGTCGCCCGCACGCCGAACCTGGATGCACTCGCGGCGCAGGCGGTGCTGTTCCGCTCGGCCTACTGCAACAGCCCGCTGTGCGCCCCGTCGCGCTTCTCCTTCATGTCGGGGCGCCTGCCCTCGAAGATCGGCGCCTACGACAACGCCGCCGAGTTCGCCGCGCACGTCCCCACCTTCGCGCACTACCTGCGCGCCGGCGGCTACCGCACGGTCTTAAGCGGCAAGATGCACTTCTGCGGCCCGGACCAGCTGCACGGGTTCGAGGAGCGCATCACCACCGACATCTACCCGGCAGACTTCGGCTGGACTCCAGACTGGCTCGACTTCCAGGCGCGGCCGAGCTGGTACCACAACATGGACTCCGTGACGCAGGCCGGTCCCTGCGTCCGCACCAACCAGCTCGACTTCGACGACGAGGTGGTGTTCCGCGCGCGCCGCCAGCTGTTCGACATCGCCCGCGGCAACGACCGGCGGCCGTTCTGCATGGTGGTGTCGATGACGCACCCGCACGACCCCTTCGCGATCCCGGCGCGGTACTGGGACCGCTACCGCGACGAGGACATCGATATGCCGCGCGTGCGCATCGCCCCGGAGGCACTCGATCCGCACTCGCGGCGCCTGCGGCACGTGTGCGCGATGGATGCCCAGCCGGTGACCGAGGCCCACGTCCGCGCCGCCCGCCACGCCTATTACGGTTCCGTGGCCTACGTGGACGACCAGTTCGGGACGCTGCTCGGCACCCTGCGCGACACGCGCCTCGATGACAACACCGTGGTCATCGTGCTCGCCGACCACGGCGAAATGCTCGGCGAGCGGGGCCTGTGGTACAAGATGAGCTTCTTCGAGCCCGCCTGCCGCATACCGCTGCTGGTGCACGCACCGCGCCACTTCAAGGCCCACGCGGTCGCCGAGTCGGTCTCGCTCATTGACGTGCTGCCCACGCTCGTCGACCTCGCCGGCACCGGCACCGCCGTTCCGTACGCCACCGAGCTCGAGGGCCGGAGCCTCCTGCCCCACCTGGAGGGCCGTGCCGGCCACGACGAGGTGCGCGGCGAGTACCTGGCCGAGGGCGCGGTTGCGCCGATGGTCATGATCCGCACGGGGGCGACCAAGTTCATTCACAGCCCCGCGGACCCCGACCAGCTATATGACCTCGCGCGCGACCCCGACGAGCGCCAGAACCTCGCCGGCGACGCCGAGCGGGCCGCGCCGTGGCGCGCTGCCGTCGGTCAGTCGTGGAACCTCAGCCGGCTGCACGAGGAGGTGCTGAGCAGCCAGCGCCAGCGGCACCTCGTCGCGCATGCCCTCACGCTCGGGCGCACCACGCCCTGGGACCATCAGCCCCACGCGGACGCAAGCCGCGAGTACGTGCGCAACACCCTGAGCCTCGACGAGCTGGAAGCTTCCGCCCGCTTCCCGCGCGTCACCGGCGAGTAAGATCGGCGCGGGCTTCTACAAGAGGAGAGTTCAGATGAGCCAGGTTACCTACGAGATCGTGCCGCACGATGGCGGCTGGGCCTACCGCGTGAACGGCACCTACTCGGAGCGGTTCGCGACCCACGACCAGGCGCGCGCGGCGGCGCAGCGTGCGGCCCGTGAGCAGCGCACGCCGGGCACCGCCGCGTTGATCACCTGGGAGGACGGCCAGGGTCACTGGCACAAGGAATTTGCGACCGGCGACGACCGGCCCGAGACCCGCGTGAAGGGTTAAGAAGCCCAAAGTCGGGTGGATCTGTGACTTGACGCCCACAAAGTGTGAGCGGCGCCGGGCGCTGAGGGCTGCAAAGCGTGACATAAGCCCGGCTCGGCGCGACCTCGGTTACCTAAAGTAACAATTACCGTAACCGTAACGTCGAAGGTCAGGAATCATGCGGATCTCCCTGGCAGTCGGCGGCCTCGTTGCCGCCACCGCTCTTCTCATTCCCCAGTACAGCAGCGCCGAGTCGAACTACCAGACCGGCACCACCGCGCTCACCGCCACGGCACACGTGGACTTCCAGATCACCATCCCGAAGTTCCTGTTCCTGCGCGTCGGCACCGGCACCGGGACCGCCGCGGGCAACTTCGCCACCGTGGCCACCGTGGACCAGATCACCTGGGCTCCCACGGCGGCGCAGGTCGGCAATGGCACGGCCCTCACCGGCACCGGCGGCGACCTCACCGGGGGTACCGAGACCGCGGTGGTCGTTGCCAACAATGGCAACGTCACCCTGAGCTCGACCACGACGGGTCCGCTGAGCGATGGCGCGGGCGACACGATCAGCTACGCGCTGATCACCACGACCGCCGCGCACAACACGACCACCACGACGCTGGCGGCGCCGGCGCTCGCCAACGGCGCGACGACCACGGTGACCCTGACCGCGGTCAACAAGATCGTGCAGCAGGACGCCAAGTGGACGTACAGCTACGCCAACACCGTGACGCCCCCGGCGGGCACGTACGGTGGCGTGAACACCAACGGCAGCCGCGTCACATACACGGCGTCACTTCCCTGATGAGGAACTGCCGCTAGCCCGCGCGCGCCGGGCGTCCGGCGCGCTTCTCGGCGGCGCGGTGCATGCGCGCGCGGGAATCCGCGGCGTGGGCACGCAGTACCCGACCGGCACGCTCGGGGTCGCGCGAGGCGATCGCGCGCACGATCGCCTTGTGCTCGTCGTTGGAGACCCCGAACCCGCCCCCCTCCGTGAGCCCCTGCAGGCGGAACAGCAGAAGTTCCTTGGTCAGGCGGCGGTAGGTCTCGGCCAGGCGGCGGTTGCCGGCAAACTCCACCAGCGCATCGTGAAAGTCCAGGTTCAGCTGGTGGTAGCGCTTGATGTCGCCCGCCGCGACGGCTGAGTCCATCGCCTCCAGGGTCTGTCGCAGCGACTTCAGCTGCGCGGGGGTCGCCAGGCGTGCCAGGCGCTGCCCGATGAGTTCATCGAGCACCTCGCGCACGTCGTAAACCTCGTCCGCCTCCGCCAGAGACACGTCGCGCACGAACGTGCCGCGGTTGCGCTCGGCCCGCACCAGGCCGCACTCCTCCAGGGCCCGCAGCGCCTCGCGGACCGGCCCGCGGCTGGTACGGAAACGCTCGGCCAGTTCGACCTCGTTGATGCGCTGCCCGGCGCGCAGCTCTCCGCACAGGATCATCCGCTCGATCTCGGCCTGCACCAGCGAGGGCAGCGAATTCCCCTGCAGGATCTCAAGTGGGGTGGGTGAGGTCATGGCATCTTGGGGCGGTCGGGGAGGGGCCGTGGCAGTATAACAAAGGTGTCATCAGAAAACTGTTGACACTTTGAGCCTGTCCTTCCTACACTGGAACCTCACTCCCAAACCGCCCGGGCGCGCGGCCGCCGCCTACGGCGCGGCCCCCTGCGCATCCAGCGACCGGAAAGAGACGCGATGAGCCACGACCCCTACCTCCTGACGCCCGGCCCCCTCACCACTTCGCTCAGGACCCGCCAGGCCATGCTGCGGGACTGGGGCTCGTGGGACGCGGACTTCAACCGCATCACCGGCCGTGTCCGCGAGCGCCTGCTGCAGATCGCCTCGGCCACCGCCACGCACGAGTGCATCCCGCTGCAGGGCAGCGGCACCTTCGCCGTCGAGGCGGCGCTCGGTACGCTGGTCCCGCGCACTTCCGGGCACGTGCTGGTGCCCCTGAACGGCGCCTACTGCCAGCGCATCGCGCGCATCATCAAGGTCCTGGGCCGCAAGCTCACCACGCTCGACTATGCCGAGAACGCCCCGGTCCGGGCCGCCGACATCGACGCGGCGCTGGGCGCCGACCCGACCATCACCCACGTCGCCCTCGTCCACTGCGAGACCAGCACCGGGATCCTCAACCCGCTGCCGGAGATCGCCGCGGTGGTGGCCCGCCACGGCCGGGGCCTGATCGTGGATGCCATGAGCTCCTTCGGCGCGCTCGAGATCGACGCGCGGCGCGTCCCCTTCGATGCCGTGATCGCCGCTTCCGGCAAGTGCCTCGAGGGCCCCCCCGGCATGGGCTTCGTGCTGGCGCGGCGCGCGGTGCTGGAGCGCAGCGAGGGCAACAGCCCCTCCGTCGCCATGGACCTCCACGACCAGTGGGTCTACATGCAGAAGACCACGCAGTGGCGCTTCACCCCGCCCACCCACGTGGTCGCAGCCTTCGACTGCGCGATCGAGCAGTACCTGGAGGAAGGCGGACTTGTCGCGCGCGGGGCGCGCTACGCCAGCAACTGCCGCACGCTGATCGCGGGCATGGCGAAGCTGGGACTCAAGAGCTTCCTGCCCGAGGCGATCCAGGCGCCGATCATCGTGACCTTCCACGCACCCGACAGCCCCCACTACGTCTTCAAGAGCTTCTACGAGGCGGTCAAGCAGCGCGGCTACATCCTCTACCCGGGCAAGCTCACCACCGTGGAGACCTTCCGCGTGGGCTGCATGGGACAGCTCGGCGAGCGCGGCATCGGCGGCGCGGTCGAGGCGGTCGGTGCGGTCCTGGCCCAGCTGAAGGCGGCGGCATGAACGCGGCCCGACCCTTGAGCACCCTGGACGTGAACGGGCGCGCCTACCGGATGCCCCGGCAACCGGTGGTGGTGGTATGCGTGGACGGCTGCGAGCCGGACTACATCGCACAGGCCGTGGCGGGCGGCCACGCGCCCTGGTTCGCGCGCGTGCTCGAGAGCGGCTCCTCGGTGATCGCCGACTGCGTGGTGCCGAGCTTCACCAACCCCAACAACCTCTCGATCGTGACCGGCGCACCGCCCTCGGTGCACGGCATCTGCGGCAACTACCTCTACGATGCGCAGAACAACGTCGAGGTCATGATGAATGACCCGAAGTGGCTGCGCGCCCCCACCCTGCTCGCCGCGCTTGCCGATGCCGGCTGCCGCGTCGCCGTGGTAACCGCCAAGGACAAGCTGCGCAAGCTTCTCGGCCACCGCATGCGCGGGGTGTGCTTCTCGGCGGAGAAGGCCGACCAGGTGACGCTCGCCGAGCACGGCATCGAGAACGTTCTCGCGCTGGTGGGGCTGCCGGTGCCGAGCGTCTACAGCGCCGACCTGTCGGAGTTCGTGTTCGCCGCGGGTGTGAAGCTGATGCAGGGGCAGCGCCCCGACGTCATGTACCTCTCGACCACCGACTACGTCCAGCACAAGCACGCCCCGGGCTCCCCCGAGGCGAACGCCTTCTACCGCATGATGGACGGTTACCTTTCGACGCTCGACTCGCTGGGCTGTGCGATCGCGGTCACGGCCGACCACGGCATGAATGCCAAGACGCGCCTCGATGCCACCCCGAACGTCATCTATCTCCAGGATGCCCTGGATGCGTGGCTGGGTGCGGGCCGGGCGCGCGTGATCCTCCCAATCACCGACCCGTACGTGGTGCACCACGGGGCGCTCGGCTCCTACGCCACGGTGTACCTCCCGGAAGGCACCGACACCGGCGCCCTCGCCCGCCGCATCGCCGCACTGCGCGGCATCGAGGTGGTGCTGACCCGCTCCCAGGCCGCCGAGCGCTTCGAGCTGCCGCCGGACCGCATCGGGGACCTGGTCGTCGTGTCGAGCCACGCCGTCGCGCTCGGGGGTTCGGCCGCGAAGCACGACCTGACCGGGCTCGATGCCCCGCTGCGCTCGCACGGCGGGATCTCCGAGCAGTCGGTACCGCTCATCATGAACCGGCCCTTCCCGGGCCTCGACCCCAACCGCCGCTGGCGCAACTTCGACGCCTTCGACTGGGTGCTGAACCATGCCGGCTGAGGCGGCCGCCCGCGCCGGCGCACCGGCACGCACCGAGGGCCTGCGCATCGCCGGCGAGAAGCTGACGACCGCGCGCACCGCCGAGGTCAGGAATCCCTACAGCGGCGCGGTGGTGGCCGCGGTCTCCCAGGCCGGCCTGCCCGAGGTGCGGCGCGCGCTTGCCGCGGCGCGCGCGTTCCGCTCCCCGCTCACGCGCTACCAGCGTTACCGCATCTGCCAGCGCACCGCGGAGCTGCTGCGCGCGCGCAGCGAGGAGGTCGCGAACCTCATCACCGCCGAGAGCGGCCTGTGCAAGAAGGATTCGGTCTACGAGGTCGGTCGCGCCTGCGACGTGTTCCTGTTCGCAGGCAACGCCGCGCTCCAGGACGACGGCCAGGTGTTCTCCTGCGACCTGACCGAGCATGGCAAGCGGCGCAAGGTGTACACGCTGCGCGAGCCGCTCCAGGGGGTGATCTCGGCGATCACGCCCTTCAACCATCCCCTGAACCAGGTCGCCCACAAGGTCGCCCCGAGCATCGCCACCAACAACCGCATGGTGCTCAAGCCTTCGGAGAAGACCCCGCTCACGGCGCTGCTGCTCGCTGACATCCTGTACGAGGCCGGCCTGCCACCGGCCATGTTCAGCGTGCTCACGGGGGACCCGAAGGAGATCGCCGACGAGCTGCTCACGCACGCGGACGTCGATCTCGTGACCTTCACCGGCGGGGTGGCGATCGGCAAGTACATCGCCGCCAAGGCCGTCTACAAGCGCCAGGTGCTGGAGCTCGGCGGCAACGATCCGCTGATCGTCCTGGAGGACGCGGACCTCGAGGAGGCGTCGAGCCTTGCAGTGGCCGGCTCCTACAGGAACTCCGGGCAGCGCTGCACGGCCATCAAGCGGATGCTGGTCCACGAGGGGGTGGCCGACCGCTTCGTGCAGCTCCTGGTCGAGAAGACCCGGGCGATCCGCTATGGCGACCCGATGGACCCGGCCACCGACATGGGCACGGTCATCGACGAGGCCGCGGCCCGGGAGTTCGAGGCCAAGGTCGAGGCGGCCGTCGCGCAGGGCGCGCAGCTCCTGTACGGGAACATCCGCCGCGGCGCCCTGTATTCCCCCACGGTCCTGGACCGCGTGACCCCGGAGATGGCGGTCGTCAGGACCGAGACCTTCGGGCCGGTCTCACCCGTCATCCGCATCGGCGGCATCGAGGAGGCGATCCGCGTCTCCAACTCGACGGCCTACGGCCTGTCGTCCGCCGTGTGCACGAACCGGCTGGACTACATCACGCGCCTGGTGAGCGAGCTGAACGTCGGCAGCGTCAACGTGCGCGAAGTGCCGGGCTACCGTCTCGAGGTCACGCCGTTCGGCGGCATCAAGGACTCGGGCCTGGGGTTCAAGGAAGGCGTCCAGGAAGCGATGAAGCTCTTCACCAACACGAAGACTTACTCGCTGCCTTGGCCGGGCTGACCGGCGCGACCCTGCCGGCAGACCCCGCTCGCCGCGCGCTGCGGTGGGCGCAGTGCCGCACGCTCCTCTTGCTGTTCGCGGGCTACGCGTCCTGTTACTTCTGCCGCTCGGACCTCTCGGTCGCGACCCCGCTGATCGCCGAGGAACTGACCGGGCACGGCGTGAGCCACGCCGATGCGCTGCTGAGCATCGGCAGGATGGCCTCGCTCGGGGTGCTGGGCTACGCGCTCGGCAAGTGGTTCCTGACCGGGCTCGGGGACTACTGGGGCGGCAAGAAGAACCTCCTGATCGCCACCGGCGGGGCGGCGGCCTTCACGCTGTTGTTCGCCTCGGGCTCCGGCCTGCCGCTGTTCACCTTCGCCTGGATCGGCAACCGGCTCACCCAGTCCATCGGCTGGTCGGCGCTGATCAAGGTGTCCTCGCGCTGGTTCCACTACACCCGCTACGGCACCGTGGCGGCGATCCTCACCTGCAGCTACCTCGTCGGGGATGCGCTGGCGCGCGAGAGCATGGGGCTCCTGCTGGATGCCGGCGCGCACTGGCGCACGCTGTTCCTGTTCGGCGCCGCCGTCGCCGGTGCCATGTTCCTCGCCAATGCATGGCTGCTGCGCGATGCGCGCAGCGAGCAGGGCTTCCCCGAGGCGGTCCCCAACCCGCGCAATGTCTTTGCCGGCGAGACACCCCGCGGCTTCCTCTCGCTGGTACTGCCGCTCGTCGGTAACCCCGCCTTCCTCATGGTGTGCCTCCTGAGCTTCGGCGGCACCCTGGTGCGCGAGACCTTCAACACCTGGACGCCGGTGTACCTGCGGGACTTCGTCGGCCTCACGGTCAGCCACGCCGCGACGCTGTCGGCCATCTTTCCGGCCGTCGGGGCCGTCTCGGTGCTGCTCGCCGGCTGGGCCAGTGACCGGCTCGGGGCGAACGGCCGCGCGCGCATCCTGGCGATCGGGCTGGCCGCGACGGCAGTGGTCCTCCTCGCGCTCGTGTTCGTGCGCGTCAAGACCACCGGACCGGTGCTGCCGGTGGCGCTCGTGGGCCTCGTGGCGTTCTGCCTCCTGGGCCCCTACTCCTACCTCGCCGGCGCCTTCGCGCTCGACTTCGGCGGCTCGCGCGGCGGGGCCGCGGCCTCCGGGCTCGTCGATGGGACCGGGTACCTGGGCGGGGCACTCGCGGGGTGGCTGATGGCCCGCATCGCGGGTGACTTCGGCTGGGGCGGCGTGTTCGTGACCCTGGCCGCGGTGAGCGTGATTGCGGCCTTCGGTGCCGCCTACCTGCACCGGATCAACCAGCGGACGGCGGCCGGCTGACGACGCGGGGGACCCGCTATGCGGCGCAGACGAACAGCTGGGCGGGCGGGATATTGCGGCGCTCGAAGCGGCGCTGCACGCTGCCGAAGGAGCGCTCGAGCACCGGCAGCACCCGGGCGGTGAACTGGTAGACGAGGAACGAGCCGCCCGGGGCCAGCGCCTGGCGGGTCTTGCCCACGATCTCCGCCTTCAGCGCATCGGGGAAGCTGCCAAGCGGGATGCCGGAGATGATGTAGTCGGCCGCCGGGAGCGACAGCCGCGTGAGCACCGCACCGACCTGCGCGGCCGAGTCGTGCACGACGTGCAGGCGCGGGTCGGGCAGGCAGCGGCGCAGGTAACGCACGAAGTCGCCGTTGGTCTCGATCGCCAACAGGCGCGCCTGCGGATGCATGCGCTTCAGGATCTGCGCAGTCACCGTGCCGACCCCGGGCCCGTACTCGACCAGGAGGCGCGCCCGCTCCCAGTCCACCGGCTCCAGCACCTGGTCGACCAGGAAGCGCGAACTCGGGATGATCGAGCCGAGCATGTAGGGATGGCGCAGGAAATTGCCGGCGAACAGCGCCAGCTGCTTGAGCGATGATCCGGAGTTCTCGGGCATGGCGTCCTCGCAGTCCTTCTAGTGTCGCACGGGCAGGTCGGGCAGCGCCCGCGGCAGGCCCACCCAGTCACAGCTCATCTGCCACAGCTCCTCCTGCAGCGCCACGTCCTGTGCGAGTGGGGCTGCCGGCTGCGGCCGCTGGTACTCATCAAAATACAGTCCCGACCGGCCGCCGACCCGCGCATCGAGCGCCAGGTGCAGCGTGGTGTGGGCGCCGCGCTCGGCATCGAACACCTGCGCGGACAGGAACGGCTTCAGGAGCCGAAGCCACCGCGGCAGGAGATTGGTCGACACGACCCCGGGATGCAGGCAGTTGACGCTGATCCCGGTGGACTCAAGCCGGCGGGCGAGCGCGAAGGTGTGCTGCACGTTCGCGAGCTTGGAGCGCGCGTAGGCCTCGCGGCTGCGGTAGCGCGCGCCGGGGTCGGTCACGGCCGCGGCGGTGCAGCGCCCGGCGCGGAAATGGATCCGCGAGGCCGTGTTCACGATGCGTGCCTGGGGCGCCAGCTGCGGCAGGAGGAGCCCGGTGAGCAGGAACGGGCCCAGGTGGTTGACCGCGAAAGTGAGCTCGAACCCGTCCGCCGAGCGGCGCGGAGCGAGGCTCACCGTGCCCGCGTTGTTGATCAGGAGGTCGATGCGGGGGGCTGCCGCGGTGAGTGCCGCGGCGCACTCGCGCACTGACGCAAGCTGCGCCAGGTCACAGGGCAGCACGGACAGGCGCGCGCGCGGGAAGCGCGCGGCGAGCTCGCGGCCGAGCGCCGCGCCGGCCGGCACGTCCCGGCACAGCATGAACACGGCGTACCCCGCACGCGCCAGCTCCCGGCTGACGATGCGCCCGATCCCGTGGGTCGTGCCGGTGATCACCGCGACCGGGGACGCCTTGCTCATCGCTCCGCCAGCTTGAGGAGCGGCTGGCCCATGCGCAGCGTGCTGCCGCTGGAAAGGCCCGGGACCAGGGTCACCCCCGGCGGTGCGAAGGCGATGATGGTGGACCCGTGCTGGAACCAGCCCATCTCCTCGCCCTTGGTCAGCGCCGCATCGCAGGGAATCGAGTTCGGGCCGCGGTAGCGCAGGTGCAGGAGCACGTCGGCGCAGTGCAGGCGGATGCTGGCGACCAGGATCGCCGCCACCGGCACCAGCGTCACGAGCTCCCCGCCGGGCAGCCGGCAGCGGATGATGGCGCGCTCGTTCTTGCAGAACAGCGCCTCGATCCGCTTGAGCGCGATCGGGTTCACGTTCCAGGTGTCCCCGGACACGTACGTCACCTCCTCGATGCGGCAGTCGTAGGGCGCGTGGAAGCGGTGGTACATGCACGAGCGCAGCCGCAGCGTGACGAAGTTCCCGTCGACGTACTCGCGCACCAGGTCCTCATCCTGCAGCAGGTCCTTGAGCGCGTACGGCGCGCCCTTGGCCTGCAGCACCATGCCGCGCCTTACCGGCCCGAAGGCGCCCACGATGCCGTCGCAGGGGCTGACCAGCACGGACGGGTCGGCATCGACGGGGCGGGCGCCGGGCTTGAGCTCGCGCGTGAAGCACTCGTGGAGGCTGCGGAAGCGCGTCTTCTTGGCATCGCTCAGGTCCAGGTCCGCGAACAGGCGCCACAGGGCGAGCGAGGCCTCCCGCACCAGGGGATGCTCGATGCGGCTCAGCCATCCCATGAAAAGCGTCAGCCAGCGCCGCGGCAGCCGGTTGGTGAGGAGGAAGTTCAGGTCCTCCTGCTGGGTCAGCCGGGAGAGTGCCGTGCGGACTGTCATCGGAGTGTCATCGATGTGAAATAGGTTGCCGCCGGCATGGGGATGCGGCACGTGAGGTCCGAGCGCGGCCGCAGTTCCTCCCCCGACGGCGCATCCCGCGCCCCACCTGCGGAGCTGCCTTGCCCACACTCACCCTGGTCCTCTACGTCCTGATCGCACTGGCCGCGGCCGTGCTCCTCAGGCGGCTGTGGCTGCGCCTGCTGCTGTCGAGGGCCAAGCACCGCTCGCTCACCGGGCACGCGAAGCTGTCGCGGCGCGTAGCGCGGCTCGTGCCGTTCTACGAGTACGACGAGGCCCGGTTCTTCAGCGCCGACGGCGCCCCGCAGGAGGTGGCGGGCCGCCGCGCCGGCGCCTTCCAGCGCCTGGCCGCCTACTACGCCGAGCACTTCCCGCGCACTGCCGCACTCACCCGGCAGGTCGAGGGAAGCCTGTCGGACCTGCAGTTCACGGCCCGCTACCGCGTGCCGTTCCAGTTCAGCCACCGGGTGCGCGAGCAGCTGCGCGCCGGGTCCTTCGTGGAGGCCTCCGCGGGGACCACGGTCACCGACCTCGACGGCAACGTCTTCCACGACCTGACCGGTTCCTACGGCGTCAACGTGTTCGGCTACGATTTCTATAAGGAGTGCATCGCGCGCGGCAGCGAGGCGGTCGAGAAGCTCGGCCCGGTGCTCGGGCCCTACCACCCGGTGATGGCCTACAACCTCAGGCGCCTGAAGGAGATCTCGGGGCTCGATGAGGTCTCCTTCCACATGTCCGGGACCGAGGCGGTGATGCAGGCGGTGCGCCTGGCGCGCTACCACACGCGGCGCACGCACCTGGTGCGCTTCTGCGGGGCCTACCACGGCTGGTGGGGCGACGTGCAGCCCGGGGTGGGCAACCCGACTCCCGCCGAGCACACCTACACGCTCAAGGACATGGACGAGGCGACGCTCACGGTGCTGCGCACGCGCCGGGACATCGCCTGCGTGCTCGTGAACCCCATCCAGGCGATGCACCCCAACGCCGGGGCGCCGGCGGACTCGGGGCTGGTGGACAGCGGCCGCAGCGCGGGCTTCGATCGCGCCGGCTACGGCGCGTGGCTGGCGCGCCTGCGCGAGGTCTGCAGCGAGCGCGGCATCGTCCTCATCCTGGATGAGGTGTTCGTCGGCTTCCGCCTCGCTCCCGGCGGTGCGCAGGAGTACTTCGGGGTACGCGCGGACCTGGTGACCTACGGCAAGACCCTGGGCGGGGGCCTGCCGATCGGCGTCGTGTGCGGCCGCCGTGAGCTGATGCAGCGCTTCAACGAGCACCGGCCGGCCGACGTGTGCTTCGCGCGCGGCACCTTCAATTCCCACCCGTACGTCATGGGGGCCATGCACGAGTTCCTTAAGCGCCTCGAGACCGAGCCGGTGCGGGCGCTGTACCGGGACCTCGATGCCACCTGGGAGCGCCGCGCCGCCGCCCTCAATGCGCGCCTGTCCGCGGCCGGACTGCCGCTTCAGGTCCGTCATCTGTCGACCATCTGGACGCTCACCTACACTCGCCCCTCGCGTTACAACTGGATGCTGCAGTACTACCTGCGCAAGCAGGGACTGGCCCTGAGCTGGGTGGGGACCGGGCGCCTGATCTTCAGCCTCAACTACACCGAGGCCGACTTCGAGGCGGTCGCCGCGCGCCTCCTCGCCGCCGCCGGCGAGATGGAACGCGACGGCTGGTGGTGGCAGGACCCTGCCCTCACCAACCGCGCGATCCGGCGCCAGGTCCTGCGCGAGCTCCTTCAGGCGCGGTGGGCCACGTCCGCCATCGGGTCGCGCAGCTCCCCGCGCAGCAGGTACAGCGGCGCGCGTCCGTAGAGTTTGATGTCGTGGAAGGGGTCGGTCAGGATCTTCGTGAACCAGACCGCCCCGGTGAGCAGCCCCTGCTGGATGAAGAGCTGCACGGTGCGGAACACCAGCGCGCCCAGGCCCAGGGCGAGCCACACGTAGCACACGTGGTTCACGAACTCGGCGTGACCGGTGGCGCCCCGGAAGACCCCGAACAGGGTCGGGTCGAACCACAGCACCAGCGGGCTCAAGGCCCAGAGGGTCAGGAGCACGACCTTGCGACGCAGGTTGTAGCCCACCTTGATCGCCTCCTTGTGCTCGTGCGTCGCCGCGTTCACCTCGTCGTAGCCCTTGGGCTCGAAGAAGAAGTGCCCGGCCTGGCGCGACACCATGGCGACGAACCAGCCGATGAGGGCTGCGGCCGCCGGGTGCGTGAACACCGTGACGTAGGCGGTCAGGAAGCTGCAGGCGCTCACCAGGTGCAGGCTCTGGTTGATGCGGGAATGGTGGTAGTAACGGTGGTCGTCCCACCGCTGCTTCTTCAGCTCCGTGAGGAATCCATGCATCCGAGTCGCTCCCGATCTGTCAGCGCAGGTGCGCGCGGATGAAGGAAATATAGGAGAAATGTTAACAGGACATGACCGAACGGCCACCAGATGCAACGGATGGGAGGCTCGGCACGCCGGAAGCCTCCCGGGCCGCGGGAACCGTGAGGTTCCGCCGGCCGGCACTGGCAGCCCGCTCAGCCCCCGAGCAGTGCCCGTCCGGCGTCGTTCAGAAGGCCCGAATCCTCGGGGTGGGCCTGGAAGTGGGCCCGGAAGAACGGGCAGCGCGGGATGACCTTGAGACCGCGGGCGCGCGCCAGCGCAAGCCCCGCCTCCACCAGGGACGTCCCGAGCCCGTGTCCGCGCAGCTCGGTGGGGACCAGCGTATGGGTGAATGTGATCGTGCCCGGGCCGAGCTCGTACTGCGCATAGGCGGTGTGCCCGTCGCGCACCAGCTCCAGGCGCGAGGACTCGGGGTGATCGACGACTTCGGCCATCGGGAGAGCGCCGGCCACGGTCAGCGTCCGAAGGCAAGGTACAGCGCGTAGGCGGCGATCAGCACCACCAGCACCGCCGAGAGCGTGAGCTCGCTGCGCACGCTCGAGGCGGCATGCAGCTGCGCATCGTCGAGGAGCCGCGTGATCCGCACGAAACGCACGGTCGAGAGGATCACGAGCGCAATGCCACCCACGATGAGGGCCAGGCCCTCGTAGCGCCCCATCCGGCCCGGGGTGAGCGCCGCGGGCGTCGCGCTGCCGCTGCTCGCGGCGGCCAGGGCGATGGTCGTGAGGAACAGGTTGAACTTCTCGATCACCAGGCCCAGCGCCATGAGGGCGATGCCGGTGCGCACCCAGGCGAGGTAGGTGCGCTCGTTGGCCGCGTGGTCCGAAAAACCGCCGATCATTCTTCGATTCTCCTGCGTCGTCGTTGCAGCGCGGCATTGGGCGCCGCGCCGATCGAGCGCTGTCAGCGGGCGCCTACGCGCGGCCTTTGCGCCGGCCCTCTAACGCCCGGCGGAGGCTAGCGTATCCTAAGACCTCACCGTCGCGGCACAGTGCGAGCGCGCAGGCCGTTGCGCAAGCCGCAGGCATCGCGGCGCCGGAGCCGCAAACCAACCCCACGACCGCTGCCCTGTTCGAAGGAGTTCACGATGGCCAAGGCAAAAGCGAAGAAGAAGGTGTCCCGTGCGAGCCGCATCCAGGGTGAGGGGGACTATGACGCCACGCGGCGCTACCTGCGCGACGTCGAGAAATTCGTGCACACGGCGGACATCGAGGCCGCCGCACGTGCCGCCGCGCCGCGCAACGCGCGCGAGGCGCGCGAGCTGAAGCAGGCCGAGGCCGCCGGGCGCCGGCATGCCACCGGGGCGAAGCCCGCGAAGAACTGGTTCCTGCGCGACCTGGAGTCGATCCGGCGCAAGGCGCGCGAGCACCTGAGCGAGGGCGCGCTCACCCAGAACTACAAGGGCAGCGTCGAGAAGGCGATCGGCCTCCTCAACCATGCCGTGGCCACCGAGATCGTGTGCGTGCTGCGCTACAAGTTCCACGCCGTGGCCGCCACGGGGCTCTCGAGCGAGGGGGTGCGCGAGGAGTTCGCCCAGCATGCGAAGGAGGAGGAAGCCCACCTCGACCTCCTGTGCGAGCGCATCAACCAGCTCGGCGGCAAGCCGCAGATGAACCCCGAAGGCCTGCTCGCCCGCGCCTCATCCCAGTACGTGGAGGGCGAGAACCTCGTCGACATGATCCGGGAGAACCTGATCGCCGAGCGCATCGCGATCGAGAGCTACCGCGACATGGTGCGTTACTTCGGCGACAACGACCCGACCACCCGCGTCATGCTCGAGGGAATCCTCGCCCAGGAGGAGGAGCACGCGAACGACATGCACGACCTCCTGGTCGCCCACGAGGGCCGGCCGATGCTCGCGAGGTAGCCCTGACTTCTTTCCGCGTCCTCCCCGCCCCCGCAAGGCGGCGGCCGCTCACCCGGCCGCCGCCTTTTTTGAGCCCACGCAACAGGGTCCCTCCAGAGGCCGCACGGGCGGCCAAATCAACCGTCCCCGGGGCGCGCAAGTGAGACCCCCCTCTCACAATGAGTCAAATCGAGATTCCCTCGAACCGATTTGACATAGGTGTGTGACCCCCGTCCGGACCCCTCCCGGGCGTGTTTTCCGATCATTGGCTTAACAGAACTTAAGCTTAGAGGGAGTCCTGCGGGGGCCCGCCGCTGGCGGCCGTCCGGCCTGGATCAGAAACGGTGTCGAGGGAGCTGAATACGAGGGCGGGCGCCACCGCAGCGTCCGCCTGCGCTCGTGCGAGTGCAGGCGCGCGCGCGTCGCTGCGCCGCATGACGCGGGCGTGTCTGACGATCGTCATCGGTGCAGCCGCGGCGCTCGTGCTGCCGCACGCCGCGCGTGCCGCGACGTGCTCGCCGGCCGCCAGCGCCGGCACGGCGCCGGCGGACTGGGGCACCTACTGCTGGCTGGACTTCAGCAGCTACAGCGATGCCGTGGCACGCGCCGCCGGCGGCCAGCCCTTCACGTTCAACCTGCCCGACGGCTCGACGCTCACGCTGACCGCGACCGTGACCGCGACGGCGGCCACCGCACTCAAGGCCGTCCCGGCCCCCGCCTGGAGCGGGGCTGCGGTGGGCAACACCGCCTTCCTCGGGGTTCCCGGCAAGCCCATCCTGTACACCGCGAGCAGCGGCACGGTGACGATCCAGTTCACCGGCATCACGCTCACGCCGCCCCCGGGCGTCACCGGCGGCTCGACCTATTCCTTCGTCGCCGCCGACGGGGAGTCGACCAACCAGAACGAGTCGCTCGCCTTCACGACCAATGGGGCGAACTGGACGGTGCTCGACCAGGTGCCCCCGATCTCGGGCAACGCCTACCCCACGATCACCAACACCGGCTCGACCTTCACCGAGACCGGGGTCGCGGGCACGGTGGGCGGCTACATCGTCGGCTCCCTCAACGCCACGCAGGTCTCCACGGTGCTCGTGGCCGGCGGCCTGCAGGGTGCGATGTTCGCCCTGCGCTACTCGATCGTGTCGCTGAACGCCCAGCTGTCCTCGGGACGCGTCAGCGCGAGTGACCAGTTCCTCTACAAGATCAGCGCCACGAACTCCGGCACGGTGCTGAGCAGCGGGACCTCGACCGGCGCCGGCAACGGGCCGTTCACGCCGACCTCCTCGTTCGTCACCACCCCGCAGCCGCTGACGCTGAGCGAGGCGATGGCGCCCGGGAGCGCGAGCCTGATCGGCTACTACATCCCGAGCCTCACCTGCACCAACGCGGCCACCGGCTCCCCGACGGTGCTTCCGTCCAACCAGGAGACCACCTCCTACGTCATCGGCTCGATCGCGTTCGGCGACTCGATCTCCTGCGTCTTCACCAACACCAAGACCGGGGCGCTGCTCGGGCTCGCCAAGTCGGGGCCCTCCCCGGGGCTCAAGGTTGGCGGCAACTCGACCTACACGCTCACCGTGACCAACACCGGCCCGCTGGCGGCGAGCCAGGGCCAGGTGAAGGACCAGCTGCCCGCGGGCCTCACGTTCGTCTCCGCCACCGGCACCAACTGGAGCTGTGGCAACGCCGCGGGCCTGATCACCTGCAGCTTCTCCGGCGGCACGATCGCCTCGGGCGCCAGTTCCACCATCACGGTGACGGTGACCCCAGCCGCGGGGGCCGCCGGCACCCAGGTCACCAACTACGCCTCCATCGACCCGACCGGCGGGTCGGGGGCCCCGACCCCCGGCGCGGGCTGCTCGCCGGCCGCCTCCTGTGCGAGCGCGGGGCCAAGCCCCGTCGTCTACATCAACCCGCAACCCGAGAGCGGCACCGCCACGGCCGGCACCGCCTCGACGCCGA
This sequence comes from Pseudomonadota bacterium, assembly GCA_018241425.1. Lineage (GTDB taxonomy): Bacteria > Pseudomonadota > Gammaproteobacteria > Steroidobacterales > Steroidobacteraceae > 13-2-20CM-66-19. The sequence continues at coordinate 1,089,495 of JAFEDU010000001.1, forward strand.
TCGCGAGCGTCGCCAGCAACGATGCGGTGAACGGCGCGGCAGCCACCCTCGGCGCCGCCGGCAACGCGACCGTCGCGCAGTCGGGCACCTGGCCGGCGGGCGTGACTCTCGACACCGCCAGCGGCGCCATCAACACGACCGCCGTGCTGTCGCCCGGGACGTACTCGCTCAGCTACCAGCTGTGCGACAAGGCCACGCCGCCCAACTGCGCGACCACCACCGATACGCTCACCGTAAAAGCCTCCATCGTGCCGGTCGCCGAAGCCGGCACGGCGCCCGCGGGCAAGGCCTCGACGCCGATCCCGAACGTTGCGGCCAACGACACGGTAAACGGTGCACCCGCGACCCTGGGCGCTGCCGGCAATGCGACGGTGGCGCAGTCCGGCTCCTGGCCGGCCGGAGTCACGCTCAACACCACCAGCGGCGCGATCGCCACCACCGCGGCCGTGCCGCCCGGGGTCTACAGCGTCGTCTACCAGCTGTGCGACAAGTCGGCGCCGCCCAACTGCGCGACCACCACCGACACGGTGACGGTGAGCGCGAGCATCCTGCCGGGGAGTCCCTCGGGCAGCGCGGTCGCCGGCACCGCCGCCACGCCGATCGCGAACATCGCCACCGGCAGCAGCGTGAACGGGAGCGCTGCGACGCTCGGCTCCGGCGGCAATGCCACGGCGGCGACCTCGGGCACCTGGGCCGTCGGGCTCGCGCTGAACGCCTCTTCCGGTGCGGTGACCACCACCGCGCAGGTGCCGCCCGGCACGTACTCGCTGATGTTCCAGCTGTGCGACCGGTCCGCGCCGCCCAACTGTGCCACGGGCACTGCGACGGTCACGGTCAGCGCCTCCATCCTGCCGGTGCCCGAGAGCGGCACGGCGGTGTCCGGCATCGCCTCGACCGCGATCCCGAACGTCGCGGCCAACGACCACGTGAATGGCGCCCCGGCGACGCTCGGACCTTCCGGCAACGCCACCGTGGCCCCCTCGGGCACCTGGCCTGCCGGGGTGACGCTCAACACCACCACGGGCGCCGTCGCGACCGACACCACGGTGATCCCGGGCAGCTACTCGATCGTCTACCAGCTGTGCGACCGGTCGACGCCGCCGAACTGCGCCACCGCGACCGACACCCTGAAGGTCGCAGGCAGCGCCCTGCCCGTCGTCCAGAAGGGCACGGCCACCGCCGGCATCCCCTCGACGGCGATACCGAACGTACTCACGGGTGCCACCGTCAATGGCGCGCCGGCCACCCTAGGCTCCGGCGGCAACGCGACGCTTGCGGCCACCGGCACCTGGCCCAAGGGGCTGACGCTCAACACCGCCACCGGCGCCCTCACGACCACCGCGGACCTCCCCCCGGGCACCTACGCGGTCGGCGTGCGCCTGTGCAGCCGCGATACCCCGCCGGTGTGCGCCAGCGCCACCGACCAGGTGATCGTCACCGCACTCACCGGCGGTGCGCTCAGCCTCGACAAGAGCGCCAGCAAGACACAGGCGGACTTAGGCGACAGCGTCCAGTTCCGGCTGCGCCTGCGCAACACCGGCACCAACACCGTCCCGGACATCAAGCTCAGCGACGCACTGCCGCTCGGCTTCAAGCTGATCCCGGGCAGCGTGCAGGTCGCGCTCGAACCGGGGCCCGCCCAGAAGGCCCCCGACCCGCAGGGCGCCCCCGGGCCGCAGCTGACCTTCAGCGTCGGGAGCCTCGCGGCAGGGGCGGTGCTCGACATCTACTACCAGACCCGCATCGGCGTCGGCGCCGACCGCGGCGACGGCATCAACCGCGCCCAGGCCCAGGGCGCGGGCTCGAAGTCGCAGATCGCGACCGCCCAGGTGCTGGTGAGCGCCGGCGGTGCCTTCGACGTGCACGCCTGCGTGGTCGGCAAGATCTTCGTCGACTGCAACGGCAACCGGCTCCAGGACGCAGGCGAGCCCGGGATCCCCGGCGTGCGGGTGTACTTCGAGGACGGCACCAGCCTCACCAGCGACGAGAACGGCAACTACAGCCTGTGCGGCCTGAACCCGGTCACGCACGTGCTGAAGGTGGATGGCACGACGCTCCCGGCGGGCAGCCGCCTGGTGGTGCTGTCCAGCCGCAACGCCGGCGACGGCAACAGCCTGTTCGTGGACCTGAAGGACGGCGAGCTGCACCGCGCGGACTTCGCGGAAGGCTCGTGCACCAACAAGGTCATGGAGGACGTGCGCCGCCGCCGCACGCTGCCGGCGATCCTCGCCCCGCAGCCCCCGGCCGGGCGCGAGCACGTCGGCGTCGACTTCGATTCCAAGGACGGGCCGCGGCCGTGAGCACGCGCCGCGCCCGCGGGCTGCTGCTGCTCTTCAGTGCGCTGGGCGCCGCAGGCACACACGCCAGCGACGATGCGACCCTCGACGTCGCCCCGCTGCGCCCGACGGTGCCGGTGGCAGCCGCGGAGCTCGGCGGCAGCCCGGTGCTGTTCCGCGAGGTGAGCGGCGGCGTCCTCAATGCCGCCAACAGCAACCTGCCGGTGGCGGCGGACGAGGGCCTGTGGCGCCGTTCGCGCGCCCTGCCGATCGGCAACCGCATCCACCTGCACGTCGAGGACGCATCCGCGCCCGCCGATGGTCACAGCCCGCTGCACCTCACCGTACGCCTCACGGACGCCGACGGTCACCCGGTCAAACAGCTGACGCGCGTGCGCATCGAGACCAGCCTCGGGCGCCTGCAGGCGCCCTCCGGCGCGCAGGCCGCCTCCTTCGAGATGGCCGTGCCTGAGGGCATCGCGCAGCTCGACCTCATCGCCCCGGTGACCCCGGGCGTGGCGCTGGTGCGGGTCGCGAGCGGCGCGGTGCGCGTGGCCGGCAGGGTGAGCTTCCTGCCGCAGCTGCGGCCGCTGATCGCCGTCGGCGTGGTCGAGACCGGGCTCGCCTTCCAGCACGTGAACGCGGATGCCAATGCCGCCTCCGTCACCGACCTCAACTTCGAGGACAGCCTCAGGCACTGGGGCACCGATCCCTCGAACGGCTCGTTCTGGAGCCCGCAGGGCCGCACGGCGGGCTTCGTCAAGGGCACCATATTCGACGACACGCTGCTGACCGCCTCGTTCGACTCGAACAAGATCGACGGCGAGCGCTTCTTCGCGGACGTGGACCCCAACCAGTTCTTCCCCATCACCGGGGACGCCTCGCTCGTGAACTACGACGCGCGCAGCACCAGCAAGCTCTACGTGCGCCTCGACCGCGGCGCGAGCCACGCGCTGTTCGGCGACTTCCAGACCCTCGGGCCGACCGACACGGCCTGGCTCGGGTCCTATGCGCGCACCCTCACCGGGTTCACGGCGCACTACGAGACCCCGCAGCTGCGCGCGAACGTGTTCGGCGCGCTCGAGACCACGCACCAGTTCGTCGACGAGCAGCCCGGTCGCGGCATCTCCGGTCCCTACGCGGTCTCCCAGGCCAATGCCGTGGCGAACTCCGAGATCGTCGAGATCCTGGTGCGCGACCGCAACCAGCCCGCCCTGGTGCTCAGCCGCACCACCCTCACCCGCTACGTCGACTACGACTTCGAGCCCTTCGACGGCCGCATCATCTTCCGGCAGCCCGTGCCGAGCGTGGACGAGAACCTGAACCCGGTGTCCATCCGCATCACCTACGAGGTCGACAGCGGCGGCCCGCGGCACTGGGTGGAGGGCGTCAACGGGGAATACCTGGTGCGCGAGAACCTGTCCGTCGGCGCGCGCTTCTCCCAGGATCACGACCCGGTGAGCGCCTACAAGCTGTACGGCGCAGACAGTGTCTGGCGCATCGACAGCCGCACCACGCTCACCGTGGACGTTGCGCGCAGCCAGGGCAACGAGCTGGAAGGCGCGACCGCCGGCGGCACGCTGGCCCCGGTCAGCCTGGCCGGCGTGACCGCGCTCGACCCCGCCGGCAACGCCGGGCGCATCGAACTCGCGCATCGCGACGAGCAGCTCGATGCGCGCCTCTTCGCGGCCAGGTCCGACCTGGAGTTCGAGAACGCCAATGCGCAGCTGTCCCCGGGTCGCACCGAGGCCGGCGGCCATGCCACCTACAAGCTGACGCAGGACACGCAGCTGGTGCTCGATGCCCTGCACTCGGTGGACCAGACCACCGATGCGCATCGCTCCGGGGCGAGCGCCGACATCGACACGCGCCTGTGGGCCGGCGCGAAGCTCGAGACCGGCCTCTCCTACGTCAACCAGACCTACAACGCCGCCCTGCCGGCGGTCGCCCAGTACGACGTGGGGGCGGTGCCGGGCACGGCCACCGGCGCCCCGCTCAACAACACCGGCTTTGGATTTTCGGGCGGGAGCCTGCTGGGCTCGCCGCTGTCGGGCGCGCTCGGACTGCCGATGAGCGGCGCGAACGACATCGTGGAGCAGGACTACCTCGCCGCCCGCGTCAAGCTCACCCAGAAGATCACCGACGATGCCAGCGTCTACGGCGAGTACGCGCACACCGTGACGGGCACCGACGGGCAGATGGCCGCGATCGGCGGGGAATACCGCGTGAGCGACTCCGAGCGCTTCTACGCGCGCTACGAGGACATCGACTCGCTCACCGGCATCTACGGGCTGGGCGACGGCTCGCGCGCCCACCAGCTGGTCGCCGGCTTCGACACCGCCTACATGCACGACGGCACGGTCTACAACGAATACCGCCTGGCGGGCACCGCCTCCGGGCAGAGCGCCGCGGATGCGCTCGGCGTGCGCAACCTCTGGCACCTGCTGCCCGGGCTCAACCTCACCACCAGCGTCGAGCGCCAGCAGGTCATCAACCCCGCCCCGCTGCCGGATGCGCCCACCGGGCTCCTGGTCGGCACCCAGTCGGCGACCGCGGTCGCGGTGAGCGTCGACTATGTCGGGAGCCCCCTCTGGAAGACCTCCGAGCGGGTCGAGTACCGCTACTCGGACGTCGAGACGGACTGGCTCTCGACGCTCGCGGTGCTGCGCAAGCTGTCGGACAACTGGAGCCTGATCGGCCGCAACATCTACCTCGCGGCGCACAGCCAGCTGCCGGGCGAGGCCGCGGCGGCCGAGGACCAGGACCGCGCGCAGCTCGGGCTCGCCTACCGCGACACGGTGACCAACCTGTGGAACGCGCTGGCACGCTACGAGTACCGCACCGACTTCAACAACGCGCCCGTAGTCGGCGGGGACAGCCGCAGCCAGATCCTCTCGGTGATCGCGGAGCTCCACCCGCGCCGCGCCTGGGAGTTCGAGGGCGAGGCGGCCGCCAAGACGGTGCGCGAGATCCTGGACGGCACGCGCTCGGACTTCAGTGCCGTGCTGCTCGCCGGGCGCGCGATGTGGGACTTCAACCCGCGCTGGGACGTGGGACTCCTCGGCTCAAGCACCAGCGGCGGGGGCACCCGCGACCAGGGGCTCGCGCTGGAGCTCGGCTACCGCGTGATCGACAACCTGTGGCTGTCGGGGGGCTGCATCGCGGGGCGCTACGCGGATGCGGAACTCTTCAGCGCCAACTCCTCCTGGACCGGGGTGTACCTGCGCGTGCGCTTCAAGTTCGACGAGACCCTCTTCAGCGGGGCCGACCCGCAGGCCAACCGTACGCTGGATGCCGCGGCGGGGGCGGCACGCCGATGAAGCGCCTCCTTCCGATGCTCGCATTACTCGTCCTGGTCGCAGGACCTGGGCCAGTGCTCGCCGGAGAGCCGGCCGAGCAGCCCGCCCGCGATGGCCCCTCGCGGGTCGCATTGCCCCGCGAGCTCGACGAACTCCAGGCGCGCCTGGACGCCCTGCCCCCGGCCGGGGACTGTGCCTCGGCCTACACCGCGCACAAGGCGCAGGCGTGGCTCAATTTCGGCGCCTACGCCGCCGCCGAGCAGCTGCCCGCCCGGGTCGGCGCCGCGGCCCGCGCCAACACCACCGCCCTGCTGGAGTCGCTCGCGCACGGCGCGGGCAGCGAAGTCCCGCACCCGGAACTGCCCGGCGCGCGCCACCTGCGCGATGACCTGTGGCGCAGCGTCGCGGCGGTCAAGTCCGACGGACGCGTGTGCGGGGCCCCGAAGATGACCGCGTACTGCGAAGTGCAGCTCGCCTGGGCCGGCTACGAGGCCGCGGCCGGTGGCTGGCGACACACCGATCCGTACGTGCGGATCGCAGAAGACTACTGCGCGACGGCCGCCGCCGCACAGGCCCCGCCGCCGGCACCGCCCCCGGATGAGCCCGCGGCGCCCGCCCCTGAAGGTCCCGTGGCCGCAGCGCCACCGGCAGCGGCCCCGCCGGAAGCACCCGAGCGCGCCCTCACGGTGCTCTTCCCGCACGACCGCTCGCACCTCAACGACATCCGCAGGCCCGGCCGCGCGCTACTGCGCGCGCTGGCGCACGAGCTGCGCGCGCACCCGAAGGCGAAGCTCACCATCACCGGCAACGCCGACATCACCGGTAAGGCGCACTACAACCAGCGCCTGAGCCTGAAGCGCGCGCACACCGTCGCGCGGGCGCTCGAGTCGCTCGGCGTGCCGCGGCAGGCCCTCGCGGTCAGTGCGCTCGGGGACACCTCGCCGGTGGTCAGCTGCCTGAACGGCCGCGAGTCGGGCGACCGACGGCGCTACTTCAGCTGCCTGGAGCCGAACCGCCGGGTGACGGTGCGCGTGGACTTCGAGTAGCGCCCCGGCGGCGCGCACGCCCGGTCGCAAGGTCCGCTAGTATGCGGCGGGTCTGACGGCGACCGCCGTTACCGGAGACCATCGTGAGCCGAGCCCCGCGCAGCCCCCTGAGCCCCCGCGAGTTCCGTGCCACCGTCAGTACCGTGCAGAAGGCGGTGCGGGCGAGCGATGCCATCATCCTCAGGCACTTCACCCGCGCACGCATCAGTCACAAGGCGGACGGGAGCGAGGTCACGGTCGCGGACAAGGGTGGCGAGCGCTCGCTGCGCCGCTCGCTCGGCAAGGCCTGGCCGAAGGACCCGGTGCTCGGGGAGGAGTTCGGCGGGAGCCTTGTGCGCTCGGGCCGCTGCTGGCTGGTCGATCCCATCGACGGCACGGCCTCCTACGTGCTCGGCATCCCCATGTTCGGCACGCTGATCTCGCTCCTCATCGACGGGGAGCCGGTATTCGGCTGCATCCACCTCTCGGCGCTGAAGGAGACCACCTTCGCAGGCCTCGGCCACGGCTGCTGGCTGACGCGCGAGGGCGGCCGCGCACGGCGCGTCCGCGTGGGACCGGCGCGGCCGCTCAACCAGGCCCAGGTGGGACTCACGAGCTTCAAGGAGAGCGACCTGTCGGCCAAGGGCGGCCCGTGGCGCCTGAGCCGCGTGGGCCGCGAGCTCCTGCGCCTGCGCCTGGTCGGGGACTGCGTGCAGTACGCGCTCGTGTGCCGCGGCGCCCTCGACGGGGCGATCGACCCGCTCATGAATCCCTGGGACATCGGCCCGCTCGCCATCTGCGTCACGGAAGCCGGCGGCTCGGTGAGCGACCTCAACGGTGAGCAGAGCCGCATCGTCGAGCGCCGCTCGTTCGTCGCCGCGAACTCCCCGCAGCTGCGCGAGGCGCTGTGCGCGCTGGTCGGCAACCCCGGCTCGCCGGCCGGCGCATAGCGTGATCGTTCACCTGGTCGACGGCACCTACGAGCTGTTCCGCCACTTCTATGGATTGAAGCGCGGGGGCGGCGGCGGCCCCTACGGGGCCGCGGTCGGCGTGCTGAACACGGTCATCGGCATGGTGCAGGAGGGCGCGACGCACCTGGGCGTGGCGACCGACCACGTGATCGAGTCCTTCCGCAACGGCCTGTGGAGCGGCTACAAGACCGGCGACGGCCTGGACCCGGACCTGTGGGCCCACTTCCACCCGCTGGAGGACGCCCTCGCCGCGCTCGGCGTCGTCACCTGGCCGATGGTCGAGCTCGAGGCCGACGATGCGCTCGCCTGCGCCGCGCACGAGGCCGCGCTCGATGCGCGCGTCGAGCGCGTGCTCATCTGGACCCCGGACAAGGACCTCGCGCAATGCGTCCGGGGCGACCGCGTGGTGCAGGTGGACCGGCGCACGCGCGCCGAGCGCGATGCCGCCGGCGTGCGCGCGAAGTTCGGGGTCGATCCCGAGCGCATCCCGGACTTCCTGGCCCTCGTCGGGGACAGCGCCGATGGCTACCCGGGACTTTCGGGGATCGGCCCGGTGACGGCGGCGCGCCTCATCAACCGCCACGGGGCGCTCGAGGACTTCCCGGAGGAGGTCCTGGGCGAGCGCCGCGCGCTCGCCCTCAAGTTCAAGGAACTCGCCACGCTGCGCACCGACGTGCGCCTGTTCGCGGACGTCGACGCGCTGCGCTGGCGCGGCCCCACAGCGGACGCCGCAACGGTGCTCGCGCGGATGGAGGCGCCCAAGGTACTGGCGCGCGCCGCGGCTGCGGCGCGCGCCCTCACCTAGCGGTCAGGAGTGCGAGGTCAGGCCTTCTTGATCAGGCGCACGATGAACAGCAGCACCACGGCACCGATCGTCGCCACGATGAGGCTGCCGACGATGCCGCCGCCGGCGGAGAGGCCGAGCGCGCGGAACAGGAAGCCGCCGAGGAACGCCCCGACGACCCCGACCACGAGATCGCCGATGACGCCGAAGCCGCCGCCCTTCATGAGTACGCCGGCGAGCCAGCCGGCCACCAGTCCGATGATCAGGAACCACAGAAAATCCACAGCGTAGCCTCCCCTGTCGTTGTAGTTATCGGCCGCGGGACCTGGCGCCTTCCGGCTTGTCCCTGGGACGACCGCATTGTGCTCCATCTTCCTACGCAGCGCCGCACGCAGGCTGCCAAAGCCGGGACACGCAGGCTTCGCTCTGGCTGACGCTTGTGCCGCTGCCGCTATGATGGCGGCCAGTGCTCACCGAAAGACAAGGACCTCCCCTGGACAGGCGCTGGGACGTGATCGTGATCGGGGCCGGGGCCGCGGGCCTCGAGGCGGCGGCGCAGCTGACGCGCGCCGGACGGTCGGTGCTCCTGCTGGAGGCGCGCGAGCGCGTCGGCGGGCGCATCTTCGCGCTGCCCGCGCCGCACTTTTCCGCCCCGCTGGAGCTCGGCGCTGAGTTCATCCATGGCGAGGCGGCGGCCAGCCGGACGCTGCTCGCGCAGGCCGGCATCGCCGCCATCGATGCCGGAGCGCCGCGCTGGGTACTGCGCTCGGGCGTGCTGGAGCCGGGCGAGGACTGGTTCGGGAGCCTGCTGCCGGCGCTCGCGGGAGCCGCGATCCTCAAGGAGCGCGACGTCTCCTTCGAGGCGCTCCTGGAGGAGCACCTGGCCGGCGTGCTCGCCCCCGAGGTGCGCGCCGCGGCGCGGCGCATGGCGGAAGGGTTCGACGCCGCGGACCCTAAGCGCGCCAGCGCCCGCGCCCTGGTGCGCGAGTGGACCGGGGACACGGTCGGGGACGTCCCGCAGTCGCGGCCCGAGGGCGGCTACGCGGGCCTCCTCGCGCTGCTCCTCGCCCGCGCCGATCCGCAGCACCTGCAGGTGCGGCTCAAGTCGCCCGTGAGCCACGTGCGCTGGTCGGCGCAGGGCATCACCGTCACGGGCCTGCGCTGGGGCTCGCCTTACGAGGCGCACGCGGCGCGCCTCATCGTCACCGTGCCCTTAGGGGTCCTGCAGCAGCCGCCGCGGACTCCCGGGTCGATCGAGTTCTCCCCGGCACTCCCGGGCAAGCCCGACGCGCTCGCAGGGCTCGCCTCGGGGAGCGTCCTCAAGGTGCTGCTGCGCTTCGCGCAACCGTTCTGGAGCCGCGTACGCAACGCGCGCTACCGCGAGGCGGGATTTTTCATGGCCCCGGGCACGACGCTGCCGACGTTCTGGACCGCCGCGCCCCTGACGGCCCCGCTCCTGACCGCCTGGTACGGCGGGCCGCGCGCCGCGGCACTCGCCGCCAGCGGCGAGGCGACCTTCGTGCCCCAGATCCTCGCGGCTCTCACCACTCTTTTCGGCGAAGACTGCGGGGCGGCAGACCTCCTGGAAACATGCGACTGGCACGACTGGGACGGCGATCCCTTCGCGCGCGGCGCCTACAGCTACACGTTGGTCGGGGGCGGGCCGGCACGCGCTGCGCTCGCAGCCCCGGCAGCCGGCACCGTGTTCTTCGCAGGCGAAGCCACAGACTGCGGCGCGGACTCCGGCACCGTCGCCGGAGCCCTCGCCACCGGCGCCCGGGCGGCCGGACAGGTGCTCGCCACCCTCTAGGGCGCGCCGGCCCTCAGGCGTCCGCGAGGCAGGCTAGATCAGCTGCAGCTGCCGGCGCAGCAGTTCGTACTCGTGGTTGAGGAGCGGCAGCTGGCGCTCCAGGCACTCGCAGATGCGGCGCCGCTCGGCGACGCGCGCCTCCCCGAGGCTCACCCACTCGAGCACCGTCATGACGGGCAGGCGCCCCTCATCCCGGAACAGTGCCCGGATCCACTCGTACAGGGGCCGCAGGCGCGGCGAGGCGACCCACCAGGGACGCTCGTCGGGCAGGTAGAGGCGCGCGGTGGCGATGTGCTGCGTGAGCCGGCGGCGCGGGGCCGCGCTCTGCCCGATGTAGCGCGCGACGCGCAGCTCGCGCGGGTCGCTCAGGGCGTAGACCGCGATATCCCCCGGATCACTTCCGGACAGATCCCACAGGTGCGAGGGCAGCTGCGCGCGCAGCAGGCGCGCAAGGCCAGCCCGGTCCGGCAGGCCTGCCGGGGGCTCATTCCCGGCCCGGTGGGCGTACTCGGATGTCGACACTGCTCGTCTCCGGGTCGAACCAGATCTGGGCCTCACCGCGCTCGAGCTGGCCGCGCACCTGCGCGACCTTGGTCTCGAATTCCACCTCGCGGGCGCCGTAGTCCGTGCCCTCGCGCAGCACGAACGCCTCGAGCACGCCGCGCAGCGCCCCATCCGAGAGCTCCTGGTGCGGGATGGCGATCGGCGTGGCCGCGGTCTCGCCGAAGTCGACGTGGATCAGAGTCGAGTCTTCGCTCACGGGCTCAGGGTCCGGAAGGTGATGGAGTAACGCAGCTCGCGCGTCGGGGACACGGCGTGCTGCCAGTCCCAGCGCGCCGCACCGCGCATGAGGTAGGCGGAACGGGGCTCGAGCTCGAGGGCCACGGCGGTGCGGGCCGGCGCGCGCGGCGGCCAGGGCCTGAACCTCAGGCGCGCATGGCCGGCGAGCGACACGCCGGCGACGGTCGCGAACGGCGGCGCATCGCGATGCCAGCCGAGCGGCGTGCCCGGAGAGTATTCGTTGATGAGCACGTGCGTGATGCCGGCGGAGTCCACCTGCGCCCACTCGGCGAGCCGGTCGCGCAGGGCGAAGAGGAACGGCGGCACGGGTGGTGCGGGCTGCATCTGCCGCGCGCTGAAGTCGTAGCGGCCGCCGTAGCTCACGATGCGGCGCCGCGCCTGCCACTCGCGGTAGGGCGCGGCCGCGAAGGGGAGCGCCCGCAGTTCATCGAGCAGCGCGCCCTCCTCCGCTGCGCCGAGGAACCCGGGGCAGTAGGTGAAGCCCTGCGGCAGCGACTGCGAAGTAAAGAGATCGGGGGTCTGCACGCCCCGAAGTATGCGCGCGACTTCCCGATGCGCAGCGCCGCGGTGCGGATTTTTTTCATCCAGTGCCGCGCGCGATTGAGGCCTGTATGGCCAACGCTGCGACAGGTGCGGACTTTCTTGTACAGTCCGCATCTTCAGGGGCTGGATCCCAACGAGAATCTCATGCAGGCAGTTCCAGGCTCACCCGACCCGAGGCGCCGCGCGACTGCCGCGCGCGCGCTGGTCATTGGCGTGATGCTGGGGGCCGCACCGCTCGCGGGCGCAGGTCCCTGCACGCTCAAGGGACTGAGCTGGCTCGCGGGTACCTGGCACGATGCCGCCAATCCCGCCGGCGCCGAGGAACGCTGGGCCGTGGCCCCGGGCGGCGTGCTGATGGGCAGCAGCTGGGACTTCCCGCCCGGGGGCAAGGCCGGCTACGCGGAAGTGATGACCATACGGCCCGAGGGCGATGCGCTGCAGCTGGTGCTGCGCCACTTCGACGTCGGCCTGCGCGGGGCGTGGGAGGACCGCGACGCCCCGATGCTGTTCCTGGCGACGCGCTGCGAGGCGGGACTTGCGCTGTTCGAGGGCCTGGGTCCGCGCGCCGGGGAGCGCCTCACCTACGAGCGCAACGCGCAGGGCCTCAAGATCACCGGCGACTTCCTGCACGACGGAAGGCCGAGCCACGTCGAGTGGCAGATGGTGCGCTCCTAGGGGTCCCTGAGCGCCGGGTTGCGGGTGAGTACCTCACGGAACGCGGCGACCACGGCCGGCAGCGGCTTCGCCACCGGCGGCAGGTCCTGGTAGTTCTGCCAGCCCCCGCCCAGGGCGCGGTACAGGGCCGCAAAGTCCTCGCAGGCCAGCACCTGCGACTGCGCATAGGCGTCCTCGATCTGGTACTCGGCGCGCTGCGCGTCCACCACGTTGAGGAAATCCGTGAGCCCGCGGTCATAGCGCTCGTTGGCGAGCTCGACCGCGCGCCGGCTCGCCGTGAGGGCGCCGGCGAGATCGGTGAGGCTCTGCTGCTGCGCCCGGTAGGCATCCAGGACCGTGTCGACCTCCTGGACCGCGCCCTGGATGGTCTTCTTGTAGTTGAGGAGCAGGGCGTGCGTCTGGTAGTTCGCCACCTGCAGGCGCGCATCCAGGGCCCCGAAGTCCAGCAGCGGCCACGCCGCGCCCGGCCCGACCGACCAGATGTGCTGCGACAGGCTCGCCGGGGTCGCGCCCCAGCCCTGGTGCTCGAAGCCGACCGAGGCGCTCACCGCGACGCTCGGGAACAGATCCGCCGCCGCCACGCCGATCCGGGCCGTCGAGGCGGCGAGTTCGCGCTCGGCCACCTGGATGTCGGGGCGCCGACGCAGCAGGTCCACGGGCAGGCCGCTGGCCATCTGTGGCAGCACGATCGGCAGCGCGCCGCGCGGGCTCAGCTCATCCAGGAGGTCCTCCGGATACTGTCCGAGCAGGGTCGCGAGCGCATACTTCGCGGCCTCGAGCTGGGCATCGAGCGGCGCCACCTGCGCGCGCAGGGTCTCGAGCTCGCGCTGCGCCAGGGTCACGTCGAGCTCGTTGGTGATCCCGCGCCGGTAGCGCTCTTTCACGATGTCCAGCGACTGGGTGAGTACGTCGATGGCCGAGTGCAGTACGCCCGAGCGCATCTGCAGGCCGCGCAGGTCGGCGTAGTCGCGCACCACCTGCGCGATGACCGCGACCAGCACCTCGTTGCGGGCCGCGGCCGCGGCCTGCGCGTCGGCGCGCGCCGCCTCGATCTCGCGGCGGTACTTCCCGAAGAAGTCCAGCTGCCAGGCGGCATCGAACCCCGCCAGCAGGTTCACCTGCGTCAGTCCGCTACCTGACTCCGCGGACACGAGCGATTGCGAGGCGCGGCCGCGCGCCAGGTCGCTGCCGGTGCCGCGCCCGCCCCCGGCGCTCGCCCCGCCGAAGGGCAGCAGCGTGGAGAAGCTGCCGATCGCCACCTCGCGCGCAGCCTGCAGCCGCGCGAGCGCAATCCCGATGTCCGGGTTGGCCTTCACCGCCCGATCCACGAGGGAGTCGAGCTCGGGGTCGTTGAAGCCGCGCCACCAGGCGGCCAGCTCCACCGGCACGGCCGCAGGCGCAGCGGTGGCCGCGACTGCCGCCTGCGCGGCGAAGTGATCCGGCAGAGTGGTCCCGGGCGTGCGGTAGCTGGGCCCGACGGCGCAGCCCCCCAGCGCACTCAGCGCCAGGGTGCCGACGATCCGCATCCAGCGACCCTGCCTCACGGGTGGTGCTCCGGGGTGGGCTCGGCGGCCGCGGGGGCGGTCACGCGGACCTTGTCGCCCGCGTTCACCTGGCTGCTGAGGTTGAGCGCCAGGCGCTCGCCCGGCGCCACGCCAGACCCGAGCTCGACCATGCTGCCGTCGTCGCGGGCGATGCTGACGGGCTGGAAGCGCACGCGGTCGCCGGCCCCGACGATCGCGACCTCCGGCCCGCTGCTCTTGAACAGGAGCGCCGCAGCGGGCACCTGCACGAGCCCCTTGGGGGCGAGCCCGAAGGACGCCTTTACGTACAGGCCCGGGACCAGCGCCCCGTCCGGGTTCGCAAGGTCCACCTCGACGCGCATCGTGCGCGCCTGGGCATTGATGGCCTGCGCCGTGCGGGTGACCTTACCCGCGAAGCTGCGGGCACCGGCGCCCGTGGTGACGACCGTGACGGGGATTGCCCCCGCCATGAGCTCGGTGGCCGCACTCTGCGGCACGTCCACGAACACGCGCATGGGGTCGTTCTGCGTCATGACGTAGAGCGGGGTCGTGGCCGTCGTGCTGCCGGCGGTGACGAGGTTCCCGATGTCGATGTCGCGTGCGGTGATCACCCCGTCGAAGGGCGCAGTGACGCGCTTGAAGCGCGTGAGCGCCTGGTATTGCGCGACCTGCGCCTCGTTCAGGGACACCTGGGCGAGGGCCGCCTTGTACTGGGCGGCGGCGCTGTCGTACTCAGTGCGCTTCTGGTCGCGCTCCTGCTCGGACACCACGCCCTTGGGCGAGTCGCGCCAGCGCTCGTACTGCACCTTGGCGAACTCGGACTGCGCCTTGCGCATGCCGACATCCGCCTGGGCACGATCGAGCTGGGCGCGGGCGGCAACCAGCTCCGCATCCAGCTCCGGGGTATCGATGAGGGCCAGTACGGTGTCCTTCTTCACGTGGTCGCCGATGTCGACGAACCACTTGGCGACATAGCCGTTGACGCGTGCGTAGATGGTGCTGGTGTACCAGGCGGCCGTCTGCCCGGGCAGCGTGAAGGGCTGCACCGCCGCCACCGGGCGCGCGACGATCACCTCCACGGGGATCGCCGCGGCAGCCGCATCGCGCGCGGCGGCCGCCAGCGCCCGGTCGTGGAAAAAGCGCTCGATGCGCACGGCGAGGAATCCCACCACCAGCACGATGAGGACGATGCGGGCGGTGCGCTTCAGGCGCTCGCCGGTGGCCGGGTCGTAGCCGGTCGCCACTGCGTGCGACTCGGTATTGGACACGTCGGCGCCGTAGTCGGTGGGTCGGGTCTTGTCGTCCATGTCGGGCGGTCCGTCAGGTTCCATGGGCAAGGGGCTCCGGCGCCGCGGGCCGGCGCAGCAGCCGGTACATGGTCGGCACGAAGACCAGGGTGGCGAAGGTCGCGAACAGGAGGCCGCCGATCACGGCGCGCGCGAGCGGCGCATTCTGCTCCCCGCCCTCGCCCACGCCCAGGGCCATCGGGATCATGCCGAGGATCATGGCACCCGCGGTCATGAGCACCGGGCGCAGGCGGGTGTAGCCGGCGGTCGCGGCCGCCACCAGCGGGGAGTCCCCGGCCGCCATGCGCTGGTTGGCGAAGGTCACGACCAGGATCGAGTTGGCGGTGGTGAGCCCGATGCACATGAGCGTACCCATGAGGGCCGGCACCGAGAGGTGCGTGCCGGTGAGGAACAGCATCCACATCACCCCGCTCAGGGCGAACGGCACCGCGAGCAGCACGATCAGGGGGTCGATCCAGCTCTGGAAGTTGATGACCAGGAACAGGTACACGAGAAGGATCGCGAGCGCGATGCCGGTGAACAGCCCGGTGTAGCTCTCGCGCATGGTCTCGACCTGGCCGCTCAGGGTGACGCTGATCGCGCGCGCGGCCGGCGGCCGGTTCGCCTCGAGCACCCGCTCGATGTCCTGCGAGGCGCCGTAGAGATCGCGCCCCTGCACGTTGGCCTGGACGTCGAACACCGGTCGGATGTTGAGCTGCGAGGTCACCATGGGCACGGTACGGCGGCCGACCTCGGTGAGGTTCATCAGCAGCTGCCCCTGTCCGGAGGCATCCGCGATGCTGACGGGCATCGTCTTGAGGTCCTGCGCGCTCTGCAGGGTGTAGGTGGGCTGCTGCACGACCAGCGGGTAGCTGACGCCGCTGGCCGGGTCGACCCAGAAGTTGGGGGCGACCTGGGCACTGGAATTGGTGGTGACGAGCACGTTGTTGGCGGCCTCGCGCTGGGTCATGCCGACCTGGGTGGCGAGCGCGCGGTCGATGTCGAGCGTCAGGGCCGGCGCGTCGGGCACCTGGAACACGTGGACGTCCACGATCCCGGGCAGCGCTGCGAGCTTGCGCGTGAGGACCTGTGCGAGCGCGTAGGTTTCGGCCTGCCTGGCGCCCGAGACGCGCACGTCGATTGGGGCGGGCTGGCCGAAGTTCAGCACCTGGTCGACGATGTCAGCGGGCTGGAAGAAGAACTTCAGGTCCGGGAACTGCTGCGGCAGGGTCTCCCGCAGGCGCGCGGTGAGCTCGGCGGTCGGGGCGTGGCGCGGCGTCAGCGAGATCAGCACCTCGCCGTCCATCGGGCCCACGGTGGCCGAGTCGCTCAGGGCGATGTTGATGCCGCTGTAGGGCAGCCCGATGTTGTCGAGCATGACGGCGATCTCTCCGGGGCCGACCGTGCGGCGGATGGCCGCCTCGACCTGCGCGAAGTAGGCCTGGGTCGCCTCGATGCGTGTGCCCGGCGGGGCGCGTACGTGCAGGCGCATCTGCCCGGCATCGACCTCGGGGAAGAAGTCGCGGCCGAGCTGGGGAAATAGGGTCAGCGACAGCCCCATGAGGACAAGGAACGCCAGCACCGTGGGCCGGGCGTTCGCGACCGCCCAGGAGAGCATGTTGCGGTAACCCTCGCGCAGGCGCTGAAAGCGCCGCTCGAAGGCGAGGTGTGCGCGGTGGAAGAGCTTCGCGGCCGCGGCTTGCGCCGCCGGGGCGTGCGCCGCGTGCGCGCCGACCTGTGCCCGCATCAGGTACTTGAACAGCACCGGGACGAGCGTGAACGAGAGCGCGAGGCTCGCCACCAGGGAGACGATCACCGACACCGACAGCGGCGAGAACAGGTACTTGGCCGTGCCCTGCAGCAGGAACACCGGCACGAACACGATACAGATGCAGAAGGTCGCGAGCATCGTCGGGGTGCCCACCTCGCCCGCACCCTCGATGATGGCCATTTCGAGCGGCTCGCCCAGGCCCACGTGCCGCTCGATGTTCTCGATCACCACCGTGCCGTTGTCCACCAGGATCCCCACCGCGAGCGCGAAGCCCCCGAGCGTCATGGTGTTGAGCGTCTCCCCGCCCACGCCCATGAGGAGCACCGCAGTCACCACCGAGAGCGGGATGGAGGCGAGGATGATGAGCGTCAGACGCCAGTTGCCCAGGAACATGAGGATCATGAGCGCGGTAAGGCCGGCGGCCATGAGCCCGCCCATGAGCACGCTGTCGAGTGCGGCCTTGACGAAGACCGACTGGTCGAACAGCGCCTTGATGGCGACCCCGGCCGGGAGCATGTGGCGGATCTCCGGCAGGGCCGCGCGGATGCCGTTGATGACCGAGAGCGTCGAGACCCCGCCGGTGCTGCGGATGGTCATCAGTGCGCCCGGAACCCCGTCGACGGCCACCGAGTTGGTCTGCACCTGGAAGCCGTCGTGCACGTGGGCCACGTCGCGCAGGAACACGGTGCGGCCGCCGACGCTGCGGATCGGGAAGCCGTTGATGCTGTCCAGCACGTCGGGGCTGTTGTTCATCGCGAGCAGGTAGTCGCGGCTGCCGAGCTTCACGTCGCCCGCCGGCAGGATGACGTTCTGGCGCTGCAGCGCATCGCTCACGTCGGCCGGCGAGAGCCCGCGCGCGGTGAGCGCCTCGGCGTTCAGGTCCGCCATGATGACGCGCGGCTTGCCGCCGTACGGATACGGGACCTCCGCGCCGTGCACGATGGCGAGCGCGGGGCGGATGATGTTCTGGCCGAGATCGTTAAGCTTGGTGTCGGGGAGCGAGTTGGACGACAGGCTCAGCTGGATGATCGGCACGTCGGTGGCGCCGTAGCGGATCACCAGCGGCGGGGTGATGTTCGGCGGCATGTACTTCAGCACCACGAGCGAGCTCGAGGCGAGCTGCGCCACCGCGCGCGTCACGTCCGCCCCCTCGTGGAGGTAGATCTTCTCGACCCCGACGCCCTCGTAGGAAGTCGCCTCGATGCGCGAGATGTCATCGACCAGGGAGGCGAGTTGCCGCTCGTGGAGCGTGAGGATGCGGTTCTGCATGTCCTGCGCGCTCATGCCGGCGTAGGTCCACACGACGCTCACCACCGGGATGTCCATGCGCGGGAAGATGTCCACCGGCATGCGCAGCGCCTCGCCGACCCCGAGCAGCCCGACCAGGATCAGGGTCGCGACCACGGTGTACGGGCGTCTTAAGACGTAGCGTACGATCGACATGGGCGAGGCGCGGGTGCTAGCCGACCGCGCGGGTCAGAAAAGGGGCGGCACGGCACCGTGTGAACCTCACCGCGGCGGGGATGACTGGGGAGTAGCGGTGACAGGCGGTGCCGGCCGCCCGCGAGCCGGCGAGGAAATGGGGGGACAGTGCGGGTGCTCGTTCCACGGCTGACATTGAACGCCCCGAGCATTAGGCGCCTCTTAAAGGAAGATTAGGGCGCGTTCATCATTGGCCTGACGGCTTTATTATCATTTTTATCAATCATTTATAGTCACACCCGACGGAGCAATCGTCGTGATTCTGCGCATCAAGGTGACCCCCCGGTCCGCGCGCTCGGAGCTCACCCGGGCGAGCGACGGGACATGGACGGCGCGCCTCAGGGCCCCGCCGGTAGACGGGAAGGCCAACACCGAACTCATCGCCCTGGTCGCCGGGCATTTCGGGTGCCGCAAGTCCCAGGTGACGATCAAGGCAGGGGCTGGAGGGCGGATCAAACTCGTATCAGTCGCGGCGTAACAGGAGCGACTGCGCCCACTCGATGAGTCCATCCACAGCGGGCCTCGGGTTGTGCACGAAGACGATGACCCGAGGCGCCGCCTTCCCGGTGCGCCGCAGGAGCCGCGCGCGCACGCGGTTGCCGCACACGATCCCTTCGAATGCGCGACTCAGGGGCGCCTTGAGCTTCGACGCCAGCGTGTCGACAGTCCTTGCCGGCTGCCGGATCGGTGCCGTCACCGTCACGACCAGGGTGTCGGCATCGCCAAGCCGTTCGCAGAGCGCCGCCTGCACGTTCCTCACCAGCCGCTGGGCGACGCGGTCGAACCGCAGTCGCGGCAGACCTGCAAGCGGTGATCCCGGCGGCAGGCGCCCGGCGGTGAGTGCCTTGAGCGCCGCCGGGTCAGGGTGCGCGCCCATCAGTGGCCGCGCAGGCGGATCTGTACAGTGTCGCCGCCCTGGAAGAACCCGTGCGGCAGTCCGAAATCCGAGCGCCGGATCTGGCCGCGGCCGCGGAAGCGGCAACCGCCGGCCTCCGACCGCGCGGCGGGGCAGTCGATGTCCGAGATCTCGAGCGTCAGGGGCCGCGTGACGCCGTGGAGCGTGAGCTCGCCCTCGACGCGCGCGCGGTCCGTCCCCTCGCGCGTGATGGCGGTCGAGCGAAAGCTCATGGTCGGAAAGCGCTCAGTGTCGAGCCACGCCGCCGACCTGAGCTCCCTGTTCCAGTAGCCGCTGTGGCTGTCGATCGAGCTCACTTCGACGGTGACGCGCAGGTCGGCGCCCCCATCCTCGCGCGCGAGCGCGAAATCCCCCTCCAGGGTGTGGAAGTCCGCCCCGAACAGGCGCAATCCCAGGTGCTGGACCTCAAGCTCGACCTCCGTATTGGAGCCCGACAGATGATGCGCACCGCCCGGGGCGGCCACCGCCATCGCCGGCACCACGAGCACCAGTCCCCACGCGTTCCAGCCCCGCACTACCCGCCTCCTGCGTCCCTCGACGTCCTTGCGCGCACTCTGACGTGAGTCGCCGCGGACGACCAGTGGGTTTTACCCGCCCGGTCGGCCCTCGCCCGGGGCCGGCCCGTCCTTGAGGTAGTGCGCGAGCCAGGCGTGCACCTCCTGGTAGAAGTAGCGGCTGTCCTCCGGCTTCAGGATCCAGTGCCAGGCGTCCGGCCACACCAGCAGGCGGCTCGGCACCTGCATGCGCTGCAGCGTGGTCCAGTTCTCGAGCGTGTTGCCGATGGGCACGCGGTAGTCGCGTTCCCCGATGCTGAGCAGCATCGGGGTCTGCCACTTCGCCCCGTAGGTAATGGGGCTCTGTTCCTTCCAGATGGGGCTGCCGCCCCAGGGCGGGCCGCCGTTTACGACCTCGCGGCCGTAGGCGAAATCGCTCTCGCCCCACTGCGTGGTCAGGTCGACCTCGCCGGCATGGCTCACGAGGCACTTATAGCGAGTGGTCGTGGCCTCGAGCCAGTTGGTGAGGTGGCCGCCGTAGCTGGCGCCGGCCGCGCACATGCGCGTGCCGTCGATGAACGGGTAACGCTTGAGTGCCTCGTCGACCGCCTGGTTGATCTCGTCCCCGGGCGTCTTCAGCGGATCGAGCTTGATGGCCTGCGCGAACTTCTCACCGAACCCGGTGGAACCGGTGTAGTCGGTCATGAGCACCACGTAGCCCGGGGCCGCCAGCAGGTGGTAGTTCCAGCGCAGCCCGATCTGGTCCGCGTTGCTGCTCGCCGGTCCGCCGTGGATCAGCACCAGGAGCGGGTACTTCTGGTGCGGATCGAATCCCGGCGGCCGCACGATCATGCTGTGGACGTGACGGCCCCGGGCGCTGTCAACGTAGAAGTGCTCGGGCGGGCTCCAGTCGATGGCCGCCGCCTGCGCGGTGTTGAAGTGGGTGAGGAACTCGTGCCGCGCCGGGTTCCCCGGCTCCAGCCGCACGACCTCCACCGGGCTCACCGAGCTGCCGAAGAGCCCGACCAGCACCGGGCGCACCGAGGCACGGGCGCTCACGAGCGCGGTGTAGCCGCCGACCTCCGGCGCCAGCACCCGCTCGGGTCGTCCCCCGCCGTTGCCCACCCGGTAGATGTGGTCACTGGCGGCGTCCGGGACCCGCAGGTACACGGTGCGGCTGTCGCTCGCGACCGCGAACTCGGCGACGTCGCGATCGAAGTCAGCCGTCAACGGGGTGGCCGCGCCGCCCTGCGGCCAGGACACCTTCTCCAGGCGCGCGAGGTGGTACACCTCCGCATCCAGGGGCGCAAACCTGAAGTACAGCGTGTGCCCGTCCGGCGCGAAGGCTGCATCCGAGTATTCCCCGCTCCCGGGCGTCACGGGCACCGGCTCAGCGCCGCCCGCCACGTTCATGCGATAGAGGTGGTAGCGCACGTGGTCGTGCGCCGCGTTCCAGCGCTCGGCGGTCGCGGTGAAGAGGATCTCGCGCCCGTCGGGACTCCACACGGGCTCGAGCGTCATGCTGGTCTCGCTGAAGGCGCTCCCGAACCCGTCCGCGCGCGCGAACGCGGTCCCGGACAGCACGTCGCGTGCCGGGGCGCCCTCTTCCAGGGGCTGCACCATGAGCGTGGGGCGCCGCTCGTCGAACCACTGGTTCCAGTAACGGATCGGGAAGTGCTCGTAGACGCGCACGTTGTACTTGCGGGCCTTGCGCTCAGCGATGACCTTGCGGTTCGCCGCATCGTCCAGGGCCCCCGGCCACACCATCGACTCGAACAGGATTGCCTTGCCGTCCGGCCGCCACTTGGGGTTGGCCGCCCCGGTCGCCACGTCGGTGACGCGTCGGGCGTCCCCGCCCTGGGCGAGGTCCAGCACGTAGATTTGGTCGGTGTCGTCCCCCTCGCGCTTGGCCGCAAACGCGAGCGACCTGCCATCGGCGGAGAACGCGAGCCCCGACTCGCGCGACTTGCCGTGCGTCAGGCGGCGCGGCGGGGTCTTGCCGTCGGTCGCCACCAGCCAGATGCCGTGCAGCTCCCTGTCGGGGTCATAGGCGGGCTCGATGACCGTGAAGGCCACCTGGCGCCCGTCGGGGCTCACCACCGGGTAGCCGACGCGCTTCATCATCCACAGCGCCTCGTGGGTCAGGACCTGGCGGCCTTGGGCAGGCGCGGCGGTGCTGAGCGTAACCAGGCAGGCGCCGACGAGCAGGCTCGTCAGACAGTGGCGGAGCGTCATGGGATTGCCTTTAGCGTGGCCGGGACCGGCGCCGAGGATAGCAAGCAGGCACGCCGCACCTGAGGGATCTGACAGTTCTTGAGCAAGCCCCGGCGTCGGCGATCAGCTGCCGGCCGCCGCCTGCTTCAGGAGCCGCGCGAGCCCGGCGTCGATGCGCGCCCCGTAGGCGAGCACGCGCACCGCCTTCAGGCGCTCGGACCACCCCTCATTCCGGGCCGCTGTGAGTCCCGGGTGTGCGTCCGGCGCGAGCGCGAGCCCCACGCGCACGCCGCCGCGAACCGGCCGCGCGGCCGCGAACGCGTAGGTGCGCGACCACTGCGTATAGCCCTTGCGCTGCCCGTGCACGAGGTCCGGCACCCGCCCGAGCGCGCGCTCGAGCTGTTCCAGGAGGGCGAGCGCCTGCGGCTCGCGCCACAGCGCCGCGCGCAGCCGCGCCGGGCTCTCCGCCCGGCGGGCGCTCGCACCACCGAGCGCCTCGAAGACCTGCATGGCGTAGTTCTGGCCGAGGCCATGGGTCGCCTTGAACCACTGCAGCCGCGCGCGCGGGGTGCTCTCCGGGCAGGTGCGTGCGACCGCCACCCACTCCGCGAGCGAGCGCCCGGTGTTCTTCTGAAGATTCGCCTTGAGCGCGGCGCGATAGCGGCGCTGCGGCTCGGTGACCCGGCGGGCCGTCACGGCGGCGGACCCGCGGGCTTGATCCCGCGCACGGCGAAGTAGCGCTCGAGTGCGGACACGTCGCAGCGCTCGTGCGCCAGCGCGACGTAGGTATCCGGCCGCATGAGGTACAGCGCATCGCGCGCAAGGCCCGCATCCGCATGCGCGTCCGTGAAGTCGAAGACGTGCAGTGCCAGGCCGCGCTCCCGGCACCAGGACGGCAGCGCGGGACCGGGACTCCCGTACACGTGCACCTGCCAGCGGATCTCGGACAGCGGGTCGTAGTTGTCGATGCCGCCCGCGGCGACCCAGGGCAGCCGGTCGCCGCCGTGCACCGCGCCGGCGGTGCCCTCGCTCAGGGGCCGGCCGCGGTAGTTCACCATGATCTGCGAGACGGTGCGGAACATGAACTCGCGCACCGATTCGAACGCGAGCGCCCGCGGGGCGATGAGCGGGACCAGCCGGGTGCGCACCAGGTCCGCGATCGGGCCGTCGGCGGTGGCGAAGCTGAAGACGCGGTCGGTGGTGTCGACCAGCTTCTGCGCGAACTGCCGCCGCTCGGGTTCGTAGCTGTCGAGGAGCGTCGCGGGGGCCTCGCCCCGCAGCACCGTGGCAAGCTTCCAGGCAAGGTTCACGGCATCACCGATGCCGGTGTTCATGCCCTGCCCGCCGGCGGGGCTGTGGATATGGGCGGCATCGCCCAGCAGGAACGCCCGTCCAAGGCGGAAGTGCTCACTCACGCGGTGGTGCACGTGGTAGGTCGAGAACCAGTTGACCTTACTTACCTCGAGCCTGAGGTTCTGCATCGCGCGGGTGCTGACGTCCGCGAACTGCAGGGTCTCGGCGTGTTCGGCGCGCTCGCCGCGCACCGTGCCCACCAGGCGCGCCCGCCCGGTGCCCTTCATCGGGAACACCGCGAGGAAGTCCGCCTCGTCGAGGTCGATGTGCAGCTCCCCGTTCACCGGGGCGCCCTGCGCCTCGATGTCGGCGACGTAGAAGACCTGCGCATAGGTGCCGCCCGGAAACCCGGTACCCAGCAGAGCGCGCACCTTCGAGCGCGCCCCGTCGCAACCGGCCAGGTAGTCCACCCGGACGCTGGACTCGCCCGCCGCGCTGCGCAGCTGCACCGTGAGGCCGTCCGCGCCTTCCGTGAATCCTGTGAGCTCGCAGCCGCGCTCCACCGTCACGCCGAGCTCCGCGAGGCGCCCGATCAGGAGCCGCTCGTGCTCGTCCTGCGGAAAGATTTCCAGGAACGCGTAGCGCGTGAGGCTGCCGCCGATGGTCTCGAACGGCAGGCGCGCCTTGTGCTCGCCGGCCACCCACAGGTTGATGGCCGGGACGCGATGGCCGTTCGCGAGCAGCGCGTCCGCGATCCCGAGCTGCCCGTAAAGCTCCAGGGTGCGTGCCTGCACGGCCAGCGCCCGCGAGGTCGTGCCGGCCCTGAGAGCCGGGTCGATGAGGCGCACCGGAATTCCCTGGCGCGTGAGCCACAGGGCGAGCGTGAGCCCGGTGGGCCCGGCACCGGCGATGAGGACACGGGGCTCGGTCATGCAGGTGGCTCCGGTGGGGTCAGTTGCATCGCAGGGGGCATCAGCCCGGGCTCCAGGGTATGACGGCACGACGCTGGGCGCCGAGCCCTTCACCTTCGAGCTCCAGCCGGTCGCCCGCGCGCAGGAAACGCGGCGGCCGGCGCGACACCCCGACGCCTGCGGGCGTACCGGTGGCGATGAGGTCCCCGGCCTCGAGGGTCAGGTAGCGGCTGAGCGTACTCACCAGCACGGCGACCGGGAAGATCATGGCGGCCGTGTTGCCGTCCTGGCAGCGCTCACCGTTTACGCTGAGGGCGAGACGCACCGCCTGCGGGTCTTCGAGTTCATCCGGCGTCACGATCCAGGGGCCGACGGGACCGAAGCTGTCGCAGCCCTTGCCCTTGTCCCAGGTGCCGCCGCGCTCGAGCTGGTACTCGCGCTCGGAGACATCGCACAGCAGGCAGTAGCCCGCCACGTACTGAAGCGCCGCCCCGGGCTCCACGTAGCGCGCCCGCCGGCCGATGACCACGCCGAGCTCGACCTCCCAGTCGGTCTTCAACGAGCCCTTGGGCAGGACCACCGGATCATCGGGGCCGCAGAGGCAGCTGATCGCCTTGGTGAACATCACCGGCTCAGCCGGCAGCGGCAGCTCGGATTCGGCGGCATGGTCGGCGTAGTTGAGCCCGATCGCGAGGAACTTGCCGATCCCGGAGAGCGGCACACCGAGCCGCACACCCTCAGCGACCAACGGCAGCCGCTGCGGATCCAGGGCCGAGAGCGGTGCAAGGGCCGCGGGCGCGAGCTGCGCCGGCGTCCAGTCGGGGATGGCCGCGGACAGGTCGCGCACCCGACCCTCCCGGTCCATAAGCCCGGGGCGCTCAGCCCCGGGCGCCCCATAGCGCACGATCCGCACCGCGGGTGGCCTTCAGGTCGCGCCGCCGAGCAGGCGGACTTCGCGCTGCGGGAAAGGGATGGCGATGCCGCGCTGCCGGAACGTCTCGACGATCGCCGCGTTGATCTCGCCGGTCGTGCCGCCGAGGTCATCGACCAGCACCCACGGACGCACGGCGATGTTCACCGAGGAGTCGGCGAGCTGCACCGGGGCGACCACCGCGACCGGCTCCTTGAGCACGCGCGGGTTGGCCGCGAGGATGCCGCGGATCACCTCCAGCGCCGCGCGCAGGTCGGTGTCGTAGGCGACCCCGACCAGCACCTCGACCTGGCGGATGCGCCCGTAGTTGTGGAGGATCTCACCGACGATCTTGCGGTTCGGCACCACCACGCGCGAGCGGTCCACGTGCAGCAGCGTGGTGCTGAAGAGGCTGATGGTCTCCACCGTGCCCTCGACGCCGACGATGGCGATGTACTCGCCCACCCGGAAGGGCTTGGCGAAGATGATCGAGAGGCCTGCGACGATGTTGCTGAGCACCCCCTGGGTGGCGAGCGCGATGCCGGCGCCCGCGACGCCGAGGCCGGCGATCAGGGGCAGGAGCTCCACGCCCAGGTTCTGCAGCGCCATGATCAGGAACAGGAGGAACACCACGCCATAGCCGACCCGCGCCAGGAGCTGACGCACCGGAGGCTCGAGTTCGAAGCGTGCGAACATCTTCAGGAGCCAGCGGCTCGCCCAGCGGCTGGCGAAGGCACCGGCGATCAGGATGAGGATGGCCACCGCCAGACGCGGGCCGAAGCGCAGCGACATGTCCCAGAGCGCGCCCTTGACGTTGTTCAGGTTGCTGAGCTGCTGGTCCACGGAACGTCCTCTCGGGTGCGCTATAGATTGCGGACTAGTTTACGGCTTTGCGGCAGCACGGACGCTATGATCGCGCCCCCATGGAATCCCAACCCCCGTACCAGCTGCAGCTGATCGCGGAGCCGCACTACCTGCACGCCATCGTTACCGGCCCGAACGATGCGCGCACCGTGGCGCGGTACCTGGAGGAGCTGCGGTCGGCGTGCGTGGCGCGCGGCGCACGCCGCGTACTGATCGAGGAGCGCCTCACCGGTCCGAGGCTCGGCACCCTGACGGTCTACCAGGTCATCTCGCAGGCGAGCGAGCGTGCACGCGGCGTGCTGAGCGCGCTCGCCTTCGTGGACCTCGAGGCGGATTCCTCCGCACTCACCGGGTTTGCCACCGATGTGGCGGCCAACCGCGGCATCCCGGTCGCGGCGTTCGCCAGCGTCGCCGAGGCGCGCGCCTGGCTCCTCAAGGCTCCGGATCAGGCGCCGACGGCGGTATAGCGCGGGTCGTGGGGCTTGCGGGCGAAGATCCGGCGCACCATCGGCTCGAAGGTCTCGAGCGGCTCGCTTGCGTAGTCCGGATCGAAGGAACTCTGGTCCCACGCGGCACAGAAGTGCACGGTGGTCTCGTACCAGGGGTGGTCACGCAGCTTCTCGCGGGCGTAGCGGTCGCCGCCGAAGTGGTGCACGTAGTAGTAGTTCTGGAACAGTCCGTGGTGGTGCACGATCCAGTAAACTTCCGGCCGCACGTAGGGACGGATGATCGAGGCGGCAAGCTCGGCATGGTTGTACGGGGCGAGCTCATCACCGATGTCGTGCAGGAGCGCGCCGACCACCATCTCCTCGTCGGCGTTGTCGCGCAGCGCGCGCGTCGCGCACTGCAGTGAATGGCCGAGCCGGCTCAAGGGGTAGCCCTCGAGCGAGTGGTCGAGCTTGCCGAGCGCTTCCAGCACCCGGTCGGCGAGCCCGAGCGCGTAGACCTTCTCGGACTCGTCCAGGAGCTCGTAGTCCTCCTTGGTGCCGTCCTTCATCTGCCGGAAACTGACGATGCGGCTCATGCGCTGCGCCTCACGGTGGCGGCCTGGTTGCGGCGGCGGCGCAGCACGCGGTAGAGGCTGCGCGGGCCGTCGATGTCGATGTAGGCGCCCTGCAGGTGCCGCAGGCCCTCGCGGGGGTCGAAGCCGGTGCGCCCGTGCAGCAGGCGGCAGTTGTCGAACATCACGAGGTCGCCCGCCTGCAGCAGGAACCGGATCTCGTACTGGGGCGCGCGCAGGCGGTGGTCGAACTTGCGCCGCGCGCCGAAGTAGGTCTCCAGCTGCGCGGGCGGGAACAGCGGCACGAAGTCCAGGCGCGGGCTGAAATGGATCGACTTCAGTGCCCCGGTGACGTCGAGCTCGATCGGCGGCGCGCTCGCGGTAAGCTCGGTCTCTCCGTCTATGTACTTGAAGCGCACCGGGGTGCTGGCGAGCACCTGGAAGGCCTCCGGCTCTTCCTCGCGCAGCGCCTGGGCGACCGCGAAGCCGTCCACGAGGGTGGAGAGGCCCCCGGTGGTCTCGTTGGCGAGGCAGTGCAGCAGCTGGATGCCCGGGACCGGGGTGCGGTACGGGTTGTCGGTGTGCGGGTCGAGCGACACCGAGGTGTAGGCGAGGTCGGTGGCGTTGGGCGTGGAGCGCACGTCGAACAGCGCCCCGAAGTTGGTCTCGCGCGTGAAGCCGAACATCGAGCCGACCTTGAGCACCGTGCCGGGACTGGTCGGCACCCCCTCGAAGATCACGAAGCCGAGCGTGAGGAAGGACTCGAGCCAGGCGAGGCGCTCGGTCTCGGAGGCCTGCGCGTTCCAGCGGGCGCGCGGCAGGTTCGTGAGCGAGCCGTCCCAGAGCGTGAGCGGCGGGCAGTCGTGGTCGTTGGGGGCGAGCTGTGCCTCCTCCAGGATGTCCTGGGCGCTGAAGGCGGCCTCGTGGCCGTCGCTGAACTTCACCCGGAAGGTGCCGGGCGAGGGCTCGCTCACGCCCACGACCTTCATCGCCGGATCGAAATCGGACGGGTCGCTCAAGCGCTGCTGCGTCTTCAGGTCCATGGTCGCCGCATCCCGGCAGCGCTCGCGCAGCCACAGGGGATGGATGGCGTACGTGGTCGCCCCGCGCACCAGCGAGAGTTCGCCGGGAGCGGTGATTTTAAGGCTCAGGGCCGGGGTTGGAGCGGGCATGAAAAGAGTCTAGCCGTGGGTTCCAAGGGGTGTCCACCGGGAGGCCGCCGGCGCTTCTCCTGTCGCGGGAGGGCCTGCGCGGAGTAGTCTTCCAGCGTGTTCGAGGGGGATCGTGACACACCGGCCGCACCCGGCGGCAATACGTCCCTTTACTTATCCACCGTAAGGAGAGGACCCCGATGTCCGTGAACCGTCGCGAGCTGCTCACCGCCTCCGCACTGCTGCTCGGGGGACCTGCCCTGTCGATGCGGCTTGCGGCGGCCCCCGCCACCGCCGCCGTGGTAGCGACCAGCCCGGCCGTGCTGTGCTGGAACGAGAATCCCTATGGCCCCTCCCCCGCCGCGCGCGCCGCGGTGGCGCGTTCGGTGGCCGACGGCTGCCGCTATCCGCCGATGCCGGAGATCGAGGCCCTCGAGGATGCGATCGCGCGGCACGAGGGCGTGGGGCGCGAGCAGATCGTGATCGGCACTGGCTCGGGCGAGCTCCTGTGCGCGCTCGGGCTCCTCTACGGCCTCAACGGCGGGGAGTTCGTGGCCGCCGAGCCGACCTACCTCGAGCTGCCCGAATACGCCAAGGCACGCGGGGCGACGACCCGCTTCGTGCCCGTCGATGCGGACCTCAAGCACGACCTGCCGGCGATGCGCGCCCGCGTGGACGAGCACACCCGCGCAGTCTACCTGTGCAACCCCAACAACCCGACCGGCACGGCGGTCCCGAAGCAGGCAATCAGCGGGTTCGTACGCGGCCTGCCGCCGAACGTGGTGGCGATCGTGGATGAGGCCTATATGGACTTCGTGACCGACCCGGCCGTGGGTTCGGTCTCGAACCTGATCGCGGAAGGCCAGCCGGTGATCGTGCTGCGCACCTTCTCCAAGATCCACGGCATGGCGGGGCTGCGGCTGGGCTACGCGGTGGCCTCCCCGGAGCGCGCCCGTGCACTGCGCGAGGCGCGCATGACCTTCCCCAACATCCTGGCGGTGCGCGCGGCGCGGGCGAGCCTCGATGACCACGAGTTCCTGACCCGCACGCGCACCCGGATCCTTGCGAGCCGCACCCGCATCACCACCGAGCTTGCGCGCCTGAACCGCCGCTACGCGCAACCGCAGGGGAACTTCGTGTTCTTCGACACCGGGATGCCGCTGAAGGACTTCAGCGACCGGATGAAGGCGCGCAACGTGCTGGTCGGGCGCCTGTTCCCGCCCTATGAGACCTGGTGCCGGATCACCATCGGGACCGAGCCCGAGGTGACCCGCTTCATTCGCGCGCTCAACGAGACGCTGAACGCCTGAAGCCTGGCCTTATTCGAAGATCAGGCTCATGCAGGTGAGCGCGGCTTCCGCCTTGTGGAGCTCGGACACCTCGAGCGCCCGCGTCGCGATCCCCGCGGCCTCAAGTCGCTCCTGCGTGCGGGGATAGTCGGCACTCACCAGCGTCACGCCGGCGATGGTGAGCGTGTTGGCGCCGAAGGGCTCCTCCGCGGCGACCGTAATCCGGTGGTGCGCGTTGAACAGGGCCGGATCGACCCAGGCCGGGTTCACGAGGATCGTGTCCGGGGCGATGAACGTGACGGCGCTCTTCAGGTGCAGGCAGCCGGTCATCGGCACCCCTTCCACGGAGTAGCCGAACGGGGCGAGCGCGGACTTCAGCTGCGCGATGCCTTCGGCGTTGGTGCGACCGGACACCCCCACGTAGAGTGCGTGCCCGATGCGCAGGACGTCGCCGCCCTCGAGCGTCCCCGGCGCGCCGATGCGTGCGAGCCGGGTGTGGGGCGCGAGCGTCTCGGCGACCGACTCGACCTCGCCGCGCCGGGACTCGACGCCGGGGCGGGTGATGACCGTGATCTCGGGCACGATGACCGCGGTGTCCTCGACGAACACGCCGTCGGCATTGCCGGACAGCGGCGGGAGCGCCCGGATGTCGCAGCCGAGTGCCTCGAGCTCGGCCCGGTAGGCCTGGTGCTGCGCACGGGCACGCGTGAAGTCGATCGGGTCGCGGTTCAGATAGGAGAGCTCGCAGCGCGCGATCGCCGGGCTCACTTCTCGGATGAAGGTCAGCATGAGGGCGGGGAGTATACCCGCCGCCGGCTCGACAACCCCCGGGTGCGGCTCTATCGTGCCGTGCGATGGATGTCCCGCACATGGCCGGTACCGAGCTCGCGCTCTCGATCGCCCTCGGGGTCGGGCTTGCCACGGCAGTCGGGCTGCGCGTGTTCCTGCCGATGCTGGTGGTGAGCGCTGCCGCCTACACCGGTCACCTGCACCTGAGCGCCGGATTCGGCTGGCTCGCCAGCGCCCCCGCGCTCCTGATGCTGGCGGTGGCCGCCCTCATCGAGGTCGTCGCCTACTACATCCCCGGCGTGGACAACCTGCTCGACACCCTCGCCGCGCCCGCGGCCCTGATCGCAGGGACCGTGCTGACGGCAGCCGTCATGACGGACCTGCCGCCGCTGGTGAAGTGGACCACCGCCGCGATCGCAGGCGGCGGTGCTGCCGGAATCACCCAGGGGATCACCTCGATCCTGCGCCTGAAGTCGACCACGCTCACCGCAGGCCTCGGCAACCACGCGCTCGCCACCTCCGAACTCGGCGGCGCGCTGGGGTTGTCCGTGCTCGCCCTCGCCGCGCCCGTGATCGCGGTCGCCGTGGCGGCGGTCGGACTCGCACTGGCGATATACCTGCTGCGGCGCTTCATGCGCCGGAAGGCCTCCCCATGAACCGGCAGGTCACCGGCCGCTTCGCGTACGGACTGGCGGGCGCAACCCTGGTGCTGGGCGCTGCGGCCCATGCGGCTGCCTATCCGCGCGTGGCCCGGGGCGTGGCGGCCGCGCACGACCTGCCCCCGTTCTTTGGCCGCGCGCTGGCGGCCCTGTGGCTCGCCGACTTCACGACCCTCGTGGCCGTGGGACTTGCGTGCCTGGCGCTCGCCTGGGCCCCGCGTCGCGCGACCCCGGTCCTGACACTGGTGCTGCTGGCCATCCCCGCGTGCACCGCGGCATGGCTGTATGCCTTCCTCGGGAACTTCGTACCGGCGCACCTCCTGGCGGGGGCGAGCCTGCTCATCGCGGCGGGCGCCGCGCTGCACCGCAAGGCGGCCTGAGCGCTACGGGCGCCTGGAGCTGCGTTCCTCGACGGTGTAGAACCGCGTGCAGCTGCGGTCGAACACGTTCTCCTCGTCCGCGGCGATGCGCGCCGCATTGGCAGGATCGGTGAAGGCCGCCATGGCCGCCTCGAACGCCGCCCGGTCCGGGTACCACAGCTCGGTCACGACGTCGTAGTCGCGCTGGGCCGCCCCGGGCGCCACGATCGCCCCTTCGTCGACCAGGAAGTTGCGGCGGTAGTCGCAGACCTGCGGGGCGATCGCGAGGATGAGCGGGGCGTGCCGGGTCTCGTAGTAGTCGATGAACTGCGCCCGCGTCAGCCCGGCCTTCTTCTTCAGGAGCGCGATGGTCTTGATCATTGCGCAGCCACCTTGCGCAGCACCGCATCGGCGTAACGCTCGAGCGTGCGCACCTTCACCTTGAGATCCGCCGGGTCCTCGCCGGGCTTGAGCCAGGAGGTCACGTCCCAGGGCGAGGGCAGCCAGGGCGCGATCACCACGAGCTCGCTGACGCCGAGCTCGCGCACCCGGTCGGCGGCCTGCGGCGTCACCGGCTCCGCGAGCGGCAGCCCGACCGCGAAGCCCTCCTGCGGCAGCCCGGCCTCCCGCCGCATCAGGCGGATGGCCGCAAGCGCCGTGTCCGCCTGCGCCACGGTCATCGGCAGCGGCAGCCAGCCGTCGTTGCGCGCCGCCCGGCGCATCGCCGGTGCCGCACCGCCGCCGCACCACACCGGCACCGGCCTTTCGGGCGCCGGCCGCATGATGCCCTGGAAGCGGAACATCGGGCCGTCGTGGCTGACACGCTCCCCGGTGAGGAGCTTGCGCAGGATGACGAGCGTCTCGTCCAGGCGCCGGCCGCGGGACTCGAAGTCGACGCCGGCCGCGACGTACTCCTCCTCGAGCCAGCCGGCCGAGACCCCGCACACGATGCGGCCGCCGGTGAGGACGGCGGCCGTGGAGACGCACTTGGCGACCGTGAGCGGGTCGCGCAGCGCCGCAAGGTAGATGTTGGAGGCGAAGTGCAGGCGCTGCGTGAGCGCCCCGAGGTGTGCGAACAGCGCCCAGGGATCCGGCCACGGCGTGTCCTCGGGCACGAAGATCTTGCCGTCCGGCGAATACGGGTACGGGGTCTTGATGTCGCTCGGCCAGATCAGGTGGTCCCCGACCATGATCCCGTGGAACCCGAGGTCCTCGGCACAGCGCGCCAGCGCGGGCAGCTGCTCGGTCTCGCGGACCGCAACCAGTGACAACCAGAATTTCATGACTTCACTTTCGCTCCGCGGCGGAAGAAGGACAGTGCGAAGTAGGACGGATCCTCGTGGTCGGCGCGCCCGGCCGGGGCGCTGGCCGCGAGCTCCCGGTACGCCTCGGCATCCGTGGGGTTCGTGCGGCACCAGTCCATGGCGAGGCTGCGGTGGGCGTACTTCCAGGTGCCGCGGCGGCGCTCGTAGCGGTCGAGGTAGCGCCCGCCGATCACGATCTCGCGTCCCTCGGGGGCCGGCGTGCGGTGATAGGCGGTGGTGTACAGCTCGCCCTGCGCGTGATCGCCGTCGACGACGTAGAGCGTGTTGGTGAGCGAGTGCACCGTGGCCTCGAACGTCGCGAGCATCTTAGGCACCCAGGCGACGTACTCGTCGGCCGTGCCGCGGAACATGCCGCCGTGGTCATCGATGGCATCGTCGTGATAGAGCGAGCGCAGGCGCACGAAGTCGCGCCTGTCGATCGCCCGGCAGTACTCGAGCGAGAGCTCCAGGAGCTGCTGCTTGTCGATCAGCTGCTGCACCGTGTCCGTCATCGCGCGCCCCCGCCGTCCGCCCGTACAGGACTGGCAAGCCTACCCCCTTTGCGCGCGGAACCGTCATCATGCATATGGGGTAACGGGGGGATGCGGGGTCTCACGCATTTGGGCGATGCGCGCAGCCGGTGCGCTGCCGCACGGTGCGGCGGCGCGCCCGCCCCGCTGCAGGGGGCCTGCGGGACCTCACGCTTCAAGGGAGTTTTCATGATCGATGTCTACGGGATGAGCAGTCCCAACGTGGTGAAGATCACCATCATGCTCGAGGAGCTCGGGCTCCCGTACCGCCAGCACCACGTGAACGTGTTCGCGGGCGACCAGCACGCGCCGGAGTTCCTCAGGCTCAGCCCGAACAACAAGGTGCCGCTGCTCGTCGATGAGGACGGGCCCGGAGGCGGGAAGCTCCCGGTGTTCGAAAGCGGCGCGATCCTCCTGTACCTGGCCGAGAAGACCGGGAAGCTGCTGCCACCCGCGGGCGTGGAACGCACCACGGTGCTCGAGTGGCTCATGGTGCAGATCGCCTCCGTCGGTCCGATGTTCGGGCAGCTGGTGCACTTCACCCGCTACGCACCCCAGGG
Source organism: Pseudomonadota bacterium (assembly GCA_018241425.1). Lineage (GTDB taxonomy): Bacteria > Pseudomonadota > Gammaproteobacteria > Steroidobacterales > Steroidobacteraceae > 13-2-20CM-66-19. Next base: position 1,122,984 of record JAFEDU010000001.1, read on the forward strand.
CAACGAGTACTCCGTCCAGCGCTACACGAGCGAGGTGCGCCGCATCTTCGGCGTGCTCGAGCGGCGCCTTACCGCAAGCCCGTACCTCGGCAGCGCCGCCTACTCGATCGCGGACGTGGCCACCTGGCCCTGGATCCGCACTGCGAGCGGCATCTACCCGTTCCTGACCGCCGCCGCCGAGCGCGGCGATGCCCTGGGCGAGTGGCCCGCGCTGGGCCGGTGGTTCCGGCTTATCGGGGAGCGGCCCGCGGTGCAGCGCGGCGTCGCCAATGGCGAGCGCTTCCTCGACCGCGACCGGGCCGCGTTCGGCGCGGCCGACCCGGACGCCTTCGACCGCTTCTTCAACCGCGGCAAGTACCAGCGCTGAGCCGGCCACGCGCCGCGCCACTCGAGGAGCCCCCATGAAGTTCTGGCAGATGCTGACCTGGATGGAGCCCGAGCAGGTCCTGGACGTCGCGCGCTTCGCCGAGGAGCTGGGCTTCGAGGGGGTGATGCTCGGGGACCATGGCGTGTACCCGCAGGAAGTGAAGGCCCCCTACCCCTACTCGCCCACGGGCAAGCCGCCCATGCAGCCGGATTCCTGGTACCCGGACTGCTGGGCGACGATCGGGGCGATCGCGGCCGTCACCCGCCGCATCCGCTTCTCGGTGGCGGTGTACGTGCTGCCGCTGCGCAACGTGTTCGAGGTCGCGCGCGCCACCGGGACGCTCGCGATCCTGAGCGACAACCGCTTCATCCTCGGTGCCGGCACGGGCTGGATGAAGGATGAGTTCGACATCTACGGCGTCGACTTCGCCAAGCGCGGCAAGCTGTTCGACGAGCAGATCGAGGTGCTGCGCAAGCTGTGGGGCGGCGGGATGGTCGAGCACCACGGTGCGCTCATCGACTTCCCGCTGCTGCAGATCTCCCCGCACCCGAGCCGGCCGGTGCCGATCTTCACCGGGGGCACCGCGCCCGTGGCGCTCAGGCGCACGGCGCTGAAGGCGGACGGCTGGATCGGGGCCGGCAATACACCCGAGGAAGTCCCGGGGATCCTCGCGCAGTTCACCCAGCTGCGGCGCGAGGCGGGGCGCGAGCACGTACCGTTCGAGACCATCATCGGCCTCTCCACGCCGCCGGACCTCGCCACCTTCCAGAGGCTCGGCGCAGCCGGCATGTCCGGCGGGGTGAACTACCCCTTCATGTACACGGTGGGAGCGACCTCGGACCTCAGCGCCAAGAAGCGCCAGATGGAGGATTTCGCGCGGCGCTTCATCCGGCCCTTCGCTTAGGTCTTGGAGTCGGCCCGTGCCGGCGGGTCGCCCGTGGCCGACCGGGCTGCACAGGCGCGAGCGCCTAGGGGCGGACTTCGTAGACGAGGTTGAATGGCGTTTCGGCAGCGCGCCGGAAATGCCGAAAGCCGGCGGCGCTGACGACCTCGCGCATACGTGCCTCCCCGGCCTGCGCGCCCAGGCAAAGCCCCACTTCCTGGGAACGCGAGCACGGCGTGCACAGCAGCGTTGAGAAGGAGTAGTAGATGCGGCCGACCGGATTGAGGTTCTCGCCCAGACGGTCGTTCGCAAAGGGCTCGACGATCATCCAAGTGCCATCCGCGCAAAGGCTTTCCCGCACGTGCTGCGCCGCGCCGACCGGATCCCCCATATCGTGCAGACAGTCGAACACCGTCACGAAGTCGTAGGGTCCCCCTCCATACTCCTTGGCCTTCGCCACCTCGAAGGTGACCCGATCAGTGACGCCGGCGCGTCGTGCGCTCCTGCGGGCTTCCTCGATCGACCCGGCGTGGGAGTCGAAGCCGACAAACCGTGAGCGAGGGAAGGCCTGAGCCATCAGTATCGTGGATGCTCCCTTGCCACAGCCGACATCGGCGACACGGCATCCTTCTGCCAGGCGTGCCTGCACGCCCTGCAGCGCAGGAATCCATGCCGGGACCAGATTGGCGGCGTAGCCAGGCCGGAAGAATTTCTCGCAGCCGTGGAAAACATCGCTGTCGTGCTCCCCCCAGTCCATGCCGGCACCGGTGCGAAATGCTTCGCTAATCCGTGGCACGGCCCGCAGCGCCCCCAAGCCGAGCTGGAACGCTCCCGGCAGGTAAGCCGGACTGCTCTCATCAGCCAGCGTAAAGGCCTGCTCAGGCGTCATGCTAAAGCTGTCGGTGGCGGCATCGTAGTCGACGTAGCCGCCAGCGGCCTGCGAACTCAGCCACTCGCGCACGTACCGCGGGTCAGTCTTGGTTCGGGCGGCCAGCTCGGGCGCCGTGGCGGCACCCTCGGCGAGCGCCTTGTACAAACCGAGCCTCTCGCCGATGACGACCATTCCGGCGTGCACCACGGAGCCAAGATCGGCGACGAAACGGCCGACGAATGCATTGAGCCTGTCTGTATCCACCTGCATGAGCTTCTCCCAATCATCTAGTGGACAGAAAATGTGATGGCGGCCTGTGCGACGCGGCGCGCCGCCGCCTCGCTGATCAAGGCCAGCGCGTGCTGGAAGTTCCGGTTGCCCATCGCACAACCGATGAAAGTCCACTGCTGCGCGCGACACTGAACCTGAAGGAATTCTTCGCGCTCCGCGTCGGAGAAGCGCCGTCCCGCGGCTGCCTGCAGAGCCTCGAGATCGAATGTGGTGAGCTGCTTCAGTCCGTCGTCCAGGAACGCCCCGATCTCGAAGTACTCCTCGAGCGCGGCGTCGATCTGTGGCGCCGGGACCTGCGATGCCAGGCTGCTCAGCAGCAAGGCGTCGAGTTCCGCATGCTGCGCTTCCTCGATCCAGTGATGCCTCAGCAGGCTCTTGAAGGCCGGGTCCAGCTCGTGATCTTCTCGAACGCTCTCGACGTAGTGTCCCTGCGACATCCACTCAAGCCCGAGCGTCGCAATGGTGACGGCGATAGGACTGTGCCTCAACACCTCATGACGGATAGCCTGCGCCGGGCCGATGAACTCGCATCGGGTCGCAAACTCGGCATCGAAGTGGCGCAGGACTTCGGTAAAGAGCTTGCGGTGCTTTTCCTCCTCACGGATGAAATTCCGCAGTGCCGACGCACGACCGGCGTCACCGGGTTGCGCTTGAACCTGCTCGGCCATGAATGGCACGACGAACGACTCGACCAGTTCGAACAGCGCCAGGTAACCGCGCGTCCGTACGTGATTCAGCAACAGCCGCTCACGCTCGCTCAGGAACTTCAGCGGGCGCGCGCGCACCAGGCTTTCCGGCAGGAACGGTCGCGAGAAGTCGAGCCGACACGTCTCGCCGACGAGGTCTTCGAGCGACCAGTTGACCCGCCGGGAGACGGCGTGCACTTGCTGCCAGTTGAGTAGTCGGCTCATAAAGCCTCCGCCGATCGTTCAGTTGTTAGCCGTCAACGGATCGATGATCTGCGGGATCTCGGCGATTCGCGTGATCGGGATGCCACTGAGCTCCGCGTGGCGGCGGATCGTTTCCTCGCTGGCGGCGAGATAGATGCAGAACGTCCGGTCGGCCGCCACGTAGCTGTGCTGCCACTGAATGTCGCTGCCGATCGCCTCGATCGCGCGATTGGAGGCACGGGCCGCTCCGCACAGCTCAACGATCGACATCCCGCCGACCCCTGGAATTGCGCGCTCGATCAAAAAGGGTTTCAGATGTGGCATCACGGTCCCCTGCGCTGTCGGGGTGGAAGTCTGATCTCGGTAGTGATGGCGAGGAAAGCTAAATAATCTTGTGGTGCCTAAAGATTATCTTTAGCATCTGCCAATGGTCGTCACGCACCTTCGGTCGCTCCAAGCGCTCGAACTTGCCCTGAGAACCGGGTCCCTGCAGGCGGCGGCCGAGGTCCTCTGGCTGACGCCCGCCGCCGTGGGGCAGCGAATCAAGGCGCTCGAGGAATACCTCGGAGTCGATCTGCTGGTGCGGGGACGTTCGGGGCTGAGGCCGACCGCCGAACTGTCTGCCGCCCTCGCACACCTGCGAACGGCCTTCGAGGAGCTTGACGCGGCCGCCGCACTGCTCAATCTGCAGCGTGGCGATCAGATACATCTCGCGGCGATGTCGGACTTCGTGGAGTTGTGGCTGAGGCCGCGCCTTAGGACCTTCGCTGCCGAGCACCCGCAGATTCAGTTCTGCATCAACGGTGAAGGCGACGCGCCGCTGCGGATCGGCGATGTCGACTGCGAGATCCGCTTCGGCGCCGAGCAGCCAGCTGTCTCCGAGAGCGACCTGTTGTTCCGGGACTTTGTGCTGCCCGTTGCTTCACCGGAGAACGCGCACCGCCTCGCGCGTCTGAAGCCGAGCGAACGCCTCGAGGGTTTTCCCCTGCTGCATGTGGACTTCTATCGCGATGACCGGGAGGTTCCGAACTGGTCGGACTGGGCCGAAGCGCACGGCTGTCGGCGCACCGATCCAAACCGCGGCATCCGCTTCCAGAGGATCCAGCCTGCGCTGGAAGCCGTCGGAGCAAATGCCGGCGTGGCTTTGTGCGGACTGGCGCTCTCGCGTGAGTCCGTCGAGCGCAGCGAGCTGTGCTTTCCCTTCCCGGTCTCTACGGGTCGCTGGTCGGCGCACGCGTTCCGGGCAGACTTCCGGCCAAAGTCCGTGGTACGACCGCAGGTCAAGGCATTCCGGCAATGGCTGCTCGCGGAGGCCACACTTACGCGAGACTGGTTGTCGCGAATCTGCGGCGTAAGCGAGCAGCGGCCGAAGCCCTCGCGGAGGAAGCTCTCGCGCTGAGGCCGGGAACCGTGAAACCGCGCCCGCCGGCAGGGGCCCGGCGGGCACGTGAGTTCGGCCGTCGGCGGCCACAGTGCGCCGCGGGCGCTCGTCAGTGCGCCGCTCCGCCGCCGGAGAGGCAGGTCTTCATGTAGGTCTTGCGATCGTCACCCTTCAGTCCCTTGGTGGTGGCGTCCGCGTTGCAGCTCTTCATCTTTTCCTGCTGGCTGTTGGTCTTGGCCGCCGACAGGCACTTCTTCATGTAGGCCTTGCGGTCATCGCCCTTCAGCCCCTGGCTGGTGGCATCGGTGTTGCACGTGCCCATCTTGGTCTGCTGGCTGTTGTCGGCCTGGGCGAGCGGCGCCTGGGAAATCCCCAGCACCAGTGCTGCCCCCAAAGCCGCGAGCCACATCGAGCGTCTCATAACCTCTCCTTGAGTGTGTTTGGCGCGAACGTTCAGCGGGCCCATGGTACGCCGCGTCGCGCGCCTACTCCATGTCAGGATAGGGACCGCGGCCACCGTCGGCGATAAAGCGGTCGATGCGTTCGTTCAGCACCGGTAAAGGAACCGATCCGAGTTCCAGGACCGCATCGTGGAAGGCACGCAGGTTGAAGCGGTCGCCGAGCGCCTTCTCGGCTTTGGCGCGTCCCTCGAGGATCGCGCGCTCGCCCAGGTAGTACGACAGGGCCTGCCCCGGCCAGGTGATATAGCGGTCGATCTCGGTGCCGATCTCGCGCTCCGGGAGCGCCGTGTAGGTGCGGAAGTAGTCGAGCGCCTGGTCACGGGTCCAGCCCTGGGCGTGGATCCCGGTGTCGACCACCAGCCGTGCGGCGCGCCACACCTGGTAGCCGAGCATGCCGAAGCGGTCGTACGGGGTGTCATACATGCCCATCTCCACCCCCAGCTGCTCGCAGTAGAGGGCCCAGCCCTCCCCGTAGGCCGAGATGTAGGTGAGCTGGCGGAACGCCGGCTGGTCCTTGTGTTCCATCGCGATCGGGATCTGGAATGCGTGCCCCGGCGCGGACTCGTGCAGCGTGAGGGCAGTGAGGTTGTAGAGCGGCCGGCTCGGCAGGTCGTAGGTGTTGAGGAGGTACACGCCCGCCCCGCCGCGACCGGCGGTGTAGTACGGCGCCATGTCATCCGGGACCGGCTTGATGGCGAAGCGCGCACGCGGCAGGTAGCCGAAGTACTGGGACGCCTTGCCGTCAAAGCGCTTGGCGATCCAAGCCGCATGCATGAGCAGGTCCTCGGGTGTCTTCACGTAGAAGCGCGGGTCGGTGCGGAGGAATTTCAGGAACTGCGCGAAGTCGCCCTTGAATCCGGTCTCGGCCATGGCCTTGACCATCTCCCCGTGCAGGCGCTCCACCTCCGAGACCCCCAGGGCGTGGATCTCCTCGGGCGTCAGGTCGAGGGTCGTGAACTCGCGGATCTTGGCGCGGTAGTACGCCTTCCCGTCCGGCAGGTCATAGGCTGCGAGGCTCGTGCGCATGCCCGGCAGGTATTCCTCGCGCATGAACTTGAGCAGCTCGCGGTACGCCGGCTGCACCGTGTCGCGGATCAGCGCGACGGCGCGCTCGCGCAGCTGCGCCTGGCGCTCGGGGGGAACCCCGTGCATGTCCTTGAAGGGGGTATAGAAGATGTTGCTCTCGGGCGGGGTGTCCAGCACGGTCAGGATGGAGGCATCCCGGCCCTCCATGGTGACGCGGGGCGGGGTGAAGCCGCGCTTCAGGCCCGCGCGCATCTGCTCCATCTCCTCGTGGAAGTAGCGCGGGACCTCGGACATCTGCGACAGCCAGTTGTCGTAGTCCTCGGCGTGCCGGAACGGGCGGCGCGCGGTATAGCTGATGTCTGTCCAGAAGGTGGTGTCGGAGTTGGCCGGCATCTCGTAATCGCGGAAGCGCTGGTCGTCGATCAGCACCTCGATCTGGCGGCGGTAGATGTCGTAGTTGAGTTGCTCGGGCGGGGACAGTCGCGCGCGCTCGATGTGCCGGAGGCGGTCATCGACGTCCTCCCAGTACTTGAGTCGCGTCTGCTGCGTCGCCGCATCCACGTGCGGCAGGTGCGGGGAAATCGGTCGCGTCGCGTCCTCGTCGTCCGGCTGCTGGTCGTTGCGCCACTTCCACTCGGTGGTATAGATCGCCTGCAGCTGCTCGTCCGCGCTGCGCGGCTTGGCGCAACCGCCGACGAGCGCCGCGCTCGCAGCCACTAAGAGAAGAGCAGTCCGGGCAGTTTGCGGCATGGACAGGTCCTACAGGTGAGGGGTGCGCGCCTTCAAGGCGGCGGTGTCTTCAAGCATACTCGAAACGGTGCGCCGGCCTTCCCGCGGAGGTAGTGTCACGTGACTGGGACTCATGTCGATGAATGACTCCTTCGACTCCGTCCGACCCCAACACCCGCGTGCGGCCACGCGGAATGCTTCAAGCCCTGCTCAACGCCGGACAGGCGTTCGGAATCCTGCTGTCCATCTCTGTGTGCAGGGCGTTTGCTTTGACTACTCGGACTACGTCCAGACCGGCGGCTTCAACAACACGAGCTCGCATGGAGGACCGATCCGGGCAGGCCAGAGCGTTCGGATCGCGTACACGCAGGGGCTGATGGAGCCGGGGAACGTGATCGTTCGCCTGGAAATAAGCAATGACGGTTCTCGGTAAGACTTCTGGAAGTCACTCGCCGAGGTTCCTCAACGAATCACTCTGATACCAGGCTTCCCCAGTTCCAGCTCGAGTGCAGCAGACAGCGTCGACCAATGGCTGCCGCCGTAAACCACCAGCACCGACTTTCCGCCGTCCAGATATTTCCGAATCAGCCCCAGGAGGTGCTCATCACGAATATGCATCTCGGCCTGCTTGATCCTCCCCACCATTGAAGAAGTCCCCGGGTCGGCGCGTGTGCTCAGGTGCTTATCACCCGCGTACGCAACGCCGAACGTCGCCCGATACACCTGGGCAAATTCTCCGGGCGAGAGTGGCTCAAGCGCGTACTGATCCCGAAATCCCTGCGCCCATACGGCATACGCTTCCCGGAACCGCGCGTCGCCCGGGGCTTCCAGGGTCCCGGCACGCAGTGCCTGCACGAAGCTCCCCACCATGTAGGCAAAGCAGACGTCCGCGTTCGCGAATCCCAATCCGGTGAATACCTTCAGCTGCTCGCCCCGAGTTGGCTCGCCGCCTACGAACGGCACGTGGCTCCGCAAGGCCAGCGAGGCGGCGTACATGTTTTCGCCTCGCGCATACTCGTCGGCATTCCGGGTACCGTACTCAAGGGCTTTCTTCACAAGCGGCGCCGGATTTTCTCCCATTGCGGTGGGAAAGCCTTCGAGAATCACGATCCCGGGTGCTGCCCGCGAGAAGCCGATAGCGACGGCGCGCATCGTGCGACTTCTCGGGGTGAAGGCGTGCCGTGCGGCAACGAACACCAGCCGTTGGCCGTGCACCGGCGGGTACGATGCCACGAAAGGCGGTGCGTCCACGCAGGGTCGCGGGCACCAGCTCTGAACGCGCGCGTCGAGATCAGCGGTATACAGCGGGATCGGATCCGGGGCATCCGCACGAACATCGCAGGGTATCCAGCCCAGGAAAACCCCGATGGCGATAGTGCCCGCGATGCCAGCGTTCACTCTTTCTTGGGCCACCTAGGAGGCCCGGGCCTCGTGACGCGCGCGTAGCGCCGACCCGCGCTGCCGCCGGACGCTGAAATCCAAGATCGGGCCCGTCCTACTAGGATCCCTGCTGCCCGCGCAGGGTATGCAGGGGCACCGCGTCGGACGCCTGGAACCGCCGGCGATCCGGCTCCACCGCAGGAAGCGGTGCGCACTCCCGCAGGGACTTGAGACACCGCGCGGCGAGGTCCTGGTACTCGCGCGTGCCCTGCGCCTTCCAGGCGAGTTCCTCAGGCTTGAGTTCACGGACGACGCGCGCCGGCACGCCCATCACCAGCGTGCGCCTCGGAACCACGAACGCGGCACGGACGAAGCTCGCTGCCCCGACGAACGCCTCTTCCTCCACCACGACATCGTCCATGACCACCGCGGCGATACCGATGAGCGCCCCGCGACGGATCGTGCAGCCATGCAGCACCGCCGAGTGTCCGATGTGCGCGTCCTCTTCCAGGTGCGCGTCCTTGTCCGGGAAGCTGTGCAGCACGCAGCAGTCCTGCACGTTGACCCCGCGCCCCAGGACGATGCGCCCAAAGTCCCCGCGGAGCGATGCCCCGGGGCCGATGTAGCAGTTCGGGCCCACGATGACGTCGCCGATCAGCACCGCCTGCGGATGCACGAAGCTCGTCGGATCGACGACCGGGGTTAGGCCTTCCAGGGAGTAGACGGCCATTACTGCTTGGCCTTCGCGCGGGCTAGGAACGCACTCACCGCATTACGGAACTCCTCGGTCTTCAGCTGTGCGCCGAAGATGCGCGCTTCCTCCTGCATCCGCTCGAACAGCACGCCCGGGTCCCCGCGCAGCAGGCGGCGCGTGGCCGCGAGCGCCACCGGCGGCTGGTGCGTCAAGGCCAGCGCCGTGTTACGCGCCTCGGTCATGAGCACGGTCTCCTCGACCACCCGGTTCACGAGCCCGAGCCCCAGGGCCGCCGGTGCGTCGAACGGCCGCCCGAGGAGCAGCAGCTCCGCGGCGCGCTGCGGCCCGACCAGGCGCGGTACCAGGAGCGAGCTCGCCGCTTCCGGCACCAGCCCCAGGCTCACGAACGGCATGGTGAACTGCGTGGTGCGGGCCGCCAGCACCAGGTCGCAGTGCAGGAGCATCGTCACGCCGATCCCGACCGTCTGGCCGTGCACGGCCGCGACCATGGGCTTCTCGAGGTAGGCGAGCGAGCGCAGGAACCCGAGCACCGGGTGACCCGGGGAGAATTCGGGACCGGCGAGGAAGTCGTGCAGGTCGTTGCCGGCGCAGAACCCCGCGCCCTCCCCGCTCAGGAGCAGCGCGCGCACGCCTTCGTCGCGCCCTGCCTCGGCGAAGGCTGCGGTGAGCGCCTCGTACATCGCGAACGTGATCGCGTTGCGCTTGTCGGGGCGGTTCAGGCGGATCTCGAGGAGCCCCTGCGAGCGGCTCAGGCGGACGAGGTCACTCATGAACCCACTTTGCCCAGTGCGCCACTGTCGCGCAACCTCGCAAGCTCGGCCTCGGTGAGGCCCAGCCGCTCGCGCAGCACTTCCGTGGTGTGCTCGCCGAGCAGCGGCGGTGCGCGCCGGTACTCGATGGCGCTGCGCGAGAAGCGCGCCGGCTGGCGCACCTGCGGCACGAGGCCTGCTTTCGGGTGCGGCAGCTCGAAGCGCATCTGCCGGTGCACCACCTGGGGCTCCGCGAAGGCCTGCGCGATGTCATTGATCGGGCCACACGGGACCCCGACGGCCGCGAGCCGCGTCAGCCACTGCTGCGTGGTCGCCGCCTTCAGTGCCGCCTGGACGCGCTCCACCAGGGCGCTGCGATGGGCCACGCGCGCCGCGTTGGTGGCGAATTCCGGGTTGCTGGATACGTCGGAGATGCCGGCCTCGCGGCAGAACGCCGCGAACTGGCGGTCGTTGCCGACCGCCAGCATGATGAAGCCATCGGCGGTGCTGAAGGACTGGTAGGGGGCAATGTTGGGATGGGCGGACCCATGGCGCCCGGGGGACTTGCCGGAGAGCAGGTAGTTGAGGTTCTGGTTCGCGAGCCAGCCGATCTGCGTGTCCAGGAGCGCCAGGTCGATGAACTGCCCGCGCCCCGAGGCGGTGCGCTCGAAGAGCGCCGCGAGGATGGCGCTCACCGCGTACATGCCCGCCATGAGGTCGGCCACGGCGACGCCCACCTTGACCGGACCGCCGCCCGGGGTGCCGTCGGGAAGGCCCGTGACACTCATGAGCCCGCCCATGCCCTGGATCATCGCGTCGTAGCCCGGGCGCGCGGCATCCGGGCCGTCCTGCCCGAAGCCGGTGATCGAGCAGTAGACGAGCCGGGGATTCACGGGCGCCAGGTCGTCATACGACAGCCCGTAGCGCTTGAGTCCCCCGACCTTGAAGTTCTCGATGAGGACGTCGCTGTCCCTGGCCAGGTCGCGTGCGAGCGCTGCGCCCCCCGGGTGCGCGAGGTCCAGGGTCACCGAGCGCTTGCCGCGGTTGGCGCTCAGGTAATAGGCCGAATCGGAAGTGGCCTGCCCCTGCGTGTCGGTGAGCCACGGCGGTCCCCACTGGCGCGTGTCATCGCCCTGCCCCGGTGCCTCCACCTTCACCACGTCCGCGCCGTAGTCGGCGAGCAGCTGCGTCGCCCACGGGCCGGCGAGCACGCGGGTGAGGTCGAGTACGCGGATGCCGTTCAGCGGTCCCATCGCGGATGACCCGGACTGTGCCGGAAATTAAGGCTCGTCCGCGGCCGCCGTCGCGGCCGCGCGGAAGTTGACCTCGCCGGAGTCGGCCGCGAGCCAGGTGAGCGCCGCCCAGGCGGCGACGTTCTGGTCCAGCTGCGCGCGGTCGACCTTGTCCAGCGTGTCGTCGGGCGTGTGGTGGATGTCGAAGTACCGCGTGCCGTCCTGCTTGAGCGCGAAGCCCGGCACGCCCTTGTCCTGCATGGGCGCCACGTCCGCCCCCACCTCGTGCCGCGGCGCGGGCTCGGCGATGATCCCGAGCGGCCCGAGCACGCGCAGCGCGCTGTCAGCGAAGGGGCCCGAGTGCACGCCGGCCGGGAGCCCGAGCGCATAGACCCGGTCGGCCCCGAAGTCCGACTCCCCGGCGAGCACGTGTCGCGGGAGCTCGGAGAGGTGCAGGGCCACGTAGGAGTTGCCGCCGAAGTCCCCGAACGGCGCGTTCGGCTGCGCGATCTCCTCCGAGCCGAAGAGCACCACGCGCACCGTGCGCGCGGGCTTGTGCGGGAGGTCGCGGATGAGCTTCGCGGCGGCGACCACGATCGCCGTCCCCGTCCCGTCATCGATGGCGCCCGTGCCCTGGTCCCAGCTGTCGAGGTGGCCGCCGATCACCACGAACTCCTCGGGCTTGGCGCTGCCCCTGATGTCGGCGATGACGTTCTGCGAGTGCGCATCGGTCACGTAGGAGGCACTGGAGAAGAGGTGCACGCGCGGCACGGACCCGAGGGCGGCCAGGCGCTCGAGCTGCTCGGCATCCGGCGGGCTCAGGGCAAAGGCCGGCACGGCCACCTTGCCATCCACGTAGCGGGTCGTCCCGGTGTGGGCGATGCGGTGCGAGTCGGTACCGACCGAGCGCAGCAGGAACGCGATTGCGCCGGCCCGGGCGGCCGCCGCCGGGCCCTCGGTGCGCGCCGCCACCGCCGGCCCGTAGCCCGCACCATCCTGGGTGCGGACCATACGGTAGGTGACGAAGGCGATCTTGCCGGTGAGCGAGCCGGGAGCGGCGGCCTCGAGGTCCTTGAGCGAGGCGAAGGCCACGACGTCACCCTCGAGCCCGGCCGCCGGCGTCGGCGGGGACTCCCCGAGGGCGGCCACGGTGAGCTGCTGGCGCGTTGCGCCCAGGAGCTCGGCGCTTTCCTGCCCACGCACCCATGCGGTGATCGGGAAGGTCTCGATGTGCACGTTCTCGAAGCCCAGCGCCTTCAGGCGCCCCGCCGCCCACTGCGCGGCGGCGTGCTCGTTGGGCGAGCCGGCGGGCCGCGGCCCGAAGCGCGTGGTGAGCTCGCTCACCCAGGTGAAGGCGATGTCGTGGCCGGCCAGCGCCGCATCGCGCAGCTGCGTGGCGACCGTTTCCGGCGGCACCGGCGGGGTGGCCGCCGCGGCCGTACCGGCGAGGAGGAGCGCGACGACGAGAGAGGTGAAACGGTCCTTCGGCACGTCAGGTACTCCGCGGCACGGCAGTTGGGCCCCGGGAACGGGGCGAAGCGGCGCATTCTACGGGAATCGCACCCCGGCACCATGCTCGACAGAGCGGTGCGGGAGGGAGCGCCGGGGGCGCGCGAGGAGCCCTTAGGGAAGCTGCGCGACCGGCAGCGGGCGGGCGAGATGGAAGCCCTGCGCGTAGTCGACGCCGATGGTGCGCAGCTCCGCCAGCACCGGCTCGCTCTCCACGCACTCGGCCACGGTGGCGATGCCGAGCGCACGGCCGACCTTGCTCACCGCCTCCACCATGGAGCGGTTCACCGCGTCCTGGGTGATGTGGCTGATGAACTGGCCGTCGATCTTGAGAAAATCCACCGGCAGGGACTTGAGGTACACGAACGAGGACACCCCGGTGCCGAAGTCGTCGAGGGCGAACTTGCAGCCGCGGGCCTTGAGCTCGCTCATGAGGAAGCGCGCGTTGGAGAGGCTCGTGACGGCGGCCGTCTCGGTGATCTCGAAGCACAGGGCGCCTGCGATCTTCGGCTCCCCGACCGCCTGCAGCACGAAGTCCACGAACGACTCGTCGTTGAGCGAGGTGCCCGAGAGGTTCACCGCGAGCAACGGCAGGGCCTTGCCGGTGCGCTCGCGCTCGCGCAGCAGCGCGATGGCGCGCTCGATCACCCAGCGGTCGATCGCCGACATCACATTGTAGCGCTCGGCGGCCGGGATGAACTCGGTGGGCGCCACGAGTTCCCCCGTGTCGTCGCGCAGGCGCACGGTGAGCTCGTGGAAGGCGCGGTCGTCCGCGCACGACAGCGGCACGATCGGCTGGAAGAAGAGCTCGAGCCGGTCGTCCTCGGCGGCGCGCGTGACGCGCGACACCCAGTGCATCTCCTTGTGGCGGTGCGAGACGCCGTCCGCCCCGTAGAGGTGGATGCGGTTGCGCCCGGCGTCCTTGGCGGCATAGCAGGCGATGTCGGCGGCCGACATCACGCTCGCGACGTTCTCGGTCTCGGCGCGGATCTGCACGATGCCGATGCTCGCGCCGACCGACAGCGTGCTCGTGCCCCACACGAAGCGGAAGTCGCGGATCGCCTGGCGCACGCCCTCGGCGATGCGCGTCGCCTGCTCGAGCGACACCCCCTCGAGCAGCACCCCGAACTCATCGCCGCCCAGGCGCGCGATGATGTCAGAGGCGCGTACCCGGGTCTGCAGGAGCCCGGTGACGTCGCGCAGCAGCCGGTCGCCGGCCTGGTGGCCGCAGGTGTCGTTGACCAGCTTGAACTGGTCGAGGTCGATGTAGAGGAGCGCGTACGAGCCCTCGCCGCGCTGCGCCGAGAGCAGCGCCCCGTGCAGGCGGTTGTCGAACTCGCGCCGGTTGATGAGCCCGGTGAGCGCATCGTGGCTCGCCTGCCAGGAGAGCGCGCGGCGCAGGCGCCGCTCCTTGGTGACGTCGTGGAACACCACCACGGCCCCGATCAGCTGGCCCTGGCGGTCGCAGATGGGAGCGGCGGATTCCTGGATCGCGACCTCGTGGCCGGTGCGCGTAATGAGCACGGCGTGGTCGGCCGGCGCCGGCGCCCCGCCCCGGCCGATCGCGCCGTCGAGCGAGCTCTCCACCGGCTCACGGGTGATCTCGTTCACCAGGCGCAGCACCGCACTGATCGGCTGGCCGCGCGCCTCCTGCAGCGTCCAGGCGGTGAGGCTCTCGGCGACGGGGTTGATGTACTCGATGCGCCCTTCCGCGTCGGTGCTGATGACCGCATCGCCGATGGACTGCAGCGTGACCTGGGCGCGCTCCTTCTCGGCGAAGATGGCGCGCTCCGCGCGCTTGCGCTCGGTGATGTTGGTGATCGTGCCCTCGTAGCCGACGTGGCGGCCGCTGGCATCGCGCATCGGGCGTGCGTTCTCGAGCACCACCAGCTGCTGGCCGTCGCGGCGCCGCATGAGGAACTCCGCATCCCGGATCTCCCCTTCCGAGTCCACGCGGCGCGCGAACTCGGCACGGTCGGAGGGGTCCCAGTAGAGCGCCTCGGCGGGCAGCGCGTAGAGATCCTCGGTGCTGCGGTACCCGAGCATGGCGACGAAGGCCGGGTTGACCGACAGCAGCCGCCCGTCGCGGCCGCTCTGGTAAACCCCCTCCGCGATCGACTCGAACAGGCCCCGGAACTTCGCCTCGCTCGCCCGCAGCGCCTCCTCGCCCAGGCGCCGCTCGATGGCGATGCCCGCAAGCTGCGCGGCGCGCGCCATGACCTCGGCCTCGTGCGGGGTCGGAAGACCCGCCTCGGCGCGGTACACCCCGAGCGCCCCGAGCACGGTGCCCCCGGCGGCGGTGATGGGCATGGCCCAGGCGGCCCTGAGGCCAGAGCCGGCCATGCCGCCGCGGGCCTCCTGCCAGAACGGGTCCTTGTTGAGGTCGGCCACCAGCACCTGGCGCTGCAGGTACACGCAGGCGGCGCACGAGCCGCTGCGGATCCCGACCGGGGCACCCTCGAGCACGCCGCGCACGCCCTTGGAGAGCTGCGGCGCGACCAGCGAGGCGAACGCCTTGCCGTCGGGCGCCAGCACGCTGATGCCGGCGCGGGTGCCGGTGAGTGCCGACTCGATGAGCCAGGTGATGGAGGTGAGCACCTCCTGCAGCGGTGCGTTGCGCGTGACCTGCTCGAACACCTGGTGCTCGGCTTCGGCCATGCGCTGGGCGCGCTTGCGCTCGGAGATGTCGACGAGCGAGCCGCGCACCAGGCGGCGGTTGTGGCTCGGCAGGCGCACCAGGCGCACCTCGCAGACGACCTCGCGTGCCTGGGAGTCGCGGTGCGACCACTCGAACTCCTGCACCTCGCCGGCCAGCGCCCGCTCGATGAACGCGCGCGCGCGCTCGTCCGAGCGCGCACCGTCGGGCTGCTGCGCGGGACTCAGGGAAACGGGCCCCACCTTAAGGAGCTGCTCGCGCGTGAGCCCGTAGAGCTTCTGCGCCTTCTCGTTGGCATCGACGTAGAGGCCGGTGTCGACGTCCAGCACCACGATGGCATCCGGGGCGTGGTCGACCAGCAGCTGGTAGCGCTGCGCGCTCTCGCGCATTGCCTGCTCGGACTCGCGCCGCTCGGTGACGTCGCGCAGACACAAGACGAAGCTCTGGCGCTGCGACAGCGGGGCCTTGCTGACGGCGATCTCGGCCGGGAACAGGCGCCCGTCCTTGCGCTGCGCCCACTGCTCGCGCGCCGTGAGGTCGAGCGCGGTGTCGCCCAGGCTCGCCGCCAGGCGCTCGAGCGCCTCGGGCACGGTTTCGTCGGTAGCGATCTTGGGCAGGAGCAGGTCGATGCTCTTGCCGACGAGTTCCTCCTCGTCGTAGCCGAAAACGCGCTCGCCGGTCGGGTTGAAGGTGCGGATGAGCCCCGACTCGTCCACCAGCAGCACCACGTCCTTGATGTGGTCGAGGATCACCTGCAGGTGCTCGCTCGACTGCGCGCGCGCCTCGTGGGCGAGGGCCTGCGCCTCGTCGGCCATCAGGCGCATCGACTCGACGATGCCGCGCCGCTCGCGCTCGAGCGTCACGTAGTGCTCGTTGATCAGGCGCAGCAGCATCGGCACGTCCGGATCGGCGTTGCCGGTGCGCAGGTGCAGCTCGCGCAGCTGTGCCTTCAGCTGCGGGTGCAGCTCAGGGTATTTCTCGGCGTGCGGACGGGCGTCCGCGCGCACGAGCGTGGTGGTGGCCCCCGGGGCGCCCTCCGGAGTATCGGGGCGCGCCCAGAAGGGATGGGACTTTGACATAAGGAGGCCCGCGTAACCCGATTCAGATCATACGGACGGGGGCCTTTGGACCCTGTGACCCCCCTCGCGATTTGGGGGTGCGGGGGGCGCGGGAACGGCGGAAGTTTTCTACCGCGCTGCAGCAGCCGGCGCCGGGCCCTGGGCCGTGGCGGGTGGCGTTGCGGGCTTCGCCCCCGGCACGGGAGCGACCGGCAGGTCGGGCATCCCCTTCCCGGCGATCAGCGGGAACAGGTATGACTGGGTCGAGACCTGGCCTGCGGCGTCGACCGACACCGTGGCCGTCAGGGTATAGATGCCGTCCTTCTTGGGCAGCACCTTCACCGTGTGGTGGATGGGCGTGTTCTCCACCGGCTTCGCGACTTCCTCCAGGTCACCGGAGCCGACCATCTCCAGGCCCTCATCGCCCTCCACCCGTCCGAAGATGCGGTCGAGGTTGCCGCTCGTCGGGGTGATGGCCAGGACCACTTCCACCGGCTGCGCGACGTCGGGCTTGCCCTGGACGGAGAACTGCACCTGGATGGGCTGGGCGGCGGTCCCGGCCTTGGTCTGGGTGACCCCGGCGACGAGGCTGCGTTTCAACTGCTCCTCGGGGGAGAGCTTGCGGGTCCTGGCGGCCGCCTGCGCGGTGTTGCTCGCCGCCTCCTTGCCGGAGGAGCCGCAGGCCGCGAGCGCAAGGACGATCGCGAGGGCGGCGGTGGCGTTGCGC
This sequence comes from Pseudomonadota bacterium, assembly GCA_018241425.1. Lineage (GTDB taxonomy): Bacteria > Pseudomonadota > Gammaproteobacteria > Steroidobacterales > Steroidobacteraceae > 13-2-20CM-66-19. Next base: position 1,139,909 of record JAFEDU010000001.1, read on the forward strand.
AGCAGGTTCCGCATGGTCAATGAGCAGGCCCTTAAAGGGGGGTTGTCGGGGTGGCCTTCGAGGCCGGTCGTGGCCCCGACCATAACGCGGAGGGTGGGTCCCGCGCACGTGCGCCGTTCCCGATTTTAGTGCGTCAGGTCCGCAAAAGGGGGGGATCCTCGATCTGGCCGGCCTGCTCGAGCAGGTCCTGCAGGTAGCCTTCCCAGTAGCGCTCCTCGCCAAACCAGGGGAAGGCGCGCGGGAAGGCCGGGTCGCCCCAGCGGTGCGAGACCCACGCGCCGTGGTGCAGCATGCGCAGGGCTCGCAGCGGCTCGATCAGGTGCACCTGCGCATAGTCGAAGTCGGCGAATTGCCGGTAGCCCTCCAGGATCTCGCTCCACTGGTGCTGCTGCTCGTCGGGGGTCCCCGACAGCAGCATCCACAGGTCCTGCACGGCAGGCCCGGTGGCGCAGTCATCCAGGTCCACGAAGACCGGCCCCTGCTCGTTCCACAGGAGGTTCCCGAGGTGGCAGTCCCCGTGCAGGCGGATCTCGCGCATCGGGCCTGCGGCCTCGTACGCGGTGCTCACCCGCTCGATCAGCACCCCGCTCACGCTGGCATAGCGCTCGTGCAGGCGCTCGGGCAGCAGGTCGCTTTCCAGCACCTGCGCGCGCGCATCCCAGCCGAGGCGCTGGATGCCGATGCGCGGTCGCACCTCGAAAGGCCGCGTCGCGCCGATGCGGTGCAGGCGCGCGAGGGCGCGCCCGAGGATCAGCCGGGCTTCCGGCGCATCGAGGTCCGGGGCGCGCCCGCGCAGGAACGGGAAGGCGCTGAAGCGGTAGTCCCGGAACCTGAGGAGCGTCTGCCCCTCGACCGCGAGGGGAGCGGCCACCGGCAGCTCGGCCTTTGCCAGCTCGCCGGTGAAGGCGTGCTCCTCGAGGATCTGTGCGTCGCTCCAGCGGTGCGGGCGGTAGAACTTGAGGACCAGGCCCTGCTCGTCGTTCCAGAGCTGGTACACCCGGTTCTCGTAGCTGTTCAGCGCAAATAGCCGCCCGTCGGGGTTCAGGCCCACGGCCGCCGCCGCATCCAGCACCACCTCGGGTGTCAGACCTGCGAAGGGCGCCACAGTGCTGTCGCGTGTTTTGTTTATCATCCCCACCCCATGGAACGGGGAAGCATATTAGTGACCGGGGGTGCGGGCTACATCGGCTCGCACGTGGTGCTGCAGCTGGCCGCCCGCGGCGAGCGCGTCGTCATCCTCGATGACCTCTCGCGCGGCTTCCGGCAGGCCGTCCTCGATGCGCCCCTGGTGGTCGGCAAGGTCGGTGACCGCGAGGCGGTCGCGCGCGTGCTGCGCGAGCACGCGGTCGACACCGTGATGCACTTCGCCGCCTACACCATCGTGCCCGAGTCGGTGCGCGAGCCGCTCAAGTACTACGCCAACAACACCTGCTCGACGCGGACGCTCCTGGAGTGCTGCGTGGAAGCCCGGGTGAAGCACTTCGTCTTCTCCTCCACCGCCGCCGTCTACGGGACGCCGGCGGACGGGGTGGCCGCCGAGTCGACCCCGACCGCGCCCATCAACCCCTACGGCACCTCCAAGCTCATGTCGGAGTGGATGCTGGCCTCCGTCGCCCAGGCGAGCCCGCTGCGCTATGCGGCGCTGCGCTACTTCAACGTCGCCGGTTCCGACTCGGGCTGCCGCATCGGGCAGGCGACCCCGAACGCCACCCTGCTCATCAAGGTCGCCTGCGAGGCGGCCGTCGGCAAGCGCGAGCACATCAGCATCTACGGCACGGACTACCCGACCGCGGACGGCACCGGCGTGCGCGACTACATCCACGTCGAGGACCTGGCCACGGCCCACCTGGATGCGCTCGCCTACCTGCGCGGCGGGGGCACCTCCACGACCCTCAACGTCGGCTACGGCCACGGCTACAGCGTCCGGGAAGTGATCGACAGCGTCGAGCGCGTCTCCGGCCGGCGCCTCAAGGTGCGCGAGGAGCCGCGCCGGGCCGGCGATCCGGCCGCTCTCGTGGCCCGCGCCGAGAGCATCCGCAGCGTGCTCGGCTGGCGCCCGCGCCTCAACGATCTGGACACCATCGTGCGCACCGCCTACGCCTGGGAGCAGCGCCTGCAGCGCGAGCCCTGGTAGGCTTATCCCGCACCTAAATGGGCCCTGAACGGGCGGCCCAAAAACGGCCCGCCCGACTGACACGCTAGGTAGAATGCGCCCCCATGCAGTGGGGGCGTCCCAAGTCATTGAGCGGACTGATGCTGGTCGGCCTGGCGCTGATGGCAGTGCCGCTGCTGATCGCCATCCTGACCGCCGTGCTGGAGATCCGGGACCTCGCCGATACCGGCCAGAAGCTCGTCCTGCAGGGGGTCACGAACGCGCGCGCGAGCCAGGCCCTCTTCGGCCAGATCGCATCCCTCGAGCGCACCGCACGCCTCTACGAGGTGCTCAACGACCCGAAGCTCCTGGAGCCCTTCCGCACCCAGGACTCACAGCTCTCCCAGACCCGCTCGCAGCTCGCCCGGCAGGCAGGCCCGGATGCGCATGCGACGCTCGAGGAGATCGGGGCGCTGCAAGCCGACATCCGCAACACGGTGACGAATACGCCGACGCCGAAGGATGCCGGCACGCAGGCCGCGCTCAACGAGCGCTTCGCGCACCTCACCGAGCTCGTCGCCCGCGTCGCGCAGCAGAGCAACGCGCAGGTGGATGCCGAGGTCGCCGCCCTCGAGGACCGCACGCTCCAGGCGCGCAAGCGCCTGCTCCTGACGGCGGCGGCGATCCTGCCGCTCGCGGTGATCGCGGTGCTGGTGCTGACGCTCGGCGTCGGGCGGCCGCTGCGGCAGCTCGACCGTGCCATCAGCGAGCTCGGCCGCGGCGAGCTCATGAACACCATCGCCGTGTCCGGCCCGCATGACCTCGAGCGCCTCGGCGGGCAGCTGGAGTGGCTGCGGCAGCGCCTGCTGGAGCTCGCGCATGAGCGCAACCGCTTCCTGCGCCACATGAGCCACGAGCTGAAGACCCCGCTCGCCAACATCCGCGAGGGGACCGAGCTGCTCATGGACGGCGCGGTCGGGGAGCTCGATTCGAACCAGCGCGAGGTGGCGGCGATCCTGCGCGAGAACGGCATCAAGCTGCAGCGCATGATCGAGAACGTCCTGTCCTTCAGCGCCTGGCAGACCTCCAGCGTGGGGCTGGAGGCCACCGAGTTCCGCCTGCGGCCGCTCGTGAAGCAGGTGCTGGAGAACCAGCAGCTCACGCTGCTGTCGCAGCGCGCGCGCCTGGACGTGCACGTGGAGGACGTGACGCTTACGGCCGACCGCGGCAAGATCCGGTTGATCCTCGAGAACCTCCTGTCCAACGCGGTCAAGTACTCGCCCAAGGGCGGCACCATCCACCTGATGGCCCGCACGCAGGGCGCGCAGCTGGTGCTGGACGTGGCCGACGGTGGCCCGGGGATCCCGGCCGAGGACCGCACCCACATCTTCGACGCCTTCTACACCGGGCGCGCTTCGCGCTCGACCGCGGTCAAGGGCACCGGCATCGGACTGTCGGTGGTGCTCGAGTTCGTGTCCGCGCACGGCGGCACGGTGGAGATCATCGACGGCCAGTTCCCGGGGGCGCACTTCCGCATCACCATGCCGATGCAGGCGAGCCCCACCCAGTCGCAACCGAGCCCGCCGCCGAAGGCCCATGCCCATGCCGCGTAAGCCCGCCGCCCTGTGCACGCTCGCGGCCGCGCTCGCCCTCGCCGGCTGCGGCAGCATGGGCAATCCGCGCCTGCCGGCGCCGGCGCCGGCCCCGAGCCCGCAGGCCACCGCCTCGGCGATGCTCGCCGGCTACCTCGAGGTGCTGCAGAAGGTGGTGAGCGGGCCGGCAGCCGAGCAGGCCGAGATCATCGCCAGCGCCCAGCACGACTTCGACATCGCGCCCACCCCGAGCCACCAGCTGAAGCTCGCCCTGATCCTGGCGACCCCGGGCCACCCGGCGACCGACCTGCCGCGCTCCCAGACGCTGCTGCGCCAGCTGATGGCGAACCCGGAGGTGCTGCTGCCGGCCGAGCGCTCGCTCGCCTTCCTCACGCTTTCGCAAATTGACGACCATTTGACGCTCGAGGCGGAAAATCGCAGGCTGCAGCAGGATGCCGCGCGCGCCGACCGCGAGCGCACCGCCAATGCGAACCACCGACTGCAGGCGGAGCAGGACGAGAATGCGCGGCTGCGCAAGGAGCTCGACGAGGCGCGCGCGAAGCTCGCGGCGATCGCCAACATCGAGCGCTCGTTGAACGAGCGCAAACCCGGTACCACGCCGCACCCGTAACCTAAGCGGCCATCGAGGGACACGATCTTGAATCAGACCGGCAAACGCAAGGCACGGATCCTGGTGGTCGACGATGACCCGGGGCTCCTGCGCCTCCTCACCATCCGCCTGCGTGCGGAGAGCTACGACGTGGAGGCGGTGGAGAGCGCCGCCCAGGCCCTGGCCGCCTCCAGCCGCTTCCGTCCTGACCTCGTGATCACGGACCTGCGGATGGACCAGATGGACGGCATCGGGCTCCTGAAGGAGCTGCAGAACCGCTGGCCGGGGCTCAAGGTCATCATCCTCACGGCCCACGGGACGATCCCGGACGCGGTGCAGGCGACCCAGATGGGCGCCTTCGGCTTCCTCACCAAGCCGGTCGACAAGCAGGAGCTGCTCGACCAGGTCCAGAAGGCGCTGCGCATCTCCGGCTTCGGCGCCTCCGACGAGGACTGGCGCGCGGAGATCATCACGCGCTCGGCGGCGATGGAGGAAAAGCTCGCCCAGGCCCACATGGTGGCCGGGACCGATGCGCGCGTCCTGATCACCGGCGAGAGCGGCACCGGCAAGGAACTGCTGGCACGCGCCATCCACAAGGGCAGCCCGAGGCGCAACAAGCCGTTCGTCGCGATCAACTGCAGCGCCATGGCCGAGGACCTGCTCGAGTCGGAGCTGTTCGGCCACGAGAAGGGTTCCTTCACCGGCGCCACCCGCGCGCACCGTGGCCTCTTCATGGCCGCCGACGGCGGCACGCTCATGCTCGATGAGATCGGCGACATGCCGATGCGGCTGCAGGTGAAGCTCCTGCGCGTGCTGCAGGAGAACGTGATCCGCCCGGTGGGCTCGACCGATGCCATCCCGGTGAACGTGCGCGTGATCTCCGCCACGCACCGCGACCTGCAGGCCCTGATGGCGGCCGGCCAGTTCCGCGAGGACCTGTACTACCGGCTGAACGTGGTGCACATCGAGATGCCCTCGCTCAACCGGCGCCGCGAGGACATCCCGCTCCTGGTGGCGCACTTCCTCGCGCTGATCGCCAAGGAGTCCGGGGTGCGCAAGATCTACGCGCCCGAGGCGGTCGAGCTCCTCGCCACGGCCGACTGGCCGGGCAACATCCGCCAGCTGCAGAACGTCGTGCGCCAGAACGTGGCGCTGTCGCAGACCCCGATCATCCCGGTGGAGCTCGTGCAGCAGTCACTCGGGGGCACCCCGGGACGGCTGCCCTCCTTCGACGAGGCGCGCGATGAGTTCACGCGCAGCTACCTGTCGCAGATCCTGCAGATCACCGGGGGCAACGTCAGCCAGGCGGCCCGCCTGGCGCGGCGCAACCGCACGGACTTCTACAAGCTGCTCGCGCGCCACCAGCTGACGCCGGAAGAGTTCAAGCAGCGCTGAAGACCGCCGCGGTCACGGCCGCACGCCGCGATCCGCGGGCGCACCGACCCGTTCATCCTCAGGTTCGCCAGCCCCGGGGGCGCGTGCCTTTAGGTCTGCTCGGCCGGAGGCGGGGGCGGCACGGGGAGGCTTGCGGTATCCGCCGGCTGCGGCCCGTGCTTGCCGAACTGGGCGGCGTCGATGGAGTGCTTACCCAGGAGGTCATAGAGCGTCGGCCGTGTCACGCCGAGCAGCTCCGCGGCGCGCGACAGGTTGCCGCGGGCCACGGCGAGCGACTGGCGCACGGCCTGTGCCTCGGCGCGCTGGCGCGCGACGCGCAGGTTCAGGTACTCCGGATCGTCGCCCGGGTCCTCGAGGCCCAGGTCCGCGGCGGTCACCACGACCCCCTCGGCCATGATCACGGCGCCCTTGATGCGGTTCTCGAGCTCGCGCACGTTGCCCGGCCAGCGGTGCGCCTGGATGGCGCGGATGGCGTCAGGGGCAAGCCCGCGCGTGGGCTTGTTGAAGCGCTCGGCTATCTGCTGCAGCAGGAACTGGGCGAGCAGCAGGCTGTCGCCCTGGCGGTCGCGCAGCGGCGGGACGCGGATGGTGACCTCGCTCAGCCGGTAGAACAGGTCGTCGCGGAAGGCGCCCGTGCCGATCAGCTGCTCGAGGTTCTTGTTGGTGGCGCACACGATGCGCAGGTCCAGCGCGAGCGGCACGCGGCCGCCGACCCGCTCGACGGTGCGCTCCTGCACCACGCGCAGGAGCTTCGCCTGCAGCGATGCCGGCATCTCGCCGATCTCGTCCAGGAACACCGTGCCGCCCTCGGCCGTCTCGAGCTTGCCGGCGGTGCGCTTGGCCGCCCCGGTGAAGGCGCCCTTCTCGTAGCCGAACAGCTCGCTCTCAAGGAGCGTGTCGGGGATCGCCGCGCAGTTGATGGCGACGAAGGGCTTGTGCGAGCGGCCCGAGAGCCGGTGCACCGCGCGCGCCAGCAGCTCCTTGCCGGTGCCGCTGTCCCCGAGGAGCAGCACGGTGGCATTGGTGGGGGCCACCTTCTCGATGGCGCGGCACAGGCTGCGCATCGCATCGCTCACGCCGATGATGCCCTCGAGCGCCATCGCCCCGGTGCGCTCGCGCAGGCGCCAGTTCTCCTCTTCCAGCTCGCGGATGCGCAGCGCGCGGCGCACCACGATCGAGAGCACGCCGGCATCGAGCGGCTTGTGGTAGAAGTCCGCGGCCCCGAGTCCCACGGCCGACACGGCGAGCTCGCGCGCATCGTGCTCGGTCATGGCGATGATCTTGGTGTCCGGGGAGATGTTGAGGATCTGCCGCAGGAGCTCCAGGCTCTGCGCCGCCACCGCCGGCTCGCGCGCGGTGCCCAGGTCGAACAGCACCACATCCGGTTCGGTGCGGCGCACCAGGGCGAGGGTCTGCTCGCTGGTTTCCGCGGCGGTCACGTCCAGGTCCGAGAACACCGCCTCGAGCTCGCGGCGCAGCGCCTTGTCGTTCTCGAGGATCAGAAGCTTGCGTCGCTGCATTACGGCCGACATCAGCGGGCTCCCTTGCCGAGCAACACCACCTCGGCCGTCTGCACCAGGATCGCAAGGTCGAACAACAGGCTGTTGTTCTTGATGTAGTACAGGTCGTACTGCAGCTTCTCGAGCGCGTCCTGCTCGGAGGAGCCGTAGGGATAGCACAGCTGCGCCCAGCCGGTGATCCCGGGTTTCACGTAGTGCCGCTGCACGTAGTAGGGAATCTTCTCCGACAGCTCCGCCACGAACTCCGGGCGTTCCGGGCGCGGCCCGATGAAGCTCATGTGGCCGCGCAGCACGTTCAGGATCTGCGGCAGCTCGTCGATGCGCAGCTTGCGGATCACTGCGCCGACCCGCGTCACGCGCGGGTCCGAGCGCTGCGCCCACACCGCGCCGTTGGCCTCGGCGTTCACCCGCATGCTGCGGAACTTGAGGACGCTGAACTCCTTGCCACCCAGGCCCACGCGGCGCTGGCTGTACAGGGTCGGGGCCGACAGCCCATCCTCGATCTTGATGGCGAGGACGGTGAGGATCATGAACGGGAAGGAGATCAGCAGCACCCCGAAGCTCGCCGCGAGGTCCAGCATGCGCGAGGAGAACAGGCGCACCGGGTCGCGCCGGAACCCCTGCCCGAAGATCATCCAGCTGGGGTTGAGCACGTCCAGGCGCACGCGCCCGGTCTCGCGCTCGAGGAAGGTCAAAAGCTCGGTGACGTCGACGCCGGCGAGCCGGCAGTCCAGGAGCTCGCGGATCGGGAAGCCCCGGCGCCGGTCGTCCATCGCCACGACGACCTCGTTGACGCCCTGGGCCTCGCACAGTTCGCGCAGGCTCCCGTGCGGGTCGAGCAGGCGCTCCGGCGGTACCGAACAGGCCTCCTGGTCCGGCTGCACGAAGCCAACCAGCTGGAAGCCGCGACGATCGGCCGAGCGGCGCAGGTTGGCCACCGCGGATGCGGCCGCCCCCGCGCCGTACACGAGCACCCGGCGCTTGAAGACCTCCTGGTCGACCGCGCGCACGAACACGATGCGCGAGAGCACGATCCCGCAGCCGGCGATGATCACCGACAGCGCCTCGACGCCGCGCCACAGGTGCATGGTCGGCATGAGGTAGAAGACCGCCGAGATGGCGCAGGTGGCGATGACCAGGGCGGCGAAGACGCGCACCAGGACACCGGAGAGCTGGGCACGCTGCCGGGCGCTGTAGAGCCCGAAGGCGAGCAGGCACACCACGACGATCAGCGCGAACAGCCCCGCGCGCGGCCACAGCGCGCCGACCTGCCGCTGCAGCTCGGCGATCCGGGTGACCGGCGTTCCGAAGCGGATGCACACGGCCGCGTACATCGACAGGAAGGCAATCGTCGCCTCCGCCATCGCGAGCACGGCGATCGACATCGGGACGTTCTGTCCGAGGACCCGGATTCTCATGCAGCTGGAATTTGTGTCTAAACGTGTTCTAGGCAGCCGGCGCGGGCGCAACTTTACAGGAGAGTGTAAAGCTCCTGTGCGGCCACACTGTGAAGGGCATCACAGTTGGAGGGAGGAAAGGGAAGCGGTACGCCCGCGGCGACGCTTCAGACGGACCCTTTCGGATCACGGGGTTAGAGGGCGGTTACGGGCACCCTGCCAGGGCCTCCCTGAGCCCCCGGGGCGGGTCCTGCGCTCCCGGCCAGGCGCGGCCGTCGGCCCCTCAGGGGTGCCGCTTAAAGGCCACCAGCTGCATGATCCAGGGCGCAGAGGGGGATAGCGGTGCCGTGGCGCTGTAGCTCCCCGTGGCCGTTACCACCCGGTCCTCGGCGATGTCCGAGTCCGGGTTGGTGATCACCCGGCTCACGAATCCCGCACCCGGCCCGGTGGTCGTGGTGAGCACGAGGTTGGCCCCGACCAGGAGGTCGTTCGCGTTGGTGGTGGTCACCGCGGGCGAGGCGCTCAGCGTACCCGTGCCACTGGCCGCCGCGGTGACGTCGACCGGGGCCGTCGTGGCGATCCCGGAGTACTCGAGCGCGCGGACGTCGGGGTACACGGCGGCGGATGAGAAGCTGACCGTGAGCGTGTTGCTGCCGCCGACGATGTTCGCCGCGTAGTAGATCGCCTGCGAGGCGGTGCCTGCGATGACCGTGGGACCGGCGGCGAGCTGGTAGCTGTTGCCGGCCGAGTCGGTGACCGAGCCGACCGTCGCCGTCGCATCGTTCCATCCCACGACGACCACGTTGAGGTCACCGGCGGTCTGTCGGGTCCCGAAGGTCACCGCGACGCGAGACTGCGGGCTCTGCGGCGTGGCATAGCCCACCTGCACGAAGGTGATCGGCGGCGGCCCGCTGCCCGCCGGGGTCGTCGCCGTCGCCACGTTCGAATAGCCGCTGGTGTTGCCGGCGGCATCGGCCGCCCGCACGCGGTACGAGTACGTGGTGGCGGCGCTCAGCGTCGCATCGTTGTAGGCAGGCGTGGTGCTGGTCGCCACCTGCGCGAAGCTGCTGCAGCCGGAACCCTGGCAGCGCTCGATGCGGTACTGGCTGATCGTCCCCCCGGTCTCGCTGCCGGCCGTCCAGGCAAGGTTGACCTGCGTGGCACTCGCCACCGTCGTGGCAAGGCCCGAGGGTGCGGTGAAGGTCGGCGCCGCCGTGGTGCCGCTCGCGACGTTCGAGTACGCCCCGGTGGTGCCTACGCTGTCCTTGGCGCGGACGCGGTAGCTGTAGCTCGTGGCCCCGGCAAGGCCGGTATCGGTGAAGCTGAGCGTGGTCGAGGTCGCGACCTGGGTGAAGCTCGAGCATCCCGAGCCCTGGCAGCGCTCGATCAGGTACTGCGCGATGGTGCCGCCCGCCTCGCTGCTCGCGCCCCAGGTGAGCCCGATCTGCGTGCTGCCCGAGGGCGTGGCGATGAGGTTGGTCGGGGCGCTCGGGATCCCGGCGGCCGTGGTCACGGTGGCCGTGTTGGAGTACGGGCCGGTGTTCCCCGAAGCATCCTTGGCGCGCGCGCGATAGCTGTAGGTGGTCGAACCACTGAGGCCGCTGTCGGCGTAGCTCGTCGTCGCCGAGGTGCCGACCTGCGCGAACGTCGAGCAGCCCGAGCCCTGGCAGCGCTCGATCAGGTACTGGGCGATGCTGCCCCCGGTCTCTGTGGCGGCCGTCCAGGCGAGGTTGACCGCGGTGGCGCCGGTGGCGGTCGCGGTTAGGCCCGTCGGTGCGGTCGGCGTGGGCGGGGCGACCGTGCCGGTCGCCGCCTTGAAGGCGACGAGCTGCATCACCCACTGGCCGGCCGGGCTGATCGAGGCGGTCGCGGCGTAGCTGCCGGTCGCCGTCACGGTGCGGTCCTCAAGGATGTCCCCGTCCGGGACCGTGAGGAGCCGCGAGGTGAACCCGGAGCCCACGACGGTGTACTGCACGGTGAGGTCCGCGCCCACGATCAGGTCGTTCGCATTGGTAGTCGCCACAGCGCCGCTCGAGGCGGTGGCGCTGCTGCCACTCGCGCCTGCTACGACATCCACCGGCGCGGCGACGGCAAGGCCGCTGTACTCGGCGATGCGGATGTCAGGGTAGGCCGCCGACCCGTTGAAGGCCACCGTGACGCTGTTGGCGCCGGCCGCGGCCGAAGCAATGTTGGGGGCGTAGTAGATGGCCTGGCTTGCCACCCCGCTGAGCACGGTGGGACCGACCGCGAGCGCGTAGCTGTTGCCGGCGGAGTCGGTCACGCTCTTCACCGTGGCGGTGGAGTCGTTCCAGCCGACCACGACCACGTTGAGGTCGCCCTGCTGCTGCGCGGCCGTGTATTTCACCGCGAGGCTCGCCTGCGGGCTCTGGGGGGTGCCGTAGTTCCCCTGGACGTAGTGGATCGAGACGACCGGGGTGATGGTGTAGGTGCCGGAGGCCACGGCGCTCGTCAGCGACCCGCTCTTGACCGCCATCGCCTTCACGGTCGCGGTGGCGGTCACCGCGAGCGGGGCGCTGTACACGCTCGAGCCGAGCGTCGGCAGGGAGCCATCGAGGGTGTAGTAGATGGTGGCACCGGAGGTGGCCGTGAGCGTGACCGACTGGGCGGTGGTGTAGGTCGAGGGCGCCGGGCTCAGCACGGGGGCTGCGAGGGTGGCCGGTGCGCCGGAGAGCAGGCCGTAGACATCGACCGTTGCCTGCGTGCCGACGAACACCTTGCCGTTGGCCACCGTGGGAACGGCGAACTTGACCGGGATCCCGCCGGTGTCGCGGTTGTTCGCGGCCTGCGTGCTGTTGTAGAGCTCGCTTCCGAGGTTGGTCGCATCGTAGGCGTGCAGGACCGAGGTGTTGCTCGTGGTGTTGCGCTCGACCGCCCACAGCACGGCACTCGTGGCGCTGCTGCTCGCGGCGGAGACCACTGGCTGCGAGCCCGGGTATGGGAAGGTCGTGGGAGTCCGGGAGACCGGGGTCGTGCTCAGAAGGCCGTTGCTCAGAGAAAACGACTTGCAGGCATCCGCCACGCCGCAGAAGTAGACGTGGTTCTGCCAGTACGCCGGGCTCGTGTAGCTGTTGGAGACGTAGGGCAGCGTCGGGTTGGTGGGCGTGATCGCCCCGACGCCGACCTGCCCGGGAATGTACTGGACGATCTGGCTGTTGGGCGTGGAGTAGGAGCCGTTGAACCGGCCCATGTTCGAGCGGTCGACGAGGTACATCTCCCCGTCCTTGCCCGTGCCGACCAGCAGGTTCGGGTGGGCGGCGCTGCCAGCACCGTCGGGCAGCACGAGGATTCCGGCCGAGGACAGGTCGAGGTCCGCGTTCCCGAGTGCCTGCGTGTTGAAGGGGCTGAAGTAGTCCGCGACCGCCAGGGTGCCCGCGGTCGAGAGCTTCACCCAGGAGTCGCCCCAGGAATTTCCCGCGCTGAAGTAGCCGTTGCCGGTGGAGATGTAGAGGTTGCCCTGGCTGTCGACCGGCGGCGCCTCGCCGCTGTGCCACACGCCCGAGCCCTGCGCGCCGCCGGGGGAGGTGCAGAAGACCGTGGTCTGCGCGAGCGTCGTCCCGTTGTAGCCGACCAGCCAGCCCACCCAGGGGAAGTTGTCGCCGTTGGAACCGAAGGCCACGTAGACCGTGCCGTTCACGAACACCAGTCCCGGCCGCTGCACGCTGGTCGCCGCGACGATGGTGAGCGGCACCGCCCCGCTGCCGACCGAGGCCTGAATCTGCACGGCGGGCACCTTGTCGAGCCCGGTGGTGATGTCCAGGGCGTGCAGCCAGTAGTAGGCGGACTGGCCGGTCTGGATGGTCTCGGCCAGCACGTAGAGCGTGCCGCCTGTCGGGTCGATCACGGGTGTAGAGGTGATCGAGACCTCGGGGACGATGTCCTCGAGCGAAGGGTTGGTGGTGCGGGTCGTGAGCCCGGTGGCCGGGTTGATGAAGCTGCGGTGCCAGACCGGGGTCGCCGTGTCGGCATCGAGCGCATAGACGCTCGCGTGTTCAGTGGCGAGGAACACCACGTTGTAGGTGCCCTTGCCGGGGATCGCGAGGTTGGCCTTGACCAGCGGCTGGGCGTAGGTCACGCCATCCAGGGGGAAGGAATAGAGCTTGCCGAAGGTCGAGCTGGTCACGCTCGAGGTCGTGAGCGTCGGCTCGTTCAGGCTCTGGCCGGTGCGGCCGTTGTCACCGTGGGAGACCAGGACGTCGGTCTGGGCGACCGCCCCGGACGCGGCAAGGAGCAGGGCCAGCATCGCCCCGTAAACGTAGTTCTTCATGCTCCCTCTGGACATAACAGGGGGCATCCCGCCCCGTTCGGCCGAAGGCTTATTAAAGCAACATCCATGCCGCCCCGGAATACGGCGCGTAATCAGCGGGCTCCTGCAGCGATGCCCGGCGGGTTCGTAAATTCCACCGACACCCTCCGACCCTTACATTGCGCAAACGCCACCACGCGACACGCGCTACCGGGGCTCAGTGCAGGTGAAGCTCCCTGCCCTCGCGCATCACGGTCAGCTGCGTCGGCAGTCCCTGCGCGCGATAGATGCGCACGAAATCCTCCGGCCCCATGGCCTTCTCGCCGTTGATCGCGGTGAGGACGTCGCCGCGCTGCAGGTGCAGCTCGGCGGCCGGGCTGGCCGGGGGGGTGTCCACGACCAGGATGCCGCTACCGTCCGGGAGCGCCGCGAGCCCGCGCGCGATCTTCTCGTCCTGTCGCCGGTCGGCATCCGACGCACCGGGAGCGGCCGCCTCCGTCGCGGGCGCCGCGGAGGGATCCGCGACGGTGCCCGGTAATGAAGCGGGCGGGAGCGCCGCGGCCGGCGGTGTCCTCGCCCCCGGGGCAGCCGCTGGCGGTGGTTGCGGCGCGGGCGTGGGCGGCGGCGCGAGCGCTGCGGCCCCGTGCATGCGCCAGTACCACGCACCGAGTGCGACCACGGCGATGAGCGCGGCCATGACCGCCACGCGGGTCGCGCCACAGGCTCCGTGCCCGAGCGCGGGCCGGGTCATCCGATGTTGAACTTGGCGGCGTGGAAGCCTTCAGCCCAGCCCGTGCCCGCCCCCGCCTCCACGCCACGCAGGCGCATCAGCGCCTCGAAGGTCTCGGCCCGGAACCAGGGACGGTGGCGCTGGCTGACGTAGCTCTTCAGGAGCGCACGCACCTTGGCGTTCGCCTGCGCGCGGGTGAGCTGGACGTAGGCGTTGGGCGTGGTGAGGCCGCCCTCGAGCTTCGGTATCTCGTACTCGAGCACCAGGTGCCTGCGGAACACGTTGCCGGTGAGCTCGCTCAGCAGGCGGTGGTCCTGGTGACGGTCGGCGTGATGGTGCGTGAAGATCAGGTCCGGGTCCGGGAGGCGCCGCAGCTGGCCGAACGTGTCCTTGATGGTCGTGTAGTCGCCGGGGAAGTAGCTGTCGCGGAACTCGTAGCTCACCAGGTGCGAGTGGTGCGCGCGGCGCAGGAAGTGGCGCGAGCTGACGCGCAGTTCCGCGGCGCGTTGCGGGCTCGAGCTGAAGACGACCCAGGTGACGTCCCAGGACCCGCGCGCGAGCAGCTTCAGCAGCGTGCCGCCGCAGCCGATCTCGATGTCGTCACAGTGGGCCCCGATACACAGGATGCGTGTCGCACGGCGCCGAACTGGTTCAAGCGTCAGTTCCAGCATTTTGGGTCCGGTGCTTTCCCTGGGTGTTAGTGTGTCAATTCGGGCACAGTTTCGCCATCCGGACTTGACCGTGCGAACCCCGGCAAACCATCTTTAGTTTCGTGAAGACACGACCCACTGCCCTCGTCACCGGCGCGACCTCCGGTATCGGTGAATCCGCAGCCCTCGCGCTCGCGCGCGCGGGCCACCGGGTCTTCATCGTCGGGCGGCAGCCGCGCAAGCTCGCGCAGGTGGCCAAGAAGATCGGCGCGCGTCGCATCGGGGGCACGCTCAGGGCGGACCTCAGCTCCCCCGTGGAGATCCGCGCGCTGGCGCGGGAGGTCGCCACCCAGATGCGTGGACTCGATCTATTGCTGCACTGCGCCGGGGAGTACGAGTGGACGCGCCCGGGTGACACGGATGCGGCCAGTTTCGCCCGCCTGTTCGACATCAACGTGCGGGCGCCCTTCCTGCTGACGCAGGCGCTGCTGCCTCACCTGGCGCGGGCCCGGGGCCAGGTGGTCTTCCTCAACTCGAGCATCACGCGCAATCCGGGTGCGGGCGTTGCGCTCTACAAGGCGACCCAGCACGCCGTGCAGGGCCTCACCGACAGCCTGCGCCAGGACCTGAACACCGAGGGCGTGCGCGTGTCCAGCCTGTTCCTGGGTCGCACCGCGACCCCGCGCATGCGGCGGATCTACGCGCACGAGGGCAAGCCCTACCGGCCAGGTCCGCTGCTGCAAGCGGACGCCGTGGGGGAACTCGTCCTCGCCATCACCCGGCTGCCGCGCGGCATGGAGGTCACCGACGTGCACGTGCGCTCGGCGGTGCCCTACTGAGGCGCCTGCCGCTTGCCGATGCGCAGGTGCGCCAGCACCCGCTGACCCAGGCCACGGGGCGAGGCCAGCCGGCGCAGCACCCGCACGGCGACCGCGACCGCGAGCCGCGAGCGGTTGAGCGGGTGCCCGATCATCCCCAGCATGCGCCGGTGGAATTCCCAGAAGTCGTCGTCGCGCCGCTCGAGCACCCCGAGTGCGAGCCTCGAGTAGTACTCCCGCAGGCGTTGCGCGAGGCGCCGCCGGAGCTCGTCCCCCGTCAGGAAGTAGGGCCCGTAGCGCGCGAGTGCGTAGGTGTGGCAGCTGGCGAGGCTGAAGAGGTGGAAGGTCGTGGAGGTGTGGCTGCGTGCATGCATGCGCACGAACGCGAGCGGCTCGTGCACGAAGGCGAAGTCGCTCTCGCGCAGCAGGTCGTAGCACGCTTCCTCGTCGGCCTGGAAGTTCTCCGGGTTGTAGAAGGGCGCGCGCTTGCGGATCAGGTCCGCGCGCATGAGCATCGTGGTGGGCGAGCCGAAGAAGTACCGCTCTTCCAGGAAGCCGAGCCGCGCCGCGTCGCGACCCGACAGGTAGGTCACGCCTTCGGCCCCGCCCGGGAGGTTGTCGAACAGCACCCGGTCGCTCCCGGTTCGCGCCGCACAGCAGACGAGCCCGACGGTCGGGTGGCCGCGGGTGCTCGCGACCAGGCGCTCCAGGCACGTGGGCGCCAGCCAGTCGTCGGCCATGAGCGGCTTGCCGAACTGTGCCTCGCGCTCGATCAGGGTGAGGGCGTGGTTGTGATTGGCGATCAGCGGCAGGAAGCGCTCGTTGGTGAGCACGCGCACGCGCGCATCGCGTGCGGCAAACTCGCGCGCGATGTCCAGCGTGCCGTCGGTGCTGCAATTGTTGACGACGGTGCAGCGCCAGCTGGTGTAACTTTGTGCCAGCACACTCTCGAGACACTCACGCAGGTAGTCGGCGCCGTTGTAGACCGGCGTGACGATGCTGACCAGTGGGTCGTCGGGGAGCGACACGTTGCGTCATCTCACGTTTCCCACATGATCACGCCCGTACCGCGATGATGTGGTTATCGTATGCAGCCCCGCCCGGCGCTTTCCGCGGCGGCCCGGCGTGGAGGCCTCTGGTTGAGAGTTCTTTTCGTGAATCCGCGCGCCTACCTGCCGCAGCTGCTCGGGGGCGTGGAAACCACCACCTTCGACCTCGTGCAGGAACTCGGCCGCATGGGGCACGAGGCGGCCGTGATGTGCCAGATCACGAAGTACGACGGCACCTGGCTGCGCAACCGCATCTCGAGCCGGATGAGCGGCCGCCTGTTCCCGGCAGATTCCTACCGCGGCACGCGCGTGTACCGCGGCTACCAGCACCAGAAGGGCCTTGCCGAGGTCATCGCCGATTTCCGCCCCGACGCGCTGGTGGTGGCCGGCGGCGCTGACTGGGCCTTCGAGCTCGCCGCCGCGGCGCGCGCGACCGGGGTGCCGACCCACTTCTATTTCCACGAGCTCGTCGCGCTGCGCAGGCTCGGGCGCCCGGAGCTCCTGGACGGCATGCGCTTCCTCGCCAACTCGGCGTACACCGCGCAGGCGGTGCACAAGCTCCTCGGGCGCGACGCGATGGTCATCCCGCCCCTGGTGGACATCGCGGCCTACCGGACCGCCACCACCCGCCGGCACGTCACCATGGTCAATCCGCGCCGCATCAAGGGAGGCGCCACGGCTCTGAAGCTCGCACAGGCGTGCCCGGACATCCCGTTCGTGTTCCGGGAAGCCTGGCACGCTCACGACGCCTTCGTGAGCACGCTGCGCAGCGAGGCGCGCGGGCTCCCGAACGTGATCTGGCAGCGCCCGGCCCAGGACATGCTGGGGCTGTACGGCAGCACGCGGGTGCTGCTGGTTCCCAGCGAGTGGGAGGAGACCTGGGGGCGCGTGGTCACGGAATGCCAGGCCTCCGGCATCCCGGCGCTCGCGACGAATTACGCCGCGCTGCCGGAATCGGTGGGCCCCGGGGGACTGCTGGTGGGTCGCGAGGAGCCGCTGGAGGCCTGGGTCGGTGCCCTGCGCCGCCTGTGGGACGATGCGGCCCTGTACCGCGAGCTGAGCGAGAAGGCGAGCGCCTACGCGGCCCGACCCGAAGCGCAGCCCGCACGGCGTGCCGCGGATTTCATCGCGGCGCTGCACTAGCCGCCTGCCAGACTTTCCAGGGGGAATCCCCCTTCGCCTCCATGCGCTCGTAGGTGATCTTGTCCTTGAAAGTATCCATGCACTGCCAGAAGCCGTCCCACGGGAAGGCGATCAGGCGGCGCTGGGTGATGAGGCGCCCGAAGGGCTGCTCGACGAGTTCCTCGCCCTCGTGCAGGACGTCGAAGATGTCCCGCCGCAGGACGAAGAAGCCGCCGTTGATGCGCACTTCCACGTCGTGAAGCGCCCCGAGGGCGGTCACCGTGCCGTCGGGTCCCGCCGTGACGGTGTGGAAGCTCTGGGGGCTCTTGACGGACACGAAGCTCGCGACCGCCTGCTTGGCCCGGAAGTCGGCGACCATCTGGTCGAGCGGCGCGTTCGAGAGGCCGTCGGAGTAGTTCGCGAGGAAGTCGGCCTCGCCCTCCAGGTACGGCCGTACCCGCAGCAGGCGCTGGCCGATGTTGCTGTGCAGGCCCGTGTCCACGAAGGTCACGTTCCAGTCCTGGGCGTCGTGGCTGTGCAGCTCGATGCGCCGGCCGCCGTCGCGCCAGGTGAAGTCGTTCGACATCGCCTCGTTGTACTTGAGGAAGTACTCGCGAATCATGTCGCCGCGGTAGCCCAGGCACAGGATGAAGTCGCGGTGCCCGAAATGCGCGTAGTAGCGCATCAGGTGCCACAGCAGCGGGCGGTAGCCGATGTTCACCAGGGGCTTGGGGATGGTGTCGGAGTGCTCCCGAAGGCGCGTGCCGAGCCCGCCGCAGAAAAGGACGACTTTCATGGCTTGCGCCCTATTCTAGTGCCTCGCCGCCTGCGGGCTGTGGAGCCCTTCACGGATGGCGCTCGCGCCCCCACCCGGCGCAGGAGCCCGGCCGACTCCAGCTCACCGGCCGCCGCCCGCAGCTCCCTGAAGGCCAGCCCGGAGCGCCGCGCGATGTCCAGGAGCGAATGCCGGCCGTCGGACTGGTTGAGCACCCACAGAAACGCCTCCTCGCGGCGGCCCGGGTGCCGGCCGCCCACCGCCCCGTAGAGCCCGCGCTTGCCCAGGCGCGGCTCGCCCTTGGGGCTCAGGTTCCGGTATCGGCCATCGTGCTCGATCATCTCCACGATGTCCCGGCACGCCCCGAGGCTCTCGGCCAGGGCGCTGGCCGTGATCAGGCTCAGGTTGTCCGCCGAGGTGTGGTACTCGGGATAGCCGCCGTTCACCGAGCGCGTGAGCCTCCCCACGGGGAGGTTGAAGCCCGGCGAGCACAGCTGCCGCTCGTCGTACCCGTAGGGCGAAAAGCCGACGGTACTGCCCCGGCCGCTCACTGCGCAGGCACCGATCGCATCGATGGGACGGTCCTCGTCGCGCGAGCGCTTGTAGGTGAGCGCGCCCGGGTCCCCGAGCAGCCCGAGTACCAGGCCGTGCCGGATGTGCTTCAGGCGCCTCTCGTTGCGGGCAAGCCAGGTCAGCGACCCGATCGTTCCGGGTGCGAACACGAAGCGATAGCTGTAGCGACGGGGTTCCTTCGCGATCCACTCCGCCAGCGCGGTGGCCACCGCCATGCCGCTGGTGTTGTCGTTGGCCAGTGACGGATGGCAGACGTGGGTGAAGAACAGCACTTCGTCACGGCTGCGCCCCGGGACAACGAGCTCGCCATAGGTGAGCGAGCCCCGGGCGAGCGAGCTCTTCACCTGGGCGCGGTAGCGACCGGGCCGCAGCGCATCGCGCTCGCGCGCCGTGGTGCAAAAGCCCCAGCTGCGCTGGTAGTAGCTCGTACGGTAAGGGATCCAGTCCGGTGTCTCCGGCAGCGCATGCAGGCGCTGCAGGACCTGCGGCAGATCGAGCACCGCGTCGGTCGGCTCGGAGTAGCTCACCACGTGCAGGTTGTGCCGGGCGAAATCGACGACGCGCCGCCCGTCCGGATCCACGATCGCGGCATCCTCGATGTTCCACTCCAGCGGCACCTCCCAGTCGAAGACCCGGGTGCCGCTCGGCACCTCGTGGCGCACCAGGGGCACGCGCTCGCCGATCAGCCGCAGGGTCTCGCGCACGCCGTTGCCGGTGATGCTGCGGCAGATGGGGAACAGCCGCGAGGCGAAGGCATGCAGCTCCCGGCCTTCGGCCAGGTCCTGCGCCGCGGCCGCGCCGTCGTTCATGCGCCCTCCCCGGCGCTGCGTCGCGCAAGCTCGGCCTCGAACCCGTCCTTCGAGAAGTCGGGATAGGCCGCATCGCGCGCGGCGATCACGCTCGCGACCGGCTGCGGCCACTCGATGCCGAACGCCGGGTCGTCCCAGCGCACCCCGGTGGCCAGCTCCGGCGCGTGGAAATCGGTCATCTGGTAGAGCACCTCGCTGTCATCGGCGAGGGTCTGGAAGCCGTGGGCAACCCCCGCCGGAATGTAGAGGGCGTCGCGGTTGTCCCCGCTGAGCTCGAACCCGAGGTGACTCAAGTAGGTGGGCTGCCCCGGTCGCAGGTCGAGCAGGACATCGAAGATGGCGCCGCGCACACAGCGCACGAGCTTGTGCTCCTGCGAGGGCGGCCACTGCAAGTGCAGCCCGCGGACCGTGCCGCTGCGATGGTTCAGCGAGATGCTCGACTGCACGAAGTCCGCGCGCAGGCCGCGGGCCTCAAACTCGCGCGCACAGAAAGTACGCGCGAAGAACCCGCGCTCATCCGTATGCGGCTCGATCCTCACGAGCGCGGCGCCGGCAATGCCGAGGGTCTGGAAGCGCATGTCAGCGCCAATAGAACTCGTCGTCGATCTGGCGCGTTCCCTGCAGGTACTTCAGCTGCTTCAGGCGCGTGAAGGCCCGGAACTGGTAGGTGTCCGGCTGCATCTGGATGCGCTCGAACAGCTCGTGCAGCTGGCGCACCCCATCCCGCGCGGTGAAGCGGCAGGTGAATCCCGGCAGCTCGGCGTGGATGCGCCCGAAGCTCACGCGGTAGCTGCGATTGTCGCCCGCCGACGAGCCGACGCTGACGCTGCAGTCGGGGAATTCCTCGGAGACGATCTGGGCGAGCTCCCGAACCCGGTAGTTCTCGGAGTCCTGGCCCACGTTGAACACCCGCCCGGAGACCTGATCCGCGGGCGCGATGAGGCTCAGGTACACCGCCTGGCAGATGTCCTGGACGTGCACGACCGGCCGCCAGGGACTGCCGTCGCTGGTCATGGCGATTCGCCGGGTGGTCCAGGCGAGCGCGCACAGGTCGTTGATCACGATGTCGAATCGCATCCGCGGCGACGGGCCGAACGCGGTGGCGTTGCGCAGGAACACCGGGCAGAAGCCCGGCCCGGCCATGGCGCCTAGGTCGCGCTCGACCAGTACCTTGCACTCGGCGTAGGCGGTCTGCGGGTTGACCGTGGCGCTCTCGTCGAGGAAGTCGCCGTTGCCGGCGCCGTACACGCTGCAGGATGAGGTGTAGACGAAGCGCGCGATGCCGGCCGCGCGGGCGTGCTGCGCGAGGGCGACCGAGCCGCGGTGATTGATCTGGTGCGTGACGGCGGGCTTGTTCTGGCCGAGGGGATCGTTGGAAAGCTCGGCGAGGTGCACGACCGCCTCGCAGCCCTCGAGGTCCCGGGGGGTGACCGACCTCAGGTCCTTGTTCAGCGTGAACGGGCTGGTTGGCGCCCGCCGGTCGTCGCTGTAGAGCCAGCCATCCCGGTAGTAACCGGTGTCGAGGCCGACCACGGTCATGCCGCGCTCGGCCAGGTACGGCGCAAGCACCGCACCGATGTAGCCGTTAACCCCCGTGACGAAAATGCGCATGATGTTGGCCGGCGCCCGGTTTGCGGCAGCCTGCTCAGCGGGTGCCCGAGCGCACCTCGACATCGGGGGTGCGGCTGATGCCCTCGAGGTTCCAGCGCTGCGGGAAGTAGACCAGCCCATAGCGGCTGTCGATGCGCCGGCTCGAGTTGTAGACCGGAGCCTCCTCGATATCCAGGTGCATGGCGTGCTCGATCGCATCGAAGATCCTGCCCTGCCGGATCACGGAATCGATCCACAGGGTCAGGTAGTAGCGCCCCGGCAGCAGGTTCAGGAAGTCGATCTCGAGGTCGACGTAGCCGTCGCCCGGGGGCACGAGCGGGATGTCGATGCCGTGCAGCCAGGTGCTGGCGTCCGTGACCAGCGTTCCCATGTCGGTGAGGACCTTGAGACCGAAGCAGGGCCGCTCGATCGGCTCGTTGGCGTGGTAGTGCATGCGCACCACCATCGCCTTGCCACTGCGGGTGACGGGCTGCGGCTCGCGCGCCTGGGACAGGAACTCGACCCGCGTGTAGCGCACCTCGCCGGTGCCGCGCCGGCCATCGACCACATTCAGCTCCGCGCCGGCGTCCTCGGCGGAGGTAAACGAATTCATGTAGGCCTCGATAACCTCGTGGGTGCCGCCGTCCATGCGGACCTGGCCGTTGGCGATCCACAGCCCGCGCGTGCACAGGTTCTCGACCGCCGCCATGTTGTGGGACACGAACAGGACGGTACGGCCGCCGCCCTGCAGTTCCTGCATGGCACTCAGGCACTTCTTCTGGAAGGCCGCATCGCCCACGGCCAGAACCTCGTCGACGATCAGTACATCGGGTTCGAGGTGGGCCGCGACCGCAAATCCGAGACGCATGCGCATGCCGCTCGAATAGCGCTTGATGGGGGTGTCGATGAAGCGCTCGACGCCCGAGAACTCCACGATGGCATCGAGCTTCTTGTCGACCTCGCGCTTCTTCATGCCGAGGATCGAGCCATTCAGGTAGATGTTCTCGCGGCCGGTCAGCTCCTCGTGGAATCCCGTGCCGACCTCGAGCAGCGAGGCAACGCGCCCTCGCGCGCGCACGCGGCCCGTGGTCGGATAGGTGATCTTGGACAGCACCTTGAGGAGCGTGCTCTTGCCGGCGCCGTTGCGGCCGATGATCCCGACGACCTCGCCCTCCTGGACGCTGAAGGACACGTCACGCAGCGCCCACAGCACCTCCTTCGGCGCGTGACGCTTGAACGGCGCACGCACCAGGCTCATCAGCTGCTCGCGCAGCTGGGTATCGCGCCGCAGGGCGCCGATCTCGTAGCGCTTGGACAGGTTCTCGACGGTGATGGATTCGGCCATGGGAGATTCAGACGATGTCGGCGAAGACGCGTTCGGTGCTGCGGAAGTGCAGGCTACCGACCACAAACAGCACGAGCGTGATGGCCCAGGAGGAACCCACGAGCGGCCAGTCGACCGGCGTGTTCAGCAGGCAGGCGCGGAAGCCCTCGACGATGCCGGCCATCGGATTCAGGGCAAGCCAGGACTGCAGGCGCCCGGAGAAGAATGACATCGGGTAGATGATCGGGGTGACGAACAGCCCGATCTGCACGGCGAACGGGATCGTGTACTTCACGTCCCGGTAGCGGACATTGAGGGCGGCCAGCAACATCCCGAGCCCCATCACCAGCAGCACCGTCTCGACGACGAACAGCGGCGTCAGCAGCACGGACCAGCCCGGAGCCACGTGGTAGTAGATCATCAGGCCGACCAGGAACACCGACCCGACCAGCAGGTCCAGCAGGCCCGCCAGCGCGGCAGCCGCCGGCAGCAGCACCCGCGGAAAGTAGATCTTGGTGATGAGGTTCGAGTTCGCGACCAGGCTGTTGCCGACCTGGCCCAGGGCGACCGAGAAATAGGTCCACAGCAGGAGACCCGTGTAGGAGAACAGCCGGTAGGGCACCCCGTCGCTCGGTATCTTGGCGACCTGTCCGAAGAAGAACGCGAACACGATCATCGTGCTCAGGGGCTGGATGACCGCCCAGGCGACGCCCAGGGCAGCCTGCTTGTAGCGAACCTTGACGTCGCGCCAGGCCAGAAAGAACAGGATTTCCCGTGTCCGCCAGATCTCTGAAAGCCATTCACCCACGGTTCATCCGTCCCAACTCCATGTAGGTTCCAAGGGTACACGGCGCACCGGGCCGCCGTTCACGCAATACCAGATGTGTCCCCGAGGCTCTTATATTATCGTGCCCAACCGGATGGTACGCCTCCTACTTCCCCCCGTAACTTGAAGCATTGCACGGTTCTCCCCAGCGGCACGCCCTCGAGGGCGGGGAAAATACGCGAACTTGCTCCCCGCAGCCGCCTGCGCCCCGGCGCTAAGCTGCGTCGCCTCGACGTGACTATTGTCAATACTCGGCTCAGCCTGGGCGCATCGCAGTGACGCAAGAACTCTCCTGCCGCTTCTGCGGCCACCCCCTCCGGCACACCTTCGTCGACCTCGGAATGTCGCCGCTGTGCCAGACCCACATCACGCCGGAGCAGCTCAACCACATGGAGCGCTATTACCCGCTTCATGCCTACGTGTGTGCACACTGCTTCCTCGTTCAGCTCGCGGAATTCGTGGCCCCCGGGGACATCTTCAGCGAATACGCCTACTTCTCGTCCTACAGCGACTCCTGGGTGGAGCACGCGCGGCGATACACCGATGCGATGGTCGCCCGCTTCGGGCTCGGGACGCACAGCCGCGTCGTCGAGATCGCGAGCAACGACGGTTACCTGCTGCAACACTTCGTGGCGCGGGGCATCCCGGTGCTCGGGATCGAGCCAGCAGCCAACGTGGCCCTGGCGGCCGAGAAGCGCGGCGTGCAATCGAAGGTCTGCTTCTTCGGCACGCAGACAGCCCCGGAGATCGCCGCGGAATTCGGCAAGCCCGACCTGTTGCTGGGGAACAATGTCCTAGCGCACGTGCCGCAGCTCAACGACTTCGTGGGCGGGATGAAGGCCCTGCTGTCCCCGCGGGGCGTGATCACGATGGAATTCCCGCATCTGCTCGAACTGATGCTGCACAACCAGTTCGACACGATTTACCACGAGCACTTCAGTTACTTCTCACTTACAACCGTACGGCGTGTATTCGCCGCGCATGGACTCACGGTCTTTGACGTCGAACGCTTGCCGACGCACGGAGGGTCACTGCGAATCTACGCTCGACACAGCGAAGACCCGTCTCACGGCATCGAGCGAAACATCGCGGCACTCATTGAGCTCGAACACGGTTTTGGGCTGGACGGACTTGAGCGATATGCAGGCTTCGCTTCCCAGGTTCAGGAAACCAAGCGCGCCCTGCTCGCATTCCTGATCGAAGCCAAGAACTCGAAGAAGAGAATTCTCGGGTACGGCGCCCCAGGGAAAGGCAACACCCTGCTCAACTACTGTGGCATTGGGACGGACTTCCTGGACTTCACCGTAGACCGAAATCCCTACAAGCAGGGCAAGTTCACGCCGGGCATGCGAATCCCGATCCTCGGCCCGGAACGCCTGACCGATGCGAAGCCGGACTACCTACTCATCCTGCCCTGGAACCTTAAGGAGGAAATCATCCGCCAGGTGCGGCCGCTGGTTGGACCCGCCACGCGGTTCATCGTGCCGATTCCTCAAGTAAGCGTCGTTGACTAAGCCGCGATGCGCTCGGCCCTGGTCCTATCAAGGTTCTTTCCGTTCAATTCGACCCGGGTGCATGCGGTCTACCAACGACTGGGCACGCAAGTGGCTGCCCTCTCGCGCGTCGCCGATACGGTTCGATGCCTTTTCCTGGTGCCCCCTGATCAAGGCCGAACGGCCGAGCAACTTGCCCTGGATGAGTCAAGACTGAAGCGGCTGTGGGCACCGAACATCACGGTGGAGCTCTCCGCGACCGCTGATGAGTCCACCCCGGCGGGGGCCTGGGCACGATTCGGGAGCGGCGTCTTTGACTTTCAATCAACCCAGATAGCCCGACCGACCGCCAACAACCAAACTCGCACGACCGTTCGGCGTGCTCTCGATGGAGCGCCCGACCTCATCCTGGTGCATCGCTTGTCTGCAATGAGCGTGCTGCTCGAGGCCGGTGCCGGCACCCATACGCCCCTATACTTTGATTTGGATGACCTCGAGCACGTCGCGTGGGCCCGTCGCCTTGTTCACGACCCCGGGTGGAAGGGCGAACGCCTACTCCTGTTGCAAACGCCGCAGATCCTAAGGGCGGAACTTAAGGCGCTGGCGCTCGCACAAACCACGTTTGTCTGCTCTCAGCAGGATCAGCTGCGTCTGCGACGCTGGGCGCCACAGCGTCCTATCGAAGTCGTGCCGAACAGCGTTGAATTCCCGCCCGTGGATGACACCGCTTCCACGGAGCCGCTGGTGGCTTTCATCGGGAGCATGGGAAGCAGGCCCAATGCGCAGGCGGTTGACCGCCTGGTTCAGGACATCTGGCCATTGGTCATGAAGGAAGTCCCCGAAGCCCGTCTCGCAATCATCGGCGGCGCCCCCGAGAACACGCGAGCCTCGCGAGCTCATCCCCCGAGCGTAACTTTCACCGGCTTCGTCGACGACCTGGAGCCCTGGTACCGGAAGGCCCGCGTCGTGTGCTGCCCGATATTCCACGGCTCGGGAACACGTGTGAAAATCATCGAGGCCGCCGCCCGCGCGCGCGCAATCGTGTCCACACCACTGGGCGCCGAAGGATTGGACTTCAAAGACAAGGAGGACATCCTGCTGGGCACGTCTCCAGCGGATCTCGCCGAGAGAACCTGCCGGCTTCTCAACAATCCGGTCGCGGCGGCTGAACTGGGGCGACGCGCGCGTGCGCGAGCCGCGGTGCTATATGACCGCCAGGCCATCATCGAACGCCTGACGGCGCTGTTTCGAGGCCGGACCCCCTGACCGTATT
Source organism: Pseudomonadota bacterium (assembly GCA_018241425.1). Classification (GTDB taxonomy): domain Bacteria; phylum Pseudomonadota; class Gammaproteobacteria; order Steroidobacterales; family Steroidobacteraceae; genus 13-2-20CM-66-19. Next base: position 1,165,811 of record JAFEDU010000001.1, read on the forward strand.
CGAACCCATGGAAGCAGCCAAACCCACACAGGATCCGCCGCAGGTCAGCGTTGTGATGCCACTATTCAACGCGGAGCGGCACATACGCGCGGCAGTCAGCTCCGTCCTGGACTCCAACCTTCGGTCGCTTGAATGCATAGTCGTCGACGATGGATCAACCGACGGCTCAATCGAAAGTCTCTCGGCGATCAGCGACCCTCGGTTTCGCCTGCTCAAGATCCCGGCCAGCCGTGGGCCATCCCGCCCGCGGAATGTAGGCATTGCGGAGGCGCGATCAAACTACGTTGCGCTTCTGGATGCCGACGATCTGCTGAAGCCCGATAAGCTGAGTGCGGCTGTCGCGGCGCTCGATCGCCACCCCGCCGCCGGGATCCTCTTCACCAACTACGAGCGCATAAGTGAATCGGGCGACCTTCTCGATCGTGATGCCCTGGCGTCGTACGGAACGCTCCGCTCGCTCCTCGGTCACGACCCAAGCGCGCACGAGGTCCTGATCCCCCAGGAGCATTTCGCGCGCGGACTTCTTTACGAGAACTTCATCGGGACGTCCGGTGTTGTGATGCGCAAGGATGCACTGGCGAGGGTGGGCGGTTTTGACGAGACGCTCACCTATTCCGAGGACCGCGACCTCTGGTTTCGATTCGCACACGACGGCCCAGCTCTCTACCTATCCTGCGTCGGCCACTCCTATCGCGTGTCCCCAGCCAGTTTGAGCTTCCGCCCCGGATCCCGCCAGGCACGCAGCCGGATCGCCGTACTGGAGCGCGAACGCCAGCGCTGGCGAAGTGCCGCGGCCAAGCGCCAGATAGACCGGCTGATCGCGGAGAACATGTCTGCCGTCGCATATGACGAACGTCGGCAGGGAAATCGGCTCCGGGCGACCGCCACGTTCCTCAAGGCCTGGAGCAAGTCCCCACGATCGCGGTACCTGGTTAGCGCTCTGGGTTCGCTGCGGCCGTGGAAACCTCAGTGACCGTGCTTTCATCTCACGTCCGGAATCGGTCGCGCCACCGGTACAAGCCCGGGAGAAGCGCCCCCCTGACCATCTGAACGGAACTCAGCGGGCATTGTTTCTGGCTCAGCAGCCTTTTGAAGTCGGTTGTCTTGCCTGGACCCGCCAGAAAATCGTAAAGCGTGGCCCGATCGGCAGCCGCGGCTTCCATTGCATAACCGAGGTGTATCAGCCCGATCGATAGTTTCCGGCTGAACGTCGGGTCAAATGCCATCTTGATGTTGTATTGCCGCCCGTTCCGCAGGACGTCATAGAGGACCGACACGACCCGTCCGTCAACCGACATCCGGGAAAGCCGCAGTTCCCCTTGCCGGGCGAGGCTCCGGGCGAACCGGAGGTGGAAATCCAGGCGTTGGCCGATGAATGCGGGCCTCCCCCAGCGCATTTCGTGGAGACGATTGAGCTCGGCGAAACCCGCCTCAACCTCCTGTGCCGGGGCGCTGCGCACCACGACTTTTCCTGCTGCTGAAAGCCTCGACCTCAGGCTCCAGAGGCTGCGTCGGGTCGATTGATGCAGCGCTCCAAGATAGGCCTGAAATCCCGCGCTCAGGTCCGCTTGATAGGAAACGGACTGGTCCAATTGCCTCGCGTAGTGACGGGAAACTCCCCCGCTGCCCATATATTCGCGGATCCACGCACTTGCGTGAGGGGTGAAGCCGACTACAAACTCGGTCCAGCTGTCCTGGAGCAGTAGATCGCTGACGAAGGTCCGGCGAACTCCTTCGACGTGCTCTGGCCGCGCGATGACATCCAGGTATTCGGAGATCAGCGGCTCGGAATCCCGCCACGCGAGCCCCATCATCTGCACTGATTCTGCTGGCAGTACGCCACTGCGCAGCAGGCGCCGCCGGTAGACGGGCACGAGGCCGACGAGGCGGTCGCCCTCGAAGTAGGCGTGGATATCTGCGGTGGCTCGCAGCTGGCCGCCGAATTGGCGCCACCATGCAGTCAGCCAATCCCACGACATGAACAACTGGTCCGCGCAAGTATCCCTGAGAAGCCCGGACCATGCCTCCTCGCGTGCCAGCCACTCGTCCTCGCCCCAGCGCTGCAGCCGCAGCCCGCGGAATTCGCGACTTTCCTCCGGGACAGCCGCCATCACGTGTCCTTGTCTCCGAGGGTAACTCGCCAGTCGGCGTGCATTTCCTCGGGTGCCGAGTTGTAGATCGCGAAGTGCGCGTCTGCCGGTCTGGCAAGAAAGCCCAGGCGTCGCAGAACGAGTCGCGCTGGATGACCGGAGTCCAAGGGTACGCGAACGCTGTCCAGTTCCGGCGCATCCATGCATCGCAGAACGAAGCGAGCGAAGGCATGGCGGCAGTACGCCTCGCTCTCGGATACGATGTCGTACACGGTGCAGGTCGCCTTGTCGGCTTCCTCCTCGAAAATAACCAGCGCCTTCGCTTCGGAACCGCGTTTCAGGACTGCGAACCGGAAACGGCCATGTGGGTGCCGCTCGTAACGCCAGACCGCGCTGTCGCGAAGATCGCGCGTTACCTCTCCTGCGGGCGGACATCTTTCGATCAGCGAGAGCAGCTCGCTGTCCAATCGGTTGGTGACCGTCAGACGCGCATCAGCGCTGCAGTGCAGACGCAGCCATGCCCTGTTGAGGGAGCGGAATATTCGACCGAGAGGACGAAATGCGACGCGGCCCATGGGCACCCGGCTTGCCCAACGCTTCAGGTCCAGGACGTAGACCCAGGGAACCAACTCCCCGCGAGACGCCCAACCGACGCGCTCGAGCAGACGCCGAGCCGGCTCCGTGGGGATCACGAAGCCCAGGATCGGCGGGGCGATGCTACCGATGTCGTCGCTCATGAAGCGGAGAAGCCCCTCCCCGACCCCCTTCGACCGCCAGTTCGCCTCGACCGATATATCTCCGATCACGGCGACCGGACGCCGCGATCCCTTTATCCAGTACCAGCGAAAGATCGCGGCCGCCACTCCGATCGGCGCTTCCGCACCGACACGCGCCCAGTAGATCCGGGCCGCGGGAGCACCTTCCGGAGTCGCATAGCGCCAATTGAGGTACTCCATCGACTCGTCGGTTTCACGATTGGAGTTTCTGAGTCCAAGGACTTGGCGCTCCCAGCCCTGAAGGCCCGTGACCGCGTAACTGATGTCGCTGTCGGTCACGATGGGCGGTTGCTGGCGATGAGAGACTTATACAGCCTGAGGTGCTCGTCGCACATGCGCGCGAGCGAGAAGGAACGTTCCGCTCGCTGGCGCGACGCAAGGCCCATTTGCAGTCTGAGGGCGGGTTCGGCGTACAGCCGCAACGCGGCCTCCATCACCGGCTGTGCATTGCCCGGTTCAACGACATAGCCATTCTCCCCGTTCGCAACCGCTTCTGCATTCCCCCCGACGTTGCTTACGATCAGTGGTAGTCCGCAGGCCATCTGCTCGATCACCGCGTTGGAGAATCCCTCGTTGCTTGTTGGGATCAGGCAGCCAACGTCCATGGCCCAAAGGCACGGCACAACCTCGGTCACGTCCCCCGTGAACGTCGTAAGCGGGGCGAGTTGGCTGCCGGCGATCCCGCGTTGATGACTGGCCAGCAGCGGACCGCCTCCCACGAGCAGCAGCTTCAGGCGCGGCACGCGGTCGGCGAGCAGGGACATCGCCTCGAAGAAGCGGTCGTGGCTTTTCTCTGGTCGGAATCCCGCGACCATCCCGATGACGAAGTCGCCGTCTTCGAAGCCAAGGCGCGCGCGAGCTGCAAGCCGCTCGTCACTCGAAGGGACCCGGAACCGATCGGCATCAACCCCGTTGTAGATCGTCACGATCTTGTCCTGAGGCAGACCGTCCCGTGCGGAGACCGCCCTACGCACCCCCTCGGATGCCATGATGAAGGCCTGAAAGAGACCGCGCAGGCGACGGTTCACGAACACGTGGAGCGGGTTGCGCAGCTCCCCCGTGTCACGCTTGCTGGAGATCAGGTGTGGAGCGCCCGCAGCGCGCGCCACCAGCGCGCCGAACGAGTCTGCTTTCTGGTGATACGTCTGCACAATGTCGAATCGTGAGCGCCTGAGGAATCGCCACAGGCGAATGGCCTGACGCCAGGCGCTGGGAACGTACTCGCGACCGACCGGAAAGTGCACAACCTCGATGCCTGCGGCCCGGACTTCATCGAGCAGCGGGTTGTTACCCAGGTCAAATCCCGCAATCGTGCAGCGGATCTCATCTGCGGGGAGTCCCGCGACCAGCTGCGCGAGGTGCTTTTCGGTGCCCCCGGTGCGATGAAAGTAGTCAATGAGGTACAGGATCTGGAGCCTCTCGGACCTCATGTCGCGTATCACATACCCTGCCTATAGAAGCCTTCAGTATAGCGGGGACCTAGATCGCGAGCCGGGCAGCGGGCTGCGAATATGTAATTTGACGCGGGACCGCGCACGCTCGCTCGAACCTACCTAGAATGCGGGATCGATTGGTCGCATGCCCTTCTCACACTGATGACCCAGAGTGATCCAAGCCTCTCGGCGCGCCTGGAGCGCGAGGCCCGATTCCACGACGCGAAGTATGGAGAGGGTGAGAAGACCCCACGCCATTACGCGACAGCTCCAACTCAGTACGTGTATGAGCGGATGCGGGACATGCTGGGCGATCTGCGGGGTCGCCGCGTGCTCGAATACGGATGTGGCGAAGGCTGGATCACGCGCGACCTCGCACGCATGGGGGCCGCGGTATCGGCTTTCGACATCTCGCCGCAGGCCCTGGAGAAGACCAGGGACGTTCTGGGACCGGAACTGGCCGGCCGATGCCAATTAGGGGTGATGCCCGCCGAGACGCTGGTCTATCCCGCAGACTCCTTCGACCTGGCGGTCGGGTTCGCGATTATTCATCACCTCGATCTCCCTCGGGCGCTGGCAGAACTTCATCGGGTCCTTAAGCCGGGCGGCGTTGCCTACTTTGCCGAGCCGCTGGCTACCAATCCCGCCATCCAGCTGTATCGCCGCTTGACCCCGCAGTTCCGGACAGCCGACGAGCGGCCCCTGGTGCTGGCTGAACTGCCACAACTGCTGTCTGCCTTCAGCCGTTTCGAGCACCGGGAGTACTACCTTACGGCACTGGGCGCACTGCTCCTCGCGTATGTTCCGGGCGGGATGCGGCTGTTTCCCTCCTTCAGCCGCACGCTGCATCGCGTAGACCGCGCATGGCTTGATCGCATGCCTTCGCTGGGGCGGTGGGCTTGGTACAGCATCATCAGAATCGTGAAGTGAGCCGCCGCTGGTCTGTCCGATACCTGCGAGGCTTGAGTCACGGACAGAGGACCGCTGCGGCGGGTGGGTACGACCTGCTGCGGCAGGCCCTGTCGGGGCATCGCGACAGAGAGATTCGGCAGTAATTACAAGCGGATCCGTGCATCGCACGGCGTATTTGCGCCGTTTGACGTCTGCCAACGGCGACGGATGATGCGCCCCCGCGGGGGCAATTGAACTGCACTGAGGGCGGCAAGGTCTGCATCCTCAAGAGGTTACGGATCGCGGCGCGTGACGGCACGAAACCTGCATGGAGACAGCGATGCCCATTGGGACCAGCAAGTAGCGTGAGAGCAAGGAGCGAGCGGGGAATGCAGACACAGACACGGAAGCGACTGCGGACGTACGCGCCCCATGCCATGGTTCTTCTGGGGCTATTCGCGGGCGCCTTGCCAGCAGTTGGTACACCAGTAATCAGTGGGGTCACTGGCGCGTTCGATCACAAGGGCACCGTCACCGTCAGCGGCAGTGGCTTCGGTTCCAAGGCCAGCGCTGCACCTGTGGCGTGGGACGACGCAACCGGCAATGGGATCCTCGGCATCTGGGATGGCGCGTGGCCCAATCAGCTGCCGGGCTACAACACCGGCTACTACAGCCCCATGCGGGGGATAAACCCGCCCCACGCTCATGACAGTCGCTACATCGCAGGGGCGCACGCCAGTAACGCCGGTGCCAACGCCGGGTACGACGTCGTCGTCTACAAGAACATCCAGGCGCAGTCCTACCCGTACTACATCTATGCCAGCTGGTATCAGCGGGCGGATGACGCGTGGATTTTCGGCGAGCAGGCCGATAACTATAAGGCGTTCATTTATTCGAGTTGCTGCACGCCTTATACGGCTCCCTACTGGTCATTGTCCTACGGCCCCCCGCATCCAACAAATGCCAAGGACCAGGGCCTGCAGTGGATCATCGTCGGAGAGACCATCAGCTTGCCCGATGCCAGTGGACACAACGCATGGTGGGGCATCGCCACCAATCCCATGGCAGGAAAGTGGTCCAAGGAAGAGCTGGTCATAAAGGTGACCGACCAGGCTGACGGCTTCGTGCGTCAGTCCGAGAACGGCCACCCTGTCGTCAGCTACGTCGGCCCCACCGACAAGACCTTCTCTGGCCCGCAAAGGACCGTCGGTATTGGCGGCTACTCGAACATGCAGGGCCACTCGAGTAACTGGCGGTACTTCGACGACGTCTACATGGACACGACGATGTCCCGCATCGTGCTGGCTGACAAACCCACCCTGTCCGCCTCCACCATCATCGAAAACCAGATCCCGAGCACCTGGAGCGACGGCTCGATTACCGCCACGGTAAACCTGGGTCAGTTCGTTCAAGGACAGACGGCGTACCTGTTCGTGGTCGATTCATCGGGCACCCCGAGCAGCAGCGGCACGGCGGTAACCGTCGGGGGTACGGCCAACGCGCCGAATGCCCCAACGTCCGTTTCAGTCCACTAACCCGGCCAAAACCGCGCGCCAGCTTCGCCGGCGACTCCGGCCCAACTGAGGCCACGCGGATGGCGTGCGACCGGGCCCGGGAAACGGCACTTGCGGTATTACCGGGGTGCCGCGCACGGCATATGATGGCGAACGCGCTGCCCAGGCCCAAGTTCATAAATGCCCGCTTCGCACCTGAGCTACTCGATTGTCGTCCTGACATTCAATAGAAACGCGCTCTTGCAGCGTCTTCTGCGGGAACTCACCCGGCTGGATCGCCCCTCGGAAATCATCGTCGTCGACAACGCCTCCAGCGTGCCCGCGTCCGAGGTCACCAGGTCGTTCCCCACTGTGAAGGTGATTCGGGCGCCAGCCAATCTCGGCGCCGCCGGGCGCAACCTGGGTTTCAACGAAGCCAAGGGAGACGTCGTGCTGTGCCTGGACGACGACGTCTATGGAGTCAGCCCCGATGCATTTGAGCATCTGGATGAGCTCTTCTCCGACGCAACGACTGCGGCCGTCAATTTCAAAGTCCTGGAAGAAGGCACCGGGCACATCGTGAACTGGGTGCATCACAGGACCATCGAGGGGTACGCAGACACACAGTTCGACACCTACGAAATCACCGAGGGCGCCGTGGCGATACGCCGCGAACTCCTGTGCCGACTGGGTGGCTATGCGCCCGAATTCTTCATCAGCCACGAAGGACCGGATCTGGCATTCCGGATCATGAATACCGGCGCCCGCGTCATCTACAGCCCGGCGGTCTCGGTCACCCATGGCTTTGCCACCGAGGGCAGAACCTCCTGGCGAAACTACTACTTCGACACGCGCAACACCTTCTGGATGGCGGCCCGGTCCCTCCCCTTCCTGTACGGTATCCACGTCACCGTCCGCCAGACTCTTGCGATGTTCGTCTATTCGATACGAGACGGCCACTTGAAGTGGTGGTTCCGCGGCGTCGTCCACGGATTAAGTGGGCTCAGGACCGCGCTCAGTCAGCGCGCGGTGCTGCGGCCCGAGGCGATGGGGCGGGTGCGCGCCATCGACCGCTGCAGGCCGTCGCTGGTCTATATTCTCAAGCGACGGCTTCTGGCCCCCGTCATGCGGCTCTGACAACCAACACCCCGGACCCGTGGGTGCCAGCAGCCGCTAGTTCGCGCGCACGCCTCCGCGAGCCTCTGACCACAGCTGGAACATGAGCAGCGAGAAAAGAATCTTGCTGTGCTTCTGGGCTCCGCTGAGGTGCTCACTTTTCAGCCTCCGCACCTGGTCGAGGGCAAAGATACCCTGCCGTTCGATTCGATCATCCGAAAGATTCTGCTCGAGCAGCTGACGAAGCGGGCCACGCAGCCAGCGCCCCATCGGCGCCTCGAATCCCTGCTTGCGGTGATAGATGACCTCCCGCGGCAACCACTTCTCCGCCACCCTCTTCAGCAGGTACTTCTGAGTCAGTCCCCGGATCTTGTAGCTGAAGTTCATGCGCATGACTTCTTGCACGAAGTGGTGATCGAGGAACGGCACTCGCAGCTCCAGTGAGTGCCACATGCTCAGCCGATCGGTGAGAGTGAGGATATCGTCCGGAAGGTACCACTGCAGGTCCGTCTTCAGCGCGCGATCACCACTGGTGCCGTGAACAAATCCATCAAACGTGGACGTCATCATCAGCGCGCTTGCTTCGCTCTCGATCCGATCGCGCACGTGGGACTGATACAGGGCACGGCGCTGACGCAGCGGCAGCGCGCTCATCGAATCCTGATACCGCTGCGCCGGAGCAGCAGACGACGCCCTCGAGAAGCGCTTCAGGTGATCGATCAAGTCGCTCGAATTCTTCGGCTCCGGCAGTTTTTTCACCAGTGGATCGACGATCCCGTTCCGGATCCAGCCCGGCACGTTGCCGTAGATGTCCCCGAGACGAACACCGAGGTGCCGACGGTAGCCTCCAAAGAGCTCATCTCCGCCGAGGCCCGTCAGGGCGACCTTGACCTGCGCCGCTGCGGCCTGGCTGACGTAGTAGCTCGGCACAACAGAGTCGTCTGCAAATGGTTCGTCGAAGGCCGTGACTATCTCATCCATGATGTCGGCGACCCGGGGCTCGACGTTGATCTCGTGGTGCCGCAGGTTGTATCGCTTCACGAGCAGGCGCGCGTACCGACGCTCGTCAATGAATGAGGCGCCCGCGTCCCCGAATCCGACGGTGAAGGTATCAACCGGGCCGTCAGTGGCCGCGGCCATCATCGCGACCATGACGCCGCTATCGAGGCCGCCGGAAAGGAAAGCGCCGATGGGCACATCGCTCACGAGATGGGACTCAACCGCGCGACGCAGTCCCGCATCGACTCTGCCGAGCCACTCGTGCTGCGAAACCTTCTCGCTCTGCTCGTCCGGTATCTTCCAGTAGTGCTGAAAGGTCAGCCTGCCTGCGGGGTCCACCATCACGGTGGTACCGGGAGGCACCTTGGAGATCGCCCGGTAGATGGTTCTCGGCGCGGGGATGAACGTATAGGTGAGGAATGAATCGAGCGCCTGCCAATCCAGGTCCGTCGGGATCAGGCCGGTAGCGAGCAGCGACTTCATCTCCGACCCGAACAACAGGTTGCCATTGACCTGCGCGATGAACAGCGGCTTTATGCCGAGTCGATCCCGGGCGAGGAGCAGGGTGCCCTTACGGGCGTCCCAGATCGCGAATGCGAACATCCCCTCGAGCTCGTGGACCAGCTCCGCGCCACGCTCTTCGTAGAGGTGGACCAGAACCTCGGTGTCCGAGTGAGTCGTGAAGCGGTGTCCGGCATTGATCAGGCGCTCACGCAATGCCTTGAAGTTATAGATCTCGCCGTTGAAGACGACCGACACGGTGCGGTCCTCGTTATGGACGGGCTGTGAGCCTCCTTCCACATCGATGATGGCCAGGCGGCGCATCGCCAGACCCACCGGCCGCGCGTACATGAAGCCCTCGCCGTCCGGGCCGCGCCGAACGATCGCGTCGTTCATGCGCTTCAGGTCTTCCAGGGACAGATCCGTGGGCGAAAAGAATCCGCAGATACCACACATGTCTATTTCAACCGAGCAGGGATCCGGCGCAGTCCGCGCACCGGCCCGACGCCGAGCGCCCGCCGCTTGCCCTGTTGGGAACGTAGCCGTCCGCGCCGCCCGGTGACCTGCAACTTCTGGGCGCTTTCAGGTGACAGACGAACGGCCAGGCGCGCGGTCGCCACCGAAAGTCCGCCGAAGAAGTACCAGTAAGGCTCAGAGAAGCCGAACGAGGCGAAGCTGAAGAACAAGTCTACCGCAACCACCACGACCAGGGCGGTAGCCACGTCATGCAGGAACTGCAGCTGCTCATTGTCTGAGGCTGCCGCGCTCACGAGTCGTTGAGCCTCCCAGCATGCCCGCAGGAAGCTCCAGATCAGTGCCAGGAGCAGAACCAGGCCGATATAGCCCAGTTCTTCGGCAACCTCGGTGTATAGATTGTGCGATGGCAGGTCCTCGCCGCGAAAATTCGCATTGGCTTCGCGGGAGGTCCCGAGTCCGTGACCAAAGAATGGGCGCCGCAGGGATACGCGGAAATCCCCCATGACCCCGGTAATACGGGCTTCCGCGGTCTGACCACCCTTCGCACTATGGGAGAAAATCGACACGTACCGTTCGCGCTGAAGGTCACTCATCAGCGAAAGAGCGACCACAAAGACCAGGAGGCCCCCTGCCAGAAAGGCGACCCGGTGCTTGGTCCGCCATATGAGCAGCACTCCGAGGAAGATCAGGCCGAGAAATCCCGACCTCGATGCACTGAGCACCAGTGCGTAGCACATGAGGGCCGCCACCACGGCGAACAGCATGCGGCGCGTCGGCGAATTGGGCCTCAAGATCAGGTGCACCAGCGGGAGTGTCATGATCACCACGAAGGCCAGCCCGTTCGGATTGATGATGTCGTAGGGTGAGCCCGCGAGCCTGTCCATGTATTCCCAGTTGCCGAGGGACGTGTACGAACCCCAGTAACCGGACTTGACGTGCATGAACAGCGGCTCGAACACCCGCCACAGCTGTGTTCCGGTGTAGACGATCAGCAGCGTCTTGAGCTTCGATACCGAGTCGACCGTCGCGATGACAAAGAAGAAGAAGCACACCGATTTCGCGTAGCCCTCGAGGTTGTGCAGCACGCTGCCTGGCCACTCGACGAACGGGACCGTGACGACGATGTACCCCAGCAGGATCCACAGGTTCCGCGCTGCCGGGTCGAGCTTTCCCCGACGCTGCACGTGCGACCGGCTCGGCGCGAGTGCAATCGCTAGCCCGGTAAACACCGCCAGCAAAAGGTCGAAGTGGAGCGCCCCAAGGAGTGGCACCCTGGCGGTCAGGTGCGTGAAATAGCTGATCAGGAAGGCGCAGAAGAGGTAGAAGGCGGCGCCCGGGGGCTCGCGCAGGCCGACCCTGCGACGGGTGCCCTCGCGATTCCGGGCCCGCTCCGCCTGTCGCGCCGCGGGCCTGCTCACCGGGCCACCTTCCGCCGCGCGCGGACCTGCGCCACAGCCAGCCGTCTAGCGTGACTTGCGCCCGGCAGCAGTACGCATTCAGGTGCTTTCATTGAATGCTCTCGTAGACCGTGGCGTACTCGCGCGCCATACGCGCGCTCGAGTAGCGCGCTGGATCGGCGGCGACGCCCGCGTTCGAAGGTGGGGTCTGCATAATCATCGCCTGGAGGCCGGCGACCAGAGCCGGCTTGCTGGAGGCGGGTATCAGGTTCCCATTGGGGACACCAGCCAGCACCTCGGGAATTGACCCGACCGCAGTCGCGAGAATCGGGACACGCCATTGCAGTGCTTCCAGCAGCACCAAGGGCATTCCCTCGGTTATGGAACTCATGACGAAACCACGCGCGTTTTCCAGCAGCCGGTCAGATCCCTCAACATAGCCCGGGAGCAGCACGTCGGACTGCAAGCCAAGCTGCTCGATCAGCCGTTGAAGCGCCGGCCGCTCCGGACCGTCGCCGACAATGACAAGGGCAGCGGCGCCGGGGCACTCGGTTCTCGCCACCGCAAACGCTTCGATCAGGGCGCCGAAACCCTTCTCAGCGGACAAGCGCCCGATCGCCACCAGCGTGGGCCGGCTGGACGCCAATCCGACCAGGGCCTCCGGCACGGGAGGGGCACCGAGCCTGCGCAGATCCTGCAGGCGCCGATCAAGGCTCGGAATCCCGTTTTCAATCACCCGTAAGTGCCCCGGCTTCAGACTCCGCAGCGAACTGAGTTCGCGCATGTGAGGCCCGACGGCGACCACTGCATCCATTCTCCGTAAGGCCAGGCGATCCAATCGCTCATACACCCACAGTGCCGAAAAGCGGGGTGCGCCCGTCCAGCCGTGCAGCGTGCTGATCATCGGGCCGCGCCGCCCTCGGGGCAGCGCGCCGAGCAGTATATTTCCCTTGTAGCCATGGGAATGGATCACGTCCGCCCCATGGGCTCGGGCACAGCCCAACAGCGCCGCAACTGCGCTTGGACTCGGACGCGGGACAATTCTCAGCGGCTCGACCGGGACCCCGTACGCCTGCGCCCGCCTCTCGAATTCCGTCGGGGGCGTGCCGGGGTCGCGCATGCTTCCTACGACCGGGGAGTCTCCGCGCTCCTGCTGCTCGCGAGCCAGATACAATAGAATCCTCTCCGCACCATATACCCCTTCGCTGTGAATCAAATGGAGAATTCGCATTTGGACTCTGAACGGCGGAGTCTCAGGAAATGACCTGGCGGCGCTGCCGGTCGCTGATGGCTTCGGATCTGTGGCGATACAACGCCAGGCTCGGAGCGCGCGAGTTCTGGTTGCAACTCATCGTGACCCCGGGGTTCCGCTATACGGTACTGCTGCGCCTTTACGCCTGGGCGCGAACCCAGCGCTGGTGCGGCTGCGGAATCCGGCAGCTACTCGTCGTCCTGCTGCATCACTACTCGATTCGCTATGGGATCGACATCTCACGAGACGTCTCCATCGGCAGTGGCCTGTATATCGGGCATTTCGGCGGCATCTTCGTGAACCAGCAGGTCGTCATCGGGGACAACTGCAACCTGTCGCACGGGGTCACCCTCGGACAGGTCAATCGCGGACCGCGTGCGGGCTGCCCAACGATCGGCAACAACGTTTACATCGGCCCCGGCGCCAAGGTGATCGGACGAATCACCATAGGCGACTATGCCGCCATTGGGGCGAATGCGGTCGTGGTGAATGACGTCGCCCCGCGCACGGCCGTCGCCGGGATCCCGGCCCGGCCGGTGTCCGACATCGGATCGGACGGGTACGTGAACCGTACTGATTACCCAGCCATTGCACCCGACTGATTGGCAGCGGGCAGTCATGGCGCGCGCTTGGTTATGAGGCTGCGCGCAATGGCACGCCAGGCGGGTCGATACCAGGGCACGAAGCGCAGCGCCCGCAAGTAGTCTTGCAGGGCGGCACCCCAGTTCCGCTCCTGCCACAAGGTCATGTCGCCGCGACCGCAGTAGGTGTGTGCCCATGCGCGTCGCGCAACGTGGTCGTCGACGATTCCCGGGTGACGCTCCAGGAACGACGACATGATGCGAATCGCCGACTGATACCGCTTGCGGTAGTTCTTCGACATCTGCCCGGCCCAGATTCGGTAGCGCACGGTGACTTCCGGCACGAAATCGAACTGGTAGTGGGCGGACAGCCGGAGCCACAGATCGTAGTCGATACCCATGCCGAGGGTCTCGTCGAAGGCGCCGACCCGACGCAGGCACTCACTGCGCACGACGCCTGCCGAGTAGCAGACGAAGTTCTCCACCAGCAGGGCGCCTGTAACCCAGCCGCGCCGCATCGGGGTCACCCCCTTCTGTAGCTTACCGCCGCCCCCATCCATGCACTCGTAGTCGGAGTACACCACGCCGATCTCGGGCCTTCCGCGGAACAGCGCCATCTGCCGCTCCAGCTTCCCGGGCAGCCACACATCGTCGGCATCGAGAAACGCAATCGTGTCGCCCCGGGCGAGCGCGACGCCCTGGTTCTTGGCGCGCGCCTGGCCGGCATTTTCCTGCCGATGAACCCGTACCCGCGGATCGTCATGCCAGCGGGCCACGACCGCGGGTGTATCGTCAGTCGAACCGTCGTCGACGATCTGGACCTCGAGATTCCGGTAGGTCTGAGCCAGCGCGGACTCAACCGCCTGCGGCAGGTACTGCCCCATGTTGTAGGTCGCAATGACGACCGAGACCAGACCACCGCCGTCCTCAGGATCCATAGGCATCAGATCTGGCAAATGGAAAAACGGTACTTGCCCGAGCGTTCCTGGGGAATCCTCTCGAGGTAGCTCGCCCGGAATTCGATCCCGGGCCCGAATACATGCTGCATTTCCCTGATGAGCGCCACTTCGGTCTCCTGCGAGAAATCAGGCGCCCTGACGACATTGAGCTGGATCAGATCCACGGCAGTCTGAACAATCTGGAGTTGTTCGATGCCTTCGATCGCCGTGAGAGTGCGTTCAACCAGCGATACTCCCGCCACCATCGAGCCATCGCGACGCTTCAGGTAGTCCGCCACGCGTCCGACCACACGCTCCATCAGCGGCAGTCCACGCCCGCAGGGGCAGCGACGCGCAGTCGGAACGCCGACATCCTCGATTCGATACCGGATGAGCGGCATCGCATAGTTGAGGAGGTCCGTCACCACGATCGCCCCCTCCTCCCCGGGCTGCGCGGCAGTGCCGTCGGGGCGCAGGAACTCGACGTAGAGATGCTCGATGTTCAGGTGTAGCCCTGAGTGAACCTCGCATTCGCAGGCAATCAGCCCTACCTCCTCGCAACCGTAGCGATCGGTGACCTTGCAGCCAAACGCCGCTTCGATGACGTCGCGCTCGTTGGCGAGGAGCATCATCGAGGTTGACACGATCCCGCGCGGCCGCAGGTCACGGATGCCTTTTTCGGCCAGATAGCGGGAAAAGACGAATAAGGAATGCGAGTGGCCGAACAACACCTCGGGACGCTCGGCGCGCCACAGGTCGACGAACGCCCTCATGGTCTGCTCGTTCAGGTTGATGGTGTCGAGATATATGAACCTGTCGAGCAGCCGCGCGCGCAGCCGTTCCTTGAAAGTCCTCGGTATCGGAGGGTTGCCCCACAGTGCCGCGACCTTCATGCCGTGGCGGTAACCGGCCCACTGGTCGGATCGCATGGCATCGGCGATCCGCGTCTCGAGCCAGGCCCGGTCGAAATACGTGGTCAGGGAGACGCCTGTGGAACCCCCGGTCTTGTGCTGCCCAAGCTGCGAGCGGTCGTAGCCCCGCGCGAGGATGTCGTCGGTGGAAGCGCGGATCGCGCTCTTGGTAAGCAGCGGCAGCCGCGCGAATGACTGGGACTCGAATTGCGTGGCGTCGAATCCGCTCTCGCGGAAAAGCCGGGTGTAGAAGGGAGACCGATCGGCAGCATGCCGTAGAAGTGCTTCAAGTTTCAGCCGCTGCCGTCGCTCCAGCTCCTCCTGCGGGAGCCACTGGGAGCGCTCGAGCTCCCGCAGCACGCGAAGGCGTCGGCTTCGATCCTTGAGGTCCCAGAGGGGATGAAATACGTGCCTCGACAGGGCACTCATCACCGCCATTTTGCTACCCGGTCCGCGGCTGCCAGACAGTCTGTTTCTCGCCACGCACGAATCGCGCGAAGGCCACCGCGGAGGCCCAGTTGAGCAGGATAAAATAGAAGAGATACCGCGCAAGCCCGAAGTCCCGGATGCGCCGCGGGCCGAAGGCTGCCAGCAGTACCAGCACGGCCGCCACGCACTGAGCCCCGGCAAGCGCCGTGTACAGCGGCGCATGTGCCAGCAACACCCAGTTCAGCAGCGCCGCCACTCCCAGGGGCAGGAAACTCAGGTAGCGCAGCAGCTTGTGCGACAACAGCTGCCAGCCGAACAGTGGATATCGTATCGGGTTCAACAGGGCATGCATGTCCCAGAGCGCCCAGAACGCCCGCAAGGCGACTCGCACCCTCATCCGGTACTCCCCGGAGTGCGTGCTCAGAGTCTCCTCCTCGAGTATTGCCCGCGGCGCGAATACGACCCGGTAGCCCTGCTCCACGATGGTCAGCGGCTGCACCAGATCGGGCAGCTGGTCGGGGCGCATCGGGCGGTAGAGGCTGCGCCGGACGGCATCCACGCCCCCATCGACGCCGACGATCGATCCGATCTGCGTCTCCCAAGTGCGCAGCGCATTCTCGTAGCGCATGTACGCGCTGCAGCCGTCACCGATGAGCGAACCGTGTGGATCCACATAGACCATCCGGCCGGTGACGTAGCCAACGCGGGGATCTGAGAAAGAGGCGACGAGTTCGCGGATTGCGTCCTTTCGGTACATGGAGTTCGCGTCCGCGAACACCACGATCTCGCCGGTGGCCTTGGACACGAGGCGGTTCAGGGCGGCCGTCTTGCCGGCGCGGGGTTCCTGCCGGAATACCTTAACCCGCGGGTACTTCTGGGCGAGCCGGTTGAGGACGGCGTCGGTCTCGTCGGTCGAGGCATCGGACGCGACCAGGATCTCCAGCTGGCTCTCCGGATAGTCCTGGCCCAGTTTGTTGAGGACGGTGGCCTCGATGTGGGCCGCCTCGTTGTAGGCGGAGATCACGACACTGACGGCAGGGGTCGCCGGCCGCGCCAGCACGGGCCGCGCATGGATGAATCGCAGCACGTAGACGCACAGCGGATAGCCGGCGTAGGGATACATCCCGATCCCCAGGCACAGCCAAAACCAGAATTCGATCGAGCTCGACATTCGTGAGCCGTCAGCGACCGAGCATCGGCTGGTAGCCCGGCGCCGTGGGGGTCATGAGCGTGTCCGGGGCCTGAGCGGCGCGCGTCAGCGCGTAGGTCGCGGTCACCCCGATCTGGTTGTCGTTGTAACCGTCCGGGTTGACGGAGGTGTGGGCATAGAAGAAGCGCAACCCCACCTTGGGGCCCAGGCGCCACCGCAGCGTCCCGATCGCGGTCACGCTGTGTTGCGAGAAGTTCTCGGTGAAATTGTCGTGCTCGTAGATCACCCCGAGCTCTGCGCTGAAGGGCAGGTTGATCTGCCGCGTTGCCAGCGCGTTGAGCTGCTTGGAATCGTGGTTCAGCTGCGGGGTCTGCTGATACTTGTTCGAATAACTCAGCGCATTGACCGTGACCGACGTCCGTCCCGTGTCGTACGCCCACGTCCCGCCGTACTCCCGGTAGGTAAAGGGCTGCCCGTTGGCGAGGTTCTGCTGCTGGTTGCCGGGAACCGGCTGGCTGAGGTTGAGCTGGAAGAGGTTCGCGGAGTCGGTGATCTGCTTCGTGGCATGGATCGAGACCCGCTGCGTCTTGGAGATCAGGCGCGCGAGCGACACGGTCCAGTTCACGCCGCTCGGACTTTGGGCGCTTGAGCTCGTGGTTCCGCCCGTGGCCAGGGGACTCGCGAGCAATGCAAGCGGCATCCCCGGGAAGAAGGCGGCTACCGACTGAACGTCGCCGTGGATGTGGATCGGCGGCACTCCCGAGCCGGAACTCGAATCCAGGCGCGCGATCTGGTAGCCGGCCTGCGCGTCGAGGTACGTGCGGGAGTCCGTGAGGTGGAATCCGGCCATGCCCTGCTCGTACGCGAAATCCGTGTTGTCCGTGGTATCGACAAACTTGACGCGGCTATACGTGCCCAGCACGTAGGCACTGAACGCACTCGAGAAGGCGCGCTCGATCCTGAGGTCGCCGCCGTAGCGGTGACTGTTGATGTTCACGTAGTAGGTCGACTTGGAGTCCGAGTACACGTCCGAGTACGTGCCGTCGATCGTTATCGTGGTGCGCAGCGTGGGCTTGAGGACCAGCTGGGGCCCGGTGGTGAGGTAGTTGATGCTCTCGAGGTTGTCCGGATTGATCGGGCCTTCCTGATTGATGATGGCCTGGCTGAACGTGTCCCGCACGGTCCAGGCCAGGGTTCCCGGCACGATCTTGAACTCGCCAAAGGCATCGGCGTAGCCGAACGGCTGCGTCGAGAAGTCGGACTTGAAGTACTTCACCAGCGCGATGTCGGCGTCGACGTGGTAGTCGAAACGCGGCGCGTTCAGTCGCTCCGTGTTCCCCACCAGGCCGATCATGGCGATGGTGTCACCCGCCCCGCCCGGGGCGAGGTCTACGTTGTCGTTGTAGATGAGGCCGGCCTGCGCCTCGAGCACGTCGCCGTGGCGGGAGCCCGCCTGGTTCAGGAACAGGCTCTGGATCGTGAGCGGGCTGGCCTGGGCCGCCGCCGCCTCCGACAGGAACAGCAGCGCAAGTCCAATTCCGAGACGGCCCGCCCAACGACGGACCACCATAAGCATGTTCATCGCCACCCCTTCCCCGCGCCGCCTAAGCGTCGCTGTCTTTCTCGGCCGGTTTGCTGTGGGTGTAGCGGTAGTAGTAGCCCGCGTGTGGCTGCTTGGTGCTCTGGTTCAGCACCAGCGACACCGACTTGCTCTCCGACAGCGTCTCGATTGCATCCAGCACCACGTGCTGCGGCGTGTCATCGGCGCGCACGACCACGACGATCTGGCCGGCCACTTCCGTGAGCACCTGGGACTCCGTCGTCAACAGCAGCGGCGCGGAATCGAATATCACCAGGCGCGACTTGTCCTGGTTGGCGAGCTGGGCTGCGACCTCGCTCATGCGGGCACTCGCCAGGAGCTCCGTGGCATTGGGGTCCTGGTGGCCGGCCGGCAGGAACGACAGCCCCGGCACGTCGGTCGGCAGGATGGCCGAGGCCAGTGCCAGCGTCGGGTCCTTGATGACATCCAGCAGTCCCCGGGCGTCATCGGCGCCCAGCACCTGGCTGAGGCGCGGGTTCACGACGTCGCCGTCGACCAGGAGCACCGTCACGTCCTCTTCGAGACGCATGCTGAGCGCCAGATTGAGCGAGGTGAAGGTCTTGCCCTCCCCGGGCACCGCACTGGCGATCATGAGGAGGTTCCCCTGCGGCAGCGGCTCGACGCCACGGCCCAGGGCATGGTTGATCAGGGGACGCTTGATCTGGCGGTACTGCTGCGCGATCTCGCGTTCCTGGTGGGCCGGGGGCAGGAGCCCCGCGACCCGCAGCGCATCCACATCCAGCGGTACCACCCGGCCGGTCGGTGCGGGCGCCGCATCCAGACGCCGCGCGGCACCGGGGGACGGGCCGGCTGCGGCCGTACGCTCGCGCGCCGGGGCCTCCCCCCGCGAGGCCTGCAAGCGCTTGATCGCGTTCTCGATGACGCTCATGTGCCGAGGCCGTGAATCAGCCGCGCGGTCGGCCCCTGAACGGCGAGCGTGATCAGTCCCAGGAGGACGAGCGCTCCGGCCGCGAGCGAATAAGCCCAGATCGTCCGGCGTCCCTGCGCGCGGTGGCGCTCGAGCCAGGTCATGCTGACTGAGCCCAGCACCGGCAGCTGGGTGAGTTCGGTGAGCTGGCGGGTGCTGGTGAACACCGGGCGCAGCTGGTGCATGAAGTAGGCAACGCCGATCCCGGCAGCCAGGCCCCCCAGCAGCACCGTGAGGATCAGGCGCACGCGATCCGGGCCGACCGGCCGGTCACTCCCGGTCGGGGGGTCCACGATGTCGAAGCGCACCACGCCGGTCTCGTCGGCCTGGTCGGACAGCTTGGCGCGGTTCAGGCGTTCGACGAGCGCCTGGTACTGCCCCTTGGTGATGTCGTAGTCGCGGTTGAGCCGCGCGTACTCCGCTTCAACCTCCGGGGCGGTGTTGATCATCTTGCGCAGGTCGTCGATGCGCGTCTGGGAATCGTTCACCTGGCGCTGGGCGGCGGCCACCTCCACGTCGGCCTGGCTCAGCTGCAGGCGGATGCCCTGGTAGACCGGGTTGTTGGCAAGCCCGGTGGCCGCAATCGCCGCCTGGTCGCCGCGTCGTACCGCCGCCATCTCGGTGGCCTGGCGCTTTCTCAAGTCATCCAGCGCCTGGCGCGCGGCCACGACGTCCGGGTGCTTGTCGGTGTAGCGCAGCAGGAGCTCGTCCAGGCGCCCCTGCGCCTCGCGGATGGCGCTGGCGGTATCGGCGGGGCTTCCCGCCCCCGTGGCGCCGAGCACCGGCACCTCGCTCGAGAGCTGGCGCCGCAGCTCGTCGCGCTTCTGCTCGGCTACCTGCAGGGCCAGCCGGTCGCGGTTGAGATTGTCCGAGTCGTTCTGCAGGCGCGTGAAGTAGTCCCCGCCCGTGGCCCCGGGCACCAGACCGCCGTTCTTGCGCTTGAAGTCCGCGAGCGAGCCCTCGGCGGTCTGCAGCTTGCGGTCGTATTCGGCGATCTGGTCCTTCAGGAACTTCTGGGCCTGCTCGGACCCTTCCTCCGTGATGCCGAGCGTGTTCGACATGAACAGGTGCAGCAGCTCCTCCACGACCTGGTGCGCCGCCCGCGGGTTGGTGTCGGTGTAGGTGATCGTGTAGAGGTCGGCCGGCGCGTTCTTGTCGGCGTTGACCTCGACGACCAGGCGCTGACGCAGGGCATCGATGATCGCCAGCTGCTGGGAGTGGGAAGCGGAGGCGTATCCGGGCACGGCCAGCTTCGCCACCCGTTCCAGCTGCGGGCCGCCCAGCAGTGCCGAGCGCACGGCCTCGATGCGGGCGGCGATGTTGGACTCGACCGCGATGCCTGCGGTCACCTGGCTGAGCCGCGTGCGGGTATCGACGTACACGCGCGCCCAGGCACTGTAGGTGTCCGGGATCAAGAGCACGACGATCCAGCCCACGACGCAGATGACCCAGGCGACCAGCATCGCCGTCCAGCGAAAGCGCCAGACGCCGCGGATCTGCTCGAGGATGAAATCTAGGGCTGCGTTCATGCTCAGGCTAGAAGATCGACTGCGGCACGACCAGCACGTCACCGGGCTTCAGCGGAATGTTTTCCTTGATGTCGCCGGAGTTCACGAGGTCCGCGAGCTTTATATGGATGACGGTTTCCTTGCCATTGACCACGCGGATGAGCTTGGAGCGGTTGCCGGAGGCGAACTGCCCGAGGCCACCGACCTCAAGCACCGCATCGAGCACCGTCATGCCCTCGCGGTAGGGAAGCGCCATCGGGTGGGCCACCTGCCCGACCACCTTCACGAGGCTGAAGGCGCTCGCGGCGGTGGTCACGATGATGTTGACCTTCGGCGTGCGCACGTACTCGGCGAGCACGCCTTCCATGTCGCGCGCCAGCTGGGGCGCGGTCTTGCCGACCGCCACCATGTCCTCGACGAGCGGGGTCGAGATCTTGCCGTCGGGGCGTACCGGGACGCTCACCGAGAGCTCGGGGTTACGCCAGACGAAGACCTGCAGCGTATCGCCCGGGCCGATGATGTAGTCGGGACTCACGGCTGGGGCCGCAGGCGACGCGGGACTTGCGCCCGTGCCCGCGGCGGCCCCGGCCGGAGCAGTCGCCCCAGCCGGTGCGCTCGCCGTGACCTGCGCCGGGGCCGCAGGGGTGGAGGTCGCGTACGGGCTCGAGGCGCAACTGATGATTAGTGGAGTTAAAGCCAGCCATCCGGCCAGCGTCAGCACGCTTGGACGTCGCATACCCCTTCCTGGGCTCAAAAGTTGAGACTATCAAAAGCAAAGGGGCGAAACCCGTTGAAATTACGGATCTGCCAACCCCGGATTAAGACAGTCCGATCAGCAGTTTGTAGGTGTTTTGCCGGGCGGCTCTCAGGTCCGCTCCGTCTCCCCATGGCGACGCGAAGCTTACTGGCCGGCGTCTGTACCCGGCGTGAACCAAATCACACTCGCCGGCCACGCGCCCGCGAAATATGTCCGCTCAGGGCAGGGTCGCGTTCTGCATGAGGCCCAGGAGCCGGCGGCGTGCCTGCGCACAGTCGCCGTGGCACTCGGTGCGCACCGCCAGCAGGCTCGAGAGCGGGTGCCCGGTAAGGGCGCGCACCCCGTAGGCGAGCTGGGATGCGAGCGGCACGACGTAGGTGTCGTTCCCGATGCGGTAGCGGTACCACAGGAGCGAGCGCTCACCGGCCGGATCCTCCGCCTCGGTCTCGCGGAAGATGCCCAGGGGCGTCGCCACTGGCTGCTCGCCGCGGTAGCGCAAGGCACGGCCGAGGAGCGAACTCGAGCCGCCGACGAGCTCGCGGCCCTGGGCCTGATCGATGAAGCGCGTGCGGAAGACCTCCAGCGTCTCACCCTCGGGGCTGACGACGGTCAGGTATTCGTTGTCGTCCGCGCCCTCGAACTTCGGCAGCCAGTACGAGCCGCCGACCGGCACGAGTGCCGACCAGGGTGCCTTCAGGGTGAGGAAGGCGGCACTGCTCAGGGGCGCCGGCGGATTGGCGCGCCGCAACACGACGCTCGCCCCCGGGACCAGGAGCAGCAGGCTCACGACGATAAGGAAACCCCGCAGCGGCGTCGCCGTGGCCGGACGGGCCGGGGCAGCGCCGGGCTCGGGAGCCGCGGGCGTCAGCCAGGTGGAGAGCCAGAAGAACGCGACCAGTGCCACCGCGAACACGCCCCAGCCGAACCAGTAGTGGCTGACGCTGACGAGGTAGTTCTTCATGTTGCTCAGGTACCCCGCCTCAATGACGGTGTATACGCGCACCCAGTTGGCGATGAGGGCGAGTCCGGCCATGAGCAGGAGCTGCAGCACCCGCGTCTTGAGCGGGTCGCGCCGCAGCTCCCCGTGCAGGGCGGCGATCGCGAGCCCGACGATCATGAAATGCAGGCCGCTGCAGCCCTCCTCGATCACGAAGCTGCCATTGGGGATGTGGATGGTGTCGCCGGAGATGACCGCGTGCGGCCCGGTCAGCCCCAGGAATCCGCGCATCGCGAGCACCGTGAGCTCCTGCAGGGCGTTGCCGGCCTGCGCCCACGAGGGCAGCGCGAACACGAAGAACGCCACGGGGAAGAACATCAGGCGCGCCACCGGCCAGCCGAAGGCCGCCGCGACGGCGAGCCCGTAGACCGCAGGGAAGAGCGTGAGGTGCAGGTCCTGGATCCCGGCGCGGTAGCACACCATCCAGGCAAGCAGGGTGAGCAGGAGGCCCACGAGCGCCAGCGGCCAGAAGCGGGCGGGAGCCGCGGCGATCGCCGCGCGGTCGCGCCACACGAGCAGGACGCACACCCCGAGGATGAGCCAGCCGTGCGTGAAGGTGATGTTCACGAAGTCCATCCACTGGTCGTAGAGGACTTCGGCGCTCGGCCAGCAGACTGCGGTGACCACGAGGGCCAGGGCGAGGAGGAGCCACAGCCTTGGGGAGCCTGCGATGCGCATGGCCCTGAAGTGTAGCGGGGATGATGCCGCGGCCGTGAAGGGCGGCGCTTCCGGGCGGCGCGGCGCGTCACCCAGTGGACGCGCGGCAGTTCATCAGGGAGGGTTTCTCCCCAAGGGACGCGATCAGCCGATGGTCTTGCTGACGACGTTCGAGAGCGCGCTCTCCACGCCCGCAGCCGTCACGGCCTTGATCGCGAAATACCAGGTGCCGGTGCCGAGGTTGTCGATCACGTAGGTCTGGATCCCGACGCTGTCCAGCGACACGACCTCCGAGAGATTGCTCTGGTCGAGGCCGTAGTAGATGCGGTAGCCGGAGAGGTTGCTGAGCTCCTGGCCGGAGGTCGTGGTCGTCGGTGCTTCCCAGGAGAGCGTCGCCGTGCCGTTGCCGACCGAGGTGGGCTGCGAGGTGTTCGAGCCGGTCCCGGAACTCGAGTCCTGCGAATTGCAGCCCGCGAGCGCAACAGCCAGGAGCAGGACGGCGACAATCAGCTTCATGGTCTTCAAGGCGCAAACCCCCACCCGCGTCCGGGCAGGAGTGCTGCGCCGGACGACATCCATCGGTCCTCAGGAATCCCCGCCTGCGGGGCAAGCGAGCCCGGCCGGCAGTCGTCGGGGGGATTAGTGCAAGGCGCGTGCCTGTAGGACTTATCCTATAAATATCAGCTGCTTGGGACTACGCAGCGCGAGCACGGCTTGACAATGTTCCCGCGGGAGTCGCCCCCGGCCGACGTCGCGTCCGCCGCACAGCAGCAAATCGGGGTTAACTGACTGTTTTTTATATAAATACCCGAAGTCGCACCGGGCCGACAGCAGCGGGCTCACCGCCGCGATGCGTCACTGTGTGACGGCCTCCACAGTCTGTGCCGCGATATGTCTCATCCGGCCCCGGAGTCCGGCAGGCCTTTGATATTCTTCCTCGCATCTCCCCTGTCACGCTTGCAGGCGTACACGGGACTGGAAGAGACTGAGCGTTAGGGATCCAATAAAACTGATGACCGCGCCGCGCACGACGTGCGGCTGAACCCAAGGAAAGGTCATCGGAGGGTGCAGCGATGAAGAAGACCATTCTGATTGCAGGACTGGCGAGCGCCGCAGCGGCCGCATCTCTCATGTGGAGTGCGCCGGTGTCCGCGAGCACGATGTGTGGCTCGAGCGCGTGCGCGGTGGTCCATGACCGCTGGCCGGGACGCCCGGTCGTCAACGCGACCTCCAGCCGGCCGAGCACCACGAGCCCGAGCGGCGTGCCTGAACCGGGCATGTTGCCGCTGCTGGCCTTAGGCCTGGGCGGCGTGGCCTTCGTCGCCTTCCGGCGCAAGCGCGCACAGGCCCCGCTCTAAAGAGCGCTTCCCTAGATCTCGCAGAGACGAACGGCTCCCTCACGGAGCCGTTCGTTTTTTGCGGCCCCGCAATTATGTCCGCGCGTGCCGACAGTGCGCACGAGGAGTGACGGGAAAGGATTTCCTGCACTCGCTTGTAAGCAAACACGCGCAGCGGGTTCGTCGACAAACGCACCTCACCGCGGCCAACGGTCCGCTATAGTCAAAGCACATGGAAGGCAACGACTCCACTCACCGCCCGCGCGCGGCGCGCCAGCAGAACGCGTTCACCGTCGACGTCGAGGACTATTTCCACGTCGCGGCGCTGAGCTCGGCGATTCCGCGCGACAGCTGGGGTTCGCGCGAGCTGCGCGTCGAGGCGAACGTCGAGCGCCTGCTCACGATCCTCTCCGACCACGACGTCCAGGCGACGTTCTTCGTGCTCGGCTGGCTCGCCGAGCGCACACCGGCCCTCGTGCAGCGCATCGCCGCGGCCGGGCACGAGATCGCCTGCCATGGCTACTCGCACCAGCTGGTGTACCGGCAGACCCCGCAGGAGTTCCGCGAGGAGACTGTGCGCGCCAAGGGCTTCCTCGAGGACACCATCGGGCACGCGGTGCACGGGTATCGAGCGGCGAGCTTCTCGGTGACGCGGCAGTCGCTGTGGGCGCTGGACGTGCTCATCGACGCGGGCTTCCGCTACGACTCGTCCATCTTCCCGATCCACCACGACCTGTACGGGATTCCCGGGGCGACTCCCGAGCCGCACCGCGTGAGCGCGCCCTCCGGGCGCACGCTCGCGGAATTCCCGATGTCGGCGGCGAGTTACCTCGGCGTCCAGGTGCCGGTGTCGGGCGGCGGCTACTTCCGCATCCTGCCGTACTGGCTGACGCGCGCGGGGCTCACGCAGATCAACGAACGCCGCGGGCGGCCGTTCGCCTTCTACCTGCATCCGTGGGAGCTCGACACCGGTCAGCCCCGCATCAAGGTGGGCGCGTTCTCGCGCTTCCGCCACTACACCAACCTGTCGCGCTGCGAGGCGCGCCTGCGGCGCGTGCTCAAGGACTTCGCCTTCACCTCGATGCACGCGGCGCTCGAGCAGCGTGGCCTCCTGCCGCTGGAGCGCGAGCCCGCTACGCGGCCGCGGCTGGCGCCGCTGCCGGCTGCCGCGCTGATGCAGGGCCGTCTGCCGGCAGGCTAGCCCGCACCAGAAGCCCGCCGCCGGGCGCATTCAGCGCCTCGATCCGCCCGCCGTGCAGCGCGATGGCGCGCGCGGCGATCGCAAGCCCCAGGCCCTCCCCGCCCGCCCGCCGGTGCTCGCGCGCCGCATCGACCCGGTAGAAGGGCTCGAATATCAGGCGCAGGTCCTTGTCCGGCACGCCCGGGCCCCGGTCACGTACCGTCACCTCGACCGCCTCGCCGGCGCCCTCGCGCGGCTTCAGGCTCAGCGCCACCTCGATTTCCGCCCCCTGCGGGCTGTAGCGCACCGCGTTGCGGATGACGTTCTCGAAGGCGCTGCGCAGCAGTTCCTCGTCCCCGCTCACCCGGCACGGCCCGGGCGCCAGGAAGCTCATGCGGCAGCCCTGGGCATCCGCCTCGATCGCGACGTCCGCGATGATGGTGCGGATGAGCGCGGCGATGTCGAGGCTCACGTGCTCAAACTCGTGGACCGGGCGTTCCAGTCGCACGAGCCGCAGGGTGCGTGCGATCAGCTGCTCGAGGCGGTCGGCCTCGGAGGCCACCCGCTCCAGGTGCCGCTCGCTCGCCACCGGATCACGGCGCGCCAGCGAGAGCGCGAGCTGCAGCCGCGCGAGCGGCGAGCGCAGCTCGTGGGACACGTCGCGCAGCAGCTGCTGCTTGCCCTCGAGCAGCTGCCGCAGCCGTTCGGCCATCGCATCGAGGTCGGCGGCCAGCAGTCCCAGGTCGTCCGGCCGGCGCCTGAGCGTCGGCAGCACGCGCACGTTGAGGTCACCGCCGGCGAGGCGCCGCGTGGCCAGGCGCAGCCGGTCGACGGGCGCGGCAAGGTAGCGCGCGAGCACCAGGCACACGGCCGCGGACACGGTGAGCGCGATCACGAGCAGCGCAAGCGGCACGCCCGGCAGCTCGAGCTCGCCGAACAGGCGCGGCGTCGCGCGCACCGGGCCGCTGACGACGTGCCAGGTCGCCCCCTGCGCGTTGGTGAGGATGAGCGCGCCCCCGATGGGGGCGATCGCCCCCGGACCCACTTCCGGCTCGCTCTCCGCCCCCCCGGTGCCGCTGCGCGGTGGAATGAGCGGCGCCGGCAGCGGGCGCCCCAGGAGGTCCTTGCCGTCCGGCCCCACGACGAAGGTATGCGAGAAGACCTCGCCCCGCAGCGTGTTCAGCCAGTCGGTGAGGGCAGAAGGACCGCCGTGCTGGAAGGCCTGCGCGGCCTGCGCGTACAGCTGGGCGCGCTCGATCCAGGGCCGGTCGGTGCGGTGCGCGGTGGCGCTCACGGCGACCGTGACGGTGCCGACCAGGATCAGCGCCAGCGCCACCCAGAAAGCCAGGAAGATGCGCCAGTACAGCGAGTGCACGGCCGGCTCCGGTGGGTCAGGCTTCCGAGGCCGGGAGCACGGCGGAGGCAAGTCCCCGCGCAGCGCTCAGGGTCAGGGCATACCCGGAGCCGCGCACGCTCTGCACGCTGATACGCTCGGTATGGCGCTGCAGTTTGCGGCGCAGGTTGCTCACGTGCGTGTCGAGGCTGCGGTCGGTGGGCATGAGGCGCCTGCCCAAGGCCTGCAGCATCAGCTCGTCGCGCGTGACGGTGCGCGTGTCGGCCCGCACCAGGAGTTCCAGTATCCGCAGCTCCGCGGAGGTGAGCTCGAGGTCGTTCTCGCCGACCTCGGCGCGGCGCGCCCTGAGGTCCAGGCGCAGCGGCCCCCACTGGATCGCGCTCTCGGCGGCGCCCTCGGTCGGCGTGCGGCGGAGCACGGCGCGGATACGCGCCACGAGCTCGCGCGGGGAGAACGGCTTGGCGAGGTAGTCATCGGCACCCATCTCGAGCCCGACCACGCGGTCGACCTCCTCACCCCGGGCCGTGAGCATGATCACCGGCACGCGGCTCAAGGATCGGATGCGGCGCAGCACCTCGAAGCCCGACAGCTCCGGGAGCATGACGTCCAGGATCACGAGGTCCACCGGCGTGTGAGCCATCTGCTCAAGGCCGGCCGGTCCGGTCGGAGCGGTGAGGGCGTTGAAGCCCTCGAGCGTCAGGTACTCGACCAGCATCGTGCACAGGCCCGAGTCGTCGTCGACGACCAGCAGCGTGGGCTTGGGCTCGCCTGTGGGCGTCCGGTTTTCCATGCCCCGGGACGATACACGCTCGGTGGAACCGGCGGCCCGCACGCCTACCAATCGTTGGGTTCTTGACACTTCTTTGCCCCTTGTCCTGCGGCAGATTATCCCCCGCCCGGGGCGGTTTGGGGCCGGCTGCTTACGGGCGTAACACGGGCGGCCCCGGAAGGGGGCCCCCGCGATCTTCACACCGGGTTTTCGAGGCTGAACGCCTGCCGGTTGTCGTCGTAGGCGAAGACCTCCGCGTAGCGGCCCCAGCTGATGATGGTGCGCAGCGTCTGCTCGGCGGCGTCCTCGGCCATGTAGTCCTCGAGCTCGTCGAAGAAGCGGCTCTTGGGCGCGGTGTGGCTCGCGCGCTCGTCCAGCACCCGGCGGATGTGGGCAGCCAGCGGCACGTAGGTGATCAGGTGCCGGGCAAACAGCTTCTTGCGCTCGTCGATGTCGCCGCGGGCGAACTGCGAGCCGGCCTCGGTGAGGCGCATGTCGCCGCCCTCCACTTCCGCAAAGCGCAGCAGCTGCAGGGCCTCGGCCGCCGGGAACAGGTCGTCGACCTCCAGGTGCTGCTCCTCGGCGATCGCCGGCAGGTCCGCCTTCCCGAGGTACGGCGGCTCGTTCACGGTCTCGATGAGACCGGTGAGGATGGTCGAGGAGACATGGTTGAGCACGGTGCCGATGCCCGTGCCGGGGAAGCGCTCGCCCTTGACCCCGGGGCGGGCTTCACCGCGCGGTCGGGCCGTCATCTCCACGTACACGCGGTCGATGAGCGCGCGGAAGCGCGGGTCCTGGGTGTGCCGCGGGTGCGGCAGGTCGATCGGGATCTCGCTCACCACCCGTCCCGGGTGCGTGGAGAAGATCAGGAGGCGGTCACACATCTGCACGGCCTCCTCGATGTTGTGGGTCACCAGGAGCACCGCCTTGATGGGCAGCTGCCCCTCGCCCCACAGTTCCAGGAAGTCCGTGCGCAGCGTCTCGGCGGTGAGGATGTCGAGGGCCGAGAACGGCTCGTCCATCAGCAGGATGTTCGGGTGCACCACCAACGCGCGGGCAAAGCCGACGCGCTGGCGCATCCCGCCGGACAGCTCGCGCGGGTAGGCGGACTCGAACCCGTCAAGCCCGATGAGGTCGATCGCCTTGATGGCGCGCGCCCGCATCTCGGCCTCCGGAGTACCGAGCGCCTCGAGCCCCACCTGCACGTTCTCGAGCACGGTCAGCCAGGGAAAGAGCGCGAAGCTCTGGAACACCATCGCGATGCCGGCGGCCGGGGCGAGCACCGGATGGCCCAGGTAACTGACCACACCGCCCGTGGGCGGATCCAGCCCCGCGATCGAGCGCAGCAGCGTGGACTTGCCGGAGCCGGACCGCCCGAGCAGTCCCACGATCTCTCCCGGCCGCAGCGTGAGATTGACGTTCTCCAGCACCACGAGCTCGTCGCCGTCGGGCTTGCGGAAGGACTTGTTCACGCCCTGGACGTCCAGGAGCGGCGCGAGGTTCAGAGGTGTGGCGGCATTCACGGGCGGTCTCCTTCGATCCCTCAGCTCATCCGGTACTTGCGCTCGGCGCGCGCGTACAGCGGACGCCAGAAGATGCGGTTCACGGTCACGACGAACACGCTCAGGACGACCGTCCCCAGCACGATACGCTGGAAATCGGCGGCATCGGTGGCGGCATGGATGTAGGCCCCGAGCCCGTGGGCCGTGACCGTCTCGCGGCCCCAGGACACCACCTCAGCGGCGACGCTGGCGTTCCAGGAGCCGCCCGCGGCGGTGATCGCCCCGGTCACGTAGAACGGGAAGATCGCCGGCAGCGCCAGGCGCTTCCACCACAGCCAGCCCCGGAGCCCGAGGTTCTTGCCCGCGTTACGCAGGTCGGGGGAGATGGCCGAGGCGCCGACGATCACGTTGAAGAGGATGTACCACTGCGTGCCCAGGATCATGAGTGGGCTCAGCCAGATGTCGGGCGTCAGGTGGAACAGCACGACCGCCGAGACCACGAACCCGAAGAAGAGGTTCGTGGGGAAGGCCGCCAGGAACTGCGCCACGGGCTGGACGATGCTCGCGACCCGCGGGCGCGTGCCCACCCACACACCGATCGGCACCCAGATGAGGCTCGCCAGCGCGATCAGGACGGCCACCCGCACCAGCGTAATGAAGCCCAGGAGCACCACGCGCCCGATCTCCCCCACCGGGACGTCGCCATGCACGAAGGTCGCGGTGCGCCACAGGGCGAGGAGGCCAATGAGGAGCAGCGCGCCGTACCAGGCGTAGTCGCCGAGCGGCCCGTCCCAGCGCGAGGGAAGCCGTGCGGCCGCCACGGGTCCCGATGCGCCTGCGGGCTTCATGCCGGCGCGCAGCATCTTGGCGAACGCGCGCCCGATCAGCCCGATGAGGCGGGAGCGACGCATCATGGTCAGCGCCCAGGACTGGTCGGCGGTCTGGCCCGCCTCCTGCTCCAGGCGGAACCAGTCGGCGCTCGCGATCAGGGGCCGGAACAGGAGCTGGTCGAAGATCAGGATGACCACGAACATCGCGACCACCGCCCAGCCGATGGCGCCGTAGTTGCGCTGGTCGTTGGCGAGCGCGATGTAGGAGCCCACGCCGGGGAGAGTGAGTGTGGTATTTCCGATGCTCATGGCCTCGGAGGCCACCACGAAGAACCAGCCGCCGGACATCGACATCATCATGTTCCAGATGAGCGGCGGCATCGCAAACGGCACTTCCAGGCGCCAGAACCGCATCCAGGGGCTGAACTGGAAGTTACGCGCGGCCTCGGACATCTCATCCGGGATGCTGCGCAGGGAGTGGTAGAAGCTGAAGGCCATGTTCCAGGCCTGGCTGGTGAAGATCAGGAAGATCGCCGCCATCTCAGCGCCGGCCACCCGCCCAGGCGTCAGCTGCAGGAAGAACAGCGTCACGATCGAGAAGCTCAGGATCGGCACCGACTGCAGGAAGTCCAGGAGCGGCACCAGCAGCACCTCCGCGCGGCGGCTCTTGGCCGCGAGCGTCGCGTAGGTGAAGGTGAACAGCAGCGAGAACCCGAGCGCGATCAGCATGCGCAGCCCGGTGCGCGCCGCGTAGCCGATCAGAGCCCAGGGGGAGAGCGAGATCGGCGTCGCCTCCAGGTGCTCGAGCGACCCGGTGAGGCCGCGGGCGGCCTCCGCGCAGTAGATGAAGAAGGCGACCACCAGGATGAAGGCCAGCACATCCCAGCGTCCCGGGACGTACCGCTCCCTCAGTACCGCAATGGGCAGCCGATCGACGCGCATCCGCGGGAGTTTGCCCTAACAGCATGATGATTGGCACCGCGACAGAACCCCGGCACGGCCCGTCGCGGTGCAATCCGGTGCGCGCATACAGTAGGATACGAGCCATGAAAACCGCCCTACTGCGCCTCATCGCCGCCACCCTCCTCAGCCCCGTCCTGATCGGCTCCGTAGCCGCACAAAGCGCCGCCGAGAAGATCAAGGACGACGCCAAGGAGGTCGGCCACACCATCGCGGACAAGTCCAAGGAGGTCGGCCACGACATCGCCGACAAGTCCAAGGAAGTGGGACACGCGATCGCGGACAAATCCAAGGAGGTGGGCCACACGGTGGCCGACAAGTCCAAGGAGGTAGGCCACACGGTCGCCGACAAGTCCAAGGACGCAGGTCACGCGGTGGCGGACAAGTCCAAGGAGGCCGGTCATGCCATCGCCGACACCTCCAAGAAGGTCGGCACGAGCGTCAAGGACGGGGCCGCGAAGACCAAGAACGCCGTCACCGGCGACGGGTCATCGTCCGGGAAATAGGCGGGGCGTTGAGCGTGCGGGGGCTGCGCGCACCATCGGGGCTGGCGCTGAACTACCTGTCCCGGGCCGAACCAGCCGCGGGCTGGGAGCACGTGCTCGGGATTGCGACCTTCAATGGCACCCCGGCCGCCGTCGCCGGCGTAACCGATATCCCCGTGGCGCGCGTGGGAACGCCGGTGCTGCCCAGCGCCATGGACCTCTACGAGGTGTGGAGCACGGCAGGACCGGCGGAGTCCGGCGAGCATGGCCGCGTGCGCTTCAGGCGCACCTCAGAGCTGCTGTTCGGCTGCATTGCCGTCTCAGAGCATGATTTCCCGGCCGAGGATCCCTCCCCCCTGCACCGTGCCACCGAGGACGCCTACCGCGACCTGTGCGCGACGCTCGAGGCGCAGGGCTATCCGCACCTGCTGCGGATCTGGAACTACCTCCCGGACATCAACCGCGACTCGGGCGGCACCGAGCGCTATCGCCAGTTCAATACCGCGCGGCAGCACGCGCTGCACGTCTGCGGGCGGGCCCTCACCGGCAGCGTTCCTGCGGCTTCCGCCCTGGGGGCCTCGAGCGAGAGCCCGCTGGTCATCTACTTCCTCGCCGGCAAGGTGGCGCCGCTGTTCATCGAGAACCCGCGCCAGGTGAGTGCCTATCACTACCCGCGCGAATACGGCACGCACAGCCCGGTGTTCTCGCGCGCGGCGCTGCTGCGCCAGTCCGGGGGCCTGATCCTCTTCATCTCGGGGACCGCGAGCATCGTGGGCCACCAGTCGCTGCACGTCGGGGACACCGCGGCCCAGACGCGCGAGACGCTGACCAATATCCAGGCCCTGGTCGGGGAGGCGAACCGCGTCGCCGGCGATGGCCGCTTCGAGCTCGGCAGCCTCGCCTACAAGGTCTACGTGCGCCGCCCCTCCGATCTGCCGCTCATCCAGGCGCAGCTGCACGCCGCTCTCGGAGCACGCGCCCAGGTCATTTACCTGCAGGCGGACATCTGCCGCCAGGACCTGCTGGTCGAGATCGAGGCGACGGGCATCTACCCCCCAGCGGCCGCGGCCGCCTGACGCTCCAGCGCACCCTGCGCACCCGATCCCGTGTCGCGCCTGATCCGGCGGGGGAAGCTCCGCGTTAATCGCGCCAGGCTCCGCCTCGTGGAGGGGGCATGACGCCCTCGACCACCCACCTGGTGCTGATCCCCAGCTACAACCCCGGACTCAGGGGCCTGGACACCGTGGTCGCCGCGCGACGGTGGTGGGCTCCGGTCTGGGTCGTGATCGATGGCAGCACGGACGGCAGCGCGGCGCAGCTCAGCGACCTGGCCGCCCGGGACCCGCAGGTGAGAGTCATCGTGCGCAGGCACAACGGCGGCAAGGGTGCCGCGCTGTTCGATGGCCTGAGGGCCGCCCGGGAGGCGGGCTTCACGCACGCGCTCACCATGGATTCCGACGGACAGCACCCGGCCCCGGCCATCCCGCAGTTCATGGCCGCCTCGAGCGCCGCTCCTTCCGCGATGATCCTCGGCGTACCGATCTTCGATGCCAGTGCGCCCGCACTGCGGGTGCGCGGGCGCCGCATCTCCAACTGCGTCGCCAACATCGTGACCCTCGGTGGGGGCATCCAGGACTCCCTGTTCGGCTTTCGTGTCTACCCGATCGCGGATCTGCTGGCGGTCATGCGCCGCACGCGCTGGATGCGCCGGTTCGACTTCGATGCCGAGGCGGTCGTGCGCCTGAGCTGGCGCGGCACCCCCGTGGTGAACCGGTCTGCGCCGGTGCGCTACTTCGCGCCCGCAGAGGGCGGCGTCTCCCACTTCCACTACTGGCGCGACAACGCGCTTTTGACCTCGATGTACCTGAGACTCGCGGTGGGCTGGGTGCTGAGACTCCCGATGCTCGCCCTGCGGCGGCTGAGGACTCGCGCCGGGAGCTGACCGGGACCGCCCGCCTACCCAGGGCGGCGCCGCCGCCGGCCGCCCCGGTGTGTGGCGCATCACGGTCCGCGCGCACCGGGGGCCTTTCTGATGCCACCCGAAACCGGAATCAGGCATCATCCGTTCGCGCATCGTGAGCACCGAAAAGATATCTAACTCGATGATTTCCCGAGACTTGACCGTATTGGGTGATACCACGCTGGGTGGCTTCGCGCGCGAGCTGCAGGCCCAGTGCACGCGCGCGGCGCTCCCCTGGGCGATCACGGATGGTGGTTTTGATTCCTGGGAGCGGGAGATCTTCGAGCCGAGCAGCGCCACCCGCCGCTCGAGCGCATCGCTCGCCTTCGTGTTGTCGCCGCGCCTGCTCGAGGGTCCCGCCTGCGCCCAGCTGCCCGCGCGTGTGCAGGCACTCCTGGGCGCCCTGGAAGCACTCGAGCCCAAGCGCACCGTGCTCTTCGGCACCGTCTTCCCCGATCCACGCCGCGTATTGCCGCTGACCGCCGCCCCCGGCGCGGCGCGGCTGGCGCGCAGCGTGAATGCGCTGCTCGATGACTTCTGCGCGCGCAATTCGTGGTTCTACCTCGTCGACCAGGCGAGCTTCGCGCTGGAGGCCGGCATCGGCTCGCTGAACGACGCCCGCTTCGAGGCGCTGGGATCGCTGTACTTCTCGCCCACGGGCACCCGGAAGCTCGCCGCCGTGTGGGCGCGCGCGCTGGGCGCGATCACGCACACGCCGGCGAAGGTACTCGTGCTCGACCTCGACAACACCCTGTGGGGCGGCATCCTGGGCGAGGACGGCGCGGAGAACCTCAAGATGGGGGGCTCAGGCGCCGGATTCTTCTATCGCCGCTTCCAGCATGGACTGCTGGAACTCAAGAACAGCGGCGTACTGCTCGCCGCCTGCTCGAAGAACAACCCGGCCGATGCGCAGGCGGTACTGCGCGAACACCCCGACTGCCTGCTGCGCCCGCAGGACTTCGCGGCTCTGGAGATCAGCTGGGAACCGAAGTCCGCGGGCATCCGGCGCATCGCCGAGAAGCTGCGCCTGGGGCTCGATTCGTTCGTGTTCGTGGACGACTCGGCCTTCGAGCGCGCCGAGGTCTCCACGGCGCTCCCGCAGGTCCGGGTGCTGGAGTTTCCGGACGGCCCCGAAGGGCTTCCGGCGATGCTCACGCAGTGCACGTTCTTCGACCGGCTGCGCATCACGGCCGAGGACCAGGCCCGCTCGCAGAGCTACGCCGAGGAGGCCCAGCGGGAACAGCTCCGATCGAGCGCCGCGACGCCTGCGGACTTCTACCGCTCGCTGCAGCTGAGCGCCCGGATCTACCGGGCGCCACCGGAGGACTTCGAGCGCCTGCACCAGCTGATCCACAAGACCAACCAGTTCAACCTGACCGGCCAGCGTCTCAGCCAGGATGACTTGCGCGCGCTGCTGGCCTCGGCCAAAGCCGAGGTGTTCGCCCTGCGCGTTTCCGACCGCTTTGGCGACAGCGGCCTCACGGGACTTGCGCTCGTGGACCAGGCCGACGGGAGGCACTGGCGCGTGTCCAACTTTCTCCTGAGCTGCCGGATCATCGGCCGCACGGTCGAGAACGCCTTCGTGACCTGGCTCGCCGCCCGGGCGCAGGCCGCGGGCGCCGAGTCGCTGACCTTCGACTTCGCCGTCTCGCCTCGCAACCAGGTTGCAGCGGAGTTCCTGGAACGCTCGGGACTTACGCCCAACGCGGATCGCTCGAGATGGTCGCTTGCCACCGACCGGTCCGCCGACCTTCCGCCGCACTACGTCACGATCAGCAACTGATGCACGAGGATGCCCATGCCCGTCGATGAGGACAGACTGCGGCGCGCCGTGATAGCCGCGCTCCGGATCAAGCCCGACCAGTACCGCAGCGACCTCAAGCTGGGGGACCTCGACGAGTGGGACTCGCTCGGGCACCTCGAGCTGGTCGCCCACGTGGAGAAGGAGTTTGGCGTGACCGTGGCCCTGGATGACATTCCGAAGCTGTCATCCCTGGGGGCCCTGCGTAGCCACCTGGCCGCGCTCGGCGCCGGCGGCTGACCCGCGATGCGCTGGCCCGAGGGCAAGAGCTTCGCGTTCACGGTGTTCGATGACACGGACCTGTCGCGGCCGGGAAACTACGAGCCGGTCTACGAGCTGCTCCACGAGCGCGGGATGCGCACGACCAAGTCGGTCTGGCCGGCAACCGGGGCCGGGACCGAGGCCCGCAGCGCGGAGGGCTCGACGTGCGATGACCCCGAGTACCTGAAGTACGTGCTGGGCCTGCAGGCCCGCGGCTTCGAGATCGGCTACCACAACTCCTACCACACGGGCCTGCACCGGACCCAGATCGCGCAGGCGCTCGACCGCTTCCGGTCCCTCTTTGGGCACGACCCGGACTCGATGTCCAACCATGCGATGTCGCTCGAGGGGATCTACTGGGGCGAGGCGCGCCTCAGCCCGCCGTTGAGCACCGCGTACCGGCATATCTGGGCGCGCAACCGCGCTTGCGTCCACCAGGGTCACTGGGAGAATTCCCCCTATTTCTGGGGCGACCTCTGCAAGCAACGGATCCGCTACGTGCGCAACTTCGTATTCGGGAAGACCGACACGCTCGCCGCGTGTCCGTGGATGCCGTATCACGACGCGGCGCGGCCCTATGTCAATGCGTGGTTTGCAGCCAGCCACGCGCAGCACTGCAGCCACTTCCTCGACGTGCTGTCGGAGCGCAACCAGGATGCACTCGAGGCCTCCGGCGGCGCGTGCATCGTGTACACGCACTTCGCGGCGGACTTCGTCGATGGCCGCGGCCAGCTGCACCCGAAGGCGCGCGCCCTGATCGAGCGGCTGTCCCGCAAGAACGGCTGGTTCGTGCCGGTGCGGGAGCTCTTGGACCATATCGTCGCGCAGCGCGGGCTGGTCGAACTCTCGGCCGCGGCACGCACCTCGCTCGAATGGCGCTGGCTCGCCCACAAGGTCCTGGTGGGTGCGGGATGATCGAGCTCGGCCGGCTCGCGGCGTCGGACGAAAGGGCCATCCGGGAGTTCAACGCGCGTCTGTCCGCCGGTGGCGAGGTGTTCCAGCTGCCGGGAACCCTCGCGGAGCTCGCCACGCCTTCGGCGCCCGGGCCCGCGCTATGGACTGAAGCCTGGGTGGCCCGCGAGGACCAGGCGGTCCGCGGCGGATTCCTCCTCAAGCACGAATGGCTCCTCACGCCGCAGCAACGGATCGAAGTGGGCAATTTCCAGTTGCCGCTCTCCGAAGGAATCATCGACCGGCGCTACGCCATGGTGGGGCTCAACATCGTCCACCACGCGATAAAGCAGTTGGGACCCTTGTATTGCCTGGGGATGGGGAGCCTGTCGCGGCCCCTTCCGCGGCTGCTGCAGCGCCTGGAATGGCGCGTCGAGGAGGTCCCGTTCTACTTCCTCGTGCTCCGGGGCGCCCGCTTTGCACGCAACATCCGGATACTGCGGACCCGAAAGCGCAACCGGGTAGCCCTGGATTTACTGGGCATGTCCGGGATCGCCTCGCTCGGCGCCCTCGGATGGCGCGTCGCCCGGTGGGCCACCGGACGCGGCGCCGCCGGGGCGGGCATTCAGCTCCGCCCCGTGGCCGCATTCGACCGCTCGTCTGACGAGATACAGGCACGCTGCCGCCCGGAGTACCAGGGGTTCCTGGATCGGGGCCAGGAGGCGCTGGCGATCAAGTTTCCCGCCGGGGATCCCCGCTTCCATCGTTACATGGTGTCGGAGGGGGGGCGTGATGTCGGCTGGCTGATTGCGACGGTGACCCGCCTTAAGGATCACAAGCAGTTCGGCGACCTGACGCTCGCGACCATCGTGGACGGCCTCGTGCCGAAGTCCCTGCTGCGCCCGGCGCTCGACCAGTTGGTCGGCCATCTGCGGCGCCTCGACGCCGACCTGATCGTGAGTAATCAGAGTGACTCGGCGTGGTGCGCGGCATTGCGTCGCAGCATGTTCCGACGCGGCCCGTCGAACTTCGTGCTCGCCCGCTCTCCCGCCTTCCTTCCGGAAGCGCCGCTTGGAGCAATTCACATGAATCGCGGTGACGGAGACGGCCCGATCAATCTGTGAGCTGAACCTCACTTTTGGGAGCCGCAGCACTTCTTGAGGCCTCGGCGGCATATTACGGCTTTATTACAGGCCGTATGAAAACGTAGACTCTCGCCTGCCGGACGCCGCACCACTAAAAAGCAACGGGGCGCCCACGCAAAAGCTTCGCGAACACCGGACCCGAGAGTCGAGGCCCGGCGGGGGGATCCGTGTCACGCCCACAACTTGCGGCGAATTGTCGCTGGACGCTGGCCTTCGCAGTCGGCGCGCTATCGCTCGCAGGAATTTCCGCCCTGGCTACCGCCCCCAACCTGTCGCAGGCTCTGGCCGCGTCTTGGATCACTCTCGTGGTGATCTGCATCACCCTCCAGGTCTACCGGTATACGGCCCTCCGCATACTGCTGCACTTGTCTCTGTTTGCGATCCCGATATCGGTCTTCTACCGCGTGCTGTATCGCGGGTCTATCTCGCCCGGCGTAATGCTGTCGATAGGCGCAACAACGACGCGCGAAGCGCGCGAGCTTCTGGGCAACCATCCACTGCTGACCGCCCTCCTCTCTTTCTACGTACTGCTGGCGCTGTGGGCCCTGATAGCTGCGTCGCGCTCCCCTGGAGAGGTTCGCAGCCGCACCCTATTGAGTACGAGCATGGCTGCGCTGGCTCTGATGGTGACGTGGTTCGGCTCCGTTCTGCATCAGCACGGCGAATGGCACAACCTGAACTGGGCCCTGAAAGATTCGGCGCGGGAGATTTTTCCGATCGACGTGATTCTCACCTCCAAGATCGTCGCACTCGGCGAAATCCGCACTGCACGCGCCGAATCCTCGCGTGCCCAGTTTTCGTTTCCGGGAGTCACCCGGGTTGATCCGACCGGTGCGGCCCTGCCGCAGATCTGCGTGGTCGTAATCGGTGAGTCATCCCGGCGCGACCATTGGTCGCTGTACGGATACGGTCGTCCCACCACGCCTAAGCTCGAGGGACTGCGCGACCAGCTGATAGTCTTCGATGAGGTCTCGAGCAACGCGACCATCACCATGTTCAGCGTCACTCTTGCCCTGACGCGCGCCGAACCGAATTCCTGGGACATTGCCAGCCGCGAGCGCTCCTTGGTCACATTACTGCGCCAGGGTGGCTACACGGTGAGCTGGATCTCGAATCAGGAAAAGTTCGGCTTCTCCGAAAATCCCGTCACCTCCATTGCGCGGGAGGCAGACTCAGTTTCCTTCGCGAATGACTACGTCAATGACTTGCGACAGGCAGGCTCCCAAGACCCCCTCGACACCAACCTGTTAGTACGACTCGACCGCGAGCTACAGCGGGTTCGCCAGTCCGGTCGCGATGCCTTCATTTTCTTACACACCATGGGCAGTCACGAGGCGTACGACCAGAGATACCCGCGAGACTTCGACGTCTTTCATACCGCGCTGGATGCGCTTGGGCGCCACAATGCCAAACAAGCCCGGATCGTAGACACCTACGACGACAGCATCAGGTTCACTGATTACGTCCTCGATTCGATCATCCAGAAGGTCGCCGAACAGGCGGAGCGCAGCGCCGTCATCTACTTTTCCGACCACGGCGAGCGCCTGTTCGAAAGCGACCAGCCGATGCTCTCGGGC
The DNA here is from genome assembly GCA_018241425.1 of Pseudomonadota bacterium. GTDB lineage: Bacteria > Pseudomonadota > Gammaproteobacteria > Steroidobacterales > Steroidobacteraceae > 13-2-20CM-66-19. The sequence continues at coordinate 1,204,744 of JAFEDU010000001.1, forward strand.
CACGGCTTCCCGCAGCAGTCGAGGGCGGAACTCGAAATTCCCCTGCTGATGTGGCTGTCACCGCAGTTCAGAGAAGCCAATGCACCTTCGGTCAGGAGACTCGAGAACAACGTCCACCGCTCGGCGTCGCTGGACGCCCTATTCGAGACCATCGTCGACCTAGCCGGCCTTACGTATAGCGGCCGCGACGCCGACCGCAGCCTGTTCTCAGCGCACTTTGAGCCTGAAAGAACCACCCGCGTTCTTACCATGTCGCAGGACTCGATCTGCGTCGACAATGAACGCCCGACGCCCTTAGATGGGCGATCTCACGGCGACGGCGCGCTCGTGCCAGTGCCCTGTTCCGCTCCACCGAACGCTCATTAGGCCGCCTCGCCCACTCCACCTGCCCCTGCCGATCCGAGAATCACGCTTTCGTATCGTGGTGCGATCGCGGACCACGAATGGTGGGCGGATATGAACTGATGCCCGGCCTCTGAGAGCCGGCGCCAGAGGGCTTCGTCCTGCAGCAGCCGCGCGGCGAGACGGCCCAGCTCCTCGTCTGAATCGGCGACCAGCACCTCTTCTCCGGGAACCGCGCCGAGACTTTGCGCAGACAAGGGGGTCGTCACCACGGGCACGCCTGCGTGCATGGCCTCCAGAATCTTGTTTTGCAGTCCCGCGCCGCTGAGCATCGGGAACACGAAGACGCGTACCTGGCGCACGTATGGCCAGATATCGGGGACCGTGCCGGTGACTGTGATCCGCGGTCCGGCAAGTAATTGCACCTCAGGGGTGGGGTCCCGACCGATAACAAGCAGGTGCGCGCCGGGCGAGGCTTTGTCGATCCACGGCATCACGTCTTGAGCCAATCGCCGGACGGCTCGGATGTTCGGGATATAGCCCATGTTGCCGAGAAAGCCGACCACAGGCTTGGGGTGGGCCGGCGGCGAGCCAGCGGTGAGTGCGTCTTCAATTACCCCGTTGGGAATTACAAACGGAGCGGGGACCCCGGCCAGCGGGCCGATGGCTTCAGCGTCCGGGGCTGATACATAAACGCACGCCGCAGCGAAGCGCCGGATACGCCGTTCCAGGCGTGCGCACTTCCACTCAGTGAGGCGGCGCAGGCCGCGCTCGATCCCCCGCAGCCAGCCGCCACGACGCATATGAAGGGTCGGTGAGTCCACGAAGTCATAGATCACCCGGCAACCGGCCGGAAATCCCAGTTCCCCCGACATCATCCAGGCCGCACCGCTGACCAGTACAGCCGCGTAGCCGCCCGCCGCGATCCGCTCCTGCAACGTGCGCTTCATGTCGCGACGGTCGCGGTAGTCCATCTGCCCGAGGGGCGCGCCGAAGGGAGAAATTCCCTGGATAGCTGTCATCAGTTTGCGCAGCATCGGCGGGATCGCACGCGAGCGGCTGTTGAGAAACGTTATCGACGCCAACATCGGCAGATTGGCATGGGCGTGCGCGTCGGGAATGTCGTCAATCACGACCAGGTCCACGATATGTCGGCTGGCCAAGTACTGCAGGACGGGCAGGAAGCGAACTGCCATACCGTCTCGCCGCGCCGGCCACGGCAGCACCGGCAGCACCACCAGGAGCCTCATCGGGATCCCTCGCAGGCCGCGGGGACTGTGACGGCCTTCATTTATGTCATTCTCCAAGGCGCGGCTCTGGGGCGATTGGGCTATTCTGCCGCACCACTCGAGGGACTACAGCTGATGTTTGTGTGTCCGAGATGCAAGGGACCGTTGACGGCATTTCGTTGTGCCGGTTGCCGGCTTGAGTTCCCGCAATATGAGGGTGTCCCTTGCCTGCTTGCCGACGAGAGCGAGGGAAGCAGTAGTCGCGACCTACGCGCAATCTACGACGAGATCTACAAGAATCACGAGAACGTTTGGGTCGACCAGGGACGCTCGTCCGAGTTCCTGAGCTACTTCGGCGCCCTTACCCGTGCCACGGCCAGCGAAAGTGTGCTGGAAGTCGGGTGTGGAGAGGGTCAACTGCTCAGGCAACTTGCTGGCCGGGAGAAATACGGCATCGACCCGTCGTTGCAGGCCCTGCTTCGCGCGCAACGCGGTTCCAGCGGCAAGTACGCGGTGGCACGCGCGGAAGAACTACCCTTTGCGAGCGGTGTCTTCGACCTCGCAATCAGCGTCGGAGTGATGGAGCATTTCCAGGATGTCGATGCGGCGACTTCGGAAATCTGGCGCGTGCTTAAGAGCGGCGGTCGCTACGTTGCCCTGATTCAGACGGACATGACGAAGTTCCAGCGCCTGGGGGTGAAGCTGCGCGAATACCTGCTCCCGCCGCGCCCGATCGCCTTCGTGCGGTGGTTGGGTAAGAAGGCCTCGAGGAAGCGTATCGTGCAGCCCTTCCGCAAGTCCTACACGGTGGAATCCGCAACGGAATGCCTGAGGCGCAATGGACTTAGCGTGAGCCAGGTCGTAAACCGGAGCACCGATCCAAGGGCACCGCTCGCCGGCAACCACGTGGTAGTCCTGATCGCGCGGAAGGCCTGAAAGTCGCAGCCGCATCGGGCCACGTGCTTCTTAGCTAACTTTGAGAACCGGTGCTTCGGGAACGGGGTTGGTCGTCGTGGTGCCGGAGAGATTGGCTCCGATCTGTGTCGGGGCGGCGTTGAGACTTGGATCGAATCCCCAGGCTCCCATGTCGCAGGAGGCTCCCGAGCTGCTGCCACCGACCCGGCCGGCGCCACTGCAGGCAGATCCGCTGGCGAGCTTGTAACCCGCAGGATTCTGGGCCCCTCCCGGACTTGAAAAGATGCCGCTTGAGGAGCTTGGCGCGAGCGAACTTCCGTCCTGACCCATGGCGGATCGCCAGCTAGACAGGGAGTAGGTCTGCGACGGAGCGCCGCCGGTACCGGTGCACAAGCTCCCCGAAGACCCCCCCGCGTAACAGTTGTAGTTGCTGAGCGCCACTGCGCCGCCCGCGGGATTGAAAATCACTGTGCCGTAGCCGGGATTTCCCGATACCCAGATGTTGTTGAAATGCTTGACCGAGGCAGCCGGGGACACGCCGTTACCCTGGCTCTGCCACATGAGGCCGATCTGGAAGTTACCGCCGTTCAGTACGTAGCACGTGTTGTTGTAGAACACCATGCTCTCGTACGGTGTGTAGTAGTTGGGTCCGCTGTCATTGATGCCCAGCAGCATCCCGATGTTGGAACCGCCCGCTGCAACGAGAATGTTGTGATGCACCGTGCGCGTCTGGCCGGAAGAACCACCTCCCGAGTTCGTGATGCAGTTCTGGGGGTTCGAGCCATTACATTCGAGGTAGTTGTAGGCGTAGGTGTGGCCGCCGTTCTGATTGTCCTTGTCGTAAATGCAGGAGTTGCAGTTGTAGATCGTGTTGTAGGTGTATTGATTGCCCGTGCAGCTGAACGAGAAAATGCCCGCACAATTATGGCTGCCGCCGCCCGAGATCTGCCAGTCGTGAATCTTGCAGTTGTTGACGACGGCGCCGACGCACCCATGCAGCAGCAGGGCGCCGGGGTTGTTTCCCTCGGATCCGGAGCCGCTGTAGAACTCGCAGTTCTGAACGCTGATTCCGGGCGTGCTGCCGCTTTGACTCCATACCGACAGGCCGTAGCCATTACTGTCACTGACCCGCAATCCATCGAGCGTTATGTAGCCGTTCGCCTTCGCGTAGTACTGCCCAATAATTGCAACTGAGCTGCCTGAGGAGCCGGGCAACCCGCCCCCGGGCGACCCTGAGGGAGAGGCCGTGATCTGGGCTCCGCCGCGCAGGTAGTTGCCGCTGGTATCGCACGAGGCGACGTACGTCGGTGCGGTGGCCGTGCCGCTGGGAATGTGCAAGGCAGGGTCACTGTAATTGGCGTTCTGCCACAGGCCGTAAACGCCGTAGACGCCTTGAATCAATCCAACCCTCTTGCCGGCCATGGCTGAATTGTTGGAGTTGTTTCGGTTCAGCGAGTTGATCGACCAGGGCTGACTGAGAGTCCCGGGATTCGAGTCCTTGCCGCTCGGAGAGATGTAGTAGTCGAACCCTGACGACGATGTTGCGCCGCGCACCGGCCTGACAATCAGAGGGACCGTGCTAGCCAAAATCGCACAGCCACCCTGCTTAAGAACTAGACGTCTCGTGGGCATTAATTCGCTCCCGACAAAGTGGCCGAAATTGTGGCGACTGGAAGCAGGCCTCGCAATTGTCTCCCGGCTGAGACACTGTCTGCGCTGCACCTACTTCTAGTGGTAATTCATTAACTTAGTGCGGCTGCAAGGACTACGGTTTTGTGACACAGGTCTCACGCGACTACGGGAAATACATGGAAATGAATACCCCCTGACATACACGGCTGCTAAGCTGCGACAGGTGGCTCGGCGCTGGAGCCAGAACAATAAATAGACTGTAAAGCATGCTTGCCGTCGCCTTTTGGTTGTGCTGCATCCTGCTGGTATACGTGTACGCGCTGTACCCGGTACTGGTGAAGGTCCTTGCGGCCCGTATGGGCACAGCCCCACAGACGAGCGGCGCCCTGCCCACCGTGACCGTGATCGTCACCGCCTACAACGAAGAAGACTGTATTGCTGCCAAGCTTGAGAATCTGCTTGGCCTCGATTACCCCGCCGAGCGCCTGAAGGTTTTGGTGGTGTCGGATGGCTCGACCGACCGCACCGAGGAGATTTCCGCACGTTTTGCGCCAGGACGGGTATCGGTCCTGCGGGTGGAAGGTCGGCGTGGCAAGACCGCCTGTCAGAACGCCGCTGCTGCGGCATCGACGAGCGAGGTGCTGGTGTTTACCGATGCCACTACGCGCCTGCAGGGACCCTGCGTGCGCCGACTGGTGGAGAACTTCGGTGACTCCCACGTCGGCTGCGTGGGCGGCCGGCTGATCTACGTATCGGACGTTGAAAACCTGACCGGCGTAAACGGCGAGGCGTACTGGAGCTACGAGGTCCGCCTTCGCGTGGCGGAGAGCCTGCTGGGCTCGATGATCGGCGTCAGTGGATGCCTGTACGCCGTACGCCGGAGCACCTACCGAGCAATCGATCCTGAGCTCATCAGCGATTTCGTGATCGCCATGAAGATGCGTGAGCAGGGCCTTAGAACCGTGCTTGCAACCGAAGCGATTTGCTATGAGAGCACGCTCGCCTGCGTCAAGGACGAATTACGGATGAGAGTTCGGGTTGCAGTTCGCAGTCTCAACGCATTGATACACGAGCGCCGCTTTTTGAATCCAGTGCGCTACGGAGTCTTTGCGTGGCAGCTGTGGTCGCACAAAGTGCTTCGCTACGCGTCGCCGCTGATATGGCTCGCGGCGCTGGCCACCAACCTACTGCTCGCGCGTGACCCCTTATACCTCGCCCTGCTCGGCGGTCAATGCGCGCTGATCGGGGCGGGGGTCGCGGGATTTCTGCTGCAGGGCCGAAGCAACACCCTTGGGCTCTTCGGTCGCCCGTACTACTTCCTGCTCACCAACGTCGCCTCGCTCATCGCCACGATGCGCTACCTCAGGGGTGAGCGCATGGTGACATGGCAGCCGATACGCGAGCTGGGGACGCCTCAGGCCTGACGTCCGGCAACAAGGGACCGGAATATCCGCGCCAGTGCCGCAGAGATGCTTTTGAACGAGTAGGCTTCTACCGCAAGTTGCCGGGCGGAAGTACCCATTCGGGCACGTCGAGCGGGGTCGCTCAACAGTTCCTGCACTACCCGGGCGAAATCTTCAGCGCCGCGCGCCAATTCGACGTGCACCCCCTGAATGACGTCGATGCCCTCACAAGCGATCGGGTGCGCGACCACGCACTTGCCCATCGCGAACGCATCGAGGAGCTTCAGCTTGGTGCCCCCGCCATCTCGAATCGGGCATATATAAACGGCTGCCCGCCGCAGGTACGGACGAACATCGTCCACAAACCCATGCACGCACACGCCGTCCAGGGAAGCAGCTGCGTCGACAATAGATTGCGGGGGCGCCGAGCCGACGACGTCAAGCTGCAGGCGCGGCATCCGTGCCTTGAGCCTCGGCCAGATCTCCCGCAACAAGAAGAGCACAGCATCAACATTCGGGTACCAATTGAGACTACCCACAAAAATCACACGCTGCTCATCCGAGGGCGCGTCTGCCGGGGTGAAATAGTCAATGTCCACTCCGTTGGGAACGGTTATCGTTCGCGCCCCCGGCGCTAATTCTCTCAGCCGCGCACCGTCAAGGTCAGAGCACATGATGTTCGCCGCAAACGTCGGCGCCATCTTGCGTTCGTAGTGCTGCAGCTTCCTGCCCTCCCAGAGGAAGTAGGCCTTTTTTAGCGCTTGCCGCTCATTCGATGCGCGCCGCAACATCATCTGTGACTCGACGTTATGATGACCCAGAGTAGCCGCCTGACACTCGACCAGCTTTCTGAAGGGAACAAGTCCCACAGTGTCGAAGTGGGCAAGGTCATAGCCCTTGGCGCCCACATCGGCGAAGGCCTTCCGCGCCGCGCTGCCATCGAGCCACCGGACCGTATACCCCCCGGGGGTCACCAGCCCTTCGAGAGCAGTGAGCGGCTTGCCGGCCGGGCGCTGCAGCCGCTCTATGGGCAGGAATTTCACGGACCGACACAAGGGCGCCAACGCCACCTCACACTCGGCCAGGCCGCGCTCTACCGAGCCATAAAAAACCTCCAACCACGGAATCTGGGCGAACGCGATGAGATCAACCTCATTTTCCAGCGCCACGCCACGCAGCAGGTTATAGCTGCGCAGGTGCACGCCCGACTTGGGCGGGTACGGAATGATGTGTGAAGCCCATAGGACGCGCACCCGCCTCTACCTCCCCACCAGTCGCAGCAGCACACGCTGCGCCTGAAGGTATGGTCCAGGCGTCAGCCATCGAGTCAGCAGCCAGTAACTGCCCACGGACACGGATCCCGCCGCAGCGACCTGCGCCATCTGCGCGAACTGCGAGGGCTGCCGTGGACCTGACAGAATCACGCCTTCTCCCAGCGCGCAGGCGGCCGCGGTAATGCACACCGGCGCCAGCATGGGCGACACCAGCTTCCTGAAACCCGTCGAGAAGACCGTCCCGATTCGCCGCATAGAAAACCAGAACACAACCGGGAAACCAACGATCCACGAGCATGCAGCCGCATTCGAACCATAGCGGGCCGATATCAGGAGCAGCGGGATCATCACCGCCGCCCAAGTGAGCATGTTCTTGAAGGTAGTCGACACACGGCCAGTCCCGACGATCGCGGAATCAAGCAGTGTGTAGATGCTTCGAAACGGCAACACGAACGAGAATGCCATAAATGGCACGATGAGCTTCTCCCATCGCGCACCGAACAGCAACGGAAATGCGACCTGGGAGATCACGCCGGCGATCCAAAAAAGCGGAAACACGAGTAGCGCAACCAGCGTGATCAACTGCACCAAGCCAGCAACCTGCTCACTGACTTCGTGCTTCCCAGCGAACACCGGGACCGACACCTGATTGACAACTCCTGACAGCTGGTCGAGCGCGGTATGCGCCAGGGTTTTGGCCAGCGAGTAGGAGCCGAGTGCGGTTGGTCCGGCAAGCCGGCCCAGCACCAGCGTGTCGAAGTCCCCGGTGAAAAAGTATACGACTCGCTGACCGAGCAAGTGCGACCCCTTCGACAACAGCGGGCGCAGTCCTGAGAAATCAAGATTCGGTCGCGGGGGAGCACGGACGGCACGCCATTGAAGCGCCGTCCTGACGCAGGCGCCCACGAGTATCCCAGTTACCAGTGCCCAGTAAGCGGCCCCCACGAAGGCCATCAGTAGCGTTACGCCACCCTGTACGACACTCGCAACGAACTGCGCCAGGGCCATCTCGCGAAAATGCATTGTGCGCGTCAGCAAAGCCTGCGGTACCACCAGCAATGCCCACAAGGGCAGCTGCAGCGCCGAAACCTGAAGAACCCTGGCAAGATCTGGTGTTTTAAAGAAGAGTGCCGCGAGCGGCGCAGTCGCGACGATCACGCCCCCGAGCAGGCATGCCGCGATCAAAACCCAGCTAAACGCTGCACCGAGCTGCCGATCCGAGAGGTTTCGCTCGCTTACCAGCAGCAGGCTCAAACCCCCGTCCAGAAGCAGGTTCGCAAACACCGTAAAAAGTCCGGCGGTCGCAACTACGCCATAGTCGTGCGGCTGCAGCAGTCGCACGGTGATTAGCGTCATACTCCAAGTTACGATTTGCGTAACGATGCGAACCGAGCCAATCCAGCGTAAGCCACTGATCGCGCTCTGCCCGGAGGCTTCCCTGACGGGACCACCCTCAGTCGGTACCACGCCGTCGTCCCTCAGCTCACTGCCGCGGCCGGTACCGGAGCTGGCTTCGGTCCTTCGATTCTCACCAGTGCCGCGCAGATCGCGATCAGGATCCACAACAAAGCATCGTATGCGTGCGACAGAAAAAAGCCTGCAACTAGATTAGCGATGATCGATACACGGAGTGCACGTGCGTAAAGCGCCGCCCTGCATGGCCCCGCCTCGAGCGGAAGCGCGCCGCGTCGCAATACCTTGCCCAACTGCGCGAACGCCACGAGGTAGCTAAGCGCGAACAAAACGACCCCGATTACCCCGAGCTCCACGAACGACTGGATAAAGCTGTTGTGCGGCGCGCGATAATGTCCCCCTGTAATTCCGTTGACGTACTCTGAAGTGCCCAGGCCGTATCCGATCGGACGGTCCCACACCGCCGCAATGTCCCGGCTCCAGATCTCAGACCGCCCATCCTTGGAGGAGGACATGTTGTAGTCGTCCTGGAGATTCACGAGCGTGGCGACCCGCTCCCGAATCTCCATCGGCAGAAAGCCCCAAAGCGCTGCACCCAGTGCGGCTGCCACCAGAGCAGACCCGACAAACCGGAACAGATGGAATCGCTTCAATGTCCCGTCTTTCGCAAAGCCAAGGGGAAGAGCGAGCACCAGCAGAAGCTCCGCCCCCAGGGCGATCACCGCGCCACGCGACCCTGTCAGCAGCGCCGCGGCTATGGTGGCGATTGCGAGCCCATTGAGGATCATCCGCCGCCTGATCGCAAGAACCGCGAGGGTGCGTGTGATCGGGAGAATGGACACCAGCCCGTAGGCCAGATCATTCGGGTCGAAGTTGCCGTTCAGCTGCGCGCGGCCGCCGCCGTACGAGAAGATCGTCGCCAGCGCAAGCCCCGCGGCCGCGACTGACAGCGAATAGAAAAGCCGCTCGAGATCTGCGAGCGTCTGCGTGACTTTAAGCAGTATCACGATGGACGCAAGGGAAATCGCGACCCCATAGGACATGTTGACGCTCTGTCCCTTGTAGACCGAGAAGAGAATGCTGACCAAGGCTAGGGACAGAAAAAATATCGGCGATCTCGCGGCCGGCAATTTTCGTACGACTACGCCCGGCAGGGATTGCCGGGCGCGCAACGCCAGAATCACGGTAAGCAGAAAGGCAATCTTCGCCAGAGGAACAACCGAGAGCCCGGGAATCCATTCGCCGAATTTCCCGATAAGGATTGCGATGTAGAAGCTCAGCCAAAGATTCAGGGCCTTACCGGGCTGTGCCGTGACATACGAAGGGATTGCCGGAGAGCTAGTCATGCCTACCCGGTACGTAAGTTCGTAGTGGGCCCGTGAAACCCGTGATGATCGCGCGATACGTCATGCTCTAGTCGCGAATGCTACCCCACCAGACCGGCGTGGCCGGCCTCGAACTCGCGTGATTGCGAACCCTCGCACGCGTCCCCGCTGGCGGGATAACATCTGCCCGTCGATTCGTGCACTGGAATGCGCCCATCCAATCATCCATCCCGCTCCTGACCGCTGCCCGCATGGCGCCAAAAACGGTCCCGTTCGCGCTGCTGGGCGCCCTGGTCAGCGCGGCGATCGTCGTGCGGTTGCCGTTCGTAAGCTTGCGTACCAGTGCAGGAACCGAGCTCATGGTGGTGCATTCGATTCGTTGCGCGCTGCCGTTCTTCATAATCGCGTTTTCCGCTTCGTCAATCTCGACCTTATGGCGGGGCCGCCTGTCGCAGTGGCTGATGCGCAACCGCAGGCAGTTCGGCCTGACGTTTGCTTTAGGGATGCTCTGGCACATGGCATTTGTGCTTTATTTCTTTTTTGGCTTCGGCAAGAGCCTGAACCGGCTCGCTCTCAGCCTCGATATAGTCGGCCTGGACTTTGTAATGGCTCTCACGCTGACTTCCTTCCGGCCGATCGCTCGTCACTTATCGGTTCAGTCCTGGCGCCTCCTGCACCGTACCGGGATGTACGTGATCTGGGCGCTCGCAACGTACCTTTACTTGCTCGACGTAAAGTACTACCGAGATCCATTGCACGAAACGGCCCTGCTCATCCTGCTGTGCGCCGGATCACTCAGGGCTGCGGCGTGGTATAGGGCGCGGCGGCATAACTAGCCGAACCTATCAACGGACTCCGACCGCGGCGAGTGATTGTGCAAATACCCGCTGTAAAAGATCCGCTTCGACCCCTAGAGACTCCGCGTAGGCCCGGCCCGCCGCGGCGGTAGTGCGCCGCAGTTGATCGTCCTCCCATGCGCGTTGGATTGCCTCCGCAAGCGCCCCCTCGTTGTGGGGTGGCACGAGTATGGCCTCGTTTGTAAGCAGGTCCGACGCCCCGGGCCCCTCGCTGATCACGACACACTTTTCCAGGTACATGGCATCCAGGTAGGTGCTCAGTCCGGATGCACACAGGGAAGCCGAATGCGTTGGAATGACCACTACCTTCGCGCGCGCCAGATTGCGGATGAGATCGTGCCGCCCTCCGGCATCGGGCAACACCTTGAGATTGGCTGGAATGTTTCCCGCGTTCCATGGGAAGTTGGCGCCCTTGCCCTCGAAATCATCAAAGCTGAATTGCGGGATGGCAGCCGGATAAGGGAGGCGCCCGATTGCCCGGATGAACGTGTCGTAGTCGCGAAGTGACCGCCCCATCGTAAACACGTACTCCTCGGTGAGGGCGCCGGCGATATCGCGAAGATGCCGATTGTTCACCTTGAAGGGGACATACGAGCTTCTGGATTGCGCGACTCCGAAGTGCCGCTCGTAGCCGGACCAGTCCTTGAAGTAATGAATGAAGTGAGTCACCTGCCCCAGGAGCACACGCTTGACCGCAGCAGTCACTCGGTGACGGACCGTATCCGGGCGCCGCAGGACCAGATCGACTGCAATCAGCGGCTTCTTCGCCCACGGATTGATAAGGAAGTGCCGTGCCGTACGGTACAGAAGCGCATCTCCGCAGTTGATCACGACCATATCGACGCAGCGCAGCTGCCTTTTGAACTCGTGCCACGACTCCGCCTTCAAGAGCTCAATCGTGTGGCGGCTGACCTCGAGCTCGTCGGGCGCATTCATGAAGTTGGTGAGTATTTTCACGGGAATGACCAGGCTGTCACGGGCAAACCCCGGCCTCGCGATAGAATGAGCAGAGTCGCTCGCGATACCGTTCGACTGAAAAGGCCGTACTGGCCTGCTGAGCCGCCGCGAAGCCCATGGCCGCCGCTTCCGTGGGATCGCTCAGCAATTGTCCGAGTGCCCGCGCAAGGGCGTGCGGGTCGTGACAGGGAACGAGCATCCCGGTTCGCCCGGCCTCAAGAATCTCGGGATTGCCGCCCACAGCGGTCGCGACAATCGGCAGCTGCGCGACCATCGCCTCAAGCAGCGCATTCGACGATCCCTCAGAGTGAGAGGGCAACACGAAAATGTCCGCCGCGCGATAGAGCCTGCCCGCGTCGGCACGGAATCCCGCGAATTTTACTCGCGCCTCGATGCCAAGCTTTCGTGCCAGAATCTTCAGTGGCTCAAGCTCCGGCCCGGTCCCAACAAAGACCGCACGCCACGGCCGTATCGCGTCCGGGAGCGCAGCCAGAGCGCGCACCAGATCCGCATGCCCCTTCTCGCGCGAAAGTCGTCCTACCGAAAGAATCAGCAACTCGGAATCGCTCACCTGCAGCCCGGCGCGCAGTGAGCTGCGCTCACCGGTGCTCGCCGGGGCAGTTTGCACGGCAGAGTTGTGTAGCACGCGAAGCCGTTCGTCGAGGATGCCGTAGGATCGAAGTCGGCGGCTAAATGCCTCGCACACGGTTACCACCCGATCCGCTCCACGCAGCGAGAACCGGTCCACCTGGTTGTACAGCCGCTGCTTCAGGTCGGTATACGCGTCCCCGTGCTGGAAAGCGAACCAAAGACGCCCCGTACGGGCACGCCTCGAGAGCCGGACGAGAAGGTGGGACTTGTTGTTATGGGTCTGGATGATATCCGGTTGGAGCGTTTCGACCAGGGACTCGATCTGCGACATGACACGCATGTCGAATCGCCGGCGCTCATGGAGCACAGCAACTTCAACGCCAGCACGCCGCGCCGAACTCACAAACCCGTCCGTCGCATCCACGCGAGAGTTGCGATCAAAGGTGGCTATCGACAGAGCCAGTCCAGTCTTGCGTCCGGACTCGGAATTCAGCCACTGGGCGAACCCGATGAGGTTCTTAGCCGGGCCCGTCACCGATGCCGCTTCCATCAAGGCGAGGATACGAACCGGGCGTGCCCCCTCCTTTGGCGTGGAGTTCGCGGGTGCGACGGATTGGGTCGGCTTGCGGAACATAAATCTAGTTGTTGGCTTCCGAGTTCATCGCGCCGCGCTCGCACGACCGGGCAGCCCGAGGAGCGCCAGGTACTGCTCTACAACCGGCTCAAAGGCATAACGGGAACGGATAACCTCTGTCGCGCGCGCCGCAAGCTGCGCGCGACGATCAGGCTCACGGGAAAGATCGGCCATCGCCTGCGCCAGGGCTTCTGGATTCTGGGCGGGAACCGTGATGCCCGCGTCAGGCTCGAGCAGCCCGGGAATCCCTCCCACTGCCGTTGCTACGCAGGGTACCCCCGCCGCCATGGCTTCGAGCAGCGCCATCGGGAGGCCCTCCGAGACGGAACTCATGACAAATGCATCAGCGGCCGGGAGGAGTTGCATGACATCGCCGCGAGCACCCAGAAACCTGACCTGCGCATCCAGTCCCAGTTGGGTACGCAACGCCTCGAGTGAACGCCGCTCTGGTCCATCACCCACCACCACAAGGCGCTTGGACCTGGGATGACCTCCCGGCAACAACGCGAACGCACGTAGTAGCGTCCCGAGATCCTTCACGGCGTTCAACCTGCCGACATACAGGAACACGAAATCGTCAGGGCCCATGCCAACCTTGAGGCGGGCGCCTTCATGGTCTGCGCGGTTTGGCAACCTGACCCTAATGCCGTTGGGCACGCAGTGCAGCTTGCCAGCCGGGATTCCCAGGATGTCATTGAAGTATTTGACTTGGCCGGGCTCGACGGCCGTGATGTCAGTGGCAAACCGCGCGTAGCGCTGAGTGAGCCGCCGTGCTTCAGCGCGCTCCATAAGCGCCTGAAGACCATGTTCGGTCATAACGACCCGCGGTACACCGGCCAGCCGGGCAGGGGGGCCTATAAGGATGAGTGCGCCGTGGTGGTGCACGTGCAAAGCGTCGATGCGCTCACGACGCAACATGCGCCACAGGCGCGCCCAGTAGATCAGTCGGCGGGGGGAGCCGCGCACCCGCGCGTAGTTCACATCGAGGCACCGCACCTCCGCAGCCTCGAGTTCCCGACGTACCGGGCCGTCAGAGCTGTGAAAGGCGAAGCAGACGACCTCGTAGCCACGGGCCTTGAACGCGAGTGCGAGGTCCGCACCCACTCGCTCCGATCCCCCGAAATCAAAGGAAAAAAGCCCGACACCGATGACTGGGGGTCTGTTCATGACTAAATGATGCCGCGACCAGCCCTAAACCCGCGTACCGACGCGGGCCGATGGGCGCGGAGGACCTCACTTGGAACCGGTCGTCGCTCCGTGGGCACTGTCGGCAACGTCCTCGTAGGGCGGATAACCGTAGTAATCCTCCCCGGGAACATCGCGAACCTGGTTCACGACCAGGCCCTGAAGCTTCTGTTTATCCACCTGAGAAACGGCATCCATGATCGCGCGACGTGGCGTGACGCCGGCCCGGACTACGAGCACTATCTGTCCGGGAGTTCGCATCAGCACACGAGCATCGCTAGAAACCAAAAGCGGCGCAGAGTCGAGCAACACCAGCCGCCGTGGATTGTGAGCGGCAAGTCGCACCGCAACCTGCGCCATCCGGCCGCTGGCAATCAGTTCGGTCGAGCTATCGATAAAGTGTCCTGCGGGCAATACTTCGAGACCGCGCACGTCGGTCCGCATGACGAGCGATTCGACGTCAATCGACTCATCAGCGAGCGCATCGAGCAGGCCCTGCTGCTGCCGGATTTTCAGCACTTCACTGATCCGGGCCCGGGCGCCATCAGCATCAACCAGAAGCACGGAAATGTCCCGCTCACGCGCCATGCTGAAGGCGAGGTTGATGCTCGTGAAAGTCTTTCCATCGCCCGGAAGCGCACTGGTCACCATGATGAGCCGCATCTCGGAGGTGCCCGCGATGGCTTTCTCAATCAGGGGTCGCTTGACGCGCCGGAAGTGGTCCGCAAACCGCCGCTCGCTGGCACGCTCGGGCAGGTATCCGGCCTGGCGCAGCTGTTCGACGTCCACAGTGATCTTGGGCCGGTTCTCGTCGAGTATCTGCGGCAGGACCGGGGTGCTTGGCACAAGCGGCGTAACCCCGGACGGTCGCGCCGGCGCCTGGGGCCGCTGGGCCTCCGCGATAGCCTCGGCTCGACGTAGCTTATCGAGCGCGGTCTCGATGAGACTCATGGCGCCACCGCGCTATGGCTGACCGAATGAAGGTTGATGCGGTATCCCTTCTGGCTCAGCGTGACAGCGACTCCAAACGCCGCGATCAGGCAACATGCCGCCAAAGCGACGCGTGCCACAGCGCGGCGCGCAATTTGCTTTTGGCGCTCAGGGAAGGCCACGCTAACTACGCCGAGCACCGGGACGCCGAGGAGCTGGCTAAGCCCGGTGGCCGACTGCGACACCACTGGATGCAGGTAACTGAGTCCGTAGGCGACACCAGCTCCCGCCGCCACGGCGCCAAGCAACACCACCGCCATGAGCAGCTTGCGCAGCGGCCATACAGGTCGCAGGCCGGCGCTGGGAGGCTGCACGACCTCGAAGCGGATCGATCCGGCATCATCTGCGTGCTCGCCTAAACGGGCCTTCTGAAGGCTTGCGAGCAACGCCGTGTACTGAGCCTTGTTGACGTCGTAATCACGATTCAGCTGCGCGTATTCCGCCTCAACCTGTGGGGCCGTATCGAGCATCTTGCGCAATTCGGTGATCTTGGCCTCATGCTGTGCGAGCTCGGTATTGAGGTCGGCCATGTCCACGTCGACCTGATTCAGGGCAAGCTGGACGCTCTGGTAGACCGGATTGCTGCTCGCCCGACTGGTAGCTGCCGCGAGCGCATCACCTTGCCGCAGACTTTCGAGCTCCGATTCACGCCGCTTCTTGAGGTCTGCGAGCGTCTGCCGGGCCGCAATGACGTCCGGGTGGTTGTCGGTGAAGCGCAGCAACAGATCATCCAGCTTCGCCTGCGCTTCGTTGATGCGCGTTATGGTATCGGACCCATTGGCCCCAGGAGTGGCGCCTGCCGACGAGCCCAGCGCGGCCACCGCGACATCGCCATGCAATTGCCGCAGCAGAGTGGCGCGGCGCGACTGGGCCTCGGCGAGCTTAGTCTTGACGTTTGCCGAAGCCGCGGACTCCGCCTGTAGCTGGGAGAAGTAACCGCCCTGCTCGGTTGGCATCAGTCCGATGTGCTTGGACTTAAAGGCAGCCAGCCGGTCCTCGGCAGTGCGAAGACGGCTTTCGTAGTCACGAATCTGGGACTCCAGGAACTGCTGAGCGCTCTGCGAGTCTTCGCGCTTACCGGTCAGCGTCTGATTGACCAAGGTATCCACGAGGATGCCCACCACGCGAACTGCGCGGTCACGGTTCTCATCCTGATAAACGACCCGGTAGATGCTGCCGGCGGTATTGCGGTCTTCCTCGTGGCCGCTGGCGCTGTGAACGGTGATGGCAATTCGGGAACTCATGCCCGCAACCAACTGCTCCTGTCGACGCGGATCGATCGCCGTCGCCGGGAGCACACCGCCCTCACGCGCCACGCGCAGCAGCTCGGGGCCGGCAAGCAGCGACTGCCGCACGAAGTTCAGCTCCGTGTCGATATCCTGCTCGACTGCAAGGCCCTGGAGAACGGGCTTCAGGGACGTGTTGCGGGTATCCACAAACACGCTGGCTGCGGCCTCATAGCGGTCCTGTAGGGCAAAAATCGCGACCCAGCCCAACAGAGCAATAACTGCTGCGACCGCAAGCGCGTACCAACGGTAACGCCAGGCGCTGGCAACCTCGTCCCAGATCTGGTTGACGAGCGGACTCACGACGCCCTACCCCGCCGCCGGCCCACTGGCCGGGATGAGCGCCTGAAAGCCCAGGGCGCTGAAGGCCATCACGGCCACGGCACCGAAATACGGCAGCTGCGGATGCCAGGCATCCGGGGTTCCGGCCCGTGCAGGCTCGGCTTCCGGCAATGGCTTACGCGTCGCGAGCCACACATAGACCGCAAGCGCGACGAAGAAGATCGCGAAGCCGAAGGTCACGTGGTTGCTCGTGGCGAGCGAGCTGCGCATGTTGGTCGCGTAGCCCAGCTCGATAATCAGCAGCACGCGCACCCAGTTGGCAAGGAGCGCCGTGGGGATCATCGCAGCCAGGAGCGCGAGCCGCCGTTGCGCGCCCGCCTGCTCGAGCTCTCCCAGCAGGGTCGCGACCGCCAGCCCCTGGATCAGGAAGTTCGCCCCGCTGCACGCTTCGGTCACGACGAACGTGACCCCGTTGCTGAAGGAGATGACATCACCGCTGATGCTGGCGGGCATGCCGAGGAGCGGGGCGAGCATCGCGGTCACGCGCACCGTCAGGGCCTGCAGCGGGGGAGTCAGGAGCAGGTTCCACAGCGGGGCGGCGAACAGCAGAAAGGCCACCGGTACCAGGAGCGCGCGGGCGACCGAAGTCCCGAACGCCGCGAGGATCGCCGTCATCACGATGGACGGCAACAACAGCACCTGAAGCGCGGGCTGCGAATCGCGGCCGACCCACAGTGCGGCAATGCCCAACCCTCCCACTAGAAGGAGTGCGAGGGGGATGGGCCTCACGGGGGCGGTTATCCAGCGATTGCGGCTGGAGTAGACCAGCAGGAGTGCAAGGGCCGCGACGAAGAACCCGTGCAGGTGCCACAGGGGGACCCAGGCAGGCCAATAGGCGAAGACCGCGGCCGCGATGAGCCCCGCCAGCCCGACCGCGATACCACGTGCCGCCCGAGAATCGATGAGGGTGGCTCTGATAATCCTTATTCCCCCCAGTCCAGACCCGGAATGGTATCCTACCCACCTGTCGCAGATCCCCGACGGTGGGTGGATTGTGTGACGCGGCGCACAAGCCTTAGAAGAAGCCGCTTATCCAACTTGTCGACGGTTTTTACGATTCAGCTGACGGTTTATTTTACCGCCTGGCAGTGAATTATTGAGAATCAATACATTGCGGCGTGTGGCCCGGCAATTGCATGCTTCAGGTTGCGGGGGCGCTTTGTTTTCCCGAGGGTGGATTTTATGAAGAGCATGATCTGGACGACGATCGCAGTGGCGGGCCTCGTGGCCGCCGGTACGACCCCTGCCTTTGCCAGCAGCAGCCAGGCCCCCTGGTACTGCAGCCTGCCGGTCGTCGGCTCACTGCTCTGCCCGCCGGCCCCGGGTGGTGGCGGCGGTGGCAACAGCGTCCCGGAGCCGACCTCGCTGATCATTCTGGCCGCGGGTGCGGGCCTGGCAGGCGCCGCAGCGCGTCGCCGCCGCACGCGCAAGTAAAGACCTGACGTCTTCGATGACCCGCGGGCGCAGCCGGCAACGGCTGCGCCCGCGGGCTTTTTGAGCGTCCGGTGAGCGCGAGCGTGCGCTGTTATGTCATCTCCGGCGCGAGTCCTTCGCTGACCGCCCCAGGCAGGACGCCGGATCGCGGCATTCGCACCGCAACGGCTGCCCAACACCGCACACACGAACTGACTTAGCCTTCAGTCGCTTGGCGCTGCTTCCTCAAGCGCCATGGCAGGCGTGCGGCGACCTGGCGCCCCGCGGGCGCGATTTTCCATAGTATTTTCTCAGCAGATCAACGCGTTGTCGGCGCACAGAGACATATTGCGCAGGCCACGCATGAGGCGTTCTACTGCGCCCCGTACAAGGGCAAACCCGTCGTAAGGCGGGGACGCAAAGCCTCCGGTCTCAAGGTGTCTTAGTCGCTCACCTTCAGATAGCGGGGTTACCGGCAACGCAAATAACGCTGCGCACTGCCGTTAGGTCTTCAAAAAAAGATCTTTGCTCGCCCTTGCGTTCCGTAACGGTCGCTGAAAGCGAGAACTGCAGGGCATGGCACAAATCCGCTCAGAGACATTCCGTCGCTTGCGCTTCAGCGTCCTGAGCGTGCTCATGAGCCTCGTGCTCGCGGCTTGCGGCGCGGTCGGCGTGAACTCAGGCCCCAACAGCTCCGCGACCGGCGTCACCGGCTCGTCCGGTAGCTCCTCCAATACGCCGCCACAGATCTCGGGGACGCCTGCACCGACGGTGATCGCCGGCAGCGCGTACGCGTTCACGCCGACGGCCTCGGATGCCGACGGCGACACACTCACCTTCTCGATCACCAACCTGCCCGACTGGGCGAGTTTTGACTCCACCACCGGCGCAGTCTCGGGCACGCCGCCGCCAGCGAGCGTCGGGGCCTACCCGAACATCACCATCAGCGTCTCGGACGGGCAGGCGACGACGTCCCTTAGCCCCTTCTCCATCGCCGTCCTCGCGCCGCTCACCATCTCCGGCAATCCGCCGACGACGGTGCCCGTGGGGTCGGCCTACAGCTTCCAGCCGACCACGAATGCGCCCTCCGGCACCGCGCTGACGTTCTCCATCATGAACGCCCCGGCCTGGGCGAGCTTCGATGCGGCCACCGGCCTGCTGTCCGGCACGCCGACGCAGGCCGGGACCTTCGCGAACATCGTGATCTCGGTGACCGACGGCACGCAGACCAGCTCGATGGATGCGTTCACCATCATCGTCGCGACGCCGAACCCCGGGAACCAGCCGCCCACGATCTCGGGGACTCCGGCCACTTCCGCGCAGGTCGGCAAGACATACTTCTTCACCCCGAGCGCCTCCGATCCCAACGGACTGAGCCTCACGTTCAGCGTCGCCAACCGGCCCGCCTGGCTGAGCTTTGACCCGGCCACCGGGTCCCTCGCCGGTGCCCCGGGCGCGGCCAACGTCGGCACCTACCCCGGGATCGTGATCACCGTGACCGACGGGCAGGCCTCGGCCTCCCTGCCGGCCTTCTCGATCCAGGTCACGGCAGCCCTCACCATCTCGGGCACGCCCCCGACCTCGGTCGCCGCCGGAACGGGCTACTCGTTCCAGCCCAAGACCAATGCCGCGGCGGGAACGCAGCTCACGTTCTCGGTGCAGAACGCACCGTCGTGGGCGGCCTTCAACGCCGCCACCGGGCAGCTGGCCGGGACCCCGACCAGCAGCCAGGTCGGGACCTACTCGAACATCGTCATCAGCGTCAGCGACGGTACACAGACCGCGACGCTGCCGGCCTTCTCCATCAAGGTGACCTCCGCGCTCACGATCTCGGGGACGCCGCCTACGCAGGCCACGGTCGGCACTGCTTACTCATTCACGCCGACGACCAACGCCTCGAGCGGCACCTCGCTCACCTTCTCCATCCAGAACAAGCCGACCTGGGCCGCCTTCAGCACGGCCACGGGCCAGCTGTCAGGGACCCCCACGAGCGGCCAGGTCGGCACGTACTCGAACATCGTCATCAGCGTCACCGACGGCACCCAGACGAGCACGCTGCCGGCCTTCTCGATCAAGGTCGCGACCGCCCCCACGCTCACGATCTCGGGCACGCCGGCGACCAGCGTCAACGTCGGGTCGGCCTACAGCTTCACCCCGACGGTGAACAACCCGGCCGGCGGGACCCTGACGTTCAGCATCCAGAACAAGCCGTCCTGGGCGAACTTCAACTCGGGTACCGGCCAGCTGACCGGAACGCCGGCGGCGGCCAACGCCGGCACGACGTCCGGCATCGTCATCAGCGTGTCGAACGGGACGGACAGTGCCTCGCTCGGGGCATTCAACCTGACCGTCAACCAGAGCTCCAACGGCACCGCCACGCTCGACTGGACCGCGGTCACCCTCAACACCAACGGCTCGGCGCTGACGAACCTCGCCGGCTACTACGTGTACTACGGGACTTCGCAGTCGAACATGAACCAGACGGTGAAGATCGCGAACTCCACGGTCACGACCTACCTGGTGCAGAACCTGTCCTCGGGGACGTGGTACTTCGGGGTCGCCGCCTACACGACCACGGGCGTGATCGGCCAGGTCTCGAACGTGGGATCGAAGTCGATCCCCTAGCGGGGGTGCTTCAGGCGGGCTGGATCGCGACGACGCTGGCCGCGGCGGGTGCAGCCCCGGTATCCCAGCCGGGTGGCGGCTCGATCTTCCACACCGGCCGGGCGGGATTGCCGGAGACCACGGTGAGGTCGGCGATATTGGACTTCACCACCGAACCGGCCGCGACCACCGCGCCCCGCCCGATCGTGACGCCCTTCTGAATCGTGCAGTCGCTGCCGATCCAGGCGTAGTCCTTGACGGTGATCGGGCCGACGCCCTCCGCGCCGGGCGGCTCATGGCGCGCCCGCGCCAGCGGATCGAGCGGATGGCCGTCGAATCCCAGCAGCGACACCCGGTTCGCAATCATTACGTGGCGCCCGATCGTGATCGTGGTCCCGACGATGAACTCGGTGCGGTGCCCGACGCCGGTGTCGTCCCCGATCTCGAGGGTCTTCGGCGTACCGTCGCCGGCCGCGATCCAGACCTGCTCCCCGTTGAGCCGCACCCGGGCGCCGAGCACGGCCCGCAGGTTGCCGATGATCTTGGGCATGTCCTCGAGCAGCAGCAGTCCCGGGCCGACGCTGGCGCACTGCATCCGCAGCAGGGGCTCGTGATAGGCCTTGCTCCACAGCAGTCGCAGCGGGCCCTTGCGGAAGCGCCGCTCGGCCAAGAGCGCGTGGTGCAGGAGCGGAATCACCGGCACCTCGAAGCCCGAACCCCGCTTCAGTAGCGCCCACACCCGGCGCTGTGCCGGGGTCTCGCGCCGCTGCGCCCACTCGATGATTCCCACGCGCTGCTCCTGCCCCGGGGGGCGTCCCTAGCAGGGAACGAAGAACTCGATCTGCGAGGTGATCTGGCCGTTGCGCACCTCGATGAGGTCGACGAGTTCGGTGGGGATGCACACGCCGGTGATCTTGGACTCGATGTCGACGCGCCAGTGCGCCGCGGCCGAGGGACCCTCGATGGTGAGCGACAGGAGCTGGTAGCGGCTCAGGCGGAAGGTCTTCACCAGGATCGACAGCCACGGCCGGATGCGCGCCACGCGGCTGGCGTCGATCGCGATGGGCTTGCCGTCGCTGGAGCCGGCGATGCGCAGGCGCGCATCGGGCGCGAACACGCCGCACAGCCGTTCAAGGTCACCGGCGAGCCGTGCCGCGTGCAGTTCCCGGACCAGACCCTCAACCTGCGATCGTTCGGACATCTCTTGGGACCTCTGGTCTTCAGGCTGCCTCGAGCAGCCCGCGGATGTCGGCACCCATCTGCCCGAATGCCGTCGTGGCATACGGGATGAGGGCCCGCATTCCATAAAACAGGTGAATCATACCGGGATGGCAGCGGTAACGGGTCGTAACCCCGGCCGCGGCGAGGCGCTCGGCATACTCGCGCCCCTCATCGCGCAGGGGATCGAACTCGGCCGTGTGTACGACCGTGGGTGGAAGTCCCGCGACTTCGGCCACGCGCAGCGGCGAGACGCGCGGGTCGGCGGGATCGGCGTCCGGACCCAGGTAGTAGCGCAGGTCGTGCGCCAGGGTCTCGCGGTCGACCAGGTAGCCGTGCGCGAACTCACGCCGCGATTCGCTCTCGGCGGCGAAGTCCATGATGGGGCACAGGAGGAACTGGCAGGCGAGGCGCGTGCCCCCCGTCCTGACACTCTCGCTGGCGACTACCGCCGCCAGCGTCGCGCCCGCCGAATCCCCGCTGATGCCGAGCCGGCGAGGATCGATGTGGAGTTCACCGGTATGTGCCGCGACCCACTGCAGGGCCGCGAGCCCGTCCTCGACGGCCGCCGGGAAGCGGGCCTCGGGCCCGAGGCGATAGTCGACCGAGACCAGGCGGCAGCCGGCCGCGTTCACGAGCGCACGGCAGATCGGGTCGTGGGTATCGAGGCTGCCGGCGACCAGGCCCCCGCCGTGGAAGTAGACAAGCCCGGGAAGCAGATCCGCCGCGCCTGCCGAGGCGGGCGTGTACACGCGCAGCGCCAGGGGCGCCGCGGGGCCGGCGATCGTGCGGTCCTCGGTCGCGGCGACGGACTCGGCGGTGCCGGAGAAACTGAGCAGGTGCCTGAGACCCTCGCGCCGCTGCGCGGGGCTCAGGGAAAGCGCACCCGGCGGGTTCAGGGCCGCGAGCGTGTCCAGGAAGCGCTTGGCGCGGGGATCGAGGGGCACGGCTCGGGCCGGAGGGTCAGGCGGCGGCAGCGCGGCCCGGGATCACAGCGCCAGTGCGCGGCGCACGGAGGCCGGCCACCGTGCGAGGTCGACTCCGTGGTTGGCAAACATCGCGACCGCGAGGCGGTCCATGCCGAAGGCGACACAGCCGGTGTGGGCATGCTCGCGGCTCTCGGTGTGCAGGCCCCATACCTCACCGAAGTGGTCCTGGTGATAGTTGAAGCTCATGCACGCGGTCGGCTTCGCGCCCGGGTAATACGGGATCAGGAGCTCGAACTTCAGTGCGTTCTGGACCTGGCTCACGGCCATCATCTGCCCGACGCGGCCGAAGAAGGGGTCGCTCGCCACGTCGAGGGCATAGGGAAGCCCGAGCTGGTCGGCAAATCCCTTGGCCCGGTTCATCCAGCCGTCGCGGAAGGCGCGGATCTCCTCCGGCGTGCCGATGCGGACGTACTCGCGCATGCGGAAGGACTGCAGGCGGTCGAGAGAGCGCGAGGGCTCGCGGCGGAAGCAGTCCGCGGCGACGTCGAAGATCAGGCCGCCGGCCGGCACCGCGCCGCGCGCGGCCACCATCGGGTACACCGGGTAGCAGGCCGCCGGCGAGAGCACCAGGTCCGCCGCCGCAAGGGACGTCGTCCAGTCGCCGCCGGTCTTGTAGCGCTCGGCCGCGCCGCGGATCTGGGCCTCGGTGCCGTGCAGGGCGCACACGCAGCCCAGGAGGTTCGGGAAGCTGTCGAGGTAGCCGGACTTCTCGAGCTGCTTGCGGCTCATCACCGGGGGGAAGCGCAGTACTTCGGCGCTCGGATCGCGGTGACTCGTGATGAAGGCCGTGAGCTTCTCGATCACGCCCTCGTAGAGCGCGCTGCGGGCGTAGACGCCATCCACGCCCATCTCACGGAACAGCGCGCCGGCGATCGGCGCCAGCGGATCCTTCACCTGGGCTTCAGCGGGGGAAGCAGTCATCGTCGCTCGGCTCCCATAGTCGGGCGTTGGTGCGGCAGGAACGTGTGACCCTTACTCGCGCAGCGTGGCCGGGATGGCGCTCATCAGCGCCGGCGTGGCCAGGTTCGCGAGGATGCGGTCGTTGTTGATCATGATGGGCGAGGACAGCACGTCCCGCAGGTGACGCCCGAGGGTGTAGTCACCGTCGTTGCGGTAGCCGGCCAGTCCGCACGCCCGCATGGCGCTCATGACGGTCGAGGCGGCCAGTTCCGAGGCCTCGACCTTGGTGAGGGTGATCATGGTCTGGAAGTCCAGCGCCGCCATGGCCTGCGGATCGTCCATGACCTGCTGGTAACGGCGCAGCGAGGTCGACAGCATCCCGCGCAGCGTGCGCAGGGTGGACATCGCCTTGGTGAACTGCGGCGCGCCGGGGGGCAGCTGGCCGTTGCTGTGGCGCATGGCGTTGCGGATGAAGGCCTGGGCGCGGCCGACGGCGCTCGCCGCGATGCCGGTCCAGACCGAGCCCCACAGGAGGTGGGCCGAGGGCACCATGGTGCGGGCGTGGATCGCCTCGTAGGGCTCCGGGAGCACCTGGTCGGCCGGTGCATTGGCCTTGAGCATGTAGCCCTCGCTGCAGGTGCCGCGCATGCCGAGCGCGTTCCAGCCCTGGAGCTTGGTGAGGGTGTAGTCGCACTTCAGCAGGGCGACGAGCACCTGGTCGGAGCCGCTGGCGTCGGCGGCACGCCGCGCGGTCGTGACGACCCCGTCGGCATACGCACCGTAGGAGATGACGCTCGCCTTGCGCTCAAGTCCGATCCGCCCATTGCCGAGCTGCTCGACCGGCGCCTCGCTGGAGCGGACGTTGCCGCCGCCCTGGCCCTCGGTCGTGGAGGACGCCAGCAGCAGCTGCTCGGCCGTCAGCCGGCGCAGCAGGTGCTGCAGCGATGCATTCGTGCCCATGTGGCGCACGAGGCAGGCCACCTTGACCTGGTGCATCGCGTAAATCATGCCGCTCGAGGAGCAGGCCTGCCCGAGCTGGTAACACACGTCGGCGACGTCGGCGATGCTCGCGCCCTCGCCCCCTAAGGCCTTGGGCACCATGATGCCGAGCAGCCGCTGCGTCTTCGCCGCGGCGAACGTTTCCGCCGGAAAGCGGGCCTGGGCATCCACCTCCAGAGCGTGGGCCGCGGCAGCCGCGGCACAGGTCTTGGCGCGCGTGCCCAAGTCCCCGACGACGGCGTCGGCCACTCCGGTGGGTGTCCCTCCAACCAACTGAGCTTCCATTAACGAGACCCCCGGATTAGTTTTCCTTCTGGCCAGACGGTAATCTGACTAAACCATGATACCTCAGTAGCTTGTGACGACCTTCGCAGGCCGTCACATAAGTCATCGTTGAAAAATAAGTGAAATATCATGCCGGTCACCCTTGAGCCCCGGAAACAGGCACCCTTGACGCCCCGCACCAAAGGGGGGCAGTCCTCGACGGGTGCTGCCGTCCGGATCGGGCTCATCAATAACATGCCCGATTCGGCGCTCCAGTCGACCGAAGCACAGTTTTCCGCCTTGCTCGAGGGCGCCGCCGGTGCCGACCCCGTGGTTGTGCGCCTGTCCTCCTTTCCGGAGCTGCCCCGCGGCCCCGAGGCAGCGGCACGGATCGCGGAAATCTACTGGCCGCTCGAGGTGCTGCTCAGGGAGGGCGTGGATGCGCTCATCGTGACCGGCACCGAGCCGAAGCTGCCGCGCCTTGCGGACGAGCCGTACTGGCATCGCTTCCGGGAGCTGCTCGACTACGCCGCCGACCACACGCACGCCAGCATCTGGTCGTGCCTTGCCGCGCACGCGGCGGTCGAGACCCTGGATGGGGTGCAGCGCGAGCGCCGTGCCGAGAAGCGCTCGGGGATTTACGAGCACCGCACCGACGGCGCGCATCCGCTGCTGCGCGGGGTCGGCGCCCCGCTGCACATGCCGCACTCGCGCTGGAACGAGCTGCCGAGCGCGAAGCTGCGCGCGGCCGGCTACAGGCTCCTGAGCTGGTCGGACGAAAGCGGCGCCGATGCCTTCACCCGCGACTACCCGAGCCTGCTGCTCTTCTTCCAGGGGCATCCGGAGTACGAGAGCACCACGCTGCTGAAGGAATACCGGCGCGACGTCGGGCGCTTCCTCGCCGGGACCCAGGAAAACTTTCCGACCCTGCCGGTGGGCTACCTGTCGCCGCAGGACACGGCCCGCGTGGAGAGCTTCCGGCAGGCCGCGCTGGCGGACCGGCGTGCCGAGCTCATCGAACGGTTCCCCTTCGCCGAAGTCGCCGCGGGCCTCAGGAACACCTGGCAGCCCGCGGCGATCGCGATCTACCGCAACTGGCTCGGACACATCCGGGCCGCACGCCGTGCGCCCCGGCACCCCGAACCGGTATCATTACCCTGAACAATGAACGACGCCGCCGCGAAGCATACTGACGGCCCTGCCCTGCGCACCCGCCTGCTGGCCCTCATCGGACAGATCCTCGACAAGGGAGACGGTCAGTCGCTTCCCCTGGAGACGGCGCTGGCGGAGCTCGGGATGAGCTCGATCAAGATGGTGAACCTGATGCTGGCCGTCGAGGGCGAGTTCGACCTCAGCATTCCCCAGAACGACATCACGCCGGCGAACTTCCGCTCGGTGGCCTCCGTCGAGGCCCTGCTCGGGCGGCTGCTAGCCGCTAAGCCTTAGCTTCGAGCGCGGCCACCAGGGCCGCGACATCCGCCTCGGACGTCTCGCCGTGCGTCACGCAGATGCGGACGACGTCGCGGCCTTCCGTCTTGGCCGCCGCCGCCCAGGCCTTGCCCGAACTCACCACGCGCTTTACCAGGTCCTTCACCGGGGCATAGCCTGCCGGGGGCACGACGCACAGCACGGCCAGCTGCGAGTCGTTGACCACCTCCCAGCCACGCGCCCGAAGCTCGTCGCGCGCGAGCGCGGCCACGGCGATCGCCCGCTCGATGTGGGCCTCGTAGCCGGACCAGCCGGCCGCGGCCAGCGACAGGAACAGCCGCAGCCCGAGGAACCGCCGCGACCACTGCACGGTGTTGAGATAGGGATCCAGCGCCGTCACGCTCGAGGGCATGAACTCGGCTGCGACCTTGAAGGCCTCGCTCAGGACCTGCGGCCAGCGCGTAATGAACATGCCGCAGCCCATGGTGGTCGCAAACCACTTGTGGGCATCGATGGTCACCGAGTCGGCGAGCTCGATCCCGGCAAACAGGGCGCGGCGCTTCTCGGAGGCGAGTGCCGCCCCGCCCCAGGCCGCATCGACGTGGTGCCAGATGTTGTATTCGCGGCAGATCGCATCGCACTCGGGCAGCGCATCCACCATGCCCGCACCGGTCGTGCCGGCGGTCGAGGATACGAGCACCGGGACCACGCCGCTGGCGAGGTCGGCCGCCACCTGCCGGCGCAGCGCCGCCATGTCCATCCGGCCCCGGCCATCCGTGCCGACCAGGCGCAGCGCATCGCGCCCGATGCCCGCCTGGTGCACGATCTTGAACCACGCCGGCTGGCACTCGCGCGAAGTGTACATCGCCACCGGGCCCGCATACCCGCGCACGCCCTCGCGCTCGAAGCGCGGTTCGCGCCGGGTGAGCGCGCACACCAGGGCGGTGTAGTTCGCCTCCGAGCCGCTGATCGTGAAGTGCCCGGAGCTGCCGGGCGGCAGCCCGATGCGCTGCGCCATCGCACGGATGACGTGCGCCTCGATCTCCACCGGGGCCGGCGAGGAGCCGGAGCTGGCCAGCTGCGGGTTGAAGGAGCCGGCGATGCGGTCGGCGCACTGCGAGGGGAAGTTCGCCGCCGGGTTGAACAGCCCGAAGTAGCGCGGGTTGTTCATGTGCACGACGCCGTGCTCGAGCCGCTCGATGGTCCAGTCGATCAGCTCTTGGAGCGGCCGCGGGGCGCTGAAGTCGAACTGGCCGAGCTCCTGGCGAAAGCGCTCGCGGTCGAGGGTCGGGGTCACGCTGCCGCGGGACACGCGCTGGTCGGCGGCGATCAGCGCCCGGGTGAGCGCGTCCTCGATCCGGGTGCGCTCGCCCACGTCCGGGAACAGTGCCGCCGGTGCGGCGGGGAGCCGCGGCGGGCTCATGGCTTTGCGGTCGCGGCCGCGAGCGCCTGGTCCAGGTCCGCGATGATGTCGTCGATGTGCTCGATCCCGATGCTGAGCCGAATGGTCTCCGGGCTCACCCCCGCCGTACGCTGCTCCTCGGCCGACATCTGCCGGTGGGTGGTGGAGGCCGGGTGGCAGGCGAGCGACTTGGCATCGCCGAGGTTCACCAGGCGCTTGAAGAGCCGCAGCGCGTCGTAA
Organism: Pseudomonadota bacterium; assembly: GCA_018241425.1. Lineage (GTDB taxonomy): Bacteria > Pseudomonadota > Gammaproteobacteria > Steroidobacterales > Steroidobacteraceae > 13-2-20CM-66-19. The sequence goes on from JAFEDU010000001.1 coordinate 1,232,576, forward strand.
AAGCGGGTCCCGGCATCGAAGCCGCCCTTGATCTCGAAGGTCATGAGCGAGCAGGCGCGGCCGCCCAGGTACTTCTGCGCCAGTGCGTAGTAGGGATTGTCGGGGAAGCCTGCGTAGCTGACCGAGGCCACGCGCGGGTCGGCGCGCAGGAACTCGGCGGCACGCCGCGCGTTGTCGACGTGCCGCTCGACGCGCAGCGCTACGGTCTCGATGCCCTGCAGCAGGAGGAACGCGTTGAAGGGGGAGATCACCGCGCCCATGGTGCGGTTGTAGACGCTGCGTACGCGCCCGAGGAAGGCCTTGTCCCCGTAGTGCTCGGTGTACACCAGGCCGTGGTACGACTCGTCCGGCTGCGAGAACGTCGGGAAGCGCGCCGCTTCCTCCTTCCACGGGAAGCGCCCGCTGTCGACGATGGCACCCCCGAGGGTGGTGCCGTGGCCGCCCATGAACTTCGTCAGTGAGTGGATGACCAGGTGCGCGCCGTAGTCGAACGGCCGGATCAGGATCGGGGTCGGCACCGTGTTGTCCACGATGAGCGGAATGCGGGCGCGCTGGGCGACCTGCGCGAGCGCCTCCAGGTCGCAGACGTTGCCGGCGGGGTTGCCCACCGTTTCGCAGAAGAGCGCGCGTGTATTCTCATCGATGAGGCGCTCGAGGTCGGCGGCGCGATCGGACTTGCCGAAGCGCGCGGTCACCCCGAACTTGGGCAGGATGTGGGCGAACAGGGTGTGCGTCGTGCCGTAAAGCTGCGGCACGGAGACGATGTTCTGGCCGCGCTCGGCGACGTTCAGCGCCGTGTAGGTCAGCGCGGTCTGGCCGGAACTGACCGCGAGCGCATCGATGCCGCCCTCGAGCTCGGCCACGCGCTTCTCCAGCACCGCAGTGGTCGGGTTGCCGATCCGGGTATAGCGGAAGCCCTCCACCTCGAGGTCGAACAGGGCCGCCCCGTGGGCGGCGCTGTCGAAGGAATAGGCCACCGTCTGGTAGATCGGGACGGCGACCGCTTTGGTGGCCGGATCGCAGTCGTACCCGGCATGCAGGGCGATGGTTTCGGGCTTCATGGGTGCACGTCACGCGGGCGCGCTGGCGCGGCGCCGCCGATATCCACTAATGTGATTTGTATCATAGCCTTGAACAGGGTATCTCAAGTGCACTGACCCCCTCGGGGTCCGATCCGCCGCGAACGATGGCAGCGCAAAACGACGAAAACAAGCGATCGCCTCTCAAGGCCTGGGTTCGGGCGCTGGAGCGCACCGCCGCGATCGAGCGCAACCCGGAACTCACCCTGCCGGTCGCGATCGGCCGTCTGGCCGACCGCTTCGGGGACCGCCCCGCCCTCACCTCGCGCAAGGGCACGCTCAACTACCGCGAACTGGGCGCCGCGATCGATGCCTGCTCGGTCTGGGCGCTGCAGCAGGGACTGACGGCCGGGGACACCGTCAGCCTCTTCATGGAGAACTGCCCGGAGTACCTGTCGATCTGGCTGGGGCTCGCGCGGGTCGGTGTCTCGGTAGCGCTGATCAACACCAATCTCGCAGGCGAGCCGCTCGTGCACTCGATCGGCACGGTCGCACCCCGCTTCGTGATCGCGAGCGCGCTGCTCGCACCACGGATCGCCCCGATCCGCGACCGGCTGGCGCCGGGGACGCAGTTCCGCGTGGCGGGGCCCGCACTCGAGCGGATGCCGAGCCTCACCGCCGAACTGGCCGCGACGGCGGGCGCGGCGCCGGCGGACTTCCGTGCGCCCACGCTGCGCGACCGCGCGCTGTGCATCTACACCTCCGGCACGACCGGGCTGCCGAAGGCGGCCAACGTCAGCCACTACCGCCTCATGCAGTGGAGTTACTGGTTCTGCGGGCTGATGGACGTTAAGCCCGAGGACCGCATGTACAACTGCCTGCCGCTCTACCACAGCGTGGGCGGCGTGGTCGCCACGGGCGCGGTCCTGGTCGCGGGCGGCACGGTGGTGCTGCGCGAACGCTTCTCCGCCAGCACGTTCTGGCAGGACGTCGGTGCCGAGCGCTGCACGCTATTCCAGTACATCGGCGAGCTGTGCCGGTACCTTCTGGCCGCACCCGAACAGCCGGATGAGACCCGGCATGCGCTGCGCCTGGCCTGCGGCAACGGCCTGCGCGGGGATGTCTGGGTGCCCTTCCAGGCGCGCTTCAGGGTCCCGCAGATCCTGGAGTACTACGCGGCCACCGAGGGCAACTTCTCGCTCTACAACTGCGAGGGCCAGCCCGGCGCCATCGGACGCATTCCGCCGTTCCTCGTGCACCGCCTGCCCGTGGCGCTGGTGCGGTTCGATGTCGAGACCTCGCTGCCGCTGCGCGACGAGGCCGGTCGCTGCGTGCGCTGCGCACCCGGGGAGGTCGGCGAGGCGATCGGGCAGATCCAGGGGGATGCGGGCGCCTCGCGCTTCGAGGGCTACACCGACGCGGGGGCCTCGGCAAAGAAGGTCCTGCGGGACGTGTTCGCACCCGGGGACCGCTGGTACCGCACCGGCGACCTGATGCGGCAGGACGCGCAGGGATTCTTCTACTTCGTCGACCGGGTGGGCGACACCTTCCGCTGGAAGGGAGAAAACGTCTCGACCACAGAAGTCGCGGCCGTGATCGGCGCCTGCCCGGGCGTCCACGACGTCGCCGTCTACGGGGTGGCGGTGCCCGGCGCCGACGGGCGCGCGGGCATGGCGGCCCTCGTGACCGGGCCGGAATTCGACCTCGGCCAGCTAAGCGCCGTGTTGTCAGCCCAGCTCCCGGCCTACGCGCGCCCGGTGTTCATCCGCATCCTGCGGCATCTCGAGGTCACCGGGACCTTCAAGCTGCGCAAGCAGGAACTCATCGAGGAAGGTTACGACCCGGGGCGCATCGCGGACCGCCTGTATGTCCGGGACGGTGCCGCGGAAGGTTACGTGCCGCTGGATGCCAGCCTCGCAAAGCGCCTGACGGAAGGCCGGTTCCGCGCCTGACCGCCGGTTGCGGCTTCAGGCCGTGTTGCCCGCATCCACCGTGAGCGTGGTCCCGGTGATGTTCCGGGCCTTCTCGCTCAACAGGAATTCCACCGCGGCGGCGACATCCTCGGCCTCGGCCATGCGCTTGAGCGCGCTGCGGCGCGCGATCTGCTCGCGCTGGCCGCCCTCGAGCTCGCCGGTCATCTCGGTCGCGATGAACCCCGGCGCAATCGCGTTCACGGTGATCCCCAGGGGACCGACCTCGCGCGCCAGCGAGCGCGTGAACCCGATGAGGGATGCCTTGGTCGCCGAGTAGACCGACAGGCCGTGATACCCGGTGCTCGCCACGACGGAGGCCATGTTGACGATGCGCCCCTCGCGCGCGCTCATCATCGAGCGCACGACGTGCTTGGTGAGCACCATCGGGGAGATGGTGTTGAGCCGCACCAGCGACTCGAGCCGGTCCTCGCGCATCATGGCCAGCACGCCGGGCGTGCCCAGGCCCGCGTTGTTCACGAGACCATAGAAACCGCCGAACTCCTTGCGCAGGGCGCTGACGAAGCCGCCGAGCGCCGCCGTCTCCAGGAGGTCGCAGGCGCGGAACTGGATGGCACCGGGACCCCGCGGCACCTGGGCGAGCACCTCGCCCGGCTTGCGCGCCACGGCGATCACCTGGTAGCCGGCCGCGGCGAGCGCGCGGCTGATGGCGAGCCCGAGGCCGCGGCTGGCACCGGTGACGATCACGTTACGCATTCGGGCGCACCAGCTTTCCGGAGGGCGAGATTTCCAGGGAGGGGACGATGCGGATCATGGCCGGGACCTTGTGGGCAGGCAATGCCTGCCTGCAGCGCTCCGTGAGCTCACGCACCAGGTCGGCGGCGGCCGGCGGCGCTGCTGCGCCTTCGGCATCCTTCACGACGACCTCGGCGCTCACCACCGCACCGGTGATGGGGTTGCGGCGCGGGCGCACCAGCGACAGCCGCACCCAGGGATGGGAATTCAACACGGCCTCGACTTCTTCCGGGTGCACCTTGAGCCCGCCGACGTTGATCACGCCGCCGCGCCGGCCCAGGAAGTAGTAGCGGCCGTTGCGCGCCTCGACGCGGTCACCGGTGTCCACGAACCCGTCCGGCCCGCGCAGCGGCTCGGCGCCATCGCCGAGGTAACGCTGCGCGGTCCCGCCGGAACGGATGCGCAGCGTATCCTCGTCGACCTTCAGCTCCACCCGTGATCCCGCCGCCCCGACCAGCTCCACCGGAAATCCGGCGAGCCCGTCGCGCACCTCGAAGGCCACGCCCGCCTCGGTCGAGGCGAAGGCGTGAGCCACCATCGCCTGCGGGTACGCCGCCTTCAGCCCGTCGAGAACCCCCTGGTCGGGGATCTCGCCCGAGAGGCGCACGTAGCCCGGCGCGATGCGGGCGGTGAGCCCGCTCATGAGCGCCTTGCGCCAGTGGGAGGGTGTTCCGGAGATGTGAGTGACGCCCGCGGCCGCCACGCGGCCGAAGAAGTCGGCAACCGCCTCGTTCGGGTCCGAGAGCACGAGCGATCCCAGGTGCACGGCCCTCAGGAAAATCTGCAGCCCGCCGTAGCGGCGGATGTCATAGAAGGTGCTCCACGTCACCGGCGTGGCAGGCAGCGCCTGCCCGGCGAGCGCGAAGGTCAGGCTCGCGAGCGTGTGCAGCACGAGCTTCGGTGCGCCGGTCGTTCCGGAGGTCAGCAGTACCCATTCGGTGGGGGCGGGCCGGCGTGGGCGCTGCGCGGAGAGCGGCTTCAGCCGCGGTGCAATCACCACGCGCACGGGCAATTCGAGAGCGCCCGCGAGCGGGCTGTCGGCATCGAGCACGCAGGCATCTGCGCCGGCGGTGCTGACGATTCCCGGCAGGTAATCGGCCTTGAGGTCGGGGGTGCACAGGATGATGCGACGCGCGACGCCGTCGAGCTCGAGGAGCGCGAGCGCCGCGGTCAGCTGGTCGCGGGTGGCGATGAGGACGCAGCGATCGCGCAGCGACTCGAGTTCCGCACCGAAGGCGGATCCGGACTCGAGGTCCCTGAGCGCGACGATTCCCTGCGTGCCGCGCACCTCACCGGGGGTGGGAGCGCGCGCGCGGATCGACTCTAGGAGCGTAGGCCCTTCACTTGGCAAAGTTTTCGTAGAGTCTTACGAAATCACCGAAGGTCACCGGAAACTCCACCGCCTCGGTGGTGTTGAACGGGTCGATGCCGAGGGAGTCTTCCAGCCGGGCCACGATGATCGCGAAGCTGAGCGAGTCCAGGCCCGACTGCACGAGTTTCAGCTCGTCGGAGAGGGGCGACAGCTGCCGTTCCTGCTCGATGGCAACCTGTTGGAACTGCGTCGTAATCGTGGACCTCACCGACATCTGTGTGTGCTCCGCTGCGCCGTGAATTTCGCCGCGTATCTTAGCGCGAGTCGCGCGCCCGACGCCTTCGGACCCGGGGCCGCGCGCCGACGCACAGCCGCGGGTCTGCAATCCCGACGTAAGCTCATGAAATCTATGGACTCCGCCGCAAGCTCCGGCACTACCGCGGACGCATTGAACAATGTGTGCCGCCTGCGCGTAAGGCGCGCGACCCGCAAGCCCCTCCCCAGCGGAGCGAACTCATGACCTCCACGTGCCCCCGCAGCGGCGCGCGCGGCCTGCGGGTGCAGGGGGGCTACCCCGTGCCGCCCGCCATGAGTCTGATCAGCGCCTTGTATAATGAGCGAGTCACCTTCAACCGCAGGCTTGGCAGATTTCGAATGTCCGACAGCGCCGCTCCCCTGAAGCACACGACCGGAAACGAACCCACGGCCGCGCTCACGCGCGAAGTCGCGCAGCTCATCGTGGCCGCACTCAACCTCGACGTCGCCGCCGGCGACATCGATCCGGGGGCGCCCCTCTACGGCGAAGGGCTGGGCCTGGACTCGATCGACATCCTGGAGATCGCGCTGGTGGTGTCCAAGCAGTACGGCGTGCAGCTCAAGGCCGACAGCCAGGACAACGAGCGCATCTTCGGATCGCTGCGCCAGCTGGTCGAGTACATCCAGACCCACAGGACGAAGTAGTCATCTGGCCAGGTTGCCGCTGCTAGCGCATTCCTCGCCCGACGCGGTGGTGGCCTTCCGCGGCGGACAGGCCATCGGCGTGCGCGCGTTCCTCAACGACGTGCACCGGGTCGCCGCCGGCTTCGGCGCAGCCCGGCACATCCTCAACGCCTGCACCGATCGCTACCGCTTCACCGTGGGGTTCGCCGCCGGGCTGGTCGCGGGACGGGTGAGTCTCCTGCCCTCGACACATACGGCTGAAGTCATCCGCCAGCTGCAGTCCTTCGCGCCCGATGCGGCCTGCCTGACGGATGCGGAGGACTGCGAGATCCGGCTGCCGCTGATCCGCTATCCCGAAGGTCCGGCACCGGAGGGTCCGTCCGCCCAGGTGCCGCAGGTGGACGCGACGCAGCTGGCGACCTATGTCTTCACCTCAGGATCGACCGGTATGCCGCTCCCCTTCCGCAAGACCTGGGGTCCGCTCGTGCAGTGCGTACGGGAGGAAGCCCTGCGCCTGGGCCTCACCGGTGGCACGCCCTGGTCGATCGTGGCAACGGTACCTCCCCAGCACCAGTACGGCTTCGAGTCGAGCGTGATGATGGCGCTCGCCAACGGCCACGCGCTGTGTGCCGAGCGCCCGTTCTACCCCGCCGACATCGCCGCGACGCTGGAGCGCGTCCCCCGGCCGCGGCTGCTCATCTCGACTCCGGTGCACCTGCGCGCGCTCACCGCGACGGCCACCGTGCTGCCGCCCACCGACCTCATCGTGTCGGCGACCGCGCCGCTCGCCCAGCAGCTGGCGCTCGAGGTCGAGCAGCGCTACGGGACGCGGCTGATGGAGATCTACGGGTCGACCGAGACGGGCCAGATCGCCGCCCGCCGCCCGACCGCCAGCCCCGAATGGCACCTGTGGCCGGGCGTGAGCTTCACGCAACGCGGCGAGGAGACCTGGGCCGACGGGGGCCACATCGAGCAGCCGACCCGCATGTGCGACGTCCTGGAGACCACGAGTCCCGGGCGGTTCCTGCTGCACGGGCGGCTCTCGGACCTGGTGAACATCGCCGGCAAGCGCAGTTCGCTCGCCTACCTCAACCACCAGCTCAACTCCATCGCGGGCGTCGAGGACGGTGCGTTCTTCCACTTCGAGGACGGCCGGGCCGCGCATACCGAGGTCAGCCGCGTCGCGGCCTGCGTGGTGGCACCCGGCATGGACAGCGCCACCCTCCTCCAGGCCCTGCGCGAGCGGATCGACCCGGTCTTCCTGCCCCGGCCGCTGCTGCTGGTGCCGCGACTGCCGCGCAACGGCACCGGCAAGCTCCCCCAGGAGGCGCTGCAGTCACTCGCGGCCGCGCACCTGCGCAACACCGGCACGGCGGCCTGACCAAGAACCCCGGTGCGCCGTGCCGCCTGTCACCACCTTCACCGTCGCTGACGACCATCCCTCGCTGCAGGGGCACTTCCCCGGCCAGCCCATCCTCCCGGGCGTGCTGCTCCTGGACGAGGCCCTGCGGGCGGTGGAGACCGCGGACCCGGCCTCGCGCCTGTGGCGCATCGGGCGCGCGAAGTTCCTGAAGCCGGTGCGGCCGGGGGAGACCCTCGTGCTCCAGCACGAGCGGCTCGCCAACGGCACCGTCCACTTCACTGTCGCAAGTCACGGCGAGCTCGTCGCGGAAGGGCTGCTCGAGCCCGCCCGGGTGCAGGGATGAGCGGACCGCACCCACCGGCGGACATCCCGCCCGCGGCCTCGACGCAGTGGGTGCAGACCCCGGAGCGCGGCAGCGCCACGGTGCTCGCCGCCGGGGTATACCTCGCCACCCGCATCGGCCGCCCGCTCGCGCACCGCATCCTGCACCTGGTGTCGGCCTACTTCTTTCTCTTCGGTCCGAGCGCCCGCCACTGGTCGCAGGACTACCTGCGCCGGGTGCTGGGTCGCAGGGCGCGCGCCTCGGACCGCTATCGCCAGTACTACGCCTTCGCCACCACCATCATGGACCGGTTCTACTTCCTGCAGGAGCGCTACGACGCCTTCGAGGTGACCAGCGAAGGCCAGGAACTGATGATCGAGGCGCACCGCAACGGCCAGGGCGCGCTGCTGCTCGGCGCCCACCTCGGCAGCTTCGCGCTGGTCAGTACGGTCGGGCGACGCCAGCCGGAGCTCAAGGTGGCGATGGCCATGTACGACGAGCAGGCGGGCCCGGTGACGACGTTCTTCAGGGTCACGCAGGCCACCAACGCGCCGGAAGTGATCCCGCTCGGGCACCTGGACGCCATGCTGCGCATCCGTGACTGCCTCGACGCGGGCCGCTTCGTCGGCATGCTCGCCGATCGCTCGATCGCCGACTCCCCTTCGCAGCCGGTGAACTTCCTCGGGGCTCCGGCGCCCTTCCCCACCGGCCCCATGCGGGTCGCCGCCGCCCTGCGCCGCAAGGTGATCTTCATGACCGGGCTGTACCGCGGCGGCAATCGCTACCACGTCGTCTTCCGCGAACTCGCCGACTTCTCCGACGTGTCGCGCGGGGACCGGGACGCGGCCGTGCGCGCGGCGATCGAGCGCTTCGCGCAGCTCCTCGAGCAGTACACGCGCTCCGACCCCTACAACTGGTTCAACTTCTACGACTTCTGGCAGTCCGCAGGCGTGGCGGCCCCCCGGTGAGGTTGCCTGCCGCCCTGTTGTTGCTCGTGCTGCCCACCATCGCGGCGGCCGCAGCGCCCGGCGGCGACTTCGATGCGCTCATGCAGCTGCTGGCCACGCGCCACCAGGGGCATGTGCCGTACACCGAGGTCCACGAGATGGCGATGCTCCAGGAGCCGCTGCGCTCCTCGGGCGAGCTCTTCTACCAGGCGCCCGACCACCTGGAGAAGCGCACGCTCACCCCGCGCGCGGAATCCCTGGTGCTCGACCACGGCGTGCTCACGGCCCGCCGCGGGACGCGCACACACGTGCTGGAGCTCGCGGCCTACCCGCAGATCGTGCCCTTCGTGGAGAGCATCCGCGCAACGCTCGCCGGCGATCGCGCCGCGCTCGAGCATCACTTCCAGGTGGGCTTCAGCGGCGACCTCGCGCACTGGACCCTCGAGCTCACCCCCCGCGATCCAGCCGTCGCGGGCACCGTGCAGCGCATCACGCTCGAGGGCACGCGTGATGCGATCCAGACGGTGACCATCCGGCAGAGCGACGGCGACCGCTCCGTGGTCTCGATCGGCCCCGAAATCCCGCCATGAGCGACGGCCGGCTGCTGCGTGCCGCGGTGCTTGCGCTCCTGGTCGCCGCGGCGGCGCTGATCGCGGCCCGCGCGCGCTACACCGCCGACCTCTCGGCATTCCTCCCGCAGGCGCCGACTGCCACCCAGCGCCTGCTCGTCGAGCAGCTGCGCGAGGGACCCGCGGCGCGCATCCTGATCGCCGCGCTCGGCGGCGGGGAGGCCCCCGAGCGCGCCCGCGTCTCCGCGGCGCTGGCGCAGGAGCTGCGCGCGCAGGGAACCTTCGCGAGCATCAGCAACGGTGACGCGGCCTCCCTGGAACGCGACCGCCGCTTCCTGTTCGCGCACCGGTACCTCCTCAGCCCCTCGGTCGTGGCGCAACGCTTCACCGTCGCGGGGCTGCACGCCGCGATCGCCGACTCCATCGAGTCACTCGCCTCCCCCGAGGGACCGCTGGTGAAGCCGCTCTTCCCGCAGGATCCGACCGGGGAGCTCCTGGGGATCCTGGATGGATTCGGGGCGGAACGCGCCCCGCGCACGAGCGCCGGCGTGTGGGCCTCGCGTGACGGCGCCGAGGCGCTGCTCATGATCGAGACGCGCGCCTCCGGCTCCGACACCGATGCCCAGGAGCGCGCGGTGCATGCGGTTCAGGGCGCCTTCGCGCACGCCTGCGCCCCACCGGGAGCATCGTGCGGACTGACGCTCACGCTGTCCGGTCCCCCGGTGTTCGCCGTCACCTCCCGGGCCCTCATCACCCGCGAGGTCGTGCGGCTCTCAGGGCTGAGCGCCGCGCTGATCACCCTGCTGCTCCTGTTCGCGTACCGCTCGGTGAGTGCGCTCTTCCTCGGGCTCCTGCCGGTCGCGGCCGGGGCCCTGGCCGGCGTCGCGGCGGTCGCCGCAGGTTTCGGGACGGTGCACGGCATCACCCTCGGGTTTGGCGTGACCCTGATCGGGGAGGCGGTCGACTACTCGATCTACCTCTTCCTGCAGGCCGGCTCACCCGGCGCCGCGGACTTCCGCGCGCGGCTGTGGCCGACGCTCAGGCTCGGCGCCCTGACCTCGATCGTGGGATTCGCCGCACTCCTGCCCTCGGATTTCCCGGGACTTGCGCAGCTGGGCCTGTATTCCGTGGCCGGCCTTGCCGCAGCGGCCGCCGTGACGCGCTTCGTGCTGCCGGACTGGATTCCGCGCCGGCTCGCGCTGCGCGACCTCTCCTCCCTTGGACGCCAGTTGCTGCGCGGGGTCCACGCGCTGCGCCGGCTCAAACCCGCCCTGCTGCTGGTGCTGATCGCGGCCGTGGCCGTCATCCTGCTGCATCACGGTCCGCGCCTGAGCCGGGAGCTCGCGGCGCTGAGCCCGGTGCCGCTGGCGGAGCAGGACCTCGATGAGCGCCTGCGAACGGACCTCGGCGCACCCGACGTGCGTTACATGGTGATCGTGCCGGCGGCAAGCGCCGAGTCGGCGCTCGCCGCGTCCGCCGCCGTGGCGCAGCGCCTGAGCCCGCTGCTCGCGGACGGCACGCTGAGCGGCATCGAAGCGCCCAGCCGCTACCTGCCGCCCGCGGCCGCGCAGCGGCAGCGCCTGGCTGCACTGCCGGACGCCGAGACCCTGAGGGCACGCCTCGCGGAGGCACTCGCAGGACTCGCAGTGCGCCCGGGGGTGCTGGAGCCCTTCATCGCGGACGTCGCCGCCGCGCGCACTGCAGTGCCGCTGCGGCGCGAGGACCTCGCGGGCACGTCCTTCGCGTCCGCCGTGGATGCCCTGCTGGTGCGCACCGGAGGGTCCTATTCAGCCCTCCTCCCGCTGTCCGCCGCGAGCGGCGACCTGCCGGCGCAGGCGATCGGGCGCGTGCAGTCCCTGCTGGCCGGCAATGCCGAACACGCGCAGCTGCTGGACCTCAAGGGCGAGACCGACCGCCTCTACGGCAGCTACCTGCGCCAGGCCCTGGTGCTCGCGGCGGCGGGCCTTGCCGCCGTGACCGCGCTCCTCGCCTTCGCGCTGCGCTGCGTGCGGCGCCTCGGCCGCGTGCTCCTGCCGCTGCTGCTCGCGGTGCTCGCGGTGGCGGCCGCACTCATCGCCTGCGGGCACGAGCTCACGATCCTGCACCTCGTCGGCCTCCTGCTGGTGGTGGCGGTCGGGTCGAACTACGCCCTGTTCTTCGATCGGCTGGCCCTGGCCTCGGCGCACGCCTCCCCGGAGCGCACCGTGTCCTCGATCCTCATCGCCAACCTCGCCACCGTGATCGCCTTCGGCGTGCTCGCGACCGCCCGGGTACCGCTGCTGTCGGACCTGGGGTCGGCCGTGGCACCCGGAACGCTGCTGGCGCTGCTGTTTGCCGCGGCACTGAGCGCGCCCGAACGTCCGGGGCCACGTTGAGCACCATGCAAGCCATCCACGACCGCGCCCGCGCGCATGGTCCCGCGCCGCTCGAGGTGATCCTGCTGCCCGCCGCCGGCACCGGCCCGGACGACTTCGTGCAGGCAGGCTTCGCAGCTGCCGCGCGCGAGCGCGGGCTGGCTGTCGACCTCACCTTCGCGCCGCTCGAATTCGCGCACGTGACCGATCGCAGCGCGGTCGAGCGCGTGCTCGGGGAGTTCGTGCACCCGGCGCGGGCGCGCGGCAGCGCGGTCTGGCTCGGCGGCATTTCCCTGGGCGGCTACGTGGCGCTGTGCTGTGCGGAGCGCGATCCGGGCCCCCTCGCCGGGCTGTGCCTGTTCGCGCCCTACCTCGGGAGCTTTCTCGTGACCTCGGAGATCGCGCGCACGGGCCTGGCCGGCTGGACCTGCGCACCGCAGGCCGGGGAGGACGACGAGGAGCGCCGTATCTGGCGCTTCCTGCGCGACCGCCGCGGCAGCCCGCCGCTGCACCTGGGACTCGGGCGGGAGGACCGGTTCGGGGAGCGGCATCGCCTGCTCGCCTCCGCCCTGCCCGCGCACGAACTCGATACCGTTCCAGGCGGCCATGACTGGCCCACCTGGCGCCGACTCTGGGACAATTTTCTCGATGCCCGCCTCGCTCACCTCCGCTGAACCCGCAGCACCCCGCTGGTGGTCCGCGACGCCCCTGATGCGCGGCTCGCTGGTGCTGCACGGCGCGGCCGCCGTGGCCGTGGCGGCGCACCCGCCGGTGTGGCCGTGGGCGCTCGGGGCCGTGGCACTCGACCACGTCGGCATCGCGGCGGCGGGACTCACGCCGCGCAGCCGGCTCCTGGGCGCGAACCTGACGCACCTGCCCGCCGCGGCGACACCGCCGTGCGTCGCCCTGACGCTCGATGACGGGCCCGATGCGCAGGTGACGCCGCAGGTCCTGGAGATCCTGGCCCGCGAGCGCGTGCGTGCCACCTTCTTCTGCGTCGGTGCGCACGTGCGCCGCGAGCCGGCGCTCACCCGGGAGATCCTCGCCGGCGGCCACTGCGTCGAGAACCACACCGAGCGGCACCTCAAGCGCTTCTCGCTCCTGGGGCCGCGCGCGATGGCCGACGAAGTGGCGCGCGCGCAGGCCACGATCGCCGGGGTGACGGGGGTGAGCCCACGGTTCTTCCGCGCGCCGGCGGGACTGCGCAATCCCTTTCTCGGCCCGGTCCTCGCACGCGAGCAGCTGCGGCTCGTCAGCTGGACGCGCCGCGGGCTGGATACGGTGAGCCACGATCCGCACAAGGTGCTGGCACGCCTCACCCGGCGACTAGCCGGTGGCGACATCCTCCTCATCCATGACGGGCACGACACGCGCAGGAGCCGGGGCACGCCGGCGGTCCTCGAGGTGCTGCCACGGCTCCTGGAACACGTGCGCCGCGCGGGACTCATGCCCGTGACCTTGCGGGATGCCACCGCCGGCACCGGTTCGCCATGAGCGCCGGTGAAGTCACGGAGGCGCTGGTCGGGCGCGCCGGAGCCGCCTATCGCGCGGCCGGCCGGTTCTCCTGGCACTTCGCCCGCGGCAAGCTGCGCGGGGATCCGGTCTATCGCACGATCCTCGAGCGGGGCCTCCTGGCCGGTTGCGCCAGCGTGCTCGACCTCGGCGCCGGCCAGGGGCTGCTGGCGAGTTGGCTCGTGGCGGCGCGAGAGCATTACGCCTCCGGTGCGAACCCGCCTTGGCCCCAGGGGTGGCCACCACCCCCGGCGTTGCGTGCCTACACGGGCATCGAGATCAACCCCGCCGAGGCGGCCCGCGCGAAGCAGGCGCTCGCCGCCCGGGAGCCGATGGCGCTCCGGGTGCTCGCGGCAGACCTGCGCACGGAACGGTTCCCCGACAGCGATGCGGTGGTCATGCTGGACGTACTTCACTACCTCGCCTTCGCGGACCAGGAGCGCGTGCTCGCGCGGGCGCGCGCCGCACTCCCCCCCAAGGGACGCCTGCTGCTGCGTATCGGGGATGCCTCGGCGGGGATCCGCGCCACGTTCAGCCGCGCCCTGGACCGCGTGGTGGTGCTCGCCCGGCGCAGTCGCTGGGAGGCCGTCCACACCCGGCCCGGCACCGAGTGGCCGCGACTCCTCGAGCGCGCGGGGTTCACCGTCCAGCGGGTGCCCATGGCACAGCCCTCACCCTTCCCGGACGTGCTGCTGCAGGCGGAGGCCGCATGAGGCCGGTGCAGCTGACGGCCTACACCGCCACGAGCTGCCTGGGCGCAGGTCTTGCGCCGACCCTCGCGGCGCTGCAGGCGCACGCGGGGGGACTCAAGCCCTGCACGTTCGAGACCGTACGGCTGCCCACCTATGTCGGTGAGGTGCCGGACGTGGACGCGCATGCGCTCCCGCCGGGACTTGCCGACTTCGACTGCCGCAACAACCGCCTCGCCTGGCTCGCGCTCGCCCAGGACGACCTGCGTGCGGCCGTCGCCCGTGCCGTCAACCGCCACGGTGAGCGCCGCATCGGGGTCTTCCTCGGCACCAGCACGTCGGGGATCCTGGAGTCCGAGCTCGCCTACCGGCGCCGCGATCCCCGCACCGGTGCTCTGCCACCGGACTTCCGCTACCGCGGCGCCCACAACACCTTCTCGCTCGCGGCCTTCGTCGGCCGGGCCCTGGGGCTCGAGGGGCCGGCCTCGGTGGTGTCCTCGGCCTGCTCCTCGTCCGCAAAGGTCTTTGCCTCCGCGCAGCGTGCGCTCGCCGCCGACCTCATCGACGCCGCCCTGGTCGGCGGCGTCGACTCGCTGTGCCTGACCACGCTGTACGGCTTTCACTCGCTGCAGCTGGTGTCGGCCGAGCCGTGCCGTCCGTTCGACCGGGATCGCGCCGGCATCTCCATCGGCGAGGCCGGCGCCTTTGCACTCCTGGAGCGCGCCGCCGACGACCTCGACGCGCAGGCCATCCTGCTCCTGGGGTGCGGGGAATCCAGCGATGCCCACCACATGTCGGCCCCGCACCCGGAGGGCCGCGGCGCGCGCGACGCCATGCGCCAGGCGCTCGAGGATGCGCACCTGAGGCCCGCCGACATCGACTACATCAACCTCCACGGGACGGCGACGCCGAGCAACGATGCGGCCGAGGGGCGTGCCGTCGCGGAGGTCCTGGGCGCGCAGACCCCGGGCAGCTCGACCAAGGGCGCGACCGGCCATACGCTCGGGGCGGCCGGCGCCCTGGAGGCGGTGATCTGCGCGCTCGCCCTGCGGTCGGGCTTCGCGCCCGGCGGCCTCAACACCCGCACGCCGGACCCGGCGCTGCGGGTGAACTACCTCCTCGAGAACCGCCGCGCGCCGCTGCGCCGCGTGATGAGCAATTCCTTCGGCTTCGGCGGCTCGAACTGCAGCCTGATCCTGGGGCGGGCCGGATGAGCCACGGCACGCTGACCGGCTTCGTCACCGGCATCGGGATCCTCGGGCCGGGCCTCAACGGCTGGCCGGACAGCCGTCCGGTGCTGTGCGGGTCCGTCCCGTGGACCGACGCGCCCACCCAGCTGCCACCGCCGCAGCAACTGCCCGCAGCCGAGCGGCGTCGCGTCGGGCCCTCGGTGAAGCTGACCCTCGCCGCCGGACTCGAGGCCGTCGCGCAGGCGGGGCTCGAGGCCGCCGCACTGCCGGCGGTGTTCTCTTCCTCCGGCGGCGACGGCCAGAACTGCCACGAGATCTGCGAGGTCCTGGCGAGCACCGAGCGGCAGATCTCCCCGACCCGCTTCCACAACTCGGTGCACAACGCGGCCTCCGGCTACTGGGGAATCGCCACCGGAGCGACGGCCGCCTCGAACGCCCTGTGCGCGCACGATGGCAGCTTCGGCGCGGGATTCCTCGAGTCCCTCACCCAGGCGCTCGTCGGGGACACGAGCGTGCTGCTGCTCGCCTACGACTCGCCCTACCCGCAGCCCATCCACCAGTTCCGCCCGATCAGCCATGCACTGTGCGTGGCGCTGGTGCTGAGCCCGGCCCTGGGACCTGCCGCCCGGGCCCGAATCACGGCACACTTGAGCGATGAACCACCCGAGGCACTCACAGGACCGCTCGAGCGCTTGCGTACCGGGGTGCCGGCCGCCCGCGCGCTGCCGCTCCTGGCGCTGCTCGCCGCCGGGGTCCCCGGACGCACGGTGCTCGAGTACCTGCCGCACGCGAGCCTCGCGCTCGAGGTGATGCCGTGCCGCTAGACAGGGGCTGGATCGAGCAGCACATCCCGCACAAGGGTCGGATGTGCCTCTTGGACGCCGTGGTGTCCTGGGATGCAACCCGCATCTGCTGCCGCAGCGCCTCGCACCTCGCCCCCGACCACCCGCTGCGCGCGCACGGTCGCCTGGGGATCGCCTGCGGCATCGAGTACGCCGCGCAGGCGATGGCCGTGCACGGGGCCCTGATGGCCGCGAGCGCCCCGCTGTCCAGCGCGCTGACGACCGAGGTCCGCGGCAGCATCGCCGCCGCGACGGTCGGCTACCTCGCGAGCCTGCGTGGCGTGGAGCTGTACGTGAGCCGCCTCGACGAGGTGGAGGGCGAGCTGTACGCGAGCGCCACGCGCATCACGGGCAATGCACGCACGGTGCTCTACGAGTTCGAACTCGCCGCCACGTCCCGCCCGCTGTTGCGCGGTCGCGCCGGTATCGTGATCGCAGCCCCCGAGACCTCGGGCGGGGTGGCGGCTTGAGCACCGCGCGGCGCGCGCTGGTCACCGGCGGCAGCGGGGTCATCGGCAGCGCCGTGTGCCGGCGCCTCGCCGCGGCCGGCCACCACGTCTACGTGCATGCGCATCGCGGCGCGGCCCAGGCCGAGGACGTCGTCCGGCAGATCGTGGCCGCCGGCGGCGCGGCGAGCTCCGTGACCTTCGACGTCACCGACGGCGAGGCGACGCGCGCCGCGCTCGAGGCGGTCCTCGAGGCGGGCCCCATCCAGATCCTCATCAACAATGCCGGTCTCCACGACGATGCGGTGCTGCCGGGGATGCGCCCGGAGCAGTGGCATCGCGTCATCGACGTCTCGGTGAACGGCTTCTTCAATGCGACCCAGCCGCTGCTCCTGCCGATGATCCGCACGCGCTGGGGCCGGATCGTGAACGTCTCCTCGATCGCCGCCCTCATCGGCAACCGCGGCCAGGTGAACTACGCGGCCGCCAAGGGCGCGCTCAACTCGGCCACCAAGGCGCTGGCCCTCGAGGTCGCGACCCGCGGCATCACCGTGAACGCGGTCGCGCCCGGCATCATCGGCTCGCCGATGACCGCGGGCCTGTTCGATGCCAAGGCGATCGAGCGGCTGGTGCCGATGAACCGCATGGGCCTGCCCGGGGAAGTGGCGGGAGTCATCGCCTTCCTCACGACCGACGAGGCCGCCTACCTCACCGCGCAGATCATCAGTGTCAGCGGCGGCATGGCCTGAAATCTCCCCTCACGCTCACCCACGAGGATCGTCCCATGAGTCTCACCCGGTTCCCGCGCCGCGCAGCGCGCCTGCTGGTCCTCGCCGGATTGCTCACGGCCGCGGCCGCCCGCGCGGACACCCCGCCGGCCGCAGGCTCCCTCGAGGCGCTGGGACTGAAGCCCTCGGGTCCGCCGGTGCGCGAGCACCCGGGCTGGCGCAGCCCGCGCCTTATCCTGGTGAGCCCGTACCTGCACGAGCAGCTGCCGCAGCTCGCCGCTGCGCTCCCCGCGGCGAGGTTCGTCGAGCTCCCCCAGGCGACCCCGCGCGACATCGCCGCGGCCGATGCCACCCTCGGGGTGTGCAGCAGCGCGGTGCTCTCCGAGGCCAAGCACCTGGTCTGGATCCAGTGGCTGGGCGCGGGCGTGGAGACCTGCGTGCACGAGGGCGCCGTGCACGAGCGTCACCTGGTGCTCACCAACATGCAGCGCACGGCCGCGCCCAGCATGGCCGAGCACGTGCTGGCGCTCATGTTCGCCCTCAGCCGCCACTTCGAGTTCTTCATGCACGAGCAGGCCCAGGCGCACTGGGCCGAGGACACCCCGCCGCTCATCGACCTCGAGGGCAAGACGGTCCTGGTGGTGGGGCTCGGTGGCATCGGCACCGAGGTCGCGCGCCGCGCCCATGCGCTCGGCATGAACGTCACCGCGACCCGTGCCAGTGGCCACGAGGGCCCGGACTTCGTGAGCTACGTCGGCCTGCCCGAGGAGATGCCGCGGCTCGCGCGCGAGGCGGACTACGTCATCAACTGCGCGCCGCTCACGCCGCAGACGACCGGGATCTTCAACGCCGGGTTCTTCGCGAGCCTCAAGCCGACCGCCTACTTCGTGAACGTCGGCCGCGGGCGCAGCGTGGTCACGGCCGACCTCACCGCGGCGCTCGAGTCCGGCCGCATCGCCGGCGCCGGGCTCGACGTCGTGGATCCGGAGCCTCTGCCCGCGGACAGCCCGCTGTGGCATGCACCCCACCTGATCGTGACACCGCACGTCTCGGCGGACACCGCCGTCACGGCCGAGGAGCGCCTGGCGCTGCTGAAGGACAACCTGCGTCGCTATGCGGCCGGGGATGCGCTGCTCGCGGTGGTCGACACCACCCGCGGCTACTGAGCCTCACTCGCGCGCGCGCAGCCACTCGAGGATGCGGCGCGGCACGCCCTCGCGACCGGCCCGGCTCACGTACATGCCGATGTGGCCGGTGGGAAAGCTCTCCTCGCTGTAGTCGGAAGAGGTCGTGCGGCCGCGCAGTGCGGCCGAGGCCGACGGCGGCACGATGTGATCCTCGGCAGCGTAGAGGTTGAGGAGCGGCTGGTTCACCGCCGTGAGCCGCACCGGTCGCTGCGCGAGGCTGAGCGTCCCGCGCAGGAGCGCGTTCTCCTGGTAGAAGAGGCGCACGAACTGCGCCAGCGCCGCGGCCGCCTGCGGGGGGCTGTCGAAGATCCAGCGCTCCATGCGCACGAAGTCCTCCACGGCGCGCTGGTCGGGAGCCCCGGTGAGCAGGCGCACGTACTTGTGCTGCGTCAGGCGCACCGGCATCAGGGCAAGGAACAGCGCGTTCAACACATCCCCGGGCACGTTGCCGCACTCCTTGAGGAGCTCGGTATCGACCCCGCGCACCCAGCGGCTGAGCAGGTTCTCGGGCGTATGGAAGTCGACCGGCGCGGTGAGCGTCACCAGGCGCGCGACATCGCCGGGGTGCAGCGCCGTGTAGCACAGCGCGAACGTCCCGCCCTGGCAGACGCCCAGGACATCCACCGCCTCACCGCCGCTGCTCTCGCGCAGGTAGCGGATGCAGCCGCCGAGGCTCCCGAGGACGTAGTCCTCGAGCGTCGTGTGCCGGTCCGATTCGTCCGTCTCGCCCCAGTCGATGAGGTAGACGCTGCGGCCGCCCTCGAGCAGCCGGCGGATGAGCGAGCGGTCCGGCTGCAGGTCGAGGACATACGGCCGGTTGACCAGGGCGAAGCAGATCAGCAGCGGGCGCCGGCCCGCGGGGCGCACGCCGGGCAGGGGCTGGTAGTGCTGCAGCGTGGTCTTGCCCAGGCGCAGCACCTCGCGGCGCTGCGAGCAGCCGACCGTGACCTCGCGCGCCGCACGCAGGCGCTCGAGCGTCGCCAGCACGCCCTGGGTCAGCTGCGCAAAGCCGCCGTCGGCGGCAGCGCTCAACGGCCCCGCCGCCCCGGGCTCGGACGGGCCTTCTTGCGCGGCCGGGGCGCGCTGCGGGCCCGAGGGGCGGCGGGCGCTGCGCGCAGTGCCTCGAGCTGCGAGCGCAGCTCACGCAGCTGGGCATAGAGCGCGTCGACCTCCGCGCGCGTGGGCAGCCCGAACGCGCGCACCAGCGACTCGGCCTGGCGACGTTGCTCGACGAGCAGCGCCGCGGACGCGTTGGCGAGCTCGCCCTGCAGCTGCGCATAATCCTCGCGACGTGCGGCAGCCGCGTAGGCGCCCTCCGCGCACTCGACCCACAGCTCGTACAGGCGCAGTGCGTCCTCGGCCGAGGCGAGCGGGCGGCCGGCGGCGCGGGCGAGGAAGTCGGCCGTCGCGCTGCGCGCGATCTGCGCGAGGTGCGCGGCGAGCTGGCCCTGCAGGGTGGTGAGGCGGGAGAGCAGCTCCCACAGCCGCTGCCCCTCGCCCGCCGCGGCAGGCCCGAGCGGCACCGGGCCGAAACCGGCCGCGGCACCCGGAGCGTGCGCGCCGAAGTTTCCCGGGAACCCGCCGGCCATCCAGGGACCTGACCCCTGCGTGAAGCGCAGCCACTGTTCGAACTGCTCGGTGAGCGGCGCACCGAGCTTCGAGAGGTCCGGCGGGGCCTGCGCGCCGAGGGTGGCGCCCATGCGTTGCAGCATCTCCAGGAAGCCCGACGCGGCCCGGGTGTAGAGCTCCTCGGGGCGCGCCCCGGGGCTGAAGAATGGGTTGTTCACGATCTGTATGCACCGCCAAAAATGAGGGTGTTCGGGAGTGTGCGCCTCATCCGAATGGAGTAGGAAATCTCCCGTAAATCATGGGATTTCGGGGATACAAGGCACCCGGGTAAAACCGTTAAGCCGATCATTGTGCGCTGCATACACCGGTGTTAGTGTCCGCCCCGCGCCCGCGGTTCTAGCGCCGCGGAAGGCACGATCACGATGGCCGAAGAACGCCTCATACGCAAATACGCCAACCGGCGACTCTACGACGCGCGCGACAGCCGCCACGTCACCCTCGATGACCTGCGCCGCCTGATCGCCCAGGGCGAGCGCATCAAGGTCATCGACGACAAGAGCGGCGAGGACCTCACGCGCAGCATCCTCCTGCAGATCATCGCCAGCCAGGAGCAGTTCGGAAATCCGGTGCTCAGCACCCAGCTGCTCGAGGCGATCATCCGCTTCTACGGCAACCCGGTTCAGCAGCTGCTCACGAATTACCTCGAGCAGAGCATCGGCGGGCTGCTCCGGCAGCAGAGCCTCATGCAGGCCGAGATGGCCAAGGCGCTGGAGACCCCGATGGCGCCGCTCGCCGAGATGGCGCGCCAGAACCTGGAGATGTGGGCCAAGATGCAGGCCTCGATGCTCTCCTCGTTCGCCCCCGGCGGCGCAGCCGCCCCTGGCGCGGACAAGGCTCCCGGGGCCACCCCGGGCAAGCGCCGCAGCTGATCCCCGCGATTTTCCCGGCAGCGGCGCACGGGCGCCGCGCCCCGCAAGACAGGAGCCCCGCAACGTGGACGTTCAAGACAAGACTCTCGTGGTGACCGGTGCCGGACGCGGCATCGGCCGCGCCCTCGCCCTGCACTTTGCCCGCGAGGGGGCGCAGCTGGCGCTGGTGGACACCAACGCGGCCGACCTCGAGGAGACCGCGCGCCTCGCACACGAGGATGGCGGCCGCGCCAGGAGCTACGTCGCGAACGTCGCGAGCGAGGACAGTGTGGTCGCCACCTTCGCGCAGGTGGTGCGCGACTTCGGCCGCTTCGACGGGCTCATCAACAATGCGGGCGTGCTGCGCGATGCGCTCCTGGTGAAGGTCAAGGACGGCGCAGTGGTCGGCAAGATGAGCCTCGCCCAGTGGCAGGCGGTGATCGACGTGAACCTGACGGGGGTGTTCCTGTGCGCGCGCGAGGCCGCCGAGCACATGATCCGCCTGGGCAATGGCGGGGTGATCGTCAACATCTCGAGCATCTCCCGCGCCGGCAACATCGGGCAGACCAATTACACCGCCGCCAAGGCCGGCGTGGCCGCGATGACCGTGGTGTGGGCGAAGGAACTCGCGCGCTACCAGATCCGCGTCGGTGCGGTGGCCCCGGGGTTCATCCGTACGCCGATGGTGGCCGCCATGAAGCCCGAGGCACTGGCGAAGATGACCGCCCCGATCCCGCTCGGGCGCCTGGGCGAGCCGGAGGAAATCGCGCAGGCGGTGGAGTTCATCTTCGAGAGCGAACTCTTCACCGGCCGCGTGCTGGAGATCGACGCCGGGCTGCGGATGTGAATGCACCGCAAAACCATGCGCCAACTTTTTTAGGAATGTTTTAGTAATTAATGTATTAAAAGCATGGAGTTACACGCATTAATACTCACTCACTGGATCCGTAATTTTTCTTCTTGCACTGCATACAAAATGGCTTATAATGGTCGCCATACCCGCTTTGCCAGGAGTGCGACCATGACCGACCAGACTTTCGATGTGAATGCCGTCCTGAAGGCCACCCGCGATGCCTTCGCCCCCGTCATCAAGGCCCAGCAGGAGAGCTTCAAGACGCTCGAGCGCCTGGCGCGCCTGCAGTACGCGGTCGCCGGCGACGTGCTCGAGTCGGGCCTCGCCCGCGTGAACGCGACCCTGGTCGCCTCCTCCCCGAGCGAGCTGCTCCACAAGCACACCGAGCTCACCGGCCAGTTCGTCGAGAAGCTGCGTTCGCGCGCCGAGGAGTTCGCGAGCGTGACGACCGAGATCCAGGCGAAGGTGGGCGAGTTCGGCGCTGACTTCGCGGCCAAGGCAGTGCCGGTCAAGAAGGCGGCCTGATATCGTGGCGGTGGATCGCCCCGGGGTCTCCCCCGGGGCGATCCGTCTCACCCCTTGAACGGGTACCGCCGTGACCGATTCGAAGACCTCTGCGGATTCCCGTCTCCCGGGTGATTCCGGTCCCGCCGGCGGTGCCGCCCGGCGCGAGGCGGAGCGCGCGCTGCGCGCCCAGCTCGCCGCCCTGAGCGGCGGCCTGGCCCCGGAGGACTACGCCCAGGCCTGGTGGCAGTGGTACCTGAACCTCGCCGCCCACCCTGATCGCCAGCAGGCGCTTGCCCGCAGTGCCTACGAGAAGGCGCTCGACAGCTGGCAGTTCGCCGCGCGCGCCGCCTCCGGCGAGGCACTCGCGCCCGGGCACGAGGCCCAGGGCTTCGGCAATGCCGCCTGGAACGTCTGGCCGTTCAACGTCTACGCGCGTGCCTACGGCAACTGGGCCACGTGGTGGCAGCAGGCGCTCGAGCCCGCCCCCAACGGCGTCTCGCCGGCCCTCGACCGCGCCCGCTTCGCCGGGCGCACGCTCCTGGAAGCGGCCTCGCCCGCGAACTACCTGCATACCAACCCGGAGCTGCTGGAGCGCACCGCCGCGGAGTCCGGCCGCAACCTGATGCGCGGACTGCGCCACTTTCTCGAGGACGCCGAGCGGGCCGTCAAGGGCGGCCGCGCGCCGGGCACCGAGCAGTTCGAGGTGGGCAAGGACGTCGCGGTCACGCCGGGCAAGGTCGTGTTCGCGAACCGGCTCATCGAACTCATCCAGTACACGCCGCAGACCGAGACGGTCCACGCCACCCCGGTGCTCATCACGCCGGCGTGGATCATGAAGTACTACATCCTCGACCTGTCCCCGCGCAACTCGCTCGTGCGCTACCTGGTCGAGCAGGGGTTCACGGTCTTCATGATCTCCTGGAAGAACCCCGTGGCCGCGGACCGCGAACTCGGCATGGACGACTACGTGCAGGAGGGGTTCCTGGACGCGCTCGCCCAGGTGCGCCGCCGCATCCCGGGCGAGCCGGTGCATGCGGTCGGCTACTGCATCGGCGGCACGCTGCTGTCGATCGCGGCGGCCGTGCTCGCCGCGCGCGGCGATGCCTCCCTTGCATCGGTCAGCCTGTTCGCGGCCCAGACCGACTTCGCGGAACCCGGCGAGCTTTCGGTGTTCATCACGCCCAGCCAGATCGCCATGCTCGAGGCCATGATGCACAAGAACGGCGTGCTCGAGAGCGAGCGCATGGGCGGGGCGTTCGCGCTCCTGCGCTCGCGCGACCTCCTGTGGACGCCGGCCGTGCAGCAGTACCTCAAGGGCGAGCGGGCCGGCATGAACGACCTCATGGCCTGGAATGCCGACGGCACGCGCATGCCCTGGCGCATGCACAGCGAGTACCTCGAGCGGCTGTACCTCAACAACGAGCTCGCCGCCGGCACCTTCACCGTGCAGGGCACGCGCATCGACCTGGGTGCGCTCACGCTGCCGATGTTCGTAGTCGGTACCGAGACCGACCACGTGGCCCCCTGGCGCTCGGTCTACAAGGTGCGCGGGCTCACGCGCAGCACCGACTACACGTTCCTCCTCACCAGCGGTGGGCACAACGCCGGCATCGTGAGCGGTCCCTCGCACCCCAAGCGCCGCCACCGCATGCTCACCTGGCACGACGCCCGCGCGACGCTCGCGCCCGAAGCGTGGCTCGTTGAGGCCCCGCTGCACACGGGCTCCTGGTGGCCGGCGTGGGCCGCGTGGCTCGCCGGACACTCAGGTGAGCGCCGCGTGCCGGCGCGCGGCTTCGGGCCCGAGGCGGCGACGCTGGCCGATGCCCCCGGCAGCTACGTTCGCGGCTGAGCGTCCGCGCGCCGCACTGCCCCTCGCCCTACGCCTGCACGGCGGCGCTGTCCAGCGTTGGACGTCGCCTGCGATTCGGCGTACTAATGTTGCGCAAAGCGAGAGCCTGCAGTCAGTCGAGGGGGACAGGCCATGGGCGCAAAGTCACGCATCGCATACGTCACCGGCGGCATGGGCGGCATCGGCACGGCGATCTGCCGGCGCCTGTGCCAGGCGGGCCATACCGTCATCGCCGGCTGCGGGCCGGGGTCCACGCGCCGCGAGCGCTGGCTCGCCGAGATGCGCGGCTCGGGCTTCGCGGTACACGCCTCCGAGGGCAACGTCGCGGACTGGGAGTCCACGCGCCGCGCCTTCGAGGTCGCCCGCGCGGAGGTCGGCGAGATCGAGATCCTGGTGAACAACGCCGGCATCACCCGCGATGGCACCTTCCAGAAGATGACCAACGAGGCCTGGCACGAGGTCATCGAGACCAACCTCAACTCGCTCTTTCACGTCACCAAGCAGGTCATCGACGGCATGCTCGAGCGCAGCTGGGGCCGCATCGTCAACATCTCCTCGGTCAACGGCCAGCGCGGGCAGTTCGGGCAGACCAACTACTCCACCGCCAAGGCCGGCATCCACGGCTTCACCATGGCGCTCGCGCAGGAAGTGGCGGCGCGCGGGATCACCGTCAACACCGTCTCGCCGGGCTACATCGGGACCGACATGGTGCGCGCCATCAAGCCCGAGCGCCTGGAGAAGATCGTGAGCGGCATCCCGGTTAAACGCCTGGGCGAGCCGGCCGAGATCGCCTCCATCGTCGCCTGGCTCGTGAGCGACGATGCCGCGTTCGCCACCGGCGCGGACTTCTCGCTCAACGGCGGCCTGCACATGGGCTAGCATTCCGCTCCCGGTGTCACGCACGAGCGGGAAGGCTTTCCCAATATGCCCAGAGTCTGCGTCGTCGGCGCAGGAGCGATCGGCGGCTTTCTTGGCACCCACCTCGCGCGCGCCGGCGCCGAGGTCAGCGCGCTCGCCCGCGGCACGACGCTCGTCGCCCTGCGTGACCACGGCTGGCGCCTCGAGGAAGGCGGCGAGCTCCTGAGCGCCCCGGTGGCGGCGGCCGCGGACGATGCCCGCGAGCTCGGCCCCCAGGACCTGGTGGTCATCGCCCTCAAGGCCCCGGCGCTGCCGTCGCTCGCCCCGCAGCTCACCCCGCTCCTGGGTCCCCGCACGCTGGTGCTGCCGGCGATGAACGGCGTGCCCTGGTGGTTCTCGCACGGCATCGACGCGCTCGGGGACGCCCCGCTCGAGAGCGTCGATCCGGGCGGCGGCATCGCCGGCGCCATCCCGGCGGCCCACGTGATCGGCTGCGTCATCCACGCCGGCGTCGCCACGCGCGCCCCCGGCATCGCCCTCCACCGCATGGGACGCGGCCTCATCGTCGGGGAGCCGGCCGGCGGGGAATCCGCGCGCGTGCAGGAGCTCGCGCAGCTGCTGCGCGCGGCACGTTTCGAGGTCACGCCCTCGACGCGCATCCGCTACGACGTCTGGTACAAGCTCTGGGGCAACATGACCGTGAACCCGATCTCGGCGCTCACGCAAGCGACCATGGACCGCGTGCTGGACGATGAGCTGGTCCGCGAGTTCATCTCCGCGGGCATGCGCGAGGCGGCGGCGGTGGGCCGCCTGATCGGCTGCGACGTCACGCAGACGCCGCAGGAGCGCCACCAGATCACGCGCCGACTGGGAGCGCACAAGACCTCGATGCTGCAGGACGTGGAGGCCGGACGTCCCATCGAACTCGACGCGCTGATCGGCGCGGTGCGCGAGATCGGCGCGCGCGTGCACGTGGCGACGCCGATGCTCGATGCGCTCTACGGCATGACGCGCCTGTTCGGTCGCGTGCACGGACTGTATCCGCTCTAGACCCGATTTTTTCTTCACGAAATTTTCTTACGGCTGCAACTTCTGTAGCCGAATCCGCACGTCGCAATGTCGAGACATTTGCGATACGTGAAATCACGCGATTTACTGCGGCCCCACGCACAAGTGGCGCCGCTGGGCACTGCGCAGCCGAGCGTCCTTTGCAAGGAAGAGCAACCCGTCGCATGACGGGGACGCAGCAGACGAAACGTGTTCTGGCGCGAGGTGCGTGTAGGACACGCAGCGACGGTGGGCCCGAGGGGTGCGGGCCGCAAGTCATCGTCGGACGGTCCGCGACCATCATGTCGCGCCCGTAAGTCTCGTGCGCCTCCCCGCCTCCGCGACGGCCCTGAGGACCGTTTAGGGGAATCACGCAATGCCAGAGGTAAATCGCACGCGCACGCAGTGGCGCATCGTCTCCGTTTTTGTCCTGATCGTCGCAAGCCTGAGCTGCGCCGCGCATGCGGCCGACACCGTGACCATCGGCGGCAAGCCGCCGAGCACCATCGCCGCCGGCACCGCCTACGCTTTCACGCCGACCGCCACCGACTCGGCGGGCAAGAAGCTCACTTACACCGTGACCAACAAGCCCGCGTGGGCAAGCTTCAATTCCGCAACGGGCAAGCTGTCGGGCACGCCCGCGGCCGCCAACGTCGGCAAGTACAGCAACATCGCCATCAGCGCCTCCGACGGCACCGCCTACGCCATGCTGTGGTTCAGCATCACCGTGCAGGCGGGCTCGGGCGGTGGCGGCGGCTCCGGCGGCACGCTCACCATCACCGGCTCCCCGCCGAGCAGCGTGAGCGCCGGCAGCGCCTACTCGTTCACGCCCACGACCACCGATGCGGCCGGGCGCACCATCACCTTCTCGGTGGTGAACAAGCCCTCGTGGGCGACCTTCAGTGCCAAGAACGGGCAGCTCTCGGGCACGCCGGCGACCGCCAACGTCGGGACCTACAGCAACATCGCGATCGCCGCATCCGACGGCAGCACCAGCGCGCTCCTGTGGTTCAGCATCAAGGTAAATGCCGCGGGCGGCGGCTCCCCGACCGTGACCATCACCGGCACGCCGCCGGCCAGCGTCGCCGCGGGCTCGGGGTACTCCTTCACCCCGACGGCCAAGGACTCGGCCGGGAAGACGCTGTCATTCTCGGTGACCAACAAGCCGAGCTGGGCGACGTTCAGCATCGCCACCGGCCAGCTGTCCGGCACCCCGCCCAGCGCGCAGACCGACGCCAGCATCACGATCAGCGCCAGCGACGGGACCGCCTCAGCCGCACTCGCACCCTTCACGATCAGCGTCACCTCGGCGCCGGCGAGCGGCTCGGCGACGCTTGCCTGGACGGATCCGACGCTCAACACGAACGGCAGCGCGCTCACCAACCTCGCCGGCATCCACATCTACTACGGCCCGTCCCAGTCCTCGATGAGCAGCATGGTGACGGTGGCGAGCACGACGCAGACCAGTTACACGGTCACCGGCCTCGGCACGGGCACCTGGTACTTTGGGGCTACCGCCTACACGACCAGCGGCACCGAGAGCGCGATCTCCCAGATCGGCAGCAAGACCATCCAGTAGTTCCCCTCGGGAGCCTTGCGGGGCGGCTGGCCCATGCGCCGCCCCGCTCTTTTTCCCGGACCGGGGCCGGGCGGCTAGAGCAGGAAGGGCGCCAGCCGCTCGCGGAAGCGGCGGCTGACGGCGAGGCGCGTGCCCCGGCGCAGCACCAGCTCGCAGTCGCCGTGGAACATGGGATGGAGCTCGGCGATGTGCTCGACGTTCACGAGCGTCGAGCGGTGCACGCGCACGAAGCTTCCCGGGTCGAGCCGCTCCTCGAGCTGGCTCAGGGACTGGCGCTGGGTATAGCAGCGCCCCCCGGCGAAGATGCGCACGTGCTTGGCGTCGGCCTGCACGAACTCGATGTCCTTGAGCGCCAGCACCACGACCTTGCCGCGCTCGGAGAGCAGCAGGCGGCTGCGCGAGTGCGTCCCGGCCGCGGCCGCTGCGGGCGGCGCGCCGATGAGGGCCTTGGCGCGCGTGATCGCACGCGTGAAGCGCTCCTCGTCGAAGGGCTTGAGCAGGTAGTCCACGGCGCCGACCCCGAAGGCATCCAGCGTGCGGTCCAGGCATGCGGTCACGAAGATCACGTAGGGCTGCACGCCGGACGCCTTGAGCGCGGCGACGAGCTCGAAGCCGTCGAGTTCGGGCATCTGGATGTCGAGGAGCATCAGGCGCGGGGCCAGTGCAGGGGCCGCGGCACGTGCCTTGAGGGCCGAGGTGAAGCTGCCGGTGACCTCGAGGTCCGGGTCCGCGGCCAGGTAGCGCAACACCCGCCGCAGCGCCAGCGGCTCGTCGTCGACGACGACAGTCGAAATCGCGCTCATGTGGCCGGCTCCATGCCGGCCCCAGTCTACGCAGCGTCGATGACAGCGGGACGGCATCCGGCCGCAGCGACGGCTCGGTGCGTCGCACCGGCCCGGGGGAGCTCTAAGCCGGCGAGCTGATCCGGGTCGCATCCGCGCGGATCGTGCGGCCGCTGGTCCACAGGTGCCACGCCGCCCACAGGCCGGTGGGGGCGAGGATCAGGAGCGCCCAGCGCAGCGACTCCGGGCCGGCCCCGAGTGCATCGCGGAACGAGTCGCTCAGCCAGCCGAGCGCCAGCGGGGCGATCACGAGGTTGCCCACGTTCGCCACCAGGAGCAGCAGCGCGCAGGCGCTGGCGCGCATGTGCGGCGGCGTCACGTTCTGCAGCAGGCCCAGGATCGGGCCGATGTAGAAGTACACGCCCGGCACGAACAGCCACAGGCACAGCTGCGCCAGCTGCCTGGAGTGCACCGCGTAGGCGAGGAACGAGGGCACGGTGGTCAGGGCCACCACGGCCGCGAGCAACCGCACGATGTAACGCGGGTCACGGGCGGCGGGGCGGGAGACGAGCCAGGCTGCCACCAGCGTGCCGGCGGTCCCGGCGACGAGGTGCATCGGCCCGAGCAGGGCGCCCGCCTCCCCGACGCTCAGGTGATGCGAGCGTTGCAGGAAACTCGGCGTCCACCACATCAGTCCCCAGCTCCACAGGGTGGCCACCCCGCCCCCGAGCAGCAGGTGGACGGCCGAGCGCTGCGAGCGCACGAAGCGCAGCGTCTCCCTGAGCGTGCTGCGATCGTGGCGGGAGGCACCGTCGAGCGCGCCGCGTGGCGGCTCGCGCACGCTGAGGCGGATGAGGAACGCCAGCAGCAGGCCGGGTATCCCGAGCACCAGGAAGGCGGCGCGCCATCCGGCCCGTTCGGCCGCCGCCCCGGCCACGGAGGACCCGAGCCACGCGCCAAGGCAGGCGCCGAGCGCGTACACCGTCAGGGCGAAGGGGCGGCGCTCGGGCTCGAACTTGTCGGCGAGCATCGACGTCGAAGGCGGCGTCCCGCCCGCCTCGCCGAGCCCGACCCCCAGTCGCGCCAGGACCAGCTGGAGCGAATTCTGCGCGAACCCGCACAGGGTGGTCATGCCCGACCACACCGCGAGGGCGAGCGCGAGCAGGTTGCGGCGGTTGTGGGCGTCGGCGTACGCGGCGACCGGGATGCCGAGCGTCACGTAGATCACCCCGATCGCCACGGCGCTCACGGCCGCGACCCCGGCATCGCTCAGTCCCAGCTCCGCGCGGATGGGGTCGATGACGGTCGCGATCGAGAAGCGGTCGGCGATGCTGAACGCGTACGTCAGGGTGAGCACGGCCAGCACGTAGCCGCGCTCCCGCCCCGCAGTACCCGCATCGCTCAAGCTTTTCACGGTGGCCCACCCCTTGAAGGCTCAAGCGACACCTTAGCCTAAACGCCCGGATCAGAAGATTCTGCTCCTACGCTGCGATGGGGCGCCGTCTGACTTGCCCCGGAACCTCGGGCACGCGGAAGATGACTAAGTGGGAGCCTCCCACGTGGTCAGACCATGGATTGAGCATGCAAAGTGCGCACGGATTCGCGCCCGCAGTCGGCGAGCGCAGCGGAGCCAGGAAGGAGCCGGCCGTAATCGAGGCCGGAAGCTGGATGGACGACGACGCCGAGACCATTGTGTTCGCGGTCGCCGGTGCCGGGGGACTGCCCCGCGCCGGCCGCCGCGCACGCGCGCTACCGGCGGAGGAACCCGAGTCGCCGTACTGGGCGACCTGGGGCTTCTAGCGCACGACGCGGCTCAGCTGCCGGGCGATGTTCCGGCGGCGAGTCCGGGGTGCGGGTCGAGTACCGCGACACTGATCACCTGCGGGTCATCCCGCAGCTTCAGGTAGATCTGGCTCGCGGCCGGGTGCGGCACCTCCAGCGACTGCCCCGGGAACCCGTCCGGCACGCGGGTGGTGCGGCTGAACTGGGCATCCCCCGAAATCGAGTCGAGCAGGAACAGGCGATCGCCGGTAAGCACGCACGGGCGCTCGGCATCGTCCGGGCAGTCGAAGCGCTGCAGCGCCGGCAGCCGCACCAGCGTACCCAGCGGGTGCCAGTCACCGGCCGCGTCCCCGCTCAGCAGGCGGTACCGCAGCGGTCCGTACGCCGAAACCCCGAGCGCCTTCGCCGGATCGAACGAGGCCACGGCCACGTGCGCGTTCTGGAAGGTCAGGCCGGAGCCGCCCTCCAGCACCGCGGATACACCCTCCTCGGTGGCCACTTCCAGCCTCTCCTGGCGATCGAAGGTGCGCGGCTCCTGGGCACGCAGCGAGAAGATCACCCGGGACTGCTGGGGAATCTCACGCGCCCCCGCAAGGCGGATGTCCACCCCGGTGCGCACGGCATAGGACTGTGCGTCGAGGTCGATCAGCGTGGCGCTCGGGCGTGGCGGCGCGACCGTCACTTTGACCTCGAGCGTCCGCCCATCCTTGAGGAGCACGCGGGCGCGCCCGACGTCGCCCGGCCTCAGCTGCCCCGCCGCGTGCGGCTCAGTGGCCGCAAGGACCAGCGAGTCATGCCCCTCGGCGCTCTCGAGCTCCCCGGGTGCGAACTCGACGTCCCTGAGGATCAGTGACTGCACCTGGTCCAGGCGACTGCCGTGCAGGCTCCCCTGCGCGTCCCCGGCGTGGAGGACGAAGGACTCGAGCCGGCTCGCTTCCGCGTAGGCGTGCGCCGTGAGGCTCTGGGCATCGGCGACGCCGAACTGGCGCACCAGCAGCGTCACCTCCCCGGGCGTGACCTGCTCGAGGGGCAGCTTCACTTCCAGCTCCTCGGGCGAGCGGGCGTGCCACTCGGTGCGGTGCTCGACTCCCGCACCATCGCGCAACACCACGTCCGACACGCAGCGGGTGTTCGCGGCCCGCAGCCGCACCGTGTCCTGGCGACCGACGATGAGCGCAGCCTCGTCCCCCGGGGCCAGGGCGAAGCTGAGCGAGCGATCGTCGGTGAGCCCGAATTCCGGCCCGGCATAGGTGTCGAACCCCCAGTAGCCCTCGAGCGTCGCGCGCACGGCGCTCCCCAGGTCGACGTCCTTCAGGGCAGCGGTGTCGGCCACGAAGCCGCCCCGCTCGGGGTCGGCGTGCGCGGGCAGCAGCACGACGCGGCCGGCATGGGTCGTCACCTTCAGCTGCATCTGGTGGGCGAAGCCGGTGGAGAACACCAGCGGCGCACCCTCGACCGGCAGCACCAGCGGGCTGCGGCGCGCACACAGGGTTTCCTTCGGGTCCACCGCGTGCAGCGGCGGCAGCTGCGCATGGTCGACCGAGGGCAGCGCCATCACCAGCACCGACTTCGGGTCGTGGAAGGACGGCGCGGCATTCAGGACCAGCGGCAGCTTCGCCTCCTGGGCCGTGGCGAGCGCGGGAATGTACTGGTACTGCGCGGTGTGGAAGGAATCGAAGATGCGCGCGATGTCGAACAGCGAGCCGATGTAGGGCCCGTAGTAGCCGGATCTCAGCTGCGCGGTGTTGCTGGCATCCATGGCCAGGTCGCTCGCGGGACCGGAGGTCAGCGCCTGCGCCAGCGAGGCACTGTGCCCGTCGTTGAGGATCAGCGATTCGCGTCCCTGCATGAGGCACGGCGCCTGCAGCGTCGCCATCTTGTCCAGGCACTTCTCATCCACCTTGATGGCGAGGCTGCGCGCCAGGAGTGGGGCCACGTCCTTCAGCCGGGCGGGGTCCGCGTCGGCGAGCGAGCGGATGGCACGCAGGTAAGCCTCCAGGCGCGAGCGGTCGAGCGTCGCCTGGTTGAGGTCCTGGGACGTGCGCACGAAGGCCCCGGGGCGCCCGCGCACGGCGCTCATGAGCGTCTTGAAGTCCCCGCCGGTCTCGGGTGCGAGGAACACCAGCAGCTGCTGGGCGTCCTTCGGTACCGTGAGCGTGAGCCCCTCGGTGGCACACCGCCCGCCCCAGGTCTCGCAGCGCACGAACCAGTCCGCCGGCGGCGGGTTGGTGGCCCCGCGCAGGAATGCGGCGACCATGAGGTAGTGGGCGTCCTGCTGCGAGGGCAGGTCGGCTTTCAGGTGCAGCCGGTCGCCGGGGGCGAGGCTGGGCACGCGGGCCGCCGGGAGCGTGACCGTGCCGCGGGTCACGGTGAGCTCGAGCGTGGGCCCGGCCAGGTCAAAGGGCGCCGGGTCGGCGCTCAAGGACTGCACCACGGGGAGCATGGTCAGGGCCGCAAGCAGCCCCAGCAGCCGCGGTGAGAGACGGAGCATGCCGCTAGTTTAAGGTGTTACCGAGAAAAAGACGGCGCCGAATTCTCAGATCCCCAAAACGATGAGGCCCGCACGCCGCCGTCCATGGCAGTGTGCGGGCCGCACCGGAGCACATCGGTCTTGAGGGATCAGGAGGGCTTCGGGGTGTAGCTGAACTTCTGTCCGGCCACGGTCGCCTGGTACATGGCGCCACCCTTGACGATGGTGAACACGGCAAGCCCCTTGTAGTACTTGCCCGCGGTGCGTGCGTCCTTCATGCCGCCGCTCGCGTCCGCACTCGCGCCGGTGGTGCCGACGCTGGTGCCCGCGGCGGCGGTGATGGCGACGGCGTTCACGTCCGCGCCGAACTCGAAGTTGCCCTTGGTGAAGTCATCGAAGGCCGCCTTGTTCTCGAAGAACACGATCTGGCTGTAGGCCTGGCCGCCGGCCTGGAAGCCCACGCTGACCTGGTTCATCGAGGTGTCGCCGACGTAGTGCCCGTGCGCGTAGACGCGCCCGGATCCGTGCGCACCGCCGACGACGAAGCCGCCCTTGCCGATCGTGGGGAACACCGCGTAGCCGTAACTGTTCTTAAAGAACGTGGCGCTCTCGCCGGCATTCTTGAAGAGCGTCACGGTGTCGCTGTACGAGCCAGCCCAGCTGATTGCCGCGGCCAGTGCCACGAGGGTGCCCCACAGCGGAGCGAGGATGCGTGCCTTCATGATGTTGAATCTCCTGTCATTGCGGCCCTGGGGTCGCCAGGGCCGCGCCATACTGCCGCGTCCGGGGCCGCGGCTGGATCGGGCCGCCTGACATCCGTCTGTAGGACACGAGCTACACGGCCCCGACCCGGCCGCGCTGTCAAGTGCCACCCACCCGCGCGGGCGCCAGAGGATCCGTTCATCAACCGTTTATACTCGCGGTCCCGTCCACGGCCGCAGCGGCGCGGCGGGCCCCAGGTGACAGCGAAACCCCACGTGCAAGACCCGCCGACCCGCCTCCGTCCCACCTCGCCGCCATGTGCGGGATAGTGGGTTACGCCGGCGTACCCGGCGGACTGCCACCGGCGCTGCTGGCCGAGATGCGCGATGAGATCCGGCACCGCGGCCCGGATGCGGACGGGCTGTGGGCAAGCCCGGAAGGGGCGGTCGCCCTGGGTCACCGTCGCCTGTCGATCATCGATCTGTCCCCCACCGGGGCGCAGCCGATGCTCGGCCCCGGCGGCGCCGTGGTCGTCTTCAACGGCGAGATCTACAACCACGAGGCGCTGCGCGCCGAGCTCGCCGCGCAGGGCCGGACGTTCCGCGGGCGCAGCGACACCGAGGTGCTCCTCGCGGCCTACGAGGCATGGGGTGAGCGCTGCGTCGAGCGACTGCGCGGCATGTTCGCCTTCGCGCTCTACGACCCGAGGCGCCGCACGCTCTTCATGGCCCGCGACCGCGCCGGCGAGAAGCCCCTGTACTGGGCCCCGCACCGCGGCGGGCTGGTCTTCGCCTCCGAACTCAAGGCGTTGCTGCGCGACCCGCAGTTCCCGCGCCGCCTGTCGCCGGCCGCCCTCGCCCACTACCTGAGCTTCGGTTATGTGCCCGCGGAGGAATGCATCCTCCAGGGGGTGCGCAAGCTGCGCCCGGCGCACTGCCTGAGCTATGCGCTCGGGGATGCCGCGCCGCGCATCTGGCGCTACTGGGACCTGCCGGCCGCCGAGCGCGACTCGGGCGCCTCCGCCGCCCAGCTCTCCGGCGAGCTCGAGGAGCTGCTGGCCGCCGCCGTCGGCGAGCAGCTCATCGCGGACGTCCCGCTCGCCGTGCTCCTGAGCGGCGGGGTGGACTCGAGCATCGTGACCGCCCTCGCCGCGCGCGTGTCCGCGCACCGGGTGCGCACCTTCACCGTCACGCTGCCGCGGCACCCGCGCCTCGACGAGCAGCGCTTCGCAAAAGCCGTGGCCGAGCACCTGGGCACCGAGCACGTGGAGCTGCCGCTCGATGAGTCCAGCGTCGACCTGGTGCGCACGCTCGCGCGCCAGTACGACGAGCCGATCGCCGACTCCTCGATGATCCCGACCTACCTGCTGTCGCGGACCGTCGCTCAGCACTGCAAGGTCGTGCTCGGCGGGGACGGCGGTGATGAGCTCTTCGGCGGCTACCACGCCTACCAGGCCGCGCTCGCGCGCGACCGGCTGCGCGGCGCACTGCCCGCGGCCGCCCGCGGACTGATCGCCTATCTCGCCCGGCACTGGGTCCCCGCCGATGCCCGGGGCCGCAACTCGCTCCTGGCCCTGCAGGGTTCCATGGCCGACGGCATCGCCCAGGTGGCCCTGTGGACCGACGGGGCGGACCTGCGCCAGGCGAGCCCGCTGCTGGACTCGCGCGCCGCGGCTGCCTCGCCGAAGGCCTGGCGGCGCGAGCAGGTCGAGGCCGAACGCGGCCTGCCGGGCGCGGCGATGGCCGCGGACTTCCGCTCCTACCTGCCCGAGGACATCCTGGTGAAGGTCGACCGCGCCAGCATGCTCTCCTCCCTCGAGGTCCGCGCCCCGTTCCTCGACCAGCGGGTGGTCGAGTTCGCCTTCCGGCGGGTCCCGAACCGGCTGCGCGCCACGCGCGATGAGCGCAAGATCCTGCTCAAGCAGCTGGCAAGACGGCTGTTGCCGCCGCAGCTGGACATCGACCGCAAGCAGGGCTTCACCATCCCGATCGCCCAGTGGCTCACGCCGGCGATCGTTGCCGCGTGGCAGGAGGAGTGCCGCGCCCAGATCCGCGAGGTCGTATCCGAGCGTGCACTGGGAAGGCTCCTCAACTCCCGCAACCCGATGGCCTCCGAGCACGGCCTGTTCGGCATGATCATGCTCACCTCGTGGATGCGCGAGTACGGCATCGCCGTCTGAAGCGGGTACCGGACGAGCCTCCCATGCAATACCGCAAACTCGGCGCCAGCGACCTCGAGGTCTCCGAGATCGGCTTCGGCTCCTGGCTGACCTTCGGCGAGGGCGCGCGGCGCCAGGCGGCCATGGCCTGCGTGCACCGGGCGCTCGAACTGGGCATCAACTTCCTGGACACCGCGAACGTCTATGGGCGGGGCGTCGCCGAGTCGCTGCTCGGGGAGGCCCTCGCCGGGATCCCGCGCGAGCGCTACGTGCTCGCCACCAAGGTGTTCTTCCCGATGGGCGCCCGCGACCAGGGCCTGTCGCGCGCCCAGATCGTCAAGCAGCTCGAGGACTCGCTGCGCCGGCTGCGCGTGGAGTACGTCGACCTGTACCAGTGCCACCGCTACGACTTCCAGACCCCGCTCGAGGAGACCCTGGAGGCCCTGACCGCGGCGGTGCGCGCCGGGAAGGTGCGCTACGTCGGCTTCTCGGAGTGGCCGCTGGAGCGCATCCGTGCCGCGCTCGAGGTGCCGAACATGGCGCGGTTCGTCTCGAGCCAGCCGCAGTACTCGCTCCTGCACCGCGACCCGGAGCGCGGCCTGCTGGCACTGTGCGCCGAGGCCGGCATCTCCCAGGTCGTGTGGTCGCCGCTCGCCCAGGGCGTGCTCACCGGGAAGTACGCGCCCGGGGCCGCGCCGCCTGCGGACAGCCGCGCCGCCGACCGCAGCATGGGAGCCTTCCTCGACCCGGCCTGGTTCACCCCGAAGACCCTGGGCGCGGTGCAGGAGGTGAAGGGCCTCGCGGCGCAGGCCGGGCTCACCGTCTCGCAGTTTGCGCTTGCCTGGGTGCTGCGGCAGCCGAACGTGGCGAGCGCCATCGTGGGGGCGACCCGGCCCGAGCAGGTGGACGAGAATGCCGCGGCCTCCGGGGCCCGCGTAGACCCGGCCCTGTTCGCCGCGGCCGAAAAGCTCCTGCCCTCGGATTAAACTGGCGCCTCAAGCCAAGGACGCGCGCAGGCGCCTGAAGGGACCCTACCCACCATGAGTCTTACGGGCATCCGCCGCGGCGAGGGCTGGCGCGCGGTCGCGAACACGGTCGGGGGCGATCTGCCCGCGGTGGTGCGCTACCTGTCCACGGGCGCAGACGCCCGCTCGACCCTGTGCGGCTCGGGCTCGATCATCGGCAACCTCGAGGGCCGCTGGCTGGTCACGGCCACCGCCGCGGAAGTCCTCGCGCCTCTCAACCTGCCGCCGCAGGCACCGGTGTTCGCCTCCGGCGGGCTGGAGCGGCGCTACGGACCGCAGCCCCTGCGCACCCTGCGCTGCGCGATCACGGTGCCCGAGCGCAACGGCGAGCTGCTGTGCCCGGTCGCGGCGGCGGTGGTGGGGCTGCGGGATACCGCGCTCCTCTTTGTTCCGCTGGCGCAGCCCACGCCCACGACGGTTCTGCCGGTGGACCTCGGTCCAGCGCCTGCGCCGGAGGAGTCGCTCCTGGTGGCAGGGTTTGTGCGGGATGAGGCCGACGCGGCCGCTGCCGTCCCGCCGCGGCGCCTCATGGTGCGCGAGGGCTTCTACGGGGACTTCGGGGTCACGAGCACCCGCCATCCCTACCCGTTGCTGCGCCACCTGGTCCCGCTCGAGCCGACCATGATCGGCGGCCCGGTGATCGCGCAGCGCGAACACGAGCCGGGGCGCGCGCTGCGCACGCTCATCGGCATCAACGCGGAGGACATCCCGCAGCTCATGGGAAGCGCCGCCGCTTCACCGCAGAGGGAAGGCGAGGGACTCGCGACCCACGCGCTCGCGCTCTATGCGCACACGGTGCTGCTGCCCACGGGCCTGTGGATTTCCTTCACCGAGGCGGTGCGCCGCGGCGTCGTGGCGGGCTATGGCCCGGAAGCGCAGCGGGTCGCCCCGCGCTCGGGCACCAACGGGGCGCTCGAGTACTACATCGCGCCGGCGCAGACGCCGGCGTAGGGGAAGCTCAGGGGTGCTTGCCCTGCGCGACCGTGGAGCGCAGGTCGAGGACCGCCGGGTCGACGACGCTCTGGATGTCGCGGCACTGCTCGAGCGAGGCACCGTGATAACTGTCGGTGGGGAAGTACTTCGCCTGCCACTGCGAGAATCCCCAGACGTCCAGGCCGGCCTTCAGGTACCGGCCAGCATGGTCCAGGGCCTCGCAGTCGTACTGCGAGCGGGCGGCATGGGCCTTGAGGCCCCCGAGAAGTTCCGCGCGGGCCTTGTTCTCGGAGCGCTGCAGGATGGCGTCCGCGCCGCTGCCGGCGTGGCGCTTGCGCGGCGGCACGCGGTAGTCCGGGTCGGCGTATGGGTCCGTGCCGGCGGCCGCGGCCGGGTCCCTGGGCTCCGCATCCGATGCGGGCGGGCTGGTGCTGGGCGTGTCCTCGGCGGCCGCCGGGTCCGGGGCGACGCCGGCCTCGAGCGTGCTGGCCGTCAGTGAGGCGTGCGCCGTGCGTGCGGAGAGGTAGTCCGATACCGCCCATATCCCGAGCGTCAACACGGCAACTCCCGCCCCGACCGGGGCGGCGTACTTGACGAAACTGACGATGAAGCGGGACGTCGGCTCGGAGCGCGGCTCATCGCCGCGCTGCATCCAGCCGGCCACGGCGCGGATGCCGTAGACCCCGCCCTGCGCCAGGAGAAAGCCCAGGGCGCTCGCAATCACCAGTTGCAGCATGCTCATAGTGTTCGGCGCAGAAACGGGTGCGGATCGACCGCGTATGGCGTGACATTGTGCGCAAAGGGCCCCACCGGCATCCGTGAGCGCCATCACGCCGGGTTCGGACACCGTGCCTGCGTCACGTCCCGGGCGGGACCTGCGTCGCAGAACCTGCGCTACACCGTGAAATACGCGCGTGCGACGGCGCCGCGGTGGCGCGAACGCCGAAGGCAGCGGCCGGATCCGGGACTCTTACCGGGTGTTCGGTCCGGGCAGCCACTGCGCCAGCTCCGCCTGCCGCAGCTCGGCGCGGAAGTAGTCCTCCAGCTCCCCGGTGAACGCGCGCACGTCCGCGGGCGGTGAGAACCGCTGCCCGAGGCGCGCCCGGTACGCGATCGGCAGTCGCGGCAGCCGGAACAGCGTCCAGCCCTTGCCGAGGTAGGGCGAGTCGGTGTCGATGAGCACGGTGACGATCGGCGCGCCGGCGTGCTTGGCGATCGCGCCGACGGTGAGCTGGAACTCATTGACCGGGGCGCGCCGCGAGCGCGTGCCTTCGGGGAAGAGGAGCACGACCGCGCCATCGTTGAGCGCCCCCACGGCCTCGGTGATCATGCGCCGCGGCGGGGTGTTGCCGATGAAGCGCGCCAGGCGCGCGCCGGCCCCGAGGAACGGGTTGCGCATGAGGCCGGTCTTCATGATGCACACCATGTTCGGGTGGTGCGCGAGCAGGACGAGGGCATCGATGAGGCTCGGATGGTTGGGCGCGATGATCACGCCGCGCTCCTGCGCGAGGAAGTCGAGGGCGTCGGTGTCGAAGCGGAAGGCGCCGCAGGCGCGCAGCAGGCGCACGTACATCCTGAAGCCGCGGCTGATCCCGGCGCGCCCGAAGCGCGCGCCGACGGACCGCGGGAGCAGGAACTGCGCCGGCAGTGCCACCAGCGACCAGGCAAGGCAGATGAGCCCGAGGAACGGCACGCCGATATAGATAATGAGCGCGGCGCGCAGCGGGCTCATGCCTGCGCTCGCAACGCTCGCCTGCGCGCGCAGCGGCTCTGCCGGCAGCTTCGGGTTGACGGTCGACATCGGCGGTCCCTGGCGTTGGGCTCCTGGCTCTGCGGCGCGCGGTGAGCGCGTCCGGCCCGTCCCGGAAGGCCCCCTCCCCTGAAAGCCGAAGCCTAGCCCAGAGTCGATGAACGATGCTGCATCCGGCAGGGCCAACCGGGCGGTGGGGCTCGATTCCCCTTCAGGATCAACTTCTTAAGGGGCTTGAGGGCATCACGATCCCGGCCCGAGGCCACCCTGGGCCAGCAGCGCCGGGATGTGCGCCTCCCAGCCGAGCGCCATGACGTGCACCCCCTGCGAGAGCGGCCGCACTTCGCGCAGCGTCTGCGCCGCCAGCTCGAGACCGGTCTCAAGTTCCGCCTGCGGTCCCTGGGCGGTGTCCAGGCGCCGGAGCAGGGACTCGGGGACCTGGATGCCGGGCACCTTGTCATTGAGCCAGCGCGCCATCTTCGCCGACTTGAGCGGGATGATCCCGGTGAGGATCGCAACCGGGCCGGGCTTCACCGCCTCGAGGAAGCGCTCGAGCGCGGCGGCCGCGTAGACCGCCTGGGTCTGCAGGAAGCGGGCGCCGGCATCGATCTTGCGACGCGTGTTCTGCACCTCGGCCTCGAAGTCGCGGGCGCCGGGGTTGCAGGTGGCGCCGACGAACAATGCGGGAGTCCCGTGCAGGGGCTTGCCGGCGAGGTCGTGACCACCGGTGAGCGCGCGCGCCGCCTCGAGCATCTGGCTCGCC
This sequence comes from Pseudomonadota bacterium, assembly GCA_018241425.1. Classification (GTDB taxonomy): domain Bacteria; phylum Pseudomonadota; class Gammaproteobacteria; order Steroidobacterales; family Steroidobacteraceae; genus 13-2-20CM-66-19. The sequence continues at coordinate 1,272,256 of JAFEDU010000001.1, forward strand.
GTCAGGTCGAACACCGGCTTCGCCTCGGGGTGGTCACCCACCGTGGGAGGATCGCCGCCCATGAACACGAAGTTGTGTACGCCGAGCAGCGCCCCGCCGAGCAGGTCCGCCTGCACGGCGATGCGGTTGCGGTCGCGCGAGGTCATCTGCACGATCGGTACCGCGCCGCGCTCCAGCAGCAGCCGGGCCACGGCGGCCGGCGCGACGGCCATCAGCGCGCGCGCCGACTCGGTGAGGTTGATGGCGTCCACGCTGCCGCGCAGCGCGTCGGCCTTGGCGAAGAGCTCGGTGAGATCCGTGCCCTTGGGCGGGGTGAGCTCGGTGGTGATGACGAATTCGCGGCGGCGGATCTTCTCTTCCAGGCTGTGCATGGGCTCGCTTCGAGGTCAGTCGTGGCGCGCAGGCTAACAGGTTCCCCCGCGCGGCTGGGGACCGAGGTCCCGCGCTCGTCCGGATGGTCTAGGGCGCGCCGCCGATCTGTACCATATAAAAAATCAATAATCTGCGTCTGTATCACATAGGGTGGCGCGCTATCGTGCTCCCCATGCCCATGAAACTCTCGCGCAGGATCCTCCTGGTGACCACGCCGCTGGGCGTTCTGGGCGGCCTGCATGAGGCGTACCGGCTCGCCGGCGGCATGGTCATCGTGATGGCCGCGATGGTGGGCATGCTGTGCGTGGCGGCCGCCTCCGTGATCCTCACCATCCGCCGCGAACAGCTCGCGGCGCGCTCACCACGGGAATCCCGATGAACCCCGAATTCAAGACCGTCGTCGCCCTCCTCCTGGTGGGGATCGTCGCAAGCCTCGGCAAGGCGCTGTTCCACCTGAGCTCGGATGCGGACGGCTCGGCCGCCATGGTGCGCGCGCTCACGGTACGCATCGGGCTGTCGGTCGCCCTGTTCCTGCTCCTGGCGATCGGCTGGTACAGCGGCGCCATCGAGCCCCACGCGCTGCGCTGAGCGGCCGTAAGATGCGGCGCACGATGCGCCGCTACCAGGAACTCATCGCGCGGCTCGAGTCGCTGGTGCGCGAAGGCGTGCTCCGCGTCGGCGACCGCGCGCCCTCGGTGCGGCAGCTTAGCCGCGACCAGCGCGTGAGCCCGGGCACGGTGACCCATGCCTACGAGCTGCTGCAGGCGCGCGGCTACCTCGAGTCGCGCGCGCGCTCGGGCTACTTCGTCAGCGACGCCTGGCGTTCCGCCGCTCCCGAACCGCAGGTGTCCCGTCCGCGGCGGCAGGCCGCAGCGCCCGCGGTGAGTGAACTCGTGTTCCAGGTCCTCGAAGCGACGCGGGCGCGGGACCTCGTGCCGCTCGGGTCCGCATTTCCGGGACCTGACCTGTTTCCGCTCAAGCGCCTCGCGAAGGACCTCGCCTACAGCGCGACCCACCTGGACCCCTTCCGCACGCTCGAGGACCTGCCTCCCGGGAACGAGACCCTGCGCCGCCAGATCGCCCAGCGCTACCGGCTGTGGGGCGCCCAGGTCTCGCACGAGGAGATCGTGATCACCTCCGGGGCCCTCGAGGCGCTCAATCTCGCCCTCCAGGTCCTGACCCGCCCCAATGACATCGTGCTGATCGAATCGCCGGCGTTCTATGGCTGCCTGCAGGCGATCGAGAGCCTGGGCCTGCGGGCGCTCGAAGTACCGACCCACCCGCGCCTCGGCATCCTGGTCGACGAGGTGGCGCGGCTCGTCGAGCGGCATGACGTGCGCGCCTGCTGGGTGATGACGAGCTTCCAGAACCCGCTCGGCGCAACGCTGCCCGAGCGCGAGCGGGCGCGGCTGGTGCGCCTGCTCGGCTCACGCGGCATCCCGCTCATCGAGGACAACGTGTACGCGGAACTGTACCTGGGCCGCCAGCGCAGTGGCTGCGCGAAGATCCACGACCGCGAGGGGCTGGTGCTCGACTGCGGCTCGTTCTCCAAGAGCCTCGCGCCCGGCTACCGCATCGGCTGGATCGCCGCCGGGCGCTTCGCGCCGGAGCTGTGGCGCCGCAAGATAATGACCTCGCTCTCGAGCAACATCCCGGCGCAGGCGGCGCTGGCGCGGTTCCTGGCGCGCGGGGTTTATGAGCGGCACCTGGCCGGTGTGCGCCGCGAGCTCCTGCGGCGCCAGCGGCTATTCTGCCGCGCGCTCACCCGTCACTTCCCGCAGGGCGCGCGCTGGTCGGCGCCGGACGGCGGGTATCTCCTGTGGGTGGAGCTCCCGGCAGGCGTGGAAGCCATCGAGCTGCACCAGGCGGCGCTTGCGGCCGGGATCAGCGTGGCGCCAGGCCCGATCTTCTCGGCGCGGCGGGATTTCCGGCATGCGATCCGGCTGAATTACGGGCATCCGTTCACCCCACGCGTGGAGAACGCCCTGCGGACGCTGGGGAGCCTGATTGCCCGGCGCGCGCGCTCCGGTCCTGCGCCTAGAGATGGTCCTTGAGGAAGCGCTCGATCTCCGTGAGCATCTGCAGGCGCGTATCGGAGCGCGAGAGCCAGTGGTCCTCATCGGGCAACTTCACGATCGTGACGGGCTTGTTCGCGGCGGTGAGGGCCTTGGCCATGCGTTCCGACTGGTCGTTCGCCACCACGCCATCACCGCTGCCGTAGAGGATCAGAACCGGGGCACGGAAATTGGCGGCGGCGTTGACCGGCGATCTGGCGCTGAGCTTCGAGTCGGTGCGCTTGCCGATGCGCTCCTCCATCACGTCCTGGATGTTCGAATAGATACGCATCGATCCGATCATGGACGGAGCTTTTTCATCGAGAAGGCGCGGCAGGTCGCTCACACCGTTGATGCTGACGGCGCATGAATAGAGCTCCGGGGTGAAAGCGGCGCCGGCAAGGGCGGCATATCCCCCATAAGACATTCCGACGATGGCGACGTGGTGCGGATCTGCGATTTTCTGGTCGATCATCGCCCGCACGCCATCGGTCACGTCGTCCTGCATGAGCCCGCCCCACTGGCGAAACCCTGCCTTCTCGAACCCCTCGCCGAAGCCGGTGCTGCCCCGAAACTGGGGTTGCAGTACCGCGTAGCCGCGCGAGGCCAGGAACTGCACCAGCCAGTCGAAGTCTGGGAAGTCACGGGCCTGAGGGCCGCCGTGCGGGAGCACCACCATCGGCACTGGCTCATCGCCTTTGCGCGGCGGGAGTGTCAGGTAGGCAGGAATGTCCGTGCCATCGCGCGCCTTGTAGGTGAGTTCCCGGAACTCCCCGAGCGTGACCCCGCTCAGGCGGGGATACTCCTCGGCCACGATATCGGCACGATGCGTCGCGAAATCGACGAGGTAGTAAACCGGCGGCGTGCTGGCCGAGTCGACGCGGGCCAGAACACGCTGCCCGTCGGCAGTCCAGTTGTAGATCCCCACGGTCTTGCCCGGGAATGCACGCTGCACCCGGTCGAAACGCTGTTGTGCGAGCGGGTCGAGCCAGTGAATCGTGTTGGTTGCGCCTTCGACCAGCACGCCAATAATGGCTCCGGAGTAGGGATCCGTGAGCGTGGCGCCGATATCGGCGCCCGGTTCCTCCGCAAGTAGATGTATCGGCGAGCCATCCAGCGGGACCGCCCAGGCGGCGCGGTAGGGGCGGCCCCGGTTGGCAAGCAGTACGAGTGCGGAGCCGTCCGGCAGCAAGCCGACCACCAACGGCTGCTCCTTGTCGTCCTGCCGCAGGATCTCTCGCAGGTGCTCCCCCTCCAGCGCGTACACCCGATAGGCGCCCTTGATCCAGTCCCAGTCCTCGCGTGCCACGGGGCGCCCCGTCCGATCCACCGCCCAACCCACGGTGTGGTCAGCCCCGAATTTGACGATCGGGCCGGCACCGGTGTCGGTATCGACCTCCATTAATATCCGGCCACTTGCCATCATCACGGTATGCGGCTTGGTGGAGTGCAGCAGAATCACGCGCGCAAAAGCCGATTCCAGTGCGCTCTTGTCGGGCAGCAGACGCCCTTCACCACCGCCCACATCGTAGGCAATGGTCATGAAGTACTCCCGTGAGGCCTGCTTAGCGACCAGAGTGATGCTGGTCTGGCTGAACGCAACGAGCAACGTGCCCCCGTCTGCCCAGGCAAGTCCGCGTACCTTTAGACGCTCCGGCAGTGCGAGGATCCTCTGCACCTTGCGAGCGCCTACATCGGCGATGATCACACGCGGCTTTTCCTGAGTCTGGTCAACCCAGGCCACCCAGCGACCGTCGGTGCTCAGGGCCACCGATGTCTCCGCGGGCAACATGCCGAATGCTTCGGCCGGTGGGGCATCCGCCATTGCACGAGCACCCGAGGCGACCAGCACTAGGACTACGGCCATCCCTCGCAGCCACTGTAGATAACGGGGCCCGCCGCACTGCCCGGGCCGGTGTGGCGAATCGTAGGACCACTCAGTCGTTCGCATTTGCAGGCGACTTTCGGTAGGGTTTGTGAGAGCGCGAGCCCAAACTGAATTGCTCAATTCAGTCTGTCACCGTCACGAGTTTAGTCTCAGGCTTGGCCGTTAAACAGGTTCCAGACTCACTACAGGACCCGCCCGCCGTTGATCCCCGAAGTCGCGTCCGTGAGCTTCATCATTCCCGCGCACAACGAGGAAGCCGTCCTCGGGGCGACCCTGCGCGCGATCCACGCGGCAATCGCCACCGTTTCCGAGTCCTGCGAAGTGATCGTCGTGGACGATGCCTCCACCGATCGCACCGCCGCCGTCGCGGCTGAGTCCGGGGCGCGCGTGATCCACGTTGAGCATCGCCAGATCGCGGCAACCCGCAACTCGGGCGCCCGGGAGGCACGCGGCCGCTGGCTGGTGTTCGTCGATGCGGACACGCTCGTCTCCCCGCAGCTGGTGCAGGCCGCGCTTGCGGCCCTGCGCGCGGGCGCAGCCGGAGGCGGAAGCGACGTCAGGTTCGAGGGGCGCCTGCCGCGCTATGCACGGGTGCTGATCGCGGTGGCCGTGCCGATCTACCGTGCGCTGCGCCTGGCCGCCGGGTGCTTCGTGTTCTGCACGCGCGAGGCCTTCGAGGCCGCCGGCGGCTTCGATGAGGCCGTATTCGCGGCCGAGGAGACCTTCCTCTCCCGGGCGCTCGCGCGGCAGGGCCGTTTCGTGATGCTGCGCGAGGTGGCGATCACCTCCGGGCGCAAGCTGCGCTCCCACAGTGCGCGCGAGGTGCTGGGCGGCCTCGCCCACGTCGCCTGGGGCTGGCGGCGCGCGATGGGGAAGCGCCAGGGGCTGGAGATCTGGTACGGGGACCGCCGGCGCGACCCGGGCTGAGTTTGTCGAAACCTCCCCCGGCGGCTCGTCGTAGGGGGGAGAGCGGCACGGTTCGAGAGCGCCCGAACTGGTCCGGGAAATCCTTCAACTACCCAAGGAGATGCCCATGAAAGTCATGGTGCTGGTCAAGGCCACTTCGGACAGCGAGGCTGGCGTACTTCCGACGAGCGAGATGCTGGCCGCGATGGGCCAGTTCAACGATTCCCTCATCAAGGCCGGGATCCTGCTCGCCGGCGATGGCCTCAAGCCCAGCCGCTTCGGGCGCCGCGTGCGGTTCTCGGGCCGTAACCGCACGGTGACCGACGGTCCCTTCGCCGAGACGAAGGAACTCGTGGCGGGTTTCTGGATGTGGCAGGTGCGCTCGCTCGATGAGGCCATCGAATGGGTCAAGCGCTGCCCGAACCCGATGCTCACCGACTCGGACATCGAGATCCGACCCGTCTACGAGCTCGAGGATTTCAGGGAGAACCTGACCCCCGAGAGCCGTCGCCAGCACGAAGACCTGCGCCGCCAGAACGCGACCTGGAAGTAACACGCAGGTCGCAGACCGGGTGCCGCGGGCCTGGCTCCATCCGCGCACCCGGGTTGGCCCTTTACGGAGCGCGCGCGATCAGGAATCCTCCGGCAGGGGTAATCCTGAGCGTGACAATGAACCAGGCGACGAGCGATCCCCAGCCCGAGGTCGGCCCGACGGGGCTGCGTCGCACCCTCAAGGTGCGCCACATGCAGATGATCGCGCTCGGCGGCGTCATCGGGGCGGGCCTGTTCGTCGGCAGCGGCGTCGTCATCCAGGACACCGGTCCCGCGGCCGTGCTCTCCTTCGCGATCACCGGCGCGCTGGTCGTGCTCGTGATGCGCATGCTGGGAGAGATGGCCTCGGCCTACCCCGCCGTCGGCGGCTTCTACGAGTACAACCGCCTGGCGCTGGGGGAGCTGGCCGGCTTCATGACCGGCTGGATGTACTGGTACTTCTGGATCATCGTCGTGGCGCTCGAGGCGGTCGCCGGCGCCGGCCTCCTGAAGATGTGGTTCCCGGGCGTCGCGCCCTGGGCCTTCACCCTGGCCCTGATGACCGTGTTCACGCTCCTGAACCTCCTGTCGGTGCGCTCCTGGGGTGAGGCCGAGTACTGGTTCGCGCTGATCAAGGTGGCCGCCATCACCCTGTTCCTCGTGATCGGGACGATCGTGATCGTGGGCCTGTGGCCGGGACATGCGGGCGGCTTCGGCACGCTCACGGCGCATGGGGGCTTCATGCCCAAGGGCATAGGTCCGGTGCTGACCGGGGCGGTCGCGGCCACGGGGTTCTACTTCGGGTCGGAGATCGTCACCGTCGCGGCTGCGGAGTCCCCGGAGCCGGAACGGGCGGTGGCGCGCGCCACGCAGTCGGTCGTCTCGCGCGTGCTGGTCTTCTACGTGGGATCGATCCTGATCGTCGTGACCCTCGTGCCGTGGAACGATCCGCGCATGGCGCAGCCCTACGTCGCGGCGCTTGGCATGCTGCACATCCCCGCCGCGGCGCAGATCATGAACGGGGTGATCCTCACCGCGGTGCTATCGGCGCTCAACAGCGGCCTGTTCGCCTCCTCGCGCATGATCATGGCGCTCGCCACGCGCAGGGACGCACCCGTGGCGCTGGCCCGGCTCAACGGCCGCGGTGTCCCGGTGCGGGCGATCCTCCTGAGCACGGCGTTCGGCTATGCGGCCGTGGTCATGAACTACGTGTCCCCGGATCACGTGTTCGCGTTCCTCGTGGATTCCTACGGTACGGTCGCCCTGTTCGTGTACCTCCTGATCGCCTGCGCGGAGCTGCGCCTGCGCCGCCGCCTGGAGGCGGAGGCGCCGCAGCGCCTGCGGGTGCGCATGTGGGGCTATCCGGGGCTGACCGTGCTCGCGATCGCGATGATGGTCGCGATCCTCGCGGCGATGGCATTCATCAAGGACCAGCGCTTCCCGCTGCTGTTCGGCCTGGCGAGCGCGCTGGTGATGCTCGCAGGGTACGTCCTGCGCCGCAGGCTCGGGGCGCGCGTCCCGGCCTAGCGGCGCTGCGGCTCCAGGAGCGTCGCCAGCCTGCGGATCCCGGCCTCGATGGCCGCAGGCCCGATCGAGGAGAACCCGAGCCGGAAGTAGTTCCGGGGCGGTGACTCCTCGGCGAAGTGCACGTTGCCCGGCTCGATGAGGATGCGCTCCTGGCGCGCCGCCTCCCCAAGGCGCGTGGCGTCCAGCGACTGGGGTCCGCGGATCCAGAACGAGGAACCCCCGGTCACCGGAGGGTGGGACAGCTGGGGCGCATGCCGCGCAAGGGCCGCGGCGAGCGTCGCGGCGCGCTCGCGGTAAGCGGCCGCGAGGCGCCGGTTGAAGGTGTCGTAATAGCCGAGCGCCAGGAACTGCGCGAAGCTGCGCTCGATGAACACCGTCGGGTGGCGGATCATGAGCCGGCGCAGCGCCCGCAACTCCGCGATCAGTTCGGCCGGTGCCACGACGTACCCCAGGCGCAGCCCCGGGGCGAGCGACTTGGTGAGGCTGCCGACATAGATGACGCGGTTGCTGCGGTCCAGGCTCTTGAGCGCCGGGTTCGGGAGCCCCGAGAAGCTCACTTCGGTCTCGTAGTCGTCCTCGATGACGAGGAAGTCGTCCGCAGCCGCGCGCCGCAGGAGCTCGACCCGCCGGTCCACCGGCATGGTGACGGTCGTCGGGGACTGGTGGCTGGGGGTCGCGTAGATGAACTGGCAGCCCTTCAGGCCCTCGTCGACCTTCAGTCCCTGCGCGTCCAGCGGCAGCGGCCGCAGGCGTGCCGTGCGCCGCGCGAAGATGTGGCGTGCATCCGGGTAGCCGGGGTTCTCGAGCCCCACCGTGGTCTGCCCGTCGACCAGCAGGTCCGCCAGCAGGTAGAGCGCGTGCTGCGCCCCGATGGTGACGAGGATCTCCTCGGCGGCCGCCCAGATGCCGCGCAGGGGCAGGACCTTGTCCCGGATCTGCTCGATGAGGAACGGATCGTCGCGGGTGAACTGGTCCTTGGCCCAGTCGAGCGCATCGGTGCCGGAGAGCACCTGCTGGCAGCTGACGCGCCATTCCGCCGCCGGGAACAGGTCGCGGTCCAGCTGGCCGTAGATGAAGGGATAGCGGTATTGCTCCCAGTCGGCGACCTTGGAGATGTGGCGCTGCTGCGAGGGCCTCCTCACGAGGCGCGACCCCCAGTCGGGTTGCGCACCGGACGCTTCGGGTGAGGGCACCGGCGGGGGCCTCGGGGCGATGACGGCGGGATTCGGGTAGTAGCCCTGGCGCTTGCGGGCGCTCAGGTAGCCCTCGTCCGCCAGCTGCTGGTACACGATGACGACGGTGTTGCGGGCGATGCCGAGCTGGCCGGCGAGCGCGCGGCTCGAGGGCAGCGGGCGGTCAGGCGGCAGGCTGCCGGCACCGATGGCGGCGATGAGCTGCGCGCGCAGCTGCGCCTGCAGGGTGAGTGCGGATGAGGGCTGTAGCGACAGGAGCTGCCGCCACAGGACCTGGGTACGCTGCCGTCCGCCCTTCACGCGCCTTGCTCGTCCGTTGGTTGCGCCGCGCAATCGGCGGCCGCCGGACGGAGGTCGGCCTTGCGGTTCGCTGCGCGAGCGCTTGTACGATAGCACGGCAGGGCGCCGGGCCCGCCGCGTCCGCCACCTCAAGCGCCGTGTGCGAAGGAAACGATGAGGCGGTTGACCGTCGCGCCGCCGACCACGAGCCACGCGAACAGGACGAGTGCCAGGACCATGGGCCGGCGACCGCAGCGCCTGAGGGTGGCTAGGTGGGTCGACAGACCCAAGGCGCCCATGGCCATGGCGAGGAGGAAGGTGTCCGCGTCGTTGATGCGCCCCACCACCCCGGGTGAGACCAGCCCGAGGGAGTTGAACAGCACCACCCCGATGAACAGGAACGCAAACGGCGGCACTGCGGCCGGACGCTTCGCGTGCGGATGTTCCGCATCCGGCCGTGGAGTCCGCAGCCACGCCGCGAGCGCCACCAGGAACGGCGCCAGCATCAGCACCCGCACCATCTTCGCGATCACCGCGGTGCCCGCGGCCGCCGGCCCCACCTCGCGACTGGCCGCGACCACCTGCGCGACCTCGTGGACGGTGGACCCGATGTAGACGCCGAAGCCCGCCTCGCCGCCGGGAATGAACTGCCAGGCGAGGTTCAGGTCCTGCAGCAGCGGGTACAGGAAGATGGCGACGGTACCCAGGATCACGACCCCGGCCACCGCGACGCTCACCTGCTCGGCCTTACCCCGCACCACCGGCTCGGTGGCGAGCACCGCCGCCGCACCGCAGATGGCACTGCCCGCCCCCACGAGGAGCGCAGTCGCGGAATCCAGCTTCAGCCAGCGGGTGCCGACCTGGTAGGCGATGACGACCGTGCTCACCACCATCACGACATCGATGAGAACGCCGGCGAGTCCCACGTGCCTGATGTCCTGCAGGGTCAGGCGGAATCCGTAGAGCACCACGCCCAGGCGCAGTATGGTCTGGCGCGCCACGGCGACGCCTTCCCCCGCGCGGGGAGCGACCCTGGCGTAGAGCGTATTGCCTGCGATCATCCCGAGGATGATGGCGGCGGTCAGGGCGCTCATGCCGTGGCTCTGCAGCGCCGGCAGCATCGCGAGCTGCATCCCCAGGAAGCCGACGAGGGCACTGAGCAGCAGCCCGGGCGCGATGCGCGCGAGGCGGCCCGTGTCCATCAGGCCCGCGCCCCGATGAGCGCCCGGACGTGGCGCAGGATCGCGCGCTCCTCGTCCGCCGGCACGACCCACACCGGGCAGCGGGAGCGCTCGCTGCTGATACAGGGCGCGTTCGCGGCGTTGCGCTGCGCGTCGAGCTCGATGCCGAGCCAGTCCAGGTGCGCGAGGATCCGCTCGCGCACCTGGGCGCTGTGGACGCCGATCCCGCCGCTGAAGGCCACGGAGTCGATGCCGCCGCACGCCACTGCCATCGAGCCGGCGTGGCGCGCCGCCCAGTAGCAGAAGTGCTCGATCGCGAAGCGGCAGGCCGCATCGTCGTGGGCCTCGATCTCGCGCATATCAGCGCTCACACCCGACAGCGCGCGCAGGCCCGCGCCCTTGTAGAGGAGCGACTCGAGGGCTTCCAGCGAGAGGCCCTCGCGCCGCTGCAGCGCGATCAGGAGTCCCGGGTCGATCGAACCGCAGCGCGTCCCCATGGTGAGGCCATCGAGGGTGGAGTAGCCCATGGTGGTCGCGACGCTGCGGCCGTCGCGCACCGCACACAGGCTGCAGCCGTTGCCGAGGTGGAAGATGAGGAGGCGTGCCGTGGCGGCGGCCCCGTGGCGCTCCGCAAGCGTCGCCGTGACGTGCTCGAAGTTCAGGCCATGGAACCCGAAGTGCCGGTACCCGGCCGCGTGCAGGGATTCGGGCAGCGCGTAACGCTTGGCGACCTCGGGCATGGCGGCGTGGAAGGCCGTGTCGAAGCACGCCACCTGCGGCAGGCCGGGTGCGGCCTCGCCCATAGCGGCGATCGCATCGAGCCCGAACCCGTTGTGCAGCGGCGCCAGCTCCCGCAGCTCGTTGATCGCGGCCAGTCGCCCAGCATTGATCAGGGTGGGTGCGACGAAGCGAACTCCGCCGTGTACCAGGCGGTGTCCGCAGGCCTCGAGTGCCGTGGCGGGAGTCCCGCGCGCGGCAAGCTCGCCGAGGATGCGCTCGAGCGCCTGCGCGTGCCGGGTAGCAAGGGGCAGGTCCTCGCAGGTGTCGCCCAGGAGGAACCGGGGCCGTACCCCGATGCCCTCGACCTGCCCGGACAAGCTGCGCCCGGCGCCCTGGAAGAGCGCGAACTTGAGCGACGAGGAACCCGCGTTGAGTACGAGTACCCCCCGCCGTGTCGACTCGTTCATGCAGGCTGTTGCGGCCGCATGTCCTCTTTGCGGATGCCCGCCACCGCCACGGGCTTCTTCATGGCATCGCGCCGGAACGGCTCGCCGAGCTCCTGGTTCAGGATCACCTCGATGAACGTAGTGACGTTGTCGGCCTGGGCCTCGCAGGCGCTCTTCAGCGCCTGCGTGAGTTCGGCCGGCGTGCGCACGGTGACGCCGCGATGGCCGCAGCCCTGTGCGATGCGCGCGTAGCTCAGGTTGGGGTCGAGTTCGGTGCCGACGAAGTTGTTGTCGTACCAGAGGATGGAGTTGCGCTTCTCCGCGCCCCACTGGTAGTTGCGGAAGATCACCATGGTGACGTGCGGCCAGTCGTCGCGCCCGATGGAGGTCATCTCGTTCATCGAGATGCCGAAGGCGCCATCGCCGGCGAAGCCCACGACCGGCGTGTCGGGGTTGCCGATCTTGGCGCCGATGACCGAGGGGAAGCCGTAGCCGCAGGGGCCGAACAGGCCCGGCGCCAGGTACTTGCGGCCCCGCGGGAAGCTCGGGTACGCGTTGCCGATGGCGCAGTTGTTGCCGATATCACTGGAGATGATCGCCTCCTTCGGCAGGGCGGCCACGATCGCGCGCCAGGCCTGGCGCGGGGACATGTGCCGGGGCTCGCGCTCGCGGCACTCGGCGTTCCACACCGTGCCCGGGTCGTCGTCCTCGTGGTCGAGCGTCACGAGTGCGTCGGCCCAGCTGCGCTTGCGGGCATCGATGCGGCGGCGCCGCTCCTCGCGGCCGTTGTCGCCCGCCCTGGGGTCGAGGCCCTTCAGGATCCGCGCGGCGACCAGCTTGGCATCGCCGCAGATGGCGACCGCGACCGGCTTGGTGAGCCCGATGCGGTCGGCATTGATGTCCACCTGGATCACGGCGGCGGACTTCGGCCAGTAGTCGAGGCCGTAGCAGGGCAGCGTCGAGAACGGGTTGAGGCGGGTCCCGAGGGCCAGCACCACGTCGGCCTCGGCAATGAGCTCCATCGCGGCGCGCGAGCCGTTGTAGCCGAGCGGGCCCACGGCCAGCGGATGCTCGCCCGGGAAGGAGTCATTGTGCTGGTAGTTGTTGCACACCGGGGCGTCCAGTCGCTCGGCGAGCGCTGCGCACTCCGGGATGGCGTTGCCGAGTACCACGCCGGCGCCGGAGAGGATCACCGGGAACTTCGCCTGCGACAGCAGGCGCGCTGCCTCGGCGACCGCCTTGTCGCCGCCAGCCGGGCGCTCGAACTCGATCATCGTCGGCAGCGGCACGTCGATGACCTGGGTCCAGAAGTCGCGCGGGACGTTGATCTGACAGGGAGCGGAGAGGCGCTTGGCCTTGCCGATGACGCGGTTCAAGACCTCGGCCACGCGGCTCGGGTCGCGCACCTCCTCCTGGTAGGCCACGATGTCGCGGAACAGGTTCATCTGCTCGAGTTCCTGGAAGCCGCCCTGCCCGATGGTCTTGTTGGCTGCCTGCGGGGTGACGAGGAGCAGCGGCGTGTGGTTCCAGTACGCAGTCTTCACCGCCGTGACGAAGCCGGTGACGCCCGGGCCGTTCTGCGCGATCGCCATCGCGATCTTGCCGGTGGAGCGCGTGTAGCCGTCGCAGATCAGGCCGCCGTTGGTCTCGTGCGCGACGTCCCAGAAGCGGATGCCGGCGCGCGTGAACAGGTCCGAGATCGGCATGAACGCCGAGCCGATAATGCCGAAGGCGTGCTCGATGCCGTGCTGCTGCAGCACCTTGATGAACGCCTCTTCCGTGGTCATCTTCATGCGAAGTCTCCGAATCTCCTGCGGTCCGCTTACGCGAAGACCTTGGTCAGTGCCTTGTCGATGGTGGCGGTGATGCGGTCGATGTCTGCCGGGGTGGCGATCAGCGCCGGGCTCAGGCACAGGGTGTTGTTGAAGCGGTTGAAGGAGCGGTTGGTGGCGCCGATGAGGACGCCCTGCGCCAGGCACTCCGCGATCACCGCCTGCACGCGCTTTTCCTCCGCCGGCTCGCGGCTGTCGCGGTCCTGCACGAGCTCCGCGCCGCAGAAGAGGCCGATGCCGCGCACGTCGCCGATCACGGCGTGGCGCTGCTGCAGCTCGCGCAGGTTGCCCATGAGGCGCGCGCCCATGGCGGTCGTGTTGGCGAGCAGCTTCTCGTCCTCGATGATGCGCATGTTCTCGAGCGCCGCGGCCGGCCCCGAGGCGCAGCCGCCGAAGGTCGAGATGTCGCGGAAGTAGGACATGGGGTCGCCCGGGTCGTCCTTGAACTGCTCGAACACGGCCTCCGTCGTCACCGCGCAGGAGATCGCTGCGTAGCCGGAGGCGACGCCCTTGGCCATGGTCACGAAGTCCGGCTTGATGCCGAAGTGCTGGTAGCCGAACCACTTGCCGGTACGGCCGACGCCGCAGACGACCTCATCGATGTGCAGCAGGATGTGGTGGCGGCGGCAGATGTCCTGCACCCGCTCCCAGTAGCCGACCGGCGGGGTGATCACGCCGCCGCCCGCGGTCACCGGCTCCAGACAGATCGCGCCGATGGTGTCCGCGCCCTCGCGCAGGATCACTTCCTCGATGGCATTGGCGGCACGCTCGCCGTAGTTGTCGACCTTGCCGAACTGACTGCGGTACTCCAGGCAGTGCGGCACCTCGACGAAGCCGGGGGTCACCGGTCCGTACTGGGCGCTGCGCTGGGGCTGGCCGCTCGCCGACAGCGCGGTGATGGTCGTGCCGTGGTAGTCGCGCTCCCGATAGAGGATCTTGTACTTGCGCCCGCCGTGGTGCCGGTGCGCAATCTGGCGCACCATCTTGAAGACCTTCTCGTTCGCCTCCGAGCCGGAGTTGGCGTAGTAGACGCGCGCGAGCCCGGGCATCTTGTCGATGAGGCGCTCGGCGAACTGGGCCCCCGGGATGGAGCCGGCGGAACCTGCGAAGTAGTTCAGGCGAACCAGCTGGTCACGCACCGCATCGGCGATGCTCTGGCGGCCGTAGCCGACGTTGACCGTCCACACCCCGCCGGAGACCGCGTCCAGGTACTCCTTGCCGGTGGCGTCCCACAGCTTCATGCCCTTGCCTTCGACAAAGACGCGCGGGTCCTGGGACTCGAAGGGCTTGTGCTGGATGAGGTGGTGCCACACGTGCGCCTTGTCGGCGTCGACGACGTGGCGCAGGTCGTTCGGGCGAAGCTGCGCGTTCATGGGAGGGCTCCTCGGGCGGGCGTTGCCACGGTTCGCCTGCATAGGTAGCACGAAGCCCGAGCGCGCCATAAGGGCCAGAATCCGCCCCGCGCTGGAACCAGCAGGGCCCCGTCGGGGGTTGTGGATGCGAGCCCCGTAAATCCTTGTATTTTAAGCCCGTAGTGCGGCGCCGGACTCAGCGGCGCGAACGCCGCGCCGGCCGGTCCGTGTTCTCGGAGGGCACCGCGTTCGTGAGCGGCCCGACCGCCTCGATGATGCCCTCGACGGTGGGCTGCTCACCGCGCACGTGGGCATCGATGGCCGCCCGCATGGCGGCGAGGTGCTCCGGGGTCGTGCCGCAGCAGCCGCCGACGATGCGCGCGCCCGCATCGATGGCGAGGCGCGCATAGCGGGCCATCAGCTGCGGCGTCCCGGAGTAGACCACCTCGGTCCCCTCGAAATGCGGCACGCCGCAGTTGCCCTTGGTGATCAGCGGTACGGCGCTGCCGCGCATCTGGACCAGCGTGACGAGGATGTCGGGTGCCCCGACTCCGCAATTGGCCCCGATGGCGAGCGGTGCCACCGGCTGGTCCGCCACGGAGTCGGCGGCGGCCTTCGGCAAGAGGCCCATCATCGTGCGGCCGGCGGTATCGAACGAGTACGTCAGCACGTACGGCAGGCCCACGGCGATCGCCGCCGAGGCGGCCGCGTTGGCCTCCTCGGGCGATGACATCGTCTCGATCCAGGCGACATCCGCGCCCCCGTCGCGCAGGCCCTCGAGCTCGCGGGTAAAGGAGGCGATCGCCGCATCGCGCGTCAGGCTCCCCATGGGCTCGAACAGCTCCCCGGTCGGGCCCACCGAGCCGCCCACCACGACCGGCCGCGGCGCGGCGTCGGCGACCGAGCGGGCGAGTTCCGCGGCGCGGCGCGCGAGTTCGTAGGTGCGGTCCTGGGCGTTATGCAGCTTCAGCCGGTGCGGGTTGCAGCCGAAAGTATTGGTGAGAATGATGTCGGCCCCGGCATCCACGAAGCGCTGGTGCAGCCCCACGACCTCTTCCGGCCGGTCGACGTTCCAGAACTCGGGCGGCTCGCCCGAGGCGAGCCCGGCCGCGAAATAGTTGGTGCCGGTGGCCCCGTCGGCCAGCAGGACGGGCCTCGTGGCGAGCATTTCGGTCAGGGTCGTGCGCATCGTCAAAATGATAACGCATCGGGTGTGACGGCCCGGCTGCGGCGACCCGCTATTGATTTTGACTGTTGAACGTTCGTACAGTAAGCGCCGAGAGTCCGCCGATCCCATAACCTCCAGTCAATCGCAGGGCGAGAGTCATGAGGCCACAGCTGCGCGTCGTTCCCCCTGAGCTGGTCGTGCCCATCCTGGACGAGGCGAAGCAGATCCTGGCGCAGATCGGCGTCGAGGTGCGCGGCGCGGCCCTGCGCCAGCGCCTGCTCGACCAGGGCCTGAAGATGGCCCGCACCGCCGATGATGCGGAGCGCGTCCTCTTCCCGCCCGAGGTCGTGGACCGTGCGATCCAGACCGCGCCAAAGTCCTTCACACTGCATGACCGCGACGGCAACCGGTACACCGAGCTCGGCGGCAACAACGTGCACTTCGTCCCCGGGTCGAGCGCTCTGCAGGTGCTCGATCACCGCACCGGCGAGACGCGTCGCGCGACCACGGTGGATTTCATCGAGTACGTGCGCCTCGGCGACGGTCTGAAGAACATCGCGTACCTCGCCACCGCGTTCTCGACCGAGGACATCGAGCCGGACGTCTCGGACGCCTGGCGCCTGTACCTGGTGTTGTCCAATTCGCGCAAGCCGGTGGTCTCGGGTGCCTTTACCGAGCACGGAGTGCCGCGCATGGCGGCACTCATGGAACTGTTCCGCCACGACAAGGCGGACCTGGTCAGCCGGCCGATGTCGATCTTCACCATCACGGCTTCCGGGTTCTACCGCTACAGCGAGGATTCCTGCCAGAACCTCCTGGACTGCGTCGAGTACGGAATTCCGATCGAGGTGGTACCGGTGACCCTCATGGGGCTCGTCGCGCCCGTCACGCTGGTCGGTGCGACCGCGATGCACGTGGCGGACGTGCTGGCCGGACTCACGATGGCGCAGATCGCGAAACCCGGCGCCCCGGTGCTCTTTGGCGGCGCGCCCGCCACGTTCCACATGCGCACGGCCATGTCGCCGATGGCCGCCGTCGAGACGCTGCACCTCAACATGGCCTACGTCGAGATCGCCAAGCACCTCAACCTTCCGACCCAGGGGTACATGGCCCTGGGCGACGGGAAGTTCCTGGACGCCCAGGCGGGAGCCGAGACCTTCGGCAGCGCGCTGCTCGCGGCGATTGGTGGAGTCAACTCCGTCTCAGGCCCCGGCATGCTCGACTACGTGCTCACGTTCAGCCTCGAAAAACTGGTATTCGACGACGAGCTCTGCGGCCAGGCGCTGCATTTCTGCAAGAGCTTCGAGGTGATGGAGGACCTGCCGACACTCGGGCTCGTGCGCCAGCTCCTGGCGGACAAGCACCTGCTCACCGCGCCCCACACCCTGCAGCACTGGCCCAAGGAGCTCTACCTGCCCGGCGCGGTGTTCGACCGCACCAGCCGCGAGACGTGGCTGAAGGAAGGAGGCGCACGCCTCGAGGAGCGGACCAAGGCCGAGGTCGACCGGCGACTGCGCGCCTACGTCTCCCCGCCGATGGATCCACGCGTCGACGCGGCCATGCTCGATCTCATCAAGCGGGGCCTGAAGGTGGAGCAACCACTTCCGGCCACCCTGCCGCCCGTCGCCGCTTCCGCGGCCGCACCCGTGCCGGGGCGAAGCTCGCGGCGCGGGCGCCGCGATTCCAGGACACCAACGACTACGTAACTTGTTGTTTTATATTAATTTACGCCTCGGATCGTCCCCAGGACCGGGAGAACGTGCTCGTCATCCGCGAAATGCTCAGAGCCCGATAGCGAAGTCTGCGGGCCTGGGCGGGCGCGTGCTCAGCGTCGGTCGAACTTCGTGGCCAGCAGCAGCGCCGACGTCGTCTGGCGAACCCCGTCAATCTCGCCGATGGTGTCGAGTACCCGGTCCAGCTGCGCGAGGTGCTCGACCGCGATGGTGGCCATGTAGTCCCAGTTGCCGCTGACCGCGAGCAGCTGCTCGATCTCGGGCATCGCGGTGAGGCGCCGCACTACGGCCGCGCCGGACTTGGGTTCGACCTGCAGCGCACAGATAGAACGCACCGCGCTCACCTTCGTGCCGAGGCGCACCCCATAGCCCTCGATCACGCCGGTCTTCTCCAGGCGCAGGATCCGGCTGGCGATCGTCGTGCGTGGCACTCCCAGACGCTTGGCCAGCGTCGTGGTGGAGCTGCGGGCGTTGTGCTGGAGCAGCGCTATGAGCCGCTTATCGAGAGAATCGAGCCGGTCGTCCATTGCAGGCTGGCGAACAAACTTGTCACTTTGACGATCCTAGCGGTTTTTTCGGCAACCTGTCGGGTGCGTTTCGCCGCGACCGTCACCGACACTGTCTTCGGCCTCAGCAACTCCCTCCCAGGATCCGAAGACATGCGAACGCACATTGCGCCGAGTGAAATTTCCTGTCCCGCATTTTCCTGGGACCCGGAACCGGCCGGCGATCCGAACTCCGAAGCCTTCGTGGAACGTGCGGCATATTTCTCCGCGTCACTTCCCGTCGCTGTACGGGCGGCGATCGAGCAGTTCCGGACACGGCCCCACGCGAGCGGAGCCCTGCTGGTACGCGGAGTCCCGTACGGTGACATTCCGGCGACCCCCGAGCTGCCGACGGCGCAGACCGTGAAGGACGGCACCAGCGAGCGCACGCTCCTGGCGGTCGCCAAGCTGCTCGGTGAACCGGTGGGGTATCGGCCCGAGATGAACGGCAGCGTGGTTCAGAACCTGGTGCCGACGCGCGCGAACAGCGACCGCCAGGTCTCGACCTCCTCCTCGGTAACCCTGCTCTTTCATACCGAAACGGCCTTCCACCCGCACCGCCCCAGTTACCTGCTGCTGCTGTGCCTGCGCGCCGATGGGATCGCCGAGACCACGCTGTCCTCGATTGACCAGGTGAAGGCGGACCTGAGTCCCGCCGCCGCCGAGATCCTGTTCCAGCGGCGCTTCCGGACCGGTGTCGACGAGAGCTTCCTGAACGGGCGCGAGAACGTCCTTGGGCCGCCCGTGCCGGTCCTTTCCGGCGATCCAGACTCCCCGAGCCTCACGTTCGATGAGGACCTGATGATCGGCACGGACGCCGATGCGCAGGCGGCGCTGGAAGAACTCGGAAAGGCCGTGGTCGGCAGGCACCTGCGCCTGAAACTCGAGCCGGGCGACCTGCTCATCGTCGACAACCACAAGGCCGTCCATGGCCGCGGTCCCTACCGGCCGCGCTTCGATGGCACGGACCGGTGGCTGCAGCGGTCGTTTGTCATTCCAGCCCTGCCTGCGAGCGGTCCCGTGCGTTCGGGCCGAATACTCACGACGCAGTTCGGGCGTGCCGGAACACCCGTGCCCTCGAGCACCCTTCCGGGGTTTGCCGAGCGGGCCGACCTGGCGCTGGCGGATTGAGGACAAAAACCCCCGGGCGCGGAAGCCCCCCTGCGCGCGCGGCGGTCGTGTCCGCGCACGACACGATCGGCAAGCGCCCTCGTTTTTGAGGGGTGATTCCTGTCAGCCGCCCCGCCGCGCGCGGGGCCCATGCAATTCACCCGGTATCTTTCTAGAATGCCGCCTTCCCTGTGGACCCTGCCGTTAACGCGGCAGGAACAGTGCACCCCGAGAAACCCTTGGCAGGCAACGGCAGTTCAAATATCCGCTTCGGGGATGGGTTCGAGCTCGATCCCAGCGCCTGGCAGCTGCGCCGTGACGGCAAGCCGCTCAAGCTCGAGCGGATCCCGATGCAGATCCTCCTCTTCCTGGGAGAACAGCCGGGCCAGCTGGTGAGCAGGGAACAGATCGCCGAGAAGATCTGGGGAAAGAACGCCTACCTCGATACCGACAACAGCATCAACGGGGCGATGCGGAAGATCCGGCAGGCGCTGCAGGATGATTCGGCGGAGCCCCGCTACATCGAGACCGTCACCGGGCTCGGATACCGCTTCATCGCGCCGATCCTGTCGCCAGCCCCAGAGACGCCGCAGGTCGCCGCCTCACCCGAGCCGCTCCAGGGCGAAGTGCCCGCCGCTGACCGGCGGCGCGGGGCGCGGCGCAGCACGGATGCCCAGCTGCCGTCGGGTTCAGCGCAACCACCCCGCACCGCCTCTCCGATGGGCTGGCTGATACTGGCAGCCGCGGTCGTATGCGGTGCCCTGGGTGGGTGGATCTATCACGTGCGCACGGCCCCGATGTCGTCGGCAGGAGCAGGCGCGCAATCCACCCTCGCCGTACTGCCGCTGACCAACCTCACCGGCGACCCCTCGCAGGAATACTTCAGCGATGGGCTGACCGAGGAACTCATAGCGCAACTGGGCAACGCAGATCCCCAGCACCTGAGCGTCATCGCCCGCACCTCGGTGATGAACTACAAGAACACTCACGAGCCCCTGGACCAGGTGGCCCGCGTGCTGGGCGCCCAGTACCTCCTCGAGGGCAGCGTGCGCCGGGACGCCAACAAGATCCGTGTCACAGCACAGCTGGTTCGCGCCTCCGACCAGTCGCACGTCTGGTCGCGGCAGTACGACCGCGAGCTCACCTCGGTGCTCGCACTCGAGGCCGAAATCGCGACGGCGATCGCGGACGAGATCCGCGGGACCCTGGGGCAGCCCGCAACCGCGTCCACGACCGTCGCCGTGCTGCAGTCCCCTGAAGACAACGAGGCGCACGACCTGTACCTGCGTGGGCGCTACTTCTGGAACAAGCGCTCGCTGGCGGGCTTCACGCAGGCACTCAGCTACTTTAAGGACGCGATCGCGAAGAGTCCCAATTATGCCCCGGCCTACGCCGGGCTCGCAGACACCTATGCCATGCTCAGCAACTGGGGCCTCGCCCTTCCGGGTGAAGCCATGGCGAACGCGCGTACGGCGGCCCAGCGTGCGATCGAGCTCGATCCGCAGCTCGCCGAGGCGCACAACGCCCTGGCCGTGATTGCGCAGGACTACGACTACGACTGGACCACGGCCGGAAACGAATTTCGCCGCGCCATCCAGCTGAACCCCAACTACGCCACCGCCCACCAGTGGTACGGGATCTACCTCGCCTACCAGGGCAAGTTCCCGGAGGCACTGGCCGAGAGCGACCGGGCGCGCGCGCTCGACCCGCTGTCACCGATCGTGAACGCCGACCGGGCGGCGACCCTTCTTTACGCTAAGCAATATTCGCGTGCGACGGAGACCTTTCTCACCGCGCTCGAGATGGATCCCAGCCTCGGCCGCGCGCACATGGTCGTCGTGTCCTACGCGGAAACCGGCCGCTACGACGAAGCGCTCGCGCATGTCCGCTCATGGCGCGCCACCGACCCGGGGCCGTGGACCTGGGCCGAGGAAGCCTTCGTATACGGACGCGCCGGCGAGCGCGAGAAGGCGGAAGCCGCAATCCAGAAGATGCAGGAAGAAAATCGCGGGCGTCAGTTCAACCTCATGCCCAGCCAGGCCATGGCGTACTCGGGACTCAAGGACCGGTCACAGGTCCTCGCCGCGCTCGAGGGTAGCTTCCGCGAGCATTCGAGCCAGATCAACGAGATCAAGGTCGCCCCGCAGTACGACTTCCTGCACGACGATCCGCAGTTCCGCGACCTCGTACGCCGCGTGGGGCTCACCCCCTGAGGCGGGCACCGCGCCCTGACCCAGCGCAGGGCGCGGCGCCGGGTTTCACAACTCCTAGAGGGAGTTGAGGAACGCCACCAGGTCGTGCTTCTGCCGGTCCGTCAGGTTCATCTGGAAGCGCTTGTCGTAGAAGTTGACCAGCTCCTTGAGGCTGGCCGCAGCGCCGTTGTGGAAGTACGGGGCGCGCGCGGCAAGCCCTCGCAGGATCGGCCCCTTGCCCCTGTTGAAGTCGCTGCAGGCACCCGTCAGGAGAGCCTTCCCGGGATCGGTGGTGTAGAAGGACTGCGGCTGTCCGGCACTGAAGGGATTCGGGCAACCACTGATGAGGTACACCGGAACATCCGCTCCTGACAGCTCGGCAAGGCCCGCGGCGATGTTGGGGTCGGACTCGAGGCTCGGGAGCGCCGAGTGGCCAGTCCCGATGTCCAGCGGCAGCGGGAAGGAGTGGTTGCCGGTGTTGGGCGTGTCATGGCAGGTCGTGCAGGTGCCCGCGAAGGTCGTCGGGCTGCCGAGCGCAGGGTTGTCGTTGAGGCCACGGACGTTCGATATCTGCACCGGTGCCGTGTTGAAGACCATCTCGCCGGCGGCAACCGAACGCCGGGCCGCGTCGCGCTGCTGCTCGACGTAGTCGCCCCGCCGCTCCTGCACGTCGGCCCAGGGCAGGAACAGGCTCATGGCGCTGGAATCGAAGGGTTGACCTTCCGGGTCCGCCCCGAGCGAGTCGTTGATCCCCGGGTAATAAAGCGCCGTCATCTCCGCGGCCAGATACTCAGGTCCCCCCGAAGCACCGCGGGCGTGCAGCGAGCCGGCGTTGGCGTCGTGCACCTGGGCGGTGAACACCCCCAGCTCGAAATTGACGATGTCGCTGAGCTGCTGCGCGCTCGGGGCCCGGGCGGCCTGCGCGTGGATGTTGATGGCGTCGAGGGCCTGCTGGGTGAGGTCGGTGTCGAGGTTCGCCGGGAAGCTCGACAGCACGTTCAGGGGCATGTGGGTTTCCCGACCATCGAACATGATGGCGCTCAGGAACGGCAGGTTGGCCGTCGGCAGCGGGCGACGATACACGGACACCACCGGCTGCCCGCCGGTCCCGGGCGTCATGGCGCATCCGTAGGGATCGTGGACGACCGAAATCGTGAACTGGGCGTTCGCGGGAACGGGCAGGAAGATGCGAATCAGCCCGTGCTTGAGCAGCAGGCTGTGGTCGGCCGCGACACCCTGGCGCCCCGTGGGACAGTTGGCGCCATCGACGGCGGCGAACAGCGGATCAGCGCCGCGGGTCTCCTGGAAGCGTCGCTGGATATCCCTGACGCTGATGCTCATCGCCTGGTCGGCGACGTGACAGGTCGCGCAGCTGCGCCCGTTGGTGCCGAGGCTCTGGAAGAAGGCACCCCGGCCACGCAGCGCGCCATTGAGGCTGACCACGCCGATCTCGCCCACGGCATCCGGATACGAATGGACCGATGCGTCGCCGACCGCAGTGTCCGGCTCGGCGGCTGCCACACCGAGCGAAAGGGCGGCCGCCGCCAGCCCCACCACCCATGTGCCGACCCCCAGGAACCTGCGCCGATCCGAGTACCGCCTGGAAACAGTCATCGCTAACCCCCGCCCGCACTGAAGTCGGGTTGCCCGTAATGGTTGAAACTTCGGGGGTGCGTCCGGATGCCCGGAACCGCAGGCCACGTGCGTGGCAGGCGGGCGGCCCCATCCAGAGCAACTCCCTTAGGGCCGTTATCTCGTGCGGGGCGGTAGACACCAATAGCGTGCCGCTGGGCTTGCGCTTAGGTGTACCTGTCGAGTCTCAAGTAATTGATATTGAAAGTTTTTATATCGAATCCGACAGATCCTAGACAGGCCTTTTTTCAGGCCGCTGCAGGGTGCGCCACCGGAACAGCGCGCTTCCGCGTCCCGTGTCACTGACCCAGGCCGTTGGGGCCGAATGAGACGGTGAGCCTCGCGTAATAGAACGCCCCGTTGATCCCGATGGGGTTCGCGAAGTTGTACGGCAGCGCGCCGTAATACGAGCCCCCCGGTGTCGTGCGGTCGGGATACCGGTTGAACACGTCAGTACCGCCGACCGCGACCCGGATGCCGTCCACGATAGACAGGTGTGCCTCGGCATTGACGGTCCAGGCCGGGTCGTACTTCTGGACGTTCGCACCCTGGATCACCGGCAGCGAGGAATCGTAGGAGAACGCGTAGAGCGTCCCATAGTGGATCGGCTGCAGGGTCACGCCCCAGCGCGCATTGGACCAGTCCGCTGCCAGGATCAACTTCGTGGACGGCGAGCCGTACTCGAGCGGGATCAGGACTGCGGCATTCACGTTGGCGTTGTCCGCCAGGGCATTGCGCAGCGCATCCTGATGCAGGTAGTTGCGGTTGAACGACGCGCTCAGCTTGAGAGAGCCGCCCGCGACCTGCGTGCTCTGACTGACCACCAGGTCCAGGCCCCGCGTGGTGGTATCGAGCCCGTTGGTCAGGAAGCTCACGGCCGCAATGTTGGGGTAGGTCGGGTCAAACGTGGGTATCTGCCCCGTGGGTACGATGCGGTCTCGGATCCTGATCTGGTACAGGTCCAGCGTGGTGGAGATGCCCCAAGGGGCGCGCCATGCCAGACCCACGGTCGTATTCACGGACTTCTCCGGGCGCAGCGCGATGCCGCCGTTCTCGGCCGCCAGCGGGTCGGTCGGCGGCAGGAAGGCAGTGTTCTGTAGTCCCGTGCCGGTGTCATTGAAGTTCAGCGTCGTGATGCGAATGGCCTCCTGCGCCAGCGACGGCGCCCGGAAGCTGTTGGACACCGATCCTCTCAGCAGGAAGCTGTCCGTAATGGAGTAGCGCACGGCGAACTTTCCGGTTACCGAGTCGCCGTAGTCGCTGTAATGCGAGTAACGTCCGGCCACTTGCAGCAGCAGGCGCGAGGCGATCTCGTTGTCGAACCCAAGGTACCCGGACCACACCCCGCGGGTGAGGTGGGCCACATCTCCCGGCGAAAGGCCGTTATCGCCCTGCGACCCGGGCGGGATGACTTCGCCATAGATCGGGTCGACCGTGTACGGCCCCGCGGCGTATGAGGCGGGATCGCCCGGAGAGGTGTGATAGGCCTCGTGCATGTACTCGGCGCCGGTGGAGACACCGAGTGGGGCGGACCAGCCGGGGATCTGGAGCTCACGAGTCAGGTCGAGGTTCAGGCCCCGCTCTTCGTAAGTGAAGTCAGCGACGTGGAACCTGGTGGGGCTGTCCGGACCCAGGGACGCGTTCAGCGTGTTGGTCAGCCCGTAACTGAAGGTGTTGTATCCCTCACGGGCGCTAAAGTCCCACCTCCATCCCACCCATTCGGTCTTTAGGCCCAGAACTGCATCCAGATCCTGAGAGACGCCGGTTGAAACGGGCCGGTACCCATTCGGGTAGATGCTGAGTACGTTGGTCGGGTCGCCGGGATAGCGGAAGAAAGCCCCGCCCCATGTGTCGCGATAGTTGGCCGTGGTGTACGAGTACAGCTCGCTCCGCGCACCTACCGGTACCGACAGGTTGTAGAAGACGCTCTTGTTGATCGTCGCCGGGTCGCCGGACTGGAACAGCACCCTGTTGTCGAGCGCTAGGTCTGCGGGCGTCGAATTGTACGATGCGGACGCGCTGGTCGGGCCGGCCCGGTTGGTGGAGCCGGTGTCGCGGTAGTCGGCGCCGACGTGCAGAAAGCCGCCCGCCACGGAGAAGCCGTAGTCGGCACTGATCATCTTGCTGCGACCGTCGGTGATGCGCTGATCGGTCGGCGCGAAGTGAGTGACATTGGCGCCGTAGAGCACGTCGGCCTGTCCCCCGCCTGAGCTGCCCTTGAGGACGATGTTGACCACGCCTGCAACGGCATCGCTGCCGTAGAGCGCGCCGGCCCCGTCGCGCAGGATCTCGATGTGGTCGATCGCCTCCTCGGGAATGGCGTTCAGGTCGACGGCCACCGTGCCGGGAAATAACCCCTCGATGTCCATCACCGCGTTGGCATGCCGGCGCTTGCCGTTCACCAGCACTAGGACCTCGTCCGGTCCCAGGCCACGGAACTGTATCGCCCGCACCGAATCCGACGTGCCGCTCGAGGAGGCGCGCGGCATGTTGACCGCCGGCGAGAGGTCCTGCAGCGCCTGACCGAGCTCGCCCGATACGAGCGCCTGCTTCACCTGGGCGGGACTGAAGTAGTCGATCGGCACTGCGCTGTCGAAGACGCTGCGGTCGCTGACGCGTGACCCGAAGACGGTGACCTGTTCGAGTGCGTCGGGATTGGTGTCGTCGGCCAGGGCAGCCGGGACGAGCAGCGGGCCGACGAGCAGGGCGAGCAGCCCCCGAGACGTAGAATTCACGAGCGATTCCCCCAAGTAACTTGACCAAATCTACAAGCCGTCGAGTCGTCGGCTGATAGTGATTCGCTATAAGAACATTCTAGCGGGTTAGTGTGGCCCTACATCACCCGGAGCCGGCAGATGTTCGCGGCGCAAAAAAGTGCGCAGTTGCTCGCTGCGGGGTGCGGCGAACAGCTGCCCCGGCGGCCCACTCTCGATCACCGCGCCCTTGTCCATGAATATGACGTTGTCCGCGAGCCGCTGCGCGAACCGCAGCTCGTGGGTGACGCAGAGGGTCGTCATGCCACTCTCCGCGAGCTCGGCGATGGCATCAAGCACCTCGTGCACCATCACCGGGTCCAGCGACGAGGTGGGCTCGTCGAACAGCAGGACCTTCGGGTTCATGCACAGTGCCCGCGCGATCGCCACGCGCTGCTGCTCGCCGCCCGACAGCTCGCTCGGGAAGCGCTCCGCCAGGCCGGCGACGTGGACGCGCTCAAGGCGCGCCAGCGCCTCGGTGCGCGCCTCGGCGGCCGACAGGTGGCGGACGGTCATCGGGGCCAGCGTGCAGTTCTGAAGCACGGTCAGGTGGGGGAACAGGTTGAAGCTCTGAAAGACCATGCCCACCTGCCGGCGCACGCGCTCGAGGCTCGAGCGCTCCTGCGTCACAAGCGTCCCGTCAACCTCGATCGAACCCCCATCGTAGGGTGCGAGGCCGTTGACACAGCGCAGCAGGGTCGACTTGCCGGACCCCGACGGCCCGCAGATCACGACCTTCGCGTGTGCCTCGACTGCGAGCGATACGTCCTGGAGCACTACCTGCTCGCCAAAGTGCTTGCTGACGTTGCGGATATCGACGAGCGGCATGGCGCGGGCTTTACGCGACGTGGGTCGTCGCGTCGCGCGAGACGATGCCGCGGCCGAAGCGCACTTCGAGGCGATGCTGCACGATCTCGAAGACTATCGACAGCACCCAGTAGATCAGCGCCGCAGCGAACAGCATCTCCATGTAGTGCGAGGTCGCACGGGCATAGGATTGGGCGAGGAAGCTCAGCTCCCAGAGCCCCATCAGGGAAACCAAGGATGAATCCTTGAGCATCGAGATGAAGAGTGCGCCCGCCGGCGGGACAATGAGCCGCAGCGCCTGCGGGGCAATGACACGCCAGGCGGTCGTTCCGCGGGACAGGCCCAGCGCGGCCGCCGCCTCCCATTGGCCGCGCGGGACCGAGGTGATGCCGCTGCGGATGGTCTCGGCGAGGTAGGCGCCATAGTTGAGGGACAGCGCGATCAGCCCCGAGGTGAGCGCACCCAGCACCAGCCCCACCTGCGGAAGCGCAAGGTAAATGATCAGCACCTGCACCATGAGTGGCGTGCCGCGGAAGAACGACGCGTAGAAGGTGGCCACGCCGAACGCAACCGGATTCCTCGATAGCCTTCCGAGAGCGGTCAGGAGCGCCACCGCGAGCGCGAAGACCATCGAGAGTCCGGTCACCAGGAGGGTGAGTGCGGCGCCCTGGATGAACCCATCCGGCGCCAGGTGCAGTCCGAGAAGGAACGGCAGGCGGTCGACGACGTAGGCAACGTCCAGCCCCATGTGCCTGCACAGGGCCACCAGCAGGCCGACGAGCAACATCCAGGTCAGCCAGACCTGGGCCCGGAAGCGGTTAGGGCCCATCGCCGGTGATGTCCCGACCGAACCACTTCTGCGAGATGCGCGCCAGCGTGCCGTCGGCCCGCAGGGCACGAATGATGTCGGCGACCTTGCGGTCCCACTCGGGATCGCCCTTTTCCGTGGCGATGACGTTCGGCTCTGAATACAGCGTCGGCCCTTCCAGTTTCAGCACCGGCGAGACGGCAATGGCCGCCTGGGCGGTCGCGAGGTCGGAAATGACGGCATCCAGCCGTACGCCCGGTCCCAGGGCGAGGTTGCGGAAGTTGAGCGTCTCGTCGCCCGGCACCACGATGACATCATGGAATGGATAGGTGATCGGCGGCTCACCCGGGATCACGAGGGCTCGATTGACGTACGCCTCGTAGCTGGATCCGAGTCCGACGCCGACGCGCTTGCCGGTGATGTCCGCCACCGAATGGATATGCTGCTCGTTGCGGTGCACCGTGAGCACCGCGGGCGAGCTGTAATAGCGGATCGGAAAGCTCAGGACGCGCGCCCGGGACTCGGTGGGGCTGAGCGAGCAGATGCAGATATCCCACCGTCCCTGCCAATGGCCGCCGATGATGCTCTCCCAGGCAGGGGTACTCAGATGCAGTTTGACGTTGAGCTTCGCGGCGAATGCCGTGGCGACGTCGACGTCGAACCCGGCCAGCTGGTTGGTGGCGTCTATGAATCCGAACGGCGGATAGGTGTTGAGCAGCACGTCGTTGAGCACGCCGGCGCGCGTCACGCGATCAAGCGTAGCGCCCGCAACGGACGCCCCGGGAAGCGACAGTCCGGACAGGACCAGCAGGCCCGCGAAGACCCAGCCAAGCCTCCAGTGCATCACGGGAGCCGGGCTCCCTGGATGCGCACAGTCGTGATTCCCAAGCGTGTCCCCTGCCCTGTAAACGTTGTTCTTGAGGCGACGCGAAAGCTGCGCAGGCCTCCCGCACGGCGGCGGCGGCGCGCTCGCGCACGCGGCAGCTGGCGGATTTAATTTACACGAGGACTCGCCGGGTGTCAGATCGACAGCGGCGGCGGGAATGGAGCACGTCGGTTAGCCCCTCGGCATCTGGCGCCCGGGACTCACGAGAACCGGGCGAACGGCGACAGGGATGCCCCCATGCCGCCGCTCGCGAACCGTTCCGCCCGCGCTTGCAGCGCGCTCAGCCGCCGCCATCAGGCGTTGGCAGCCGCCTTCTTGGCCTCGGCAACCGCGGCGATGACCTCGTCGGCCACGTTCTTCGGCACCGGATCGTAGTGCGAGAACTCCATGGTGTACGAGGCGCGACCGCTGGTCATGGAGCGCAGCTGGCCAATGTAGCCAAACATCTCCGACAGTGGCACGGTGGCAACGACCGCGATGTTGGCACCACGCTCCAGCTGGTCCTGGATCATGCCGCGGCGGCGGTTCATGTCGCCGATGACATCGCCCAGGTAGTCGCCCGGCGTCACGGTCTCCACCTTCATCATCGGCTCCAGCAGGATGGGGCCGGCCTTACGCATGGCTTCGCGGAAGCATGCCTTGGCGGCGATCTCGAACGTCAGCGCGTTCGAGTCGACGTCGTGGTAGCTGCCATCCGTCAGCGTGGCACGGAAGTCCACGGTCGGGAAATGCGCCAGCACCCCGTCTTCCTTCTGGATCTTGAGGCCCTTCTCCACCGACGGGATGTACTCGCGCGGCACCGAACCGCCCGAGGTCGCATCGACGAACTCGAAGCCCTTGCTGCGCTCGAGCGGCTCGAACGTGATCCACACCTCGGCGAACTGGCCCGAGCCACCGGTCTGCTTCTTGTGGACATACTGCTCGTCGACCTTGCGCGTGATGGTCTCGCGGTAGGCGACCTGGGGCTGGCCCATGGTGCCCTCGACGTTGAACTCGGTGCGCATGCGATCGAGGGTCACCTCGAGGTGCAGCTCGCCCATGCCACGCAGGATGGTCTGGCCCGTCTCGCGGTCGGTCTCCAGGTGCAGCGAGGGATCGGCGCGCACCATCTTGCCGAGCGCGGCGCTGAACTTCTCCTGGTCACCCTTGACCTTCGGTGCCACCGAAACGCTGATGACCGGGTCCGGGAAGCGCATGCGCTCGAGGATCACCGGGTTGGCCGAGTCGCAGAGCGTATCGCCGGTCTCGGTCTCCTGCATGGAGACGAGCGCGATGATGTCGCCGGCGCGTGCCTCTTCGATCGGGTTGGCTTCCTTGGCGAACATCTCCACCATGCGTCCGATCTTCTCGCGCTTCCCGCGGGTGGTGTTCTGCACGGAGGCGCCGCGCGTCAGCACGCCCGAATAGACACGCACGAAGGTCAGGGCGCCGTAGGCGTCGTTGATGACCTTGAATGCAAGTCCTGCGAAGGGCTCGTCATCCGAGCACTTGCGTTCGCCGGTGACGTTGCCGTCCTCGTCAAGGGTCTTGATGGCAGGAACGTCCGTGGGCGCGGGCATGTAGTCGACGACCGCATCGAGCACCTGCTGCACGCCCTTGTTCTTGTACGAGGAGCCGCACAGCACGGGGTTGAAGGCCCCCGTCACGGTGCCCTTGCGCAGGCACTTGCGCAGCACTTCCGCCGACGGCGCGTGGCCGTCCTCCAGGTACTTGTGCATGGCCTCGTCGTCCATCTCGAGGCAGGTGTCGACGAGTTCCGTGCGGTACTTTTCGACGTCCGCGAGGATCGCGCGGTCGGTCGGCACATGGATATTGAGCTTGTCGGCGATGTCGGGGGTCACCTCGAGCACCTGCCACTCGGCGTCCTTGTCGTCCGAATCCCACACCAGGGCCTTCATCTCGACCAGGTCGATCATGCCCTTGAAGTTGTCCTCGGAGCCGATCGGGATCTGGATCGGGAGCGGGCGCGCGCCGAGGCGCTTCTTGATCATGTCGACGCAGCGCGTGAAGCTGGCGCCGCTGCGGTCCATCTTGTTGACGTAGCACACGCGCGGCACGCCGTAGTTGTCGGCGAGGCGCCAGTTGGTCTCGGACTGGGGCTCGACGCCGGCGACGCCGTCAAACACCACCACCGCGCCGTCCAGGACGCGCAGCGAGCGGTTCACCTCGATGGTGAAGTCCACGTGCCCCGGGGTGTCGATCAGGTTGATCTTCTTGTTGCGCCAGAAGCAGGAGACGGCGGCGCTCTGGATGGTGATGCCGCGCTTCTGTTCCTGCTCCAGGTAATCCGTCGTCGTGGAGGTCTTCAGGTCCTTGGTGTCGTGGATGTCGATGATCGTGTGCTTGCGCCCGGTGTAGTACAGGATGCGCTCGGTGGTGGTCGTCTTACCGGCATCGACGTGCGCGATGATGCCGATGTTGCGGATGTCGGAGAGGGGCGTCGTACGGGCCATGGCAAGTTTCCGTTTCGGGTTTTCGGTCCACACTCTCAAGCTGCGGGTCAGGTGCCTGGCCCGGCTTGAGGTCTAAAAAATGATCTGCGCTGTAGAGCAGCGCCTTCCTCGGTTCCATGCCTGGCGCTGGCAAAAGCGGAACTCAAGGGCAGAAGGGGCCGGCATCCTATAGATAAGGAGCCAGAAGTTCAATCAGGCTGCCGCCGCCAGCTTGCGAGCATCGAAATCAACGTAAGTTATTGTTTTTCAAGCCTTGCGTAATAGTGTCCTGGCCCGTCGAAAGAGCCGCATTCCACCCCGCCTCCGTTTCTCAAACCCGGGCCGGTTTGCAGCCCCCTCGGACCCCTTCCCGGGACCGCCGGAGCCGGCAACGGACGACCCCAATTTGGGGGTTCCGGCCCAAGCCCCTTGGGCTCCATGATCGGCCCCAGCGCAGCCTTCCGACCCCAGGATCCCGAACATGCGGCAAGCAGCATCCGACGGCCCCCATGTCATCGTCATCGGTGCGGGGCACAACGGCCTTGCGGCGGCGGCCTTCCTCGCACGCAACCGGCTGCGGGTGCTGGTGCTGGAGAAGAACGACTACGTAGGCGGCATGGCGGGGTCGCGCGAGATCCTCACCGGTTGCCAGAACGACGTCGGCGCGACCTGCCTGTTCCCGCTCGCCAAGGAGGTCATCGACTTCTACGACTTCGAGGGCATGGGGGTCGAATACATCGCGCTGCCGGTGTTCGCCACCAACCTGACCGGGATGAACGCGAAGCCGCTGCTGTTCCAGACGAACACCCGCAAGCAGCTGTGGTCGATCCTGCGCGACTACGGCCCGAGCGCCCTGCTGGGCTTCATCCGCATGATGAAGTTCTTCAAGTACCCCGCGCGGGTGATGAACCGCTTCACGGCGCGTCACGCGCCCCACAGCCTGGAGTACCTGCTGGCGAACGCCCCCGACGAGGCGCGCCGCGAGCAGCTGCGCCTGGCGCTGACCGGTTCGGCGATGGACGTGATCGACCGCTTCTTTCCCGACAAGCACAGGCACATGGAGCTGCGTGCGAACCTCGCGTTCGCCGCGATCCAGTCGACCTACAAGGGCCCCTACTCGCCCGGTTCCGCGATGTGCCTCGTATTCACCATGGCGCAGGAAGGCTCCGAGGGGCTCATGAAGCGCGTCAGGGGTGGCATGGGACAGATGTCCGAGGCTCTGGCGCGCCAGATCACGGGCAACGGTGGCGAAATCCGCCTCAAGCAGTCGGTCGCGCGCATCCTGGTCGAGAACGGCGCCGCGGTCGGTGTCGAGCTCAAGAACGGCTCGATCATCCGGGCGCCGATGATCGTCTCGAACCTCGACAAGGTTGCCACCTTCGACCGCCTGCTCGCCGGCTACGCCCTGCCAGCGGAGACGCGGGAGAAGATCGACGCGATCGTGCACAAGGGTGCCTTCGTCCACATCTGCTTCAAGCTGAACGCCCTGCCGCAGTTCGCGCCGCGCTTCGCGCAGCTCAATCGCGACCCCTATGCACACTTCGGCGGCGCCATGGTGTTCGAGCCGGAAGAGATGCAGCGCTGTTTCGAGCTGTGCGCGGCCGGCCGGCTGCCGCCGCGGATCCCGATCGCCTACCAGTTCCCGACGATCATGGACGACACCCTGGCGCCGCAGGGCTTCCACATCGCCACGGCCTACGGGTTCTTCTACCCCTGCGATGCACCGAAGGAAAAGCGTGGGGAGATCCGCGACCAGATCGCAGAGCTCGTGATCGCGCAGATGGACGAGTATTTCCCGGGCTTCCGTGCGGCCATCGTGGCCAAGGCGGTCTTCGCCTCGGACCATTTTGCCGCCATGCACTGGGCAACCAACGGCGATTTCACCCACGGGGTCATCCATCCCGAGCAGATGCTCGGCAATCGCACGCTCGTCGAGGGCACCGGGCATGCGACCCCGCTCAGGAACCTGTTCCTGTGCGGCGCGTCCTGTCATCCCGGGCCGGGCGTCACGTTCCTTCCCGGCTACAACTGCGGCAACGAGGTGCTGGCGGCATCGCGGTCCGCGGCGGATGACCTGGCGCCGCAGCGCCCATCGCACGAGGAGCAGGCCGTCGAGGAACGAACGCTGGCAGTCGCCCGATAGACGGCGGGTCGAAGAGACAATGGCCATCACGTTCGAGAGCACCAGCCGCACCCTCGCCGCGGGTGAAGGCAAGATCCACTACCACGAAGCCGGAGCCGGGGCTCCGCTCCTGCTCCTGCACGGCTCAGGTCCAGGGGTCAACGGCTGGCTGAACTTCGGCGGCAACCTCCCGACCTTCGCCGCGCGCTTTCGGTGCCTGGTTCCTGACCTGCCCGGATATGGGCGCAGCGATCCCGTCACCGGCCTGCCGATTCCCGCCGCCGTAGCCGCCGTGCTGCGCTTCTGCGACCTCCTGACTCTGCCGCGGGTCCACATCATCGGTAACTCGTACGGCGCGATCATCGGGGCGAGGTTCGCCGCCCAGTGTCCCGATCGAGTGGACCGGTTGATCGCCATCGGGGGGATCGGCTTCAATATATTCTCGACGTTTCCCGGCGAGGGACTGTCGCGCCTGGTCGACTTCATCGAGGACCCGACGCGCGCGAACATCGCGGCGTGGTTGCGCTCCATGGTCTTCGACCCCGGCCTCGTCACCGATGGTCTCATCGACGAACGGTTCGCAGCGGCCATGGAACCGGTGACCATGGCGACCAGCCGGCGTATCTACACGCGGGAGGCACTCGGCGGCATTGCGGCCATGCGGCGCGGGCCGAATGCCACCGAAGACTTTGCCTACCTGCCGAAGATCCTAGCCCCGACCCTGTTGGCCGTCGGCCGCGACGACCGCGTGAACCCCCTGGACTGCGCGCTGCTGCCGATGCGGCTCATTCCGCGCTGTGAGCTCCACGTGTTCCCCAATTGCGGACACTGGGCGATGATCGAAAGACGCGAGGAGTTCCAGTCCGTGGCGCTCGAGTTCCTATCGAGGGCCTGAAGGCAGCGCCCAGGAAAAAATTTCACTGTAGGAACTCCAGCCCCGACTGATCCAGTACCGCACCGGCATGGCCGGACTTACAGCCCTTCGGTCTGCACCAGGGCGTTACCGTCCACAATCACGAGCTGCCCCGTTGAAAGCACCGCCACCGCCGTCGGCCAGCTGAGAGTCGCCGGCGCCGGGGCGAATGCGAGCCCGAAGGGAGTGACCGAACCGACCGCAGTGGAGAGCGCGCCCTGGGGCGTGACCTTGTTGACCTCGTGCTTGAGAGCGTCGGCGATATACAGGTTGCCGGCCGCGTCACAGGCCAATGCGCCGTCTCCCAGAAAGCCCAGCGAACCGTTAGGGACGATGGTGGTGACCGTTCCCTGCGGAGTGACCTTGCGGATCAGCACCTGCTGGCTTCCACCCTGAGCGACAGCCTGCGTTACGTCGCTGACGTAGACGTTTCCGGCTGAATCTACCGCTACGTCGGTGGGGCCCTGAAAGCGCGCCGCGGAGCCGGTGCCATCAACGCTGGCACTGCATTCGCCGGCCGAGCCGGCCAGTGTCGTCACTACTCCGGCAGGCGTCATTGCCCGGACGGTGCAGTTGCCCAGATCGGCTACGTAGACAACACCCGCGCCATTGATTGCGATACCCGACGGTGCGTTGAAGCGAGCGGCGCCTCCCGTGCCGTCTGTTGAACCGGCAACACCCCCGGCGAGCTTGGTGAGTGCTCCTTGGGGACTGATCTTGTCGACCTCCTCGAGCAGGGTGACGTAGAGCGAGTTGTCACTGCCCAGGGTTATCCCGGTGGGCTTCCCGGCCAGCGACACGTTGAGGGTCGTGACGATGCCGTCCGGGGTTACCTTGCGTATCGAGCTGTTATTGGTGTCGGCCACATAGACATCCCCTGCTGCGTCGGCAGCCACGGCGGAAGGAGAGTTGAAGAGTGCCGCGGCCCCGGTACCGTCGGCGTTGCCGTTGGCGCTGGCCGCACCGGCGAAGGTCGTCACGACTCCGGCTGGTGTGACCTTGTCGATCCGGTTGTTGAACTGATCGGTGACGTACATCGTTCCGGTGGAGTCCATCGCGATATCAGCGGCACCGAAGAAACTCGCGGCGAAATCGGAGCCCACGGGCTGGCATGCGCCCGAAATCGGTGTGACCGCACCTCCTGGCGAGACCTGCAGAATCGCCGTGCTGTCGGCGACGAAGAGTGTGCCCGCGGTGTTTACTATCAGGCCCCAAGGTTCTGCGCAGGTGCTGAAGAGCGAACTTGTCAGCGTGGTCATGACCCCGGCGGGGGTCACCTGTTGGATGTTGCCGCCGTACGTATTGGAGACGTATACGGTGCCGGCGGCATTGACCGCGATACCTGAGGGGCCGTAGAGGCCTGTCTTCGCCGGGACCAACGTCGTGACGACTCCCTGTGGGGAAATCTTGCGGACTTCGTTGTTGTTGCTATCCGCCACGTAGACGAATCCCGAACTGTCGACCGCCAAGGCATAGGGCTCGAAGAAAGTGGCCGCAGGGCCGGTGCCGTCCTGTGAACCCCATCCACCTGCCGAGCCCGCCAGCGTCGTGACCACTGCATCGGGCGTCACCTTGCGTATGGTGCTGTTCCCCGTGTCGGCGACGTAGAGATTTCCCGCGCTATCGATGCGGATCCCCTTCGGATCGGAGAAACCCGCATCCTTCCCGCTTCCGTCAGCTGAGCCTTGGGAAATCGATCCGGCGAACGTGGTGACGACACCGGCGGCCGTGATCTTGCGGATCGGCCCGCCCGGACTCCCATCGGTGACATAAAGATTTCCAGCACCGTCCGCGACGATGCCGACCGGTCCGTTGAAACGTGCCGAGGTGCCGGTGCCATCGACATCACCATAGCCGCCAGCTGAGCCGGCAAGGAACTTCAAGGTCACGCCCGGCGGGGCCGACCCACCGCCCTGAGAATTCTGGGAACTGTCGCCCCCGCCACCACCACAGGAGGCAAGAAGCGCACCAGATAAGACCGCCGTAAGTAGGCTGACAGATGTGCTGCAAGGTGCGCTAGTTGATGAATACACGTTTAACACCTATTTCAAAGCCGTCTGAGCAGGGTGTTGCAGGCTGCACGAAGCCGAGAGAATTGGCTGGGTAACGATCTCTGCGAGTCACGAGCGGAGGTCTTCATTGAATCCATTCGAGGCGCTGCTCGACTTGATTGCGCGCACCGCTAACCGTTTAGTTCGGCCTAGCGCGCTCGACAATCTATGCCATCATACCCGGTCACGACTGTACGAACGCGATGCGCGCCTGATGGCGTCCGATGCCGCGCTCGGGTCCGTATCGGTCGTTAGCGCGGCGCTCAGCTTCGACTACGGAAGGCCGTCTGCTTCCCTTTCTTCTTTCATAGCGTCGGACCAGATTCCGACTTTTTCCTTGCGAGCGAGTTCCTCGGCGGCGTTGACGCGATTGATACGCTCAAGGTACGCATTGTCCGTCATCAGACGCTCGCTCCTATCCTGGGGCGCCTCCGCTCTTTCCTTCTCAATCTGAGCTTTCGCGGCGGCGAGTCGCGGGTCCTTCAGCAACTCTTCAAGGCCTTTCTGATTGTCGACCATGTCGTACATGACCCCGGCCGGAAACACACCGGCACGCACGAGGTCAACGTTGAGGCTCTGGTTCCCGTCGTCAACCCATATGTAAACCATTTCCGACGTGACTTTGGATTTGGTGTTGGTCACGAACATACGGGAGACAGGCGTGGCCGTGGCGGCAGGATGGGCTTCTAGCCAGTCAGATATGAATCGTCCGGGGTTGCCCGATTGAATGGTGAGGAGCCAGCCGCCACCCAGCAAGAAGTATTGGCGCGCGTCTCCCTTGCGGGTAGCAAAGAACTCATCGAAGACCAACTCTTTCGCGAAATGTACGTCCTGAGTCGGGGCCTGCGCGTTACACACGGCCGCGACGCCCAGTAACACGACAGATGCAAGCCGCGAGGTCATAAATGGCCCGTCTCAGACTGCTTTGGTGTCGAGACTCTAGGGCGTCAAATGTGGCGTCGCGGTGGCGGGATTGCGGTTCGATTGAGACCGTCGATCTCATGCGGCCCAAACCGTTGGACCTCGTCGCGAGGCCTCAATCCTCCGCGTCGCGATCGGGGCGGCCGCTCCGCAAATGCGGGAATCTGAATGGCGGGACTTGGGCGGTCGGGTCCCGCCGAAGACTCTTGCCGTCTAACCGATTGATTTAATTGGCGTCCCCAAGGGGATTCGAACCCCTGTTACCGCCGTGAAAGGGCGATGTCCTGGGCCTCTAGACGATGGGGACGCGAGGCCATAGCGCAGTCCATAAGGCTGCGGGGCGCGCAACATTACACGCCCGGGGGAGCGCGGACAATCGGCGCGTCGCCGGCCGCGGGGAGACTCCCCCGCGGCCGGGTTCGCAGGTGCAGACCGGTCAGAACTTGTACGTCGCCCGCGCGTTCCAGAACGCGCCCGGCAGGTCGTAGGTTCCGGCGTCGTAACCGTTGAGCGTGCAGGTGTAGCAGACCGGCGGGTTCACGCCGAACAGGTTGTTAACGCCCAGATCGATCTTCAGCCCCTTGAGGCGGAAGGCGTCCGTCCACGACACCTGCAGATCGTTGTAAAGGATCGAATGCATGTTGTGGTACAGGTTGCCGTCGAAGGCGCCGTTCGGGTCCTCGCAGCCGGGCACCGGGATCGTGGTCGGCGCGTTGCCGCACGACTCGGCCACCGCGGAGATGAACCGCAGGCTCCAGTTCACATCGAAGCTCGCGATTCCCCAACCGAGCTGGGCGTTTGCACGCCAGCGCGGGATGGCGCTGTTGGCGACCTCGATGCCGACCTGACGCTGGGCGACGAGCCCCAGCTGGTCCACGGCCTTGTAGTCATTCACGCGCGTGGCCTGCACCGCCGCCGAGAAGTGCCCAATGGGCGTGAGCTCGGAAGCCCAGTTGATCTTGATGTCGACGCCATCAGTGGTGATGTCGGCGAGGTTGGCCAGGAAGTTCTTCGGCGGGTTGAGCTGTGAGCCCGCGCCGCGCGTGAACGGTGCGCACAGAGCCGCGTCGGTGCCGCCCCCGGTGCTGAGGCAGGCATTGAGCAGCGCCTGGATGTCCTCGGCCTCGATCGCACCCTTGATCAGGTGGTGGTAGTAGGTCGACTCCAGGGTCAGGCGGCTCGTGGCGGCATGCCCTTCCGCCCAGCCCGCCCGGTACACGAAGCCGAAGGTGTAGCTCTCGGACTTCTCAGGCTTCAGGTCCGGGTTGCCACCGGTAAAGGTGGTGATCTGGGTGTTGGCCTGCTGGAAGCCCGCAGGTACGCCCTGGGCCTTGCAGCCCGCGACGTACTGCGCCGCGATGCCGCCGCCGGTCGGGCCGCAGGGATCGACCAGCGTCGCCCCGAACTGGGTAAGCCCGTACAGCTCTCCCAGGTTGGGCGCACGGAATCCGGTTGAATAGGTCCCGCGCAACCCGAGGTCGTCGAACGGCTGCCAGTGCAGGCCGGCCTTGTAAGTGGTCGTGTTGCCGAAGGTCGAGTAATCCGAGTAGCGCACTGCGCCGCTCGCACCCAGGCTCTTCAGGAGCGGCAGGCTGATCTCGGAGTACACCTCGTTCACGTGGTAGCTCGCGTTCACCGGGAAAGCGAGCGAGTCCTGCGACTCACCGTCCTGGCGCAGCGGATCGGGCTCGAAGTCGCCGTCGTACTGGCGGTGCTCGGCGCCGACCGCGATCGCCGCGTCGCGATCCTGGATATGGAAGATCGTGCCGGTGATGTTGCCCGAGAACACCTTCAGGACCTGGTCGCTCGAATCGAGCTGGGTCGCCTCGATGTAGTTCAGCATCGCCTTCGTGATCGGACGCGCCTGGCCGCCGAAGAGATCGAGCGGCACGCAGCCGGGCACCTGGGCGCAGACCGCCGGGTCGCCGAGTGCAATTCCGATCTTGGCGATGTTGTAGCCGCCGGTGAACTTCTGGCTGGCGTTGTTATCGGAGTCGATGAAGTTCAGGTCCCAGTGGAAGCCATTGAGGATGTGCAGCGTGCCGGTGAGGCCGGTGCTGAAGTACCAGGTGTTGACGTTCTGGTTGAAGACGCGCGGCCCGGCTTCCAGCGGACGGCGCGTGATCCAGCCGAAGTTCGCGACATCGTTGCCCGCACCCACGCCGCAGGAGGTCGAGGCCACGGCGCACAGATCGATGCCGTAGGGGTTGTAGGGGTTCAGGCGCGAGACGTTGATCGTGTCCGCAATACCGCCGGTGCCGGCATAGGGGCCCACGAAGATCGGCTCGGGCGCGGCCTGGTTGGTGGACGTGCGGTTGATGAACATGCCCTTGGCGTAGAGCTGGACCGAATCGGTGACGTCATAGGTGACGCCGGTCCAGATCGACTTGCGCTGCGAGGGCGTCAGCAACAGGTTGTAGGGGGCGTAGTTGAAGCGGTCTGCGCCGCTCCAGTTGTGGTAGGTCCCGGAGGTCGGATTGTTCGGGTTCCACACCGGGTTGGTCGTGCCGTTGTTGAGCGTTACGTCGTAGAAATTGCCCTGGTCCGGGGTGCAGGAGCCGTAGTTCGGCACCGCAATATTCGGGTCGCAGAACGTCGCCCGGCCCTGGGGCGTGGCGGAGCTGCCAGCACCGACGCCGGCAAGCGGCTCGGGGCTGGACGATTGCCACCACTTGGACGAGCTGATCTCGTCCTGGTTGTAGAAGGTCGCCACGAAGATGCCGGAGAACTTACCGCTGGTGCCGCCGGCGGTGAGGCTCGCCTCGGTGGTGCGGCCGCCCTTGCTGTAGTCGCCGGTGTAGCCGCTCACCTCGACGCCGTCCATGCGCTTCTTGGTGATGATGTTCACCACGCCGGCGATGGCGTCCGAGCCGTACACCGAGGAGGCGCCGTCCTCGAGCACCTCGATATGGTCGATGATCGAGATCGGGATGGTGTTGAGGTCCGCGCTGCCGCTCACGCCGGAGGCCGAGGACTCGTTCACCCAGCGCAGGCCGTCGACCAGCACCAGGGTGCGCTTGGAGTCGAGGTTGCGCAGGTCGACCTGCGCCGAGCCCGCGCCGATGCCGCCGCCATCGGGCGGGTAACCGAAGTTACCCGAGGAGTTGAACTTGGCGTTGAGGGCGCTGCCACCGGTGGTCAGCTGCTGCAGCAGGTCCCCGACACTGGCAAGGCCAGTCTTCTCGATCTGCTCGGACGTGATGGTCGACACCGGCTGGGATGCCTGGGCCGCGGTCTGCAGGATGCGCGAGCCGGTGACCACGACTTCTTCGACCTGCTGCGACTGGGTGGAACTCTGCTGCTGGGCCACGGCCGGGCCGGCGATCGCCGACAGACCGGCCAGCACAGCCCAGGTGAGGCGGATGCGGGCGCTGGAACGCATGTTGTACTCCCTCGATCACCGACTAATCCCGCCACGTCTTGTGGGGGTATTGCGGTGTGTTGTTGATTCTTTCTGAAGGCTTGAAGCCTTTACTTAACTTGAGACTAGCACTGGCATAAGACCAGAGGCAATTTCTGTGTTCCCAGCGCTTCAGTCAGCCGGGAACCCATTTATAACCAGTGAGTTACACGTTGCCTAAATGCAACGCATGGCAGGCCTGGACGGCCGGCAAAAGTCAGTGGGTCGCGAACTGGGCGTGGGAGATCTAAAGAGGGATCTGGTGGAGCCAGGCGGGATCGAACCGCCGACCTCTTGCATGCCATGCAAGCGCTCTCCCAGCTGAGCTATGGCCCCACGCGAAGGCGGCGCACGCTACGCAGCCGCCAAAGGCTTGTCAAGCAACTGTACTGGGCCAGTACTTCCTGCACCGCAGGCCATTTTTCGAGGCAAGGATA
>JAFEDU010000020.1 GCA_018241425.1 Pseudomonadota bacterium
CAATTGGAGACTCAGGACAATCCTGCATTACAAAAGCCCGGACCACCGGAGCCAGTGGCCGCGCGGAAGCCGAGAAAATCTGCTGAGAGCGCCGCCGAGGCCCCCCATGACCGTGTTGCGGAACTGGTGCTCTCCCTTATCGTTTTTAAGGCTTATTCGCCGCGTTCGTTTACGAATTCCGCCATCTGCGCTCTAGAAGCATCCCACGCAGAAAGAAAGCGCCTGTGATGAACCGGCCACTCAGTCTTCCATGAATCGCATGGGAAGGTCTGACAGGTCGCCGAAGGTCGTCACAAGCTGAAATCATCGTTACCCCGCCCTCGCCCTTTCTCGCGACCCCTCCCGCTCAGTTTGCCTTCCAATCCCTGCTCCCGAAGCACTCCGGGGTCTTTCGACGGCTTCTTTTTCGAGCCTCCCTCCCGCGTCGCCAGCCACTCGTAGATGAGGCTGAGTTGCAGGGTCTGGAAGTTCAGCGGTTCCGCGGACGTCATGGCCGGACCATTACGACTATTCGGAACGCCCGCCTAGGTGCAACTCAATTGTCGTACCGCTGGGTGATAGCTTTAATCAGATATATTCCAGCAAATATAAGAAGCAACAGCGCCGGCCCGAGTACTAAGATTATGCCTTGCCGAGAGTTACTAAAAGCTAGCGTGGCGACATACGCCCACGCGCAGGCCGACAAAAAACAAATTGCTGCCTTAAAAATCACACGACCCGAAACGTTTGAGTTCTCGACCGCGAGCGGGGGCTGTGATGCCGTGGCCTGCATCGTCGCAGCAGCTGCCAACACCAAAGAGGCCCATAGCCACATTATTCATATTCGTTCCTTAGCGCCCTTGCGTCCTGCAGTCGCTTCTCCACGACGGGCTTACATTCGTTGCACGCGCTGAGCCCCTGTTCCTGCTCTGATATGTGTGGTCCTAGCCGTGCGAGGGATCCGACATTTGCGTCGTGACGCACCAAGACGAGAGTGCCTTAAGCGAGTCCGCTATTGGATCCGACTTACCGGACTGCGCTAGCAGGTACCCATGCAGATCTTCGGAGACAGTCTTGACTGTTGCACACACGCGGGGAGGTTTCGTTACCAGGCTCTGGTCGTTCACCGCTTTCTCAAAGTAGTGAAGATCAGACTGGACACGCACCAAGGCTAGCTCAGATGCCCGTGTCGAGTCGCCTTCCGAGATCGCTTGATTGATCTTGGATTGCGCCTGTAGCTCCGACAACATGAGTAGTTCGGAGTACGCGCGATCTATGCCTTGCGAATCCGCGGCGGAGAGATGTCGGCCTAGGAATATCCCGCAGACCAACCCAACGACAATTCCAATTACTAGAGGCAGTGCTTTCATAAAGTCGGTCCGGCTCCGCTGGAGTTAGACGTTCCTAGACAATTCGGGCGCTTCTTACACTCTGTGCCAATTGGATCGAGAATGCACTTCTCTGTGAATGCATCCTCAACTTGTTTGCATGCCACCCCACCCACGCCGTACGCACTGGACGCGCACATTTTATAGATGCGGTTCCCGTATGCCTTGCAGTCTTCGTCGTTCTTTTTGCAAACCGTCTTGTAGAGCTCCATGGCTTTTTCAACAAATTCCGCTACATCCTGTGAGCTGACCAGTCCGAGTCGGTCGGTCGACAAGACTGGCCTGTTGCGAACATAGGTTTACAGACCGACGCCTCCCCTTAGCCCAAGCGGGTCGGCCTCGACGTAGCGAGCGACGAGCGGATCGTAGTCTCTGAAGTAGTTCTGGTTTAGTGAGATAACAATTTCGCGGTCACTTGTCAGGAACTGCTATCCAGCTTCTTAAGTTTCCCCTCTATCCTCGAACGCTCCACCGAAAGCTGAGAGTCCGAAAGCACTCCTGCCACGGGTGATTGCTTATTGTTCTGGAGTTGATCGAGCGCTTCGCCATAGAACCGCTTTTGCAGATCCTTTGCACCTTCTGTGGTAATTGCATCACCGACTATTTCATAGGCCGAATAGAGCCGAGGATCTCTGTCAAGTGCTGCGAATGCATACTGCACCGCTTTTTCGGGATGTGCCGCTGTCATCGCCCGACCTGCTTCCAGCAGGGCGGCATTCGCGCCTTTCAGTTGCGCGTTTTCGGCGGTAGCCGATCCGATCCAGAAACCTCCGCCCAGGCAGACGATACCTACGACAACTAACAATACCAATGATCGCATCTTCAACTCCTCTACGGCTTTGGTCCTTGCATGATCGGAGCGGCAAAGCAGTTCGACAACCATTTATCGCAGACTTCTGGCCCAACCTTCTTGCATGTGCAGTTCAATACCGCGGTTTCCAGAGATCCATTTGTCGCGTACTGCTGAATGAACTTGATCGTGCCTTCATAGGACTTTGGGCACTCGCCCTGGCATTGCTTGCCGGCGTCGGCCACCTTGTCCCCGTAGTACATGCACTTTAGTAGCTGCAGGGGGCCCAAACCATAGGGATCGATCTCCATCGTTGGTCGATTAACCACGTAACTGAAAGGCTGCAGCCACTGGGGCGTTTTCAACAACACGGGGACTAGGAAAACTGACGTATCGGTGACGAACCGATTCATCTGCAGAAGCGGGTCCGGCTCCATGTAGCGACCCGTCAGCGGATCGTAGTCTCGCTGGATGTTCTGATTTAGCGCCGTCTCCGCCTGATACACCTGCCCCGGAAACCTGAGATCGTAGATAAACGTCCCAAGCCCGGCCGGGTTCTGATTAGCCG
>JAFEDU010000021.1 GCA_018241425.1 Pseudomonadota bacterium
CCGGCGCGCTCGCCGAACAGGCCGATCCGCAGCAGGCGGTCTATCTCGTGCCCGCCTTCGTCGGCCTCGGCGCGCCGCACTGGGACAGCGAGGCGCAGGGCCTGCTGTCCGGCATCACCCGCGGCACCACGCGGAAGGAGATCGCGCGCGCCGCGCTCGAATCGGTCGGCTACCAGACCCGCGACCTGCTGGAGGCGATGCACGCCGATTTCGCGGGCGCCGCGCCGGGCGGCACCGTCATCCGCGTCGATGGCGGCATGAGCGCGAGCGACTGGGCGATGCAGTTCCTGGCCGACATCCTGGGTGCCCCGGTCGATCGTCCCACCTGCCTCGAAACCACCACCCTCGGCGCCGGCTACCTCGCCGGCATGGCGGCGGGGCTCTACCCCGAGCCCGAGCTCTTCGCCCGGCGCTGGACGGCGGAGCGGCGCTTCCTGCCGGCGATGGAAGATGCGGAGCGGGCGCGCAAATACGCCGGCTGGCAGCGCGCCGTGGCGCGGACGCTGCTGCGGCCCTGAGCGCGCCGGGCGGGGTCGCTCAGGTGGCGGTGGTGGAGAGGAAGCGGTGGAACCCCTTCCAGGTCGAGCCATCGCATCCCGGTCGCCGACGCCATCGCCGCCTGCGCGATCCGAGCGAAGGTGTCGGGGCGCAGCTGCACCGCCGTCCGCTAGATGTCTAGTCCTGGCATTTGATGGAGCGGGTTGAGGTTGAAGAGTTGCGGCTCTGAATGCCATGCCTTTCAGATGAACTCG
This sequence comes from Pseudomonadota bacterium, assembly GCA_018241425.1. Classification (GTDB taxonomy): domain Bacteria; phylum Pseudomonadota; class Gammaproteobacteria; order Steroidobacterales; family Steroidobacteraceae; genus 13-2-20CM-66-19. The sequence goes on from JAFEDU010000021.1 coordinate 753, forward strand.
TAGGGCGTGAGGCCCTTCAGGGTCTTGAGCCGCCTGGCGAAGTTGTAGGCATTGACGAAGTCTGCGAGGTGCCGCTCGAGCTGCTGATGGGTTTCGTAGTGGAACCGCCGGACGGTGGCTTCCTTGATGGTTCGGTTCATGCGTTCGGCCTGGCCGTTGGTCCACGGGTGAGCTGGCTTGGTCAGTCGATGGTCGATGTCGAGCAGGGCGCAGGCATATTCGAAGGCATGGGCTCTGAAGAGCTGCTTGTCGGCGAGCAACTGGCGGATCTCGGCCGGGTTCCACGCTCCGCCTTTCGGGTCTGTGAAGTGGATGCCGTTGTCGGTGAGAACGGTGTGGACTTTGTACGGGACCGCTTTGACCAGCGCGCGCAGGAAGTCGCCTGCGATGCGCGTCGTTGCTCTGGAATGAAGCTGCGTGAAGGCGAACTTGCTGGTGCGGTCGATCGCGACGAAGAGGTAGAGCCGTCCCTGTTCGGTCTGCACCTCGGCAATGTCGATGTGAAAGAACCCGATCGGATAGGCTTTGAAGCGCTTCTTTGGCGCCTTGTCGCCGTCGACCTCGGGCAGCCTGCCGATGCCGTGCCGCTGCAGGCAGCGATGCAATGAGGAACGTGTCAGGCTGGGGATAGTGGCCTGCAACGCATAGAGGCAGTCATCGAGCGGCAGCAGCGTATGCCGTCGGAAGGCGACGATGATGGCTTCCTGCTCGGGCGACAGGACCGTCGACGTCGGTTGCCTCGGACCGGTCGGGAGATCGGCGACGGACGTTCTGTTGCGCCACTTGGCGATGGTCTTCGGGTTGACGCCGTAGCGGCTGGCGAGGGTCCTCAGGCTCTCTTGACTATGCTGGATCGCGCGACGGACCGCCTCTGTCGTCGTGGCGCAGCCGTGGAGAACCTGTCCCATAGCGCCTCCTTCCACTCGCATGACAAGAATGCACCATCAAACCATGGGATCAAACACTCGATCGGGTTGAGGTCGGGCGAGTAGGGCGGCAGGAACAGCAGACTGGCGCCGCGGGCCTCGATCGCCTCGCGCACGCCTGCGACCTTGTGACTGCCCAGGTTGTCGGCGATGACGATGTCGCCAGTGCCCAGGGTCGGTGCCAGGAACTGCTCGACATAGGCCCGAAGGTTGCGGCCGTTGATCGCGCCGTCCAGCACCAGCGGCGCGACGATCCGATCATGACGCAAGCCAGCCAGGAACGTGCTGGTGTTCCAGTGCCCGAACGGCGCGGCGCCGATCAGGCGCTGGCTGCGTCGGCTGCGACCGCGCAAGGGCGTCATGTTCGTCTTGGTCCAGGTCTCGTCGAGGAAGATCAGGCGCTCCGGCTTCAGCCGGCGTTGCAGGCCTCGCCATGCGTCGCGTGCCGCAGCGATGTCCGCGCGCGTCTGTTCGGCGGCGCGGAGCGACTTTTTTTGAGCGTCAGCCCGAGCTTGCGCACCGCCCGCCACATCGTGCCCGTGCTCAGCGACACGCCATGCTCGCTCAG
>JAFEDU010000002.1 GCA_018241425.1 Pseudomonadota bacterium
GATATCCTTGCCTCGAAAAATGGCCTGCGGTGCAGGAAGTACTGGCCCAGTACACAGCCTTGACGCTCGTGCAGGGCGAGGCGCACGCTCACCGCCGCGCTTGAGTGTCAGCTCGGGGAAAACAACATGAAACGCAGGGATTTCTGCTCCGCCGCCGTCGCCACCCTCGCCACTGCCTCCCTTGCCGGCTGGCGCAGTGCCCGCGCCGCGGAAGTCACCGCAGTCGACCTCGAGGGCAAGCCGGTCACGCTCAAGGGGGCCGAGATCGATGAACTGCGCACGCTCATGCGTGGGGAACTGCTGGTGCCGGGTGACGAGCACTACGACGCCGCGCGCCGCCTGTGGAACCCGGCCTTCAACAAGAAGCCGGCGCTGATCGCCCGCTGCGCCGGTGGCGCCGACGTGGTGCGCGCCGTGAACTTCGCCGCCGGACACCGCCTCCTGACCGCCGTGCATGGCGGTGGGCACAGCCTCTCGGGCCAGTCCGCCTGCGACAACGGCATCATGATCGACGTGTCCCCGATGCGCGGTGTCGATGTCGACCCGCTCGCCAAGCGCGCCCGGGTGCAGTCCGGGTCGCTGCTCGGCTTCCTCGACCGCGAGTCACTGGCATTCGGGCTCGCCACCACGGTCGGGACGGTTGCCGACACCGGCGTGGCAGGTCTCACCCTCGGGGGCGGGGTAGGGCGCATCGGCCGCCGCTTCGGGCTCTCCTGCGACAACCTGCGATCCATCGAGGTGGTCACTGCGGACGGGCACTGGCAGCGCGCGAGTCTGGAGGAAAACCCCGACCTCTTCTGGGCCCTGCGCGGCGGTGGCGGCAACTTCGGGGTGGTCACTGACTTCGACTTCCAGCTGCATGAGGTCGACCCGCACATGTACGGCGGCTCGATCTACTTCCCGCTGGCGGGCGGCCGCCAGCTGCTGCGGCACTTCGCCGACTACATCGCGCAGGCGCCCGATGAGCTGTACGTCGACATCAACTTCGAGACCGACGAGAAGATGGGGCACGTCATCGAGTTCGACGTGTGCTACAGCGGGCCGTTGGCGGACGCGCCGCGGGTGCTCGCACCGCTGCGCAAGCTGGGCAAGCCGCTCAAGGACGAGCTGGCGCCGGCGAGCTACCTCACGCTCCAGGGCAGCGCCAACACGCCCGGGTTCGCGCGCTTCGCGGCCTACGTCCGCGGCGGCCTGATCGCGGGCCTGAGCCCGGAGCTCATCGACATTCTGGTCGACACCATGGAGGCGGCCCCCTCCAACATGCTGTCGGTGTGGCTGCAGCACCAGGGTGGCGCCATCGCACGCGTCCCGGTGGACTCCACCGCGTACTGGGGGCGCGGCTCGAGCCACAACATGGGGCTCGCGGGCTTCTGGCCGGTGGGCGGCGCCGAGGCCGGCCCCAACACCGAGTGGGTGCGCAGCGCCTGGGCCAAGATCGAGCCGCTGACGCACGGCCAGTACGTGAACATCGCCAACAGCGACGAGCGCGAGGCGCGCGTGCATGCCGCCTACGGCGACCACTACGCGCGCCTGACGACGCTGAAGAAGCGCTACGACCCGGACAACCTGTTCCGGCTGAACGCCAACATCAAGCCGGCCTGAGGCGCTCTGCGGCCGTCCCGGCGCCTCACTTGCGCATGCCGCGCCGCTCGCAGACCAGCTCGTAGGCCTCGATGATCTGCTGGGTGCGCTCCTTGGCGTGCTCGATCATCGACTCGGGCAGGCCGTTGGCCTGCAGCTTGTCCGGGTGATGGCGGTGCAGGGCGCGGCGGTAAGCCTTCACCACTTCCGCATCGCTCGCCCTGGGTTCGGTGCCGAGGACGCGGTAAGCCTCCGCGATGGCATCGGTGCGCGGGGGCGCGCGGGTGCCGGCTCCCGCGCCACCCCCGGGCGAGGGGCCGCTGCGGAAGGCACCGCTCTGGATGCGCAGCACCGCCTCCACGTGCGCGAACTCGAGCGCCGATATGTCCAGGAGCTGGGCGAGGCGGATCAGTCGCGGGCGCACCGGGCCGCCCATGTTGTTGCCGGCCAGCGCGGCGCGCACCTGGATCTCGAGGAAGGTACGCGCCATCTCCGGGCGGCCGCGACAGGCGCGGGCCAGCTGCGCCATCTCGCCTTCGAAGTTGAAGCGGGGCTGCTTGCCGGAGGTGAAGCAGTCGATCGCCTCGCGCGTCTGCTCCGGTCCCAGCCGCAGCTGTCCCATCACCATGCGCGCCGCGGAGATCTCCGCCTCCGACACCCGGCCGTCGGACTTGGCGAGGTAGCCCATGACGCGGAAGGTGGCGCGGAAGAAGCGCTGGCGCATGGTCGCCAGGTCCTCCACGGGACCGAACTCCGGGTCGGCGCTGTCGCCGTCGGCGTCGAACTGGTGGCCGAGCATCAGTCCCAGGGCGGCGCCCAGGGGGCCCAGCACCAGGCCCCCGAGCACGCCGCCGGTGATTTTGCCGATCCATTTCATTGCGGGGCGAAGCGTTGCGGGCGCAGGCCTTGCGCGGGATGTAGGGCGGTTAAAGGGTCGCTATAGTACCAAGCATGTCAGCCCCTACCGTTTTCCGCACCCAGCTGTCAGGACTTGAGCGCCTGCACGAGGGCAAGGTGCGTGACATCTATGCCGTCGATGCCGACTCGATGCTCATCGTCACCACCGACCGCCTGTCGGCCTTCGACGTGGTGCTGCCGGACCCGATCCCGGGCAAGGGCGAGGTGCTGAACGGGATCAGCAACTTCTGGTTCGCGCGCACCCGCCAGATCGTGCCCAACCACCTGACCGGGCGCGACCCCGGGAGCGTGGTCCGGACCGAGGCCGACCGCGCACTGCTCGCCGGCCGCGCCGTCATCGTGCGGCGCCTGAAGGCGCTCCCGGTGGAGGCGGTGGTGCGCGGCTACCTCATCGGCTCGGGATGGAAGGACTACCAGGCTGGCGGGACCCTGTGCGGCATCCGGTTGCCGCAGGGGCTGCGCCAGGCCGAGCGTCTGCCCGAACCGATCTTCACCCCTGCCTACAAAGCGCAGGCCGGGGCCCACGACGAGAACATCAGCTTCGCGCATGTGACGGAGCTGGTGGGCGCGGAGCTCGCCGCGCGCGTGCGCGACACGGCGCTTGCGCTGTACCGCTTCGCCGCCGCGCACGCGGCGCGCCGCGGCATCATCGTGGCCGACACCAAATTCGAGTTCGGGGTGGACGAGCGCGGTACGCTTACGCTGATCGACGAGGTGGTGACGCCCGACTCCTCGCGCTTCTGGCCCGCCGACACCTACCGTGTGGGCACGAGCCCGCCGAGCTTCGACAAGCAGTTCGTACGCGACTACCTGGAGACGCTCGACTGGAACAAGAAGGCGCCTGGCCCGCACCTGCCCCCGGAGGTGATAGAACGCACCAGCGCCAAGTACCGCGAGGCGCTGACGCGTCTCACCGGGCCCGAAACCGCCCAGTCCGGCTGAACCCGCATGCCCACACCCTGGATCGCTCCCTCGATTCTGTCGGCCGACTTCGCCCGCCTCGGGGCGGACGTGGAGGCAGTGCTCGCCGCCGGGGCCGACGTAGTGCACTTCGATGTCATGGACAACCACTACGTGCCCAACCTCACCATCGGGCCGATGGTGTGCGCGGCGCTGCGCAAGCACGGCATCAAGGCCCCGATCGACGTGCATCTGATGGTGAGCCCGGTCGACCGGATCGTGCCGGACTTCGCTGCCGCGGGGGCGACCTACATCAGCTTTCACCCGGAGGCGACCGAGCATGTAGACCGCACGATCTCGCTGATACGCGAGCACGGCTGCCGACCGGGACTGGTGTTCAACCCGGCGACCCCGCTGGACTACCTCGACTACACCCTCGAGCTGGTCGACCTGGTGCTGATCATGTCGGTGAACCCGGGGTTCGGGGGGCAGCAGTTCATCCCGACCTCGCTGCGCAAGCTCGGCGATGCACGCCGGCGCATCGACGCCCTGGGACGCGAGGTGCGCCTGGAGGTCGACGGGGGCATCAAGGTGGATAACATCCGCGCCGCGGCGCGCGCAGGCGCCGACACCTTCGTCGCAGGATCGGCGGTCTTCGGCAGCACGGACTACGCCCAGACCATCGCGGCCATGCGCCGCGAGATCGCGGCGGCGGGCGGGAACGGCAAGCCCTAGCGCTTGCCCCGGGCGGGCGCCCGGCGAGGGCTACTCGTCGTCGTCCTCGTCATCCTCGTCGTCGTCGTCGAGGTCGACCTGGGCGGCGGCCTTGCCGGCGGTGGCGCCGGGCTTGGCCGGCACGATCACCGGGCGCGTCTTCATCTTCGGGCGCGCATTGAACACCACGATGGTCTTGCCGGTGGCCCGCAGCAGGCCCTGCTCCTCGAGTACCTTCAGCACCCGTCCGGCCATCTCGCGCGAGCAGCCCACCAGGCGCGACAGCTCCTGGCGGCTAACCTTGATCTGCATGCCCTCCGGGTGCGTCATGGCATCCGGCTCGCCGCACAGATCCATGATGGCGTGCGCGACGCGGCCCGTGACGTCCACGAAGGCGAGGTCGCCGAGCTTGCGGTTGGTGCGGTCCAGGCGTGTGGCCAGCTGGGTCGCCAGCTCGAATACCAGGCCCGGACTTTCCGCGGCGATCTGGCGGAAGCGCGGGTAGGTCATCTCCGCGAGCTCGCACTGGTTGCGCGTGCGCACCCAGGCGCTGCGGGTCGGCTGCTCGTAGAACAGGCCCATCTCGCCGAAGAACTGCCCGCGGTTGAGGTAGGCGAGCACCATCTCGTTGCCTTCCTCGTCCTCGATCATGACCTCGACCGAGCCGGAGATGATGTAGTAGAGAACGTCCGGCAGATCACCTGCGTGGATGACCACCGTCTTCGAAGGTACTGCGCGGATGCGGCAGTAACTTAGAAACCGGTTGATCGCAGGTATCTCGCTCAGCGGCTTCACGTTCTCTTCCATACCGGCTCCCCAAGAAAGAACTAATGTACACGGACCCGCTTGTCCTGCGGGCTTGATCTCAGACCCAGTACGCCGTCCCTGTCATCACGGCGGCGGTGCGGCGCATGAGTTCGCGCACCGGGCCGGGCAGCGGGATCCCCCCCGCGCGCAGAGCGCTCGCCCCATGGGCGACCTCCTCGGCCTTCATGGTTTCAAGTATCGCACGGCTGCGGGTATCGCTTGGCGGCAGCCGCTCCAGGTGCGACTGGAGATGACCCTCGACCTGGCGCTCAGTCTCGGCCACGAAGCCGAGGCTCGCCCGGTCGCCTGCGAATGCTGCGAGTGCGCCGATGGCGAAGGAGCCCGCATACCAGAGCGGATTCAGCAGGCTCGGGCGCGAGGACAGCTCGTTGAGGCGCAGCTCGCACCACGCCAGGTGGTCCGACTCATCCGCGGCGGCCTGCATCAGGAGGGCACGGGTTTCCCCGGAGCGCGCGAAGAATGCCTGTCCGTGGTAGAGCGCCTGGGCGGCCAGCTCCCCGGTATGGTTGACACGCATGAGGCCGGCGGCATTGCGGCGCTCGGCCTCAGACAGCGGCTCAGCCGGGGAGGGCGCCGCGGGGGCCGGGCGGCGGGCGCGCGCCGGCGCGAAGACAGCGCGCAGGGCGCGATCGGCGGCGGCGATGGCAGAGTCGAGATTGCGACCGGACTCCATATCTAAGGTGTCATTATAGGGGCATAACGCCCCCCTGCCGCCGCCGCCTTGGGGCCGGGCGGCGCCCCAGGGGCCCTCGAGGGCCCGCTCTTTGCATTGGGACAGGCCCTTGAGTACACTTGCCCGCCTTTTTTTGGGCCTTAGGGCGCGTGCGGGGAGTCACCCCCGCCGCCGTATCCAAAGGCCGCAGCCACGAGTGAGCTATGAAGACCGTATTCGCCAATGCCGGCACCGTCCGAGGCGACTGGTTCGTCGTCGATGCCAGCGACAAGACGCTGGGGCGGCTCGCCTCGCAGATCGCCCACCGCCTCAAGGGCAAGCACAAGGCTGACTACAGCCCGCACGTCGACATGGGAGACCACATCGTGGTCGTCAATGCCGGCAAGATCCGCGTCACCGGGCGCAAGCTCACCGACAAGATCTACTACCACCACACCGGCTACATCGGCGGCATCAAGTCGATCGCGCTGGAGAAGCTGCTCGCCGAGCACCCCGAGCGCGCCATCGAGTTCGCGGTCAAGGGCATGCTGCCGAAGAACCCGCTCGGACGGCGCATGTTCAAGAAGCTGCACGTGTTCGCCGGCGGCGAGCACCCGCACACGGCCCAGCAGCCCAAGCCGCTCGAGATCCAATAGGAATCAAACAAGCATCATGCCTGCCACTCCGACCCTCTACGGCACCGGCCGCCGCAAGACCGCCACCGCGCGGGTGTACCTGAAGCCGGGCAACGGAAAGATCACCGTCAACGAGCGCTCGCTCGATGAGTTCTTCGGCCGCAAGACCGGCCGCATGATCGTGCGCCAGCCGCTGGAAGCCGTGCAGCTCACCGCCAACTTCGACATCCGCGTCAAGGTTGACGGGGGCGGCATCACCGGCCAGGCCGGCGCCATCCGCCACGGCATCACGCGTGCCCTGATCGAGTACGACGAGAGCCTGCGCAAGCCGCTGCGCGATGCCGGGTTCGTGACCCGCGATGCGCGCGAGGTCGAGCGCAAGAAGGTCGGGCGCCGCAAGGCCCGCCGCGGACCGCAGTACTCCAAGCGCTGATCGCATGCGACGGACCGCGGGCACAGCGCCCCGGTCCGTCGTAGTATTCGTCGTCCCGCCTTACTTGGGGGATCGTCTAGTGGTAGGACAACGGACTCTGACTCCGTTTACCTAGGTTCGAATCCTAGTCCCCCAGCCAAACGACAAAGGGCCCGTCCGCAAGGACGGGCCCTTTTGTTTTGCACGGCTGCTGCCTTACTTGGCGAGCGCTGCGGTCTGCGCTTGCGGGGTGCGGCCCTCGTAGAGCGCCGTCACCAGCGGGTTCTGCACGCTGCTCACCGCATCGGCGACGGCCGAGCGCACGCAGCTCTTGTACTGTGCCTGGGCGGCGAGCGTGCGGCCTTCCTCCCCGCACACGAAGTGCGCGGCTCCCTGGATGCGGCGGTACAGCGTGGTGGCGCCACTGACGCTGGCGGTGTCGAGGTCGCTGTACTTCACGTGCAGGTGCACCGGCTCTGCGTAGAACGTGCTCTGCGCCTGCGCGGTGGTGGCGATGCCGGCTGCGGCGACGAGGGCCAGCGCGGCGAGGGTGACGGGGCGAATGATGCGGATGGTGTCCATGTGCAGTCCTCTCGGTTGTTCCTGTAGGACCGCGGCGTGGGCGTTACGCCCTTGGCATCATGGTCCTTGCACGATTGGATGCCGCGAACATGAAAAAGGACAAAACGTCCAGGCAAACTGGGTCCGCTCGTGGCGCGAGTGGGACTGATCGTGGCGCGAACGGCACCGCTGAGCCGCGTTCGCGCGGCTCATTTAAACCCACGGCGCGCCGGCCGCATCAAAGCAACGGCGCCCGTCGCGCGGGCACACGCGGCTCGTCGCATCGCAGGCCGGGCGCTGCCGGCTTACTTGTCGACAATGATGATCGGGTCGAGGGTGAGGTTGCCCACGCGCACGCTGTACTCGTAGAAGGGCTCCTGCACATCGCGCGGCAGCGATACCGGTGACTTCAGCTCGATGGCCTCGATGCCGCCGGCCTCCGGGTGCGACTGCAGCGGCGGCCACGGCGCATGGGCGCCGCCGAGCTGCTGGAAGCTGATGGAAAACGGGTAGGCGCACTGCCAGCGCACCAGCGAGCGCGGCGGCACCCGCAGCGCCCCGCCGTTGGGTGTGCACCAGAGCGTTCCCTGTTCGACGTGGACCACCACGGTCTGAACTTCCAGTATCGGGCTGATCACGATGAGCGCATGTTCCTGGGACATGGACGGTCTCCTTCGCCGCGCGCCGCGCGGCACTTTGCAAACCACAGGTCAGGCAGGCGGGGAGTGCTCCCGGCCCTCGACCAGAAGCCGGAACCGCGCATCGGCGCGCAGCGCCGCGAAGTCGGGCGCCGCGCGCACCAGCTGCGGCGGGTAGCCCAGCTCGACGGCGCGACGCAGCGAGGTGAGCGCGGCGTCCGCATTGCCCCGCTCGAGGGCGATCAGCGCGGCGTAGTAGTGGACCAGTTCGTCCTCGGCATCCAGTTCCAGGGCGCGGCTCTCGTAGCCGGGCACCGCCTTCGCATCCCCCGCACGCGCGCTGTAGTAGGCGAGCTGCATCCAGCCGATGCCGTCGCGCGGGTTGACCTCGAGGCTGCGCCGCGCCAGGGCGATGGCATGGCGGTAGTCGTCCTGGGCCGCCCCGTGGTCGGCGCCCATCTGCCAGCGCGCATCGGCGAGGTTGCCCCAAACGCGGTGATCCTCGCTCGCGAGTTCCGTGGCCCGCCCGAACATGCGCACCGCGTCGGGGTAGCGGCCGAGGAAGTAGTACACCGTGCCGAGGTTGGAATAGGCGCTGCGGGTGGGCGCGAGCGCGAGCGAGCGCTCGAAGGCCGCCGCGGCGCCGGTGAAGTCCGCCGTCATCTCCAGTGCCGCACCGAGGTTGTTGTAGGGGGTGGGGCTCGCCGGGGTGAGCTCGGTGGCGCGGCGGTACAGGGGCACCGCGGCCGCGGCCCGGCCGTGCCGCAGCAGGAAGGAGCCGAGCGCGGTCTGCGCGCCGGGGTAGGTGGGTTCGGCATCGACGGCACGGCGGTAGGCACGCTCGGCTTCGGCGGCCTGGTGCTCGCCCTCCAGGGCTTCCCCGAGCCCCATGTAGCCGTCGGCGTTCTCGGGATCGGCGCGGATGGCCTCCTGGTAAAGGGCGACGGCCGCCGCGCTGCGCCCGCTGACCACGTAGAGGTGTGCGAGGGCTGCGGACACCTCGCGCAGCGACGGGTCGAGCTTGAGGGCGGCGTCGCAGGCGCTCTCGGCCTGCGGAATGAGGGCCGCATCGCGCGTGCTCTCGTAGCCGATGGTGTAGCGCTCGCACAGCCCGGCGTAGGCGAGGGCGAACTTCGGATCCAGAGCCAGGGCGCGGCGGAAGCTGTCGCCGGCCTGCTCGAGCCCCGTGTGACCGGGCGCGCTCAGCTGGGCGATCCCGGACAGGTACAGGTCGAAGGCATCGACGCGCGTCGTGGGCGGGTGCGGGTCGAGCTCGCCGGCGAGCACCACCTGGAGCGTGCCGACGATCGAGCGCGCCACGTCATCCTGGATGGCCACGAGGTCCTCCCAGGTGCGGTTGTAGGTCTGCGACCAGACATTGAAGCCGGAAGCCGCATCCACCAGTTGCGCGGTGACCCGCAGCTGGTTGCCAGTGCGCATGACGCTGCCCTCGAGTACGTGGCGCACGCCGAGGGTCTGGCCGATGGTCCGCACGTCGGTCTCGCGGCCACGAAAGGCGAACGCCGAGGTGCGCGATGCGACCCTCAGGCCGTGGATGCGGGCCAGTCGCGCCGACAGTTCCTGCGCCAGCCCTTCGCCCAGGTAGCTGTTGCCGTCCCCCGGGGTCACGTCCACCAGCGGCAGTACCGCAATGGTATGCGGCGGCTGCACGACCACGCTGGCATCGGAGGCTGCCGGCGGGGTGCGCCGCCACAGGTGCGTCGCGCCCCACGGCAGCGCGAGGAGCAGGAGCACGATCGCAGCGGCACCCACCCAGCCCATGAGCCCCGGGGTCGCAGGCGGGCCCCCGTCCGCCGGCACGGGCGGTGCCGGTGGTGGCGGCGGCGGCGCTGGGGTGCCCTCGGTGGCCTTGCGCAGCCACTCAGGGGTCACCGACTCGATGACGCGGCGCCGCTCGGTCAGGGGCCTGACGGTGGCCACCATGCGGTAGCCGCGGCCGCGCACGCCGCCGATGTAGCGGGGCGCGTGGGGGTCGTCCCCGAGCGCGGTGCGCACCAGCTTCACCCGCTGGCTGATGGTCTCCGGGCTGATGACCAGTCCCGGCCAGACCCGCTCGGTCAGCTCATCGAAGGTCACGACGTTGGGCGCGGCGCGCGCCAGGGCGAGGAGGAGTTCGAAGGACAGCGGGGGCAGGGCGATCTCGGTCCCCGCGCGCGTGACACGCTGACGCCCGAGGTCGATGGTCAGGTCATCGACCTGGAAGCCGGCCTGATCGGTGCCGCTCGCAGGATCGCTCGTCGTCTCCATGCCCGGAAAGAGTCCGCCGCCGGGTGGGTCCGGTACTTGTTTTCGATCGATGTTACGCCCGAAGCGCGGCGGGCGCCCGCCGGGCGGGAAGAACGGGGACCGCGCCCCCGGAGAGCTGCGCACGGGGACGGTTGCGCAGCCGGGGGCGCGGTCCAAGGGGCCTACTTCTGCAGCATCGCCACGCCGGGATCGGCGGGACGGCCGGTGTGCACCGCGGTCAGCAGCGGGTTGTTCACCTTGGCGACCGCCTCGGTGATCGCACCCCGGTAGCAGGAGTCCCAGAACGCCTGGTCGGTGAGCTGCGTTCCCCGGTAGCCACACACCGTGCGCGCGGCGGTGCGGATCCGGTCGTACAGGGTGTGGGCACCCGAGGGGGTCGTGAGGTCCAGGTCCCGGTAGCTCACGGTGACGCCGTGCTCGGCGGCCGGCAGTGCCCCGGCGGTGAACAGGCCCACCAGGGCGACCAGGGTGACGGAGGCGGGGGAGGAGCGGTAAATCGACTTCAGAAGGTTCATGACGGTTTTCCTTGAGTGAGGTTTCAGGTCCGCGATTGGACCGTCGCCAAGGTAGGAATCCGTCGCCCGGGCCGCATGAAGCACGGCTGAAGCTGCATGAAGAAAGCGTGATGAAGCGGTAAGAGTTGCCGCAGCGCAGGCCGGCGGTGCCCATGCGGCACCGCACCGTGCGACCCGGCGGTCGATTGCAGGGGTTCTTGGCGGGCCGCACGGCCCGAGCCGTTCAGCGGCGTTCGACCCCGGAGGCCGTGCCCACCACCAGTACGTCCGCCGGCCGGGCGGCGAACAGGCCCACCGTGACGACGCCGGCAAGCTGGTTGAGCTCACGCTCGAGCGCGACGGGGTCCTCGATCACGAGGTCGTGCACGTCCAGGATGTGGTTGCCGTTGTCGGTGAGGTACCCCGAGCGCCAGACCGGGCGGCCGCCGAAGCCGTCGCGCAGCCGGCGCGCCACCAGCTCCCGGGCCATCGGGATGACTTCGATGGGCAGCGGGAAGCGCCCGAGGCGGGTGACGAGCTTGCGCTCATCGACGATGCATACGAAACGCTCGGCGGCGGCGGCGACGATCTTCTCCCGGGTGAGCGCACCGCCCCCGCCCTTGATCAGCTCGCGCCGGGCGGTGGCCTCGTCCGCGCCGTCCACGTACAGGGTGAGGCCGGTGACCTCGTTCAGGTCCACGACCTCGATGCCGGCGGCGGCGAGCAGGGCGCTGCTGGCCTGCGAGCTCGAGACCGCACGCCGCACGTGCCCTGGGTTCGCCGCGAGCGCGGCGATGAAGAGGTTCACCGTCGAGCCGGTGCCGACACCCAGGAGGGCACCGGCGGGCACCATTTCCAGGGCTGCGAGCGCGGCGCGGCGCTTCAGGGCATCGGCATCGTTGCTCATGGGTGCCATCGCTGCGGCAAGGGAAAAAATGCGGATTCCAGAAACGACTGAGCCCGCGTTGCGGCGGGCTCAGTCTTCGAATTCGACTCGGCGATCGCTTGCGCGATCGCCGAGTTAAGGCCACTACTTCTTCTTCGCAGCTTTCTTCTTGGCCTTCTTCTTTGCCTTCGCCATGTTGGCTCTCCAATTAGAGACGGGTTAGTCCGGGGACCGAGTATATACACGCGAATCGAAATTACAAGCGAGCACCATCGTCATGTGGTAGGCGCGCACCACCTCGAGCATGCTCGCACTCCATCGAGTGCACATCACTCGAGCGCGAGAATGAACTTCCAGTGCGCCGCCGACACCGGCGTGATCGACAGTCGGTTACCCCGGCGCAGCAGTGCCATGCCCTTGAGCTCCCGGTTCTCGTGCGCGCGCAGTTCCTCGAGCGTGATGATCCGCTTCAGCGCCCGCTCGAGCTGCACGTCGACCATGAACCAGGTGGGATTCTCGGGGTCGCTCTTGGGGTCGTAGTGGTGATCCTTGCGATCGAAGGCGGTCGGGTCCGGATAGGCGGTCTTCACGATGCGCATCAGGCCCGCGATGCCCGGTTCCTCGGTGCTGGAGTAGTAAAGAAAGGCCTGATCCCCTTTCTTCATTTCATCGCGCATCATGTTGCGCGCCTGATAGTTCCTCACCCCGTCCCACCCGGTCGTGCGCCGCGGGGCCGCAGCGAGCTGCTTGAGCCCGAAGGTGGAGGGCTCGCTCTTCATCAGCCAGTACTGCATCGGATGATCCCCTGATCGGTGATGACCGCATCCATGCGCACGTCGTGGGACTCGTGCGCGATGTGGTCGAGCTGCTGGAAGGCGTAGGCGATGCCGACGAGCTTCGGGCCGTGCCAGTGGCGGCGCAGGTGGCGGAAGGCGAAGGCGCGGTCGTAGAACCCCCCGCCCGTCCCCAGCCGCAGGCCGTGGCGGTCAAAGCCGACCAGGGGCAGGAACACGACGTCCAGCCAGCGCGCTCCCAGGGCCGTGCCGCCCTCCGGCTCGTCGATCCCGAGACGGTTGCGCCGCAGGGCACCCTTGAGCTCGATGAAGCGCATGCCGCGGCCGGCACGGCGGCGGTCGATGCGCGGCAGGAAGATGCGGCAGCCCCGCGCGCGTGCCAGTTCGATGAGCGGCGCGGTGTCCAGCTCGTTCAGCAGGCTCGCGTAGAGCGCGATGCGCCAGTGCGCCTTCAGGTGCAGGGTACGGTCGACCTGGCGGGCGAGCTCGTAGGCGGCGTGGGCGCGTTCGGCGGGGGAGAGGGCGCGCCGCCGGGCCGCCAGCTGCGCGCGCAGCTGGCGGCGGGGGGCGGAAGGGGCCGAATTCAAGGCGTCACCCGCCTGTGCCGGTGCGAACCGTTGCTCTCGAACCAGAGCAACAGGTGGGACGGACTGCGGCAGGTAAGGCTTTCCGCTCGGAGGCGGACGTGCACAGTGCTGCGCGCAAGCCCTGGTCCCTAGGGTGTTTCAATTAGGGTCCGAGGTAACCCGGTCCGCGTATCGAACACCGCAGGCGACGCGGGAGTCACTGTACACCATGGATGTGGCGCGCGCCTGTAGGCGAACCACGACTTCACTCACAGTTCGAGCTGCTGGCCCTTTTCGAGTGCGCCCTCGACGCGCTCACGCAGCGCCCGGACCCGCTGTCCGACGCCCGAATCGAGCTTGGTCTCGCGGTCGCGGCCCTTGAGGAACTCGTGCGCGAGGTTCAGGGCGGTGATCACGGCGATGCGGTCATGGCCGACCACCTTGCCGCTGTCCCGGACATCGCGCATGCGGCCGTTCAGGAACTCGGCCGCGTCCAGGAGCGCCGAGCGTTCCTCGTAGGGGCAGGCGACCACGTATTCCTTTTCCATGATCCGCACGCTGACGCGTGCCGGCTCACCCTGGCTCACGTACCGTGCTCCAGGGTCTTCAGGCGCCCGATCATGGCCTCGACGCGGGTGCGCACCTGCTCGTTCTTGTGCAGGAGGGAGGCGCGCTCGCCGGCGAGGCTCTCGTGGCGGGCCCGCAGCGCGCGGTTCTCGTCCTTGAGGTGCTCGAGCACCAGGACGAGCTCCTCGATGCGCTTGGTGAGTCGGGTGAGCTCAAGATCCAGTTGTGTTTTTGTAGTGTCGCTCATGGCTTGGGACTATAGAGCCGCGCTCTTTGGCCGGTCAATCATATAATGTGGTCTTTGACATGATGCAGCCCGACTACACCCATACGCAGGAGCTCCTCACCCGAGCCCACTCGCTCGCCGACGCCGCCGAGGCGCACGGCACGCTCGCCGGCAGCCTGTGCGGCGCGCGCGGCTATCGGTTCGAGGACTGGCTGAAGGAGATCCTGCCCGAAGGTCGGGCCGGGGCCGAGGTCACCCAGGCGCTGCGCGAGCTGTACGACTCGACCGCCACCGCGCTCATCCAGCCGGACATGGAGTTCGAGCTCGTGCTGCCGGATGACACCCACCCCTTGAGCGAGCGCACCCCGGCGCTGGCGCGCTGGTGCCAGGGATTCCTCTATGGCCTCGGGACCGGCGCCATCCAGGACCCGGGCACGCTGCCGGGGGAGGTCGGGGAGATCGTGCGCGACTTCATCGAGATCTCGCGCGCCGGGGTGGACGGCGAGGCGGAGAGCGAATCCAACGAGAGCGCCTACGCCGAGCTCGTCGAGTACGTACGCGTCGGCGTGCAGCTCCTGTTCGAGGAGCTCGCCCACGCCCGCGCACCGGCCGCGCCCACCGCGGCCCCGCTGCACTAGGGGCCGCGCGTGCCCCGCGACGAGTTCGCGCGCCGCCGGCGCCACCTCATGCGGCAGATGGGCCGCGATTCCATCGCCATCCTGCCGGCGGCCCCGGTGCACCACCGTAACAGCGACGTCGAGTATCCCTACCGGCAGGACAGCGACTTCCACTACCTCACCGGCTTCTCCGAGCCCGAGGCGGTCGCGGTCCTCGTGCCGGGGCGGCCGCAGGCCGAGTACATCCTGTTCGTGCGCGAGCGCAACCCGGAACGGGAGACCTGGGACGGGCGACGCGCGGGTCCCTCGGGCGCGAAGCGCGACTTCGGCGCCGACGATGCCTTCCCGGTCGCGGACATGGACGAGATCCTCCCGGGACTGCTCGAGAACCGCGAGCGCGTGTACTACACCATGGGGGTCTACCCGGACTTCGACCAGCGCGTGGTCGGCTGGGTCAACGGGCTGCGCACCCAGGCGCGCAACGGCCGCCACCCGCCGCAGGAGTTCGTGGCCCTCGACCACGTGCTGCACGACATGCGCCTCTACAAGTCGCGGGCCGAGGTCGAGCAGATGCGGACCGCGGCGCAGATCGCCGCGCGCGCCCACGTGCGCGCCATGCGCTTCTGCCGGCCCGGGGCGAGCGAGTACCAGGTGATGGCCGAGCTCGTGCACGAGTTCCGCCGCCACAACGCCGACACCTCCTACCCGCCGATCGTGGGCGGGGGTGCCAACAGCTGCATCCTCCATTACCGCGAGAACGACCAGGAACTTAAGTCCGGGGACCTGCTCCTGATCGACGCCGGCTGCGAGTACGAGTGCTACGCCTCGGACATCACCCGCACGTTCCCCGTCAACGGCCGGTTCACCCCGGAGCAGCGCGCGGTCTACGAGGTGGTGCTGGAGGCCAACCGTGCCGCGATCGCCAAAGTGCGCCCCGGCAACCACTGGAACGACCCGCACGAGGCCGCGGTACGGGTGATCACCCAGGGCCTGGTGAAGCTCGGCCTGCTCAAGGGCCGGGTCCCGGCACTCATCAAGTCCGAGGCCTACCGCCGTTACTTCATGCACCGCACCGGTCACTGGCTGGGCCTCGACGTGCACGATGTCGGCGACTACAAGGTCGGCGACCAGTGGCGCGTGCTCGAGCCGGGCATGGCGCTCACCATCGAGCCCGGCATCTACCTGCCTGCCTCGCAGCGCGGCTTACCCAAGCGCATGCGCAACATCGGCATCCGCATCGAGGACGACGTCGTGGTCACCAAGACGGGCGCCGAGGTGCTGACCGCCCGGGCACCCAAGGACCCGGACCAGATCGAGGCCCTGATGGCGCGCGCCTGAGGCGGCGCGACCACCACAGCCCATCCCATGAGCACTCCTGCAACCGGGCACGTGGACGTCGCCATCGTCGGCGGCGGCATGGTGGGCGCAAGCTGCGCCCTCGCCCTTGCTGGCAGCGGCCGCCGCGTGGCGCTCATCGAGAGCGTGCCGCTGGAGAGCGGCCGGCAGCCGAGCTTCGACGAGCGCACCACCGCCTTGGGGAACGCGAGCCGGCGGATCTTCGAGGCCCTGGGGGTATGGCCGCAGATGCAGCCCGAGGCACAGGCCATCACGAGCATCCATATCTCCGAGGCCGGCCACTTCGGGGTGGCGCGCCTCGACGCCTCCGAGCAGGGGATCGAGGCGTTCGGCTACGTGGTGCCCAACCGCACCATCGGTACGGCCCTGTGGCGCGCCCTCGAGCAGCGGAAGGACCTGCTGTTGCGCGTGCCCGCGCAGGTGCGCGAGATCCGCATCGCCCCCGAGGCCGTACACATCGCCCTCGAGAGCGCCGCCTGCGGGCCGGAGACGATCCGCGCGCACCTGGTGGTCGGGGCGGACGGGGCCCAGTCCCTGGTGCGGGCCGCCTCCGGCATCGAGGCGGGCACCTGCGACTACGGCCAGGTCGCCGTCGTGACCAGCGTTGCGAGCGACCAGCCGCACCGCGGCCGCGCCTTCGAGCGCTTCACTGCCGCCGGGCCCATCGCACTCCTGCCGCTCGCGCACGAGCGCTTGGCGGTGGTGTGGGCGCGGGCCCCGGAGGCGGCGCAGGCGCTGCTCGAGGCCGGCGAGCCCGAGTTCCTCCGGGAGCTGCAGCAGGCCTTCGGCTGGCGCGCCGGCCGGTTCAGTGCGCCGGGGCATCGCGGCGCCTATCCGCTCGCCCTCACGCGCGCGGCCGCCACCGTCGCTCCGAGGACCGTCCTCATCGGCAACGCCGCCCAGGCGCTGCACCCGGTCGCCGGCCAGGGCTTCAACTTAGGGCTGCGCGATGCCGCGATGCTCGCGGAGTTGGTCACCGGGCAGCGCGGCGATGCCGGCGATGCGGCGCTGCTCGCGCGCTTCGGCGAGGTCCGCGGCGGCGACCGCGCGGGAGTGACGCGCTTCACTGACTCGCTGGTGAAGCTCTTTGGCGACCGGCGTCCCGGGCTCGCGCTGCTGCGTAACCTCGGGCTCCTTGCCTTCGATCTCAGCCCGACCGCCAAGCGGGAGCTCGCCCGCGTCAGCGCGGGCTTCGCCGGCCCGGTCCCGCGCCTCGCGCGCGGCCTCGGCCTATCGAAGCCATGACCGCCGTCGTGGTCGTGGGCGGCGGCCCGGTCGGGGCCTGCGCGGCGTCGCTCCTGCAGCGCGCCGGGCTCGACGTGACGCTCATCGAGCGCGAGGTGCCGGAAGCCCCCGCCGCGGGGGCCCCTGCGCTGCCGCGCGTGGTGGCGATCTCGCGCGCGAGCGAGCGGGTGCTCAGGGCCGCGGGCGCCTGGCCGGCGCTTGAGGCGAGCGGGCGCCTCGAGGCCTACGAGCACATGCGCGTCTGGCACGAGAGCCAGGCGCCCGCGGCGGCGCTGGTCTTCGGTGCCGCCGAGGCCGGCGAGCCGAACCTCGGCCACATCCTGGAGAACCGCCTGCTGCAGAGCGCGCTGCTCGCGGCGTTCACGGCGGCCGGAGGCCGGCTCGAGCGCACGGCGTTCGCAGGACTGAACCTGCATGCCGACCGCGTGGTGGTGCGCACGGAGGCAGGCGAGGTCGCAGCGCAGCTCGTGATCGGGGCCGACGGGGCGGACTCCCCGCTGCGCTCGGCCGCGGGGCTGTCCGCCGACCGGGGCGAGTACGGCGAGACTGCGCTGGTGGCGAACGTCGCCACCGCGCGGCCGCACGCTCACACCGCCTGGCAGCGTTTCATGAAGGACGGCACGCTCGCCCTGCTGCCGCTCTTCGACGGGCACAGTTCCATCGTCTGGTCGGCCGACACGGCACGGGCGGCGTCGCTCCGCGCGCTCGCCGACGAGCCCTTTGCCGCCGCCGTGAGCGAGGCCTCGGCGCACGCGCTCGGGGAGGTCCGGCTGGCAGGTCCACGGCACTCCTACCCGCTCAGGCGCCTCGCGGCGCCGCGCTACGTCTGCGAGCGCGTGGCGCTCATCGGTGATGCGGCCCACGTGGTGCACCCGCTGGCGGGGCAGGGCGTGAACCTGGGCCTCCTGGATGCCGCGGCGCTCACGCAGCGGGTCTCAGGCGCGGTCGCCGCGCGCGAGGACCCGGGGGCGCTGCGGGTGCTGCGTGCCTACGAGCGCTGGCGCAAGACGGAGGTCGCGCTCATGGCGCGCTCGATCGACGTGTTCGACCGGGTGCTCGCGCATGGGTCGGGACCGGTGGCGCGCCTGTCGCAGGCGGGTCTGGGGCTGGTCGGGCGCAGCCCGGAGCTCAAGCGCTTCTTCATTCGCCGGGCGCTGGGCACGAGCGGGGAGCTGCCGGACGCGGCGCGCTGAGCCCGCCCCGGGTGGCCAGGAACACCCCGAGCGCCGCGAGCACGATGCCGGCGAGCTGGTAGCCGGTGAACGGCTCCCCGAACACCAGGTAGTCCATGAGTGCGGTGACCGGCGGCATCAGGAAGAACAGCGCCGCCACCTGGTTCACCGCACCGCGCTTGAGGATCAGGAAGAACAGCGCAAACCCGCCGACCGAGTTCACCGCTACCAGCCAGCCGAGCACCAGGTGGAACGCGCGCGTGCCGTCGTTGCGGAAGCCCTCCTGCATGGCGAAGGGCAGGAGCAGCAGCGTTGCGACGACGTGTTGCACGGTGAGGCCGGCGCGCAGGTCGATCTCGCTCCCCAGGCGCTTCTGGTAGAGCGTGCCGGCGCTGATGGCGATGAGGCTTCCCGCCACGGCGAGGTAGGCCGCGGTGCCGGCGCCCGCATCCAGGCGGATGCTTTCCCCGACCGCCAGCGCCACGCCCGCGAAGCCCAGCACGAAACCGCCCCACTGCAGCGGGCGCACCCCTTCCCCGAAGGCGAGCCCGAAGAGCGCCGTCACGATGGGCATGGTCCCGATGACGAGCGCGATCAGCCCGACGCCGACCCCGCGCGCGGCGGCGAAGTACACGCACCCGAACTGCAGCGCGAGCGACAGCACCCCGACCGCCGCGCTGTGCAGGAGCTGCCGTCCGTGCGGCAGGGGCACGCGGGCGAGGAGCGCGAGGAGGCCAAAAACGAGGGCGGCCGCGCCGAAGCGCAGGGTGAGGAGCGTGAAGGGGGCGCAGTGCGCGAGCGCCAGGTGCACGCTCGGGTAGCCGGTGCACCACAGCACCACGAACGCCGCCCCGAGGAGCCCGGGGGGCAGCGGTCCCCGGCGCGCGAGCGCGCCCGTGCGCGTCGCGGCAGGCACCCTCAGGCGAGCGCGATCTGGTCGACCTTCGCCGCGCAGACGAAGTCGTTGTCGGACAGCCCCTTCACCGCGTGCGTGGTGAAGGTCACGCGGCAGTAGTTGTAGCCGACCTCGAGGTCCGGGTGGTGATCCTCGATGTTGGCGATGTGGGCGAGCGCGTTGACGAAGCTCATGGTGCGGTAGAAGTCGCGGAAGCGGAACTCGCGCTTGAGCGCACGCGCCTCGTCGCTGAGCTTCCACTGCGCGTCGAGCTCCTTAAGGAGCGCGCGGGCGCGCTCCTGCGGCAGCGGCGGCGTGCCGCCCTCGCAGGGCTTGCAGCGACGCTGTGCGAGTTCGCTCATGGGCTGAGGGGCTCGAAGTGGCGCGCCACGTAGGCCTCGACCAGCTCCTGGAACTCCTGGGCGATGCGCTCTCCCTTGAGCGTCACCGTCTTCTCCCCGTCCTCGTACACGGGGGCGACCGCGCGCTCGCCCGTGCCGGGCAGGCTGATGCCGATGTTGGCGTGCTTACTCTCACCCGGGCCGTTCACGACGCAGCCCATTACCGCCACCGTCATCTCCTCGACGCCGGAGTACTGCTGGCGCCACTGCGGCATGCGATGGCGGATGTGGGTCTGGATCTGCTGCGCGAGCTCCTGGAACACGGTGCTCGTGGTGCGGCCGCAGCCCGGGCAGGCGACCACCAGCGGGGTGAAGGCGCGCAGGCCCATGGTCTGCAGGATCTCCTGCGCGACGATGACCTCCTGGGTGCGATCGCCATTGGGCTCGGGGGTGAGGGAGACGCGGATGGTGTCGCCGATCCCGCGCTGCAGGAGCACGGCCATGCCGGCGGTGGAGGCGACGATCCCCTTGGAACCCATGCCGGCCTCGGTCAGCCCCAGGTGCAGCGGGTAGTCGCAGCGCGCGGCGAGGTCGGAGTAGATCGCGATCAGGTCCTGCACGCCCGAGACCTTCGCCGAGAGGATGATGTGGTCGTGCGGCATGCCGAGCTCCTCGGCGCGCGCGGCGCTGGAGAGCGCCGACTCGACCACGGCGGCGCGCATCACCTCCTGCGCGTCCCTGGGCTCGGCGAGCTTCGAGTTCTCGTCCATCATGCGGGTGAGCAGGTCCGGGTCGAGGCTCCCCCAGTTCACCCCGATGCGCACCGGCTTGCGGTAGCGGCAGGCGATCTCGATCATCTCGGCAAACTGCGGGTCGCGCTTGCTGCCGCGCCCGACGTTGCCCGGGTTGATGCGGTACTTGGCGAGCGCCTCGGCACACGCCGGGTACTCGCGCAGCAGCTTGTGGCCGTTGAAGTGGAAGTCCCCGATCAGCGGCACGCGTACGCCAAGTGCATCGAGGCGCTCGCGGATCGGGGCGACCGCGGCCGCGGCCTCCGCACTGTTGACCGTGATGCGCACCAGCTCCGAGCCCGCGCGCGCGAGCGCCTGCACCTGGCGCGTGGTCCCGGCCACGTCCGCGGTGTCGGTATTGGTCATGGACTGCACGACGATGGGGGCGCCGCCGCCGACGTGGACGGGGCCGATGGTGACGCCGACGGAGGAACGACGCTCGATGGTCATGAATGTGTCAAAAAGTGCGGGGGAAGAGTGACGATTCTACCGGTTGTGGGGACCGAAAAGCCCGCGCCCGGCGCAGGTGCGCTATCATGCGGCCCGCCCGCAACAGTCTGTTCGGAGAGGATTCCGGCCCTGCGCCTCATTTGAGGGCCGCGCCGGAAACGCCGAAGGCGCAATTTCCGCCCGGAAACGCTCAGGCCCAAGAACGGCAGACGGCGGCCCCTGAACGAGGGGCCGCGGGGCTTCTGGAGAGTGGTCGGCACCCCCCTTATAAGGAGGCGCGGACCCACCGAAGGGGAGCGGCGCCGTACAGCTTGGGGCGCCTGATCTCTCAGGTCACAGGACAGAAGGGCGGCAGGTTCCTACCCCGACGGTGGGAGGCATCTGCCGCGTACCTCAAGACCTGAGACCTCCGGAGCCGCACTTGGGAAGAAAGACCCCGCTGTTCAGCCTGCACCAGGAACTCAACGCCCGCATCGTCGACTTCGGCGGCTGGGACATGCCCGTCCAGTACAGCTCGCAGATCGGCGAGCACCACGCCGTGCGCCGCGCGGCCGGCGTCTTCGACGTCTCGCACATGTGCGTGGTGGACCTCAAGGGCCCGCGCGTGCGCGCCTTCCTCGCGGCCCTCCTCGCCAACGATGTCGGCCGCCTGCGCGCGCCGGGCAAGGCGCTCTACAGCTGCATGTTGAGGGACGACGGTGGCATCCTCGATGACCTCATCGTCTACTACCTCGCCGAGGACTTCTTCCGGCTGGTGGTGAACGCCGGCACGCGCGACAAGGACCTCGCCTGGATCCGCGACCGCGCACAGTCATTCGGCGTCACCGTCACCGAGCGTGACGATCTGGCGATGCTGGCCGTGCAGGGCCCGGAGGCCCGTGCCAAGGCGGCGCAGCTGCTCAATCCCGCCGACGTCGAGGCGGCGCTCGCGCTTGCGAGCTTCAGCGGGGCCGCATTCGGCCGCTGGTTCGTGGCACGCACCGGCTACACCGGCGAGGACGGCTTCGAGATCATGATGCCGGCCGCCGATGCGGTGCCGGCGTGGCGCAGCCTCAACTCGCTCGGCGTCGCCTCCTGCGGGCTGGGGGCACGCGACACCCTGCGGCTGGAGGCGGGCATGAACCTCTACGGCAACGACATGGACGAGAGCACGCATCCCTACGAGTCCGCGCTCGGGTGGACGGTCGCGCTCAGCCCCGGACGGGACTTCATCGGCCGCGCCGCGATCGAGCCGCTCGCGAAGGCGAGCCCGCGGCGCCTCGTCGGGCTCCTGCTCGAGGACCGCGGCGTGCTGCGCGGCCACCAGAAGGTGCACGTGGCCGGCGGCGGGGCAGGGGAGATCACCAGTGGCACCTTCTCGCCCACGCTCGAGCGCTCGATCGCCTTCGCCCGGGTGCCCGCGGCCACGCCCGCCGCGGTGCAGGTCGACATCCGCGGCAAGCTCCTCAACGCCCGCGTCGTGAAGCCGCCCTTCGTGCGCTTCGGGCGCGCCCTGATCACCCTCTAAGAGAACTCGAGGACCCCGCATGAGCCAGCTGCCCCAGGATCTGAAGTACACCAAGTCCCACGAATGGGTGCGCACGCGCGCCGACGGGTCGCTCGAGATCGGCATCACCGACCACGCGCAGCACGCGCTCGGGGACCTGGTGTTCGTCGAGGTGCCCGAGGCCGGGCGCGCCGTGAAGTCCGGGGACGCGTGCGCGGTGGTGGAGTCGGTGAAGGCGGCCTCCGACGTCTACGCCCCGGTGAGCGGCGAGATCCTCGAGGGCAACGCGCAGCTCGCGAGCGCCCCCGAGACGGTGAACGGGGATGCCTACGGCGCGGGGTGGCTGTATCGCCTCAAGCCCGCCGCCGGCGCGGTCCAGGCCGCGCAGCTGCTGTCCCCGCAGGACTACCAGAAGGTGCTGGACGCGGAGGCCGGGTGATGGCCTTCATTCCCCACACCCGCGCGGACGTCGAGGCGATGCTGCGCACCATCGGGGTGGCTCGCCTCGAGGACCTGTTCGACGAGATTCCCGCGGGACTGAAGATCAAGGGGCTCGATCGGATCCCCGAGGCGCTCAACGAGATGCAGGTCGGGCGCCTCATGAGCGAACGGGCGCGCTGCGACGGGGGGCTGACGAGCTTCCTCGGAGCCGGGGCCTACGAGCACCACATCCCGTCGGCCGTGTGGGCGATCACCACCCGGGGCGAGTTCTACAGCGCGTACACCCCCTACCAGGCGGAAGCCAGCCAGGGGACGCTGCAGATGATCTACGAGTTCCAGACCATGATCGCGCGCCTCACCGGGATGGATGTCTCCAACGCCTCGATGTACGACGGCGCCTCGGCGACCGCGGAGGCCGCGCTCATGGCGGTGCGCGCCAACCGCCGCTCCAGGGCGGCGCGCATCCTGGTGCCTAGCACCCTGCACCCGCACTACCGCCGCGTGGCGCTCAACACCACCCACAACCAGGGGCTGCGCTTCGAGGAGATCCCCTACGTGCGGGAGTCCGGCACGCTCGATCCGGCCGCGCTCGAGAGCTTGGCCGGCGAGGACGTCACCGCGCTCGTCATCCAGCAGCCGAACTTCTTCGGCCGGCTGGAGGACGTCGATGCGCTCACCGACTGGGCGCACGCGCGCGGCGCGCTCGTCATCGCGGTGGTGAACCCCATGTCGCTCGCGCTCTTCAAGCCCCCGGGACGCTGGGGCACCAAGGGCGTGGACATCGCGGTCGGCGAAGGCCAGCCGCTCGGGGTGCCGCTGTCCGGCGGCGGCCCCTACTTCGGCTTCATGACCGCGCGCATGGAGCACGTGCGGCAGATGCCGGGCCGCATCGTGGGGCGCACCCTGGACTCGGCCGGCAAGGGCGGCTTCACGCTCACCCTCCAGGCGCGCGAGCAGCACATACGCCGCGCCAAGGCGACCTCCAACATCTGTACCAACCAGGGCCTCCTGATGACGGCCGCGACCATCTATCTCTCGCTCATGGGAGCCGAGGGCCTGAAGCGCACCGCCGCGGCGAGCCACGCGCGCACCCGCGAGCTCGTGGCCCTGCTCACGCGCATTCCCGGGGTGCGGGCGGCCTTCCAGGGGCCGTTCTTCCACGAGTGCGTCCTGCAGCTGTCCCGACCTGCGGCGGGCGTGCTCAGGAGCCTCGCCGCGCGCGGCATCGCCGGTGGCCTGGACCTGGCTCCCTACTACCCCGAGCTCGGGTCCGCGATCCTCACCTGCGCCACCGAGACCAAGACCACCGCGGACCTCGAGCGCTACGCGCTCGCCCTCGGGGATGCCCTCAACGCCGCGCAGGCCGCCTGAACCGAAACGGACACCCACCATGGCCCTCACCGAACGAGTCATCTACGAGTACTCAGCGCCCGGGCGGGGAGCTGCCGACCAGTGGCCCGCACCCACGGGCGAGGCCGAGCTCTCGGACCTCCCCGCGGCGCTGCGGCGCGCGGAAGCCCCGCAGCTCCCGGAAGTGAGCGAGCTCGACGTGGTGCGCCACTTCACGCGCCTCTCGCAGCTGAACTTCTCCATCGACACGCACTTCTACCCGCTCGGGTCGTGCACGATGAAGTACAACCCCAAGGCCTGTAACCAGTACGCGATGCTGCCGGAGTTCCTGGCGCGCCACCCGCTCGCGCCCGAGTCGCACGGCCAGGGGTTCCTCGCCTGCATGTACGAGCTGCAGGAGATGCTGAAGGAAGTGACCGGGATGCAGGGCGTGGCGCTCTCGCCCATGGCCGGCGCACACGGGGAATTCGCCGGCGTTGCCATGATCCGTGCCTACCACCGCGCCCGCGGCGACGATGCGCGCAACGAGATCATCGTGCCCGAGGCCGCCCATGGCACCAATCCTGCGACTGCGACGATGTGCGGCTGCGTGGTGCGCGAGATCCCGGTGGACACCCAGGGGGACGTCGACCTCGACGCGCTGCGCGCGGCCGTGGGTCCCCAGACCGCCGGCATCATGCTCACCAACCCCTCGACGCTCGGCGTGTTCGAGCGGCACATCGAGGCCGTGGCGCGCATCGTCCACGACGCGGGCGGGCTCCTCTACTACGACGGGGCGAACCTGAACGCCATCCTCGGCAAGGTGCGCCCCGGGGACATGGGCTTCGACGTCATCCACATGAACCTGCACAAGACCTTCTCCACCCCGCACGGCGGGGGCGGCCCGGGAGCCGGCGCGGTCGGCGTCGGCGAGCGGCTGTTGCCGTTCCTGCCGGTGCCGCTCGCGGCGAAGGAGGGCGAGCGCTACCGCTGGGTGAGCGAGGCCGAGCGCCCGCAGTCGATCGGGCGGCTGTCGGCGTTCATGGGCAACGCGGGCGTGCTGCTGCGCGCCTACATCTACATGCGCCTCCTCGGCCGGGAGGGCATGCAGAAGGTGGGCGAGTTCGCCACCCTCAACGCCAACTACCTGCTTCAGCGGCTGAAGGATGCGGGGTTCGACGCCGCCTACCCCAGGCGCCGGGCCAGCCACGAGTTCATCGTGACGCTCAGGCGCCAGGCGCGCGAGCTCAACGTGACGGCCATGGATTTCGCCAAGCGCCTGCTCGACTACGGCTTCCACGCCCCGACCACCTACTTCCCCCTGCTGGTCCCGGAGTGCCTGCTGATCGAGCCGACCGAGACCGAGACCCGGGAGGTCCTGGACGCCTTTGTGGCGGCCCTGTCACAGATCCAGAAGGAAGCCGAGCAAGAACCCGGGCGCGTGACCAGCGCACCGCATACCATGCCGGTGCGCCGCCTCGATGACGTCCGGGCGGCCAGGCAACTGGATCTCACATGGAAGCCGACGGCGCCGTCGTAGACCGCTACAAACCCAAGGGGCTGACCCGGATCTTCCGGGCCTTCAACTCCAGCTGGCTGGGGCTGAAGGGGGCCTTCCGCGAGGAAGCGGCGTTCCGCCAGGAACTTGCCCTGGCCGTGCTCGTCATACCGCTGGGCCTGTGGCTGGGTCACGGGGCCATCGAGCGGGTGCTGCTGATCGCCCCCGTATTCATCATCCTGATCGTGGAACTGCTCAACAGCGCCATCGAAGCCACCGTCGACCGCATCGGACTGGAGCGCCACACGCTCGCCGGGCTCGCCAAGGACATCGGTTCCGCGGCCGTGCTGGTCTCGTTCCTCCTGCTCGCGGTGGTCTGGGCGATCGTGCTGTTGGGTCGGTAAGGAAGCCAACCCCGATGCGATTCACGCGCCACCTGCGGCTGCTGCCCCTCATCCTGTGCGCGTGCGCGCTGCCGGCCCTCGCAGGCCCGGTCACCTCAGGCGCGCCTGCGCCCACGGCGGCATCCCCCGCGCCGACCGCGGCCGCCCCACCCCCGCAGGCCGCCCCCGCCCCGCCGCCGCCGGCCGGGGAGACCGGGCAGCCCAACCCCGCCCAGGCGGCGGTCGCAACCGAGGGCAATCCCGACTGGGCCGTGACGCTCGAGCGCATCGCCCCGAGCGTGGTGTCGATCAACGTCGACCAGACCCGTGCCTTCGACACCGAGTGGAACACCACCGCGCAGGCCACCGGCTTCGTGGTCGACGCCGAGCGCGGCCTGATCCTCACCAACCGCCACGTCGTGACCCCGGGCCCGGTCACCTCGGAAGCGACCTTCCTCAACCGCGAGGAGGTGCAGCTGTACCCGGTGTACCGCGACCCCGTGCACGACTTCGGCATCTACCACTACGACCCGAAGAAGCTGCGCTTCATCAAGCCGAAGGCGCTGCCGCTCTTCCCGGAAGGGGCGGTGGTCGGGCGCGAGATCCGCGTGGTCGGCAACAACGCAGGCGAGCAGCTCTCGATCCTCGCCGGGACGCTGGCGCGCCTGGACCGCGATGCGCCCGAGTACGGCGTCACCAAGTACAACGACTTCAACACCTTCTACCTGCAGGCCGCCTCGGGCACCTCGGGGGGCTCCTCCGGGTCCCCGGTGATCGACATCCGCGGCCGCGTGGTGGCGCTGAACGCCGGCGGGGCGAGCGGCAATGCCTCGAGCTTCTACCTGCCGCTGGGGCGGGTGAAGCGCGCGCTGGAGCTCATCCAGGCCGGCAAGCCCGTGCCGCGCGGCACGATCTACTCGGTCTTCAACTACACCCCCTACGACGAGCTCGGGCGCCTCGGGCTCGACGCGGGCACCGAGGCGGCCGTGCGGCGCGAGTTCCCGCGCAACACCGGCATGCTGGTCGTGAGCGAGGTGCTGCCCGGGAGCACCAGCGAGAACGTGCTCGAGCCCGGGGACATCCTGGTGCGCCTGAACGGCCGCTACATCGGCCAGTTCGAGCCGCTCGAGGAGGTGCTCGACAGCTCGGTCGGCGGCAGCGTCGAGGTCGAGCTCAACCGCGGGGGCAAGGCCGTCTCCGCGCGGCTCCCGGTGGGAGACCTGCACGCCATCACCCCGAGCGCCTACGCGGAGTTCAGCGATGCGGTCGTGCACACGCTCTCCTACCAGCAGGCGCGCCACTTCAACATCCCGGTGAAGGGCGTCTTCATCGCCAATCCCGGCTACGTGTTCGCAAGCGCCGGCATCCCGCGCGGCGCGGTCATCCTGTCCCTCAACGGCAAGCCGGTGGCCGGCCTTGCCGACTTCGAGGCCGGCATCGCGGCCCTCGGCAACGGCGACCGCGCCTCGGTGCGCACGCTCACGATCGACGATCCCAACAGCACCGACCTGCACACCATCCGCATGGACCGGCTGTGGTTCCCGGCCCACCACTGCGAGCGCAACGATGCGAGCGGGGTGTGGGACTGCCACGACCTCCCGGCGGGACCTGCACCGAAGCCCACGGAGGTGAGCGCGACGCAGTTCCCGCGGTACCAGGAGCCGCGCATGGATGCGCTCGCCCCCTCGATCGCCATGGTGACGTTCGACATGCCGTACTCGGTCTCCGGCATCACCGAGCGCAACTACCACGGCACCGGGCTCGTGGTGGACGCGCAGCGCGGGCTGGTGGTCGTCGACCGCAACACCGTGCCGGTCGCGGTGGGCGACGTGACGGTCACCTTCGCCGGCACCGTGCAGGTGCCCGGGCGCGTGGTCTACGTCCACCCGCTGCACGACTTCGCGGTCGTCGCCTACGACCCGAAGCTCCTGGGAAACACCCCGGTGAAGTCCGCGCACCTGGTGTCGCGCGAGATCGTCCCCGGTGAGCGCATCTACGTCGTGGGCCTCAGCGGCGACGGGCAGCTGCACTCGCGCAGCACCGAGATCGCGAGCCTCGACCCGCTCGAGCTGCCGCTGTCGCGCACCATGCGCTTCCGCGACAGCAACATCGAGACCGCGCAGCTGGTGAACCCGCCGGACTACGATGGCGTGCTCACCGATGCCGCAGGCGGGGTGCTCGCCACCTGGTCGAGCTTCGCCTACGAGAACGGGCGCGAGATTGCCCAGGACACCCGCGGCGTGCCGATCGGCATCGTCGCCGACATGCTCGACCGCGTGCGCTCCGGGCGGGTGCTGCACTCGCTCGAGGCCGAGCTGTCCGTCGTGCCCCTCTCCGCGGCGCGCGAACTCGGGCTCACCGATGCCTGGACGCAGCGCCTCGCCGCCCATGGCGGCAGCCGCCGCCAGGCCCTCTCGGTGGTGCGCCTGGTCGGGGGTTCCCCGGCCGCGCGCCTGCTGCAGCCGGGTGACCTGGTGCTCGCCATCGACGGCAAGGTGGTGACGCGCTTCCGCGAGGTCGAGGAGGCCGCCGCCGATCGCGAGCGCGTGCAGGTCACGATCTTGCGCAACCGCGCGGAGGAGACCCTCGAGGTCGGCACCAGTGCGCTGCCCGGGAGCGACGTCGAGCGCATCGTGCAGTGGGCCGGTGCGACGCTGCAGGCCCCGCACCGCGCGATGAGCGAGCAGCGCGGCATCGAGCCCGTCGGGGTGTACGTCGCCTACTTCGCCTACGGCTCCCCGGCCACGCGCCACGGCCTGTATCCGGGGCGGCGCATCGTGGAGGTCGACGGCATCCCGACGCCCGACCTGGACGCGTTCCTCAAGGTGGTACTGGGGCGCCCGGACCGCTCCTCGGTGCGCCTGAAGACCATCACCTGGAACAATGCACCGGAGGTGATCACGCTCAAGCTCGACAAGCACTACTGGCCCGCCTACGAGCTCGTCCACGGGACGGGCGGCTGGCAGCGGCGTGACCTCGAGTAGTGCGGCCCCACGGCACCCGCGCCTTAAGTAAAGCCCGGTAAGGCACGGACGCGGCATGCGATTCCGTGTCGTGCCTCCCGTTTGTGCGCAGGCGCCGCGTCCCGCCCGCGCGGTGATGATGCTTTCACACAACATGCATCGGAAGCACCGGCCGGGCTTGGTAGAATCGCGCGCTAACTATGGTGAGAATCGTCCGAGCGACCCAGGTCGAGCTGGAGTCCGCCGTGCAGGCCCTGCGCGACGGCGAGCTCATCGCTTTTCCGACTGAGACCGTCTACGGCCTCGGCGCCAACGCGCAGAACCCGGCCGCGGTCCGCAAGATCTTCGAGCTGAAGGGCCGCCCGGCCAGCCACCCGGTGATCGTTCACCTGGACAGCCCGCGCTTCCTGCACCGCTGGGTGCGCGAGGTGCCCGAGCCCGCCAACCGCCTCGCGGAGGCCTTCTGGCCCGGACCCCTCACCATGGTCATGCCACGCGCCGCGCACGTGCATGACGTCATCACCGGCGGCCAGGACACCATCGCCATCCGCGTGCCCGCGCACCCGATGGCGCAGCAGATCCTCACCGCCTTCGGCGGCGGCCTTGCCGCCCCGTCCGCCAATCGCTACGGGCGCATCTCGCCCACCCGCGCCGAGCACGTGCGCGAGGAGTTCGGGGATGCGCTGCGCGTGATCCTGGACGGCGGGGAGTGCCAGATCGGCCTGGAGTCGACCATCGTCGCCTTCGCCGGCGACCAGGTCCGCCTGCTGCGCCCCGGCAGCGTCACCGCTGCGCAGCTGCGCGAGGTGGTGGGCGAGCTCGCCATCGGCGCGGAAGCCGATTCCCCGCGCGTGCCCGGGGGCACGCCCACCCATTACGCCCCGTCCACCCCGCTCACCATCGTGCCCGCCGGCGAGGTCGACGCGCAGGCGGATGCCGCCTCCTCGGGCGGCCGCCGGGTCGCGGTGCTGGCCCAGCGCCTGCCGCTGCGCTCGCACAAGTACGTCACCTGGATCAATGCCGGGCGCCGGCCCGAGGCCTACGCCCGCGACCTGTACAACAACCTGCGCACGCTCGACCGCGCCGGCTGCCAGCGGATCTTGGTGCAGAGCGTGCCGGACGGCGAGGCCTGGGACGCCGTGCGCGACCGCCTGGTGCGCGCGGCCACCAACATCGCCGACAGCGACGACGGTACCGGCACGATGGCCGTGCTGCCGTAAGGTGGCGCGCCCGAGGTTCACCGACCCGTTCCAGCCGGCCGAGGTGCGCCGCCTGGTGCGCGAGTTCGGCTCCCCGCTCCTGATCCTCGACTGTGAGCGCGTGCGCGTGCAGTACCGCAAGCTCAGGAAGGCGCTGCCCCACGTCGACCTGCACTACGCACTGAAGCCCCTGCCGCACGCCGCCGTGGTCGAGACCGTGCTGGGCGAGGGCGGCTGGCTGGACCTCGCCACCACCGGGGAAGTCGCCCTGGTGAGGAGCCTGGGCGTCGATCCTGCTCGCTGCATCCATACCCACCCGATCAAGCGCCCCGCCGACATCGAGAACGCGCTCGACTACGGCGTCACCACCT
The DNA here is from genome assembly GCA_018241425.1 of Pseudomonadota bacterium. Classification (GTDB taxonomy): domain Bacteria; phylum Pseudomonadota; class Gammaproteobacteria; order Steroidobacterales; family Steroidobacteraceae; genus 13-2-20CM-66-19. The sequence continues at coordinate 30,178 of JAFEDU010000002.1, forward strand.
TCGTCGCCGACAACCCGGACGAGGTGCACAAGTTCGCGCACCTGAACGGCCGCTGCGAGCTGCTGCTGCGGGTGTCGTTCCGCGCCCCGGGAGCCGTGTGCGACCTGTCACGCAAGTTCGGCTGCGACCCGGAGGCGCTCCTGGACATCGCGCGCCTCGCGGCCGAGCTCGGCGTCACGGTACGCGGCCTGTCCTTCCACGTGGGCAGCCAGGCCCCGGATGCCGCCAAGCACGTGGAGGCGGTCGGCGCCTGCGCGAAGCTCATGGCGGCGGTGCGCCGCGAGAAGCTCGGACCCTGCGACACGCTCGACATCGGCGGCGGCTTCCCGATCCACTACGGCACCCCGGTCGAGGACATCGTGCGCTTCTGCGCGCCGCTGCGCGCCGCGCTCCAGAAGCTGCCGCGGCGCGTGCGCGTGATCGCCGAGCCCGGGCGCTTCATCGCGGGCCCCGCGGCGATCGGGGTGGCGAGCGTCATGGGACGCGCGCAGCGCGAGGGCCACTGGTGGTACTACCTGGACGATGGCCTCTACGGCTCCTACAGCGGCCAGCTGTACGACCACGCGCGCTACCCGGTCGAGCCGCTGCGTGACTCCCCCGAGCGCCTGCCGGCGGTGCTGGCCGGCCCGACCTGCGATTCCATCGACGTCATTGCAGAGAACCTGATGCTGCCGAAACTGAAGGCCGGCGACCTCGTGGTCGGCCGCGCCATGGGCGCCTACACCTGGGCGAGCGCCACCGACTTCAACTTCTTCCCGCGCGCCACCGTGGTGGCGGTCAACCGCCACCCGGGCGACACCGGCGGGGTGTACCCCGCGTGAGTGCACCGGCCATCCGCGCCGTCGTCTTCGACGTCGGCTTCGTGTTCGTGCGCTTCGACTACCGCCCGATCCTGGAATTCCTGAAGGCGCACGGCGCCACCGGCGATGACCTGCACGAGCTCTTGGAGCGTGCCGCGCTCGCCGAGCACGAGACCGGGCGGCTGCACGGCCGGGAGCTCCTCGAGCGCGTCGCGGCGCTCGGCACCCGGCCGGTCGACCTCGAGGCGCTGCACGCGCAGTGGGTCGGCATGTTCGAGCTCGACCCGCCGATGGTGGAGCTCGCGCACCGCCTGAGCGAGCGCTACGGGGTATACCTGCTGTCGAACATCGGCGACCTGCACTGGGCGTACCTCAGCCGCGAGCACCGCCTGCACGCCATCGGCCACGGGGCGCTGCCCTCGTATCTCGCCGGGGTCATGAAGCCCGACCCGGGCATCTACCAGGAGGCCGAACGGCGGTTTGCGCTGACAGCGGCCGAGACCGTGTTCATCGATGATCGCGCCGACAACATCGAGGCCGCCCGTGCCCGCGGCTGGCACGGCATCGTGCACCGCGACCACGCGAGCACCGTCACGGCGCTACGTGCGCTCGGGGTGCAGGCCTGAGGCGCGCGTCGAAGCTAAGGAGGCGATCTTGAGCCCGTTCATGCTGGCCCTGCTTGGCGCTGCGGCGCTGCTGGTGTGCTCCAACGTGTTCATGACCTTCGCGTGGTACGCGCACCTGAAGAACCTCGCCGACCGCCCCTGGTACGTGGCGGCGCTCTTCAGCTGGGGGATCGCGCTGTTCGAGTACCTGCTGCAGGTCCCGGGCAACCGCATTGGCTACACGCAGCTCTCGCTCGGGCAGCTGAAGATCCTGCAGGAGGTCATCACGCTCACGGTGTTCGTGCCGTTCGCGGTGTTCTACATGGGCAAGCCGTTCCGGCTCGACTACCTGTGGGCGGCGCTGTGTCTCATGGGTGCGGTATATTTCGTGTTCCGCTCCCCTGCCTGATCCCATGAAGAACAACGAATCATCGACCGAGATCCAGACCGCCATCCATACCCAGGTGAGCGCCGCGCGCGAGGGGCGCGACCCGAAGGTGATCGCCCGCCTCTACAGCGGCTGGGCGGTGTTCGGTGAGCGCCAGTTCGTGCGCGGTTACGCGCTGCTCCTGCCGGACCCGGTGGTGCCGAACCTCAATGCGCTGGGCGCGCAGGAGCGCGTCGCGTTCCTGTCCGACATGGCGCGCCTCGGGGATGCACTCCTGAAGGTCACCGGTGCGCAGCGCATCAACTACGCGGTGTTCGGCAACCAGGAGCCGGCGCTGCATGCGCACGTGATCCCGCGCTACCTGGACGAGCCCGAGGCGCTGCGCACGCAGCAGCCGTGGGCCTACGACTGGAGCAAGGCACCGCTGTACGACCGGGCCACGGGTGCGGACCTCGCCGACCAGCTGCTCAAGGAACTCACCCGCATGGGCGTCACCAAGGCCATGCGCTTCACGCCCGGGGCGAACGCGGCGTCGTAAGCCAAGCGCGGCGCGCATGCGCCACGCGAGCGCCTGGCGGCCGCGGCGGGCTTACGACGGCACCCCGAAATGTTGCGCCACACAATTTGTTGCATTGCAACTTTACGGCCCGCGCGTTGCGCCGCGGTTCCGCAGCTATCACGGCGCCGCAGGGTGTGAGATCGCCCACCCGCTGAAGCTGTAGGGCGCGGGAGCAATAAAAAGGGCCGTGCCGCGCGTGAGCGCGGCACGGCCCTTCTCGTCGGGCGGACGTTACTTCGCCGGTGCCGGCGGGGCGGCCGCGGCGGCCTTCGTGCTGAGGAGCTCCACCTCGAAGACCAGCAGCGAGCCGGGCGGGATGCCGGGCGGCGAGCGCAGGTCGTAGGCAAGCTGCGGCGGGATCCACAGCTGGTACTTGGCACCGGGCTTCATGAGGCCCACGCCCTCGGTCCAGCCGGGAATGACCTTGTTCAGCTGGAACTTCGCCGGCTCGTTGCGCTTGTAGCTGCTGTCGAACTCCGTCCCATCGAGCAGCGTGCCGCGGTAGTTCACGGTCACCTCGTCGCTCGGGTTCGGCGGGGAGCCGCTGCCCGGGGTGAGGACCTTGTACTCGAGCCCGCTCGCGGTGGTCACGACGCCCGGCTTCTTGCCGTTGTCGGCGAGGAAGCGTTCGGCGATGCGGTGGTTGGCATCGGCGCGCGCCTGGCCGGCGCTCATGAGCAGCTTCTGGATGGCCATCTGGTCCTCATCCTTCATCGCGGCCTTCCCGGTGAGCGCATCGTGCACGCCCTGGGCGAGCTGCTGGGCGTTGACGTCCTCGGCGCCGATCCCGTTGCTCTTGAGCTGCGTGCCCATCGACAGGCCGAGCGCGTAGCTGGCGGTGCGCGCCGCCGGGGCGGCCGGGGCGGCGGTCTTTGCGGCCGGCTTCTTGGCCGTGGCATCCGCGGCCGGGGCCGGGGTCTGCGCGAGCGCGAGACCTGCGCCCAGGGCGAGGGCGGCGATGCCTAAGAATCCTAGGGAGGTCCGGCCGCTCGGGCCCGACGGGGACGGTGTCATGATGTTCCAGGTCCTTGTGGGTGAAGGCCGGCGGTGTTGGTGCCGCGGCGGGGGCGAAGTGTCGCCGATCGGGCCCCCCGGCGCCCGGCTTTTTGCCGTCATCCGGCTGTCACGAGGGCAGGCTGAGGGAGCCGCCGCAGGCGAGCGCCCGCTGATAGGCCGGCCGTGCACGGATGCGCTCCAGGTACGTAAGCACGTGCGCTCCCAGCGGTGCGCCCGCGCGGGCCTGCGCGGCCTCCAGCGGGAAGCTCATCTGGATGTCGGCGGCCGAGAACTCGGGGCCCGCGAACCAGGGGTCCTGGGCGAGGGAGTCGTCCCAGAACTTCAGGTGCAGCGCGAGCTGCGGGTCGATGTAGCTCTGCTGGGCCCCGGCGCCGATGGCACGGGCGAGCGGCCGCAGGAGCGCCGGGACCGGCGGGCCGCCGAGGCGCCCGAAGATGAACTTGAGGACCAGCGGCGGCATCGCGGAGCCCTCCGCGTAGTGCAGCCAGTAGGTGTACTTCAGGCGCGCGGGCGTGCCGGCGGCCGGTCGCAGTCGGCCGTTGCCGTAGGTGTCGATGACGTATTCGGTGATGGCGCCGGACTCGGCCACCGTGTGCTCCCCGTCGGTGATCACCGGGGACCTGCCCAGCGGGTGGACGCGCCTGAGTTCCGGCGGGGCAAGCCAGGTCTTCGGATCGCGCTGGTAGCGCTCGATCTGGTAGGGGACACCCAGCTCCTCCAGCAGCCACAGCACCCGGTGCGAGCGCGAACTGTTCAGGTGGTGAACGGTGAGTGTCATCGGCGGCGCCTTTGGTCTTAGGGTTCGCAAGGCCCGGGGGCCGACTCGCCGGCCCTGAGGAACTCACGGGCTTCGTGCAGCTGGCCGTTCGCGACGTAAATGCGCGAGGGGGCGGCCTGCCCCAGCACCGGGGCATCGGAGCTTACGCGGGCGTCCATCCCGGCATCGATCAGCGCCTGTGCCAGCGACTGCGCGCTCGGCAGGTCGGTGAAGGTCGTCAGGAGCTGCCATTCGGGGTCGCGCATCGCCTGTTTACAGTGCCAAAGCGCGGATCTTTCTACAATGCACCTCCCGTAGGATGTGACGCTCCGGAAAGGCCCAAGGGATTCAACCGACCCGTGCTCGAGATCCAAGACCTCCACAAGAGCTTCCGGGAAGGCGGGCGCACGCACGCGGTCCTCGAAGGTGCGAGCGCGGCCGCCGCGGCGGGCGAGGTGCTCGCCATCACCGGCCGCAGCGGCTCGGGCAAGTCGACGCTGCTCAACCTCGTGAGCGCCATCGACACCCCGGATGCGGGAGCGGTGCGGGTCGCCGGGGCCGAGGTGAGCGCGCTGCCGGAGCCCGCGCGCACGCTCTACCGCCGCGCCCAGGTCGGGTTCGTCTACCAGTTCTTCAACCTGATCCCCACGCTGAACGCGCTCGAGAACGTGCGACTGATGCTGGAGTTGAATGGCGTCGGCGGGGCCGCGGCCCGCGAACGCAGCCGCGCGATGGTCGCACGCGTGGGGCTGGCCGGGCGCGAGTCTTCAGCCGTTGACCAGCTCTCCGGCGGGGAGCAGCAGCGCCTGGCGATCGCGCGCGCGCTGGTGCACGCGCCGCGGCTGCTGCTCGCGGACGAGCCCACCGGCAACCTGGATGAGGCCACCGCGCGGGAGATCGTGCCGCTCATCCTGTCGCTCGCGCGCGATGCCGGGGCGACGCTCCTGATCGTCACCCACGATGCGGCGCTCGCCGCTCGCGCCGACCGCACGCTCGAGCTGCGCGCCGGCCGCCTCGAGCCGCGCGCACCGTGAGGCTGCTCGAGGCCGCGACGCTACGTCACCTGGCGCGCCACCGCGCCCAGCTGGCCCTCGCACTCCTGGGGCTGACCCTCGGCGTCGGCACCATCGTCGCGGTGAACCTCGCCACGGCGAGCGCGCAGGCGGCCTTCGAGCGCTCGCTGCGCACGGTCAACGGGGCGGCCACCCACCAGCTGAGCGCCGCCGGCGGGGACCTGCCCGAGTCGCTGTACGTGGCGCTGGCGACGCATCCGCCCGCCGCAGGCGGGACGCCGCTTCGGGTAAGCCCGGTCATCGAGGGGTATGCGCAGGCGGGCAACCGGGTCCTGCGCCTGATCGGCAGCGATCCGTTCTCCGCCCTGTCGGGCGCGGCGGAGGCGGCCGCGGCGGCAGGACCTGGCGCGCAGGCCGCGGGCGACTGGCTCACCAAGGGCGGCACGGTGCTCATGGATGCCGCGAGCGCGCGCGCGCTCGGTCTCAAGGTCGGCCAGTCACTGGAGCTTCGGGTCGCAGGCCACACGGTGCCGGCCGAACTCGCAGGCTTCATCGGGGAGGACGCCCCGGGGGCCGAGGCACTCCTGGTCACCGACATCGCCCAGGCGCAGGAATGGCTCGGCATGCCGGGGCGCATCAGCCGCATCGACGCGCGGCTGCCCGAAGGCCCCGGCGGGGCGGCGCTCGAGCAGGCGCTGCGCGCGCAGCTGCCCGCCTCGGTGCAACTGGTGGCCACGCGGGCACGCGCCCGCGAAACCTTCGCCATGACGGATGCCTTCACCACGAACCTCCACGCCATGAGCCTGCTCGCGCTCCTGGTCGGGATGTTCCTCATCTATGGTGCGGTCAGCTTCGGGGTGCTGCAGCGGCGCACGACGCTCGCGGTGCTGCGCGCGCTCGGCGCGCGACGCGGAGAGATCCTCGGGCTGATCCTGAAGGAGGCGGCGCTGCTGGGCGTCGGCGGCGCGCTGCTCGGGGTCCTGGCCGGCATCGCCATCGGGCATGCCCTGGTGGGGCTCGTGGCACGCACCATCAATGACCTCTACTTCCAGGTCGCGGTGACCGAGGTCACCGTTCCGGTCGCGACCCTCGTGGTGGCGTTCGCGGCGGGACTCGCGACCGCGCTGCTGGCGGCCCTGGTGCCGGCGCTCGAGGTTGCCGGCGCACCCCCGAACCTCGCCCTGTCGCGCGCGGTGCTCGAGGCCCGCGCGCGGCGGATCGCACGCGCCCTGGTGCCGCTGTCAGTGGGGCTCGTGCTCGCCGCGGCGCTTGCGGTGCTCGCCTCCTCACGCAGCCTGCTGGCGGGGTTCCTTGCGCTGTTCCTGCTGCTGATCGCCGTGGCCGCCCTCACGCCCGCCTTCCTCGAGGCGGTCGCGCGGCTCGCGGCGCGCGCGCTGGGCGGCGGGAGCACCGTCCTGCGGCTCGGCCTGGCCGATGTCGGGCGCTCGCTCAGCCGCACCGGGGTCGCGTGCGCCGCGCTCGGCATGGCGCTCGCGGCCATGATCGGCGTGGCGCTCATGGTGGGGAGTTTCCGGGCATCGCTGGCCACGTGGCTCGAGAGGACCCTGCAGGCGGACCTGTACGTGAGCGCGCCGGGGCCGCTCGAGGATGCGGGGCGCCTCTTCATGCCCGGGCGCGTGCGCGAGCTCACCACGCTGCCCGGCATCGCGGCGCACAGCGAGGCGCGGCGCCTCAGGGTCGACTCCCCGCAGGGGGAGATCGATCTGAACGCCCTGCGGCTGGGCCCCAGGGGCGGGGCGACCTTCACGCTCGCGCAAGGGGGGGCCCCGGCGTGGGCCGCCTTCGAGCACGGGGCGGTGCTCATCTCCGAGCCGCTCGCATGGCGGCTGAAGCGCGGCATGGGCGGTACGCTCGCGCTCGTGACGCCGCAGGGACTTACGGAGTTCCCGGTCGCGGGCGTGTACCGCGAGTACGGCAACGAGCGCGGCGAGATCCTCATGGCGCTTCGCACCTACCGCGAGCACTGGCACGATGACGCCGTCTCCGGCCTTGGCATCTACCTCGCCCCGGGACATTCCGCGGAAGCGGTCGCGCAGGAGCTGCGTGCACAGGCCGCCCCCGACCCGCTCTACATCCGGTCCAACGCGCAGATCCGCGCGCTGTCGCTGTCGATCTTCGACCGCACCTTTGTGATCACACGCGTCCTGTACTTCCTCGCCGCCGGGGTCGCGGCCCTGGGACTGGTGTCCGCGCTGCTCGCATGGGAGCTGTCGCGTGCCCGGGAGCTGGCGCTGCTGCGCACCCTCGGCATCACCCCGGCAGGCACCGCGCTCATGGTGCTCGCGCAGAGCCTCTTCATGGGGCTCGCGGCGTTCGTGGTCGCCGTGCCGGCAGGCCTGGTCACTGCCTGGGTGCTGACCGCGGTCATCAACCGGCGCGCCTTCGGCTGGCACATCGACCTCGAGGTGCAGTCCGCAGGCTTCGCCACCGCGCTGGTGCTGGCGCTGCTGGCGGCGCTCACGGCCGCCCTCTACCCGGCATGGCGTGCCGCGCGCGCACCCCTCACCGCGGCCCTGCGCACCGAATGAACGTGCGCCGCGCCGTCATCGCGCTCGCTGCGCTCGCCGCGCTTGCCGCGGCGGCGGCGTCCGCCGCCCCGCCGCTCGAGGTGGCGCCGCTCCTCGGGCCCGCGCCGGCGGGGTTCGCAGCCGCCGAGGCGCCGCGCGAGTTCCAGTTCCCCGACGACCACGGGCCCCATCCCGACTTCCGCCAGGAATGGTGGTACTTCACCGGCAACCTCGAGGCGGCCGACGGCGAGCGCTTCGGCTTCGAGTTCACGGTGTTCCGCTTCGCACTCGCGCCGCCGGGAGCCCGGCCGCCCGGCGACTCGGCCTGGCGTGCGCGCGAGGTGTACATGGCGCACCTTGCGGTCACCGACCCCGCGCGCGGGCGCTTCATGTCCTCCGAGCGACTGGAGCGTGCGGCCCTCGACCTGGCCGGCGCACGCGCCCGCCCGTTCGCGGTCTGGGTCGATGACTGGTCGGTGCGCGCCGTCGAGGACGTGCCGAGCTCGTGGCTGCTGCGCGCGCAGGCGGACGGCTACGCGCTGGAGCTCGAGCTCGATGCCTCGGGCACCCCGGTGCTGAACGGCGAGCACGGTTTATCGGTGAAGTCCGACACCCCGCCCTCGGCCAGCTACTACTACTCCCTGCCGCGCCTGGGAGTCCGCGGGCGGGTGATCCGCGGCGGGCAGGCGCGCGAGGTCACCGGTCTTGCGTGGTTCGACCGCGAGTGGGGCAGCGGGGTGCTGGGCCGCGGACAGGTGGGCTGGGACTGGTTCGCGCTGCAGCTGCAGGACGGCTCGGCGCTCATGTACTACGCCCTGCGCGACCGCGACGGCACGCGCGACAGCCATAGCGCCGGCACCTTCGTGGAACCCTCAGGCGAAACCCGGCCGCTGGGCGCGGGCGAGGTCGAGGTCGAGGTGCGCGACCACTACGTGGCCCGCAGCGGCACCCGCTACCCGTCGGCCTGGACCGTGCGCGTGCCGCACCTGGGCCTGGAGCTCGCGGTGCGGCCGGTGCTGGCCGACCAGGAGCTCACGACCCGCCCTCGCTACTGGGAGGGCGCGGTGGATGCGACCGGCAGCCGCGCCGGGGCCAAGCTCAGGGGCCGCGGCTACGTCGAGCTCGTGGGCTACGGGGCGGAACGCTGACTGAGCGTTGCGCCTCTGGCGCCCAGGGGCGCCATGACCGAAGATCCGCCCGCACCGGGTAACCCGTGCCGGAAGTACGGTTCGTTCAAGGAGAATCGAAGATGCGCATGCGATCGATCGTGGGACTCGCCGCGGCGGCCGTCCTGGCCCTGCCGGTGTGGGCAGCACTTCCCAACGGCACCAAGGCCCCGGACTTCTCGACCGAGGCCTCCAAGGGGGGCGACACCTTCAAGTTCGCGCTCGCCGAGGCGCTGAAGAAGGGACCGGTGGTGCTGTACTTCTATCCGGCGGCCTTCACCCCCGGGTGCACGGTGGAAGCGCACGAGTTCGCCGAGGCCACGGAGAAGTTCGCCGCCCTCGGCGCGACCGTCATCGGCGTCTCGCACGACCCGATCGACAAGCTGCAGAAGTTCTCGGTGAGCGAGTGCCGCAGCAAGTTCGCGGTCGCCTCCGACGGCGACGGCAGCATCATGAAGGCCTACGACGCGGTGCTGCTGGGCCACACCTCCTACGCCAACCGCACCTCCTACGTCATCGCCCCGACCGGCGAGATCCTCTACTCCTACACGGCCATGAGCCCGGACAAGCACGTGGAGAACACGCTGGCGGCCGTGCAGCGGTGGGTGGACGCGCACCCGAAGCACTGAGCGCTCAGCTCAGCTCGTTCAGGACCGGCGGTACCTGGCGGCGCAGGAGCGCGTTCTTCGCTTCCCACTGCGCCGGCGGGTCGAGCTCGGTGAGGTAGCCCACCTCGCCGCCGCTGTAGAGCGCGATGGGCACCCCGTCGCGATACAGCACGCGGTTGCCGCTGAGGGAGGGCAGGCGCGCGCCCGGGGTGAGGATCCCGGCGAGATTCAGGGGATCGGCGCCCGACACCGAGATCAGCACGCCCTCGGCGGGCTTGCGCCGCGCCTCGCGCAGCAGCGGCACCGCCTCCGGCAGTGCGTACTGCTCGCCGGTGACGCCGGCGATGAAGCGCCCGCCGCGGATTTCCCCGCGCGCCTCCAGGCGCCGGCAGCACATCACGAGCTCGCGCCACGGCGGCAGCCAGTCCGCCTCGCGGGCCAGCAGGCGCCAGAAGATCACGCCCCAGCGCTTGAGCAGCGTGCGCACCACCTGCTCGACGACCTCGGGGGTGTGCGCCTCCTCCGGCACCGCCGTGCGCGCCACGCGCGACCAGCGACCGGCGGCATCCATCCCGAACAGCGCCACGCGGCGGCGCCGGCGGCCCGCGCCGCCGCCGCGGCGGCGCTCGCCCGGGACCAAGAGCGCCCGCAGCCCCGCGAAGCTGTCGGAGTTGATGAGGCCGGTGGCGACCAGCTCCGCGAGCGCTTCCTCCGCCTGGCTCGGCAGGAGGGCGGTGGCGGGCGCGAGTTCGTCGAAGAACGAAGCACCGTGGTCCCTGAGGTACTGCAGCAGCCTCTGGGCGCCCGCGGACAGCTGCGCCGGCTCGGTCGCCGGTGCGAGCGCCGACCACAGGCGCACGTTGCGGCGCGCCAGGAGCACGATGGGCGTCGCGCGCACGGGAGCTGCGCCGCGCCCGGGCTCGGCGGCGCGCGGGGCGAGCCGGGTCCACACGAAGCGCCCCGCCAAACACTGCTCATCGAGCCACGCCGGCTCGTACTCGCCGATGCGCGAGGGCAGCACCTCGGTCTCCCACGAGCTCGCGGGGGCTTCGAAGCCCTCCAGCTGCGCGAGCACCGCGCCGACCGCATCCGGCCCCTCCATGCGGCCGCCCGGGGTGACGCGCTGCCAGTCGAAGAGGAAGCGCAGGAAGTCGCGCGTCTCGATCGGCTCGATCTCGGCGCGCAGCCGCTTGACGGTGTAGCGGTGGATGCGCGCCAGCAGGCGCCGCTCGCACCACTCCCCGGCGGGCGGGGCATCGGCGGTGAAGGCGCCCTTCATGGCCGAACCTTCGGCCTGCAGCGCGGTCAGTGCCGCCACGAGGCGCCCCTCGGGAAGCGCGAGTGCGCGCGCCAGCGCCGCCACCGTCAGGGGCCCGGATCCCTCCAGACGCCCGCGCACGACCTCGATCAGCGCCTGGCCCGCATCCGGGACCTGCGCGTAGGCGGCGGGCGTCACCACCGCGGGGGCCGTGGTGCTGCCCGGGAAAAGCGCCGTGAACAGCGGCAGCCGTTCGGCGGTGACCCACAGCGCGACCCCGGGGGCTGACAGGCGGGTGACGCGGCCGCTCGCGGCGAGCCCGCCGAGCAGGGCTTCCCAGCCGGGACCTGCCGCGGCTTCCTCCTCCGTCAGGAAGGTCAGCCACAGGAGCGCATCGTGCAGCTCGTCGGCGCCGGCCGCGTCGGGCCACGCCTCGGCGCGCACGCGCGCGATGGCCTCCGGGTCGAGCCGCCCGATGTCTGCGGCCGTCTGCGGATCCAGGAACCGACGGCTCATCACCGCCTGGGTGCGCCGCTCCTCGAGCGGGGCATCGTCGAGGAAAGCGTAGGGGCGCGCGGCCAGCACCTCGAGCGCGAGCGGCGAGGGCTCGGTGAGGTCGCGCGCCAGCACCTTGATCGCGCCTGACTCCAGGCCCCTGAGCAGCCGCTCGAAGCCCTCGATGTCCATCGCCTCATACAGGCAGTCGTGGATCGCCTGGCGCACCAGCGCGTGGTCCGGGATCTCCAGTTCCCCCGGCAGGTTCTCGGCACAGGCGACCTGGTCGGGGAACACCGCGGACAGCAGGTCCTCGGCGGCCATGCGCGCGAGTGGCGCCGGCACCTTCTTGCCGCCGCGGAAGCGTGGCAGCGCGAGCGCGATGGTCGCATCCCAGCGCCAGCGCACCGGGAACATGGGCGCCGCGCACAGCGCCTGGATGAGCAGCGGCCGCACCGAGTTGGAATGCAGGTAGCGCGCCACGTCGCCGAGCTCGAAGCTGTGCGCGGTGGTGAGCGATAGCACGATCGTGTCCTCGGTGGCCGCCGCCTGCAGCTCGAAGTTGAAGGAGCGGCAGAAGCGCTTGCGCAGCGACAGGCCCCAGGCGCGGTTGATGCGGCTGCCGAAGGGCGAGTGGATGACGAGCTGCATGCCGCCGGCCTCGTCGAAGAAGCGCTCGAAGATCACCGTCGCCTGGGTGGGCAGCGCGCCGAGTGCGGCGTGGCCGGCGGCGAGGTAGCCGACGAGCTGCACGGCCGCGGCCGCCGCGATGCCGGTCGACTCGCACACCCACGCGGTGGCGGCCTCGAGTCCCCCGCCCAGGTGCGACTCGAGCTCGGACCGCAGGCGCGCGACGCTCATCGAGAGCTCGTCGCTGCGTCCCGGCGCCTCGCCCAGCCAGAAGGGGATCGAGGGCGGCTCGCCGCGCGCGTCCTCCACCCGCAGCCGGCCCTGCTCCACGCGCAGGATGCGGTAGGAGACGTTGCCCAGCTGGAACACGTCGCCCTGCAGGCTCTCGATCGCGAAGTCCTCGTTGACCGTGCCGACGAAGGTCGCCTGCGGCTCGAGGATCACCTGGTAGTCCGCGGTGTCGGGAATGGTGCCGCCGCCGGTGAGGGCGGTGAGGCGCGCGCCGGGGCGGCCCTTCAGCTGGCGGTTGACCGCATCGTGGTAGAGGAGTGCGCCGTGGCGGCCGCGGCGGGTGGTGTACCCTTCTGCGAGCATGCGCACCACCTCGTCGAAGGTGGCGCGCGCGAGGTTGCGGAACGCCCACGCGCGGCGCAGCAGTTCGTAGAGCCCGTCCTCGTCCCACTCGCGCGCCGCGCACTCCGCGACGATCTGCTGCGCGAGCACGTCCAGGGGCTCCTCCGGCATGACGAGGCGGTCGAGCTCGCCGCGGCGCACCGCGGCGATGAGGGCGGTGCACTCGACCAGGTCATCGCGCGACAGCGGGAACAGGCGGCCCTTGGGCGTGCCGCCGACGGAATGGCCGGAGCGGCCGACGCGCTGCAGGAAGGCGGCGATGGAGCGCGGCGAGGAGAGCTGGCAGACGAGCTCGACGTCGCCGATGTCGATGCCGAGCTCGAGCGATGCGGTCGCCACCAGCGCGCGCAGCGCGCCGCTCTTGAGGCGCTGCTCGGCATCCAGGCGCGAGTCGCGCGCCATGCTGCCGTGGTGAGCGGTGACGTGCTCCTCGCCCAGGCGCTCGGAGAGGTGGCGCGCCAGGCGCTCGGCCTGGCGGCGCGTATTGACGAACACGAGCGTCGTGCGGTGCTCGCTCACCAGCTGCGCGAGCCGGTCGTAGATCTGCGTCCACACCTCGCCCGACATCACCGACTCGAGCGGCGCCTGCGGGATCTCGAGCGCCAGGTCGCGCGCGCGCACGTGGCCGGCATCCACGATCACGCAGTCGGGTTCGCCCGCGGCCGTGAGTCCGGCGCTCCCGACCAGGAAGCGCGCCACGTCGCCGATGGGCTTCTGCGTCGCCGAGAGGCCGATGCGGGCGAGCCTGCGGCCGGCGAGGGCCTCCAGGCGCTCGAGCGAGACGGCGAGGTGCGCGCCGCGCTTGCTGCCGGCCATGGCGTGGATCTCATCGACGATCACCGTGCGCGTGGTGGCGAGCATCTCGCGCCCGGACTTCGAGCCCAGGAGGATGTAGAGCGACTCCGGGGTCGTGACCACGATGTGCGGCGGACGGCGGCGCATGGCGGCGCGCTCGGACTGGGGCGTGTCCCCGGTGCGGACGACGGTGCGGATCTCGAGGTCGGGCAGCCCGAGCGCGCCCAGCTCGCTGCGGATGCCCTCGAGGGGCGCCTCGAGGTTGCGATGGATGTCGTTCGAGAGCGCCTTCAACGGGGAGACGTACACCACGGTCGTCTCGTCGGCGAGTGCACCCTGGGTCAGTCCCTGGCGCACCAGCTCGTCGATCACCGCCAGGAAGGCGGCGAGCGTCTTGCCCGAGCCGGTGGGGGCCGCGATCAGCGCGTGGCGGTGCGCAGCGATCTCGGGCCAGGCGTGCGCCTGTGCCGGGGTCGGGCCTGCGAAGGTGCGCGCGAACCAGCGCGCGACCGCGGGGTGGAAACTCGGGGGCATGAGGACATTGAAACACAGCAATCCGGGCCCCGGGAGCGCCGCGGGCACGACCGGCGCTCCCATACAGGGGGTCGGTCCTGCCGCGCCTGTATGTCCTACACGCGCTCGCCTGCTTACGGTGTGTTACCAGGGCTGAGGCCCAGCGTCCGACAGCCCCGTGTCCGGTCCTGTCCGACACCCCGGCACCAAAAGGGGAGTAAAATGTCAGATGCTTTCAAGGCCACTGCAGGACATTCAGGATGTGGGAAGCCGATGACGTGGAAGCCGCCTCGCGGCGCAGGCTGGCCTGGCTGGTGGGCATCATCGCCGCGGCGGTTGTCGCCGGCGGCGGGGGTTATTACTGGTTCACCCACCACGACGCCCCGCCCCCGCCGGTAGCGCAGACCCCCGCGCCGCCGCCGGCCACGGCCGCCGAGCCGCCGGTTGCCCACCCGATCGTCGCGGAGGGTGAGAGCGCCGCCCTGCCGGCCCTGAACGACAGCGACCAGGTGGTCCACGACTCCCTCGCCGGCGTGGTCGGCCGCGAGCCCATCGAGCAGTTCCTCGAGCCGCAGAACATCGTGCGGCGCATCGTCGCGACGGTCGACAACCTGCCGCGCAAGAAACTCGCCGTCGACCGCCGCCCCGTGAAGGCGACGCCGGGCCAGACCGTGACCGCGAGCCAGGGCGACCTCGTGACCCTGAGCCCCGACAACTACGCCCGCTACGCCCCGCTCATGAAGGTGCTCGAGCACACCGACATGAAGGCGCTGGCGCTCGTCTACCAGCACCTCTACCCGCTGTTCCAGCAGTCGTACGAGGACCTCGGCTACCCGGGGAAGTATTTCAACGACCGCCTGGTCGAGGTCATCGACCACCTGCTGCAGACCCCGGAGATCGCCACTCCCGTGGCGCTCACGCAGCCGAAGGTGTTCTACGAGTACGCCGATCCCGACCTCGAGGGGCGCTCGGCGGGCCAGAAGCTCCTGATCCGCATGGGGACGGCCAACGAGCGTGTCATCAAGGACAAGCTGCGCGAGTTCCGCGCCGAGATCGTCAAGAAGAAGTAACTCCGGACGGGTGTCGCATGGCTGAAGTCGGCATGAACGATGCGGAGCTCGCGCGGCCGCTGGGAGAATTGCGCGGGGTCCTGATCCCGGGGGAAACCCTCGAGGCCTACGCGATCCAGCGGCGCCTGTTCGCGCTCACGCACCGCCGCGTGCTGGTAGCCGCCACCAGCGGTCGCCTCGTCGTGCTCACGCGCAAGCTCCTAGGCGGCTTCGACGTCGCCACCATCCGCTGGCAGGACCTGGAGGAGGTCACCCTGCGCGTCGGCATCGTGAGCGCCGCACTTGCGGTGCGGGCCGGCAAGGCCACCGATCTCGCCTCGCTGGCCGCCACCGGCACGCAGCGGGTGGAGTTCCGGGGGCTGCGTCGCGACCAGGCCCAGGGCGTGTACCGCATCTGCCAGACCCAGGACCAGGCCTGGCGCGAGAAGCGCCGCGTGCGCGAGCTGGAGGAGCTGCGCGCGCGCTCCGGGGGGATCCAGGTGTCCGCGGGCGCCGCGGCGGCACCCGCCGCCGGCGGTGATGCGGTGCGGCGCCTGCAGGAGGCCAAGCAGCTCCTGGACGCGAAGCTGATCACGGACGCCGAGTACGAGGCCATCAAGGCCAAGATCGTCAGCTGAACAGCCTGTACACACGTAATCCACAAGCCATCCACAGCTCTCCTGCGCTAGCCTCCCGCCCCATGGCCATCCGCTTCCGTCGCCGCCGCGAGCCCGAAAACGAAGTGCTCGGGGTATACAGCTTCCCCAGCCGCACGGTGCGGGTGCTCAGGACCGAGGACAACCGGATCCTGTGGACGTGCGACTGCGACCGCTTCCGCCGCCAGTCCGAGGGGCGTGAGCCGCTGTGGTGCAAGCACATCGCCAAGGCCGCCGCGCGGCGCTCGCTCGAGCGCATGTCCCGCCGCGTTTCCGCGGGTCGCAACCCTTAAGGTCCGACGACCGGCGGTGCCTTCCGCCCGGCACGACCGGGTAGGGGGCCTGGCTCCCTTTGCGCTGCGCCTCAGGCCTCGATCAGCCCGTGGCGGATGGCGATGAGGGTGAGTTCCGACTGGTTCGCCACGGCGAGCTTCTGCTTGATGTTGTACAGGTGCGTGCCGATGGTGGAGGCCGAGAGCTTCAGGTCCTCGGCGATCTTCTGCACGGTGTGGCCGCGTGCCAGGCGCAGGAACACCTCGAACTCACGCTCCGACAGGCGCTCGATCGGGGACTTGCCGCTGCCGTCGGTCTCCTGCAGGGCGAGCTTGCGGGCGATCTCGGCATCGAGGTAGCGCTCGCCGGCGGCCACCGCCGTGATCGCCTCGATCAGGGCCTCAGGGGCGCTGCGCTTGGAGAGAAATCCGCGCGCGCCCTCGCGCAGCGCACGCTGCGCGTGCTGCGGGTCGTCGTGGGCCGAGAGCGTGAGCACCCGCGCCTGCGGCTGGTGGGCGCGGATGCGCCGCAGGGCCTCGAGTCCCCCCATGCCCGGCATGGACAGGTCCATGACCGTGACATCCGGATTCAGCTCCTGGAAGCGCTTGAGCGCGTTCTCGCCGCTGTCGGCCTCGCCTACCACGGTGGTGCCCGGGTGCGCCTGCAGGAGCAGCCGGAACCCGGTGCGCACCACGGCGTGGTCGTCGACGAGCAGGACACGGATCATGGATTCACCAGCGGGATGTCGGCGGCGATGCGTGCGCCGTGGGGAGTGAGGTTCTCGACGCTGAGCGTACCCCCGAGCCGCTCGATGCGCTCGGCCAGTCCGCGCAGCCCGAAATGCCCGGGGCGCGACCAGTCCTGTGGCAGGCCCACCCCGTCATCGCTCACCGTGGCGGTCAGGTGCGCGCCATCGGCACGCACCTCGATGCCGATGTGGCGCGCCTGCGCGTGGCGCACGGCGTTGACGAGGGTCTCCTGGACCATGCGGTAGACGCTCAGGGTGACGCTCGCGCCCAGGTCGCCCGCGAGCTCGTGCGCGAGCGTGATCTCGGGGGTGCCGTGGCGCGTCCGCCAGTCGGCCACCAGGTTCTCCAGCGCGTGCGCAAGCCCGAGGCCGTCGAGCGACAGCGGCGTGAGGCGCGGGATGAGGCCGTGCATGGCGTCGTACAGGCGTGCCGCCTCGTCCGAGATCAGGCGCGCGGTGTCGCGCGTGGTGCCGTCGGCGGTCTGGGTGGCGATGGCCATGGCGAGCGAGCGTATCGCAGTCACCGACTGCCCGAACTCGTCGTGCAGCTCGTGCGCGATCTGGCGCCGCTCCTCCTCGAGGCTCTGCTCGATCAGGAGCGCGAGCTCGCGTCGCTCCTCGAGCCGCGTGCGCGCCTCGCGCGCCTCGCGCTCGGACTGCAGATTGGATTCCACCGCCTGCGCCATGCGGTTGAAGGCCGAGCCGATGGCGTTGGCTTCCGCGCCCCCCAGCGGCGGCAGGCGGAAGGCGAGGTCGCCGTGCTGCAGTCGCTCAAGTCCCGCGCCGATGACCTTGAAGGGCTCGAGCGCCCGCCCGACCAGCCCGAAGGCGAGCACGCTGACTGCGGCCAGGAGGAGGCCGCCGACCGTGAGCAGTCGCTTCAGGTCGTCCCAGGCATCGAGCACGGCGCGCGAGGACTGCGGGTCGATGGCGATCTGCCCGCCGTCCGGGAGCGCGAACAGCTGCCGCGGCAGCTGCGGGGTGAGCGCCTTGACGAACCAGGCGGGGGCATCGCGGCCGGCCTTGTAGGAGGGGGGCGGGGAGCGGTACAGCACGGTACCGTCGGCACCGATGAGGGTGATGTCGGTGGCGCGCACGTGGCCGGTGTGCTCGAGCAGGTCCTTCACCGCCGCGGTGCCGCCGGCATCGGCATAGGACTGGGCGAGCCGCCCCAGCATCTGGGCCGCCACGCGGTTGGCCGCCTCGATCTCCTCGCGGATGGAGGAACGGGTGGAGCGCAGCTGCCCCAGCACCAACACGACGATAAATATCGCGGTCAGGCCCGTGAGCACCAGGTTCAGGCGTGTTCTGAGCTTCATCAATGGCTTAGCGTGCTCGCGGGCGGGTCAGGCGGGGAGGCGGGTCGTTGAGGATTCAAGAAAATCTCGAAACCACCTTAATGACCTGAGGGGGGCGCCCGGGGCGCGGGGTGGGCGAGGATACACCCGCACTTCAGGATCCTGAATAACCGTAGTTCGAGGAGTCGATAACCATGCGTTGGGAAATGCCTCAGGCCGTTGATTTCCGTTTCGGTATGGAAATCACGATGTACATCGCGAACCGGTAAGCCTGACCGGTTTGGGCTGGGGGCCCGGCTGCCGGGCTCCGTAAGCCCCCTCCATCGACGAACACCTGAATGACGGGGCGCCCGCACCCAGGGCGGCGCCTCAAGGTCGCGCGTGAAGATCCGGATACTGGGATCCGCCGCCGGCGGTGGCTTCCCGCAGTGGAACTGCAACTGCCGCAACTGCCACGGCGTGCGCACCGGGAGCCTGCGTGCGACCCCGCGCACCCAGTCCTCGATCGCCGTCAGTGCGCGCGACCCCGCCGCCTGGGTGCTGGTCAACGCCTCCCCCGACATCCTCGCCCAGCTGAAGGCCCACCCGGTGCTGCAGCCCGCGCGGCAGGCACGCGACACCGCGATCGGCGCCATCGTGCTGGTGGACGCCCAGATCGATCACTCGACCGGCCTCTTCATGCTGCGCGAGTCAACGCGGCCGCTGCCGGTGTGGTGCACGGACCATGCCTTCGAGGACCTGACCAAAGGCAACCCGATATTCGGGGTGCTCGGGCACTACTGTGGCGTGGACCGCCATGCCCTGCAGCCGGACGGCGGGGCCTTCGAGCTGCCCGGCACGCAGGGCCTCACCTGGCGCGCGCACGCGGTCACCTCCCGGCCCGCACCCTATTCACCGCACCGCGAGTCGCCGCAGCCCGGCGACAACGTGGCGCTCGAGATCACCGATGAGGCGAGCGGACGAACGCTGCTGTATGCCCCGGGCCTGGGCGAGGTCGAGCCGCACATCGCCGACGCGCTGGCACGCGCGGACTGCGTGCTGGTGGACGGCACCTTCTGGACCGACACCGAGATGATCGACCTGGGTCTGTCGAAGAAGCGCGCACGCGACATCGGGCACCTGCCGCAGTCCGGGCCCGGCGGCATGCTGGAGCAATTCGCGCGCCTGAGGCCGGCGGTGCGCCGCATCCTCATCCACGTGAACAACACCAACCCGATCCTCGATGAGGACTCCCCCGAGCGTGCGCAGCTTGCGGCGGCCCGGGTCGAGGTCGCCTACGACGGCATGGAGATCGAGCTGTGAGCGATGCACCCTGGAGCCGCGCGGAGTTCGAGCAGCAGCTGCGCGAGCGCGGCCGTGCCTACCACATCCACCACCCCTTCAACGTCATGCTCAACACGGGCAAGGCGACCACGGTGCAGATCCGCGGCTGGGTGGCGAACCGCTACTACTACCAGATCAACATCCCGGTGAAGGACGCGGCCATCATGGCCAACTGCGACGACCGCGCGGTCCGCCGCAACTGGGTGCAGCGCATCCTCGACCACGACGGCTACGGCGAGGATCCTGGCGGCATCGACTCGTGGCTGCGCCTCGCCGAGGCGGTCGGCCTGCAGCGCGCCGAGGTCGAGAGCCTCGACGCCGTGCTGCCCGGGGTGCGCTTCGCGGTGGATGCCTACGTCAACTTCGCGCGCCGCGCGCCCTGGCCGGAGGCGGTCTGCGCCTCCCTCACCGAGCTCTTCGCCCCGGAGATCCACAAGCAGCGCCTGGCGACCTGGCCGGAGCACTACCCGTGGATCGAGCCGTCCGGCCTCAAGTACTTCCAGAGCCGGGTGAGCCTCGCGCGCCGCGACGTGGAGTTCGGGCTCGCGGTCACGCTCGAGCACTTCCGCACCCGCGCCGGGCAGGAGCGGGCGCTGGAGATCCTGCAGTTCAAGCTCGACGTGCTGTGGCAGATGAACGATGCCATGGGCCTCGCCTATGGGGTGAACGCATGACCACCGACCTTGATCCCGGCGTGCGGCCGGTCATCGGCACCGGCCTGCGCCTGCAGTATGAGCCGGCCCAGTCCGCGCACGTGCTGCTCTACCCGGAAGGGATGGTGAAGCTCAACGGCACGGCCGGCGCGATCCTCGAGCGCTGCGACGGCGCGCGCACGGTCACCGAGATCGTCCACGACCTGGAGCGCACCTACGGGGCGAGCGGCCTCATGAAGGACGTGAGCGCGTTCCTGGCCTATGCGCTCGAGAAGCACTGGGTGGAGCTGCGCGCGTGAGCGCGGCCCCGGAAGCGGCCGCCCCGGCGGCGCGCACGGCAGGTCCGCCGCTGTGGCTGCTGCTCGAGCTCACCTACCGCTGCCCCCTGCACTGCGTGTTCTGCTACAACCCGACCGAATTCGCGCGCGCCGGCCCCGAGCTCGCCACCGCCGACTGGCTGCGGGTGCTCGACGAGGCGCGCGCGCTCGGGGCGGTGCAGCTGGGGCTGTCGGGCGGGGAGCCGCTGGTGCGCGAGGACCTGGAGGAGATCGTCGCCCACGCGCACGGACTCGGCTTCTACATCAACCTCATCACCTCCGGCATCGGCATGACCGAGGCACGCATCGCGGCGCTGAAATCCGCGGGCCTCGACCACATCCAGCTGTCCTTCCAGGACAGCACCCGGGAGATGAACGACTTCCTCTCCAGCACCCGCACCTTTGAACTCAAGTCGAAGGTCGCGGGCCTCATCCGCGACCACGGCTACCCCATGGTGCTGAACGTGGTCCTGCACCGGCACAACATCGACCACGTGGGCGAGATCCTCGCCATGGCCGAGCGCATGGGGGCGCAGTACGTCGAGCTCGCCAACACCCAGTACTACGGCTGGGCGTGGCTGAATCGCGACGAGCTGCTGCCGAGCCGAGCGCAGCTGGAACGTGCGGAAGCCGTGACGCAGGAGTTCCGCGCGCGGGTCGGGACGGGCATGAAGGTCTACTTCGTCGTGCCGGACTACTTCGAGACGCGTCCCAAGCCGTGCATGTCGGGCCTGGGCTCGGTGTTCCTCGCGGTCGCCCCCGATGGCACCGCCATGCCCTGCCATGCGGCCCGCATGCTGCCGGGACTCGAACTCCCGAACGTGCGCGAGTCCCCGGTGCGCTCGATCTGGTACGACTCGCAGGCCTTCAACCGCTTCCGCGGCCAGGCGTGGATGAAGGAGCCGTGCCGCTCCTGCCCGGAGCGCGAGAAGGACTTCGGCGGCTGCCGCTGCCAGGCCTACCTGCTCACCGGGGATGCCGACAACGCCGACCCGGTCTGCTCGCTGTCCCCGCATCACCACCTGGTCACCGAGGCGGTGGCGCGCGCCGAGGCCGCCGCCGGGGTGCAGCGTACGCCGGGCGAGCAGGTGCTCACCTTCCGCGACCACCGCACCTCGATCCCGGTCAGGATCCGCACGCCGCGCGCGACGGAGTGATTTAAGATCCGGCGATGGCCGTACGCCGCGTTCTGAAGATGGGGGAGCCGCTGCTGCGCGAGGTGGCGCGCCCCGTGGCGCGCTTCGATGCGGCGCTGCGCACCCTGATCGCGGACATGGACGAGACCATGCGCGCCAACCACGGGGCGGGCATCGCCGCCCCGCAGGTCGGCGAGAGCCTGCGGGCCGTGATCTTCGAGCTCAGGGACAACCCGCGCTACCCGCACATCAAGCCGGTCCCCTACACGGTGCTGGTGAACCCGGTGCTCACCCCGCTCACCGACGAGCAGGACGAGGGCTGGGAGGGGTGCCTGTCGGTGCCGGGCATGCGCGGCCTCGTGCCGCGCTACACCCGCCTGCGCTACCAGGGCTTCGACGCCGCGGGCCTGCCCATCGACCGCACCGTGGACGGCTTCCACGCGCGCGTGGTGCAGCACGAGGTCGACCACCTCGACGGCATCCTGTTCCCGCAGCGGGTGCGGGATCTGCGAAACTTCGGGTTCGAGGACGTCCTGGCGGGGCAGATGACGCCGATGCCGGACTAGAGCGTCTCACGCCAGTCAAGGAGCACACCCCATGAGCCAGCGCGCCACCGGATCGTTCGACGTCAAGGTCACGCCGCAGAAGCCCGACACCCAGGTCGCGCGCGCGGCGAACCTGAGCCGCCTGACCATCGACAAGCGCTTCCACGGCGACCTCGAGGGCATCAGCAAGGGCGAAATGCTGGCGCTGCAGACCGACACGCAGGGCTCGGCCGGCTACGTGGCGCTCGAGCGCGTAACCGGCAAGCTCAAGGGACGCTCGGGCGCCTTCGTGCTGCAGCACTCGGCGACCATGAACCGCGGCAAGCCCGAGTCCGCCATCACCGTCGTGCCCGACTCCGGCAGCGGCGAGCTGCGCGGCATCAGCGGGCACATGAGCATCAACGTCGCCGCCGACGGCACCCACACCTACGAGTTCGACTTCAAGGTCGAGGGCCCGCACGGCTGAAGGACCGCGCAGGCGCAGCGCGCTACTTCGACTGCGCCTCCGGCGGCATCTTCAGGCGCTTCAGCAGCGCGGCGTAACGCGGGTCGGAGGTGAGCGGGGCGAAGAGCGGATCCCAGCGCAGCCAGAGGATCCCCGGGTCGTGGCGGTCGATGCTCTGGTCGAGCCACGCGAAGGCCTTGTCGCGGTTGCCCATGAAGCCGTAGGCCTCGGCCACCTGGAACTCGGAACCGGCCGACTGGCGCACCAGTTCCTCCATCGCGGCCTGCGCCTCGCGCGCGCGTCCCGCCGCGTGCAGGCCGAGCGGCAGGCCGAACAGGCGCCACGCCGAGTCCGCGGGCTCCGCCTCGAACGCCGCCAGCGCCGCCGTCGGATCGTGCTGCTGCAGCAGCACGCGGCCCAGCTCGTAGTGGAGCGCCGGATACTGGGGGTCGGAGGTGATGCCGGCCCTGAGGATCGCCGCGGCCTCCTGGTACTGCCCGGCGTACAGCAGGGCGCGGCACCAGTACTTGCGGATGAGGAGGTTGAGCGGATCAGACTCGCTGGCACGCTGGAAGTCCCTGACCGCCTCGCCGACCGTGCCCACGGCCATGGCGAGGAAGCCGCGGTCCTGCCACAGGAGCGGGTCGTTGGGCGCGATCTGCGCCGCCTTGTCGAGCAGCTCCGCGGTGCCCGGGAAGTCGAGCCGGTACTGCAGCCGCGCCGTGGCGAGCGTGAGGTAACCCTGGGGGAGCTTCGGGTCGAGGTCGATGGCGCGCTGCGAGGCTGCGCTCGCCTTCTCGAAGCCGCCGCCGGTGGTGTCGAGGCCGTTGGCGACGCGGCGGATGTGCGTGTAGGCGAGCTGCGCCCAGGCCGCGGCGTACTTCGGGTCCAGCTGCACCGCCCGCTGCAGCAGCTGGACGGCGCTCTCCAGGTCCTCCACGCGGTCGCGCAGCAGCAGGTAGCGCGCCTGCAGGTAGAGGTTGTGGGCCTCGAGGTTGCTCGTCTGGCTCGCGGTGTCCTCGTTGGCGAGCAGGCTCAGGCGCAGCTGGTCGGCGACCGCGCGCGCGATCTCGTCCTGCACCTGGAACACGTCGTGCATGTCGCGATCGAAGGTCTGCGACCAGACGTGGAAACCGTCATCGGCGCGCACCAGCTGCGCGGTGATGCGCATGCGGGTGCCCGAGGTCCGCACGCTCCCCTCCAGCACGTACGCGACGTTGAGCGCCTTGCCGATCTCGCCCACGGGGGCGGCCTTGCCCTTGAAGGCGAACGAGGAGGTGCGCGCCGGCACGCGCAGCTGCGGGATCTTGGCGAGCGTGTCGATCAGTTCATCGGTGAGCCCGTCGGAGAAGTACTCCTGGTCGTGGTGCTCGCTCAGGTCCGCGAACGGCAGCACCGCCACCGAGGGTGTCACGGCGGCGGCTGGCGCGGGTGCGGCGGCCTCGCGGTGCGCGGGCGGGGAGTGCCACGGGCGGAAGATCATGAGCGCGATCGCGATCGCCACGGCGGCGGCGAGGTAGGGGTTGCGGCGCCGCTCCTTGCCCGCGGCGACTGCCGGGATGCCAGCGGCGGGCGTGGCTGATGCGGGCGCCGCCGGGGCCGGGGCGGCGCCGCTCAGGAGCGCGGCGATGCGGTAGGTGAACTGGGAGGTGACCTCGCCGCCCGGCAGGCGTGTCCACTGCACGCGGGTGAAGGATTCGGGTACGTCCTCGGCCGTCGGCGGCGTGGCGTCGATGCACACCGGCAGGATGAAGGTGCGGTTGCGCGCCTGCATGTGCGAGCGCTGCTCGGCGAGCGACCACTCCAGCCGGAAGTAGCCCTCCGGGCGCGCCGCCGTGTTGGCTGAGATGATGGGGATGAACAGCGCGCAGTCGCGGATGCGCTGGCGGATCATGTGGTCCCAGGCATCCCCGCCGCGCAGCTCGCCCTGGTCGAACCAGACATCGATGCCGGCCGCGCGCAGCGCATCGCACATGCGCCGGGCGGCCTCGGTGTCCTGGGAGGCGTAGCTGAGGAAGACCGCTGCGCGCGTGCTGGTGGAATCGGCCGCCATCGCCCCCTGGCATCTTTCGTGTTGGTTCAAGGCCACCCGCAGGTCGAGGTGGCCGGCGGCAGGCGCAATCTAGCACTCGCGGCGCGTGCCGGCATGCGGGCCGCGTCCACGCCCCCGCGCTTTACCGGGCTACGCGGCGCGGGTGGCCGCGAAATGCCGCATGAAGCGGCCGCGGACCTCCTCGGGCGTGACGCTCGGGCGCGGCAGGTCGGAAGGCGTGCCGGCCCTGATGTGGAGGCGCGCGAAGCGCGGCCCCGCAAGTGGCGCGTCCTGCAGCCACGCGGCGAGCTCCCGCAGGTCGCTCGTCTCCAGCGCCTCGGCGTAGCCGCAGGCACGCGCGATACCGGCGAAGGACACCTGCGGCGAGACGGTGGCCTGGCCGCCCGTCGAGTCGTGGCAGCCGTTGTCGAGCAGCAGGTGATGAAGGTTCGGCGGCGCGTACGCGCCGGCGGTCGCGAACGCCCCCATGCGCATGAGCGCCGCCCCGTCGCCGTCCAGCGCAAGCACCCTGAGGTCCGGTCGCGCGAGCGCCACGCCGAGGGCAAGCGGCACCACGCAGCCCATCGAGCCCACCATGTAGAGGTGGCTCGGGCGATCGGCCAGTGCGTACAGCTCGCGTCCGCAGAAGCCGGTCGAGGCGAGCACGGCGCCCGCCTCGGGGCCGGTGTGCTCGAGCACCGTGCGCAGGGCTTCCTGTCGGCTCGGAAGCGAGACGCCCGTGCCGGCCACTGCGGCCGTCGCGGTGCTTCCCGGCGCCCGGGCCGCGGGCACGCGTGCCGGCCCCAGGGCCTGCGGTGCCACGCTGCCCTTCTGCATGAGAAGGGCGTACGGGCGCCCGGTCGCGTCCATGTGCGCCGTGGCCCGTTCCAGGGCCGGGGCGATGCCGGCCGCGTCCACCGGGAACAGCTCCCAGGGGATCTGCATCGTCTCGAGCAGCTTTGGTGTGATGGGTCCCATCAGGGCGTGCTGCGGCTCGTCGGCGATGCCGGGCTGGCCGCGCCAGGTGACGATGAGCAGCTGCGGCAGGCGGAACGTCCAGGTCAGCGAGGTGAGGGGGCTCACCGCGTTGCCGAGGCCCGAGTTCTGCATCATGGTGATGCCGCGGCGGCAGCGACCGCGGCCGTCGCCACCGAGGGCGATGCCGGCGATCAGTGCGACCGCGTCGCCCTCGTTCGCCATCGAGACGTAGTGCAGCGTCGGGTCGTTCAGCACATAGTTGATGAACGGGGTGAGGAACGAGCACGGCACCCCTGCATACCAGTCGAACCCGCGCGCGCGTGCCGCCTCGACGAACTCGCGCGCCTCAATCATGTGGGCGCGAGCCCTCGGGCGCCTCCTGGCCGAGCGGGGACTGCGCGTGCGCGAAGTCCACCGCGCGCTGCAGGTCCTCCAGGTCGTTCACACCGCGCCAGTGGCCGTGCACGTAGAGCACCTCGATGGCGGCGCCGCCGGCTATCAGGGCGTTCAGGAGCTCGGGCATGTCGAGCTGGTCGAAGTCGTGGCGTCCCTTGAGCCCGGCGAGCGCCGCCTTGATGAGCGCAAGGCCTCGGGCGGAGGCGTTGAGCAGCCCGATCCAGCGCCCCTGCGGCTGCGGTGCAAGGGTCGCGACCGGCCCTGCCGGCGCGCTCTTGCTGACCACGCGCTCGAGCAGCACCGGAGAGCCGAACAGGTCGCGGTCGTCGCCGCGCGAGCAGTAGGCGAAGTCGCGCACCGTGCGGTTGGCGACCCCGGGCTGGGAGTCGACCACCACCGCGAGGTCGGCACGGCACTCAGTGAGGTCGCGCAGCACGTAGCTGCGGAACAGCAGGTCCCCGTAGGAGATCAGCACGTCCGACTCCACCGCATCGATCGCGCAGGCGAGCGATGCCAGCTCGCCCGTGTGCTCGTAGCGCTCGTTCACCACCACGCGCACGCCGCTCGGATCGATGGCATCGGCGCGGTAGCCGCCCACCACGGTGATGTCGTTGACCTGGTGGCGCTTGAAGCCGTCGACCATCCAGCGCAGCAGGGGCTTGCCCGCGATCGGCAGCATGATCTTGGGACGGTCGGTGGTGAGCGCCTCCAGCCCCCGCCCGCGCGTGGCGGCGAGCACGATGGCGGCCCGGGTCGCGGCACTGCCGGTGAGATACTGCCGCTCGGCGGCCTCGTACTCCCCGGCATCCTGCAGGCGGAAGATCTCCTCGACCGGCACGATCCGGTCCTCGACGTTGACCAGGGTCTGGCTGCCGTAAACCTCGCGCGCGATGCTCTGCATGGCGGTCGCCGCCGAGCGCAGCAGGTGGTTCGCCCAGATGACGAGGCTGATGCCGGCCTCGCGGAACACTGCGGTCGGGGTGCTGTAATAGCGGGTCGGCACGATCACGAGCGGGCCGCGGCCCGCCCATTCGCGCGCGAAGGCGAGGATCTCGTCGGCCTTCGAGAGCTTGCTGTGGATGAGGATCGCATCGGCACCGGCGCGCCGGTACGCCTCGGCCCGCCGCAGCGCCTCGTCCATGCCCCAGCCGGCGATCAGTGCCTCCACGCGCGCCACCAGGCAGAAGTCGGGATCCTGCTGCGTGTCCTTGGCGGCGGCGATCTTGCCGCAGAACTCCTCGACGTCGGCGAGCGGCTGGCGCTCGCCGTTCAGGAAGCTGTTGGTCTTGGGGAACAGCTTGTCCTCGATGCACACCCCGGCGATGCCGCGCTGCTCGAGCTTGCGCACCAGGCGCCGCACGTTGTTGAAGTTGCCGTAGCCGGTGTCCCCATCCAGCAGGATCGGCAGGTCACCGGCGTCCGCCATGAACTCGAGCATGTCCACGACCTGAGTCCAGCTCGCCTCGTTGTTGTCGCGCACGCCGAACTGCGCCGAGATCGACAGGCCCGAAGCCCAGATGCCCTTGAAGCCCGCCTCGCGCACGATGCGCGCCGAGAGCCCGTTGTGGGCCTCCATCAGGAACTCGAGCTCGGCGCTCGCGAGCATGGCGCGCAGCTTGGCGCTGCGGGTTGCCTGGGGTGGCCTTGCGGGCTCGAGCGCGGCGGAGGAGCGGGCGGTCACGGGCACACCGTCACAGGCAGGCAATTCGGCATGGCGGCTCTCCTCCCTCGAAATGGGAGGCGATTCTAGCCGTCCACGCGCGCGGTACAGGCGGGTTTTTCCCCTACGGGGAGGTGTGGCGGGTGCCGGGCGCCTCCCGGCTGACGCGCACGTCCCTCCGCAGGCGGATGGCGGATTCGATCCCCTGGTAGTAGCCGGGGACCTCGCCGGTCTCGAGGTAGCCGAGGGATGCATAGAAGGTGCGCGCGACGGCGTTGTCGGCGCGCAGCTCGAGCCCGATGACGAAGGTGCCGGCGGTTAGCGCGCTGTCCTCGAGCCAGGTGAGCAGGTGGCGCGCGACCCCGCGGCGGCGGTGGCCGGGGGCGACCGCGAGCAGGTTGAGGTGCGCCGTCTCGTCGCCGAAACGCATGATGGCGAAGCCTGCGATGTCGTCCGGGCCGCGCGCGGTGAGCACCACGCTGTCGGGGTCGCGGATGTACCAGCCGATGCGCACCGCGCCCCAGGCCGGCTTCAGTCCCGCCTCCACGTAGCGCTCGGACATGCGCGCGATCGGCGCGGCATCCGCGCGGCGGGCGAGTTCGATGCGGTAGTCGTCCACGCTTTCCGGAGCTTAGCGCGAAGCGCGCCTCAGGCGAGCGTGTGGAACACTTTCTGCACGTCGTCGTCCTGCTCGAGCTTGTCGATCAGGGTAAGCACCTCGGTGGCCTGCTCCTCCGGGAGCTCCGTGGGCACGGTGCAGATGTACTCGTGCTCGGCCGACAGCGGGGTGATGCCGCGGGCCTCGAGGGCCTCCTGCAGGTGCCCGAAGTCGGCGAACGCGCCGCGGATGACCAGCTGCGGCTCGCCCTTCTCGCCGGTACTCTCGCCCATCTCGTCCAGGCCATGGTCGATGAGGTACAGCTCCAGGTCGTCCTGGTCGATCCCTTCCGGGTTCAGGCGGAACACGCCCATCTTCCGGAACAGGAAGCTGACGCTGCCGTGGGTGGCGAGGTTGCCGCCGTTCTTGGTGATGACGTTGCGCACCTGGGCCACCGTGCGGGTGGGGTTGTCGGTGGCGGTCTCGACCAGGAGCGCCACCCCGTGCGGCGCGTAGCCCTCGTAGATCACCTCATGGTAGTTGGTGGCATCGCGCCCCACGGCGCGCTTGATCGCAGCCTCTACCTTGTCCTTGGGCATGTTGACGGCGCGCGCGTTCTGGATCGTGCGCCGGAGCATGGGGTTGGAGGCCGGGTCCGGGCCGCCGGACTTGACGGCCATGGTGATGTCCTTCGCGATGCGGGCGAACTGCTTCGCCATGCGGTTCCACCGCGCGAACATCGTGTGCTTTCTGACTTCGAATATGCGTCCCATGACGCAAATGGTGCACCAAGGCGGCGCACGCTGCCAGCCGCGCAGGGCGCGCGGCGCGGGGGAATGCCGCCGACGGGGGAGGGGATCCGGGGCTGCTGCTAGGCGAGCTGGGCCTGCAGCACGCGCAGGCGGCGGCGCTGCAGGTTCAGGCGGCGCTCGATCTCACGCAGCTTGCTCTGCAGGTCGACCTGATCCCAGTGCTCGAGCACGGCACGCTTCTTCTCGTTCAGCCACTCTTCCTTGACGCGCGCCCAGTCGGCGACGGCGGCGAGGAAGTTCTCGTACTCGTGCGCCAGGCGCGCGCGCAGCGGCTCGAGGTGCTTGTGGGTCTCGGCGGGGTACTTCGCGAGCCGCGCCTGCGCGCGGGTGAACTGCATCGCGAGCAGCGCCTTCTGGATCTGGAAGGCGGGCGTGCGCTTCAGGCGCCGCGTGATACCGAAGAAGCTCAGCAGGCCGATCAGCCACTTGGTCGGGTCCCACTGCCACCAGCGTACGCCGTTGCGGTAGTCGTGCGCGAACAGGTGGTGGAAGTTGTGGTAGCCCTCGCCGTAGGTGATCACCGCGAGCACGGGGTTGTCGCGCGCCGTGTTCTCCTCGGTGTAGGGCCGGTTGCCCCACATGTGCGCGAGCGAGTTGATGAAGAAGGTGACGTGGTGGCTCCACACCAGGCGCATGAAGCCGGCGAGGATCAGCATGCCGATGACGTCGCCGAAGATGAGGCCCGCGAGGATCGGCATCCCGAAGTTGATCACCAGCACCAGCGGCACGTAGTGGCGGTGCTGGAAGGCGAGCATCGGGTCGCGCTTGAGGTCGGGGATGTTGGAGAAGTCCTCGCGGCCGCTCGGGTACTCGCGCACCATCCAGCCGATGTGCGCGAACCAGAACCCGCGCCGGATCGAGTACGGGTCCTTGTCCTCGTCGTCGACGTTCAGGTGGTGGGTGCGGTGCCCGCTCGCCCACGCGAATACGCTGTTCTGCAGCGACATGGTGCCGAACAGCAGCAGGAACAGCTTGAACGACCAGTGCGCATCGTAGGTGCGGTGCGCCCACAGGCGGTGGTAGCCGGCGGTGATCGCCATGCCGCTCGCGGTGGTGAAGAACAGCGCCACGATCCAGGTCGCGGTGGTGAAGCCATGGGTGAGCCCGTACCAGGGCGTCGCGATGAGGGCGATGCCGAAGGTCAGCGCGAACATCAGGGTGTTCACCCAGATCAGGGGCGGCTTGGGCTCGCGGACGGCAGGTGCGCTCATGCGGCTTGTAAGTCCGTGTGGGAATAAGACGGCGCCGTAACTTATCACGGCCTTGATCCGAAGGTGGGACTTGCGTCGGCTTTGGGACCCCCCTCGGGAAGGGGCCCCGAACGGCCAAGCTAGACCCGGTTTCAGGGGGCCTCGCCAGCCCCGCGGAGCGGGATTTCCGTGACCGGCTGCCTTGTAGTTGGGGGCGCCCCGGGGATGCCGCAAGCCCCCGCCGGCCTTTATCGCGTGCTACCGTTGCGGCCCCTTTTTTCGTGACCACAGGCCCGGAGCACCCCGTGACCCACACGTCGACCCTCGCCCGTGCGGGCATCGCCCTCGCTGCCGCCGCGCTCGCCCTGGCCGCAACGGCCGAACCCGCCGCCCCGCAGGGCCTGGTACCCGGGGCGGTCGAGAAGGCGGCGCACACCCTGATCACCCCGGCCTCCCTGGCAGGCCCGATACGGTTCCTGGCCTCGGACCTGCTCGAGGGGCGTGGGCCGGCGACGCGCGGCGATGAACTCTCGCGCCTCTACCTGCAGACCGAGCTCGAGGCGATGGGCTACAAGCCGGCCTTCGCCAACGGTGCCTGGCAGCAGCCGTTCGACATCGTCGGCATCAAGGCGCAGTTCCCGAAGACCTGGAGCTTCACGACCAGGGGTGGCAAGGTCGACCTCGCCTGGCACGAGGACTACATCGCCGCGAGCGCCCAGCAGAAGGAACAGGTGAGCGTCGCGGGCGCGGGCCTGGTGTTCGTCGGCTACGGGATCCAGGCGCCCGAATACCACTGGGACGACTTCAAGGGCCAGGACCTCACCGGCAAGGTGCTGGTAGTGATGAACAACGACCCGGACTGGGACCCGAACCTGTTCGCGGGCAAGCGCCGCCTCTACTACGGGCGCTGGGACTACAAGTACGAGAGCGCCGCGCGCCAGAAAGCCGCCGGGGCCATCATCATCCATACCACTCCATCGGCCGGGTACCCCTTCCAGGTGGTGCAGAGCTCCTGGGGCGGGGAGCAGTTCGAGCTGCCGCAGGGGAGCGAGCCGCGGCTCGCCTTCCGCGCCTGGGCCACCGAGGACGCGGTGCGGCGGCTCGTGAGGTCGGCCGGGTTCGACCTGGACAAGCTGGTGGAATCCGCCAAGTCGCGCGACTTCAAGCCGGTCGACCTGGGCGTCACCACCTCGATCGCCTTCACCAACACGCTCTCGCGCGTGAAGACCGCCAACGTCGGCGGCGTGCTGCCAGGCAACGACCCGAAGCTCAGCCCGCAGGTGGTGGTCTACAGCGCGCACCACGACCACTTCGGCGTCGGCGAGCCGGACAAGAGCGGCGACAAGATCTACCACGGCGCCGTCGACAACGCCTCCGGCTGCGCGCAGGTGCTTGCGATCGCGCGCGCCTTCGCCTCGCTGCCGCAGCGGCCGCGGCGCACGATCCTGGCGCTGTTCGTGGCCGGCGAGGAGCGCGGCCTCCTGGGCTCGGCCTACTACGCGCAGCACCCGTCCGTGGCGCCGGGGCTGCTCGCGGCCAACATCAACATCGACGGCGGCAACATCTTCGGGCGCAGCCGCGAGGCGGTGCTGGTGAGCCTCGGCAAGTCCTCGCTCGATGAGGTGGCCGAGGCGGTCGCGAAGTCGCAGGGCCGCAGGCTCGAGGGCGACCAGTTCCCCGACCGCGGCTACTACTACCGCTCCGACCAGTTCTCCTTCGCCAAGATCGGCGTGCCGGCGCTGTACTTCTCGGAAGGGACCGACATCATCGGCAAGCCCGCCGGCTGGGGTAAGCAGCAGCACGATGACTGGGAGCTGAAGAAGTACCACCAGCCGAGCGACAAGCTCGAGGACAGCTGGAACTTCGACGGCATGGTCGAGGACGCCCAGCTCGACCTCATCGCCGGCTGGCTGATCGCGCAGGCCGATGCCATGCCGACCTGGAAGCCGGGCGACGAATTCGAGGCGGCGCGCAAGAAGGCGATCGCCGCGCTGCCAAAGAACTAACGTTCAGATCAACTTCGGGAGCACGCGATGTTCGAGGGTCTGGAGCAGATTGCGGCCGATGCGATCCTGGGTCTGATGGCGGCCTTCCGGGCCGACCCGGACAAGCACAAGGTCGACCTCGGCGTCGGCGTGTACCGCAACGATCACGGCGACACGCCGGTGCTCGGTGCCGTGCGGCGCGCCGAGGAGGCCCTGATCGCCGAGCAGACGACCAAGACCTACGTGGGGCCGGCCGGCAACCCGCTCTTCAACGCCGAGATGGAGAAGCTGGTGTTCGGGCCCGCGCACGCGGCGCTCAAGGCCGGGCGGGTGAAGACCGTTCAGACCCCCGGTGGCTGCGGGGCGCTGCGCCTCGGGGCCGACCTCATCCGCCTCTCGGCCCCGGGCTCGGTGGTGCACGTGAGCGACCCGACCTGGGCCAACCACGTGCCGCTGCTCAGCGGCGCGGGACTGAAGCTCGAGCGCTACCCGTACTTCGATCCTGCCACCGGGGGGGTGCAGTTCGGCGCCATGCTCGGGGCGCTGGAGAAGCTGCCGCCGCGCGCCGTGGTGCTGCTGCATGCCTCCTGCCACAACCCGACCGGTGCCGACCTCTCGCAGGAGCAGTGGCGCGAGGTGCTGGCGCTCGTGCGCCGCCGCCAGCTCCTGCCCTTCATCGACATGGCCTACCAGGGCCTGGGCGACGGACTGGAGCCGGACTGCTTCCCGATCCGGCTGTTCTGCGCGGAACTCCCGGAAGTGGTGTGCGCGGTGTCGTGCTCGAAGAACTTCGGGCTGTACCGCGAGCGCGTCGGCGCGCTGCACGTGCTGACGCAGGACGCCAAGAGCGCCGATGCGGTGGGGAGCCAGCTGGTGAAGCTGGGGCGCGGCATGTGGTCGATGCCGCCGGACCACGGCGCCGAGATCGTGCGCCGGATCCTCGCCGACCACACGCTGCGGCACCTGTGGGAGGAGGAGGTCGGGGCCATGCGCCGGCGCATCCAGCACCTGCGGCACGACTTCGTGGCACAGCTGAAGAACCACTGCCCGCAGCACGACTTCGGCTTCATCGAGCGCCAGAAGGGGATGTTCTCCTTCCTCGGCGTGACGACGCCGCAGGTACACACGCTGCGTAGTGCGCACCACATCTACATGACCGACGACAGCCGCATCAACATCGCGGGCCTCAGGAACCAGAACCTCGAGTACGTCGCCACCGCGGTCGCGCAGGTGCTGAAGGGCTAGGAGCCTTCGGGCACCGCGAGTCGGTGGGTGGACTTGACCTCTTCCATGACGAAGTAGGTGTGGGTCTGCTGCACGCCCCGGACGGATGCGATGTGCTCGCCGAGGAAGCGGCGGTAGCTCTCCATGTCGGTGACGCGCACCTTCAGCAGGTAGTCGAAGCCGCCGGCCACCATGTGGCATTCCATGACCTCATCGTGCGCCAGCATCACCTGCTTGAAGCGCTCAAAGGCATCCGGGGTCGTGCGGTCGAGGGACACCTCGACGTAGGCCAGGAGCTTCAGTCCCAGCCGCGCCGGGTTCAGCCGCGCGAAGTACCCCTCGATGAAGCCGGCCGCCTCCAGGCGCCGCACGCGCTCGAGCGTCGGGGTGACCGTCAGGTGCACCTCGCGCGCGAGCTGGGCGACGCTGGTGCGGCCGTCCTGCTGGAGGCGCGCCAGCAGCCGCCGGTCGATCCGGTCCAGGCCACGCTCCGCGGGCGGGGAGGCCGGTGCTGATTCAGGGGTGGTTTTTGTCACTATGGCAGTCGATTAAACTACTAATGGGGCTAAAACGGATAAATATGCTCTGCTGATGACTCTATCATGAGAACGATTAACTGCCCTTCCTGAGAAATTCCCATGAGCGTGTCCCCGAACCCGGTGCCCGACAGCGGCGCCCTGAATGCCCTGCGCGAGCGCCTGCGGGCGGCCACCCTGCGTCCCGAGGCCGATGCCTCGGACGAGATCCTGGGCCAGCTCAGCCCGAGCGAGCCGCTGCTGCAGGCCGCCCAGGCGCGCGCGGCGCGCTGGGTGGAAGTGGCGCGCGCCGACACGCGCGCGCGCCCCCTGGTGGAGCAGATGCTCGAGCAATTCCCCCTGGACAGCGCCCAGGGCAAGGCCCTCATGGGCCTCGCCGAGGCGCTGCTGCGCACGCCGGACCCCAAGCGTGCCGACCAGCTCATCGCCGAGCGGCTCGCGACCGTGCGCGCGGCGGGCGTGCCGGGCAACACTGCGCTCCTTCTGCGCACCGGGTTCGTGCTGCTCGGGGCCGCGGGCCGGCTGCTGCCGGATGTCACCGCGCAGCTGGCGGGGGAGTTCACGGCGGCCAGCCTGTCGGCGCCGCTGATCGCCCCCGTGGTGCGTGCCGCCATGCGCCAGTCGATGCAGATGATGGGACACGCCTTCATCGTCGGGAACACGATCGAGACTGCGCTCGCGCGCAGCCGCACCGAGCCGCTGCTCGCGCTGTGCTCCTTCGACATGCTGGGCGAGGGGGCGCGCACCGAGGAGGATGCCGAGCGCTACTTCAAGTCCTACGCGCACGCCATCGAGGTGCTCGCGCGCCAGCCGGCCGGCGCAACCCACGGCCGCTCCGGGATCTCGGTCAAGCTGTCGGCGCTCGAGCCGCGCTACTCGCTCCTGCAGGCCTCGCGCGTCAACTCCGAGCTCGCGCCGCGCATGCTCGAGCTCGCCCGCCAGGCGGCCCGCGCCGGCATCGGCTTCACGATCGACGCAGAGGAGGCCGATCGCCTGGACCTCTCGCTCGACATCATCGAGACCCTGGCGCGCGATCCGGTCACCCGCGACTGGGACGGGCTGGGGCTCGCCGTGCAGGCCTACGGGCGCCGCGCGCCGCGCCTGCTCGAATGGGTGGCGCAGCTGGCGCGCGACTCGGGCCGGCGCATGAGCGTACGGCTGGTCAAGGGCGCCTACTGGGACAGCGAGATCAAGCGCGCCCAGGAGCGGGGACTCGCGACCTTCCCGGTGTACACCTCCAAGGAGGCGACGGATGCCAGCTACCTGCAGTGCGTGCAGGTGCTGTTCGCCGCACGCGAGGTGGTCTACCCGCAGTTCGCGACTCACAACGCCTTCACCGTGGCCGCGGTGCTGGCGCTCGCCCCCGCGGGCGCGGTGTACGAGTTCCAGCGCCTGCACGGCATGGGCGAGGCGCTCTACGAGGCCGCGCGCGCCGAGGTGCCGCAGCTGCCGCCGGTGCGCGTTTACGCGCCGGTGGGCTCCCACGAGGACCTGTTGCCGTACCTGGTGCGCCGCCTGCTCGAGAACGGCGCCAACAGCTCCTTCGTCCACCAGTTCCTGAACCCGGAGATGCCCGTGGCCGATGTCGTCCGTGATCCCCTGACCTCGCTCGCCGCCCGCACCGCCGAGCACCGCATCCGCGAGCCCCAGTCGCTGTACGGCGCGGAGCGCCCCAACTCCGCCGGTGACGACTTCGGCAACCCGCAGACGCTCGCGAGCCTCGAGAGCCAGATCCAGGCGCACGCCGAGGCGCCGTACCGGGGCGGCCCGATCCTGAGTGGGGAGACCGTGGGCGGCGCCGACGTGCCGGTGACCTCGCCCGCCGACGACCGCGTGGTGGTGGGCTTCACGCGCGATGCCACGGCGCTCGAGATCGGCCGCGCCATGGACGAGGCGGCTGCCGCACAGCCGGCCTGGGACGCGCTGCCCGCGGACGAGCGCGCCGCGTGCCTGGAGCGCGCCGCCGATGCGCTGCAGGCGCGCCGCGGCGAGTTCCTCAGCCTCCTGGTGCGCGAGGCCGGCAAGACCGTGCCCGATGCGGTGGCGGAGCTGCGCGAGGCGATCGACTTCTGTCGCTACTACGCCGCGCGCGGGCGTGAGCTGTTCGGCACGCCGGAAGTGATGCCCGGTCCGACCGGGGAGCGCAACACGCTCTCCTTAAGCGGCCGCGGCGTGTTCGTGTGCATCAGCCCCTGGAACTTCCCGCTGGCGATCTTCAGCGGCCAGATCACCGCCGCGCTGATGGCCGGCAACGCAGTTATCGCAAAGCCGGCGCCCGCGACCCCGCTGGTCGCGCACGCCATGACGCGCCTGCTGCACGAGGCCGGGGTGCCGGGCGCCGTGCTGCAGCTCACCCCCGCCGACGGCCCCCCGTTCGGCCAGGTCGCCTTCGCGCACCCGGTGCTGGCCGGGGTGTGCTTCACCGGTTCCACCGCGACGGCGACCCACATCAACCGCGCGCTTGCGGCGCGCGAGGGCGCAATCCTGCCCCTGATCGCCGAGACCGGCGGCGTGAACGCGATGGTGGTGGATGCCACAGCGCTCGCCGAGCAGGTGGTCGACGACGTCGTGACGTCTTCCTTCACCAGCGCCGGGCAGCGCTGCTCGGCGCTGCGCGTGCTGTACCTCCAGGAGGAGATCGCCGACCGCACCATCGAGATGCTGGTCGGTGCGATGCGGTGCCTCGTGATCGGCGACCCGGCGAACCTCGCCACGGACGTGGGTCCGGTCATCTCCGACGGGGCGCGCAAGCGCCTCGAGCAGCACGCCGCGCGCATGGAGCGCGAGGCGAAATTGCTGTATGCCTGCGAGATGCCCGAGGGGCTCGAGCACGGCCACTACTTCGCCCCCCACCTGTTCGAGCTCAAGCGCCTCGACCAGCTCAAGTCCGAGGAGTTCGGGCCGATCCTGCATGTCGCGCGCTACAAGAGCGGGGACCTGCCCAAGGTGCTGGCGGCGATCCGTGCCACCGGCTACGGGCTCACCCTGGGCGTGCACAGCCGCCTGGAGAGCGTGGCGCAGCACCTGTTCCGCGAGCTGCCCGTCGGCAACACTTACGTGAACCGCAACATGATCGGCGCGGTGGTCGGCGTGCAGCCCTTCGGTGGCCAGGGACTGTCCGGCACGGGACCGAAGGCCGGCGGGCCGCACTACCTGCTGCGCTTTGCCACGGAGCGCACGCTCACCGTCAACACGGCCGCCATCGGCGGCAACATCGAACTGCTGTCCTGAAGCCACGCGGAGAGCGCAGCTGGCTACCTTGGCCGGTGGCGGGGCCGGGCGCCTGACGCATAATGCATACGAGGCGGCCACCGGAAGGGCCGCGGGACGGAACATGCAGGCAGACGGCATACAGCAGTGCGACGTGCTCGTGATCGGCGGGGGACCTGCCGGCAGCACCGCCGCGACGCTGCTCGCGCGCGCAGGACGGCGGGTG
The DNA here is from genome assembly GCA_018241425.1 of Pseudomonadota bacterium. Lineage (GTDB taxonomy): Bacteria > Pseudomonadota > Gammaproteobacteria > Steroidobacterales > Steroidobacteraceae > 13-2-20CM-66-19. The sequence continues at coordinate 67,233 of JAFEDU010000002.1, forward strand.
ATCCTCCTGGAGAAGGCGCACCACCCGCGCTTCCATATCGGTGAATCGCTGCTGCCGATGAACCTGCCGCTGTTCGAGCGCCTGGGCGTCGCCGACAAGGTACGGGAGCTGGGCGTCTACAAGCGCGGTGCGGACTTCGAGGCCGACGACCAGGGCGGCTACAACACCTTCGCCTTCGACCGCGCGCTCGGCGGCAGTCCCCCGCACGCCTACCAGGTGTACCGTCAGGACTTCGACGCCATGCTGTTCGCGAATGCGCGCACCGCTGGCGCCGACGCCCGCGAGGGCCACGAGGCCGTATCCTTCGAGCAGCGCGGGCCGCGCTCGACCCGGGTCGAGGTGCGCACGGAGGAGGGCGGGAGCTACCTCATCGAGGCGCGCTACCTCGTCGATGCCACGGGCCGTGACACGTTCCTGAGCGGCAAGCTGCGGCTGCGCCGCAAGAACCCCGACCACCAGAGCGCCGCGATCTTCGGGCACTTCCGCGGCGCCCGCACGCGCGCTGGCGAGGATGCCGGCAACATCAGCATGTACCGCTTCCCGCACGGCTGGATGTGGATGATCCCGCTGCGCGATGGCGTCATGAGCGTCGGGGCGGTGTGCTGGCCGGAATACCTGAAGCAGCGCCGCGGCCGCACCGTCGAGTTCCTGATGGAGACACTCCAGCAGAACCCGGCCCTGTGGGAGCGGCTCGCCGACGCGCGCCTGATCAGCGACGAGGTGCGGGTGACGGGCAACTACTCGTACGACTCGAGTGCCATGGGCGGACCGGGCTTCATCCTGATCGGGGATGCGTTCGCGTTCCTGGACCCCGTGTTCTCCACCGGGGTGTACCTCGCGATGTCGGGTGCCGAGCAGGCCGCGGGCCTCGTGAACGCAGCCCTGGACGACCCGGCCCGCGAGGCGGGGCTCCTGAGGCGGCTGGAGAGGCGCCAGCGGCGGGCGATGCGGCGCTTCTCGTTCTTCATCTACCGCTTCAACGGGCCGATCATTCGCGACCTGTTCCGCCACCCGAAGAACTTCCTGAAGCTCGAGCAGGGCGTGATCTCGATGCTGGCCGGCGACCTGTTCGATGCGCCGCGGGTCGTGTGGCGGTTGCGACTGTTCCGGCTGGTGTACTTCGTCGCCGGCCTGCGTGACTGGCGCGCCTGGCGTTCCGGCCACGCCTACCGCATGGCGCAGGCGCAAGCGAATTTCACCGGCGGCACGACCCCGGTGGACCGCCAGTAGGTGCCCCGCTCAGCGCCGCCCGGCGCTGCAAAGTGCGCCGTTTCCGACACACTACCGAGCCTCAGGCGGCGGCGTTATGCTCCGGGCCGGCCTAGGGAGGATCGAATGAAAGCAACTCTTTTCGCTGTATTACTCGGCGCGGCGGTTCTGCAGGGGACGGCTCTTGCCGACCCGCCGGCACGGCTGCGCGTCACCGAGACCGTCACCGTCAAGGCGCCCGCCGACAAGGTGTGGGCCACGATCAAGGACTTCGACGGCCTCGACAAGTGGCACCCGGGGTTCTCCAAGGACGAGCTGGTATCGGGCGCGAATGGCCAGGTCGGCAGCGTGCGCAAGCTCACCGTGAAGGACGGCCCGTCCTTCACCGAGAAGCTGCTCAAGTTCGACGACGCGGCCCGCACCTACACCTACAAGATCGTCGAGTCGCCCCTGCCGATCACCCACTACGTCAGCAAGGTGACGGTGCGCTCGGCCGGCGGTGGCATGACGAAGGTGATCTGGACCGGAAGCTTCATGCGCAAGAACCCGGCCGACAAGCCGCCCGAGGCGGAGAGCGATGCCGGGGCGACCAAGCTCGTCACCGGCGTGTATCGCGGCGGCCTCGACAACCTGAAGAAGATGCTCGAGGGCGGCTGAAGCGCCATCCACGACGGCGGCCCGCTGAAGCGGCGGGCCGCCGTTTTCTTTTCTACGCCGGCTCGCCGGTCCGCAGGGTCTCGAGGAGCTCCGCGAGCGACCCGACCGGCGCCGCACACGTACTGCCCGTGCAGACGTAGGCGAGCGGTCCCGAGCTGGCGGCCTTTTCGGACAGCGCCGCCGGCAGGCCGGCGGCACCGGCGGGTATCGCGAGTACCAGGCGCCGTGGTGCATACAGGCGCGCCAGTTCCCGCTGCCACTCCCCGATCACCGCGTTCTCGCCCCTGAGGATCACGATCTGCGGTGCGTGCACATACTCCTCGAGCGCGTTGAGCAGGGTGGCGTGCGACTGCGGGTAGCGGTTGAGGTCGCCCCAGGCAGCCCGTAAGGTCGCTTCCGCCGCCGCGAGGTACCGCGGCTCCGCCAGCAGATACCCAAGGCGCTGCAGCACGAAGGCGGCGATGCCGTTGCCCGCGGGGGTCGCATCGTCGCTGAAGACCTTGGAGCGGTGGATGAGCTTCTCGTGGTCGTCTGCGGTGAAGAAGAAGCCGCCGGCGCCGGGGTCGGCAAAGCGCGCCAGCACGACCTCGATCAGCTGCTGAGCGAAGCTCAACTCCTCGGCACGGAAGCGCACCTGCTGCAGCTCGAGGATGGCGTCCGCGAGGAAGACGTAGTCATCGAGGTACGCATTCAGGTGCGAGCGCCCGTCCATGGAGGTCGCGAGCAGCCGGCCGTTGCGCCACAGGTTCGCCCGGATGAAATCGAGCGAGCGCGAAGCGGCCTCGGCGAGATCGGGGCGCCCGAGACTGCGCGCCGTCACCGCCAGCGCGCGGATCATGAGCCCGTTCCAGGAGGTGAGGACCTTGTCATCGCGTGCCGGCGGTACGCGCTGCGCGCGCCGCAGGAGGAGCTTGGTGCGCGCCGACTCGAGGAGCGCGCTCACCTCGGCGGGACTGACCTTGGCGGCCGCCGCGGCGTCCTCGAGGGATGCGGCGATAAAGAGGTGCCAGCGGCCCTCGAAGTTCGGCTCGCGGTCGAGGCCATAGCGCGGCGCGAATGCGGCGTATTCCTCCGGCGTCAGCGCCGCGCGCACTTCCTCGCGCGACCAGACGTAGAACTTGCCCTCGTGGCCCTCGGAGTCGGCGTCGAAGCTCGAGTAGAAGCCGCCCTTCAGTGACTGCATCTCGCGCTGCACGTAGCTGGCCGTCGTGCCGGCGATGTGCGCGTAGTCAGCATCACCGCTCGCAATGGCAGCCTGAGCATAAAGGGCCATGAGGCCCGCGTTGTCGTAGAGCATCTTCTCGAAGTGCGGGATCATCCACTGTTCGTCGACCGTGTAGCGGCAGAAGCCGCCGCCGAGCTGGTCGTTGAGGCCGCCGTCCGCCATGTGGCGCAGCGTGAAGGTCGCCATGTAGAGCGCGCGCAGGTCCGGCTCCGCCTCGTGGGCGGTGGCGCGCCAGTCGCGCAGCAGGCGCGTCAGCATCTGCGGCTGCGGGAACTTCGGAGCCCCGCCGAAGCCGCCGTACTTAGGGTCGAAAAGGCGCGCGAGCTGCGCGCGGTTCGCCTTGACGGGGGAGTCATCCAGGACGGTGCCCTCGGGTGCCGGCGCCGACCCCATCATGTCGAAGGCCTTCACCAGCGCCTCGTTCTGCGTCCGCAGTTCCTGGGGGCGCTCGCGGTAGTACTGCGCGACGCGCAACAGCAGGTCCTTGAAGGCCGGCAGGCCGTAGCGGGGTTCCTTCGGAAAATACGTGCCGCCGAAGAAGGGGCGTTGGTCCTCGTGCGCGAGAAACATCGTCAGCGGCCATCCGCCGCTGCGCTGGGTGATCAGCTGCTGGGCGATCTGGTAGATGCGGTCGATGTCAGGCCGCTCTTCGCGGTCCACTTTGATGTTGACGAAGTTGTCGTTGAGGATGCGCGCCGTCGCCTCGTCTTCGAAGCTTTCTTTTTCCAATATCGAACACCAGTGGCACGACGCGTAACCTACGCTCAGGTGGATCGGCTTGCCTTCGGCGCGCGCCTTTTCCAATGCCTCGGGCCCCCAGGCAAACCAGTCGACCGGGTTGTGGGCGTGTTTGCGTAAGTACGGGCTCGTCTCGTGAATGAGACGGTTCGTGGAAGTTCGTTTACTCATTCCGGAATCTGAAGTCATGGGGCTTTCCAGGTCCACCCCTTGTGACGGGGACGTTTTCCACTTTTCAGTTGGTACATGTGAACCTTACTGAGCTGGTGGCGGCGGCAAAATGCGGCCAAGTCAGTGATCTTAACGCGAACGCCTCGTGGGGATACGAAACCTAGATGCGTGAAGCGCTCGGACCGGGGTCGGCTGTTTCCATGCGTCCAGCCGCGATAGGACACGATTCGGCCATGCTTCAGCGCGACCATATGCGTCGCATCGAGCTTCCGTTCTCTGCAGAACTGCGCAAGGTTCCGGATCGGAGCCGTTTGATTGCCGCCCGGGTCCACGAAACCGACGTGCATCTTGATGAATTCCCGCCTCCTGCGGCTGTTTTTGTGAGTCCAGCCCTTGTACGACTTTAGTTTGCTCACGCCTTTAGCTAGCCGATGCATCGAGGGAAAATCGAGGCTGTGGACCCTGCAGAAATCGGCCAGATTGATAATCGTCACCGCATTTCCGGTTGGATCGCGGAATCCATGCCACGTGGCTCCATGTCCAAGCCCAGGGCTGGTCGGATGAAGTTGAATGTTTAGGCTGCGACCGCGATGGGTTCTCCGTGTGTGATCGATCCAGCGCTTTTCGACAGCGAGTAAGCGGGCGCGCGGCACGAATTCCAGGACCACGAATCGGAGCTCATTCGCGCCATAGCGATTCCATGCTCTTTGCAGCCGCGGATTTGCGTGAGTTCCGCGTTTGAGGTCGCGATGATGCGCCTGCCAGCGCATTCGAAAACACACCGTACTACCCACGTAGATCTCTTGGGTTATGCGACAGACAATCTTGTAGATGCCGGATCTGGTTGGCGCCTTCCGAATGGCTGGCCGAGCGCGCATGGCTCACGACGGTAAGTAGCGCGTCAGGCGTGGCCCAGCCTTCATTTCGCGCGCGTTTGTATCAATTCGGTATACTTTTTTCCCAGTGCGATCGCAGCCCTCGAACGGACCTTCAATCGTGAATTCGCCTGAGCCCGTGTTGCGCCTGAAGCGCGGCGAGGAGCGGCGGCTCGCCTCCGGACACCTATGGGTATTCAGCAACGAGATCGATACCGACGCGACGCCGCTGAAGGACTTCGAGATGGGGGCGCTGGCGCAGCTGCGCTCGCATCGCGATGCCTTCCTGGGCTACGTCTGCGTCAATTCCCACGCGCTGATCTGTGCCCGCATCCTGTCCCGCGATGCGGCACAGCCTGTGGACGAGTCGCTGATCGAGGGTCGCCTCCGGGCGGCGCTCGCGCTGCGTGAGGCGCTCTACGCGCAGCCGTACTACCGCTGGGTATTCGGTGAGTCGGACCTCCTTCCGGGGCTGGTGCTGGACCGGTACGGCGATGTCGTCGTCGGGCAGATCGCCACAGCCGGCATGGAAGCCCTGAAGGAGACGGTTGAGACGGCCGTTCGGCGCGTGGCGCCCCCCGCCACGCTCTACTGGAAGAACGACTCAGGGGCCCGGGAGCTCGAGCACCTGCCGAAGGAGTCCGGGGCCGCCTTTGGCCCGGTGCCTGCCGAACTTGCCGTGTGTGAGGGCGACCTCGAGTTCGCTGTGCCTCTGACGGCGGGGCAGAAGACCGGCTGGTTCTACGACCAGACCGCGAACCGCGAACGCCTGCGGCGTTATGTCGCTAAGGACGCGCGCGTACTGGACGTCTGTTCGTATGCCGGCGGCTGGGCCGTGTCCGCGCTTCGCTATGGTGCGGGCCGGGCGGTATGCGTGGACTCTTCGCAGGCCGCGCTCGAGTGCGCGCAGGCCAATGCGCGCCGCAATGGGCTTGCGCTCGAGACGCTGTGCGACGACGCGTTCGATGCCCTGAAGGCGCTCGCCGACCGCGGCGAGCAGTTCGACGTCGTGGTCCTGGACCCGCCGGCGTTCATCAAGCGCAAGAAAGACATCCCGCAGGGGCAGGCTGCCTACCGCAAGCTCAACCAGCTCGCCCTTGCCCTGGTCAGGGAGAGCGGGACCCTGGTCTCCTGCTCCTGCTCCTATCACTTAAGCCCCGAGGAGCTGCTCAACGCCATCCAGGGGGGTGCGCGCCACAGTCACCGCTTCGTGCAGGTGCTGGAAAGCGGCGGCCAGTCCCCGGATCACCCGGTGCACCCGGCCATCCCCGAAACCCGCTACCTCAAGGCGTACTTCTGCCGCGTGACGCGCGAGGTCGGCTAAACTTCGCGCCTCATGCTCACCTATCCTGGCTTCAATCCCATCGCCTTCGAGCTCGGCCCGGTCAAGGTCCACTGGTACGGGATCATGTACCTGCTGGGCTTCGCGGGTGCCTGGTTCCTGGCGCGCCGCCGCGCGGCGCGTCCGGGATCGACCTGGAAGGCCGACGACGTCGACGACCTCATCTTTTTCTGCATGCTGGGCGTGCTGCTGGGTGGCCGCATCGGCTACGTGCTCTTCTACGGGCTCAAGTTCTGGGCGGCCGACCCCTGGTACCCGGTGAAGATCTGGGAAGGCGGCATGGCCTTCCACGGCGGGCTCCTGGGCGTGATCGCCGCGATGACGCTGTTCGCCTGGCGCCGCAAGCGCAACCCGGCCGACGTCTTCGACTTCACCGCGCCGCTGCCGGCGCTCGGCCTGTTCTTCGGCCGCATCGGCAACTTCATCAACAGCGAGCTGTGGGGCAAGGTCACCACGGTCCCGTGGGGCTTCAAGGTGAACGGCGAGGTGCGCCACGCCTCCCAGCTTTACGAGGCCGGGCTCGAGGGCCTCTTCATGTTCGTGGTGCTGTGGTGGTTCACGGCGCGGCCGCGACCGCGCCTCGCACCCTCCGGCCTCTTTATGCTGATCTACGGCGTGTCGCGCTCGTTGATCGAATTCGTGCGCGTGCCGGATGAGCACATCGGCTACCTCGCCGGCGGCTGGCTCACCGAGGGGCAGGTGCTGTCGCTGCCGATGATCATCACCGGCCTCGCGCTCCTGGGCTGGGCTTACAAGGCGCGCCAGCCCTCCGGGAACTACGCGGCGGCCGCATGAAGCAGTACCTGGACCTGCTGCGCCTGATCCGCGAGACCGGGGTGCGCAAGAACGACCGTACGGGCACCGGCACCGTGTCGGTGTTCGGGCACCAGATGCGGTTCAACCTGGCGCAGGGCTTCCCGCTGGTAACGACCAAGAACATCCACCTGCGCTCGGTGATCTACGAGCTGCTGTGGTTCCTGCGTGGCGAGACGAGCGTGCACTGGCTGCAAGAGCACGACGTCACGATCTGGGACGAATGGGCGGACGCGCAGGGCGAGCTCGGCCCGGTCTACGGCAAGCAATGGCGCGCCTGGCAGACCGCCGACGGCCGCATCATCGACCAGATCGCGGAAGCGGTGCACCTGCTCAAGACCAATCCGGACTCGCGCCGCATCATCGTCAGCGCCTGGAACGTGGGCGAGCTCGAGCGCATGAGCCTCATGCCCTGCCACGCGTTCTTCCAGCTGTACGTGGCCGCCGGCAGGCTCTCGTGCCAGATGTACCAGCGCAGCGCGGACATCTTCCTCGGCGTGCCGTTCAACATCGCCAGCTACGCGCTGCTCACGCACCTGTTCGCGCAGCAGTGCGACCTGGAGCCGGGCGAGTTCGTCTGGACGGGCGGGGACTGCCACCTGTACCTGAACCACTTCGAGCAGGCCGACCTGCAGCTCTCGCGCAAGCCGTTTCCCCTGCCGCAGCTGCGCATCCTGCGCCGGCCGGCCAGCATCTTCGAGTACCAGTACGAGGACTTCGAGTTCGTGAACTACCAGCATCACGCCGGCATCCGCGCCGCGGTGGCCGTATGAAGCGCGCTTCCGCAAAGGGTCTTGATTCGATCGAGGTGCGCGACTCCGCGCTGCATGGCCTTGGCGTGTTCGCCACGCGGCCGATCAAGAAGGGCACGCGGGTCATCGAGTACCTCGGGGAGCGCGTCTCCCACAAGGAAGCCGATAGCCGCTACGAGTCCAAGGACGAGAACGACAACCACACCTTCCTCTTCATCGTGGACGGCCGCACGGTTATCGATGCCGGGGTGGACGGCAACGAGGCGCGCTTCGTGAACCACGGCTGCGACCCGAACTGCGAGTCGGTGATCGAGGAGCGGCGCGTCTTCATCGAGGCGATCCGGGACATCGCCCCGGGCGAAGAGCTGACCTACGACTACCAGATCCAGCGCGAGGACGACGATCCCGCGAACGTGGACGAGATCTTCGCCTGCCGCTGCGGCGCGAAGAACTGCCGGGGCACCATGCTGTGGCCGCCGCCGAAGCCGAAGCGCCCGCGCGCGGCCGCGCGCCGCCGCTGATCTTCGCGCGAGGCTCGCCCGCTGCCATGAACCATCCCCGTCGCCTGAGCACCTCGGCCGTCGTCGGCGCGACGGGCATCGTGTACGGGGACATCGGCACGAGCCCGCTGTACACGCTCGACACCGCGCTCGGGGCGGCCGGTCCGTTCAATCGCGAGTCGGTGCTGGGGGTCCTCTCCCTGATCTTCTGGGCGCTGGCGATCTCGGTGACGCTCAAGTACGTGATCGTCATCATGCGCGCCGACAACGAGGGGGAGGGCGGCATCCTCGCGCTGTTCGCGCTCGCGCAACGCCGCCTGATCCTCGGCAGCCGCTGGGCCAAGGTCGCCGTCGGCCTGGCCCTCGTCGGCACCGCGTTCTTCTTCTGCGATGCCCTCATCACGCCGGCGATCTCGGTGCTCGGTGCAGTCGAGGGGCTCGAGGTCCTCAATCCAGGGTTCCAGCACCTGGTCATCCCGGTGACCATCGGCGTGCTGATCGGCCTCTTCGCCTACCAGCGGCGTGGCACCGCCAAGGTTGCGAGCCTGTTCGGCCCGATCATGGTGCTGTGGTTCATCGTCATCGCGGTGATCGGGGCCATCCCGCTGGCGCGCAACCCCCAGGTCCTGGCCGCACTCAACCCCTACTACGGGCTGTCGCTGCTCGCGCACCGGCCACACTTCGCGCTCGCCGTCATCGGGGCGGTGTTCCTCGCCATCACGGGCGGCGAGGCGCTGTACGCGGACATGGGTCACTTCGGCAAGCAGCCGGTGCGGGCGGCGTGGTTCACCCTGGTGTGGCCCGCCCTGGTCATCAACTACTTTGGCCAGGGGGCGATGCTCCTGAACCTGGGCGAGCCCATCTCCCACCCGCTGTATCACCTGGTCTCCGCACAGGTGCTGCCGTGGATGGTGATCCTCGCGACCGCGGCGGCGGTGATCGCCTCCCAGGCGACCATCTCCGGGGCCTTCTCGATGGCGCGCCAGGCCGTCCACCTCGACCTGCTGCCGCGCCTGCGCGTGCTGCAGACCTCCGCGCAGGAGCAGGGCCAGATCTACGTGCCGGTGGTCAACTGGCTGGTGTTCCCGGCCGTGATCCTCTTCGTGGTGGGCTTCGGTTCCTCGGACGCCCTGGGCGGTGCGTATGGGTCGGCGGTGGTCGGCACCATGGTCGTGACCACCATCCTCGGCGCGTTCGTCGCGATGACGCAGTGGAACTGGCCGGTCTGGCGCGTGGTCCTGCTGTTCGGCCTCATGCTGGTGGTCGACACCTCCTTCGTCGCCGGCAACCTGACCAAGGTGCCCAACGGCGGCTGGATCCCGCTCGCGCTCGGCGTGGCCCTGTGCCTGATCTTCATGACCTGGCGCAACGGGCGCCTGGAGCTGCGCGCCGCGCTGTCGAAGATGGCCGTGCCGCGCACCGAACTCGGCAAGCTTGTGGCCGGCGTGCACCGCGTGCCCGGCACGGGCGTGTTCCTCGCAAGCGACGCCAACCTCGTGCCCTCGGCGCTCATCCGCAACATCGAGCACAACTGCGTCGTGCACCAGCGCGTCATCATCCTGAACGTCGAGATCGCCGACACGCCGCGCCAGGATCCCGTGCGCCGCCTGCGCATCGAGGAACCGGTGCCGGGCGTGCACTACATCACTGCCCGCTTCGGGTTCATGGAAACCCCGGACGTCGCCGAGTCGCTGAAGGCCTGCCGCGCACGCGGCCTGCGCGTGTTCGCGGAAGACAGCTCGTTCTTCGTCGGCCGCCACGTGGTGCGGGCGCGCCCCCTGCCCGGGCTGCGCGGCCTGCAGCGCCGGCTGTTCGCGCGCATGCAGCAGTACAGCACCCAGGCGGCGGAATTCTTCCGCATGCCCTTCCGGGACGTCGTGATCCTCAATACCGCGGTCGAGATCTGAACGCGGTGACGCCCTGCCTGTCGCTCGTCGTGGCGATGGCCCAGAACGGGGTCATCGGGCGTGACAACGGCCTGCCGTGGCGTCTCCCCGAGGACCTGAAGCGCTTCAAGGCCGTGACCATGGGCAAGCCCATCCTCATGGGCCGCCGCACCTACGAGTCGATCGGGCACCCGCTGCCGGGGCGGCTGAACCTCGTGCTGACCCGCTCCCCGGGCTTCCACGCCGAGGGCGTGACCGTGGTGCACTCGGTCGAGGCGGCGCTGAGGGCCGCTGGCGATGTCCCCGAGGTCATGGTCATCGGCGGCGCCGAGCTCTACCGCCAGGTGCTGCCGTTCGCGCGCCGCATCTACCTCACCCACGTGCACGCCGACGTGCCCGGCGACACCTACTTCCCGGCGTTCGACCCGACCCAGTGGGTCGACGTTGCCTGCGACAGCTATCCGGCGGACGAGCGCCATCCCTGGGCGATGACGTTCGTGACGATGGAGCGCAAGCAGGTCGCGGAGACTCCGCGGTCGCACTGAGGCCCCAGCAGATCAGCTCCCGTAGTGGCGCAGCGGGCTTAGGCGCTCGGTGACCAGGCGCGCTGCGCTGTGACTGTCGGCGCTCTCGTGCGCGCCATCCAGCTCGGCCAGGATCTGCGCCTGCACGGTGCCGCGCCGCAGGGCCTCCGCGTAGCCGATCTCCGGGTGGAACATCACCATGGAGTAGCGCGGGATGAAGCGCTCCGGGAAGCGGCGCTCGAGCGCCATCGCGAGTGCCTTGCGCCGCACGAACCCCGGGTCGCGCACGGTGTCGCGCATCTCCGTGTAGTTCTCGACCGCCATCTGCGCGATAGCCTCGGTGTCCGGCCGCCGCAGGGCGCTGAAGCGCATGAAGAGGGTGCTCCAGTCACCGCCGTCGGCGAGCAGCGCATCCAGTACCGTGCAGTCCTCGAACGCGGCATTCATGCCCTGGCCATGGAACGGCACGATGGCGTGCGCCGCGTCCCCGAGCAGCAGCACCCGGCCGCCCAGGTGCCAGGGCGAGGCGTGCACGGTGCCGAGCTGGCCCTGCGGGTGCTGCGCGAACTCCTGCGCGAGCGCGGGCATGAGCGGTACCGCATCGGCGAACTCGCGCGCGAAGAAGGCTGCCACCGCCGTAGGGGCGCCGAGGGCGGCGAAGCTCACGGGTCCGGTGCGCGGCAGGAACAGCGTCGCGGTGAAGGTGCCATCGGTGTTGGGCAGCGCGATCAGCATGAACCCGCCGCGCGGCCAGACGTGCAGCGCGTGCGGCTCGAGCACCGGCCGCCCGTCACGGGCCGGTATGGTGAGTTCCTTGTAGTCGTGGTCGAGCCAGTCCTCGCGCATCTCCATGCGCTGCGCGCGCACCAGCGCGGTACGGACCGCCGAGCCGGCGCCGTCGCACGCAATGACCACGGCGGCCTCCTCCTCGCGCTCCGCGCCATCCGCGCCGCGCAGGTGCAGGCGGCCGCCTGCGGGGTCGATGCCGGTGCACGTCGCGCCGAAACGGACCTCGACACCCGGGTGTGCGGTGGCCGCCTCGATCAGCACGCGGTTGAGGTCGGCGCGGCCCACGGAATAGATGACCTCGTGCTCGCGCTGGCCGTAGGGGAGCAGCGCGGGGGCGGCGCCCGGCTCGTGCACCATGCGCCCGCGCATCGGGATGAGCAGCGGGCGCACGCTGCCGATGACGCCGGCGGCCTCCAGGGCACGCAGGCCGCGTGAGGCGAGGGCGAGGTTGATGGAGCGGCCGCTCTCGGGCTTCACCTGGCGCGGGTCCGGGCGCCGTTCCAGGAGCTGCACGCGGATCCCGCGCCGGGCCAGCAGCACCGCGAGCAGGGCGCCTGCCAGCCCCGCCCCGACGATCTTCACCGGCTCGCGGGGCCGGGTCACGCGCGGACCGCCCGCGTGAGCGCCACCGCGCCGCGGGCCACGTCCAGGAAGCTGTTGTAGAGCGGCACCGGGGCGAGCCGGATGACGTCCGGTGCCCGCCAGTCGCCGACGACGCCCGCGCGCGTGAGGCGCTCGAAGACCTCGCGCCCGCGCTGCGCGCCGCCTGCGATCCGCAGCGACAGCTGGCAGCCGCGCCGCGCCGGGTCTGTGGGGGTGATGAGCGAGACCAACCCGGACAGGGGCGCGAGCAGTTCCTCGAGCCAGGCGGTGAGGGCAATCGACTTCCGCCGCAGCGGCTCGATGCCGGCCTCGCCGAAGAGGGCGAGCGACGCGAGCAGCGGGGCCGCGGCCAGGATCGGCGGGTTGCTCACCTGGAAGGCTGCGGCACCCGCGGCCGCGGTGAACTTCGGCTCCATCAGGAAGCGCGTGCGCTCCTCGTGGCCCCACCAGCCCTCGAGGCGGGTGCCGGGGACTCCTGCCGTCAGGTGGCGCCGGTGCACGAAGGCCCCCCCGATCGCGCCGGGACCCGCGTTCAGGTACTTGTAGCTGCACCACACGGCGAAGTCCGCCTGGTCGGCGTGGAGCCGGTGCGGGAGGTTGCCGATGCCGTGCGCGAGGTCAAAACCCACCAGGGCGCCGCAGGCATGGGCGGCCCCCGCGATGCGTGCCGTGTCGAAGACCTGCCCGGTGCGGAACTGCACGCTCGGCCACAGCACGAGGGCAACCTGCGGGCCGTGCTGAGCAAGGTACGCCTCGATGGCGGACTCCTCTATCAGGTCCGCGCCGGAGGCGGGCGTGAGCTCGACGAGATCGGCCTGGGGGTCGAGGCCGTGCCAGGCAATCTGGGAGGCGACGGCGTGGCGGTCGGAGGAAAACGCCCCGGCCTCGATGACGATGCGCCGCCGCGTCCCCCGCGGGCGGTAGAAGGCCGCCAGCATGAAGTGCAGGTTCGCGGTGAGCGAGTTCATCGCCACCACTTCATCGGGATGCGCGCCGGTGAGCGCCGCCAGCGGGACCGCAAAGTTCTCGTGGTAGGGGATCCAGGGCCGGGCGCCGGACTCGTGGCCCTCGACGGCGCGCTGCGCCCAGGCATCGAGCTCTTCCGTCACCAGCGCCCGTGCCGCCAGCGGCATGAGCCCCAGCGAGTGGCCGCAGAGGTACACCGGCCCGTCGGCACCCGCGGCCTGCGGCAGCGCGAAGCGCGCCCGGAACCCGCGCAGCGGGTCGGCGGCGTCGCGCTCGCGCGCCGCCTGCTCGAGTACTTCCGGGTTCATGCCTGGGTCCCGAGGGCGTAGATCAGCGGGCGGCACGGCACCGCATCGCCGCTCAGCGTCGGCACCTGCAGCTCCAGGAGCCAGGCGCCGTCGGCGGCCGTGTCCGGGACGTAGGCGAGCTCGGTCACCGTCGCGTCGGGGCGGCTCGCTGCGGCGAGCTCGTGCACGCCGGGCGGCAGGCCGAAGAACACCCGGTGCGCGGTCAGGCGCCCGGCATCGTCCTCGCGGTCGAGCGAGGGGAGGTCGGTCACCAGGTGCAGGATGCCGCGCTCCACCAGGAGCTGCGCGGCCTCGCGCGACAGGTAGGGTGGGTGGCTCCCGGAGTAGTCCCGCGTGAGCTTTCCCTTGGGGTTCGGTAGCGTGCGCAGCACGAGCGCGCGCGGCTCGAAGGGAGAGCGCGGCCAGGCGTGCTCGAGCGCGCTGCGCGTGATCAGTCGGTCCCCCGCCTCGGGCGGCGGGTCGCTGCCCTCGTGAGCCGTCGCCGCCGGCTCGGCCGCGACCGAGACCAGGACCGCCGGCACGAGCCCCAGGGGTGCGACCTGCGCCGCGTCCAGCCGCTCGCGCGTCAGGTGCCCGACGCACTCGGTGTGGGTGCCGTTGCAATGGGGGACCAGTGTCAGCACCTCGCAGTTACAGCTGCCGCCCTCGCTCACAGCGCCGGTGAACTCGCCCACCGTGAGGGGTACGGCGGTCGCGGCCGGCGCCCCGAAGTGGCGCGCCTGGGGGGCGCCGAAGTTCAGGGGCGTCGCAAGGCTCACCGGGTGGGACAGGTCGATGGAATGCTCGCGGCCGCCGAGCACGATCCGGGCGTGCACGGTCAGGCGCGCTCCATCACCGTGCCGCAACGGCCGCAGGTGCGCTTCTTGAGATTGTTGAAGAACCGGTCGAACACCGGCGGGAACTGCCGCTCGATGTCGGTGAGCGGAAAGAACTCCTCGTACAGCAGGTGCCCACAGCGCTCGCAGTACCACTGGAAGCCGTCCAGCTCGCCCGGCCGGCGCGTGCGCTCGATGACGAGGCCCACCGTGTTGGCCGGACGCTGCGGGGAATGCGGCAGGTTCGGGGGGATCAAGAGCACGTCGCCCTCGCGGATCGGCACGTCCACCTGGCGGCCGTCCTGGATGGTCTTGAGCGTCACGTCCCCCTCGAGCTGGAAGAAGAACTCCTGGCCGGGGTCGACGTGGTAGTCCTTGCGCGCGTTCGGGCCGCCCACGACCATGATGATGAAATCCCCGTCGCGGAACACCCGCTTGTTGCCGACCGGCGGCTTCAGTTGCGCCCGGTGGGCGTCGATCCATTGCCGGAAGTTGAAAGCGTGCAGGGATTCCATGTTGTCCTCCCACCTATTCGCGTATGTTACGCGCTGCCGCCGTCAGCGGCAGGAGGATCCGGATGCGGTCACGGTCAAGGCAATGGATGGCGCTCCCGGGCGCCCTGGTGCTCGTCCTCGCGCTCAGTGCCTGCAGCCATCTGCACTGGCCCTGGCACCGCTCCCCGCCGCCCGCGCCGGTTCCCGTGCACGAGGTGGACCTCACCGGCGCCGCCGCCGGGTTCCCGCAGTACTGGAAGCGCAATACCCTCGTCATCGACCTCAGCGGCGCCTCGGGCACCGGGACTGCGACCGCGAAGCCGGTGGAAGGCACGACCTGGCCGGTGCGCGTCGCGTTTCGCGTGCGGCCCGGTTCGATCGCGGTCCTGGAAGTGCGCGGCGCGGAACGCGTGACGCTCCCGATCACCCCCGGGGGCAGCGCGAGCGTGGACCTGGAGCTGCCGCCGGGCGTGT
The DNA here is from genome assembly GCA_018241425.1 of Pseudomonadota bacterium. GTDB lineage: Bacteria > Pseudomonadota > Gammaproteobacteria > Steroidobacterales > Steroidobacteraceae > 13-2-20CM-66-19. Next base: position 82,374 of record JAFEDU010000002.1, read on the forward strand.
ACACCGAAAAGACGCCGGAACTCGCCGTGAGCTGGGGACCCGCGCCCGTGGCCGGGCAGTAGCCTGAAGGTTCAGTCCGCGCCGATCGTCCGGTAGCCGGCGCAGCGCACCGCCGCCGGCGCGTCCGTGCCGTCGAGGTCGAGGGCGGTGAGCTTGCCGCCCCATACGCAGCCGGTGTCGAGGCCGACGACCTTCTTCCCCAGCACCAGTCCCAGGGCCGACCAGTGCCCGAACACCACGCGGCTCGCGCGCCAGCGCCCGTCGTGCTCGAACCAGGGCTTCAGCGGCGAAGGCGGCGGCGGGGGCTCGCCCTTCAGCTCGAAGTCCACCTCGCCCGCCGCCGTGCACACCCGCAGGCGCGTGCACGCGTTGATGATGAAGCGCAGCCGGTCGTGGCCGCGCAGCCCGTCGCTCCAGCGTTCCGGCTCGTTCCCGTACATGTGCTCGAAGAGTCCCCGCGCGTCGCGCGCCAGCGCCTGCTGCACCTCCCGCGAGAGCGCGAGCGCCTGCGCGGCGTCCCACTGCGGCACCAGTCCCGCATGCACCATGAGGTCGGTGCCCTCGACGTGCACCAGCGGCTGCCCCTGGAGCCAGCCGAGGAGGCGCTCGCGGTCGGGTGCGGCGAGGATCTCCGCGAGCGTGTCGGATTTCTTGAGGCGGTGCGCGCCGTGCGCGATGGCGAGCAGGTGCAGGTCGTGGTTCCCTAATACCACCACCGCGTTGTCACCCAGGGAGCGCACGAAGCGCAGCACCTCGAGCGAGGCCGGCCCGCGGTTCACCAGGTCCCCGACGCACCACAGCCGGTCGCGGTCGGAGCGGAACCCGATCTTCTTCAGGAGCGCGTGCAGCTCGCGTTCGCAGCCCTGCACGTCGCCGACCGCATAACGGGTCACTGCAGGATGCCGGGCATCGCCAGGCGGAACGGCTCGATGGGGGCATCGAAGTGCGCGCCGTCGTCGGCGAGCATCTGGTAGCTGCCCTGCATGGACCCCACGGGCGTCTCGATGACCGCGCCGCTCGAGTAACGGAACCCCTGGCCGGGTTTCAGGTAGGGCTGTTCGCCGACCACGCCGTCGCCGCGTACTTCCTCGACCTTGCCGTTGGCATCCGTGATCACCCAGTGCCGCGTCAGGAGGCGCGCCGGCACCTGCCCCTCGTTGCGGATGGTAATCGTGTAGGCGAACACGTAGCGGCTCTCGTTCGGGTCGGACTGCTCGCCCAGGTAGCTGGTCTCGACGTCCACACGGATCTTGTGCTCGGGCGCGGCCATGCGGGTCATTCTAGCGGAAGGCGTGCGGCCCCTTAGCGGGCGCGCATGGCGAGCACGTCGCAGGGCGCGGCGTGCAGCACCGTGTCCTCGGTCAGGTTCACCAGGATCGAGAGCCCGTGTCGCTCGCGGCTGCCGATGATGATGAGGTCAGCCTTGTGTTCGCGGGCCACGCGCACGATCTCGCTCTTGACGTTGCCGCTTTCCACCCGGCAGGCGCTGCCGGCAAGCCCCAGCTCGATCGCCAGCGCCGTGAGCCGCTTCTGCGAGCGCTCCATGAGGTCTTCCTGCATCTGCACCGCGGGCATGAGGGTCTCGCCCATGGGCTCCACGGGCACGAACTCCACCACGTGCAGGAGCTCGACCTCGGCGCCGAGCACATCGGCCATGGCCTTGGCCTTGCGCCCGATGGCGAGACTGTCCTCGGTCAGGTCGACCACCAGCAGGATATGACGGTAGAGCGACACGGCGGCATCTCCGCAGGCTTGATTTCAGCTTGGGGAGACTAGCTGGCGCTGCGGCCGCGGTCGAGGGTCTGGGCGAGGCTGTTGAACTGCTCGGGGGTGAGCGTCTCCGGGCGCGCCTGCGGGTCGACGCCCACGGAGGCGATGGCCGCCTCGTCCATCAGGCTCCGCAGCGCGTTGCGCAGCGTCTTGCGCCGCGCGTTGAAGGCCGCGGCCACGATCGCCGCGAAGCCCGGGCTTACCGTGAACAGCGGCTCGCGGCGGCAGGTGAGGCGGGCCACCGCCGACCACACCTTCGGCGGCGGCCGGAACGCGCCGGGACCGACGTCGAACAGCCGCTCGATCGCGAAGTAGGGCGCGAGCATGATGGTGAGGCGCCCGTAGTCGCCGCTGTCGGGCGTCGCCGCCATGCGCAGCACGACCTCCCGCTGCAGCATGACCGTCACGTCGCTGATGGCAGCCGCGGCGTGCGCAAGGTGGAACAGCAGTGGGGTCGAGATGTTGTAGGGCAGGTTGCCGATGATGCGCAGGCGGCCGCCGCGTGCGGCGGACAGTGCACCGAAGTCGAAGCGCAGTGCGTCCCCCTCGTGCAGGCGTGCGCCGGGCACCGCGTCGAAGGCCGGCCGCAGCGTGGCGGCGAGGTCGCGGTCGATCTCCAGCGCATCGAGGCTGATGCCGGGCATCGTGAGCAACTCGCGCGTCAGCGCCCCGTGCCCCGGCCCGATCTCCACCAGGTGCTCCCCGGGACGGGGGTCGACCGCGGCGAGGATGCGGGCGATGACCTGCCGGTCGTGGAGGAAGTGCTGCCCGAAGCGCTTGCGGCGCGGTGGCCGGGTGGGCGCGCCGGGGCTCATCAGCCGCGCTGCTCGGCGAGCCGCGCGGCCAGTTGTACCGCGGCCCTGAGGCTCGCCGCGTCCGCGCGCCCCGTGCCGGCGATGTCGAGCGCGGTGCCGTGGTCGGGGGAGGTCCGCAGGATCGGCAGCCCGAGCGTCACGTTCACCGTGCGCTCGAAGCCGGCGTGCTTCGCCACCGGCAGGCCCTGGTCGTGGTACATGGCGAGCACCACGTCGAAGCCTGCGAGGATGCCGGGCACGAACACCGTGTCTGCGGGCATCGGCCCGACCGCATCGATCCCGTGGGCCCGCAGCTCCTCCAGGGCCGGCGCGATGATGCGGATCTCCTCATCGCCCAGGTGGCCGGATTCCCCGGCGTGCGGGTTGAGCCCGCACACCGCGATGCGCGGGGCCGGTAGCCCCCACCAGCGCTTCAGGGCCCCATCGAGGGTGGTGACGGTGCGCACCAGGCCCTCGATGCTGAGTGCGCCACTCACCTTCGCGAGCGGCAGGTGGGTCGTCGCGAGCGCCACCCGCAGCGTGTCGCTGGCGAGCAGCATCACCGGCAGGCCCCCGGTGCGGGTGGCGAGGTACTCGGTGTGGCCGCTGAAGGCGATCCCGGCCTCGTTGATGACACTCTTCTGAACCGGGGCGGTCACGAGGGCCGCGAACTCACTGGTGAGGGCGCCGTCGACCGCCAGGTCGAGCAGGCGCAGCACGTACGGTGCGTTGCGGACGTCCAGGCGCCCCGGCATGCTCGGCGCGGCGAGCGGCACGTGCGCGATGCTCAGGGTGCCGCGGCGGTGCTGCCGGGGCGTGGCGCGCGGCCGGTAGGGGATGAGCTCCACGGGCAGGCCGAGTTGGGCTGCGCGGGCGGCGAGGAGCTCGCGATCGCCCAGGCACACGAGCTCGCAGGGCAGCTCGAGGCCCGCGAGCATCAGGCACAGCTCCGGCCCGATGCCGGCCGGCTCGCCCGAGGTCAGTGCGAGCCGCGGCAGCGGCTTAGGACTTGTACTCGACGTAGGCTTCGTCCCGCATGCGGCGCAGCCACAGCTCGGTCTCCTCGTCGGCCTTCCCGGCACGGATCGCCTCCATGGCCTGGCGGCGCTTGACCTCCTCGGTGGTGTCGACGCTGCGACGCCCGAGCACCTGCACGATGTGCCAGCCGTACTGAGTCTTGAACGGCTCGCTGATCTCGTTGTCCTTCAGCTGCGCGATCGCCGCCTCGAAGTCCGGCACGAAGGTGTTCGGGCCGCTCCAGCCGAGGTCGCCCCCGTCGACCGCGGAGCCGGGGTCCTCGGACACCGTCTGCGCGATGCCGGCGAAGTCCTCGCCCTTGAGGATGCGCTCACGCAGGGCCTCGAGCTTCTGCTTCACCGTGGCGTCGTCGGCGAGCTCGGTGGTCTTCATGAGGATGTGGCGCGCGTGCACCTGCTCCTCGACCGCGTGCTGGGCGCCGCCGCGCACCTCGTTGAGCTTGATGATGTGGTAGCCGGTCGGGGTGCGCATCGGCTCGCTCACCTCGCCGGGCTTCATCTTGATGATGACGTCGGTGAGGAAGGTCGGCAGCTCGCTGCCCTTGCGCCAGCCCAGCGCGCCGCCGTCGAAGGCGGTCTGGCTGTTGGAGTAGGCGACCGCGAGCTTGGCGAAGTCCTCGCCACCGCGCGCGCGCTCGTAGACGTCGTTGGCGCGCTTGGCGGCCGCGTCCAGCTGCGCCTGGCTCGCCTCCTGGCCCACCGCGATCAGGATGTGGGAGACGTTGTACTCGTTGTGCTCGGAGGGGAGCTTCGACTGCTTTTCGAGGAACTGGTCGATCTCGCGCGGCGTGACCACGATGTGCTGCAGCACGTCGCGCTGGCGCAGCATCTGCAGCATGATCTCGCGGCGGATTTCCTCGCGGTAGGTCGGGTAATCGATGCCCTGGCGCGACAGCGCCTCGGGCAGCTGGGTGAGGGTCATGCCGTTGCGCTTGGCGACGTCCTGGAGCGCCGCGTTCACGTTGTCGTCGGAGACCTTCACGCCCGCCTTGCCGGCGCGCTGCACCTGGAGCTCCTGCAGCACCAGGCGCTCGAGCACCTGCTGGCGCAGCACGTTCTGCGCCGGCAGCTCGAGCTTCTGCTCGTGCAGGCGCTCGGTGACCGCGGCGATCTCGGCGTCGAGGTCGCTGTTGAGCACCACGCCGTCGTTGACGATGGCTACCACCCGGTCGAGGAGTTCCCCCTGGGTGGCGAGTTCGCGGGTCTGGGCGTGAGCGGGCGGGGCCGCGATCAGGGTGGCGAGCGCAAGTCCGGCGGCGCCGGCAATCAGGGTCAAAAACCGCATAGTCATCAAGTTCCTTACCAGATGCTCTTCAGGGGGCCCTGCGACCGGATGAGGGGCGCATCAAGGGGCCGGTAGCCCCGGATTTCCTCGGTGAGGAAGGCGTCCGAAGCCGATCCGACACCCGCAAGGCCGGCGAGTTCCAGCTGCAGCCAGATTCCGGTGTCCTGGCTGCCATCATGGTTGTTCACGAAGCGGCGGACCCCCAGGCGCAGCCGCCAGCAGCAGGAGCGGTATTGTATGCCGACAAAGCGCTCCAGTTCCCCGCGAGTTTCGACCACCGTGGTGGCCTGGGGGGTCCCCGGCGGGGCCACCGTCAGGGGGGTGACGGGGGTGTAGTCCCGCAGGGCATAGACGTCGCGGATGAACAGGTCCCAGTTGCGGTGGATCGGCCAGGCCCCGGACAGCTCGAGCTGGTCGAAGCCCTGCCAGTAGGGGGACACCCCCGGTTGGTCGGGGTTGGGCTGGATGTACTGGAAGCGCTCGTAGCGGTAGGCGAGGTTCACGACCGCATTGTCGGCGGGCTTGTACTGCAGGTTGAACAGCGTGCGCTCGCTGCGCTCGGCCTCCGGGTCCCACTGCACGCCGATGTCCGCGCTCCAGTCCTGGAAGGCCGTGAGCGAGATCTGGGCCACGAAGTCCGAGCGCTTGCCGGTGGCCGGCGCCTCGAACGGCAGCGTCACGCGCGGGGTCTGGAAGTAGTAGGACTGGCCCAGCGTGGCCGCCAGGAACTGGCGCCCGTCGCCGGCATCGAGCAGGCGCGAGGTGACCCCGACGCTCACCTGGTTGGCATCGCTCACCCGGTCCGCGCCCACGTAGCGGTTGTCGCGGAACAGCTCGACGGGGTTCAGGTCCGGGACCGCGGTGTCGAACACCGGGATCTGGTCCTGGTTGCGGTAGGGCACGTAGAGGTACAGAACCCGCGGCTCCACGGTGATCTTGCGCTGGTCGTGGGAGCCGGCGTACTTCTCGAACTGCAGCCCCGTATCCACGCTCGCGATCGGCAGCGCGCGCGAGGGCGCGCGGCGCGTGTACCCCACGGCGAGCGAGTCGAGCTCGTACTGCGTCACGCGGTAGGCGATCTGCGGCCTCAAGAAGTAGCCTGGACCGGTGATATCCAGGGTGGCGTGCGGCAAGAGGTCCCCGCGCCAGCCATTGTTGTCGGGGCCGTCGATGTTGCGGTGGAAGTCCACCAGTTCCGAGTCGAAGCCGTAGCGCAGCAGCGCGCCCGAGCCGATGCTGTCGGCGGCATCGAGCATGAGGCGGGGCAGGCGCGCGTAGGGGCGCTGCAGTGGGGCGAGGTTCACGATGTCGATGGTCTGGTACTGCTGCACCTGCGCCTGCGCGCGCCAGTGCTCGCTGCGGTAGGAGAGGTCGGCGCTGCGGTTGAGGAACGCGGTGCTCGCCCCTTCCGGACCCTGCGAGAAGTCCTCGAAGTACTCGGTGTCGCTCACGTTGGCGGCATCGAGCGTGAGGCGCGTCTCCAAGGGCAGATCCCACACGTCCTTCAGGCGCTCGCGGCTGCGGCTCGCGCCGAAGTTGCTGTCGTAGGGCAGGTAGTTCCAGTCCAGCTCGCCGTGCTGGTTCTCGGTGAGCCAGCGCAGGTCGCCCCCGAGGTCCGGGCCGCGCTTGGTGTACTCGGTGGGCTCGAAGGTGAAGTCCGCGTTCGGGGCGATGTTCCAGTAGTAGGGCACCGTCACCTGCACGCCGCCGGTGGAAGTGTTGCCGATGCTCGGGAACAGGAAGCCGCTCTTGCGCTCGTCGCTCAAGGGGAAGGACACCCACGGCAGGTAGATCAGCGGCACCCCCATGAAGTCCACGGTGGCGTTGCGCGCCGTGCCGATCTTGGTGCGCGTGTCGAGCGTGATATCGCTCGCCTTCAGCAGCCAGTCGTCCTCGTGCACCGGGCAGGTGGTGAAGGTCACTCCCTTGAGGTCGAGGACGCCTTCCGGCGTGAGCCGCAGGTCATCGGCGGTGCCGCGGGCGCTGCGCTGCTGGAGGGCGAACTGCGCCCCGTGGAAGGCCGCGCCCCGCGCGGCCGAGTAGCTGCCGTTGGCCCCGGTGATCTCCACCAGCGGGTCGGAGTAGTCGATGTGGTCATGGCTCTCGATCGACTGCGCGTCCCGGTCGTACTGCATCTCGTTGGAGCGCAGCAGCCGCTGTCCCTGGCGCGCCTCGACGTTGCCGCTGAGTGTCGCGCGGCCGTCGACGCCGACGGTCGCGTGGTCGGCGTCGATGTTCACGATGTTGTCGTCCGGGCCTGCCGGCGGCGGGGGCGCCTTCAGGGTGGCCGATGCGGCGCCCGGGGTCGCCGATTGGGGGCACGGCGGCTCAGCGGCACGCAGCACCCCGCCCGGGAGGCCCGCGGCGAGGAGGACACAGAGCAATGGGCCCGGGCGCAGCATGAAGGGCGGCATTATAATGGCGCGCCACAACAACGCGGGCTGCAAAAACCTCGCCGCATCACATGCCTGAACCCGACGCGCGCCGCGCGCTCATTGCCGACTGGTTGACCGGGGCGCTGCGTCTTGAGGTGCGCTCGCTCGAGAGCGCCTCCAGTGATGCGAGTTTCCGGCGCTACTTCCGCGCCGCGACCCAACAGGGCACGTTCATCGTCATGGACGCGCCTCCGCCCGAGGAGGACGTGCGGCCGTACCTGAAGGTGAGCGCGCTCCTGGAGCCCCTGGGCGTCCACGTGCCGCACGTCCACGCGCGCGACGAGGCGCGCGGCCTGCTGCTGCTGGAGGACCTGGGCTCGGTGCAGTACCTCGCCCGCCTGGAGGCCGGCGAGGATCCGGACCCGCTGTATTTCGCGGCCCTGGCGGCGCTCGCGCGCATCCAGCTCGAGGGCGGCGCCGCCGCGGCCACGCTTGCACCCTACGGGCGCAGCGAACTGCTGCGCGAGATGCGGCTGATGCCGGAGTGGTTCCTCGCGCGCCACCTGCACCTGCCGCCCAAGGGCGCGGAGCAGTCCCTCATCGACGGCACCTTCGAGTTCCTGGTGCAGGCGGCGCTCGCGCAGCCCGAGGTGTTCGTGCACCGCGACTACCACTCGCGCAACCTCATGGTCACCCCGCACGCCAACCCCGGCGTCATCGACTTCCAGGACGCGCTGCGCGGCCCGGTCGGCTATGACCTGGTCTCGCTCCTCAAGGACTGTTACGTGCGCTGGCCGCGCGCGCGCGTGGTGCGCTGGGTGAACGCTTACCGTGAGCGGCTCGCCGCCGCCGGTGGTCCCGCCGGCGCCAGCGCGCCGGAATTCCTGCGCTGGTTCGACCTGATCGGCGTGCAGCGCCACGTCAAGGTGCTCGGCATCTTCTGCCGCCTGTGGTACCGCGACGGCAAGCCCGGCTACCTCGGGGACCTGTCGCGCACGCTCGCCTACGTCACCGAGGCGTGCGCGCTCTACGATGAACTCGCACCCTTCGGCCGCTTCCTCGAACGCGAGGTGGTGCCGCGCCTCGCCGCCGCCAATTCCGCCGCGCTCGCCGGGGCCTCCCCGTGAAGGCGATGGTGCTCGCGGCCGGGCGCGGCGAGCGCCTGCGGCCGCTCACCGACCGGATCCCGAAGCCCCTCGTCGAGGTGCGCGGCGAGCCGCTCATCGTGCGGCACCTGAGGGCGCTGCGGCGCGCCGGCATCACGCAGGTGGTGGTGAACCTCTCCTGGCTCGGGGAGAAGCTGCGCGCGGCGCTGGGCGACGGTGCGGCGTTTGGCCTTTCCATAACGTACAGCGAGGAGGGCCCGGTCCCGCTCGAGACCGGGGGTGGCATCCGGCGGGCGCTGGCCGCGCTCACGCCCGGCCCGTTCCTGGTCGTGAGCGGGGACATCTGGACCGACTTCGATTTCTCGCGCCTGTCCCTGCCCGCAGGGTCGCTCGCGCACCTGGTGCTGATCCCGAACCCGCCGCACGTGCCCAACGGGGACTTCGGGCTCGAGGGTGGCCGCGTGGTGGCGCGCGCGGACGCCGCGCAGCGCTACACCTACGGCAACATCGGCCTGTACACGGAAGAGTTCTTCCGCGGCTGTGACGAGGAGCGTTTCCCCCTCATCCAGCCCCTCAACCGCGCCATCGCGGCCGGCCGCCTGACCGGGGAGCTCTACACGGGGCGCTGGTGCGACGTCGGGACGCCCGGGCGGCTTACGGACCTGGAGGCCGAGCTCGCTCAGGTACAATGAGCGTCTCATGTCGAGCCTCAAGGGCATCCCCGTCGTCCCCGACCCCGCCGCGCCCCGCAGCGGGGAGAAATACGTTACCGCTCAGGGCTTTACGGCCGTTCGGGACGGGATGAAGGCGCGCGCAGCGGAGCCCGCGGCCGCGCCCCGCAAGCCCGCCTGGCTGCGGGTGCGGGCGCCCACGGGGGAGGGGTTCCAGGCGGTCCGGAGCCTGGTGAAGACTCACAGGCTCGCCACGGTGTGCGAGGAGGCCAAGTGCCCGAACATCGGGGAGTGCTGGAATGCCGGCACGGCCACCCTGATGCTCATGGGCGCGGTCTGCACGCGCGCCTGCCGCTTCTGCGCGGTCGACACCGGGAACCCGCGCGGCTGGCTCGATCCGGAGGAGCCCGCCAACGCCGCCCGCACCGTCGCGCTCATGAAGCTCCACTACGTGGTGCTCACCTCGGTGAACCGCGACGACCTCGACGACGGGGGCGCGGCGCACTACGCCGCCTGCGTGCGTGCCATCAAGGCGGCCAGTCCCGGCACCGCGGTCGAGGCGCTGACGCCCGACTTCCAGGGGGTGGAGGCGGACGTGGAAACCGTGGTCGACTCCGGCATCGAGGTGTTCGCGCAGAACCTCGAGACGGTGCGCCGCCTCACGCACCCGGTGCGCGACCCGCGCGCCGGCTACGAGCGCACGCTCGCGGTGCTGGCCGCCGCCAAGCGCCACAATCCGCAGGTGCTCACCAAGAGCAGCCTCATGCTGGGCCTGGGCGAGCGTGACGAGGAGATCCTCGCGGCGCTCACCGACCTGCGTCACGCCGGCGTCGACCTCGTGACGCTGGGGCAGTACCTGCGGCCGACCGTGAACCACCTGAGCGTCGAGCGTTTCGTGACGCCGCAGGAGTTCGACCGCTACCGCGAGCAGGCGCTCGCGCTCGGGTTCCTCGAGTGCGTGGCCGGACCGTTGGTGCGCTCGAGCTACCGCGCCGAGCAGGCCCTGAACCGCAACAACGCCGGGCTCGACAACGCAAAGCTCGCCCCGTGAGCCCGCTCCCGTCCTGCGATGCGCCCGTGCGCCCGCCGGCGGGCACGGCGCCTGCCGCGGAACTTCTTCACCTGGGCCTCAACGAGTACGAGCCGGTATGGCGCGCCATGCAGCGCTTCACGGAAGCGCGCGAAGCTACGACCCCGGACGAGATCTGGTTCCTCGAGCACACCCCGGTGTTCACCCTCGGCATGAACGCGAGCCGCGCGCACCTGCTCGCCCCGGGCGACATCCCGGTGGTGCAGATCGACCGCGGCGGGCAGGTGACGTACCACGGCCCCGGACAGCTCGTCGTCTACCCGCTCGTGGACCTCAGGCGCGCCGGGCTCGGCATCCGTGACTTCGTGACCGCGCTCGAGCGCGCCGTGATCGCGCTCGCCGCGGAGTACGCGATCACGGCCGAGTGCCGGCGCAATGCGCCGGGGGTGTACGTTCAGGGGGCGAAGCTCGCGAGCGTCGGCGTGCGCGTGCGGCGCAACGGTGCGTACCACGGGCTTGCCCTCAACGTGGCGATGGACCTCGGGCCCTTCACGCGCATCAACCCCTGCGGCTACGCGGACCTTGCGATGACACAGCTGTCGGACCTCGGCGGCCCGACCTCCGTCCCGGAGGCCGCGCATGCGCTCGCCCCCCACCTGCTGCGTGAACTGGGGTTGTTGCAAAGTGTAACCGCCGCATAACCGCGGCCGCGGTTAGCATCGGGCGGATGAACCACCCGAACCTGCGCCGCCTCGCGGCGGTACTCCTTCTGTCCTGCGGGCTGCTCGCCGCTTCCGCCTGCCAGCGCCAGGGCGGCGCATCGGCCAGCCGCGTGACCATCCTGAACGTCTCGTACGACCCGACGCGCGAGCTGTATACCGACTTCAACGCAGCCTTCGCGCGCTACTGGAAGGAGAAGAGCGGCCAGGACGTGCGCGTGGACCAGTCCCACGGCGGCTCGGGCAAGCAGGCGCGCTCGGTGATCGATGGCCTGCAGGCGGACGTCGTGACCCTGGGCACCGCCGCCGACATCGATGCCATCGCGACGTCCGCGAAACTTCTGCCGCTGAACTGGCAGAGCCTGCTGCCCAACAACAGCTCGCCCTACACCTCCACCATCGTGTTCCTGGTGCGCAAGGGCAACCCGAAGAAGATCCAGGACTGGGGCGACCTCGTGAAGAAGGACGTGCAGGTCATCACACCGAACCCCAAGACCTCCAGCGGCGCACGCTGGAACTACCTCGCCGCCTGGTCGTGGGCGCTGGCCCAGCCCAACGGCAACGAGGCCAGTGCGCGCGAGTTCGTGCGCACGCTCTACCAGCACGTGCCGGTGCTCGACACCGGGGCGCGCGGCTCGACCACGACCTTCGTGCAGCGCGGGCTGGGGGACGTGCTGATCGGCTGGGAGAACGAGGCGCTGCTCGCGCTGCAGGAGCTCGGCGCCGACAAGTTCCAGATCGTGGTGCCCTCGATCAGCATCCTCGCCGAGCCCCCGGTGGCGGTGGTCGACACCGTGGCGATCCGCCGCGGCACGCGCGACGTGGCGCAGGCCTACCTCGGCTACCTGTACACCAAGGAAGGCCAGGAGATCATCGCGCGCAACTTCTACCGGCCCCGCGATGCGCAGGTCGCCGCCGCCCACGCCGGGCAGTTCCCGCAGCTGAAGCTCACCACCATCGCCGACTTCGGCGGCTGGGCCGAGGCCCAGCCCAAGCACTTCGCCGACGGGGCGATCTTCGACCAGATCACCACGCACTGAAGTGCGCGGGGGCACGGCGGCCTGCCGCTGCACTCAGTCGGCGATGAGCTTGTAGCCCGCGGCCGAGGTCAGGAGCAGCACCGGGGCGGCCGGGTCGATCTCGACCTTCTGCCGCAGGCGGTGCACCAGCTGCTTCAGGAGCGCCCGGTCACCGCCGCTGCGGTGGCCCCACACCTGCGCCAGCAGGCGGTCGGAGTTGACCGTGTGGCCGGCGTTGGCGAGCAGCATCTGCATGAGGCGCAGCTCGAGCTTGGTCAGCTGCACCGGTTCTCCGCCGCCGACCCGCACCGTGTATTCCTCGAGGTCCAGGCGGATCCGGCCGCTCGACAGCGGCGCGCTGGATTCCACGCCGGCGCGGCGCAGGAGCGCCTTGAGGCGCGCGAGCAGCGTGCGCGGGCTGAAGGGCTTGTTGAGGTAGTCATCGGCGCCCAGACCCAAGGCCCGCACCAGGTCTTCTTCCTCGCCGCGCACCGTCAGCATGATGACCGGCACCGCGGAGCGCTTGCGGATCGCCTCGCACACCTGGAAACCCGACAGCCCCGGCATGTTGATGTCGAGCACCACCAGGTCCGGGGACTCCTCCTCGAAGCGCTTGAGTGCCGTCGGACCGTCGGGAACCTTGATGACGAGGTAGCCTGCCTGGGTGAGCGTGAATGCCACCAGGTCGCGCAGATCGCCATCGTCGTCGGCCACCAGAACCTTCATTGCGTTAATTCTCCATCGGCAGGGTCATCGTGAATCTCGTGCGGCTCTGCGGCGTGCGCTCGCAGCGGATGCTGCCGCCATGCCGCTCGATGATCGATTTTACCAGCCACAGCCCGAGTCCCAGGCCCGCAGGCTCAGGCTCGGTCAGCCCCCGCGCGAAGCGCGCGAACAGCACCGGCTGGTCGGCCGGGTCGGGCCCGGGACCCTCGTCCTCGACCCAGACCTCGAGGTGGGCAGGGTAGGGCTGGGCCCCGATGCGCACCGTGCTGTCCTCGGGGGCGTACTTGTTGGCGTTGGCGAGCAGGTTGACGAACACCTGGGTGAGCCGCGTGCGGTCGCCGTTCACCAGCGGCAGTTCCTCGGGCAGCCCGATCTCGAGGCGCTGGCCACGCTGGGCGAGGAGCGCCCCCACCAGCGCCTCGGCGTCCTCGACCACCTCGGCGAGCGCCACGCGCTGCACGCGGATGGCGAGCTGGCCGGACTCGATGCGCACGCTCTCGAGCAGGTTGTCGATGAGCTGGGTGAGCCGCACCGTGCCGCGCTCGAGGGTCGCGACCAGCTCGCGCACCTTGTCGGGCGGCAGCGTGTCCAGCCCTTCCGCCAGCAGCTCGATCGAGGCCATCTGGGCGGCGAGCGGTGTGCGGAACTCGTGGCTGATGTTGGCGAGGATCGAGTCGCGCGCACGGCGCACGGCCTCGAGCTCGGTCTCGTCCCGCATCACCTGCACCTGCATGCCCTCGGCGGGCGCCGCGCTGATGATGACGGTGTGGCGCGGCTCGCCGCCGCGGCTCAGGATCTCCAGCGCCTGCACGCTGCCCGTGCCGCGCGCGGCCAGGATCGGGCAGCGCGTCTCGCACGGCCGCCGCCCGTCCTCGCTCCTGGGCCTGAGCACGTCGCCGCAGAAGCGCCCGACCGCCTCGCCCGCCTCCACCCCGAGCAGGCGGGCGGCCTGCGGGTTGAGGTAGCGGATGATGCGGTTCTTGTCGACCGCGTAGACGCCCTCGACGATGCCGCCGAGCACCGCCTGCGCCTCGGCCTCGCGCCGCCGCAGCGCGCCGGTGAGCTCGATGAGGTTGCGGCGCATGTCCTCCATGGTGCGAGCGAGTGTGCCCACCTCCGCAGGTCCTCCCGGCGGTATGGAGGCGGAGAAGTCCCCCGCCCCCAGGCGCGCGGCGGCCGCGGTGAGGGCCCGCACCGGGCTTGCGACGCGCTCGCCGAGCAGCATTCCGGCGACGATGGCGGCGATCGCGAGCAGCAGCGCCCCCACTAGCAGCTTGTGCACCAGCTGGTGCTCGGGGGCGTCCACGGCGCTCACCGGCAGCAGCGTGACGAGCAGCGCCACCGCCTCGCCGCTCACGGCGTAGACCGGCACGCAGGCGGCGTAGGCCTTCTGGCTGTCGATACGCATCACCGCCGAGCGGCCGTCGGCGAGCGCGGCGGCATAGAGCGGGGTGAAGGCACTCACCTCGGCGCCCGTGTAGGTGCGGTAGTCGACGAGGCGCACCTCCATCCCCACCTGCTCGCCGAGGGCGTGCGCGAGGTGCTCATCGAGACGCCGCGCGACGTAAACGGACTGGTCGCTCCCGGCGAGCGGGGCGCGGGCGCCCAGCAGCGGCACCCGTGCGATGGCGGGCAGCGCCAGGAACGTCGCGCCCTGCTCGGAGGCCGCGGTCACGATCTGGGCCCAGTCGAGCGCCGGTCCCGACACCGCGACGACGCTCGGGCCTGAGAGCACCGCGCACGCATCGATGCCGGCGGCGTCGCAGTGGAACTTGAGCACCGGCGGCAGCGCCTCGCGCTGCCCTTGCGCGAGCAGGCGCTGCAGCGTCGGGTCGTCGGCGAGCGAGCGCGCCGCGCTGCGGGCCTCCTCGGCGCTGCGGCGCAGGTCCTCGCGCGCGGTGGAGGCCGCGAGCAGTGCCCGCGCCTTGGCCTGCTGGTCGGCGAGGTCGCGCAGCATGCCGCTCGCGTACCAGGTAAGCCCCGCGGCGACGACCACCACCACCGCGAGCTGCATGGCGGTCAGCCACCACGACAGCCCGGTCTTGCCCGGGTCCGGCAGCCGGGTGCGCAGGAACTCGAGCAGGGCTCGCAGGCGCTCCATCTCAGCGGCGCCGGTAGCCCGTGCGCTCTACCAGGGTCTTCACGACCAGGGTGAATATCGCGAGCAGGGTGAGGAGGGAAGCCACGGCGAAGGCGCCGACGAAGTTGTACTCGTTGTAGAGGATCTCGACGTGCAGCGGCATGGTGTTGGTGAGCCCGCGGATGTGGCCGGAGACCACCGAGACCGCGCCGAACTCGCCCATGGCGCGCGCATTGCAGAGGACCATGCCGTAGACCAGACCCCAGCGCACCTTGGGCAAAGTGACCCGGAAGAACGTCATCCAGCCGCCGGCGCCGAGGGTGATCGCCGCCTCCTCCTCGTCGTTGCCGAGCTGCTCCATCAGCGGAATCAGCTCGCGCGCCACGTACGGAAAGGTGACGAACATGGTCGCGAGCATGATCCCCGGGAGGGCGAAGATGATGCTGATGTCGTGCGCCTGCAGCCACAGGCCAAACCAGCCGTGCAGGCCGAACAGGAGCACGAACACCATGCCGGAGATCACCGGGGAGATCGCGAGCGGCAGGTCGATGAGCGTGATCAGCATGCTCTTGCCGCGGAACTCGAACTTGGCGATCGCCCAGGCGGCCGCGAGCCCGAACACCGTGTTGAGGGGCACGACCACCGCCGCGGTCAGCAGCGTCAGGCGGATCGCGGCGGCCGTGTCCGGGTCGGAGAAGCTGTGCAGATAGGCAGCGATGCCCTTCGACAGCGCCATGATGAACACGGTCGCGAGCGGGGCGAGCAGCACCGCGGCGAGGAAGGCGAGCGAGACGGTGATGAACCCGACGCGCACCAGGGCGTGCATCCAGGTGTGTTGCCCCGGGCGGCCTTCCGCCGCGTGGCTGTCGATGCCGGTCGCGGACATCAGTGGCCCGTGCGCACGTAGCGCCGCCGGCCCCAGGCCTGCAGCAGGTTGATGGTGAGGAGCATGACGAACGAGATCACCAGCATCACGAGGCCCAGAGCCGCGGCGCCCTGGTAGTCGAACTGCTCGAGGTGGATGACGATGAGGAGCGGGGTGATCTCGGTCTTCATCGGCAGGTTCCCGGAGATGAAGATTACCGAGCCGTACTCGCCCACCGCCCGGGCGAACGCGAGCGTGAAGCCGGTGAGGAGCGCCGGCAGCACGGTCGGCAGGATGATGCGGCGGAACACGTAGAAGCGCCCGGCGCCTAAGGTTTCCGCGGCGTCCTCCAGGTCGCGCTGCACCTCCAGCAGCGCCGGCTGCACGGCGCGCACCGCGAAGGGCATGCTGATGAGGGTGAGGGCGAGGGTGACGCCGAGCCAGGTGTACGCCACCTTGATGCCGAGCGGCTCCAGGTAGCGCCCGATCCAGCCGTTCTGGGCGAACACGGTGGTTAGCGCGATGCCGGAGACCGCGGTCGGCAGGGCGAAGGGCATGTCGATGAGGGCATCGATGAGCTTGCGCCCCGGGAACTCGTAGCGCGTGAGGGTCCAGGCGATCACGAACCCGAACACAACGTTGACGGAGGCAGCCAGGAGCGAGGCGCCGAAGGACAGGCGGTAGGAGCCCAGCGCGCGCGCGCTGAACACCGTGTGCACGAAGTCGGCCCAGTGCATCGAGGTCGCCGACAGCACCAGCGCCGCCAGCGGCAGCAGCACGATCGTGCTCAGGAAGAACGTCGTGAAGCCGAAGGTCAGCCCGAAGCCCGGCAGCACGCTCGGGGCGCGGAAGCTCACGGGGTCCCCCGGTGCACGATGAGGACCGGCCAGCGCCCGTCGAGCAGGGCGCCGAGGCGGCTGGGGAAGCCGGCGAGGTCACACAGTCCCAGGATGAGCATCTGCCCGGGATTGTCGGCGAGGCGCCGCGCCAGCCCCGCCTCGGCCGCCCCGAAGTGCAGCTCGGTGCGCATCTCCAGTCCGTGCGCGGCCTTGGCCTCCGAGCGCGCATCCAGGAGCTCGCGCATGCCCTGTGGCGAGGGCGCCTGGGCATCGCCGGCGACGATGCCCACGTAGACCGCCTCGGCCGGCACGTGACGCAGCAGGCTCGCGGCGATGGCGAGCGTCGCCCCGCGCGCGGCCTCGCCGATCCAGTGGATGAGGACCCGCTGCGGGGGCGCGGCATCGGCGGGCATGACCAGGAGGTCGTGCGCCCCGCGGCGCAGCAGCCACTCGGCGCGCGCCGCAGCCTGCGCACCCGCGGCGATCACCGTGGTGCCGACGAAGGTGTCCCCGCCCTGGCAGGGCGCCTCCGGCTGCCCGAGTTGCGGCTCGACCCGCATGCCGACCCGGGTCTTCATGCGCTGCGCGAGCATCAGGAGCAGGCCCTGCTGGCTCAGGCGCTCGGTGTCGGCCTCGTCCATGGCGCAGGCGGTGAAGCTGGACAGCGGCGTCGGCAGGAGGTGCACGCGGCGCACGCCGACCGCGACCGCCTGCCCGGGGCGCACCTCGAGCGCGCGGCGCTCGTGCTGGGTGCGGGTCACCTGGAGTGCGCTGTGGGTCTCCCCGTCGCTCGAGGACAAAAGCGAGGCCTGCGCCCCGGCCTCCAGGCGCAGGCGCAGCCGCTCGAGCGCGCCGGTGAACACGATCTCGTCGGCCACCGCGTTGGCGAGGAACCCGCAGCCGAGCGACTCGCGGTCGGCGGCCAGTTCGACGTCCTCCGGGCGCACCACGGCCACGACCTCGTTCTCGCGCTCGCCGGAAGCGCGCTCCTCGGGCGCCACGGTGGTCGCGCCGACCTGGATGCCGTCGGGGGTGCGGCGCGCGAGGATCAGGTTCGCGGCGCCCAGGAACGTGGCGACGAAGCGCGTCGCGGGGCGGGCGTACAGCTCGTGCGGCGCGTTGACCTCCAGGAGCCGGCCGAGGTTCATGATGCCGATGCGGTCGGCCATGGCGAACGCCTCCTCCTGGTCGTGGGTGACCAGGACGGTGGTGATGCCGAGCTCGCGCTGCACCTGGCGGATGGTGCGCCGCAGCTCCTCGCGGATCTTGGCATCGAGCGCGCCAAAGGGCTCATCGAGCAGGAGCACCTCGGGCTTGTGCGCGAGCGCCCGCGCGACCGCGACGCGCTGCTGCTGGCCGCCGGAGAGCTGCGCCGGCAGTCGCTCGTCCATGCCCTCGAGGGCCACCAGGCGCAGCAGCTCCTGCCGCCGCTCGCGGCGCGCCCGCGCGCGCATGCGCCGCACCCGCAGCGCGAACTCGATGTTCTCGGCGACCGTCATGTGGCGGAACAGCGCGTAGTTCTGGAACACCAGCCCCACGCCGCGCTTGCGCGCGGCGACGTGGGTGACGTCGCGGCCGTGCAGCTCGATGCGGCCGTGGTCGATGCCGGCCAGGCCCGCGATCGCGCGCAGCAGCGTGCTCTTGCCGCTGCCGGAGGGCCCGAGCAGGACGAAGAACTCACCGTCCCCGATGCTCAGGGATACGTCGTTGACGACCGGCGCGCCGCCGTAGTGCTTGGTGACCTGATCGAGTGTGATGGACATTCGATCGATGCTACCGGGCCTTGGCCCTCAGCGTCACGGCCCGGAAGGGCAGGGGCCGGTCACAAAGCGGTTACAGGCTCAGAAACCGCCGGTTCAGAGCAGCATCATGACGCCCGGACATGACTTAAGTTCACTCACCAGGGCCTCGATCTGCGCACGGCTGTGCGCGTGGAGGTTCACCGTGATCGAGACGAAGTTGCCGTTGGCGCTCGGCCGCTCGGTGAGGCGTCCTGCTTCGATCCCGGGGGCGTGGCGCTCGAGGATGGCGCGCACGCGCTCGCGGAAATCTCCCTCGGGCCGGCCGACGATCTTGACCGGGTAGTCGGTCGGAAACTTGAGCGGGCTGTCCTTGGCATCGCCCATGGTCTCACCAGGGCGTTGCGGAAATCTCCGCCTTGTAGGCCTGCAGGGCGCCATGCACCTTACTGAAGACCGGCCCCGGGCGGCCTGCGCCCACCGGGTGGCCGTCGAGGCGCGTCACCGGCTGCAGCTCGCGCGTGGCGGCCGTGAGCCAGATCTCCTGCGCGCCGCGCAGCTGCGCCTCGCTCACCGTGTCGGTGCGGCAGCGCACGCCGGCGCGCGCGCACATTTCCTCGACCGCGGGCCGGGTGGTGCCGGGGAGGATGCGCTGCGAGTTGGGCGGCACCAGCACCTCGCCGCCGAGCACCACGGCCACGGAGGAGGCCGAGGCCTCCATGAGTTCCCCGTCGCGCAGCAGGATGGTCTCGGCCGCGCCGGCGCTCACCGACAGTTCGCGCAGCAGCACGTTGGCGAGGAGTGCGGTGGACTTGATGTCGCAGCGCGCCCAGCGCGTGTCGGCTGCCGTGATGCAGGCCACGCCGCGCTCGAGCACCTCGGCCGAGTTCGCGGGCAGCGGAGCTGCGAACGCGAACACGGTGCGCGGGATGTCGGGGAGCGGCGCATGGCTGCGCCCGAACTCCGCGCCGCGGGTCACCTGCCAGTAGAGGTACAGGTCGCCGCCGCCATTTTTCTCGATCAGCGTCGCGAAGATGCTGCGCCAGGTCTTTTCCGGCAGCGGGTCCTGCATCTGCAGCGAGGCTAAGCTGCGCGCCATGCGCGACAAGTGCGCGGCAAAGCGGAACGGGCGGCTGGCGTAGACCGGCATCACCTCGTAGGCGGCATCGGCGAACAGGAAGGCGCGGTCGAGCGGGGAGACGCGTGCATCCTTCAGCGGCAGGAACTCACCGTTCAGGTAGCACAGCGGCAGCGGCTCGCCCATGGCTTCTGGTCCCCGTGCAGTTGCGCTTCAGTGGAACCAGAGGGCGATGCTGTCGGTCATGCGCGTCCACAGGCCACCGAGTGCAACTTCCGCGAACGGCACCAGCGGGGCGCGCGCCACCACCTGGCCGGTCGCATCGCTCACGCTGAACTCACCCACGGGCTTCAGAGCCGCGAGCGGTGCGATCAGCGGTTCGTTGAAGATGTGCGTGCTGGTCTTGAGGGTGCCGCCCTGGCCGCGCGCCACGGTCGCGTACACGTCGACCGGTACGCCGAGGTCGGCGTACTCGCCGGTCGACTTGTAGACGCGGGGCTTGAGGATGGTTTCCTTCGCCGCCTTGACGCGCACCGTCTCGTAGAACGTGTAGCCGTAGTTGAGGAGCGCGGCGCTCGCGTCCTCGCGTGCCTTGATGCTCGGGGAGCCCATGACGATCGAGACCAGGCGCATGCCGTTGCGGTTGGCGGAGGTCGCAAGGCAGAAGCCCGCGCTGTCGGTGTGGCCGGTCTTTAGCCCGTCGACGGTCGGGTCCTTGCCGAGGAGCCCGTTGCGGTTGTCCTGGCGGATGTTGTTCCACATGAACTGCTTGAGCGAGAACAGCGGGTAGTACTGCGGGAACTCGCGGATGATCGCGGCCGACAGGATCTCGATGTCGTGCGCGGTGGTGTAGTGGTTGGGCGAGGGCAGGCCGTCGCTGTTCTCGAAGTTGCTGTTCTTCATGCCCAGCCGGTGCGCGTACTCGTTCATCATCTGCGCGAACGCGGCCTCGGTGCCGCCGACGCGCTCGGCGAGCGCGATGGTCGCATCGTTGCCGGACTGGACGATCATGCCCTTGATCAGGATGTCGACCGGGATCTGGGTGCCGACCTGCACGAAGGTGCGCGAGCCCTCGGCCTTCCAGGCGTGCTCGCTGATGGTCACCATGTCGGTAAGCTTCAGGCGGTTCTCCTCGAGCGCCTTGAACACCACGTAGGCCGTCATGAGCTTGGTGAGGCTCGCAGGCTCGGCGCGGTCGTCCATGTGCGACTGGGCGAGGACGCGGCCGCTCAGGTAGTCCACCAGGATGTAGGCACGCGCATCGACGCTCGGCGGCGGCGGGATCGGGGCTGTCGTGGCCGCGGCGGAGGGCGCGGCCGGTGCGGCTGCGGGCATGGCGGCGGCAGGCGCCGGGGCAGGCGCGGCGGCGCCGGTTGCGAGTGCGGGGATCAAGAGCAGCGCCAGGGACAGTGAGCGAAGCACGGTGGTGGGATTCCTCTTGGGGACAGGGGGTTAAAAAGGGAGCGGTATCTTAGCGTAAGGCGGTTGCGGCGCCGCGCGCGGTTCGCTCAATCATTGGCGAGCCGCGCGCCCGGGATGCCCAGGGCCCTGAGCTTCTGGGCCAGGTCGTCGAACTGCGCCACCGTGTTCACCGGACCCAGGCGCACCCGGTACAGGCTCTTCTGGCCGGCGACCGGCGAGAGCACGAACGCGTTGGCAAGTCCCGCTGCGTGCAGCTGGGCGTTGAGGTGCTCGGCATTGCGCGGGTCACCGAACGCGCCGGCCTGCACGTAGAGCGCCGGCGGTGGCGCCTCGGTGGCGCGGGTGATCTCGTCCGGGGCTCCCGGCGTCAGGGTCTTGAGCTCTACGAGCGTCGTGCCCTCGCGCAGCATGTCGAGCTTGGCGGCCGCCGTGTAGGAGAGGTCGATCAGCCGGTTGGCGACGAACGGCCCGCGGTCGTTCACGCGCACCACGACGCTGCGGCCGTTCCTGAGGTTGGTGACCCGCACGTAGCAGGGCAGCGGCAGGGTCTTGTGGGCGGCCGTCATGCCGTACATGTCGTAGGGCTCGCCGCTCGAGGTGCTGCCGCCGTGGAAGGTGGGCCCGTACCAGGAGGCGACCCCGCGCTCGCTGTAGCCCTCGGCGCTCGCGAGCACCACGTAGCGCTGGCCCATGACGTCGTAGAAGGGTGGGTTGCCGTGCGCGCTGCGGGGCTCCACGCGCGGCACGGCATCCGGGATGGCATCGATGGCCGACGCGCTCGGCGGCGGCGGAACCGGGGCGGGTACCGCCGGCACCGGCGCGGGGGGCGTCTCGCGGTGCGGGCTGAGCGAGCAGGCGGCCAGCACGAGGGCGGTGATGCCGGCGGCCGCGCTGCGCGTCTTCGCGAACCTCACGGGGCCGGGGCCGCCGGGTGGCGGGCGCGGACCGCCACGGCCTGCGCGAGATCATTCACCGCCATCACGTACCGGGCGGAGGCGTTGTAGCGGCTGATGACATAGAAGTTGTGGAACCCGATGCGGTAGGCCGGCCCGTCGCGCTGCTCGGCCGAGATGAGCACGGCGGGCGTGTCCGGCGGCAGCGCCAGGTCCACGCGCACCCCCCGGTTCGCAAGGCTCGCCAGCGTCTCGTTGAGCTCGAGGTTCCTGGGGTCGATCTGGAAGTTCGGGTCCGGCTCCAGGGTGGCCTCGGTGAGCACCGGGCCCCCCGGCGTCCAGCCCTTCTCGCGCAGGTAGTTGGCGACGCTCGCGATCACGTCGTTCCAGTCGCCCCACAGGTCGCGCTTCTCATCGCCGTCCGCATCGACCGCGTAGCGGCGGTAGCTCGAGGGCATGAACTGCGGCGCGCCGATCGCCCCGGCATAGGATCCCACCAGCGTGAGCGGGTCGAGCTTGTTCTCGCGCGCGAGGATCAGGAACTGCTCGAGCTCGCTCCTGAAGAACGCCTGGCGCTGCGGGTAGTCGAAGGCGAGGGTGCTCAGGGAGTCGAGCACCCGGTAGTGGCCGAGGATGCGCCCGTACTTGGTCTCGACGCCCAGGATGGCGACGATGTACTCCGGCGGCACCTGGTACTGGCCCGCGATGCGCTCGAGGTCATCGCGGTGTTCGCTCCAGAACTGCACGCCCTCATCGATGCGCTCGGGGGTCACGAAGTGGTCGCGGTACT
The DNA here is from genome assembly GCA_018241425.1 of Pseudomonadota bacterium. Taxonomy (GTDB): domain Bacteria; phylum Pseudomonadota; class Gammaproteobacteria; order Steroidobacterales; family Steroidobacteraceae; genus 13-2-20CM-66-19. The sequence goes on from JAFEDU010000002.1 coordinate 104,612, forward strand.
CCCACCACGGCGCGGCCTTCTCGAGGGGCCGGTTCATCGCCTCGATGATCTTGGGCTGGGGCTGTGCGGCCTTCAGCAGCGCGCGCACCTCCTTCTTCGAGTAGCCGTCCTTCGCAGCCACCTCGTTGATGAAGGAGACGATCTCGGGGCGCTTCAGGTCGAAGCCTGCGGGGGCGGCGGTCTGTGCGTAGGCGGGCAGGCCGATGAGGACTGCCAGGAGCGCGAGTCGAATGGCTTTCAACGCACTAGGATCCGATGAGCTTACGCCGTGAATACAGCGCCATGAGAATACCGAACCCCGCCAGCAGCGTCACGACCGAGCTGCCCCCGTAGCTGACGAGCGGCAGCGGCACGCCCACCACCGGCAGGAGCCCCGTGACCATCCCGGCGTTGATGAATACGTAAACGAAGAAGGTGAGCGCGAGGGAGCCGGCGAGCAGGCGCGCGAAGGTGTCCTGGGTCTGGGTTGCGAGGAACACCGCGCGGGAGACCACGAACACATAGAGAATAAGGAGTACCAGGAGCCCCAGCAGCCCGAACTCCTCCCCGATCACGGCGAAGATGAAGTCGGTCGAGCGCTCGGGCAGGAACTCCAGCTGCGCCTGGCTGCCGTTCATCCAGCCCTTGCCGAACACCCCGCCCGAGCCGATGGCGATCTGCGACTGGATGATGTGGTAGCCCGCCCCGAGCGGGTCGGTCTGCGGGTCGAGGAAGGTGAGCACGCGCTTCCTCTGGTAGTCGTGCATGAAGCTCCAGCCGAACCAGGCACCCACCGCGCCCAGCGCCGCGAGGGCTGCGATGACGCGGAAGCGCAGGCCGGCGAGGATGATCACGAGGGCGCCGCCGGCGGCGATCAGGGCGGCGGTCCCCAGGTCCGGCTGTACCACCACCAGCGACACCGGCACCATGACGATGACGCCGAGTACCACCAGCGACAGCGGGCTCGGGGGGAGCGGGCGCTCGTGCAGGTACCAGGCGCACATCATGGGCACGGCGATCTTCATGAGCTCGGAAGGCTGGAAGCGGAAGATCTTGAGGTCGAGCCAGCGCTGCGCGCCCATCCCGATGTGCCCGAACACCGCCACCACCACCAGGAGGAAGCACCCCGCGAGGTAGATCCAGGGCGTCGAGCGGCGCAGGAAGTTCGGGTTCACCTGCGCGAGCAGCAGCATCGCGGCCGTGCCCAGCACCAGGTGGCCCACCTCGCGCACCACGGTCTGGCCGCTCTGGCCGGAGGCGCTGTACAGCACCACGAGGCCGAAGGCGGAGATCAGCGCAAGACCGATGACCAGGGGCCCGTCGATCTTGAGCGCGAACAGCACGCGCGCCGCCCCGGTGAGGGTGCGCCGGGTGCGCGAGCCGGTGGTGACCTCCTCGTAGATCATGGGGCCGGCTTCACCTTGCCGTCCGCATCCAGGAGGTAAGCATCCAGCACCTTGCGGGCAATGGGGGCGGCGGCACTCGCGCCCGCGCCGCCGTTCTCCTGCAGCACCGCGATCGCGATGCGCGGCTCGTCCGCGGGGGCGAAGGCGATGAACCAGGAGTGGTCGCGCAGCCGCTCGTTGATCTTGCTGGCGTTGTAGCGCTCGTTCTGGGCGACCGTGAACACCTGCGCCGTGCCGGTCTTGCCGGCGAATACGTAGGGCGCGTGCAGCCCGATCGCCGCCGCGGTGCCGTGCTGGGTCACGCCGATCATGCCGTGCACGACGCGCGCCCAGTCCTCGGTCGTGACGCCCTGCACCTCGCCCTCGGACTGCGGCGGCACCGGCTTCATCTGCCCGTTCTGCGGGTCGCGGTAGGCCATGACCAGGCGCGGCTTCCAGATCTTGCCGCGCGTCGCGAGGATGCTGGCGTAGTGGGCGAGCTGCAGCGGGGTGACGTTGAGGTAGCCCTGGCCGATGCCGAAGTTCACGGTCTCGCCCGGGAACCAGATCTGGTCGGCGGGCTTGGCGAAGGCCTTCTGCTTCCACTCGCGCGAGGGCAGGATGCCGGGCCGCTCGCCGCTGATATCGATGCCGGTCGGCCGACCGAAGCCGAAGGGGGCGAGGAAGGTTGCGATACGGTCGACCCCCAGCACCTCGGCGAGCCCGTAGAAGTAGACATCGCAGGAATGGGCGATGGCGTCGTCCAGGTCGACCCAGCCGTGCTTCTCGTTGTGGTACTCGCGGAATACGTGCGCGCTGCCGGGCAGGTGGAAGGCGCCGGCGCAGAACTTGCGCGTCTCGGGCTCGACGGTGTGGTAGGTGAGCGCGGCGAGCGCGAGCCCCGGCTTGATGGTGGAGCCGGGCGGGTAGGTACCGCGCAGCGCGCGGTTGAGGAGCGGCTTGTCGAGGTCGTTCTGCAGCGCGCCGTACTCGCTCGCCGTGATGCCGCGGCCGAAGAGCGTCGGGTCGAAGCCCGGGAGGGAGGCGAGCGCCAATACGTCCCCGGTGTTCGGGTCGATCGCCACCACGGCACCGCGGTGGCCGGCGAGCGCGCTCTCGGCCACGCGCTGGATCTTGAGGTCGATCGAGAGCACGAGGTCGGCGCCTGCGGCCGGGGCCTTGGTCTTGAGCTCCGGCACGAAGGCGCCCTGGCGGTCCACCGAGCGGCCCGAGGCGTTCACCAGCACCTCGCGGAAGCCGTTGGTGCCGTGCAGCTGAGTCTCGTAGGCGCTCTCGACGCCGAGCTTGCCGATGAGCGAGGTGCCCGAGTACGCCGCGCGGTCGATGTGCTTCAGGTCCTGCTCGCTGATGGCCCCGACGTAGCCGAGGGCATGCACCGCGAGGTCGCCGTTGGGGTACCAGCGCGTCTGGCGCGTCTTGATGTCCAGGCCCTGGAACTCGAAGCGGTGCACCGCGAAGCGCGCCACGTCCTCGTCCGACATGCGCAGCCGGATCGGCACGCTGTCGAAGCCGCGGCTCGAGTCGATGGTGCGCTCGATCTCGTCCACGTCGTCGGCGGCGACCAGGCCGATGTCCACCAGGCGCTTCATGGTGTCGTCGATGTCGGGGACTTCTTCCGGGACCAGCTCGAGCTGGTAGGCGGGCTGGCTGCCGGCCATCACCTCCCCATTGCGGTCGAGGATCAGGCCGCGCGCGGCCGGGATCGGCTCGGTGCGCACGCGGTTGCCCTGGGAGAGGTCCGAGTAGTAGTCGTGCCGCACCACCTGCAGGAGGTACAGGCGCGTGAGCAGTCCTAAGGTCGCAAGGCCGATCAGCACCGCGGCGATGATCGCGCGCTGGTCGAACAGGCGCTGCTCGCGCCAGTGGTCCTTGATGCGTACGGCCGGCATGGAGGGCTTAGAGTGCGGGACGGGCCGCGAGTGCCCGCCTCATGCGCGCCGGCCCGCCCCGAACGCGAGGATAGGGGCGATGAGCGGCCAGATCAGGGCGCCCGTCACGCAATGCACCCAGCGCAGGAGGCTCGTTACCGGGTGCCCGGTCCAGCCGTCGATCGCGAACAGCACCACCTCGTAGGCGGTGAGGGCGGCGAACACGATGAGGGCCTGCTGGAAGTCGGGCTTGGAGCGGATGCGCTGGTGCTCGCGCACGAAGATATAGGCGGCAAGCGAGAGCGCCAGGGCGTGCTCGCCCAGCACCGGGCCCTGAAACACGTCGAGCATGAGGCCTGCGAAGAACCCGAAGGCGATGCCGCCGGTCCGCGGGGCGTTGATGGACCAGAACATCACCGCCAGGACCAAAAACTGGGGCCGGATGACGTCCGCCCAGGCGGGTAGCGGGATGACCGTGAGCACGAGCGTGACCATGGCGGTCAGGAGCAGGCGTCCGAGCCCCTCGCGGTTCATGGGTGGGCCCCCGCAGGCGGGTTGGAGGGCGCTGCGGCGTTCCCTGGCGAGGCGGGCGGCGTCCCGGCGGGCACCGGGGTGGCGTCCGGGACGGGCGGCGGCGGCGCGGGCGGCCTCTTGGGGGGCGCCGCCTGCGGCTGGATCCCGGGATTGCCGTGCGACAGCTCGCCCACGGTGTCGGGCTTTGCGGCGACGGCGCGCGTGGGCGCGGCCGGGTGGTCCTCGCGGAACCACACCAGCATGACCTCGGCATCCGAATCCAGGTGGGCGAGCGGGGCGGCGCGGACCTGGGCGAGCGGCTGCACGGCGTCGCGGTGCACCTCGGTCACCTTGGCGACCGGGTAGCCCTCCGGGAACACCCCGCCGAGTCCGGAGGTGACCAGGAGGTCGCCGGGCTTGATGTCGGCGTTCGCAGGCAGGTACGGGAGCGCGAGGGTGCTGGTGTCGCCGGCGCCCACCGCAATGGTGCGCAGGCCCGTGCGCTCGATGCGCACCGGCACGGCATGCTCGGGGTCGGTGATCAGGATGACCTCGGCGCTCCAGGGGCCGACGTGCACCGTCTGGCCGATCAGCCCCTTGTCGTCGATCACCGCCTGGCCCTTGAAGACGCCGTTGGTGGCGCCGCGGTTGAGGAGCATGCGCTGGCGCAGCCCGCTCGCCTGGACGGTGACGATCTCGGCGGCGAGCCAGCGGTCCGCCACCGGCGGCAGCGCCTCGCGCAGGCCGCGCAGCTCGCCGTTCTCCGCGGCGAGCGCCTCATAGCGCATGGTGCGCACCTCGAGGTCACGCTCGGCGCTGCGCAGGCGCGTATTCTCAGCCTGCAGCGCTTCGCGGGTCTGGAAGCTCTCCTTCAGCCAGCGCCAGGCAGCGGGCGGGGAGCTCACGGCGAGCTGGATGGGATAGGCGGCGCCCTGCAGGGCGTAGCGCACCTGCTCGAGGTAGTGGCCGCGCTGGTCGAAGTACATCGCGACCACCGAGAGCACGGCGTAAAGGGTGAAGCGGAAGCCGGAGCCGCCCCGCTGCAGGGGTCTGCCGGCTCCTGTGCCGAAGGCCGCCACTTAGGCCTGCGCGCCCCGCGCGCTACTCAAGGCCGAAGTGACCGGGGCCCAGTTCGTCCATCAGCTCGAGGATCCGGCCACCGCCGCGCGCCACGCAGGTGAGCGGGTCGTCGGCCACCACCACCGGGAGGCCGGTCTCCTCGGTCAGCAGCTTGTCGATATCGCGCAGCAGGGCGCCGCCGCCGGTGAGCACGATGCCGCGCTCGGCGACGTCCGCGCCAAGTTCCGGCGGGGTCTGCTCGAGGGCCTGCTTGACCGCACTCACGATGCTCTGCAGCGGCTCCTGGAGCGCCTCGAGGATCTCGTTGCTGTTCAGGGTGAAGCTGCGCGGCACGCCCTCGGATAGGTTGCGGCCCTTGACCGAGAGCTCGCGCACCTGCTGGCCGGGGTAGGCCGAGCCGATCTCGATCTTGATGCGCTCGGCGGTGGCTTCCCCGATCAGGATGCCGTAGTTGCGGCGCACGTAGTTCATGATCGCCTCGTCGAAGCGATCGCCGCCGATGCGGGCGGAGTTCGCGTAGACGACGCCATTCAGCGACAGTACCGCCACCTCGGAGGTGCCGCCGCCGATGTCCAGCACCATCGAGCCGCGGGCCTCGTGCACCGGCAGCCCGGCGCCGACCGCGGCCGCCATCGGCTCGCTCACGATCGCCACCGTGCGGGCGCCGGCCCCTTCCGCCGACTCGCGGATGGCGCGCCGCTCGACCTGGGTCGAGCCGAAGGGCACGCACACCAGTACGCGGGGCGAGGGCTTGAGCATGCGGTTGCCGTGCACCTTATTAATGAAGAACTGGAGCATCTTCTCGGTGTAGGTGAAGTCGGCGATCACGCCGTCCTTCATGGGGCGCACGGCCGTGATGTGCCCGGGGGTGCGCCCGAGCATGCTCTTGGCCTCGGTGCCGACCGCGACGATGACCTTGCCGCCCCGCGAGGGCTCGTCCTGGACCGCGACGACGGAGGGCTCGTTCAGGACGATGCCCTTCTCGCGGACGTAGATCAGAGTATTGGCAGTGCCCAGGTCGATCGACAGATCGCTGGAAAAGTATCCGCGCAGGCGTTTGAGCATGAAGCGACCGGAAAATTTGTGAGCGGAGGGCGACTACGGAAAGTGGCGCGTAATCTAGCAACCGAGGGGACATTCGTAAAGGCAACATGTATGATTTTGCGCTGGTTTTCTCAGTTCACCGCGCACACCGCGAACCCCCTATGTCCCTGACCCGCGAGCAGCTCGCCAGCATCGCCGCCCTGGCGCGTCTTGATATCACCGCCGCCGAGGCCCCGGTCTACCAGGCCAGCCTGTCGAGCATCCTCGACTTCATCGGCGCGCTCGACGCCGTGGACACCGCGAGCGTCAAGCCCATGGCGCACCCGCTGCCGGGCCTGTCGCAGCGGCTGCGCCCGGACGAGGTGACCGAGACCGATCACCACGAGCAGTACCAGCAGAACGCCCCGCAGGTCGCCTCGGGCCTGTACCTGGTCCCGAAGGTGATCGAGTGAGCAGTTTCCACACCTTGAGCCTGACCGAGCTCGCGCAGGGGCTGCGCGCGAGGCGCTTCTCGAGCGTCGAGGTCACCGGCAGCTTCCTCGAGCGCATCGAGCGCCACCAGGGCACCCTCAACGCGTTCATCTCCATCACGCGCGAGGCGGCCCTGGCGCAGGCCGCGGCCGCCGATCGCGCGCTCGCCCAGGGAACCGGGGGTGTGCTCACCGGCGTCCCGATCGCGCACAAGGACATCTTCTGCACCGAGGGCGTGCGCACCACCTGCGGCTCGCGCATGCTCGACAACTTCGTCTCCCCCTACGACGCCACGGTGGTGAGCCGGCTGAAGGCCGCGGGCGCGGTCACGCTCGGCAAGACGAACATGGACGAGTTCGCGATGGGCTCCTCCAACGAGACCAGCTTCTACGGCCCGGTGAAGAACCCGTGGAACACCGCCCTCGTTCCCGGCGGCTCCTCGGGCGGATCGGCGGCTGCCGTGGCGGCGCGCCTCGCGCCGGCGGCGACCGCGACCGACACCGGCGGCTCCATCCGCCAGCCGGCGGCGCTGTGCGGCGTCACCGGCGTGAAGCCCACCTACGGGCGCGTCTCGCGCTACGGCATGATCGCCTTCGCCTCCAGCCTCGACCAGGGCGGCATCATCTGCGCGAGCGCCGCTGATGCGGCGCTGGTGCTGCGCGAGATGGCGGGCTTCGACCCGAAGGACTCGACCAGTGTCGATGCGCCGGTGCCGGACTACGTAGGCGAGCTCGGCCGCCCGCTGAAGGGACTTAAGATCGGCCTGCTCAAGGAGTTCTTCGAGAAGGGCCTCGACCGCGCGGTCGAGCAGCGCATCCGCGAGGCACTCGCGATCTACGAGGAACTGGGCGCGCAGCTCACCGAGGTGAGCCTGCCGCACCTGCCGCTCTCGGTGCCGGTCTACTACGTGGTGGCTCCCGCGGAGTGCTCCTCCAATCTCGCGCGCTTCGACGGCGTGCGCTTCGGGCACCGCTGCGAGAACCCCAGGGACCTCCAGGACCTCTACCGGCGCTCGCGCGGCGAGGGCTTCGGGCCCGAAGTCAAGCGCCGCATCATGACCGGCACCTACGTGCTCTCGGCCGGCTACTACGACGCCTACTACCTCAAGGCGCAGCGCGTGCGCGCGCTCATCAACGAGGACTTCATCCGCGCCTTCAAGAGCGTGGACGTGCTGATCGGGCCGACGACGCCGACCCCGGCGTTCGAGCTCGGGGCCAAGACCTCGGACCCGATCACCATGTACCTGAACGACATCTACACCATCGGCGCCAACCTCGCGGGCCTCCCGGGCGCCTCGATCCCCTGCGGGTTCGTGGGCGAGCTGCCGGTTGGCCTGCAGGTCGTCGGCCCGCACTTCAGCGAGGCCCGCGTGCTGCAGGTCGCCGATGCGTTCCAGCGCCAGACCGACTGGCATACGCGCGTGCCGAAGGCGTTCGCATGAGCGCCTGGGAAACCGTCATCGGGCTCGAGATCCACGCGCAGCTGTCGACGCGCTCGAAGATCTTCTCCGGCTCCGCCACGCGCTACGGCGCGCCGCCGAACGCGCAGGCCAACCTGGTCGACCTCGGCTACCCGGGCGTGTTGCCGGTGTTGAATGCGGAAGCGGTGCGTATGGCCGTGAAGCTCGGCCTGGCGCTCGGCGCGAAGATCGCGCCGCACTCGGTCTTCGCCCGCAAGAACTACTTCTACCCGGACCTTCCCAAGGGCTACCAGATCAGCCAGTACGAGCTGCCGATCGTCGCGCACGGGGCGCTCGAGATCGTGCTCGAGGACGGCAGCGCGAAGCGCATCGGGGTGACCCGGGCGCACCTGGAGGAGGACGCCGGCAAGAGCCTGCACGAGGGGCTGCCCGGGGTCACCGGCATCGACCTCAACCGCGCCGGCACGCCGCTCATCGAGATCGTGTCCGAGCCGGACCTGCGCTCGGCCAAGGAAGCGGTCGCCTACATGAAGAAGGTGCACACGCTGGTGCGCTACCTCGAGATCTGCGACGGCAACATGCAGGAAGGCTCGTTCCGCTGCGATGCCAACGTCTCGGTGCGCAAGTCCGGGGCGGAGAAGTTCGGGACGCGCGCGGAGATCAAGAATCTCAATTCCTTCCGCTTCGTCGAGCGCGCCATCAACTACGAGGTCGAGCGCCAGATCGAGCTCATCGAGTCCGGCGGCAAGGTCGTGCAGGAGACGCGCCTGTACGACCCGGACAAGGGCGAGACGCGCTCCATGCGCTCCAAGGAAGAGGCCAACGACTACCGCTACTTCCCGGACCCGGACCTGCTCCCGGTGGAGCTCGACGCGGCGTTCATCGACTCGGTGCGCAAGGGTCTGCCCGAGCTTCCCGACCAGAAGGCGGCGCGCTTCGTGAAGGACTACGGGCTGTCGGCCTACGACGCCGGCGTACTCACTGCGAGCCGCGAATACGCCGAGTACTACGAGCGCGTCGTGAGCGTGGTGCCCGAGAGCCCCAAGCTCGCCGCCAACCTCGTCACCGGCGAGCTCGCCGCCGCGCTCAACCGCGACAACCTCGAGATCGGCGCCAGCCGCATCGATGCGGGCGCACTAGGCGGGCTCGTGAAGCGCATCGCCGATGCGACCATCTCCGGCAAGATCGCCAAGGAGGTGTTCGAGGCCATGTGGACCGAGGGCCTGCGCGCAGACGCGGTCATCGAGAGCCGCGGGCTCAAGCAGATCACCGACAGCGGCGCGATCGAGCGCGTGATCGACGAGGTGATCGCGAAGAACCCTGGCCAGCTGGCCGACTATCGCGGCGGCAAGGACAAGCTGTTCGGCTTCTTCGTCGGCCAGGTCATGAAGGCCACCGGCGGCAAGGCCAATCCGGCGCAGCTGAACGAGCTGTTAAAGAAAAAGCTCGCCGGTTGAGCGTGCCGGTGCGTCGGGTGCGGGCGACAAACGGTTGAAGTGGGTGTTGCGGGCCCCATTGTTGCGCCCATGAACAAGCCAATAACTGCTTCCGACGAAGTACAGCGTTTCGTGTTCGAGCCCCACGCGGTGCGCGGCCACTGGGTGCAGATCGAGGACGCCTGGCGCGAGCTGCGCATCCACACCCGCTACCCCGCGCCGATCGAGCGGCTGCTCGGCGAGGCCCTCTCGGCCGCGGTGCTGCTCGCGGCGACCCTCAAGTTCCGCGGCACGCTCACCTTCCAGCTGCAGTCATCGGGCCCCTTGCGCCTGCTGGTCGCGCAGTGCACGCACGACTTTAAGGTGCGCGCCGTCGCGCGCTGCGACGAGCCGGCGATGGCGGCGCTGGGCGGGGACGCGGGGCTACCCGTGCTCGCCGGGCCCGATGCCCGCATCACCGTGACCATCGAGGCCGACGAGCGCAATACGCGCTACCAGGGCATCGTGCCCCTTGCCGGCGACAGCCTTGCGCAATGCCTCGAGGCTTATTTCGCAGGCTCCGAGCAGCTGCCCACGCGCGTCGTACTTGCAAGCGATGCCACGCGCGCCGCCGGGCTCCTCATCCAGAAGCTCCCGGGTGCGGGCGAGGGCGAGGACACGCCGGATGCGCAGGCATGGGCCGAGGCGCAGCTCGCCATCGGCACGGTCACTCCCGCCCAGCTGCTGCGGTCCCGTGCGCAGCCGCTCCTGTCGCAGACTTTCCCGGGACAGGACCTGCGGCTCTTTACGGGTTCGGCGGTGGCGTTCGAGTGCCGCTGCAACCCGCAGCGGGTCGCCGGCGTCCTGCGCGCCCTCGGGGCCGGGGAGATCCGCGACGTGCTGCGCGAGCAGGGGGCGGTCACGGTGACATGCGAGTTCTGCCAGCGCCCCTTCCGCTACGACGCGATCGACATCGAGGCGCTGTTCACCGAAGGTCCGGAGCCGGGCGCTACCCCCGCCGTCCACTAGGGCAGCGCGACGCTCGGCCGCCGCCGGGCGGTCCCCGGTACAGAGGCCCGGCACCCGGGAGTCTCGTAAGTCCATGTATTAAATAGCTTCCTCGTCGGTGCGGGACTCCGATACTGCCTTATGGTGAATCCGACCCTGCCGTAATTAAAGAAATGTACAATACTACAAATGACCGTTGCCCCCGAAACGCTGACAATCTGGCTGCGCGCGGCCGGCGAACGTAGCCGGCTGCGGCTGCTCGCGCTGTGCAGCGAGGACGCCCTGAGCGTCACGGACCTCGCGCGCGCGATCGGCCAGAGCGAGCCGCGGGTGTCGCGGCACCTGAAGGTCCTGACAGCCGCGGGCCTGGTGGAACGCCAGCGCCAGGGTCAGTGGGTCCAGTACCGTGCCACGCGGGTCGGCGAACCCGCGAGCTTCGTGCAGGGCCTCCTGGGACAACTCGACCGCCACGACGCCCAGCTGGCCCGCGACCGAAATGCGGCGCGCTCGGCCGCGCCCTCCGTGCTCGCACCCTCCCGGCTTGGTCGCGCGCTGGCGGCGTTGCTCGCCGCACCGTCCGGCACGCGCCAGGGCCGGGCACTCATCGCGGGCCTTACGCACCCGGAAGTCCTCGGCGCCGTGGCCGCGGCTTCCGCCGCATGCGTCGCGCTCGCGGCCGGGAGGCGCGGTGCCCAAGCCGCCCGCTCTCTGGCAGACGAGCAGGGCATCGCCTGCCGCGTGCTCGAGACCGCCACGGCGGCCCTGGGCGAGGGGGATGCGGTGCGGGCCACTGCACCTTTTGACCTCATCGTGCTCGACCGCGCCGCGGCGCGCGACGGCGCGCTCGTGCGCACGCTCGAAGTCGCGCGCACGGTGCTCGTCCCGCAGGGGCGGCTGTGGCTGTTCGAGGCCTACGAGGCACTCGACGGCGGCGACCGGCGCGTGGTCGAGCATCCGCTGGCACGTATCCGCCGCGTCCTCCGGGAGGCCGGGTTCGAATGCGAACGCCTGAGTCCCGTCGAGTCCGACGGCGAGCACGTGCTCGCCGTGAGCGCCCGCGTCGCCGGTGCGGCCGTGCGGCAGGGCGCCGCCTGATCCAACACGCCAGGGAGTGGTGCGATGACGATGCCGATCCGGGTCTCGTTCGAGTTCTTCCCGCCCGCGGATGCGGGCATGGAGGCGACGCTGTGGCAGTCGATCGAGCGGCTCGCCCCGCTGTCGCCCGCGTTCGTCTCGGTAACCTACGGGGCTGACGGCTCGACGCGGGAACGTACCCACCGGGTGGTGCGGCGGATACAGGACGAGACTGCGCTCACCGGTGCCCCGCACCTGACCTGCATCGGCGCCGGGCGCGAGGCGATCCTCGATGTTGCGCGGCGCTACTGGGAGGAGGGCGTGCGCCACATCGTGGCGCTGCGCGGCGATCCGCCGCAAACCCCCGGCCACGTGCCCCCGCAGGATGGGTTCCGCTACGCCTCCGAGCTCGTCGCAGCGCTGGCGCGGGTGGCGCCCTTCGAGATCTCGGTGGCTGCCTACCCGGAGACGCATCCGGAGGCCCGCTCACCCGCCGACGACCTCGACAATCTGCGGCGCAAGATCGACGCCGGCGCGAGCCGCGCGATCACGCAGTTCTTCTTCGACTGTGGTCACTTCCTGCGTTTCCGCGACCGCTGCGCCGCGGCCGGCATCCGGGCCGCGATCGTCCCGGGGATCCTCCCGATCACGCGCTTTCCGCAGGTGACCCGCTTCGCGGCCCGCTGTGGAGCCTCGATCCCCGCGACGCTGCGCGAGCGCTTCGAGGGGCTCGATGAGGACGCGGAGACCCGGCGCCTCATCGCCGCGAGCGTCGCGATCGAGCAGGTGCAGGAGCTCAAGGCCCACGGGGTGAGCGAATTCCATTTCTACACCCTGAACCGGGCCGAGCTCACCTACGCGATCTGCCATGCCCTGGGGCTGCGTGCCCCGACACGCCGCAGCGTGGCGCTCGCCGGGGCCCCGGCGTGAGTCACGACTGCGCGTCTGCGCGCGCCGACCGTGAGCGCGCGCCCGGCGGTCGCGCAAATCAGGCGCCCGCCGTCCCGTTCGCGGTCGAACCACCCGATGAGACTGCGCGCCGCGAGCGCGTCGAGAAACTGAGGCGCCTGCCCGCCGAGCGCATCGTGGTGCTCGACGGCGCCATGGGAACCATGATCCAGCAGCGACGGCTGACGGAAGCCGACTTCCGCGGCGAGCGGCTGAAGGGCCACGGCCGCGACCTGCGCGGCAACAACGACCTCCTGAGCCTGACGCGCCCGGACGTCGTGAGCGAGGTGCACCGGGCCTACCTCGAGGCCGGCGCCGACATCATCGAGACCAATACCTTCAACTCCAACGCCATCTCGCAGGCGGACTACGGGACCTCGGCGCTGGTCCCGGAGCTCAACTACCGCGCCGCGCGCCTGGCGCGGGCGGCGGCCGATGAGTGCGCCCGCCAGAGCGGGATACCACGGTTCGTGGCCGGGGCACTGGGACCGACCAACCGCATGGCCTCGATGTCCCCCGACGTGAACGACCCGGGCTACCGCGCGGTCAGCTTCGACGAGCTGGTCGCAGGCTACCTCGAGGCCGCGCGTGGCCTGGTCCTGGGAGGCGCGGACTTCCTGCTCATCGAGACGGTGATCGATACCCTGAATGCCAAGGCTGCCATCTACGCGGCCCTCACGCTCTTCGATGAGAGCGGGATGGCGCTGCCGCTCGCAGTCTCCGGCACGATCACGGATGCCTCCGGGCGCGTGCTGTCGGGCCAGACCGCGGAGGCGTTCTGGAACTCGATCCGTCACGCCCAGCCGCTGTTCGTCGGACTCAACTGCGCGCTCGGCGGCCGCCTGCTGCGGCCCTACATCGAGGAACTCGCGGCGGTCGCCGACACCTACGTGTGCGCCTACCCGAACGCAGGGCTCCCGAACGCCTTCGGCGAATACGACGAGGGACCCGGGGAGACCGCCGCGATCCTGGGCGAGTACGGCGAGGCGGGCCTTGTCAACATCGTCGGCGGCTGCTGCGGCACGACACCCGAGCACATCCGCCAGGTGGCGGGCGCCGTTCGCGGCCGCGCCCCGCGCCGCGTGTCGCAGATCGAGCGCCGCTGCCGCCTCTCCGGCCTGGAACCGCTCAACATCGGCCCGGACAGCCTGTTCGTGAACGTCGGCGAGCGCACCAACGTCACCGGCTCGGCCCGCTTCCGCAAGCTCATCGAGGCGGGCGACTACGGCACAGCGCTCGAGATCGCCCGCCAGCAGGTCGAGAGCGGTGCCCAGGTGATCGACGTCAACATGGACGAGGGCATGCTGGACTCGGAAGCCGCCATGGTGCGCTTCCTCAACCTGATCGCCGCCGAGCCGGACATCGCGCGCGTGCCGGTGATGCTCGACTCCTCGAAGTGGAGCGTGATGGAGGCGGGGCTCAAGTGCCTGCAGGGCAAGGGGGTCGTCAACTCCATCAGCCTGAAGGAGGGCGAGGCGGTGTTCACCGAGCACGCCCGCAAGGTGCGCCGCTACGGCGCTGCGGCCGTGGTCATGGCCTTCGACGAGCAGGGGCAGGCCGACACGGTGGACCGGCGGGTAGCGATCTGCGCCCGTGCCTACCGGATCCTGACCGAGGAGGTGGGGTTCCCTCCGGAGGACCTGATCTTCGACCCGAACATCTTCGCGGTCGCCACCGGGATCGAGGAGCACAACGCCTACGGCATCGCCTTCATCGAGGCGACCCGCCGCATCAAGGCCGAGCTGCCGCACGCGCTCGTGAGCGGTGGCGTCAGCAACGTGTCCTTCTCATTCCGCGGCAACGACCCCGTGCGTGAGGCCATGCACTCGGTGTTCCTCTACCACGCCATCGAGGCCGGCATGGACTTAGGCATCGTGAATGCCGGGCAGCTCGCGATCTACGAGCAGATCGCCCCCGGGCTGCGCGAGGCCTGCGAGGACGTCATCCTCAACCGCCGCAGCGATGCCACGGAGCGCCTGCTCGAGCTTGCCGGCCGCTTCCGCGGCGAGGGCGGTGCCAGGCGTGCCGAGGACCTCGCCTGGCGCGTGCTGCCGGTGGGCAAGCGCCTCGAGTACGCGCTCATCAAGGGCATCGACGACTACATCGTCGCGGACACCGAGGAGGCGCGCGCGGGGAGCGAGCGGCCGCTCGCGGTCATCGAGGGCCCACTCATGGACGGCATGAACGTGGTCGGGGACCTGTTCGGGGCGGGCAAGATGTTCCTGCCCCAGGTGGTCAAGAGCGCGCGGGTGATGAAGCGTGCGGTCGCCTACCTCGTGCCCTACATCGAGGCCAGCAAGGATGGCGGCGCACAGCGCAGCAACGGCCGCATCGTGATGGCGACCGTCAAGGGCGACGTGCACGATATCGGCAAGAACATCGTCGGCGTGGTGCTCCAGTGCAACAACTTCGAGGTGATCGATCTCGGGGTGATGGTGCCGTGCGAGAAGATCCTCGAGACCGCGCGGCGCGAGAACGCCGACTTCATCGGACTCTCGGGCCTCATCACGCCCTCGCTGGACGAGATGGTGCACGTGGCCCGCGAGATGCAGCGCCAGGGTTTCAAGGTGCCGCTGCTCATCGGCGGGGCGACCACGTCGCCCGCCCACACCTCCGTTAGGATCGCCCCGCAATACGGCTCTGCCGCCATCTACGTGAAGGACGCCTCGCGCGCGGTCGGCGTGTGTCAGACGCTCACGCAGCCGGCGCAGCGCGGCGCCTTCATCGCGAAGGTGGGCGAGGAGCACGAGCGGCGCCGCGAGCAGCACGCCGCCAAGAAGGTGAAGGTGCCCGAGCTGTCGCTGGCCGATGCCCGGGCCAACCGCCGCCCCATCGACTGGAGCCGGTACACGCCGGTGGCCCCGCGAGTGCCCGGCATCCGCACCTACGAGGACTACCCGCTCGCGGAACTGACCGGCTACATCGACTGGATGCCGTTCTTCAACGCCTGGGAGTTCGCGGGCCGCTTCCCCGACGTGCTCACCGATCCTACGGTGGGAGAGGCCGCGAGCAACCTCTATGCCGATGCGCGGCGCATGCTGAAGACCCTGATCGCCGAGCGCTGGCTGACCGTGCGTGCCGTCGTCGGCCTGTTCCCGGCGAACGCGGTCGGCGACGACGTCGAGATCTACGACGGGGAGGATCGCGCCCGGGTCATCGAGCGGCTGTGTTTCTTGCGGCAGCAGAAGGGCAAGCCCGACGGGCAGCCGCACGAGTGCCTGGCGGACTACGTGGCGCCGCGGGACAGCGGCGTTGCCGACTACATCGGGGCCTTCGCCGTGACGGCCGGCATTGGGATCGAGAAGCCGCTCGAGCACTTCGCGGGCGCGCACGATGACTACTCCGGGATCATGCTCAAGGCCCTCGCGGACCGCCTGGCCGAGGCCGCGGCCGAGCACTTTCACGAGCGCGTGCGCCGCGAGCTGTGGGGTTACGCGGCGGCCGAGTCACTCACCAACGAGGAACTGATCGGCGAGGCCTACCGCGGCATCCGCCCGGCGCCCGGCTATCCGGCCTGCCCGGACCACACCGAGAAGCGCAAGCTGTGGCAGCTCATGGACGTCGAGGGCCGCGCCGGCATCAGCCTCACCGACTCGTACGCGATGTACCCGACGGCTGCCGTCAGCGGGTGGTACATCGGGCACCCCGAGGCGCGCTATTTCGCGCTGGGCAAGATCGACCGCGGGCAGGTCGAGGACTACGCACGCCGCAAGGGCATGAGCACCTCGGAAGCCGAGCGCTGGCTGGCGCCCAACCTCGGCTACGATCCCTAGCGGGCCGGGCGCTCCTGCTCGACCGCGCGCAGGTAGGACTCCCCGCCGAGCGCGCGCATCTGCACCAGGATCTGGTCGCGCCGCATCAGCACGTAGCGTGACGGCCGGTCGGGGTGCATCTTCATCGGGTTGGGCAGCACGGCCGCGAGCGTCGCGGCCTCGCCCGAGCTCAGCTGCGACGCGTTCTTGTGCCAGAACCGCGCCGCTGCTGCCTGCACGCCGTAGATGCCGTCCCCGAACTGCGCGACGTTCAGGTACATTTCCAGGATCCGCTCCTTGGGCCAGCACAGCTCGATCAGCACGGTGAAGTAGGCCTCCAGCCCCTTGCGCACGAAGCTGTGTCCCGACCACAGGAACAGGTTCTTGGCGACTTGCTGCGAGATGGTGCTCGCCCCGCGCAGACGCTTGCCCTGCTCGCTGGCGCGCACGGCGGCGCGGATGGAGTTGAAGTCAAAGCCGGCGTGATAGGGGAACAGCTGGTCCTCGGAGGCGACGACCGCGATCGCGGCGTGGCCCGAGATTTGCTCGAGACTCACCCAGCGGAAGTCGGTGTGGTAGTCCTGCTGCTGCGCTGCCCAGGCGGTCAGACGCGCCTCGACCATCATGGCGCTGGTGAAGGGATTGACCCAGCGCAGCAGCAGCACGGCACTGACGGTCAGCACCAGCCACGCCGTGAGGGCGAGCGCGAACCACCTGAGCAGGCGGCCGGCGAGCCGGCCGCGCTGCCGTGAGGGAGAAGTGTGCGAGCCGCGGCGGGAGCGCGCGGGCGCCGCGGGACGGTTCGTGGCTATTTCTCGGGGAGGCGCCTGGCCGAGGTGATCACCACGTCCTCGAGCGGCGCGTCGGTGTAGCCCTTGCGCCGACCGGTCTCCACCTTCGCGATCTTGTCGATGACGTCCATGCCGTCGGTCACCTTGCCGAACACCGCATAGCCGAAGTCGCGGGCGCTGTTGTCGAGGAAGGCATTGTCGACCAGGTTCACGAAGAACTGCGAGGTGGCGCTGTTGACGTCGCTGGTGCGGGCCATCGACAGCGTGCCGCGCAGGTTCTTGAGCCCGTTCTTGGCCTCGTTGCTGATCGGCGCGCGCGTCTTCTTGTTGCCGAAGTCGGCGGTGAGGCCGCCGCCCTGGATCACGAAGCCCGGAACGATGCGGTGGAAGATCGTGCCGTCGAAGAAGCCGTCATCGACGTACTTGAGGAAGTTTTCCACGGTGACGGGGGCTTCCTTGGGGTACAGCTCGATCGTGAAGGGTCCGTGCGAGGTCTCGAATCTGATCATCGTTGTCCTTCCGTTACGCGCTCATGGCCGGCCAGATCGGGGTGCGAGCGTACGTGACGCAAGCCGGCGAGGACAAGCGCGGCACGGACCGCGGCGCCCTGCCCGGAGCCGTGCTCGAGCAGCAGCCAGCCGCCGGGCGTGAGGTGGTCCACGGCGCCGCCGGCGATGGCATTGAGGCTCGACATCGGGTCCGCCCCCGGGGTGAGGGCGATGTGGGGCTCGTGCCGCAGTGCGGCGAGCGCCGGGTCGTCGGCCGCGACGTACGGCGGGTTGCTGGCGATGAGGTCAAAGCGCTCCCCGGCGAGCGGCACGTACCAGCTGCCCTGGCGGAACTCGACCGCGAGCCGGTGGCCGGCGGCGTTGCGGCGGGCGACCTCCAGTGCCGCCGGGGAGGCGTCGGTGGCGAGGACCCACCACTGGGGCCGCTCGCTCGCCAGGGCCAGGGCGATGGCGCCGGAGCCGGTGCCGAGGTCCACGATGCGCGCGTGGGTTGCCGGCAGCAGCGCAAGCGCACGCTCGACCAGGTGCTCCGTTTCCGGGCGCGGCACGAGGACATCGGGCGTCACTTCCAGGTCCAGTGACCAGAACTCGCGGTGGCCGGTGAGGTAGGCGAGCGGTTCACCCGCAGCGCGGCGCGCCACGAGTGCCTCGAAGCAGGCGCGCGCTGGCTGCTCAACCGTGCGGTCCGGATAGGCAAGCAGGCTGCCGCGACTGATGTGCAGCGTCTGCGCTAACAGCAGCTGGGCGTCGAGGGCGGCGCTGGTGGGGTCCGCCGCGCCCGCAAGGTGCCGTGTTGCGTGTGACAACAGGCCTGCGATGGTGAATGGGTTGGTCATAGGCGTGCTGTCCAACCCGGCGTAATATGACTCACATGTCAAACATAGCGTATCCGCCGGGCCGCCCGCTCAGGGTCGGGGAAGTGCTGGACCTGAGTTTCCAGGTGTACCGGGCCACCGTCATCAGGTGCCTCGTGTTCGCCACGACCGGAATGCTGGCAGGGCAGTTGCCTAACATCTATAACGTCGTGAAGGGCCGCAATCTCGGCGGTGGCCTGGTCGGCTTCGTCGTGGCGTCCCAGAAGAGCCAAGGCGACCTGCTTTACTGGGCGCTGTACCTCGGCGGTATGGTGCTGTCCGGCATTCTCTATGCCGCCGTGCTCCAGCGGCAGGACCAGTTGATGCGCACCGGGACCGCGGGCGGCGAGCTGCCGCAGCTCCTGCGCCGCATCCCCGGCTTCATCGGGCTCGTGATCATGGTGTCCCTGAGTATCGCCGCCTGGTTCATCCCGGCGGCCGCCTACGCGGGTTCCGCGCCCGTCACGGCCGTGCTGGCTGCACTGGTGCTGGCAATCCCCGCGTCGTACGTCGCAGTTCGGTTATGTGTCGCATACATCGCGTTCGTCGTGAGTGGGGATGGCGCAACCGCCGCTTACTCGCACAGCTGGCGCCTGACTGGCGGCAGCGTGTGGCGACTTTCCGGAATCCTAACCATCGGCGTGCTGATCCTGCTGGCATTCTGGGTGGTCGTCGGGATCATCGTGGGGGTGTTTGCCTCGATCATCGGGCATGGCGATGTCGCCCTCATCGCTGCGGTCAGCGGCGTGATTTCGATAGTCGTGGCTTCGGCCACGGTACCTTTCTACACCGCGATGGGTCTCGCGATCTTCGGCGACCTCCGGGTACGCAAGGAAGGCGCCGATCTCGAGCAGCGGATCGCAGCGGCCTGAAATCCGTGCGCAGGCGACTGGCAGCGCTGGTAGTGATGCTGGCCGCGCTGCCGGCCTGGGCCGGCGATCCGGTCGCGGCCCTCGATGACTGCCTCGCCCGCCTCGATCCGGTGAGCGACGTGGGCTTGGCACGCATCGAGGCTCGCTGCCCCGGGCTTACCGCAGCCCTCGAAGGAGGCAGCGCCGCGAGGCTCCTCCCGAAAGGCTGGAAGGAACCGGACAGCCAGCTCGGCGCACCCGCGCTGCGGCAGCTGCGCGAGGTTCTCGTACGCGAGCAGGACCCGGCACCGGTCCGGCACGCGGCGCCGGATGTCACGCACGTTGCAGACATTGTCGGGGCGCTCAAGGCGACCGCCGCAGATGGCTGGTGGCAGCGTTTCAAGGGCTGGCTGCGGCAGCTCTTCAGCCCCGACCGCGAGGACGCCGATGGCGGCTGGATGGAGAAACTGCTGGAGCAGCTCGGACGGTCCCAGAACGTTGCGCGCATCATTGTCTGGAGCACGCTCGCCGGCCTCGTCGCGCTGGCAGTCATAGTCGTGCTCAAGGAGCTGCGCGTCGCGGGTGTCCTGGGAGGCGCTCTGCCGCCGCTGCGGCAGGCTGCTCCGGGTGCTGCAACTGACGGCACGGTCCTGACGCTCGCACAAGTCGAGGCCGCGGAGCCATCCGCACAGCCCGGCCTCCTGTTGGAACTCATCGCCGCAAGACTCATCGCCCTGGGCCGGCTGCCGCCGGCCCGGGCCCTCACGGCCCGGGAGCTGTTGCGGCGCGCGCAGCTGCCGGAGGAGCCAGTTCGCACGCCGCTCGAGAACCTCACCGGCGTGTACGAGCGCGTGCGCTTCTCCGATCAGCCACTGCCGGCGGCGTCACTCGCCTCCGCCGTGGCCGGCGGGCGCGCGGTCCTCGAACGTCTGGACCTGATGGCCCAGGCCGCGCAGGCAACCTAGATGCGTGAGCGCCTGATCACGCTCGGCTGCGCCCTCGGGGCGCTGGCCTTGTTCGTGACCCTCTTCTGGCGCGGCGGCGGGGCGGGCGACACGTCTGCGGCGCTACCCACCAGCATCGAGCGCGCCGAAAACGGACTATACGGGGCCTTCACCTGGCTGCAGCGCGAGCGTGTTCCGGTGGTCTCGCTGCGGGAGCGCTATACGGCGATCCGCGGGATGACCTGGCTTGCGCCCTCTGGCAACCTCCTGATCGTCTCGCTGCCGGTCACGACCCCGGTGCGCAACACCGAGATCGTGGACCTCGACCGCTGGATCCGGCGCGGCAATTCTCTCCTGGTGCTCTCGCCGCTGCGGGATCGCCCGCGCTACGCGATGCTGCCGGGCGCGATGGAGGGCAACCTGTCCCGCCTCACGGGACTTGCGCCGGTGCTGGAGGGATCCAAGTCTGCTCCGGCCGCGCCCGCCAAACCTGTGACCAAGCCGCCCGAAAAGGCCGCCGCCCCTGCGCCTGCCAAACGCGCCATCGTGCAGCTCAGCGACGAACTCGATCCGCCGCGCGAGCACTTCCTGGTGCCGACGCAGCCCAGCCGGTACTTCGATGGTGTTAAGCACGCGGTCGGCTTTTCCGACAACACGCCGCGGCCGGCGAAGCTCGCCATCGGGCCCGAGTCGCTGCCGCTGACGCTCGCCCGCGAAGGCGGCGCGGATGCGTTCTGGATGCGCGCGGACGGGGACGGCACAATCCTCGTCAGTGGCTTCGCGACCGTGTTCAGCAACCGCGCGCTCGCACGCGAGGGCAATGCGAAGCTCCTGTCGAACATCGTCGCAAACTCGCTCGGTCCCCGGGGCGCGGTCATCTTCGACGACGAGCACCAGGGACTGACTGCCGCCTACGACCCGGCCAAGTTCTACCGCGACCCGCGCCTGTTCCGCACGCTTGCGGTTATCGCGATCGTGTGGCTGATCTGGGTGCTTGGCGGAACGACGCTCAAGGCGCCGCTGCGGCGCGCGCCTCTCGCCCGCGAGGACGAGCTGGTACGGATCACCGGCAGCTTCCTTGCCCGCGTACTGCGGCCCGCGACCGCTGCGCAGCGCATGTTCACCCTGTTCCTTGCGCGCCTGCGCACAGGAAGCGGGCGCACGGACGACCCTGCCGCCGTCTGGGACTGGCTCGACAGTCATCCGGCGCTCGCGCGCGAGGACGTCCGGCAGTTGCGTGACTGGTACCAGGCGGCCTACCAGGCGCGGCGGGTACCGCTGATCCGACTCCACAACCTGATGCTTGAGACTGAAAGGCGACTTGCAGCATGAGCACCACCATCCGTCAGTTGCACCAACTCCTCGCGACCGAGCTCGGCCGGGTCGTCATCGGCAGTGATGCCGCGGTCGATGCGCTCCTGGTCGCGCTGGTCGCGCGCGGACACGTGCTGGTGCAGGGCGTCCCGGGGCTGGGCAAGACGCTGCTCGCCAAGACCCTGGCGCGCGCGCTGGGAGGGGAGTTCAAGCGCATCCAGGGCACCGCGGACCTCATGCCGAGCGACATCATCGGCGTGCACGTCTTCGACGAGGCAGCGCGCACCTTCGTGTTCCGCCCCGGCCCTCTGTTTGCCGACGTGGTGCTCGTGGACGAGATCAACCGGGCCGGCCCCAAGACCCAATCGGCTCTGCTCGAGGCGATGGAAGAGCGCCAGGTGAGCGTCGAGCGCGAGGTCTGGGCGCTGCCGCCGGACTTCCTGGTGCTGGGTACGCAGAACCCGCGCGAGTTCGAGGGCACGTTCCCGTTGCCGGAATCGCAGCTCGATCGCTTCATGCTGCGGATCGACGTCGGCTACCCGGCACGCGAGGCCGAGAGCGAGATCCTGGCCCGCTACGGTGGCGTCGGCGGCGCGGCCCAGGCGGCACTCGAGCAGGTCGGCGTGATCGACCGCGCGCTGCTTGCCCAGGCGCGCGCAGAGGCCGAGCAGATCCACGTCGCACCGACGCTGAGTGACTACGTCCTCAACCTCGCGCGCGCCTCGCGTGAGCATCCGCGCCTGAGCCTGGGGCTGTCCACGCGTGGGGCGCTCGCGCTGCTGCGCGGCTCGCGGGTGGTCGCCGGGATGCGCGGGGCGGATTTCGTGACCCCCGACGACGTGAAGCAGATCGCGCCCTGGATCCTCCCGCACCGGTTGCTGCTCACTCCGGAGGCTGCGCTCGAAGGCGCCTCCGATTCCGAGATCGTGACCGCGCTGCTGGCCGCGACGCCAGTGCCCCGCTGACGCCATGCACCTGGCCCTGCGCAGCTACGTGCTCGTGATGCTGACGGCGGTACTCGCCGTGAGCGGGACGTGGGCCCAGGACCCGCAGCTCCTGCACCTGTGGCAGCTGCCGGCGGGCATTCTGCTGCTCGGGCTTGCCGCCGAGCGCGTGCTGGTACGGCGGCTCGTGCCTCGCCTGCACCTCGAGACCTCCACGCCGGCGTTCCTGGGGCGGGCGCAGCCGGGCGAGTTCGTGTTCGCCAATGCCTCCGCCCGTGCACTGGACCTCCAGTACATACCGGTGACGCCGGAGGGCTTCGAGTCCCTCGGCGAACCGCGCGCAGTGCACGTACCGCCGCGCGCCGAGGCGCGCGATGCAGTGTCGCTGTCTCCAGTGCGCCTGGGACCGCAGCGCTGGCCGAGCGTGCCCGGCCGCGTCCTGGGGCCGCTGTCACTCGCGTGGTGGAACGTCAGCTTCGAGCCGCGGCGCGAGCTCACGGTAGCCCCGGACATCCTGCGCGATGCGGCGCGCATGCGCGGGTTTGGAGAGGGCGCTCGCGCCCGCCGCACGCTCGGTCCTGGCCAGGAGCTGCACCAGCTGCGGAGTTACCAGCGCGGGGACCCGCTGTCACGCATTGACTGGAAGGCGACGGCGCGCGCCGGGAGCCTCGTGACGCGCGAATTCAGCGAGGACCAGCACCTCGACGTGCTGATCGCCATCGACGCCGGTCGGCTGAGTCGTGTGCGCTGTGGGAGGCTCGATCGGCTCGGCCTGTACAGCAATGTCGCGGCGAGTTTCTCCGAGCTGGTGGTGCACAACGACGACCGCATCGGACTCGTGGTCTATGCCGACCGGGTGCTTGCCAGTAGTGCGCCGACGCGGGGCATGCCGGCGGTGGTGCGACTGCGGGGGCTTCTGGAACACCTGGCGGTGCGGCCGGCCGAGTCGGCGCCGACCGCCGCTGCCGTCAGTATCCGTCGCCTGCTGCGGCAGCGGGCGCTCATTATCGTGCTGACGGACCTGGACGATGTAAACGTCGCGGAGTCGCTGGCGCGCGCCGTACGACTCCTGGCCCCGCCGCACCTGGTGCTGATCGCGGGCGTGCAGTCGGGGGAGATCGGGGCACTGGCCGGCGCCCCCGCGACCGGATGGCAGGATCCGTGGGTTGCGCTGGCGGCCCAGGAGCACCAGCGACGCGCCGGCGCGCAGCGGGCGCTGCTTGAGCGACTGGGGGCCCCGGTCGTCGCGGCAACCCCGGGCCTGCTCAAGCAGGCCCTCTACGAGCGCTACGAAGCCCTGCGGCGTTCGCGGCGCATCTAGCGCGCGAACGCGGGAGGCCGCACGCGCGCGAGCCAGCCGCTGAGGAAACCCAGCATCACGAACCAGTAGCTGACGCCGATCGCGATGCGCACCGAAAGTGCGAAGCGCGGATTTGGGGAGACGAATCCCTCGATCAGGCCGGCCCCGACCAGGAGCACGGTACACGCCAGGAGCACGATGCCGGAACGCAGCGCTGCACGGCGGAACGACTCCAGGCGCCCCTCAGCGCCCGGGCGCACGAGGGCCTCGCCGACGGCAGCGCCAGCGGCCCCCGAGATGCACATCACCGACAGCTCCACGCAGCCGTGCGCGACGATGAACTTGAAGAGTTCGCCGGCGAGCCCGTGCTGGCCGACGAAGGCGAACACCGCGCCCAGCATCAGGCCGTTGAGGCCGAGGATATAGAGTGTCCCGATCCCGAACAGGAACCCGAGTACATAGGCCGCGATGCTGACGACGATGTTGTTGGCGAAGATCTGAACCGACAGCACCGAGGAGGGCACGACGTTGAGCATGCCCTCGGTCCACAGCTTGCCGCTCTCGACGCTCGAGATCATGTCCGGCCCGGCGAACATGGCGATCATGTCCGGGTAGCGTGCCACCAGTGCGTAGCCGGCCACGGCCGTGATCACGAAGATGAGCGTGGTCCACCAAAGGTACGGGACCAGCCAGCGCATGGCGGCGGGCAGGTCCTGCCGCAGGTACTGGCGTACGGCGCTGGGAAGGTTCAGCGCTCCGCGCGACAGCGTGGCATGCGCGCGCGCATAGGCGGACTCGAGGTACGCGAGCGTGCGCGATCCGGGCATGAGCTCGCGGGCACGGGCCACGTCGTGCGCGAGCAGCCGGTAGTCGTCGGCGAGCCGGGCGGCATCGGCGGCATCCTCGGTGTACCCGCGCTCCAGGCGCACGGCACGTTCACGGGCGG
This sequence comes from Pseudomonadota bacterium, assembly GCA_018241425.1. Lineage (GTDB taxonomy): Bacteria > Pseudomonadota > Gammaproteobacteria > Steroidobacterales > Steroidobacteraceae > 13-2-20CM-66-19. The sequence goes on from JAFEDU010000002.1 coordinate 129,043, forward strand.
CCTGCCAAAGCGGTGCACGCTGCAGGAGTGCCTTGCTCAGGGCCTGGCGCCCCGTCTCATCCATGGGGGCGTGCCATGCGCTCGAGCCGCGAGCGCCATGCCAGGTCGTCCCCGTCGCTCAGGTCGGCGGCCGCCCCGAGGTAGCGCTGCAGCAGCGCGCGCGCGAGGCGGATGCGCGCCCCAGGCTCCAGCGAATCCCAGCGCGACAGCAGGTCGGCCACGATCTCGGCCCCGGTGGGATCCAGCACCCCGATGCGCTCGGCTGCGGCGGCCGGCGGCGGCAGTTCGTCGTCGTGGTGGTCGTAGACCAGCAGCGTGCCGGCGGCCATGTCACCGAAGCGCAGGCTCTCCTTCGAGACCAGCATGGTCGCAAGCGCCAGACCATAGAAGCCCGGGAGACTGTCGACGAGGCGGAACACGTTGCGCACCAGCAGCGCGCCGATGCCCGGCGTTCCACCCTGCCGTGTCACGATGTGGATGCCCGCGCGCCGCTTGCCGGGTGTGCTGCCTCGCATGACAGGCTCGAGGATGGGGTGGTACAGGAAGTAGATCGCCATGCTGGGTAACACGACGCCCAGGTACCACGCCGAGCCCCCGCGTGTTTCCGGGACGAGCGAGAAGTTGCCGTTGACGATGACGGCGGCGACGATCCACCACGTCGTGGCCAGCGCGGCGCGGGTGCACCAGTCGATCACGAAGGCGAGCGCGCGTGCGCCGGCGCCGGCCACCGGCAGCGTGACGTCGATGCCCGTGGCACTGTCGACCGTCAGCTCCGCGGCCAGCGGGTCGCTCATGTCTCTTCCGCCAGCTGCTCGGCCTGGTATTCCTGCTGCAGCGCATCGATCAGCTCGTCGAGCGCGCCGTCCATGACCTGCTGCAGCTTGTACAGCGTCAGGTTGATGCGGTGGTCGGTGACCCGGCCCTGCGGGAAGTTGTAGGTACGGATGCGCTCGGAGCGATCACCGCTGCCGACCTGGAGGCGGCGCGACTGCGCCTGCGCACTCTGTTGCTTTTCCTGCTCGGCGGCGAGCAGCCGTGCCTTCAGGAGCGCCATGGCACGCGAGCGGTTCTTGTGCTGGGAGCGCTCATCCTGACATTCGACCACGAGCCCCGAGGGGACGTGCGTGATGCGGATTGCAGATTCGGTCTTGTTGACGTGCTGTCCGCCCGCGCCTGAGGCGCGGTAGGTGTCGATGCGCAGGTCGGCCGGGTTGAGGTCGATGGCCTCGACCTCGTCGAGCTCGGGGAGGATCGCCACCGTCACCGCCGAGGTGTGGATGCGCCCCTGCGACTCGGTGGCCGGCACGCGCTGCACGCGGTGGGTGCCAGACTCGAACTTCAGGCGCGAGAACGCGCCGCGGCCGGCGATGCGGCTGATGATCTCCTTGTAGCCGCCGTGCTCGCCGGGGCTCTCGCTGATGAGCTCGACCGTGAAGCCGCGCCCTTCCGCGTAGCGGGCGTACATGCGGTGCAGGTCGCCGGCGAAGATCGCCGCCTCGTCCCCGCCGGTCCCGGCCCGCACCTCCAGGAACAGGTTCTTGTCGTCGCGCGGGTCCTTGGGCAGCAGCAATAGGCGCAGCTGCTCCTCCTCGGCGGCGATCTGCGACTTGAGGCGCTGCACCTCTTCGGTGCCGAGGTCGCGCATGCCGGGGTCGGCGTCTGCGGTCAGTTCCTGGGCGGCTGCGAGGTCATGCTCCAGCCCCCCGAATGCCCCGAAACGCTCGGCCAGGGGCTGGAGGCGGGCGTATTCGACCGACAGTTCACGGAACTGCGGGGAGCCCCCGGCGATCTCATCGGTGGCCAGCAGCCGCCCGACTTCCTCGAATCGATCGGCGAGCTTCTGCAGGCGCTGTCGGATGGAGTCCTTCATGGGTGTGGGCGGCCGCGCATTCTCTCAGGATTGGCGCACTTTGTGACAAGGTACGCAATGCCCCGGGGCCGCCCGCGGGGCTATAGTGGGTTTTAGTATGATCAAGAGCTTGCGTACCTTAACTCTTCTCCTGGCCGCGGGGCTGGCCTGCGCCGGCTGCGCCGGACCCAAATCCGCCACCCGCGAGGCTGCGTCGGCACCTCCGCCGGCCCCGTCGGCGGCGCTCACCGCGAGTGCCGACGCGGCGCTCAAGCGCGGCGACTGCCGCGAGGCTTCCGAGTCCTATGCGCGTCTCGCAGCCACCGGCGATGTCCAGCTGGCACGCCGGGCCACGCAGGTGGCGATGGCCTGCGAGCATCTGCCGGCGGCCTGGCAGTCGGCCACGCGCTGGCGGACGCTCGCGCCGAACGACCGCGAGGCGAACGCGCTCTACGCGGCGGTCGCCCTGAAGCTCTACCGCACGGCGGACGCGCGTATCGCCATCCACCAGTTCTGGCAGGTGGAGGCACAGACCAACGCCAGCGCGCCCCCGCCCAAGACCGGCGTCGGCGGCGCCACCGCGCATGCCGACGAGCGCACCGCGCGCAGCATGACCGAGCTCACCGCGCTCCTCCTGGAGGAGTCCGATGCACCCGCGGTGCTGACCGCGATGAGCGGAGCGCTCGAACCTACCGCCAACTCGACGGATACGCTGACGCTCCTGGGCGAGCTTTCACTCGCCGCCTATGACGGGGACCGTGCCGCCCGCTATGCGCAGCAGGCATTGCAGCACGACCCGCAGGACCTGTCGGCGCTGCGCATCCTCGCCCGCGCGTACGTCATGCAGGGCAACTCGACGCAGGCCGTGGCCACTGCGCGTCAGGCCAAGAACCACGATGCGCAGCGCGGCGGACTGGAGCTGGCCGAGGTGCTGGCGTCCCTGGGCCGTAGCGAGGAAGCGCACCAGGAGCTCGAGCAGCTGAAGGGCAGCGGGGCCTCCCCGGAAGAGGTCGACAAGCGCCTCGCGCTGCTGGCCTACAACTCCGGGGACTACAAGGAAGCGCGGCTGCGCTTCACCGAGCTCCTGACCACCGGCGAGGGCAACGACGGCACGGCGCTGTACCTTGCGGACATCGCGGCCCGCGCCGGCGACCCGGATGCGGCGATCGCCGCCTACCGCCGCCTGTACGATTCCTCGGTAGCGCTGTCGGCGCGCTCGCGCGCGGCGGCGCTGCTGCTCGACCGCCATTCGCGCACCGAGGCGCTGGCGCTGCTGGACGACTACGCGGCCGATCACCCCGAGGACGAGCTCGACCTGACGCTCGCCAAGGCGCGCCTGCTGGCGGATCACGGCGAGGCGGACGCCGGGCTCGAGGTGCTGAAGGCGGAGGCCGAGCGCCACCCGCAGCATCCTTCCATCGAATACGACCGGGCCGTGATCCTCGAGCAGGGCGGCCACGTGCACGAGTCCGTCGAGGCCCTCGAGCACATGCTGGAGAAGCGGCCGGACGACCCCACGCTCCTCAACGCGCTCGGCTACACGCTCGCCGATCACTCGCTCGAGCTGCCGCACGCGGAGGTCCTGATTCGCCGCGCGCTGGCCGTGCAGCCGGACAGCCCCGCCGCGCTCGACAGCCTGGGCTGGGTGCGCTTCCGCGAGGGCGACATGAAGGCCGCGACCACGATGCTCGGCCGCGCCTACGCGGTGGGCCATGACCCCGAGATCGCCGCGCACTGGGGCGAGGCCCTGTGGGCGAGCGGGGACCAGGCGGAGGCGCGGCGCGTATGGGCCGCGGCGCTCGCGCGCGACCCGGAATCCAAACCCCTCAAGGCGACGATCCAGCGGTTCCTGCCCGATGCGCATTAGGGCGGCGGGGCTCGGGGCGCTCCTGGCCCTGATGCTGCTCGCGGGCTGCCGCACGCTCACCCACCCGCTGCCGCCCGGGGCTCCGTACGCCGAACGCCGCGCGCAGCTGCAGGCGCTGCCCCACTTCAGCCTCAAGGGCCGCGTGGCGCTCTCGGCCAACGGCAACGGTTTCAACGCCAACCTGCGCTGGGCGCAGGACCGCACGCGCTCGAAGCTCGCCCTCGAGGGACCCTTGGGCGTCGGCGGCCTGCAGATCACTGCGGACGGCGAGTCGCTCGAGATGGTCACCTCCCACGGCGACCGCATCGCGGACCAGGCCGCCCACGCCGAGCTCATCGCGCGCCTGGGGTTCGACGTGCCGATCGCGAGCCTCAGGTACTGGGTGCTCGGGGTCCCGGACCCCTCGGGCCCCGCGGACGAGGCGGTCGATGCCGTGCAGCAGCGCCTCACGGGGCTGTCCCAGGATGGCTGGCAGGTGACCTATGCCGAGTACACCGATGCCGCCGGCGAGGTCCTCCCGTCGCGCCTCACCCTCGAGCGGGAGTCGGTGCGCGTGCGGCTGTTCGTCGAGGACTGGCAGCTGTGACCCCCGCCGCGAAGCGGTCCGAAACCCGCTGGCCGGCCCCCGCGAAGCTCAACCTGTTCCTGCACGTGACGGGCCGCCGGCCCGACGGGTACCACACGCTGCAGACCCTCTTTCAGCTCATCGATCTCAACGACGAGATCACCATCACCGTGCGCGAGGACGGCGTGATCGAGCGGCTGGCCGGTGCCGAGGGGGTCCCCCCGGCAGAAGACCTCGTGGTCCGTGCGGCGCAGGCCCTGAAGTCCGCCACCGGGTCTTCCCGAGGTGCGAGCCTCCATGTGACCAAGCGGATCCCCATGGGAGGGGGCCTGGGTGGTGGAAGCTCGGATGCCGCCACGACGCTGCTTGCCCTCAATGACTTGTGGGAGTGTGGCCTCACGGTGCCGGAGCTCGCGGCCCTGGGGCTCCCGCTGGGCGCGGATGTGCCTGTTTTTGTTGAGGGTTCCTCCGCCTGGGCGGAAGGGGTGGGGGACCGGCTCAAGCCCGTCGAGCTGCCGGAAGCCTGGTACCTGGTCATCCACCCCGGGGTGCATGTGAACACCGGCAGGGTGTTCCAGAGCCCTGAATTGACACGAAATTCCCCCCTCATCACAATACGCGCCTTTTTTGAGTCGGGCGGCCGCAACGATTGCGAGCCGGTAGTGCGCCGGGCATTCCCGGAGGTCGGTGAGGCCATGGACTGGCTGTCCACGCATGCCCCGGCCCGGCTGACCGGAACCGGGGCCTGCCTGTTCGCAGCTTTTGCCTCGGAGGCGCGGGCGCGGGACCTCGCCCGGCAGGTGCCGCAGCGCTGGGGGAGATATGTCGCCCGGGGCCTCAACACCTCGCCCGTGCACGGGCACCTCAAAGCGGCAGGGGCGGCGGGGCCGACGCGGCTGTAAGATGCGCGCCCGCGCGCCGTTACGCGTCGGGCGGGCGGGCACTGCTGGGGTGTCGCCAAGTGGTAAGGCAGCGGGTTTTGATCCCGCCATTCGGAGGTTCGAATCCTTCCACCCCAGCCATCATCGGTGGGGCGGTGCAGGCGCGGGCCTCGCGCCGGCGAGAAGGGCGTGCGCAACAGAGTATGAGTACGAGCGACACACTGTCCCTGTTTGCGGGTAACGCGAACCCGGCCCTGGCGCAGGACATCGCCAAGCACCTGCAGACCCCGCTCGGGCGGGCATATGTCGGGCGCTTCAGCGACGGTGAGATCAACATCGAGCTGATGGAGAACGTGCGCGGGCGCGACGTCTTCATCCTGCAGAGCACCTGCCCGCCGGCGAACGACAGCCTGATGGAGCTGCTGGTGATGGTGGATGCCTGCCGCCGCGCCTCGGCGGCGCGCATCACCGCGGTGGTGCCGTATTTCGGGTATTCGCGCCAGGATCGGCGGCCGCGTGCGACGCGCTCGGCGATCACGGCGAAGCTGGTCGCGAACATGGTCTCGAGCGCGGGAGTGAACCGCCTGCTGACGGTCGACCTGCACTCGGACCAGATCCAGGGGTTCTTCGACATCCCGGTGGACAACGTCTACGCCTCGCCCGTGCTCCTGGGCGATGCCTGGAAGCAGACGTACAACGACGTGATCGTCGTGTCGCCGGACGTCGGCGGCGTGGCACGCGCCCGGGCCTTCGCCAAACGCCTGGACGATGCGGAACTGGCGATCATCGACAAGCGGCGGCCGCGGCCGAACGAGTCGAAGGTGATGAACATCATCGGTGAGGTCGAGGGCAAGACCTGCATCCTCATCGATGACATGGTCGACACCGCCGGCACGCTGTGCCAGGCGGCGCAGGCACTGAAGGACGAGGGCGCGGTGAAGGTAGTGGCCTACATCACCCACCCGGTGCTCTCCGGTTCGGCGGTCGAGAAGATCTCGAAGTCGGCGCTCGATGAGCTGGTCGTGACGGACACGATCCCGCTGAGCGCCGCGGCCCGGAGCATGGGCCGCATCCGGCAGCTGTCGGTCGCGGCGCTTCTGGCGGAGACGATCCGTCGCATCCGCGACGAGGAGTCGGTGAGCTCTCTGTACGTCGACTGACGGCAGGCGCGCGAGGTTTTTTGGGATGTGCGGGTTTGGTCGCGAACCGGCACTTGTTAGTAACTGACTGGAGACTTTTCATGCGTATTTCTTACACATTCGGGGCGGACGCCCGCGATGCGCAAGGCAAGGGTGCGAGCCGCCGCCTGCGTCACGCGGGTAAGGTTCCCGCCATCCTCTACGGCGCCCGCAAGGACGCTCAGGCCCTGGTGCTCGACCAGCAGAACCTCCTCACCATGATCGGTGACGAGCGCTTCTACTCCTCGATCGTCCGGATCAAGATCGGCGAGGCCACCCAGGAGGCCATCGTCAAGGACGTGCAGATGCACCCGGCGAAGAACCTGGTGGTGCACGTCGATCTGCAGCGCGTGGTGGAGAACGAGGCGATCCGCATCCGCCTGCCGATCCACTTCAAGGGCGAGAACATCTCCCCGGGCGTTAAGACCGAGGGTGGCGTGGTCTCCCACATGCGCGCCGACGTCGAGGTGGTGTGCCTGCCCAAGGACCTGCCGGAATTCCTGGAGCTGGACCTCTCGGGGATGCACCTGAACGAGACCAAGTTCCTCGCTGACGTGCCGGTGCCTGCCGGGGTGACGATCCCGGAGCTTGCCAAGCGCAATGCGGCGGTGGTCTCGATCCACGCCCCGCGTGCCGAGGAGCCGGAGCCGGTGGCCGCCGAGGCTGCTGCCACGCCGGCCGAGGGCGCTGCCGCGGCGGGTGCCGCCGGTGCCGCTCCTGCGGCAGGCGCGCCTGCGGCTGCGGGCGATGCCAAGAAGGGCGAGGAGAAGAAGGAAGCCGCTCCCGCCAAGAAGGAAGGCGGCAAGAAGTAACGCCGCACGCCTTCGCGGGCGTTCCCACGCCGGCCGCACTGGGGGAGCTCTTCCAGCTGCGGCCGGCTTTGTTTTCGGAGGTCGGTGAGGCAGGCACATGGCGGGCGAGGCAATCAGGCTCATTGCGGGACTCGGGAATCCCGGGACCGAGTACGCCCGCACGCGCCACAACGCCGGCTTCATGTTCGTGGAGGAGCTGGCGCGCCGGCACGGGGCCAACTTCCGCAGCGAGCCGCGCCACAAGGCGGAGGTGGCGCGCGCCCGCATCGCCGATGCCGACGTGTGGCTGGTCAAGCCGATGAGCTACATGAACCATAGCGGCGACCCGACGCGCAGCATCGCGACCTTCTACAAGGTGCCGGTGGAGTCCCTGCTGGTCGCTTACGACGAGCTGGACTTCGCGCCGGGGGTCGTGCGCCTGAAGCAGGGCGGGGGCGCGGCCGGACACAACGGCATGCGTTCGATGATCGCGCAGATGGGCGATGCGTTCTGGCGGCTGCGCATCGGCATCGGCCACCCGGGCAACCGGGCCCTGGTGCTGGACTACGTGCTCGGGCGCCCGACGCCGGCCGATACCCGGCTCATCGAGGCCGCCATTGCCCAGGCCGCGGATGCCATCCCGGTTCTCTTGAGGGACGGCGCCCAGATCGCCATGAACCGCCTGCATACCCAGGACACGTCCGGCACGCCGCCGGGCTGAAGAACACCAGGAATCCATACCCATGCCTATCCGCTGCGGCATCGTCGGACTGCCGAACGTCGGCAAGTCGACCCTGTTCAATGCACTGACCCGCGCCCAGATCGCCGCCGAGAACTACCCGTTCTGCACGATCGACCCGAACGTGGGCGTCGTGCCGGTGCCGGACCCGCGGCTGGAGCAGCTTGCCGGGATCGTGCACCCGGAGAAGATCGTCCCCACCACGGTCGAGTTCGTGGACATCGCGGGCCTGGTCGCGGGCGCCTCCCAGGGCGAGGGACTGGGGAACCAGTTTCTCGCGCACATCCGCGAGGTCGACGCGATCGCGCACGTGGTGCGCTGCTTCGAAAGCGGGGACGTGATCCACGTCGCCGGTCGCGTGCATCCGCTGGAAGACGTCGAGGTCATCGATACCGAGCTCGCGCTGGCGGACCTGTCCACGGTCGAGAAGGGCCTCGACCGCGCCACCAAGGCGGCCAAGGGCGGCGACAAGGATGCGATCCGGCGCCGCGCGCTGTTTGAGCGCGTGAAGGTCCAGCTGGATGCGGTCAAGCCGGTGCGGGCCATGACCCTGACGCCGGAAGAGCGCCGCGACCTCAAGGAGCTGTCGCTCCTGACCGCCAAGCCCGTCATGTACGTGGCGAACGTTGCCGAGAACGGCTTTGTTGACAATCCGCTCCTCGAGCAGGTCCAGCACCGGGCAGCCGCCGAGGGCACGGAAGTCGTCGCCGTGTGTGCGGCGATCGAGGCAGAGATCGCGCAGCTTGAAGAGGCCGAGCGCACCGAGTTCCTGGCGGAGCTGGGACTAAAGGAGCCGGGCCTCAACCGGGTAATCCGCGCCGCCTATAAGCTGCTCGGGCTCGAGACGTACTTCACCGCCGGACCCAAGGAGGTACGGGCGTGGGCGGTGCGCGCCGGTTCCACCGCCCCGCAGGCCGCCGGCGCCATCCACACCGATTTCGAACGCGGATTCATCCGCGCCGAGGTGATCGCCTTCGACGATTACATCGCCGGCCGGGGCGAGTCGGGGGCGAAAGAGGCCGGCAAGCTGCGCCTGGAAGGCAAGGAATACGTCGTGCATGAGGGCGACGTCATGCACTTCCGCTTCAACGTCTGAGGACTGCGGCTGGTCCGCGGCAGCGGGGCGCACCCGCCGCTCTGCCGTTCAGGGGCCTCATGAACTAACATGGGGCGATCAGGCCAGGCGGGTGGCTGAAATCTGAAACCCTCGACGCCCCAGGATCTGTGCTCGCAGTCGCTGGCGTTTGCCGGCGCCGCGCAGGAGCTCACGGTGATGGCTGACCTGGCCGGTGCCGTCATGGCGGCGATCAAGCCGTTCGGCATGACCGCGGCGGCCAGCGGCCTGGTGTCCGGCGCCAAGGCTGCTTCGCGAGAGCCATTTCACTTCGCGCACTGGCCGCAGGCGTGGATCGACCGCTACCTCGAGCAGCAATACCTACTGGTGGACCCGATCCCGCGCTGGGCTCGTAATTCCGGTCGCGCGGTGAGTTGGCGCGAGCTGTTCAAGATACTCCCCGAACGGGATCCGGGTCGGGAGGCCATCGCAGCGGCGGCCGAATTCGGCTTCACCGAGGGGTTCGTGGTGCCTATGCGCAGTGGCGACAACTCACTCGGGCTGGTGTCTTTCGGGGGAGACCGCGGGCCGTTCGCGCACGATGAGCGCGCCTTGATGACCCTGATTGCCGTCAGCGCTTTCACGGCTGCGGACCGCATCGTTCACCGCGGCGAGGTGGGGCAGGCGGCCCCGATACTCACCGCCCGGGAGATCGAATGCATTGCGCTCATGGTGCGCGGGCACCCCGACGCCCAGATCGGGGTGCTGCTGGGCCTCTCAGTGCGCACCGTGCGCTTCCACCTCAGCAATGCACGCACAAAGTTCCACGTCAGCTCTCGAACCCATCTGGCTGCACTGGCGGTCGCCCAGGGCTACGCACATATGTAGGGCCCCCGTGCGGGGGTGTGCATGGCGCCGTCGACCCTGTTACCAGTGACAGCTTCCCCCTCTCCTGAGTGCGGTGTTAGGTTCCGGTGCAGGGAAATACCAACAATCCAGGGCGCGGACTGACCGGTTGGACGCTGAGCCTCACGGGCCTTGCGCGGCCAAGTGAGTGTCCGACGCCCTACTTACGCGGGGGGAAATCATGAGGACTTTCTTCTATAAAGGCGCCGTGCTGGGGGCCATGCTGTTTTCATTTGCCGCGGTCGGTCGCGCCGATGACGTCACGAACGTGAATCTGTGCGTGATCGTCACCTGCAACAACTTGTGGACCTATCAATACAACGGCAACCTGATCAGCGCCGCGCCGAATACGGGCAACACGGGCACTGGGATCATCTTCACCGACTGGAACGGTGCGGACGTGGCGATATCCCCCTCGGGAACCAACTATGCCTATCCGGGCAGTGCGACCATCCAGCTGGGAGCAATTGCGCTGACTTCCAGCGCCACGGTGAATACGCTGATGAGCAATTTTTTTGGTACGGCCAATGCCGTTGAAGCCGTTGTGACCTTCACCAACTCCAAAGGCGCGACTGCGAGCTTCAGTCTGGTGGGAGATCAGACGATTCGTGACTACAACAACTACATCTACACGAACGCTCTTCAGGGCTTCAACAGCAATGCGGCGCTTGGTAGCGTGACTGCCCAGGAGTGGTGGAACGATCAGGCGCAACTGGGCAACGACAGCCTTCAAAGGCTGGACGTGCAGTCCTTCGTGCTGCCCGCATCCTGGGCAGGTACCGATCTGGTCTCGATGACCGTGAGCAATCCTCAAAGCGGCGACTGGGACGTTCTGTCTGGCGTCCAGGTGGTTGACGCAGGCGGTGGGGGTGCCAGTGTGCCCGAGCCGGCTACGCTTGCGCTTTTTGGGCTGGGAGTACTGGGGCTGGGCTTGACCCGACGGCGGCAGTGCTGACCGTACACCGGCGCGCCGCGCCCTGCGGGCCGCGCAGCAGGCGACATGCCGATGTTCCCAGGGGCTGGTTTGACACCAGGGGGAGCGCCCTAAGACAATGCGCGCCCCTGGAAAGGTAGCTCAGCTGGTTAGAGCACGGCACTCATAATGCCGGGGTCGAGGGTTCGAGTCCCTCCCTTTCCACCAGTCAACTCAGGTACTTGCGCCGCCGCTCCGGCCCTCACGATCGAGAGTGCGGGAGATTTGCGGGAGGCAAGCTCCGACACCCTATCGGCGAGTCCGATCAGCGTCTCGATGTCCGCCGCCGAGTAGTGCGTCGTGACGTGCCCCGACTTGTGGCCGAGTAGCGTCTTGCGGTCCTCAAAGCTCACGCCTGCAGCGCGCAAGCGATACCCGTACGTGTGCTTGAGATCGTGCACGCGCACTCGTCGGAAGCCCTCGGGGCAGAGCCGTCCCAACTCGTTCTGGTATCGCGCCGCGGCGCGCCTGCGTCCCGCTTTCCACCCGGAGTTGTTGATCCTGGCTTGGGGATGCCGCTGGCAGTCGCTGCCCTCGGTGGTGAACACGAAGGATTCGTGCTCCCCGCGGCAGGACTCAATCACGGCCTTCGCGGTGCGATTTAACACGACGTACCGCTCGGCGCCGTTCTTGACATGGTCCGCGGGAATTACGAATACCGAGGTGTCGAGTTCCGGGATCCGAACTTCCCAATCCCACCGCAAGCTACAGACCTCGTGCTCCCGGGTCCCCGTGTTGACCTTGAACAGTGCCATCCTCGCCAAATGCCCTGACAGCTCCGAGAAAAGAAGACGCTGCTCCTCCATCGAAAGCGGGTAGGGGCAGCGCCTATTCGGGTGTCGTTGCATCTGGATAAGCGGCGCGGTGTCCAGCCAGGGGCGATCGGACTCGTCCCGCCAGAGGCGTGCGCTTAGGTTCAGGATTCGCCGCACGACCGCGAGATCGCGATTGACCGTTCCGGGACTTCGCCCGTCCTTCAGCCTGTCGCGAATGTAGGCCTGCAGCGTGCCAGCGTGAACCTGACGCAAGTCCAGTTCGCCAATGTAACGGTCGAGTGTCGCGAGCGCTCTTGCGTCGCGCTCGAGGCTTCGCTTGTGCTGGTTCTCCTCCAGGAACCGGGTGGCTGCTTCTCGGAAAATCCGCGGTGTGCGTGCCCCGAAAAAATGCGAAGCGCGGATCTCCTCGATTCGACGCGCCAGAATCAGCGCGGCCTTCCGGAGATCGCTCGTGCCAGTGCTTTCGCAAATGCGCGTTCCGAAGATGTCTTTATCGATGTGCCAGACCCCACCGCGTCGGGTGAGGCCGGGCGGCTTACTGTGTGCCATGACTCGCTCCTTTCGGTTTGAGCCAAGTGGCGCCCGTTGCGTCGTACATAGTCCTCCACCCACGCATCCAGCTCAAGGCGATCGAATGCAACACCCTGGACGCCAATTGGTACGAACCCCACCCTGGGACGCACCTCGCGGTTAAAGCGGTTCTTATCCATGCCCAAATAGCGCGGGGCATCCCTGAGGCGGATAAGTCGAGGGAGCAAGGGGTCAGGACGCACGCGGACCACCGGTGCAAGACTGGCGGAAAGAGTAGACCGTGTGAGCCTCATCATCGAATTGATCCCGGTGCGCTAGCCAGAGTGCTTGAGCGCCTAGTATCAGACGAAGATTTGGGTGCCCAGAAGAGGCCGGAAGTACGAACTAGCCTCGTTGCACCTGTTGCAGGTCGCGCTGTCGGCTTAAAAAAACCAGCTTGACCGAGGTTTTGAACGTCGCTGCATCAAGTTGCAACGGCATGCAACATGACTCGTGGGTATCAGACGGGTGGGCAACTCGCAGTCCCGGACGCGAGAATAGTGGCCCTTTCAGCTGCGGCTTAGAGTGTGCGTCAACACTCGTAGGCCTCGCCTTCGATCAGCGCAGGCGTGTACGAAGTAATGAGGACGGTGTTTGCACCCATCGAGGCGGCCTGGTCTCGGACAGCGAACTCTCCATTCGGATCGTTGCGGACCCGGACGCCACCAAGTGCTCTGCAGGTGGCCACTGCAGCGGCATCCCTTACGAGGAGCACTCCTTCGCCTCCCGGCATGGGCTTTAGGGTCACGCAACCGCTCGCGAGAGACGAGATCGTTATCAGCGGAGAGAGAACCCACAGGGCTTTCATGTTCAAGCTCCAGAAGTTAGCTCACATGGTAAGGGTCTTGGTCGTGCTGCGGCGCGACAATGCCGATTAGCTAGGCGGAGAATCAGAAGTTCAGGGTTAAGGCCGCTGAGATCAGAGCCGAATTGCCCTGCGAGCCGTGGAAGTTCTCCCACTCAACGCGCATCGCCGGCATCCCAAACTTGAATTGCATACCAAGGCCCCATGCGAGGCCATTGTTGTTGGTTGAACCGGAGGGGCCACAGTAGCTTGTGCACGAGGTGCTGGTGACCTGGGTCACCCGCGCCACGCCAACCTTGCCGTAGACGTCTAGGTAGGGGAGGGGGACAGGGGGATAGAGTACTGCGTAGACCGCGGTGGCGTGCGTCTTGGTGTGGTCGGTTTCCGGGGGCTGGGGTATGTCGTAAGTCACTGACTTGCCGCCGAAGTCGACGTACTCAAGTTCGCCGCTCAGGAAGCTGATCGGCCGCCAACCGGCCAGTACCTTCCACCCGATTTCGTGGGCGTTTATCTGGTAGTAGTCCTGCCGAACCGTAGACTGGCCGGCGCCAGCTCCCACATACAGTCCCAAGAGGTCGTCGGCGCGGGCAGTGGCGGACAGAACTAGGCATGTGCCGATTAAGGCGGCAGCTGTAAATCGCATGGCGGAGAGACCCCTGTCTTAGATTTCGGTAGAGCGACCGCGTCAGCCGCTAACAGTTCCGTTTGAGGGGTTCTCGGATGGAAAGTTCGCCGGCGGGTGAAAACTCCGGTATCAGTGGCCGATTCAAATGGCCACCCAACGGACTGACGCCGGTCTTGACACTCACGGCCCCAGTGGCGGAGTTGGGCACTTGGGTCTTTCTCTCTGCCGTTCTGCTTCGGGGCCCGCGGGGTTGTCCCTTCATCCGGAACTCCGGCTAGCTAAGCCTACGAGGTCAGCGGAGGTCTGGTGGCCGAATCGAGGGCATCGACCTTGGACAGTTGAAATCCTTGCGTCGCAATGCCGCTCGCCAAGACCTGGGAATGACGAACAGAGCACGATCCAAGCGGCGGCAGGGACCCTCGAAAATCCTGCTTTCAGAATCATGCAGTTAAGCGCGCGTTGCCACGGACGTGTCCAGATCGACTGAAGAATGCGGGGAGCGGGCTCAGGGCGGGTGCAAAATCGCATCTGTTGAATCATCAACTTACGAGGTTCGTGCCATCGCGCTGCCAGGCAACGATTCCAGCGAGCGCGACTGATTTGCCTCAATCGCAAGTTGGATCAGCGACTTGCGAATACAACTGCGCGGGAGACGGCGGTGCGGGAGATCGGAGGACTGTTATGCAGGATAGACAGGCGGCGACTGTTGTCGCACGAGTGTCGCCTGATGATTGAAGCAATAAGAGGCAAGCTAAACGCGTTGCCTCAGGCCGCGTTACGTCAGCTGGTGCCCGGCACTAGGTTTCAGTGTCCCAGTTAGTGCGCTCGGCGTCTGCGTGCGTCGCGGCGTTGAGAATGCAACACCTTGCGTTGGGAGGCGGGGCCACAACTTGCACGACTGATTCAGAGTGATGCAGCTGCCTAGGAAACACGGCAAGACTGCGTTTTTCAGTAATTGTCGACGAGAATAATACCCCCTCAAACCCTGCATAGGACAACATGCTGCCCAGCAACTGAGAGTTTGCGGGCGTTGACCACATCGCTGGATATTGGCGCCAATTCTCGGCGAGAACTGTTTCCATAAAAATGTCGACGCTGTTCACGAGCCGCAAGGGGACCAGACTTAACTTGGCTTCCTCACTTCGCACGTTATTCGACAGGCGAAAACTTGCGAGGACATCCACAAATGGCTTCACATTTCTTGGATTCGTTAGATCGAAAACGTTGTTTATGTTTCCGCGAACAGCGAGCCAAGTTACGCTTGCTTTGCTGCAGAGAGCTAGCTCATCGGCGGTCAGTCCGGCACGGCCGGATTCCCGCAACAATCCGTTTTTTTCGCGAAGTGCTGTCTCCAGATCCTCGGCCAAGTAAAGCGCAGGGAATGGGGTATAACGTGAGCTATCTATATCAATGCCGTAGTTGAATCGGCCGCCGACCCAACTCAAGCTGCCGAGACAGGATAAAGGGCGCTCCGAATACTTGTAGTCGATTGCCCGACCCCACCCTTCAAGAGAAACCTGCATTCCTCGAACTGACTGAAGGGCATTACGGAGATTGTCTTGCCGTGCGGCGCGCTGCCGCTCAAGCTCGTAGAACCAGAGGTAGTGGTATTCCTGCAGATCCCCAGCACGGGCGCGCCAATGGGCGAGCTGGTGATCAGTGAAATACTCTAGGAGCAGCTCACCTGGCGAGACCTCAGGAAATCCTGGGCCGCGGTAGACGTTATATCGAAGCTGCTTGCCGCCGCGGCGCTTTACCATTTTGATCCAGCGCCTGCGTCACAAACCGCAATAGCTTGTTGTATCTCCCCATTCGGAGCATGTCGCGTGGACTGAGATCGCCGAGCAACGGGTTGGGGGTCTGTAGCCAAAGCTTGGTCTTGATATCGTCTTGGAAGAACGTCCAGACCAAGTTGCAGATGTTTGCGACATTCGCAAGATGCTCGCGGACTTCGCGAGGCGCTTTGTCGTCATACCGAACTGACGATTTAGCTAGGCCAGTCGCGTGTGCAACGTCTCTTGTCTCCAAGCCGACGAATTCGCGGACCTTCTGATAGTTGAGCCCGCTGTTTTCCCAGAACTTCAGCCTGTCTGCGGTCGAGACGGTCGCAAATAGCTTAGACGTCATAATCCGATTGTCCGAGAGCACCGATCAGCTAGTATATGCCCGGAATGAACCAGAAAAATACCAAATATTAACCATATGAGATGCGGCCCGCTTCACGCGGGATATTTGCGGGAGTCAGTGGTGCTTGGTAGTGCCTCGCAATGCCGCATGCAACGGGCGCCGCTTGGCAAGTCATTGATTTATCTACCGGTCAATTTTTGGCCCAGCTCTCATAATGCCGGGGTCGAGGGTTCGAGTCCCTCCCTTTCCACCAATTACCTCAGGGCTGTTGCCCGGCCCTGTCAAATCGCGTCCCAGGACGAGGGTGGTCACGACCTGGCTAGCCTTTTGCTCGTTTGCAGCCCAAGAGCCGCCTGAGGACATTCGGTGGGCTTCTTCGCTGGGCCGTAATGGCATAGAAGGATTCAAACACGTGCGGAACGGTTCCGTACTTGAGTAGCTGTCCGCTGCGCATCTCATCCTGGACGACAACCTCCGGCACCACTGCGAGCGCGCCGGAATCTCGCGCTAGCAACCGGAGTAGGGCCATGTCATCGACCTCGGCGTAGATGTTAACGTTGACGCCGCATTTCTCGCACCATAGATCAAAGTGACTGCGAATATCGCTGCTGGGGCCCGGTACGACGAGCGCCTGACCGCTCAGATCCTTGGGAATTTGAAACGCCTCTCCCTTACTTCGCGGCGGCCCAACAACGCAGACTGTTTGGCGGGCGATGCGCTGACATCGCCAGGGATGGCGCGCGTCGATTACAGCGGGACGGTTGGCGAACACCACATCGAGCTGATGGACACGAAGTCGCTCAAGCAACTCCTCAATGCTTCCCGAAACCACACTAAGGCGAAGGTCTTTGTCCGCGAGGAGTGGGCGAAGCAGGTTTTCCAGAAAGTTGCGCGATAGAGTCGCTACTGCGCCGATCCTGAGCTCCTGAAGTGTCCGGCCGTCGCCGGCGCGCACGGTTGCCATCAGCTCCTGGCCAAGGGTGAAAATGCTGTCCGCGTAGTCAAGGACAGTCGCGCCGAACTGCGTGAGCTTCAGCCGGCGGTCGATCCGATCGAACAATGGCTGGCCGAGATAGCTCTCAAGAGCGCGGATCTGCGCGGAGAGCGCTGACTGCGAAAGATGCAGCTGCTCAGCAACCCGAGTCAGATGACCCTCCTTGGCGACCGCCCAGAAGTAATGCAAATGGCGGAAATTGAGATTGCGCATGCCAGTGTTCCAAAAAATCGCACAAGTTGTGCTTTCTAATCTATTTTACGTGCTCGCCGGCCGACCGCACACTCCTGGCGTGCTATCGGTTGCCGGGTGCGAATCATGTTCGGGCCATACTGGTGGTGGATGCCTCCCGCGATGTACTTGGCGGGTGCCGGATGGGCAGCACTGAAGTTCTTCCGGCCGTCGTATGTCGTGATCGTGGTGACCTCGGTGGCTCTGTTGATGCAGTGCGGCCTGTCGGTTTCCGTGTTGCCCATTGCCCCACTCGAGCCCGGCGTCCTAGGCCCCGTCGGGATTGTGGCGCTACTTGTCAGTTTCTTGGGCTGGATTATCGGTAGGTTTTCGGCGCGATATCTCGAGGGGGAGTCTGGCCAGGGGCGGTATGCGATCGCGCTCCTGGCGACACTCGCTGCAGTCAATGCAGTGATCGTGAGTGCGGATCTCGGCTTACTGATTGCGTGTTGGGTGCTGAGCAGTGTTGGCCTCCACCATCTGCTGACCTTCTACTCTGATCGGGCCCCTGCCGTAGTGGCAGCCCACAAAAAGTTCCTTTCGGCCCGTCTCGCCGAGGTATGCCTCGTGGCTGGGGCAGCCTTGATCTATCGCGAATGGGGCACTTTGAGCATGGCTTCGATCGCCGATCACGCGCGGTCGCTGGAGGTGCCGAGCGCTGGCATCACTGCAGCCGCCTTCCTGCTTGCACTCGGTGCCATTCTGAAATCCGCGCAGCTGCCGCTGCACGGGTGGTTGATTCAGGTGATGGAGGCCCCGACGCCCGTGTCCGCGTTACTGCACGCCGGCATCGTGAACCTGGGTGGCTTCGTCATGATCCGGCTCGCCCCTCTGATCAGCCACGTTCCCGCCGCTCAAGCGCTGCTGGTGCTTGTCGGGAGCCTCACCGCCGTGCTTGCGGGCCTGGTCATGATGACGCGGATCAGCATCAAGGTACGACTCGCATGGTCCACGTGCTCGCAGATGGGATTCATGCTGATGGAGTGCGGACTGGGCCTCTACGACCTGGCTCTCCTGCACCTTGTCGCTCACTCACTCTACAAAGCCTACGCGTTCCTGACGGCAGGAGAGGCCGTCACCGCCACCCGACAGCGAGCGCTGCGCGCGCTCGATACCGGTGACCTTCCCGGCAGCGTCGCGCGACGTGTGCTGGCCCTGCCGGCCGCCGTGGCGCTTGTACTCGGC
Organism: Pseudomonadota bacterium; assembly: GCA_018241425.1. Taxonomy (GTDB): domain Bacteria; phylum Pseudomonadota; class Gammaproteobacteria; order Steroidobacterales; family Steroidobacteraceae; genus 13-2-20CM-66-19. The sequence continues at coordinate 147,159 of JAFEDU010000002.1, forward strand.
TCAGCCTTCGCATGGCATCAGCTTTTCCGCACGGCACCGGTTCCGCCCGTCGCCCTGCTGGTCATCGCGGTGGGACTGGCCACATTGTTCTGGGAATCGGGCCAGAACCCTGTCCAGTTGACAGTGCGTAATGCGCTCGCGGTTCTGGCACTGACGCAGCTCTATCTCACATGGCATCTCGTGGCCGGGACACTCGTCGGCCGCTTGTCCGCCGGTACTATCTCGGGTCCGCTCAGTATCTGGGTCGGACTGTGCTTCATCGTCCTGTACACGCTGCAGGGGATCATCTCCGGTGCGCCCTCCAGCGGCCTCGTGCGAGTTCTGTACCCCTGGGTGTACGGGGGCTTCTACCTGGATGAAAGCGTCACCCGATTCACCTTCCGCATCTGGCCCGCCAACCTGCGTCACCAGGATCCGGATCTCACTTCATCCTTCAATGCCGTCGCAGCAAAGGGAGAGCACACGTGACGACGAGCGCGCAAGCGAGCGACGCCATCGTGACAGCGGCAATCGAAGCTGCGTGTCGTTCGATCGCCCCGAATTGGCCCTTGGACCGGCAAATCGCCGTGAGTCCGTACTGGGGGCGGGTTTCCGAACCGTTCGAGCGGGCACTCATGCGTCTGCATCGGCAGATCGGCGCCGCCCCGGCGATGTCCGCGAGTTACTACACGAATGCTTGGGAGTCAGCGACGATCAAGCCGCAGCACCTGGCGCGGGCCGGGCAGGAGTCAGGCCTCCAGCTCGGACCCGAAGCATTGGTCGATGCGCTACGCAGTGAGCCTCACGCTGGACCCTCCCTACGCCTGCTCTCCGACTGTGCGGATGCGGAGCGCGACCGGCGGTATGAGCCAACTTGGCGCGAGGCGATCACGCAGCAGGTGAGTCAGCACTGTGCCGCTTACTTTGACCGGGATCAGGCGGACTGGCATCTGCGGCCCCGCGCGGGTCTCTATGCCAGCTGGCGCGAAGCCCTTTGTCAGGATCATTCGATCGCACTTCTGATGCACGTACCGGACATTCGGGAACGGGCACGGCAGCTTCCGCTGAGTGCGCGGGAGACGATTGAATGGGCAGTAGCTACGTTGGCTGTTCCTCCAGAGTCCGCGAGGGAACTCTTCGAGGTAGTTCTACTTCGCATCAATGGGTGGGCGGCGTGGTGCGCCTACCTGCGCTGGGAAGCCGAGCTCGGCGGCGCGACTGACGACCAGATCGTCGATTTGCTCGCGATCCGGTTGGCGTGGGAAGGCTTGCTCGATGACGGTCGACGCGACGCGCGCTCCCGGTGGGGAACCTGGCAACGCCTGTGGTCGACCCGAATTGCTAAGGAACAAGGCAGGCCAATGCCGATAGCGCTTGTCTGGCAGCGAGCTCACGAGATCGCCTATCAGGATCGATTGTTCACCCAATTGACGCAGAGGGATCCCCACCGTCCAGTCGAGCCGCCAGCGCCTGTTCGCACACAAGTCGTGTTTTGTATCGATGTACGCTCCGAGCGCTTGCGGCGCGCGCTCGAAGCGGTTGAACCCGGGATACACACTCTTGGCTTTGCCGGGTTCTTTGGCCTCCCGATTCGCTATACGCCCATTGGAACCCAGGCGATGCGCCCGCAGCTCCCGGGATTGCTTGCACCGACGCTTGATGTAACGGAAACGACCGGAAACGACGATCTGGACCGCTCCGTCCGCGCCCGACGCCAGGCGCGACTAGGTGCGACTCAGAGCCTTCGCCCCTTCCAGCGCACGCCGGCGGCGGCGTTCACAATCGTGGAATCCCTGGGCCTCGCCTACGTCGGCAAGGTCCTGCGTGCGAGCTTCTCGCATCAGCAGTCGAAATTGGAGACGGAGGGCCTTGCCGGTTACGGTGTCAAGCAGCTGCGCCCCGACCTCGTGCTCACGGACTCTGCGGCGGTTGCCCGTCGCGTGGATCTCGCCGCATCCATCCTTCGAGCGATGAGCTTAACGTCGGGCTTTGCCCGTCTGGTGGCCCTCGTCGGGCACGGGAGCCTGAGCGTCAACAATCCGCACGCGGCAGGTCTCGATTGCGGCGCCTGCGGGGGTCAAACCGGCGCCATCAATACGCGCGTTCTAGCTCGAGTCCTCAATGATCCTGCAGTACGGCACGGGCTTGCGGAGCGCGGAATCGTCATCCCCGATACCACGGTTGTGGTCGCCGCCCTTCACAACACGACAACGGACGCCGTACAGGTCTTCGATGGCGCCGATGTCCCTGAGACGCATCAAGGGGACCTTGCAAGCTTGACACGGAGTCTCAGAATCGCTGGCGACCGCACACGGGAGGAGCGTGCGGCCAGCCTGGGCCTGGTTGAGCAGAAGGGCAATCCACGCGCGCTGATGCGCTCGCTTTCACACCGTGCTCGGGATTGGTCGCAGACGCGCCCCGAGTGGGGGCTCGCCGACAACGCCGCGTTCATCGTGGCGCCACGCGCGCGGACTCGTGGGATAGACCTGCAGGGCCGCAGCTTCCTGCACGACTACCGCTGGCAAGACGACACGGACGGTGCCGTTCTGGAACTCGTCATGACGGCCCCGATGATCGTTACACACTGGATCAACCTGCAGTACTACGCCTCGACAGTGGCTCCGCGCCACTTCGGCAGCGGCAACAAGGTCCTGCACAACGTAGTGGGAGGTCGTATCGGCATATTCGAGGGGAACAGCGGAGATCTTCGGATCGGACTGCCCAGTCAGTCAGTACACGACGGGGCGCGCTGGATGCACGACCCGCTCCGCCTGTCAGTTGTGATTGATGCCCCGCGCAACATGATTGAGCGGGTGCTCCAGCACCATTCTCCGGTGCGCCAGTTGCTGGATAACGAGTGGCTGTACCTCTATCGATGGGAGGGGGCGAGCATCGAGCGCTACCTGCGCGGCAATTGGCAGGTGTGGGCGGAATCCTCATGCCCCCGCGCCGCTGCAGCATGAAGGATGTCCTTTCGCACCTGGAGCGCCTCGAGTCCGACGCGATTCACATCTTTCGTGAAGCGGTGGCGGAAGGCAGTAGGCCGGTGCTGCTGTTCTCCGCCGGAAAGGACTCGACCGTTCTCGCGCATCTGGCGCTGCGGGCGTTCTATCCGGCGCGTCCACCGTTTCCGCTCCTGCACATTGACTCGACCTGGGAGTTCAGGGCCGTACTCGAATTCCGCGATCGTTTCGCACGCCAGCATGGGTTTGAGGTCATAGCGGTAGCCAACGAGGAGGGTCGGGCAGCAGGATTAAATCCCTTCGATCACGGAGATGCCTACACGCATGTCATGCGCACCGAACCCCTCAAGAAGGCTCTGAACACAGGACAATACGACATCATCTTCGGAGGCGCGCGGCGCGACGAAGAAAAGTCGCGTGCCAAGGAGCGGATATTTTCGATCCGCAGCGCAGCGCACAGCTGGGACCCAAAACAACAACGGCCCGAGTTGTGGACCCTTTACAACACAAGGCTCGCTCAGGGGCAGACCGCGCGCGTATATCCGCTCTCCAACTGGACCGAGCATGACATCTGGAATTACATAATCGTCAAGGGAATCGACCTGGTGCCGCTCTACTATTCAAGAGAGCGCCCGGTCGTTGAGCGTCGCGGCAGGTTCATCGTGATCGACGACGAGGCGCGGATGCGCTGGCGAGGGGTCGAACGGGTAGTCCACCGCAAGGTCCGGTTTCGCACGCTGGGGTGCTGGCCGGTCACTGGCGCCATTGAGTCGGAGGCGATGGATGCGCAGGGCGTCCTGGCGGAGATGCTGGTCGCATCCACGTCCGAACGAGAGGGCCGGGTGTCTGATGCCGAAGAAGGCGGTTCCCTCGAGCAAAAGAAGCGTGAAGGGTATTTCTGATCACTGCCTCGCGGCAGGGCGCCGCCGTGGTCTGCATGGCGCGTTGTGGTGCGCCGGATACGCAGGCGCTGACGATGATGTTACGAAACGGGTCGTGCAGCGCTTATCGCCCGTCCAAGTTGAAAAGGCGACCGCAATGGATCGGCGTCAAATGTGAACTGGTCGACCGATAGGGGGTTTCCCCTACCATGCCCGATCGCGTCGCGAGCCTTTCCCTGGCAAGTGCCTTAATTATCCAGGGTCTTGCCACTCAATCTCCTGAGCCAACGGCCGATAAGCTCGGCATGGATTGCCCCGAACTCGCCGAACGCAGTGTCCCGCAGCGTCCGCTGAAGGCCGCCCTGAGGCTCGAAGCCAGTGTTGCACCCAACTACCGCTTGATGATCGGCGTTTGTGCCCTGGCGGTGATCGGCCTGTCGTTTGCCGTCGCGGTCCTTGCCAAGTTTCTGATCAGCAGCTTCGAGGTCATCGAAACCAAGGAGATGCGTCAGAAGACCGCGCAAATCCTGCAGGCGCTCGATGCAGACTTGCGGCAGCTGCACGTCAGCAATCGAGATTACGCAGAGTGGGACGATTCGGTGTCCTATCTCGACACCCGCAATCCGGCCTACATCTCTGCCAACTTCACGCGTGAGACGCTCGCGGGCATGCGGGTGGACGTCGTTTGGATGATCGACAAAGACGGGAACGATGTCTATTCAACGTATTTTGATCGTCACAAAGGTCAGGTCGTTTCGCCCGCGCCGCGCCAGCTTCTCGATCCGCTGGTTCGCTTCAACCGCTCCCGGGACTTTGCGACGCAAGGCAATCGCAAGCCTACCCAGCTAATCGTGAGCACCGTGGCCGGTCCCGCTGCTGTCGCTGTCCAGGAGATTAAGCGGACTGACGGAGAAGCCCCAACGGGGGCGACGCTCATCTTCATGCGCTTCATCGCCGATGAAGAAATGGAACGTGTCAGGCAAACGAGTCAGATGCCCCTCACGATGCGCTACCTGCGCGGCCCAGAAGACCGCTCGAAACTGCCCTCGGCCGTACAATCCTGGCTGGCTTCCGATGAGTCAGCTGACGATGCCTTCGTCTGGGCCTCCGACCCCACGTCCATCAATGCCTTCCTGTTGCTGCGCAACATGGACGGCAACCCGATCGCGCTCCTGTCAACCACCGCGGGACGCGACACCTACGCGTTGGGGTTTCGCACCACTGCCTACCTGCTGGGCTTCATTCTCGCGTTGACCGTTGCGTCCGGGGCGCTGGTCGTGTGGTTCGTGTTGCGCCTGCGACGGAGCTTCGCGGCGCGGTATGCCGCTGAGCAACGCTATCGCGTAATCGGCGAGCAGCTCGAGGAGGACGTGGTGCTCCTTGATGCGCGATCCCTGCACATCATCGATGCGAACAAGACGGTGTTGTCGGCGCTTGAGTGCACGCCGGAGGAACTTGCGAACCACGGCGTGCAGGAGATCTTCCCCGAGATCGATCCGGACCGGCTCGCGCAGGTGGCACGGAGGAAGCGCCGGATAGTGGCGGAATCCCGTGTGCGCCGGGCAGGGGGAAATTGGGTCGAAGCCGAGGTTGCCGTGACGATTGCGGAAATCAACGGCGAGCATGTGCTGGCACTGGTAGCGCATGATGTGAGCCATCGGCGCGAAGCGGAGCGGCGGGAGCGCGAGCACCGCCGCAAGTTGATGCGCGTCACTCAACAGGACACCCTCACGGCACTGCCGAACCGATTGTTCCTCAACCGGCGGCTGCCTGCGGTGATGCGCCGATTGTCCGGCAGTCGCAAGCTGTTGGCGCTCATCGCACTAGACCTGGATGACTTTAAGAGCATTAACGACTCACGCGGTCACCCCTGCGGCGATCAGGTGCTACAGATCATCGCCCGGCGCCTGCAGGCTGCAGTTGCCGCGCAGGACGTGGTAGCGAGAACCGGCGGCGATGAATTCATCGTCGTAGCCTCACTCATGCCCGATGTTGTCTCGATCGAGCAGCTCGCGGAGCGCCTGCAGGCTACGGTGGCAGCGCCCGTCGTTATTGGCGATGACCCGCTGCAAGTGACCGCGAGCATCGGAATCGCGATATTTCCGAATGACGGCTCCGAGGCGGATCTGCTCCTGAAGCGAGCCGAGATCGCCGTCTCCCACGCGAAGTCAGCCGGCAAGCGCTGCTTCCGGTTGTTCTCGGCCGAGATGGGGCAGATGGCCAACGAGCAGGCAGGGCTCGAGCAGGCGCTTCGCCAGGCAGCGGCCCGGCGCGAGATCCTGATGCACTACCAGCCAATCGTTGACATCCCTACGGGCCGCATCGTCTCGCTTGAGGCGCTCATGCGGTGGCAGCACCCCACCCAGGGGCTCATCGCTCCCGCACGCTTCATACCGATCGCCGAGCGTACGGGTTTGATCGTCGAGCTTGGCGAGCATGCTCTCAGGCTGGTGCTTCAGCAGGTGCGCAACTGGCTCGACGCCAAGGTGCCGCTCGTGCCCGTGGCAGTCAACGTCTCACCATTGCAGCTTGAGCGCGTCGATTTTTCGGCCCTTGTCTTCAGGCTTGCCCAGGAGGCGCGTGTCGAGCTTCGCTGGTTACGCTTCGAGATAACCGAGTCTGCGGTATTGCAGGAGAGCGGGCGTCTGCGCGAGACCCTTGCCGCGCTACGGGCCAAGGGGGCCCAGATCCTGATCGATGACTTCGGCACCGGCTATTCAAGTCTCAGTTATCTCAACCAGCTGCCCATCGATGTCCTCAAGATAGATCGTGCATTCATACGAGACTTGTCCGAGGAAAAGCCGGCGTCTCCCATTGTTACTGCGGTCATCGACATGGCGAAGCGCCTGAAGCTGGCAACGGTAGCCGAGGGGATCGAAACGCCTGAGCAGGCCGCGCAGCTCTTGGAACTCGGTTGCACCCTGGGGCAGGGCTATCTGTACAGCAAGCCGGTTGCCGCAGCGGCGATCCGGGCGATGCTGCAGGAGCTGCGATGCGAAGCTCCGCTAACGCAGACGGTACTGATTCGTGCACTGGGGCAAAGCAGGTCGGAGTCGACGGCAGAACGCCTCTTGGCGCGCGCGAGCGCAGCAGGATAGGAAGGCCGTCCAATTCACCCGAGCGACCCCCTGGCAAACCTCCGCGGGGTGGATTTCCTCGGGCCTCATTAGCGACCGGTGTAAAGTACGGACGCGAATCCGAGGCTGGAGAGTGGAAACTGTTGCGGTGAAAATCAAGATGGGCCATCTGGTCCCGGTCCTGCTTGCGGCCGGCCTTTTCGTTGGCGTGACTGCTCTGGCCGGGTCGTCCACCAAGGCTGAACAAGCGGAACAAGAGCTGCGGGTGGTGCTCGCGGCAAAGCCCGACCCCGCCCACGGCGAGCGGCTGTTCGCAATCTGTACGCAATGCCATGGCGGCAGCGGGCAAGGCAGCGCGAGCGGTTGGCCGCCGCAGATTGCGGGCCAACATCGAAGCGTGGTGGCACGCGAACTTGTTGAGTTCCGTGTCGGACTGCGGCTGTATGACCCGATGTCGCGAATCGCCGGCCGCCATGTGCTGGGCGCCCCGCAGGACGTTGCCGACGTTGCCGCATACGTGGCAGGTCTCACGCCCGTCCAGGACGATACCGAGACCCCGACCGCGGGACTGAATCAGGCGAGCTCCCTGTACGTGGCCCGGTGCCAGGACTGCCACGGTGCCGATGGGCAGGGTAGTGACGCCGGTTACGTACCACGCGTGGCCGGGCAGCGCTACGAGTACTTGCGGCGACAGATCGAGGATGCCGCCACCGGACGGCGCCCTGACATGCACGGCCAGCACGATGCGTTGCTGCGCGACCTGCCCGTCGGGGTGTTCGCCGGGCTTGCTGCCTACATGTCGGGCTTGCACCGCGCTGGCGAGTGAGGCTATCGCGTCCGCACACGCGACTCAACGATGCAATGTCGGGGGTCTTCAGGGGTTCCTTGCGGCGAAGTTCCCGCGCACCGCCGCAAGGGCAGCCCGTACGCCTGCATCCAGCTCCGGCGGGCGATGCGAGCGCACCAGCTGCTGCAGGTTTTCGTCGATGCGGGCCAGGAGATCATGGTCGGGTCGAGAGTCGGTGCTGAGCGGGAGACGGGCGCCGAAGTAGCGGCTCTGCCATACGTTCTCGCGACAGTGCCGGACGGTGTGCTGCTGTGCGAGATAGTTGCCGCGCGGGCCGACCGTCCGCGCTAGGCCGAGGGCCGTGCTCTCTTCATCCACCGTCAGCCCTTGCCACATGGTTCGCAGCAGTCCAGCCAGGTCATCGCAGAGTAAGAGGGCGTGCAGTGAATAGGTGAGCCCCTGGTCGAGGGAGCCGAGGTAGTCGAGGGTCGCCGGCCGGCTGAAGAAGCTCTGCATCATGCCGGCCGTGAGCTCAGTCACTGCGTCCTGGTTGAAGCGGCGTGCCGCCGAGTGACCGCCGGCACCGGTGAAAGAGGGCAGGCCGAGGTGCCGCCGCAGCTGACACATCGCGAGGTCCGCGAGCGAGGTCTGCGCGAAGTTGCCGATTCCGCCGGTGGCGGGCTCCATGAAGCACACATCGGAACTCCCGATGCAGAAGCTGCCGCGCCGGGCCTGCTGCGCCAGTACCATCGCCGCAAAGTCGGTGGCGAGGCTGTTGACGATGGTCCCGGCGGTCGTAATTGGAGTCGAGGCGCCCCCGATCGGCAGCGTGCCGACGCTCACCGGGATGCCATGGCGCGCTGCCGTGATGATCTGGTCGCAGTGCGTGCGGTGATAGTTCAGAGGCAATGGGGTGATGATCTGCAGGAAATAGGGCTTCTCCGCGAGCGGCGCCGCGCCACCCCGGATGGCAGAGGCCATCGCGATGGCCACTTCCAGTGAGGCCGCGTGCTCGCACAGGTACTCGAGCGGTTTGGCGGTGTTCTCGGCCATGATGGCGAACTCTTCGATCTCGCCATGGATGTCCGAACGAGCCACGTTCTTGCAGGCAACGCAGACGGCGTCGATGTTCGGCAACGCATCCGCCACCCGCGTGATCAGCGCAAGGTCATCCCCGGTGCTGTCGCGCGGGATGCCGGTGTCGAGGTCGTAAACCCTGATACAGGTCATCCCGCAGGCGAACCATGTATGGTCACAATCCAGCTGGAGCGCGCGGGTTCCCGTACGGTCCCAGAGCTTCACGCTGCGAGGGGTGCCGGCGAGTGCCTCCCGAACGAGTGCGGGGTCGAAGCGTACGACGCCATCGGCATCCACTCGGCAGCCCGCGGCCTGTAGCAGCGAGACCGCCTCGCCCTCCAGGTCGAACACCACGCCGCTTTGATCCATCAAGCTGAGCGCGGATTCAATTAGTCCTTCGAGTTGTACCGTCGCGAGCGGCGCGTACGGGGCCGTGGCTCCCCTGTGAAGGCCTGCATCCGCAATCGCGGCGGGGGCCTCGCGGCGTAACACGGGACGGCGGCCGGGTCGGGTCATGGGTCGCATGGACCACCTCCATACGGCAAATTGCGCATTGCACAAACGTGCGGATCATCAGAGGATGCACGACCCTCCGCCAATACGGGCTTATCCGCATGGATCAAGTCACGCAACCCGACGCGCGCTATCGCGTGCTCTTTGACCCAGTCCAGATCGGGCCCGTCATCGCACGCAACCGCTTCTATCAGGTGCCGCACTGTACGGGCATGGGTTATTCGCTGCCGCGAACGCTTGCCGCCATGCGCGGGATGAAGGCCGCAGGCGGCTGGGGTGTCGTTTGCACCGAGTACTGCTCGATTCACCCCACGTCAGACGACCTGCCGCACCCTTTTGCCTCGCTGTGGGATGAGGGCGACACCCGCAATCTCGCTGCACTCGCTGAGGCCGTGCACGAACATGGATCGCTCGCGGGGGTAGAGCTCTGGCACGGCGGCAGCTACGTCGCCAACCTGGGAAGCCGGCAGCCGACCTTGGGCGTGCGTTCGATGCCGAGCCATGGCGAGCCCGTACAGTCCCAGCCGATGGACCGACGGGACATCCGTGAGCTGCGACGCTGGCACGTCGAAGCGGCGCGCCGCGCACGGGCTGCGGGATTCGACATCGTTTACGTATACCCGGCGCACGGTTATCTGCTGTGGGAGTTCCTCTCACGCAGCCTTAACGGTCGCAGCGACGAGTACGGGGGGTCGCTTGAGAACCGCACGCGCCTGCTGCGCGAATTGCTGCAGGAGACCCGTGAGGCAGTCGGCGACAAGTGCGCCGTCGCCACGCGGTTCTCGGCCGATGGGCACGGCGAGGAGCACCTGAGCGGCAGCGAGGCGCGTGACGTCATCGGTGCTCTGGCGGAACTGCCCGACTTGTGGGATCTGGTGGTGAGCGACTACTACGGCCAGGAGATGGCCACTTCGCGGTTTGTGCCGGAGGCCTCGCTCGAGGAGAAAGTGCGGTACGTCAAGGCGCTCACCACGAAGCCCGTGGTCAGCGTCGGGCGTTTCACCTCCCCCGACACTATGGTTCGCCAGGTGCGCAGCGGCGTAATGGACCTGGTGGGCGCCGCCCGCCCCTCCATCGCCGACCCGTTTCTGCCCGAGAAGATCCGCACCGGAAGGCTGGAGGACATTCGCGAGTGCATCGGCTGCAACGTCTGCTACGCGTACAACTACCGCGGCGCCGCGATCCGCTGCACACAGAACCCCACCATGGGCGAAGAGTGGCGGCGTGGCTGGCACCCGGAGCAGGTGCCGCCAGGCAGCGGCTCCGTACTCATCGTCGGGGCAGGGCCCGCGGGGCTCGAGGCCGCCCATATCCTGGGCAAGCGTGGCTTCAGGGTGTCGGTGGCGGAAGCGCGTAATGCGGCCGGTGGACGCGTCACCCTTGAAGCGCGCCTGCCTGGGCTCTCCGAGTGGGGGCGCGTGCGCGATTACCGGCTGGGCCAATTGCGCGGCCTTGCCAACGTCACTGTTTACTTCGAAAGCAAGCTTACGGCGTCGGACGTGCGCGAGTTCGGCGCCGATCACGTGCTCATCGCAACCGGGGCGCACTGGCGCCGAGATGCCACGGGTCGCTCGCGCGCACAGCCACTAGCTTTCCCGGCGGCCAAGGTGCTCACCCCCGATGATATTCTGGCCGGAGCCCGCCCCGGCGGCAGCGTCGTCGTGTACGACGACGACAACTACTACATGGGCCCTTCTATCGCGGTGCTGCTGGCGCGCAACGGAGCGCGCGTCAGCTACGTGACAACTGCGAGCACGGCAGGCGAGTGGAGCCACTACACCGGCGAGCAGCAGCGTGTTCAGGAGCAGCTGATCGAAGTCGGGGTCGAGATACTCGTCAGCCGCCTCATCGCCGCGTACGACGGCACGACGATCGTTTTGGATGGAGCGTACGGCGGCCCTTCGCGTACCCTCGAGGCGAGCAGCGTGGTCCTTGTAACCTCACGTGAGCCGGACGAGGCGCTCTACCGGCAGCTCTGCGACACCGCCGGCACTGATGCACCGGCGGGCATCCAGCGTATCGGCGACTGCCGGCAGCCCGGAATCATTGCTCATGCAGTCTACGCGGGCCATCGCGCCGCGCGTGAGCTCGACGTCGTGATGCCCGCGACCTCGCGGGACCGTCCCACCATATGAGTGCCTTGCACCCGGAATGTCGGTTCTGAGCACGCGCGGGTCCCAGTTGCCGCAGTCATCCCACTGAATTTGCGAGTAACCTGCGGGCGTCCATATTCCTCGATCGATCGAACAGGCGAACTCCGGCCAACGTGGCACGCGCCACAACGTTCCGGAGAATGCCGCGAATGACAGTGCATTGAGGCGCGCTTTAGGAGCTCAGGCGCCAATGGGTCTTCGGCGGCCAGCTCGGGCAGGTTGCAGATGAGTGAAGTCTTGATCGACGGCTCGTGGCGGCCCTCGCAGAGCCGTGCCGAGCAGCTGGTGACCAATCCGGCGACGCTCAGGCCGGTCGGCGCCACGGCGTCCTGCGACGCGCTGGACGCAGCCGTCGCGATGGCTGCGGCGCGGCGAGCGCTGGGCGACTGGAAAGGGCTTCCGCGGCAGACCCGGGTTGCGCTGCTGCGGCAGGCCGGTGTGACCCTCCAAGCGGACGCATCTGGGATTGCCGACCTGCAATCGCAGGAGAGTGGTCAGCCCGTCTTCGAATGCCTCGAGGCCGTGCATGCAGCCGCCCAGTGCCTGATTCAGGACGCCACCCGTCCGCGAGAGGAACCGGCGGTCGCACGAGCCCTGGTGCTCGACCCGGACTACCCGCTGCTTGACTGGGCCTGCCGCGCGGTTTCCCTGATGGAAGAGGGCTGTACCCTGGTGTGTGCGGCCCCCCGCGCCGCCCCCCTGGCGATCCTGCGGGCCGTGCGATGCATCCAAGGGTTGCCGAACGGAGTCCTGAACGTCCTGGTCGCAAGTCCGGAGGCCGTGAGAGCGGGTGTCGGACGGCCTGCCGTCGAAGACGGAGCGTCCTCGCAGTCCCAGGCGGCCGCTGCCGGCGTGGACGGAGTGTTTGTGAGCGACGGCGCGGACCTTGACCGCACCCTGCGTGCGAGTGCCTCGCAGCGACTGTTCCACGCGGGGCAGCGCGCCGGGCAAAGCGCGCGGATATATGTCGAGGAGCGCATGGCGGGGGTTCTGGCAGACCGCCTGCACGAGTACGTGGCGTTCCTTGAATGTGGCGATCCGCGCAACCCCGACACGGACCTGGGTCCGCTGCGGTCCTCTGCCGCGCTGGAGCAGGTCGAAGGCCAGGTCGGCCGTGCGCTGAAGTGCGGCGCGCTCCTTAAACTCGGTGGCCGCCGCTACCAGCCCTGGGGACTGCGCGGCTACTTCTTCCAGCCGACGGTCATGATCGAAGGGCGCGGCGCGGAGCGCGTACCGGATTGCGAGATCCACGGACCGGTATTGATCATCTCGCCCGTCCGTAACCTGGCAGAGGCGGTAAGCCAGGAAACGTTCCGGAGCCTGAGCTGCTTCGGCGGGCAGCTCGAAGCCCAGTTTCAGTCACTGAGCAGCGCGGGCGTCGAGTTCGAGTTCGGCGAGTCCCGTACGCCCCTGGAGCGGATCATGCGGGGTCTGCGTGGCCTGAGTGCCTCGCCCTTGCAGATCGAACCAGCCCCCGCGAATTCCCGGTCCGGGTTTCCCTACCGTTCGCCGCCCGGATCGCTGCGGTGACCGGTGCCGCCGCGAGCCTGTACGCGCGATTGTGCACGGCAGCGAGCGCGCGGGGATTGGGGTGCCGGGGCGGCTTTGCCGTCGAGGCCGGGGATACCTTGCCCGAAGTCGGCAATGAGCCGACACGGACTGTGGTGTTGCTCGGCTTCACCGGGGCGAAGCACTGGTCCGTCGTCCGTGCATCGGTCGAGTTTTCGGATGGCCGGCCACACCCGCTGGATCGCTGGTCGGTACGCATGCTTACCGGGCTCGGCGCGGAATTTGATGCGCGGCCGCTGTTTCCCTTTGGCGGACCCCCGTGGTGGCCCTTCCAGCGGTGGGCGCAGCGGGCGGAAGTCCTCCACGCAAGCCCGCTGGGGATTCTCGTGCACCCCGAGTTCGGACTGTGGCACGCATACCGGGGTGCGCTGTTGTTCGCGACTGAATTTCGGCTGCCGACGCCCGTGCGCTGGCCGTCACCCTGTGCGAGCTGCGCCGCGAAACCCTGCATCGGGGGCTGCCCGGCCGGTGCGGTGACGGCCCGTGGTTTCGATCGCGGCGCCTGCGCGACGCACGTGGCCTCACCCCAGGGAATCGCCTGTCGCAGCGGGTGCCTTGCGCGCGCCAGCTGTCCCGTGGGCGCCTCGCACCGCTACGGACCGGAGCAGTCTGCGTTCCACATGCAGCAGCTCACAGCGACCTGAGCGCGGCGGTCCGCCGCTTCGGCGCTACCTTGCTCCGCCCCGGGCGTGCTGCTGCTCGCGGATCCAGTCGTTGGTGCGCGCATCGAGCAGGTCGAGCGGCAGAACCCCGCCACTCAGCATCTCGTCGTGGAAGCTCTTGATGTCGAAACGGCGCCCGAGCTCCTTGCGGGCCCGGGCGCGGAGTTCCAGGAACTTGAGCTGCCCGAGCTTGTACGCCAGTGCCTGCGCGGGCCACGCGATATAGCGATCAGTCTCCGCCTGGATCGTGGGCTCATCGACCGCGGCGCTCTTGCGGAAGAACTCGACCACCTGGTCGCGGCTCCAGCCCTTGGCGTGGATGCCGGTGTCCACCACCAGGCGTACCGCCCGGAACAATTCGCTCGAGAGTCGCCCGTAGTCACTGGCAGGATCCTGGTAGAAGCCCACTTCCTTGCCGAGCTGCTCCGAGTAGAGCGCCCAGCCTTCCACGTAGCCCGAGTTGCCGCCGTGACGGCGGAACTTCGGCAGCTGGGTCAGGGTCTGCGCCACCGAAAGCTGCATGTGATGCCCCGGGATACCCTCGTGGTACGCGGTGGCCTCATCGTCGATAGTCGAGCGCTGCTCGAAGTTGGAAATCGCAACCACCACACGACCCGGGCGTGAGCCATCGGGGGTGCCGGACTGGTAGTGGGTGGCGTTCCCGGGCTCGAAGTCCGGCATCGGTTCCACGGTCACGGGCAGTCCCGGGATGAAGCCGAAGAGTTCAGGGAGCTTTGGCTGCATCTGGGCAATGTACTTGCGGAAATCCTCGACGATCGCCTGCGGGGAGGCCGGGCGATAGCGTGGATTGTTCTTCAGCGCAGTCCGATAGGAGGCCAGGTCCGGGAAACCCTCGTGCCGGGCGATCTCCAGCATCTCCTTCTCAATACGCTCGATTTCACGCAGTCCGATCTGGTGGATCTGGTCAGGCGTCACGTTGGTCAGGGTCGTGCGGCCGTGGATGTTGTTGAGGTAGCGCTGCTCGCCGTCCGGGAGCGAAGTCACCGCGAGCGTGGTGCGCCCGTACGGGGCATAGTCGTTGCTGATGAAGCTCGCGAACTCCACGTACGCAGGCAGCACTTCCTTGACGACCGTCTCGACGATTTCCTTGCGCAGCCGCGGTTGCTCCTGCGCCGGGATGGCCTCGGGGAACTTCTTGATTGGCAGCAGGAAGGGATCTGCGGTGATCACGCCCACGCATTGGGCGGGGACCTTCTCCAGCAGGAAGCGCACCGGCATGAGGCCGTCCGCCTTTCCGGCACGCAGCACTTCCTCGGTCTGGCGAAAGACGCGCGGGATCTGATGCAGTCGCGCGATGTAGTCCTCGTAGTGCTTGACCGAATCCAGGGGCACCGCGAGCGGCAGATCGGCGAGGTGCGTCTGCGGGCCGGACATCTGGCTGACCGGCATCTCGTATTCCTTGAACCCGTAGTCCGCCAGGTGCTGCTCGAGGATGCGCTGGAGCACCTGGTGCGACATCCGGTCCTGTTCCGGCAACCCCGTAACCGGGATCGCCTTCAGCCGCGCAAGGAAGGCACCGTCGCGCTCGTTGTCGGCCGCCGCGCCCGCGAGGGAGTAGTCGCCGAGCTGGTCGTTGTAGCGGTAGTCCCCGAAGGCGGTCGCCATTTCGGGGTGCGCCTTGAGCTGGGCCTCGTAGTACTCCTCGAAGAGGGCGTCTTGCCGCGCGCGTCGTTGCTCCACCGAGTCCGCGGCTGCAGCGACCAGCGGGACTGCGAGGGCCAGGAGGAGACAGGGAAGTGCTGCGCGAATCAGGAGGTGTTTGTGCATGGCGCCGGATGCTACCACTGCAGCGTATGGCCTAAGAAGAAGTCACGCGTTGCTTGAGATTGCTTAAGACGCGCACACCACCCTCAGGGTGGCCGACGTGCGCTCTGCTCCTCCTGAATCTGGGCGATCGTGAGTCCGGTGCATTGAGCAATGGAGTTCAGGACCGGATGCTCCGGGTTGCTGGGCAGGCGCAGCGCGTGGGCCGTTTCCCACGCCCGGATCCGGACGCTCGGAGCATTCTCAACCGCACACTGCTCGGCGAGGACGAGCTGCCGTTTGTGAAGTCGCTCTTCTGCTTCCTGGGCCAGGCGCTCCGTATGGCTGCGGATTAGCTCAGGAGCCCGTTCGGTGGGTGTCTTGTCGTACATGTGCGGTGCCTGCCAGGAAATCGTCGGTGGATGGGGCTGTGTGCCGCGCCGGTAGGGCGGGCGGGGAGAGCTCAAGTCTGGGGCTGGAGAGCTGCGCTGACGGCATAGTCAAGGCGCAGTCGACACGGCGCGATTACCCCGTGGCGCGCGGAGCGCTTGCCGGAGCACTCGATCTCGCCAGTGGCCTGATGACTTGCGTGCGCAAGCGCCGACCTGACGGCGCCATTGAGGTCAAATTCGCCGTCGCAGTCTGCGTAAGGACAGGGAAACGCGAAGAAGGCGCGCGCGGCGGCATGAAGCGTATGCGACTGCATCGCGGGCGTGCTGGGGCCCGACCCTTGGAAGAGGAAGTCGAGGCGCAGCTGCTGCACCACGGGGAAGGCCTCGCGCAGCGCCGGCGCGGCCGCACGGCTACGACGCATGCGCTCCCGCAGGCCTTCGCGTTTCGCTGCGGGCGTAAGGAGGGCCAGCTTCATGATGACGAGCCCAGGCGCGTCTCGGACGTCACCGCGGGATTGTCCTTCTGGGCAGTCTTTTCTTCAGGCGGCGCGGCGGCGCTCAGACGCGCGGTGCGCCGCTGCTCCTTCTCCTGCTGGCGCTGCTTCTTCGCGAATTCCCGTTGCTTTCGCACCTGCTGATAGTTTGTTCGCATCGCTACTCCGGCCTGCGGGTGAGTTGTTGATGGAGGTGACGCCGGTCCCCGGCGATCTGCACGAAGGCTGTGTTCTTCCGGGTCACGCCGGCTCCCCGGGCGCGTCTGTCGCCGCCCGCGGATGAACATCAAGCGCCACCGCCAGTCTCAGGCGGCTGAGCTGGCCGAGGGACTCTTCCGGAAGTTCGAGGCGGAAAGCGCCGCGCGCGTAAAGCGTGACGTGCAGCTCGGCGACCCCTCCCGCGGCATGCAACTTCTCAAGGAATGCCTGCGAGCGATGCAGGAATGCAAGCTTCTGCACCAGTACGCTCTCGACGGAGTTCCTTGCGGACGAGAGCTCAGGCCCGTCCATCAGGCGTCCCATCCAGTAACTGTCACGGTACGCACCGACAAGCGCTCCGCCGTCCGGATCGCGCCGCGGATCGCCGGCCCTCCAGGTGTGCTGCGGCTCAATACCGAGTGCGTCCGTGATCTCGTTCGGATCTATATCAGGATGTCGCAGGCGCAATGAGATCGTGAACTCGTAGCCGCTCATGCGGTACTGCGTCCGCACGAGCCTTCGGACCTGGAACGCGTCGCGCTCATGGGCATCCTCAGCGGCGCGGGCGGCCCCCGCCTGAACGCTCGCGTTCCTGAGCTTCGCTGACCTTCAGGGCGCGGCCGTCGAAGTCGGTGCCATTGAGCGCCTGCATGGCGCGGGACGCATCGGCGCTGGACATCTCCACGAAGCCGAAACCGCGCGGACGACCCGTGTCGCGATCATTGATCAACGAGACCTTCTCAACAGTACCGTGCTTGGAAAACAAAGCATTCACGGCCTCTTCGGTGGCGGTGAAGGGGAGATTTCCCACATAGAGTTTGGTCACTTGGAGCACTCACATTAAAAATGATTGGGATGAAAGTTCGGCGGTTCTAATCCGCCGCCGTGGTTCGTCGGGCTTACGAGGTGAGAGACTGGCCCGGAGATAGCGCTGAGGTGCGCCGCGGGCGAGACAGACAAGGCGAAAGATCACGAGCCGAGGGCAGCGTACGCGCTTCTCCGCTGCAGTGCTCGCTTTTCGCAAATAGTCACGATTTCCACGGGGTTCCAGCGCCTGTACCGCGCCAGATCGAACGTGCGCCCAGGCCTGGCTGCCCCTTGGCACGCTCTTGGGGCCCCAAAACCCGAAGAGCTCGCCGCATGCACCAGGACCGGCCATCCGTGGCCGGTCGCCCCGATTTACGAGCCCGAGTCCTCTTCGACGACCAGGTCATTGCGCAGTGACAGCACGCCGGCGGTCGCGAGCGCGGTCGACCCGGCAGCCTCTTTCTGTGCCTCGGTGAGCACCCGCCCGCCGAGATACACCGTGCCTTGGTAGGTCTGTACCGTTATCGGTTCGAGGAGCCCGCGCTGAGCACTCAGCCGTTCATGGACCGCGGCCGTGATCTGCCTATCCGTGGCGCACCCGTGCGGGCCGCATTCCCTGAGTTCGTGCAATTCGGCGCAGCCACTAAGCACTCCGCCAGAAAAAAGACACACGAGGGCGTAGAGGGCGGCCTTGGGGCCGGCCCCTTTGGAAGGTGACATGGGGAATCTCCGAAGGAAGGATGTCGTTCGCTTCAGAGGACGCAGCGACGCAGGGGTTTATTCCCGGCGATGAGCCGCAAAGGACCCGCAGCGTGCCGGCTTACTGGTCATTCCAGGGAAATCCCGTGGCGATCCGCAGGTCGCCATTCACCACGAACACCCGCGGGAACTTCAGGAGGCGCTGAAACTCCACGTTCGGGTCCGCCACGATGCGACCTGCATCGAGGGCCACCAGCGCCTGATCAAGGGACTGGAGCTCATCGAGCGTTAGCATGGGAGCACGCACGGGTGCAGGCGGTTCGGCCATGTGAGCGCAGAAGACGCGCGTGCTGAGGTTCAGCTGCCTGAGCAGCTTGCGGGTGGTCGTCAGGTAGGCGCTGCGGCTCGCGCCCGGGAGGAACACGTACAGGTTGCCCGGATAGACGAAGTCACCGACGAAGACTTCCTTGTTCCGCGCGTCGTAGAGAGACACGGAAGTCGGGGTGTGGCCCGGGGTGGCGATGACCTGTACCTGGCGCCCGCCCAGGTCGATCGTGGTGTCCGGCTTCCACCACTCGTCGACCCTGAACGAGGGCGCCGGGAGGTCATCGAGGAAACCCAGGAATTCGTAGCGTCCGAGCTGGAGCACGCCATCGTGGGTCCGGGCGCGCAGACCAGGATCGTCGATTAGGGCGGTGCGGTCGAAGCGCCCCAGCGCACCCACGTGGTCGTAGTGCAGGTGCGAGGGGATGACCGTGACCGGGAGCGTCGTCAGCGAGCGCACCACCGGGACGATGTCCCGTGTGCCCGTGCCGGCATCGAAGAGCACGGCGCGCGAGGTCCCGAGCAGCAGGTAGCTGTAGTTTCCCTGGTAGTAGCGCGGCTCGCCGATCGCGAACGTGCTGGCATCGATCTGCTCGACGAGGAAGTAGTCGTCGTACCACCGTCCCGAGACCTCGCCGGTGGGCTTAGGCAAGAGCTGGGTCGTCGGTCCCTGCAGCCGGTACTCGACCTCCGGATAGACGTAGGGCGCCAGCAGCGCCGCCGCGACCGCGAGGACCAGAATGAGGAGGGCTGCAATCCCCAGGGGCGCGCGAATCCGCGCCATCAGCGTCGCAGAAGCCATGCCACCCCGGAAATCACCAGGCTGAGCAGGAGCATGGACGTGATCGGGACGAAGATCTTAAGGCCCGGCCGATCGATGACGACGTCTCCCGGCAGATGAAAGAGTGGCAGCCGACGCACGTAGGTCCATGCCAGGCCGGCAAAGAGGATCACGAGGCCGAGAATCACGAGTGCGCGGTTCATGGAGTAGTGTGACCTGAAGCGGGGCAGGGCGGGTAGTGCGCCTGCGCGGCTGCGCGCCGGGCGGCGTTCGGGCTGGCGGGGTCATTGCGGGTGAAGCGGCAGCCTGCCGTGGGAGATGCCAGTGCCGCGGAGTCGGTGACTTCGTCGCCCGCCGGCCGCGCGCCGCCGGCTTCCCAGCGCACCAGGTCATCGAACGCCTCGGACGCCTCCGCTTCGGTGTACGCGCAATGCCTGAAGTCGCGGACCACCCGTTGCACGAGGAGGGACTCATGTCCACGACGGCGGACGCGCTCCCGGTAGATCTGCTCGACCGCCAGCGGCACGTACAGATCGCCCAGGGTGTGAACCGTGAGGACCGGCACCCCGATGTCGCCCTCGAGCACCGGGACCCAGCGCAGCCCGTCGCGGCGCCGCCGGTTTGCGTCCGGGACGGGCGCCGCGCGCGCGATGTGAGCATTGAACTCGACCTCCGCTGCCGACAGGGCGCCGTCGCTCGTCTCGAACCGGTAAATAATGCTGCGGGTATCTGCGACGCTGCCATTGAGAATGCCACCGAGGGTGCCGTCACGGGGACCGGTGGACCAGAGCGTGTCCTGCAGGTCGGGGTCGGCGAATGCTTCCGAAAAAAACGGCCGCGGGCCGCCGCTCAGGTTCATCTCGATCTCGCGCAGACGCTCGCCCGCGGCCGTGGTCCTTGCCGGAAAGTCGCTCCAGAGCGCCGCCTTTGCCGCACCTTCGACCGCGTGCCAGCGAGGGATCGGGTAAGCGGCCGCCGGCATCCCCGCCAGTTGCAGGGCGGCCAGGTGGTAGGCCGCGAAGTAGCCGGTGAGCCAGGTATCGGCGAGCACGGCACAGAACGGCAGCGCTGCGGCGTAGTGGACGCGGTGATTCGCATCGGCGAGCGTCTCACGCTCCACCGCCGCCGCAGCGATGTGGCCGCCCATGGAGTTGCCGGCGATCAGGATCTTCCGCGGGGAGGTCACCGGGACGCCGTGCTGGCGCGCCAGCGTCTGGAAGCTCAAGGCCAGCGCGTTCGTATCCTCCACGCCGACCCGCGCATCGTAGCCGTTGCGGCTGTAGCTGGACGCCGCCCAGGCGTAGCCGCGCTCCAGCAGGTGACGGCGCATCGGGGGCTCTCCGACGAAGAGCTGCGGCGCGTTGCCGAGGTAGCCGTGCGCCCACATGACGAGCTGACCGTTCCAGCCCGCCTGCGGGATCTCGATGCGGTAGGCCGCCCCGTCGAGTATGCCGGTGAGCCGGTGGGTCGCCGGGGCCCCCGGGAGGGGATCGAAGCCGTTCTCGACGGGCGCCTGGTAGGTGCGCTGATCGTGCGGCCGGGCCTCCTCGGGCGCGGCGGGACGCTGCTGACAGGCGCTCAGGGCTACACTGCAGGCCGCGATGAGGGAAACACGCAGGGCCCTGTAGGGCGACGCGCGGTCGCTGGTCGACATAGGCCTGAGGTCTGCGTGCGCACCCGTTGGGTGCAGGGGCCGGGGAATTTATCAGATTCGCCGGACAAGCCGGCGCTGCTTCAGGGTGCAATGGGCAGGTTCAGGTACTGCCGTGTCTGGCGGCCGGACATCACCTGCGCTCCCAGAGATTCGACGATTCGCACCGCACGCTCGACCAGCTGACCGTTGGTGGCCAGCACTCCCCGGTCCAGGTAGAGATTGTCCTCGAGCCCCACGCGGGGGTTGCCGCCGAGCAGTACGGTCTGCGCCACCATGGGCATCTGCTGTCGTCCGACGCCGAACGCCGACCAGATGACGCCAGCCGGGAGTGCGGACTTGAGAGCCAGCATCGCCTCGGGCGTGGCAGGCGCCCCAAATCGGACCCCGAGGCACAGCTGGAACAGGGACGCAGGATCGAGCGCACCCTCGCCCAGCAGTTGCCTTGCGAGCTCGATGTGTCCGAGCTCGAATACCTCAACCTCGGGGCGCACGCCACTTTCGCGATAGCCCCGCGCCATCTCGCGGAGGTAACCGGGTGTCGTGCCGTAAAGCAGTTCGCCGAAGTTGAGCGAGCCACAGTCGAGCGTCCCGATCTCCGGTCGGAGCGCGATGATGTGCCGCATGCGCTCCTGGGGGCCGGCAAAGTCCGTGCCGGGAGCCAGCTCGAGCGGCCGCTCGCCGGGCCCGAAGACCAGATCGCCGCCCATGCCCCCCGTGAGATTGATGATCACTTCGCCATTGCGCTCGCGTATCCGCTCGACGACTTCTCGGAAAAGTGCCGGGTCGCGGCTCGCCTTCCCCGTCCGGGGATCGCGTACGTGCAGGTGAACGATCGCCGCACCAGCACCATGGGCCTCGAGCGCGGCGGCGGCGATCTGTGCGGGCGTCACAGGTACGTGGGGCGACTTGCTGGCCGAGTCGCCCGATCCGGTTACCCCGCAGGTGACGAAGACTGCGTCGCGGATCATGGCCGTCCGCTCAGGCGTCGAGGCCGCGATCGGCGACCCGCGCGGCGCGAAACTCGGGGCCGAGATCGACCGAGCGATAGCTCAAATAGTAGAGGGCAGCTGCGACCGCGAGTCCCACCGGCATGGACACATCCGTGCCTCCGAGCGCCCGGGAGACTGGTCCCTGGTACAGCTCGGTGTTCACAAACGGCAGCATCGCGAGGAACCCCGCAGCGTAGGCGGAGAGCCCACGCCAGTTCCACCGCCCGTAGAGTCCGCGCGGATTGAAGATCTCGCGGATCGAGTAGTGAGTGCGGCGTATGAGATAGAAGTCCACCAGGTTGATGGCGGTCCAGGGCGTGAAGAGACACAGGAGTATCGCCAGCAGATCGCTGAAGCCGCGCACGAAGTCACCTGAGACCCCGCGCGCAATCGCGTGGGCGCAAACCCCCGCAAGTAGGACGGCGACGATGCGCTTTCTGCGGGTCGCCTGCACCGGGTGGAAGGAGTCCGCCACACTGAGCAGGGTGAGGGAGGCGCCGTAGTAGTTGAGGCTCGTCATCGTGAGGAGTCCAAGGAGGGCCACTCCAAGCAATAGACCTCCGAACCCGGGGTAAACCGCATCGCCGGCCGAGCTCAGTGCCGCCGCGACCGATAGTCCCGGGAATGCCGCGGCGGCCGCAGAGCCGACGAGCATCGCCCAGAGACTTCCCGCAAAAGCGCCACCGTAGGTCCAGTAGAAGGGCGCGCGGACGCCCGCCGAACGCGGCAGGTAGCGCGAGTAGTCCGAGACGTAGAACGCTCCGCTGAGCTGGTAAGCCGCGGCGGCGAAGAATTGCGTGAGGAATGCGGTGGTCGGGAAGGGACGTAGGGACCACGACGATGACGGCAGCGGCAGATGCACGGAGGCGGCGGCGGTGAACATCGCAAGGACCGCGATCATGAGGTATGCGAGCCAGCGCTGTGCACGATGGATGAGGTCGTAGCCGACCGCGGATATGCCGAGCGCGACGAGGGTGAAGAACGTGCCGCAACCGCGCGCGCTGAGGCCCGTGAGCCGCGATGCCGTGTCGCCGCCGAGCACCTCATTAAAGGCGTTGTAGCCGACGTAGCTGATGAGGGCGATCACCCAAACCAGGAGCGCCCCCATGTACCCGAACTGCGGCCGCGACTGGATCATCTGCGGCAGCCCGAGCTGCGGACCCTGCGCGGAGTGCAGTGCCATGAAGAACGTTCCCAGTGCGCATCCCAGCGTAGCCGCGATTGCAGTCCACAGTAGATTCGCGCCCAGGGCCACGCCGATCACTCCCGTCGCGACGCTGGCCAGCTGCGTCCCCCCGGTGAACCATACCGGCCACAGGTGCCAGGGATGGCCATGGCGCTCGGCGGCCGGCACATAGTCGATCGAGCGGGTCTCGATGCGGATCATCCGCCCCGCCACTGTGGTGCGCGCTTGTCGCGGAAGGCACGCGGCCCCTCGAGATGGTCCTCGCTTGCGTACAGCTGCGCGACGGTCGCGAGCGATCGCTTGCGGATAGCGTCCATTCCCTGTTCGAAGCTCCAGCCCTCCGAGCGCCTCGCCACCTCCTTGATGGCGGCAAGAACCAGCGGCGGTCCGTCTACGAGCGTGCGCGCCAGGGCGCGGGCCTTAGGCATGAGTTCCTCGGCGGGGCTCAGCCACCCGACCAGTCCCCGGGAGTGGGCTTCGCCGGCGTCCATCCAGCGCCCGAGCATCAGGAGCTCCATGGCAAAGTGCCACGGTAGTCGCTTTGGCAGGCGCAGGGTCGCCGCATCGGCGAGCGTTCCTGCCTTGATTTCCGGCAGTGCGAAGCGTGCGCTGTCTGCCGCAATGATCAGGTCCGCGGCGAGCGCGAGCTCGAAACCGCCTCCCACCGCCATGCCGTTGACCGCGGCGATTACCGGCTTGTTAAGGCCCTGTAGCTCCTGCAGGCCCCCGAATCCGCCGATCCCGTAGTCTGCGTCCTGCGGTTCGCCGTTTGCGGCGGCTACCAGGTCCCACCCGGCACAGAAGAACCGGCTGCCCCCGCCCGTGACTATGGCGACTCGCGCAGCGTCGGTGTCGCGGAACCGGGCAAAGACCTCCCCGAGCAGGCGGCTGGTGGGGGCATCGATGGCATTCGCCTTCGGCCGGTCGAGCGTCACCTCGAAGATGCCATCCGCGAGCTGGGTGCGAACGCAGTCGTTCATCCTGAGGCCCTCAGCTCGCCGACATCCGCAGCAGCGCATCCACCGCAATCGCGTCGTGCTCGCGCACGATCAGGGGGTTGACGTCGAGTTCGACGAGCCGGCCGGGGTGCGTCAGTGCAAAGTCCTGGATGGCCCGAACCGCGGCTACCGCGGCATCGAGGTCGCCGCTCGGGCGCCGCCGGTAGCCCCAGATGAGCCGCGCCGCCCTGAGCGATGTGATCGCGGCGCGGATTTCGGCATCGGAAGCCGGGAGGAGGAGCGTGCAGCGGTCCGCGACCAGCTCCACGAGCACGCCGCCGGAGCCGATCACGAGGTAGAGTCCGAACACCGGATCGCGTGAAATACCGACTATAAGTTCCGCGACCCCACCCTCGATCATCTCCTCGACGAGGAGCTCGGTGCCGAGTGCCACCAGGATCTCGTGCGCCGCCGCCTCAACCTCAAGCGGTGAGCGGAGGTTGAGCCGCACCGCCCCAAGTTCGGTCTTGTGGGTGATGGAACTACCCACTGCCTTGAGCACGACGGGGTAGCCGAGTTCGTCGGCGGCAGCGGCAGCGGCAGCAGGTGACCCTACCCGGCGTGCACGGGGCACCGCGAGGCCCCGGGCATGGAGCGCCTGCTTTGCCGCCCACTCGGACCAGGTGCGGACGTTGTCCGGCTCTGGGGCCTCCACGCCGTCCAGTAGTGGGGCGAGATTGAGTGGCGCATTGCCGCACGCGGCCGCGGCTCCAATCGCCGCAAGCCCCTCTTCCAAGCCCAGGAGCGGCACGACCCCTGCCCCGATCAGCTCCCGCGCGCGCGCCTCGGGAAGGCTCTCAGGAAGCGTTGCGATTACGGCCGCACGCGCCGGGGTCTCCTGGGCCGCGTGGATGAAGGCGCCGAGCGGTGCCTCGAAGCCCTGCGCCGAGCAGCGGTCGGTGCGCGGAAAGTCCATCACCAGCAGGCTCAGATCGAATCCCGCCGACAGCACCGCCGCGTAGGTTGCTTCCAGCGCCTTAGGGTCGTTCCAGGTGAAGTTGTGGTAGTCGAGCGGGTTGGAGACCTGCGCGAGCGCCGGCAGGGTTGCGCGGATCCGGCGTTCCTGAGCGGCGCTGAACGGCCGGAGATTGAGGCCGTGGGCGAGGCCGGCATCCGCCACCAGCCCCGCTTCACCCCCGGAGCAGCTCATCGAGGCGATGTCGGCGCCCCGTAGCGGCCCGCAGACGTGCAGCACCTTGAGCGTCTCCAGCAGGACCGGGAGCGATCGAACGCGTGGGACGCCGGCGCGCTTCAGGAAAGCTCCGGCCACTTCATCGGCGCCCGCAAGCGAAGCGGTGTGGCTCAGTCCGAGCCTCGCCCCCAGGGGAGAGCTGCCGCACTTGAGCGCGACGATGGCTATCCCGCGCGCCCGTGCCCGCGCGCTCGCGCGCAGGAAGCGCGCCGGGTCGGCGACGCCCTCGATATGCAGGCCGATCGCCGTCACGCGCTCGTCCTCGATCAGCGCTTCGATGGCATCCGCGAGCGTGAGATTGGCCTGGTTGCCGAGCGTGACGACGTAGCTCAAGGGCAGGCCGCGTGCCTGCATGGTGAGGTTCAGGGCGATGTTGCCGGACTGGGTGACGAGTGCGACGCCACGCGACTCACGGCGGGCTCCCTGCTGCTCGGGCCACAGCGCGACCCCATCGAGGTAGTTGATGAAGCCGTGGCAGTTCGGCCCGAAGTACGGCATGTCGAGCGCCGCCGCCGCGAGGTCGTTCTGCAGACCACGACCCTGTGGCCCACTCTCGGAGAACCCGGAGGCGTAGCAGACGGCACCGCCACTGTCCCGGATCGCGAGCGCCCGGATCGCCTCGAGTGTCGCCTGGCGGTTGACGGCGATGAATGCGGCGTCCGGTCCCTGGGGCAACTGGGCCACCGAGCGGTAGACTTTCAGGCCCTCGATCTCATCGAGACTCGGGTGAACCGGCCACAACCGGCCCGCATAACCGAGCTTGCGGCACTGGCGGACGATCTCCGCGCAGGCGCTGCCTCCGACCAAGGCAATGCTGCGCGGCTGCAGCAGGCGCAACAGCCGCGTGCGCGGCGCGGCCGGCAGTGTAAGGGGAATGGTCTTGAGGTCGCGGGACATGGCGGCAATCTAGCGGCGCCTGCAAGCACCACTTGACGAATTCGGCCATCTGCGCGATACGGACATGGCCTAATCTGACCGGATTGCTCAAGTCGTCCGACGCCCGAGGTTCAGCATGACGCGGCCGCGGCGGGACGCAGATCACGAATGAAGGCACGACCCTACAAGGTGGGATTCTTGTTGCTGCCGGAGTTTTCGTACTTCGGGCTCGTGGCCGCCGTGCAGCCTTTGTTTCTCGCGAACTGGCGCGCGCAGGAAGCGCGCTTCAGCTGGCAGAAACTCTCTCTCGATGGCACTCCGGTGCGGGCTAGCAACGGCAGTGCCGTGGCCGTCGATTCCGCCCTGAGTGCACGCCAGCACCTGGATGTCCTCCTGGTACTGGCCTGTTTCGATCCCAAGCAGCACGTCGGTCAGGTTCGGCTGCGCACAGCGCTTGCCCGGGCCGCCGCCGCCGGCACGGAGATCGGCGGCATCGAGACCGGAAGCGAGGTCCTGGCTGATGCGGGCCTGCTCGACGGGCATGCTGCCGCGGTGCACTGGGAAAATCTCGATGGCTTTCGCGAGCGCTACCCGCGCGTGAACGCACGCGAGCAGATCTTCACCGCGGAGCGCGGCCGGATGACTTGCGCCGGCGGTACCACCGTTATCGAACTCATGCTGCACTTGGTGCGCCGCGAAGCCGGGCGCTCGCTTGCCGAGGAGGTTGCTCAGGAGATGCTGCTCGGCCGCCCGCGGCCGGCGGTCCAGCGTCAGCTGCACGCCGGGACGCCCGGCTCGGGCGACGGCGATGGCGTCGTGCGCGCGGCCGTCGAGCTCATGAAACGCCATCTGGACGAGCCGCTGCCTGGCGACGAACTTGCCCGGCGCCTGAAGGTATCGGCCCGGCACCTGCGGCGGCACTTCCGGCGCGGCACCGGGACCACGACGAGCGGCTACTACCTGGGCCTGCGACTCTCGCGCGCGCACAACCTCCTGGAGCAGACCGACCTGTCGGTGACCGAGATCGCGCAGACCTCGGGTTTTGGCTCGCTGGAGCATTTTTCGCGCGTTTACCGCAAGACCTTCGGCTGCGCTCCGAGCCGCGACCGCCACCAGACGCTCACCGCGCCGCTCTACCGCCGTGCGCCGCGGCCGCGTTCACCGGCCCCAACGAAAGGCTGACTGCCATGACCTTGTTCCCCGTTCGCACCACAGTGATCGCTCTCGCGCTGGCGTGTGCCGCCTCTGCAGGGCACCCAGCCGATCTGGCGTGGCCGCCAGCGGATCCGCAGGTCATCCAGCCGGATGCACTCGATCCATTGCGACCGCCGTCCGGAGAGGACCGCACGACGGTGGCCGACGGCTTCACGCTGGCGCTCGCCGGTGACCTCATCATCGCGCGGCCCCTGACCGAGGCGGCCCCGGTTCCGGGATTCGACGAACTGCTTTCCGTGGTGCGTTCGAGCGATGCAGCCTTCGGGAATCTCGAGACCACGATCATCGACATCCGCCACTTCAGCGGCGCTCCTTACCCCTACGACGGCGACTGGGCCAACATCGCGCTTCCGGCAGTCGCACCCGATCTGAAGAAGATGGGGTTCTCACTGCTCGGGCGTGCCAATAATCACGCTCTGGACTGGGGGCTGGAAGGGATGCGCGAGACCAGCCGGCGCCTGGAGGAGGCCGGAATTCCCTATGCGGGCTGCGGCGAGACGGCCGCGCTGGCGCGCGCTCCCGGCTACTTCGAGAGCCGCAAGGGCCGCGTCGCTCTGGTGTCGTTCGCGACGACCTTCAGGCCCTCGACCGATGCACGCGATCCGCACGGCAGCGCACCTGGCCGTGCGGGCCTGAGTGCCGTCCACCTGGCCCTGAAGGTTCACGTACGTGCGCCTGCGATGGCTGCGCTCGCCGGTGCCGACTGCCAGATGAACCGGCGCAGCTGTGGTGCAGTCCCCGCATCGCTCACGCTGAACGGGACGACCTACGTTCAGGATGACCGCGACTTCAACGAATATGCGATCGACGTTGCGGATCTTGAGAGCGTGGGGCGTTCCATTCGGGAGGCACGCCAGCATGCCGACCTGGTCATCGTGGCGGTGCACGCCCACGAGTGTGCCTGGGACTGCGAGCATGGCTTCCCCATGCTGCCGGGAGAGTTCCTGAAGTCACTTGCCCACGGAGCGATCGATGCCGGGGCCGACGTGTTCGCGACCACCGGCATCCACAACCTGGGGCCCATGGAGGTCTATCACGGCCGGCCCGTGTTCTACGGCTTCGGCGACTTCTTCTGGAGCGACATCCAGGAGCCCGTGCCCGGCGAACTGTTTGCGCTCAATCGTGCCCTCCTCGAGGGCACCTACGCCCATCCGGAGCGGGCGACCGACTACGACCTTACGGCGCCCTTGAACGCCGTCTCGTTCAGGAGCCCGTATCCATTCCAGTCGGTACTCGCGCAGCTGCAGTTCAGCCGCGGCAGGCTCGCCTCGATCTCGCTCTATCCGGTGAACCTCGGGTACGGCGATTCCCTGCGCACCAGCGGCACACCGCGATTGGAGCGCCGGCCGGTTGAGGTTGCCCGGATCCTGGGCGAGATCCGCGAACGCACTGCAGCCTACGGACTGAAGCCGCTTGAGTTCCGCACGGTGAACGGCGTGGCGAAGTTGGAATTGCCCTGAGGCTCGCCTTGCTGGCGGCGTTCCGGCGTGCAGCGCGTTTCGTTAGACTCCCACGCCGTGACCGAACCTGAGCTCCTCAACTTGACGCCGGCCGTGGTGCGCTTCGGGCGGCTCGGGGACATGGTGATGCTCACAGCGTTGCTCGGGGAATTGCACGCGCGCTATGGACGTCCGTGCCTGGTAGTGGGGGCCGGTCCCTGGAATGAGCCACTCCTTACCGGCCATCCTGACGTCGCGCAGGTGTTCGACCTCCCGCGACACTCCCCGTTCCTCTTCAGCGGCGCCGCCTGGCGCGCGCTTTGCGCCCTGCGGCGCAGTGCGCCCGGCCCGGTCTACGTCTGTGAGTACCAGCCGCGCCAGGTGCCGCGCATCCGCCGCTTGCTCAAGTGGGGCGGCATTGACCCGCGCCGCTGCCTCTACATCACGGACCCGCCGGGACGCGGCGACGAACCGTGGGTGCAGCGGCTGGTCAGCTTCGGGCAGGAGACACCGCCGGGGCTCCCCGCCGGGCGGATCGCGGACGCACCGGCCGGCGCCGCACCGCAGCTCTACGCGCAGGCGGCCGACGTTGCCGATCTCGAGGGCTGGCTGGCGGCGGCCGGCCTCGCAGGGCATCCGCTCGTGCTCGTGCAGACGGGGAACTTCCGTACGCTGAGCCGGCACCGCGAGCGGTACCAGGCCGGTGGCGCTGACGACAAGGCGTGGCCCCTGGAGCGCTGGGTCGAACTCACGCGACGAATCAGCGCCGCGCAGCCGCGGCTGCGAATTCTCCTGTGCGGCGCGCCGCAGGAAGGTCCGATGCTGCGCAAGATCGCGCAGGCCGCCGCAAATCCCGCCGTCAGTGCCGCGGAGCTGCCGCTGCGGCGCCTGCTCGCTCTGTGTACGGTCGCGCAGAGCATGATCTCGATCGATACCGGCCCGGCGCACGTCGCCGCGGCCTGCGGGCTGCCGCTCCTGGTGCTCTACGGCGCCGAGGACCCGAAGAAGTGGCTTCCGCGCGGCCCGCGCGGTTCGGTGGTGCGCTCCCTCGGGGGGCCGCCGGCATCGACCCGCGTCGACGCCCTGGACGTCGAGCAGGTCCTCAGCGCCTGGCAGGCGCTGCCGCCCCGCAGTCGGGGCGCCTGAGCGCTCAACGGTAGGAGTCGGGCCGGCTCAGGTAGCCGCTGACGTAGTCGCGGACGCCGTCCTCGAGCGAGGTGAATGGGCGCGTATACCCGGCCGCCCGCAGGCGTTCCATGCGCGCCTCGGTGAAATACTGGTACTTGGCCTCGAGCTCCAGTGGCATGCCGATGAACTCGACGCGCGCCGCCTGCTGGCAGGCGGCGAACAGCGCCTGCGCCAGGTCATGCCAGGTACGTGCCTTGCCCGAGCCGACGTTGAAGAGGCCCGAGACCTTCGGGTGTTCGAGGAGCCATGCGATCACGTCCACGCAGTCCTTGACGTAGATGAAGTCGCGCATCTGGCCGCCGTCGGCGTAGCGCGGATTCGCGCTGCGGAACAGGCGCACCGCCTGACCCCGGGCGACGGCGGGGTAGTTGCGCGCCACGACCGACTGCATCGACCCCTTGTGAGTTTCGTTCGGGCCGTAGACGTTGAAGAACTTGAGCCCCACCACCTGGGGCGGCAGGGGCGCCTGGCGTTCCTGCAGGCGCGCGACGCGCCGGTCAACCAGGTGCTTGCTCCAGCCGTAGGCATTGAGTGGCCGCAGGTGCGCAAGCGCCGCGCAGCTGCCGTCGTCATCGAACCCCGCGCTGCCATCGCCGTAGGTCGCCGCCGATGAGGCATAGATGAACCGCTTGCCCTGGGCGGTGCACCAGGCGAGCAGATCTAGGGTCGCGCGACTGTTCTGCGCGTAGATGAGGTCGGCATCGGTCTCGGTCGTGGAGCTGTTCGCGCCCATGTGCACGACGGCGTCGAGGCGCGCGCCGTGCTGGTGCAGCCACTCGGGCAGCGCCTGCGGGAGGATCAGGTCCGCGATCTCGTGGTGGGAGAGGTTGCGCCAGCGCTCGTCGTGCCGGAGCCAGTCGCATACCACGACTTCCGCGCCAGCGGCGGCGAGGTGCGCGACCACGTTCGAGCCGATGAACCCGGCGCCGCCGGTGACGAGGTAGGTCTTCATCGCTTAAGCCTTCTGCGCGCGCGGCGCGCCTTCGTCCTCGAGGCGCGCGGTGATGCGCGCGGCCTGCTCGAGCGTGGCCACCACGAAGTCGGGGTGTGCCGGCAGCCCGTCGCTCGTCTTGCCGTCCGCCGACAGCAGCATACTAACGCCCCCGAGGTTCTGGCCGAGCTCCACGTCGCTGCTCTTGTCGCCGATGACGACCGTGTGCCCGGGGTCAAAGCCGAAGCGCCGCGCCGCCTCCAGGACCAGGCGCGGAGCGGGCTTGCGGCAATCACAGCCTTCCCCGGGTGCGTGGGGACAGTAGTAGACACCGTCGATGCGCACGCCGTCGCGGGCGAGGATCTCGAGGAGACGACCATTGATCCGGTCCACCAGCTCCCGCGTCAGCATGCCCCGGCCGATGCCGGACTGGTTGCTCACGATGATCAGGCGGTTACCGCGAGCCACCCATGCCTTGAGTCCCGCGAGCGCACCCGGCAGCAGCGCGATGCGCCCGGGGTCGTCGAGGTAGCCGTGGTCGACGATCATCGTGCCGTCGCGATCCAGCACGATGGCGCGGCGCGCCGCCGGCGGGCTCACGTCGGGCCGCCTGGATTCATGCGCTTCAGGGTTTCGGAGGTGCTCTGGGACGGCACCAGTTCGGCGAGCACCACCCGCCCGCCGCGTGACTGCACGAACTCTGCGCCAACCACGGTGGCGACCGTGTAGTCGGCGCCCTTGACCAGCACGTCCGGCTCGAGCCTCTCGATGAGCTTCAGCGGCGTGTCCTCCTCGAAGATGACGACCGCATCCACGCTGCGCATGGAGCTCAGCACCAGCGCCCGCGCCCCGGCCCCCTGGACGGGACGCCCCGCGCCCTTCAGGCGTCGCACCGAGGCGTCCGAGTTCACGCCCACCACGAGGCGGTCGGCCGTGTGGCGCGCCTGGGACAAGAGCGACACGTGGCCCGGATGGAGCAGGTCGAAGCAGCCGTTGGTGAACGCGACGCGCAGGCCGAGCCGTCGCCAGTGCTGCACCAGCAGGTGGGCGCGCTCGAGCGTGTAGGCCGTCACGGCCGTGCCGTCGTCGCTCCCACGCAGCCGCTCCACGATCTCGTCCGCGCTCGCGGTCGCCGTGCCGTACTTGCCGACCACGATGCCGGCGGCGACGTTGGCCAGGCGCGCGGCGCTGCCGATGTCTGCGCCGCTCGCAAGGCTCACCGCCATGGCCGCCATCGCGGTGTCGCCCGCGCCGGTGACGTCGAACACTTCGGTCGCCACGGTGCGGATGTGCTGCGCCGCGCCGTCCGCCTGCACGATGGTCATGCCTTCCTTGCCGCGCGTGGCGACGACGGTGCTGCAGATTCCCTGGGCGAGGATGCCGCGCCCGGCGGCGATCACCTGTTCGTCGCTCGCGCAGTCATGGCCCGCGGCGCCCTGCAGTTCATGCTTGTTGGGGGTAAGGACGCTCGCGCCGCGGTACTTCTCGAAAGAGCGGCTCTTTGGATCGACCAGCACCGGCTTCCCGGCGGCCCGCGCGGCCGCGATCGCCTGCCCGGTGACGGCGGCGCTGAGCACGCCCTTGTTGTAGTCGGAGAGCACGACGACGTCGTTGCGGACGAGCGCCTCGCGGAACGCGGCAAGGAGGGCTCCGGCAACCGCCTCGTCGAGCGCGCGCGCGTCCTCGACGTCCGTACGCAGGATCTGCTGCCGGTCGGCGACGTAGCGCGTCTTCACGGTGCTCGGCCGCTTCGGATCCGGGATCAGGTGCGTGCGCAGCGAGGGGAGTCCGGCAAGTTGCCGGGTGAGATCGGCGGCGGACTCGTCGGCGCCGACCACGCCGATCAGTTCGACCTGCGCCCCCAGGGCGACGGCGTTGCGGGCGACGTTCGCGGCACCGCCCGGCATCTGCGAGGTGCGCCCGAGCGCCATGACCGGCACGGGCGCCTCGGGCGAGGTGCGCTCGACCTGCCCGTAGACGAAGCGGTCGAGCATCACATCCCCCAGCACCAGCACGCGCGCCCGCTCGAAGGAGCCGACGACGTTCAGCAGCGCCTCATCGCTCATGCGGTACCCAAAGGGTGGGGCGAGCGCGGGAAGGTGCGGCATTCATGAGTGAATGCTCTTTTGAATCATGTGCTTATGTCAACGCCCGGCAGGGTGGGCCGCTCCGAGCATACGGCAGGGGTCCGCACCGGTGCACGTGGCCGTGCACCGGTGCGGAGGCGCCGGCCGTCAGTGGACGGCGTACATCTTCATCACGTCCTTCTTGAGCGACGCCTGGCTCTGTGGGCGGCTGTAGAACATATGGCCGCCCGGGTACTCCTTCACCTGCACGCGCTGTGGGTTTCCCATGAGCGGGATCTGGTCGACGATCAGCACGGAGGCCATGAACGGGCAGGACAGGTCGTCCCAGCCGTGCACGATGAGCACGTTCAGCTTCGGGTCGATGGCGACGATCTTACGCAGCTCTTCGACCGAGCCGCGCTGCAGGTCGCTCCCGCCGCGGCTCTCCGGATCGGAGCCGTCGCTCCAGAGCTTGTTCACCTCGTAGCTGAGCGCGTTGTAGCGCCCGGGGTACTTCCAGCCCACGGTGTGCGTCACGAAGTCCACCATCGCGGTCGTGGTTGGGGCGATGATGCTGTCCAGGAGCGGATCGTTCGTGCGCTGGTTCGGCGCATACGGGAACGGGTCCCACATGGTGACGTTGGAGTCATAGCGGCTGCCGAGCTTGCCCTCGCTGCGGAACACCTCGCGCAGGTAGGCCTGCGTTTCCAGCCGGCCGCCCGAGCGCCGCACGAACGTCGGGTCCAGTCCCGAGAGCTCCGTCACCCGCGTCACGATGCGTTCGATCGCCTGGTCGTCGGAGCGCCCCTTGAGCAGGTCGGTCACGTAGTCGGTGCGGGTGTAGCTCACGATCTGCGCCATCGCGGCGTCGGTGAGCTTCCCCTTGCGCTCGAGGTTGGCGGCCGCGATCGAGGGCAGCGTCAGCATCCACGGCAGCGGCGAGAGGTCCCCGCCGCTGTCCGCCGCCGGCTCGAGGTACGGGGACACCAGCACCACGCCGTTCATGGCCACCCCTAGGCGCGTCTGCAGGAAGTGCGTGATGCGCGGCCCGCGAAAGCCGCCGTAGCTCTCCCCGACCAGGTACTTCGGCGAGGCCAGGCGCTCGTTCTTGACGAGCCAGTCGAAGATCACGCGCGACAGGTATTCGACGTCGGCCTTGGGGTTGTAGAAGCGCTTCTTGGCCTCCGGCTCCTCGACCTGCGCATACGAGAACCCGGTCCCCACCGGATCGATGAACACCAGGTCCGTGAAGGTGAGCCAGGTGCCGGCGTTGTCGAGCGGAATCGCCGGATCCGAGGGACTGTCGCCCTCGGCCCCGAACTGCACGCGCTTGGGACCGATGGCGCCGAGGTTCAGGTAGACCGATGCTGCGCCCGGTCCGCCATTCAGGGCGAAGGTCACCGGCCGGTGCGCGCCGGGGACGGTGTAGGCGGTGAACATGACGCTCGCGACCGTCTTGCCCTTCTCATCGAGCACCGGGAGCGAGCCCACGGTAGCCTCGTACTTGAGCACGCGACCCTCGACCGTGATCTGCTGCGACACGGTCTTGTCGGGCGGGAAGGGCGGGAGCTTGAACTCGTCGTCCTTGCCGCCGTGGTCGGCCTTGTCGCCCTTCGGGGCGGCGTCGTCCCTGGCCGCCTTGGCGGGCGGCTCCTTGTCGCGGGCTGCGAGCGGCGTTGCGGGCAGGGACAGGGTGAGACAAAGGCACAGGATCAGGAGTGCGTTTCGCATGGGAGGCCTTGGGTGGCACGGCTTAGGGGGCTGTTGCTGTCGTTGTGAGTGCGCAAAAAAATGGTTACATACCGCGCGTTGCGGGTCGAGTCCGGCCGGGGATGATGGAACCACAGCTCAAGAACCCTCAAGGCGGACGGGCGCTCCCGATCGCCCGCGTCTTCCTGAAGCTCGGGATGACGTCCTTTGGCGGCCCGCTGGCCCACGTCGGCTACATCCGGCGCGAAGTGGTCGAGCGTCTCGCCTGGGTGGACGAGGCGCTGTTCGCGGAACTCCTGGCCCTGTGCCAGATGCTTCCGGGGCCCTCGAGCAGCCAGCTGGTGTTCTGCCTGGCGCTCAGGCGCGGAGGCTATGCGGGGGCGCTGGCGGGCTTCCTGGCGTTCGCACTGCCGTCTGCCGTGGTGATGACGGTTCTCGCGCTTATCGCGCTGCGACCGCAGACGCAGCCCCCCGCCTTTCTCGTCCACGGCCTGCAGCTCGCCGCGGTCGCCGTGGTGGCGCAGGCCGTGCTTGCGATGGGACGGACGCTCACTCCGGACCTGCGCCGCGCGCTCATCGGCCTTGCCGCCCTGGGCGCATCCCTGTGGCTCGGCCGGCCGGGTGCCCAGTTGCTAATCATTGGAGGCGGCGCACTCGCAGGCCTGCTCACATGCCGTGCCTGCGTCGCGGATGCGCCGCCGCACATCGAGGCCCTGCCGGTATCGCGCCGCGTGGCCGTGGGGGCCCTCACCGTGTTCCTGGCGCTGCTCGCGGTCCTTCCGCTGCTGGTCCGGGCGAGCCCGGCGCACTGGATCGCGCTGTTCGGGGCGACCTACCGTTCCGGCGCGCTGGTCTTCGGCGGCGGCCACGTGATGCTGCCGCTGCTGCGGGCCGGATTCGTTCCGCCCGGGTGGGTGACCGATGCCCAATTCCTCGCCGGCTACGGCGCGGCGCAGGCGCTGCCGGGGCCACTCTTTACCTTCGCCGGCTACCTGGGGGCGATCTGCGCGCCGGAGCCCCATGGCGTCCTGGGCGCACTGATCGCGCTCGGCGGCATCTTCCTCCCAGGCGTGCTGCTGGTGCTCGCGGCGTTGCCGTTCTGGGATGCCGTGCGCGGCCGGACCGGGGCGCGTGCGGCGCTCGCCGGCATCAACGCGGCAGTGGTGGGGCTCCTGGCCGCCGCGCTGTGCACGCCGGTATGGACCGGAGCCGTGCACCGGCCGCCCGATGCGCTTCTGGCGCTCGCGGCGTTCCTGCTCCTGGTGCCGGCACGCCTGCCGCCGTGGCTCGTGGTCCTGGGGACGGTTGCCGCGGCTGCGCTATTCGGGGACTGATTCCTTTGCGTGTCAGGGCGAGCGCAGGAAGAGGCCGATCGTGAGCGCGATGCCGATCGCCACCACGACCATCCGCAGGGCCCGCTCGTTGACCTTCTGCAGCATGAGGCCACCCACGACGCCGCCGATGATGGCGCCGGCGCTGGCGACGGCGGCCGCAAACCAGCGCACCTCGGGTGAGAACACGAAGATCGCGACGGCCGAGGCGTTCATGACCCCGGCGAGCACGTTCTTCGTCGCCCCTGCATTGCGCAGCGCGAGCCCGGCCGCCGTGAGTGCCGCCAGCATGAGAAAGCCGATCCCGCCCCCGAAGTAGCCGCCGTACACCGAGATGCAGAACTGCGCGATGCCGGCACCGGTGCGGTTCAGGTGCCCGGTCCCGGAGCGTTTCGGTCCGAAGCTCCCCCAGGCGAACACGGCGGTGGCAAACAGCACCAGCCAGGGCACGAGGCGCGCGAAGAACTGCGGCGGGGTCCTGAGCAGCAGCAGTGCCCCGAGCGCGCCGCCGATAAGGCTGATGATGACCAGGGCGCGGAAGCTGAGGTTGGCCGCCCCGCTGACCTGCTCGCGCCCGGTCCATCCGGTGGCCAGCTGGGCCGGAAACAATGCCACCGTGGAGGTGATGTTCGCGGCGCGCGCATCCATGCCGGTGAGCATGAGCGAGGGCAGGGTGATGAACGAGCCGCCGCCGGCGAGCGCGTTCTGGATCCCCGCCCAGAGCGCAGCCGCGAACAGGATGGCGTAGCTCATCCGGCGGATCCGGGCCCCGGGACTGCAGCGGAAGTAGCGCTAACGGGGCGCCCCGATGACATCCGGCAACGGCGGGGCGGCCTCCGGCACGCCCTTCCTGAAGTCGCGCCCCACGAAGGCGGCCACGGTCGCGGCGATCTGCGCCTGGTGGACCTCCGGGGTGTGGCTGCGCTCGCCGAGCGCCGGGGTGTCCGGGCCCATCACCGCGATCCAGATGTTCTCCGAGCCCTTCTGCTCGACGCCGTGCTCCTTCCATTCCGTAAGGCCGCTGCCGCGGCCGTGGTCGGTGGTAATGATGAGCGTCGTCTGGTCCTTGTACCGCGGCAGGGACTGCAGCGTGTTCCACAGTTCCTCGACGAAGTGGTCGAAGCCGTGCGCGCTCTGCAGCACCATGTCGTAACGGCCCTGGTGGGCCCAGTTGTCGGTCTCCCCGTAGCCGACGAACATCACGCGCGCGTTGCTGTGCGGCAGCGCGTCCAGCAGCAGTACCTGCATGAAGCTGTCGTAGACGTCTTCCCCGTCGAAGCGGGTGGTCGTCGCGTAGAAGCGGTTGACGGTGGCCTGGTGGGAGGTGAGCGTCCCGGAGTAGGGCGTGTCCCAGCCGGCCACGACCTTCAGGTGGCTGCGGCTGACGTTGAAGATGTCCTTGAAGTTGGCCCACGTGCCGTAAATGGCCACCTGGTCCTTGGTGCCCGGCTGGCCGTTCAGCCACTCGAACACCGAGACGTTCGGGTTGGGGCCGAACTCGTTCGAGTTGATGCGCGGGTCGGGATGCCCCGTGCTCATCTCGTTGTAACCGGGGTAGGAAAACGCCAGGCCGTTCGTGACCTTGGCCACGCTCGCCTTGGCCTGGTTGCCGAAGATCTGCCCCCGGGGGATGACCGTGCCCCACAGGAACGGGAACAGCGCCTTGCGGCGCTCGCCCGGGTCGTCGCGCCAGTACTGCGCCTTCAGCTGCTTCTCGCTGTCCCAGATGCCGCCGTTCTTCTCGTTCATCAGCTGTGCATCGGCGCCGGTGAAGATCTCCTGCCACCGCAGCCCGTCGCTCACGATCAGGATCACGTTGCGCGTCTTCAGGGCGGGTGGGGTGGGGTCCGCGAGCGCGGCGAGCGGCAGCACGGCCACGAGGCCCAGGAGCCAGGGGCGAAGCGGGGTCGGGATCTTCATCGGCGGGATCCTTTGGAAGGCGGGCGTGGATCTGCGGGCACGGAGCGCGAAGGTTAGCCTTTCGCAAATTGCCCTTACAACCTCGAAGACGCGGAGGCTTGACTGTCCCGCGGCCGGCATACTACAACCGCGCCAGAAGCATGAAGTTCCGCGCGCCACGGGCGCGCCTTCCGGTCGGGGGTCGCAACACTTATATATGAGGTCGAAAGGTCACCGCGTGCCGGTGTTCCTCGCCCTGGTCCTGGCGGCGGCCCCCGTTTTTTCCGCAGACCACGGCCATGCCTCCACCGAGACGCTGACCGTCGGCCAGCTCACGCTGCGCCACTGCGACACGCCTGCCCCCTGGTGCGGCACCTTCAGCCGGCCGCTCGATCCGCAGGGGACGGTGCCGGGGACCGTCCCGGTCTACTTCGAGTACTGGCCGCACACGGGGGGTACCCCGGCTGCCGGCATGCTGGTGGCCACCGAGGGCGGCCCCGGCTTTCCGGCCACCGAATCGCGCAGCGAATACCTGGAGCTTTTTGAGCCCCTGCGCGGCGATTACGACGTCCTCATCATGGACAACCGCGGCACCGGGCGTTCGGGGGCGGTCGAATGCCACGCACTCCAGCAGGCGGCGGCGCTCACCGAGAAGGGCATCGGTGCCTGCGGGCGCGCGCTCGGGCAGCGCGTCGCCCTGTACAGCACCGCGCTCGCCGCCGATGACCTGGCGGCGCTCCTGCAGGCCCTGGGCGTCGCGCGGATCGGCCTCTACGGGGACTCCTACGGCACCTACTTCAGCCAGGTGTTCACGCTGCGTCACCCGGACCGGCTGCGCGCGGTGGTGCTGGACGGCGCCTACCCGCTGGATGGACCGGATTACCCCTGGTACCCGCACTACGCGCCTGCCATGCGCGAGAAGTTCAACCGCGCCTGCGAGCGTTCGAGCGAATGCAGCGCCATCCCGGGCAGCTCGATGGACCACATCGCGCCGGCGCTGAAGTCGCTGCGCGCCCATCCGTTCGAGGCGCGCGTGCGCACCGGGGAGCTCGAGCTTACGAGCTTCAGGGCGGATGCCGCCGCGCTCGCGACCGTCATGTTCGGCTCCGCGCCGGCTTACGCCTCGGTGCGCGAGACCGATGCCGCGGCGCGCGCCTTCGTGGAAGGGGACCGGCTGCCGCTCCTGCGCCTGATGGCCGAAACCCGCGGCCAGGTCGACTCGCGCGACCCCACGCACGACGCACGCCTCTTCAGCGCCGGCCTTGCGGCCGCGGTCTCCTGCGGCGACCCACCCCAGATATTCGACATGACGCTGCCGCCGCGCGAGCGCGTCCTGGCCCGCGACCACGCGATCGCGCAGCGTCAGGCGCTCCTGCCCGACACCTACGCGCCCTTCAGCATCGCCGAGTACCGCCGCATGCCGCTCGACTACGCGTTCATCGACGAATGCGTCGACTGGCCGGCGCGCACGCCGGCGTGGCCGTCCTCGCAGCTGGTGCCCGATGCGCCATACCCCGACATCCCGGTGCTGGTGGTGTCCGGCGAGCTCGACAACATGACCAGCGCCGCAGACGGGGCGGCGGCCGCGGCGCGCTTCCCCGGAGCCCACCACGTCGTGATCGCCAACGGCTTTCACGTCAATGCACTGGCGCACTCGCGCAGCGAATGCGGCGCGCTCCTGGTGCGACGCTTCTTCGCCAACCTGTCCACCGAGGACGACCGCTGCGCCGCCGAGGTCCCGCCGGTGCGGCTGGTGCCCCGCTTCGCCCGTCGCGCGGAGGAGCTGTCGCCGGCCGCGGCCATCGAGGGCAACCAGGCCGACCAGGCCGCCCTCAAGGTCGTCACCGCCGCGCTCCTCACCTGCGAGGACGCGATCGCGCGCGCGATCGCGTCGGGGGCGGGCACGGGCCTCGGCCTGCGCGACGGCACCGTCACGGTGACGCAGGCCGGTGACGGGTTTCATCTGGCGCTGCATGGCGTGCGCTGGACCGCGGACGTGGCCGTCTCCGGCGAGGTGGACTGGCCCGGGCGTACCGGGGACGTGCACGCCAGCGTCACGCTCGAGGGGCCGCCCGGTGCAAGCGGAGCGCTGCAGCTTGAATGGCCTGAAGGCGTGGCCGGCGCGCGCGCCACGGCCCGCGGCACGCTCGGGACGCAGGCGGTCGCGGCGCAGGCACCGGCGCCCTGAGTTCAAGGCGGCGGCATGCAGACCGATGATCTTCCGGCGGGGATCGCGCCCTGGTTGCGCGAGCTGTGTGGCGGGGAGATCACGCGCCTGGAGCGGCACACCGCGCGGCGGGAAGCCTGGGTCGTCGATCTGCGCGACCGCAACGGCGCGGTCGTGGAAGGTTTCCTGAGGCTTGAGCGCACCCCCCTTCCCGGGGATCCCTGGTCACTGGCGCGCGAGACGCGCATCGTCGAGATCCTGCATCCGACCCCGGTCCCGGTCCCGCGGGTGCTGGGTCGCAACGCGACGCTCGCCTGCACGCTGTTCGAGCGGGTGCCCGGCCGCGCGGACCTGCAGAATGCGCCGCCGCAGCAGCAGCGGCGCGTGCTCGAGCACTTCTTCGATCTCGTCGCGGACCTGCACACCGTGGACATCGGGATCTTTCCCGAGACCGAGTTCCCGCGCCCGGCCGGCGCACGCGACTGCGCGCTGCGCGAGATGGATTTCGTGCGGCAGCGCTGGAGCGGCTTCCTCGCCGGCCACCAGGATCCGCTCATCACCTATGGCATCGACTGGCTCGAGCGCCATGCACCGGCCTCCGTGCAGCGCGTCTCGTTCGTCCAGGGCGACACCGGGCCGGTGAACTTCCTGTTCGGGGACGACCGGGTGACCGCGATCATCGACTGGGAATGGGGCCACCTCGGGGATCCGATGGAGGACCTCGGCAACATCAGCGTGCGCG
This sequence comes from Pseudomonadota bacterium, assembly GCA_018241425.1. Classification (GTDB taxonomy): domain Bacteria; phylum Pseudomonadota; class Gammaproteobacteria; order Steroidobacterales; family Steroidobacteraceae; genus 13-2-20CM-66-19. The sequence goes on from JAFEDU010000002.1 coordinate 187,862, forward strand.
AGTTCTGGAACCCGTCGGGTGGACTCAGGGGCCTCTTCGGGCGCTACCAGGCGCGCTCCGGACTCAAGGTCGACCTGCAGGCGGTGCGCTACTACCGGGTGCAGCAGAACATGCGTGGCATGATCCCGATCGCGGAGCGCACCGTCATCGCCCATCCCCGCGAGCCGCTGGCCTGGTACCTGGCGTACCGCTATATCGGCGACCGGGCGACGCTCGAAGCGATCGCCGAGTACATGGGAGTCACCATCGAGAGACCGCAGATGCCACCCGATGCAGGCGCGAGCGATCCCCTCGCCGCCGCGGCGGACTGGGCCATCGAGCACGACGTGGTGAACGCCGTCGGGAGTCCCTTCGCGCGGGCGCGGGCCGCCGAGGTGGCGATCCTCATCCGCTGCATGGAGCGGGTCAGCCGACTTGGGAGCGAGATCGAGCGCCTCGACCTCGACGAACTCGGCGCCCTCCTGGGCGCGACGGCCCGCGACTCGCGTTCGGGCAATGCGATGCTCGAGGACGCCATCCGCCGCCGCCGGCTGGAGGATCGGGCGCTGGTCCAGTTCCTCGGGCGGCGCGCGTACCGGCTCGAGTGGCTGTACGCACCGGTCTCGGCCCTGTACCCGAACCGCCGCTGGGCACCGCTGGAGTAGGCCACTCGCGCGGTGCGGCCCCGGGCGCGTCCGATGTTCGGTCAACCGGCGGCGCGGCGCTCGGGGTCCACGAGCAGCCAGCCCGCCGCGCTTGCGAATGCGAACGCGGTGCCGATGAGGAATGCCGCCGTCCAGTCGTGGCGGCCCGCGAGGTAGCCGACGATGGGCGTGCCGACGATGCCGCCCAGGTTGCCGCCGGTATTGAGGATGCCCGCCGCCGCCATCGTGTCCGCACGCCCGGTGTGCATGATCGCGGTCCAGTACGGGCCCTCGTTCACTTCCACGCAGAAGAAGCACAGCGCCAGGACGCCGACGGCGACGTAGGCATTGGTGGCATCCACGGCCACGAACTGCAGGAGGCCCGCGGCGGGGAGCGAGATGAGCGGCAGCACGCGCAGGCCGCGCCGGACGCCCCGGCGCCGCACGAGCATCATGGTGAGCTGGCCGCCGACCCCGGCCCCCGCGGCAGCCGCGAGCGGTGGGATCGCGGCGAGTACGCCGCCCTCGAGCATCGTGAAGTGCCGCTCCTGCACCAGGTACAGGAAGCACCAGTTCGCGATGAGGTAGTAGACGTAGTTCATGCACAGGTACGAGCCGGTGAGGATCAGCACCTGGGGGTCAGCAAACAGCGCGGCGATGCGCGAGCCGCTGATGCGCCCGTCGGGTTCTGCGCGCACGTGGCCCCCGAGCTCGGCGAGCTCCTCGGCGCTGACCTTCGGGTGCTGCTCCGGCGTGTTACGGGCGTAAAGGCCCCACCAAAGAATGACGGCCAGGGGCGGGAGCGCGATCCACAGCAGGGCGCGCTGCCAGTCGTAGGCGGCCATGAGCTGCGTGATCAGGGGCGGGGCGAGGGCGGCCCCCAGGCCCAGCGCGCAGCTCTGCACGCCCTGCACCAGGGGCCACTTGTCGGGCGTGAACCAGGCCTCGAACACCCCCGCGGACACCGGGAAGATCGGACCCTGGGATGCACCCAGCACCAGCTGGGCGGTGAGCAGGGCGGCGAACAGGGCGCCGCCGGTCAGGAACCACGGGGCGAGGGGCGTCGCGAGCGTCGCCAGCACCGCGACAATGCCGATCAGCACGAACGTGGCGCGCGCGCCCAGGCGCTGCCCGATCACGCCGCCGGGGAACTGCAGGCCCGTGTAGCCGACGAGGAAGGCGGTCTCGAGCCAGCCGAGTTGTGCGGCCGTAAGTCCCAGCTGCGGCATCATCTGCACGCCGGCCACGGTGATGCTGCGCGCCTGGATGTACGCGATCATCCCGAAGCCGAACAGGAACAGGTAGATGCGCCAGCGGATGCGCGGGCGCGTCGGGGGCGGGCGCTGGGAGAGCGGGATCGGCCCTGGGGTCACGCCGACCCGACCGCATCGCCGATACGGTCGAGCACGTAGCGGCGGATGTCGAGGTTGAAGTCTTCCATGGGGGCGTAGTACCCGCGTTCGTGCACGCGCGCGCTGATGCCCTGCTGCACGGCCTCGCAGATGGTCCAGTCCTGGCGGTTCACCAGGTCCCAGAACTCGCTCGTGTCGCGGTGATCGAAGTCGGGCTTGGCGAGCTCGAACGGCTCGAAGAGGAACTGGCAGGTGATGTCGGTGCGCTCCGGCCCGCGCGGCTCGAGGATGAATACGGCCGCGTGGTCGCAGGCGAGGCTCACGAAGAGGTTCGGGTAGACGAGCTCGCCCTTGTGGCGCACCTGCTCGTCCGCATCGAGCCCCGGGAACGGGCGGCGCCTCGTGGTGCCGGTGGTGGTGAACGTGTAGGCGCCCTCGCGGTGCGGGATGCCGCGCATCCAGTCCAGGCCCGCCCCGCCCCGGTCGCGGAAGGCGGGTACCACCGCGCACAGCTCCGGGTGGACGCCCGCGCAGTGGTAGCACTCGTTGTAGTTCTCGCAGATCACCTTCCAGTTGGCGGCGACCGAGTAGCGGATCGTGTGGCCGATGCGCAGCTCAGCCAGCGGGTAGCGCGCGGTGCGCTCGGGGATCCCGCCGAGCTGCGCGGCGAGCGTGGTCGCCTTCGCCGGCGTGAGGTTCACGAACACGAACCCGCCCCAGCACTCAAGACCCACCGGGTAGAGGCTGAACTGCGAGCGATCGAACCCGGGCTCGGTGGTGAGGTGCGGGGCTGCGATGAGGTTACCGTCGAGGTCGTAGGTCCACTGGTGGTACGGGCAGGTGATGCGCCCGGCCTTGAGGCCGCCGGGCAGCGCGGCGGAACCTGCCTCCGCGGCGCGGCACAGGCGCGAGCCGCGGTGGCGGCAGACGTTGTAGAAGGCCTTGAGCGCGCCCTGGCGGTTGCGCAGCACCAGGAGGCTCTCGCCGCACAGGTCGACCACGCGGTGGTCCCCGGGGGCGGCGAGTTCCTCGGCGCGACCGACGCACACCCACTCGCGGCAGAAGATGCGCTCCTTCTCGAGCGCGAAGATCTCCGCCGAGCGGTACCAGGTCGAAGGCAGCGTGGGCTCGAGGCCCGCGATCTTCGGCGGCAGTGTCGCGCTCACGCCTCGGTCTCCAGCTCGGCGCGCGCGGCCGTGCGGCGCGCCAGCGGTGCATCGCGGCGGTGCCCGAGGCTCGCGGGGTCGGCATCCAGCTCGCGCGCATAACGGTGCCCGCTGTAGACGGCGTGCACGATCGCCCCGGGCGCGGCGGCATCGCCGATGCGGGTCACGGAGACGATGCCGGCGTCCTTGAGGTCTTCGGGGCGCGCGGTGAGCGCACCGTGCAGGAAGTCGTTGCCGAACCGGGCCCCGACGATCACGAGCGAGCGGCAGGGATAGCGGCTCTCGGCGTTGGTGAACTGGTTGGCGAGCGTCAGCTCGCCGGCCTTGAAGTCCGTCACCCGCGTGAGGGTATGCAGCGCGATCCCGTGCGCCGACAGCATGCGGTGGGTCTGCGGCTGTTCGTTGCTCATGATCGTCCAGGCCGAGGCGTGGCCGGCGGGCGTCACGTAGCGTACCTCAAGGCCACGGCGGGCGAGGTGCTCGGCGAGCACGCTTCCCATGTAGTAATTGTCGAAGTCGTACACCGCGACCGGGCCCTCGGGCTGCGCCCCTTCGGCGATGTCGTCCGGCGTATAGATGCCAGGGCCCTCGATGCGTCCGGTCGGCACCTCGAGCGGCGAGTACAGGAGGCGCGCCCAGCGCGAGCCGGTGGCGATCACCACGTGGGTGTTGCCGAGTTCCAGGATGTCGTCCGCCGACAGGCGGTTGCCGCGGTAGATGTTCACGTTGCCCAGCTTCTCCAGCTGCCCGCGGCGCCAGTCGAGCACGCGTCCCCAGGCACCGAGCCCCGGCAGGCGGGTCTCGAAGCGCAGGCGTCCGCCGATCTCGTCGGCCGCCTCGGCCACATTGACTTCGTAGCCGCGTCGCCCGAGGGAAAGCGCGCACTCAAGCCCGGCGGGCCCCGAGCCCACGACCAGGACGGAGGCGCCGCTCGCCGCCGGCGCGATGCGCTCGGGGTGCCAACCGCGCCGCCACTCCTCGCCGATCGTGGGGTTCTGGGTGCAGCGCACCGGCACGCTGTCGTGCCAGCTCGAGATGCAGATGTTGCAGCCGATGCACTCGCGGATGTCCTGCTCGCGCCCCTCGTCGATCTTGTTCGGCAGGAAGGGATCCGCGATCGAGGGACGCGCCGCGCCGATCAGGTCGAGCACGCCGCGCTTGATCTGCCCGACCATGGTGTCCGGGGAGGTGAAGCGGCCCACGCCGACGACCGGGCGCTTGGTCAGCGTCTTCACGAAGTCGATGACGGGCTCGTGGCTGCCTTCCGGGGCGAAGCGCGACGGGGCGCAGTCGGTGGGCGAGGAGTCGAGCTTCACGTCCCAGAGGTCCGGCAGGTCGGCCATGAGGCCCACCAGCTCGTGCGCCTCCGAGGCAGCGGCCTCGCTGGGGCGCGCGCGCAGCTCCTCGAGGCTGATGCGCAGCGCCACCGCGCACTTGCCCTGCACGGCCTCGTGCGTGACCTCGAGCAGTTCGCGCACGATGCGCGCGCGGTTCGCGAGGCTCCCGCCATAGGCGTCGGTGCGCATGTTCCACTCCGGCAGCAGGAACTCGTAGGGCAGGTAGCCCATGCCGGCGTAGACGTAGACGATGTCGAAACCGGCGCTGCGCGCGCGCCGTGCCGCATCCGCCTGCCACTTGAGGAGCTGGCGGATGTCGGCCTGGTCCATGACGCGCGGCCGCTGGTTGCCCATGAAGTTCACGTGCGTCGCCATCCACGCGGTGCCCGAGGGCGACATGGGCGGCGTGCGGCTCAGGCGGTTCATGACCGAGCCGCCGCCATGCCACAGCTCGATGCCGGCGAGCGCCCCCTGGTCGTGCACGGCCTGGGTCATGAGCGCGTGCGAGCGGATGTCGTCGTCGTCCCAGAGCGTGGCGTAGGGAAGCGGGGCGTCATCCGAGGTCGGGTCGATGGAGACGTAGCCGGTGCACACCACGCCCCAGCCGCCTTCCGCCTTGGTGCCGCGAAAGGCGGCGCGCATGTGCGGCATGGTATTAGTCATGCCGGCCGCGTGCGGCACGGCGTAGAAGCGGTTGCGGGCCGTGACGGGCCCGATGCGGACCGGCTCGAAGAGGATGTCGTAACGCGGATTGCGCGCCATAGGTGAGTCCGTTGCCCCGGTCTAAAGCGGCACGCCGTAGAGTCTGCCGGTCGGGGTCAGTGCGCGCGAGTCTGCCCGTAGTTGAGCGAATGTTCAATAAGCAGCTATGCTCCCGCTGCACGCCTCTTTTAACAAGACACCGAGGCCCTGTAATGCGCGTCACGCGATGGCTCCCCCTGGCCGCGGCCCTGCTGGCCGCGCGGCTTTGTATCGCCCAGTCGCCGTCTCCGGACGTCCCCGAGCCCGGCTCCGCGGAGGAGATCGCCCGCGCCACCACCGAGTCGCGGTTCCTGTCGCCCTGGGTGTCCTACCTGCCCCAGTCCCAGGGCGTCGTGTCCCCCCGCGCCTTCCTGCACCGCATCCCGGGGGCGCCGGGTGAGCTGGTCAATGCCGAGACCACCTACGCCTATTTCCGGGCGCTCGCCGCCTCCTCGCCGCGCGTGAAGCTCTTCAGCATCGGGCGCTCGGAGGAGGGACGCGACATCGTGCTGCTCGCCATCGCTGACGAGCAGGGCATCGCCGACCTCGAGAGCCTCAAGGCCGCCACCGCCGCGCTCGCCGATCCGCGCCGCACGGATGCGGCGGCGGCCGAGGCCCTGATCGCCAGGGCCCGGCCGGTGTACTACTTCAACGCCGGGCTGCACTCGGACGAGACCGGTTCCACCGAGTCGGTGATCGAGCTCGCCTACCGACTGGCGGTGTCCGAGCAGCCGATGATCCGCCGCATCCGCGAGAACGTGGTGGTACTCATCAACCCGGTCGCGAACCCCGACGGGCGCGACAAGCAGGTGGAATGGTTCTATCGCTACCTCAAGGGGCGCACCGACCAGGCGAGCCTGCCGCGCCAGGCGCCGCCGTACTGGTCGAAGTACGCGTTCGTCGACATCAACCGCGACGCGCACCAGCTCGTGCACCAGACCACGCGCGCGGTGTATCGCATGATGTTCGACTGGCACCCGCAGGTGATCCACGACCTGCACGAGAGCGTGGCGCTGCTCATGACCTGGAACGGCACCAACCCGATCAACAGCCACGTCGACCCGATCACCTACGCCGAGCGGCTCGAGATGAGCTTCCACGAGGTGCAGACGCTGACGGGCTTCGGCATGCCGGGCGTGTGGACCTGGAACTTCGGGGACGACTGGGCGCACCTGTACCTGGACTCGATCGCGACCAACCACAACGCCGACGGCCGCGGCTACGAGACCTTCGGCAACGGCAGCGCCGAGACCATGCGCAGCGAGCAGCCGGGGGATGACAGCAGCATCGAGTGGTTCCGCCCGCTGCCGCCGCCCAAGCCCGCGAGCTTCCTGTGGTCGGCGCGTGACAACCTCAACTACAACGAGACCGCGATGCTCGCGGCGCTGGACGACACGGCGCTGCAGGCGAAGACGCTGCTGCGGAACTACTACAGCAAGGGATTGCATTCCTACCAGCGCGGCCTCGAGGCCGCACCCTACGGGTTCGTGATCCCGGCGGACCAGGGCGATCCTGAGCGCGTGGCACAGATGGTCGGCCGCCTGATCGATCTGGGGATCGAGGTTAACCGCGCCGATGCACCCATCACCCTCAAGGACGGCAGCTGGCCGGCGGGAACGTACGTGGTGCGCCTCGACCAGCCCTACCGCGACTACGCGGTCGACCTCCTGAGCCTGCAGCAGTACCCCAAGGATGCACCCGAGGCCTATGACGATGTGAGCTGGTCCTTCCCCGCCCACTACCACCTCTCGGTCGTGGCGACCGGGGACCCGGCGGTGCGTGCGCTGCCGCTGACGCTGCTCAAGGGCGCCCCGCAGGTTCCCGCAAGCATCAAGGGCGCCGGGCCCGTCTACCTCCTGGCCGATACGGGACAGGAAGGGCTGCTCGAGGCACGCTTCGCGCTCTCGCGCTTCAAGGTGTCGATCGCGGAACGTGCATTCCGCGCAGGCGACCGGGACTACCCGGCCGGCAGCTGGATCCTCAATGCCCAGGCGGGACTGCCCGCAGCGCTGCGCGACCTGGCGAGTCGCCTGGGACTGGGGTTCGAGAGCGTTGCCGCCGTCCCGGACGTCGCGCGCCACGATGCGCCCGTGCCGCGGCTCGGGCTGTGGGTGCCCTGGGCCGATACGGACACGGCCGGGTGGGCACGCTTCAGCCTCGATCAGCGCCACATCCCCTATCACTACGTACGCGACGAGGACGTGCGGGCCGGCCACCTGCATGAGCACTACGACGTGCTGGTCTACCCGCACGTCGACCTCGAGCTCGCCGAGCAGATCGAGGGCCTCAACAAGAGCTGGGGCCCGATGCCGTTCAAGAAGACGGCCGCGACGCCGAGCCTCGGCACCCCGGTGTCCTCGGACGACATCACCGGTGGGGTGGGGTACTCGGGCCTGGCCGAGCTGCAGCGGTTCATCGACTCGGGCGGCCTCATGATCACCCTCGGCAGCGGCTCGATGCTGCCGCTGGAGGCGGGCCTCGTCCGTGGCGTGCGTCGCGAGGCGGGCGGCACGCCACGCAGCTCACAGGGCGGCGGTTCGGCGGCCGCGGCCGCGTCGCAGGGCGCCGAGACGCGCACCCCGGGGGCCCACGTGCGGGTGTCGTTCGCACGCCCCGAGCACCCGATCGCCTACGGCTACGGCAGCCGGACCTGGGTGTTTCGCCAGAACTTCCCGCTCTACTCAATTCCACGTCGCTGGCTGCGCATGGCGTACTGCACGGTGTGCCTGGACGGCCCGGTGGACCGCAGCCCGATCGTGCTCGAGTGGGGCGACCGCGACGGCGCGCCGTTCGTGGTGAGCGGCCAGGCCTGGGGCGAGGACAACCTCGTCGGGCGCGCCGCGATCATGGACCTGCCTTCCGGCAAGGGCCACGTGATCACCTACAACTTCAATCCGCTGCACCGGGACCTCAACCGCGGCGACCAGCGCCTGTTGTGGAATGCCATCCTCAACTGGCGGGCGATCGTGACCGCGCCGGTGCCGCCCCCGGCTCCGGCTGCAGCAGGCTCAGGGGCGGCGCAATGAGGATCCGAGGTAGCAGCCGAACTCCTTGACGAAGTTCACCGAGACCCGGGCGTGCACGCGGCCCTGCCGGTCCAGGAACTCGGCCGTGTCGTCGTGCGGGACGACCGGGCCGTGCCAGACGTTCGGGTGCAGGTAGAGCCCGCGCCGGCCGTCGCAGTAGAAGGTGACGAAGGAATCCGGGCGCACGTCGTCGCCGGGGAGCGCCAGCGGCACCACGAAGCTCTTGCCGGTGCTGGGGTAGAAGAGCTGTCCGCCGTCGGGGTGGTAGTTGGCGCGCCACATCAGCGCGCGCTCGCGCACGCCACCGTTGCCTGAGCCGCTCGCCTCCTCGGGCCAGGTGCTCCAGCCGAAGAGATAGCTGTCCCCGACCGCGTTGTTGCGGGCGTACAGCGTCTGGCCGCGCCAGGCGAACTCGAACGTGCCCTCGGCGATGCCGCCCTGGTTCCCGGTGTTCGCATCGATCGGGCGCCGACCCTGCGCCGGCCAGGGCACGATCTCGATGTTGCAGGCGTGCGGGTCGTCGACGAGGTAGCCGTAACCGTCGAGGCTCTCATCGGTTGCGGCCACGAGCGGGGCATCGTGGACCCGCCGCACGCCGGTGGAGGGTGCGTAGGCGAGCTTGCTGATGTCGAAGTCCATGAAGGTTCCGATTCTTGTGGTCAGACCGGGCGCACGCGCGCCAGGGAATCGATGAGGTGTGCATAGTCGCGTAGCCCGGGTGTGCTCAGGCCTGCGACCTTGCCCTGGTCGTCGCAGCGACGCACGAGCACGGCCTCGCGGTAGTAGGGTTCGGCCTCGAACTGCGCCACCTCCACGTCGGCCATCGGGCCACCCTGCAGCTTCAGGGTGTGGACCGAGGCGGTGCTCAGCTGGTTGAAGTACTGCGCATCCGTGGCGCACAGGTAGCGCTTGGCCGGCACGTGCAGGCGTACCGGCTCGGAGACGGATGGCGCGAAGCGCTGCGCCAGCCAGCGTGCGCCGACCTCCTCGTGACGGGCATCGCTCACCCAGTCCTCGATGGCTTCCGGCACGTCCTCGATGAGATGACCGACGTCGTGCAGGAGGGCCGCCACCACCAGTTCGTCGCTGCCGCCGGCCAGGCGCGCGAAGTGGGCGGCCTGCAGCCCGTGCTCGAGCATCGACACGCGCTCGCCGAAGTAGGCACCGGATCCCAGGCGCCCGTAGAGCGACAGCACTTCCTCGGAGACACTCATGCGGGGTCCCGCGAGAGCGTGCGGCGCAGCAGCGCGGTCTCGCTGTAGACGCTGTCGCGGCTGAGGTAACAGCCCCGCAGGTGTCGCGGGAACCGGGCCGAGGAGAACGCCGTGCGGCCGTGCAGCACGCGCTGGTTGTCGAACACCACGAGGTGTCCGGCACCGAGCGTGGTACGCAGCTGGAAGCGCGGCTCGCGCAGCAGGGCGGCAAAGCGGCGGTAGGCGGCGTAGAAGCGGCGTGCATCCCGGGCGGGCAGGTTCAGCGGGGCGATCGAGCGGTTGTTGTAGTGCACCGCGCGCACGCGCCCCCCGATGCTGAGCTGGATGAGGGGACGCTCGGCGTACAGCTCCGCGTCCCTGGACTGGTACAGGAACGGCACGGCAGTCTCCGTCAGCACGGTGAAGTCCTCTACCGCAGTGGCGCGCAGGTGCTCCGCGAGCGCGATGCCGTCGGCGAACAGGCTCGCGCCTCCCTCGTTCGAGGGCACGAGCGCGTGCAGCGCCTGGAATCCCGGCACCGGCTCGCGGTAGGGATTGTCGGTGTGCAGGCCCAGGCCCAGGTCCGAGTAGGCCAGGTTCTCCGGCTGCGGCACCGAGCGCACGTCGAAGGTGAGGCCGTAGTTGGTCTCGAGCACGCGCCCGATGCCGGTCATTGCCTCGATGATGGCCGGTTCGCGGGCCGGCACGTCCTCGAGGAAAGCGAGCCCGTCCTGCACCAGGCGGGTGAGCCAGGTCAGGCGCGTGCGCGGGTCGGCGCCGAGGCGGGGGAGGCTCGCCCAGGCGAAGTCGCGACGCGCATCGAGCGTGCTGCCCTCGAGCCAGGTCCGCACGCGCATCTCCGGTCGCGGGTCGGCGCCCGCGGCGTGCGCTGCTAGCCAGGCGAGCGGGTAGTCGGTGGGCGCGGACTCGCCCTCCCACTCGATGCGCACCCCGCCGTTTTCCTGGCGGGCCGCGCGGATGCGCGGATCCTGAGGTACGTCGAGCACGTCGATGAGGCGCTGGCCGCTGTGGGCGTCGCGATCGCTGGCGCGGTTGTCGCGCAGCCAGATGCTGGCGTACTCGCTCTCGCGGCCGTCAGCCCACTTGAGCGTGAGCGCTTCGGGAGCGCTGGTGATTCTCTGCAGGGCGTAGGTTTCAGGCATGGGCGCTCCGCGCAGCGCGGGTGTTGAGCAGGTAAAGGACGCCGGCACAGGCAGCTGCGGCGGCACTGATGACGGCGAGGGCCACGAACACGCCCTCCCAGCCGTAGGCCGCGTGGACGCGCGCGGCGGTATCGCCTGCCATGATACCGCCTATGTATCCGATGCCGTCGATGATGCCCGAGGAAGCGGCGCTCGCCTGCTTGCCACCGAAGTCGAGCGCAAACGCTCCGCCCAGGTACGAGTACGGGCCGAGCAGGCAGAAAGCGACGATACCGATCATGATCACCGGGAAGACAATGTTGCTGGCACCTGCGTGCACTCCCATCAGCACGAGGAGCGCCGCCGCGGCACCACCCAGGCCGAGGAACATCAGCAGCGCCCGTCCGTTCAGGCCCATGCGGTCGCTCAGCCAGCCGCACAGAAGCACCGAAGCCACGCCGACACCGGGAAAGACGGCGCTCCAGGTGGCGGCATCGCTCATGCTGAACCCGAGGTGCCCGTGCAGGTACTCCGGCGTCCAGCTGTTGAAGGTCTCCCGGATTATCGTGCAGGCAAACGAGAGCACGCAAACCAGCACGAACGCCGGGCTGCGAATCAGCGGGAGCAGCAGTTCCCATACGCTCCCGGGGGGCTTCTCGGTCTGCGCGAACAGGTTGAGCGGGTTGGCCTGGGCCTGCGCATGGCCCTCGTCGGTGCGCGACTCACGCAGCCACAGGAGGCCCGCGAGCAGCGTCACGGCTGCCACGGCGGCCGCGAAGAAGAACAGCGTCCGCCAGCCGTAGCCGTGGCCGATGAGCATGCCCATCTGCTGGCGCGCGAGCGCATCTCCGACCAGGTAGCTCAGGGACAGGATCGCGAGCACCGTCCCGTAGGAAGTGTAATTGAACCACTTCGAGGACACCTTGATGAGACCTGCCCAGCCGACCGACTGCGTGAGGCGGTTGCCGACCCAGGCGAGCGTGAACAGAGGGACGGTCCCCGATAAGCCGAAGAGAAGCGTGAACAGCGCCGCACCGCCGACGCCGATCAGGAAGTTGCGCCGGCCACCCCAGTAGTCGCCGAGCCCAGTCAGGAACAGCTTGCCGGCGGCATAGGCCGCGACACCGTACGAGGTGATCGAACCCAGGCGGATCAGCGCCTCGCTGTGGTCCATGCCGCGACGGGTGAGTTCGTCCGCGAGCAGCGGGGTCGCCACCGAAAGGTCGGCGCGGCAGTAGTAGCAGGCCGCGTAACCGACGAACAGCAGCAGGATGGTGCGCACCTGGGCGCGGCGCAGCGATGCCGTCGGTGGGTCGATCGCGGTCGTGGCGGTGCTCATGGTTTCGTGTGCGGTCCTTCGACCCATACGGGATCGCTGTAGGCGCGGCGACCCGCGGCATCCTCGACGACGAGGGCATACCAGGTGGGAGCCGGGGAGGGGAGCATGAAGTCTGCGCGCGCCCGCTGCGGGGTGCCTGCGAAGCTGCGCGTCTCGAACACGTTGCCGTCGACGATGAGCCGCGCTTCCTTCAGGCCCTCGACCGACCCGAGCTGGAAGCCGGCGCGGGCGGGTACGCCCTGGCGCAGGTGCTGCGTCTCGCCGAACACCGTGTCCGGGTAGATCACCGGGCCGTAGGTCACGTAGGCATGCCCGGCCCGCAGCGCGGCGGTGAAGGAGCCCGCACTGAGCGCTCCTTCGGGGTGGGCGAAGACACGCACGCGCCCGGACAGCTCGTTCCAGACGTCATGGGTATCACTGCCGGCGGTCAGGTAGTAGGGCCGCCGATGGTTCCAGGCGTCCCAGAGCCAGGCCAGGACCTTCTCATCGTCGGCGGCGGCGCTGGAATTGATCTCCACCAGGTCGAAGCTCCCGTCGAACCCGCCTGGCGCCACGCCGTTGGCGACGCTCGTAAAGTAGCCGAACGGGATGAAGGGATGGTTAACCTGCACGGTCGTGGCGCCGAGGCGCCGCGCTTCCGCCAGTACCTGCGGCGCGGTGGCGGTACCCGTGTCTATCGCGAGCTGGGCTCCGGGGTTGAGGGGGTAGGCGTTGAAATGGCCCCAGGACGGCGACAACTCGATCCCGGCGATGAACGGCACGCCGCGGCCGGCCGCGATGCGCCGCAGGATCTCGTGGTTCGCGGTCGAATCGTGGTCGCTGACGAAGAGCACGTCGAGGCCGGCGGCGAGCTGCGAGCGCGCCAGGTCCTCCGGCGGGGTCACCGCCTCGGCCTGGTCGGCATGATGATGCAGGTCGGCTGCGTACCAGCCATGCGCTGGCGGATCGAAGGCGGTGTGGATCTCCACCGTGCGCTCCACCGCACGACCCGCCGGAACCCGCAGGGCGACCGGCGCGGCCGGCGCGAGCACCTTGCCGCCGGCGATGACGTTGAAAGTGTAGGGTCCGGGTGCGATGGGGAGGCGGGCGCGGCCGCGGTCCTTCAGGTCCGTGAAGAACGTCCGCCGCCCGAGGAACTCCACGACGGGCTGAGTGCCGCTTTCGATCACGATGCGCGCATCACGGGGCGCGTGGCTGCGGGCGTCCTCGACCTTAAGGTCGATCCGGCCGGGAGGTTCGAGGCCGGAGAAGTCCTGCACCTGCTGCGTGTCGGTTCCGATGTTCACGACCACCGGTGCGCTCGGGGCGTAGTTGCGTCCGGCGGCGTAGAGGCGATATTCACCCTGCGGCAGGCGCGCCTGATAGGTCCCTGCATGGCCCAGGATCCATCCCCACGGCTTCCCGTCCTTCTCGATGACCACCACCGGGTCTTCGAGCCGCTCCCCGCCGCTTGCCGTGACCTCGCCACGCAGCGTGCCGCTTTGCAGGTGCTCCGCGCCGATCTGCGACTCGATCACCGGCGCAAGGTTGCCGCGCGCGCCGACCTGGAGGCGCCCGCTGAACGTGCGGCTCTCGCGGGGCGCCAGCGAATGCAGCTGGAACAGGTCGCGGGAACCGGAGCCCACGTGGTCGAGGTAGGGGGCGTGCAGCGTGACCGTCCAGTCGGCGTCGTAGGCAGTCGTGCGACGCGCGAGCGCCGCGGCGGCGCTGCCTTCCGTCACGCCGGCAAGGCCCGGAACCGCGAACAGGTAGCCGCTGCTCGGCCACAACGTCAGGCCGGAGAGGAGGTTCTCGACCGGCGCGTCGCCCTCGTTGGTCATCGTCGCGCTGATCTCGATGCTGTCCGAGTTCGCGCGCAGCGTGTACAGCGTCTCGATCCGCACATGCCCGAAGTCGCGCCGTGCGCGCACGCGCACGACTTCCGGCCCGCGATCCAGCACTTCCACGTGCTGGTATGTGTTGGGCCAGGCCGACCAGTTGTTCGGGATGAAGTCCGCGAACACCACGCGGTCGCGGCCGATGCTGCCCTCGCTCACGGGGGCGATGTCGATCAGGGCCCCGCGCGGGACCCCGTAGGGTGGGGCGGTCTCGATCGCGAGTGCGAATGCGAGGCGCTCGTTGACGACCGTCAGGTCTCCGGCGGCCCGTGCATTCCCGTCGCGTATCGGGGTTGGACCTGGTATCACGCGCACGTCGGCCCATGCACAGCACAGGGGTACGAACAGCGCGGCCGCTGCCAGCGTCAGCCGGGTGAGCATGTTGAGGAAACCGACCCCCGCGTTGCGTCGCTTCTGCAGGCGTACGCACCCCGGTAGAGGAGTCAGTGCGACGCGGACGACGTTCGATGCGGCTTAAGGATACCGCGAAGGCGCGGGGGAGGGGATGGGCCCGCGGGCGGCCCCCATGAGGTGGACCGGAGCCGCGGGCGGCAGGGCGCCGAGAATTACCAGCGGTGGTAGACGACCACCGGGGGCGGGGCGACGATGCCTACGCCGACGTAGGCGCGCGGGGGTCCCATCGGGGCAACCACGCAACCGCTCAGTGCGGCACCGATGCTCAGCGCAATCAGCAATTTGACAAAGGTACGCATGGGGCAGTCCTTCCTTTGAGTCACCTGTACCCTAAAACGCGCGGCGGGTTGGGAAGCTGACACCGCAGGACTTCCCCGGGAAACGCCTGCCGCCGTTCAGATTCGGTTCAGCCCCGGCGGCCACGCGTAGAATCCATGCTCCATGGAGTCCTTTCGACAGCAGCTGCGCCGCAACGCGGTGGCACTGATCAGCCTCGTGGTGGCGCTCAGCGGCCTCAGCTACAACACCTGGCGCAACGAGCGCACCGAACGCAACCGTAACGTCCGGACCGCGACCTTCGAGATCCTGATGCGCCTCGCGGACCTGGAGCGCGTCGTATATCTCGCACAGTACGACCACGACGCGGGCGCCGGCAGCCCGCGCACCGGCTGGACCTACGTGATTGCGATCAACGATCTCGCCTCACTGGTTCCCGCGCCGTTGCCGGTCCGGGCAGCCGACTTGCAAAAGACGTGGGGCGCGAACTGGGAGGGCCTGGGTAAGCAGGACGAGGCGGCGGTGAACCGCATCGATGACGCCATCGGGGCGACCCGCGCCGCCGCGCTGGCCACGCTCAGTGCACTTAATTAGGAGTCGATTGCTCCAGCACGAAGTATTTCGACGGGCGGCCATCGCCAGTCAGGTGGACGATGCCTTCGTACTTGAGTCCCACGTTCTCGAGGATGCGGATCGAGTCGCGATTCTCCGGTGCCGTTATTGCGACGATTCGCTTCAGGTTAAGAGTCCTGAATCCCCAAGCCAGCGTACCCGCGGCCGCCTCGCGCGCGATACCGCGCCCGCGCCCCTTGGGTAACAGCGCAAATCCGATCTCGACGTCCGGGTGGGTATCGCGCCGCAAGAGGCCGCACATGCCGAGCGGCTCCGAAGTGCCCTTGAGCTCGATGACGTTGAGCCCGAACCCATGCTGCGCATAACTCGCGCCCGGGCCGGTGGCAATGTAGTGCAGGGCGCTTGGTAGGTCGTGTACGCCGCGATCGCCGATGTTGGCGCGGAAAGCCGGATCCGTGAGCAGCTCCAGGACGAAAGGAGCATCGCCCTGGGTCAGGTGGCGCAATGTCAGCCGCCCGGTTTCGAGCACGAATCCGCTCACTGGTGTTCCCGTACAGGCCTCGTTGATGCCGCACACTGTACGTGTGCGAGGTAACCACGCTGCAGTGATTATTGCGTAGTATCGGCCTCCCCCGCAGTGAGTTCGTGAGGCGCGCCATGATCACCCTGTATCACCGGCCCAAGACCCGCTCGTCACGATTTCTGTTTCTGCTCGAGGAACTCGACGCCCCCTACCAGGTGCAGATCGTCACGGTCCGCAACCGCGACGGCAGCGGGGCGGTCGATCCGGCCAACCCGCATCCCCACGGCAAGGTGCCGGCGATCTCCGATGACGGCGTGCCGGTATTCGAGTCCGCGGCCATCGCGCTGTATCTGACCGACCGATTTCCGAAGAACGGCCTGGGCGCAAAGATCGGCGAGCCCCTGCGCGGCCCGTACCTGTCCTGGCTCGCTTACTACGCGGGCGTGTTCGAGCCCTCGGTCATGTCGAAATTCATGAAGTGGGAGGTGCCGCGCGGGACCGCCGGCTGGGCCGACCTTACCGAGGTGATGCCCGTCCTGCTGGCGCGCCTGGAGAAGGGGCCCTATCTCCTGGGCGAGTCCTTCAGTGCCGTGGACGTTCTTTACGGCACCTCGTTCGCGCTCTTCCTCAACAGCGAATTCATGCCCAAGTCGCCGCTGCTGCAGGCTTACGTGCAGCGCGTCACGAGCCGCCCGGCTTTTGCGCGCGGGGTGGCGCGCGATCCCGGCTGAGTCACCGACGTGACGGGTAACCCGGCGTCTCCCGTCTTCTGGCACCGTACCGACTCACCGGTGGGGCCACTGCTGCTCGCGGGCACGGCGAAGGCGCTGCTGCACATCAAGTTCCTCGCGGCGCCGTCCGCAACCGCGGCAGAGGCTGGCTGGGTCGAAGACGCCCGTCCGTTCGCGGCGGCGCTCACTCAGCTGAAAGAATACTTCGCAGGCTCGCGGCGCGCGTTCGATCTGCCGCTCGCCCCCGAAGGCACGCCCTTTCAGCTACGGGTGTGGCAGGCACTGCGCACCATCACCTACGGATCGACGGTCAGCTACGGAGAGCTCGCGCGGCGGCTGGGGATGGCCGGCGGGGCGCGGGCGGTGGGGCTCGCGAACGGGGCCAACCCGCTGCCGATCATCGTGCCGTGCCACCGGGTCATCGGTGCCGACGGCTCGCTGACGGGATTCGGCGGGGGACTGCCGATCAAGAGGGCGCTGCTGGAGCTGGAGGGGGCGGGGTGCGTCGCCGACCTTTTCGGGACCCGCGTGCCCTCGGCCTCGCGCTGAGACGAGCGCGCCGCGGGATCGGGGCCTGCATCCAAACGCCGCCCCGCGCCCATCTCTACTGGCATGACCCGCTCGCTCAGCTCGCTCCATCCGCACACCACCGGCCCGTTGCTCCTGGCCGCCCTGGCCCTGGTGCTCGGCTACCCACTGACCGGGCGCGACCCCGGGCCTGCGCACGCCCACGTGGATTCCGCCGCCCCGGCTGCCACGGGCGAGACGGTGCGGGCCGGCAACACGCTGTACCTCTCGGGTCACATGGGGATCGATCCCGCAACGGGCCGGGTTCCTGAGGACAGCGCGGCCGAGGCGCGCCAGCTGATGGAGAACCTGCGGCGCACCGTCACGGCTTCGGGCCTGCAGATGGACGACCTGGTCTCGGTCACGGTAATTTCCACCGACCAGAAGCTCACCGGAGTGTTCGATGCGGTCTACCGGTCGTATTTTCACGGGCGTGGCCCTGCGCGCAGCGACGCGCTGGCCGATGCACTCAAGGGCGGTGCGCACTTCGAGATCCTCGGCGTCGCCGTGCACGTTCCCCGCCTGCCGCTCTAACGCGGTACAGGTGCGGCGATGAACCGCCGCGATTTTGGCGCCGGGCTGCTGGCGGGCGCCGGTGCGCTGTACCTGGCTCCGGCTCCCGCCGACACCCTGCCCGCCGTCAGTGCCCAGGCCCGCGCGCTGTATCGCCGCGCCCTGGTCCTGGACTGCAATTCGGCCCCACCGATACCGGACAAGCTCCCCGTGCCGCAGTCGGACCTCGACCTGGTGCGCAACAGCGGGGTCGACGTCGTGAAGATCTCCCTCGGCGGCATCAATGCCGACTTTGAGCATACGGTGGGCGAGATCGCGCAGATGCAGCGCATGATCGAGTACCACCCCGACTACTTCATGCAGGTGCGCGTTGCCGCAGACCTGCGGCGCGCCAAGGCCACCCGCAGGCTCGGCATCATCCTCTCGTTCGAGAGCGCGGACATGTTCGCCGGCAAGCTCGACAACTTCGAGGTCTTCCGCGACCTCGGCGTGCGGGTGGCGCAGATGTCCTACAACCGGCGCTCACCCTTCGCCGCCGGGGTGATGGAACCGGACGGTGGTGGACTGACCCCGCTCGGTCGGGACGCAGTGCGGGAGATGAACCGGCTTGGCATCGCCATCGATCTCAGCCATGCCAACGCCGCGACCACGCAGGACGTGCTGGAGCTCTCCAGCGAGCCGCCGATCATGACGCACACCGGGGCGGCGGCCCTGCATGCCCATCCGCGCCTCAAGACCGACGAGCAGCTGCGCGCGCTGGCGGCGCGCGGCGGGGTGATCGGGATCTTCGACCTCCCGTACCTCGTCGCATCGCCGCGCCAGCCCAACGTCGAGGACTACATGGCGCACCTGGAGCACGTGCTCGAGGTCGCCGGCGAGGACCACGTCGGAATCGGCAGCGACGTCGGGATCGATCCGTTCGATACCAGTCCCGCCGGGATGGAAGAGTTCCAGAAATCGCTCGACGAGCGTCGCAAGGCCGGGCTGTCCGCCCCGGAGGAAGACCGGCCGCTCTACGTGGAAGGGATGAACTTCCCGCGCAAGCTCGAACTCGTCGCCGACCGCCTGTTGAAGGCCGGGCATTCGGCCCGGACGACGGAGAAGATCCTGGGCGGGAACTTCGAGCGCGTCTTTACGAAGATCTGGAGCGTGTAGCGGGGATACAGGCCGTGATCACGGGTGCCCAGCTGGACATCTACGAGAGATTCAACGGCGACGTTGATCTGTGGCAGCACCATCGGATGCCTGGCTCCGATGTCATAACGTTCGACGACTGGGGCACGATCGACGTACTGCGCCAGGAGCTGGCGATGTACAAGCACGGCGTGATCAGCGAAGGATATGCCATGCGCATCCGAGGGCGACTCGCGCAGCTGGCCGCCGATCCTGAAACCGCAAAGCGACTCCTGGAATTGGCCTGACCGCGGGGCTTTACAGGAAGCTCACCCACAGCGTCACTGCCGCAGCGCCCACCAGCAGGAGGCGCGCGGGCTTGAGGCCGTTCAGAAAACCGTTGAGCACGGTGCCAAGAATCGCCGTCAGCGCAGCTGCGCCGAACCGCAGGCCCCGCTGCGCGGCGAGCCGCTTAACAAGGTCGGTCGTGAATGGTTCCGCCTCGATGGGCGTATTCGCCTGCGCGAACATCCGCCGCAGGACGGGATCGAGTTCATCCGACATGGAGTTGCTCCTCGGGGGCCGGATAACCGGCCAGCAGGCCGCGCAGGCGCTCGGCGCCGCGCTTGACGTGGGACTTGACGGTGCCGAGCGGCATCCGCGTGGCCTCACTGATTTCGCCGTGGCTCATGCCCTCGTGGTAGGCGAGCACCACGCACAGGCGCTCATCGGGGGATAGCTGCAGGAGTGCACGGTCGAGATCGAGCGCTTCATCCACCGATGACCGCGGTGCAATCGGTTCCGGCGCTCCCTCATCCAGCGTCGTGAGGCCTGATGGATTGGAGCGCCGGTGTTCCAGCCACGTGTTGACGGCGAGCCGCCGCAGCCAGCCGCCGAAGGCCGCTACGGAGCGCAGCTGGGGCAGCGCGCGCCAGGCCTTGATGAACGTGAGCTGGGCCAGGTCATCGGCGAGTGCGGAATCGCGGCTCAGGCGACGCAGCAGGCCGCGCACCGCTGCCTGCCGGCGGCGCACCAGCTCGGTGAAGGCAGCACGGTCGCCGCTCATGGCCAGAGCCACGACGGTCGCTTCGGCAACCTGGCCTAGGGCAGGCACGGGCCGCTCCGCAGGCGTCCTCCCGCGGGCTCTCAGCCCCCCGTCGCGTTGCGGCGGCGGGCGCGTTCGACCATCCGTGCGGAGAGCACGAGGCCCGCCCCGATGCAGAGCGTCACGACGCCACCGCCCAGGACCGGATAGAAGGCGATCGGTGCGATCTTGGAGAGGAACCAGGCGAGCAGGGCGACGCCGACCCCGACCGAGGCGCAGACGATCCCGCCTACCATCAGGGGGATCGGGTTGATGCCGTCCTCACGAGGGGGCGTCATGAGCCTCTCCACGACCGCCGGATCCAGCTGCTGGCCCTTCTCGATCGCCGCGCGCAGCGGCTCGAGCGTCAGCTGGCGCTTCTTGTACTCGCCGATGATGCCGGCCACGGTCGCGATGGCCACGAAGGCCCAGAAGGCGATGGCGACGGCAAACGGTCCAAATTCCATGGGAGGCTCCTTGTGCGGGGGCGGCGGAAACTGGGGGTCCTGCCGTAGAGATGCACGCCGGAGGGCCTTTGGATGCACGCGCCCTAGGCTGGGGTAGCCCCCAGGGCGGACAGCAGGATCTTCGCGAACTGGGGCCCGGTGCCGGCCTCTTCGTGCTTGAAGTAGACGAACACGTCCTCCAGGTGCCCGGCGGACTTGCGGATCCGGGCCGCCCAGGCCACGAGGTCGGGTTCGGTGTAACCCTCGTCACGCAGCCGGAAGTAGCCGTAGGAGGCCGTGATCTCCAGCGGGGTGGAGAACTTCTCGCTGTCGGCGACGCACAGGGCGAGGTTGCGCTCGCGCAGGCAGTCGAAGACGTCCCCGTCCATCCAGGACGCGTGCCGGAACTCGAAGGCGGCGCGGGTGCCCGGCGGCAGGAGGGCGGTGAACTCCCGCAGCACGGCGAGGTCCTTGCGCAGGTAGGGCGGCAGCTGGAAGAGGATCACGCCGAGGCGCTCGCCCAAGGTGGCCGAAGTTTTCAGGAAGTAAGCCAGGAGCTCGCCGCAGTCGCGCAGCTTGGCGATGTGCGTGATCCGCTTGGGCGCCTTCAGCGTCAGACGGAACTGCGCCGGGGTCTGGTCCGCCCAGCCGGCGAGGATCTTGGTGTTCGGAGTGCGGTAGAAGGTGTAGTTGATCTCGACGCTGTCGAAGTGCTCGGCGTAGTAGGGCAGCATCTTCGCGGCCGGAAGCTTCTCGGGATAGAAGCTGCCCTTCCACTCGGGGTAGTTGTAACCGGACGTGCCGACCCAGGCCTTCATGATGCGCGGTGCTGAGGTCAGAGGGTTTCGCTGCTGACCAGGCGCCGGTACTGGCCCAGGTGCCGGATCGCGTGCTGCGGCTTGCCCATCGATTCGTACAGGCGCGCGAGGTTGTAGTGGCAGTCCGCGAACTCCGGGTCCTCGCCGAGCGCGCTCTGGTAGGCCTGGAGCGCGGCGCCCGCATCCCCGAGGTCCTCCAGCAGCACCCCCTGGTTGAAGAGGAGCAGCGAGTCCGCACCGACGCGTTCGAGCGCCCGGGCGTAGATCTCGCTTGCCTCCTGGGTACGGCCCTCCTCGTGGAGCAGCCGTCCCCAGTTGGTCCAGGCGGCGGCGTTCGCCGGATCGGCTTCGACGGCGCGCGCATAGGCTGCAAGCGCCCCCTCCAGATCCTGTCCCTCGAGCGCAAGGCCCCGCGCGAACCAGTCCTCGCCGGGCGCCTCTGCACCCTGGGCGGCGGCGGCGGTGGGCTGCCGGTGCTCGACGACATGCAGCACGCCGTTCTCGAGCGTGACGTCCAGTCCCAGGACGTACTGCCCGGTGTCGGCGCGCCAGCGGCTGTCACCCTCGCGCACCACTACGTGGTCACCGTCGGCGCTGATGGCGAGTCCCGACAGCGGTACCGACTCGGGAAGCTCGCGTTTCAGGCCCTCCAGAGCCTGGCGGATGCGGCGCGGCGGGACCCGTGCCTTCATCAGGGCGCGCGCGGTGCGCAGCACGATCAGGTCCTGGAAGGAGAAACGGTATTCGCGGCGTGCCCCGCGCTCGGGATTGACGAAGCCGGCGCGGATCAGGCTGCGGGTGGTGGCCGGGGACAGGTCGAGGATGCGCTCGACGTCCCGCACGCTGTAGGAACGCACTTGCCCGCCCGGATTTAGGCCGCGCTCAGGCGTTGCGCTTGCTCTTGCGCGCGACGCGGGCCGGTTCCTCGACGCGCTTGGGGGCCTTGCGGGGTCCGAGCTTGCTGACCGGGCCGCGCGCCTTCTCGCTCTTCTCGAGGCTCGCGCGCAGTGCGTCCATGAGGTCGATCACCTTGCCGTCCCCGGCGGGCGTCGTCTCGGCGATCGAGATCTCGTGGCCCTCGACTTTCTTCTGCACGGCGGCCTCGATACGCTCGCGCACCTCGTCCTTGAACGCGCTCGGGTCGTAGCCGGCCGCGGTCTGCTGGTCGATCAGCTGCTGCGCGAGCTTGAGTTCCGCGGGCTTCACGTCCTGCTTGGGGACCTCGATCTCCGCAGCGCTCTTCACGTCGGCGGCGAAGTGTAGCTGCTGCATCGCGAGCACGTCGCCGATCGGGCGCAGGATTACGATGTAGCCCTTGCCACGCGCCGCCCAGTGGCCGACGCCGCAGCGGTGCGACTGCTTCAGTGCCTCCACCAGCAGCGAGTACGGCTTGGCCGCGCCCTTGTCGGGCGCGAGGTAGTAGGTCTTGTCGAAGTAGACCGGGTCGATCGACTCGATGGGCACGAACTCGGAGATGTCGACGGAGTGCGTGCCGACCTCCTCGAGCGCCTTGATCTCCTCGGGCGAGAAGCGCACGTACTGGTCCTTGGCGAACTCGTAGCCCTTCACCATGTCCTCGCGGTCGACCACGACACCTTCCTTCTGGCAGATGTACTGCTGGCGCAGGCGCGAGCCGCAGGTCTTGTGCAGCAGGTTGAAGGAGATCGCGTTCGCGGACTGCGTCGCGGTGTAGAGCTTCACCGGGATGGCGACCAGCCCGAAGGAGACGGTGAGGGAACCGATGGAACGTGCGGCCATAAGAAATCCTGCCCTAGGAGTTACTTCTCACGCTTCTCGCCGAAAGCCTTTGTAAGGCTCTGTTTTAACTCGAGTACATCATGCCACCGGTCCCCGGTCCTTTCCAAGCGATCCGGTACGTCCTTGATTGTAAAGTCCGTTGGCTCGGCCCCCTCGAGCTCTTCCCAGGTCAGGGGCATCGATACCGGGGCCCCCGGCAGCCCCCGGGGCGAATAGGCCACGTTCAGGGTCTTGCCGCGCACGTTCATGTTGTAGTCGATGAAGATCTTGCCGGTGCGCTTCTCCACCGCCCACTCCATGGTGATCTCCTTCGGGTGCTCGCGCATGACGTGCCGCCCTATCGTTTCACAGATGTGACGGGCTTCATCGAAATTCACCGTGCGCTCTATGGGCACGAAGACGTGCAGCCCGGTCTTGCCGGAGGTCTTCACGATCGCCTCCAGCGACATCTCGCGCAGCAGCTCGTGGATCCAGAACGCCACGCGCTTGCCGGCCGCGAAGCCCTTGCGGTTGAACTCCGGCTCCTCGCCCTTCTTCTCCTTGCCGGAGTAGACGTAGGGGTCGATGTCGAACACCAGGTAGTCCGGGAAGTTGAGGATCGAGGACTCGAGCGCGGCCAGCGAGCTCGAGTAGTCGGTGGCCGCGCCCCTGGCCTCCGGTGCGAGGCTCGCGCGCGAGTGCCACACGTGGAACTCGAGCGTCCCGACCTGCCCGAGCCAAAGGAGCGTCGGCAGGTTGTTGGCGAGCAGATAGCGGTGACGCTCGTCCTTGGTCTCCGAGAACACCGTCACGGACTCGACGAACTCCGGCAACGACTGCGCCCAGTGCTTCTGGAAGAAGCGCTCGCCATCGATGCCCTCGGGCATGCGGATCATGGTGAGCGGGCGGTCGGCGAGGTGCGGCAGCATGAAGCGCGCGACGCGCGCCAGGTACACCAGAAGGTCGCGCTTGGTGATCGCCGTCGCACGGCGGTTCGCGGCCGGCCAGTACACGCGGTCCAGGTGGGTGAGCTTGATGCGGGCCTCGCCCACCCGCAGATCGAAACCCTTGGCCGGGGAGCGCAGCTGCTCGAGGATGTCCGCGACCTCATCCGGGGCCGATTTCGTCGCAGCTGCAGGTTTCGCCGCCGGACGGCGGCCCTTGGCGGCGGCCGCGGGGCCGCGGATGTTACGGGGTGGCATGTCGTCCCTCAGTCGCACGAATACGGGCGCGCGCAGGGCCCCGGCCGGGGTCCACTCGCTGAAGCTGACCTCGGCCACGAGCTCGGGGGTGAGCCAGGTGGTCGGGCGGTGCAGAGGCACCTCGCCTGCGAACGGTGAGGTCTTGCGCCTGAGAGCTGCGGTGCGCCGCATGAGGTCCGCGATGACTTCCTCATCGAGGCCCGAGCCGACGTGACCGGCATAGCGCAGGGCCGCCCCGTCGTAGTAACCCAGGAGCAGCGCACCAAGCGTCTCGCGGGCGCCCTTGCCGCGCGTGTAGCCGCCGACCACGAACTCGCCGGTGGCGATGGCCTTGATCTTGAGCCAGGCACGGGAGCGCGTCCCCGGGATATAGGGGCTGTCGAGTCGCTTGGCGACGATCCCTTCATAGCCATGAGCCAGGGCCGCATCGTAGAGCTCCCGCGCATCGCTGGAGCCATGCACCAGCTGCAGATGCCTGTCCGGAAGCAGACACTGCCCGAGGTACCGGTGTCTGTCGGCGTAGGACGCCGGCCTCAGGTTCAGGCCTGCAAAGTGGAGCAGGTCGAAGCACACGAGGACCGCCGGGGTGGCACGCTGGGCCGCGGCGATCTCGGCCGGGGACTTCAGCTGTGCACGGTTCTGGAGGGCATTGAAGGAGGGGCGCCCGTCGGCGTCGAGGGCCACGATCTCACCGTCGAGGACCAGCGTCGCGGCGGGCTGTGCCGCAAGCTCGGTCACGATTTCCGGGAAGAAGGGCGTCAGGTCCAGGCCGCGGCGTGAGCTCAGGTGCACCTTGCCATGATCGACCGCCGCGAGCACCCGGTAGCCGTCTAGCTTGGGCTCGTAACTCCATTGCGGATCGGAACGCGGCTCGTCGGCGCTCTCGGCGAGCATGGGCTTGAGGTCCCGGGGCAGGGTCTCCGGCGGCCCGGTCGGCGCGAGGCGCAGCGCCGGCAGCGTCTGTGTGACTTTCCTGGGGATGACGTCCTCCACCGTGGCGCCCGAGAGCGGCGATGCCGCCCGCGCCAGGAGGTCGTTGGCGTGGGCAAAGCGATCCTTGTGCTTGATGAGAAGCCACTGGGTGCTCTGGCGGGTACGTACCAGCGTGTACGACCCCTTGAGCTTCTCGCCACACAGACAGATGGAGAGCTTGCCCTCGCGCAGGCCGTCATGCATGCGGCGCTCCGCGGCCGCGCGGTCATCGAAGTCGTACTTTGCGTCCTCGTCCGGAGAATAGACGCCGCAGTCCCAGACGATGACGCTGCCGGCCCCGTACTGCCCCTGCGGGATCGCGCCCTCGAACGAGCCGTAGTCGAACGGGTGATCCTCCACCTGGACCGCCATGCGCTTGTCGGCCGGGTCGCAGGACGGTCCCTTCGGGACTGCCCAGGACTTCAGTACCCCGTCGAGCTCGAGGCGGAAGTCGTAGTGCAGCTGCCGCGCGGAATGCTTCTGCACCACGAACAGCAGCGGCCCCGTCCGGCGCGCCGGCAGGCGCGCGGGCGGTTCCGGCGTGCGCTTGAAGCTGCGCTTCTCGGCGTAGCGCGTGAGGGCGGCCTTCTTCATGCGTGCCTGAGCATCCATCCCGCGGCGCAGGCGAGCAACGCCTCGAGCACCTCGGGGTCGCGCCGGCCGGAGCGCACCGGCACGTGGAAGGAGTGATCGGCTTCCATCACCCACTCGACCTCGGCGCGTGCGCCGAGCCTTCCGATGACGCCCTCGAGTCGTTCGCGCTCCGCCAGCGCGTCTTGCGTTCCCTGCACGAACAGCATCGGGAGGTCGACGCGATCCAGATGCTCGGCCCGCTTGATCCCGGGTTCCCCGGCCGGGTGCAGCGGAAAGCCGAAGAACACCAGGCCGCGGATCCCCTCGAGGCCGTGCTCGGCCTGGGCCTGGGATGTCATGCGGCCGCCGAAGGATCGGCCACCGGCAAACCAACTCAGCTGGGGCCCGCGGCTGCGCGCCGCAGCCACCGCGGCACGCACCGTGGCGTGACACAAGGCGGGCGCATCGGGACGCCTGGAGCCCCGCTCGGAATACGGGAAGTTGTAGCGCAGGGTGGCGATGCGCTGGCCGGCCAACCCCTGCGCGGTCGCGCGCATCGAGGGGTGATCGAGGCGGGTTCCGGCACCGTGACCCAGGACCAGGCCAGCGCGCGCATCCCGCATCCCCAGCAGCAGGCCGCTGACTTCGCCGTCTCCGTCGACCGGCAGACGCAGGGGCTCCTCCCCGGGCTGCGCGGCCACGCCCATCTACTCGACCGCGCCGACCCAGGCGCCGAAGGCGGGCAGGGTGATCCGTCCGCCGGCCGCGACGTCGATGTCGATGGGGCTCGACAGCAGCGTGCGGAAGCGCGTACCCGCGAGGCCAGCCGAGTTGCCGGACACGGTGATCGTCTGGCTTTGCGCCGACATGTTGACCGAGACCAGCACGCCGGAACCTTCCGGCGTCACACGCGCATAAGTGAGCACGCGTGGGTTGTCCGCATCCAGTAGCACCAGGCGCCCGCCACGCAGGGCGGGGTCATTGCGGCGGAGCGCGATCAGCTTGCGATGCCAGTTAAGCACCGAGTCGAAGTCACGCCGTTCGGACTGGGCATTCACCTTTTCATAGCCCGGGGTGACCGGGAGCCAGGGGTGGGTGCTCACCGTGAAGCCCGCCTGGGGCGAGTTGTCCCACTGCATCGGCGTGCGCTCCCCGTCACGCCCCTTTTCGCGGGGCCATCCGGTGATGCCGATCGGGTCGCGGACATCCTCGACCCGCACCGGGGTCGCCGTCGCCTGTCCGATCTCCTCGCCCTGGTACAGGAGGACCGCGGAGCGCGCCGTGAGCAGCACGGTCGCGAGCACCTTGGCGATGTCGGCGTTGTGCACGCCATCACCGAACCGGTCCCAGCTTCGCGTGCGGTCGTGGTTGTCCAGGAGCAGCAGCGGTTGCGATCCCTGTAGCTGCGTGCCGGCCTCGGTGAGCCGGCGCCGGAATTCGCGGGCATCCAGCCGGGTGGCAAAGGCAAAGGCGGTGTCCATCGGCAGGTGCAGCTCGTCGTGACGCGCGCCCCCGTACCAGGGACTCAGCTGCGCCGTGCTGCTCACGTAGGTCTCGCCCAGCAGCACGCGGTTGCCCGGATAGTGGTCGACCATGGAGCGCATGCGGCGCAGGAGCGCATGCACCTCCGGGAGGTTGTTGGTGCGCGCGTCGCTCACGGCGGCGTTGCCCTGCGAGGTTCGGCCGCCCAGCGGTGGCGCGCTGCGCAGCTGCGGGTCCTTGTAGAGCGAGGTCACCGAGTCCAGGCGGAAGCCCGCGACCCCGCGGTCGAGCCAGAACCGCATCACCTCGAACATGGCGTGCTCGACGCGCGGGTTGCGCCAGTTGAGGTCGGGCTGCTGCCGGTAGAAGCGGTGGTAGTAGTACTGGTCTATCCCGGGCACGTACTCCCAGGCCGAGCCGCCGAAGAGGCTGGTCCAGTTGTTCGGTGGCCGGTGCTTGCCGCTGCCGTCGGGAAGCCCGTTGCTCCAGATGTAGAAGTCATGGGCCGCGGAGTGGCGCGAGCGGGTGGCATCGATGAACCAGGGATGCTGGTCTGAGGTGTGGTTGAGCACCATGTCGACGAGCACCCGGATCTGGTGCTTCTGCGCTTCGGCGACCAGCCGGTCGAAGTCCGCGAGCGTCCCGTACTGGGGGTCCACCGCCACGTAGTCGCTGATGTCGTAGCCGAAGTCGACCTGCGGCGAGGGGAAGAAGGGCGTAATCCAGATGGCATCGACGCCCAGGGACTCGAGGTAGTCGAGCCGGCGCGTGATGCCGTTGAGGTCGCCCACGCCGTCGCCGTTGGAGTCCTGGAAGCTGCGCGGGTAGATCTCATAGAACACCGCGTATTTCCACCAGGGATCGGGCTGCGGCGCCGCCGCTGCCGCGGTCAGGGGCAGCAGCCCCAGGGCCACCGCCAACACCGGGAGCCACGCCCGCCGGATCGTCTGCTGGAATCCCGCCGGCTTCATCGCGTGCGCCATCCTGCCCCCGGTCTCCTTTTGGCCATAGTACGCGGAATTGGCACGCGGCCCTCAGGGCCAAGCGCCACCCTAGCGGGCGAATATGTCAGGTAGTGTCGGGTGGGACTGGGCGGCGGCGCTTCAGGCGGCCCTGGCGAGCATCTGCGTGAGCGCCTGCGCGATGCGCTCAAGGTGCCGGTCGACGTGCCGCACCCGGCGCTCGAACAGGCGTTCGAGCGCCAGTCCGGTTAGGCAGCAGTGCGTGAAGGTGAGTGCCTCGCGCAGGCGCGCCTCGCTTGCCCGGCAGTCCCGGAAGACCCCGCGTACCACCCGCAGGTGCGCGCGCCCTTGCCTCTGTTCCCACGCTCGCGCTGTCCGGCCGCGACGCGCCCGCAGGATCTCCAGCGATACCCGGTAGTGGTCGCCCTGGTAGTGCTCCCACATGAGTTTCACCAGCAGGCGTGCGCGCAGTCCGGCACTGCCGTGCCGCAGGCGCGGATCATTCATCACACCAATGAAGCGCGCGTACGCCAGTTCGAGAATCGCATCAAGGATGCGCTCCTTGGAGCCGAACTGGTGCTGGGCCGCGCCCCAGGTGACGCCGGCGCGGCCCGCGATGCTCTGGGCGGTGGCAGCGGCATAGCCCTGGTCGCGGATCAGCGCAAGGGTGGAGGCGACCAGGCGCTCGCGCGTCTGGCGGGTCTTCTGCGCCTGGCGGCCGGCGCTGTGGGGGCGGGTACGGGCCATGCGGGGCGAAAAATCTGCACGACGCTCGGGAAACGGTACTACACTGCCTGAAAAACATTACGAGCGAAATGTTTTCATGAGTATCGAGGCCCGTAACAAGCAGCTCGTGCGCGACTTCTTCGCCCTGCTCAATCGCGGCGACGTCGCCGGGATCGTGGCGGCCTACGCGCCCGACGGACGCCTGCGCACCATGGGACGCACGCTCATCTCCGGCACCTTCACCCGCGCACAGATCGAGGCCGCCGCAGGGGGCATCTACCAGGCGTTCCCGCAGGGCCTGAGATTCGCCATCGATGCGATGACCGCTGAGGGAGAGCGCGTGGCCGTCGAGGCGCACTCGCACGGGCCGCACGTTTCCGGAGTCACGTACAGCAACGAGTACCACTTCCTGTTCGTATTCCGCGACGGGCAATTGCTGGAGCTGCGCGAATACATGGATACCGAGCGCGTGACGGACATCCTCTGCGGCGGCGCACGTCCGCCCGCGGGTCCCGGGGCATGAATGCCGCGATCGCCCTGACGTTCCCGCCCGGACCAGCCACCCGTGCGCTCATGGAGCGGCTCGTGGCGGCAATCCGCATGGGCCGTCCGCGGCGCGGCGAGGTGGTGGCCGACATCGTGGCGTTCCTTGCCTCCGAGCAGGCGTCCCACGTGACCGGCCGCCTGGTGCCAGCCGAAGGCGGGGCGATCCTGTGAGCAAACCCGGCACGGAGCCCGGGGTGCGGGTGAACCTCGATCCCTACGACCACCGGTTTCACTGGGACCCCTACCCGTACTATCGCGCGGCGCGTGAGCATGACCCGGTCTACTACTATGAGCCGGGCGGGTTCTGGCTGCTCACCAAGTGGGAGGACGTCAATCGCGCATTCCGTGACCACCGCGTCTTCATTAACAGTGGCGCGGTGGCGCTAGAGAAGGACGCCAACGAGAAGCTCCCGTACCCGCTCTTCATCGGCAGCGACCCGCCCGAGCACACGCGCCAGCGCGCAGTGCTCGCCCCTCTGATGATGCCCGGGGCGCTGGCGCCGCTCGAGGAGTTTGTGCGCCACCGGACGCGCGAGCTGCTCGCCCCGCACCTGACGCGCGGCCGCGTCGACTTCGTAGCCGACCTCGCCTGTTACGTCCCGATGGATGCCATCTCGATGCTCATCGACGTGCCGCCCGCGCATCGAGACCGTGTACGCGGCTGGGCGGACGACCTCATCGCCCGTGAGGACCGCCAGACGGACCTTGCCGAGCGCAACGTTGCGGGCTACATGAACCTCGCGGAATATTTTGAGACGCACACCGCCCGCCGCGCGCAGGAGCCGCACCGTCCCGACATGGTGGGAGCCATGCTCGCCGCCGAACGCGCCGGCGCGATGACGCACGCGGAAGTGGTCGGCAACCTGATCCTGATGGCGATCGCGGGCAACGAGACGACGACCAAGCTGATCGGCAACATGGCCTACCGGCTGTGGGAACATCCCGAGCAGCGGCGCCTGCTGGTCGAGGATCCCGGGCTGATCCCGAAGGCAATCGAGGAGACGCTGCGCTTTGACGGCTCGTCCCAGATCCTGGTGCGACGGGTGGCCGAGGACCTCGAGCTGCGCGGCAAGCACCTGAAGAAGGGTGACCGCGTCGGGCTGTGCGTGATCTCGGCAAACCGGGACGCGGACAAGTTCGAGAACCCGGAGGTGTTCGACATCCGGCGCGGCAGCCGGGACCACATGGCGTTCGGGTACGGCGTGCACGCCTGCCTGGGCGCATCACTGGCGCGCCTGGAGGCGCGGGTGGTTCTTGAGGAGATCCTGCAGATGATGCCGGACTACCAGATCGAGACCCAGGGGCTGCGGCGCGCCCACAACCCCAACGTCCGCGGCTTCACGCACATACCCGCGCATTTCGGCAAGGTCGCGCCATGAGCGCACCGGCGGCCGGCGTCCGGGGCGAGTCGCGGCTCCTCATCGACGGCCGGCTGGTCGAGGCGCGCTCCGGCAAGCGCTACCCGAACGTAAATCCGGCCACGGAGGAGACCCTGGGGCTCGTGGCGGATGCCGGTCCCGACGATGTGGCCGCGGCCATCGCAGCGGCACGCCGCGCCTTCGACGAGTCGGGATGGGCGCAGAACCTGGAGCTGCGTCGCCGCTGCCTGCGCCAGCTGCGCGACGCAATGCGGGCCCAGCGCGAGGATCTCCACGCCCAACTCATGGCCGAAGTGGGCGCCACGCGTGCGATCACGGTCAACGGCCCCCAGGGCGACGGACCGCTCGCCATCCTCGATTACTACCTGGACCTGCTCGGTAGCTATGCATGGGAAAGCGAACTGCCCGTGACGCGCCACATGGGGGTACCGAGTCGCCGCCTCGTCTGGAAGGAGGCGGCCGGCGTGGTGGCGGCGATCACGCCCTGGAACTTTCCGCTGCAGATCAACATCGCCAAGGTTGCGCCCGCCCTGGCGGCGGGGTGCAGCGTCGTCCTGAAAGCCGCGCCCGAGACCCCTTGGACGGCGACCTTCATTGGCAGGGTCGCCGCGGAGTGCACCGACATGCCGCCGGGCGTGCTGAACGTGCTGACCTCGAGTGACCGCGTGGCGACCGGCGAGCAGCTCGTGGCCGATCCGCGCGTCGACGTGATCTCCTTCACGGGCTCGACGGCCACCGGGCGGCACGTGATGGCGCAGGCGGCCGCCGGGATCAAGCGTGTATTCCTCGAGCTCGGCGGGAAGTCGGCCACCATCGTGCTCGAGGATGCCGAGCTCCCCGGCGCGCTGCTGTCGGGACTGGCGGTCTGCTACCACGCCGGGCAGGGGTGTGCGATCGCGACGCGGCTGCTGCTGCCGCGCAGTCGTTATGCCGAAGGGGTGGAGTTCCTGCGGGCTGCGTTCTCGCAGCTCCCCTACGGCGATCCGCTTGGTGACGGGCAGATCCTGGGGCCGGTGATCAGCGCGCGCCAGCAGGCGCGCGTGCTTGAGTACATCGAGATCGGCAAGCGCGAGGGCGCGCGCCTGGTCTGCGGCGGCGGCCGACCCCGGCACCTCAAGCGCGGTTACTACGTCGAGCCCACGCTCTTCGCCGACGTCACCAACGACATGCGGATTGCCCAGGAGGAGATCTTCGGGCCGGTGCTGGTGGTGATCCCCTACGAGGACGACGACGATGCCGTGCGCATCGCCAATGACTCCATCTATGGCCTGTCGGGGGCGGTCTTCGGCAGTTCCGAGCGCGCGCTGCAGGTGGCGCGGCGCATCCGCAGCGGCACCATGAACGTCAACGGTGCGAACTTCTTCGCCCCGGACTCGCCGTTCGGGGGATACAAGCAAAGTGGCATCGGGCGCGAGATGGGGGTCGCGGGCCTGGAGGAATACCTGCAGACCAAGACGGTCGCGGTGCCGGGATAGCGCCTCGGGGAACCGCTTGGACCACTCTTATATAAAGAATCAGGTCGTGGCCGTAACCGGCGGCTCGCGGGGCCTGGGTCTCGCTGCCGCCAGGGCCTTGGTACGCCGGGGCGCGCGCGTGGCGCTGCTCGCGCGCGAGCGGGGCCCGCTCGAGGCTGCCTGCAGCGCGCTACCTCCCGGCCGCGCACTGGCGGTCCGTGCGGACGTCTGCGATCGCGCCGCCATCGCCGTCGCTCTCGGGGAAGTCGCGGCGCACTTCGGCCGGCTCGACGGTCTGGTCAATAATGTCGGCTTCCAGTTTGCCCGCCGCCTGGAACTCATGCCCGAGGATGAGATCCGGCGGATCATCGACCTCAACTTCGTAGGCGCGATCTTCGCCTGCCAGGCCGCCATTCCGCTGCTGCGGGCTGCCGGGGGCGGCCGGATCGTGAATATCTCGTCCTCGACCGTGCGGCACGCCAACGAGTTCTCGCACGTCGGCCTCTACTCGGCCTGCAAGGCGGCCCTCGAGCATTTCTCGCGCGAGCTGCGGCACGAGCTGCGCCACGAACGCATTACCGTCACGGTGTTTTCCCCGGGCGCGGCCGCCACCGGCAGCGTCGCGAACTTCGATCCCGGGGCGCTCCAGGAGGCCATGGCAGACTGGCTCACGCGGGGTCCCGAGTTCGACGGAGCACTGCAACCGGACACGGTTGGGGAGGCGATCGCGGCATGCTTCGACTATCCGCCCGGGGCCGCAGCGGAGTTCATCGAGGTGCGGCCGAGCGTGCCTACGCCCAAGATGCTCGAATCGGAGTGGAAGAAGGACTGAGCGCGTGGCGATCGGATTCATAGGTCTCGGCAACATCGGCGCGCCGATGGCGCGGCGCCTGCTCAAGCCGGATCGTCCGCTGTGGGTCTTCGACGCCGATGCGACCCGCACCCAGGCGCTGGCGGCGCAGGGCGCGCACGCAGCGCGTGACCTTGCGGAGCTGGCCGGGCACAGCGAACTCGTGGGCGTCTGCGTCCGCGATGAGCGCGACGTGGAGAGCGTTCTCGAGGGACCCGGAGGGCTGCTGTCGAACCTCGCGCCGCGCGCGGTGATCGCGATCCACAGCACCGTGAGCCAGGCGGCGATCCTCCGCTGGGCGCGCAGCGCCACGGAGCGGGGCCTCATGCTCATCGACGCACCGATCACCGGGGGCGCGGGCGCGGCGGAGGCCGGCACGCTTACCTACATGGTGGGGGCGCAGGCGGAGGTGCTGGAGCGCTGCCGCCCCGTGTTCATGGGCGCGGCACAGAAAATCATCCATGCCGGGCCGGTGGGCGCCGGCATCCTCCTGAAGCTGTGCAACAACCTCATGAGCTACGCGGCCTTCGCGGCGCTCGACGAGGCACATCGCCTGGCACTCGCCGGTGGGCTGGACGTAGGACTGCTCGCCGAGGTGGGACGCACCAACGGCGTGGTCACGCCCCAGATGGAGGCGTTTCTCAACAACCGCTCGCGCCTCGTCGCGGCCGGGCCTGCGGTTCTTGCGCAGGTGTTCGGGCCGTTTGCCCTGCTGGCGCGCAAGGACCTCGATGCCGCGCTTGCGAGCGCGCGCGACCTCAACGTGCAGCTTCCCTGCACCGAGCAGCTGGCCGCCGAGATCGGCGGCGTGTTCCTGAACCAAGACCCGCCGAGGACCGCACCATGAGCAAATACGACCGCAGCGCCGGTGAGGCGAAGTTCCAGGAGGTGTACGGCAGTGAGCTGGGTGCACTGCCGGCGGCCGGAACGTCCCCGTTCATCGACTACATGCTGGAGACGCTGTTCGGTGGCGTCTGGCAGGACCCGGCGTTTTCGGTCCGCGAGCGGCGGCTGCTCCTGATCGGGGTCCTCGCGGCCCAGGGCGAGGAGAGCCCGCTCGGCATCCAGCTGCGCTGCGCGCTCAACCGCGGCGAACTCAAGCGCGAGCAGCTGCAGCCGCTCGTCACGTTCCTTACCCAGTATGTCGGCTATCCGCGCGGGTCGCGCCTGCTGCGCCTGGTCGGCGAACTCACCGCGCCCAAGTAGGAATCATTCGCAGCGCCGCGCGGCGGCGGCGCAATTATAGGTAGTGACCGCGATCGGCTCGCGGTATCTGCGCATTCAAACGCGGGATGCCGCGATCTAGCTTTGCCCCTGACTCCGCAACGGAAAAAAGGGCAGGGCCGGATCATGCAAACCCGTTCGCTTCTGTACCGCATCGTCGCCGCGGCGACGCTCGCCGCCGCAGTGCTGTGCGCACCGCGCGCGGCGCTGGCAGTACCGAGCTTCGCGCGCCAGACCGGCATGGCCTGCGAGGCCTGCCACACCGTGTTCCCGGAGCTCACGCACTTCGGGCGCGTGTTCAAGGCCAACGGCTACGTGCTGGACAACGTGAAGCAGGTCCAGGACGTCAACTCCAAGCGCGACCAGCTGCTGGAACTCGCGCAGATCCCGGCGCTGTCGATCATGGTCCAGGCTTCCTACACGCAGCTGAAGAAGCCGCTGCCGGACCTGGCCAACGTCTCGATACCCGGGGAGGCACAGAACGGCACGGCCGCCTTTCCGCAGCAGTTGAGCCTCTTCTACGCCGGCAAGATCGCCCCGCACCTCGGGGCGTTCGTGCAGATCACCTACGGCAACGACAGCGGCACGATCGGCATCGACAACACGGACCTGAGGTTCGCCGACACCAAGCTGCTGCCCGATGCGCAGACGCTCACCTACGGGCTGTCCCTGAACAACAATCCGACCGTAACGGACCTGTGGAATTCGACGCCGGCTTTCGGGTACCCGTACGCCGCGAGCAATGCCGTGGTCTCGCCCCTGGCGGGAACCCAGATCGACGGGGCACTGGCGCAGAACGTGGCGGGACTCTCCGCCTATCTCTACTGGAATGAATCCCTGTACGCGGAATTGGGCGGCTACCGCTCGGCCCAGCAAGGTGCCGCCAACCAGCTCACCGGGGCCGCGGGCCCGCTCGATGGCTCGGCCTCCAACGTCATCTCCGGCGTTTCCCCGTACTGGCGAGTCGCCTATGAGCGCAACTGGGGGCGCCACTCGCTCGAGGTCGGTGCATACGGCCTGGACGTGAAGCTGTTTCCCGGCGGCAGCCCTGGGGCCACGGTCCCGCTCTCGGGCCCGGTGAACCGCTTCCGTGACGTGGCCGAGGACTTCCAGTACCAGTACGTGGCCGACGAACACCTGTTCACGTTCGCCGGCACACGCATCCACGAGAGCATGGATCTCGGGGCGAGCTTCGCCGGTGGTGCCTCCGCAAATCCCAGCGACGACCTCACAACCACCCGGTTGTGGGCGACCTACTATTACCGCCGCCAGGTCGGCGGCACGCTGCAGTACTTCTCGACCACCGGCAGCACCGACACCGCGCTGTACCCGGGCCCGACGCCGGGCAGCGCAGGGGTGGTCACGAGCGCCAGCGGGTCGCCCGACACGCGCGGCTGGGTCGCGGAGGTCAACTACCTGCCCTGGCTCAACACCAAGATCTCGGCCCAGTACACGCGCTACACCAAGTTCAACGGCGGCAGCAGCAACTACGACGGCGTAGGACGCAGTGCCGGGGACAACAGCGCCTGGTACCTGCTGCTGTGGTTCGCATACTGAGGAGTCGACGCATGAGCGCACGAGCTGAGTTACGGCACCTTCTGGCCCTGATCGCCGGCACGTTCACTTGCGTGGCTCTCGCCGGGAGCGCGTACGCGGACGAGCCGGATGCCGCGGCAGCGGCGCACGCCCGGCAGCTCGCGGTCGCCGTGTGCGGGACCTGCCACGGCGTCCAGGGCAACAGCCAGCAACCCAAGTTCCCCCGACTCGCGGGCCAGGGGGCGAGCTACCTCGGTGCCCAGCTGCGCAATTTCCGCGCCCAGACCCGCGGCGACCCGGACGCGATCAGCTACATGTGGGGAATGGCCAGCGCCCTCAACGACGAGACGATCGACGCGCTCGCGCAGTACTACACGCACCAGAGCGCTGGCCGGGTACCGGTGCGCGATGCCGCCCTGGTGGCCAGCGGCCGCAGCATCTACGAGAAGGGGCTGCCCGATAAGGGCGTGCCGCCCTGCGCCGGGTGCCACGGGAGCGACGCGCACGGGGTGGCAGACTTCCCGCGCCTCGCCGGGCAGCACTCGCAGTACATCCTCAAGCAGCTGGCTTCGTTCCAGTCGAACATGCGCAACGTGGCCGCCATGCACGGGGTGGCGGTCAACCTGCGTACGCCCGAGATGGAGGCCGTGGCCGCCTACCTTCAGGGGCTGCCGTAGCGGATCAGCCCGGCGGGGGACCCTCGCTCACCTGCACCAGGTCCCGGGGTCGCAACCAGCGACGGAAGGCCTGCTGCACCGCCGCGCCATCGAGGTCGATGTAGCGCTGCGCGGCGTGCGTGGGTTCATCGAGCGGCAGGTTGAGGTCGGTGCGACCGAGCATGCCGGCGGCGATCTCACCGATCCCCGCCTCGCTCAGCGGCAGCTGCCGCACGAGACAGGCCTTCGCACGGGTCAGTTCATCGCTGCCGACCGGCGTGTCCTGCATGGCGGTGATCTCGTGCGCCACCATGGTGGAGGCACGCACGACGTTTTGAGGGTCGCTGGCGTACTCGATCAGGTACACGCTGCGGGTACGGCCTGCCTGCAGCAGTGAGTTCACCGAGTAGACCAGTCCCGCGTTCTTGCGCAGGTCGATGCTCAGGCGCGTCGCATAGAAGCTGCCGCCGAGAACCGCGTTGCCCAGTTGCAGCGGGTAGTAGTCCTGGTCGGCGCGCGTCAGCGCGAGGGTCTGCGCCAGGATCACGCGGTCCTGCACCCGGCTGGCATCCGGAACGGCGACGGTTCCCGGGCGATTGTCGGGGGTCGCGGGCAGGTCGATCTGTGGCGCAGGCCCGCTGCGTGTCCAGCCGCCGAAGTAGCGGGCGACGGTGGCGCGCGCTTTTTCGGGCGTGATGCGGCCAATGACCACCAGCGTCGCGAGGTCGGGGCGGAACACGGCCTGGTAGAAGGCGCGCACCCCTTCCGGGGTGAGTGCCCGCACGCTCTCGGGCGTCGACATGCGCAGTCCCGGGTCGGTCGCCGGGAACAGCGCCATGCGCAGCGAGCGCTGCGTCAGGTAGCCGGGGCTCTCGTTGCGCGCCGCGACGCCGAGTGCCAGCTGGTTGCGGATGATCTGGAAGGCCGGGTCGGGCAGCGCCGGGTGCAGCTCGTTGTCGGCCAGCAGCTCCACCGCGCGGTCGAAGTGCTCGCTCAGGACCTGCACCGAGAAGTCGGTGCCCGCCTTGGCGCGGGCCCCGATGGCGTCCAGTGCGCCCTGGTAGGCCACTCGGTCGAGCTGCTCACTGCCGTAGGTGAGGAGGCGATCCAGGAGCGGCGCGACGCCCTCCTGCCCGTGGGGCTCCTGCATCTCCGGCCGGTTCCGGATGTGTCCGTAGACGCTCACCGTGTCGCTGACGTCCTCGGGCTGCACGATGAGCGTGAGGCCGTTTTCGAGCCGGGTTACGACCGGATGGAGCGTGGAGGCCGGCACCTCCAGGCGCGTGAGGGCCTTCTGCGCCCACGCGGGTAGCGTGGTCGGGTGCGCTTCGCCGAGGGAGATCGACTCCTGGCCGCCGAAGCCGCCGTGAGCGGCCACCGGGGCACCGGAGCCGCGCGGCAGCATCACCCCGGTGATGGCGTGATCCAGGACGAGGTACTTGCGGGCCACGCGATTGACGTC
The DNA here is from genome assembly GCA_018241425.1 of Pseudomonadota bacterium. Taxonomy (GTDB): domain Bacteria; phylum Pseudomonadota; class Gammaproteobacteria; order Steroidobacterales; family Steroidobacteraceae; genus 13-2-20CM-66-19. The sequence goes on from JAFEDU010000002.1 coordinate 225,477, forward strand.
GGCGACCGTCACCTGCTCGATGCGCACCAGGTCGTCATCCGGCGACTTCAGCCCGTAGAGCGCTATCGCGTCAGACCACACCGAGGCGAGTTCCGGGATCGAGTTGCGCTGGAACTGCGCCGCAGCTCGTTCCTGCAGCTTGGCGGCGTCCACGAGCTCTGCCGGCACGCCCTCGCGTGCGACCCGCGTGAGGACGTCGCGGACCTCGCGCTCCAGTGCTTTGGGGTCATCGCCGCGGGTGAAGGACAGCGCCGCGTAGGCAAGGCCCGCTTCCGGCAGGGGCTCGAGCTCGAACTCGGCGCTCGTCGCCTTGCCCTTGGGCACGAGGCCATACAGGTCGAAGCGGCGGCTGCTGAGCACATCCGCCAGCACCTCGAGGGCCGCGAAGTCAGGATCGCGTGGCCCGGGCGTGCGCGTGGCGATCATCAGTGTGCCCGAGGGCTGGTCGGTGTCGACGCTGAAGGAGGCCGGCTGCACCGGGTGCAGCCGGACGGCGGGCTTGGGCGGCAGCTTCTTGGTGGGGATGTCGGCGAACAACGCGCGCACCTCGGCCAGGGTCGGCTCGAGCTCGACGTTGCCGGCGATGACCAGGATGGCGTTGTTCGGTGCGTACCAGGTGTCGTGGAAGCTCTTCAGCTGCGCGGCGGTGGTCTTGTCGAAGGAAGGGCGGGTGCCGAGCGCGTCGTGCGCGTAGGGCGTGCCCGCGAACATCCGCGCACGCAGCTTCTCGAACAGTTTGTAGCCGGGCTCGGACAGGTCCTGGGCCACCTCCTGCTCGATCGCGCCGCGCTCGTTCTGCCATTCCTTGGGCGAGGCGACGACCGCACGCATGCGCAGCGCCTCGATGTGCAGGGCGATGTCCAGGTCCTCCGCAGGGACGGTGAACAGGTACTGCGTCAGGCCCTCGCGGGTATTGGCGTTGAAGTCCCCGCCCAGGATGCTGCCAATATCGGCCAGTTGTTCGGCGGACAGGCCCGGGCTGCCGCGGAACATCATGTGCTCCATGGCGTGCGCGGTGCCCGGGAATCCCGGCGGTGTCTCGTCCGAGCCGGCGAGGTAGTTCACGGACGTCGCCACGACGGGTGCCAGGGAATTGTGGACGATGACGACGCGCAGGCCGTTGGCCAGCGTGGCACGCAGCACCCCGGGCTCCTCGTCCGCACGGGCAGCGTTCCCGAGCGGGCCGAACGCGGCGAACACGACGAGGGCGACGGCGGCCTGCAGGCGGCCGGCGGAAGCGCGGATGGGCATGGAGCGTCCTGATGCTCGGGCGGGGAAGCTGAGTATAAGCGATGGCCTCGAGCCGCCATCTTCTGCCACAAAGGATCGCCGGACCTTCCCCAATTGCGTCACGGCCGCCGCCGCCGCGGGCGCTTAACTGTCACCTAAGCCGGGATGCGCGATTGCGCGACCGGTGCGACAGGCAAGCCAACCTCAAGGAGACGGTCGATGAACACGAACAGCCCGAAATTCATAGCACGCGCCGTCGCGCTCGCGATGGTGTCGTGCGCGGCGCTCACCCCGGCGCTGGCGGCGGACGGTGGCGCCGGACCCAGTGAGCCCTCCAAGCAGTCCAATATCGGCGCCCTCACGGGCCTTGCGGTCGGCGCCGCCGCCGGCGGCCCGGTGGGCGCGGTGGTGGGCGCCGCCGCAGGCGCCATCATCGGCGACCACTATCACCGGCAGCAGAAAGCCGCGGCCGCCGCGAACGCCACCCTGGGAAAGAGCGAGGAGGAACGCACGCGTCTTGCGAGCAACCTGACGCAGGCCGATGCCACGCTCGCGGGACTTAAGGAGCCCGTTGCCCGGGCGGGCCAGGTGGGCCTGGACGTGAGCTTCCGCACCGACGATGACTCCATCCCCGAGCAGACCCTCCAGCCGTTGAAGAGCGTCGGTGCGCTGGCCGCAGTGATGCCCGACACCATCGTGCGCGTCTGCGGCTACGCCGACCCGCGTGGCTCGGACGCCTACAACGACGCCCTCTCGATGCGCCGCGCCCAGGCGGTGGCAGCGGCGCTTACCGGGGCCGGCGTACCGGCCGGGCGCATGATCATCGAGTCCCACGGCAAGACCGAGTCCCAGTCCGAGCAGGGCGACCTGGACGGCTACGCTTTCGACCGGCGGGTGACCGTGCGGCTGGAACAGGCCGGTGCCGGGCAGGTTGCGAGCCGTGACTGAAGCGGCCGCCGGTTCCCCACAGCGTGCGCCGCGGTTGAGGCCCGCGGCGCACGTTCGCGCTAGAATTTCGTGGCGTGAACACCTGTGCGGCACCGCCATGACCAATACCTCGATCGTGCGCCTTGATACCCCCGTGGACCCGGAGGTCTCCGAGCCACCGGCCGAGCGCCTCCTGAGCGGCAGTCCGGAACTCGAGGTGCGCAACTACTTCAGCGATCCGAGCCAGCAGTTCTTCGCCGGCCGCTGGTCGGCCACCCGCGGGAAGTGGCGCGTGCGCTACAGCGAACACGAGCTGTGCGTGATGACCGCCGGGCGCGTGGTGCTCGAGAGCGCCAGCGGCGAGCGCAGCGCCTTCGGGCCCGGGGATGCCTTCGTGGTGCCCGCCGGCTTCATCGGCACCTGGGAAGTCATCGAGGACTGCTCGAAGGTCTACGCCATCTTCGAGGCGCGGACCTGACATAACACTGAGCGGCATGACGCCGGTCGCAGATCCGGCATCGCTGCCTTCAAAGCACTGCTGCGGGATGTGAACGTAGCCTCCTTGGGTCGCGTGTGTGCGACCTAATGGGAGGGTGTCGTGGAAACCATCACTGTCACCGCTGCGCGCACCAGCGGCCCGTTGAGCCTGTCGGAAATGGAGCTGCTGGTCGGCAGCGCCCTGGTCATCGGCATGCTGGCCTGGATGTTCTTTACCCGCATGCGCCGCGACCACAAGGATCCGCACGCCTGAGGAACCCGGCGGCCGCACCCTGCGGCCGCCGCGGATTCTTAGCGGCGGCCGTGCAGCCGCCGCCTGTGCCTCACTGCGTCTCGCGCAGCACGTCCCTCAGGGTCGTGAAGATCTGGTCGATCTGCGCCGGCTCGACGATGAGCGGCGGGGATAGCGCGATCACCTCGCCCGACTGCCGGATCAGCACGCCACGCTCGAAGCATTTCTTGTACACCTCGAATGCCCGTGCCCCGACCTTGCCAGGGATCGAGGCCAGCTCCAGCCCCAGGATCAGCCCGTAGTTGCGCACGTCGATGACGTGCGACAGGCCGCGCAGCGAATGCGCCGCCTCTTCCCATTGCGGGGCCAGCGCCTTGGCCCGCGTCAGCAGGCCTTCGCGCTCGTAGATTCCCAGCGCCGCCAGCCCGGCGGCGCAGGCCGTCGGATGCGCCGAATAGGTGTACCCGTGGAAGAGCTCGATCCCGTCGGGCCCCTGCATGAACGCTTCGTAGATCTGCTTGCTCAGGAGGACCGCGCCCATCGGCACGCAGCCGTTCGTCAGGCCCTTGGCGCAGGTCACCATGTCCGGGCGGATACCGAACTCGGTGGCGGCGAAGGCAGAACCGGTGCGCCCGAAGCCGGTGATTACCTCATCGAGGATCAGGAGGATCCCGTGCTTGTCGCAGATCTCACGCACACGCTGCAGGTAGCCGCGCGGCGGAATCAGGACGCCGGTGGACCCCGCGATCGGCTCGATGATCACCGCGGCGATGTTCGAGGCGTCGTGCAGCGCGACGATGCGCTCGAGCTCGTCCGCGAGGTGCGCGCCGTGCTCCGGAACCCCGCGCGAGAAGGCATTGCGCGCCGGGTCGTGGGTGTGCGGCAGGTGATCGACGCCGGGGATCAGGCTCGCTGACCACACCTTGCGGTTCGGCGGGATGCCGCCGACCGAGATGCCGCCGAAGCCCACGCCGTGATAGCCGCGCTCACGGCCGATCAGGCGCGTGCGCGTTCCCTCGCCGCGCGCACGATGGTAGGCGAGGGCGATCTTGAGCGCGGTGTCGACGGACTCGGAGCCCGAATTGGTGAAGAACACGTGGTCCAGCCCCTTGGGCGCGATCTTCACCAGTGCGTTCGCGAGGGCGAACGCGGGCGGGTGCCCCATCTGGAACGGGGGCGCGTAGTCGAGCGTCTCGAGCTGGGTCGCGACCGCCTGGGTAATCTCGCTGCGGCCGTGCCCGGCATTGACGCACCACAGGCCCGCGACCGCATCCAGGATCTGGCGCCCTTCGGGCGTCCAGTAATACATGCCCTTGGCCTTCGCCAGGATGCGCGGCTGCGACTTGAACTGGCGGTTCGGCGTGAACGGAAGCCAGAAGGCCTCCAGGTCGGAGCGGCTGAGCGGGGCGGTGGCATTCATGAAAGGAAGGTCCGCGTAGGTGAGGGAGGGTCAAATGATAAATAAAGTGGACAATCAGGGCCACCAGCGGGATATTTTGGGGTAACTCGTCTAGGATTTTAAACGCCATGAGTATCGACGTCGGGGCCCGCCTGCGCAGCGTGCGCACGACCTTCGGTCTTTCACAGCGTGAGCTTGCCCGGCGCGCTGGGGTCACCAACGGCCTGATTTCCCTTATCGAGCAGAACCGCGTGAGCCCCTCGGTCAGCTCACTGAAGAAGGTGCTCGACGGGGTGCCCATGTCGCTGGCGGAGTTCTTCACCCTGGACCTGAGCGCCGCTCCCCAGGCCTTCTTCGGCACGCGGGAGCTCGTCGAGCTCGGTAACGAGGAGCTTTCGCTGCGGCTGGTGGCCGCGCAGCGACCGGGACGGCAGCTGACGCTGCTGCACGAGCGCTACGCGGAGGGGGCCGCAACCGGGGAGGAGATGCTCGCGCACCGCGGCGAGGAGGGCGGCGTGGTGATCAGCGGCCGCATTGAGCTCACCGTGGGCGGTGCCACGCGCGTGCTAGGGCCCGGGGAAGCCTATTATTTTGCCAGCGAGCTCCCGCACCGCTTCCGCAACGTCGGGCGCGAACCCTGTGAGATCATCAGCGCCTGCACCCCACCGACTTTCTGAAGGTTGACCCGTCCCATGAACGCCAAACCCGAAACCGTTTCCTGGCACGAGCGCGCCCGCTCGCTCAGCTTCCGCACCCAGGCCTTCATCGAGGGTCGGTACGTCGATGCCGCCTCAGGCGCCACCTTCGACTCCATCAACCCGGCGACGGGCAAGCTCCTGGCGCGGGTGGCGGCCGGCGACACCGAGGATATCAACCGTGCAGTGAGCTCGGCACGGGCCGTGTTCCGCAGGGGCAGCTGGGCGAACCTGCCGCCGGCCAAGCGCAAGCGGCTGCTGTTCCGTTTCGCCGAGCTCATCGGCAAGCACAGCGATGAGCTGGCGCTGCTGGAGACGCTCGACATGGGGAAGCCCATCTCGGATAGCCTCAAGGTCGACGTGCCGGGCGCCGTGCGCTGCATCAACTGGTACGCCGAGGCGGTCGACAAGATCTACGACGAGGTGGCCCCGACGGGCCCGGGCGCGCTGGCGACGATCACGCGCGAGCCGCTGGGCGTCGTCGGAGCGATCGTCCCCTGGAACTTCCCGCTGCTGATGGCGGCCTGGAAGATCGCCCCGATCCTCGCGGCCGGCAACTCGCTCGTACTGAAGCCCTCCGAGAAGTCGCCCCTCACCGCGCTCAAGGTTGCGGAGCTGGCCGTCGAGGCCGGAATCCCGGCCGGGGTCCTGAACGTCGTGCCCGGATTCGGGCAGACCGCGGGCAAGGCGCTCGCGCTGCACATGGATGTCGACTGCGTGGCCTTCACCGGCTCGACCGCGACCGGCAAGACCATCATGCAGTACGCCGGCCAGTCGAACCTCAAGCGTGTCTCGCTCGAGTGCGGCGGCAAGTCCCCGAACATCATCATGGCCGACTACCCGGACCTGGAGAAGGCCGCCACGGCTGCCGCCTACGCGATCTTCTTCAACCAGGGTGAGGTGTGCTCGGCGGGCTCGCGCCTCCTCCTGCAGGAGGGCATCAAGGACGCCGTGCTCGAGAAGGTACAGGCGATCGCGCGCACCATGCAGCCCGGGGATCCGCTCGACCCGAACACTCACCTGGGCGCCATCGTCGACGAGACGCAGATGAAGCGCGTGCTCGGGTACATCGATGCTGGCCGTGCCGACGGCGCCCACATCCGTTTTGGCGGACGGCGCGTACGCGAGGACAGTGGCGGCTTCTTCGTGGAGCCCACGGTGTTCGAGGACGTGCGCCCGAGCATGGCCATCGCGCGTGAGGAGATCTTCGGACCGGTGCTCTCGGCGATCACCTTCAAGACGCCGGAGGAGGCCGTCGAGATCGCCAATGACGTGATCTACGGGCTGGCCTCGGCCGTCTGGACGCGCGATGTCACGACCGCGCATCGCGTCGCGCGCGCCATACGCGCCGGCACGGTGTACATCAACTGCTACGACGCCGATGACATTACGGTGCCGTTCGGCGGGTTCAAGCAGTCCGGCATCGGGCGCGACAAGTCGCTGCACGCGCTGGAGAAGTACACCGAGCTCAAGACCACGTGGCTCGACCTGTCCTGAGGACGCCCGCGGCCGTACGGCCCCGGCGGCGGCAGCCCTGAACTTTCTCGCCAGCGCCCCGCGGGGCTTCGCTGACCTGCTGGTGCGCGAACTGGAAGGCCTGGGCGCCGCCGGCGCGCGCGAACGCGCGGGCGGCGTTGCCTTCGGGGATTCCCTGGAGGCGGCTTACCGCGCCTGCCTGTGGTCGCGCATCGCGAACCGCGTCTACCTCGAGGTGGGGCATTTCGAGGCACGCACTGCCACCGAGTTCCACGCCGGCGTCATGCGCATCGACTGGAGCGCGCACCTGGCGCCCGCGGCGACGCTCGCCTGCGAGTTCAGCGGCCGCCACCCGGCGATCACCCACACCCACTTCGGCGCCCTGAAGCTCAAGGATGGAATCGTCGATGCGCTGCGCGGTGCCACCGGGGCGCGGCCGGACATCGACCCGGAGCGCCCCGGCGTGCGTGTGCACGCCCACGCGCATGGCATCCAGGTGAGCATCTCGATCGATCTGTCCGGCGAGAGCCTGCATCGCCGCGGCTATCGCGGCGCGGCCGGGGAGGCGCCGCTGAAGGAGAACGTCGCCGCCGGGGTGCTGCTGCGTGCCCAGTGGCCGGAGCTCGCTCAGCAGCGCGCGGAGTTCCTGGACCCGCTGTGCGGCTCGGGTACGTTCTGCATCGAGGCGGCCATGATGGCGGCCGATCGTGCCCCCGGCCTCACGCGCAGCTACTTCGGGTTCCTCGGTTGGCGCGGCCACGATGCGGCCCTGTGGGAGCGACTGCGCGCCGAGGCCGAGGCGCGTGCGCAGGCGGGCGCAGGTTGCGGGGTGAGCCTGCGCGGCCAGGACCGCGATGCCGTGGCGGTGCGCAGCGCGCGCGAGAACGCCGTCCGTGCAGGAGTCGCGCACCTGACCGAATTCAGCGTCGCGGCTCTGCGCGATGCGGCGCCGCAGGGCGGCCGCGACCCGGGTCGTCCGGGGCTTGTGTGCACCAACCCGCCCTATGGCGTGCGCCTCGAGGACCGCGAGGGAGCCCGCGAGGTGCACCGCGAGCTCGGCGCAGTGCTGCGCGAGCGCTTCCAGGGATGGCACGTCGCGATCCTGACCGGCGCACCGGAGCTTGGCCGGGAGCTGGGGCTGCGCGCCCATCGCACCAACACCGTGTGGAACGGCGGCATCGAGTGCCGGCTGCTTCGGATCGAGGTCGAGCCCGACGCCGAGCGCGAGGTGGGCTCGCTCGGCCGCGGCATCGAACACCTCAGGGACACGCCCGGTGCGCGCATGTTCGCCAACCGGCTGCAGAAGAACCTGAAGCGCCTGAACAGCTGGGCGCAGCGCGAGGATGTCTCCTGTTACCGCATCTACGATGCCGACATGCCCGAGTACGCGTTCGCGATCGACCGCTACCGGACGCTCGATCCCGAGGAAGTGTGGCTCTACGTGCAGGAGTACGCGGCCCCGGCCGAGATCGAAGCCGAGGCGGTGCGCCGCCGCCGCGGCGAGGTGCTCGCAAGCCTGCCGGAAGTCACCGGCGTTCCGGTCGAGCGTATCCGGGTCCGTATGCGGCGCCGCACACGCCGTGGTGAGCAGTACGAGAAGGTCGATGATGCCGAGCAGTTCCACCAGATCAGCGAGGCGGGGCTCAGGTTCCGGGTGAACTTCTCCGACTATCTGGACACCGGCATCTTCCTCGATCACCGGCTGACGCGGGCCCGGCTGCGTGCCGCTGCTTCCGGCAAGCGCTTCCTCAACCTGTTCGGCTATACGGGCACCGCCACGGTGTATGCGGCCGCCGGGGGCGCCGCGGACACGACGACCGTGGATCTGTCGCGCACGTACCTCGAGTGGGCGCAGCGCAACCTTGCGATCAACGACCTGAGAGGCGAGCGCCACCGGTTCATCCAGGCGGACTGCCGGGAGTGGCTGGCGGGGGCCGGACCTGAGCGCTACGGCCTCATCTTTCTCGACCCGCCCACGTTCTCGAACTCCAAGCGCATGGAGGGCGTGCTCGACATCGAGCGCGACCACGCGGCGCTGGTCGGCGCTGCCATGCGGCTGCTCGCCGCGGACGGGCTGCTGGTGTTCTCGACCAACGCCCAGAAGTTCAGGCTTGCCGAGTCGCTGGAACAGGAGTTCGAGGTCCGCGACATCTCCGCGGCCACGCTGCCGAAGGACTTCGAGCGCAACCCGCGCATCCACCGCTGCTTCGAGCTGCGGCGGCGCCCCTAGTACGCCGTCAGCTCCCCGCCGGTCTGCGGTACCACGGCAACCCCGCCGGGGCCTTCGAAACTCACCGGCACCGCCAGCTCCCCGGTCGGGGAGTTGCGCCACACCGCAAAGTGCAGGTGTGGTCCCGAGCTGAAACCGGTGTTGCCCGAATCGGCGATGTATTCGCCGCGGACCACCTGCTGCCCGATATGCACCCGGATCGAGTCCCAGTGCAGGTGCGCATACACGGCGATGGTGCCGTCGTCGTGCAGGATCTCGACCACGTTGGCGCGGTCCAGGAGCGTCCGGTCGAGTGCCCCGATGAACGCGTCATGGCGCAGGTTGATGATCTTGCCGGCGCGCGCCGCGTACACCGGCGTGCCGTCGGGCAGCACGATGTCCACCGCGAAGCGGCTGTCGGGGGAGGTGTGGGTGATCGCGGTCGGATAGGCCTGCGAGATGGGGAACGTGGCCCCCAGGGCGAAGGGGGCGCGGTACGGACGTTCGGGATGGTGCTGGATGGAGGCCGAGCCCAGGTCTGAGCTCCAGTGGAACCGCAGCACGCCCTGGCCCTCGGCCCGCAGGTGCGTCTGGACGAGGGTCTCGGTCGCCCCGGCGGCGACCTCCTTGTAGTAGGTCACCCCGGCCCTGACATCCGGGAGCGTAGATTCCTCGATCCGCGTGCGGATCGTGACCGGGCACAGGTAGCGGTTGACCGCGACCAGGCGCGTGAAGGTGGCGTCATCCTCGCGTCGTACCTCGATGCCCGGGTTCGCCTCGGCGTGCTGTGGCAGGTTCAGGCTCTCGCCTGGTGAGTTCGTGCGGGCCCCCGAATGGTCGGTGTAGATCCATTGCCCGTTGGCGTCGCGGTAGCGCACCGCATCCTGGGCGACCGCCGACGCCGCGCCGGAGGCGACAGCCGTCAGCGCCACGAGGGCGCACAGCAGGGCGCGGGGAGTGGGCACGGTTGTCCTGCGGAGGGTCAGCTGCCGCAGGCGCTGACCATCGCCTTGCGCGCCTGCTCCCGCAGGTCGTCCGCATCGTCATCCGAGAGCCAGACGCGGTTGCCGTCGGCGTCGCGCTTGAAGAGCCGGCCGGCATCCTTGTACCGGTAGTACTTGTTGCGCGCGGTCTCGCACGCGTGCTGGCGATAGCGGTCAGCGCTTTCCTTGGCCTTCTCCTCGCTGGCGTCCTGCTTCTGACGCTGGCGATCCGCGGCGTTCAGCATCTGCTGCTCGCGGGCGAGTCGGGCCGCCTCCTGTGCATTGCCCTCGGTCACGTGCACGGCGGTGGTCTGCGCGTTCTTGGTGGCACCGCGGTCCGAATAGACCACATTGCCGTTGGCATCGATGGACTTGTAGACCTCCTGCGCGCCCACGGGACCTGCACAGATGAGGACGAGGAGCGCCACCGGGGCGCCGCCGAGAAAGCTGAGTCTGGGTCGTGGATGCGGCACCGGGTCCTCCCGACTGCAGCCCAGAATACGTACGCACGGGACGCGGACGACGAACCCCGTCACAGAACCGGTGCGGGCATGCCGGCGCGAGCCCGGCGGCAGGGGGAGCCGGCGGGTTCGGTCACCGGCGCTGCGGGCGCGGTGCCTTTACAGGGCCCCGTGGGTACGCTAGTTTGGTTCCGGTCATGCACCACACCGCTTCCACGACCGCGATTAAGACCAAGAAGCCCGGCGACGGGGCTTCCGAGGGTTACGCGCGCTGAATCGGTACCGACAGCAGCAGAATCCAAGAGAGGCCCCGCCGGAAACGACGGGGCCTCTGTGCTTTTACGACCTGGAGAAATGAAGCCTATGTCCGCGCGCAATGCATCCTCGCCCCCGGTGGTGGCCATCGTCGGGGCCACCGGGGCGGTCGGCGTCGAACTGATCCACTGCCTCGAGCAGCGCCGTTTTCCCCTGAGCCGGCTGCGGCTGTTCGCCTCCGCCCGCTCGGCCGGGAAGACGCTTCCCTTTCAGGGCGCGCAGGTGACGGTAGAGGAGCTCAAGGAGGACAGTTTCGCGGGCGTGGACATCGCGCTCTTCTCCGCCGGCAGCGGCACGTCCAAGAAGTTCGCGCCGCTCGCGGTGCAGGCCGGCGCCACGGTCGTCGACAACTCCTCGGCCTTCCGCATGGACCCGAAGGTCCCGCTGGTCGTGCCGGAGATCAACCCGCAAGCGATCCGCGGCAACCCCGGGATCATCGCCAACCCTAACTGCTGCGCCATCATCTCGATCACGCCGCTGTGGCCGATCCACCAGGCGAACCGCATTGAGCGCCTGCAGATGGCCACCTACCAGGCCGCCTCCGGTGCCGGCGCCGCCGCGATGGAGGAGCTGCGCGAGTCGACGCGCGCCTATCTTGAGGGCCGCGAATACCGCAACACCGTGCTGCCCCACCCCTATGCCTTCAACCTCTTCAGCCACAACACGAAGGTCGACCCTGAGAGCGGTTACAACGAGGAGGAGCTGAAGGTGATCCAGGAGACCCGCAAGATCTTCGACGACAGCCAGATCCGGGTCGCGGCGACCTGCATCCGCGTGCCGGTGCTGCGGGCGCACGCCATGGCGATCACCTTCGAGTGCAGCCGCCCGATCTCCCCGGAGGACGTGCGCGCGATCCTCGCCAAGGCCCCGGGCGTGAAGCTCGTGGACGACCCGCAGCGCAACTACTACCCGATGCCCAAGGATGCTTCCGGCAACGACCCGATCCTGGTCGGCCGGATCCGGCGGGATCTGAGCGACCCGAGCGGCCGTTCGATCAGCCTGTTCGTCGCGGGGGATCAGCTGCTCAAGGGCGCTGCGCTCAACGCGGTGCAGATCGCGGAGCTCCTGTGAAGGGCACGAGTGCCGGGACTTCCGCGCTGTAGGCCTGATACTGCGCGCCGAACTGCTGGCGCATGAAGCCTTCTTCGATGCCGAGCTTGCGGGTGAAGGCGTAGGTGCAAAGCACCCATCCCAGGAGCGCGCGTGGCTCCCCGCAGGCGAGTGCGCCGCCGGCCATCGCCGCCAGCAGCCCGGTGTAGATCGGGTGCCGCACGTAGGCATAGGGGCCGGTGCGGATCAGCTCGTGCCCCTCCTTGATGGTGACCGAGCCGCTCCAGTTGCGCCCCAGGTGCACGCGGGCCCACACGGAAAAGGCCAGTCCCAGCGCGACCAGCGCCGCCGCCAGCGGGTAGCGCCCCGGGAAGTACGGCAGCTGCGGGGAGCTGAGGAATCCGAAGGGCACCTCCGGGGCTGCGAGCAGGTACGCTCCCACCAGCACCGGTAGCCAGTGCGCCGCGCGCGAGCCGGTGGATTCGGTCTGGCGCGCACTCTTCACGCGCAACGCCGATACCGTCCAGTAGACGAGCCACGCCATCCACATGCCGAACATGAGATCCCGGTAGTTGATGTTGAGGCTCGCGCTCATGGTCGGTAGCTCCTAGAGGAGGTCCTTCAGTCGGAAATACAGCATCGCCAGCACCAGTGCGGGCCGGCGCAGTGCCATGCCACCCGGGAAGTTCGCGTGTGGGATGCGCGCGAACACGTCGAAGCGCTCGGCAGTGCCGCCGATCGCCTCCGCCACGAGCTTGCCTGCGATGCCGGTGAGGGCGATGCCGTGGCCGGAGAATCCCTGCAGGAAGTAGACGTTCGGTGCGAGCCTCCCGAAGTGTGGGGCGCGGTTGAGGGTGATGTCGACTTCGCCTCCCCAGGCATACTCGACCTTCACGTCGGACAGCTGCGGGAAGACGCGCAGCATGCGGGCGCGCGTCGCGGCCGGTGCGTCGAAGGACTTGAGCCCGGAATAGTTGACCCGGCCCCCGAACAGCAGCCGGTCGTCCGCCGAGCGCCGGTAGTAGTCCAGCACCCAGTTCATGTCGCAAACGGCGGAGTTGTTGGCGATCAGCTGCGCGGCGCGCTCGCGACCCAGCGGCTCGGTGGCGACGATGTAGGTGGCGACCGCCATGATCTTCGCGGCCAGCGCCGGGGCGGTGTCCCCGAGGTAGACGTTGCCGCACAGCACGAGCTGGCTGGCGTGGACCTCGCCGCGCGCCGTGCGCACCCGCACCTTGCCGCCGCCGGCGTCGCCGAAGTCGGTCGCGCGGCTGCCCTCGAAGAGCTGCGCGCCCAGGGACTCGGCGCCCGCTGCCAGGCCGAGCGTGTAGTTGAGTGGGTGCAGGTGGCCGCTGTAGCTGTCGTACAGGCCGGCGAGGTACCGTTCGCTGCCGACCACCGCGCGCACCTCGTCGCGCGGCAGCAGGCGCAGCGTGCGGTAGTCGTAGTGGTCGCGCAGCTCGTCGAACTCTTCCTTGAGTTCGCGCACGTGCCGCTCCTTGATCGCGGTCAGCAGATAGCCGTCGTGCCAGTCGCAGGGGATGTCGAAGCGCGCGATGAGCTCGCGGATGAGCGCCAGGGCCTCGACCGAGACGTCCCACACGGCGCGGGCCCGGGAGGCGCCGATCAGGCGCGTGAGCTTGGCCTGGCCGGCGGCCACGCCGTGGATGGCCTGGCCGCCACTGCGTCCGGAAGCCCCCCACCCGATGCGGTTGTCCTCGAGCAGCACCACCTTCATGCCCCGCTCGGCCAGGTGCAGAGCGGTCGAGCAGCCCGCGAGGCCGCCGCCGACCACGCACACGTCCGCGCGCACCGTACCTTCCAGCGTCGGGCGCTCGGGGGCGGCCACGGCAGAAGCGGCGTAATAAGAAGGGGTGTAGGGCGCGCGTCCCATGGTTCTCCTGTATGAGAGTGTCGGGCCCGGGTGTTTAAGATATTTTGACGCGGCCCGGGCGCGGGTGAGTGAGGATAGCGAGCGTAGGCTTCAGGCCGCAAATGGCCACTCGCCAGGCCCTCGGGGGCCGTGCAGGGCCTTGTTTAGCCCCCTAGCGCACTTATGTCGCGTGACGCAAGCCGGAGCTTCGGCCCGTGACCTGTGCTCTAATAAGGGCCTACTTCGGAGAATCTTAAGGACGGTTTGTTTAATAAATTAAACACCGTCCGGCAGTTGAGCCGTCATGGCATCCGGCCGTCCACTCATTGGTATCCCCGCCGACCGGCGCATGGTCGACGGCCACGCCTTCCACATGGCGGGGGAGAAGTACGCGCGCGCAGTCCTGGAGGCCTCGGGAGGGGTGCCGCTCCTGATCCCGGCGCTGGCGGAGGAGCTGGGCATGGCCGAGCTGCTGCAGCGCGTCGATGCGTTGCTCTTCACCGGCAGCCCCTCCAACGTCGAGCCCCAGCATTACCAGGGGCCGCCGAGCGACCCGGGCACCCTGCATGACCCCGCGCGCGATGCGACCACGCTGCCCCTGATCAAGAAGGCCGTGGAGGCCGGGGTGCCCGTGCTCGGAATCTGCCGCGGTTTTCAGGAGATGAACGTGGCATTCGGTGGCACGCTGCACCAGAAGCTGCACGAGGTGCCGGGCCACCTGGACCACCGCGACGACACGAGCCTGCCGCTGGACGAGCAGTACGGCCCCGCGCATGACGTGACGCTCGAGCCGGGCGGTGTGCTGCGGGGCCTGAGCGACCGCGACCGCATCCTCGTGAATTCCCTCCATCACCAGGGTATCGAGAACCTCGGTGCGCCGCTCGCCGTGGAGGCACGCGCGCCCGATGGTGTGATCGAGGCCTTCCGGGTGCGCGATGCCCGAAGCTTCGCGCTCGCGGTGCAGTGGCACCCGGAGTGGAAGGTGATGGCAAACCCATTTTCGCGCGCGCTGTTCGCAGCCTTCGGGCAGGCGGGCCGTGAGCGTCTGCAGAGCAAGTGAAAGGCGAGTGTCATGGTGAGTGAGATCCGGCAGTTCTTCCGCGATCACGGCATCTCCGAGGTGGAGGCCATCATTCCGGACATGGCCGGCATCGCGCGCGGCAAGATCATGCCCGCGGAGAAGTTCGCCGAGGACGGCGGCCTGCGCTTGCCCGAGAGCGTGTTCCTGCAGACCGTCACGGGCGACTACCCGGCGCATACCGGGGATGCCATGAGCCCGGCCGAGATCGACATCGTGCTCAAGGCCGACCCCAAGAGCGTGCGCCGGGTTCCGTGGGCCGCCGAGCCGACCGCCCAGGTGATCCACGATTGCTTCTACTCGGACGGTCGCCGGGTGTCCATGGCCCCGCGCCACGTGCTGCGGCACGTCATCGAGCTGTACGCCCAGCGCGGCTGGGAGCCGGTGGTAGCCCCGGAGCTCGAGTTCTACCTGGTCGAGCAGAACCGCGACGCGGACTATCCGTTGAAACCCCCGGTGGGGCGCTCGGGGCGCTCCGAGCCCGGTCGCCAGTCGTACTCGATCGCCGCGGTGAACGAGTTCGACCCGTACTTCGATGACATCTACCAGTTCTGCGAGGACCAGGACATCGAGATCGATACCCTGATCCACGAGGACGGCCCGGCGCAGATGGAGATCAACCTGATCCACGGCAACCCCTTGGATCTGGCCGACCAGGCGTTCCTGTTCAAGCGCACCGCGCGCGAGGCGGCGCTGCGCCACAAGATGTACGCCACCTTCATGGCCAAGCCGCACGCCAAGGAGCCCGGCAGCGCCATGCACATCCACCAGAGCATCATCGACGTCAAAACCAAGAAGAACATCTTCAGCAACCCCGACGGCACGCCCTCATCGCTGTTCTTCTCTCACATCGGCGGCCTGCAGCGGTACCTGCCGGCCGCGATGGCGCTGTTTTGCGCCAACGTGAATTCCTACCGGCGCCTGACGCGCTACCTTTCCGCGCCGATCAATGTGCACTGGGGGTATGACAACCGGACCGCGGGCCTGCGGGTCCCGATGTCGGATGCCCAGGCGCGCCGCGTCGAGAACCGCGTCGGCGGGGCGGATGCCAACCCGTACATCGCGCTCGCCGCCTCGCTGGCATGCGGCTACCTCGGCATGGTCGAGGGCATCCAGCCGAGCGACCCGATCGTGGGCAGCGCCCACGACCTGCCGTTCGGCCTGCCGCGCTCGCTCGATGAGGCGCTGCGCGCGCTGCGCGGCTGCGAACCCCTGGTGAAGCTCCTGGGCGAGCCCTTCGTCGAGGCGTTCTCGATCGTCAAGGAAGCCGAGTACGAGGTTTACCTGCAGGTCATCAGCTCCTGGGAGCGCGAGCATCTGCTCCTGAACGTCTGAGGGGGCGCCGCCGCCCCGCACCGGCGGGCGGCGGCGCCGGCCTTGCCTTCTCAAGGGCGGGGCCGCTGATATATAAGAAGAGGACGTGACCAGCGCCCCCCGATCTCTGCACCTGTGTGCCTTCCTCGCCGCTCTTGCCACCCTGGTGGCCGGCTGCGCGCGCCCGGCCGCGCAGGCCCCGGCGGCGAACCAGAACGAGAAGGTGCTGAACGTCTACAACTGGTCCGACTACATCGAACCCTCGGTCGTCAAGGACTTCGAGAAGGAGACCGGAATCCACGTCAACTACGACGTGTTCGACTCCAACGAGATCCTCGAGACCAAGCTTCTCACCGGGCACACCAACTACGACGTCGTCGTGCCGTCGGCCGCGTTCATGGAGCGCCAGCTGCAGGCCGACATCTACCAGAAGCTCGACAAGTCCCTGCTGCCCAACCTCAAGAACGTCGACCCGCAGATCCAGGGCGCGCTCGCGGTCTACGACCCGGGCAACCAGTACGCCGTCGACTACATGTGGATAACCTCCGGCGTCGGCTACAACGCCGCGGCCGTCAAGGCGCGCATGCCCGATGCCCCGGTGGACAGCTGGCGCATGATCTTCGATCCGGCGGTGGTCTCGAAATTCGCCGACTGTGGCGTCTCGATGCTCGATGCGCCCTCCGAGGTCGTGGCGACGGTGCTCCTGTACCTGGGCAAGAACCCCAACAGCAACGATCCCGAGGACCTGAAGACCGCGGAGGCCGTGCTCAAGGCCATCCGCCCCTACGTCCGCTACGTGGACTCGGCGCGCTACATCGACTTCCTCGCCAACGGGGACGTGTGCCTGGCGATGGGCTGGTCCGGGGACGTCAAGCAGGCCCACGACCGCGCCCAGGAGGCGAACAAGGGGGTGAACGTCGTCTACTCGATCCCCAGGGAGGGGGCGATCGTGAATCTCGACGTGCTGGTGATCCCCGCGGATGCCCCGCACGTCCGCAATGCCCACCTCTTCATCGACTACCTGCTGCGCCCGGACGTTGCCGCCCGCAACTCCCTGCTCATCAAGTACGCGAACGCGGTGACCCCCGCGCTGCAGCCCCTCGATCCGGCGGTGCTGAATGACCCGGGGGTATTCCCGCCCCCGGAGGTGCGTGCCAAGCTGGTGCCGGAGCGGCCCCGGCCGCCGGAGTTCCAGCGCATCCTGACCCGCGCCTGGACCCGCTTCAAGACCGGCAAGTGACGACCACCAATAGCAATAACAGCACGCAGGCCCCCAGGTGAGCACACCCGCCCCGATCCCGGCCGCCGACCCGGCCTACGTCCGCATCGCCAACGTCACCAAGAAGTTCGGTGACTTCACCGCCGTGGACAACGTGTCCCTGGACATCCAGCGCGGGGAGATCTTCTGCCTGCTGGGCGGCTCAGGGTCGGGCAAGACCACGCTGCTGCGCATGCTCGCAGGATTCGAGACCCCGACCTCCGGCAGCATCCGTATCGATGGGACCGACATGAGCACCATCCCGCCGTACGAGCGGCCGGTGAACATGATGTTCCAGTCCTACGCGCTCTTCCCGCACATGAGCGTCGAGAAGAACGTCGCCTTCGGCCTCGAGCAGGAGGGCCTCACGCGCGCGGAAGTGGCGCGCAAGGTGGCCGAGATCCTCGACATCGTGAAGATGGGCGGCTTCGGGGCCCGCAAGCCGCACCAGCTCTCTGGCGGCCAGCGCCAGCGCGTCGCGCTGGCGCGCGCGCTCGTGAAGCGCCCCAAGCTCCTGCTGCTCGATGAGCCGCTCGCGGCGCTGGACAAGAAGCTGCGCGAGCACACCCAGTTCGAGCTCATCAACATCCAGCAGCGCATGGGCGTCACCTTCGTCGTGGTCACGCACGACCAGGAGGAGGCGATGACGCTCGGCACGCGCCTCGGGGTCATGAACCACGGGCGCATCGTGCAAGTCGGGAGCCCCTCGGACATCTACGAGTCCCCCGCCAACCGGTTCGTCGCCGACTTCATCGGCTCGGTGAACATGTTCGAGGGCCAGGTGAGCCAGGAGGGGCCGGAAGGGGTGCGCATCAGCTGTGCCGAGGTCGGCACCACGGTGCGCGCGGACCGTGCGGTGACCTGCAGCCGCGGCGCCACCGTTTGGACGGCGATCCGGCCGGAAAAGATCACGATCCGCCGCAGCCAGCCGGCCGCGGCGGCCGGGGAGAACGTGCTGCGGGGCACGGTCCGCGAGATCGCCTACATGGGCGACCTGTCGATCTACCTGGTCCAGGTCGAGTCCGGGAAGATGGTGCGCGTCACGCTGCCGAACACCATGCGCGGCGGGGAGCGGCCCATCGCCCGCGAGGAGAAGGTCTGGCTTTCCTGGCACGGCTCCAGTCCCGTGGTGCTGACCGAGTAGGGGGGCGGATGCGTCTCTCGCAGCTTGCCGGCCGGCGCCTGGTCGCAGGGATCCCGATCCTGTGGCTGATCGTGCTGTTCATGATCCCGTTCCTGATCGTGTTCCGCATTTCCTTCTCGGAGGTGCGGCTCGCGATCCCGCCCTATACCCCGCTCATCACCTGGCACCACGGCTCCCCCTCGCTCGAGGTGCACTGGTCGGCCTACAAGTTCCTGTTCACCGACTCGCTGTACATCAGCTCCTACCTGTATTCGCTCAAGGTGGCCGCGGTCTCGACGCTGTGCTGCCTGCTCCTCGGCTACCCCATGGCCTACGCTATCGCGCGCGCCCAGCCCTCGGTGCGCTCGGTGCTGCTGATGCTCATCATCCTGCCGTTCTGGACCTCCTTCCTGCTGCGCGTGTACGCGTGGATCGGGCTCCTCAAGAACAACGGTGTCATCAACAACGTGCTCCTGTACCTGCACGTGATCAAGGAGCCCCTCGCGCTGCTGCAGACCGACTTCGCGGTCTACATTGGCATCGTCTACTCGTACCTGCCGTTCATGATCCTGCCGCTGTACGCGAACCTGGAGAAGCACGACCCGGCGTTGCTGGAGGCCGCAGCGGACCTCGGCGCGCGGCCGTTCACCGCGTTCCGGCGCGTGACGCTGCCGCAGTCGCTGCCCGGGATCCTCGCCGGCTCGCTGCTCGTGTTCATCCCCGCGGTCGGCGAGTACGTGATCCCGACGCTGCTCGGACGCACGGACCAGATCATGATCGGGCGCGTGCTCTCGGACGAATTCTTCGAGAACCGCGACTGGCCGGTGGCGAGCGCGGTCGCGATCCTGATCCTCCTGATCCTGGTGATCCCGATCATGCTGTTCCAGCGCGCCCAGCGCCGCGAGCTCGAGGGCGCCTCATGAGGCCGCGTGGGATGTTCTCGCGCACCATGCTGGTGCTGGGGCTGATCTTCCTGTACGTACCGATCCTGTCGATGATCGTGTTCTCCTTCAACAACTCGCGCCTGGTGACGGTGTGGGATGCGGCCAATTCGCCTACCCTCAAGTGGTACGGGGCGCTGGCGCACAACGGCCAGATCCTCGGGGCGGCGTGGCTGTCCATCCGCATCGCGCTGGTCTCGGCGACCTTCGCGGTCATCCTGGGCACGCTCGCCGGCATGGCGCTCGCGCGCTTCGGAAATTTCCGCGGGCGCACGCTGCTCGCGGGCATGACCACTGCCCCGATCGTCATGCCCGAGGTCATAACCGGGCTGTCGCTGCTCTTGCTGTTCGTCGCCCTGTCGCAGCTGATCGGCTGGCCCCGGGGCGTGGGCGCCGTCACCATCACGCTGGCGCACATCACCTTCTGCATGGCGTACGTCACGGTCGTGGTGCAGTCGCGGCTCACCGGCTTTGACGAGTCCCTCGAGGAGGCCGCCATGGACCTGGGGGCCCGTCCATTGAAGGTGTTCTTCAGGATCACGCTGCCCCTCATCCTCCCCGCGATCGCCTCCGGCTGGCTGCTCGCTTTCACCCTCTCCTGGGACGACCTCGTCATCACGCAGTTTGTCGCCGGCCCGGGATCCAGCACGCTGCCGATGGTCATCTTCTCCAAGGTGCGCTTCGGGGTGACCCCGGACGTGAACGCGCTCGCCACCATCATGGTGCTCCTGGTGGCGACCGGGATCGCGATCTCCACCGTGTGGATGCGTCTGCGTGAGAAGCGCCGTGCCCGCGACCTGCAGCTCGCGGCCGCCGCCAACCTCTGAGGCCGAAATGGGCCGCGAACTCCTCGGTATCGACGTTGGCGGCTCCTCGGTCAAGGCAGGCCGGGTCGACATCGACGCGGGGCGGCTCCTGGGCGGTCTGGACTCGGTGCCCACCCCGAGTCCCTCGACGCCCGCGGCCCTGACCGCGGTCTTCCGCGATCTCGCCGCCGCGACCGTCCCCGGCACAACCCCGGTCGGTGTCGCGCTGCCGAGCGTCATCAAGCGCGGCACGGTCCTCACCGCGGCGAACATCGACGCCGGCTGGATCGGCACCGATGCCCGTGCGCTGGCCGAGCGCGAGCTCAGGCGACCGGTGGTGTTCCTCAACGACGCGGACGCCGCCGGGGTCGCGGAAGTGCGCTGGGGCGCGGGACGGGATTTTTCGGGCACGATCGTCATGCTCACCTTCGGCACCGGCATCGGCTCGGCGCTGTTCAACGGGGGGCGGCTGTGGCCGAACAGCGAGTTCGGGCACATGGAACTCAAGGGCGTGGACGCGGAACTGCGTGCCTCGGCGCGGGTGCGTACTGCCGAGAAGCTCGACTTTCCGGCGTGGGCCGAGCGCGTGAACGAGTACCTGGCCGCGATGGACAAGCTGTTCTGGCCGGACATGTACATCCTCGGCGGCGCGATCAGCGAGCGCTTCGCCGAGTTTGCGCCGCTCCTGCGCTCGCAGGCCGCTCTCAGGCCCGCCCAGTTCGGTAATCACGCGGGCGTCATCGGGGCGGCGCTGGCGGCCGGCGATGCCCAGGCTTAAGAGCCGCCTGCCCGAGGTCGGCACGACGATCTTCACGGTCGTCTCGCGCCGCGCCCGCGAGCTGAACGCACTCAACCTCGGCCAGGGGTACCCGGACTACCCGATCGACCCGCGGCTCACAGCGCTCGTGACCCGCGCCATGCAGGACGGCCGCACGCAATACGCGCCCATGGAAGGGCTCATGTCCCTGAGGCAGCGGATCGCGGACAAGATCGCGCGCTCCTACGGCGTCACGGCGGACCCGGAGCGGGAGATCACGGTGACGCTCGGGGCGACGGAGGCGATTTTTTCCGCCATCCTCGCCGTCGTGCAGCCGGGCGAGGAGGTCATCGCCTTCGACCCGGCCTACGACTCCTACGAGCCCGCGGTGCGCCTGGCGGGCGGCCGCTGCGTCCGCATCCCGTTGACGCTCCCGGACTTCCGCTACGACTGGCCGCAGGTGGCGGCCGCGATGAGCGCGCGCACGCGCCTGGTGCTGTTCAACAGCCCGCACAACCCGGCCTGCACCGTGGCGAGCGCCGAGGACCTGGCACAGCTCGCGGCCCTCGCCGTGCGGCACGACGCGCTGGTGCTCTCGGACGAGGTCTACGAGCACATGGTTTTTGACGGCGGCCGCCACCACTCGGTGCTGGCGCACCCGGCGCTGCGCGAGCGCAGCTTCGCGGTGTTCTCCTTCGGCAAGACCCTGCATGCCACGGGGATGCGCATCGGCTACTGCGTGGCCCCGCCTGAGTTCACCACCGAGCTGCGCAAGGTGCACCAGTTCAATACGTTCAGCATCTCGCACCCGGCGCAGGCAGCGATCGCGGACTACCTGGCCGAGCGGCCGCAGACCGGCGATGAGCTCGCGGGATTCTTCCAGGCCAAGCGCGACCGGCTGCGTGCCGCGCTTGCCGGCAGCGGGTTCGGGCTGCCGCCGGCGCAGGGCACTTACTTCCAGCTCCTCGACTACAGCGCCTTCGCGCCTCCGGACGATCTCGCCTTCGCCGAGCGCCTCATCACCGAGGGGGGCGTTGCGAGCATCCCGCTGTCCCCGTTCTACGAACGCGCACCGCCGCTGCCGTTCGTGCGCCTGTGCATCGCCAAGAGCGACGCGCTCATCGACGCGGCCGGGGAGCGGCTGCGCGGCTTCGCCGCGCGCCTGAAGGCCTCATCGTGACGAGCCTGCGTGTCAGCCTGGTGCAGCAGCCGCTCTTCTGGCACGACCCGGCCGCCAACCGGGCGCGCTTTGCCGAGCTTCTCGCCCCGCTCGCCGGCGCCACCGACCTCGTCGTGCTCCCGGAAACCTTCACCACCGGCTTCAGCATGGCGGTCGACACCCAGGCGGAGGAGGCCAATGGTGCGACGGTGGAGTGGCTCACGGGCCAGGCGCGCATGCTGGGTGCGGCGGTGACCGGCAGCGTCATCACGCGCGCGGCCGGGCACTGCTACAACCGGCTCCTGTGGGTGACGCCCGACGGCGCGGTACGCCACTACGACAAGCGCCACCTGTTCCGCATGGGGCGTGAGCACGAGCATTTCACGGCCGGGAGCGCCGCCGCGGTGTTCGACTGGCGCGGCCTCGTGATCTGCCCTCAGGTGTGCTACGACCTGCGCTTCCCGGTCTTCAGCCGGCGTCGCCCCGGGCTCGACTACGATCTCCTCCTGTACGTGGCCAACTGGCCGTCCGCCCGCGTGGCCGCCTGGGACGCGCTGCTGCGGGCGCGCGCCATCGAGAACCAGTCCTACCTCGTGGGGGTCAACCGCACCGGGCCCGACGGCCTCGGGGTGGCCTACCCGGGGGCCAGCGTGGCACTCGATCCTCGGCCGGCCGCTCGCCGAACTCGGGAATCATGCCTCGCTCGTGACTGTGAGCCTGAAACTCGAGGATCTTAAGGCGTTCCGGGAGCGCTTTCCGGCACACCTGGACGCCGACCGGTTTACGCTTGACCCCTGAACCCGCCGCTGCAGCGCTCTCATGAAGAAGCCCACCCGCGTCAATCACCCGCCCGACGTGCCGATGCCCGCGGGCAACCGGCCGCTGGTCGCGCCGATCTACCAGTCGGTGAAGTTCGAGTTCGAGACCGCCGAGGATACGGAGCGCTTCCTGCATGGCGAACGCGCGGGTTTCTTCTATTCGCGAACTTCGAACCCCACGACCCGGCAATTGGAACTGCTGCTCGCGGAGCTGCAGGGTCGCGAGGACTGCCTGGTCACGGCGACCGGCGTTGGCGTCATCGCCCAGACGCTGCTCGCGCTCACCAAGCAGGGCGACCACGTGCTGTGCTTCGTGGAGACCTACAACCCCACGCGCTACCTGATCCGGCGCCTGCTCGGGCGCTTCGGGGTCACCCACACCATGCTCTCGGTCGAGGACCTTGCCGGCATCGAGCGCGCGCTGGCCGCGCAGCCCACGCGGCTCGTGCTGTTCGAGAGCCCTACCAATCCGGTCACCAAGATCGCCGACATCGCCGCCATCACCCGGCTGGCGCACGGCGCCGGCGCGCTCGCGGTCATGGACAACACCTTCGCGGGCTTCCACCAGCACGGCGAGTTCGAGGTCGACCTGTTCCTGCACAGCCTGACGAAGTACGCCTCCGGGGCGGGGGACGTCATGGGCGGTGCCGTGATCGGTCGCACCGGGCTGGTCCGCGCGCTGCGCACCGATTTCGGGGTGCTCGGCGGCGCGCTCGACCCGCACGCAGCCTTCCTCATCCTGCGCGGGATGAAGACCTACTTCGCGCGCTACCGCGCGCAGACCGCAAGCGCCCTACGCGTCGCCGAGTTCCTGGCGGCGCACACTGCCGTGGCGCGCGTGCACTACCCGGGCCTTCCGGGGCACCCGCAGCACGAGCTCGCGCGGCGGCAGATGCAGGACTTCGGCACGATCGTCACCTTCGATCACAAGGGCGGCGCAAGTGCCGTGCGCCGCTTCGCCGACCAGCTGCGCTACTTCGCGCTCGCCGTAAGCCTGGGCTCGACCGAGTCGCTCCTGGTGACGTCGCAGATGATGGCTGGCAGGGAACTCAGCGCCGAGCAGCAGCGCCTCTCGGGGATCACCGAGGGCACCGTGCGGCTCTCGATCGGTCTCGAGGACGTCGACGACCTGCTCGAGGATCTGAACCAGGCGCTCAACGCCAGCGCCGCGTGAGCGCGCCGCGCGGGCGCAACGCGCCCGTCGCCCGTTCCCCCGCGTGTAGTCCCCGTCCGTCACAAATCCGCAACGGCGGCACCGCCTTATAACCGGATCGTGGAAGATTCATGAAGAATTCTGCGGCGGTGGAACGAAGCCGCTGCGCGCCGGGTCATATCCTCCTGTGCATCGACAAGCAGGAAGGATTCCGCATGATCGACTCGCCACTGATCCCCTACAACTTCTCCGACCTGGAGCCAGTCGTCTCGCGCGACACGCTGGTGTTCCATTTTCTGCGTCACCAGCGCATCTGTTACGACCGGCTTCAGGGCCTGATCCGCGGCACGGACCTGGCCGAGCTCGCGCTCGATGACCTGATCCGGCGCACCGAGCGCAACCCGGCCGAGCACGGCGTGTTCCGCCTCGCCGCCGAGGTCTGGAACCACAATCTCTACTGGCGCTCGATGCGTCCGCGCGGCGGCGGCGGCGCGCATGGGCCGGTGGCCGCGCTCATCCGGCGCCGCTTCGGCAGCTTCGATCGCTTTGCCTCCGAGTTCCGCGAGACGGCCGGCGCCCACTTCGGCAGCGGCTGGGTCTGGCTCGTGTGGCGACGCGATGCGCTGCAGCTGGTGGCGACCGGCAATGCCGGGACGCCGCTGGTGCGCGGCGACGTCGCGCTCCTCGCCCTCGACCTGTGGGAGCACGCCTACTACCTGGACTTCCAGAACCGGCGCGCCGCGTACGTGAACAGCTTCCTCGAGGAACTCGTCGACTGGGACTGCGCCAACCGGATCCTGGCGGGCCTGAGCGGCGCCGGGGCGCGCGCCGCCCGTGCCGCCACGCTTCCGCCCCCGCAGGTCAGCGGCCGGGGCGCCTGAGGTGCTGAGGGGTGGCTACAGGCTGCCGGCCACCCGCACCCGGTGCGGGTGGTAGGGCAGCACTTCGACTACCTCGCCCTCGCGCAGTCGCTGCTGCACGCCGCGCCAGAATGCCGCGGTGAGGATCTCCCCGTGCATGCGCAGCAACGCCTCGCGCTGCGCCTCGTCGAAGGCCAGGAAGCGGATGAAGGTCTCCGGGAATACGTCGTTCTCCCCGACATAGAACCAGGCCTCGCCGCGCATCTCGTCCTCGTCGTTGGTGGCCTGCGGCACGTCGCGGAAGACGCAGTCGGTGACCTGGCACAGTTCGTCGTAGTCGTAGAAGATCACGCGACCGTGGCGGGTGACGCCGAAGTTCTTGAGCAGCAGGTCGCCGGGGAAGATGTTGGTATAGGCGAGGTCGCGGATGCATTGACCGTAGTCCAGGACCGCCCGCTCGGCGGCCTCCGGCGGGGCGCTGCGCAGGTAGAGATTGAGCGGGGTCATGCGCCGCTCGATGTACATGTGGTCGAAGACCAGGTCGTCCCCGTCCTCGTGAACGGTCTGCGAGGTCTCGCTGCGCAGCTCGGCGAGCAGCTCCTGGGAGAAGCGCGCGCGCGGGAAGCGCAGCCGCCGGTACTCCTGGGCGTCCACCAGCCGGCCGGCGCGGTCGTGGATGAACACCAGCCGGTACTTGGCGAGCACTTCGTCGCGCAACACGGTCTTGGGATAAGCGAAGCGGTCGCGGATGATCTTGAACACCACGTCGAAGGAGGGCAACGTGAAGCACACCATCACCAGTCCCCGCTCGCCGGCGGCATGCTCGAACAGGTCCTCAGTGTGCTCCATGCTGCGCATGAGCTCCCGGTAGCGCTCGGTCTTGCCCTGCTTGGCGCGCCCGAGCACCGTGAACAGCTCGCTCACCGGCTTGCGCGGCATGATGTCCTTCAGGAACACGACCGCCTCGGCGACCCGCTCCAGGTCGACGTGGAAGTAGGAGCGCGTGAAGCTGAAGATGATGCTGATGTCGTCCTCGGAGAGCATCACCGCATCGACCAGCACTCCACTGTCGGTGTTCTTGAGCGCGATGACTAGCGGCAGTGTGAAGCCGCGCCCGACCACCCGGCCGATCACGTAGGCGCGCGAGATCTGGTAGAACACCGGCCGGATCACCTCGACCTTCTCCATCTCGCGACGCTCGCCCTGCGCGCCCAGGGCGGCGCGCACCTCGCCGGCGACGTAGGCGATGCTCTTGTCCAGGTCGCGCCAGGGCGAGCGGAAGCGCACGTCGCCCAGCAGGTCTTCGAACAGCAGCGTGAGCGAGCCGTGGTTCACGTAGGTGTTCGTGACCACGGCGCTCTTGATGTTGGCGAGCGGGTCGAGGTCGGTGGCCACGAACTCGATGTCGGGGGCGACGCCGACCGTACCGAACAGGCGGCGGCTGATGGAGCTGAAGAAGGTCTTGGTGAACTCCGGGTCCGTGAGCGCGGCGATGCGCTCGGCGAAGGCCTCGTGCACCGCGCGCCACAGATCGCGGTCCTGGGCTTCCTCGCCCAGCGACTGGCGCAGGTCGGCGATCGTCTGGTTGACGAACCGGTCGTACAGCTCGATGCGCTCCACGGCATCGAGCTGGCTGCCGTGCGCGTCGCGGTTGTCGAAGCGCACCGGTGCGCGGCGCGTGATGGCGCGGAACTCCGCGTTGTAGCGCGCGAAGGCCTGCACGATCTGCTCGGCACAGGCGCCGGCGCGGGTTGCGGGATTCTCGGGCGGGGCGTTCATCTAGTCGAAGTCCGCGGGCAGGGTGGGGTCGAGACGGTGCTGGTAGAGGCGCGCGATCTGGCTCCCGAGGATGCGGCCCCGCGACAACTCCGGCAGGGCATCGAGGGCGAAGAAGTCCACCGCGTCGGTCTCGAGCGAGGTCACCGCCGTGCCGCCCTCGAGGTCGCACACGAACAGCAGCTTGTAGATGTGGTGCACGCTCGGGGGATGCGGGTGGCGGTTGCGGTCGATGAGGGCGGCGAGCTTCACGGCGCGCGCGCGGTACCCGGATTCCTCCAGGATCTCGCGCTCGACGGCGTGCGCCGGGGCATCATTCACGTCCACCCAGCCCCCGGGAAGTGTCCAGCGCCCGTCGGTGCGTTCGCGCACCAGCAGCACGCGGCCCTCCTCGAAGACCCCGCCGCGCACTTCGACCTTCGGGGTCGCGTAGCCGTACTGCCCCTCCCAGAACGCCTGCGCCACCGGTTGCGGCACGGCAAGTTCGGTGGTGAGCACCTGGGCGGCGAGTTCGGTCAGCTGGCGGTAACGCTCAAGATCGTAGGGGTCCTTGCTGAAGGCGAGGCCGTTCTGGGCGATCGCCTGGACGCGGCGGGCCCACTCGAGCAGGGTCGGGGTATGTGCGGCGCCCGTCATCCGCGGGACGCGGCGTGCGCCGCGCGTCGCTCAGTGCAGATGACGAGCTTCAGGGCCGACCAGGTGGCATCGACCGCGCACACCTTGACGTCCACCAGTCCCAGCGGGAGGGCGACCCGGCGCACCTCGTCCTCGGTGACCTCGGTGGGCAGGCCCGAGGATTTCTTGGGCCAGCTGACCCAGATCACCGCATCGGCGCGCATCGCCGCTGGCGCGCGGGCGAGGCTCGCCGCGAGGCGCGCGTCCTGGGTGTCGAACAGGTGCACGAGATCGGTGCGCGCATCGATGCGCCGGACGAAGCGGACATCCGGGGGAAGCGGCGCGAGCAGGGCGGCGTAGTCCTCCGGCGCGCGGCTCACGTAGACCCGCCTGCCCGCACGGATGCCGAGCTTGGCGGCGAGCGGGGTGCCCGAGTAGCCGCTCGCCGCACCCGCGCGCCGCGCCTTCGGCGGTGCTCCTGATGCGGCGGCGGCCACCGCCCTAGAGGTTCCGGATGAGAGCGTCCCCGAAGGCGCTCGTGGACACCTCGGTGGCACCCTCCATGAGGCGCGCGAAGTCGTAGGTCACGGTCTTCTGGCCGATGGTGCGGTCCATGGCGGTGATGATGGCGTCCGCGGCCTCCGTCCAGCCCATGTAGCGGAACATCATCTCGCCGGAGAGGATCACCGAGCCCGGGTTCACCTTGTCCAGGCCCGCGTACTTGGGGGCGGTGCCGTGGGTGGCCTCGAACACCGCATGACCGGTGAGGTAGTTGATGTTGCCGCCCGGGGCTATGCCGATGCCCCCCACCTGGGCGGCGAGGGCGTCGGAAAGGTAGTCGCCGTTCAGGTTGAGGGTGGCGATGATGTCGAACTCATCCGGGCGTGTGAGCACCTGCTGCAGGGTGATGTCGGCGATGGCGTCCTTGACGATGACGCGCCCGGACTTGCGCGCCGCGTCCATCTCTGCGTTTGCTTCCTTCTCACCCTTGGCCGACTTGGTGCGCTCCCACTGCTCCCAGGTGTAGGTCTTGCCGCCGAACTCCCGCTCGGCCAGCGCGTAGCCCCAGTTGCGGAACGCGCCCTCGGTGAACTTCTGGATGTTGCCCTTGTGGACCAGGGTGACGCTCTTGCGCTTGTTGGTGATCGCATAGTCGATAGCCGAACGGATCAGGCGCTCCGAGCCGTCCTTGGACACCGGCTTGATGCCGATGCCGGAACTCTCCGGGAAGCGGATCTTGGCGTAGGCCTTCGGGAAGGCCTGGCGGAACAGCTCGAGGAACTTCTGGTTGTCCGGGGTGCCGGCCTCGAACTCGATGCCGGCGTAGATGTCCTCGGTGTTCTCGCGGAAGATCACCATGTCGACCTTCTCCGGGTGCTTGACCGGGGAGGGCACGCCCTTGAACCAGCGCACCGGGCGCAGGCACACGTACAGGTCGAGCATCTGGCGCAGCGCCACGTTGAGGGAGCGGATGCCGCCGCCCACCGGGGTGGTCAGCGGCCCCTTGATCGAGACCAGGTACTCGCGGCAGGCCGCCACCGTTTCTTCCGGCAGCCAGGTGTTGAACAGCTTGTTCGCCTTCTCCCCGGCGTAGACCTCCATCCAGCGGATGCGGCGCTTGCCGCCGTAGGCCTTGGCCACCGCCGCGTCCATCACGCGCACCGAGGCGCGCCAGATGTCCGGGCCGGTACCGTCGCCCTCGATGAAGGGCAGGATCGGGTTATCCGGCACGGCCAGCTTGCCGTCCTTGATGGTGATCTTCGCGCCGTCGGCGGGGGGCGTGGCGCGGGGAACTGCGGCCGTGGACATGGGGAAATCTCCTGCAAGGATCGCCGGCTACGTGCGTCGCCGGGCGCCGCCATGCTAGCACAGGCGCCGCGCCTGCCCGGCCGCGTACCCCAGGGGTGCGGGGCTGTGCGACACTGCCCGCAGGCGCACGCCTGGAACGGCGGCTCACGAGAAGAAGACGCGTATGCCACAGGCAACGGCGGGGGATCGGGCGGGGAAACCCTCGCTGCTGCGGCAGATGTGCGCGGTGCGGCCGGTCGATGTGGCCGAGAACGCCGGCAAGAGTCGCCTGAAGCAGGTGCTCGGGCCGTGGGCGCTCATCTCCATCGGCCTGGGCGCCACGATCGGGACCGGCATATTCGTCCTCACCGGGCAGGTGGCGGCCACCCAGACCGGGCCTGCGATCACCCTTTCGCTCCTCATCGCGGCCTTCGGCAGCATGCTCGCGGCCCTGTGCTACTCGGAGTTCGCGGCGTTCCTGCCGGTGCCCGGCAGCGCCTACCGGTACACCTATGCGACCCTCGGCGAGGCGCTCGCCTGGTTCATCGGCTGGAACCTGCTCCTGGAGTACGCCATCTCGGCCTCCACGGTCGCGGTGAGCTGGTCGGCCTACGTGGTGAATCTCCTCACGGATGCGGGGATCCACCTGCCGGACGCCCTCGTGAATGCACCCCTGGGACTGGACGCGCACGACCACCTGATGCGTACGGGCGCCTTCATCAACGTACCGGCCGTGCTGATCGTGCTGGCGATGACCTGGGTGCTGTACGTCGGCGTGCGCGAGTCGGCCAGCGCGAACACCTTCATGGTGACCCTGAAGGTGGTGATCATCCTCGTGGTCGTCGTCGCGGGGCTCAAGTTCATCCAGCCGGCAAACTTCCATCCCTACGTGCCGCCGAACACGGGAAAGTTCGGCCACTTCGGGCCGAGCGGGGTACTCCAGGGTGCCGGCATCATCTTCTTCTCGTACGTGGGCTTCGATACCGCCTCCACCATGGCGCTCGAGGCCAAGAACCCGCAGCGCGACCTGCCGCTCGGGATCCTCGGCGCGCTGGCGATCTCCGCCGTGCTCTATGTCGCCATGTCGACGGTTCTCCTGGGTATGGTTCCCTACCACCAGCTCAACGTCGCGGCTCCCGTGGCGGTCGCGCTCGATGCCCACCCGCAGCTCGCCTGGCTCGCCTGGCCGGTCAAGCTCGGGGTCATCGCCGGCATGACCTCGGTGATCCTGACCTCGCTCCTCGGGCAGCCGCGCATCCTCCTCTCGATGGCCGATGACGGGCTCCTCCCGAACGTGATGGCGAAGTGCCACCCGCGCTACAAGACCCCGCACGTATCCACGGTCATCACCGGCGTCTTCGCGGCCGCCATCGCCGGGGTGTTCCCACTGGACGTGCTCGCGGACCTGGTCTCGATCGGCATCCTGCTTGCCTTCGGCGTGGTGTGCCTGGGCGTGCTGGTGCTGCGCTACACGCGGCCTGACGTACACCGGCCCTTCCGCGTACCGGCCGCCCCGGTGACTTGCATCCTGGGGTTCCTGGTGTGCTGTGGGCTGACACTCACGCTGTCCAACGGCACCTGGAACCGGCTGCTGGTCTGGACGATCCTTGGCATGTCGATCTACGCGCTGTACGGGTTCCGCAACAGCCGCCTGCGCCCGAAGTGACCCGCACGCTCACCCGCACCCCGGCCGCCGACGGCTTCCACATGCCGGCGGAGTACGCGCGACATGCCGGCTGCTGGCTCCTGTGGCCCGAGCGGCCCGATAACTGGCGCGAGGGCGCCCGCCCGGCGCAGGCGACCTTCGCGGCGGTGGCGGCCGCGATCGCACGCTTCGAGCCAGTGACCGTGGGGGTCTCCAGGGGCGAGTTCACGGCGGCCCGGGCGATGCTCCCCGAGGCGGTGCGCGTCGTCGAGATGGCGCACGACGATGCCTGGATGCGCGACGTCGGTCCCACTTGCGTGGTGAATGCCCGCGGGGAGGTGCGCGGGGTGGACTGGCACTTCAACGCCTGGGGCGGTCTCGAGGGCGGGCTGTACTTCCCCTGGGATCAGGACGAGCTGGTGGCGCGCAAGGTGCTCGAGATCGAGCGCCTCGCCCGCTACCGCGCGCCGCTCATCAACGAGGGCGGCGCGATCCACGTCGACGGCGAGGGCACGGCACTCGTCACCGAGGAGTGCCTGCTCAACCCGAACCGCAACCCGACCCTCGACCGCGCGGCCATCGAGCAGGCGCTGTGCGCGTACCTCGGCGTGCGCCAGGTGATCTGGCTCGGCCGCGGGGTGTTCAACGACGAGACCGGCGGCCACATCGACAACCTCGCCTGCTTCGCGCGCCCGGGCCTCGTGTGCCTCACCTGGACGGACCGCAAGCGCGATCCCCAGTTCGCGATCTCCAAGGATGCGTGGGAGCGGCTGCACGCGGCCCGCGATGCCCGCGGCCGGCCCCTGCGGGTGGTGCGCCTGCCGATGCCCGGTCCGCTGAAGCTCAGTGCGCGCGAGGCGCGCGGCCTGGTGCCGCGCGAGGGCACCAAGCCGCGACTGCCCGGCGAGCGGCTCGCCGGCAGCTATGTGAATTTCTATATCGCCAACCGCGGCATCGTCATGCCGCTGCTCGATCCGCGCATGGACGCCCTCGCGGCCCGGCGCCTGAAAGGCCTCTTTCCCGGGCGCACCGTGGTCGGGGTGCCGGCGCGCGAGGTGCTCCTGGGCGGCGGCAATATCCACTGCATCACCCAGCAGATCCCGGCCGGACACCCCTCGCGTTCCACGTCTGCGAGGTAAGGCACAGCCCGCGGCGGGGGCTTGGGGTATCGTCGCCCGCTATGCGTATGTTTCTCATACGGAAATTATTGCTGGCGCTGCTCCTGGGGCTGCCCGCGGTGGTGCTTGCCCAGGCCGGCCCTGAGGAGGGTCAGCGCTTCATCGTGAAGCTGCGTGCGACGCCGCTCACCACCCGTGCGGCGGCCGATGAACCCCTCAATGCGCTCGCCGCCCGCGCCGGGGCGCATCTTCTGGAGGGCCGCTCCATCGCGGGCGGCCTGCAGCTGATGCGCGTGAGCGAGGGCGGCAGCGTGCCGGCCGTGCTCGCGCGGCTGCGCGCGGATCCCGAAGTGCAGTACGCGGAGGTCGACCAGCGCCGTCATGCGCTGGGCACGCCGAACGACCCGCTGTTCTCGGGCCAATGGTACCTGCAGGACACCGAGCCCTCCGGGGTCGACGCGCTCGATGCCTGGAGCGTCGCCACCGGGAGTGCTGGGCTCGTCATCGCCGAGCTGGACACGGGCGTGCGCTTCGATCATCCCGACCTGCGCAGCAGTACGGCGAATCGGCTGCTGCCGGGCTACGACATGATCAGCAACGTGACGACGGGCAACACCGGGCTCGGCCGCAACCCGGACGCCTCGGACCCCGGGGACTGGGTGAGCGAGGCGGACACCAAGACCGCGCTGTTCTCCAGCTGCACGGTAGGCAGCAGCTCCTGGCACGGGACGCGCGTCGCCGGGATCCTGGGGGCGCTCAGCAACAACGATACGGGCATCGCAGGACTTACCTGGAGCGGCTGGGTCCTGCCGGTGCGCGTGCTGGGCAAGTGCGGCGGCTATGACTCGGACATCCTCGCCGGCATGGCCTGGGCGGCCGGTTTCCCGGTCTCCGGCGTGCCGGCGAACCCGTACCCGGCCCGCATCATCAACATGAGCCTCGGCGCCGCCGGGGACTGCCCGCAGAGCTACCAGGACCTGATCGACCAGCTCGCGGGCGCAGGCGTGCTCGTGGTGGTGTCGGCCGGCAACGAGGGCGGGCCGGTGGATGCGCCGGCGAACTGCGTCGGCGTTGCGGGTGTGGCCGGCCTGCGCCAAGTCGGCACCAAGGTCGGCTTCAGCAGCTTAGGTCCCGAGATCGCGCTCAGCGCGCCGGCCGGCAACTGCGTGAACAGCGGCGCAAACCAGCCGTGCCTCTACTCGATCGAGACCACCACCAACAGCGGCTCGACCGTCCCGGAGACCAACACCTACACGGACGAGTACAACTTCAACGTTGGCACCAGCTTCTCGGCCCCGATCGTCTCGGGGATCGCGGGGCTCATGCTGTCGGTCAACGGCAACCTCACGGCCGGGCAGCTGATCGCGCGCCTGCAGCTGGGCGCCGTGACGCCCTTCCCGGCACCGCCGGGCCTGCCGGCCTGCCACGTACCGGCGAGCCAGACGGACCTGCAGACCAGTGAGTGCGCCTGCACGACCCAGGTGTGCGGTGCCGGCATGGCGAACGCGCAGGGCGCAGTGCTGCAGGCGCAGCGGCCCATCGCCGCGGTTGCGCTGCCCCTGCACGTGAACGCCGGCGCGAGTGTCGCGCTTGATGCCAGCGGCAGTGCCGCGGCCTGCGGGTCGAAGGTCGTGAGCTACCAGTGGACCATGGTCGAGCCCTCGGGCGCGAACCTCATCCAGAACCCGCAGAGCGTGCACGCGAGCATCCCCGCACCCACCGGCTCCGGCGTATACCAGCTGGAGCTGACGGTGACCGACGAGGCCGGCCGCGTCGACACCGCCCCGATCATCGTTACCTCCGGCATGGCGAACTCCACCGCGCCGGCGAACGCCGGCTCGACCGCCTGCCTTGCGGCCGTGAAGTACTCGGTGTCGGGCTCGCCGACCTCGGGTGCGAGCGGCGACTCCGGTTCGGGCAGCAGTGCCTCGGGCGGCGGTTCGGGGGGTGGCGGCGGAGCACTCGATGCGGCCACCGCGCTCGCGGTGGCGCTCGCGGCGCTGGTCCGCGCCGCCTACGCGAGCCGTTCGGCCGCCTCCAGCCACTCGCGCTGCGCACGGCGGTAGTGCCCGGGCGCGATGCGCGCCTGCTGCAGCAGCTCGCGCGCCACCTTCCGGGACTCCTCGGCCTGGCCCTGCGCCTTGAGCAGCTGCGCGTAGCGCACCGCGGCCTCGGCTCCCGGGAAGGAGCCTGACACCACCCGGTACTCCTCCAGCGCCTTGGTGAGGTTGCCCTCGCCCTCGAGGGCGCGGGCGTACAGCAGGTGCCCGGCTGGGGAGCGGAAGTCGGGGTTCAGGCGGATGAGCTCATCGAGCGTGGCGCGCGCCGCGGCCGGCTCGCCCTTGGCAAACTGTGCCTGCGCGATCCCCAGCATCAGGTTGGGGTCGTGCTCGTAGAGTCCGATCAGCGCCTGGCGATACTGGGCAATCGCCTCCTCGTAGCGGCGGTGACGCACCAGCTCCTCCGCGTAGCGCTGGCGGCTCGCGACGTTGCCGCCGAGCTGCGCCTCGCTCTCGTAGCGGCGCAGGTCGCGCTCGGGATCCATCGCCCTGCGCAGGCCGCGCGCGGTGCGCTGTGCGGTGCGGCTGCGGAACAGCTCCGGGAGGATCTCCACGACCAGGTAGGCGAGGATGCCGGCCAGTGCGAGCCCGGGGATGATCAGCACCCAGATCCACAGCTGGTTACGCCCGGTCTTGATGACGTGGACGATGAAGCCTGCCTGGATCAGTAGCGAGATGATGAGGAACAGCATCGGGTTTCTTGGGGCAAGTCCTAGTGAGTGGCCGCGGCCTTCTGCGGCAGGGCAAAGGCGATCACGTAGTCGCCGCGCGGCGTGCCCAGGGGTCCATGGCCGCCGGCGCTGATGACCACGTATTGTCGCTGATCAGGGCCGGCGCGGTAGGTCATCGGCGTGGCCTGGCCGCCGGCCGGCAGCTTCCACTTCCACAGCTCACGGCCGGTCTCGATGTCGAAGGCGCGCAGGTAGCTGTCCATGGCGGCACCCACGAACACCAGGTCCCCGGCAGTGGCGATCGGGCCGCCCATATGGGGCATGCCGAAGGTGCGGTCGGGCACGAACCACGGCGTGCGCCCCTCGGTCGAGCCGAGCGGCACCTGCCAGGCGATGCGGTGCCGGCGCAGGTCGACGCTCACCAGGGTCCCCCAGGGCGGGGCGATGCAGGGGAGCCCGAGCGGGGAGAGCAGCGGCTCGCGCCGCATGCCGTAGGGCGCGCCGGTTTGCGGCGAGAAATCCGAGTGCGGGTACTCCCCGGAGTCAGCCTGTCGCGCCCATTCGGCCCGGGGCAGGAGCGTCACCACCATGGGCAGCCGGTTCACCGCGGTGATGACGCGCTGGCGCTGCTCGTCGAACACGATGCCGCCCCAGTCGACACCGCCGGCGTAGCCGGGCGTCTCCAGCGTGCCGCCGAGGTCCGGAGGGGTGAAGATCCCCTCGTTGCGCAGCGATGCGATGCGGTCGCGGCACTTGCCGCGGTCCCAGAAGGTGACGCCCCAGGCATCCGTGGGCAGCACCGGACCCAGGGGCAACAGCGGCGGGAGGGTGGAAAAGGGCTGCGTGGCCGCGGCGGTCTCGCCCGGGACGTGGCTTGCGGGGACCGGCTTCTCGACGATGGGGTACAGCGCGCGGCCGCGCGTGCGCTCGAACACGAACAGCATGCCGTTCTTGGTGGCCTGGATAACCGCCGGCACGGGCGCGCCGCCGACCTCGATGTCACCGAGCACCGGCTGCGCGGCGAGGTCGTAGTCCCACAGGTCGTGGTGCACCAGCTGCTGCGACCACACCAGGCGCCCGGTGGCCGCATCGAGCACCAGCAGCGAGTCTGCCATGCGGTTGGATCCTGCGCGCAGGCCGCCGTAGAAATCCGGGCTCGGCGAGGTGGTGGGGATGAGTACCAGGCCGTGCTCCTCGTCGACGGTCATGACACCCCAGGCGTTCCCGGCCCCGGTGAGCTGCGCCTGGGCGGGGTTCCAGTCCGCGGCGGCGGGATGGTTCTCCCCGTCGGGAATCGGGTCGAACGACCACAGCAGGGCGCCGCTGCGGGCGTCGAAGCCGCGGATGATGCCGCGCTCGAGTGTCACCGCACGGTTGTCGCCGATGCCCGATCCCACGATCACGACGTTGCCGTAGATGGCCGGCGGCGAGGTGATGACGTAGGAGCCGACGTCGCGGATGCGGATGCCGATGGTGAGATCGACGCTGCCGCCGGTGCCGAAGGCCGCGCACGGGCGGCCGCTGTCGGCATCCAGGGCGATGAGGCGCGCATCGAGCGTGCCGGTGAAGACGCGCCGTCGGCAGGGAACGTCGCCCTGGGGGAGCGCCGGGTCCTCCCACAGGCTGACGCCGCGGGCAGCGACGTCCGAGTAGCGGCGGGCGCGGTCGACGTGCGGGTCGTAGCGCCAGCGCTCGGTGCCGGTGCGCGGGTCGAGCGCGATTACGATGTTGGTGGCGGTCTCGAGGTAGAGCGCGCCGTAGGCGAGCACCGGGGTGGCCTCGAAAGTCAGCTTGTCGATGCGCGCGAACCCCTGGCCGAGTTCGCCGGTGCGGTACTGCCACACCGGCTTCAGCGTCGCGACGTTGCTGCGGTTGATCTGGTCCAGGCTTGAGAAGCGCCGCCCGAAGCCGTCACCGCCGTAGAAACCCCAGTCGCTGACCCCCCGTGACTGCGCGCCCGCCAGGGCGGGCAGGAGGAGGGCGGCGAGCGCCAGCGCACCCCGGGGCGCGCCGCACGCACGCCCGGCGGCGCGACGTGAAATCATGGGCGTCATTATCGGTGAACCGGGGCACTGGCGGCGAGGGGCGCCCACGCCCCGGGGCGCCGCATGCTGCTATCCTCCGCTTCCGTGAGATCACCACGGGCGGTCACGCCCCGTCACGGGGCACTGCAGCTGATTTTCGCCCTCGTGGCGCTGGCGGTCGCGGCAACCGTGTCAGCGCAGGCCGCGGCCGACCCACCGCGCCTGCAGGCCGAGCCGCCGCACCGGCCGCGCATCGGCCTGGTGCTCTCCGGCGGCGGCGCGCGCGGCGCGGCGCACGTCGGCGTGCTCAAGGTCCTCGAGGACATGCGCATCCCCATCGATGCTGTGGCGGGGACCAGCATGGGCGCGGTCGTGGGTGGCCTGTACGCGAGCGGGCTCAGCGCGCACCAGATCGAGAAGCTCATGAACTCGATCAACTGGGCGGACGCCTTCCGCGACCGCCCGCCGCGCGAGGACCTCACTCTGCGCCGCAAGCAGGAAGACGAGAACTTCCTCGTCAAGTTCCCGCTCGGTTTCCACGACTGGCACGTGGTGCTGCCGCGCGGCCTCATCCAGGGCCAGCGCCTCACCGAGACGCTGCGCCGCCTCACGCTCCCGGTGGCGCGCATCGACAACTTCGACGAGCTGCCCACGCCGTTCCGGGCGGTGGCCACGGACCTCGAGACCGGGGATGCCGTGGTCATGGGGTCGGGGGACCTCACGACGGCGATGCGGGCCAGCCTATCGGCCCCGGGGGTGTTCGCACCCGTGGAGCGCGACGGACACCTGCTGGTGGACGGTGGCATTGCCGATAACGTTCCGGTCGACATCGCGCGCGCCATGGGCGTCGACATCGTGATCGTCGTCGACGTCGGCTTCCCGCTGCTGCCGCGGCAGCAGCTGAACAGCGTCCCGGTGATCTCCAACCAGATGCTGGCGATCCTGATCCGCCGCAACGCCCAGCAGCAGCTGGCCACCCTCACCCCGAAGGACGTGCTCATCCAGCCCCAGCTGGGCGGCGCTTCCTCGTTCGACTTCGCGGTCATGGCGCGCAACATCGGCCTCGGGGAGAGCGCGGCGCGCGCCAAGTTCGGGGAGCTCGCCGCCCTGTCGGTGAGCGAGCAGCAGATGCAGGGCTACGTGGCGCGGCGCGAGCAGCCGCGCGCCGCCCCGCCGGTGATCGACTACGTGACCGTCGATGCCGGTTCCGCGCACTACGTGCCCGACCCGAACTCGCTATTCCGGGGCATCATCGGCGAGCCGCTCGATCCGGCGGCCGTCGCCCAGCGCATCACGGCGCTGTACGGCCGCGGCGGACTGGACACGCTCGACTACCACGTCATCGGCAGCGAGGACCGGTACGGGCTCGCGATCGATGCGCGGCCCAACTCGACCGGCCCGGATTACCTGCGCTTTGGCCTGAGCCTGCAGGATGACTTCGAGGGCAACTCCACCTACAACGCCGCGGTGCGCCTGGTGGTCTCGGACGTCACGCGCAATGCGGGGGAGTGGGTGACCGACCTGCAGGTGGGCAGCGTCACGCAGGTCTCGACCGAGCTGTTCCTGCCGCTTGCGCACTTCTCCGGGTGGTTCGTGATGCCGCACGTACAGGACCTGGCCCGCGACATCGACCTCGTGTGCAACCCTCCCTCGGTGGGGCGTGCGGACTACTGCGACAACCAGCCGGACAACGGCCAGGAGCTCTTGGCCGAGTACCGCGTGCACACCTTCGACTACGGCGTCGACTTCGGGCGGCAGTTCGGCAACTGGGGGGAGATCCGCACCGGCGTCGCCCGCGAACAGGGTCACGTGCGCCTGAAGATCGGCGACCCGGCCGACCCCAACCTGCCGGACCTGAGCAACACGCCCTGGGAGACCACCAACTACTTCGTGCGTCTCACCTACGACCGGCTGGACGACATCAACTTCCCGCATCACGGCCAGCAGGCGCTGGTGCAGTGGAGCGGCGTGCGCAACGTCTCCGGGACCGAGCAGCCCTCCGACCAGCTGACGATGAACTATATCGGTGCCTACTCCTTCGGCCGCGACACCTTCCAGCTGTCGGCCTCCGGGGGCATGACGCTCCAGTCACACGTCACCGACATCAACCAGCTCTTTCCGCTGGGGGGATTCCTCAACCTCTCGGGCCTCAGGGCCGACTCGCTCCTGGGTCCGAACTTCGGGATCCTGCGCGCGCTCTATTACCGCCAGATCGGCCGCGGCGGCCCGGGTTACCTCGACGTGCCGACCTACCTCGGGCTGTCGCTGGAGATGGGCAACGTCTGGCAGACGCGCAGCGCCGCGAGCTTCAGCAACACGCAGAAGGATGCGAGCCTGTTCTTGGGCCTGGATACGTTCCTCGGGCCGGTGTACGTCGCGACCGGCTTCGACGAGCACGGCAACCAGGCCTTCTACCTGTTCCTCGGCCGGGTGTTTTAGGTATCCCCGGTCGGGACGATCGCGCGTGTCTCGGACATGAGGATGACGCACCGCTCGGGCGCGCGGGTGCGGTGCACCACGCCGCGCGGGACGACGAAGCCCTCGAGGGGCTTGAGCTCGATCGCACGGTCCTCGAGGTCGATCCAGAAGCGCCCCTCGAGCACGAAGAAGAACTCGTCGTCGCGGTCGTGCTTGTGCCAGTGGTATTCACCCTGCAGGACGCCGAGGCGGATCACCGAGTCGTTCACCTCGCACAGGGTCTGGTTGTACCAGCGGTCCTGGCACTCGGCGACCAGGCGCGGCACGTCCACCACGCTCAACGGCGCGAACTTGACGTCGAGGTGGGTCGCGTAAGGATAGGGCGAGGGTGCATTCATGGGCGACGGTCCTGGGGTTGAGGGAACCTGCCCACCGGGTGCCGCGGCGCCGGCGACGCCTGGGAGGTCAGAGGCCGCGGCTCTCGGCGAGCTTCTCGATCTTCTGGAACACGAGGGCGGGCCGGTCGGTCGCCCGGGAGTACTCGTGGCGGCGCGCCATTTCGGCCATGGCTGCATCGCGCTCGGCCGGGCTCGGATACCAGTGCTGGCGCTGCCACTCCGGTCCGAGGAGCTTGCGAAACGGGTCCCCGGGCGGAAGGCTGACGCGGATCCCGTACGGCCGGAGCTTCTCGATCGGGGGGCTGCGGAGGTTCTGAGGCTGACTGATGCCCATGGCGGACGAGAGCTTACGGGGGGACTTCCCGGAACGGCAAGGGTAGCGGCGTCCCCCCGGCCGCAGGCGTCCAATTGGGCCTAAATAAGGTGCCTGCTTGAGTCGGACGCCCCCCATCCCCACACTGACAGTCCCACCGATCCGGAGAGCGCCATGGCAAGGAAAACGACGATGCCGGTTATGGACAGTGCCCTGCCGGGGCGCAGCACGCCGCTGTTGGTATCCCCGGCGCACTTCGTGAACGGCCACCGGATCACGCCGCCGTTCCCGCAGGGCCTCAGGGAGGCGGTGTTCGGGCTCGGGTGCTTCTGGGGGGCGGAGCGGCTCTTCTGGCAGCTCCCGGGCGTCTACTCCACCGCCGTGGGGTACGCGGGCGGCTTTACGCCCAATCCCACCTACCAGGAGGTCTGCTCCGGGGATACCGGGCACACCGAGGTGGTGCGCGTCATCTACGACCCACAGAAGACCGACTACGAGGATCTCCTGAAGGTGTTCTGGGAATCACACGACCCCACTCAGGGCATGCGCCAGGGGAACGACATCGGTACGCAGTACCGTTCGGTCATCTATGTAACCGACCCGGAACAACAGCAGCTCGCCGAGGCCTCGCGCAAGGCGTATCAGGCGCGACTCAGTGCCGCCGGGCGCGGCACGATCACCACCGAGATCCGCGAAGCGCCGCCGTTCTTCTACGCCGAGGACTATCACCAGCAGTACCTCGCGAAGAATCCGGACGGGTACTGCGGGATAGGAGGGTGTGGGGTGCCCTTCAAAGTCGCGGAGTTACCGGTGGGTGAGAAGGCGTAGACGGAGCTTCACCGAGGGTTTTGTCAGGAAGTCAGCCGGTTAACAGAGTCCTCAGCCAAGACCCTGAGCGGTTCCGCAAAAAATCCGGCGTCTGCTCGGCTCTGGCGTCTACCGGAATTCTACCGTCGACTTGCCGCGAACATATTCCTCAGCGAAGGATGGATATGGGTTGAAGCGGCTAATTGCGACCCGAGCCGGACTGTCGTGACTTCATGCACTTCGCATGTTGGAGTCAAAGTGAGTAAAAACACCGTGCGATTCAATGGAGTGCGAATGCGCCGATGGGAGCCAAGAATAACAAGTCGAGGGTTATGCACTTACCTCTTGAGATTCTGGCTTGGCTGCACGCTGATTGTTGTTACAAGTGCAGCCGCAGGAACACCACCACCAACGGTGGATGAGTCCATTGGCGAGTCAGATGCTTCATGGCGCGCAACCGTAAAGCCGACTGATGGATTGGCCATGGGCGCGCTGAAGATCCAATTTGAGCGAACCACACTGCCAGAGGTGCAGCGTGCGATAGGATTGGGATCAATACGGCACCGGGGGGATGCTGGAGACAGCGTAAATTGGCTCTGTTACACGGCCGTGGCGCCCGGCCAAAATAGTCGAATCTGGATCGAAGCCCACGGCGAAATGGGCGGTCCAGAAGAATTCATCACCGGCATAGCCGTACAAGCAATCATGCAGGATGACCATTCGCCGGAGTGCCCGGTCCTGCCAAAGCACTACGAACCCCGCAGTTTCGATAACGGTATTTGGCTTGGCGCTCGGAGCGCCGCTGTGTCACGTGCATTCCCCGCAGGACTCATACGGCGCGGTGACCGCGCCTTCGTCGGGTACCAAGGAAAAGTTGTGGGCGATAGCAAATGTGACGGTGGTTACGACCTTTTGAATTCTCTGTTTCTGACGTTCAAGTCGGGGGTCGTGATAGCAATCCATGCAGGCCAGGTGACAAGTTGCTGAATCCCCGCCGCCACAGCCCAATTCGCTGAACTTTGTCCGGTGTGCCCTATGGGGCCGAAGCAGCAACTTCGTCAACTTTTCGCCGGCCGGACGAAGCACTCCCTATGTCGATACGAACGCTTGACGATACTAACGGGACGCGTTAGTATTAATTCATGATCAAGTCCTTTCGAGGCAAAGAAACCGAAAGGATCTGGAATCGCGAATACTGCAAGCGTATTCCACGCGACATTCAAGAGCGGGCGTTGATGAAGCTGCAGCAGCTCAACGCGGCTGGAGACCTGAAGGACCTTTCGATTCCGAGCTCGAATCAGCTCGAGGCCTTGAAAGGCGATCGCAGGGGCGAGTACAGCATTAGGATCAATAGGCAGTGGCGTATATGTTTCAGGTGGCGTGAGGGGCACGCTTTTTTCGTCGAGATCGTCGATTATCACTAGGCGAGAATAGGGTTATGGCAACGCGGAAGATCAAGCTTACGCACCCGGGCAAGATTCTCCGGGAGGAGTTCATGGAGCCTGTTGGCCTGACGGCGTATGCGCTGGCAAAGGCCTTGGGCGTTCCGCTACCGCGCGTCAATGACATCGTGCGCGAGAAGCGTTCGATTTCGCCGGAAATGGCGGTGTTACTCTCGGCGTATTTCGGTACCTCCGATGGTTATTGGATCAATTTGCAGGGACACTTTGACCTGGAATTGGCGAAGGACAAAGTGGGCAAGCAAGCGGCCCGGATCAACCCGCATCCCCATGGTGCCGACGGTAACCTGCAGCCTGTCTGACGGCTTGCTGGTCTACCGCTGGATCGGCGTCAACGTCTACCGGAAGTCGACCGGCAGAGCGCCAGCGATGGCGTAACGTCGGAGATTCCGTGGTAATTCCAACGTCCGGGGAGACTATCACCAGCAATATCTGGCGAAGAATCCGGACGGGTATTGCGGGATTGGAGGGTGTGGGGTGCCCTTCAAAATCGCGGAGTTACCGATGGGGGAGAAGGCGTAGTCGGAGCTACACCGAGGGTTCCAGCGGGAAATTAGACAGTTAGCGGTGTCGTGAGCCAAGACTCCGCGTATTTCTGCAGAAAGATCCGGCGTGGAATCGGCGCTGAGGTCTACCGGAAGTCTACCGTCGGCCGCGGCTCAGGCTAGTCCGCGGCGGAGCGCGGTTTGTGCTCGGGAAGCGGTAACGGCGCCCGATCCGGCTCCAAACTATGCGAATGCGACAGGAATACCGGCTGGAATCCATCCTCCGAGCGAGTAATCCTCGTGGGACCGTTGGCAGCTGAGTATTGGCCCCTGCATCATTCCTCTCGCGTAGAGGCGGCGTAAGACTGGATGGCAGCTCGGGCGCACAACAACGCAATCGCTGCCGA
Source organism: Pseudomonadota bacterium (assembly GCA_018241425.1). GTDB lineage: Bacteria > Pseudomonadota > Gammaproteobacteria > Steroidobacterales > Steroidobacteraceae > 13-2-20CM-66-19. The sequence continues at coordinate 268,077 of JAFEDU010000002.1, forward strand.
CGAGGCCGGTCAGTTCATCCTGGTGATCCGGCACCAGCGCGTCCTTCTGGATGAGCACTTGGCGCGCCTTTACGGCGTGGAGACCCGCAGCCTCCTGCAAGCCGTAAAACGTAACTTGGAGCGTTTTCCATCGGACTTCATGTTCGAGCTATCTGCGGCGGAGTGGTCGGCTTTGAAATCACAATTTGTGATCTCAAAGGGTGGTCGTGGCGGTCGACGCTATGCGCCGTATGCGTTCACGGAGCAGGGCGTGGCCATGCTGTCATCGGTGCTCAACAGCGACCGGGCAATCGCCGTGAACATCGAGATAATGCGCTCGTTCGTGCGAATCCGCAGGTTGCTTGATGCCGATAAGACTCTGGCGCGCAAGTTCGAGCGGCTCGAGCGGAAGCTTGCATCCCACGATCAGGCCATCCTGGGCATCCTTGCGGCGATCCGGCAATTGGCCACACAGGTTCCGAGGCGGCGCGGGATCGGGTTTACGGCCGACCTGACAGAATAGCCGAGGTGTCCTCCGGCCGAGGCCTCCCCTTCTTGGCATGATTGAACTATGACCCGAACACGCATCGGTCCCGCTCTGGCGCTACTGATGATCGGACTTACGAGTACAGCGGTTGCCACAGAAACTGTCTGCCCAAAATCCGCGTACAAGCGGAGTCTGCAGCGAAGGTTCCGGTAGGAAGTCCGCCGGTTTGCACCGGCACTACGCAAGCATATCTCTGCACCTGAAAGATTGACGCAAAGGGCGGAGTGGTCACGCATCACCTGGAGAGTGCGATATTTCCGGGCGACATCGGCAAGGACATCAAACAAAACTTCTCGATTACCCGCGATACGGTGACGATCGGTTTTCACACGACCACTGTCGATGCAGTGACCGTTGTCCGCACGTTGGTGTGGCCCCGGATTGAGTGACCTGGCGAGCGCACTGCCCGTAGGCACGATCCCCACCTCGCACTTCAATTCACAGTGAACGGCGCGTTACTGCTGAGCGTACCGCCGGGTGTGGTCACCAGAACCGTGCCGGTGGTCGCGCCGGCCGGGATGGTCGCCTTCAGTTCGGATTTTGAGACCACCGAAAATGCGATGGCCGCGGTGCCGTTGAACGTGACGCTGGTGGCGCCGTTGAGATTGGTCCCCAGGATCACGATCGTGCTGCCCACAGCACCGGAGCTGGTCTGCACTTGGACGAACGGGCTCAGCCCCAGCGAATAGCGGAAGAGTGTGCCGAAGCCGGTCGCATCCGAGCTGGTGGTGCCGTACAAGTTGCCGTCGGTAGCCTGCGTCAGGGCAGCTATCGGAGTGGAACCGTCCGTGCAGTTGCTCTGCGAGCAGAAGCTGTAGAGCGACTTGAAGCCGCCGCTCGGGGTGATCCGAAAGATCGTGCCGCCATCCTGAGCGCCGCCCCCGGAAGTCGTCCCGTAGAGATTGCCATCGGTTGCCTGGATAAGTCCGGCGGTCGGCGCCGAGCCATCGTTGCCGCTGAAGCTGTAGAGCGTGGTCAACACGCCACCCGGGGTTAGCTTGAAGATCGTGCCGGCTTTGTTCGTTCCTCCACCTGAAGTCGTGCCGTACAGATTGCCATCCGCGGCCTGCAGCAGCGGCGCCGACGGGAAGCTCCCATCCGTGCACGCAGGCTGCGAGCAGAACTGGTACAGGGTGCTGAGGGCACCGACGGAATCGACCTTGAATGCCGAGCCTGATTGCGCGGTCCCACCGGAGTAAGTGGTTCCGTAGAAATTGCCGTCGTTTCCCTGGATCACCGCGGAGTTCTCGGAGCTGCCGCTGACCGCGTCGAAGCTGTGCAATACATTGAATGCACCGGCGCGCGAGATCCGGTAGAAGGTTCCGGTGAGGCTGGCGCCGCCGCCGGACGTCGTCCCGTAGAGCTTGCCGTCCGAGCCCTGGACGAGCGTCGCCGCGGGAAGGCTGCCGCCGGAGCCATCGAAGCTGTAGAGAGTCGTGAGTGCACCCGCGCGTGTGAGCCTGAAGACACTCCCCAGGCCGTGGGCGCCTCCGAACTCGGTTGTCCCGTACAGGTTGCCGTCGCTCGCCTGGATGATGCCGCCGGACAGTTCCTCCCCGTCCTGGCAGCTCGCCTTCTGGCAGAAGCCGTACACGGTCTTCACGACGCCCGTGTGCGTCGACTTGAACACCGCGCCCTCGGCGGCGTTGCCGCCGAACTGCGTGGTGCCGTACAGGTTGCCGTCGGTGGCCTGGATGAGTGCCGAGTCCGGCGATGCCCCGTCAGCGCCGTCGAAGGTGTGCAGTGAAGCGAATGGGTGGGTCTGGGCCGCGACGTTGTAGTTGAACCCGCTGGCGGACACGAGCTTGCACCCCGGGCAGTGCGCAATTTTGGCGCTTGGAGTCCAGACAGTGACGCTCGCCGCGAGTCCGTAGGGCCGACCGCAATTCTCCGAGCCGCCCGGACAGTTCTCCTCCGTGACACTCAGATTTAGCCAGCCGCTCAGCTGAATGCTGTTGCCGGCCGTATAGGTGGCAGTCCAGGAGCGGGTCTGCAGGACGTCGCCGCCGTAGGAACCCCAGTAGGCTGTGTATGCGTTCTCCACCTCGTTGAAGCCATCCGTGAATCGGGTCTGCCATCCGCCCGATCCTTCGCCCATGAGGTTGACCGCGCTGGTCAGCGTAAAAGTGATCGACACCTGCGTGCCGGCCGGGGCACCGGTGATCTGGACCGTGTCGTAGAACTCGGTGTAGGTGCCGCCGGTGATGCACGGCTGCTGGAAGAGGCCGCCCAGGCATCCGGAGGCGGCCGCGTTGCCGCCGAGCAGCCCCACGTTCGCAAATCCCTGCGCCGAGGCCGTGCCATTGCCATTGCCGGCGCTGACAGACACGTTGGATGAATGAAGACCGTCGGGTGCGGGCCCGTCGGGGGTCTGCTCCGAAGGTCCGGAAGTGTTCGTTGACGTGTCGGCCGTTGCGGAGGCCCAGGTCCCGAACAAGTCGCCGGCCGCCTGCGCCGAACCCATGGCGCCAAGCCCGCAGACGAGCATACAGACCGGAACGAATTGCTGGATAGCGCGCCACTTCGTCATGAGTCCCCCGATAGCCCACCTCGAGTAGCTGGGCCGTCAATAAGTCCGTGAACCGCGAATTTTCTGTGGTCTACTAGAAATGCGAAAAACACCGGCGCCGCGGCTCATGGGCCCGCCCGAAACGGCGCAGCCAAAGAAATCTGAAGTCCGGCCGGCCAATGCGGCACTGCCGGAGTAGGTCATTGCTTCGCTCGCCCGAAACGGCCGGCTGCTTCGGCCTCCGAGAGCCGCGTGCCGGATTCCAGGCAAATCACAGCCTTGCGGATCGGTGCCATGCGAACGCAGCAGCAATCACTGCGTCGCGGGCGCAGCGTGCACCAATCGGGGGAGCGTACGATCCCGGTCCCGTGACACCGATGTGACATAAGGAGGGCGCAGCGCCCGGCGCGTGCTTCGACTACCATGCCTGCTACGTCGCTGATCCTTCGGCGGCACCAGAAAACCAGGGGAAGGAAATGACAATGAGTAAGTTGATGGGCGCCGGCCTAGGGTTGGCGCTGGCTATGAGTTACCAGGTCGCAGTCTCAGGTCCGGCGGTGCTCGCGGGCGCACCTGAGGCCTCTGCCGAGCATGCGGCGGCCGCGACCGACACGGTTGAATTCGTGGTTCACCTGCCGCTGCGTCACCAGGCGGAGCTCGATACGCTGATCGCGGAGTTGCACGACAAGAACTCACCGAAGTACCAGCAGTGGCTGTCGCCGGCGGAGTTCCTGCAGCGCTTCGGTCCCAGCCCCGTGGACCTCGCGGCCACGCGCGCCGCCCTTACCGCGCGGGGTCTGACGATCGTGTCCAGTAACGCCCACGGCATGCGCGTGCGCGGCTCTGCGACTGCGGTCGCCAAGGCGTTCAGCGTCAGCCTCAACACCCGCACGCAGGCGGGCCGGGCGCGCTTCATCGCGCGCGGCACCCCGCAGCTGCCGAGCGAACTGGCTGCGATCAGCGCCCGCATCGTGGGCCTCGAGGCGCTGCCGCCGCACCGTGTGCACGCGCGGGTCACCGGGCACACGCCCGATGCGGTAGCCAACCGCTACGGCGTCACTGGCCCCTACTGGTTCGATGACCTGAAGCAGGCCTATGACTACCCGGCGTTCGGTGCCAAGACCAACGGTGCCGGAATCAGTGTCGCGATCCTCATGGCCGACCTGCTATTCCCGGGCGACGTCGCCGCCGCCTTCAACCACGAGCAGTTCACGGCGATCACCGGTCTTCCGGCACCTTCCGTGACCACCGTGCCGATCGACGGCGGCGGTGTCGAGAACGGACCCGGCTCGTTCGAGGCGAGCCTCGACGTACAGCAGGTGCTGGGCGGCGCCCCGGCCTCCAACGTCACCCTCGTGAGCATTCCGGACCTGTCGGACCAGAGCATCATCGACGGTTACACGTACATCGTGGACAACAACACGTATGACATCGTGAACTCGTCCTTCGGTGGCTGCGAGCTGGAGTACACGGCGGCCTACAACGGCGGCACGGACTACACCTACATCCTGCAGCAGTACCACGAGGTCTTCGCTCAGGGTAACGCCCAGGGCATCACCTTCGTGGCCAGCTCCGGCGATGAGGGCGGGCTCCTGTGCCCGACGCCCGACTACGGCAATCCGGGCGCCAGCCCCACGTTTGTCCCCGGAGTAAGTACACCGGCGGATGATCCGGACGTGACCGCGGTCGGCGGCGGCAACCTAATCACGGCCAGCGCCACGGGCAGTCTCAACTCCGCCTACGTGCGCGAGAGCGCCTACGCCGATCCGGACGTTCCGTACGATCCGTACGGCCTCGGGCAGAACGTGTCCGGTGGCGTCTGGGGTGCCGGCGGCGGCATCAGCTCGGTGTTCAAGAAGCCGATCTACCAGCTGCTCGCCAACACGGCCTCGTTCCGGTGGCGCACGCTGCCGGACATCGGCATGCAGGTCGGTGGCTGCCCGCAGGGGCTGGCCGCGAGCTGCGGCGCCGATGACAGCGCCGCGGTGGTTGCCTACGGCGTCGGATTGGGCGGTGGCTACTACGGCGTCATCGGCACGTCGGTATCCTCGCCGGAGTTCGTCGGTGCCCTGGCGCTCTACGAGCAGCAGCTCGGCAAGCACCACCGCATGGGCAACGCGAACTACTTCATCTATGCGCAGGGTGCGCTGCAGACGCTCGCCGGCGGCCTCAAGGCCCCCGGCGCGTTGCAGTTCTTCCACCGCAACATCCCGGGCAACGACGGTTACTGGGATGCCAGCTACCCGAGCTACAACTACAACTACATCTATGGCAACGGAAGCCCGGATGTACGCAAGCTGTTCGGGCTGCAGGGTCACAAGGCGGCGGGGCTCCCCCAGACGCCCAGCAACCCGTAAGACCTGAAGTTGACGATGACACCGGGGGCGCTCGCCGCAAGGCGGGCGCCCCGGCTCTTTTTCAGGGATGCGTCGGCGCGTGCGGCAGCGGGTCGGGGTTCATGCCGGGGAAGCCGCGCGCGTGCCGGCGGTCTCGGGCAGGCACAGAGCACCGATGATGACGGTCACCGTCACGACGGCGACGAGGTACCACAGACCGGCGTACACGTTGCCGGTGAGCGCGACGATGGTGAACGCGATCGCCGGCATGAAGCCGCCGAACCAGCCCGCCCCGATGTGGTAGGGGACGGACATCGAGGTGTAACGGATGCGTGCGGGGAAGAGTTCGCTCAGCCACGCGGCCATGGGACCCGTGACGAGCGTCACGTACAGCATCAGCACCCACAGCAAGAGCACCACGGCCGGTGCGCGGATCGCAGCCGGATCGGCGCGAGCCGGATAGCCTGCATCGCTCAGCGCCCGATCAAGCTCGCCGGTGAAGCGCGTTCGGGCGGCCGTGAACTCCGCGGCATTCAAGGAGGCGCCCGAGAAGGCTGCGACCTGCGCAGCGCCAGGCGCATTGCCGATGCGCACCGTGGCCTGCGAATGGCGCCCGTCCAGCTCAGTCGCGTAGGGTATCCCCGCGCGGGCCAGCGCCTGCTTCGCAATGTCGCAGGAGCGTACCGGCTTTGCGTCACCGACGAGATCGAACTGCACGCTGCAGTCCCCGGACGCCGCCTCCACGGTGACCGGCGCCGCCTGCGCCGCCGTGGCGATGGCGGGATTGGCAAAGTGCGTGATGCCGCGGTACACCGGAAACACGGTGGCGGCCGCAAGCACCATGCCGGTGAGGATGACGCGCTTGCGGCCGATGCGGTCGGACAGGCGGCCAAACAGCACGTAGAGCGGGGTGCCCAGCACGAGCGCTGCGGCCAACATCAGGCTCGCTGCCTGGGGGTCGACGCGCAGCACCTGCGTGAGGAAGTACAGCGGGTACAGCTGCCCGGCGTACCAGATCACGTTCATACCGGCGGTCGCGCCAAAGAGCACCGCAATGATGCGGCGCCGGTTGCGCGCATCGCCAAAGGCCTCGCGCACCGGGGCTTGCGAGTTCTTGCCCTCGGCCAGCAGGCGGTTGAATACCGGGGATTCCGCGAGCTGCATGCGGATGTACACCGACACCGCCAGCAGCACGGAGGACGCGAGGAAGGGGATGCGCCAGCCCCAGGTCTCGAAGTCGGTCCCCAGCGCCGCACGGCACGCGAGGATGAGGAGGAGGCTCACGAGGAGCGCGATGGACGCGGTGGTCTGTATCCAGCTCGTGTAGTACCCGCGCTTCCCGTCAGGCGCGTGCTCCGCCACGTAGATCGCAGCGCCGCCGTACTCGCCCCCGATCGCAAGTCCCTGCAGCATGCGCAGCGCGATGAGGGCCGTCGGCGCGAGGATTCCTGCCTGGCGGTAGGTCGGCAGCAGGCCGACCAGGGTCGTCGCGACCCCCATGAGAACGATGGTGACCAGGAACGTCTTCTTGCGGCCCACCAGGTCGCCCAACCGGCCGAACACCAGCGCTCCGAAGGGTCGAACCGCGAATCCTGCGGCGAAGGTGAGCAGGGCAAAGATGAACGCCGTCGTCTCGTTGACGCCGGTGAAGAACTGCCGGGAGATGGTGCCGGCTAGCGAGCCGTATAGAAAGAAGTCGTACCACTCGAACCCCGCGCCCACGCTCGCACCCAGGATCACCCGGCGATCGGGGGCCACGAGGGAGCTGGCGTGTGGTCCGGTCGAGATCGCCATGCGGTTCTTTGCTGGGGGGCTCGCGGTTTTCAACTCAAACGGCGCTGCCGCATGGTACGCCAGCACCCGCCAGCGCGGGACCGATCGGCGCCGCGTGAGCCGCAGCGACGGATCTCGCGGTAGACTCGGTTGCTACGTTGCGGTCGCTATACGGGTGCGGGGGCGTGACATGTCAGGAATGCACATTCGGTGGGACGGTCGGCGCGGCCTCGTCCTGGGAGCGGTGCTGCTCTTGAGCGCAGTGCATGCGGAGGGGAACGAGCCCACGTTTGCGAGCCTCCCGGGGACCACGGTGCTCGACAACGCCCGGGTGCATGTCGAGCGGTACGAACTCGCCCCGGGTCAGGCCACCGGCCGGCGCGCGCACCCGGCGGATCAGCTGACGGTATTCGTTCGCGGTGGTCTGCTGCGCGCCCAGGACGGGGGCCGGACCGTGTCCTGGCCGGATGGACGGGTGCATTGGGCCGCAGCCGGTGAGGCGGCCGACGGCGGGGTGACGAACGCGGGCGGCTCGCCCGTGGAGATGGTGGTGGTGACGCTCAAGCCCTTGACCCGGGAGCAGGCCGAGGCCAGTCGCGCCGGCTGGCCGCCCGCACAGCCGCTCGCGTACCCCAACATTCCCGGCGAGGACGTGCTCGAGAACGACTCGGTCATCGTGCAGCGCTTCATCGTCAACCCCGGGGTCTGGGAGGGCGTGCATGCCCACCAGCCGAACATGCTCTACGTCCACATCCGCGGCGGCCAGTGGGCGGCGCGCACCTACAAGGAGGCCCAGCACCTGTACCCGGCGCCCTCACCGGACGGCGGCGTGGGTTGGATGCAGACCATCCCGTTGTCCGAGGGCCACGAGTCGGGAAACGCGGGCAAAGAGCCGATCGACCTGATCTGGATCACGTTGCGGCACTGACGCCGCAGTCGCCTAACCCTTCGGCAGGACGATCGGACGGTCGCGCAGCAGCAGCACCCAGTCGCCGTTCTCCATGAGCGCCTCGCGGCCGAGTTCGGCGATGAGTGCGCGCTCGCTGTCGCCGCGGCCCGCGATCTCTGGGCTGGCCTCCAGGCGGGCTATCGCGGTCTCGGCGCGCCCGAAGATCGCGGCAAAGCGACTGTACTGCTGCGCCTGGGTCCGCATGCCGAAGCGCTCGCCGTAGGCCTCGGCGAGGGCGGCGGCGATCGGCGCAAATCCCATGACGAGCACCAGCCAGTGGCGGTCGTGGTCGAGCCATTCCAGCGGGCGCCAGAACACCACTAGGGCCGCGGTCGCCGTGAGGCCGGTGGCCAGGCAGACGGCCGACAGGCGCTCGATGCGGTGCATGCGGGCCATCAGTGAAGTGGCGCGCGCCCGGTAGTAATGGGTCTGTCCGCCCACCCAGAAGCGCTGCACCAGGTCCGGGCGCGCATCGGTGGGCGGCGGCAGCGCGTTGGCTCCCCGCAGGGCATCGCGGATCCAGCGCAGCTCATCGAGCTGCTTGCGCAGGTAGCTCGCCGAGGCGCTTTCCTTGATGCCCGCAAGCCGCCAGTAGAACTGCACTCGCAGTGCCTCGGCGAGCGCACGGTAATCGAGGTAGCGACCCTGGGCATCCAGCCGCCGCTGCCACAAGTAGAGCGCGGTGATGGTGCTGAAGATCACGAGGTAGATCCGCGGCATGATCCGGTGCGGCAGGATCTCGGCGTACACCTCGAAGGTGAGGGCAAGCGCGAGCGCCAAGAAGATGACGGACCGCAGCACCAGGTGGGTCAGGCGCTGGTAGCCGCGCGCCAGGGTGTCGGCGCTTGCGAAGGTGGCGGCGAGCCGGCGGTCAGCCGGCGGCCGCTCGGCGAGCCCGGGCAGCAGTCCCGAGCCATCCGCGACGGCCGCGGCCGGAACCGGGACGCGCACGGCGTCGCGGTTGAAGCGGTCGATGCGGCTGCAGACGGTGCGCAGGATGTCCGCGCTGGAGTCGCGTGGGTAGAGCCACTCGGCAGGCACGTCGGCATTGCCGCCGCTGCCCGCGCGCGGGGAGTGGATGTGGAAGACCGGGCCGCAGTCGTCGGCATCGAGCGCCCGGTCGTCGGAATGGATCTGCCCCTCGAGCTTGAAGCGCACCACCTCGGCCGTCCCGGCGACCGCCTTGTTGCGCACGCCGTCCCAAAGGGCCAGCAGCACGTGGGACTGCGTCGCGATGAAGATCCCGACCTCCAGGTACTGGGCATCGCGGCGCGTATGCGCATCCGTCCCGGGCGGCAGCACCGGCTCGGGGACGACGAACACGCAATCCGTCGGCACGCGCTGCAGCAGCGCGCGGAACTGAGCGACGGAACCGGGGAAGTCGCGCTCGTAGTCCTCGGCCGGCATCGGCAGCGGCACGAGTAGCTCGCACCCCTCCTCGAGGGCGACCTCCGCGGCTATGCGGTCGGCGCCTTCGGCCAGTGCCGATAGCATCCGCAGCGGCGTGGAGGGATAGCGGCTACGCAGGCCGCGCAGGAACCCCGCAATCCGTGCCCGGTACAGCGGCAGGTCGCCCGGCTCCAGGTGACGGTGGCCGACGGCGCCGATCACCAGTGGCAGCGGGCCCGTCGTCGGGGCGGCGGATGTGGACCGGGCGACGCTCAAGATGAGGTCCTCAGGGACTTGCAGGCGCTGACGAACTGGCGGCGGGCCGCTTCCGGCTCGACCTCGGCCGAGAGTTCCTCGACGAGCTGGCCCAGGTCCTGACAGCGACCGGCCGCACGGCGCACGAGGTGCTGCGCGAGCGGACCGATGTGGTGTGCCAGCTGCCGTTCGATGGCCTGCAGCTGCGCGAGGCTGAAGACGGTGCCAGTGGCGCCGCTCGGCGTGCCCGGCGCGGGCGGCCGGCTGAAGGTGCCGGTCCGCGCGTCCGCGGCTTGCGCGGGTGCCGCCAGCCGCGCGGTCACGTGCGTGCACAGTCGCTCGTACTGCACGTCCGGGGGACCGTTGAAGCCGTCGAGCCAGTGCTGCGAGCTGAGGAAGTACTCGAGGCTCTTCGAAGGCATGATGTCCTGGATGCGGAAGGGCAGGATGGGGACCTGCTTGTGCACCGCGCGCTCGACCTCGCGCCGCACCTGCGGCGAGGCGTTGCTGTGGGTTGAGAACACCAGCACCATGAGTCGCGCCGAGGAGATCGCGTCGATGATCTCCTCCGCCCACTCCGCTGCCGGCGAGATGTCGCGCGGCGCGATCCACACCGACACGCCATGGGCTTCGAGGCGTCCCACGACGGCGAAGGCGACCTCACGGTCCGGCACCGAGTAGCTGACGAACACCTCACGGCCCACGGCGCTCAGTGCTCCAGCATGCGGATGGCCTTGGCGAGGCTCGTGCGCATGCGGTTGAAGGAGCGGGCGAGGTCGCGCAACTCGGAGCTCCCCCCGGCGGGGAATTCGCCGGCCGAGGTGTCGCCGAGGCTCACCTGGTCGGCCAGCCGCGCGATGTGGCGCACCGGGCGCACCACGGCGAAGTACAGCACCACGTTCACGATCACCAGCGCCACGGCCAGGATGGCGACCAGTGCCGTCATGACGCTGCGCGTGACGCGCTGCGCGTTGGCGGTGGCGAGCGACAGCGGCACCGAGACCAGCTGGACACCGACGATCTCGTTGGGCTCCCAGCCGAAACCGTTGTTGCTGCCGTACCGGGTGATCATCGTCGTGGGGGCGGCCGCTGGCACGCTGTGGCACTCCAGGCAGCGGGGCTCGGCGTGGATCGGGCGAGCCAGGTACAGCGAGCGACCCATCGGCGTCTCGCGCTCGCCGACGATTTCCGCGGTCCTGGGGTCGTTGCGGAATTTCTGCACGATGTCCGCTTCCCAGTCCATCGCGTGATCGCGCGGGTTGGTGGGATTGAGAGTCGCCTCGCGGTAGGTGTAGTCCGGATGGTGCTCTCGCAGCTTGAAGAAATTCTGGGTCGCGGCGTACGAGGGTACGCTCTGCGGCAGGAACTCGTGCGCCATCTGGCCGTTGAGCAGGGGCACGATCTCCTCGGAGGTGTAAGCGCGCATGGACAGCGCACTGTCCATCATGAGCCCGGCCTCGTGCATCGCCTGTTGCTTGGCATTGTCCTCGAGCATCGTGGCGGTGGCCCAGCCGACCGCCACCGCGGACAGCGAGAACGCGGCAGTCAGTGCCAGATTGATACGGACCAGCAGATTCATGGGCGCTGTAGGAGAGAAGCGGTCCGGGACCTTGCCGCGCGCGGCAGTGTGCCAGAGTCGGCTCGGGGCCGGCAATTTGTTCACGATATCCGCAGCTTACGCCGGCTGCCGCTGCGCGGGGGGCGGCGAGCCGGTGGACAGGATTTCGCCCTGCGCCGACGGCGGCGCTACGGTCTCGCGGCGCCAGGTACGCGCAATTGGAGGGAGTATGACCGGCCACGTTACTGCGGGAGTTGCACGGACAGTTTTACTGGCGGGGGCGGCCGCGCTCCTCCTGTGCGGCTGTCAGACCATGCAGAATCTCGCCCAGCAGCAGGATGCCTACAACCGGCAGCGCTGCCAGGAGTTCGGGCTGGCGCCGGGCACCGGGCCATACATCCAGTGCGTCAGTCAGGGCGCGAACGCCTACGCCGCTGCGGTGGGCAGCAATCCGGCGCCGCCGCCTGACGTGGTTCCGGTGGTGCCGCTCTGGCCGGTCCAGCCGCAAAACAACAGCTGCTCGGCACCCGCATCGACGCCCAAGGGCGGCTGCCAGGGTTGCTCGGTAAGCTGCGGTGCGCAGCAGGCATCCTGTACGCCGGGCCAGGAGTGGCTGGGCGGGAGCGAGACCTGCATGTCTCCCGCGGTGTGCGCCTGCCGGTGAGCTTGTAAGGACGGACCCCGGCCGCGAGGCCGGGGTCCGACGCAATCGGCGCACCTGCAGGGGTGAAGCGGTACGCCTGCTGCCCAGGGCACGCGGCTTTGGTCAGCCGACGGGCGTGGCAGGATTCTGGCAGCGAATTATTGCAGTTCTTACCGGCAGCCCGCCGGCAGGCACTCAGTGCGGCGGGGGCGTCGCCGCTCGCCGATCCAGTCGGACGAGCAGGTCGCGGCTCCCGCGCAGGAAGGGCGTGGCGCGCTGCATGTAGGTGAAGGGCCGCTCCACGAGCTGCCCCGCACGCAGATCCTCGGCATAGGTACGAAGCGCCATGCGCCAGTTGTCGACTACCTCGAGCAGATAGCGGCGCGACTGTTCCCGCAGCGACCCCGGGCGAACGTCGATGCTGCGCAGTTCGAACTCCAGCTGGTTCCACTTCGGCAGCTGCCACCAGTTGAGTTCGTCGGCGAAGTCCGTCGCCGGGATCCGCCCGTTCGTCAGCTCCTGAAAGGCGCCGCGATACTCTTCCCGCAGCTCGTCGATGCGCTCGATGTAGTGGTCCAGATCGGCGCGCGTCTCACGGATTTCCTCCGGGGTCGCACGCGCTTCTGGCGCTGACCCGCCGCGCGGCACCGACACCGGCGGCGCGACAGCCGGTGCTGAGTGCGACACGGGAGGCACTGCGGGACCGGGCCGCGGGTAGCCCGCGAGCCAGGCGAGCAGCGCCAGCAGCGCGAGCATGCAGGCCAGGGCGGCGAGCCACATCATCGGCCGGCGCGCCTTCGGCGCCGGCCGCTCCTCCAGTGCAGTGTCGAACTCGATGGTGCTGCGGATGGGCAGCAGTGCGACCAATTCGGCGGCGCTCGCCGGATCCCTGGCCCAGAAGCGCAGGTACGGCTGGCGCGGTCCGCGCAGGTGGATCTGCACCGCGTCGGCTTCGCGGTAGATATCGTGGATCTCGGCGACCGGAATGAAGCGCGCGGTCTGGCGCAGGCCGAGAAGGGAAGCGCTGGGCGCGTTCACCGTGAGGCCCTCCGGTGTGACGCTCACCCGGCCGGGGCCCACGAAACCAAAACTGTTCAGCGGCCGCCTGAGGCGCGCGATGAGGCCGGCCGCGGAGCTGAAGCGCACCGGAAAGTCCCCGCGGTCCGCCATGCCCGTACTGCCGACGATCCGCAGTCGTGGAGGCTTGCCCGCGGCGGCCATGGCGGCTGAATCCTAGAGTGAGCCGAACACTTTCTTGATGATCGAGCTCGCCTGGCCCATCGGGTCCTGGCGGATCTGGTGCTCCTCCTCGGCGACGCGGCTGAACAGGCCATCGAGGGCCTTCTCGGTCACGTAGTCGTTGAGATGCGCATCCTCGGAGGAAATGAGGCCGAGCGATGCCGCCTTGCCGGCGTACTCGTCGTACTTGGCGGCGAGCCCGAGCTTCGCGGTCTCCGCCGCCACGATGGGCTTGAACTTCGCGGTCAGCGCCGTGCTGGTCTTGCGGCGGAAGTAGGCGGTGCCCGCGCCATCCCCGCCCGTCAGGATCCCCTTGGCATCCGTGAGCGTCATCTGCTTGAGCGCCTGCTCGAAGATGGGTTTCGCCTGCGCGACCGCCTGCTCGGCCGCGTGGTTCATGGTGGCCTTGAGTTCATCGGCCTGGCTGCCCATGCCGATCATCCGCAGGCCGCTCTCGGCCTTGTCCAGGGGATGGGGCAGGGGAATGGCGACCTTCGGGTCGTTCAGGAAGCCGCCGTTCTTGCCCAGCTGCGCCACCGCAACTCCTACGCCCTGGCTGAGGGCCGCGCGCAGCCCCGAGGCGGCTTCTTGGGAGCTCAGTGCATCCAGTCCCGAGGCGAGGGCGGTGATCGGCACCACGACCAGCAGCGCGCGCGCGCAGCGCCGTAACAGGGTGAGCACCATGGGCACGTCCCTCGCAAAAACTCCGGTGAGGGGCAGTGTAGACTTCAGCGGAACCGTTGCCCACCGCCGGCGCTTACACCGACCCCAACCACACCATGGCGCCTGACGGGCAGGGCTTCGCCCAGATCACCGAGCGCGAGCGCGGTCTCAAGCCGCGGCTGCGCAGCGGCCAGCTGTCGATGATCGCCATCGGCGGCGCCATCGGCACCGGGCTGTTCCTGGGAAGCGCCTTCGCCCTCGGACTTGCGGGCCCCGCGGTCCTGGTGAGCTACCTGATCGGCGCGCTGATCGCCCTGCTCCTCATGGGGTGCCTGGCGGAGATGAGCCTCGCCCATCCGACCAGCGGCTCCTTTGGCGCCTACGCCGAGTTCTACCTCGGCCCGCTGGCCGGCTACCTCGTGCGCTATGCCTACTGGACCTGCATCGTCCTGGCGGTCGGGACCGAGGTCACCGCGATCGCGGTGTACATGCGCTTCTGGTTCCCCGCCGTGCCGGGATGGGTCTGGGTCATCCTGTTTCCGGGCCTCCTGGTCGCCGTCAACACGCTGAACGTCGGCGTGTTCGGATTCATCGAATACTGGTTCTCGGCCGTCAAGGTGGGCGCGATCCTGGCTTTCATCGCGCTCGGCAGCTTCGTGCTCTGGCAGCGCAGCCACGCCGCCGGGGGTGCCACGCTGCTTCATAACTTCACGGCCTACGGCGGCTTCTTCCCGCACGGGATGTGGGGCGCCTGGGTTGCGGTCATCGTCGCGGTGTTCAGCTACCTCAGCATCGAGATGATCGCCGTGGCGGCGGGGGAAGCGCAGGACCCTGCGCGCGCGGTGCGGCGCGCCTTCCGCTCGACGCTGCTGCGACTGGTGCTTTTCTACCTGGCAAGCCTCGCACTGATCCTGGCCGTCGTGCCCTGGGTGCGCGCCGGCACCGAGGCCAGCCCGTTCGTGCGCGTCATGCAGGAGCTGTCCATCCCCGCGGCCGCGGGCATCTGCAACTTCGTGATCCTGATCGCCGCCCTGTCGGCGATGAACAGCCAGCTCTACATCGCGACCCGCATGATGTTCAGCCTCTCCCGGGCCGGTCACGCACCCGCGCGTTTCGGCAGCCTGAGCTCAGGCGGCGTGCCGGTCCAGGCACTGCTCCTGTCCAGTCTCGGCGTCGCCGCGGCGACGGCCGCGTGCGTGCTCTCTCCCCGCAGTGCCTACCTCGTGATGGTGTCGGTGTCGTCCTTCGGGGCACTGTTCACCTGGTTCATGATCTTCGTGACCCACTACCGGTTTCGCCGCCGGCACGGCAGCCCGCCCGGCTTCCGCATGCGGGGGTTCCCCCTGACGACGCTCACCGGCGCGGCGCTGGTTGCCGCGGTGCTGGCGACGACGGCCCTCACTCCGCAGTTCCGCCTGACGCTCGTCTTCGGGGCGCCCTTCATAGTGCTGCTGTGCATCGTGTACCGCCTGCGGCTGCGGCACTGAGGCCTCGACCCGCGAACCTCCCATTGCAACGCTCACGCTTCGGGGCGATGATCGCGAAAACTCCAACACTCCGCTGACGGCCGCCACGGGCTCCGTCAACGCGGCGCGGCGGTTACTGCATGGTCTTCAATTCCCTGTCCTTCATCGTGTTCTTCGCCTGCGTCCTGGGGCTGCATTCGCTGCCCCTGTCCTGGACGACCCGCAAGGTGAACCTGCTGCTGGTGAGCTACCTTTTCTACTCGGCGTGGAACCCGCCGTTCGTGATCCTGCTGTGGATCTCGACCGTGGTGGACTGGTACGCGGCCCAGGGACTGGTGAAGGCGCGGCGCCAGGCGGCGCGGCATGCCTGGATGCTGCTGTCGGTGGTGGCCAACCTCGGCATGCTCGGCTACTTCAAGTACGGGCAGTTCCTGCTCGAGAACTTCACGGCCCTGATGAACGCGGCCGGCATCGCCTTCCACCCGGCGCACTCGGACATCGTGCTGCCGGTCGGAATCTCGTTCTACACCTTCGCCACCATGTCCTACACGCTCGATGTATACCTGCGCCGCGCAGCCCCGGCGCAGAACCTGCTCGACTACGCGCTGTTCGTGACCTTCTTCCCGCACCTGGTCGCAGGTCCCATCATGCGGCCGACCGAGCTCGTACCCCAGTTCGCGGTGCCGCGCCGCGCCACGCCGGCGCAGCTGCGCTTCGGGCTCGCGCTCATGACGATCGGCCTGTTCAACAAGGTGGTGCTGGCCGATACCTTCCTGTCGCCGGTCGCCGAGCGCGTCTACGACAGCGCCCGCATCCCCGGTGCGCTCGATGCCTGGGTGGCGACGCTGGCCTTCAGCGGGCAGATCTTCTGCGACTTCGCCGGCTACTCAACGACGGCGATCGGGGCTGCGCTGTGCCTGGGGTTTGCGATGCCCGACAACTTCCGCTTCCCCTACGCGGCGGTGGGCTTTTCGGACTTCTGGCGCCGCTGGCACATCACGCTGTCCTCCTGGCTGCGGGACTACCTCTACATCCCCCTCGGCGGGAACCGTCACGGACCGCGGCGCACCTACGTGGCGCTCATGACCACCATGCTGCTCGGGGGCCTGTGGCACGGAGCGAACTGGACCTTCGTCGCCTGGGGTGGGCTGCACGGCCTGTACCTCTCCGCGGAGCGGGCGCTCAAGGCGCGCTTCGGGAGCTACCGTCCCGGGCCCTTCGCCTTCGTGATGCTCGGCCTGTTCACATACACGCTCGTGAACATCACTTGGGTGTTCTTCCGCGCCAAGACCTTCGGGCGTGCCTGGCAGATCCTGAAGGGCATGGCCGGGGCCAACCGGCCGCCCGAACCCATCCTTTCCACCTTCGCGCTGCTGTCGGCACTGGCGGTGGTCGGCGGCATCCTCGTCGCGCACTGGCTGATGCGCTCGCGCACGCTGGAGTCGGTGGTGGCGCGCGCGCCGGCGATGCTGGTGGGCGTGGTGTGGGGGCTGATGCTGTTTGCGATCGTGATCTCGCAGGGAGAGGGCAGTGCCTTCATCTACTTCCAGTTCTGATCCGGGCATGGACCAGTACGCGCGCGCCACGGCCTCCGACCGCCCCGGGGTTGCGCAGCCCGTGCCGCAACGGCCGGTGCCGGTGCAGCCCTGGGGACGGATGCTGCTGGTGGCGCTGGCGCTCGCGGTCGCGCTGGTGGGGGCGTGGGAAGCGTGGTGGCGCGCCCAGGGTGTGTTGCCGGGCACGCGCAACACGCTGGGGCTGTGGGCCATCCAGCGGCGGCGCATCGACCACGGCGAGGGCGATGCGACGGTGCTCCTGGGTGCCTCGCGCACCTATTTCGACCTGCAGTTGCCGGTGTGGGAGCGCCTCGCCGGACGCGCGCCGATCCAGCTGTCCTTCGAGGGCACCTCGCCGATGACCGCGGTCGAGGACCTTGCGGCGGATCCGAACTTCACCGGCCGCCTTGTCATCGGGGTCGCCCCCGACCTGTTCTTCTCCGGCGATGGCGCATTTCTCAAGGCCGCCGGCTACGTCCGCAAGGAGTCCCCGGCGCAGCGGGTCGGTCAGTGGCTGTCGATGCGTTTCCTCGAGCCTTACCTAGCCTTCGACGACGGGGACTTCGCACTGCGCACGGTGCTCGCCCGCCAGGACTGGCCGGAGCGCCCGGGACGGCACTGGTTCAAGGCCGTGCGCAAGCTCGCGATGTACGAGGAATCCCGCAACGCGTACCTGTGGAGCAAGGTCGAGACGGATCCTGCCTACCGCCAGCTCGCGCGCGACATATGGGCCGAGGGGTTCGTCACCTACCCCGGGGATCCGACGCCGGAGGAAGCGCTGAAGAGCGAGCAGGAGCAGATCGAGCGCGCCGTGAAAGCCGTGAAGCAGCTGCACGCACACGGCGCCAGAGTGCTGTTCGTGCGGCTTCCCAGCGATGGGGAGTATCTCAAATACGAGGAGCAGCACTTTCCCCGCACGCGCGCCTGGGACGGGCTGCTCAAGGCTACCGGCACCCCCGGCATCTACTTCTCCGACTATCCGCAGCTCACCGGATACTACCTGCCGGAGTGGTCGCACCTCACGCGCGCGGAAGCCGAGCGGTTCACCGCGGCGATCTACCCCCTCATCGAACAGCAGTTTGCCCAGGCGCCGGCGCCGGCTGCGGGGCACTGAATCCCGCCACCGTGTCAGGACGGGTTCTTGTTCCAGCCGCGCGGCTTGTGGTTGAAGCCGATCTGCACGTCCACGCTCTTCTTGCCGCAGCGGCACCGCAGGCGCTCGACGATGTTGGCGATGGGTTCGTCCCAGCCCGCGGGGCTGTGGCGCGCGAGGAACGCCGGGGAGACTTCGCGCGAATGGCGGCAGGCGCGGCAGGTCACCAGGAGCACGTAGTCCCCGAAGTGATCGCGCAGCCTCTCGATCGCGGTCCACGGCACCATGGCGGCGAGTCTGGGCAAGCCGCGTCGTGCCCGTCCACACAGTGCTTGAGTGCGGCGGCTACTGTGTGAGACGTTAAATCCATGTGCGGCAAGTACATACTGGCGCAGGCCGCGAAGGCAGAAAAAGCGATGGGCATCCGTCGCAACCGCTGGGAGTACTCCCTCAGCTACCGTGTGCTGCCGAGCGAGCCGGTCCCGGTGGTGGTGAACGAGGAGGGCGAGCGCAGCGCGCAGCTCATGCGCTGGGGGCTGGTGCCCTACTGGGCGCACGGCGTGCCGCTGAAAGCCTCCACCATCAACGCGACCGTGGAGCGTATGGAAAGCGCTCCGAGCTACCGCGACGCCTGGCGGCGCGCCCAGCGCTGCCTCTTCGTCATGGCCGGCTTTTACGAGCCGCACGTCAACGAGGACGGTTCGCGCGACCCGTTCTTCGTGCACCTGAACGACCGCGAGGTCTTCGGCGTCGCGGGACTGTGGGACCGCTCGCGCAGGGACGACGGCACCCTTTTGACCTCCTGCACGCTCATCACGCTGCCGGCCAACCGGCTGCTCGCCGAGATCCACAACGAGAAGCAGCGCATGCCGGCGGTATTGGCCGCCGAGGACGAGGACGCCTGGCTCGGCACGGACCCAGCCGCAGCGCTTGCGGCGCTCAGGCCCTACCCGGATGAGCTCATGGTGGGCTACCGGGTCAGCCGCCGCGTCAACAGCCCGCGGCTGCCCAACGATGCGAGCCTCATCGAACCGGTGTCCGAGGGCCAGATCAGCCTCGACATGGGGTAAGGGGGCCGGCCACGATGGTCGGCACGGCGACGACGCAGTAGGATTGGGGCTCATAAGAAAACGGACATCGGGATATGAGCCGTTATCGACGCTACATCATCGCCGGCGGGGTGCTGGTGGTCCTCCTCGGCCTGTACGCCGTGGCCGGGTTCTGGGCGGTTCCGCATTTCGCGCGCTCCTCGGCGCAGGATTTCGTCCGCACCCACTACGGGCGCCAGCTCGCGATCGGCGAGATCCGCTTCAACCCCTTCACCCTCAAGCTCGACATCGGTGACCTCGCGCTGCCGGATGCGGACGGCAAGACTCTCCTGAGCTTCGCGCACCTGCACGTGGACCTGCAGTACGCCTCGATCTGGCGGCTCGGCCCGAGCTTCAAGGAGATCCTGCTCGACAAGCCCTACGTGCGCGCCGTGATCCGGCACGGCGGGGAACTGAACCTCGCCGACCTCGGCAAGGGCTTCCCGCCGCCCAAGCAGCCGGCGCCCCCGCCGCCGAAGAACGAAAAGCCGATGCGGCTCTACATCGGCCGTCTGGCGGTCACCGGGGGCAGCAGCACCTTCGAGGACCTCACCCGCGCCGACGCGTTCAAGGCCGACTTCAATCCCATCACCTTCGAGCTGCGCGACTTCAGTACCGTCGGCAGCGACGGCAATCACTACGCGCTTACAGCCGCATCCGAGGACGGCGAGCAGTTCGACTGGAGCGGCGATGTGCGCCTGGCGCCGCTCACCTCGCAGGGACAGTTCGCGATCACGACGCTCAAGGCGCGCACGCTGTGGGACTACGTCCGCGACATCGTCCCCCTCGAGATCGATTCAGGGCTGATCGACGTCCACGGCGGCTACCAGCTCGCCGCGGGGGACGGCCCGCTGTCGCTGAAGGTGGCCGTGCACGACACGACGGTCACCGACCTCGGCATCAAGCCCAAGGGCGGTCCGGAGGATTACCTGAAGCTCGGCAAGATCGAAGTCCTCGACACCCAGGTCGACGTGGCGGCCCACAAGGTCGACATCGGCAAGGTCGCGCTCACCGGCGGCGACCTGCGCGCGTGGCTGGACGAGCACGGGCGCCTCAACCTCATCGACCTCGCCCCGCCAACGCCGGCCGCTGCTTCGGCTGCACCGGCCAAGGATCCGGCAGCCACCGACGCGCCTGCGCCGGTGCACGCCGCGACCAGCGGCGGGGACAGCACGCCCTGGGTGGTTTCGGCCCCGGACATCGGCCTGAACGGCTTCAAGATCGGCGTCGAGGACCGGCAGGTGAAGCCAGCACTTGCCCTGACCGTGGATCCGCTCAACGTACACGTCGGTGGATTCAATACCCGGCCCGATGACGTGCTCGAGGTCAGCATCGACTCGACGGTGAACGGCTCGGGCAAGCTCGGTGCGCGCGCGAAGGTGACACCGAAGAGCGGCGACCTCACCGCCCACGTGGAGGCGAGTGCGCTCGCGCTGCCGTTCCTGCAGCCGTACCTGTCGCGCTACACGTCCATGACGCTGCTCAAGGGGGCGCTCGGGGCGCGGCTGGACCTCACCCGCCGCGCCGACGGGTACCTGGAGGTCAAGGGCGGCACGCAGCTGTCGGGGCTCAAGACGGTCGATAATGCGCAGAAGCGCGATTTCGTGAGCTGGAAGGACCTCAAGGTCGACGACATCCTCTACCGCTCGCAACCGCAGAGCCTGCGCATCAGGAGCGTGACGGCGGTCGAGCCGTACGCGCGCATGATCATCTTCCCCAACCGCGCGCTCAACATCAGCGAAGTGCTGAAGCCGGCCGGCAGTGCGCCGCCGCCCCTGGTCGCCGCCAACACCGCAGGCAGCGCCGCCCCGGCCCCCGCCACGCCACCGCCGGCCGCACCGCCGCCGCCCGTGGCCCCGAAGGCCAGGAAGGGCAGGAAGGCCGCGGCAGCGGCGCCCCCGGCGCCGCCAGCCCCAGCGACACCCTTCCCGATGGCCATCAACACGATACGTATCGTCAACGCGACGCTCGACTACACGGACCTGTGGATCAAGCCGAGCTTCGCGGTCGGCATCCAGACCCTCAGCGGCACCATCACGGGCCTGTCGAGCGACCCGAAGTCGCGCGCCAAGATTGAACTCAACGGCAAGGTCGACCGCTATTCACCGGCCCACATCGGCGGGGAGGCGAACCTGCTTTCGGCGGTGCTCTACACCGACATCGCCATGAGCTTCAAGGACATCGACCTCACCATCGTCAACCCGTACTCCGGGCACTTCATCGGCTACAAGATCGACAAGGGCAAGCTCTCGGTCGATGTCTCCTACAAAGTCGACCAGCGCAAGCTCGATGCCAAGCAGCACTTCGTGGTCGACCAGCTTGAGCTCGGCGACCGGGTCGAGAGTCCGGACGCCATCCATGCGCCGGTGAAGCTCGCCGTGGCGCTCCTGAAGGACCGCAACGGCGTCATCGACATCGACTTGCCGATGAACGGCTCGATCGACGACCCGCAGTTCCGCATCGGGCCCCTGATCTGGAAGGTGTTCGTCAACCTGATCGTCAAGGCGGCCACCGCGCCGTTCGCGCTGCTCGGGCACCTGTTCGGCGGCGGCGAGCACATGAACATCGTCGAGTTCGACCCGGGCAGTGCGCAGCTGGACAAGGGCGCCACCGACCAGCTGGGTGCACTCGCCAAGTCCCTCAAGGAGCGGCCGCAGCTGAAGCTCGACGTGCCCATCACCTATTCCCGCGATCTGGACGCCCCGCACCTCGCGGCGAAGAAGGTCGAGGAGGAGCTGGATGCGCGCGTGGCCGGCACGCGGGCGGGCAAGAAGAACCCGCAGGGCGCCGCGCAGGCGGCGCTGGCGGACCCGCAGCAGCACTACCGGCTGCTGCTCGAGCAGTTCAGGGCCACGCTCGGCAAGGACGCGCCGCTGCCGGACTCGGCCCAGGCGGTCGAGAATGCCAAGCGCAAGGAGTCCCCGCCCTACGAGGCGGCGATCAAGGACCTCGAGGCCGCGCTCACCGCCAAGGTCGAGATCAGTGATGCCGACCTCGTATCCCTCGGCAAGGACCGCGCGCGCGCCATCCAGGATGCGCTGCTCTCGGACGGCCAGATCGAGCCGGCTCGGGTCTTCATCGTCGACACGCCCCCCAAGACCGAGAGCGGCGCGCGCGTGAAGGCGGAACTCGCGGTGAAGTAGCCCGCCCTCAGACGCTCCACTGCGGCACGAGGTAGGCGTAGGCGAGCACGATCAGGCCGACGATGCCGGCGAGCAGGATGCTGTGCTTGAGCGTGAAGCGGAACAGGCGTGCCTCCTCCGCCGCCGGCATGCCCGTGGCCGCCGCGGCGACCGAGATGCTCTGCAGGCTGATCATCTTGCCCATCACCCCGCCGCTGGAGTTCGAGGCCGCCATCAGGGCCGGAGACAGCCCCAGCTTGTTGGCCGTCACCACCTGCAGGTTGCCGAACAGGGCATTGGTGGACGTGTCGCTGCCGGTGAGGAAGGTGCCGAGCCAGCCGAGGTAGGCGCTGAAGAACGGGAAGGCGACACCGGTGGCGGCGAAGGCGATGCCCAGGGTCGCGGTCGCCCCGGAATAGTTCATGAGGTAGGCGAGCGCCAGCACCAGGGCGATGGTCAGGATCGACAGCGACAGGTCGCGCGCGGTGCCTCCCACGATGGCGATGAGCCGCCCGGGCCGCACGCGCAGTGCGATGGCTGACAGGACCAGGGCGGCCAGCACCGCCGTGCCGGAGCTCGAGAGCAGGTTGAGGTTGAACTTCGCGGGATACGGGCCGGCCTTGGCCGCCGCGGGCGGCAGCCGCTGCACCTGCCCGTCGAGCCCGTGCCACAGGAACGACACGCTCGCCTTGTCCAGGAGCGCCTTGAATGGGGTGTAGCCCCACAGGAGCACCAGGACCACCAGGAAGATGTACGGGGTCCAGGCGCGCAGCACCGTCCCGGCACTGAGTCCCGTCGGCAGCGGCGCGGCCTGCGCCGCGGTCTCATCGCCCGGGTGCCAGACGCGCAGCAGCAGCACGAGCGCCACGATCGCGACGAACGAGGACAGGATGTCGGTGAGGTAGGGGCCGACGAAATTCGACACCAGGAACTGGGTGACGCCGAAGGCCAGTCCCGCCACCAGCGCGGCCGGCCACACTGCCCGGAGCGTGCGCGTCCCGCCGAGCACCAGCATGAGATAGGCGGGCAGGAACAGCGCGATCGGCGCGCAGATGCGCCCGACCCCGGAGCTCAGCGCCGGCAACGGCAGGCCGGTCACCGAGGCCAGCGTCAGGATCGGCGTCGCGATCGCACCGAAGGCCACCGGTGCGGTGTTGGCGATGAGGCAGATGGCGGCCGCGGTGAAGGGCGAGAAGCCCAGGCCCGCGAGCATGGCGCTGGCAACTGCCACCGGCGTCCCGAACCCTGAAGCCCCCTCGATGAAGGCACCGAAGGCAAACGCGATCAGGAGTGCCTGCAGGCGCTGGTCGCGCGTGATGCTGCCGATGGAGGCGCGGATGATGTCGAACTGCCCGGTCTCCACCGTCAGGCGGTAGAGCGCGATCGCCCAGAACACGATCCAGGCGATCGGGAAGAGGCCGAAGGCCGCCCCGTACAGCGTCGCGTGGGCGATGAGGGGTGCGGGCATCCGGTAGACGAGCGCGGCGACGAGGGCGGCCGTTACGACGCCGGCGAGGGCCGCCTTCCACGCCGCGGTCCGCAGTACGCCGAGCATCAGCAGCATCACGAAGATCGGCAGTGCCGCGCACAGAGCCGACAGGCCGAGGTTGCCGGAAAGCGGTGCATAGACCTGGTTCCACATCGGCGGGCCCCCCTTGGTTCTCGTTGGTATGGCGGGTCGAGCGGATCTTGCGCCCGGCCGGGTGAGCCGGTCTATCGCGTCGGCCCCGGGCTGTGCCACAGTGACCCGGTTCACCGCCGCCACCGCCCGCAGGTCCTGCCGCATGCCCAGTCTCGCCGACAAAGCCGCGCGTTTCCGCGCGCTCCACGCCACATCCGGCGCCTTCATCCTCCCGAACGTCTGGGACGGAGGCTCGGCGGCCCTGATGGGCGAGCTGGGTTATGGGGCGCTCGCCACCTCGAGTTCCGCGGCCGCGGCCACGCTCGGCAAGCTCGACGGGGGCCTGACACGCGCCGAGGCGCTGGCGCACGCCGGCGCCGTCGCCCAGGTGAGCCCCCTGCCGGTGGCCGGGGACCTGGAGAACGGCTTCGGGCACGCCCCTTCCGATGCCGCGGAGACCATCCGCCAGGCGGCCGCCGCCGGCCTGGTCGGCGCATCGATCGAGGATGCGAGCGGCGAGGAGGGTGAGCCGATCTACCCGCTGGCGCATGCCGTCGCCCGTATCCAGGCCGCGGTGCAGGCGGCGCGGGCGGCGCCGTTCCCCTTCACGCTCACCGCCCGGGCGGAGAACTTCCTCCACGGGCGTGCGGACCTGGCCGACACCATCGCGCGCCTGAAGGCCTTCGAAGAGGTGGGCGCGGACGTGCTGTTCGCCCCGGGGCTGCCCGACCTCGAGTCCGTGCGCGCCGTGTGTGCCGCCGTCAGCAAGCCGGTGAACTTCATGGTCGGCATGCGCGGGCAGTCCTTCAGCCAGCCGGAGCTTGCCGCCGCCGGTGTGCGCCGCATCAGCCTGTCGACTACGCTGTACCGGGCGGCCATGACCGGGCTGCACGCGGCGGCGCGGGAGGCGCAGGGCGGCGCGTTCAGCTACGTGGAGACCCTGATGTCAGGGGCGGACCTGGGCCGCGCCTTGCGCGATCAGGCGGCGCGGCGTGCAGACCGCTGAGGGCTAGAGCCTCTCGCCCGGCTGCGCGCTGCGCAGCCACGTGAGGTAGTCCGCCACCGCGTCATCGCCCTCGGCCGGCGCCCAGGCCGCGAAGGCGGTGGACGTCGCCGGGTCGTACGGGCCCTGCTTCACCTCGAAAAATGCACCGCCGCCCGGGGCCGGCAGCAGGGTGTGCCAGGTGTTGCGGGGGGTTTCGTAGGCGAAGTCCGCCGTGCCCTCGCCCACGCGGAAGCGCTCCCGCACGCGCCCCTCGTCATCGAAGGTCAGGACGTCGAAGTGTCCGCGCACCACCAGTGCGAGCTCGTCACGCTCGCGGTGACAGTGTGGCCGGAAATAGGAGCCGCCGAGTGCGTACACCACGAAGCGCTGCACGGGATCCTCGGGGCCTGCGTGGACGTTGTGATGCGCGCGCGCGCGCGGGCTCAGCGCCGCCTTGGCGGCCAACTCATCGAGCAGCGAGTGGGGCAGCAGCTTCACGCGGGCAAGGATATCAACCCGGCGCCGGCGCGCGGAACTTGTGCACGTCCGGCAGCAGCGCCGCCATGAGGCCGATCAGCGGCAGGAAGGCGCAGATCTCGTAGACGTGCCGGATGCCGATGTGGTCGGCCAGCACGCCGAGCACCGCTGCCCCGACGCTGCCCATGCCGAAGGCGAGCCCGAAGAACAGCCCCGCCACCGTGCCGGTGCGCCCGGGCAGCAGGTCCTGTGCGTACACCACGATCGCTGGGAAGGCCGAGGAGAGGATGAGCCCGATGGGTACCGTCAGCACCGCGGTCCAGAAGAGGTTCGCGTACGGCAGCACCAGGGTGAAGGGCAGCACGCCCAGGATCGAGAACCAGATGATGTACTTGGCGCCGAAGCGGTCGCCGAGCGGCCCGCCGATGAACCCGCCGAAGGCCGCCGAGGCGAGGAACAGGAACAGGAGCAGCTGCGCGCTGCGCACCGACAGCTCGAAGTGATCGATCAGGTAGAACGTGTAGTAGCTGGTGATGCTCGCCAGGTAGAAGTACTTGGAGAAGATCAGGGCGAGCAGCACCGCGATCGCGGTCACTACCTCGCGGCGCGGCGTCGCCGGGCGCGACGCCATCGCGCGCTGCAGGCGTGCGAGGCCATGGGTCTTGTACCAGTGACCGACGTTGACGAGCACGACCATTCCCAGCAGCGCCACCAGCGAGAACCAGGCGACGCTCGGCTGGCCGTGGGGCAGCACGATGAAGGCCGCGAGCAGGGGACCGGAGGCGGAGCCGAAGTTGCCCCCCACCTGGAACACCGACTGTGCGAACCCGTGGCGGCCGCCTGAGGCCATGCGCGCGACGCGTGACGATTCCGGGTGGAACACCGAGGAGCCGGTGCCGATGAGCGCCGCACCGCACAGGAGCAGCCCGTAGCTGGGCGCATAGGCGAGCAAGAGGAGGCCGCACAGCGTGAAGCCCATGCCGGCAGCGAGCGAGTAGGGCCGCGCCTTGCGGTCGGCGTAGGCCCCGGTGATCGGCTGCAGGAGCGAGGCGGTGAACTGGAAGGTGAAAGTGAGGAGGCCGATCTGCCCGAAGCTCAGTGCGTACGAGGACTTCAGCATCGGGTACATGGCCGGCAGCAGCGACTGCATCATGTCGTTCAGCATGTGGCAGAAGCTGATGGCGGCCAGGATCCCGAAGGCGGTCTGGCCGGCCTGGGCGGCAGCGGCGGCTTCCGTGGCCGGCGCGGCGCTGGCGGACTGGGTCAAGGGGAGGCTCCTGCAGGGCCGTCCGCGATGGCGGCGGCATTCACAGGGTGCCTGAGTGGCGCGGGAAATCCCATCTCCCGAACTGGGGGTGGCGGTTCGCGCCGCCACCCCGCAGCCGGGAGCCGGGTTAAGAGTGCGCCCCCGCTGCGGCGGGGGCGACTTTGGAAACCTTAGAAGTTCTGTGAGATCCGGATGCCGAAGGTGCGCGGCTGTGCCGGGATGATGTAGACCTGGTTGTCGTTGTTGGGCGAGATCGCGGTGAAGCGCGTCAGCTGCGCCCGCTTGTCGGCCACGTTCGACACGTAGGCCGTGATCTCCGTACCGTTGTGCGTCGCACCGCCGGAGAGGTCGATCAGCGCGTAGGCCGGCTGGAAGCCGATCACCTGCTGCTCGTTCCACTTCAGGTTCGGTGCCACCTGCGTCTGGTACATGATCGAGCCCTGTGCGAACGGCTCCCAGTCATGCATCGACATGAAGGTGTAGCGCGCAATCAGGTTGCCCTTGAACTTCGGCGACTGCGGCAGGTCGGTACCTGCTTTCACGAGCGGCCCGGCGTACTGGCCGCCCGGCAGGAAGGGCGCATTGAGGGGTGCATCGTTGACGCACCCCGGGCCGCTGACGGCTGCCGTGAACTGGCAGAAGTCGTTGGTGATGTAGCCCTTCAGCCAGGTGAAGTTGGCGCTGATCTGCAGCGCGCGGGTCGGGGCGAACACCAGTTCGTTCTCGATGCCCATGATTCTGGCATTGCCGGCGTTGGTGATCGCCGTGATGCTCGGGGGCACGAGGAACCCGAACTGGAAGTTCTTCCAGTCCTCGCGGAATATCGCACCGTTCCACCGCAGGCGATGATCGAACCATGTCGTCTTCCAGCCGATCTCGTAGTTCTTGAGGTAGTCGGGCTGGTAGGGCTTGCCGTTGATTCCGGCGATGCGGTTCACGCCACCGGGCCGGAAGCCCTTGGAGAACGTGGTGTAGACCATGGTGTCGGGGGTGACCTTCCAGGTCAGCGTGCCCTTGGGCACGATGCCGTGGCCGGCGGTCGAGGTATCGAGGTTGGTGCACGGCGAGCCGACGGTGTAGGCCGGCTCGAAGCAGGTTGCCATGCCCGTCTTGCTTGAGAAGTTGGACGAATAGCCGAAGAAGCCTTTCAGTGAGTTGTCGTACCAGTACTGCCGCGCGCCCGCCGTGAACGTCAGGTTGGAAACGATATCCCAGTCCACCTGCGCGAATATGGCGCGGTCGCGGTCGACTCGCTGCTCGTCCGTCAGCCAGATGGTATTCGGCAGGTTCGGGATCGAGTAGAAGTCCGAGAAGCCGTTCGGGTTGCCGGGTCCGCCCTGCACCTGCGTCCAGCCGTAGCCGGGCATGGTGTACTGCTGGTCGATGTTGTGCAGCTGCCGCTGCAGGAAGCCGCCGAAGGTGGCTCGGATGAAGTACTTCGCCGGGGTGCTGACGCGCAGTTCCTGGCTCCACTTCTGGAAATGGTTGTCCCCGATCACGAATTCCTGCGGCATGATCGGCGTGCCGGCGTTGCCCACCCAGCTGGCACCCGAGCCGAAAACACGGTCGTAGAACAGCGAGTAGTCGCTGTATTCCGCGAGCGTGTGGTTGGTACGTTTCATGAAGGCCGTGGCGTAAGTGATGTCGAAGTCGCTCACCTTGCCCTGGATGGTCAGGGCCGCCTGGTACCAGGTGTCCTGAGTGCTGTCCGGTCCGAACTGCGCGACCTGCAGGTCACCCATGTTCGGGTCGTAGCCGAAGATGCCCTCGGTGCTCACCTTCTGGGTCATGAAGGTGGGCAGCACGGTCCAGTCCGGGCCGAGATCCAGCTTGATGGCCGCACGGCCGCCGCGGGTATCGACCGTGTTTTCCTGATTCTTGGCCCAGGGCGCATTCGTGATCGCGCCCGCGCCGACGACGCCCGGGGTGGGACACGGCGTAACCGGTGCCTGGTACGGCTGCCCGTCCCAGGTGGGGAAGGTACGGATGCCGTTGACGATGCAGGCGTTGCGGTCCGTGCCCTGCACGTTGTCGATGAACCCCGCATCGTGCTCGGCCCAGCCCACCAGGCGGACCGCCGCGATATCGGAGATCGGGATGTTGACGAAGCCCTCGACCTCCCAGCCCGTGCCGCCATGGGTCACGTGGTTGCCGTCGACGGTGACATTGGCCGCAAACTTCGTGGTGTCGGGCTTGTTGGTGATGATCCTCACCGTGCCCGACTCGGAACTTGCGCCATAGAGGGTGCCCTGCGGGCCCTCGAGGACCTCGATGCGCTCGATGTCGTAGAGGTGGATCTCGGGGGTGCCGTCGATGGTCGTGACTGGCTGCTCGTCGAGGTAGGTGCCCACCGCCGGCTGGGAGCCGGAGTGGTTGCCGTCGCCGCCGTTGACCACGCCGCGGATATAGATGTGTGACTGCCCGGGGGCACCGGTGCCGCCCTGACCGTTGCCGCGCGAGTAGGCGATGCTCGGCGCGAACTTCACGTAGTCATCGAGGTCGAGGATGTTCAGCTGCTCGAGCTTGGTGTTGTCGAGCACCTGCACCGAGATCGGAACGTCCTGGAGGTTCTCCACGCGCTTCTGCGCCGTGACCACGACTTCCTGGAGCCCACCGGCCTCCGCGCCGGCTTCCTGAGCGTGCGCGAAGGGCACGGCGGCCAGTAGTGTCGATGCGACAGGAATGCCGGTGCGCACGAGCGCACGGCACTTCAGGCCATTGATTTTATTAAGCTTTCGACGGCGGCTGCGCGTCATGAACGGACCTCCCCTAGTGGTATTTCTGCTATTTACTGCGGATCTTAGGCCGCGACCTTCAATTCCTTCAATGCTCTTCAGGCAAATTCGGGCACCCCGGGGTACGCACTCAGCACTTCGCCGAGCGACTCCTTCAGAGGCCCGAGCCAGGGTTCGTAGTGGCGCCAGTGCTCCATGCCCTCGCGGAAGATGGGCCGGCGCACCTGCTCCGAACTTGCGGTACGCACTGCGCGCTCGTTCTCGTAGAACTTGAGACATCCAGGCTCGAACGCGAGTCCACAGTGGGCGAGCAGGCGGCGAACCTGCGCCTCGGTGTCCCCGACGACGTCCTCGTAGTGCACGCGGAGCACCCGCCCGGGAAGCACCGTATCGATGTGCGCCATGAACCTCACGTAGTCCCGGTAGTAGAGGCCCAGGTCGGTGAGGCTGTAGGTAAAGTTCTGGCCGCGCGCGAAGTGCTGCTTGAAGCACGAGAAGCAGCAGCCGAGCGGGTGGCGGCGGGCATCGATGATCCGGGCGTTCGGCAGGATCAGGTGGATAAGACCCACGTAGAAGCAGTTGTTGGGCATCTTGTCGATGAAGAACGGAGCGTGCGTCTTGCGCATCGGCCGCGTCTCCGCGATGTAGCGCTCCCCGAGCGCGCGCAGTTCGTCGGCACTGAGTGCGCCGACCGTGGCGGCGAACTCCTCCTGCCGCTCGCATTTCAGGCCCAGGTCGCGGGCGATCTGAGGCAGCTGCGGCAGCTCCATCGTACCTTCAACCTGCGAGTGGCTGGCCAGCACCTGCTCCAAGAGTGTCGAGCCGGCACGTGGCAGGCCAAGGATGAAGATCGGGTCGGCACTACTTGCGCCGCTCCCGGCGCGCTCAGCGAAGTATTGAGTGCTCATGATCTCCACGCTGCGGCGCACGTAGGCCGAGGTGGCGGCGGCGCTGTACCCATGCAGCTGCCGGCGTAGTTCGTTGCCGCTGCTGTAGTGGGCGAACGAATCGGCGTACTCAGCACGGTCCTCAAGCGCTTTGCCGAGGCAGAATTCGAAGTGCAGGCGCTCGTCCTGGCTGAGGTCGATTCGCGCAACTGCACTTTGCAGCGCGGCAAGATCCGCATCCGTGAAGCGAAACGTCTTGAGGTTGGCGAGGCTCCACCAAGCCTCGCCGAGCTTCGGTTCGTAAGAAACCGCCCGGCGATAGGCCGCAATGGCTTTTTCGGTCAGTCCCGCTGTTCGCAGCGAGTGACCGAAGCTCGTCCAGATCTTAGGCTGCTCCGGGTGCTCGGTAAGAATTTGCTCATATACCTGAATCGATTCGGAGACATCGCCCAGTGTGGCGAGGATGGCGGCTTGGAGGTTGCGGTAGCCGGGATGACGCGGAGCGCTGGCGAGGAGCCGCTCGGCTTGGGCCAGTGCTGCGACTACTTCTCCGGAGCGCAGCAGGATGCTCGCGTAGTTGTAGCGGGCGGCCTCGAAACTCGGCGACAGCGTAAGGCAGCGCTCGAGCAGCGTACGGGCATCGAGGTAGTGACGCGCGCGGGCGCTCACTTCGGCGAGCATGCGCAGCGCGGCGATGTCGTTCGGATGGCGCTCGAGGTGCGCCCGCAGGCGCGCCTCTGCGTTAGGCAGGTCGTTCTGCAGGAGGGCGGTCGCGGCCGCCAGCAGTTGCGGGTCGCGCGTGGCGGCCTTGAGGTAGCGCGCGCGTGCCTGGTCGGCGCCGGCCGTGTCGCCACCGAGGTCGAGCTGGTCGGCGAGCAGGCGCCAGCCCTCCGCACCCTCCGGCTGCAGTTCGACCGCGCGGCGGAACTGCGCGAGTGCTTCGGCGCCGCGGTCGGATTCGGACAGCGCCGTACCGAGTTCGAGTAGCACCGGCACCGCGCGCGTTTGTTCGCGCGCGAGCGGTGCAAGAACTTCGAGCGCTGCGGGAAGATCGCCGGTGAGGCGATGGGCTGCGCCGAGGATCAGCCGCGCACGCGGCTCGCCCGGGATGGCCTTGAGGATCTCGCTCGCCTGCTCGGCGGCCAGACGCGCGTCGCGCTGGAGCAGGCGCGTGGCGTGCGCCAGCGCGACCTGCACCGATCCCACGGGTTCCGCTGCCGCTTCGCCACCCATGTCGGAAATCTACCACGAGTGCTCCGCCGCCGGTCACGCGCGGACGGGCATTGCTCTCGGATTGCCGCACTGCTTAGAGTCCGACGCAGTGATTCAAGGCCATGTCGCATCCGTCGGATATGCGCAACGCGGACTGGGCCCGCTTGCGGTGCTGTGGCGTGCGCTGCAGGTGTGCGTCTGCCTCACGCTGCTGTGCCATTGCGGTGCGTCCTCAAGGGGTGCTCACGTGGACTCGATCTCGCACGGCTCGCTCACCGACGTGCGCGTGTTCCGCCCCGCGGGTGCGCCGCGCGAGGTGGTGCTGGTGCTCTCCGGTGATGGTGGCTGGGGGCGCCCGGTCGAGGACATCGCCCAGCGACTCGCCGCGCGCGGCAGTCTCGTCGCCGGTATCGATGCGCGGGTGTGGCTCGCCCACCTGGAGGAGGCCGATACCAGTTGCGTGGCCCCGGGGGCCTACCTCGCCGACCTGGGTCATTTTCTGGCGGCCCGCTTCGGGGCACCTGACACGCCGCCCCTACTGGTGGGCCACTCCGCGGGCGCGACGTTGGCTTATGTCGCAATGGCGCAGGGACGGCACGGGGCCTATGCCGGCCTCCTGACGCTCGCGTTCTGCACCGATCTCGACCTGCGGCGCCCGCTATGCCCCGGAGGTGCGGTCAAGGTGTCGCCGGAAGCCGGTGGCGTCCGCCTGCTGCCCGGCGGCGAACTGGGTGGGCACTGGATCAGCCTTCATGGCCTGGAGGACCGGGAGTGTCCGGCCGCGGACGACCGCGCGTTCGCCGCAGCCGTGCCCGGGACGCAGTTCGTGCCGCTCCCCGGGGTCGGCCACAGTTACGCCGAGCCCGAGGAGTGGTGGAGCGCCTTCACCGCGGCACGCCGGGCCCTGGCGGCCGGGGATGGCGGGACTTAGGTGGCACTTGGGGCACTCCTCTACTAATGTGCACGCCGTGGACATCCGGGAGGCCACCAGCCGCTACGAGCGCTGGCTCAAGCATCGTGTCCCGGTGCTGCGGGGGGACCTCGACCTGAAGCACCGGCTCATGGCCGGCGACGTTTTCTCGTTCCTGCGCGCGACCTTCTACCGCTGGGCGGAGCAGTGGTCCGAGACCTGCCCCGAGATCGCCGACGCCCCGCGGGTGCTCGCGGTCGGCGACCTGCACGTCGAGAACTTCGGGACCTGGCGCGACAGCGAGGGACGCCTGATCTGGGGCGTGAACGATTTCGACGAGGTGGCGACGCTTCCGTACACGCAGGATCTGGTGCGCCTGGCGGCCAGCGCCATCCTCGCCATCGAGGAGTCGCGGCTCACCCTCTCCGTGCGCACGGCCTGTGAGGCGGTGACAGAGGGCTACACCCAGGCGCTTCGCGAAGGCGGCGGCGCCGTGGTACTCGCCGAGCGCTACCGGTGGCTGCGCGATCTGGCGATTGCGCGCCTCAAGGACCAGCGTCCCTACTGGGAGCACATGCGCGCGCTGCGCACCGTCACGGGGCGTGGCCCCGCCTCGGTGCACCGCCTCCTCGAGGCGGCGCTTCCGGTGAAGGGCCTGAAGCCGCGCTTCGTGCACCGCCAGGCAGGCCTCGGCAGCATGGGCCGCCTGCGCACCGTGGCGCTCGCGGACTGGGATGGCGGCATGGTGGCGCGCGAGGCGAAACCGCTCGCGCCCTCGGCATGGCGCTGGGCCAAGGACCCGCGCATCTCCAGCGGGATCTACTACATGACGCTGGTGCGCCGCGCGGTGCGGGTGCCCGATCCCTTCTTGAGCGTGCACGGGCAATGGCTCATCCGCCGGCTCGCGCCCGACTGCAGCCGCATCGAACTGGCCAGCCTGCCGCGCGGCCACGACGAGAGCCGCCTCTTGTGGATGATGGGCTGGGAGACCGCGAACATGCACCTGGGCACGCCGCGGGAGCGACGCGCGATCCTCGGCGACCTCGCCCGGCGCCGCCGCGCGTGGCTGTCGCGGGCCGCCGAGCGCATGTGCGAGGGCGTGCGGCGAGATTTCCGCAAGTGGGCAAAGGCCGCGCGCGACGAGTGAGCCGGCCGTCAACAGCAGGGGAGTGACGGAATGAAGGACCTGACGCAGGGCTCGGTGCGCGGCGCGCTCATCGCGATGTCGGTACCGATCGCGATCGGCATGCTGTTCCAGACGCTGTACTTCATCGTCGACCTGTATTTCGTATCGCGCATCTCCGACCAGGCGATCGCGGGCGTGGGCAGTGCCGGGACCGCGACCTTCATCATCCTCGGCCTCACGCAGATGCTGAGTGTCGGTACCGTGGCACTGGTTTCGCAGGCGGTGGGACGCAAGGACCAGCCGGGCGCGAACCTGGTCTTCAACCAGGCGGTACTGCTGTCGCTCCTGTGCGGTATCGCCGTGGCCCTGGCAGGGATCCTCGTGACCGGCCCGTTCATGCGCCTGGTGGCAGCGGACGCGCCGAGCGCAGCGGCCGGTGCGTCCTACCTCTACTGGTACACGCCGGGACTTGCGCTGCAGTTCGCGATGGTGGCGTTGATCTCGGGGCTGCGCGGTACTGGCATCGTCAAGCCCACCATGATGGTGCAGATGATCACCGTGGTCGTGAACATCGTGCTGGCCCCGATCCTGGTCGCCGGCTGGCTGACCCATCACCCGATGGGCACCGCCGGAGCGGGGCTCGCGAGCAGCATTGCCGTGACCGTGGGCGTCGTGATGCTGTGGATGTACTTCGCGCGCCTGGAGCACTACGTCGGGTTCGACCGCACCGTCTGGCCGCCGCGCTGGGCGCTCATACGCGGCATCCTCAACATCGGCCTGCCCGCCGGTGGCGAGTTCCTGATGATGTTCGTGATCCTGAGCGTGATCTACGTGGTCATCCGGGGATTCGGGCCGGAAGCTCAGGCGGGCTTCGGGATCGGGGGCCGCGTCATGCAGGCGCTGTTCGTGCCGGTGCTGGCGATCGCCTTCGGTGCGACCCCGGTGGCCGGCCAGAACTACGGCGCGCGCCGCTTCGACCGGGTGCGGGAAACGTTCTGGCAGGCCGTGATCCTGAGCAGCAGCCTCATGCTGTTGCTGACGCTCGCGTGCCAGGTGGCCCCGCAGATCTTCATCCGCTTCTTCAGCCAGCAGCCCGAGGTGGTGAGCGTCGGGGCGGGCTACCTGCGGGTGATCTCCTGGAACTTCGTCGCCTCGGGCCTGATCTTCGCAAGCGCGGGGCTCTTCCAGGCGCTCGGGAATACCTGGCCGTCGTTCCTCGCGTCCGCCTCGCGCCTGATCACGTTCGTGCTGCCGGCGATGTGGCTCGCCAGCCGGCCGGGCTTCACGCTCGAGCAGGTCTGGCACCTGTCGGTCGCGACGGTGGCACTGCAGGCCGCAACCAGCCTGACGCTGCTGTTCCGTGAATTCCGCAGGCGGCTCCCCGCGTCCGGCAGTGTCCCCGAGGCGCCTCCGGCCTCCCCGGGGAACCCGGCCTAGAACCCTACTTCGGCGGCTCCTGCCCGGGCTGCGGGTCGGATGCCGGGAAGCTCTGCGCCCCGGCCGGCGCCGGCGCGGCAGGTGAGCTCGGGGCAGGGGCCGGCGGCGGCGGTGTGGACGGGGCCGCAGAGGCGGTCCGCTGGGTTCCCGTGCTGGAACTCACCGCCGCCATGAAGCGCTGGGCGCTCGAGTCCGTGGTGGTCACCCCGCCGTTGATGATGTCGGAGGCGGCCACGTCGGGCTTCTTGTAGAACTCCTCGTTGGCATCGTCGTCGATGCTGATCACCGTGCCATCCAGGGAAAGGCCCGCGAATACGCCGCGGCTGCGCGAATACGAGTAAACCTCGGCCTTGAAGTTCGCGTCCGTGGCCGCGGAAGCGGTGCGGCCGACCGGGCCTGCCGCCACCGACGCATCGGCCCCGAGCGTCACCTTGCCACCGGCGATGCCCTGCACACCCTTGCGAGTGGTGAACACCAGCACGATGTCGGTGGACTGCACGCCCCACTGCCAGCCGAAGCTGCCGCCGGTCATGCTGATGAACACCGGGGCGGAGAAGCGCCCCTTGCCGTCCCGTACCACCAGCACGCCGCGGCCATGGCGGCCGCCGGCGAAGAAGGCGACCTTGGTGAGGTCCGGGATGACGGCGATGCCGTACGCGCGCTCGAGCAGGCGGTCGGGAATGCCCTGGTCGGGAGCGGTGCGCAGCTCTTCGAGGACCTCGCTCGCGATCAGGAGCCGGCCTTCTTCGCGTGCTTGTGCGTGAACGGTGGTCGCAGTGCTCAAAGAGATGGTGATAGCGAGTGCACCGAAGATCGTCCGACCAGCGCGCATAGATAAGATCTCCTTTTAAGTGTCGCCAACTACCGACAAAACGTGGTGAATCAGCCCTAGGTTGGGGACTGTAGCTCAACTAAGCAGTCCGCGCCTCTCTAGAGCCGTGCGACTACCCACTTCCCAGTTCAGGCGAAGCCAATGACCTCGGGCGAGAAAACCGCGCAGCGGCGGCGGACGTCTAAGCAGCAACTCAGACGTCCACCGCAGTCGCTCTAACACGCTGATAAAACTCAGTGACGCGAGACCTCTCCAAGCTCGCTACAAAGGGTAGAACATGAACGAGCCGTACACGTTGTCGCGGTAGACTTGGAATGAGACCGGCCCGGTGTAATTGTCAGAAGCCTGAGGTCCAGTAACTGAGTAAGAGGCCGTCTTCCCTACGGTTGAGTTTAGTGTGCTGCTCCACATGTCTGTGGTGGTGTAGGTCGCAGCAATTTTTAGGTCGGCACTTAGATCAGTGCCGTATATGTTTCCGTCACCGCTGAATGTCACGCTAAATCCGACGCTGTACTGGTGCGTCGCGCTCTGACTGTTCGACGTAGCCGTTTGTGTCGTGAAGGTACCTGTTACGGTGAGTGGCTGACCGCCTGGAGCAGGCGGAACATAGGGCACAGTCTCGCTCGTGGCAGCTTGAAAGCGATGAGTGGAATCGGTAGCCGGATTGTACGTGGCGGACATCGCGAAGGGATCGGCGGCGAGTAGCACGCTATAGTCCGAAGTCGTCAGGCCGCCTAGGCCTGTTGTGTCCCACGATCGCGATAGGCGCTGTACCAAACCAGCCGACATCAGGGATGGGTTCTTGAGTTGCCGAACTTGAATCGGGACAACTTCCGCACCGAACTGATCGTCTTGATCATTGTATGCATATCCCGCCAACGAGACCGTGTTTGTACCGACATATACCGCGGCTTCGGGGTTTAACCAGACCCAAATGACGTCATAGTCATGGTCGACGCCTAATGTTGAGCTGCTAGGGCCGGGGACAACATCAGTAAATGCGGTTGTATTGGTTATCGTTACGGACGAGCCGTTGGAACTGATCTGTTGGTAATCGAGATCCAGCGTCGTCGTGATTCCTGCAGCCCCAACGCCCTTTAAGCCAGTGTCGGTTTCATATGTCGCCGTTACCTGAACTTCGGTCTTGTAGGTATTGGTGTTAGTAGTCGCGGTTCCTCGTACCGTATTTGTTCCATAGGTCACGGTACTCTTGGCTCCTGGTGGCGCGTAGTCGATTCCTACTATCTGATACTTGAGATCCAAGTAGCCCAACGGGGGTGCTAGGTGAGTGATCTTGAGCTGAGCGGATCCGCTAGAGATATTCCACGACGTTGTGGTCCAGTTCCAAATTGCGACGCCCGCGCTATAGCTATATGTAGCCGAGCTGCCGGCTGTGGTTACACCGTTGGCCGTCACAGACGAGAGCCAGGCTTGGCCCGGGTTCGACGGGAACTTAATTGCAAGTTGTGAACTGGGCGGAACTCCGACCCCCATCCGTGTGTACGAGCCGTTGTCGACGATGTACTGATAGCTGTAACCATTGGACGTAACTCCGGGGCTTGCCGAGCCGAATCGGCCCGACCAGTATCCCGCGCCGGTTGGCCCTAGATAGACTCCGCCAACGGTTACGTTGACGACATCGGTCATAGTTTGTGCGCTGGCGTACTGACTAAAGCCCAGCCATACGGCGATCAGCGCGGTGATGACACGGATTGCTCGTGGGATGATCAACATCTTTACTTCTCCTTGGATTTTTGAACAGGTCGCGGAGTGCTGTTCCTGAGGCTCCCCTAGTGTTCTGTTGTAAGGGTTAGGGCCCTCCCACCGACAAGGTGAAGTTTTCAAAAGTGTCGCGCGTGCTCTTGGGCTGCGGAACCAGGCAGGTTCCTCGGTTTTCCTACAGAAATAACAAGGAAACCGAGGAAAAAGGGATTCTTGGTATTAGCCCGCGGACCGGCGCCGTGCGCGGCCAATGAACATCAAGAGCGAGCTGATCGGCCTCGATGGATTTGAGGCCGATGATTCTCGATCGGCGGGCTCAGCCGTCAGTACCAGATCGAGAGGAACATCGTGAAGACGTTGGCGTTCAGCTGGTACAGCGGCTCGTTGCCGGCACCGTACTCGGGGGCGAGCAGGGCGTTGCGGAAGTCGCTGTACTTCGCCAGGAAGTGCTCATAGTGGAAGTTGGCGCTGCTGCGGGTCAGCCAGGGCGCCCAGGAGAAGTGTGGGAACTGGTAGGAGACCCCGCCGCCAAGGGTATAGGTCTGGAAGGCCGCGAGCTCGCGGTCGCGCGCCATGAAGTTCTGGTAGTCGGCGCGCGGGAACAGGTCGCTGTAGAAGTCCGCGGCGTTCTGCCGGTAGTAGCGCACCGTGCCGTCGAAGATCCAGTTGTGCCATGGCTGGGTGTAGTCGACCTGGACGGTGTGCGCGACGATGCCCCAGGTATCACGGAAGAAGCGGTACTGGCCGGTGACGGCGGCACGCCAGGGCAGGTAGTGCTTGAGCGAGATCGAGGCTGCGTTGCTGGTGCGGGTGTTCGGGTAGACCTGGTCCGCGAGCGTGAACCCCTCGCCCTGGCCGGGGGATAGGTAGCGGATCTTGCGGTACGGGTTCGCAAGGTAGCCCTGGTCCGTGAGGAGCTCGTAGCTGAAGTTCGCGATCGTGTTGCGCGTCAGGATCTGGCTGATGCCGAGCGAGTAACCGCGGTGGTCGGCGCGCTCGTGGAAGGTCGGGTCGTTGACGATCTCCCCGTTCACCTTGATGTCGCGGTAGATCTGGTCCCAGCCGCGGCGGTAGCCCAGGGACAGCGTGGTCAGGTCCCCGAACATGTCCTGCGACAGGCCGAAGTAGGCGGTGTTGGCCTTGTAGTCCGGCTCCTTGCTGGTGATGGCGCCGGCCGAGTAGGTCGTCTTGCCGTGCAGGTAGTCGACCCCGCCGCTCCACTGCGTGCGCTTCTCGTGATACGGGCTTGCCGACAGCTTCACATCGATCGAGGCGCTGGAGATCATGTCCTCGTAGTAGTTCACCGTGAAGGAGAGGCTGTCGCCCACCTTCTTGCGGATGAGCACCGAGGGTCCCTCGACCGTGATGTCGCCGCCGTTGTAGTAGTGCCACATGACGTCGGCACGGTCCTCGGGCAGCACGCCGCCGATGACGGGCGCCGTAAGGATGCACAGCGCCAGCAGCGTGCGGGTGAAGGGGCTCAGGCGCGCGCCGCGCAGGTCGTGCCAGCGCTGCGCGAGGGAACTCAGTTGCATCCGCAGCCGCCGCCGACGCTGCCGGTGGCGCCACGGGCGCCCTCGCGGCTCTCGAACACGTGCTCGAAGTAGATGCTCGAGACCGGATCGCGGTTGGCCGACATGATGGGGTCCGCGAAGTGCTCGCGCTCGTAGGGCTTCACCCAGGGCTGCGGTGCGGCGCAGCCGGCGAGTGCCGCCAGCAGCAGCCCGGTGGCCACCACTCGCAGTGCACGCGCCGCAAGCCAGCGTCCGCAGTTCCCGGGTGATGCGCGCATCGCCTACTCCTTGACCAGCGTGCGAATGCTGTCCATGTATTCGTTCTCGTCGCCCGGCTTGTAGCCGCGGTGCAGGACGCGCACCCTGCCGGCGCGGTCGATGATCACCGTGCTCGGCATGCCCGCGACTTCGTAGAGCTTACTCACCTTGCTGTCCTTGTCGAACAGGATCGGGAAACTCACCGGGGTCTCCTTCAGCCAGTCGATGGCAGCCTTGGAGTCCGGCTCGACGTTCACGCCGAGCATCGTGAAGCCCAGCTTGTTGTACTTTTTGTAAATGCTTTCGAGCAACGGCATTTCCTGCCGGCACGGGCCACACCAGCTGGCCCAGAAATTGATCATCACCACCTGGCCCTGGTACTGGGACAGGCTGACGTCCTTGCCCTCGCGCGAGCCGAGGCTGAACTGCGGGGCGGGAGTCCCGGTCCCGGCCATGACCGGGAGCGCCACGGCGAGGGCTGCGGCAAGCGCGACGATGCGGTTCTTCATGATGCGTTCCTCTCAAAAGAAGAAGGTCGTTCCGATCCGCGCCTCGATGTTGTTGGTGAGCTTGTTCGTGCCGAACAGGTCAGTCTGGAAGACCCGATCCTGCACCGTGATATGCACCGCCAGCCAATCTGTCGGCACGATCCGGTAACCGGCGCCAAAGTTCACCGTGAACTTCGTGTCCCCGGCGAAATCGGTGCCCCCGATACCGCCGATGAGATAGAAAGCGCTCGTAAAGGCGTGTCCGCGACCGATAAAGGACTCGCCCGGCAGGAAGTTGTAGCCGAGTGACAGATCGTAATACGTGAAACGCCTCTCAGACTCGGTAAGCAGGCTGATACCGCTCAGGGTCTCGAAACTGGTATTGCCGGCCCGGGAGCGCCCGACCTCGCCCTGGAAGAAGAAGTCCTCGGTGATGTGGTAGGCCGCGGTGATGCCGTAGGAGGGGTGGGTGCCGAAATCCTCGATCGACAGCACACCGTAGTCCACGCCCACCTCGACGTTGCGGCTGCGGATCTTGGGAACCGTGATCTTGCGGCGCGGCACGTCCGGGTCGACCACGCGCGGCGGCGGCGCGCTGTCGTCTTCCTGGGCGGTGACGGGCGCGGCCTGGTGATCCCGGTGGAACCAGTGGCGCACCGTGCTGCAACCCGGCAGCAGCGTGAGCGCAGCGATCAGAAGAAAAATGCGAAGCCGGCTTTCCATTCGTCTGCGTCCTCGTTCTCGTTGCGCTTCGTGAATATGTAGTGGGCCTTGTATTCAGCGCGCAGGAAGAATCGTCGTGTGAGGTAGAAGCGCACGCCGCCGCCGACGTAGGCGCTCTGCTCGGTGCGGTTGGGGGCCTCCACCAGAGTCGCCTTGGGCTGGGTGTGCACCAGCCCCAGGCCTATGGTGACGAACGGCGACCAGCGCGACTCGGGCGCGAACACGTGCGCGAAGCCGATGTCGGCGATCTCGCCGTTGGAGAACTTGCCGAGAAACTGCCCGGCGGAGCCTTCGATCATCAGCTGGGAGTTGAACGAGAAGGAGGCGTAGCCCGACACCAGCGTCGCCCCGCCGTACTGGCCGGCGAACATGCCCATCTCCCAGTGGTGGTTGGTGAAGCCGGCCCGGTCGCCCAGGTCGAATTTGAACGGCGAGCCGTCGGCCAGCACGGTCTTCAGCATGTCCCGCTGCGAGGCCCAGCCCTCGACCCCCTGCTCGGTGCGCACCTTGAACCAGTCGGTGCGCCGGAACAGTACGTCGACGCTGGCCTCGCGCGGCACGACATGGAACACCGGGTAGCCACGCCCCGGGCCGGTGTGCAGCTCGAGGTAGGGCTCGGTAACGAACAGCTGCAGGTACTCGCGCGCGGCACTCACCCCCGGGGCGAGGAGTGCAGCCAGCAACAGCAGACCCGCGAGCGCAGACTGGTGCGCGCGCCTTAACAATTCCGTCCTTTGCTCAATTGACCGGTACCGCCGGGTCGAAGGGGTTGTTGAAGTACTGAGCGCCGATGTCGAGCCATTCGGACACCAGACGCAGCTCATCGGGGCTCAGCCACCCGGCGTGCGTGCTCGCGGAACCCGCGGCGAAGCGACTCATGAACTGGCTCGACAGACCGCCATTCGCACTTCCTGCATTCAGGTACGGGCCGACCGACTGGGTG
Source organism: Pseudomonadota bacterium (assembly GCA_018241425.1). GTDB lineage: Bacteria > Pseudomonadota > Gammaproteobacteria > Steroidobacterales > Steroidobacteraceae > 13-2-20CM-66-19. The sequence goes on from JAFEDU010000002.1 coordinate 309,379, forward strand.
ATCGTCTTGGTCGGGTCCGTCGGGTCAATCATACTTATGTTATGCGCGAACAGCAGCTGCTGGTAGGAGGTGGTCTGCTGGGGTACCGCGGTCGAGGCCGTCTTCGTGAGGTCGAGATTGCCGGCCGGCATCTGCGCCGCGCCGTTCGCATCGACCGGGGCGTGGCAGCCACCCTGGGTGCAGGTGTGGTCGGAGACCACCGCCCCGGTGCTGTCGGTCACCTGGCGCGACAGGTCCCACAGCGGCTGCAGGTGCTCGGGGTAGTTGATGATGATGCGGCAGTTCGCCGACCAGCCGGTCACGCACAGCGCGGACGTGGGGAAGGCGGTCTTGAACTGCGTGGCGTCGTCGTAGCGCAGGTTGATCGGCGTGCCGGGGGTGGCCTGCGCCGGGTCGGTCCACACATCCTTATAGAGGACGTCGACGCTCGGCACCATCTGGGCGCACGGCGGGGTGTCGGTCGAGCAGCTGATGCGCATGCGCGCCTGCGCCATGGTCTCACCCTGGTTGGGGATGAAGGCGCCCGCGCCACTGGCGAGGGTCCCCGGGAAGGCGACGCCACTGGTGGCCGCCCCGGCCCAGGCCGCCGTGAACAGGCCCTGGCGGCCGTGTGAGATCGGGTGCTGGGTGGTGGCCGGCTGGTGGCAGCCGTTGCACTGCACGACCTCGCCGGCCTTCACCTGCAGCCATACGGTCTGGTTCGGCCCGATGCGGCGTGCGTTGGCGTCGAGGAACTCCATGCGGAACGCCACGTTTGCCGGGACCTCGATCTTCACCGAGCCGTCCGGCTCGACCGGGGCGTAGCCGAGGATCTGCATCATATAGTTGCTGGCGCCGAAGGCGGCACCGTTCAGGTCGACCACGGTGCGGTCCGGGATCGACACGGGCTTCTCGATGCGCACGAAGCGCGCGGACAGCTTGTCCGGCGAGGTCTTGATCGGGTTCGCGAGCGTGGCGATGTTCGGGGTGGCCGTGTCCACGCCGTCGATGTCGTAGATGCTGCGGATGTCGATCACGCCGACGTTGGCATCGACCAGGTTCTGGTCGAGGTTCACGCCCGGGACCTTGTCCAGGATGATGTTCTGCAGCGTGCGCGGCTGCGCGACCGCCACGTCGGTGATCATGGTCCCCTCGACCGGGGTCATGATCGGCTGCAGCGTGTTCTGCGCGGGGTCGAACATCCAAACGCTGTAGAGCGGCGGGGCCACCGTCGGCTTGGCGACGTTCAGGTACTGAGAGGTGCACGGCACCACGACCGGCGGGGTCTGGGTGGTGTCGAGCAGGCGGCACTGCGTCCAGCTCACCAGGATGCGCCCGGTGCCATCCTGCAGCGGGTAAGCGGAGGTGAAGCGACCGCCCGGGGAGGGGCCGGGGATCGTCAGCACATCGTTCTGGGTGGCCGGCACCTGCGCCGGGTTGGCGACGGTGGTGACACCCAGCAGCTTCTGGGTGCTTTCCACGTAGTGCGTGCCGTCGATGATCACGAGGTCACCGCCGTTGTCGACGTCGGTGTACTGGCGGGTGATGGCGAGGATGCGGCCATCCTCCATCTGGCGCGGGTGCGAGAACTCGATGGCAGTGTTGTTGGTGCCGGTCATGTGGCTGTTGGCGCCGTAGTAGAGCTCCAGGTCCGTCCCGTCCGGGTTGGCCGAGTACAGCGACATCTGGTCCCGGCCCCCCGGGGCATTGTCCCAGCGCGTCCACAGCACGCGACCGTTGGCGAGCACCGTCGAGTCGCGGTCGTGGCTCTGGTTGAAGGTGATCTGGTGCACGCCCGTGCCGTCGGCGTTCATGACCTCGAGCACGAAGCCGGACTCCTGGCGTGCCTCGTCCTGGGCCATGAACTGCGGGAAGCCCTCATCGAGCAGGATGCCCTGCGAGGCGCTCTGGCGCGTGGTGGAGAAGACGATGCGCCCGTCCGGCAGGTAGTGGGGCGACTCGTCGTTGACGGTCAGGGGGTCCGGGTCGCTGGTCGGGTCAATCACCGCATGCAGGTCGTCGGTGGCGATGACGTATTCGTAGATGCGCCAGGAGGGCGGCTTCTTGGCCTGCTGGTTCATCGCCAGCGGTCCGCGCATGGCGAAGATGACGCGCGTGCCATCGGCGGAGGTGTCGACGTCCTTGATGTCCCACATCGCCCCGCTCGTGATGCGCGAGGTGACGTTGATCTCGGTGGCGCTCGCCGACGCACTGGCACGCATGTAGAGGTCGGCCGAGACCGGCACGATGTCGTTCATGATGCGCAGGTCGTCCTGCATGAAGGTGCCGTCCTTGTTCAGGGGCACCGGGCGCTTCACGTAGAAGATCGGGTAGTCGACGGTGGCCGGATCCGCCACCTGGCTCTTGCCGAGGCTGATATTGCCGCCACTGCTGCAGGCCGCGAGCACGAGCGCGCACGCCGCCAGTACGCTGCCGCGTACCATGCAAAGTGCCGACTGCTTCCGATTTTTCCAGACCTGCTGCGCGTGCATCACATCTCTCCATCACCCACGCGTGCGTTGCCGTCGCGCGTGAATGTAACGTAATTCGTCGCCTTTTCGATGACTTATCGCCAGATCGCCGATTCCGTCACGGCGCGTCCGAGCACCCGGCGGCTTTCATACGCCCCGGAGTGTTCGGGTCATCGCGCTACTAGGTAGACGCAAGTACAGACCCACGCCGTGACCGGAATCGCAGTTTGCCGCGCATTGAGCAGCGCGGAACAAGAACTCAGCAAACTGTCGGCTACTGGCGACGTCACTCGATTGAGACATTCGGGGCGGGGTCAGGCGAACCGTATAGTCCGGTCGCGCATCGGGCTTATTGGGAGTTGGCGAGCGCCATGAATGTTAGAAACAAGGCACAGGTCGGTAAGGGTCACGCGCGGCGCGTGTCGGTCGCAGCTTCCGTGCTGCTCTTGATGCAGGTGGGCACGGCGCACGCCGGGCCAGCCGAACAGGCCAAGCGCATCTACGAGCGCCTGGTGGGCGAGGAACCCTCGGCCACCACGCTGCAGTCGATGACGCAGGCCATCACTGCCACCCCCGGCCAGCAGGGCCTGCTGAACGCGGCGGCGATCGCCACGCAGCAGCCCGACTTCTACAACGTGGTCGTGAAGAACATGGTCACGCCGTGGAGCAACCGCGACCAGACGGTGTTCGCGCCTCTCAACGACTACACCGCCACCGTGATCGGCATGGTGCGCGACGATGTGGCCTTCAACACCGCGCTCTCCGGCGACATCCTCTACACCATCAACTCCTCGGGACTGCCGGCACCGTCCAACGCCAGCAACGCGCACTACGCGACCGCGGAGCAGAACGGCGTCGACCTGAGTGCGACGCTCAAGCAGACCACGCAGTCCGGCACCTACGGCACGCCGACCGCGGCGACCGCGGGGCTGCTCACGACCTATGGCGCGGAAGCGGCCTTCTTCATCAATGGCACCAATCGCGCCATGTTCCGCTTCACGATGATCAACCACCTCTGCAACGACATGCAGACGGTGATGGACACCACCCGGCCGACCGACCGCATCCGCCAGGACGTGGCGCGCTCGCCCGGCGGCGACAGCCGCGTGTTCCTCAACACCTGCGTCGGCTGCCACAGCGGCATGGACCCGATGGCGCAGGCCTTCGCGTACTACAACTTCAACGGCACGGTCGGCGCGGTCGTCAACACCGGCACCATGCAGTACACCGCCGGCCAGGTGCAGCCGAAGTACTTCATCAACGCCACCAACTTCCAGTACGGGTTCGTCACGCCGGACGACAGCTGGTCGAACCGCTGGCGCGCCGGTTCCAACGCCGCCCTGGGCTGGGACCCCTCGCTCCCGGGCAGCGGCAGCGGGGCGAAGTCCCTGGGCACCGAGCTCGAGTCGAGCGATGCCTTCGCGCAGTGCCAGGTGAACAAGGTCTTCCAGGCGGTGTGCTTCCGCGCGCCCACCAGCGCTGCCGACATGGCGACGGTCTCGACCATCAAGGCCAGCTTCAAGGCCGGTGGCTACAAGCTCAAGTCCGTATTCCAGCAGGCCGCGGCGGCCTGCCCGGGTAGTTAAGGGAGCGCCGCCATGAACCGCACTCACGATCATCGCTTCGCCCTTGGCGCCCTGGGGCGCGCGGCACGCGCGCTCACCCTCGGTGCCTCTCTCGCCGCGTTGCTGCTGCTTGAGGCCTGCGCCGGCGGCAGCGGACCGTCGACCAGCGTCAACCAGCTGTCGACCCCGCCGACCGACACGGCCGCGAACTACACCGGGCCGCCCCCGGCTAACGCGGACGTCCAGGCTTTCAAGCTCAGCTTCTGGCAGAACGTCATCCCGTCCAACCGCTGCGGCGGCTGCCACCATGCCGGCGGCCAGTCGCCCCAGTTCGCGCGCTCGGATGACGTGAACCTCGCCTACCAGGCGGCGCTGCCGCTGGTGAACCTGACCAATCCCTCGCAGTCGACCTTCGTGCTGAAGGTCGGCGGCGGCCACAACTGCTGGGTGGCGGACCCGTCCGCCTGTGCCGCCACGATGCTGGTGTGGATCCAGGGCTGGATCGGTGCCGGCTCTTCCTCGACGACCAGCGTCACCCTGGTCCCGCCCCCGGTGCAGGCGGCCGGCGGCGGCAAGCAGTTCCCGGTCAGCGCCACCGCGCCGGCCCCGAGCTTCGCCACCACGATCTACCCGCTGCTCACCCAGTTCTGCTCGGGCTGCCATACCCCGAGCTCGGCGACCGCGCAGCAGCCGTACTTCGCCGACTCGGACGTGAATGCGGCCTACGCGGCGGCGCAGCCGAAGATCAACCTGTCGCAGCCGAACCAGTCGCGCTTCTACGAGCGCCTGGCGACCGAGTTCCACCACTGCTGGCCGACCGCCAGTTCCGGTGGGGCCCCGGACTGCCCGGGGAGCGCGGCGGCCATGCTGGCGGCGATCACGACCTTCGCCAACGGCATCCAGGTCACCCCGATCGACCCGACGCTGATCGTCTCCAACGCGACCACGCTGTCGCAGGGCACGATCGCCGCCGGCGGTAACCGCTACGAGGCCAACCTGGTGGCGAAATACATGTTCGAGACCGGGCAGGGCAGCACCGCGTACGACACCAGCGGCGTCACGCCGGCCGCCGACCTCACCCTCTCGGGCAACGTCACGTGGGCGGGCGGCTGGGGTATTACCCTCGGTGCCGGCGGCAAGGCGCAGGCCTCCACGAGCGCCAGCCAGAAGCTCGCGAGCATGATCCAGGGCTCGGGTGAGTACACCATCGAGACCTGGGTGGCGCCCGCGAACGTCACGCAGACCAATGCGTGGATCGTGAGCTACTCGGGCAGCAACACGACCCGCAACATGACCCTGGGGCAGGCCGTCATGCAGTACGACGGCTTCGCCCGCAGCAGCACCACCGACACCAATGGCATGCCGCCGCTGGTGACCACGACCGCCGACGGCGCCGCCCAGGCGGCCCTGCAGCACGTGGTGCTCACCTACGACCCGGTGAACGGCCAGAAGATCTACGTCAACGGGGTCTACACCGGCGACGCCGATCCTTCCAAGGGCGGTTCACTCGCCAACTGGGATTCCACCTTCGCCCTGGTGCTCGGCAACGAGACCACCAGCCAGCGCCAGTGGCAGGGCACGATCAAGTTCGCGGCCATCCACAACCGCGCGCTCACCCCGGCGCAGATCCAGCAGAACTTCGCCGCCGGCGTCGGCCAGAAGTACTTCCTGATGTTCGGCGTCAGCCAGCTCTCGGGCGTGCCGCAGTCCTACATCGTCTTCCAGGGCTCGCAGTACGACTCCTACAGCTACCTGTTCGCGCAGCCGAAGTTCATCAGCCTGGCGGCCAATGCCACCATTCCTGCGAACCTCAAGCTCAGTGGCATCCGCCTGGGCGTGAACGGTTCGCTGGTCCCGGCCGGGCAGTCCTTCACGACCGTGAGCACTACGATCGGCGGCTCGAACTACTCGGCCACCAACGGGCAGCTGCTGTCGAACCTTGGCACCGTCGTGCCGCTGACCCTGGGGCCCAGCAGCGACCTGTTCTTCCTGTCCTTCGACCAGCTGGGCTCGAACGTCCACGCCTACGTGGAGCCGCCGGTCACCGTATCCGCGCCGGTGCCGACGACCACGCAGGCGCCGGACTATGGAGTCGCGACCTACGAGCGTGCGCTGCACACCATGTCCAAGATCACCGGGGTGCCGTTCACCAACTCGACGGTGTACTCGCTGTACATGGCGTCCCAGCAGTCCATGCCGTCCAGCCCGCTCGCCTCGGCGTTCGTGGCCTCGGAGCAGACGTCGCTGTCCCAGCTCGCCAATGCCTACTGCGGCGTGCTGGTAAGCACCCAGTCCTACCGCGACACCTTCTTCGGCACCGGCCTGGACGCGAGCCTCGGCAGCAGCGCGAGCTTCTTCAACACCGCGAGTAACCGCCAGATCGTGGAGAGCGCGCTGGTCAGCCACGCGGTGGGCACGAACGTGTCGCCGGCGACGGCGACGGCGGTGACCAACGAGGTCGACGCGCTGTTGCAGCGCATCCCGACGCTCGGCACCAATGCGACGGTTCAGACGGCGACCCAGGCAGCATGCACCGCGACGCTCGGCAGCGCCGCCGTGACGCTGCAGTGATCGCCCGAGCAGGAGTAATGCAATGATCATCGGTAAGAAGCCTCCCCGGCCCCACGCTCCCGGCGAACCGCTGCTGTTTCCGGATCACCCGCTGCCGCGCACGCGGCGCGAGTTCCTGGCTGCCGGCATGATCTCCGGCGGAGGCATGGTCATCGGTCCCGCCTGGCTCGGCGCGATGCTGAAGTCCGGGAAGGCCAACGCCGGCCTCTCGCCGGACATCACAGCGCTCCTGCCGACCGGGCAGTGCAACGTTCCCACGGCCTCTGGCAGCATTCCCTTCATCTGCTTCGACCTCGCGGGCGGTGCCAACCTCGTCGGCTCCGAGGTGCTGGTGGGCGTACAGGGCGGGCAGTCGAACTTCCTCTCGACAGCCGGGTACGGGCGCCTGGGCGTACCGGGCAACATGGTGCCGAGCTCGAGCGCCAACGTCGACGCCTCACTCGGCCTGCTGTTCCACGCGGACGCCGCCATCAAGCGCGGCATCCTCAGCAAGGCTACGACGGCGGCGACCGCCGCCGGCACCAACGGCGCGGTGTTCTGCGCCGAGTCGCAGAACGACACGCAGTCGAACCCGCACAACCCGATGTATGGCATCGCGGCCGCCGGCGCGCAGGGACTCCTGACGACGCTGGTCGGCACCGAGTCGAGCGCCTCCGGCGGCAACTCGATGGCGCCGATGCAGATCATCAACCCGGCACTGCAGCCGACCACGATCGACCAGCCCTCCGATGCGACGGGCCTCGTCAGCACCGGCGGGGCGAGTGCCGACCCGGTGTCCGTGGCGGTGCTCGAGTCGCAGGTGCGCATCAGCGGGGGCACCACGGCCTACACGAGCGGCTCGAACGCCGCCTTCACCGGCGCCCTGAGCGCGCCCAACGGCGGTACGCCGGGGGTGGCGCTGCTCAGCGACCCGGCTGCGGACGGCGCGCTCAAGAACCAGATGCGTTGCGCCTACGTGGTGTCGGCCAACACGGCCGCGACCTTTGGCAACCCGGCAGCTCTGGACCCGACCCAGGACCCGCTGATTACCGGCGGGGCGACCCCCATCTTCACCGCCACCGACTTCCAGGACGGCGACATCGCCGCGACCGCCACGGTCATGAAGCTCGTTATCGACGGCTACGCCGGTGCCGGCACCATCGCCATGGGCGGTTATGACTACCACGACGGCAGCCGTGCCACGGGTGAGACCAAGAACTTCAAGGCCGGCCAGATGATCGGCGCGGTGCTGGAGTACGCGCAGCGCAAGGGCAAGCCGGTCATGGTTTACGTGTTCAGCGACGGCTCGCTCACCTCGACCGGCATGCCGGACAACAGCGTTGCCGGGCGCGGCAAGCTCGGCTGGCAGGGCGACAACCAGCAGGTGGCCTCGACTTTCTTCCTGGCTTACAGTCCCAAGGGCCGCCCGCAGCTGCGCAACGGCGTTGCCGGGCAGCAGATCGGCTACTTCAGCTCGGACGGTAACGTGGTCGACACCTCATCGCCGGTGGCCAACAACGTCACCGCCCTGGTGCAGGCCGTCATCCTCAACTACATGGGCCTGCTGGGCACGGATGGGAACTTCCCCGCCCTGATGCAGCAGCTGATGTTCCCGAACTCGCTCGGCTCCGGGGCCACCCTGGCGGGCCTCACCGCCTTCGCTCCCATCGTGTGACGCAGTCCGCGTGCCGCCCCTGTGGCGGCACGCGGACCCTGTCGCGTTACGACGACGTTACGCGCGCCGCGACGCCGGCCCGCGAGACAGCCCGCATTTCGCCATTCACTTCGTTGACAGTGTTAAGTGCGCTGTGCAATTTTCCGTGCTGGCGCGGGTCTTTAAGGTCGCATCCCGCGACGAGGATCAAGTATTGAGCTGGCACCGGCCGGACGGCCTGAAGCGGCGTGAGAACTCACGTAGCGGTCTTATGCTGTGGCTGTGCGCCGCGGCTGCCGTGCTTGGCGCGGTGAGCGCCGGCGCGGCTGACCCTGGCTATGCGCTGCTGGGGCGACCTGCGCCCGATTTTGCACTGCATGCCAACGGCGGCGACAACGTGCGCCTGTCCGAGCACCGCGGCGAGGTGGTGGTGCTGAGCTTCTGGAGCAGCCGCTGCACCCCGTGCCGCGGCCAGCTCGCGGCTTTGAACCGCAGCTTCCTGACCTACCGCTCTGCGGGCCTCGAGGTCTACGGGGTGGGCGTTGATGACGTGCCGGCCCAGTCGCAGGAGTTCGCCCGCTCGGTGGGCGTGGGCTTCGCGATGCTACTGGACCCCTCCAAGTCCGTGAGCCGCGACTACGAGGTCGACAACCTGCCGATGACGGTGCTCATCGATCGAAACGGCACCGTGCGGCACGTGCTGCGCGAGTACAACTCCGCCAACGAGGCTCTCTATCTGCAGGAGCTGCGTGCCCTGCTGAACGAATGATCGGAAACATCATGTCTGAGTCGCAAGCAGTCCGATTCCACTGGCGCGCCCCCCTGCGGGCCGCGACCGCGCTGGCCGTCCTGATCCTGGCAGCCGGCAGTGCGCTCGCGCAGACCGCACCGCCGGCCGCGCCCGCCCCGGCACCGCCGGCCACCGCCGCATCGGCCACGCCGGCCCCGCCGGTGAGCGCGGCTCCCGCCGCGGCGCCGGAGGCCTCGGCCGATACCCGCGGCCTGGACCAGGAGATCCAGAACCTCAAAAAGGACGTGGTGGACCTCAACAAGGACCTCTTCGTCCTCGAGGAAGAGCTGCTGTTCCCGGCCAATACCCAGGTGGCGGTGTTCCTCTCGATCGACGTCGGTGACTTCTTCTCGCTGGACTCGGTGCAGCTGAAGATCGACCAGAAGGAAGTCATCAACTACCTCTATACGCCACGCGAGGTCGAGGCCCTGCTCAAGGGCGGCGTGCAGCGCCTGTACGTCGGCAACCTCAAGGTCGGGCCCCATGAGCTGGTGGCCTTCTTCAGCGGCAAGGGGCCCAATGACCGTCCCTACAAGCGCGGCGCCTCGCTGCGCTTCGAGAAGGGCGTGGGCGCCAAGTACCTGCAACTGAAGATCAATGATCGCCAGCAGAAGCTGCAGCCCGAGTTCGAAATCAAGGACTGGGAATAGCCGCTTGCGCCTGAGCTCCCTCCTGCGTGCGCTGCTGCTCGCCGCCCTGGTGGCGCTGAGCGCGAGCGCGCCCGCGCTCGCCCGCAAGCACGACCCGGAGAAGATGCCGACCGGCGCCATCCGCGACCTGCACTTCGGCGACGTGCTGTACCTGTACCTGCAGAACACCGAAGACACCGACTTCGAGGCGCTGACGCGGCTGCTCGCCTACCAGCAGTGGAACCTCATGCCGCACCACCAGGACGAGGTGCCGCTGCTCGCCGGCAGCCTCTACCTGGAGCTCGGCATGCACAACGAGGCGGGGGAGATCTTCGCCCGCGTACTCACCAACCAGGTGCCGACCGGGCCGCGCAACCGCGCCTGGTTCTACCTCGCCCAGATCTGGTACGCGCGCGGCTACTACGACAAGGCGGACGCCGCGCTGCGCCGCATCAACGGGCGCATGTCGCCGGACCTCGAGGCCCAGCGCGAGATCCTGTTCGGCAACGTGCTCATGCACGAGGGGCGCTTCGACGAGGCGATCGCCGCGCTCACCAACTGGCGCGGGCCCGAGGTGTGGTCGGCGTACGCACGCTTCAACCTCGGCGTTGCGCTCATCCGCACCAAGCGCCTGAACGACGCCGACCCGTTCCTCAGCGCGGTCGGCACCATGCTGACCACCGCCCCGGAGCTCGAGGCGCTGCGTGACCGCGCCAACCTGGCGCTCGGATTTGCGTACCTGCAGGCCGAGCAGCCTGCCCGCGCCCGCACCGCGCTGTCGCGCGTGCGCCTGAACGGCCCGTACTCCAACAAGGCCCTGCTCGGAATCGGCTGGGCCGATGCGGCGCTCGGGGACTACCAGGGTGCGCTCACGCCGTGGATGGAACTGCGCGGCCGCAACCTCCTGGATTCGGCGGTGCAGGAGTCCTACCTCGCCGTGCCGTATGCCTTCAGCAAGCTCAACGCCAACGCCCAGTCGGCCGAGTACTACGAGAGCGCAGTGCAGTCCTTCGATGCCGAGAACGCGCGCCTGGACACGGCGATCGCGGCCATCGAGAAGGGCGACATGCTCGAGCACGTGCTCGCCAAGGACCGCAACGAGGAGGCCCAGTTCGGCTGGGCCTGGCAGCTGAAGAACCTCCCCGACGCGCCCGAGTCGCGCTACCTGTACACGCTGCTCGCCGGCAACGACTTCCAGGAGGGCCTGAAGAACTACCGTGGGCTCGTCACCATGAGCGGCAAGCTCGAGCAGCATGCCGACGACATGAGCGCGTTCCAGGACATGATCGAGACGCGCGAGCGCGCCTACGCGGAGCGCCTGCCGCGCGCGGACGCACTGCTTGCCTCCGGGGCCGTCGAGAAACTGCAGGCGCGCGACGTGGCCCTCGAGAACGAGCTGAAGGGCATCGAGGCGCGCCACGACGTCGCAGCCCTGGGCACCGACGAGGAACGCGAGCAGTGGGCCCGCATCCAGCGCATCGAGGCGGGCCTCGCCGGTGCGCCCGACACCCCGGACAACGCCGAGATGCGCGAGCGCCTGGCGCTCGTCAAGGGCGTGCTGTTCTTTCGCCTGAATGACGCCTACGGTGCCCGCGCCTGGCAGGAGCACCGGGGACTGAAGGACCTGTCGCTCGCGCTGCACGAGGCGCAGAGCCGCTGGATCCGGGTCGAGCGCGCGCGCAAGGCCGTCCCGCAGAACACCGGCGAGTTCGCGAGCCGGGTGACCGCGTTGCGCCAGCGCATCGACACGCTGGAGGCGCGCCTCGTGGCCGCCGAGCAGCAGCAGCGCAATTACCTCGCCCAGGTCGCGATCCGCGAGCTGGAGGACCAGAAGGACCGCCTCGCGGCCTACCAGATCCAGGCGCGCTTCGCGCTCGGCAGCATGTACGACCGGGCCGCTTCCAGCGCTGACGAGGCGAAGCCGCGCAAGGGCGCCGCTCCCGTGCAGAAAGGGGCCGAAGACGAGCCCAGCGACGAGCCCGCACCGGAGAAGCCGCAGTGAGCCGGGCCGGGTGCGCAGCGCTGCGGCTGGCCCTCGCGCTGGCGGTGCTCGCGGCCGCGGGCGCCCCGGCGCAGTCCGGCCCGCAGACGATCGGCGACCTCACCCAGAAGAAGGTCGAGGTGCACAAGGACACCCCGGCCGATGCCAACGCCACCAAGGCGATGGAGAACTACAGGAAGTTCCTGGAGCTGCAGAACACCGACCCGAAGCTGCGAGCCGAGGCGATGCGGCGCCTGGGCGACCTCAACCTCGACTCCGGCGAGCTCGAGCGGCTGCAGAAGGAAGTCACCGCGATCGACATGCAGGGCGCAGAGGCGATCCGCCTGTACACGACGCTGCTCAAGGCCTACCCCGACTACCCACGTAACGACCAGGTGCTCTACCAGCTGGCGCGCGCCTACGAGACCACCGGCCAGCCCGACCAGGCGCTCGCCACCCTGGACCGCGTCGTTGCGCACTACCCGCAGAGCCCGCACATCGACGAGGTGCAGTTCCGGCGCGGGGAGCTGCTCTTCTCAAGCAAGCGCTACGCGGAGGCCGAGAAGGCCTACGCGGCCGTCATCGGTAAGGGCGGCACCTCGAGCTTCTACCAGCAGGCCCTCTACAAACACGGCTGGGCGCTGTTCAAGCAGGGCATGACCGTCGAGAGCCTGCCGAGCTTCGGTGGCGTGCTCGACCGCGAGCTCGGGACCGACCCGCACAAGCCAGTCAAGCTCGAGAGCCTGCGGCGCGGCGACCGCGAGCTGGTCGAGGACACGCTGCGCGTCATGAGCATCGTGTTCTCCTACAACGACGGCGTCGGCTCGCTCGAGGGCTACGTAAAGCAGCACGGCGAGCGGCCCTACACCTGGCTGCTGTATGCGCGCCTGGGCGACCTTTACGTCGACAAGCAGCGCTTCCAGGACGCCGCCACCGTGTACCGCGGCTTCGTGGCCCGCGACCCCTACAGCGACCATGCCCCGGACCTGGACATGGCGGCCATCGAGGCCTACGGCAAGGGTGGGTTCGCGCAGCTCGTGCTCGATGGCAAGCACGAGTTCGTCGAGCACTACAACTTCGACTCCCCGTACTGGAAGACACGCAGCCGCGCCGACAACCCGCGCGTGGTCCAGGAGCTGAAGACCAACCTCAAGGATGTCGCCACCTACTTCCACGCCACGGCGCAGAAGTCCAAGAAGGTGTCCGACTACGAGGAGGCGGCGCGCTGGTACCGTGACTACCTGAAGTCGTTCCCGGGCGATCCGGACTCGGCCGCGACCAACTACCTGCTGGCGGATTGCCTGTTCGAGAGCCACCAGTACGCCGATGCCGCCACCGAGTACGAGCGTACCGCCTACGACTACCCGCGCAATGACAAGTCCGCGGCTGCCGCACACGCGGCGCTGGTGTCCTACCAGAAGGCCGGCGAGAGCCTCACCGGGACCGTCAAGGACGCCTGGCACGGCCGCGAGGTGGATGCCAACGTGAAGTTCGCCGAGACCTTCCCGGAGCATCCCGAGAGCGCCATCGTGCTCACGCACGCCGCCGAGGACATCTACGCGGCCGGCGACCGCGCGCGCGCCATCAAGGTCTCGCAGGAGCTGCTCGCGCGCCAGCCCCCGGTGGACCTGCCCAAGCAGCGCATTGCCTGGACGATCATCGCGCAGTCGTACTATGACCAGGGCGAATACGCCAAGGCCGAGCCCGCGTTCGTGCAGGCGCGCGAACTCGCCGGCAACGACGAGAAGATGCGTGCCGACCTGACCGAGCGCCTCGCCGCCAGCGTCTACAAGCAGGGCGAGGCCAAGCTCCAAGGCGGTGACACCAACGCCGCCGTCGAGGACTTCCTGCGCGTAGCCCGGGTGGCGCCGGACTCGAAGATCCGCGCCAACGCGCAGTACGATGCGGCGACCGGACTTGTGAACCTCAAGCAGTGGGACCGCGCCATCGCGGTGCTGGAGGACTTCCGGCGCCAGTTCCCGCAGTCCACGCTGCAGCCCGACGTGACCCGCAAGCTCGCCGTCGCCTACGCCGCGGCGAACCGTCCGGCGGATGCGGCGGCCGAGTACGAGCGGATCGCCGCGAACCCGAGTGAGGACAAGGCCGTGCAGCGCGAGGCGCTCATGCAATCGGCGGACCTATACGCCAAGGCCGGCAACACCACCAAGGCCGCCGGCATGCTGGAGAAGTTCGTCGGCACGAATCCCCCGCTCGCGGACGCACAGGAGGCCCGCTGGCACCTGGCCGACTACGCCGAGAAGGCCGGCGATCCGGCGCGGCGCGACCGCTTCTACCACGAGATCATCAGCTCCGATGCCCAGGCCGGAGCCCAGCGCACTGAGCGCAGCCACTTCCTGGCGGCGAAGTCGCAGCTCGCCCTGGCACAACCGGCCCGCGATGCCTTCCGTGCGGTGCGCCTCACAGCGCCGCTCAAGAAGAGCCTTGTGGTCAAGCGCAATGCCCTCGAGACTGCGATGGACGGCTACAAGCGCGCCGCCGACTACCAGGTCGCCGAGGTCACCACGGCTGCGACCTACGAGATGGCCGAGCTTTACCGCACGCTCGCCAAGGACGTCATGGCCTCCGAACGCCCCAAGACCCTCAAGGGGCCGGAGCTTGAGGAGTACAACGCGCTACTCGAGGAACAGGTGTTCCCCTTCGAGGAAGAGGCGATCAAGGCCCACGAGATCAACGCGGCGCGCGCCAAGGACGGCGTGTACGACGAGTCGGTGCGCAAGAGCTTCCAGGCGCTCGCCGAACTCAAGCCCGCCCGCTACGGCAAGACGGAGATGACCCAGGATGTCGTCGCCAACCTCGAATAATCACGGCACGTTGCCGGCAGTGCTGGCGGGCCTGCTGCTCGCGGCGGGCTGCGCCTCGCAGCCGCCGCATCCGCCGCCGCGCGCGGCGGCGCCGGCTCCTGCCGCGCCGGCCACCGCTGCCGCGGTGGCGCCGGCCCCTGGCCCGCCATCGGCTGCCCCGGCCGCGCGACCCGAAGTGCCGGCCGCGGCGCGCGCGGACTTCGATCGTGCGCTGCGCTACATGCGTGCGGGCAACAACACCGAGGCCGAACTCGGCTTCAAGCAGGTAGCCCTGCAGTACCCGCAGCTTTCCACGCCGCTCGTCGACCTCGGCCTCCTGCAGCGCAAGCAGGGCCAGTTGGCAGAGGCCGAGCAGAGTCTCAAGGGCGCGGTGCAGCGCGAACCGGGCGACGCGGTTGCCTGGACCGAGCTCGGCGTTACGCAGCGCATGCGCGGGGAGTTCAAGGACGCGGCGAGCTCCTACGAGCAGGCGATCGCCGCCGAGCCGCGCTACGCGCCGGCGTGGCGCAACCTCGGCGTGGTCTCGGACCTGTACCTCGGGGATCCGCAACGCGCGCTGAAGGCGTTCGAGGAGTACAAGTCGATCACCGGCGAGGAGAAGCCGGTCAGCAGCTGGATCGCGGAACTGCGCCAGCGACTGGGGATCAAGGCGCCGGTGCAGGCGCCGCCCGCGGATGCCGCGCCGGCTGAGGCGCCCGCCGCTTCACCACCCGCAGTGCCCGCGCCCCAGAGTGCGCCGGCGAACGCGGCGGCCGGCGATAGCGCGCCGGCCACAGGAGGCTGAATATGGACCGTAACCGCGCATGGGTCGCGCTGGCCGCCGTCGGGTTGCTCGCGTTACTGCCCGTAGGCGTGCGGGCGCAGGCCGCCCCGGCTGCGCAGCCGCTGCCGCGCCCGCAGGACCTCGAGCCCGGGGTCGACACGAGCCGCGCCACGCCGGCGGACGGGTCCCCCACCGCGCCGGCACCCCCTGCGAAGGCCGTCCGGGCACCGGCTGCCGCGGGCGTCCCGAAGGCCCCTGCGGCGCCCAAGGCCGCCGCGGCGGCTCCGGGAACGAAGCCATCAGGGGCTGCTACCAAGGGGGTCGACCGGCTGAACCTCGAGGGCGTGGACGTGACCGGTAACAGCGAGTTACCGAAAGTGCTGTATATCGTTCCCTGGAAGCGCTCGGAGCTCGGTGACATGGTCGGTCGCCCGGTGAACAGCCTTCTGGATGAGGTCCTGCAACCGCTCGACCGGGACGTGTTCCGGCGCCAGAACCGCTATTACGACGCCCTGCAGCCGCAGGGCGATGCATCAAAAGCGGACGCAGCTCCGGATTCGGGCTTGAAGCGGTAACGGGCCCCGGGGCGGCCTCCCGGGATGAGACCCCGGTCGCAGCTTTTTGGGCTTATGTCATTCAGTTTTCGATAGTGTTTGTGCTTGTGTGGCGGTGTTTTTGAGCTCGGGAGTGTCAGATGGGCTTGTGGAACCTGATCGTACGTTTCTTCCAGGGCGGCGGGGAATTCATGTTCCCCATCGCGATCGTGTTCGTGGTCGGTCTTGCGATCGCCATCGAACGCTACATCTATCTCACCGTGACCGCGGCGCGTAACCGCAGTCTGTGGAACGAGATCGTGCCGATGCTGTCGCAGGGCAACTTCCGGGGCGTGGCGCAGGCCACCTCGAAGTCCGACTCCGCGATCGGGCACATCCTCAACTACGGGCTGGCGCGCATCCAGTCGGCGCGGCGACGTGACGACATCGAGAAGGCCATGGAGGAGAGCCTCATGGAGGTGGTGCCGCGCCTGGAGAAGCGCACGCACTATCTGGCGACGTTCGCGAACCTCGCGACGCTGCTCGGGCTGCTCGGTACCGTCATGGGACTGATCCGCGCCTTCCAGGCGGTGGCGACCGTGAACCCGGCCGAGAAGGCGAACCTGCTCTCGGCCAGCATCTCAGTGGCGATGAACTGCACAGCCTTCGGTCTGATGACCGCGGTGCCGCTGCTGTTCATCCACGCCTGGCTGCAGACCAAGACCACCGAGCTGATCGACAGCCTGGAGATGGCGTCGGTCAAGTTCCTCAACGCGATCACCGAGCGCCAGGCAGCCGCACCCGCGGCCGCCTGAAGCTCGCGCGCGTAGAACCGGTGGGCTGGGCTTAAGGGTCCCGCATGCGTCGTTCCTATCAATATCGCAAGCTGGAGCGTCATAGCCGCAAGCCGGCGGAGCTCCTGCTCGTGCCGATGATCGACATCTTCACGGTGCTGGTGACGTTCCTGCTCATGACCGCGGTGTTCTCCCGCACCGTGGTCCTGCAGCTGAACCTGCCGCAATCGCAGACCGAGTTCCGCGATCCGCCGCCGGGACTGGTGCTGGAGGTTATCGTGCGCAAGGACCTGCTGCAGGTCTCCGACCGCAACACCGGCCCGCTCGCGACTCTGCCCAGCACCGCGACCGGCTACGACTACGACGGGCTCGTCGAGTACCTGAAGCGGGTCAAGGCCAAATTCCCGGAGAAGACCGAGGCGACCATCCTGCTCGAGGCCGACACGCCCTACGACACGCTGGTGCAGGTGATGGATCACGTGCGCGTGTTCGAGACCGGCTCGGGCATCGATACCACTCAGGCCGAGCTGTTCCCGGACATCTCCATCGGCGATGCGCCGGCCACCGATGCCGCGGTACCGGTGGCCAACAGCGCGCCGCCGACGCCGGTCAACGGAGCGCACCAATGAGCATCTCCAACCGCGCGCTACGCATGGCGCAGCACCACGTGCGCAACCGCGCCGATGCGCACCTCAATCTGATCCCGCTGATCGACATCCTCTCGGTGATGGTGGCGTTCCTGCTCGTGTACTCGACCGAGGTCGAGGTGATCCAGAACTCCAAGGGCATCGAGATCCCGCAGTCGATCGCGCAGACCGCGCCGAAGCAGTCGGTGGTGGTCATGGTCACGAAGAACGACGTGTTTGTGCAGGGCGAGTTCGTGTCGACCGTCGCCGACGTGCGCGCCAGCACCAGCCCGCTCATCGAGCCGCTGCGCGCCGCCCTGAAGCGCCCGCTGCTGGTCGGCAAGGAGATGACCGAGAAGGATCTGGCGCAGCGCGAGATCACCGTCATGGCCGACAAGTCGATTCCCTACGACGTGCTGAAGCGCGTGATGGCGACCTGCACGGACGCCGACTACGGCCGCATCTCGCTCGCCGTGATCCAGAAGGAGAAGCCGGTGTCGACCGCCGTCTTCAAGCCGGGTTAACAGCCACATGGTGCTCGCCCCCTACTACCGTGAATACGTACTGGCCTGGGAAGGCGATCCCGAGGCCAATGCGCGCTTCCAGAAGATCCTGCGGGTGCTGCTGGTCATCCTGGTATTGCTCAGCATCCTGTTCCTGCTCCTGCCAAAGCCGGCGGCGCCCACGACCGAGGACATTCCGCAGCGCCTGGCGCGCGTGATGATCGAGGAAAAGCCCAAGCCGCCTCCGCCGCCGCCACCGAAGGTGGAGGAGAAGCCGAAGGTCGAGCAGCCGAAGGTGGTCGCGGTCACCCCGCCGCCGGTCGACCAGCGGCAGAAGGCGCACGAGAAGGCGCAGAAGCAGTTGAACCAGGTCAAGGACGAGCTCGCAGACCTGCGCCAGGTCATGGACCTGAAGCCCATGGAGACCAAGAACCTTTCCGGTGCCGTGGGTGCGGATGCCCACGCCGAGCGCTCGCTGATCACCTCCAAGGTGGGTGCCGGCAGCGGCGGCATCACCTCCGCCGACACCAGCCGCGGCTTCGGCAGCGGTGCCGGTTCGCTCACCGGTAATGCCACGACGGCGGTCAATTCCGGAATCATCAGCGGCGCGGTCGCCGGCCGCTCCACCGTGGCCTCCGGCGGTGGCGGCAAGCCGAGTCGCTCGCGCGAGGAAGTGGCGCTGATGTTCGACAAGAACAAGGGGCGCCTCTACAGCCTGTACCAGCGTGCGCTGCGCGACAACGCCGACCTGCACGGCAAGGTGGTGGTGGAATTCACCATCGCCCCGACCGGCGAGGTCACCGCGGCACGCATCGTTTCCAGCGAGCTGCATGACCCGGATCTCGAGCAGAAGATCGTCGCGATCGTGCGCACCATGCAGTTCGGCAAGGAAGACGTGAATACCCTCGTCACCACCGAGCCGATCGACTTCTTCCCGGCGGCATGACGAGGTAATTGCCGCAAGAGGCGCGTCATGAACCTCAATTCCGAAATCCAGTTCTATGCCGAGCTGCGGCTGGTGGACAAGGCGCGGCTCCTCAACCTGTTCCTGCACGAGCTGGCCGAGGAGGCACGCGCCACCTATGGCCCGGGCGCGGAGCAGGTCCACGATGGGGCGCACCTGCGCTTCGTCAACGAGATCTACCATCGCCTGACGCGCTTCATCGAGCAGCTGCTCGCCGAGGATGCCACCCGCCCCGGCGACGACGTGGTGCTGCGCATGCTCCTGGCACCGCGCTCGGACAAGGTAGCCGAGCGGCTGGTCTTCAACGCCTATTCCCGCGCCATCCACGGTTTCGAGAGCTACGATACGACCGTACTGATGGGTTCCTAGCGGCGCGGCGGCTGCCGGGGGCGGCCAGCTTGCGGCCACCCGGAGGCATTGAGGCCTGACCCGCGCACCCGCGGACAACAGGCAGACAAAACCATGAACGACTCTCGGCGCGCCCTCGGGCGCCTGTTCCTCCTCGTTTTCGTCCTGGTATCCGGGACCACGCTCGCCCGGGCCGCCGAGCCTGCGGTGCTGCTGCATCCGGCGCAGGTCTGGACCGCGGGGGAGGCACTGCACCCGGGCTGGGTGGTGCTGGTGCAGGGCGCGAGGATTCTTGCGACGGGAGCCCCCGAGCAGGTGAGCGCGCCTGCCGGCGCGCAGTTGGTCGAGCTGCCCGGGCTTACCCTCATGCCCGGGCTCATGGACGCCCACTCGCACCTGTTCCTGCATCCCTACAACGAGACGCGCTGGGACGACCAGGTCCTGAAGGAGCCCGTGCCGTACCGTACCCTGCGCGCCGGCGTGCAGGCGCGGGCCACGCTGCTCGCGGGATTCACCACGCTGCGCGACCTCGGCACCGAGGGTGCCGACTACGCCGACGTGTCGCTGCGGCGTGCCATCGAGGACCACCTCATCGACGGGCCGCGCCTGTTCGTTGCCACGCGCGCGATCGTGGCCACCGGAAGCTACGGGCCGGCCCCGCGCGGCCTGCGACCGGACGTGTGCTGCACGCCCCAGGGCGCACAGGAGGCGAGCGGCGTGGAGGAGGTGATCCGCGCGGTGCGCGAGCAGGCCGGCCGCGGCGCGGACTGGATCAAGGTGTACGCCGACTATCGGTGGGGACCGGGTGGTACTCAGGCCCCGACCTTTTCACTGGAGGAACTGCAGGCGCTGGTGGCGACGGCGCACAGCTCAGGTCGGCCGGTTGCAGCGCACGCCACCACGGCGGAGGGCATGCGCCGCGCGATCCTCGCCGGGGTCGACACGATCGAGCACGGCTTTGCGGGCACGCCCGAGGTGTTCCGCCTCATGGCCGAGCATCACGTGGCCTACCTGCCGACGCTCGAGGCCGAGGCGGCCTACGGCGAATACTTCGAGCACTACGTCCCGGGCGGGGAGCCCACGGCGGGGATGCGGCAGGCGGCGCAGGCCTTCCAGTACGCGCTCAAGGCCGGCGTGACCATTGGCTGCGGCAGCGACGTGGGGGTCTTCGCGCATGGCACGAACTACCGCGAGCTCGAGTGGATGGTGCGCGACGGCATGACGGCGCAGCAGGCACTCACCGCAGCCACCGCCACGGATGCACGCATCCTCGGCCACGAGGCCGACCTCGGCCGGGTACGTGAGGGCATGTATGCCGATCTGATCGCGGTCCGGGGCGATCCGACGCGCGAGATCGGCGCGCTCGCGCACGTTGAGTTCGTGATGAAGGACGGCGTGATTTACCGGCGGCCCGGGCCGCCCTGAGCCTGCGCCAGCTGCGCAAGCCCCGGGCCGCTCAGGCGAAAAACCGTCCAGTCATCCAGGGGCACCGCCCCGAGAGTGCGGTAGAACCCGATCGAGGGCTCGTTCCAGTCGAGCACCGACCAGTCCAGGCGTGCGCCCCCGCGCTCGAGCGTCAGGCGCGCGAGGTGACTGAGGAGGGCCTTGCCGACTCCTGCACCGCGTGCAGCCGGCAGCACGAACAGGTCCTCGAGGTAGATACCGGGCTTGCCGAGGAAGGTCGAGAAGTTGTGGAAGAACAGCGCGAAGCCGACCGGCCGTTCGTCAAGGCAGCCGAACACCACTTCCGCGTAGGGACGGGGCCCGAAGAGGGCCTTGTGCAGGTCCTGCGGTGTTGCCACCACCTGGTCGGCGAGGCGCTCGTACTCGGCGAGGTCGCGGATGAAGCGCAGTACCAGGGACTCTTCGCCCGGCACCGCCGCACGGATGGTCAGTCGTGGCGCGCTCATCAGCCGGTGCTCTGCAGGCCCTCGGCGATGCCGCCGACACTCGAGAGCAGGGCCGCGAACAGGTCGTGGTCGCTGCGGTTGCCGGCGCGCCAGCGCCGCAGCAAATCGACCTGCATGAGGTTCATGGGGTCCACGTAGGGGTTGCGCAAGCCGATCGAGCGCTGCAGCGTCGGGTCCGAGTCCAAGAGCTCGCGGCTGTCCTTGAGCGCGAGGATCTGCTCGCAGGCAAGCCGGTACTCGCTGCGGATGTCGGCGCCGAAGGCGCGCAGCGGCGCGGGCGTCAGCTCCTCGTAGTAGGCAGCGATTTCCAGGTCGGCGCGCGCCAGCATGGTCTCGATATCGTCGATGAGGTTGCGGAAGAAGAACCACGAGCCATAGGCCTCGCGTATCCGTGCGTTGCCCAGGGCACGCACGGCGGCAGCGAGCCCGCTGCCGGCCCCGTACCAGCCGGGCAGCATGAAGCGCGCCTGCGACCAGGCGAACACCCAGGGCACTGGCAGGAGCGCATCGATCCCGGCACCGGCGGCGCGGTGCACCGAGCGCGAGCCGATCTGCATGCGCTCGATGACGTCGATGGGGGTGGAGGCCTGGAAGAACTCGTAGAACTCGGGACGCGAGTACACCAGCTGGCGGTAGGTGGCGCGGCTCTCCTGGGCGAGTACGCGTGCTACTTCCAGGTGCGCGGCACTGTCCGGGGGGATGCGCCCGGCGTGCACTGCTTCCGTGGCGAGGCTCAGCGCATTGAAGGCACGCTCGAGCGTGCGCATCGCGATCGGGCGCAGCCCGTAACCTTGCTTGACGGTCGAGCCCTGTTCGCGCAGGCGCAGCACGCCATCCACCGCTCCCGGTGGCGCGGCCTTCACGATGGCCTCGATCCGGCCGCCGCCGCGGGCGAGGCTGCC
Organism: Pseudomonadota bacterium; assembly: GCA_018241425.1. Classification (GTDB taxonomy): domain Bacteria; phylum Pseudomonadota; class Gammaproteobacteria; order Steroidobacterales; family Steroidobacteraceae; genus 13-2-20CM-66-19. The sequence continues at coordinate 331,163 of JAFEDU010000002.1, forward strand.
GCCGCGCGCGTGGAACAGCACCGGCAGCTCCCCGGCGGCGCCCAGCACGCGCGCGATGTCCGCCTGGGCCTGGTGGATGAGGAAGCGCGAGGCGCAGGGGCCGGCCTCCTTGTTGCTGTCGGAGTATCCGATCAGCACGCACTGGCGGCGGCCGCGGGCCTCGAGGTGGCGCCGGTAGAGCGGATCGGCCAGCAGCTCGGCGAGCGTCGCCCCGCAGGCGGTGAGCGATTCCTCGGTCTCGAACTGAGGCGCGATGTCGAGGGCGACCTCGCCGGTGTGCTTGTCGTAGGCGGCCGCCCAGTGCGCGAGCAGCAGCGCGGCGAGCAGGTCGTCCGCGCCGGTCGCGCCCGAAATGATGAAGTAGCCGATGGCCTCGGCCCCGTAGCGGTGCCGCACCTGTTTGATCGCATCGAACACCGCGAGCGTGCGCTTCCCCAGCGCGTCCAGCTCGATGACCGGGCCGCGGTCCTTATCCAGGGCCTCGGCGAGCAGGTCGCGGCGCTCGTGGCGGCTGCGGGTCAGCCACTGGTCATCCGCCAGGCCCTGCGCGATCACCTGGTGCAGCACGTCCGCATGCTGACGCACGTCGAGCGTCGCGAGGTGAAACCCGAAGGTGTCGATGCGGCGCAGTAGCCGCTCGACGTAGAAGAGGCCGGCGTTCGCGCCGCGATTCGCCTTGAGGCTCGCGGCGATCAGGGCGACGTCGTCGCGGAACAGCCGTGCCTTCTCGTAGCCGGTGGCGCGGCCCTCGAACGTGGCGCGCAGGCGTTCGCCGACTTGCGCGAGGAACACCCGGTAGGGCATGCGGTCGTGGCGTGCCGGGGTGCCCGCGCGCGCGCCCGGCAGCACCGTGCCGTAGTGCTCGACCTGCTTGGCGAGCTCGGCCGAGGCGCCCACGCGGCTGGCACTCTGCGACAGGCGCTGCGCGAGCTCCTGGCACTCGTTGAAGTAGGTGTTGATGACCACCTGGTGCTGCCGCGCGAGCGTCTCGCGGATGCTCTTGGCGTGCACGTCGGGATTGCCGTCCATGTCGCCGCCGGCCCAGGATCCGAAATGCAGCAGCGCCGGTACGCGCGCGCCCAGAGCCTCCTCGCCGAACACCTTGGTGAGCGCCTGCGCGATCTCCTCGTAGAACGCCGGCACGACGCGATACAGCACCTCGATGAAGTAGAAGAGGATCTGCTCGCGTTCGTCGCCGACCGTCAGGCGCGCCCGTGGTAGCTCCTCGGTCTGCCAGCCGCTGGTGAGTTCCATGCGGATGCTATCCCAGATGCTGCGCGCCTCCTGGGGGGTGAGGCTCGGGTCCAGGCGCTGCAGCAGCCGGTGCGCGATGCGCTGCTGCTTGCGCAGCAGGGTGCGCCGCGCGGCCTCGGTCGAATGCGGGGCGAACACCGGCTCGATCGAGAGGTTCGCGAGCAGCTGCAACACCTGCGGCAGGCTCAGGCCCCGGCCCTGGAGGGCGGCGAGTGCGTCCTCTACACCGCCGGGCTGTGGGCGCTGGCTGTCCTTGACGAAGTAGTCGCGCCGCCGCCGGATGCGGTGCACCTTCTCGGCGAGGTTCACAGCCTGGAACCACATGGAGAAGGCGCGCACCAGGTCGCGGGCCACTGCCGGGGGGCGCTCGCGGACGTGCGCGGCGAGCTCCGCGCGGGCTCCGGCGTCGCCGTTGCGGGCGCGGATGGCGGCCACGCGCTCGCCCTCGACCAGGCGGAACAGTTCCGCGCCCCCCTGTTCGCGCAGGATCTCGCCCACCATGGCACCGAGCGCGTGCACGTCGTCGCGCAGCGCTTCGTGCTTGGGCGGGAAGTGGATGTCGGCGCGTTTCATTGTTTGTCTTAAGGCCAGCGGTTGGCGCGCGCGTCGAAGTCACTGCGCTGTACGCGCACTACGCAGAAGCGGTGCCCGGTCGGCGCCTCCATGACCACCCAGCTGTGCACGCTGGCGATGCGGCGCGCGCCCAGCGCCTCCAGGCGCGCCACCTCCGCCTCGATATCATCGGCTTCGATGTCCAGGTGCACGCGGCTCGGGTGTTCGACCTGCTGGACCTCTATGTGCAGCTCGTCCGGGGCGGTGTCGAGGCGGCGGTAGCGCGCCTCGGCGGCCCCGGGGGCCGCCTCTGCGGCGAATCCCAGTGCGGCGCCCCAGAAGCGGGCTGCGCCCTCCAGGTCCTGGGTCTGGCAGTCGATGATGAACCCGGCGAGGCGGCTCTTGTGCATGGTTGTGTCCTGGAGACGGGCAAGGTCGGCGGTGCTGCGCCGCGGACGGCATTTTACCTTGGGAGCGCGCCGGCGCGGGGCGCTAGCCGGCCAGCAGCACCGACTCGGCGCGCTCGAGCTCTTCGGGCTGCCCGTAGATGACCACGATGTCGCCGTCGCGCAGGATCGTGTCGTTGGCAGGCTCGCGCCCTAGGATCCCGTGCCGGCGGATGCCTGTGAAGGCGACCTCGACGCCTCGTTCGCGCACCTCGGCCAGCGTGCGCCCGATCGACCAGGCGCCGGGCGGTACCACGATTGAGCGCAATGCCTCGCGGTGCTCGAGCGTTGCATCCGCGGCACTGCGGTCCTCGCGCCCCACCACGTTGCGCAGCACCTCATAGCGGTTGCTGCGGATCTCGCCCAGCGTGCGCACCACGCGGGAAACCGGGACGTGCAGCAGCATGAGCACGTGCGAGACCAGCATGAGGCTAGCCTCGAAGGTCTCGGGGACCACGTCGGTCGCCCCGGCGGCGCGTAGCTCACTGAGGCGCGCATCGTCCTGCGTGCGTACCAGCACCGGCAGCTCCGGGCGCATGCGTCGCACGCTGTGCAGTATGCCGATCGCGGTCGCGGGGTCGGAGAAGCTGATGACGACCGCGCTGGCGGTGGCGATCCCGGCCTTGCCCAGCATTTCCTCGTCGGACGAATCCCCGAACAGCACCGGGTCCCCCGCTTGGCGCGCGGCACGGATGCGGGCCGGGTCCAGGTCGAGGGCGATGAATTCGAAGCCCTGCGACTCGAGCACGCGCGCGATGTTCTGACCGACGCGGCCGAAGCCGCAGAGGATCACGTGGTCGCGCTCGGCGATGCCGTGCGTTGCGGATTCCTCGCGCTCGCTTGCGGTGCGCACCGGGCCGCGCTCGGCCAGGAGGAAGCGCGCCACGCGCTTGTTGTTGTTGAGGATCACGGGGCTCAGCACCATGGACAGCACGAGCGCGATCAGGATCGGGCCGCCGGTGGCGGCGGGCAGCAGTTTTGCCTGCAGCAGGAGGGTACAAAGCGCGATGCCGAATTCTCCGCCGATCGACATGACGATGCCGGTCCGCAGCGCCTTGAAGCTCGAGTCAGTGAACGGGCGCGTGACCAGCGTCGCCAGGAGCGCCTTCAGCACGACGATGCTCGCCAGCAGCAACATTACGGCGGCGAGTTCCGGCGGGCTGACCAGCACGTGCAGGTCGAGCAGCATGCCCACCGAGATGAAGAACAGACCCAGCAGCAGATCGCGGAACGGGCGGATGACGGCCTCGATCTGGTGGCGGTACTCGGTCTCCGCCAGCATCATCCCGGCGAGGAAGGCGCCGAGTGCGAAGGACAGGCCGGCGCTGTGCGACACCCAGGCCGATGCCAGCACCACCAGCAGCACCGTCAGCGTGAACAGCTCGCGCAGGCGGCTGTGGGCGATCACGTGGAACAACGGCCGCAGGAGCCAGCGGCCGGCTGCCAGCACCGCGACGATCGCGAGCATGCCGCCGAGCACCGGCAGGAGACCATGGCTCATGTGCAGCTGGTCCTCGCCGCCGATCAGGGCGGAGGCGAGGGCGAGGAAGGGGACGAACGCCAGGTCCTGGAACAGCAGCATCGCGAAAGCCAGGCGCCCGTGGGTGCGGTTGAGCTCGGAGCGCTCGGTGAGCTGTTGCAGCAGGATCGCGGTGGAGCTCATGGCGATCGCACCGCCGAGCACGACCGCCACCAGCCAGGGGACTCCGGCGAGGTTCGCGAGCACCGCGAAGACCGCCGCGGTGAGGCTCACCTGCGCCGCCCCGAGGCCGAATACCTCGCGCCGCATCGCGAGCATCCGCGGCAGGGAGAACTCCAGCCCGAGCGTGAACAGCAGGAAGGCCACCCCGAGGTCGGCGAGCAGGCGCGTCCCGGAGGAGTCGGCGAGCACAGCGAAGGCATGCGGCCCCAGCAGCAGCCCCACGACGAGGTAGGCCATGGTGGTCGGCAGCGCCAGGCGCCGCGCCAGTGTCACCATGAACACCGAACCGGCGAGCAGCACCAGGACTTGTGAGAGCGGGGTGAACATCCGCCCTCGAAGTTAGAGGGGCGCCGCCGCCGGCGCAACGGGCCGTTAGGTCAGGACTTTCCGTCGGTGCCGCGGCGGGACCATTGGGTGAGCTCGGCGGGGACCGGGATCCCGGGGCGGAGGTGCGGATCCGGGACCGGCTGCAGTGCGGTCAGCGTCAGCGGCAGTTCGCCGGCCCAGCACTCCATCGCCAGGTCGTCCTCGTCGTCGTGCGGTGGACCGGTACGCACCTTGGCCGAGGCCTCCGCGATCGGCAGCGCCAGCACGGTGGTCGCGTTGAGTTCCTTGCGGTTGGCGGCGCGTACCGCTGCGGCGCGGTTGGGCAGCACGCGGTTCACCAGGGCGTCCAGCGCGGCACGCTTGTCCGCCTCGGTGGTGATTTCGGTGGCGGTGGCGAGGATCACCACCGAGCGGTAGTTCATGGAGTGGTTGAACCCGGAGCGCGCCAGTACCAGCCCATCGAGCAGCGTCACGGTGACGCACAGGGGGATGGCGGTTGCGAGCGTGCCAAGCATGCGGCTCGCCACCGAGCCGTGCAGCAGCAGCTGCTCGCCCCGGCGCGCGTGGATCGTGGGGATCACGTAGGGCTGACCCTCGAGGCTGAAGCCCACGTGGCAATACAGCGCCTCGTCGAGGATGGCGTGCACGGTGGCCAGGTCATAGCTGCCGCGGTCCTTGCGGCGGGCCAGCCGGGTACGGTCGGTGGGGGCGATCAGATGCCGGACTGCCAGGTGCTGGGCATGCCCGCCTTGCCGATCGCAGCCTCGATTGCCAGGCACGCCTCGCGCGCCTCGGGCTGCGCCCGCAGGCTGCGGGCGATCGAGTTGAGGAAACGGCACATCACGGCGAGGTTCGGGTGCGAGGTGTGCAGCTCGCCCTCGACGCTGTCGATCGCTTCAATCAGGTCCTCCTGGTCGCAGCTCGGGAAAGTCATGCTGGTGACGGCATGTTGGACCTCGACCAGCGCCTGGTGAATCGCGGCCTGTTGGGTGCCATCCATTGGCGTAAATGTGAACCCGAAGTGCCGGCCGGGGCAAGCCCCGGCAGGCGCCGGTCCACGGGCGTGGGGCCACGGGAGCGACGGGCAAAAAAAGAGCCCCGCCGTCGCCGGCGGGGCTCCTTGGTTCAGCTATGGTTCGTTCGAACCGCGGCTTACTTCGCCGGAGCAGTCGAGGAAGAATCCGTCGACTTCGAGGAGTGCTTCTTGTGGTGGTGCTTCTTGTGGCTGGTGGTGGACGACTTGGCGGGGGCCGTGTCACCCGCCGGGGCCGGGTCAGCAGCCAGCACGGGGCCGGCGATCAGGGCCAGGGCGATAACCGGAATCAGCTTCTTGAACATCGATGTGTACTCCAGGATGAGGGATTCGGCAGCTGCATCTGCCTTCGTGGCGGATGCCTGACCGGCTCATATGCGTTACGCGGCAACGCACATCATCCGGACAGGCTCCCTACCTCGAGGGCGGGCGTATTATGAACGCAATCCCGGGTATGAAGGGGCGTATGACCGCAACGTAATGTTCGCGGCAAGACATCGATAAATACCTGAGTAATAAGTATTTTTTTGCCTGTGAGCCGGGTGGCCGAATTGCCCTAATGGCCCTCGAAGCTCACAAGCGCACGGACCGGCACCTCGAGCTCGGCAAGGCGCGCCGAACCCTTCAACTCCGGCAGGTCGACGATGAAACAGGCCGCGACAACCTGCGCGCCTAGCGAGCGCAGCAGCTTCACCGCCGCCGTCGCCGTGCCGCCCGTGGCGATCAGGTCATCAACCAGGATGATGCGCTCTCCGGGACGCACCGCGTCGCGGTGCATCTCCATCTCGTCGAGTCCGTACTCGAGCGAATAGGCCACGCGCACCGTGGCATGCGGCAGCTTGCCCTTCTTGCGGATGGGGACAAAGCCGGCGCGCAGCTGGTGCGCAAGCGCACCGCCGAGGATGAAGCCGCGCGCCTCGATCCCGGCCACGTGCGCGACGGCGCTGCCGGTCCAGGGCTCCACCAGCTGGTCTATCACGCCGCGGAACGCGCGCGCGTCGCCGAGCAGCGTCGTGATGTCGCGGAAGATGATGCCGGGCTTGGGGTAGTCCGGGATGGCGCGGATGGCCGCACGGATTTCGGCAAGGGTCACGGGTTCCATGACCGGGATGCTAGCGCACTCCGCCGGCGGTGCCGCGGAATACCAGGGTGCGGTTGTTGGCGGGCATGGGAAGATCGGCCGTCAGGCGCAGCCCCGCAGCGCACGCGAGCTCGGCGACGGCCTCGCAGTCGCGGATGCCGCTCGCCGGGTCGCGCGCCTTGAGCCAGGCATCGAACTGCGCATTGCTCGGACTCGTGAAGCGACCCTCGTAGTTGAACGGGCCGTAGACACACAGCACGCCCGTTCCGCCCAGCACCTGGGCCACGCCCCGGAAGAAATCGGTAACGGCTGGCCAGCCCATGATGTGCAGCGTGTTGGCGGTGAAGATCGCATCCGCCGCCGGGACCGCCCAGGGGAGCGAGCGCACGTCGAGGGCGAGCGGCTGGGCCAGGTTCGCGCCGCCATCTGCCCGCACGCGCTCGGCGAGCGGGCCGAGCAATGAGGCGACTTCGGTGGGTTGCCAAGCGAGGTGCGGCAGCGCCGCGGCGAAGTGAACCGCGTGCTGGCCGGTGCCGCTGCCGACCTCGAGGACGCTGCGGGCCACGGCAAACTCCCGGCGCAGCACTTCGAGGATCGGGCCCTTGTTGCGTTCGCAGGCTTCGGCGGTCACGAGCATGGGGCAAAGTCTGCGACAATATGGGTATGCAAGCCATAGACCTGCTCCTGTCGCGCCGCTCGGCACGCACCCTCTCGGCACCCGCTCCGGATGCGGCTGCCCTCGAGCTGATCTTCGCGAGCGCCGCGCGCGCGCCGGATCATGGGCGCCTGCGGCCGTGGCGCTTCGTCATCGTGCGCGAGGCGCAGCGTGAGCGATTCGGGGCGCTGCTCGCGGACCACCTGCGCCGCACCCACCCTTCCAGCAGCGAGGAGACGCTCGCGCGCGAGCGGGCCAAGGCACTGCGCGCGCCCCTCATCGTGGTGGTGGGTGCGAAGCTCAACAAGGACATGCCCAAGGTGCCCGCCACGGAGCAGCTGCTCGCGGTCGGTGCCGCCACCGAGGCGATGATGCTGGCGGCCGTGGCCCTGGGCTTCAATGCGATGTGGAAGACCGGGCCAGCCGCCTACGATGAGAGCGTGAAGGCCGCCCTGGGCTTCGCGCCCGGCGATGCGATCGTCGGCTTCCTTTACCTCGGTACCGAGGCGGGGGCCGGTGCGGCGGCGGCCGGTCCCGACTCCTGGCGCGACCTGGTGCGCGAATTCGGGCCGTAGCGCCGGGGCGAGTGCTTTCCTCGGCAGGCCGTGCGTTCCCGCAGGGCCGCAGTCATCGCCCGGGGTGCTCCCCTGCACGCCGCGCCGTATCATGCGCGCCTTGCGTTTATCAACGAAGGTCCCAACCTATGAGACTCGCGTACGTCGCCGCCCTGGCCGTGGCCCTCACCGCCTGCGCCAGCAAGCCCGCCGAGGAGAAGCAGCCCGTGTCCGCTCCCGCAACCGCCGCCGCGCCCGCACCGACTCCTGCGCCCGCGCCCGCGGCCCCGAAGGCCGCCATCGGCGACTTCGGCCTGGACCTCACTTCCGCCGACCACAGTGTGCGGGCCGGAGATGATTTCTTCGCCTACGCCAACGGCGGCTGGGACCGCACCTTCGAGATCCCCGCCGACAAGTCCAGCTACGGGCCTTTCGACCGGCTCGACGACCTCACCAAGGAGCGGCTGCGGGTCATCCTGGAGAAGGCGGCCGCCGCGCATGCCGCGACCGGAACGCCGCAGCAGCAGATCGGCGATTTCTACGCGGCCTTCCTGGATGAGACGACCATCGAGGCCAACGGGCTGGCTCCGGCGCAGGCCGGCCTCGACGCCATCGCCGCGGCGAAGACGCGCAGCGACGTGGCACGCCTGTTCGGTACGCTCGGGTTCGCATCGCTTTTCGATGTCTCCCTCAGCGCCGACAACAAGAACCCCGATCGCTACATGGTGCAGATCACCGAGTCCTCCCTCGGACTGCCCGACCGCGACTACTACCTCAAGGACGACCCGCAGCTGAAGACGCTGCGCGAGAAGTACGTCGCCTACGTGGCGCGCATGCTGACTTTGGGCGGCAGCCCCGACCCGCATACCCAGGCGCGTGCGGTCATGGAATTCGAGACCGCGGCGGCAAAGGTGCAGTGGCCGATCGAGAAGCGCCGCGACGCCGAGGCTACCTACAACCCGCGCACCAAGGCGCAGCTGCAGGCCTACGCGCCGGGTTTCCCGTGGCAGGCGTTCCTGGATGCACAGCAGCTCGGCGGCCGCCAGGACCTGGTGCTGGGCGAGCTCACCGCGGTGCGTGACCTGGCGCACCTGTTCGGCAAGACCCCCGTGCCGACGCTGCGCGCCTTCCTCACCTTCCACTACCTCAACGACAACGCGCCCTACCTGCCCAAGCGCTTCGACGAGGCACGCTTCGCCTTCTACGGCCAGACGATGCGCGGGCAGCCGCAGCAGCGTGAACGCTGGAAGCGCGGCGTGTCCGCGGTCGACGGGGCGCTCGGTGAGGCAGTCGGGCAGCTGTACGTGGCGGAGTATTTCCCGCCCGAGTCGAAGGCCAAGATGCAGCAGCTGGTCAACAACCTGAAGGCGGCCCTCAGCCAGCGCATCGACCACCTCGACTGGATGACGCCCGAGACCAAGACGCGCGCGCACGAGAAGCTCGCCGGGTTCACGACCAAGATCGGCTACCCGGACACCTGGAAGGACTACTCGACGCTGACCATCAAGCGCGACGACCCGCTCGGCAACTCGCACCGCGCAGCCCAGTGGTGGTGGGACTACCAGCTCGCACGGCTCGACAAGCCGGTCGACCGCGGCGAGTGGGGCATGAACCCGCAGGAGATCAATGCCTACTACAACCCGCTCAACAACGAGATCGTCTTCCCTGCGGCCATCCTGCAACCGCCATTCTTCGATCCGAACGCGGACGATGCGGTGAACTATGGCGCCATCGGCGCGGTGATCGGTCACGAGATCGGTCACGGCTTCGACGATCAGGGGCGCAAGTTCGGTCCGACCGGCGCCATGGTCGACTGGTGGACCGTCAAGGATGCGCAGGTGTTCGACCAGCGCAAGGACCTACTGATCCGCGAGTTCTCGGGCTTCGAGGCGCTCCCGGGGCTCAAGGTCAACGGCGCCAACACCATAGGGGAGAACATCGGCGACCTGGGCGGCCTCAACATGGCCCACGAGGCCTACCTGATCTCGCTCAAGGGGAAGCCTGCCCCGGTGCTTGACGGACTGACCGGCGACCAGCGCTTCTACCTGGCCTATGCGCAGGTGTGGCGCGAGAAGTACCGCGACGGGGCGATGCGCCAGCTTGTGATGTCCGACGTGCACAGCCCGTCGCGCTTCCGCGTCAACGGGCCGCTGCCGAACATCGACACCTGGTACGAGGCGTTCGACGTGAAGTCCACCGACCGGATGTACATCCCGCCGGAGCAGCGCGTCAGGATCTGGTGAGGTCTGGAACCCGGGCCCGCGGGAGTGCTGCAGGCTCCCGCGGGGTCCCGGTCAGGGCTTGACGACCGCCAGCACCACGATCGCGACCAGGAACAGTGCCGGCACCTCGTTGAAGAGCCGGTACCAGCGCTGCGAGCGCGGCGGGCGGCTTGCGCGCAGGTCGAGCATCAGCCGGTAGCACAGGGCGTGGTAGACGACGAGGCCCGCCACCAGGAACAGCTTCGACCGCAGCCAGCCGAGCTTCAGGTAGTCGGGGGCATTCAGAATCATGGCGGTTCCGAACAAAACCGCCACCACCGCGCCCAGGGTCATGATGAAGAACAGCCGCCGCTCCATGACGATGAAACGGTCGCGGCTGATCGTGTCGCGGGCGACGGCGTGGTAGATGAAAAGGCGCGGCAGGTAGAACAGGCCCGCGAACCAGGTCACCACGAACACCACGTGAAAGGCCTTGAGCCAGAGCATACTGCGGGCCATTGTAGCCAAAGGCGGTGGGCGTCCGGCGCATCCCTTCTGGTAGCATGGCCGCCCGCTCTTTTTACCGTCACGGCCTCAATAATATGTCTGCGAAGCCCAGTGAAGTGTCGAAGGCAGGCTCCTTCCCGAGCAACATCGAGATCGCGCAGCGCGGCAAGCTGAAGCCGATCATTCCCCTCGCCACGGAGCGGCTGGGCATCCCCGAGGACAGCCTCGAGCCTTACGGCCACTACAAGGCGAAGATCTCACTGGAGTACCTGGCGAGCCTCAAGGACCGCCCGGACGGCAAGCTGATCCTCGTGACCGCGATCTCCCCGACGCCCGCGGGCGAGGGCAAGACCACGACCACCGTGGGCCTGGGCGATGCACTCAACCAGCTCGGCAAGCGCGCCATCGTGTGCCTGCGCGAGCCGGCCCTGGGCCCGGTGTTCGGCGTTAAGGGCGGGGCGGCGGGCGGCGGCTACTCGCAAGTGGTCCCGATGGAGGACATCAACCTGCACTTCACCGGCGACTTCGCGGCCATCGCGCTCGCCAACAATCTACTCGCCGCGCTCATCGACAACCACATCCAGCAGGGCAATGCGCTGGGCTTCGACGTGCGCCGCGTCACCTGGCGGCGCGTGGTCGACGTCAACGACCGCGCCCTGCGCAACATCGTCATCGGGCTCGGCGGCACCGCGCACGGCGTGCCGCGCGAAGACGGCTTCGACATCGTGGTCGCCTCCGAAGTCATGGCGATCCTGTGCCTGTCGACGAGCATCAAGGACCTCAAGGAGCGCCTGGGCAGCATCGTGGTCGGCTACCGTGGCGACGGCCAGCCGATCCGCGCCCGCGACCTCAAGGCGCACGGCGCCATGACCGCGCTGCTGAAGACCGCACTCGCGCCCAACCTGGTGCAGACGCTGGAGAACAACCCGGCCTTCATCCACGGTGGCCCATTCGCCAACATCGCGCATGGCTGCAACTCGGTGATCGCGACGCGCTCGGCGCTCAAGCTCGCCGACTTCGTGGTGACGGAGGCCGGCTTTGGTGCCGACCTCGGGGCGGAGAAGTTCGTCGACATCAAGTGCCGCAAGGCGGGACTGAAGCCCAGCGCGGCGGTCGTCGTGGCCACCATCCGTGCGCTCAAGTATCACGGCGGGATGGAGCTGGCGGACCTCAAGAACGAGAACCTCGAGGCGCTGGAGAAGGGCGCGGTCAACCTCGAGCGCCACATCGACAACGTGCGCAACAACTACGGCCTGCATTGTGTGGTGGCCATCAACCGCCGCGCCGAGGACACCGACCGCGAGATCAAGCAGCTCATCGACCGCTTCGCGGCCAAGGGCGTGCGCGTGGTCGCCGCCACGCACTTTGCCGACGGTGGCAAGGGCGCGCTCGAGCTCGGGCGCGAGGTGGTGCGCCTGTGCGAGCAGCCCAGCGGCTTCCACTTCGTGTACGAGGACGGCGCGAGCCTGTGGGACAAGATGAAGGCGATCGCGACCAAGATCTATCACGCCGCCGACATCACTGCCGACGCCAAAGTGCGCGCGCAGATCAAGCAGCTCCAGGACGCCGGCTACGGCCACTACCCGGTGTGCGTCGCCAAGACCCAGTACTCGTTCTCCACCGATCCGAAGCTGCGCGGTGCGCCTGAGGGGCACGTGGTCGGGATCCGCGAGGTGCGGCTTGCCGCGGGCGCCGAGTTCGTGATCATGATCTGTGGCGATGTCATGACGATGCCCGGGCTGCCGAAGGTCCCGGCCGCCGACTCGATCGACGTCGACGACAACGGCAAGATCACCGGACTGTTCTGAAGTCCGCGCGCCCCCGAGGCAGCCTCGCAAGCCGGAGGCTGCCGCAGGGACGGTCGGGCCGGGTGCGCATGGTCAAAGGCGCCGATTCAGGCCAGAATCCGCGCTGCATGGCCGCCAGATCACGCACCCCACGCCGCATCCTCGTCATCGACATCGGCGGCACGCACGTCAAGTTTCGCCTCGACGGGCGCGGTCCGATCCTGCGCTTCGCTTCCGGCCCCGGGCTCACCCCGGGGCACATGGTGCGCGAGCTGAAGCGCCTCGCGCCGCAGCTGCGCTATGACGCCGTGGCGATCGGCTATCCCGGCGTGGTGTTCCGCGGTCGCATAGCCGCCGAGCCCCACAACCTCGGGCACGGCTGGGTGGGATTCGATTTCGAGCAGGCATTCGGCAAGCCGGTGCGCATCACCAACGATGCGGCCATGCAGGCGATTGGCAGCTACGCAGGCGGCCGCATGCTGTTCCTGGGCCTCGGAACCGGGCTTGGCGTGACGCTCATCATCGACGGCATCGTCGAGCCCACCGAGCTCGGCCACATCCCCTACCGCAACGGGCTGACGTACGAGGACTACCTTGGTGATCGCGGCCGCAAGCTGCGGGGCACGAAGAAGTGGCGCAGGAGCGTCGCCGAGGTGGTCGAGCACCTGAAGACCGCGCTCGAGGTCGACTACGTGGTGCTCGGCGGCGGCAACGCCGCGCGGCTGAAGAGCCTGCCCAAGGGTGCGCGGCTCGGTAACAACCGCAACGCGTTCGTGGGAGGCCTGCGGCTCTGGCAAGCGCGGCGCGGCCTGGTTCTGCCGGGGCGGGCACGGCGTCGCGCCACCCGATGAGCGCGGCTCCCGGCGCGCCCGGACTGCAGCCCACCTGGTGCTCGAGCGCCAAGGAGATGGTCGGCTGCTCGCTGGGTCACTCGCGCCTGTGGTTCACCATCGGTGGCGGCATCATCAACGAGGTCTACTTTCCCCGGGTGGACCTGCCGCAGATCCGCGACCTGGGCTTCGTGGTCGCCGACGGTCACGGGTTCTGGGTGGAGGTCAAGCGACTGTGGCGGCACGACCTGCAGCTGCCGGTCCCCGGAACGCCCGCCGTGCGCGTGGTGCATCGCCACGAGCGCTTCGAGCTGCAGCTGCGCATCACGCCCTGCGAAAACCGTGACGTGCTGCTCCTCGAAGTCACCCTGAGCGGGGATGCCTCGCTCAAGCCCTACGCGCTGCTCGCTCCGCACCTCGGCGGCACCGGCGCCAACAACGTTGCGCGCGTGCTCGAGTACCGCGGTCGCTGCGTGCTGGCGGCAGAACAGGGCCCCTTCGCCCTGGCATTACTCGGCGTCACTCCGGAGCAGGGCGAGGCCTTCGGGCACGTGAGTGCCGGCTGCGTCGGCACCAGCGATGGCTGGCAGGACTTCGCGCGCAACGGCACGCTCACCTGGAGCTACGACAGCGCAGGTCCGGGCAACGTGGCCCTGGTGGCGGAACTGCCGCGCCGTTGCGTGCTGGGGCTGGGCTTCGCCGGCAGCACCGAGGCGGCCGCGACGCTGGCGCGCACGGCGCTGACCGAGCCGTTCGCGGTCTCCTGGGAGCGGCAGCTGGCAGCCTGGACACGCTGGCACGCCGCCTGTGCGCCCGAGGAGGCCCTCGGAGAGAACCTGCCCGAGTACTGCGCGGCCCAGGTGCAGATCTCGACCATGGTGCTGCGAGTGCACCAGGACAAGACTTATCCGGGCGCCATGGTGGCGAGCCTGAGCGTGCCCTGGGGCAATACGCGCGAGGAACGTGAGGGCTATCACCTGGTCTGGCCGCGCGACCTGTGCGAGAGCGCCGGCGCGCTGCTCGCGGTCGGCGCGCTGCGCGAGGCGCGCAACACCCTCGGGTACCTGATCGCGACGCAGGGCCAGGACGGGCACTGGAACCAGAACCAGTGGCTCGGGGGTACCGGCCACTGGGTCGGCATCCAGCTGGACGAGACTGCATTCCCGGTGCTCCTGGCCGCGGCGCTCGATGAGCGCAACGGGCTCGCCGGCACCGAGGTCGGCGACATGATCCTGCGGGCGCTCGGGTTCCTGGTCCGCGAGGGCCCGGTGAGCGAGCAGGACCGGTGGGAGGAGGATGCGGGCGTCAACACCTTCACGGTGGCCGTCTGCATCGCGGCCCTGGTCGCCGGCGCGCCGTTCCTGCCGGCGGACGCCCGCGAGCTCGCGCTCGCCTTCGCAGACTATTGGAATGCGCAACTGGAGACCTGGACCTGCGTGCGCGGCATGCCGCTCGCGCAGCTGTACGGCGTCCCGGGCTACTACGTGCGCGTCGCGCCGCGGGAGTCGGTGAGCGGCGACCGCTGTTCCCCGGATGTCGTGCTGCCGATCCGCAATCTCGCGATCGACCCCAACCTGCCGGCCAGTGCGCAGGTGAGCGTGGACTTCCTGCAGCTGGTGCGCTTCGGCCTGCGGGCCGCCGCCGATCCGCTGATCGCGGGCACGGTGAAGGTCGCCGATGCGCTGCTCAAGGTTCAGACGCCGGCCGGGCCCTGCTGGCACCGCTACAACGAGGACGGCTACGGCGAGCACGATGACGGCAGCGCCTACGACGGTACCGGCCGCGGCCGCGTCTGGCCGCTGCTGACCGGGGAGCGCGGCCACTACGAGCTGTGCGCCGGCCACGACCCGCTGCCGTACCTGGAGGCGATGGCGCGCATGGCATCCCCCGGCGGCATGCTCCCGGAGCAGGTCTGGGATGCGGCCCCGATCCCGCAGCGCGGCCTGGAACCGGGTCGGCCCACGGGGGCTGCGATGCCGCTCGTGTGGGCGCATGCCGAGTACCTGAAGCTGGCCGCCTCGCGCGCGCTCGGCAGGCCATTCGACCGGCCGCAGGCGGTGTGGGAGCGCTATCGCGGGGAGCGGCCGCTGCTCACCCGCATCATCTGGACCGAGCAGGCTCCGGTGCCTCAGTTGCCGGAAGGCTGCGCACTCACCATCGCGCTGCGCGCCCCCGGGGTGATCCGCTGGGGACTGGACGGCTGGCAGGACCTGCGTGAGCAGGAGACCCGCCCCAACCCCCTGGGGCTGCACCTTCTGGAGATCGACACCCCGCGCCTGCGTGCGGGGCACACGCTCGACTTTACCTACCGCAACGCCACCGGCTGGGCGGGGCGCGACTTCCACATCGCCGTAACGCCGCGACCGGCGGACTGACCGCCGTGCCGTTCACGCTCGCCCATCCGGCCGCCGTACTGCCGCTGCGTGGCACGCGCTTCCTGCGTACCGCGCCGCTGCTGATCGGGGCGATGGCACCGGACCTGCCATATTTCCTGCCGGCCAGCCTCAAGCGCCTGATGCCAGAGACCCATGATCTAGAGGCTTCCGTCACGACCGACCTCGCGCTCGGCTACCTCGCCCTAGTCCTGGTGGTGGTGCTGCGGCGGCCCCTGACCGCACTGCTGGCCCCGCGGGCGCGCTGGCTATGGCTGAGTGCGCTGGTGCCGTTCCGGCGGGAATGGACGGCCTGGGTGTATGTGGCCCCCGCGATCGTGATCGGGGTGTGGACGCACCTCTTCTGGGACTCCTTCACGCATACCGACGGCTGGATGGTGCACCGGGTGGCCGCGCTCAGCGCCCCGGTCACGCTGTGGGGCTATACCGGCCCGATGTGCCACGTGCTGCAGTACGTAAGCTCGATCATCGGGCTCGCCGTCATGAGCGCCTGGTACCTGCGCCTGCCCGCCCCGCCGCGCGCCTCCCTGGGCCACGGGGCGCCGCGTTCAGCGGCGACGCCGATCCTCGTGCTCGCCGGCGTGGCGGCGCTGCTCATCGGGGGCGTGCAGGCGACTGCCTACTACCACCGCACGCACTTCGTCTACGGCAGTCTCAACCTGCTGCTGACGCACAGCCTGGCCTGTTTCGCGCTCTTTTACCTGACGGCGGGGATGCTGCGCACGCTGCAGCACCACGGCGAGTAGGGCATCGTCACAGGATCACGCCCCACACGGCAAGCGTTGCACCCGTGAGGGCGGCGAGTGCGCCCAGGACCGGGAAGAAGCGCCGCTTGGCAAGGAAGTACAGCGAGGACATCACCAGGCCCAGCTCCAGGAAGCCCTCGCTGAGGTCGAGCCACAGGGCGCGGCTCTCCAGGTGCTTCACCTCGTCCTCGAGCGCGCGCGCTTCCTTGATCAGGTCGTCCGACTCGTGCTGGTAGCGCTGCTCGTCGCTGCGGAACTTGTCGATCACGGGCTTGACGCGTGCCGGGTCGCTGCCGAGGGCCTCCGCGAGCTCGGCCCCCACGTCCTGCAGGTGCGCGCGCTCCTTCTTCGCCTGGTAGAAGGCCCATTTGTCGTTGGCCTCGGTGCGCGTGATGATGGTCGCCGAGTGCGCCCGGTGGGCGCCGATGGTGGCCAGCGCGAGCACGATGCCGATGACACCCACCAGGATGCCGACCCCGCGGCCGAACTCGTCACCCTCTTGCCCGTGGCCATGTCCGGTGTGGATCTCTACTTCCGCCATCTTGACCGCTCCACGTGACCTGCCAACCGCGGCGGAGTCTACCGCAAGCGCCTAGCGCCCCGCCGGATGCCCGAACTCCAGCGCCCAGAAAGTGTTGGAATCACCGCGCGGGCTGACGGCGTAGCCGAGCCCCATCTGGGTGTAGGTGGGGTCCATGATGTTGGAGCAGTGTTCGGGGCTGCCGAGCCAGCTGGACACCAGCACCTCGGGGCTGGTCGCGCCGCTGGCGAGGTTCTCCGCGGTATCCGTCCAGCGATAGCCGCTGCGCGTGATGCGCTCGTTGGGAGCCGAGCCGTCGTGGCCGGTGTGGCTGAGGAAGGCGAACGTGGCCATCTCCTGCGCGAACTCCTGGGCGGCGCGCTCGAGGTTGGCGCTGCGCGCCAGCGGCGGCGCCGCTGGCAGCAGCGCAGCGCCGCAGCGCCGCGGGCCCGAGCGCGCGAGGTTCACCAGTTCCAGCACGCGCGCGGCGATAGCGTCGTGATCCTCGGCCGCGGGCAGCGGCGGCATCGGCTCCGCGACGATTACCCACACGTCGCTGCCATTGCGCCACACCCCGATCTCGTGGAAGTTGGGCTTGGTCACCTGGGAGCAGAACTGGGTCTCGGCGATGTGCCGCACGTCGCCCGACTCGGGCACGTCGGCGATGGTCACCGAGTAGGCGCTCGCGGCGCGGTAGCCGGACTGGGCCTGCGCGGTGTGAAGCGAGGCGCCGCCGCCCAGGCGGCGGGCGACCTCGTCCAGCTGCGCGTTGCGGGTGAGCGGGGCGGCACGGGTGCCGCCGGCGCAGCCCGCGGCGCGCACCTCGTTGATCGAGTCCACCACGTCCGCCCGCGCCAGGCTCGAGACGATGAGCAGCAGGGAGGCGCAGCACCACTGGCATCTGCGGATCAGGTCGGTCATTGTTTCCCTCATGACGGTCAGCGCGGCGCCGACGCAGCAATTTACAACCACCGGCTGGCCGTGGCGACCCGGGAACCAGTTCCGCTTCCTGCACGCCAACAGCGTTTTCATCGAGGCGATGCTCGCGGCCATCTACGCAGCGGCAGCCTACGTGCTGCTGGAGATGTACCTGGTCGCCTCCGGCGAGCTTGCTGCGCGCTTCATCGCGGCCCTGGTCACCGCCCGCGCGCGCGGCGTGCGTGTCTGCGTGGTCCTCGACGGCTTCGGCGCCCTGGGATTGCGGCGCGCCGACCGCGCGCGGCTGACCCAGGCCGGTGTCGAGCTGCGCTTCTTCAATCCCCTCGGGGCCCGCAAGGGCTTCGCCAACCTGCTGCGCGACCATCGCAAGCTCCTGCTGGTGGACGGACGGGTGGCGTTCGTCGGCGGCATGGGGCTGACCGACGAGTTTGCCCTCGTTTCGGCGCATGGGCCATGGCGGGATCTCATGGTCCGTATCGAAGGCCCGGTGGTGATCGACTGGCAACGCGCGTTCGCCCGCATCTGGCGGCGCTGCGGCAGCGAGCTCGCCCTGCCCGACGCCGCTCCGGCGCCGCCGTCCGCGCAGGGTGCCTGCGGGCGCCTCGCGCTGAGCGAGGCGAGGCAGCACTCGGTGCTCGCCAACGGGGTCGTCGCGCGGATCGACCGCGCCCGGCGGCGCGTGTGGATCATGAGCGCGTACTTCGTGCCCTCGCGCCGCTTCCGCAAGGCGCTGCGTCGCGCTGCACGGCGCGGCATCGACGTGCGGCTGCTCCTGCCCGGATCACGCACCGATCATCCGATGGTGCGCCAGGCGGCGCGCCGCTTTTACGACAAGCTGCTGCGCAGCGGTATCGCGATCTGGGAGTACCAGCCGCACATGCTGCACGCGAAGATGATCCTGTGCGATGACTGGGTGTCGGTCGGGTCGAGCAACCTCGACCGATGGAGCTTTCGCTGGAACCTGGAGGCCAACCAGGAGATCGACAGTGGCGCGGTCGCCGCAGATGCCGCCGGACTGTTCGAGGAGGATTTCGCGGTCTCGGAATGCATCAGCCGCCGTCGCTGGCGCGAGCGGGACCGCTGGGACCGCATCCGCGAGGCGGTCGCCGGCAGACTCGACCTGCTGCTCGACCGCTGGCGGCGTCCCTAGGGCTCGGCACGCACCGAGAACAGTTCCGTGGTGCGGATGAACGAGGTGAGGAAGGGGGTCAGCACCTTCAGCTGGGTGGCGTAGGCATTGAGCGCTGCCAGCTTGCGATCCTCTTCGGCGGGGGAGAGCTGCAGGGGCTGCGGATCAAGGCCGCGCGCGCGCGGCGCCACGGTGAGCGGGATGCCCGGCGAGAGTCCCCGTGGGCTCGGCCAGCCCTCGCCACCGTGCACGATCCAGTACCGTAAGGTGAGTTCGCGGTGCGCAGCCGCGGCGCGTGCGAGCAGGCCCGCGGCGCGATGGTCGGGATGGCTGTCCAGGGGCGTCGGGGCCAGCACCAGCGTCGGGTGCACCTGAGCGAGCACGGCGTCGAAGTCGGCCCGCAGGCTTGCTCCGGTATAGGGGTGCCCCGGATACAGGGCCTCGGGGTAGGGCACGCTCGTGGCGTCGGTGAACTTCGAGCGCAGCGGGGGCGCAGCGGGATCGCGCAGCAGGGAGAGCAGGCCACCGTCCGGATAGCCCAGGAAGAGCTGGCCGCTGCGCGCCACGCCGAGCGTGTCCGCGGCGGCGCGGGCCTCGGCCATGCGACGCATCCCGTAGGCACGCATGTGGCGTGCGTCGCGCAGCGGGCTCTTCTCGATGACCAGCGCACCGAGGTAGGAGCCATCGCCGCTCGTGAGCCACACGATGCTGACGCGTCCGCCGGCCGCAAGTACCTGCTGGATCGCGCCGGCGCAGCACAGTATCTCGTCGTCCGGGTGCGGCGCGACGACGAGCAGAGTCGTGTGGGGATCCGGAGGCGGGAAGGCTGCGCTGGCGGGTTGCGCGGCTGCCCAGGTCGCGGCGCTGGCCGCGCTCATGGCCACGATCGTCTTCAGGGTTCTCAAGGTGCCCCAGTGTCGCACGCGGGTGCGCGTTTTCGTTACAGTGGCGTCGCCGCGCCCGCGGCGCTGCGTCCGTCGCCACCCGAGGTCCGCATGTCCGAGTCCCCGCCGCTTGCCTACCACGACCCGAACTTCATCGACTCGGACGAGGGACGCCCGATCCGCATCGTCTCGGAGTATCTCGCGCCGCTGCGGGCGTTCTGCGATGGCGGCGTGCGGGCCACGGTGGTCTTCTTCGGCTCCGCGCGGCTGCGCAGCGACGGCCCGCTGGGGCGCTACGTAGACGAGGCGACCGAGCTTGCGCGGCTCGTGACGCAGTGGAGCCGCAGCGAGGGCGATGGGAGCCTCGTGGTGTGCTCCGGCGGTGGCCCCGGGATCATGGGCGCCGCCAACCACGGCGCCAAGCTCGCCGGCGGCCGCAGCGTCGGGCTCAACATCGGCCTCCCGCACGAGCAGCGTCCCAACCCGTACATCACTCCGGGCCTGAGCTTCGAGTTCCACTACTTCTTCATGCGCAAACTGTGGTTTGCCTACCTTGCCCACGCGCTGGTGGTTTTTCCCGGCGGGTTCGGCACCCTCGACGAGCTATTCGAGATGCTGACGCTGGCGCAGACCCAGAAGCTCGACCGCTCCATACCCGTGCTGCTGTACGGATCGCAGTACTGGCAGGAGGTCGTGAACTTCCCCGCGCTGGTGCGTCACGGGGTGATCGGCGCGGAGGACCTCAAGCTGTTCGAGTTCGTCGACGAGCCGGCGCAGGCGCTGGCGCTTTTGAAACAGCGCGTGCGCCTCTCGCCCGCCGGGGCGCCCTGCATGCCCGACTTCGCGCGAACGCGCTGCCCGGGCTCGCCCTAGGCGACGCGCAGGGTCGGGTCCACCTCGGCCGCCCAGCCGAGCAGTCCGCCCTCCAGGTTCGCCGGCGAGCCTATGCGCGCGGCGAGCGCCATGCGGCAGGCCGCCATGCTGCGTCCGCCGCTGCGGCAGATGAACACCGGCGGGACGCCGCCCGGGATCTCCCCGAGCCGCGACTCGAGCTGCCCCAGGGGGATGTTCACCGACCCGGCCAGGTGGCCCGCGGCGAACTCGTGCACCTCGCGCACGTCGATGAGGGGCGGCGGCTGCGCCCCCGCGGCCTTCAGCAGCGCGGCAAGATCGGGCGAGGACAAAAGACGCACACCGGCGGTGTCGCGGGAGTTCATTGCGGGGGGATCCTTCAGGTCGTGAATGGTGGGACGGTCGCCGCACACGGCGCAGTCGTTGCGCCGCTGCAGCCGGAATTCCTCGAATCGCAGGGCAAGCGCATCGTAAACCAGGAGCCGCCCCGTCAGCGGGTCACCGATGCCGGTGATGAGCTTGATCGCCTCGGTGGCCTGCAGGGCGCCCATGACCCCCGGCAGCACGCCGAGCACGCCGGCGGTGGCGCAGTTGGCGACCAGCCCGTCACGCACGTCGGCGAACAGGCAGCGGTAGCAGGGCCCGGCGCCGGGCACATAGGTGAAGAGCTGGCCCTCGAAGCGGTGGATCGCCGCCGATACCAGCTTGCGCCCGAGGATCACGCAGGCATCGTTGACCACGTAGCGGGTGGCGAGCCGGTCGGAGCCATCCACGACCACCTCGTAGCGGCCGATGAGATCGCAGGCGTTGCCGGCGGAGAGCTCCAGGTCGTGGGGCTCGAGGCGCACGCCGGGATTGAGTTCGGCGAGCCGTGCCGCGGCGGCGCTGGCCTTGGGCATCCCGACCGTCGAGGTGCCGAACAGCACCTGGCGCTGCAGGTTCGACAGGTCCACGCGGTCACAATCGAGGATCCCGAGCGTGCCGACCCCGGCGGCGGCCAGGTACAGCGCCGCCGGGGACCCCAGCCCCCCGGCGCCGACGATGAGCACCCGGGCGCTCTTGAGGCGCTCCTGGCCGGGTAGTCCGATCTCGGGCAGCGCCAGATGCCGGGCATAACGTGCCCGCTCGGAATCGGTGAAGCTCATGGCACGCGAGAGGATCGGGGCGCCGCCGGCGCGCTGTCAACGACCCTTCCGGGGTACGCCTTCGCCGCCGGTTCCCCCGAGGGTATGCTTCGCGACCTCCACCTTCGCCGCGAACGGAACCCTCGTGAACCGAATCTGGCCCGCTACCATCCTCGCCGCGAGCCTGTGTGCCGCGTCCGCCACCCCGGCCCAGCCGCCGGTCGCGCAACCGGTGATCCGGCATCACGATGCGGACCAGCGCTTCAGCGCCGTGGAGCACGACTACGTGCGTTTCGTGCTCGCGCAGTTCCCCGTAGTGGCAACCTACCTCGGCGGCGCTGCCTTCGATCCCGAGCTCGCCGAAATCGACGGCCGGCTGCGGGACTACTCCCCGCAGGCCCTGCAGCGCGAGGACGCGCGCCTCGGGGAGTTCCGTACGCGCTTTTCCGCGCTCGCACCGGCGAGCCTCTCCGCACGGCGCCGCATCGACCGTTCGGTCGCGCTCGCCGAGATCAACTTCCTGCTGCACCAGCACCAGGTGCGACGCTACGCGCTGCGCTCCCTGGACTCCTATGTCGACGAGCCATTCCGCGGGGTGGACTGGCAGATCCAGGGCATGACGGCGACCGCCGCTGGTACCTACGGCACCGATGCCGAGTGGCGCCTGGTCATCGCGCGTACGCGTGCCATCCCCGGCTACCTCGCCACCGCAGAGCAGCAGCTGGCGGCGGGGATCGGGGCGCACCTGACGCCCGACTGGCGCGTGCTGCGCGACTTCGGGCTCGGCAGCACGAGCGCGGATGCGGAGTACTTCGCCAAGACGCTGCCGCAGCTGGCGAGCGCCGACTTGCCGCCGGGCCGGCGCGAGCCGCTCGTGCACGAGCTGCAGGAGGCCGGCGATGCCGCCGCGGCGGCCTATCGCCACCTGCACGACTACGTGGCCACAACCTTTTTCGATGACCCGGACGGGGAGGGCGCGCAGGGCGTGAAGGCCGCTTTTCGCGCCGACCGGTACGCCTTCGGGGCGGTCGAGTACGACTGGGCGCTGCGCAACAACCTGCGCGTCGCTACTACTGCGGCCGAGCTCTATGCCGGCTCCTGGCCCATCGTCCAGGCCACCCGCGGCGCAATGGTTGAGCTTGCGCGGCATATCGCCGCGGATCACAAGTGGGCGGCTGGCGCGGACGGTGAGGGCACGGTGCGAGCGGTGTTCGAGCAGATGCACCAGAGCGCCCCGCACACGGACGCGGAGATGGTCGAAGGCTACCGGCGCACCGGGCAGCGGCTCGTCGCCTATGCGCGCGCCACTGGCCTCTTCGAGGTGCCGGCAGACTATCGCCTCGATGTGACGGAGACGCCGCCGCCGCTGCGCTCGGCGATCGAGGGCGCGGCCTACTACCCGGCGCCGCCGTTCAAGGCGAGCGGCGTCGGCCGCTTCTACGTCACGCCCACAGACAACGACGTTGCCCAGCTGCGCGAGGAGCACAACTTCGCGGCGATGCCCGACCTTGCGGCCCACGAAGGCTTTCCCGGCCATGACTGGCACTACAAGGTCATGACCCAGTACCGCGCCGACATCGCACCGGTGCGCTGGCTCACACCCGGGGCGGTCGAGGATTCCTCGTCCATGTGGCAGGACTCGATGGCCGCGGAAGGGTGGGCGCTGTACTCGGAGGCGCTGCCGGCCGAGCCGCAGCCCACCGCGCCCAACGGCTTCTATTCCCCGGAGGAGCGCCTCTACCAGCTGCGCGGCCAGCTGATGCGCGACCTGCGGGTGCGCATCGACACCGGCATCCACACGGGGCGCCTGCCGTTCGAGGAGGCGGTGACACTGTTCTCGCAGGTGATCGACTTCCTTCCAGGCTCCTGCACCGACGAGAAAGCGCTGAAGCTCGAGGCCAAGGCAGCCAGCTGCAAGTCCGCGCGCGGGGCGGTGACCCGCTACGCCCGCTGGCCCACGCAGGCAATCACCTATCGCCTGGGCAAGGACCAGATCATGGCCTTGCGCCAGCGCGCGCAGCGGTCACTTGGGGCGCGCTTCTCGGCGCAGCGCTTTCACCTCGAGTTCATGAAGCAGGGCACTATCCCGGCGGGCTACTTCGGCGAGGAGCTGCTGCGCGGCCTGCGCGCGCCGGGGCCCTGAAGGGCGCAGCGCTCAGGCCGGGGTCGGCTGGCAGATGAACAGGTGCGCCGGCAGGACGTTGAGGGGCTGGAAGCTGCGCCCGACGTAGCCGAACACCCGGTTCAGGTCCTCCAGCACCCGGGTCGAGAACTGGTATACGAGGAACGCGCCGCCGCTCTCCAGCACGTCGTGGGTCTTCTGCAGGATGCGGGCGCGCACCTGCTGGGGGATCGTGCTGAAGGGGATCCCCGAGATGATGTAGTCGGCGCGAAAAAAGCCGTTGCGCTTGAGCACCTCGTCGACGTCCTCGGCGGAGCCCTGCACCACGCGCAGGCGCGCGTCGGTGAGCGTCGCCTTCAGGTGACGGACGAACTCCGGGTTCATCTCGATCGCGATCAGGCAGGCGTCCTGACGCATGTGCCTGAGGACTTCGCGGGTTATCACCCCGACGCCGGGGCCATACTCGACGATGACGCGGGCGCGGTTCCAGTTGATGGGCTCGAGGAGCTGGCGCACCAGGAAGCGCGAGCTCGGCACGATGGAGCCGAGCATGCGGGGGTGACGGAAGAAGTTGCGGGCGAACAGCAGCAGGTCGCCGCCACGGCGTTGCGTTGTTGTTGGTTCTTGCTCGTTCGGCACGTAAGTCCCCGCGCACGTTGAGGGGCCAGACGTTCTCTATAGCAATATTCGCGCGCCGATACCACAGATCGCGCGGGCACGAGTGCCCCTTGGGTTCAGCCCCCCGACTGCTTGGCGGGGTAGCCAAGCTTGAGCAGCTCGCTGACCAGGCGCGCCCGGTGCTCGCCCTGGATCTCGATCGCGCCGTTCTTCACCGCGCCGCCGGCACCGCAGAGCCTCTTCAGCCGCGAGCACAGTTCCTCGAGCTCGGCCTCCCCGAGCGGCAGCCCCGTGATCACCGAGACGCCCTTGCCGCCGCGCCCGGCGACTTCGCGGCCGACGCGCACGCGGGCCTCGCCCACGGGGCGGGAGGCATTAAGTCCGGTGGCCTTGGGCGGCGGCCCGCGCATGACCACGCCGCGGAACGTGTGTTTGGGCTTCACGTAGTGTTACCGGTGTGAGGCGACTACAATCCTGCCCAACTCGCGCCGCGGGCCGCAAGCCTCGCGCCAACGATTCTCAAGAGGCCCCACATGCCCCCACGGTCACGCCTGCACGTTCCCTCGCCACCGGCCCGCCCGGGGCAGGAGCCGGACTTCAGCTACGTCCAGATCTCTCCGGCTGGCGCCGTGGCGCGCCCGGACGTGACCGCGCGGGCGCGCGACATCGAGGACCTCGCCCTGCAGATGGTGCGCGTGCTGGGCGATGACCATCGCGCGGTCGGTCCCTGGAACCCGCACCTGGAGCCCGAGGAGCTGCAGGTCGGGCTGAGGCACATGCTGCTCACGCGCCTGTTCGATGACCGCATGCAGAAGATCCAGCGCCAGGGCCGGATCTCCTTCTATATCAAGTCGACCGGCGAGGAAGCGGTGGCGGTGGCGGCCGGCATGGCGCTCACACCGCGCGACATGCTGTTCCCCTCGTACCGCCAGCAGGGCCTGCAGGTGGTGCGCGGGCGCAACCTCGTGGACCTCATGTGCCAGTGCCTGTCGAACACCCGCGACATGTGCAAGGGCCGCCAGATGCCGATCATGTACCACTGGGGCAGCGGCAACATCTTCTCGATCTCCGGAAACCTCGCCACGCAGTTCCCGCAGGCCGTGGGCTGGGCCATGGCTGCGGCCATCAAGGGCGAGGACCACATCGCGGCCAGCTGGATCGGGGAGGGCTCGAGCGCCGAGGCCGATTTCCACTACGCGATGAACTTCGCGGCGGTCTACCAGGCGCCGGTCATACTTAACCTCGTCAACAACCAGTGGGCCATCTCGACCTTCCAGGGTTTCGCCGGCGGGGAGCACAACACCTTCGCGCAGCGCGGCCCCGGCTATGGCATCCCCGGGATCCGGGTCGACGGCAACGACTTCCTCGCGGTGTACGCGGTCACGCAGTGGGCGGCACAGCGGGCCCGGCAGAGCGGCGGCCCGACCCTCATCGAGCACGTGACCTACCGTGCTGCGGCCCATTCCACCAGCGATGACCCCTCGCGTTACCGGCCCAAGGAGGAGTGGCGGGCGTGGCCCCTGGGCGACCCCGTCGAGCGGCTGAAGGACCACCTGATCGCGCTGGGGGAATGGACGCAGGAGAGGCACACGGCGCTCGAGAAGGACCTGGAAGCCCATGTGACCGCCTGCTGGAAGGAAGCCGAGACCTACGGCACGCTGTCGGGCGGCCCGAGCCTGGATCCGCTCACTATGTTCGAGGACATCTTCAAGGAGATGCCGCCGAACCTGGCGCGCGAGCGGGACGAGATGCGCGCGCTGCGCGCCGCTGCGCAGGCATCCGGCCAGTCCGCCGCGCCGCGCGCGCACGAGGGCTGACGCGCATGGCACGCATGAACATGGTCCAGGCGCTCAACTCCGCCATGGACGTGATGCTCGAGCGCGACCCGCGCGTGGTGGTGCTGGGCGAGGACGTGGGTTTCTTTGGCGGCGTGTTCCGTGCCACCGAGGGCCTGCAGCGCAAGTACGGCGAGCACCGCGTGCTGGACACGCCGATCGCAGAGGGCGGGATCATCGGGGCTGCGATCGGCATGGGCGCGAACGGCCTGAAGCCGATTGCCGAGATCCAGTTCGCCGACTACATCTACCCCGGCTTCGACCAGATCGTGAGCGAGCTTGCGCGCCTGCGCTATCGCTCGGCCGGCGAGTTCGCCGCACCGGTCACGATCCGCACGCCCTGCGGCGGCGGTATTCGCGGCGGCCAGACCCACTCGCAGAGCCCCGAGGCGCTGTTCGCCCACGTGTGCGGCATCAAGGTCGTGATGCCCTCGAACCCGTACGACGCCAAGGGCCTCCTGATCAGCGCCATCGAGGGCGAGGACCCCGTGGTCTTCTTCGAGCCCAAGCGCATCTACAACGGCCCGTTCGACGGCGACCCGCACAAGCCGGCTACGCCATGGAGCTCGCACCCGCGCGGCGAGGTGCCCGAGGGGCACTTCACGGTGCCCCTGGGCCGCGCCGAGGTGGTGCGCGAGGGGCGTGACGTATCGGTGCTCGCTTACGGCACCATGGTGCACGTGGCCGAGGCGGCCGTGCGCATGGCCGGGGTGGATGCAGAGATAGTCGACGTGCGCTCGATCGCGCCGCTCGACCTCGACACGCTGTGCACCTCGGTATGCAAGACCGGGCGTTGCGTCGTGATCCACGAGGCCACGCGCTTCGGCGGCTACGGCGCGGAGCTCGTCGCAAGCGTGCAGGAGCAGTGCTTCTGGAACCTCGAGGCCCCTATCCTGCGCGTCGCCGGCTGGGACACCCCCTATCCGCATGCCTTCGAGTGGGACTATTTCCCGGGACCGCACCGCGTCGCGGCGGCCCTCAAGAGCGTCATGGAGGCGAAGTGAGCCACTACGTCTTCAAGCTGCCCGACCTTGGCGAGGGCACGGTCGAGGCCGAGATCGTCAACTGGCGCGTCAAGCCCGGTGACACCGTGGCCGAGGACGAGGTGATCGTCGAGGTCATGACCGAGAAGGCCGCCGTGGAAGTGCCCGCGCCGGTGGCGGGCCGCGTGCTGTCCACCACCGGCACGCCCGGGGACATGGTGCCCGTGGGCGCCGAGCTCATCGTCATCGAGACGGCCGCCGGCGCCACCAATGGGGCGAGCGCCCCGAAGGCAAGCGCGGGCGCCTCCGCCGCACCGGCTGCGACCCCTGCGGCTGCGCCGGGGGCGGCGATCCCTGCGCTTGCGGCTGCACCCGCTGCGGCGACCCGCGGCAGCCGCGTGGCCACCTCGCCGGCGACCCGCCGCCGTGCCCACGAGGCCGGCGTAGACCTGCAGCAGGTCGCAGGCTCCGGTCCCAACGGGCGCATCGTCCCGAAGGACCTCGACACCTTCATGGCGCGCCGCGGCGCGCAGCCGACACCGCTGCGCACTGCCCCGAAGGCCGTGCCCGATGTCCGCGCCCCCGGCCCCGCCGCTGCCACCGAGGAGATCAAGGTAATCGGCCTCCGGCGCCTCATCGCGCAGCGCATGAGCGAAGCCAAGCGCAACATTCCGCACTTCGCCTACGTCGAGGAGGTCGACGTCACCGAGCTGGAGTCGCTGCGGCGGCACCTGAATCGCGCCCCGCCGGCCGGTGCAAGTTCGCTTACCTACCTGCCGTTCCTGGCGCTCGCGCTGGTGCGCGTGCTGCGCCAGTTCCCGCAATGCAACGCGCACTACGATGCCGAACGCGGCGTCATCGTGCGCCACGGCGCGGTGCACCTCGGCATCGCGACCCAGACCCCCGAGGGACTGAAGGTACCGGTCGTTCACGACGCGCAGCAGCTGTCGCTGTGGGAACTCGCAGCCTCCATGCGCCGCCTGAGCGAGGCGGCGCGCAGCAACAAGGCGAAGCGCGAGGAGCTGACCGGCTCGACCATCACCATCACCAGCCTCGGCAGGCTCGGCGGGATCGCGAGCACACCGATCATCAACGCCCCGGAGGTCGCCATCATCGGCGTCAACCGCGCGGTCGAGCGCCCGATGGTCGTCGAGGGCGCGATCGCGGTGCGCCTGATGATGAACCTGTCCTCCTCCTTCGATCACCGCTTCGTCGACGGGTTCGACGCCGCCGCCATGATCCAGGCGCTGAAGGAGTGCCTGGAGCACCCGGCGACGATCTTCATGACGCCATGAGCCCCGGGCGCTCCCTGCGGCACGCCGCGCTCGTCGCGGTACTCGGCGGCATGCTCGCGGCATGCGGCGGGGGTGACGGCAAACTGGGGCCTGGAGGCGGACCGCCGCAGTACACGGCGGTCGCGGGATTCAAGCTGTCCCAGCGCTCCACGCTCGCGGCGAACTGCGACGGCGTTGCGCCCAGCGGAACGCTCTATCCCGACACGGTGGTCGAGCCGCAGGTGGCGGTAAGCCCGTTGAACAATACCAACCTGGTCGCTGCCTGGCAGCAGAATCGCTGGTCGAGCGGCGGCTCGCAGCAGATCAGCGTCGCGGCTTCGTTTGACGGAGGCAACTCCTTCACGCTCATGAATGCCCCGTTCTTCTCGCGCTGCGCCGGCGGCGGCCCCGGCAACGCCGGCAACTACGCGCGCGCGAGCAACGCCTGGGTGACGATCTCCCCCAACGGCAATGCCTACGTCATGGCGCTCGCCTTCACCGGAGACGTGCTGGCCGCGGGCTCCTCGAGCGCAATGCTGGTCTCGCAGTCTATCGACGGCGGCACCAGCTGGTCGCTCCCCGTGGCGCTGATCCAGGATGGCGCGAACTTCTTCAACGACAAGGGCTCGATTACCGCCGACCCCACGAGCAGCCAGTACGTGTACGCGGTGTGGGACCGCCTCACGACCCAGAACTCGGGCCCGACCTACTTCGCGCGCACTGCCGACGGCAATTCCACCTGGTCGGCCGCGCGCTCCATCTACGACCCCGGCCCCAACAACCAGACCATCAACAACATCATCGTGGTGACCGCCAACGGCACGCTGGTCGACCTCTTCAACGAGATCGACACGCCGGCAGGCGGCACCGCGAGCTCGCACCTGAAGGCGATCATGTCCACCGACCATGGCACCACGTGGTCCACCCAGCCGGTGGCGATCGCTGACATGCTGGGTGTCGGCACCGTGGACCCCAACGGCGGCAACGTGCGCGACAGCGTGCTGCTGTTCAGTGCGGCGGTGGGTGCGAACGGCACCATCTACGTCGCGTGGCAGGACGCACGCTTTTCCAGCGGCGATCACGACGGGATTGCCCTGAGCTCCTCGAGCGACAACGGGGCTACCTGGTCTGCCCCGGTCGAGGTGAACGGGGACACCGCCGTGCAGGCCTTCACCCCGACCGTCAACGTCAGTGCCGCGGGAGTGGTGGCCGTCACCTACTACGACCTGCGCAATGCCCACTACCTCACGAACGAGCTGCTCACCGATGCCTGGATCGTGAGTTCGAGCGACGGCAAGACCTTCACCGAGGCGCACCTGAGCGGGCCGTTCGACCTGCAGAAGGCGCCCGACACGACGCTCGGGTACTTCCTGGGGGACTACCAGGCGCTGATCAACAACGGCAGCGCCTTCGAGCCGCTGTACGCAGAAGCGGACGCCGGCACGGCCGTCAGCACCGACGTGTTCATCCGCTTCCCGGCCGCCAGCGCCGCCGCGGCACTCGCCTTCGCGCCGCGCCCCTACCTCGGTCCAAGCTCTCAGGCGCAGTTACAGGCGCGCAGCGGCGCACGCGTGCGCTTCGCGCAGTCGCACCGCACGCCCTGAGGACGCGTGGCACTCCCTAGGGTGCTGCGTGCACCGGGCCGCCGGCGTACTTGAGCTCGCCGGCCGTGATGCGCAGCTGCGTCAGCCGGTTCTGTGGCGGCGGCAGCGGGCAGGTCGCGAAGTCGTTGAGCGCGCAGGGCGGGTTGTAGGCCTTGTTGAAGTCCAGGGTTACGATCCCGCCGGCAGGCGGGGCGACGTAGAGGAAGCGGCCGCCGCCATAGGTCTCCCGACCGCTGGTGGCGTCCTGCAGCATGATGAACAGCTGCGACTCGCCGCGCTCCTGCACGGTGTCCAGCCGCCAGGTGTGTCCGTTGCGCGTGAACTCGACCGCCCCGGGCGAGGGGTCGTCCTCCTCCATTCCCAGGATGTTGACGATGCGTAGCGTCTTGCCCGGCGGGTACGGCACGAAGCGGGCGCGCACGACCCATCGGGTGCTGATCGGGAAGTAGTCGAGGCCCCGGAACTCCAGGCGGCGCGGGTTGTTGAGATCACGCACCCGCAGCGCGAGCTTGCCGCCGCGCTCGATGACGAAGAAGCGCAGCGGGCCGCTGGCAAGGATGGTGGGATCGCCGCCGGCATCGGTCCGCAGGGGCAGCGAGTCGACCGCCGCGCCGTCAAGCGTCACACCCCCGCCCGCCTGCGCACTGAAGGTGACGCTGCCGCCGTCGGCTTGGAACACCCCGGCGGTATCGGCGAGCGCCGCGTTCTTGAGGACGAGGTCGTTATCCGAGCCGCTGCCGAAGGAGTTGCTGCCGTCCTGCAGCCAGAAAAGACCCGCGAGCGTCAGCCAGCCGCTGTCGCCTGTCAGGGAGGCGAAACGGCTCTGGCGCCAGGCGAGCACGTCGGCCTGCTCGGTGGCGAAGTCGACGGCCGGGGCGGGCAGGCTCGCCAGCGTGGCGCCGAGTGCGAGCACGAGGAGGGCGGGGAACCTGGGCATGGCGGGAAACTCCGGCGGCGGGCCGTCGCCATCTTATGCCATCAGGATTCCCGCCCGAGGATCTCCTCGCGCACGTCGGCGATTTCCCGCGCGCGCGAGGGACGAGCGCCTTCACAGCGCTCCGCGCGCGGGCAGTTGTTGCTCCGCGGGCAGATGATGCGGGCCGGGTGCGCGAGGGCGTCCTCGATCCAGGCGATGTTGAGCACGTTGGCTACCGCGGCCAGCACCAGGGCAGCGTTCCTGGGGATGCGGGCCTCCCCGCGCCGATGCAGGCATTCCTTGAAGATCGCATCCACCACGGCCTCGCTAGACACGCTGTGCGTGGCGAGCGCGGGGGCCAGGTCGACGCCGACCGACAGCACGTGCGGGTTGCCGGCCATGTCGTGCACGCGGATCGAGTGGCAGCAATACAGGAGCGACCGCTCCCCGTCGCGCAGCACCGAGATCTGCGAACCGCTGAGGCCGTGCTCCCCGTCGATCATGCGGAACACCGCCCAGTTCGGGCACGGGTCGCTCACCTGCGCGAGGTTGCCCCAGGGTAGCGGGATGCCGTTGCCGCGGTACACGGCGCGCAGATAGCCCGGCGGGTAGGCGTCGAAGAAGTGCCAGTAAGGGTAGGGCGACACCTTGGTCATCCGGCGCATCACCACCGCCGGGGTGAGCTCGAGCTTGGCGCCCGCCTCCACGCGATGGCGCTCGCGGGCCAGGAAGCGACGGAAGGGCACTCGCGGGGCGAGGAGAGCGCCGGCGAAAAAGCTGCACTCGAAGTCGCGCCAGGCGTGCAGTACATCCTGGGCGTTCATGCCGGCCGCCGAGGCCGCCCCTTCGGGGCTGCCGCCCATCTCCCCGCCCGTGGCGTGCGGGGACTTCAGCCCGTCACCCCCGTGCAGCACTTTGTGGCCGATGTGCGCGGCGAGGTCGAACTTCAGGCGCGCCGGGTCGGACTGCAGCGCCCGGTTCGCGTAGATGATGCGCGGGGACTCGAAGAAGGAGCGCACCATGCTGCGCAGTTCCCGGTCCTTGTCCCGCGCCAGCACCGGCTTGCGCTCGAACCAGCGGATCTCGAGCCCATGCCGGCGGCACAGGCGCATGAGGTCCTCGACCGCGAGCGGGAAGCGGCGCTCGCTCACCTGGTCGGCCGCCCGTTCCAGGTCGGGAAAGTCGTTGCGCGACATTTCCTGGTGCGAGCGGATCAGCAGGTGCGCGAACTGCCGCCCGGTCGTCCCGGTCTGCGCCAGGAGTTCCGGGATCGCCGCCTGCAGCAGGTTGCGGGAGAAGAGGAACGCGGGCTCGAGCGGCATCCGGGCCGCGGCTTCCCCGGGGCGCGACGCTGCGAGTCCGAGGTCGGGGCTCTCGTCCAGGAACCAGGCGCTCGGGCGCTGGAATACGTCCGCGAGCAGGGCAAGCAGGCCGGTGGAGGGCGAGCGCTTGCCGCTCTCGATCATGCTCAGGTACGACACCGACGGGGCGGCGGCGGCATCGCGCTGCACGCAGCGCACCGACAATTCCTCGAGGGTGAGGCCGTTGGCCTTGCGTAGCGCGCGCAGCTTGGCGCCGAGGAAGTGGCCCTTGCGCAGGAGCTCCGGCATATGTCCAACCGCCCGTGAAACCAGCCTGTGAAATTAACAGTGTGAAGTTTCTCCGGTCAAATTTACCCGGACAGCCCCGTATAGTGGGGAGACCATGAATGCCCAGACGCACACCCCGCCGGCCCAGGTCTACTCCCGGGATCCGGCCGGCCCCAAGGTGGAGATCCTGGGGCCGAAAGTGGAGCGTGCCGGGGAGGTGCTGACCCCGCTGGCCCTGCAGCTGCTGGCCAGCCTGCACCGGCGCTTCAACGCGCGGCGGCTCGAACTGCTGAACGCGCGCCGCGAGCGCCAGCTGCAGCTCGATGATGGCGCGCTGCCGGACTTCCTCGCGCACACCGCCCCCGTGCGCGCCGCGGAGTGGCGCATCGCCCCGGTTCCGGCTGACCTCACCGACCGGCGCGTGGAGATCACGGGCCCCGTCGACCGCAAGATGGTGATCAATGCACTGAACGCCCCGGTGCGCTGCTTCATGGCCGATTTCGAGGATTCCTGCTCACCCACCTGGGAGAACATCGTTCGCGGGCAGGTGAATCTGATGGACGCCATCCGGCGCACTATCAGCTTCGAGGATGGGTCGACCGGCAAGATCTACCGCCTTCACGAGAAGACCGCGACGCTCATCGTGCGACCCCGCGGCTGGCACCTGCCGGAAAAGCACGTGCGCATCAACGGCGAGCCGGTGTCGGGGTCGCTGTTCGATTTCGCCCTGTTTCTCGCCAACAACCACGAGACGCTCGCGCGCGGCGGCACCGGCCCGTATTTCTACCTGCCGAAGCTGGAGAGCCACCTGGAGGCGCGGCTGTGGAACGACGTGTTCCTCGCCGCCCAGGAAGCGCTCGGCATTCCGCGCGGCACCATCAAGGCGACCGTGCTCATCGAGACGATCCTCGCCGCCTTCGAGATGGACGAGATCCTCCACGAGCTGCGCGAGCACAGCGCCGGGCTCAACTGCGGGCGCTGGGACTACATCTTCAGTTTCATCAAGAAGTTCCGGAACCGTCCCGACTTCGTGCTTCCGGACCGGGCCACGGTGACGATGGACCGGCACTTCCTGAAGTCCTACGTGGAACTGCTCATCAAGACCTGCCACCGCCGCGGCGCGCACGCCATGGGCGGCATGGCCGCCCAGATCCCGATCCGCGACGACCCGGCCGCCAACGAGGCCGCAATGGCCCGGGTGCGCGCCGACAAGCTGCGCGAGGCGCACGCCGGGCACGATGGCACCTGGATCGCGCACCCGGGGCTCGCGCCGATCGCGCGCGAGGCATTCGACTCGGTGCTGCGCGGTCCGAACCAGCTCGCGGTTGCGCGCGCGGACGTCAACGTCGGCGAGCTCGACCTCCTGAAGGTGCCCGGGGGCGAGATCACCGAGGCCGGGCTGCGCGGCTGCATCCGCGTGGGCGTGCAGTACCTGGAGGCCTGGCTGCGCGGCAACGGCTGTGTTCCCCTCTACCACCTGATGGAGGACGCCGCCACGGCGGAGATCTGCCGCGCCCAGCTGTGGCAGTGGCTGCGCCACGGGGCGCGCACCAGCGACGGCCAGCCGGTCACCGTGGAGCGCTTCGACCGCCTCATGAGCGCCGAGCTCGACCGCATCCATGGCGAAGTCGGATCGGCGCGCCTGACCCACGGCGTGTTCCCGAGCGCCGCGCGCCTGTTCGAGCAGATGACCAAGAGCGACAGCTTCGATGAGTTCCTGACGTTGCCGGCCTACGAATTGCTCACCTGATCCTGATCCACTCCTTTCAATCCCGAGGATATCCATGAGTGCTGTGAAGTCCCTGCCGACCGCCGAAGAGCTGACGCGCACCTGGCGCGAGAGTCCCCGCTGGAAGGGCGTCGAACGCGGTTACGAGGCCAAGGACGTCGTGCGCCTGCGCGGCACCATCCCGGTGGAGCACTCGATCGCCCGCCTGACCTCCGAGAAGCTGTGGCGGTATCTGAACGAGAAGCCGTTCGTGAATGCGCTCGGTGCACTCACCGGCAACCAGGCCATGCAGCAGGTCAAGGCGGGACTGGATGCCGTGTACCTGTCCGGCTGGCAGGTGGCGGGCGATGCCAACCTCTCGGGCGAGATGTATCCGGACCAGTCCCTGTACCCGGCCGACTCGGTGCCCGCGGTGGTCCGGCGCATCAACAACACCCTGCGCCGCGCCGATGAGATCCACCACGCCGAGGGTGACGACACCATCGACTGGCTGAAGCCCATCGTCGCCGATGCGGAAGCCGGCTTCGGCGGCGTGCTGAACGCCTTCGAGCTGATGAAGCAGATGATCGATGCGGGAGCCGCGGGGGTGCACTTCGAGGACCAGTTGTCCTCCGCCAAGAAGTGCGGCCACATGGGCGGCAAGGTGCTGGTGCCGACGCAGGAGGCCATCAACAAGCTGGTGGCGGCGCGCCTGGCGGCAGACGTGTGCAACGTGCCTACCGTGCTGGTGGCGCGTACGGATGCGGAAGCGGCGACGCTCCTGACCTCGGACGTCGACGAGCGTGACCGGCCCTTCATCGACACTGCCAAGGGCCGCACCTCGGAGGGGTTCTTCAGCGCCAAGGCGGGCCTCAAGCAGGCCATCGCGCGCGGCCTGGCCTATGCGCCCTACGCGGACCTCGTGTGGTGCGAGACCGGCAAGCCCGACCTGGCCGAGGCGCGCGAATTCGCCGAAGGCATCCACGCACGCTTCCCGGGCAAGCTGCTCGCGTACAACTGCTCGCCCTCCTTCAACTGGAAGCGCAAGCTCGATGACGCGCAGATCGCGAAGTTCCAGCGCGAGCTGGGCGCCATGGGTTACCGGTTCCAGTTCATCACGCTTGCCGGTTTCCACGCGCTCAACTTCTCGATGTTCGAGCTGGCGCGCGGCTACAAGAGCTCGCAGATGTCCGCCTACGTGACCCTGCAGCAGGCCGAGTTCGCCGCCGAGGCGCACGGGTACACCGCGACCAAGCACCAGCGCGAGGTCGGTGCCGGCTACTTCGACGACGTGACGCAGACCGTGGCCGCGGGCCGCTCGTCACTGACCGCGCTCACCGGCAGCACCGAGGAACAGCAGTTCCACAAGGTGTCCTGAGCCGACCCGCTCGCACCCTTCGACTAGGATAGGCTAGTCAACCGGCGGCGGCTGCCACGGCAGCCGCCGCCGTCGTCCAAGGGGGCAGCATGCGACGCGGTTCGCTCTTCGGATCCCTGTACGTCCAGGTCCTGATCGCGATCGCCATCGGCATCGCGCTCGGCATCTTCTGCCCGCGCTTCGCGCAGCAGCTGAAGCCCCTGGGCGACGGCTTCATCAAGCTCATCCGGCTGCTCATCGCACCGATCATCTTCTGCACCGTGGTCACCGGCATCGCCGGCATGGCGAAGTTGCGCGAGGTCGGCAGGGCCGGGGGCCTGGCGCTGCTGTATTTCGAAGTGGTCTCGACCATCGCGCTCTTCATCGGGCTCGTCATCGTCAACGTCCTCAAGCCCGGGGCCGGGGTGAACGCGGATCCTTCGACCCTGGATGCCCACGCGGTGGCGCAGTACACGGTGCCCGGGGGCATGCCGGGCGTTACGGACTTCATTCTCAACGTGATTCCCACGACGTTCTTTGGCGCCTTCGCCTCCGGCGACGTGCTGCAGGTGCTCCTGCTGGCGATCCTCTTCGGGTTCGCACTGCACGCCTCCGGGGGGCGCGAGAACCCGCTCTTTGACTGGGTGGAGCAGGGCGGGCAGGTCCTGTTCCGGATCGTCGGCTACCTCATGCGGCTCGCGCCGCTCGGGGCGCTGGGGGCGATGGCCTTCACCGTCGGACGCTACGGGGCGGAATCGCTGCTCGCGCTTGCCCGCTTGATGGGATGCTTCTACCTCACCTGCGTGCTGTTCGTGCTGGGCGTGCTCGGCCTGATCGCGCGGTTGCACGGCTTCTCGGTGCTGCGTTTCATCCGCTACATCCGCGAGGAACTGTTCGTGGTACTCGGCACCTCGTCCTCGGAGTCCGTGCTGCCGCGGATGCTGCACCGCATGGAGGACCTGGGGGTGCGCAAGTCGATCGTCGGCCTGGTGATCCCGGCGGGCTATTCCTTCAACCTCGACGGGACCTCGATCTACCTAACCATGGCCGCCGTCTACATCGCCCAGGCCACCAACACGCCGCTCGACATCGGCCACCAGATCACCCTGCTGGCCGTGCTGCTGCTCACTTCCAAGGGCGCGGCCGCCGTGACCGGCGGGGGCTTCATCACGCTGGCCGCCTCGCTCTCGGCCGTGGGGCACGTGCCGGTGGAGGGCCTGGCCCTGATCCTCGGGATCGACCGCTTCATGTCCGAGGCGCGCGCGCTCACCAACCTCGTCGGCAACGGGGTGGCGACGATCGTCGTGGGTAAGTGGTGCGGGCAGGTGGATGAGGCGCGCCTGCAGGCGGTCCTGAGCGGCGCCGTGGAGCCCCGCGTACGCGCCGCCTCGGCGGGCTAGATTTTCGGGTAATGCAGACCGGGGCGGGTCCGGGCGCAGGCCCGGACCCGCCTTATGGAAACGTCGGCCTCAGAAGTTCGCCGTGATCGCGAGCGTCAGCAGCGAAGGGTTCCCCTGCGACCCGTTGAAGCGCTCGTACTCCAGCCGCAGCGCGGGGATGCCGAACTTGAACTGGGCGCCGGCGCCCCAGGCAAACCCGTTGTTGTTGGTGTTCACGGGCGAGGGCTGCGTGATGCACAGGCTGCAGAACTGATACGGGTTCGTGTCCTGCGTGATGCGCGCGACGCCGAGCTTGCCGTACAGGTCCAGGAACGGCAGCGGCACCGGGAGGTAGCCGACGCCGAAGAGCGCGGTGGCGTGGGCCTTGGTGTCGATGGTCTCGCCGAGCGTCTGGTAGGTGACGCTCTTGCTGCCGAAGCCGACGTACTCGGCCTCGACGCCGAGGATGCTGATCGGGCGCCAGCCGGCGAGCACTTTCCAGCCGGTGGTGTGCGAGTCGACCTGATAGTAGTCCTGCTTGATCGTGGACTGGCCAACACCTGCCCCCACGTACAGTCCGAGTAGATCATCGGCCTCGGCCGCCGCGCTGGTAGCCAGAGAGACACACAGAAGAAGCGCGAGACGTTGCAGTCGCATGAGGTCGGCATTCCTTACGATGATGTGGAAATCACAAAGAGCTACGGCCGGGGCGCCGGCCTTCCTGGCCTGGGCGGGAGCCTCAGGTCTGCAGGGCTTCCGCCTAGGATAGCAGCGCGACGGACTCCCGTTGCACAACACAATTCCTTACGGGCGGTCCGGCCCGCCGCCCCTCAGGTTAGAACGGGGCTCCCCGTCAGAAGTTCAGCAGGACGTCCAGCGACAGCAGTGAGCGATCGCCGTCGGAATCCGCGATGCGCTCGTATTCCAGTCGTAGCGCGGGCAGGCCAAACCTCACCTGGGCCCCCGCGCCATAGGCGAAGCGCGTGTGGATGCTGCTGTCGTACACCGGGCTCGCGAGCACCGGGCACGTGGGGAGGTTCACGCAATTGAGTACGGAGGAGCCGCTTTCGCGCGCGCAAAGTCGCGCAGCGCCCGCCTTCCCGTACACATCCAGCATCGGCACGGGCAGGGGCAGGTAGCCGACCATGAACAGCGCCGGCGCGTGCGCCGTGCTCTCGAGGCTATAGACGTTGGTAAGCGTCGTACTGGATCCGGTGTGACTGCCGAGGTCGAGGTAGTCGAGCTCGGTGCCGAAGTAGCTGACCGGCCGCCAGCCGACGAACACCTTCCAGCCGGTGGGGCGGGCATTCACCCCGTAATTGTCTTCCTTGAGCGTGGACTGCCCGGCGCCGGCCCCCGACCTAAAGACCCAGCGGATCGGCGTGGGCGGCGCCGAGCAGCGCCGAAAGGACCAGCGTGATTGCGGCCGTGCGGTACATGGCCAAGGCCCTCCCTGCATGCGGCAACGTCGCCGCCGCCACCACCGCCACGTTGATGGCCCGCGCCGCTACTTGGCGGTCGGCATCGCGAACTCGGCGCCCTTGGGCGTGCTCTCGGGCCAGCGCTGCATCACCGACTTCTGGCGGGTGTAGAAGCGCACCCCTTCCTCGCCGTAGGCGTTCATGTCGCCGAACAGGCTTCCCTTCCAGCCGCCGAAGCCGTGCCAGGCCATCGGGACGGGGATGGGGACGTTGATGCCGACCATGCCGACCTCGATGCGGCGCGCGAACTCGCGCGCCACGTTGCCATCGCGGGTGTAGCAGGCAACGCCGTTGGCCATCGGGTGCGCGTTGACCAGGTTCACCGCGGCCGCGAAGTCCGGCACCCGCACCACCGCGAGCACCGGCCCGAAGATCTCCTCTCGGTAGATGCGCATCTCGGGCTTCACCTGGTCGAACAGGGTCGCTCCCAGGAAGAAGCCGCGTTCGCGGCCGGGGACCGCGAAGTCCGCGCCGCTCACCGGGTGGCGGCGGCCATCGACCACCAGCTGCGCGCCGCTCTTGACGCCATCCTCGATGTAGCCGCGGATGCGCTCGACGGCGGCCTGGTTGATGACCGGCCCCATCTCCGCCTGCGCCTCCATGCCGTCGCAGACGCGCAGTTCGCGCGCCCGGGCCGCCAGCTTCGGCAGCATCTTGTCGGCCGTGTCGCCCACCAGCACCGCGACCGAGATGGCCATGCAGCGCTCGCCGGCGGAGCCGTAGGCAGAGCCGATGAGGGCGTCCACCGCCTGCTCGAGGTCCGCATCCGGCATCACCACCATGTGGTTCTTGGCGCCGCCGAGCGCCTGCACGCGCTTCCCGTGCTGCGCGCCGCGCTGGTAGATGTAGTGCGCGATCGGCGTCGAGCCGACGAAACTGATGGCGCGCACGTCCGGGTGGTCGAGCAGCCCGTCGACCGCGAGCTTGTCGCCCTGCAGCACGTTGAAGACTCCGTCAGGCAGACCTGCGCGCTTGAGCAGCTGCGCCATGAAGACCGCAGCGGAGGGGTCGCGCTCGGAAGGCTTGAGCACGAACGCGTTGCCGCAGGCGATCGCGAGCGGGAACATCCAGCACGGCACCATGCACGGGAAGTTGAACGGCGTGATGCCGGCAACCACGCCCAGGGGCTGGCGCAGCGTCCAGTTGTCGATGCCGGTGGAGACCTGGTCGGTGAACGCGCCCTTGAGCAGCTGCGGGATGCCGCAGGCAAATTCGACGATCTCGATGCCGCGCGTCACCTCGCCCTGCGCGTCGCTGAATACCTTGCCGTGCTCCTGGGTGATGAGCGCGGCGAGTGCGTCGCGCTCTTCGTTCAGCAGCGCGAGGAACCCGGCCAGCACGCGTGCGCGGCGCACGGCCGGGGTCTGCGCCCAGGCCGGCTGCGCGGCGCGCGCGCTGGCCACGGCGGCCTCGACGTCGGCGCTCCCCGCCAGGGCTACCTGGCGCACCGTCTCGCCGGTCGCGGGATTGAACACCGGCAGGCGCACACCGGAGCCGGTGACGGCCGCACCGCCGATCCAGTGCGGGATGAGCTGCGCGGCGGGGGAGGAGCTGGGTTCCGGGGGGAATTTCGCGACTGCCATGGAAGTCTCTGCGGGCAAGAGGGGAGTGGCCGGCAATCATAGACCAGTTACCACGGGCACCGCATACTTCGCCCGCCCGCATGTCCATCCAGCTGCTCTTCCCGACCCGCATCTACGAGGCCACGCTGCGCGCGCGGGGCGCCGCCGCGCTCAATCAGCGCCTGCTGCGCGAGTGCCGGCAGTTGCGCGCGGACGATGCCGCGGGGCAGCGCTGGTCGGCCCGCAACTACCCCGGCGGCTACACCTCCTACGGGTCCGCCCACCGCATGCAGGAGCTGTCACCGACCTTCGCGCAGCTCGCGCGCTCACTCGATGCGCACGTCGCCCGCTTTGCCCGCGCCCTGGACTTCGACCTGGGGAAGCGCCGGCTCGCGATGACGGACTGCTGGGTCAACATCATGGGTCCGGGCGCGGTGCACGGCCTGCACCTGCATCCCCTGTCCACCCTCAGTGGCACGTACTACGTGCGCGTGCCCGCCGGCGCGCCGGGGCTCAAGTTCGAGGATCCGCGCCTGGAGCGTTTCATGGCCGCTCCGCCCCGGCGCGCGCGCAGCGCGCGTGCCAACCGCCCATGGGTGAGCATTACGGCGCGAACGGGTGGGCTGGTGCTGTTCGAGAGCTGGCTGCGGCACGAGGTCGCACCCAACACCCAGCCCGGCGAGCGCGTCAGCATCAGCTTCAATTACAGCTGGTTCTGAGGCGTACCACGCCGCACCGTCAACGCGCGCGGCACGCCCGCGTTGCCCTTCCTGACAGCTGCGCACGCAGCACGAAGTGTCGGGGATTCCGGACATATCGAGATTCAGGCTTCGTTCAGTGTGCGTGGATCAACGTGACATTGAAGGAGAACTCACCATGCGCAGCAGAATCCGTGGACTGATCTGGGCCTCCCTGCTCGCGCTGCTGCCGTTCGTGGCGCAGGCGGGTGTCTTCGTCGGAGTCTCGGTGAACATCGCCCCTCCCGTGCTGCCGGTCTACGTGCAGCCAGCGATCCCGGCGCCGGGATACCTGTGGACGCCCGGTTACTGGGCCTGGGGACCGGCCGGCTACTACTGGGTGCCGGGAACCTGGGTGCTGCCCCCGGCCGTGGGCCTCTTATGGACGCCGGGCTACTGGGGCTGGGTGAACGGTGGCTATTTCTGGCACGCCGGTTACTGGGGGCCCCACGTCGGCTTCTACGGCGGCATCAACTACGGCTGCGGCTATGGCGGCGTCGGCTACGGCGGCGGTGAATGGCGCGGCGGCCAGTTCTTCTACAACAACTCCGTCAACAACGTGCGCAACGTCAACATTACGAACGTGTACTCCCGCACCGTCGTGAACAACGTCGCCGTGAGTCGCGTCAGCTTCAACGGCGGAGCGGGCGGCGTCATGGCGCGTCCCACGTCGGCGGAACTCGCGGCCGGCCGCGAGCAGCACGTCGCCCTCACCGGCGCGCAGCGCCAGCAGGAGAATCTCGCGCGCAACAACGAGTCCCTGCGTGCCAGCGTCAACGGCGGCCATCCCCCGGTCGCTGCCACGGCGCGCCCCGGGGCATTCACCGGTCACGGGGTGGTCGCGGCGCGCGGTGCGACCCCTGGAGGCGGCAGCGAGTACCACACCGGCGCGCCGGCGCCGAACGGCGCGAGGCACTCCCCGGCGCCGTACCACTTGCCCGCGCCGGCCCCCCAGGCGCACGCGCCGCAGCCGATGAATCGCGCGCCGCAGGAGTATCACTCCCCGCCGGCGGGTCACCCCGGCCAGCCTGCCTATCGCGCCCCGCCGCCCAGTGGGCACAGCACCGCCGGCTACCCGGGACCCGCCCCGCACGCCACGCAGGGTGGCTACCGGGCACCGGCCCCGCAGCACGCCCCCCAGGTGGCCTCCCGCGGTCCGGCCGGACCCCAGGGCGAGGTGCACGGCGAACACGGTAGGGGCGCCCGGGGCCGCTGATACGCGCCAGGTCGATTCCCGGGGCTGCAGGGACGCGGCCCCGGGACCCTTCGGGGTGAGCTGACATAACGAGGGAGTTTTCGCCACGTGCTCCGCAGACCCCCGTCCGCGTCCCTGACAAGCTTTCCCGCGCAAACCCCGCCGGTGCGCCGGCCTTTGGCAGGTCTTACCATGCGAATTGCCTTTTATTGCGCCACCGCCCTACTTGCCGGCTGCATCGTCCAGGAGCCGGCCCGCGACCCCCAGCCCGCCCCCTACTACCCGGCCCCGCAGCAGCAGCCCGAGCCGCAGCCCCCGGTCGGTCAGGAGGCTCCGCCGCCCGAGGAGATGCCGCCCCCCGAGGAGGCCCCGCCGGTCAGCAGCGTCATGGAGGAGCCGCCGGATGCCGAGCCCGCCCCGGTGG
Source organism: Pseudomonadota bacterium (assembly GCA_018241425.1). Lineage (GTDB taxonomy): Bacteria > Pseudomonadota > Gammaproteobacteria > Steroidobacterales > Steroidobacteraceae > 13-2-20CM-66-19. Next base: position 373,463 of record JAFEDU010000002.1, read on the forward strand.
TCGTGAGCTGGGCGCCGCCGCCGATGCTGGTGGAGGTGCCGCCGCCGATGCCATATGCCGGCGCGGTGTGGGTAGGCGGGTACTGGGTGTGGCGCGCCAACTGGGTATGGGCGAGCGGGCACTGGATGGGACCGCCACAGCCCGGGTATGTGTGGACGCATCCTTATTATGAGAACCGCGGCGGTGCCGTGGTGTTCGTCGATGGCTACTGGTCGGCGCCGGGCGTCGCCTTCGTGCCGCCCCCGCCGACGCTGCCCCTGGTCTATGCGCGACCGGCCTGGGGAGTCATTCCGGGACCGCGACCGGTAGGCCCCAACGGCTGCTTCGTGCCGCCGCCGCCCGGCTCGCGCCTCGGGATCATCGTGCCCGCGCCGATCGGGACCGCCCCCGCCGTCGTCACCGGGGCTCCGCCGGTGATCGCCCCCGGGATGCGCGTCACCAACACTAGCATCACGAACATCAACAACACGCACATCACCAACGTCACGAACGTCACCAACATTACGAACGTGACGGTCATCGCGCCGGCGAGCGCGACCGCCAGTGGCCGCGCCTTCAGCGGCGCCCTGCCGGCTGCTCCGCACCTTGCCGCCGCGCGCCCCGCGGTCGTGCAGGTGCATGCGCCGGTCGCCGTGGTCACGCGCCCGGCGGTGCCCTATGCGTCCCCGCCCGCCGCCACCTACGGCGCACGTCCCGCCGGCCCCGGCACCGAGCCGTTGCCGCGCAGCGGCATGGGCCAGACGTTCGCGCAGGGTACCCGGCCCGCAGAGCCGTACGTGTCCCCGGCCACCCCGGCGCGCGCGCCGGCGCCGTATCCGGCCTCAGGCTATGGTTCGGCGAACTACGGTGCGCCGGCCTACGCGCCGCACCCGGCCGCTCCGGCTCCCGTGCCGCATGCGGCCGCGCCGTCCCCGCACGCGAGCAGCGCACCGCCGCCGGTCCCTGCGGTGCGCGCAGCGCCGCCCGTTCGTCCGGCGAGCCGCGCTCCGGCCCCTGCGCCGACGGTCCACTCGCAGCCTGCGCCCAAGCCCCAGGGCCCCCCGCCGCACAGGAGCGATCGCGACGAAGGTCCGCAGCGCTGAAGGCTGGCGTCCGCGCGACGCGCGGCGGACGCCGCTAGGGGAGGACGCGCCGCAGCCACGCGCCGATGTCGGCGACCTCCTGCGGGCACACCGAGTGAGGCATGCTGTAGGCATGCCACTCGACCTTGTAGCCGGCGGCGGTGAGCTGCCGGTGCGCCTCTTCCCCGAGCGACAACGCGACCACCGGATCCAGGGTGCCGTGCGCCATGAAGACCGGGGTCGCCTGGTTCGCAGCCGCGCGCTCCGCGGCGAGCTGACCGGCGAGCACCAGGTAGCACGACAGGCCCATGATGCCGGCCAGGCGCTGCGGGTAGCGCGTGCCGGCATAGAGCGCCATGGCGCCGCCCTGGGAGAAACCGGCGAGCGCGATGCGCTCGCTCGGCACGCCGCGCTCGTTCTCGCGGCGGACCAGCTCCCCGATCCGCGCCTGTGAGGCGCGGATGCCGGCTTCATCCTCGGCCGTTCGCCGGTTGAGGGCGGCGATGTCGTACCAGGCGCGCATCGGGTACCCGTTGTTCAGCGTGACCGGCCGCACCGGCGCATGCGGGAACACGAACCGCAGTCCGCGCTCGCCCGGCCGCACCAGCTCCGGCACGATCGGCTCGAAGTCGTGGCCATCGGCGCCCAGGCCATGCAGCCAGATCACGCTTGCCTGCACGGGCTTGCCCGTCTCGATCTCCACCGCATCCGCCTGCGCCACGATTGCTGCTCCACATGAATTTGCCGGGGGCGTGCATGGTAGGGCACCGGGACGCCTGCGTGCACGGAGTGGGCGCTGATGGCGCGGCGACGGCGCGGGGCCACACCGCGGCGGCGGCCGCGTGCCCGGGGTCGCCCGACACGGCGGCAGGGCCGCTTCACCCCGACCCGGGTGGCGCTATACGTGGTGTGCGCGGTGCTGGTCGCGGTCGCGGCGAACTTCCTCTACCAGGTGGTCCGCAAGCCCACCGAGCTGTTCTTTCCGGTGAGCAGCCTGTTCGGAAAGACCCCGAAGGAGACCTGGAATGCCTACGGGGACCTGTTCCGCCGCTACGCGACCCGCCACGTCAGCGCGCAACTGCTGGCGGCGCTCGCGCAGCAGGAGGGATCCGGCAATCCGATCGTCCGCACGTACTGGCGCTGGCACTGGAGCGCGCCGTATGACTTCTACCGCCCGGCCTCCAGTGCGGTGGGCATGCTGCAGCTGACCGACCCGACCTTCGCCGAGGCGCGCCACTACTGCATCCACGACCATGAGCTCGTGAGGGAGGGCGCCTGGGACGACTGGCACGCCTGCTGGTTCAACGCGCTCTACCTGCGCGTGCTTCCCGGGGATGCCATCGAGCTCACGGCCGCCGACCTCGAGCTCAAGGTCGGCGCCATCCTGGACTCGCTCCCGCACGCGGCAGCGGTGCGGCCGGAGCAGCTCGCACACCTCGGCGCCGTGGTGCACCTGTGCGGCGCGGGCGCGGGGGATGCCTACGCGCGGCGCGGCTTTCGCTTCAGCGCCGGGCAGCGCTGCGGGGATCACGACCCGCGCCAGTACCTCGCGCGTGTCGACGAGCTGCGCGCGCAGTTCGCGCGGCTCGAGGCTCAGTGATGGTGGTGGTCGCCGGGGCCGTGCACGTGGCCGTGCGCCAGCTCTTCGGCGGTGGCCGCGCGGATCTCGCCCACCTCGACTTCGAAGTTCAGTCTCTGGCCGGCCAGCGGATGGTTGCCATCCAGGGTCACGAGGTCCCCCTGTAGCTGGGTGACCGTGACGGCGCGCGGACCGTGCTCGGTCTGCGCCTGCAGGCGCATGCCGACGCTGATGTTCGGGATGCCCTTGAGCGCGCGGCGCGGAACACGCTGCACCAGCTCCGCGTCGTATTCGCCATAGGCGTCGGCCGGGGCGATCTTGACGCTCAGCTTGTCACCGGTGACGTGGCCGGCGAGCTCGCGCTCGAGTCCCGGGATCAGGTTGCCGTGGCCGTGCAGGTAGGTAAGCGGTTCTCCCTCCGAGGAACTGTCGAGCACCTCGCCGGCATCGTTGCGAAGCGTGTAGTGGATGGCGACGACCTGGTCCTGCGCGATGCTCATGGATGCTTACCTCGGCGGGCCGCGGGTGCGGCCGGAAGATGCGGAAAACAAAGGGCGCGCAGCATAACACCGCGCCCGGGGACCGGCCTAACGGCTCAGCCGGACGGCAGGCGCGCGATGCGGTCGATGCCGGCCAGCAGGGCGCGAAAGCCCTCCACCAGTGGCAGCTCGAGGTTAAGTGCGCGGGCCTTGTCCACCGCGTACCCGAAGGTCTCGTTCACTTCCAGCGGTCGCGCCGCATCGACATCCTGGAGTGCCGACATGCGGTGCTGCGGCGCGTTCTTGCGGTAGTGCTCGCCGGCGCGCATCACCAGTTCCATCGCGTCCTCTTCGCTGCCCAGGCACAGGGTAACCGTGGGCAGGATGGCCCGGTCCTCAAGGGGGATGCCAAGGCCGCGGGCCAGGCGTTCCATCTCGCGCACCACGCGCACCAGGACGCGGGCGGTGTCCGGATCGGACAGGTACTTCCAGGTCGGCGCGCGCGTGGTGACCGCGAGCGAGACCAGGCCGACCCAGGCGCAGAACTTTGACCACTCTAGGCTCAGGATCTCCTCGCTCGCCGCCGCCCGCACGCCTGCCGCATCCAGTGCCTGCACCACGCGCTCGACGCGGGCGCTGCTGCCGCCCGGGAGCTCGCCGATGAGGATGTTGACGTTGCGGGTGAAGAGCACCCGGCCGTCAGGGAGCACCTCGCCGCTGGTATCGGCCAGGGCGCCCAGCGTCCGCTCGGCGCCGAAAGCCTGCGCGAGCAGCTCGTTCTTGAGCGGTCCGTTCTGGATGGAGAGCACGCTCGAGAACACCACGTGACGCAGCGGCTGCAGTGCGTCTGCGGTGCCGGGGGTCTTGGTCGCGACGATTAGCGTGCCGGCGCGCTCGAGCCGCGCGGTGTCGGTCAGCACCGTCACCGGAGTCGTGAACTCGGCAAGGCCGGTGATGGTGAGGCCGTGCGCGGCGAGGGCATCCGCCCGGCGGCCGCGCGCGAGCAGGGCTACCCGATGGCCGGCGCGCGTGAGGTGCGCGCCGACGATGGAGCCCATAGCGCCGGCCCCGAGGATCACGAACTCGAACTGCGCCACGGCGTTCCTTCAGAGCGCCTCGGCGATGTCCTGCATCAGGCCGCGGTCCTCGGGCTTCACCGTCGGCGGGTAGCGGCGCAGCACGCGGCCGTCGCGACCGATCAGGAATTTCTCGAAGTTCCAGCTGATGTCGCCGGCGAAGCCGCCGTGCGCATGCGTGAGGAACTGGTAGACCGGGTGGCGCTGCGCGCCGTTGACCTCGATCTTCTCGCTGAGCGGGAAGCTCACCCCGTAGGTCGTGCTGCAGAAGGTGACGATCTCCTGTGCGCTGCCGGGCTCCTGCGCGCCGAACTGGTTGCAGGGGAAGCCGATCACGGTGAAGTTCTCGGCGGCGAGCTCGCGCTGCAGCTGCTCGAGCCCGGTGTACTGAGGGGTGAGACCGCAGCGGCTGGCGACGTTGACGGCGAGCGCCACCTTGCCGTGCAGCGGCCCGAGCAGATCCGGCGTGCCGTCGATCCTGGCTATCGCGATGTCATAAAAGGCGCTCATGGGGCTCGCTCCGCATCTGGAGGGACGAAGGGTGCAAGTACGATACACCAGGCATACCATCGCCGCAGGCGCAGGCTTACGCGCAACCGGGGAGATCCGACATGGCCACAGACCTCACCAAGACCGAAACCGCCAAGGTTATCGAGACCCTGAACCACATCCTCGAGCTGGAGCTGGCGGGCCTCGTGCGCTACATGCACTACAGCTTCATGATCTTCGGCCACAACCGCATCCCGATCGTGGCGTGGCTGCGCACGCAGTCGAGCGAGTCCCAGGCGCACGCGGTGCGCGCTGGCGAGCACGTCACGACGCTCGGCGGCCACCCCTCGCTCAAGATCGGGCGCCTGCTCGAGACCCACAAGCACAACGTGGACGAGATCCTGCGCGAGGCGCTGGTGCACGAGGAAGAGGGCCTCGCCGAGTATCACCGGCTGCTCACCCTGGTCGAGGGTCGCAACATCATGCTGGAGGAGTACGCCCGACAGCAGATCGCCACCGAGACCGACCACGTCGCCGACATCGCCAAGATGCTGCGCAAGCCCGGGTCCATCGCCTGAAGGCTGCGATTTAACACTGCTCTCCCGAAGGGGTGAGACCGCCGTCTCCTTTACGGGCGGCGGCCCGCAATGCCGTGCACTGCGCGTACATAACGTGCGCTGTTTCACGGTGCATTCATGCCCCATCCGTACACTGCGCGCGCGCAATACGGACCACATTTTCGGGACTTGCAATCATGGAACTGATCGTCACCTCCTTCATCGCCGCGACCGCGCTGCTCATCTGCCACCTCGGCGTCCTGATCCGCAACCGCCTGCTGTAACGGCGCGCCGCCGCTGGCGGCCACCACGCCTTCGAAAACGCGCCCGTGAGGGGTTATGCTCCCTCCCGCCGTGCGCATTTACGCAGTCACCAACATCAAGGGCGGCGTCGGCAAGACGACCACGGCCGTCAACCTCGCCTACCTGTGCGCGGCCGGCGGCTGCCCGACGGTGCTGTGGGACCTGGACTCGCAGGGTGGGGCGACCTTTGCCCTGCGCGGCGAGGAGCAGTCCGGCGCCTCGGCGCGCAAGCTGCTCTCCGGCAAGCGCCAGCTGCCCGAGCTGATCCTCGCGACCGGCTACCCGGGTCTCGACCTGCTGCCGGCGGACTTCTCGTACCGCAACTTCGCGGTGCAGCTGGCGCAGCGCAAGCATCCGACCGAGCGGCTCCTGCGCATGAGCGGCGCCCTGCGCGAGATCTACGGTGCGCTGTTCCTGGATTGCCCGGCTGGCATCTCGCTGCTGTCCGAGAACGTGCTGCGCGCCGCCGATGTCGCCATCGTGCCGCTCGTGCCCACGCCGCTGTCGCTGCGCATGCTGGTGCAGCTGCGGGATTTCATCGAGCGCGAGGGCTGGCAGGACCTGAAGCTGCTGCCGTTCTTCTCCATGGTCGACCGCCGCCGTTCCCTGCACCGCGAGCTCATCGCCGAGGCGCGCGCGCAGTTCCCGCAGATGCTCACGACCGAGGTCCCGAACTGGAGCGAGATCGAGCGGCTCACCGTGCGGCGCGCGCCGCTCGCTGCCGTGGCCCCCGCGAGTCCCGCCGCGCAGCTGTACGGGCAGCTGTGGGGCGAGATCACCGCGCGCACCGCCGCGGTGGAGCACGCCGGGGCCACGAGTTCCGTGGGTGCCGGGGACCACGCGGCACAGCCGCCGGCGCACTGAGCGGGCCGCCCGGCCGCATGCCCCGGAGTGTGGCGATGTGTAAGGGATCGCTGCGCCGTGTGTGTTCCGGCGGCCCGGGCGTCAACGCCGCCGGCCTGTGACGCGTTAGGTTCGCTGCGTCGTGGAATGGCGACGCGCGGGCTTTTGAGCGCACCACTCACGTAAGATAGCCGCGACGCGAATTTCCTCTCCGGAGTCTCATGCGGTTCACTCGTTTGCGGCGCACCCGGCCTCAGGCCCTCCTCGGGATCCTCACCCTGCTCCTGGCCGCCTGCGGCGGCGGCGGCGGTGGCAGCAACACCAACCCGACGCTCCAGATCACCACCGCCTCGCTGCCGAGCGCGGAAGTCACCGTCGCGTACAGCGCGACACTCGCGGCAAGCGGTGGCACCGCGCCGTATCACTGGACGCTCAGCTCCGGAACGCTGCCCTCGGGGATCACCCTGGATGAGAGCGCCGGCACCCTGAGCGGCACGCCCAACGGCGAGGCCGGCACCAGCACGCTCACCTTCGAGGTAACCGATTCGGGAAGTCCGGCCGAGAGCGCGAGCGCCTCGCTGTCGCTGGCGGTGCTGCCGGGTCCCTTGGCTATCACGACCCAGTCGTTGCCGACCGGCCACGTGAACACCCCCTACGACGCGACACTCAACGCCACCGGCGGGACGCAGCCCTACCACTGGGCGCTGTCGTCCGGCGCGCTGCCGGCCGGGCTCACGCTGGATGCCGGTACCGGGGAGATCACCGGTACGCCGACGGTTAACAGCGCCGCGACGCCGCTCACCTTCCAGGTCACCGACAGCGCGACCCCCGCGAACCAGAAGAGCGTCTCGCTCACGCTGACCATCACCGCGGTCCCGCTGGCCATCACCACCACCGCGCTTCCCGCGGGGCAGGTCGGCGCCGCCTACAGCGCGCAGCTGGCTTCCACCGGAGGCACCGGCTCGATCAGCTGGGCGATCGCCGCAGGGACACTGCCGGCCGGCCTCACCCTGAATGGCGCCACCGGGCTGATCAGCGGTACCCCGACGGCCACCGTGACTGAGACGCCGCTCACCGTCACCGCCACCGATTCGGGCAGCCCCGCGCAGACGCAGAACGCTGCCTTCACCCTCACGATCACGCCCTCCGGGATCACCGTGACCACCTCGCCGGTGCGCGCGGGCCTGACCCTCGGGCAGACCCTGCCGCTGACTGCCCTCACCAACGACAGCGCCGGGGTGGCGTGGAGCGTCAGCCCCGCCGGTGGCTCCTTCAGCGCCTCCCAGAGCGTCTCGGGCGCCGCGGTCACCTTCACGGCCCCGGCGAGCGCCGGCGTCTACACGGTGACGGCGACCAGCGTGAGCGATGCGGCGCGCAGCGCCACCGTGACCCTCGGCGTGACCGACCTTGGCGGGGTGTACACGTACCACAACGACGCCGCACGCGATGGCGCCAACGTGCAGGAGTACGCGCTCACCACCGCCAACGTCGCGACGGCGACCTTCGGCAAGCTGTTCTCGTGCACCGTAGACGGGGCGGTGTACGCGCAGCCGCTGTGGGTGGCGAATCTCAGCATCGCGGGCGTCACCCGCAACGTGGTCTTCGTCGCCACCGCCCACGACAGCCTGTATGCCTTCGATGCCGACGCCGCCCCGTGCCAGCTGCTGTGGCAGGTGAGCCTGATCGACGCGCAGCACGGCGGCACCAGCGGGGAGACCACGGTGCCCAACGGCACCAGCGGCTTCCTCGTCGGCGTCGGCTACGGGGACATCACCCCCGAGGTCGGCGTCATCGGCACGCCCGTGATCGACCCGGCGAGCGGCATCCTGTACGTCGTCTCGAAGTCGGTGAGCTCCGCCTCGGGGTCGAACGTCTTCTACCAGCGCCTGCACGCCATCGACCTCGCCAGCGGCAGCGAGCGCGCCGGGTCGCCCGCCTCGATCTCCGCCAGCTACACCGCCGACAGCGGCAGCACGGTCACCTTCTCCCAGCGCCAGCAGAACCAGCGCGCGGCACTCGCGTTAGCCAACGGCACGGTCTACATCTGCTGGGGCTCGCACGAGGACGCCGTGCCCTGGTACGGCTGGGTGATGGGCTACAGCTACAACGGCACGGCCTTCACTCAGCAGTCGGTCCTGAACGTCTCACCGAACACGGCCGAGGCGGGGATCTGGATGGCCGGCGGCGGCCCCTCTATCGACTCCGGCGGCCATCTCTACGTGATCACCGGCAACGGCACCTTCGACGGCGCCGCCACCAGCGGCACGACCGATGACTACGGCGACTCCTTCCTGCAGCTCGCCCCCGGGGCGGGGCAGAACCACCTCGGCGTGTCCTCGTTCTTCACCCCGTCCGACCAGCTGAACGACGCGCAGAACGACAAGGACTTCGGCTCCGGAGGCTCGGAGCTGGTGCTGAACCTCACGGGCACCGGCGGCTCGCCGCAGCACCTGGTGGTCGGCGGCGGGAAGGATGGCGCGCTGTACGTCCTGAACGGCGACCAGATGGGCGGCTCGGGCGATGCCAATGCCTGGCAGATGTGGAGCGTCGGCGGTGGCATCTTCGCGACGTCCGCGTTCTGGAACAACACGCTGTACCTGGCGCCGCTCAAGAAGCCGATGCAGGCGTACGCCTTCAACCCCGGCACGCTCAAGTTCAACACCACGCCGGCGTCCACCTCCAGCGCCATCTTCCTGTTCCCCGGCTCGACCGCCTCGGTGTCGGCAACCGGTGCTTCCAGCAACGGGATCGTGTGGGCCCTGGACAATCATGAGTACTGCACCAACCAGTCCGGCGGCTACTGCGGGCCCGCGATCCTGCACGCCTGGGATGCGACCAATCTCGCCAGCGAGTTGTGGAACAGCTCGCTGATCAGCGCGGATGCGGCCGGCAACGCGGTCAAGTTCACCGTGCCAGTGGTGGCGAACGGCAAGGTGTACGTCGGGACCCGCGGCAACAACACCGGCGGGGTCTACGGTTCCACCAGCGTCAGCGGTGAACTCGACGTCTACGGCCTCAAGGGCAACTGAAGGCCCTCAGGCGGCGGCGCGCGAGGCCGGTGGTGAGGGTGGCGCCCCGGTCGCGACCTGCTCGACGTCGTAGCCGGCAGCGATCCAGGCATCGAGGCCCCCGCGCAGCGGCCGCACGCGCGTGAAGCCGTGCGCCATGAGGAGCTTGGCCGCCTTGGCCGCCGAGGCCTCGTTGGGGCAGGCACAGTAGAGGATGATGTCCCGGTCGCGCGGCAGGCGCGCGAGGTGCGTGCCGACCTCGGCCAGCGGCACGTGCACGGCTCCCGGGATGCGGCGCCGCTCCAGGCTCTGCGCCGTTCCCGAACGTACGTCGAGGATCACCGGCGGGGCCGCGGCGCCGAGGTCCTCGTGCAGCTCACCCACGCTGATGCGCGCCATGTCGAGGGCGCGGTTGAAGCGGCGCCGCTCCCACCACTTCCACAGGATCCAGGCGGCGAGTGCGACGAGGATCAGCACCACCAGGGTCGAGCCCAGGCCCGCCAGTCGCGGCAGCAGCCGGTCGATCTGCGGCTTGAGCAGCAGGCCGCCGAACATCGCGGCGCCCACCCACAGCATGCCGCCGAGCGCGCTGTAGAGCGCAAAGCGCACCGCGCCCATGCGCGTGGCGCCGGCCAGCGGGGGTGCCACGAGCGCCAGCCCCGGCACGAACTTGGCGACGATGAGCACGCCACTGCCCCAGCGCTCGAACGAGCTCTGGGTCTGGTTCACGCACGAGTCGGGGGTGAGCGAGACGCGGCACAGGAACTTCATCACGCGGTTGCCGAAGATCCGCCCGGCGCCATACCAGGCGAGGTCCCCGAGCAGGCACGCCGCCACCGCGAGCGTGAAGACCTGGCTGCCGGGGAGGCGCCCGTCGGCGGCCATGGCGCCGGCGACCACGAGGGTCGGCACCGCGGGCACCGGCAGGCCGAGCTGATCGGCCAGCACGTTGAGGAATATGACGCCGAGGCCGAAGGGAGTCTTCACCGGCGCGATCTTGCGCGCCCCTCAGGGTTCGGGACAAGAACCGAAAGGTAGAGGCTTCAGGCCCCCGGCGGGCGCTTGCTGAAGATCGCGGTCACCGCCGCGTCGATGCGCTTCTGCGCCTCGGGGCCGGAGACATCGAACAGGCTCTGGTCGGCGGATGCGTGCCACATCGGCTGGCGGCTCTTCGCATCGTAGAGGTCGATCGCGATGATGCCCTCGCGATAGACGTACGGGCCGCCCCAGCCATACCAGCCCCAGCCCGGACCCCAGTAGCCCCCGTACGGATAGAAGCCCGGATCGACCGCGTAGTTGCCGCCGATGCCGTAGCCGACCAGGCAGTCCGCCGTGGACCCCACCGGGAGGATGGTGCCCCCGGGGGTAAGGTGGGCCGCGATGGCACTGCGCAGCCGCTCCTCGTTCAGGGGATTGGCGATGGTGTTGCGCAGCGGGCTTGCGCCGCGGAAGGACCCGGCCCAGGCATAGCTGCCGCAGTGCACGCTCGACAGGAGCTCATGGTTGGCGTCCGAACGCACGTTCGGCGCGCAGCCGGCGGCGAGTGTCGCGGCGGCGGTGCTCACCAGTAGGGGCAGGAACTTGCGCATGGTCGACACCCTCCGCAGGGGCAGCGCAGAGGAGCGCGCCGCCGCGCCAATTCTAACGCTCCGGCGGGGCTCGGGTTGACGCCGGGGAGTGTGCATCGGTTGGCAGTATTACGCCTAGAAGGGCTCGCCCAGCACCAGGCGCCAGCCGGACAGCACCCCGGCATCGCGGTAGCCGATACCGATGCGCGGCACCGGTATACCCCAGACCTGGTACATGGGGTTCATTCCGAACATAAGGCCGAACTCGAACTGCAGGGTTCGCGCGCTGATTCCCGATTCCGGTCCGTGCGGGGCATCGAGGTAGATGTCGCTGATCCCGTAGAGGCCGAGCTCGAAGCGCCGCTCGCGCCAGGGGTCCCCCATGCTTCGCCGCAGCTCGACCCCGTTGCGCAGCCGCGTGAAGGAGTCGTCCGGGAGCGGCGTCTCGCCGTTGGGAACGCTGTGGTAGTGCACGCGCGCGTGCACCAGGTCGGCGCGCCACAGGTCGGCGGTGTCCAGGAGGCTGAAGCGGTAGTCGCTGCGGACGCCGAGGTCCCAGATGTAGGCGTTGACCTCGGAGGAGGAAGCCCAGGTGGCGCCGCCCTTGAGGTAGGGATAGACGTGCCAGTCCTCGTGCAGCCAGTAGTCGAACTCGATCCCGGGCTCGAGGCTCACCGCGCCGATGTGGGTGGGCAGCTCCAGGTGCGCAAGGTCCTGCAGCTGGAAGTTGAAGAACCCCACGGTCACCGGGAACACCAGCCGGATCCCGGGGCGGCCGCCCGGCCGGGCGGCATCGCGCAGCGTGTACTTCGGGTGCAGCTGGTAGACCTGGATGACGCTGCCGTTGATTTCGTACACGCCCGAGCCGAGCTCGCTCGCGAAGGCGTAGTTGGCGTAGCCGGTGTCCTCGGAGGTCTGTGTGGCCGGCGCCGCGGTCGCGCTCCAGGTCAGCGCCGCCGCGCCCAATAGCCATCCCAGAAGTGCCCGCACGTCGCTCTTGGTTTTTTCCGCTTTGCAAACGAGTCTAGCAGGTCAAAATGGACTCCCTTACGGACAGGGAATGACAAGGAGTCCGCCATGAGCACCAGGACGAGCACGCCGCCGGCCGCCGCCGGCTACGTGGGACCCCACACCGACCCGGCACCCCTCGAGATCACCGTCGTGCTGCGCCGCCGCGCGGGCGCCGTGCTGCCGGCCTCCGGATGGCCACGCGGCGCAGCCGCAGCGCGGGCGGACTTCGCGCAGCGCTGCGGTGCGGACCCCGGGGACCTCGAGGCCGTGCGCCGCTTCGCCCGCTCGCACGCACTGACCGAATCCGGCGCCGACGTTGGGCGACGCGTCATCCACCTGCGCGCCAGCCCCGCAGCCCTTGAGGCAGCCTTCGGCGTGCGCCTCGGCCGCTACCGCGTCCCGGGCCTCGCGGCCGACTACCTCTCCTGCGACCATCCGCCGGCGCTGCCGCCGGGGGCGCTCGCAGTACTGGGCCTGGACCGCCGCCCGGTGGCCCATCCGCACATGCGTCGGCCGCACAGCACACCGGCGCAGACTTACACGCCGCTCGAGGTCGGTGCGCTCTACGGCTATCCGGCCGGGACCGACGGCAGCGGTCAGTCGGTGGCGATCATCGAGCTCGGCGGCGGCTTCTCGAGCGCGGACCTTGCGACGTACTTCGCCGGCCTGAAGATCGCGCATCCACCCGCGGTCACCGCGGTGGGAGTCGCCGGCGGCAGCAACACCCCCGGCGGCGATGCCGACGGCGAAGTGATGCTCGACATCGAGGTCATCGGTGCGCTCGCCCCCGGGGCCGCCATTGCCGTGTACTTCGCGCCCAACACCGACCAGGGATTCTTCGAGGCGGTCTCGCAGGCGGCCCACGACAGCGCGCGCCACAACACCGTGATGTCGATCAGCTGGGGCGGGCCTGAGTCCAGCGGGACGGCGAACGCGCGCACCGCGCTCGCCAGCGCGCTCGAGGATGCCGCCGCCCTGGGGGTGACGGTCACGGTCGCCAGCGGCGACAGCGGTTCCAGCGATGGACTTACCGGCACGACGCCGCACGTCGATTTTCCCGCCTCCAGTCCCTACGTGCTCGCCTGCGGGGGCACGAAGCTGGTCGCGAGCGGTGCACGCATCGCAAGCGAGGTGGTCTGGAACGAGACCGCGACGGGCGAGGGGGCGAGCGGCGGCGGGGTGAGCGTGGAGTTCGCGCAGCCCGCCTGGCAGGCCCGTGCCGGGGTGCCGAAGGCCCCCGGGGGCAAGAGCGGCCGCGGCGTGCCAGATGTCGCCGGCAACGCGGACCCGCAGACCGGCTACCGGGTGCTCGTCGACGGGCAGAGCCAGGTCATCGGGGGCACGAGCGCGGTGGCGCCGCTGTGGGCCGCGCTCATCGCGCGCCTCAACGAGAAGCTCGGCACCCCGCTCGGGGACCTGCACGAGGCGCTCTACCAGCTCCCCGCCGGTACGCTGCGCGACATCGTGAGCGGCAACAACGGGGCCTATGCCGCAGGCCCGGGCTGGGATGCCTGCACGGGCCTCGGCAGCCCGGATGGCACGGCGCTCTTGTCCGCGCTCGCCGCCCAGAAGCGCTGAGGCTTCCGGGCGGCCCGCACGTCGACGCGCTCAGGACCGGCGGGTCAGGCGTGCGGCGCCGGCAAGCCCCAGGACTGCCAGCAGCGCGAGGTCCACGGCGCCACCGCCACCGCCACCCCCACCTCCACTGGAGCTGACGACGGTGAGCACCTGCGACTTACTTGCGGAGCCGTTGGCATCTACGCATGTAAGCGTGTAGGTATAGCTGCCGGTCGCTGACGGCTTGAGACTCAGCGAACCGGAGAACGCCTGCGATCCCGACCAGGACCCCGAAGCAGTGCAGCTTGCGGCGTTGGTGACCGACCAGCTCAGGGTGGCGGTGCTGCCGGCGCTGATGGTCGTCGGGCTGAGGGTAAGGGTCACATTAGGAGGCTGTGGTTCTGTGACTATCAGCACCTGCGACTCCAGCGCATAGCCGTTGGCGTTCACGCACTTGAGCGTGTAGGTGTAGCTGCCGGTCGCGGAAGGCTTGAGGCTCAGCGAGCCCGACAGCCCCTGCGCTCCGGACCAGGAGCCCGAGGCCGTGCAGCCGGTTGCGTTCGTGGCGGACCAGCTGAGGGAGGCGGAGCTGCCGAGGCTGATGTTGGTGGGGCTGAGGTTCAGCGTCACGTCCGGGGCCGGCGGTTCGGCGCCGTACGCCGACTGCGCCTGCAGGAAGCCGTAGCCGCCGGCGTAGTTGCTCGCGTTCTGCGAGGAGTCGTTCTGCAGCGTGAGTGCTCCGCTCTTGAGCGCGGTGTACAGCGCCGCGGGCGTCAGCCCCGGGTTCTTCTCCAGGAGCAGGGCCGCGGTGGCCGCGACGTGCGGGGTCGCCGCCGAGGTGCCGAAGAAGCTCGGGTACGACTGGCTGTTGGCGCAGCCGCCGGGGCCGCCGGCACCGGACACCACGAAGCCGAGGAACGTGTTGTTGCCGCCGTCGGGGCCGGCGATGTCCGGCTTCTGGCGCGTGACGGGCGTCGCCAGTCGCGTCCCATTGGTATCGAACAGGATCGGGTCACCGCCCTTGGCGGAATAGCTCTCCAGTATCGGCGGGGTGGTACCGCAGGCCGGCGTGTCGTACCAGTACGCGGCTGCGACCGCCATGGCCGTGGCCGCACCCGGGTGTCCCTGCAGCGTGCCGCCACCGAGCTGCGCCGCGCTGGAGGCGGGGATGCTGATGCCCGCGCCGTTGTCCTCGATGACGAGCTTTAAGCGCCCGGGCTTGGTGCCCGCGACCCAGGCGACCTGGATGTTGACCACCTGCGCCGCGCTGCAAACGGTCGCGTTGTAGCCGGACGGGCACGTGGCCCCGACGGTTGCGTTGGCCGGGTAGCCGACTACCAGGATCTGGTAGGGATCGACGCCGGTGTTGTTCTGGCCCGAGCAGACCTGCGTGCCGCTCGTGATGGGCGTGACCGGGGCATTGTTCGGGTCGTTCGGGTTCTGGTAGCTGCCGTCCAGGTCCGAGGCGGTACCGGTCAGGCACAGGTTCATCTGGCTGGTGGCCCCGCCGCTCGCGGGCGCGCCGGTCACGTAGGGCTGGTCCCACTCGAGCACGATGGCGATGAACTCGCCCGGCACGAGCTGCGGGATCGTGACCGGGAGCGAGGTCTCGGTGGTGGCGCCGGTGGTGTCGAAGTTCAGGAGCTGCTGGCCCGACTGGCTGACGTACGCCGGGGCGGTGTTGTCGTAGGCGTTGTTGCCGCTGTTGCCGGCCGCGGAGAAGTAGGCGACGCCTGCGGCGTTGACCGTGTTGACTGCCTGGGAGACCAGCCCGTCCTGGAAGAAGGGCTCGTCGAAGTAGGTCACGTCGTCGGCGATCACCTGGGCGCCGGCGGTGGCGAGGTCGGTGATGCCCTTGGCGAAGTCCGCCTCGGTCAAAGTGGCGGTGTGGAAGGCGAGCTTCGCCCCCGGCGCCACGTCATGCACGACCTGCATCATCGCACGGCCCTCGTCGCCGTCCGGGAGCAGGAGCGGTGCGCCATAGCCCAGGCAGTCGGCCTCCTCCAGCACGTTGATGTCGGTCGCGGCCGGCAGGTCCCCGGTGCCGATGTCGGTGGTCGCCGTGGCGGTGAAGCCGTTGTTGGCGTAGCCGGCGTTGCCGGAAGCAGGCACGCCGCTGCCGTTGGCGGCGTACTGGGTGTAGCAGTTGTAGCTGTCGGAGAGCACCCCGACCGTGATACCGGTGCCGTCGATCGCAGCGCTGGCACGCAGTGCCTGCGAGCCCTGCACGAAGTCACCCTGCGAGGTCACCGCTCCGGTGTGGGTGCGCATCATCGCGGCGCGGATCGAGTGCAGCCCGGTCAGTGCCGCGGCCGCCTCGAGCGACTTCACCGGCAGCCAGCCGCCGACGTCGTTCAGGTACACCGCAGGCTTCTCAAGTCCCAGGGCCACCAGGGCGCGCTCGAGCGCCCGCGGGTCGCCGCGCGTCACGGCATCCACCGCGACGTAGGCCGTGCCGGTTTCGCGGTCGAGCCTGAAGCGCGCGGCGGGATTGAGGGAGCGCAGGTCGGTGAGCGCGGCGCCGCTGCCGAGCCCCGGCGCGCGCGCGATCCCGGCGAGGGCCGAGTCGAACTTCGCGCCGCTGCCGCTGCGCAGCTGGGCGGGGCTGCGGCCGCCAAAGGCCATGAGCTCACCCTGGGGCTGCACGCGTACAGTCGATGCCTTCACATGGGGCCGGACCGCCGCCAGCGCCACGGTGGTGGCCGCGATCATCGCCGCACCCATGAGGATCACGGTCGCGCGGCCGAGGTTCAGTCGTACCATTGTCTTACCCCCACGAGACACGGTGGGCGTCGGCCGCCGTGTGGCATGTCCAAGAGAAAGTGAATCGGTCGATACGCAGCGGCAGGGTGCAACTGGACAGTCGTTCCCGGGACCTTCGCTCCCTCGATCCTTGAAGCGTGTGAGCGTGAGCGGGCGCAAGCGGCCGGCGGCTCACGCGCTTAAGTCTATCGGAAGTGCGGCCACGCCTTCGCTCTGGCGTGTATCAAATTGTTTTAAATGAGGATTTCGGGAGCGACGTGGAGGCTCAACCTCCGCGTCCAGGGCTCGCGAGCGGCAGGGGTTCGAACTCGTAGACCCCGTCCCCGGGCAGCGTCAGGAACAGGTGTCCCTCGCGCAGGGCGTAGGAGCGCACGTGGGTCCACTGCGAGACGATGAGGTCGTAGAGCGAGCTCGCAGCGCACTGTGCACGGGTCGTGGCGAGCTCCCCGAATTTCAGCTGGCCGGCATCGGTGGCACTCCAGGTGCCGCTGCCGCGGTTGCAGTCGATGCGGGCGATCAGGTTGCCCGAGGGCGCGAAGGAGATCATGTAGCGCACCCGCTCGGCCGGCGCGCTGATCTTGCCGTCGCTACCCTCGATCTTCACCAGCTGCCAGGCGGTGCCCTCGAGCTCGGAGGGCGTCGCCGGCGCCTGGGCCTGCACGCAGCCCGCCAGCAACACCCCGAGTGCGAAGGCGGACAGCCGCCGGCCGGAATCAGATCGCCGCATCAGAAAATACCCGCTACTTCTCCGCCTGGATGTCCGTAATGGTGCCACAGTCCGAGCCCAGCCACTGGGCGTCGATTGTGCGGTGGATCACGGTGGTGCGGCCGTCCGCCTGCTTCAGGGTCACATCCACCGTGCCATGGGCGGTGTGGCGGCCGCTTAAGTTGAAGTGGATGTTGGCGGTGTAGTCCATGTTGTCCTTCTGCGCCGTGCAGACCTGGGTGGCGGCGAACTCCGTGCTGGTATTGGTCTTCACGTTCATCTGGCAGTTCGAGTCGTCCCCGCCGTGCTCGCGGCGCACGAAGCCCTTGTTGAGCTTCTCGGGCGTCATGCACTGCTTGTACTTTTGGGCCTGATTCTGCTTGGCCATGGCGGCCTGGACCTTCGCCAGCTGGTCCGGCGGCAGCTGCGCCATGACGGAGGCCGGGATCGGCGAGGCCCCGCTCATGCCGCCGGCGCTGGTCACTTCCCACAGCCCGAGCTCGACATCCATCGCAAGCTTGGTGGTGCCGGCAGCCGGTGGTGCGGCCTGGGCGGCGAGGACCGGCAGGGCGGTGGCCACCGCGATGATGATGCGCTTCATGGAGTGTTCTCCCCTTGAGGACCGGAAATCCGGGACGGACGCCGTTCGGGCCCGCGGTGCGATTGTGCGCGCAGCGGCAGGTGCTTGTCGTGCCGCGCGCGACTTCAGGTCACGCCGCGGCGCGCGGCGGTGGTCTTGCGCATCTGGAGGAGGGCGTAGACGCCGATCCCGATCCAGATCACGTTCATCGCCGCCGATGGGATCGCGCCATTGGCACCGCTGTTGATCACGAACCCGGCCGCACCGAGGATGTTCATGAGGTGATAGGTCACCGTGTCGGCGCGCAGCTTGCCGGCCGAGATCAGCGCGTAAGCGCCGAGGATGAGGGCGGCTCCGGTCCAGCCGATGATTTCGATGGCGGTTTTCATGTGCGGGCGTGCGTGGTTGCCTTAAGGCGGCCGTCACTATAGCAGCGGCCCCCGGCGCACTTCCTGCGGGCGCCTCAGTGGGGCGCGTCGGCGGCCTGCTGCGCGCGCAGCAGCGCGACCAGCCCTTCGAGCTCGTTCCACCCGGTGTCGGAGACCGCGCAGTACGCAAGGTCCCGGTCCTGCCAGAAGATCATGTGGTAGCCGCTGCGCGTGTCGCGGCCCGCGCGGCCGCCGTGCCGGTCCTCCCAGGCGAACACGTTGATGACGTGCGCGCCGTGCTGGTACACGAGCACCGCGGCACGCTGGTGGTCCAGGAGGTCGGTACGGCCGCCGACCAGGCGGAACCCCTGGGCGGCGAAGTCCGCCACCACCGGCGAGACGTCTGCATGGCCTGCGAACCAGGGCTTCACGGTGTGGTGGTCGCTCGACTCGACTTCGACCAGGTGGGTGGAGCCAAGCGAGCGCACGTGGGCACCGGCCAGCTCCTCGGCGAACGAACCGCCGATCAGCGGCATGAGCGAGAACAGCAGGCTCGCGGCCAGCGCCCCGACCGTGAGCCCGCCGAAGGCCCCGAGCCAGAACGGGCGCCGCGCCGCGGCCGGGCGCAGCACGTGCACCGTCGCCTGTGCCGGCTCGGCATCGAGGGCCGCCCGGATGCGTTCGGTGAGGGCCGCGGGTGCGCGCGGGGACAGGTCGCGGCGGATCACCGTCCGCAGCCGCTTAAGGTCGGTCAAGAGCGCGCGGCAGTCGGTGCAGCTCTCCAGGTGCTGCTCGATGGCGCGCGCCTGCGGGCCCTCGAGCTCACCGTCGAAGTAGGCCTGGACCTTGAGCGACTCAGCGCACGCCACGCAATTCTCCTTCGCTTTCCTTCAGCCACCGCTCGCGCAGCGCCTCGCGCGCACGCGCCAGGCGCGACATCACGGTGCCGATGGGGATGCGGGTGATGTCGGCGATCTCGCGGTAGCTCATCTCCTCGAGCTCGCGCAGCGCCAGCACCTCGCGATGCTCCTCGGACAGCCCGGCGAGCAGGCGATCGAACTGGCGCTCGTCGTCGCTCATGACCGCCAGCGCCTCGGGATCCGGATCCGTGCTCGCCATCGCGAGGTCCTCCTCGGTCTCGTGCTCCCCGGGCAGTGGCACGGAGGCATGCCGCCGGCCCTGGCGGTGCAGCGTCGCGTGGCAGTTGCGCACGATGGCAAACAGCCACGCCCGCACGTCCGTGCCCCGCAGGCCCTCCAGTCCCCGCCAGGCCCGCAGCACCGATTCCTGCACGAGGTCGTCGGCGTCCGCCGGCGAGCGCGTCAGCCAGCGCGCGAAGCGGTAAGCCGAGTCCAGGTGCGGCAGCACCTGCGCTTCAAAGCGCATGCGTCTGGCGTCCATGGGCGGGGCTCGGCCTGGGTCCATCGGGGGTTGCTGACGGGTATGACGCACCCGCGGCGCAGTCTATTCCCTCACCCGGGTCTTGAGTGCCGGCGGGAGGGAATAAGTTCGCACCGGCCGTGGTCTCCCACCCGCACACCCCTTCCGCAGCAGAGGCCCAAGACCCATGTCGCATGACCCCAAGCTCCTGTCGCGCCGCGGCGCGCTCAAGTGCCTCGCCTACGGCGGTGCGGGCACGCTGTTCACCCTGGCCGGCGGGGTGCTGGTGCCGACCGACCTCGCGTTCGCCGGGGAGGGCACCACCCCTGCCGGCGTGCCGCTGTTCCTGCAGATCAGCGACACGCATGTCGGCTTCAACAAGGATGCCAACCCGGACGTCACCGGGACGCTCATGCAGAGCATCCAGCTGGTCAACGCCATGCCGAAGGCCCCGCAGCTCACGCTGCACACCGGCGACATCACGCACCTGTCCAAGCCGCAGGAGTTCGACCTTGCCGCCCAGCTCCTGGGCGGCCTGCGGGCCGGGGAGCTGCACACCGTGCCCGGCGAGCACGACACGACCGACCCGGAGGCGGCCGAGTACCTCAGTCGCTTCGGCAGGAATTCCGGCAACAAGGGCTACTACAGCTTCGATCACGGCGGCGTCCACTTCCTCGCGCTCGTCAACGTGCTGCAGTTCAAGGCCGGGGGCCTCGGCACGCTCGGGGACGAGCAGGTTGCCTGGGCGATCGCAGACCTCAAGGGCAGGAGCGCCAGCACCCCGGTCGTCGTGTTCGCGCACATGCCGCTGTGGACCATCTACGAGCCCTGGGGCTGGGGCACCGCGGACGTGGAGCCGGTGATCGCACAGCTGCGGCGCTTCGGGTCGGTGACCATCCTCAACGGGCACATCCACCAGGTCGTGCAGAAGGTGGAGGGCAACCTGACCTATCACACCGCGCGCTCCACCGCCTACCCGCAGCCGGCCGCCGGCGAGGGTGCCGGACCCGGACCCCTGAAGGTGCCCCCCGACGAGCTGCGGCGCGTGCTTGGCATCAGCAGCGCGACCCTGGTGCGCCGCACGCGCTCGCTGGTGCTGACGGATTCGACGCTCGCCTGAGGCCCTAACGACGCAGCGCGCTTCAGTTACCATCTGCGCCCCATGAGTTTCTCACCCGGGGTCGCTATGGAACGGCTGGGCGTCGCGTGCGTGTTCATCGGACTGGGGCTCGCTGCAGGGGTTGCGCCCTGCGTGGCGGCGGCGCCCGAGCGGACCTGGATCGAGACCAGCAACGGTTATACGCGGGAACTGCTCAACGCCGAGTACAGCTACCGCCCGGAACGCGGTTCGCGGCAGGGGCTGGCGCAGTACGACGCGCAGGTGTCGGCGCCGACCCTGGTCAACCAGCTGGCCAATCGCCGGGCGCTGGAGTCCACGCTCGAGCGCGTGGAGACCGCCGGTGCGCACGAAGCCGACCGGCGCGTACAGCAGGATCTCGCGATCCTGCGCAAGGCGTTCGACCTCAAGTTCCGGCAGGAGGACTACTCGCTCGCGCACGAGGTGCCGTTCGAGAACGCCAGCGAGCGGATCTTCGAGGGCCTGCGCTCGCTGCTGGATGACCAGGTGGCTCCGGAGCGCCACGCGGCGGCGGTGGTGCGGCTGCGCCGCTACGCCGGGGACGAGGCCGGCTATCGCCCGCTCACCGACATCCTCAAGGACCGCGCCCGCGAGCAGATGGCCAAGGCCGGGGTGATCTACCCGGCGCGCGAGGAGATGGAGACCGAACTCGGCCGCAACTCCAACTACGTGACCGAGATTGCCGCGCTGTTCGGCAAGTACCACCTCACCGGCTGGGAGGGGGCGTACGACAAGCTCAAGGGCGAGCTCGCCGACTACGACGCCTGGGTGCGGGCCACGCTCCTGCCCAAGGCGCGCACCGACTTCCGGCTGCCGCCGGAAAAATATGCGCTCGCATTCGAGGAATACGGCATCGACCTGCCGCCGGAGCGCATCGCGACGCTGGCGCACGCCGCCTTCACACAGTACCAGGGCGAGATGCAGGCGCTGGCGCAGCGCATCGCGCGCGCGCACGGCTATCCCTCGAGCGACTACCGCGCGGTCATCGGCGAGCTGAAGAAGCAGCAGATCACCGGTGAGGCGATCCTGCCCTTCTACGAGCAGCGGCTGCACGAGATCGAGAAGCTCATCACCACGCACCAGCTGGTCACGCTGCCCGCACGGCCCGCCATCATCCGCCTGGCGAGCGCCGCCGAGACCGTGCAGCAGCCCGCCCCGCACATGAACCCGCCGCCATTCCTGCACAACACCGGGCAGCGCGGCGAGTTCGTGCTGCCCCTCAACATCCCGGCTGCGGACGGTGGCGCCGGCGACCACTACGACGACTTCACCTTCGACGCGGTGTCCTGGACGCTGACGGCGCACGAGGCCCGGCCGGGCCATGAGCTGCAGTTCGACTCGATGGTGGAGCAGGGCGTGAGCAACGCGCGCGCGCTGTACGCCTTCAACTCGACCAACGCGGAGGGCTGGGGGCTGTACTCCGAGTACATCATGCAGCCCTACGAGCCGGCCGAGGCGCAGCTGTGCACGCTGCAGCTGCGGCTGCTGCGTGCCGCGCGCGCGTTCCTGGATCCGGAGTTGCAGAGCGGCGCTGTGACCCCGGCGCGCGCCTACGAGGTGCTCGAGCAGGACGTCGTGCTCAGCCACGCCTTCGCCAAGGAGGAGGTCGAGCGCTTCACCTACCGCGCGCCGGGACAGGCGAACAGTTACTTCTACGGCTATACGCGCCTGCTGTCGCTGCGGGAGGAGACCGAGAAGCGGCTCGGGCGCCGCTTCAACGCGCGCCGGTTCCACGACTTCATCCTCGCCCAGGGGCTCCTGCCCCCGGACCTGCTGCGCAAGGCGGTGCTCGAGGACTTCGTGCCGGCGCAGCACTGAACTGGGACTTCTTCCTCACCTCAAGGCCGCGTTGTTGTTCGTAAGCCTCTGAAAATCCTGGAATCCAGGGCATTCCCCACTAGGGGTCGTGCCTGCCGGGCGGTCGGGAACACAAGATATGGTGGTCGGCGGTGGGCCGCCCGACGTATCCTGTCCTTCGCAAGATCCCAGGGCGCGTCGGCGCGCCCGAAGGTGACGGGGAGGATCCGCGGATGACCCAGGACGAGCTTCTCAGACTCCTGGCGCGGGCACGCACGGTGCTCGAGCGCCACCTGTTCGACGAGCACGAGGCGATCCGCGACGACGTGGCGGAAGTGTGCATGGCCATCGAGGACGTGCTGCCCGATGCCAACCGCGTCGCCGTGAAAAAGGCCGAACTGACCCGCGACCCGCAGCGCTCCGCGGCCTGACTAGGGGCCGGCCGGTCGCGTGAGTTCCCCTTACGTCGCGCCGCCCGAGCGCCCGCGGCTCGTGTGGCTGATCGGCATCCTCTACCTGTTGGTGAACCTGCTCGTGCTCGGCACGGCACTGTCGCACGGGCGCCAGGCGCTCGTGGGCCTGGGCCCGTTCGCGCGGGTGATGGTGCTGGTCTCGCCGCTGCTGGAGATCCTCGGCGCCATCGCGCTCATGGCGCTTCGGCGGGTCGCCCCTTACCTCCTCACGTTCGACCTGGTGCTGATCGGCGCCAACTGGCTGACCCCGGAGACCACGGCCCGGTCGGCGGTCTCGAGCGACACGCTGGCGAACGCCGTGGGCACCGGGATCTCGGTGGCGGTGTGCCTCTACAGCTGGCGCCTGCTGCGCCGGCGCCAGCTGCGCTGAGCGGGCCGCAGCGGCCTGCCGGCGCGGTTCCCGATGAGGCGCGCGCAATAAATCCCCCCACCGCCGGGTCAACTCGGGCAGACAAACCCCGAAGGAGAATCCCGTGAATTTCAAACGCAATGGCGGAGCCCTGCTGGGCGTGCTGCTGGTGACGTCGGCGACCGCTTGGGCGCAGGACATGGTGCTCTACGCGACCCCGGCCTACCTCGAGGGCCTGCGCACCAAGGACATGATGCATAGCATCGACACCGACCACGACGGCACGGTGTCGCGGGAGGAGTGGATTTCCTACCAAGGCCGCGTGTTCGACGCACTCGACAAGGACCACGACGGGTTCCTCGAGCCGCAGGAGTTCTACCGCACGGCCGATGCCAAGGTGATTCCGTTCGCGACCGCCGGCTACGCCCACGGACTGATGACCGAACAGATGTTCGGCAAGATCGACGCCAACGGCGACGGCAAGATCAGCAAGGACGAGTTCGTGGCCTTCCAGGTGAAGATCTTCGACATGATGGACCAGCACAAGACCCACGCGCTGTCGCCCGCGGACTTCATCGTCGCGAAGTGAGGTTGCGGCGCAAGGGCGGCGCCGGCCCGGGACAGGCCGGCGGCCGTGCCGTGACCGGCCTGGGATGCGCGTTGCTGCTGGGCGCGGCCGGCGCCGCCGATGCAGCGCCGCCCCAGGTGGTCGCGGAGCTCTTCACCTCGCTGGGCTGCTCGTCCTGTCCGCCGGCCGATGCGCTCGCAGGAAGGCTCACCCAGGTGCCGGGCGTGCTGGTGCTCTCGTTCCACGTCACCTACTGGGACGGCCCCGCGTGGCGCGATCCCCTGGGCCTCGCGGGTGCCACGGAACGCCAGTACGCGTACTCCCGCGCCCGCGGCGACTCGACGGTCTTCACCCCGCAGCTGATCATCGACGGGAGCCGCTCGGCGGTCGCCTCCGACCCGGCGAGCGCGGTGGCCGTGGAGAGCGCGCGCGCTGATCTGCCGGTCCGCATGAGCCTGCGCCGGGTGGCCGCCGGTGAACTGGAACTCACGCTCACCGGTGCGCCGGCGGTGGCCGAGCTGTGGGAGATTCACTACCGGGCCCGCACGCGCACGGTCGTGCGCGCCGGGGAGAACGGCGGCCACACCCTCGACACGTACAACGACGTCACGCAGATCCGCTCGCTCGGGCACGCGGCCGCGGCTCCGCATGCCGTCCCCGAGCCCACCCTTCCCGGGGAGCAGGTCGCGGTCCTCGCGCAGCTGCCGGGGCCGGGACGGATCCTGGGCGCGGCAACCTACCCCGGCGAGTGATCGCGCCGGACTTGCGCCCGCATCGAGGCGCTCAGAAGGGCGGACGCATGGCCCACTTCCCGCTCTCCTTGTCGAAGTAGAAGAAGGAGCTGGAGATGTTGTTGTACATCGAGGCCCCCAGGTTCGCAGACGCCACCTGCCAGTCGAAATGGCAGTTGTAGCCCATCGACGTGGGCTTCTCACAAGCTTCCTTCTTGAAGAACTTGATGCTGATCGGGTCCGAGACCGCAACCCCCGGCGGGTGATTGATGGCGTACAGTGCGGCTTCCCGCATCTGCGCTTCGGAAGGCTCGGAACCGGAGGCCCCGCTGCAGGCGCAGGCGAGCAGTCCCAGTACGGCGGTCATCGGTGTGCGGATGTTCATGGGAATTCTCCGTGGACGGACGGTCGTGAGGGTCGGGGCGCCGTCACAGCTTCGGGGCACCCTGTTGCTGAAGTTTCTGCTGCGCAGCCTGCTGGCCGCGGTTTACCGCGGCGTTGATGGCTTCGCTGTAAGCCTTCGCGGTGCGGTGTTGCAGGGTGTAGTCGGAGATCGTTACCTCGAGGCTCGCATTGGCGCCCCCCAGGACGACCGCGTGCACCCAGACCAGGTTCTGGCACTGCGGGTTTGCCGCCGGGTCGAAGCTGGGCGGGAACTGCAGCGGCGTCGTGTGCGAAACGCCGTGTATGAGGTTCGCGCTGCTCCCGGTGGTCGCCGTCGGCGTCACGTTGAAGGGCTGCAGCTGCGCGTTCATGCAGTTCTTCAGGGCCAGCACACCGGCCGGATCGGTGGGACGCACCGGGCTGCCCGCCGCATCGAAGAACCAGTCGATCGCCGGGTTGCCGCCGATGCCGGAGTTGAAGGGCTGATCGCCATACTTCTGGTGCAGGGCGCCGGTCAGGTTCTCGAGCGTCCCCGCGAAGCCGATCAGCAGGCGGTGCACCTGCCAGACCTGTTGTGGCTGCGGCGGCAGGGTGAGGCTCACCAGGACCTGGTCGTTCGACCCGGTCGTGGTCGGTGTCATCGCGAAGGTGACCGGGCGCTCCCCGTACAGTTCCGGGACCGTGAGCTGGTTGAGCGCGACGTTGTGGCCGGGGTCAATGCCGCGCAGGGTCTCGTATGCTTCCTGCGGCGCCATGCCGGTATGCACGCCCAGGATGTCCGGCGGCGAGCCGGCCCAGGAAGCGAGCGGCAGGCCGATGAGCGCCAGCAGCGCCGCGCCGCCCGTGGTGCGGGTCGTGCTCATAGCGAGGGCTTGGTCTGGCCGGACTGCTGCAGCTGACGGTCGTGCTGCTGCGTCGCCTGCTGGGTCTGGTAGTCCCCCGTTGCGCGCACGGCGCGCAGCATCAGGGCATTGTCGACCATGGTGACCGTTAGTGAGCGGGTCATGTCGCCGGGCGCGAAGGCCGCGTTGATGACGATGACCGACTCGCAGAACCCCGGCGGCGGCATGCGCTTGTAGACGTAGTCGCTGACCAGCGAGGTGTACTGGTTGTCCGCCAGTCCGGCACAACCGTACGGGAGCTGGTTGCTGACGCTGCCGGGCGGGACGAGCTTGCCGCTCTCGTCGAACAACCAGTACATGTTGCCGATGCCGGTGTCATCGCCGGGGCGTGCGGGGCCCCCGCCCGCGATGGCCAGGGTCTCCCGGCCATACTTTTCGCGCAGGGCCGCGATGGCGCTGGCATGCGAAAGCATCTGCGGGTAGCTCGTGCCGCGGGTGACGAAGTAGACGAGCTGTGGAGCCGCCGGGGGCATCGTCAGCCCGATCTCGAGACTCTCGTTGTTGTTCGGTTCCCCGGATTGCCAGGACGAGCGCAGACCAGTCGCTGGCTCACGCCCCATGGGCGTGGTCGACATGCGGCCGCCGTGCATGCCCCGAATCAGATTGGTGGCCTCCTCGCGGCTGATGCCGACGTGCAGGCCGCCGACATCGGGCAGCTGCGCGGGCCTGATCGGGACTGCCGTGCCCGCCGCGGCGGGTACCGGTGCCGCGGCTGCACCCGGTGACCAGGGCGGCGCACCTGAAACCGGTGGGCCACCGGCTGTCGAGGCGGTACGGATGCACGGGGCCTGCGAGTGACCCAGGAGGTCCTGAAGGGTGTACAGGGCGGACTGGGCCCTGGCTCCGGCCGCACCGAGACCGCTGGCGTTGTTCGGGGTCGTGGCAGCGCAGGGGTCGGTCTGGGCATAAGCGGTGCCGAGCGGGGCCATCACCAGCAAGGCCGCGGTGAGCCACGCGCGTCGCGCCGAGGCACCGGACAGGCATTTGAAGGTTCCCATGATGCGCGTCTCTCCCATACCGCGGGTGCGGCCGTTGAGGGCCGGGAAGGCCCGGTGTTAGGCTGTCTGACATCGCCCGCAGCGGCGATGCATCCCCAGTTACAAGAACAATGCGCAAACCGGGGTCGAAAAACGTCATGGACGCCGAAGTGGCGCCCGGGGCCTCGGATGAGGCCGCCGTTGTGGGCGCGCTGCAACGCCCCGACATCGACCAGCTGTTCAGCGCCACCTACGAGGAGCTGCGTCGCCTGGCTGCCAGCGTCCGCCGCGGCGATCCGTCCGCCACGCTCACCCCGACCGCGCTGGTGAACGAGGCGTGGCTCAAGCTCGCGCGCGCCCCGCATCTTGCCGTTTCCTCGGAACTGCACTTCAAGCGCATCGCAGCACGCGCCATGCGGCAGCTGCTGGTCGAGGCGGCCCGTCGGCGCATGGCCGACAAGCGCGGCGGCGGGGCCGAGCCGGTCACGGTGACTTTCGCCGCCGACGTCGCCGCGGCCCCCGCCGGCGAGCAGGACCTCCTGCACCTGGATGCGGCGCTGGATGCCCTCGCGCAACTCAACCCGCGCCAGGCCGCGTTGGTCGAGAGCCGGTTCTTCGGCGGCCTGGACATACCGGCCACGGCCGCGCTGCTGCAGGTCTCGGAGGCCACCGTGCTGCGCGACTGGCGCGCGGCGCGCGCCTGGCTGGCCGCCGAGCTGCAGCCGGACTGAGCCGGGCTCGGCAACCGCACGGGGAGGTCCGGTGTCGGAAGAGCGATGGGATCGACTGCAGCAGCTGTTCCACGCGGCGCTCGAGCAGCCCGGGTCCGAACGCGCCGCATACCTTGAGTCCGCGTGCGCGGACGATCCGTCACTCATTCCCGAGGTGAATCGCCTGCTCGGGGCCGACGCGGGGGACTTCGTGCTGCTCGACCGCGGCGTGGCGCCAGTGGCCGATGCGCTGCTGGAGCCCGCGGGCTCCGCCCCGGCGGGGCAGATCGGGCCGTACCGGCTGGTGCGCCTGCTGGGGGAGGGCGGCATGGGCGTCGTCTACCTTGCCGAGCGCCCCGACCTCGCCCGCCAGGTGGCGATCAAGCTGCTCCGTGATGCGGGGCTGTCGCCGGCGCGCCGCACGCTCTTCACAGCCGAGCAGCGCACGCTCGCGCAGCTGGTGCATCCCTCGATCACGCGGCTCTACGACGCCGACGTTACGCCGGCCGGGCTTCCGTACATCGTGATGGAGTACGTCGAGGGGCTGCCGCTCACCCAGTACTGCGAAGCGCGTCGCTGCGATCTCGGCGAGCGGCTGCGGCTGTTCCGACGCGTGTGCGAAGCGGTGCTGTATGCGCACCAGCACGCGATCATTCACCGCGACCTCAAGCCCTCGAACGTCCTGGTGCGCGCGGACGGCAGCGTGAGCCTCCTGGACTTCGGGATCGCCAAGCACCTCGCAGGTCCCGGGGAAGGCGGCTCGCAGACCCGCACCACGCTGCGGATGATGACGCCGCTGTATGCCGCGCCCGAGCAGCTGGCCGGTGGCGTGCTGGGCGTGCAGACCGACGTCTACGCCCTGGGCGTCATCCTTTACCAGCTGCTCGCCGGCAGCCCGCCGTACGACCTGGAAGGCCGCACGGACGCGCAGGCGGCGCGGCTCGTCATGGAGCGCACGCCGCGGCGGCCCTCGACGCAGGGCCGGGCCCTGCTCGGGCCAGCCGCTTGGGATGACCTCGACATCCTGTGCCTGACCGCGATGCACCGCGACCCGGCGCAACGCTACGCCTCGGTCGAGGCTCTCATCCGCGACCTCGGGCACTACGAGCGCGGCGAGCCGCTCGCCGCGCGGCCCGATGGCCTGGGCTACCGCGCCCGCAAGTTCTTCGGGCGCCACCGGCTGGCCGTCAGCCTGGGAACCCTGGGGCTCACGGCGGTCATCGTCGCCGCCCTGACGTTCACGCTGCGCCTGCAGGCCGAGCACGCCGCCACCGCGCAGGAGGCCCGGCGCGCCCAGCGCATCGAGCAATTCGTCACGAGTCTCCTCCAGGGCGGGGATGCCGATGCCGGGCCCGCCGATACGCTGCGGGTCATCACGCTGCTGGACCGCGGCACGCAGGAGGCTGACGGCCTGACGGCGGAACCGGCCGTGCAGGCGGACCTGTATGCCACCCTCGGCACGCTGTACCAGAAGCTAGGCCGGTTCGAGCGCGCCGATGAGCTCCTGAGCGCGGCCCTGAGGCTGCGCCGCACGCAGCTGCCTGCGGCCGATCCCCAGGTCATCGAGAGTGTCGACGCGCTGGCCGCGCTGCGCCTGGCCCAGGGCCGGCTCGAGGAGGCGCACACGCTCGCGGCACGAGCCCTCACGCTGGCGCGCGGCGCGCCGGCCGCACACGCAAGCCTCGGCCGCGTTCTGGTGACTGCGGGCCGGGTTGAGGCCGAACAAGGGCATTACGAGGAGGCGGTCCGGACCCTGGAAGAGGCGGTCAAGCTGGATTCCCCGGCGGGCTCGCCCCCCGACCTCGCCGCGAGCCTGCGCGCGCTGGGCTCGGCGCAGTACTCCGCCGGCCGCTACGACGAGGCACGCAAGCTCTACGAGCGCCTGCTGCAGCTGGACCGGCAGCAGCACGGGCTGAAGCATCCGTCCGTCGCGGACGACCTCGGCAGCCTTGCCTCCATCCAGCAGGACCTTGGCTACTACCCCGCCGCGGAGTCCCTCGCGCGCGAGTCGCTGGAGATCATCAGCGGTTACTACGGCCCGGATCATCCCCGGACCGCGAACGCCATGACGATGGTCGGGCGGGCGCTGCTGTATCAGAAGAAATATCCGCAGGCCCAGGCAGCCCTCGAGCGCGCGCTGGACATCGAGCAGCGGGCCTTCGGGCCTGCGAGCGCGGCCGTGGCCGACACCCTGAACGAGCTCGGCAACGCGGCCTCCCTGCGCGAGGACTACGACAGCGCACTGAAATACTTCCGCCAGGAGGCCGAGATCTACCGCTCCATCTATGGGGACCACCACTACCTGCTGGCAATCGCGCTCTCGAACGTGGCCTACGTTCTGCTCCTGCGCAAGGACTACGCGGACGCCGAGCTCGCGTTCCGCGATGTCGTGGAGCGCTTCACCGAGACGCTCGGCGCGCAGAACGTCAACACCGGCATCGCGCATGTGAAGCTGGGGCGCACCCTGCTGCGCGAACGGCGCTTCGACGAGGCGCGCACGCAGACCCAGTCCGGGTACGACAACCTGAGCGCGCAAGCCAACCCGGGCATCAGCTATCTGCAGGCGGCGCGCAAGGATCTCGCCGCCGAGTACGACGCGCTGGGACAGGCGCCGCTTGCGCAGCGCTTCAGGGCTGAGCTGGCCGCACACGAGAGTCACTGACTCACCGGCACAAGGTGCTTTGCGGCGCGGCGCCGACGTGCTAGTTTTTTCCGATCAAGAAGACGCGGCTCGGACCGCGCCGACATTACATAAGAAGGGATGTCTCCATGAACGGTCTCCTCCGTGCCGCGCGGCTTGGTCTTGCGTCGGGTCTCGCGGCGCTACTGTGCTGCGGCGCCGCAAGTGCCCAGGTCTCGGTCACCACCTACCACTACGACAACCTGCGCACCGGCTGGAATCACGCCGAGACGCAGCTGACTGCTTCCGCGTTTCCCGCCAACTTCGGCGTGCTCGCAAGTATCCCGCTCGATGACCAGGTCGATGCACAGCCCCTGTTGCTTCCGGGGCAAGCGATCGCCGGCGGCACGCACGACGTGGTCTACGTCGCCACCGAGGGCAACACCGTGTACGCACTCGATGCGGCCTCCGGCCAGGTGCTGGTGAGCCGCAACCTCGGTGCGCCGGTGCCGACGCCGCTCGGCTGCGGCAACAACGGGCCGAACGTCGGCATCACCGGTACGCCCGTGATCGACGTCGGGCGCCACCGCATGTACGTGATCGCGTACGTCAACGGGTCTTCCCCGCAGTACCAGCTGCACGCGATCGACCTCGCCACTCTGGCGGACGTGCTCAATCCGGTCACGGTCGCCGCGACCCAGAAGCTCACCGACGGATCGACGTTCACCTTCAACGCCACCTACCAGCGCCAGCGCCCGGCGCTGCTCCTGGTGAGCGGCACCCTGTACGCGGGCTTCGGCAGCTTCTGTGATTTCCAGGCGAACCACTCGCGCGGCTGGGTGCTGGGGTGGAAGGCAGCGAAGCTCACGCCGCTGCCGTCCGCCGAACTCAATGACACGCAGGCGAGCTCGCCGACGAACTTCTTCCTGAGCTCGGTATGGATGTCCGGCTTTGGTCTTTCGACCAACGGCTCGGCCATCTTCTTCGCGACGGGCAACTCCGACTGCAACTTCTACGACTCACCGGAACTGTGTCCCTCCCAGACCACGTACGACGGCGTGACCAATATCCAGGAAAGCGTGGTGGGCCTGCAGATGAGCCTGGCTGCCCGCACCGGCGTGTTCACCCCCTCGAACGTGTTCCAGATGGATATCGACGACGCCGACCTCGGTGCGGCCGGCGTCATGTTGCTGCCGACGCAGCCGGACGGCTCGAACCTTGCCTCGATCGTCTCCAAGGACGGCCGGCTGTTCCTCCTCAACCAGTCGAGCCTGTCCACCTACGTCGACATGCAGCAGCTGGGCAACGGCTGCTGGTGCGGGTCTTCCTACTATCGCGGCCATGACGGCGTCGGCCGGGTGGTCACGGGCGCAGGCAACCTCCAGACCTGGCAGGTCTCGACCTCGCCCGCGCCGCACTGGGTCGCGGAGTCATCGACCTCCACCATCCCGGTCGGCGAGCAGGACCCCGGTTTTTTCACGGTGGTGACCTCGAACGCCGCGAAGCCCAACACGGCCGTCATCTGGGCGGTCGGCCGTCCGACCTCGAACACGGGCCTGGTGCTCTACGCGTTCTCGGCCACGCCGCAGAACGGCACCCTGAAGCTGCTTTATTCCGCTCCGGCCGGTTCGTGGCCCAACCTCGGCGGCAACGCCAATGTCGTGCCGATGGTCGCCAACGGCCGCGCCTACGTCGCGGCGTACAAGACGCTCACCATCTTCGGCGCGGGGGGCACCGCGGCGGTGGCCGCCGCACCGGTGGCGACGGCGAGCGCTCCGGCAGGCCTGGCGCTGGTGACGGGAACCCTGGAGTCCAACCAGGGCCTGCAGCTGACGCTCCTGACCCGCACGGGTGCGAAGGTCCAGGTGGATGCGCGCAAGGCTGCGGCCACCGGTCACTCGACGCGGCTCGTGGTCGGCGAGGCGTACACGGTCGCAAGCCAGCCGGGTTCCGCCGGTGGCGCCGTGGTCGCGAGCTCGATCACCCGCGCAAAGCCGGGGGTGGGTGCCTGGCCGGCAGACCAGTAGCCGCGTCTGCGGTGAGATAGGCGCAGCGCAGCGATCCCGTGCGTTGATTGCTGCGCTGCGGCGCATACTGCGTGACAATCTGATCACCGCATCGGCCGGGCGGGCCGGTGGATTGAAGAGGCATGGATTTCCGCTCCCGGCGGGCATACCGACCGCAATAGGGATTTTCACCTATTCCCCGTAGGCGCCGCTTACCTTAAGGATCTCGCATGGCGACCCGCCTGCTACCCTTAAGGCGCGATGCCTGGTGCGCATGCGCCCGATTTGGCCATCCCAATCGGGTACGGCTGTCGATTTTCTGCTTACTACGCAATGGATCCGTCCCGGAACCACTGTGGTGCAGTACGCCTTTACGCGTCATCGGTCGGACTTGCAGGGAGAGTAAGTTCGATGGAGGCCCCGGCTACGCAATGATCTGAAGTCGAACCCGTCCCCTCGATCGGTGTGAGGAGGTCGAATGGCCAGACAGTTCCTCAATCCTTCTCTGGATGAGTGTGGCCCGTGGATGGTGACCACGCATTCGGGTGCGCGAGCGTTCTATCCGACGGCGCAGGCGGCCCTGTGGGCAGCCTATGAGAGTTCTGCGCATGCGATGCACGTCGTTGGTGCGCCGCTGGCCCTGCAACGGCTGGGCAGTGACGAGCGGCTGGGGGCGAAGGAGGTCGTCGCCGAATGGCGCAACATGGGCTGGCCACTGCCCGCGCCGCCGGTTCGTCGGTCGTCAGCCGGTCAGCGACGCGTTGTTCATTCGCGTCCTCCGCGCCGTCGCGTGAAACGCAAATCTCAGCGCGTTTAGCGTGCCCGGCAGCGACGAATCCGGCGGCCACGAGTACCGGGAGCCGAACGAATCCTCGGGAAGGAGACTCTTTTGCCGCTACAGCCTGAAAACGAATCCATCGCGAAATAGCTCGCGCGGGGGCCATGTGGGGCAGAGCGCTTCAACGACTTGCATCAGATCGTCCAGAATTTCAAACGGGTCACGGGCATTCGCCACGGGTGAGCTGATGCCGCCACTGCCGGACAACGGATGCAGGTCACCCTTGTTCGAGTTCAATCAGAATCTCCTGCAGCAGGGACTCGCGGTTGAACAATCGGAAATATTTCCGAACGTCCTCCATGTTCAGCGTCCCGCTATTGGCGCGGATTAACGCTCGAACGTCCTCGAGGTCCTGGCCGCGACGTGGATCGTTTACCCAGCCCTGCAGCTTGAACGCAATCAGTCCTTCAGCGCTCACCACGTGCAAGGTTCCGAAGGGTGTATCCAGTTGCCGCGCCGCCTGCAAGATCTCACGGGCAGCGGGCCGGTGTGCATACAGAAAATCGAGGCGCTGGTCGCCTCGTAGGTAGTTCGCCGCGTCAGCGTTGCGATAAAGGCACCGGTATCCGATGGTAACCAGGGCTTGGTCGACGACGTCCGCCAGATCCGCATCGATGAGCAGATCGACGTCCTGGGTGGCGCGAACCACTTTGTGAGGCGCCAGCGCCAGTCCCCCGATGAGCGCGAATCGCGCGCCCACTTGAGTCAGGGTGGCCACGGCTTCCTCGAGCTGCTTGCCCAACCGCGATGTCGCTTTAGTGGTCACTTGCCGCCGCTAGGGTGGGTTTTTGCGGGTTACCGCGGACATCTCGAAGCTGCCGGCCAGGCTCGGCCAACGGCAAATTCCCGTCGATGCGTGGATTAGCGCTGCAGCCGTCCCGGCTGCGAGACTGCCAGTCACCGCGCCGTATGCCCCGGGATTCAGCCGTCAGATCGCAGCACGCGGCCATGGCAGGACTGGAAGATAGGCTGCAGGCGGCTCGGGTGAAAGCGGTTGAAATTTTCCCAATGGATTCAATGGTCGGGGTGACAGGATTTGAACCTGCGACACCTACGTCCCGAACGTAGTGCTCTACCAGGCTGAGCTACACCCCGAGGCAGGAAGGCCGCCGCGCACAGCCGGCAGCTGCGGCGGGCCGCGCAGTGTACTCAACTGCGCCGCCGCCATCAAACCGCCGCGGGGCGAGGCCTCAGCTGCCGGTTTTCTCTAGGACGATATGTCCCTTGTGCATCACCAGCAGCGGGTGCTCGGTAGCATGGATGTCGTTGAGGACGTTGCCGGGGACCGCCACCACGTCCGCGACCTTGCCCTTCTCCAGCGTGCCGACCTCGGCTTCGACACCTAGGAGCTTCGCCGCATCACGGGTGCCGGCCCGCAGTGCCATCGCAGGGGTCATCCCGATATCGGTCATGAGCCCGAACTCCATGGCATTCATGCCGTGGGGGTACACCCCCGCATCCGTGCCCAGCGCGATCGGCACCCCGACCTTGAGCGCGGTGCGGAACATCCTCTCGTGGGCGGCATAGGCCGCGCGTGCCTTGGCGGCGATCTGCGGCGGGTAGGTGTCGACCTGCTTGTTGACCCAGTAGACCGCCATGCGCGTCGGCACCAGCCACACGCCCTTTGCCTTCATCATGCGCAGCGTGTCCTCCGTGAGGAAGCTGCCGTGCTCGATGGAGTCGACGCCTGCGGCAATCGCCAGGCGCGCGGCGGTGTCACCGTGGCAGTGCGCGGCCACCTTGCGGTTCCACTTGTGGGCTTCCGAGACGATGGCGCTCAGCTCCTCGGGGGTGAGCTGCGGGACGTCCACCGGGTCTGATTCGGAGAGCACCCCGCCGCTGGCGGCGATCTTGATGACGTCCGCGCCCCACTTGAGCTGGTAGCGCACCGCTTCGCGGCACTGGTCCGCGCCGCTGCAGATGCCCTCGATCGGGCCCTCGACGTTCACGCGATCGGGCGGGAAGGGATAGTCATCGAAGTGACCGCCGGGGGAGCCGATGCCGTGCACGGCCGTCAGCATGCGCGGGCCTTCCGTAACCCCCGCGTTGATCGCATTGCGCAGCCCGACGTCCACGAAGTTATCCGCACCGACGTTGCGCACCGTGGTGAAGCCGGCCTCCAGAGTGCGCCGCGCGTAGAGCGCGCCATAGAGCGCCTGCTCGGAGGAGAAGCGCATCAGGCGGTGGTAGACGCCGAGGTAATAGTTGGGCTCGAACTGGTCGGTGAGGTGCGTGTGCGCATCGATGAATCCCGGCAGCAGCGTCGCGTCGCCGAGATCGATCACGCGCGCCCCGGAGGGCACGCTGGTCGCGATGCCGACGATCTTCTCGCCCTGCACCAGCACGACCGCACCGTCCTTGAGCGTGGTCCCGGTGCCGTCGAAGACGTGCGCTGCCTTGAGCGCGACCAGCTCGGGGGCCGCAGGTTCGGCGGCGGACGCGGCGCCGCAGGCAAGCGCGAACAGCATTGCTGCGATTACACGGGCTAGGGGCGATCGGATGGACATGGGATCTCCGCGTGCGATGCCAGAACGGTGGCGCAGTCTAGGACCGCCGGCCCTGCGCCAGCAACGGGCGCAGGGAGCGCCGGGCTCAGGTCGCGTGATCGACCGCGAAGTAGGCGAGGGCGGCGAGCCCGGACTTGTGCGGGGAGTCTGGCAGCACGGCGAGCGCATCGATGGCGGCCTGCGACTGCTGCCTTGCAAGTTCGTAGGCGTACTCGAGTCCCCCGGTCGCATCGATGGCGGCGATCACCGGCTCCAGCTGCGCAAGGCCGCCGCGCTTGATGGCCTCGCGGATGGCCGCCTGCTGGGATTCCGTGCCGTGCTTCAGTGCGTAGATGAGCGGCAGGGTCGGCTTGCCCTCGGCCAGGTCATCGCCCAGGTTCTTGCCACGCTCCTTCGGGTTGGAGCGGTAGTCGAGCACGTCGTCGATGAGCTGGTAGGCGGTGCCCAGGTGCCGGCCGTAGTCGGCGAGCGACTGGCGCACCGGTGCGGCGACGCCGGCGAGGATCGCGGCAACCTCGGCGCCGGCCTCGAACAGCTTAGCGGTCTTGCGGTAGATGACCTCGAGGTAGCGCTCCTCCGTGGTGTCCGGGTCGCGCGCGTTCATCAGCTGCAGGACCTCGCCCTCGGCGATGACGTTGGTCGCCTCCGCCATCACTTCCATGACCGGCTGGCGGCTCAGGGCCGCCATCATCTGGAAGGCGCGCGAGTAGACGAAGTCCCCGACCAGAACGCTCGCCTGGTTGCCGAACACGCGGTTGGCCGTGTCCCGCCCGCGCCGCAGCGAGGACCCGTCCACCACGTCATCGTGGAGGAGGGTCGCGGTATGGATGAATTCGATGAAGGCGGCAGCCTCGACGTGGCCTTCGCCGCTCACCCCGCAGGCGCGGGCCGCCATGACCACCAGCGTCGGGCGCAGGCGCTTGCCGCCGCCGGAAATGATGTGTTCGGCGATCTGGTCGACCAGCGGCACGGCGCTCTTGAGGCGGGAACGGATCACCCCGTCTACGGCCCGCAGATCCGCCTGCACGAGGGCACGGATCTCCGCCAGCGACATGCGCGGCGGCGGGCGTTGCTCTGAAAGTGATGCGTTCATGGAGCGTTTAGGGCACCGACGCGCATCCTAGCCCACCGGCAGGGCTTTGGGAGAACTGGATGCAGACCCAGGTGGATCAAGCTAAGTCGCTGTAAGCGCTGGGGAAAACGTCGTTTGACCGGAACAGGGTGCGCCAGTAGAATGCGCGACCTTTCCGTAACCCCTTCCTCTCCTTATATACCTATGTACGCGGTCATCGCCACGGGCGGCAAACAATATCGGGTGACCAAGGACGGCGTGCTGCGCGTCGAGAAGCTCGACGCCGAGCCGGGCGCCACCGTGACCTTCGGCGAAGTGCTGCTGGTCGGGGAAGGCACCGAGGTCAAGGTCGGCAAGCCGATGCTCAAGGGCGGCAAGGTGCTCGCCACCGTGGTTCGCCACGGCCGCGGCGCCAAGGTGTCGATCGTTAAGTTCAAGCGCCGCGCGCACTACCTGCGCCAGAAGACGCACCGTCAGCCCTTCACCGAGGTGAAGGTGACCGACATCAGCGCCGGCTGAAGCGCCGCAAGGAAGGACTCAAGACATGGCACATAAAAAGGCAGGCGGCAGCACCAAGAACGGTCGCGACTCCCACTCCAAACGCCTGGGCGTGAAGCGCTTCGGCGGCGAGGCGGTGCTGGCCGGCAACATCATCGTGCGCCAGCGCGGCACCCAGGTGCGCCCGGGCGCCAATGTCGGCATCGGGACCGACCACACCCTCTTCGCCAAGGTGAACGGCAAGGTGCACTTCCAGAAGAAGGGTGCCGAGCAGCGCATGTACGTGAGCGTGGTACCGCAGAAGGCCTCCTGAAGCGGTACGGCCCCGAGCCATCGCGAAAACCCCGGCCGAGCGCCGGGGTTTTTGTTTGCGCTACAGTTCACAAGCCATGAAATTCGTCGACGAGGCACGGACCAAGGTGCAGGCCGGAAACGGTGGCCGCGGCAGCACCAGCTTCCGGCGCGAGAAGTTCGTGCCCTTCGGGGGGCCGGATGGCGGCGACGGGGGCAATGGCGGCAGCGTCTACCTGCGCGCCAAGACCGGGATCAATACGCTGGCCGACTTCCGCATCGAGCGCACCTACAAGGCGCAGCACGGCGAGCCCGGCAGCGCCAATGACTGCTTCGGGCGCGGCGGGGCCGACCTGTACGTGCCGGTGCCGGTCGGCACGATCGTGCGCGATGCCGACACACAGGAGGTCCTGGGGGACCTTACGCGCGACGGGCAGGAGCTCCTGGTGGCGCGCGGGGGCAAGGGCGGCTGGGGCAACCAGCGCTTCAAGTCCAGCACCAACCGCTCGCCGCGGCAGTTCGGGCCCGGGCTTCCCGGGGAGAAGCGCGCGCTGGAATTCGAGCTCAAGGTGATCGCGGACGTGGGCCTGCTGGGCCTGCCCAACGCCGGCAAGTCGACCCTCATCAGCGCGGTGTCCGCGGCGCGCCCCAAGATCGCCGACTATCCCTTCACCACCCTGTACCCGAACCTCGGGGTGGTGGACGTGGGCGAGCACCGCAGCTTCGTGATGGCCGACATCCCCGGCCTCATCGAGGGTGCCGCCGAAGGCGCGGGCCTTGGCATACGGTTCCTGCGGCACCTGCAGCGCACCGGGCTCCTCCTGCACCTCATCGATATGCTGCCGCCGGACCCGGAAGCGGATCCGGTGAAGGATGCGCGCGCCATCGTGAAGGAGCTGAAGAAGTTCAGCCCGGAGCTGGCCGCGAAGCCGCGCTGGCTGGTGATCAACAAGCGTGACCTGCTGCCGCCGAAGGAGGCGGAGCAGCGTGCGCGTCAGATAGTGCGCGCCTTACGGTTCAAGGGACCGCACTTCCTCATCTCCGCGGCCACCGGAGAGGGCACGCGCGAGCTGTGCGGGGCGGTTATGACTTTTTTGGAACAGGACGGGCGACCGTCGCACGCGCGCGCATCATCTCCAGAAGATGCTGGCGCCGCGCCGCCGGGCGCAGCTTGAGGGGCGTCGGGATCACCGGGGCAGGAATGCGAAGCTTCTCGTTCGCGTTCATCACGACCTCACTGCATCGCGCGGATGCGGGCGGCCAGGCGGCTCTTGTGCCGGGCGGCCTTGTTGCGGTGGATGATCTGCTTGCTGACCAGCGCGTCGATCACGGGGACCGCCTTCTGGTAGCTCGTCTTGGCAGCCGCCTTGTCGCCGCCGGTAATGGCCGTCGTCACCGTGCGCACGGCGGTGCGCATGCGCGAACGCAGCGCGACGTTACGCGCACGGTGCTTCTCAGCCTGACGGGCAGCCTTCTCGGCGGACTTGGTATTGGCCACGAAATCTTCCTATGTCAAACGGGCCCCCGGGCGCGGGGGGCCGGTAGTCTGCGTATCAGCCCCTTTGTTGTCAACGCATTAGCGGTGGCCGGGGCCGCGCACCGCCCCCACATTCACATACACTGACCGCCGCAGGCGGTCGCCGGTTCGGCCGTCCCCGTTAGTCCTTCAGGATCATATAGTTACGAAATCATGAGGCTGATTCGCGGAACCGCCGGGCTGAAGGCGCCGCCCGGACCCTGCGTGCTCACCGTGGGTGCTTTCGACGGGCTGCACCTGGGGCACCAGGCGCTCATCGGCCGCCTCATCGAGCGCGCAGCCGCCGAGTCGGCCCAGGCGGTCATGGTGAGCTTCGAGCCCCTTCCGCGGGAGTACCTGCAGCCCAAGGACCCGCCGGCGCGCCTGACCAGCTTCCGCGAGCGCTGGCGCCTGCTCGAGTCGCTACCCCTCGACGCCCTGTGCCTGCTGCGCTTCAACGAGGGTTTGCGTAACCTCTCGGGCGAGGACTTTGCGCAGCTGCTCGCGCGGCAGCTGCACGCCCGCAGCGTGATCGTCGGGCACGATTTCCGCTTCGGCCGCCAGGGGGCGGCGACCGCCGAGGGTCTCGCCCAGGCCGGCCGCCGGCTCGGCTTCGACGTCGAGATACTGTCCCCGGTGACGCTCGGTACCGAGCGCATCAGCAGCTCCGCGGTGCGTGCCGCACTCGCGGCCGGGGAGTTCGCCAGGGCGCGGGCCGCGCTCGGGCGCCCCTGGTCGATGCGCGGACGCGTCATCGGGGGCGAGCGGCTCGGCCGCACGCTCGGCTTCCCGACGGCGAACATGGCGCTCGAGCGGCGCTGCGCGCCGGTGGCCGGCGTGTTCGCGGTGCGCGTGCACGGCATCGGCAACGCGGCGCTGCCCGGCGTGGCGAGCCTCGGGACGCGGCCCACGGTGGACGGGCAGCGGGCGCTGCTCGAGACGCACGTGTTCGATTTCGACGGCGACCTGTATGGCGAGGAGATCGCCGTGGAGTTCGTGGCGAAGCTGCGCGCGGAGGCGCGCTTCGAGTCGCTCGCGACCCTGACCGAGCAGATGCATGTGGATGCGGCGCAAGCGCGCCGCATCCTCGAGACCGATGGCTGAAGGCGACATGACCGACTACAAGCACACGATCAACCTGCCGCAGACTGACTTCCCGATGAAGGCGGACCTCGCACGGCGCGAACCCGAGCAGCTGCGCGCCTGGGAAGAGGCCGGCACCTACGCGCAGCTGCGCGAGATCGCGCGCGGCCGTCCGCGCTTCGTGTTGCACGACGGCCCCCCCTATGCCAACGGCGCGATTCACATCGGCCATGCCGTGAACAAGATCCTGAAGGACCTGGTGGTGAAGTCCCGCAGCCTCGACGGCTACGACTCGCCCTACATCCCGGGCTGGGACTGCCACGGACTGCCCATCGAGCTGCAGGTCGAGAAGAAGCACGGGCGCCCGGGCGCGAAGCTCGACGCGCGCGCGTTCCGCGCCGCCTGCCGGGCGTATGCGCAGGAGCAGATCGAGCTGCAGCGCACCGACTTCAAGCGCCTGGGCGTGATGGGCGACTGGGACCATCCCTACCTCACCATGGCGCCGCGCTACGAGGCACAGCAGCTGCGCGCCTTCGGCCGCATCATCGAGAACGGCCACCTCTACAAGGGCGTGAAGCCGGTGCACTGGTGCCTCGACTGCCGCTCGGCGCTCGCCGAGGCGGAGGTCGAGTACGAGGAGCGCAGTTCGCCGGCCATCGACGTGGCCTTCCGGGTCGTGGACGGCAGCGACCTCGCTACGCGCGCCGGCCTCGGCGCCGGGGCCCTGGGCACCGTTCCGGCCGAGGTGGTGATCTGGACCACGACGCCCTGGACGCTGCCCGCCAACCAGGCGGTCGCGGTGCACCCGGAACTGGAGTACGTGCTCGTGCAGGCCGCCCGCGGCGCCCAGGTGCGCACGCTCGTGCTGGCCGCCGAGCTGGCGGCCGCGTGCCTGTCGCGCTACGGGCTGAGTGAGGAGAAAGTCATCGCCCGTCTCCCGGGGCGCCTGCTCGAGGGACTCAAGGTGCGGCACCCGTTCCTGCCGCGCGCGGTGCCGGTGATCCTGGGCGAGCACGTGACGCTCGATGCCGGCACCGGACTGGTGCACACCGCGCCCGGCCACGGCCAGGAGGACTTTGCGGTCGGCCAGCGCTACCACCTCGAGGTCCTGAACCCCGTCGGCAATGACGGGCGCTTCCTGCCCGGCACCCCGCTGGTCGAGGGCCTGAAGGTCGAGGAGGCGAACCCGGTCATCATCGCGGCCCTGGAGGAGTCCGGTGCGCTCCTGAAGCAGGAGAAGATCCTGCACAGCTACCCGGTGTGCTGGCGCCACAAGACCCCGGTGATCTTCCGCGCGACGCCGCAGTGGTTCATCAGCATGGAGCGCGCGCAGCTGCGCGAGCACACGCTGCGCGACATCAAGAAGGTGCAGTGGACTCCGGCCTGGGGCGAGCCGCGCATCACCGGGATGATCGAGAGCCGCCCGGACTGGTGCATCTCGCGCCAGCGCACCTGGGGCGTGCCCATCCCGCTGTTCGTGCACAAGGTGACGGGTGAGCTGCACCCGCGCACCCAGGAACTCATCACCGCCGCGGCGGCGAAGGTGGAGGAGGGCGGCATCGATGCGTGGTTCGCGCTCGAGCCGGCCGAGCTCCTGGGGGCCGAGGCCGAGCACTACGACAAGGTGAACGACGTCATGGACGTCTGGGCCGACTCGGGGCTCTCCTTCGAGTGCGTCGGGCGCGAGCGCCCGGAGATCGCAGCGCCGGTGGAACTGTACCTCGAGGGCTCCGACCAGCACCGCGGCTGGTTCCACTCCTCGCTCCTCATGTCCGAGGCCCTCTACGGCCGTGCGCCCTACAAGGGCGTGCTCACCCACGGTTTCACCGTGGATGAGAAGGGCCGCAAGATGTCCAAGTCGTTAGGCAACGTCATCGCGCCCCAGAAGGTGGTGGGGAACCTGGGGGCGGACGTGTTGCGCCTGTGGGTCTCGGCCACCGACTACGCCAACGAGATCGCCGTCTCCGACGAGATCCTGAAGCGCATGGCCGATTCCTACCGGCGCATGCGCAACACGCTGAGGTTCCTGCTCGGCAACCTGCATGGCTTCGATCCGGCGCGGGATGCGGTGGCGCCCGAGTCGATGGTGGCGGTCGACCGCTGGGTGCTCAACCGTACCCAGGCGCTGCAGGGCGAGATCACCGAGGCCTACCGCCGCTACGCCTTTCACCTCATCTACCAGAAGGTGCACAACTTCTGCACCGTGGACCTCGGCGGGTTCTACCTGGACGTGCTCAAGGACCGCATGTACACGACGCCGCTCAAGGGCGCCGTGCGCCGCTCCGCGCAGACCGCGATGTACCACGTGGCGCACGCGATGGTTCGCTGGCTCGCGCCGATCCTGTCCTTCACGGCCGAGGAAGTGTGGCGCTACCTGCCCGGCGAGCGTGCCGCCTCGGTCTTCCACACGACC
The DNA here is from genome assembly GCA_018241425.1 of Pseudomonadota bacterium. Classification (GTDB taxonomy): domain Bacteria; phylum Pseudomonadota; class Gammaproteobacteria; order Steroidobacterales; family Steroidobacteraceae; genus 13-2-20CM-66-19. The sequence goes on from JAFEDU010000002.1 coordinate 415,664, forward strand.
TGGCACGCGCTGCCGAAGGTGGCTTCCGAAGGCATCGACTGGGACGCGCTGATCGCGCTGCGCACCGACGTGACCCGCGAGCTCGAGCGGCTGCGCGACACCGGCGCGATCGGTGCGCCGCTCGAGGCGCAGGTGGACGTCTACTGCACCCAGGCGCAGTACCCGCGCTTCGCGGCCCTGGGGCCGGAGCTGCGGTTCCTGTTCATCACCTCCGAGGCCCGGGTGCACGTGGTCACCGCGCCGCCGGAAGGGACGGTGCCGGCCGCCAATACCGGGGCTGACGGGGTTTGGATCCGCGTCAGTCCCACGCAGGACCCCAAGTGCGTGCGTTGCTGGCACCGCCGGCCGGACGTCGGGGCGGATGCGCGCCACCCGGAGCTGTGCCTGCGCTGTGTCGGGAACATCGAGGGCCCGGCCGAGCAGCGGGTGTTCGTATGAGCGCAGCGTTCCGGACCCGCGCGCCGCGCATCGTGGAAAGCGGCTGGCGCTGGCTGCCGCTCACCGCGGCGGTGATCCTCCTGGACCAGGTGGTGAAGAGCTGGATCGTGCACCACTTCCAGCTGTTCGAGCGCCGCCACGTGCTGCCGGTCCTCGACATCATCCTCACCTACAATACCGGGGCCGCCTTCAGCTTCCTGGCCGATGCGGCCGGCTGGCAGCGGTGGCTGTTCGTGGTGCTCGCGCTTACGGTGAGTGCGGTGCTGATCCTGTGGATGCGGCGGCTACACGCCCAGACCCAGGGGCTGCTCGCCTGCGGGCTGTCGCTGATCGTCGGCGGGGCGCTCGGCAACCTCATCGACCGGCTGCTGCACGGGCGGGTCGTGGACTTCGTGCACGCCCACTGGGGTGAGCACTACTTTCCCGCCTTCAACGTGGCGGACGCGGCGATCACGGTGGGTGCGGGGCTGTTGCTCCTGGACGCCTTCCTCGAGAGCCGACACGGGAGATCGTAAGGACATGATGCAGGTACTTCTGGCCAACCCGCGCGGCTTCTGTGCCGGGGTGGATCGCGCCATCGACATCGTCGAGCGTGCCATCGAGCTGTTCGGCGCACCGATCTACGTGCGCCACGAGGTGGTGCACAACACGCACGTGGTGGAGCGCCTGCGCGGCATGGGGGCGGTGTTCGTCGAGGAGCTCGCCGAGGTACCCGGCGGCAGCACCGTGATCTTCTCCGCCCACGGCGTCAGCCACGCGGTCGAGGCCGAGGCGCGCAGCCGCGAGCTTGCGGTGTTCGATGCCACCTGCCCGCTCGTCACCAAGGTGCACATGGAGGTGCAGCGCTACGCCCGCGAGGGGCGCGACGTGCTCCTCATCGGCCACGCCGGCCATCCGGAGGTGGAGGGCACCATGGGGCGCTTCGATGCGTCCGCCGGGGGCACCATGCACCTGGTGCAGAGCGTGGCGGACGTTGCACAGCTGAAGGTCCGCGATCCCGAGCGCCTCGCGTTCGTCACCCAGACGACGCTGTCGATGGATGACACGGCCGAGATCGTCAACGCGCTCAAGGCGCGCTTCCCGAGCCTCAAGACCCCGCGGCGCGAGGACATCTGCTATGCGACCCAGAACCGCCAGGACGCGGTAAAGAAGCTGCTCGAGCGCTGCGACGTGCTCGTGGTGGTCGGCAGCCGCAGCAGCTCCAACTCCAACCGCCTGCGCGAGCTCGCCGACCGCGCCGGTGTCCCCGGCTACCTGATCGACGGGCCGGCCGAGATGAAGCCCGAGTGGTTTGCCGGCAAGCAGGCGGTCGGGGTCACCGCCGGCGCCTCCGCGCCCGAGATCCTGGTGCGGCAGGTGCTCGACCAGCTCAAGAGCTGGGGCGGCGCCCTGCCCGAGGAAGTGGCCGGCCGCGAGGAGAAGGTGTACTTCGCGCTGCCGCGCGACCTGCGCCGCAAGTCAGAAAAATCCGTGTAGCTGCACGAAGTAGAGCTTGAGGTGCTCCGCGGGCAGCTGCGGGATGCCGTCGTTCAGGCGTGCCCCGAAGCGCAGCTGCACGAACTGGATCGGGGTGAACTCGTACACGAAGCTCCAGCGGGTCTGCTGGTCGTTCGCCACCTCGCGGTCCGGGTCCAGGTACTCGTAGGTCACCTTGAGGTTGTGGCCGCGGGCCGGCGACCAGTTCGCCTCCACGAGCGTCGCAAGCTTGCGCGAGCCCCCGCCGGGCCCCGAGGGCAGGCCGTGGTCGTTCACGATGTCGGCCTCGGCGAGCCACGCGATTGGCCCCGTTCTCAAGCCCCCGAAGACCCCGAAGGCGTCGCGGCTGCCCTGCGCGGAGGAGCCGTTGAAGTTCGCCGCCGTCCCGATGCGGAAGCGGCTGGCGACGTACTGCAGCTGCAGGCTCTCCTGCTTGCCGTTGCTCGAGGGCGAGCCGCCGGCGGTGCCGTTGCCGACGGCGAGCTGCAAATCGATGGGCCCCTTTTCCCAGCCGACCTCCACCGCATCGTCGGGGGTGGTCATGTTGATGCCGGTCACCTGCTTGACGAAGGCGCTCTGGTCCTCCAGGCGCAGGCCGAACGGCAGGTACATCTGGCCGCCCTTGACGTACCAGGTGTGGCCAGCCGACCAGTACATGGCCCACGCCTCGCGATTCAGCGCGCCGCCCGGGGCAACCTGCTCGTCGACGTAGACCAGCAGCCGGTCGGGAATCACGCTGGCCGAGAGATAGACGCGCGCCTGCTCGAGGCTGAACTGATTGGTGGTGCGGGTCTTGGGCACCTGTTGCGCCTCTAAGTCGTAGCGCAGGTCACCGCCCAGGGCAATGAAGCGGTTGAGCTGCCCGGTCCACAGGTCGGCGCCGGTGTCCAGGTGCTGCGCGGGGAGCGCCGTCTGCGCGAAGATCTCCCCGAACACGGTGCGCTCGCCACCGCCGGTGGGATTGACGTGACACTGGCCGCACTTGTAGCCGTTGGCGACCGCAAGATACGGCTCGGCCAAGGCCGGCAGCGAAAGGGCCAACAGGAGAGCCGGCGCGAAGCACCGCAGCACGGCGCGCATCACGGTTCACCCGCCACGCGGAACTGCGCGGTGGTGTCGATGCCGAGCCCCTGCGCGGACAGGTCCGCGATGGGGGCAGGTCCCGTGCCGCGCACGCGCAGGCGGTAGCTGCCCACGCCCAGGGTCTGAAGCGGGCTCAGGAGCACCGTGGACGGGTTGCCGGGCGCCGCGCCGATCGCCACCGGCACGGTGAGCGGGCCCTCGGCCGTGTCGCGCTCGAGCATGACGCTGCCGGAATTCAGGAGCGACTGGTCGACCTCGCGGTTGAAAGCCACTACCAGAGTGCGCGGCGCCGCGGGCAGCACGGCCGCATCCGCGGGCGAGGTGGCCACGACCGCGAATGCCGCAGCCGCGGCGGCCGGCGAGCTCTGCGGGGCGCCGCTTGCGATCCAGCTGCGGATCACGTCGATGGTGGAGGAGGGCAGGTACGGGCCGCCGTAGGGCATCTGCTGGCCCACGATGCCGCTCGCTCCCTCGAGCTTGAGGATGATGTAGCTGTCGTCCGGGTCGCCCGGCTTCACACGGGTGAGGGTCGGCACCTCGCTGCTCGGCACGCCGACCAGGAGCGCGTAGCTGTGCGCGGCATCCAGCTGCAGGCCCTCGGGGGCCGAGGCGCCCTCGTGGCAGCGGGTGCAGATCGGGGTGAAGACGTTGTCCTGGATCGACTGGAAGTCGGCGGTGAGTTGCGTGGGCGTGCTCCCCGGGGTGCCGGGCTCGCCCTGGGAGTTCAGCCCGTCGCCGTTGCCGGCGCAGGCACACAGCAGTGCGGTGGCACCGGCAAGGCCCAGGGTGGATGTTGGAATCTGCATGCGGCGCACTCTCGCGTGGTCGGGTTCGCGCGTAGGTGCCCGCGGGGCTCCGTGAAAGTTTCCGTTCCCGAGGGAATATTTCTGCGCCCGCGACGAAACCGCGTGCGGCCGGCGCCGCACCTACTCGGTGCGAGTCAGGACGAGGGCTGCCACCTCGGCTGCCCGACAGGGAGGAAATTTCCCCGCGCCGGCGCGCGGATTCCGCGAGAGTCCGTGCGCCGGCGTGTCCCGCGCAGCGTCAGCTGCGCGGGCGCGCCTGGTACAGGGACTTCTTCAGCTTCCAGCGCTTGTGCGACCACGGCCAGTCCGCGGGCGCGGCGCGGATCTGCGCCTCGACCAGGTGCGCGTAGCGCTCGGTGAGCTCCCCCGGCGGCAGCACCTCCCCGCGCGCCGCGAGCGGCGTGAACGACATCTCGTAGTAGCCGCGGTGCAGGCGCTTCAGGCCGATGAAGAACACCGGGAAGCGCGTGACGCGCGCGATCTCCTCCGGCCCCATGTAGAAGGCGGTCTCGCGGTTCAGGAACTGCGTCCAGTGCTTGCGCTCGCTGGTGGTCGGTTCCTGGTCCGCCACCATGGCCACAGCGCGCGTCACGTCGCGGCGCTTGATGATGTCGGCGAGCAGCTCCTTGGCCGGTACCAGCCGCCCGCCGAAGCGCGTGCGCAGGATCTTCATCTCGCGCTCCGCCCAGCTGTCGACGAGGGGCTTGTAGGCCGCATCGAGCGGGTAGCCGAGCTCGAGCGAGAGCGACAGCAGCATCCACTCCCAGTTGCACTGGTGGGCCGCCACCAGGAGCACCGACTGTCCCTGCGCGAGCAGTGCACGGGCGCCTTCCGCGTCCACCAGCCGCACCCGGCGCCTGAGCTCGGCCGGCGGCATCACGACGGACTTGATGATCTCCACCAGCATCTGGGCGAAGGAGTGATAGTAGTCGGAGATCACGCGCCGCATCTGCGCCGGAGTGAGATCCGGGAAGGCGCGCGCCAGGTTGTCGCGCACCACTCTCTCCCGGTGCGGGTAGACGTGCACCGACAGCCAGCCGAGGACGGAGGCGATCGCGTAGAGCAGCGGCAGCGGCAGCCGGGCGACCAGGCGCACCCACCACGCCTGGCGGGCCCTGGGCTCGGCCGGTGGGGGGAGGTTGGTGGAGGGGCTGGGGTCCGGGGGCGAGGCTTGCGTCAGCATCGCCGCCTAATTTACCCCGTGCGGCTGCGGCCGCGCCTCTCCCGGAGTGGGTTGGGCCGCCAGCACACGCCCGAACTTCGGGGCGAGCCAGCGCTCGATGTCGTCGACGACCGTGAACAGGGCCGGGACGATGACCAGGGTCAGGGCGGTGGAAGTGATCAGGCCGCCAATCACCGCGATCGCCATGGGCTGGCGGAAGGAGGAATCGCCGCCGAGGCCGATGGCCACCGGGAGCATGCCGGCGATCATGGCCACCGTGGTCATGATGATGGGGCGGGCGCGCTTGTGGGCCGCCTCGAGGATCGCGGTCAGCCGGTCCTTGCCGGCCCGCATCTCTTCGATGGCAAAGTCCACCAGTAGGATCGCGTTCTTGGCCACGATGCCCATCAGCATCAGGAACCCGATGACCGCGCCGAGCGAGAGCGCCGTGCCGGTCAGCATGAGCGCCGCAACCGCGCCGCCGAAGGACAGGAGGAGCGAAGACAGGATGGTCATCGGCTGCAGGACGCGCGCGAACAGCAGCACCAGGACCGCGAACACCATGAGGATCCCCGTCACCATCGCGATCACGAAGTTCTCGAACAGCTCGGCCATGAACTTTGCCTGGCCAACCTCGACGCGCCGCACGCCGGGCGGCATGTTCTTGAGAATCGGCAGGGCGTTGATCTTGTCCATGGCGGTGCCGAGCTCGACACCGTTGAGGTCGGCCACGATCGACAGACGCCGCGCCTGGTTGTAGCGGCGCACGCGGGTCGGTCCCTCGCCGAAGCTGATGTCGGCCACGGCCTTGAGCGGCACCGCACTGCCCGAGGCGGTCGGCACCGGCAGGTTCTCCAGCGTCGACAGGTCGCGGCGGCTGTCCTCGGTGAGGCTCACGCGGATCGGGATCTGGCGGTCGGCGAGGGAGAACTTGGCGCTGTTCTGGTCCAGGTCCCCCAGCGTTGCGATGCGGATGGTGTCGCTCAGGGAGGCGACCGTGACGCCGAGCTGGGAGGCGAGGTCCAGGTGCGGCCGGATGAGGATCTCCGGGCGCGGCATGTCGCCGTCGATCCCGGCATCGCGCAGCACGGGCAGCGCACGCATCTGCGCCACGAGCTCGCGCGCGGTGCGCTCCACGGCCACCGAGTCCTCACCGGTGATGTAGAGGTTAATGTCGCGGCCGTTGCCGTTGCGGTTGAAGTGGATGCGCGCGTCCGGGATCTTGGCCATGTCGTCCGTGAGCCGGTCCTCGAACTGGCGCTGGGTGGCCTTGCGGTGATCGGGCTTCACCAGCGTGATCTGCAGGGTCGCGGTGCGCACCTCGCCGAAGTCGTCCCCGCCGATCTTCTCGACCACCGACTGCACCTCGGGCTGCTTGGCGAGGATGCGGTAGGCGGTCCCGGCGACCATCGCCGTGTCTTCCAGGCGCGCGCCCGGGGGCAGCTCGATGTTGAGCTCGGTGTAGCTGTCGTCGGAGTTCGGGATGAAGGCCTTGGGCACCAGCACGATGCCGACGCAGGAGAGCACGAAGAACGCGAAGCCGCCGCCGAGCGTCTTCCAGCGGTGCTTGGCGGCCCAGCGCAGCACCTTGAGGTACCACTCCGTCATCGGGCCGTCCTCGTGCTCGACCACGCCGCCGGCCTTGAGCGTGTAGGCGGCCAGCACCGGAGTGATCAGTCGCGCCACCAGCAGCGAGAAGAACACCGCCGTGGCGACGGTGAGGCCGAACTGCTTGAAGTACTGGCCGGTGAGGCCGCCCATGAAGCTCACGGGCAGGAACACCGCGATGATGGTGGCCGAGCAGGCCACGACCGCGAGCCCGATCTCATCGGCGGCATCCAGCGCCGCCTGGAAGGCCGTCTTGCCCATGCGCATGTGGCGCACGATGTTCTCGATCTCGACGATGGCGTCGTCGACCAGGACGCCCGCCACCAGCGACAGCGCCAGCAGGCTGATCGAGTTCAGGGTGAAGTCCATCCAGTACATGACCGCGAACGTCGGGATGGCCGACAGCGGGATCGCCAGCGCGGAGATGAGCGTGGCGCGCCCGTCGCGCAGGAACACGAACACCACCAGCACCGCGAGCAGCGAGCCCTCGACGAAGGCCTCCATGGCCGAGTGGTAGGTCGCGAGCGTGTAGTCGACGGTGGTGAAGACCTGGGTGATATCGACCTGGGGGTTTTCCTTGCGGATCTTGGCGATCTCCGCGTCGGCCTCCTTCATGATCGTGACGTCGGAGGTGCCCTTGGCCTTGGAGATGTTGAAGGTGGTGGCGGGGCGGCCGTTGAGGCGCGCCATGGAGCGCACCTCTCCCACGCTGTCCTTGACGGTCGCGAGGTCCGACAGGCGCGCAAAGCGGCCGCCGGGCAGCACGATCTGGGTGTCACCGAGGGCGCGCGCGGTGCGCGCCTCGCCCAGCACACGGATGGCCTGCTCGCCGCCGCCGACCTGGGCGCGACCCCCGGGGGAGTCGAGGTTCAGCTGGCGCAGCTGCAGATTCACCTGCGCGGCGGTGATCCCCAGGGCTTGCATGCGGGTGGGGTCGAGCTCGACGCGGATCTCGCGGCTGACCCCGCCGCCGCGCGAGACCTGCGCGATGCCCTCGATGTTGAGCAGCCGCTTGGCCACGGTGTTATCGACGAACCAGGACAGCTCCTCGTCGGTGAGCGCGCTGGAGCTGACCGCGAACACGGCGGTCTCCTGGTCAACGTCGATGCGCTGTACCACCGGTTCCTGGATGCCCTGCGGCAGGTCAACCCGGATCTTGGAGACCGCGTCGCGCACGTCGGCCACCGCGCGGTCGATCGGCGTGCCGATCACGAACTGGATGAAGACGCGCGACTGGCCCTCAATGGCCAGCGAGGTGATGTTGTCGATGTTGCCGATGCCGGCGACTGCGGCCTCGACCTTCTGCATGATCTGGGTCTCGATCTCCTGGGGCGAGGCGCCCGGCTGGGAGACCAGGACCTGCACCACGGGGAAGGAGAGGTCGGGGTTGAGGGTCACCGGCAGGCGCAGGAAGGCCATGAGCCCCATGAAGAGCAGGACCACGAACAGCACCATCGGCGTGACCGGATGGCGGATGGCCCAGGCGGAGATGTTCTTCATGGCGTGCCTGCGTTCCTAGTTCACTTCGTGGCGTCGTCCGCCGCGGGTGCCGGGGCGACCCTGACTTCTTCGCCATCGCGCAGGAAGCCGCCGGCCGTGGCTACCACGCGCTCCTTGCCAGTCAGCCCCTCGGAGATGACGGCACCGGCCTCGGTGACCCCGGAGACGCGCACCGGGTGACGCTCGACCTTGTTGGCATCCGTCACCAAGAGCACGTAGCTGCCGTTGGCATCGGCCATGACCGCGGTCTGCGGCAGCACCGGGCGCTGCGCCTTCGCGACCGTGACCTCGCCGCGCGCGAACGCCCCGGGGCGCAGTGACGGGTCGGGCTTGAGGGTGATGCGGATGTCCCCGAGGCGGGTGTTGGGATCGATCACCGCGCCCAGGAGGCGCACGGTCCCGGGGAAGGGCCGGTCGATGCCGGTGAGGTAGACCGTCGCCGGCTGGCCTGCCTTGACCTGCGCCAGGTCCTGTTCGGCGATCTGGCCGCGCATTTCGACCTCGCCGCCGCTCGCGACGCGGAACAGCGTCGCCCCGCCGGGCGCCGCGATCTGTCCCACCTCGGCGCCGCGGGTCAGCACCGTGCCGTCGACCGGCGCGACGATCCGCGTGCGGCTGAGGCGCGCCTCGGCCTCGGCGAGCTGGGCGGCGACGACCTTGACGTTGGCGGCATCGGTGATCGCGGTGGCGTGACGCTTCTCGATGTCCTCCGCCGAGAGGGCGCCCGCGGCCTCGACGCCCTGGGCGCGCTTGTACTCGGCCGCCGACAGGGCGGCCTGGGCCTTGGCCTGATCAAGGGAAGCGGCCAGGCGGTTGACCTGCTGCACCGTCACCGAGTCATCGATGCGCGCCAGCACCTGGCCGCGCTTCACCTTGTCGCCGGCCTCCACGTATACGGCCACGATGCGGCCGGTGTCGCCCTCATTGGCGATCGGCATGTCGTAGCGTGCCGCGATGGCGCCGGTGAAGGTGACGTTGGAAGTCACGGCCTGCTGGTTCGGGATCACCACGCTGACCAGCGGCACGGTGCCGCGGTCGGCGAGCGCGGTCGGCTTGTCATGGTGGCCGCCGAAGAGCTTCATGGCCACGTAGAGAATGAGGGCGAGGACCAAGAGCGCCCCGATGATCCACAGGGCGCGGTTGCCGCGGGCCGGGCGTGCCGGGGCCGGGTTGAGGTTCGCCATGCCGGGCTCCGGGTGGGCAGCGCCCGGGCGGTCGCGGCCGATCCAGGTCACGGACTCGCCGGTCTCGTCGCCCGGCGGGATAAGCGGATCAAGGTTGGTACCCACGCAGGAGTTCCTTTGCTGCTCGCCGGAGGCTGGAAAACCGGCTGCCTCGTCGTTGGCCGGCAGTTTAATCGCCCGTCCTGCCCCCGTCCGGCCGAAGCGCCAGTCAGACGGTGGTGGGCGACGGACCGAGGAACCTGAGGCCGCCAGGCGCCCGGGAACGGGTCCGGCCCGGGCGCTTCCGCCCCGGCAATTCCCCGCGCCGCGCGCTGCTAAGTCCTTGTCGTTGCGGGCGAACCTGCGGGGGCGCGCATTGTAGCCGAAGGAGTCGGCAGGTCCAGTGACGGTGCGGGGTCGGGCAGGCCGTTTGGGTATCATGCGCTCGCTTTTTGAGGCGCCCGCCCGGGCGTGCACGAGGTGACAGGCGCAGATGAAGGTTTCGATCGTCACGGCGGTCCGCAACGGGGCCAAGACCATTGGGGTCACCCTGGCCTCCGTGGCCGGGCAGACCCACCCGGACATCGAGCACGTCGTGGTGGATGGGGCCTCGACTGACGGCACCGCCGAGCTCGTCCACCAGCAGGCCCAGCGCCCGGTGCGGGTGCTGTCCGAGCCGGACCGGGGCGTCTACGACGCCTTCAACAAGGGGTTGAAGCTGTGCACCGGGGACCTGGTGGCGTTCCTCAACTGCGCCGACAGCTACTGGACCCCGACGGTCGTCGCGGACGTCGTGGCCCGCTTCGCTTCCGGTGACGTCGATGCGGTGTTCGGCGACGTCATGATCGTCGATGCCGAGGACACCAGCGTGCCGGTACGGCGGTACCGCTCCTCGCGCTTCAGGCCCTCGCGCATCGCCTACGGATTCATGCCGGCACACCCGGCACTGTTCCTGCGCCGCTCGATCTACGAGCGCTACGGGCCGTACGACATCAGCTACCGCATCGCCGGGGACTTCGAGTACATCGCCCGCATCTTCGGGAAGCTCACTCTGCGCTATGCGTGCCTGCCCCAGTGCATGGTACGTATGCCCCGCGGGGGCCTCTCTACCGCCGGTCCTCGCAGCAACTGGATCATCACCCGCGAGATGCAGCGCGCCTGCGCGCAGAACTCCATCCCGACCAACCTCTTCAAGCTGCTGCTGCGATTCCCGATCAAGATCAGCGAGTTCTTCGCCGTGGGATGAGCCGGGCAGGCTTCCTGCCCGCGGATGCAAACCACGCCTGCTGATACTCAGATGCTGGCGCGTGCAACTGATTCGGTGGTGACGTGGGGCAGGGCGGCGTGGCGACCCGAACGCCGGCGATTTAAGGTAATGGACGTCGACCCGATACGTCACACAGGTTCGTATCAGTGAAAAACATACGGTTCGGACGCCGCCTCTTGCTCAAAGGCGGCTTGGCGTCCTTGGCTGCGGGGACAGCGTTTGCGGGTTCGGCGATTTCGGCGGAACCTCAGGCGAGCGCGCCTCGCAAGACCGGCATCGCTTTCGGCACCTTAGGCTCGCAGGGAAGCAATCACTCGTACGTGCTGCAAAAGTATCTGGCGTTCCGGCAGCTCGAGGGCGCCAGCGTCCGACTGTTCCAGGCCTTTGACGAGGCGTTTGAGGCCTTGGCGGCGGGGGACCTGGACTTCGTTCTGCAGGTGTCGGTTCACCCCAGCCATGCCGACATGGTGGCCCGCTTCTTCAACCGCGTGCATATCGTGGATGCCTTCATCGCGCCCAGTAAGCCGCTGGCTGTGGTCACGCGACGATCAGTGCAGAAGCCTGTCTCCATAGCGCTGCAACCAGCCACGCGCCATTACACGGATCTCAGTGCGTGGAGCCAGCAGATCGACGAGGTTTCAATCGCGACCGTTGCCGAGGGCCTGCTGTCAGGGCGCTATGATTCTGGACTGACGGCGCGCGAGTTGGCTGAGCGGTACCCTGAACAGTTCAGAATTGACCGAGACATCGGCGCTGCAACCGACACGTGGGTTCTATTCGGGCACAGATCCATCCCGGTCGGGCAGATATGTGCCTGGGCACAGGCCCCGGTGACGAAGTTGTTCGCAGATGGCGCTCGAGACGAATCGTAGAGGTAACGCTCGTCCCCGGACGGGGAAAACATCACTGGATAGTGCTGGTCGCGGATTTGGTGCCGGCTCACGGACTCGAACCGTGGACCTACCGCTTACGAAGCGGTTGCTCTACCAGCTGAGCTAAGCCGGCCCTGCGCTGTGGACTTCCTGCCGGGGCCGGATCTTAGCCGGGCCGGCGGCGGCTTCACGCCGCGGAAGGCCGCAGATTCTACATTTTTTTGCGCAGGCGGATGACCAGATCGATTCCCGCCACCTCGGTGCCGGCAGGCGGCGGCGGCAGGCGCGAGAACTCGACGTCCGGGACCGGAACGTCGATCAGTGCGCCGTTGGTCAGGTCATGGAAGTGGTAGTGGGCATCGACATTCGAGTCGAACCAGGCGCGCGACCCGTCCACCGACAGCTGGCGGATCAGCCCGTGGCCCGCGAACAGGTTCAGCGTGTTGTAGACGGTAGCCTTGGACACCCGGGCGCCGGCACCCCGCAGGCTGGCGAGGATCTGCTCGGCCGACAGGTGCTGGGGGGCGGAGAGCAGGAGCGAGGCGATCCGAACGCGCTGCGCCGTGGGGCGGATGCCGCACCCCAGCAGTCGCTGCTCGGTGTGGCTTACGTTCTGGTCGGGTGTCGTGTTGGTCATGTCCATGGCGCTAATTATACGGTCGTTCAAGAAAAATGATACGCCCGTATAGCGCTGTAACCCCCCGAAAAAACAGGCCTTCCGCGGGTTTACCCGCAGGGGCCCTGGAACCGCCCGGCGGGCTCACCCGAGCTTGCTCTCCAGGTGCCGGGCGAGCTCCGCAATGGTCGGGTAATCAAACAGTTCGGTGAGGTCGACCTTGCCCGGGTACTCCTTGTCGATCTGCTCGTGGATCTCGATGAGCTTGAGCGAGCTGGCCCCGACCTCGAACAGGTTGTCGTCCACCCCGATGCGCTTGCCGGGGAGGGCGGCGTCACAGATCTCCTGCAGCTTCTGCTCGATCTGGGTCCGGGCGCCGGACTGGGGTGCACGCTGCGCGGCCTTGAGCTCGCGCAGTTGCGCGCGCTCGGCATCGAACTCGCCGGCGAGGAATGCCTCCTCCAGGAGGTGGCGCTGCACCTTGCCGCTGGTGGTCTTCGGAATGCGCTTGACCGGCACCACCTCGGCCACCTCGAGCCCGGTCTGCTCGTTGACGAGCCGGCTCACCTGGGTCGCGAGCGGCAGGAAGTCCTCGGCGCCGCTGCGGTGCAGGACGAACACGATGAGGTCCTCGGTCTGTCCGCCGCGCGGACGGATCCCGGCCGCCACCACCTTGCCCAGTTCCAGCCCGTCGGCGCGCTGCGCGACGGCTTCGAGGTCGTGCGGGTAGTAGTTCTGGCCGTTGACGAAGATGATCTCCTTGGCGCGGCCGGAGATGTAGAGGCCGCCCTCGTGCACGAGCCCCAGGTCGCCCGTGCGCAGCCAGCCATCGGCCGTGAAGGCCGCGGCGTTCGCCTCGCGGTTCTCGAAGTAGCCGCGCGTGACGTTCGCCCCGCGGATCAGCACGTGCCCGATGCGGTCGGCGGGGATCGCGGCGCCCGCCTCGTCGGCAATGCGCACTTCGCAGTAGGGGATGGCCTGGCCCTCGCACACCAGCTGCACTGCGTCGCGGTCGGTCGCGGGGACCGGCTCCACCGGGTCGCCCGGGTTCATGCGGTGGCGGTTGAGCGCGAGCGTCTTCAGCGGCGCGCCCGGGGTAGGGAAGGCCACGGCGAGGGAAGCCTCGGCAAGCCCGTACACCGGGAACATCGCGGTGCGCTCGAGCTTTGAGGGCGCAAGGCGGCTGAGGAACTCCTCGCACAGCTCCGCCGAGATCGGCTCGGCGCCGTTGAAGATGAAGCGCACGGCAGAGAGGTCGAGGCCCTCCGGCGCGCGCTCGCCGAGCACCTTGAGGTAGTGCTTGTAGCCGAAGTTCGGCGAACACAGGATGCTCGCGCGCACGCGCGAGGCGAGCGTCAGCCACAGGAGCGGCCGGCGGATGAAGAGCTCCGTCGGCATCAGGTGCGCCTGCACCTGGGCGGCGAACATGATCAGGTGGAAGCCGATGAGCCCCATGTCATGGGTGAGCGGCATCCACGACAGGCTCACGTCCTGGGAGGTGAAGCCGGTTGCCTCGACGACCCCGCGGGCGTTGGCGAGCAGGTTCGCGTGCGTCAGCACCACCCCCTTGGGCTCGCTGGTGGAACCGGAGGAGAACTGGATGAAGGCGGTGTCCTCGGGCGCGACCTTCTGCACGCTCCCGGGGCGGGAGATGTCGTCCAGGTCATCGACCAGGAAGGTGCGCGCGCGAAGCGCCTCGTAGGTCTTCAGTTCGCCGGCACCGGCGCCAGCGGCGAAGGTGCCGATGCGCTCGAGCGAGCGCCGCTCGGTGTACAGGTACGGGGTGCCGAGCTGGCGGGCGATGCGCAGCAGCTTGTGCCGGTGCTCGTCGCTGATGCCGAGCGCCACCGGGACCGGCACGATGCCGCCGAGCACGGCCGCCCAGAAGGCATCCAGGAACTGTTCGTTGTTGTTGAGGAACAGGATCAGCTTGTCGCCGCGTTTCGCGCCGAGGCGCTGCAGGTGCCACAGGATCCCGAGCGCGCGCTCGTGCAGCTCGCCGAAGGAGACGACCCGCTGGTCGTTCTCCCCTTCGTGATAGGTGATCGAGCGGTCGGTGCCGCGGTGGGATTCCAGCAGCTCGGTGAGGGTCGCAGCTTTGAAGGTCAACGTCGTTCCAGTCTCATGTGCAGCGGGTAGCGGGTGCGCAGGTTGATCTGCGCTTCGAGCTCGAGGGGCTGATCGGGTACGTAGGTCAGGCGGTAGTGGCGCGCCACCTTGTACAGGTGCACCAGCATCTCGTAGAGCGCGAGGGTCTCGCCGATGCAGTGGCGCGGGCCGGCGGCGAAGGGCATGTAGGCGTAGCGCGGCCGGTCGGCCTCGTGCTCGGGGGCGAAGCGCTCCGGCCAGAACCGTTCCGGTTCGTGCCAGAACTTCGGGTGCCGGTGTAGCAGGTAGAGCGGCAACAGCACGTTGCTGTTGGCCGGGATCGCGTAGCCGCCGAGTTCGTCGGCCTCGAGCGTGCGCCGCGACAGGAGCCACCCCGGGGGATACAGGCGCAGCGCCTCGTTCACCACCTGCTGGGTGTAGGGGAGGGACTCCATGTCGGTGAGGCTGGGGGCTGCAAACTCGGGCGCCGCATCCAGCTCGGCGTGCAGACGGTCGGCGACCTGCGGGTGCTGCGACAGCAGGTACCAGGTCCAGTTGAGGCCGCTCGCCGTGGTCTCGTGCCCGGCGACGATGAGGGTCATCACCTCGTCGATGAGCTCGCGGTCCTCCATCGGGCGCCCGGTGTCCTTGTCGCGCGCCTCCATGAGCATGGCGAGGAAGTCGAAGTGCTCGGTGTTCTCGGCGCGCCGGCGCGCCATCAGCTCGGCGACGAGGCGCGTGAGCGAGCGGAACTTGTAGGCGAACTGCAGGTTGCGCTCGGAGTCCTTGGTGACCACCTCGAACGGGTTGCCGCCGAGCTTTTCGGTGAGCCGGTCGAGGTCGGTCCCGAAGATCGAGCGCAGCACGATCTCGAGCGTGAGTTCGCTCATCTCGTCGGTGAGGTTCACCAGCTCGCCGCGGGCGGTGAGGGCCTCCCAGCGGGCGATGAAGCGCTCGTTGGCCGCGGTGATCAGCTGCGCGTACTGCGTGACCACGCGCCGGTGAAAGAAGGGCTGCATCATGTAGCGCTGGCGGCGCCACAGCTCGCCCTCGCTGGTCATGATCCCCTTGCCGAGCAGGATCTTTACCCGGTCGAGGCCCAGCCCCTTGACGTAGTTCTTGTGGTTGGTGACCAGCACCCGCTTCACGTCGTCCGGGTGGTGGATCACATAGGTATAAGATGCGCGCCCGGGCGCGTACACGCGGTAGGTGTCGCCATAGCGGGCGAACAGCTCGGTCATGCGCTCCAGGGAATCGTCCGTGGAACCAATATCGAACTTCAGTTCAGCCTCGGGTGGCGCGGTATTCGCGGGCGCGGCGGCGTTCATGCAAGCTGTTGAAAGCCAAACCTTAATCTTATATCACTCGGACCTTCGGGGTCAGTGGCCGGAAGAGGCAGCCCGCGCGCTCACCCGGCGCCTGCGCTACCTCGGAAGGCTCGCGCTCGAGGGGGATTCGCAGCCCGCGCGCGCCTCGCTCGCCGGACTTGCGCTCGCGCTCAAGGGCTTGCGGCGCATGACCGGTCTCGCGCTTGAGCCCGGCGACCTCACCTACGTGCCCGGCGAGAAGCCGCGGCTCGCCGCCGAGCTTGCGACGCCCCACGACTTCTCGATCGCCCACTCCGGCCCCTATGTCGCCTGCGCGGTCGTTGCGGGCATGGCGGTCGGCCTGGACCTGGAGTTCGGCGCGCACCCGCGGCTGCCCGAATGGGTGGCGCGCGAGGCCGCCGTGAAGGGCGCGACGCTCGGGGTGCGCGCGATCGGCGAGGTCGAGCTCGCCGCGGACGGGGCGCACTTGCGCGGGCAGCGCTGGTACGCGCGCCCGCTCGAGTGCTTCCCCGGCGCCAGCGCGTGCGTGATGACGCAGCTGCCGCTGACCGGACTTGAGGCGCAGGCGTTCAGCCTTCGGGAACTGTTCGCATCATGAGCGCGGACCAGGACGGCGGGCTCAAGAACACCATCTACCGCACCACGACCCGCTCGAGCCGGCGCATGACCCCGGCACGGCGCCTGCTCTACCGCATCGCGGTGCCCGTCGCCGTCGGCCTCCTGCACCTGTGGTGGCGGATCGCCCGCGTGGTGCGCGTGATCGGCGCGGAGCACCTGGACGCGGCGCTTGAGCGGGCGCCCTCGCTGGTGCCGGTCTACTGGCACCAGCACCAGCTCTACTGCGGGCAGTACCTCGCGCAGCAGCGCGGCAGGGGACTGAAGGTCGCCTGGCTCATCAGTCCCTCGGTCGACGGCGAGCTGGGCGCCATGCTGGTGCGCCGTTTCGGCGCGAGCGTGATCCGCGGTTCCTCCACCCACACCGGTGCGCGCGCGCTGCGCGACTATTACCTCGCCCTGGTGAAGGACAACCTCTCACCCATCATCACGCCCGACGGCCCGCGCGGCCCGCGTTTCAAGTTCAAGCCCGGCGCACTGCTGCTCGCGCAGATGTCCGGCCGGCCGATCGTGCCGCTCGCCTACGCGGCCACCCGCGCCTGGCGCATCAAGTGGGACAAGTTCGTGATCCCCTGGCCGTTCGCGCGCATCGTCATCGCCGTCGGCGAGCCGGTCTACGTCCCCAGGGTCACCGACGCCAGGACCCTGGAGGCCCTCCAGGCGGACATGGAGCAGCGCCTGCACGCGCTCTTCAAGCAGGCCCGCGAGGCCCTGTAGCGATCGCGGCCGTTTGCGCCCTGTCCGGGCGAGCCACCCGCGCCGCCATCCGCGCAGGACCGGGATTCTGTAAAGTCGCGAATGCGTAGATTGAACAGGGTCTTAGCTTGTGTTCCTGCACTGGTGTGCGAGAATCGTTCATAAGCGCCTAATAAATCGCGGCGGCGAGT
Organism: Pseudomonadota bacterium; assembly: GCA_018241425.1. GTDB lineage: Bacteria > Pseudomonadota > Gammaproteobacteria > Steroidobacterales > Steroidobacteraceae > 13-2-20CM-66-19. The sequence goes on from JAFEDU010000002.1 coordinate 432,573, forward strand.
CTTCAACTCCGTGACGAGCCCGTGCGTCAGGAGCACCTTAAATCCGTACGCTCGCTGCGGTTTTGTGGGAGGAATAAGGCGACATGGCGACCCCGCCGCCGGATAAGCCGGCGGACTTTACGGCCTCGGACATCCTCGCAGCGGATGCTTGGACCGGGCGCACTCCCAAGCCCGTCCTGGGCATGGACGTCGTCTGCACCAAGATCGCGGTCGATTTCCAGAACATGCGCGGGAGCTCCGTCGAGGAATGCCTGCGCCGCAACCTGGAGCTCCTGCGGGGGGCGACCGGCGTCGACTGCGTCTTCGTCGCGGGCCTCTCCGAGGAGCAGGTCGTCACCGAGGTCCAGAGCGCGCGCAGCGCCTTTGCGCAGTGCCGCCCGGAGGCCCTGAGCGGGGCGACCCTCAAGGACTTCCCCTGGCTCGCCACGCGCCTGGACCACCTGCGCCTGTCGGAGCTGCGCGATACCTCGAGCCCGCGCCGCGAGCAGGCCGCGGAGGCGGCGCGGCTGGCCGAGCTGCACATCGGTTCCGTGCTCCTGGTAACGCTCGGCGTGCAGGGCAAGCCCGCCGGCTTCCTCGGGCTCGCCCACACGCTGCCGCGCGGCCCGTGGGACGTGAACCAGCAGCTCCTCATGAAGCTCATCGGCACGAGCCTCGCCACCGGGCTTGAGCGCATCCGCACCGAGGCGCGCCTCGCGAAGCTCGAGGAGCGCACCAACCTTTTCCAGGCCGCCGCCAACGACGGCCTGTGGGACTTCGACGTCGAGCGCAACGAGGTGTACTTCTCGCCCCGCTGGAAGCAGATGCTCGGCTACGGGGACGACGACATGCGCGGCTCGCCGGACTGGCGCAGCCTCGTGCACCCGGATGACCTTGCCCGCGTGCAGTCGGCGATCCGCGATCACGTCTCCGGCAAGACCCCGATCTTCGAGAGCACGCACCGCATGCGCCACCGCAACGGCGAGTGGCGCTGGGTCATCAGCCGCGCCACCGCGCGCGTGGACAAGCACGGGCGCCTCCTGCGCCTGGTGGGCGTCGAGCTCGACATCACCGAGCGCAAGCTCTACGAGGAGGCGCTGTTCCGCGAGAAGGAGAGCGCCCAGATCACGCTGCAGTCGATCGGTGATGGCGTAATCACGACGGACGCCAACTCCACGATCGACTACATCAATCCGGTGGCCGAGGAGCTGACCGGCTGGCGGCTCGAGGACGCCATGGGGCGCCCGGTGGAGGAGATCTTCCGCGCCTTCCACGAGGAGACCTGCGAGCCGCTCGAGAATCCGCTCACGGTCGCGATCCGCCGCATCCGCCCGATCAAGTCGGTGCGGCCGATGCTTTTGATCCGTCGCGACGGCAACGAGCTGTACGTGGAGAGCACCGCCGCCCCGATCCGCGACGGGCATGGCCACGTCGCCGGCGGCGTGCTGGTGTTCCACGACGTGTCGGAGTCGCGCGAGCTCAACCGGCGCCTGTCCTACCACGCGAGCCACGACCTGCTTACCGGCCTCGTCAACCGGCGCGAGTTCGAGAGCCGCCTGGAGCGGGCGCTCAAGAGCGCCAAGGCCCGCGAGGCCTCCTACGCGCTGTGCTACCTCGACATCGACCAGTTCAAGATCGTCAACGACACCTGCGGGCACTCGGCCGGCGATGCGCTCCTTGGCCAGGTCGGGGCGCTCCTGAAGTCCAAGGTGCGCTGGCGCGACACGCTCTCGCGCCTGGGCGGTGACGAGTTCGGGATCCTGCTCGAGAGCTGCTCGCTTGATGAGGCCATGCGCACCGCCGAGACGCTGCGCGAGGGCGTGCGCAACTTCCGCTTCACCTGGGAGGACCGGGTGTTCCGCCTCGGGGCGAGCATCGGCGTGGTGCCGATCACCGCCGACAACGAGGACGTGGCCTCGATCCTGTCGGCGGCCGACTCGGCCTGCGCCGCGGCCAAGGAGGGCGGGCGCAACCGCGTGCACAGCTTCGCCGAGAACGACATCGAGCTCATGCGCCGCCGCCGCGAGATGCAGTGGGCCGCGCGCATCAACGCCGCCCTCGAGGAGGGCCGCTTCGAGCTGTTCCGCATGGCGATCCAGCCGCTGCAGCGGGTCGAGCCAGGCGCGCACTACGAGCTGCTGCTGCGACTCAAGGATGAGACCGGGCGCATCGTGGCGCCGAACGACTTCATCGCCGCGGCCGAGCGCTACGGCATCACCCCTGCCATCGACCGCTGGGTGATCGAGAACGCATTCCGCTGGCTGGTGTCCGACTCGGACGAGCGCGACAAGCTGCTGCGCTGCTCGATAAACCTCTCCGGCCAGAGCCTGGGCGACGACAAGTTCCTGCCCTTCGTCATCGACCAGTTCCACCGCTCCGGGCTCGATGCCTCCAAGATCTGCTTCGAGATCACCGAGACCGCGGCGGTGGCGAGTTTCAGCCAGGCGAACCGCTTCATCCAGGCGCTGAAGGAGCTCGGCTGCAAGTTCGCGCTCGATGACTTCGGCACGGGCCTGTCATCGTTCGGTTACCTCAAGCACTTCCCGGTGGACTACCTCAAGATCGACGGCAGCTTCGTGCGCGAGATCCTGCGCGACCCGATCGACCGTGAGATGGTGCGCTCCATCAACGAGATCGGCCACCTCACCGGCAAGCAGACCATCGCCGAGTTCGCCGAGAACGCCGAGATCATCCAGATGCTTACCAGCCTCGGCGTCGACTACGCGCAGGGCTACGGCATCGCCCAGCCGCAGCGCGTGGTGAAGTCCGCCGTCGCCTGAGCCCTCGGCTCGGCCCCGCGGGGCCCGTCCCCTACCAGGGATAGAGAGGCTGCGAGAGGGCCTTGTGCAGGCTCGGCGGCGGCTCCTCGTGCGCCAGCGAGGCGATCGACTCGGCCTGGAACCAGGTGTACGTGTCGCCCTTCGCGAGCTCGGTGAAGTGGGCGTCGAGGTACTGCTGGGGCGTGCTGCCGGCCGGCACCGGGCTCGGCACCGCGCGAACCAGCGCCTCGAACCCATGGACGATGCCCGCCGCGAAGTGCGGATCCTGTTCGCGCCAGAACGCGAGCGCGATGCGGTTCGCGCCGTTCTCCTCCTCGTAGGAGCTCGGTCGCGTCTGCTTCACGCAGGCTTGCCACCAGTGGCCGAGCTCGTGCATGAACACCCAGCGGTAGGTGCCCCCCTCGAACACCGACACCGCCGTCGCACGGCCGCCGATTTCCTTCGCCATCTGCGCGAAGTCCTGCCGCTCCTCGCTGGTCAGGGTCTGCCAGGAGGCGACGACGATCTCATTGGATTCAGGCCGGTAGTTGCCGAAGGACGGCGTGTCGGCCAGGGTAATCCGGGGCGGCGGGCAGGGATGGTAGCCCTCCTCGGCGATGCGGCGCAGGAACTGGTCGCGCCGCTGTTCGAGTTCGCGCTGCACCTTCGGCGGCGGCGTCGCTTTTTCGGCGGCGCCAGCGCTGGCCGGGGCCGCCGCGGCGGCTGGCAGTGCGATCATGAACGCGGCAAGGAATCCCAGTAGTCGCACCTTGATTTCTCCCTTGGGTCAGTTGAAGTCCAGTCGCATCGACAGGTCCACCGCCCGCACGTGCTTGGTGATCGACCCGACGGAGATGTAATCGACCCCGGTCGCGGCGATGTCCCGCACGTTCTCGAGCGTGACGCCACCGGAGGCCTCGAGCTTGACCTCCGCGCCGCGCGCATCGCGCAGCGCGACCGCGGCGCGCATGTCCTCGCGGGTGAACTCATCCATCATGATGACGTCGGGGGCGGCGGCGAGCGCCTCTTCCAGTTCCCGCGCGTTCTCCACCTCGACCTCGATGCGCACCGGCGGGACGGTGGCGCGCGCGGCGCGTATGGCGGCCGTGATCGAGCCGGCCGCAGCGATGTGGTTCTCCTTGATGAGCACCTGGTCGTAGAGGCCCATGCGCAGGTTGTCCGCCCCGCCGCAGCGCACCGCGTATTTCTGGGCGGTGCGCAGGCCCGGGATCGTCTTGCGGGTGTCCAGGATCCGGCAGCGCGTGCCGGCGACCGCATCGACGTAGGCGCGGGTCGCGGTGGCCGTGGCGCTCAGGAGCTGCAGGAAGTTGAGCGCCGTGCGCTCACCGGTCAGGACCGGCCGGGCGGGGCCTTCGATCTCGAAGAGCGTCGCCCCGGCGGCGAGCATGTCCCCGTCCTGCGCGCTCCACTTCAGGGTGACGGACGGGTCGAGCCGCCGGAAGGTCTCATCCGCCCAGGCGCGCCCGCACAGCACCGCGGCCTCGCGGGTGATCACCCGCCCGTGCACGCGCTGCGCGGCGGGCACCAGGGCGGCCGTGACGTCCCCCCGGCCGAGGTCCTCGGCGATCGCCGCCGCGACCTGCGCGCCGAGGTCGGCCGGGAGCTGCGGCACGGCTTACTTGATGAAGGGCAGTCCGTGCGAGGCGGCCGCCATGCACATCAGCATGGGAATCGAGAGGATGAAGTTCACGCGCGAGGCCATGCCGGCGGCCTTGCGCGCCTTGGCCTTCTCCTCGTCGCTCGCCGGCTTGATGCCGAGGATCTTCTTCTGGTTCGGCCAGATCACGCCCCAGACGTTGAGCAGCATGATGGTGCCGAGCCAGGCACCGATGCCGATCTTGAGGAAGTAGCCGGACGGGTCATCGATACCGGCCCCGAGGGTGAAGGCGTGGCCGAGGTTCGAGCCCAGGAGCCAGGCGCCGCCCAGCCAGGTCGCGAGCGCCGCCCAGCGGAACCAGAACAGCGCCCGCGGCGCGACGTACTTGGTGACACCGGCCCCGCCCGGGCCGCCCTTGTCGGCGGCCGCATCGGCCAGCGCCGGGGTCTGGGCGACGTTGAAGTAGTAGAGGAGGCCGATCCAGAACACGCCGGCCACGATGTGGAACCAGCGGGCGAAGGCCAGCATGTTGAAGTTAAAGCCGCCGATCGTGCACGTGAGGATCAGCGCGAGCACGATACCCGTGATCAGGGCGTAACGGTGGTTATTCAGAAGGATCATGGGTTTATGCCTCCAAGTTATTGTTTCTATGGGTGCAGGGGGCGTTTGAGCGTTTGAAGAATAGGCGAGCCACCCCCATAATTCAACGGAACGCTCATGGGCCTGAAGGCCGGGTAAGGAACGCGTGTCCGCAGCGGATGGAAAACCTGCGCCGCGCGCCGCGCGGCCGCCGTCACCGTGCATCAACGTGTGTACCTTGGATGCGCGCGGTCTGTGTACCGGGTGCCTGCGCTCGGGCGAGGAGATCGGCCGCTGGCTGGCGATGAGCGCCGAGGAACAATGGCGGCTCCTGGAGGTCCTCCGGGAGCGCCGGCAACTGACCCACAAGGTGACCTAGATGGACGTGGTAGAGAAGATCAAGTCGCAGCTGAATTCGAGCCCGGTGGTGCTGTTCATGAAGGGCACACCGGACTTCCCCCAGTGCGGGTTCTCGGCGCAGACGGTAGCGGCGCTGCGCGCCGTGGGCGCGGACTTCAAGTCCGTGAACATCTTCGAGGAGCCGGAGCTGCGCGAGGCCCTGAAGCGCTACTCCAACTGGCCGACCTACCCGCAGCTGTACGTCAACGGCGAGCTCGTGGGCGGCTGCGACATCGCGCTCGAGATGTACAAGAGCGGTGAGCTGAAGAAGCTGCTCGCGGAAGCCGGCGCCGTCACGGCCTGAGGCCTTCCGGGGGCTGCGCGTCCGCGCCCGGCTCCTCGGCATCCCCGCCGCCGCTCACCCAGCCCAGTTCGCGGGCGCGCACGGAGGCGGCCTCGTGGCTGTCCTTCAGGCGGTTGCACACCAGGCAGAAGATGTCCGCGCTGCGCTCGGCATCGTAGCGGGCGCTGTGCGCGCTGCCCGCATCCCATTCCAGTCCCGCCACCGTCACGGCCTTCGCGAGCACCGTCTGCCCGAGGGCTGCGCCCGCGAGCGTCGCGGTGTCGAAGCATGAGAACGGGTGGAAGGGATTGCGCTTGACCTCGGCGCGCGCTACCGCCGCGTTCAGGAACCCCAGGTCGAAGGCGGCGTTGTGGCCGACCAGGATGGCACGCCGGCAGTCGTAGGCGCGCAGGGTGCGCCGCACCTCGCGGAACACGCGCTGCAGGGCATCACGCTCCGGCAGCGCCGGGCGCAGCGGGTGATCCGGGTCGATCCCGGTCACCGACAGCGACACCGGGTCGATGCGGCTGCCCTCGAAGGGCTTCACGTGGTAGTTGTGGGTCGCGCCGCGGCGCAGCGTGCCGTCGCTGTCCATGTCGATGAACGTCGCGGCGATCTCCAGCAGCGCATCCGTCGCGGCCACGAAGCCGCCGGTCTCGACGTCGATCGCCACCGGCAGGTAGCCGCGGAAGCGGCGCGACATGAGGGCGGCCGCAGCCGCCAGCGGCACGTGCTCCGGGTCTGCCGGCTCCGGCTTGCTCACGGCGCCATCCTCCAGGCGATGCGCTCCCCGGCGCGCAGCGGCACGAGCTCGTCCTCGCCGAAGGGGTAGTGCGCCGGGACGTCCCATGATTCCCTGACCAGGGTCACCTGGCCGCTGTTGCGCGGCAGGCCGTAGAAGTCCGCCCCGTGGAAGGCGGCAAAGGCCTCCAGGTGACTAAGCGCGCCAGCCTCCTCGAAGGCTTCCGCGTAAAGCTCGAGCGCGCCGTGAGCCGAGAAGATGCCCGCGCAGCCACAGGCAGCCTCCTTCGTGTGGCGCGCGTGGGGCGCGCTGTCGGTGCCCAGGAACAGGCGCGGCGTCCCGGAAGCCACGGCGTCCAGGAGGCTCAGGCGATGCAAGTCGGCCTTGAGCACCGGCAGGCAGTAGTGGTGCGGGCGGATGCCGCCGGTGAAGAGTGCGTTGCGGTTCATGAGCAGGTGCTGCGGGGTGACGGTCGCGGCGATCCCGGCGCGTGCGCCGAGCACGAAGCGCACCGCCTCGCGAGTGGTGATGTGCTCGAACACCACCTTGAGCCGCGGGTGGCGCTCGATGAGCGGCGCCAGCACGCGCTCGATGAAGACCGCCTCGCGATCGAAGACGTCGACGGCGGGGTCCGTCACCTCGCCGTGCACCTGCAGCACCATGCCTACCGCGGCCATGTGGGCGAGCACCGCGTCCACGCGTGCGATGTCGGTGACGCCCGACTCCGAATTCGTGGTGGCTCCGGCGGGGTAATACTTGACCCCGTGCACCACCCCGCTCGCGCGCGCCGTGTCGATCTCGGCGGGGCTGGTGCGGTCGGTAAGGTAGAGCGTCATCAGCGGCTCGAACCTGAGCCCCGCGGGCAGTGTGGCGAGGATCCGCTCGCGGTAGGCACGCGCCTGTGCGGTCGTGGTCACCGGAGGCCGGAGGTTCGGCATCACGATGGCGCGCGCGAACTGCCGTGCGGTGAAGGGCAGCAACGCGGCCAGTGCCGTGCCGTCGCGCAGGTGCAGGTGCCAGTCGTCGGGGCGCGTGAGCCTAAGGCTCCTCAACCGGACTTCTCCAGCGCGCCGGTGAGGCCCTGGCGCAGCAGAAGCTCGAGCGCGAAGCGCACGCCGAAGCCGGTGACCTCGGTGCCCACATGTGCAAGCCCCCCGTGGCGGGTGGCCGAAGAGAGGTCGACGTGCGCCCAGGGGATCTCCGCGGGCACGAACCGCGACAGGAAGCGGGTCGCGTGGATGTGGTCGCCCTTGCCCTCGACCGCGCACTGGACGATGTCGGCCACCTTGCTCTCGAGGTCCTGGTCGTAGTCCTCGGCGAAGGGGAAGTTCCACACGCGCTCGCCGCTGGCGCTGCCGGCGGCCACCAGCTTCGGCACCAGCGCGTCGCGGTTGGTGAACACCCCGCTCATGCGCTCGGTGAGCGCGTACACGCACGCCCCGGTCAGGGTCGCAAAGTCGATCATGAAGCGCGGCCGGGTGCGCGCGGCCAGGGCCAGCGTGTCGGCCAGGGCCATGCGGCCCTCGGCGTCCGAGTGGATCACCTGGATCGTGACCCCGTTGGCGGCGCGGATCACGTCCTGGGGCTTGTAGCCGTGCGGGCCGACGCGGTTCTCGGTGATCGCAAGCCACGCATCGGCGGCGATCGGTGCCTTCAGTTCCGCGAGCGTCACGAGGCTCGCCAGCGCCACGGCGCTCCCGGCCATGTCGGTGTGCATGTCGAGCATCGAGCGGTGCGACTTCACGTTCACGCCGCCGGTGTCGAAGATGATCCCCTTGCCGATGAGGGCGACGTCGGGAGCGCCGCTTCGGGAGTGCGGACGGTAGGAAAGGTGCGCGATGCCGGCGCCGGGCTCGTCGTTCGCCGCCGCGACGGCGAGGAACGCGTTCGCGCCCAGTCGCTTCAGCTGGCGCTCGTCGAGCCAGCGCAGCTTCAGGTGGTGGGTGCGCGCGAGCTCGGTGATGGCACGGCGGTAGCCGCGCGCGTCCAGGATGTTCGGCGGTAGGGCAGTCAGCCAGCGCGCCAGATTCGTGCCCGCAGCGACGCTCGCCTCGTACTTCGGGTCGAACCCGGCGGCGTTCAGGATCTCCACCCGGCGGACGCGACGCTCGCCGCGCGCCGGGGCGCGCCAGGTGGGCAGGGCGAAGGCGTGCACCAGCGTCGCCGCCAGCAGCGCCTCGAGCGTCGCCTGCGCGGCGCGGCCGTCCTCGGTGGCGGCCAGGCCCACCGTCTGCGGCTCGCGCCCGGCGGCCTCCTTGAGCATGCGCGCGGCCAGCGTGAGACGCTCGAAGGGGCTCGCCTCCTTGCGCAGGTAGCCAAGCACCGCGGTGGTCTGGCGGGCATTGCCCAGGGTGCCGCTGCGTACCGTGCCAGTGCGCGCAGGCGTCCGGGCGTGCAGTTCACGCCACCGCGCCGGCTGCGGCAGGCGCTCCAGCGCCCCCGTGGCCCCGGGGGGCACGATCGCCAGTAGCACATCCAGGTTATCGGCGTTGCGGCCGCGCGCGTGCACGATCGCCGGCGCAGGCTGGGCCGGCAGCAACGGGCTGCGGCGCGCTTCGGAAGCCCTTGTGTTCACTTGCTTTACCCGCGCCTGCTCGCCATCATCGTTATTCTAACGCGACCCGGCTCGACACGCGCGCTGCGAGGTGTGCCGCGCGCGGAACGTGCCGTCCGCACCGGCAGTTTTTCTCAAGCGAGCGCATGACCGAACCACCGAAGCTGGAAGACCTCGACCCCGTCGAAACCCGCGAATGGCTCGAATCGATCGATTCGGTGCTGCGGACCCACGGCCCCGAGCGTGCGCATTTCCTGCTCGAGCGGCTGATCGACCACACGCGGCGCAACGGCGCCTACCTGCCGTTCAGGCCCAATACCGCCTACGTGAACACCATCGCGGCGGGTCGTGAGCCGGAATACCCGGGTAACCGGGCCCTGGAGCGGCGCATCGAGGCCTACATCCGCTGGAACGCGCTCGCCATGGTGCTCGCGGCCAACAAGGCCTCATCGGAGTACGGTGGCCACCTCGCCAGCTACGCCTCCTCCGCGACGCTCTACGAGGTCGGCTTCAACCACGTGTGGCGTGCACCGTCGGACAACCATCCGGGGGACCTGGTCTTCATCCAGGGCCATTCCTCCCCGGGCGTCTACGCGCGCGCCTACCTGGAAGGGCGGCTCAATGACGAGAACCTGAAGCACTTCCGCCAGGAGGCGAGTGCGCCCGAGACCGGCCTTTCCTCGTACCCGCATCCCTGGCTCATGCCCGAGTTCTGGCAGTTCCCGACCGTCTCGATGGGCTTGGGTCCCATGATGGCGATCTTCCAGGCGCGCTTCACGCGGTACCTCGAGAACCGCGGCCTTGCCAAGCCCTCCGACCAGAAGGTGTGGGCGTTCCTCGGCGACGGGGAGATGGACGAGCCGGAGTCGATGGGCGCGCTCACCATGCCGGTGCGCGAGGGCCTGGACAACCTCATCTTCGTCATCAACGCCAACCTGCAGCGGCTGGACGGCCCGGTGCGCGGCAACGGCAAGATCATCCAGGAGCTCGAGGCTGCCTTCCTCGGCGCCGGCTGGAACGTCATCAAGGTGCTGTGGGGCTCGCGCTGGGACCCGCTGCTGGCGCGTGACACGCAGGGCCTGCTGCGCCGGGTCATGGAAGAGTGCGTCGACGGCGAGTACCAGAACTTCAAGGCCAAGGGCGGCGCCTACACGCGCGAGCACTTCTTCGGCAAGTACCCTGAACTGAAGGCCATGGTGGCCAACATGTCCGACGAGGAGATCTGGCGCCTGAACCGCGGCGGCCACGATCCCCGCAAGGTCTACGCAGCGTACGCCGCGGCGATGGCGCACAAGGGCCAGCCGACGGTGATCCTCGCCAAGACCGTCAAGGGCTTTGGCCTCGGCAAGGGCGGGGAGGGCCAGATGGTGGCCCACCAGCAGAAGAAGCTGTCGGAGGAGGACCTGAAGGTGTTCCGCGACCGCTTCAACATCCCGGTCTCGGATGAGGACATCAAGGCGCTGCCGTTCAGGAAGCCCGACGAGGCCTCCGAGGAGACGCGCTACCTCAAGGACAAGCGCGCAGCGCTCGGGGGCTACCTGCCACGCCGCCGCCGCACCGCCCCGGCGCTCGAGGTGCCGCCGCTCGAGGCGTTCTCCCAGATCCTGGAGGGCACCGGGGAGCGCGAGATCTCCACCACGATGGCCTTCGTGCGCATCCTCACCACGCTCCTCAAGGACAAGAACGTCGGACGCAACATCGTGCCGATCGTCCCGGACGAGGCCCGCACCTTCGGCATGGAGGGCCTGTTCCGCCAGATCGGGATCTATTCCTCGGTGGGCCAGCTGTACACCCCGCAGGATGCCGAGACCCTCATGTCCTACCGCGAGGACAAGAAGGGCCAGATGCTCGAGGAGGGCATCAACGAGGCGGGCGCGCTGTGCTCGTGGATCGCCGCCGGCACCGCCTACAGCAACCACGGCATCAACATGGTGCCGTTCTACATCTTCTATTCCATGTTCGGCTTCCAGCGCGTCGGGGACTTCGTCTGGGCGGCCGGCGACATCCAGACGCGCGGCTTCCTCTTGGGCGCCACCGCCGGGCGCACCACGCTTGCCGGCGAGGGCCTGCAGCACCAGGACGGCCATAGCCAGCTGGTCGCGACCACGATCCCGAACTGCGTCGCCTACGACCCGGCCTACGCCTACGAGCTGGCCGTGATCATCCACGACGGCATGCGGCGCATGTACGCCGAGCAGGAAAGCGTCTTCTATTACATCACCGTGATGAACGAGAACTACGTTCAGCCGGCGATGCCGGCGGGCACGCAGCAGGGCATCCTCAAGGGCGGCTACCCGGTGCACGCCGGCGGCCGCGGCAAGGTGCGCGCGACGCTCCTGGGCTCGGGCACCATCCTGCGCGAGTGCCTCGCGGCCGCGCAGCTCCTGGAGTCCGACTACAAGATCCCGGCGGACGTGCTCTCGGTCACCTCCTTCAGCGAGCTGCGCCGTGAGGCACTCGAGTGCGAGCGCTGGAACGGCCTGCACCCGGGAGAGGCACCGCGCGTGCCGTACGTGAGCGAGCTGCTGAAGGGGCGCGCCGGTCCCACGGTGGCGGCCACCGACTACATGCGCATCGTTCCCGACCAGATCCGCCAGTGGGTGCGCGGCCGCTACGTGACCCTCGGCACTGATGGCTACGGGCGCTCCGATGCACGCGCACCGCTGCGGCGCTTCTTCGAGGTGGACCGCAACCACATCGTGGTCGCGGCCCTGAAGGCGCTCGCCGACGAGGGCCAGGTCGACCAGGCGACCGTGAGCGCCGCCATCAAGAAGCTCGGCATCGATCCTGACAAACCCGTTCCCTGGAAAGTCTGAAGGTTCCCAAGGCCAAGCCATGAGCGCTGCCCTGACGGAAGTGCGCGTGCCGGATCTCGGCAACTTCAAGGACGTCGCCGTGATCGACGTGCTGGTGAAGCCCGGCGATATCGTGTCGATGGACACCCCGCTCCTCACCCTGGAGTCGGACAAGGCGGCGATGGACGTCCCGTCCACGGCCAGCGGCGTGGTCGAGAAGGTGCTGACCACCAAGGGCGGTACCGTCAACACCGGGGACGTCATCGTCACGGTGCGCGGGGAGGGCGCCGTCCCTGCGGCGGCCCCGGCCGCCGCGGCTGCACCTCCCGCCCAGGCCACTCCAGCGGCGGCCCCTGCAGCGCCAGCGGCGCCTGCCGCCGCGGCCCCGGCGCCCGCAGCCGCGGTGCCTGCGGCCGCGACGCCCGCGCCCGAGCGCGGCCGGCGCGTGCCGCTGTCCGAGCTGGGACGCCCCACGTCCTACCGCCCCGACCTCGCCCCGATCGATGAGCCAGGTTTCTCGCGCGCGCACGCCAGTCCCTCGGTGCGCGCCTTCGCACGCGAGCTCGGTGTGGACCTCGCGCGCGTCACCGGCCAGGGCTTCAAGGGCCGCATCACCCACGAGGACGTCAAGAGCTTCGTGAAGGGCGCGCTCGCCGGGGCGCCGCCTGCGGCCGCACGCGCGGCGGGCGCCGCTCCTGCGGGCAGCGGCCTGCCGCCGCTGCCGAACGTCGACGTCGCGCAGTTCGGGCCCGTCAAGAGCGAGCCGCTGTCGCGCATCCAGCGCATCTCAGGTCCCCGCCTGCACGCGAGCTGGGTGAACATCCCGCACGTCACGCAGTTCGACGAGGCCGACATCACCGAGCTCGAGCAGCTGCGCGCGAGCCTCAAGGACAAGGCGCAGGCCGCCGGCGTCAAGCTGACCCCGCTCGCCTTCCTGCTGCGCGCCTGCGTGCGCGCGCTCGCGCAGTTCCCGCGATTCAACGCCGCGCTCGACCCCACGGGAGCCAACCTGCTGGTGCGCCAGTATGTGAACATCGGCTTCGCGGCCGACACGCCGCAGGGCCTCGTGGTGCCGGTAGTCCGCGATGCGAACCGCAAGGACATCTACGAGCTCGCGCGCTGCCTCGGCGATCTCTCCGAGAAGGCGCGCGCCGGCAAGTTGCCTGCGACCGACATGCAGGGCGCGGGCTTCACCATCTCGAGCCTGGGCGGCATTGGCGGCACCGCCTTCACCCCGATCATCAACCCCCCCGAGGTCGCGATCCTGGGTGTATCGCGCTCGGCCCAGCGCCCTGTGTACCGGGACGGCGGCTTCGTCCCGCGCCTGATGCTGCCGCTGTCGCTGTCCTACGATCACCGCGTGATCGACGGGGCGATGGCGGCGCGCTTCACGACCTTCCTCGCCCAGGTCCTCGCCGAGCCCCGCGCCCTCATCGAGGCGGTGCCGTGACGGATCTCGTCGTCCCCGACATCGGCAACTTCAGTGACGTGCCGGTGGTGGACGTGCTGGTGAAGGCCGGCGACGTGATCGAACTCGAGACCCCGCTGGTCACGCTCGAGACCGACAAGGCCTCCATGGACGTGCCGGCGACCGCCGCCGGACGGGTCACCGAAGTCCTGCTCAAGAAGGGCGACACGGTCTCCAAGGGCGCGCTCATCGCGCGCGTGGAAACAGCTGCGGCGCAGAACGCAGCCCCGGCGCCACCGGCGAAGCCGGCAGCGCCCGGCGCGGCCGCGGCCGTTCCCGAGGTCGCCGGCGACACGGTGCGCATTGCCGCACCGGCAGGTCCCGCGCGCGCCGAGCGCGCCACCGAGAGTTTCACGCGCACCACCCAGCTCCTGGTGCTTGGGTCCGGTCCCGGTGGCTACACCGCGGCCTTCCGCGCCGCGGACCTGGGCCTCAAGGTCACGCTCATCGAGCGCTGGGCGCAGCTCGGCGGGGTGTGCCTCAACGTCGGCTGCATCCCGTCCAAGGCGCTGCTGCACGCGGCCAAGGTGATCGAGGATGCCGCCGCGATGGGCGCGCACGGGGTCCAGTTCGGCAAGCCGACGATCGACCGCGCGAAGCTCGCCGCCTGGAAGTCCCAGGTGGTGGGCAAGCTCACCGGGGGCCTTGCCGTGCTCGCGCGCCAGCGCAAGGTCGAGGTGGTACGCGGCACCGGGCGCTTCGTCGGCCCGAACGTGCTGGAGGTGATGGGCGCCTCCGGGTCGGAGCGCATCCGCTTCGAGCAGTGCGTAATCGCCGCCGGCTCCGAGCCGGTGCGGCTGCCGGGGCTGCCGCAGGACCCGCGCATCATGGATTCCACCGGCGCGCTCGAGCTGCCGCAGTTCACGGGCAGCCTCCTCGTGATCGGGGGCGGCATCATCGGGCTCGAGATGGCCTGCGTGTACGAGGCGCTCGGCACCAAGGTCTCGGTGGTCGAATTGACCCCGACGCTGATGCCCGGGTGCGATGCGGACCTCGTGCGCCCGCTCGAGAAGCGCATCCGCGCGCGCTACGCTCAGATCCTGCTCGGCACCAAGGTCGCGGGCGTCAGCGCGGAGCCGTCCGGCTTCAAGGTGACCTTCGCGGGCGAAAAGGCCCCGCCGCCGCAGTCCTTCGAGCGCGTGCTGGTGGCCGTCGGCCGCGTGCCCAACGGGCGCGCGATCGGGGCCGAGCTCGCCGGGGTCAACGTCAGCGAGCGCGGCTTCATTCCGGTCGACAAGCAGATGCGCACCAACGTGCCCCACATCTTCGCCATCGGCGACATCGCCGGTGCGCCGCTCCTCGCCCACAAGGCGATGCACGAGGGCAAGGTGGCCGCCGAGGTCGCCGCGGGCCACAAGCGCGCGTTCGATGCGCGCGTCATCCCCTCGGTCGCCTACACCGACCCGGAGGTCGCCTGGGTGGGGCTCACCGAGACCGAGGCACGCGAGCGCCACGTTGCGTTCAAGAAGGGCGTCTTCCCGTGGATGGCGAACGGCCGCTCGCTCTCGCTCGGCCGCGACGAGGGGTTCACGAAGCTCCTGTTCGATCCGCAGACGCATCGCGTGCTGGGGGGCGGCATCGTCGGCACCAACGCCGGCGAACTGATCAGCGAGATCGCGCTCGCGATCGAGAACGGCTGCGACGCCGCCGACATCGGGCTCACCATCCACCCGCATCCGACCCTCAGCGAGACGGTCGCGGGCGCCGCCGAGGCCTTCGAAGGCACGCTCACGGACCTCTACATCCCCAAGAAATAGCCGGTCGTCAACCCCGGATCGCCGCCGCCTGCGCTTATCACCCGCAGGCGCGGTGCGAGCGTGGCCTTGAGCTATCCTTGGCCCGCAAACACCTTGCACGGCTCGGGGGTGATCATGACGACGCGCTGCGGGGCAGGCTTGCGCCTGTGGATGACGGCGATGCTCGGGCTCGGGGCTGCGACCGCAGCTCTCGCCGAGCCGGCAATCCCACCCGAGCTGCGCGACTGGGCCCCCTGGGTCCTCGAAGGCCACGAGTCGCAGCGCTGCCCGTGGCTGGCGCCCGCCCGCACGGCCGAGCCGCGCATCTGCGCGTGGCCCGGTGTGCTCGAACTCACCGTCGATGCGCACGGCGGCCGCTTCAGCGAGCGCTGGGAAGTCGGCGCCCCGGGCTTCGTGCCGCTGCCGGGTCGCGGCGAGAGCTGGCCGGAGGCGGTGACCCTCGACGGTCACCCGGCGGCGCTGGTGGCGCATGCCGAGGTGCCGAGCCTGTGGCTCACCGCGGGCACGCACGAGGTCAGCGGGACGTTCAGCTGGGAGCGCCGGCCCGAGGTGCTCGGCATCCCGGAGGGTGTGGGGCTCATCGCGCTTACCCTGGACGGGACGCACATCGGCATCCCGCAGCGCACCGGGGAAAGTCTCGTCCTCGGGGGGCAGGCCTCGGCGCGCGCGGACAACCGCCTCGAGCTGCACGTGTTCCGCCGCCTCGAGGACGGCGTGCCGGCACTGCTCACCACGCGCCTCATGCTCAGCGTGGCCGGCGAGGCGCGCGAGGTGCGGCTGCCGCAGGCGCTGCCCGCCGGGTTCGTGCCCACGGGCATCGAGGGGGACCTTGCCGCGCGGCTGGACCCCGACAACACCCTCAGGATCCAGGTGCGTCCCGGTAGCTATGCGGTGAACCTCACGGCGCGCGGCCCCAATCCGCTCGCCGAGGTGAACGTCGGCAGCCGCGCTGCGCCCTGGCCGGCCGAGGAGGTGTGGAGCTTCGCCTCCGATGACAGCCTGCGGGTGACCGCGCTCGAAGGCGTGCCGCCCACCGATCCCGCACAGGCGAACGTGCCCACGGACTGGCACGACCTGCCGGCCTACCGCATCACGGCCGGTGCGGTCCTGCGCGTGGTGGAGCGCAGCCGCGGGCTCGCGACGGGCAGCGCCAACGAGCTGCGGCTCGCGCGGCGTGCGTGGCTCGACTTCTCCGGCGCGGGTTACACCGTCCTCGACACCATCGCCGGCACGATGCAGAAGGACTGGCGCCTGGACATGAGCGCCCCGTACGCGCTGCGCAGCGCGAGCGGACCTGAGGAGGCACCGCTCCTGGTGACGACCGGGACGCAGCCGGGCACGAGCGGCGTGGAGCTGCGCACGCCGGAGGTCGCCGTGTCGGCCGTGGCCCGCCTGCCACGGGCGCTGGGTGCGCAGCCGGCCACCGGCTGGCGCGAGCGCTTCACGCAGGTCAGGGGCGAGCTCATCGTGGGCCCGGGCTACCGGCTCATCGCCGCACTGGGTCCCGACCGCGCACCCGAGGCCTGGCTCGAGCGCTGGGGGCTCCTGGACGTGTTCGCGATGCTCCTGATCGCGACGGTGGCGTGGCGCGTGTTCGGGATACCGGTCGCACTGCTCTCGATTGCCGCGGTCGCCCTCACGCACCAGGAGCCGGCGTCGCCCACCTGGCTGTGGCTCAACCTGCTGGTTGCGCTCGCGCTGCTGCGCGCCGCTCCCGAGGGCCGGCTCAGGCGCTGGGCGGGCGCCTATCGCTGGCTCGCGCTCGCACTGCTCCTGTGGCTGCTGGTGCCCTTCGCGGTGACGCAGGTGCGCCTCGCGGTCTACCCGCAGCTCGAGACGTTCATGGCGCCACCCTTGAGGTCGGCGGGAATCGTAAACGCGCCGACCGAGGCGCTCGCGGTGAAGAAGCTCGACGCGCCGCCCCCGCCTCCTGCGGCAGCGCCCGCCCCGTACAACGGGTTGCTGGGCGGCAACCCCGCCCGGGATGCCGCATCTTCGTCGATCCAGGAAGTGGTGGTGGTCACCGCCGAGCGTCGCACCGGTACCGAGCTCGAGCCGGGCGTGCAGGTGCAGGCGGGGCCCGGGCTTCCGGACTGGCGCTACCACGCCTACGAGTACGGCTGGAATGGGCCGCTGGAGGCCGATGCGACGGTGCGCTTCCTGATCAGCCCGCCCTGGCTGACGCGCCTGTGGCGCCTCGCGGGCGTCGCGCTCTCCTTGCTGCTCCTCTTCCGGTTCGCCCGCGGCGACCTGCCGCGCGTGGGGAGCTGGCTGCGCGAGCACGCGACGCCGCGGGCCGCTGCGGTGGCGGTGCTGCTCGTGTGCGCGGTGCCGGGCGTGCAGTCCCGCGCCCAGGCCGCCACGACCCCGGATCCGCAGCTCCTGAACGAGCTGCGCACGCGCCTCCTGGCGCCGCCGCGCTGCCTGCCCGACTGTGCCGCGATACTCGATGCGCACGTCGAGGCCGGCGAGCGGCTGAGCGTGGTGTTGGAGGTCAGCGCGCTCGATGCGGTCGGCATCGCGCTGCCGGGCGCGGAGAACAACTGGGCGCCGCAGTCGGTGCAGGTGGACGGGCAGGGCGGCGGCTGGGTGTTCCGCAACGCGCAGGGCGTGCGCTTCGTAAGCGTCCCGGCCGGACGGCACACCGTCCGCCTGGAGGGACCGCTCGCCGGGCTCGACGGGCTGGCACTCGCCTTTCCGCTTGCGCCGCGCCACGTCGAGGTGAGCACGCAGGGCTGGGATGCAAACGGCGTGAGCAATCGCCGCCTGGTGAGCGGTGCCCTGCAGCTGGTGCGGCGCCAGGTTGCGGCACCCGGCAGCGCCGGCACGGCGCGCCAGGAGGAGTTCCCGGCCTACGTTGTCCTCAGCCGTGATTTCAGCATTGCCCACGACTGGAACGTCACGACCCAGCTCGCGCGCGTGGCGCCGCGCACGAGCGCCTTCACCGTGCGCGTGCCGCTCCTGCCCCAGGAGGCGGTCACAAGCCCCGGACTGGAAGCGAAGGACGGCGCGGTGGTGGTCGGGCTCGCAGCAGGCGCGGCCCAGGAGACCTTCACCTCGGTGCTACCGGTGGGCGAGGGGATCGATCTGGTCGCCGGTGATGACCGCAGCTTCGCGGAGCACTGGGTGTTCCACGTCTCGCCCGCGTGGCATGCCGAGTTCGAGGGACTGCCCGCGGTGTCCCCCGATGAGGGCGGCGGAGTCTGGGCCTTCGAGTACTACCCGCGGCCCGGGGAACGCCTGCACGTGCACCTGGTGCGCCCGGCCGCGGTGCCGGGCAACACCGTCGCCTTCGACCGCGCGAGCCTTCAGGTCCAGGTCGGCAAGCGCTCGAGCGAGGCCACCCTCTCGGTCGGCTATCGCAGCACCCAGGGCGGCCGGCAGGTGATCCACCTGCCACCGCACGCCGCGGTCACCTCCGTCACGAGCGACGGACAGGAACTGGGACTGCGCCCCCAGAACGACGAGCTGGCGCTGGCGGCGCTCCCCGGGCGGCATGCCTGGGCGGTGACCTGGCAGTCGCCGGACGGCGTAGCCACGGTGACCCGCAGCCCGCCGGTCACCCTGTCATCGCCCTCGAGCAACATCACGCTGGACAGCACTCTGCCGGATGACCGCTGGGTGCTCTACGCCGCAGGCCCGGGCGTGGGGCCTGCGATCCTCTACTGGGGAGAGCTGCTGGTGTTCCTGATCGCCGCGTTGCTCCTCGGCCGCTCGCGTCTCACCCCGCTGCCGGTGCGCGACTGGCTGCTCCTGGGCCTGGGACTCTCCACGCTGTCCTGGGCGGTGCTCGCGCTGTTCGTCGCGTTCGCGGCGGTGTTCCAGTGGCGCTCGCACGCCGCGGCGCCATCCGACCGGTCACGCTTCAACGCGCTGCAGCTGGCACTCGCGGTGCTCGCCCTCGCCGCACTGTTCGCGGTCGTCGCCGCGGTGCCGGCCGGACTCCTGGCGCACCCGGACATGCGCTTCGCGGGCAGCGGTTCACTCCACTGGTTTGTCGACCAGTCACCCGATGCCCTGCCGCGTGCCGCGATCGTGTCGGTCTCGCTGTGGTGGTACAAGGTCGCGATCCTCGCCTGGGCGCTGTGGCTGTCGTTCGCGCTCACGCGCTGGGTGCGCTGGGCGTGGCAGGTGTACTCGCGCGATGGGCTGTGGCGCGCGGCCGTGCGCCCGCCCGCGCCGCCGCCGCCGGCGTCCGCCTAGAGCCGCCGCAGGCGCTCGAGGTAGGTTGCCTCGTCGGGCGCGAGCCCGCTGCGCTGGGCTTCCCACAGGGTCTCTGCGAGCGGCTCGATCATGCGGTGCTCGGCCTGGTGCGGGTCGGTGCGGGCACTGAGTGCGCGGTGTATGTCCGCGATGCCGCGCGGGCGGTCGGTGGCGACCTGCTCGCGCACCGCGAGGTGCAGCCCCATGTGCAGGAACGGGTTCGCGCGCCCGCCCTCGGGCGGAAACTCCGCGAGCAGCGCGGCATCGCCGGACTCGAGCCACGGGAGGTACTCGGGGTGCTCGGCGATCACGGCGGCGAGCTGGGCCTCGAGCGGCTCGAGCGGTGCGCGCGCCTGGAAGCGCCGCCACGCCTCCTGGTAGCGGCGGCGCATCTGCTCGCGGCTCTCGCCCTGGAACAAGGACACCGGCGATCCTCAGGCGCGGGCGCGCTTGCGCCCGCCGCGGCGGATGGCCTGCGCCAGCTTGCCGCGGCGCCCCGGCGGGGCCTTCGGCTGCGTCTTGTCCGGGTACTCGCACAGGTCGCGGATGATGCAGGTGGGGCAGGCGGGGCTGCGCGCGGTGCAGACGTAGCGCCCGTGCAGCAGCAGCCAGTGATGCGCGTCCTTGCGGTAGGCGGCCGGGGTATTGGCCTGCAGGCCCGCCTCCACCTCGAGCGGCGTGCGCCCGGGGGCAAGCCCGGTGCGGTTGGCGACGCGGAAGATGTGCGTGTCGACGGCGATCTCGGCCTCACCGAACACCATGTTGAGGATGATGCTCGCGGTCTTGCGGCCCACCCCGGGCAGCGCCTCGAGCGCCTCGCGGTTGCCGGGCACGGCGCCGCCGTGCAGCGTCAGGATCTGCTGCGCGAGCCCGATGAGGTTCTTGGCCTTGGTGTTGTAGAGGCCGACGTTGCGGATGTAGGGCTTGACGCCTTCCACGCCCAGGGCCGCGATCGCTGCCGGCGTGTTGGCCACCGGGAACAGCGTGCGCGTCGCGGCGTTGACGCTCTTGTCGGTGGTGTGCGCCGAGAGCATCACCGCGACCAGGAGCTCGAACGGCGAGTCGTGCAGGAGCTCCGTGGTCGGCGTGGGATTCGCGGCCTTCAGGCGGCGGAAGATCGCGGTGCGCGTGGCGGCGTGCATGGTGGGGCGGGAAGGATGCCCGCCGCGGCGGGTCGCTGTCGAGCGGGCCTTCAGGGCGTGCGGATTTCCAGGATCACCTTGCCGACCACGTGGCCGGCCTCCAGGCGCTGCTGCGCGGCGGCGGCCTGCGCCAGCGGAAAGCGGGCCGCGATCGGCACCCGCAGCCGGACGGCCTCGATGGCGGCGTTGAGGCGCGCGAACTCTCCAGGACCGGGGATGGCGTCGTAGCGGATCACCTTCACGTCGGCGGCCCCCTGCGGCTCCGGGTGCACGCCGGAGGGATACGCGATGCGCGCCGGGGGCTTCAGGGTGGCGAGCGCCGGACCGGCACCGGCGGCGAGCACCAGCACCGCGTCCAGTCCCTGCGGCGCGAAGGCGCGGGCGGCGGCCGCGAGGTCGTCATGGCGACCGTCGACCACCACGTCCGCCCCGAGGCTTTTCACCAGGTCGGCCTCGTCGGGGGCCGATACGGTCGCGAGCACCCGGGCCCCGCGCAGGTGCGCGAACTGCACCGCGAGCGTGCCCACGCCGCCAGCCGCGCCGTGGATCAGGACGCTCTCGCCGCGCCTGACCTTTAGGGCATCGTCGATGCCCTGCTGCGCCGTGAGGGCGGTGGTCGCGATCGCGCCGGCATCGGTGAGGCTCATGCCTTTCGGCAGGCGCCCGACGCGCTCGGCCGGAACGGCGACGTACTCGGCGTAGAACCCGCCCTGCGGGTTGTCCCAGCTGTAGGTGTAAACCTGCTCGCCGACCTTGAAGCCCGTGACGCCCGGGCCGAGCGCGGCGATGGTGCCGGAGCCGTCGGTGCCGAGCACCAGCGGCATGCGGGCGTGCGTGAGCATGTCGGGGCGGCGCCGCGTCTCGACGTCCCAGCTGGCGACGCCGGCGGTGTGCAGGGCGATGAGCACCTCGCCCGCGGCGGGCCGCGGGACCGGGAGCGTGTGCACGGTGAGCCCGGTGGCCTCACCGGCGTGGTCGATGGCGGCTGCCTGCATCGTCGCGGGGACCGCGGCGTGCGCGCCGGCGAGGATGAGGACGGCCAGACCCGCGATCAGCAAGGCGCGGCCGTGGAGCGTACGCAGGCTTGGGGTGAGCATGCGCGCATCATGCCTGCAATCGGTGCGAACGCGGGAGCCGGGCCTGTCCCCCGTCGCAGCTGCGACACGCCCCGCCGCGCGTGAGGCGTCAGCGGCGGCGGGGGAACCCGCCGCCGCTTTCGGCTGCGGAATCAGCGCGCGATCTGGCGCCGGCGCCGGCTGAGGCCGAGGCCGATCAGGCCCGCACCCAGCAGGGTGAGGGTGGCCGGCTCGGGCACGCCGGTGCTGCCGCCGCCACCACCGCCACCGCCGCCGCCACCACCGCCGGTGGTCGTGGTGTAGGCGAACTCGGCCGTGAAGTCGCCGGGCGCGGAGTCGACGGCGCCCTTGGTGATTCCCACATTGTAGATGTTGCAGGTCGAGACCGCCGTGCCGCTGCACGCGTCCTGCACGTAAACGAAGGAGTACCCCGCGCCCTTGACGAACTGGCCGTCCACGATCATCGGCTCGACGAGGGTGCCGCTGGCCGTGTTCAGGGTCAGCGTGACGTTGGTCGACGGGCTCAGGTCCCGGTAGGTGATCGAGTCCGCCTGCTTGAGGTTCCCGCTCGGGTTGTCCCCGTAGGTCTGGGAGATCGGCGAGTTGGGGCCGGCCAGGGGGCCGTCCGTCCCGGCGTACTGCGTGGTCAGGGTCCAGGAACCCGAGCCGATGCCGCTCACGGTCGAGGAGAAATTGCCCGACAGGATGCAGGTCGTGGCGCCGCTCCCGGTGCTGCAGGTCCCCTGCCCGGTATCGAAGGAGCCGTAGGTGCCGGCGCCCAACGGGCCCGATGTAACCGGTCCCAGGCCGTAGAGGGTGAAGTTCTGGGCCGAGTCACCTAGGCTCAGCACCACCTCGGTGGTCGTGGTGGTGTTGGTCGTCGAGGTCTTGATCTGAGCCTCGGCCAGGCCGGGCGCGGCTGCCGCCAGGCACAGGGCCACGGCCGCCGTGATCGGCAGGTGTTGGAGTTTCATCGAAAAATCCCCTTGGAGTGTTCTTGGGTTGAGAGGCGTCGTCACCCCCGCATTGGGGCGCCGGTAGGGGATCACCGGCAACGCACTTCTTCAGGGCGCGAACGGACAATTGCGGACACCCGCATCCGATGGCTACGAGTGAGGGGCGTGTCCCTCGCCGGGCAGGGGTGCCGACTGCGGTAAGCGGTTGGCGATTGCGACGAACTCCGGGTCCTTCCGGTAGGCCGAGAACTCCGGGTAGGCCACCAGCGAACGCAGGTTGGGATCCTGGCCGTCGGCCGCCACCTCGAGCCAGTGCATCGCCCCGGCCCGGTCGCGCGCCAGTGCCCGGTACTGGGCGACCTGGACCGCCGATCCCTTGCCCTCGGCCCAGCGATCCGCCTCGGTGGCCGCCAGCTGCGCCACGAGAGCCTGCGGGCCGTAGCTCTTGAGCCCTTGCTCGCAGCCGCGCAGCTGCGCCAGTACGTCGTCCTGCCCGCGCAGCTGGGCGGCAGTCTCCGCCTCGTGCAGGAACTCCGGGTAGCGCCCGGAGAGCAGGTAGATGCGGGACAGATAGTAGTGGGGGGCCTCGAAGCCCGGGTCGAGCTGAGTCAGGCGCTCGAGCGTCGCCACGGCATCGCCCTCCTGCCCTGCTCCGAAGCGCAGGTAGGCCTCGTCGGCGATGATGGCCCGGTTCTCCGGGCTCAGCGCGCGGGCGCGGGCGATCTCCTCGAGCGCGCGCGTGAAGTCCCCGCGGGCGGCGAGCGCGGTGGCCAGCCAGTGGTGCGCCCGCGCGGAGCCCGGCTCCAGCCGCAGCGCAGTGTCGAACTGGCTGAACGCCTGGTCGCTGTCGCCCCGCCACCACCAGGTGATGAAGGCCTCGTCGAGCCAGGCCGTCGCCGCCTTGGGGTCGAGCGCGATGGCGGCGCGGGCCGCGCGTTCGGCCTGCGGATAGGCCTCCTGGTCGGTCATCGAACCGAACTCGCGCAGCAGCAGGTAGCTCTCGGCGAGGCCCGACCAGCCCGCGGCGCGTTCCGGGTAGTGCTCCACGAGCTCCCGGAAGCCCTGTTCGGCGGCGATCAGGCCGCTCGAGGAGCGCGTGGACAGCTCATAGCGCGCGTTGAGGTACGTGGCCCGTGCCTGGGCATTGTCATCGTAGGCGGTGCGGACCCCGTCGTAGGGGTTCGGGCGGCCGCGCATGAAGTCGAGCGCCCCTGCAATCACCAGCAGCACTCCCAACACCAGGGCCGCAGCCCGCCAGGCGGGCCACCGTCGTTCCGGCGCTGGCACTGGCGGCGCGACCGGCAGGTCGGGCGGCGGGAGGGCGGGCATGGGCGCCGGTGCCGCGGGGATGTCCGCCTCCGCCGGAGCGACCGCGGCGATGAGGGCCGACTCGGGCGCCGGGTCCAGTTCGCTGCGCAGGCTTTCCTGGGCTTCCGGGGACAGGGCCTCGAGCCAGTCGCTCAGTTCCTGGGTGTGGGCCCAGACCGAGCGGCGCCCCTCGCCCGGGATGCGGTGCACCGGCAGGCCGCGGACCGCCTCCCAGCGCCGCGCGGTGCGCTCGGTGCAGCCGAGGTACTGGCCGATCGACTTCCAGCCCACCAGGCGGCGGCTGGCGCCGCCGTTCATCGCTCGGGTCCGGTCCTTCGGATGTTCTGACACTGCGCGACGTCCGGTGCTGCGGGTATCAAACGCGGTTTGGTCTTTTTCGAAGGTGCTCCCCTTAACCGGGCGAGCGCTCTTCGTTGCCAAGTACTCCCAGACACTCTAGCAGTTTCCCGCGGCCGCGCTCACCCGGGCGGGGCCTGTTTGCGATCCTCGAGCAGGGCGGCGCGTACCGCGGCGGTGCGCCGCGCGCGCTCGAGGTGCGCCTCCCAGCGGGCACGGTTGTCGGACGCTTCGGGGGCGGGAGCGGCCGAGGCGTCCGCGGCGCGCGGCACCATGCGGATGCAGTCCACCGGGCAGGGCGCTACGCACAGTTCGCACCCGGTGCATAGGGCGCTGATCACCGTGTGCATCAGCTTCTGCGCCCCGAGGATGGCATCGACCGGGCAGGGGGGCAGGCACTTGGCGCAGCCGATGCAGGCGGCCTCGTCGATCACCGCGACCAGCGCGGGTCCCTCGAGGCCGTTGTCGGGATTGAGGGGGAGCACTGCGCGGCCGAGCAGGCGTGCCAGCGCCCCGATGGTAGCCGCCCCGCCGGGCGGGCACTGGTTGATCGCGGCGTCCCCGCGGGCGATGGCCTCGGCGTAAGGGCGGCAGCCCGGGTAGCCGCAGCGCGTGCACTGCGTCTGCGGCAGGAGGGCGTCGATGTCGTGGGCGCTCGCCATGCGGGGCTGTTCCGCGAGTCCGGGGATCAGCTGATCCGCATCCCCGGGGTGGCTCCGGAATCCGGCGACAGCAGGTACAGGCCGGGCGCCTCCCCGCTGGCCGCGAGCACCATGCCCTCGGAGGTGCCGACCTTCATCTTGCGCGGGGCGAGGTTGGCGACGATCACCGTCAGCCGGCCGACCAGCTGCTCGGGGGTGTAGGCGCCCTTGATGCCGGCGAACACGGTGCGCGTCTCGGTGCCGAGGTCGACGGTCACCTTGAGGAGCTTGTCGGAGCCGGGCACGAACTCGGCCGCCGCGATGCGCGCCACGCGCAGGTCGATGCGCTTGAACTCGTCGATCGAGATCACCTCGGCCGCGGCAGTCGCGGGCTTCGCGGCCGCAGGCTTCGGGACCGCGGCCGCCGCCGGGGCGGCGGGCGCATCGAAGAGCGCATCGAGCTGCTTGGCCTCGACGCGGGTCATGAGGTGCTTGTAGGGACGGATCTGCGTGGGCAGCACCAGCGCGTCCGCCCAGCGGAAGTCGGCATCGAGGCCCAGGAGCTCACGCGCGACGCGCGAGGCGACCTGCGGCAGCACCGGGGCGAGGAGCACCGAGAGCACCTTGAAGCCGTACAGTGCCCGCGAGCACACGTCCTGCAGCTCCGCCGCCCGCGCCGGGTCCTTCGCGAGCACCCAGGGCTGGCGGGCATCGAAGCCCTGGTTGATGCGGTCGGCGTAGGCCATGACCTCGCGGATGGCGCGCCCGAACTCGCGCGCCGCGTAGCACTCGGCCACGGTGGCGGCGAGGGTGCGCGCCTCCTCGGCGAGCGCCGCGGTGTCCCCGGCGTAGCGCAGCGTGCCGCCGAACTGCCGGCTGATGAAGGCGGCAGCGCGGCTCGCGATGTTGACGTACTTGCCGACGAGATCGCTGTTCACCCGCAGCGTGAAGTCCTCGGGGTTGAAGTCGATGTCCTCGACGTTGCCGTTGAGCTTGGCGGCGATGTAGTAGCGCAGCCACTCGGCGTTCATGCCGACGTCGAGGTAGCGCAGGGGACTTATCCCGGTGCCGCGCGACTTGGACATCTTCTCCCCGGACACGGTGATGAAGCCGTGCACGTAGACGTGGTCGGGGATGCGGAACGGGGCGCCGGCGAACTTCAGCATCGCCGGCCAGAACAGCGTGTGGAAGTAGATGATGTCCTTGCCGATGAAGTGCACCTGCTCGGTGTCGGGGGCGCCGAGGAACTCCTCGAAGCTGCGCCGCTCGCCCCGGGTGCGTGGGCCGCCGGCCTCGAAGTAGCTCTTGAGCGATGCGAGGTAGCCGATGGGGGCGTCCAGCCACACGTAGAAGTACTTGCCCGGCGCGTCGGGGATCGGGATGCCGAAGTAGGGTGCGTCGCGGGAGATGTCCCAGTCCGAGAGCGCCTGCTCGCCGCTGCCGGAGAGCCACTCGCGCGCCTTGTTGGCGACCGAGGGCTGCAGGCGCTGCGGGGTCGAGAGCCACTCCTTGAGGAAGCCCACGCAGCGCGGGTCGGAGAGCCGGAAGAAGAAGTGCTCGGAGCTGCGCAGCTCGGGCTTGCTGCCCGAGAGCGTCGAGTAGGGGTTGATGAGGTCGGTGGGCGCGTAGACGCTGCCGCAGACCTCGCAGGAGTCCCCGTTCTGGTCCTTGGAGTGGCACACCGGGCACTCGCCCTTGATGTAGCGGTCGGGCAGGAACATGCCCTTGACCGCATCGAAGAACTGCTCGACCGACTTCTGGTAGATGAGGCCGGCGGCCTTGAGGCGCCGGTAGATCTCCTGGCTGAGCTCGGTGTTCTCGGGCGAGTCGGTCGACCACCAGTGGTCGAAGCCGATGTGGAAGCCCTTGAGGTACCGGGGCCGGTCGGCGGCGATGCGCGCCACCAGCTGCTGCGGGGTGATGCCCTCGCTCTCGGCCTTGAGCATGATGGGCGCGCCATGCGCGTCGTCGGCGCCGACGAAGAACAGTTCGTGCCCCTGCATGCGCTGGAAGCGCACCCAGATGTCGGCCTGGATGTACTCCATGATGTGGCCGATGTGGAACGGCCCGTTGGCGTAGGGCAGGGCGGTGGTGACGAAGATCTTGCGCGGCATTTGCGCGCTAGTTTACACAAGCGCCGCGCCCGCCCGCGCGGCACGCGCAGCCTCAGCCGGCGTCCTTGACGTCCTCGAACTTGCCCTTGTTCATGGCCTTCTTGTAGGCCTCTTTGCCGCTGATCTGGCGCGAGTCGTAGAGCTGCTGGATCGCCGAATCCATGGTGCGCATGCCGAACTGGGCGCCCGCCTGCATGGAGCTCTCCAGCTGGTCGAGCTTGCCCTGGCGGATGAGGTTCGAGACCGCGGGGGTGTTGATCAGGATCTCCAGGGCCGCCACCCGGCCGTTCTTGTCGGCGCGCTGCAGCAGCTGCTGGGAGACCACCCCGCGCAGCGAGGTCGAGAGCATGGTGCGCACGTGCGACTGCTTGTCGGAGGGGAACACGTTCACCATGCGGTCGACGGTCTGGGCCGCCCCGTTGGTGTGCAGCGTGCCCATGACCAGGATCCCCATCTCGGCCGCGGTCACCGCGATGCTCATGGTCTCGAGGTCGCGCAACTCGCCGACCAGGATCACGTCCGGGTCCTCGCGCAGGGCGGAGTGCAGGGCGGCGGAGAAGCTCGGCGCGTGCACGCCGATCTCGCGCTGGCTGATGAGGCAGCTCTTGCGCTCGTGCACGAACTCGAT
Organism: Pseudomonadota bacterium; assembly: GCA_018241425.1. Lineage (GTDB taxonomy): Bacteria > Pseudomonadota > Gammaproteobacteria > Steroidobacterales > Steroidobacteraceae > 13-2-20CM-66-19. The sequence continues at coordinate 459,931 of JAFEDU010000002.1, forward strand.
CGGGTCCTCGATGGTGAGGATGTGGCCCTTCACGCGCCGGTTGATGTCATCGATCATGGCCGCGAGCGTGGTCGACTTGCCCGAGCCGGTCTTGCCGGTCACGAGGATCAGCCCATTGTTGGCCCGCGACAGCTGGCGCACCGCCTCGGGGAGCTTCAGCTCGTCCATGGTCAGTGCCTTGGAGGGGATGGCACGGAACACCGCCCCCATGCCCTGCAGCTGGCGCATCACGTTGACGCGGAAGCGTCCCTTGCCGGGGAGCGTGTAGGCGAAGTCGGCGCCGTCCTTCTTCTCGAAGCGGTCCAGCGCGGCCTTGGGCATGATCTCGTAGAGCGCGGACTTCACGTACTCGGCCGCCAGCTTGTCCGGCTTCAGGGGCGAGATGTCGCCGAACAGGCGGATGCGCGCCGGATCACCGGCGATGAAGTGCAGGTCCGAGCCGCGCTTCTCCAGCACTTCGCTCAGGTAGCTGTCGATCTGTGCCATGCCCTTGGGTGCCTCAGGCGGTGCTGTCGCTCGTGGCCGGCCGCGGCGAGGAGCCGGTGATGTCCAGCTTCGGCAGCATGCTGGTGTCGGTCACGAACTTCTGGAAGGAACGCTTCTCGGTGGCGTAGTTGTAGGCGTCGTCCGGGTCGATGGTGCGCTGGTTGATGGCTGCAAGCAGCGCCTGGTCAAGGAGCTGCATGCCCTGGTCGCGGCCCATCTGCAGCTGGCTCGGGATCTGGTGGGTCTGCTCGGTCTGGATGAGCTTGGCGATGGCCTTGGTCATCATCAGCACCTCGCAGATCGCCTTGCGCCCGTGGCCGTCGGCGGTCTTGACCAGCACCTGGGTGACGACCGCCAGCAGGCTCTGCGCGAGGAAGCTCTTGGTCTGCTCGCGCTGCTCCACCGGCAGGGCGTCGATGATACGGTCGATGGTCTTCACCGCCCCGGTGGTGTGCAGCGTGCCGAGCACCAGGTGGCCGGTCTCGGCGGCCGTCATGGCCATGGAGATGGTCTCGGCATCGCGCAGCTCGCCGACCAGGATCACGTCGGGATCCTCGCGCATGGCCGCGCGCACCCCCTCGGCGAAGCTCGGGATGTGGGTGTTGAGCTCGCGCTGGATCACCTGGCTCTGCTTGCTCGGGTGCACGAACTCCACCGGGTCCTCGAGGCTGATGATGTTCAGGCGCCGCGTGGAATTCAGGTGGTCGATCATCGCCGCCAGCGTGGTCGACTTGCCGGTGCCCGTCGAGCCGGTGACCAGCACCATGCCCTGGTGGAAGTCGCACAGCTTGGTGACGATCGGGGGCAGGGCGAGCTTCTCGAGCGTGGGCACGGCGGCCGGGATGGAGCGGAAGGTCGCCCCGACGCCGGTCTCCTTGCGGTACACGTTGACGCGGAAGCGGCCGCCCTCGGCCGAGACGTAGGAGAAGTCCAGGTCGTGGCCGGTGTTGAACTGCTCGCTCTGGGAGCGGGTCAGGATCTCGGTGATGTAGCTCTCGAGCTCCGTATCCCGCAGGTCGCGGAACTTGATCGGCACCAGGTCCCCGTGCATGCGCAGCATGGGCGGCACGCCCACGGCCAGGTGCACGTCCGAGCAGCCCTGCTGGGTGCCCAACTTCAGAAACGCGTCGATGCGCGCCAAGCCCTTGCTCCTTAAGGGGTTTTAACAGCTGTTGTTTAGCCCGGGAGGGGCTTGCAGATCAACAACTTGTGGGCGGAAATTTGACGTAACGCACGCTTGTAGGCAACCCCCCGGGGGATGGGACAGCCCGCAGGACGCGGGCAGCGCGCGGGCAGGAATTCAGTGGTGGTAGGGCGCCAGCGCCTTGCTCAGCTCTTCCATGGACTGGAAGCGCTTGGTCTTGTCGACCGCCATGGCGCGCACCACGATGTCCGAGAGTTCCTGCGGCAGGGCGGGATTGACGTCCTTGGGCACCCGGGCCTTGCCCTGCACGTGCTGGTACATGACCGACATGTGGTCGCCGCGCGAGTAGGGCGGCACCCCGGTGACGATCTCGTAGAGGATGACCCCGAGGGCGTAGATGTCGGCGCGCTCATCGACCTTCTTGCCGAGGATCTGCTCGGGCGCCATGTACTTGGGCGAGCCGATCACGTAGCCGGTCTTGGTGAGCTGCGTGTCGCCCTCGCGCTGCGCGGCGGCGACGCCGAAGTCCACGATCTTGAGGAGTCCTTCCTGGTTGATGAGCACGTTGGCGGGCTTCAGGTCGCGATGCACGATGCCCTGCTGGTGCGCCACCGTCATGCCGGTGCAGATGTCGATGCCGAAGCCGATGCCGCGCTTAAGTTCGAGCGGCTTCTCGTTGACGATCTCGCTCCCCAGGGTATGGGACGGAAAGTACTCCATCGAGATGGCGTAGTTGCCCTGGATGTAGAGGAAGTCGTAGATGCGGATGACGTTCTTGTGCGTGATCTTGCGCGAGTAGCGCAGCTCGTGCACGAAGCGCTTCATGACCTCTTCGTCTTCCGAGACGTTCGGGTTCAGGAACTTGAGGATCAGCCGCTCGTCGACGACCGTGTCCTCCATCAGGAGCACCGTGCCGAACGCCCCGCGGCCGATGCGGTCGATGAACTTGTACCGCCCTTCGAGGATGTCCCCGGGCTTGAGGGTCTGGATGTCCAGCCGCTGCGCGGCCTGGGCCTGCCGGGCGGCCTGCTGCAGGGCCTGCTCCGAGATCACCTGGGTCTTCATCGGCTCCGCGGGCGCAGGCGGCGGCTGGGGTGGGTGCACGCCGGCGGCGGCCGCGGCTGCGGCCGCCGGGGCTGCCGCAGCGTGGCTTGAGGGGCTGGGGAGTGCGGTTCCCGAGGACAGCTGCGAGATCCCGGCGATGCGGTTGTCCAGCTCGGAGACCGCCGCGGCGGCCATGCGCGAGATGGTCTGGTCCGGGGAACCCATCTGCGCCTGCAGCTCGCTGCGTACCTGCTCGGCGCGTGCCTCGTCGGCGACCTTGGAGAGGGCCTGGATCGCCTCGATGCGGATCTCGCGCTCGGGCCGGGCGATCAGCGGCAGCAGCTCGTCCACGAGCTTGCTGTCGCCGAGCTTGCCGAGCGCGCGCACCACGATCGGGGTCGCCTTGCCGCTCACCGGGGTGTGCAGCATCTCCATCAGGCGCGGCACGGCGCGCTTGCTGCCGATCTCGGCGAGCGCATCCACGGCGCGCTCGCTCACCCACCAGTCCGAGTCGCGGGTCGCCTGGATGAGCGAGTCGACGGCGCGCTCGTCCTTGGTCTGGTTCAGGATCTCGATGGCGGCGCGGCGGATGTCCTCGTCCTTGTCGCGCACCAGCTGCAGCACGGCGTCGATGACCTTCGGTCCCCCGATCTTGCCGAGCGCATCGGCGGCGCGGCTGCGTACCCACCAGTCGCTGTCCTTGAGCGAGGCGAGCAGGTGCTTGACCGAGTTGGCGTTGCCGACCTCGTTGAGCACCTCGACCGCCGCGCGGCGGGCGTTCTCGTTCTCGTCCTTCAGGATCTCGATGAGGTACTTCATCGTGTCCGGGTGGTTGGCCTTGATCACGACGTCGATGGCGCGGTTCATGACGTCGATTTCCGGGTCGCGCAGCAGCGGTGCGACGCGCTCGATGTCGATCTGGCCGTCCATGCGCTGCAGCGCGGCGAGCGAGGCGCCGCGGATCAGCTTGTTGGGATCCTTGAGCAGGCCCTGGAGCGCGGTCTGCACCTCCGGGGTGCTGAAGCGCGCCAGCGTGTTGATGATGTGGACGCGCGCGATCGGGTCCTTGCCCTGGACGCGGCCGATGAGGTCGCTGAGGGAGGACTTGTCGGCGATGTCCCCGATGATGCGGAACAGCGCCGCCTTCTCGTTCGGCTCCTGCGCGTAGGCAGCGGTCAGGAGCTCGCGCACGCTGAAGCGCGACTTCTGGGCGGCGATGACGTCCAGTACCGAGGGCTTGGAGACCCCGGCGGTGTTGAGCGCCTCCAGGAGCAGGTGGTGGGGGTAGTTGCGGCTGTTGGTCAGCGCCCATGCAATGCCGGAGATCACCCTCGGGCTGCCCTCGACCAGCCCGCGTACGAACACCGGGAAGGTCTTCTGCGAGACCAGTTCGGTGAGCACCTCGACGAAGGCGATGGTGGCGTTCTTGTCCGCCTCGGGCAGGGCTGCGAGGATCGGCTCGATCGCGCCGGCGCCGACATCCTTCAGGCGCGCGATGGCCTTCTGCCGCGCCGGGCTGTCGACGTCGTTCGAGGACCGGACCTCGGTGACGAGGCGGTCGACACGCAGGTTCGTGAAAAAGCTCATTCAGCCTTTCCGTCGGCGCAGCTTCCCGCACGCGCCCGATTCGCGCGCCTGTCACCCATGACGAGCACGCCGTATCGGTCGGACGCGGGTCAAATTTCCGGTGTCCGGCGCCAGGGCCACTCTCGCGGCCGACCCCCTCAAATGAAGGAAGCGCACGGTCCCCCCGGGACGGCTCAGATTATGCCACAGCCGTCAACGCGCACTCCGGGGGATCCCGCGGCGCTTATGGGCGCTCATCGATACCACTACAATCGCGACTCCCGCCATTCGTGATACCCGCAGCATGATCCCCGACAGCACAATCAGCAGCGTACGAGCCGCGCTCGAGGCCTACACTGACCCGTACCTGGGGGAGACCCTTGGCGCCGCGCAGGCGCTGCGCGAGGTGCGCGCCGTCGGCGAGGGGCTCGTGGCGCGCATCGCGCTGGGGTTTCCGGTCGGCGGCTACCAGGCGCCGCTGCAGGCTGCGCTCACCGAGTACCTGGGGTCCCGCGGCCTCACGGTTCCCCTGGCGCTGGAGCTCGAGGCCAACATCCGCGCGCACGCAGTGCAGCGCAACCTCAAGCCCCTGGGCGAGATCAGCAACGTGGTGGCGGTTGCCTCCGGCAAGGGCGGGGTGGGCAAGTCCACGGTCGCCGTGAACCTGGCGCTCGCCTGGGCGAAGCAGGGGGCCCGGGTCGGGCTCCTCGATGCCGATATCTATGGGCCGAGCCAGCCGCTGATGCTGGGGCTCACCGGGCAGCGCCCCACCACGCAGGACGGCAAGCACCTGCAACCGCTCACCAGCCACGGCATCCTTGCGATGTCGATCGGGTTCCTCATCGACGAGCAGCAGCCGATGGTGTGGCGCGGTCCGATGGTGACGCAGGCGCTCACTCAGCTTCTGTCGGAAACCCAGTGGGGCAAGCTCGACTACCTGGTCGTCGACATGCCACCGGGCACCGGCGACATCCAGCTGACGCTCGCGCAGCGCGTGCCCGTAGCGGGCGCGGTGATCGTCACGACCCCGCAAGACATCGCGCTAGCAGATGCCCGCAAGGGTCTGAAGATGTTCGAAAAGGTCTCTGTGCCGGTCCTGGGCATCGTGGAGAACATGAGCATCCATGTGTGCTCGAACTGCGGGCACAGTGAGCACATCTTCGGCTCAGGCGGCGGCGCGCGCATGGCGGAGCAGTACGGCGTGCGGCTCCTGGGTGAGCTGCCCCTCGATGCGCGCATCCGCGAGGAGGCCGACGGCGGCCGTCCGACCGTCGTCGCCGACCCGGCCTCCGCCCGGGCGCAGGCTTACTTCGATATGGCCCGTCGCACCGGCGGGGCGCTGGCGGCGCGCGCCCGCGACCGCAGCAGCGTCTTTCCGAAGATCGTCATCGAAGAGAGCTGAGAATCGCCATCGCGCGTGCAGAAACGCCCCCTCGCACGGGTGGCAGTTCGCTGCGATACTTTCGGCCCCTGCATCACGAGCGGCGCGGCCGCTCCGTTAAGTACGCACCCACGGGCGCGGGAGACACCTGGATGAGCATCAAGTCCGACAACTGGATCCGGCGAATGGCGCGCGAGCACAAGATGATCGAGCCGTTCGCCGCGGAGCAGGTCCGGTTCGCGGACGGGCACAAGATTGTCTCCTACGGCACCTCGAGCTACGGCTACGACGTGCGTTGCGCCAATGAGTTCAAGATCTTCACCAACATCAACTCCACGATCGTCGACCCGAAGGCCTTCGACGCCAAGAGCTTCGTGGACTTCAGCGGCGACGTCTGCATCATCCCGCCCAATTCCTTTGCGCTCGCCCGCACGGTCGAGTACTTCCGCATCCCGCGCCAGGCTCTTGTGGTTTGCCTGGGCAAGTGCGTGACCGGCGATACGCGCGTGGTGGATGCCGAGACCGGCGCCTACGTGCCGATCACCGACATGCACTTCGGCCGCAGCACGCTCGCGATGGACGGCTGGGAACTCGCCCCTGCGAAGGTCTCGGCATTCGTGCCGCAGGGCCGCAAGCCGGTGTTCGAGCTGCGCACCCGTGCGGGGCTGCGCATCCGCGCCACCGCGAACCATCCGTTTCGCATGCTGCAGGGCTGGGTGCCGCTAAAGGATCTCGCCGCCGGCGACCGGATCGCGGTCGCCCGCAGCATCCCGGTGTTCGGCAAGACCGCGCTGCCGGATTGGGAGGCGAGCCTGCTCGGGCTGATGATCTCGGAGGGTCAGTGCCACACGCCGCGCCACAGCCCCGTGTTTACGAGCGCCGACCCGGCGCTGGTCGATCTGCTCGAGAAGTCGGTGGCCGCCTCGGGTCTGGGGGAAGTCACCGCGAAGGCCGGGCTCGGGTACCGTCTCGTGAACCACCGTGGCCGCGGCGGGGTTCCGGAGCTGAACCGGGCACGCGCCTGGCTTGCGCGACACCGCCTCGATGTCGGTTCGGCCGACAAGTTCGTGCCGCAGGCGGTATTCACGGCACCGCGCCGCTCCGTGCAACGCTTCCTGCAGGCGCTGTTCGCCGGGGACGGGGGCCTCTACCGCGGCAAGGGAGGCCTGTACCTCGAGTACTACTCCAAGTCGCGCCGCCTGATCGAGGACGTGCATCACCTGCTGCTGCGGTTTGGCATCTTCTCGCTGATCCGTGAGAAGACCACCGCAATCGGCACGCGCGCCTGCAGCATCCAGATCACCGATCGTGACCAGATCGCCCGCTTCGCTGCGGAAATCGGCTTCGTGCCGGGGTGCCAGAAGCAGCGGCGCCTGGAGCAGGAGATTCTGCCGTTGATCGTCGCGACGCCGCGCCAGCGCAGCAACTTCGATACGCTGCCTCGGGAGGCGTGGGACTTGCTGGTGCACGCCGCTCAGGCTGCTGGCCGCAGCTGCAACTCCATGGGCGTCCATATCGAACGACCTCAGTCGGTGCCGATGAGCGCCGCCGTGCGGGTTGCCGAAACCACGGGAAATCCCGAGCTGTCGTCGCTGACCGGGCAGGGCCCGCTGTGGGATGTCGTCGAAGCGATCACGCCGGCGGGGGAAGAAGACGTCTACGACATCAGTGTCCCGAGAGTCAGGAACTTCGTGGCCAACGACGTGATCGTCCACAACAGCACGTACGCGCGCTGTTTCAGCGGTGATACCCGCGTCGCCCTGGTAGACGGGAGTAACCCGACGCTCGAGGACCTGGCCGCCCGGCTAGATGGAGGCGGAAGCTGTCGTGGATTCAGCGTCACACGTGACAATCGGGTCGTCGTTGCCGATCTCCACCAGCCACGATACATCGGACGCGATGCCCTGCTGGAAATCACGCTGGACGACGGTGCCCGCATCCGTGCGACGCCGGATCACTCCTTCATGAAGCGTGACGGCCAAATGGTCACGGCCGACATGCTGCGGCCGGGCGACCGGCTGATGCCCCTGTACCGCGAAACCCTCGACGGGCAACAGTTCGTATATCAGCCTGGGACGGAGAGGTTGGTCAGCTTGCAGGAATTGATGTCCGCGCACGCGGCGCGCCACGGACACGGCGTTGCGGCTCATGCCGGAGCACACATAGCTCCCGGGGCTTCACAGCCGGCTTACCGCAATCATCGCGTTGCGGCGGTGCGGACTTTACCCGGGGACCACGACGTCTATTGCCTCACGGTGCCGGGCACGGGAAATTTCGCGCTGGCGGCCGGCGTCTTTGTGCACAACTGCGGAATAATTGTGAACGTAACGCCCTTGGAGCCCGAGTGGGAAGGGCACGTGACACTCGAGTTTTCCAACACGACGCCGCTGCCGGCGAAGATCTACGCCAACGAGGGCGTCGCGCAGATGCTGTTCTTCGAGTCGGACGAGGTGTGCTCGACCTCGTACAAGGACCGCGGCGGCAAGTACATGGGGCAGCAGGGCGTGACCCTGCCCAAGACCTGATCAGTTGCGCGTCAGGCTCTGCAGCCGCAGGGTCCACTGCACGTCGTCACCCTTGGTCTGTTCGACCTTGGCCGGGATGTAGCCACGGTCGGGGGCGCACCAGAAGCGTGTCACCCGGGGTGAGTACGCCTTCTGCGCCTTGAAGATCACCGTCGCGATCGGTCCAAGCGGGGTCGTGAGCGTGGTCTCGCCGTCCTTGGACAGGTTGTAATCACGCACGCTGTTCTTGTCGATCATCTGGAAGCTGCTGGGCGTGCGGCCTGCCAGTAACTCGACCATGATCGCGAGCTGGATCGAGGCGTCGTCCTGCACCTTCGGGGTGAGCGGCAGGTCGACCTTGGCGCCTTCGTAGCTCCCGGTGACGCGATGCGCCTGCCAGTCGTAGCTGAGATCGATGCTCTTATCGGCATCGCCGCCGCTGGACTTGTAGGCCTGCGGTAGCACGCCGGCGTCCGTGACGCGCACCGTGCTGACCTGCAGCGGCGGGAAGATCCCGGAGGCGAGCCGCCCGATGCCGCGCGGCTCGCTGCGTGAGGTGTAGGTCCAGGTGTCGCCGGTCTGCTCGAGCTTGAGCGTCGATACCGCGACCACCATGCCGTGCCAGATGCCCTCGTAGGTTGCCTGGTAGGGCTTGAGTCCATCGGCCTGGACGGCGGCGGTCCCCAGGGTCGCGGCCAGAACCAGTGCGGCGCGCGCGATTCCACGCTTGCTGTTCATCGCGACGTCACGGTACGGCCGCACGGAAGTCCTCCACGATCGGCGATTCGAGGCGGGCTCCGTCGAGCCACGCCGCGCCATCGTGCCACTTGAGGCGCTGCTGCGCTAACCAGGAAATGACGCGTGGATAGATGATGTGCTCGGTGGCGAGCACGCGCGCGGCGAGGGCGGCCTCGGTGTCCTGGGGCCTCACCCACACCCGCGACTGCAGGATGACAGGGCCTGCGTCCAGTTCGGGCGTCACGTAGTGCACGCTCGCCCCGTGCTGGCTCTCCCCGCCCTCGAGCACGCGCCGGTGGGTGTCGAGCCCGCGGTAGGCGGGGAGCAGCGAGGGGTGGATGTTGATCATGCGGCCAAGGTAGTGCTCGACGAAGCCGTCGCTGAGGATGCGCATGAAGCCGGCTAGCACGATGAGGTCGGGCCGTGCCGCATCGATCGCCGCACCCAGCTCGCGCTCGAAGACCACGAGCGCCTCCGCTCCCTTGCCGCGCAGCACCGTGGCGGTCTGGGCGCCGAGGTCGCGGGCAGCGGCAAGGCCCGCGGCGTCAGCGCGGTCCGCGATCACGAGCGCAACCGAGGCGTTCAGCTCCCCGGCAAGGCACGCGCGCTGGATCGCGGTCATGTTGCTGCCGCGTCCGGAGATCAGGATGACCAGGCGCAGCGGCGCGGCGCGGCTCATTCTTCGATGTGTACGCCGCGCGAGCCGGCGCGCACCTCGCCGATGACCTGCGCACGCTCGCCGTGCGCGTTCAGGAAGTCTACCGCCGCATGCGCGCGCTCGACGCTCACCACGACGACCATGCCGATGCCGCAGTTGAAGGTGCGGTACATCTCCTCGGGCCCGATGCGGGCGACGTGCTGGAGCCAGTCGAACACCGGGTCGCGCGGCCAGCGACGCCGCTGGAGCACGGCTTCGAGCCCGTCCGGGAGCACGCGCGGGATGTTGTCCGTGAGCCCCCCTCCGGTGATGTGGGCAACGCCGTGCACGGGCAGTGCACGCATCAGTGCCAGCAGGGGCTTCACGTAGATGCGGGTCGGGGTTAGCAGCCGGTCGAAGAGGCTGCGCCCGTCGAGCTGCGTCGCGGGGCTCGCATCGGCCGTGGCGATGAGCTTGCGGATCAGCGAGTAGCCGTTGGAGTGCGGCCCGGATGAGTCTATCCCGATGAGGGCATCGCCGGCGCGCACCTTGGTGCCGTCGATGATGCGGTCCTTCTCCACGACCCCGACGCAGAAGCCGGCGAGGTCGTAGTCCTCGCCGTGGTACATGCCGGGCATCTCGGCGGTCTCGCCGCCCACGAGAGCCGCGCCCGCCTGCGCGCACCCTTCGGCGATGCCGCGCACGACCGCCTCGGCGACGTCCACGCGCAGCTTGCCGGTGGCGTAGTAGTCGAGGAAGAACAGCGGCTCGGCACCCTGCACGACCACGTCGTTGGCGCACATCGCCACCAGGTCGATGCCGATGGTGTCGTGGCGGCCGGTGTCGATCGCCAGACGCAGCTTGGTGCCGACCCCGTCCGTCCCGGACACCAGCACCGGGTGGCGGTAGCCCTGCGGCAGCTCCACGAGTGCGCCGAAGCCGCCGATACCGGCGAGCACCTCGGGCCGTTGCGTGCGCCGCACGAGCGGCTTGATGCGTTCGACGAGTTCGTCGCCGGCGTCGATGTCGACGCCCGCATCGCGGTAGGTGATGCCGTGACGTTCAGTCATGTGGAGTGCGATGTCCCGGGAAAGTGTGTCGCGGTCGGCCGCGGGGCGCGTATGGTATTGTACCTGCGGCTTCGCGCTGTTGCGTGACCGATACAGATGATCAGGCGAGCGGCTCCAAAAAAACACGAACTCCAGCGGCGCGCCCACGCCTGCGTACTGGCGGCAGTCCTGGCCCTGATTGCACCGCTTGCGGTCTGGGCCGGCCGCCCGGTGCGCGTCTACGAGGTGGACGTGGCCGAGCGCTCCGGTACCGCGCTGCAGGAGGCGATGCGCCAGGCACTGGTGCGTGCGACCGGCCGCCGTGAAGCCGCCGACGATCCGGCACTCGCCGGGATCATCGCCGATGCCCCCAAGTACGTCTCCGGGTACGGTACCGGCCCGCGCGGCGAATCGCAGGTGATCTTCGACGGCGCCGCCGTGCAGTCCGCCATCACCGCGGCCGGGCGCAGCGTCTGGGACGGTGACCGTCCTTTCACGCTGGTCGTGCTCGACCCGCCACGGCCCCGTGCCCAGGCGGAGGGGGCGCGCGCCGAACTGGAACGCATCGCGGCCGCGCGCGGCCTGCCGATCAGCCTCATCCCGATGACCGTCAACGATGCCAATGGCAAGCCGCTGCCGGCCGAGCCGCTGCTTGAGTCCGCGCAGCGCGTCGGCGGCGACGAGGTGCTTGTGGGGCGCGGGGATCCAGCCGCCGCCGATGCACCGCTGCAGTGGACTCTCTACGGTCGGGGCATCAGCGAGAGCTGGAGCGGGCCGCTCGCCGCCGGCATCGACCGCACCGTCGACCGCCTGGTGCCGCAGGGTACGCCCGGGGTCTCGCAGGCCGAGAGCGACGTGCGGGCCGCCATCGACGGGGTGCGCACGCTCAACGACTACGCCACGGTCACGCGCCTGTTGCAGGCGACCCCGGGAGTGCGGCGCGCGACCCTGCTCGCCGCCGAGCCGCAGAGCCTGGTGTTCATGGTCACCGTGCGCGGCGGGGCGAGCGGGCTCGAGCAGGCGCTCGCGGGCCAGGCGCACCTCGTTCATACCGGCTCGAGTGCGGGACGGACACTGTTCCGCTACCAGCCCTGACCGGGCGCGCCAGCGATCTTCAGCGCGCGGCTGCCTCGCATGCGACACCTCCCCAACCTGATCTGCCTGGTGCGCATTGCGCTCATCTGGCCGACGCTCGCGGCGGTCGCGGGCGCGCGGTTCGGGATGGCTCTCGCGCTGTTCCTGGTGGCGGCGGTGTCCGACGGGCTCGACGGCTATCTCGCCAAGCGTTTCGGCTGGACCTCGGACCTCGGGCGCTTCCTCGACCCGCTGGCCGACAAGCTGCTGCTCGTGTCGGTGTTCGTGCTGTGCGCCTGGCTTGCGCTCGTGCCGTGGTGGCTGACCGCCGTGGTGGTTGCGCGTGACGTGATGATCGGGCTCGGCGCACTCACCTACCGGCTGTGGTTCGGTGCGCTGCGCGGGCGCCCGACGGTGATCAGCAAGGTGAACACGGCGGCGCAGCTGCTCTACGTCACGCTGGTCCTGCTGGCCGCAGCGGTGAGCTTCCCGCCGCCGGCCGTGCTGGGCGCGCTCGCGCTGATCACGCTCGTGACGACCTTCGTCTCCGGGGCGCACTACCTGGACACCTTCGCACGGCGCGCCTGGGCCCGGCCCGAGGCGGGCTAGGGGAGTTGCGCATGCGCCAGATACCGCTGGGACTGAAGCTCCCGGATCGCGCGGTCTTCGGCACCTACCTCTCCGCGCGCAACGTCGAGGCCGTGACGCACCTGCAGGAGGTGGCACGCGGGGCGGTGCGCGCCCTCACCTGGATCGCAGGGCCGCCCGGCTCCGGCAAGACCCATCTCCTGCAGGCGACCTGCGCCGCGGCGCGCGCGCCGGCCCAGGCCGGCTACCTGCCGCTTCACGAGCTCGCCCCGCTGGGGCCCGAGGTGCTCGAGGGCGTGGCACAGCTCGAACTACTCTGCATCGACGACCTGGAGCGCATCGCGGGTCATCCCGACTGGGAGCGCGCGCTCTTCGGGGTCGTGCGCGAGATGGGTGAGTCCGGCGGCGCGCTGGTCATGGCGGCACGCTCGCCGCCGTCGCTGCTGCCTTGGCAATTGCCGGACCTCTCTTCGCGCTGCGCCGCCGGGCACGTACTCGCGCTGCGCGCGCTGGACGAGGCCGAGCAGCGGCAGGCACTGATGCTGCGCGCGCGGGTGCGGGGCTTCGAGCTGCCCGAGGAGACGCTGCAGTGGCTGCTGCGGCGCTTCCCGCGCGACATGGGCAGCCTCTACGGGCTGCTCGACACGCTCGATGAGGCCGCGCTCGCCGCCCAGCGGCGCCTGACCATCCCCTTCATCCGAGAGGTCCTCGGCCGGACCGGCCAGCCTTCAGGTGGTGGCGGCTAGGCGCACCGCGAGCGCGGCGACCCGCCGGCCCAGGGCCTGGGCGAGGGTGCGCTCTTCATCGCACAGGTGGGCATGGGTCGCGGTGCCGCTCACGTGTGAGGCGCCGTAGGGGCTGCCGCCGCGCTGGGTCTCGTTGAGTGCCCGCTCGGTGTAGGGCAGGCCGACCAGGATCATCCCGTGATGCAACAGCGGCAGCATCATCGACAGGAGCGTCGACTCCTGGCCGCCGTGCATGGTCTGGGTGGAGGTGAACACCGCGGCGGGCTTGCCGCTGAGCGCACCGGAGAGCCACAGGGTCGCGGTGTTGTCTAGGAAGTATTTAAGGGGTGCTGCCATGTTGCCGAAGCGCGTGGGGCTGCCCATGACCAGGCCGTCGGTCTCCTTGAGGTCATCGAGCGTGGCGTACGGGGCGCCGGACTCGGGCACCGGCTGTGCCGGCGCCTCGCTCGAGGCGGCGACCGCGGGCACGGTACGCAGCCGCGCCCGGGCACCGCCGACCGTCTCGACGCCCCGGCACACCTGGCGCGCCAGCTCGGCGGTGGCGCCGCCGCGCGAGTAGTACAGCACCAGTATCTCGGCCATGTTGCGTAAGGTCCCCGTCGTGAGGGCCGCCTGGAGCCCCGGCGGTGGTTTTCTGGATACCCGCGCCTGTGCGCGGTGACTACAGTAGTATGCGCGCTCGAACGATGCCCGCGCCCGCCCCCGACATGCAATGCAAGAAGTGCCTCGTGGGCGGACGCGTCCAGGGAGTCTATTACCGTGCCACCGCCGCGCGCCGCGCGCAGGAGCTCAGCATCCGTGGCTACGCCCGCAACCTGCCGGACGGACGTGTCGAGGTGCTCGCCTGCGGCGAGGCCGCGGCCGTGGAATCGTTCGTGAAGTGGTTGTGGATCGGCTCCTCGGCCGCGAAGGTACACAGCGTGGAGGTGAGCGAAGCCGACGGTTCCACCGAGGCGCTGCCGGCGGAGTTCTACACCTCTTGAACGCCATCCGCATGCGGCAAGGCACACGGGCGGCTACGCTCGCCCTGGCTCTCGCATTCCTCGCGGCCGTCGCGCCGGCATTCTCGCAGACCGTCCCGGAGGAGCCGCCGCCCGGTGCGGAAGCCAAAGCCCCGCAGCACGCGCCGCCGGAGGGCGCGGCGCAGCCCGAGCAACTGCCCACTGGTCCCGCTGCCGCGACCGTAACGCCGATACCGCACCGCCTGCTCGCCCCGCGCTCGCACCAGGCGTGGGTGGCGGCCGCCAATCCACTCGCGGTGGAGGCCGGGCTGGAGATCCTCGGCAGGGGCGGCAAGGCGATCGATGCCGCGGTCGCCGTCCAGGCGATGCTCGGGCTCGTCGAGCCGCAGAGCTCCGGCGTCGGTGGCGGCGCCTTCCTCCTCTACTACGATGCCCGCACCCAGAAGGTGAGCGCCATCGACGGGCGCGAGACCGCCCCGCTCGGGGCGACCCCGGACATGTTCATGGACGGCGGGCGCCCGATGTCCTTCGTGGAGGCAGTGCGCAGCGGGCGCTCGACCGGGGTCCCGGGCGCGATCGGCATGCTCTATACCGCGCACGCGAAGTATGGCGCGCTGCGCTGGAAGGAGCTGTTCGGCCCGGCGGTGCACGCCGCGCGCGAGGGCTTCAACGTACCCGGGCGCCTGGCGATGTTCCTCGGCGAAGGTTCGCCCTTTCCGCCGACGGCCGAGATCCGGCAGCTGTTCTCGCGCGCGGATGGCGAGATCGTCCAGGAAGGAGACCTGTTCCAGAACCCGCAGTACGCGAAGACGCTGCAGCGACTCGCGGATGAGGGCCCGCGGGCGCTCTACACCGGCCCGATCGCGGCCGAGATCGTGCGCGTCACGCACCTCGAGCCACTGCCCGGGACGCTCACGCTCAAGGACCTGTCCGGCTATCGCGCCAGCTGGACCGAACCGCTGTGCCGGCCGTTCCGCGGTTTCACCGTGTGTGTGCCGCCGCCGCCCTCGAGCGGCGTGGCGCTGCTGCAGATGCTCGCCATCCTCGAGCACACCGACATCGCCTCGCGCTCGCCCAACGATCCGCAGGCCTGGTTCCTGTTCGCCCAGGCGAGCCGCCTCATGTACGCGGACCGCGACCGCTACGTCGCCGATCCGCGCTTCGTGTCGGTGCCGGTGCAACGCCTGCTCGACCCCGCCTACATCAAGCAGCGCGCCGCGCTCATCGGAACGCGCGCCGGCCCCGCGCCGCCGGCCGGCGTGTTCGCCGCGCAGCCGCGCGGCCGCGATGCCACCAACGAGTCCGCGGGCACCAGTCACTTCGTGGTCGTCGATGCCGACGGGGACGTCGTGTCCATGACCACGACGGTTGAATCGGTGTTCGGCTCCGGGCGCACGGTGGGCGGCTTCGTGCTCAACAACCAGCTCACCGACTTCAACTTCGATCCGACCGACAACGGCCGCCCGGTGGCCAACGCGGTGCACGGCGGCAAGCGGCCACGCTCCTCGATGGCGCCCATCATCGTGCTCGACCGTGCCAACAACTTCGTGGCGGCGCTCGGCTCGCCCGGCGGCTCGGCGATCCTCGAGTACAACGCCAAGACGCTGGTGGGACTGCTCGCCTGGAAGCTCTCGCTCAAGCAGGCGGTGGAGCTGCCGAACCTGATCGCGCGCGGGGACACCTTCGCCGGCGAGCTGGAGCGCTTCACGCCGGCCCTGGTCGCCGGCCTGCGCGAGCGCGGCATCGAGCTCAGGTCCGGGCGCGCCGAGAACTCGGGGCTGCACGCCATCCTGCGCCACGCCGACGGCACCTACGAGGGCGCCGCGGACTCGCGGCGCGAGGGCATCGCGAAGATGCTGCCGCCGCCACCGCCCAAGGCCCTCAGGCGCGCCGCAGGCGCGAACTAGGGCAGGCCTGCCTCAGCGACTGCCGGGCGCCCTGGGGAACCCCAGGTCGTCCGCGCCGCGCCACTGCGTCCAGCGGCCCACCACCAGGTCCGGGTAATTGCGGCGGCCGACGCTGCCGTTGTAGCGCGCCAGCGCGCGGCGCACGTCGTTGTGCTCGTAGCTGAGGTAGAAGCGCAGGATTGCGCAGCCCATGCGGATGTTGGGCGCCACGTGCACGAGCTCGTAGCGGTGCAGTCCGAGGCGCTCGGGCCAGAACGGCATCACCTGCATCAGGCCCACGGCCCCGGCGCTGGAGACCGCCCAGCGGTTGAAGCGGCTCTCCACGTCGATGAGCGCCATCACCAGTCCCGGCGGCAGGCGCTGCTCGCCCGAGCGGTGCGTCTCGCAGTACACCTGCTTGAGGATGTCGATGCGCTCGTCCTTCTCCTTCACGATCGGGCGCAGCCGCGGTTCCATGAGCGTGTACCACACCGCCGAGTCGTACTGGTCGGTGAAGCACTCCTTCTCCTGGATGGCACGCTGCACGACCCCGCGCAGCTCCGGGTCCATCTGCTGGTCGGCGCGGGCAGCCGGGGCGAGGCAGGCGAGCAGGGCCGCGAGCGCCGCGCCATAGCCGGCGCGGCGCCGCGCCTCAGCCGGCCAGGCGTGCGCGGATGAAGCTGAGCGCCTCGCCACTGGCGAACTCGGTGCTCTGACTGTCGCGCCGGCCACGGTACTCGAGCTTGCCGGCATCCAGGCCGCGCTCGGCGATGACCAGGCGGTGCGGGATGCCCAGAAGCTCGGCGTCGGCGAACTTGACCCCGGGGCGGGCGTCGCGGTCGTCGTAGAGGACCTCGATGCCGGCGGCGGTGAATTCGGCGTACAGCTGGTCGGTGAGCTCACGGACACGGGCGGATTTTTGCAGGTTCAGGGGCACCAGCACTACCTGGAACGGGGCGATCGGCGCCGGCCAGATTATGCCGCGCTCATCGTTGTTCTGTTCGATGGCGGCGGCCACGATGCGCGTCACACCGATGCCATAGCAGCCCATCAGCATCGTCACCTCCTTGCCGGCCTCGTCCAGCACCGCCGCCTTCATGGGCGTGGAGTACTTGGTGCCGAGCTGGAAGATGTGCCCGACCTCGATGCCGCGCGCGATGTGCAGGCGGCCCTTGCCGGAAGGGGAGGGATCGCCCTCGACGACGTTGCGCAGATCCGCGGCCACCGCGCCCTGGGCATCGCGGTCCCAGTTGACGCCCACGTAGTGCACGTCGTTCTCGTTAGCGCCGCAGACGAAGTCCGCGAGCGCGAGCGCCGCGTGGTCGGCATACAGCGGGCACCTGAGCCCGACCACGCCCACCGAGCCCGGGTCCGCGCCGCTCACCTCGCGCACGCGCGCCGGGGCGGCCAGCTTGAGCGGGCTTGAGACACCGGGGAGCTTCTGCGCCTTGACCGCGTTCAGCTCGTGGTCGCCGCGCAGCGCGAACGCCACCACCGTGTCGTTCTCGCCCTCGACGATCAGGGTCTTGATCGTCTGGGTGGCCGGGATCTTGAGCAGCTCCGATACCGCGGCGATGGTGTGCGCGCCCGGGGTCGGCACCTTGCGCAGCGCCTGCGAGGGCGGCGGCCGCTGCCCGGGCGGCGCGAGTGCGACGGCCGCCTCGAGGTTCGCGGCGTAGTCATCGCCGTCGGAGAACACGATCGCGTCCTCGCCGGAGGAGGCGAGCACGTGGAACTCCTGGCTGACGTCCCCGCCGATGGCCCCGGAATCGGCGCGCACCGCGCGGAAGGTGAGCCCGGTGCGCGTGAAGATGCGCACGTAGGCGTCGTACATGGCGCGGTAGCCGGCGGTGAGGGAGTCCTGGTCGAGGTGGAAGGAGTAGGCATCCTTCATCACGAACTCGCGCGCGCGCATGACCCCGAAGCGCGGCCGCACCTCGTCGCGGAACTTGGTCTGGATCTGGTAGAAGTTCACCGGCAGCTGGCGGTAGCTCTTGAGCTCGCGCCGCGCGATGTCGGTGATGACCTCCTCGTGGGTGGGGCCGGCGACGAAGTCGCGCTCGTGCCGGTCCTTGACGCGCAGCAGCTCCGGCCCGTACTCGGTCCAGCGCCGCGACTCCTGCCACAGCTCCGCCGGCTGGATGACCGGCATGACGAGCTCCAGGGCGCCGGCGCGGTCCATCTCCTCGCGGATGATGCGCTCCACCTTCCTGAGCACCCGCAGCCCGAGCGGCAGCCAGCTGTACAGTCCGGACGCCTCGCGACGGATGAGACCGGCGCGCAGCATGAGCTGGTGGCTGACCACCTCCGCCTCGGCGGGGGTCTCCTTCAGGGTGTTGATCGGGTACTGGGACAGCCTCATTTTCGGGCGCCGCGCCTCGTGCATGGGTCAAAGGGAAGGGCGCATCTTAGCAGGTGCCCCCTGTTAAGATGCCGCCGTGGAAATCGAGCCGTCGCCCCCGCTGAAGCCGCGCCGCAAGGGCATCTACCTGCTGCCCAACCTGTTCACCACGGGGTGCCTGTTTTCCGGCTTCTACGCGGTCGTGGCCGCCATCGACCAGCACTTCGCGAACGCCGGCATGGCGGTGTTCGCGGCCATGGTGTTCGACACCCTGGACGGGCGCATCGCGCGCCTCACCAAGACCGAGAGCGCCTTCGGCAAGGAGTACGACAGCCTCGCGGACATGGTCTCCTTCGGGGTCGCGCCCGCGATCGTCGCCTACCAGTGGGGCGTGGTGCGCATCATGGAGTACGGGCGCCACTGGGGCCGGTTCGGATGGCTCGCCTGCTTCTTCTACGCGGCCTGCGCCGCCTTGCGCCTCGCGCGCTTCAACGCGCGCTCCGCCACCGCCGACAAGCGCTACTTCGAGGGGCTGCCGAGCCCGTCGGCCGCGGCCATCGTCGCCGCCTTCATCTGGTTCTGCAGCGACTGGCGCGAGCCCAGGCTCACCGGGCTGATCGCCGCCTTCCTGGTCACGGCGAGCGCCGGGGCCCTCATGGTCTCGAGCTTCGGCTACCCGAGCTTCAAGCAGTTCGACCTCGACAAGCGCATCCGCTTCATCTACCTGGTGCTGGTGCCGGTCGTGATCATCCTGATCGCGGTCGAACCCTCGACCATGCTGCTGTCGATGTTCGGTACCTACGCACTGGCCGCTCCCGCGCTGTGGATCGGCCGGCGCATACGGCGCCTGTTCCGCGGCGCCCCGACCCCCGGCGCCCCCGGATGAGCGCAGGCCCCGACGCCCGCGCCGAATACCTCGCAGCCCTGGGCATCGACGTATGGGTGCGCCGCGGCGGCGCGGCCCCCCCGCCGGCCGCCGCGCCGGTGCCCGCACCGGCCCCCGAGGCACATCCGGATCCGGCACCATCCCCGGCGCCCGCCGACGCGGGCGCGGAGGCGCGCTGGCACGCCTTGCGCGAGGAGGTGCTCAAGTGCACGCGCTGCGCGCTCCACAAGACCCGCATCCAGGGCGTGTTCGGCGTCGGCCCGCACCAGTGCGACTGGCTCGTGATCGGGGAGGCCCCAGGGGCCGAGGAGGACCGCCGCGGCGAACCCTTCGTCGGGGCCGCAGGGCAGCTCCTGGATGCGATGCTCAAGGCGATCGGCCTCGACCGGCATTCCAACGTCTACATCGCCAACGTCCTCAAGAGCCGGCCGCCGGGCAACCGCGATCCGAAGCCGGAGGAGGTCGCCGCCTGCCTGCCCTACCTCAACCGGCAGGTCGAGCTGCTGCAGCCGAAGATCATGCTGGCGGTCGGGCGCATCGCGGCCCAGAACCTGCTCGGCACCGAGGAACCGCTCGGGCGCCTGCGCGGCAGGGTGCATCGCTTCGGTGCCACGCCGCTGGTGGTCACGTATCATCCGGCCTACCTCCTGCGCACCCCTGCCGACAAGCGCAAGGCGTGGGAGGACCTTAAGTTCGCCCGCAGCGTCTATCAGCAACTGGTGCAAGGCAGCCCCGCCGATGGCCACCGCGCCTGAGCAGTTCGCCAACGTCCCCGAGGTCGTGATCCGGCCCATGCGGGCGGCGGACGTGCCCGAAGTGGTTGCGGTCGAGCGCGCCTCCTACCAGTTCCCCTGGAGCGAGGGCATCTTCCGCGATTGCCTGCGTGTGGGTTACGTGTGCCGCGTCATCACCGCGCGCCGCGAGGTCATGGGGTACGGGGTCATGAGCGTCGGGGCCGGCGAGGCCCACGTGCTCAACCTGTGCGTGGCGGAGGGCTTCCGCTGCCGCGGGGCCGGCAAGAAGCTCCTCATCTGCCTGCTGGAGCGCGCGCACGCCGCCGGCATGGGGGAGGCGTTCCTCGAGGTGCGTCCCTCGAACACCACCGCCATCCGCCTGTACCAGTCCCTGGGCTTCGAGCAGGTGGGCATGCGGCGCGGCTACTACCAGGCGCCCCAGGGCCGCGAGGACGCGGCGGTCCTGAAGCTCGTCCTGCCGCGCAGCACCCCGCCCCCGGGCGGCTGAGCGTCCGCCGTGCGGCGGGCCGGCCGTTCCCCTTTGGGTATAATCCGCGCCGCTCGATACGCGGGCCGCACGCACGGACTTCCCTGAGCCGGTTCCCCGGGGCCGCGCGGGCCCTTCCTTAGACCTCGTTCCAGTTCATAGGGTGCGCGCACTGTTGTGGTGCGCGCCAACGGAGACTTCTTCGGTGGCCGAATCCGATCTTGCAAGCGAAATCCGCCGCCGGCGGACCTTCGCCATCATCTCCCACCCCGACGCCGGCAAGACCACGCTCACCGAGAAGCTGCTGCTGTTCGGGGGCGCAATCCAGATGGCGGGGACCGTCAAGGGACGCAAGGCCGCGCGCCACGCGACCTCCGACTGGATGCGCCTGGAGCAGCAGCGCGGGATCTCGATCACCTCGTCGGTCATGCAATTCCCTTTCGGCGACTGCGTCGTGAACCTGCTCGACACGCCCGGGCACGAGGACTTCTCGGAGGACACCTACCGCACCCTCACCGCGGTGGACTCGGCGCTGATGGTGATCGACTGCGCCAAGGGCGTGGAGGAGCGCACCATCAAGCTCATGGAGGTGTGCCGCCTGCGCGACACACCCATCATGACCTTCATCAACAAGCTCGACCGCGACGGGCGCTCGCCGATCGAGCTCCTCGACGAGATCGAGCAGGTGCTGAAGATCGGCACCGCGCCGCTCACCTGGCCGATCGGCATGGGGCGCGAGCTGCGCGGCATCTATCACCTCAGCGAGGACCGCATCTACTGCTACAGCGCCGGCGAGCGCGGGCGGGTAGGCGAGAACCTCACCATCGACGGCCTGCACAGCGCGGCGGGGCGGGAGTTCCTGGGTGAACAGGCGGCCGCCTTCGACGAGGAGATCGAGCTGGTGCGCGGGGCGACGCAGGCCTTCGATGCCGAGGCGTACCGCGCCGGGCGCCAGACCCCGGTGTTCTTCGGCTCGGCCATCAACAACTTCGGCGTCGAGGAACTGCTCACCTCCTTCTGCGCGCACGCCCCGGGCCCGCTGCCGCGGGTGGCGCGCGAGCGCGTGGTGGAGCCGTCCGAGGCGCAGCTGTCGGGGTTCGTCTTCAAGATCCAGGCCAACATGGATCCCGCCCATCGCGACCGCATCGCCTTCCTCAGGCTGTGCGCGGGCAAGTACGCGCGCGGCATGCGCCTGTTCCACGTGCGCCAGGACAAGGAGATCCGCGTCGCCGATGCGCTCACCTTCATGGCCGCCGACCGGGCCCAGGCCGAGGAGGCCTTCGCCGGCGACATCCTCGGCCTGCACAACCACGGCACCATCAACATCGGGGACACCTTCACCCAGGGGGAGCGGCTCGCCTTCACCGGCGTCCCAAACTTCGCCCCCGAGATTTTCCGACGCGCGGTCCTCAAGGACCCGCTCAAGATGAAGGCGCTGCAGAAGGGCCTTTCACAGCTGTGCGAGGAGGGCGCGACGCAGCTGTTCAAGCCGCTGCGCAACAACGACCTCATCCTGGGTGCGGTCGGGCAGCTGCAGTTCGAGGTGGTGGCGTTCCGCCTGGCCGATGAGTACAGCGTGCAGTGCGTGTTCGACCCCGTGACGGTATACACGGCGCGCTGGGTGGATGCCGCCGATCCGCGCAAGCTCGAGGAGTTCCGCGCGAGGGTCTACGAGCACCTGGCGGTCGATCACAGCGGCGCGCTGGTGTACCTCGCTCCGTCCCGCGTCAACCTGCAGCTGACGGTCGAGCGCTGGCCCGACATCCGCTTCACCGAGACGCGCGAGCACGCCACTTGACAGCTGGCGTACGCTAGTCGGGCCGGGTGCGCGGGGACCGGCCCCCGCCGCGCCCGGCCGGCGTTGAAGGTCAGGCTGTCGATGCGAGGCGCAATACCCCCATGAACGATCTGGTCGCGGACGAGGCGCTCCTGCAGCGCGAAGTGCTCCTGAACGCGCTCTACGAGGCGTCCGAGCTCGAGCACAACCTCATGTGCACCTACCTGTACGCCGCCTTCAGCCTGAAGGAGGGTACCGCCGAGGGCCTGAGCGAGGAGGAGGCCGCCGCGGTGGCTCGCTGGAAGCGGGTGCTCGTCGGGGTCGCGATCGAGGAGATGGGGCACCTCGCGGCGGTGTGGAACATCACCGCCGCCCTGGGCGGTGCCCCGCGCGTGGGCCGCACTAACTTCCCGCTCGACCCGGGCTACCTGCCGGCGAGCGTGGTGGTGAAGCTGGCGCCCTTCAATGCCGATACCCTGCAGCACTTCGTGTTCCTCGAGCGGCCGGAGGGTTCGCAGGAGCCGGAAGGGGAGGGCTTCGCCTACGAGCGGGCCTACGTGCGCGGCGTTGACCGCCCGCACCTGACCCCGATGGCGCGCGACTACCAGACCGTGGGCACGTTCTACGCCCTCCTGGGCGCGGGCCTGCGCAAGTTCGTCGAGCGCCACGGCGAGTCGGCCACCTTCAGCGGTGATCCCGCCCTGCAGCTCTCGCCCCACGAGGTGCAGCTCCCGGGCGCCCGCCCGGTGCGCTGCCTGAAGACCGCGCTCGCCGCCTTCACCGCCATCGTGGAGCAGGGCGAGGGCGCGCCGCGTGACTCCGCCAACTCGCACTACCAGAAGTTCCTCGGTATCCGCGCCGAGTTCGCCGACCTCACCGCCCGCAACCCGGATTTCGTGCCTGCGCACCCGGCGGCCACCAACCCGGTGCTGCGCCGCCCGCCACGCCCCGAGGGTCGGGTGTGGCTCGAGGACCCGGAGGCCTTCGCCACCGTAGACCTCGCGAATGCGGGCTACGGCCTCATGCTGCGGCTGCTTGCCTACGGCTACAACCTCAAGGGCCCGGGCCCGGAGAAGTCGCTCGTCGTCGACCTCGCCATCGGCCTGATGCGCGTGCTCGCGCCGCTCGCCGAGCGCGCAGCGCGCCTGCCGGCCGGTCCCTCCAACCCCCACTGCAATGCAGGGGTGACCTTCGTCGCGCTGCGCGACTCGGGCCCGTTTCCGCCGGGCCCCGCGGCGCGCCGTGTCTTCATCGAGCGCCTGGGACAGCTCGCGCAGGCCGGCACGGCACTCGCCGCCGGCGGCGAGCCGCGCGCGGCGGCCGCCGCCGCCCAGCTGCAGGCGCTCGCGCGGCAGGCCTCGGGCGGCCTCAGCCTCGAGGCCGACGCACCGTCGGCGGCCACGACACCCCCGCAGGTCCCGCCGGTGCCTGCGCCGCCCGTCCCGGTCGTCGCCGACGGCGTCGAGACCATCGCCGGGAAGCAGCTCGATCTCATCTACGAGGGCCGGCGCTGCATCCATTCGCGCTTCTGCGTGACGCTCGCGCCGGCGGTGTTCCTTGCCAACGTGAAGGGCCCCTGGATCCACCCGGACGCGATGCCGGTCGAACGCCTGGTGGACATCGCGCACCAGTGTCCCTCGGGGGCCATCCGCTACGCGCGCCGTGACGGGCAGGCCGACGAGGGCGCGCCGCCCGTGAACCTGGCCGGCGTGCGCGAGGGCGGCCCCTACGCGCTGCGCGCGCCGCTCGTCATCGATGGGCAGCCGGCCGGCTTCCGCGCGACCCTGTGCAGGTGCGGCGCGTCCGCCAACAAGCCCTACTGCGACGGGTCGCACCACCGCGTCGGGTTCAGCGCCAGCGGCGAGCCCGCCAGCGGCGCCACCGACATGCTGCCCGCGCGCGACGGGCCGCTCGCCGTCGACCCGCAGCCGGACGGCCCGCTCGCAGTGCGCGGGAACCTGGAGATCATCAGCGGCACCGGGCGCGTGGTGGCCCGCGTGACCGCGGCGCGGCTGTGCCGCTGCGGCGGCAGTGGCAACAAGCCCTTCTGCGACGGCACGCATGCCCGCATCGGGTTCAAGTCCTAGCGGGCAGGCGCGAGGCGCAGCCGCCGCACGGCGCGCGCAAAGCGCGCGACCGCCTCCGGCGCGGCCGCGCCCGGCCCGTAGCGCAGCTGCGCGTAGTGCGCGATCAAGGCGCCGAGCGAAGCGCGCAGGTCGGGCCTGACGGCGAGGACGGTCTCGCAGTAATCGAGCGGTCCCTGGTGCGCCGCGCGCGCGGGGGCGATGCGGGCGAGCCTTGCACACAGGCGCCGGTAGGCGCGGCCGAGCTCATCCCCGCGCCGCCGCGGCACCAGGGCTGCGAGCCCCGTCGCCAGGAGCCACAGCACCAGGGCGGCTGCGAACGCCCAGCCGAGGTAGCCGGCATCCGGGGTCTTGACCCCGAAGCGCGCCAGCAGGTCGAGCTGGCTCGCGTAGCTGAACTTCACCACGCGGTCGCTCCACCAGGTGTTGGCGGCATCCCAGCGCTGCAGCAGCGCGGTGAGCCACGCCGAGCGCTGCAGCAGCTGCTCGCTCAGGGGGTAGGCCTGCGGCATCAGCTGCAGCATGCCGCGCGTCAGCCGCTCGGGCGCGACCACCGCGGTTGGGTCGATGCGCACCCAGCCCCGGCCGGCGATCCAGACTTCCGTCCAGGCATGGGCGTCGGACTGGTGCACCTCGAAGTAGCCGCCGATCGGGTTCCACTCCCCGCCGAGGTAGCCGGTCACCACGTGCGCAGGAACCCCGGCCGCGCGCATGAGGGTCACGAAGGCGGAGGCGTAGTGCCCGCAGAACCCCTCGCGGGTACGGAACAGGAAGTCATCGACGGCGTTCGGCCCCAGTGGCTGCGGCTCGAGCGAGTAGACGAAGCCGTTGGTGCGCAGGAAGTCCAGCGCCGCGGCCGCGAGCGCCGCGTCGTCCGCGGAGTGCTCCCTGAGCCGGGTGGCGAGCTCCCGCGTGCGCGGGTTGGACCCCGGCGGCAGCGCCGTGTCCTCGCGGATGCCGACCGCGGCGAGCCGCTCGCGCGTGCGCGTGGCGAGATACGAGACCGCCTCGTACGCGGTTGCCTGCGTGACCGGCTCGGCGCTCACCAGCTGCGAGTCTGACGTCAGGAACACGCGACCTGCGGGGGCCGCGGCCGGGGTGTCGAGTGCGAACCAGAAGCGCTGCTGGGTCGGTTCGAGCGCGATGCGGTAGTGCACCGGCTCGCCCAGGAACTCCAGGTGCAGGGGCGGCCGCGCTGCCGTGTCGAGGCGCCGCCAGGTGCGGCCGTCGAACTGGTGCAGCACCGGGCCGCGCCAGTAGAGCTGCGGGCGCGGCGGCGGTGAACCCGAGAAGCGCGCCCGGAAGGCGACGCTGTAGTCGGCCACGAGCTGCGTGATGCTGCCCGGGGAAATCGAATCCGAGAGCCCGGTGAGCGCGGAGTTGCCCCGCGGGATGGCCCAGAAGGATCCCGGCAGACGCGGGAAGAACACGAACAGTGCCACAGCGAGCGGGGCGGCCAGGAGCAGCGTGCGCGCGGAGAGGCGCAGCGCGCGGGTGAGCGGCAGCTCCGGGGTCGCAAGCGCCGCGAGTGCGGTGCAGCACAGCCACGCCTGCAGCGCGTACAGCGGCGCGCGCACCAGGTCCTGCCGGTCGAGGCAGGCGGCCAGTAGCAGGAACAGGCCCGCCCCGATCAGCACCGCCTCGTCGCGCGGCTTATGGGTCTCGAGCAGCTTGAGTGCCGCCATGAGCGTCAGCAGCGTGGTCCCGGCGGACAGCCCGTTGAGCGTGTGGAAGCGCGCCAGCACCACGGCGCTCATGGCGAGCGCCAGGAACGAGCGCAGGTACGGCCCGGGCAGGAAGCTCGCGCGCCGCGCCGCGCCCAGCCGCCAGGCGATGAGCACGAGCGCGGCGAGGCTCGCCCAGGCGGGCACCCGGTCGATGTGCAGCAGCAGGCCACCGCCGAAGGCGGCGCAGGACAGGGCGAGCGGCAGGAACGGCAGCGGTACGGCCTGGGCCGCGGCGGGAGCCTTCATGCGGGCGGGAACCGCGCCAGCGCCGCGAGACAGCGGTGCCGCTGCTGCGGGCCGTGCTCGCTCGGCAGCTGCTCACCCGGCAGCTCGAGTGCGTAGCGCTCGCCGCGGGCCTCGGCCTCGACGATCCAGGCGGCGAGCTGCTCCAGGCGCGTCTCCGCCGGCAGCGGGGCGAGGGCTGCGAAGGACAGCCAGCGCTCGTCGGCCCCGAGCGCCTCGTACTCCTTCACCAGGAGCGGCGCGCCGCGGGCGTACGCCTTCCAGTCGACCTGGCGCGGCGAGTCGCCGTCGCGGAACGGCCGCAGGCCGCGCCACTCATCGAGCGCGGTCGCGACGCTGGCGCGCGCGGTGCCGTGCTGGCTCTGGGCCGCCGGTGCGGCCCGCCGCCCCGAGGGCGCCGGGTACACCACCTGCTCGCACCGCGCGTGCACCCAGGTCCAGGCGCGGAACAGGCCGAACGGGTGCGCCGTCGAGATCCGCACCCGCGGCAGCCGGCGGATGCCGCGCGATGCCGGGGGCAGGGGCACGCGGATGCGCAGCTGGCCGCCGGGGGCAAGCGGCGCGCCGGCGACCGGAGCGCCCTCGAGGGCTGCCTCCAGGTGCGGCCGGGGCTCGCCGTCGGCGAGTCCCAGGGTGACCTCCAGCACGCCCTCGCTGCGGGCGAATGCCGGGGCGGCATCGAGCGCGAGGACGCTCACGTTGAGGAGGTTGCGATGGCATTGCTGCATCACCACCAGTGCGAAGGCCGCGAGCAAGAAGGTCAGGAGCAGCGCGAGCGAATTGGCGTAGTTGAGGCCGGCGACCAGCATCACCGTCACCAGGGCGCCGAAGGCGACCCCGCCGCGCGTGGGCAGGATGTAGAGGCGGCGGCGGCCGATGGTCTGCGGCAGCACGTCCTCGCCCTGGCGGTGGCGGATGTAGCGCGCCATACGCCCGCGCAGGCGATCGAGGAGCGGGGCGAGCGGGTTGCGCAGCTCAGGCACGGTGGCGCTTCCTTGAGGATGCGCTCACGGGTGCCTTCAGGCGGGCACCGGCACCGACCGGATGAGCTCGGCGGCGAGGTCGCCTAAGCCCTGCGCGGCCTCGCGCCGCTGCAGGCGGTGCGCCACCAGCGGGGGCAGCACGGCCTGCACGTCCTCGGGCAGCACGGCGGGGCGGCCGTTGATGAACGCCCATGCCTGGGCGGCGCGGATCAGGCCCTGCGCGGCGCGCGGGGACAGCCCGAGCCTGAGGTCGGCGCGCTCGCGGGTGCGGGCGATCAGGGTCTGCAGGTAGTCGAGCAGCGCCTCGGAGAGGTGCACGGTGCGCACCTGGCGCTGCAGGCGCACCACCGCCGCCGGCGACAGGGCCGCGGCGATGCCGGCCAGGAGCTCGCGCCGCTCGCCGCCGCGCAGCAGCGCCCGCTCGTGCGCGGCGTCCGGGTAGCCGAGCGTGACGCACATGAGAAACCGGTCGAGCTGCGACTCCGGCAGCGCGAAGGTCCCGAGCTGCTCGTGCGGGTTCTGGGTTGCGACCACGAAGAACGGCTCGGGCAGTGCGTAGGTGGTGCCATCGGCGCTCACCTGACGCTCCTCCATCGCCTCGAGCAGCGCGCTCTGCGTGCGGGGGCTTGCGCGGTTCACCTCGTCCGCCAGCAGCAGCTGCGTGAACAGCGGCCCCTGGCGGAAGTGGAAGCGCTGGCTGCCGCGGTCGAACACCGACACGCCGATGATGTCCGCCGGCAGGAGGTCGCTGGTGAACTGCACGCGCTGCCACGCCAGACCCAGCACGTGCGCCAGGGCGTGCGCGAGCGTGGTCTTGCCGACCCCCGGCACGTCCTCGATGAGGAGGTGGCCGCGCGCCAGCAGGCAGGCGAGGCACAGGCGGATCTGCTCGGGCTTGCCGAGGATCACGGTCTCCAGGGTCTCGAGCGCACGCCCGAGCTGCGCGGCATCGGCGGTCGCGTCGGCGGCGGCGCTCACGGGCGGTGCATGCCGCGCACGCGTTCGAGCTGTGCGGCGAGCCCTGCGACCGTGCGCTCGAGCTCCGCGGCGCGCTCGCGCTCGGTGCTCACCACCTGCGCCGGCGCGTTGGCGACGAAGTTGTCGTTGGCGAGCTTGGCCTGCGTCTTGGCGAGGTCCCCGCGCGTGCGCGCGATGAGCTTCGTGAGGCGCTCCGCCTCGGCAGCGGCATCGATGAGTCCGGCCATCGGCACCAGGAGCGCCAGCGTGCCGACCAGGGCAACCGCCGCCTGCGGCGCGGTGCCTTCGAGGAGCGTGACGCTCTCGAGTCCCGCCAGGCGCTCGAGCAGTGCGCGGTGGCGCTCCAGGTAGAGCGCTTCCTGCGCGGTCGCGTCCTTCATCAGGAGCGGGATGCGCCGCGAGGGGGCGATGTTCATCTCGCCGCGGATCTGCCGCACGCCCAGGATCACCGCCTGGACCCAGGCCGCCTCGCGCTCGGCCTGCGCGTCGGCCGGGAAGTCCGACGCCTGCGGCCACGGGGCGAGCATCACCGTCTCGCCCGTCACCCCGGCGAGCGGGGCGACTCGCTGCCAGATCTCCTCGGTGATGAAGGGCATGAACGGGTGCAGGGCGCGCTGCAGCGCCTCGAGCACGCGGGTGAGGGTGCGGCGCGTGCCGCGGCGCGCCGCCACCGGGCCGGCATTGCCCTGCAGGACGGGCTTGGTGAGCTCCAGGTACCAGTCGCAGAAGTCGTACCAGGCGAACTCGTACAAGGCACTGGCGGCGAAATCGAAGCGGTAGTCGCGCAGCGCCTCCTCTACGAGCGCCAGCGCGCGGCCGAACCGCGCCACGATCCAGCGGTCGGCCACCGAGAGCTCCGCGGGGCCGGCCGCCTCGGCCTCGGCGTCCTCCCCGACCGCGAGCGTCACGAAGCGTGCGGCATTCCACAGCTTGTTGCAGAAGTTGCGGTAGCCGGCGACGCGCGCCAGGTCGAAGCGGATATCGCGGCTGGGAGAGGCGAGGGCGGCGAAGGTGAAGCGCAACGCATCGGTGCCGTGCGCCGCGATGCCCTGCGGGTAGGTCTTGCGGGTCGCTTTCTCGATCGCGGGCGCGGCCTGCGGCTGCATGAGGCCGGTGGTGCGCTTCTTCACCAGTTCATCGAGCGTGATGCCGTCCACGATGTCCAGCGGGTCGATGACGTTGCCCTTGGACTTGGACATCTTGTCGCCGTGCTCGTCGCGGATGAGGCCCGTGATGTAGACGTCGCGGAAGGGCACGTCGCCCATGAACTTCAGTCCCATCATCATCATGCGCGCGACCCAGAAGAAGATGATGTCGAAGCCGGTGACGAGCACGCTGCCGGGGTAGAAGCGGGCGAGCTCGCCGGTCCTGTCCGGCCAGCCGAGCGTGGAGAACGGCCACAGTGCGGAGGAGAACCAGGTGTCGAGCACGTCCGGGTCCTGCGTCAGGGCCACGGAGGCTGCCAGCCCCTGCTGCGCGCGCACCTCTGCCTCGCTGCGGCCGACGTACACCTGCCCCTGCGCGTCGTACCAGGCCGGGATGCGGTGGCCCCACCACAGCTGGCGGCTCACGCACCAGTCGCGGATGTTGCGCATCCACTCGAAGTAGGTGCGCGACCAGCCTTCCGGCACGAAGCGCGTACGACCGGACTCGACCGCCGCGATCGCGGGGGCCGCAAGCGGCGCGATCTTCACGTACCACTGATCGGTGAGGTAGGGCTCGAGCACGGCCCCGGAGCGGTCGCCGCGCGGCACCACGTGGCGGTGCCTCTCGACCTTCGCGATGAGGCCCAGGGCCTGAAGTTCCGCGAGCACGCGCTTGCGCGCCTCGAACCGGTCGAGCCCGCGGAAGCGCTCCGGCACGGTCTCGGCCATGGCGGCGCGCGGGGTGAACACGTTGATGAGCGGCAGGTGGTGGCGCTGCCCGACCTCGTAGTCGTTGAAGTCGTGCGCCGGGGTGATCTTCACGCAGCCGGAGCCGAAGGCCGGGTCCACGTAGGTGTCGGAGATCACCGGGATCTCGCGGGCGGCGAGCGGCAGGGTGAGCCTGCGCCCGATGAGGGCCCGGTAGCGCTCATCGTCCGGGTGCACAGCAACCGCCGTGTCCCCGAGCAGGGTCTCGGGCCGCGTGGTGGCGACGACCAGGTGGCCGGAGCCGTCGCTCAAGGGGTAGCGCAGGTGCCACAGCTGCCCGTCTTCCTCCGCCGACTGCACCTCGAGGTCCGAGAGCGCCGTCAGCAGCACCGGGTCCCAGTTCACCAGGCGCTTGCCGCGGTAGATGAGCCCTTCCGCGTGCAGGCGGACGAACACCTCGGTTACCGCGCGCGACAGCTCGGGGTCGAGGGTGAAGCGGTCGCGTGACCAGTCGACGGAGTCCCCGAGGCGGCGCATCTGGCCGCTGATCGTGCCGCCGGACTTGGCCTTCCACTCCCAGACCCGCGCGATGAAGTCCTCGCGCGTGAGCTCGGTGCGGCGGATGCCCTGGGCGTTGAGCTGCCGCTCGACCACCATCTGCGTGGCGATGCCCGCGTGGTCGGTGCCCGGCTGCCACAGGACGTCCCCGCCGCGCATGCGGTGGTAGCGGGTGAGCGCGTCCATGAGCGTGTGCTGGAACGCGTGCCCCATGTGCAGCGTCCCGGTCACGTTCGGGGGCGGGATCATGATGCAGTAGGGTGTGCCGCGGCCGCTGGGCTCGAACCAGCCGTGCGACTCCCAACGCTCGTAGATGCGCCGCTCGATCTCGGCCGGCGCGTACACCTTGTCCATCAGGTCCGTGTGCTTTGCTGCAAAAAAGGCAGGGGAAGGCCGAGTATAGCCGGCCCGCGCCCACGCGGTCCGCGCGCATTTGCGCGGGTCGGGTGCGGCGCGCTGCGGGCGCGGTCCCGCGGCTAGCGGGCCGCGCGCTGGATCAGGAAGTCCGACAGGAGCGGGGTCGGGCGGCCGGTGCTGCCCTTCTGGGCGCCGCTCTGGTAGGCGACGCCGGCAACGTCCAGGTGCGCCCACTTCAGGCCCTGGGTGAACTTGCCGAGGAAGGCCGCCGCCGTGATGGCGCCGCCGTCGCGGCCGCCGACGTTGGCGAAGTCCGCGAAGTTGCTCTTGAGCGCCTCGCCGTACTCCTCCGTCAGCGGCAGCTGCCAGCAGCGGTCGTCGCTGCGCAGTCCCGCCGCGTGCAGCTCCGCGACCAGCTTCTCGTCGTTCCCCATGAGGCCGGCGTGGTGGTGGCCGAGGGCCACGACGCACGCGCCGGTGAGGGTGGCGATATCCACCACTGCCGCCGGGCGGAAGCGGCGCGCGTAGTGCAGGGCGTCGCACAGGATCAGGCGCCCCTCGGCGTCCGTGTTGAGGATCTCCACTGTCTGCCCGGAGGCGCTGGTGGCGATGTCGCCGGGTTTCACGGCCTTGCTGCCCGGCATGTTCTCGACCGCCGCCACCAGTCCCACGACGTTGAGCGGCAGGCGCAGCTGCGCGGCGAGCGTCAGCGTGGCGATGACCGCCGCCGCGCCCGACATGTCGAACTTCATCTCGTCCATGCCCGGGGGGTCCTTGAGCGAGATGCCCCCCGTGTCGAAGGTCACGCCCTTGCCGACCAGTACCACGGGCGGCTCGTCCCTCTTGGCGCCCTGGTACTCGAGCACGATGAAGCGCGGCGGCTGGTGGCTTCCCTGGGAGACCGCGAGCAGGCAACCCATCTTCTCGCGGCGGATCGCCGGCTCGTCGAGCACCTTCACCTTGAGTCCGCCGTGGCGGCGGCCGAGGGCGCGCGCCTCCTCGGCGAGGAACGAGGGCGTGCAGATGTTGCCCGGCAGGTTCGCAAGGTCGCGCTGGATCACCTGCGCGGCGGCGACGGCCGCGCCGTGGGTGAAGCCCTTTTGCGCGGCGGCAGCCTTGCGCACCGGGCCCGCGAGCACGCGCTTGAGCGCGGGCGCGGGCGGCTTCTTCGCGGTCTTGAGGTCGTTGATGCGGTAGAGCGCCGCGCCGGCGAGCTCGGCGACCTGGCGACCGAAGTAATAGTCATCGAGCTGCTTGGCCTCGGGCCGGTCGAGCGCGATGGCGCAGCTGGCGATGCGGGTTCGCGCAAGGTGTGCCAGCGCCGCCTGGCAGGCCCGGCGCCAGGCCTTCCTCTGGAACAGCTTCTTGGTGCCGAGCCCGGTCAGCAGCACGCGCGTGGCGCCGATCCCCGGCAGGTCACCGAGCAGGAGCGTGTCCCCAGGGCGGCCGGCGAAGTCGCCGCGCTCGAGGAGCTTGCGCAGGCGGCCGCCCGTGGCGGCATCGACGCTGCGCGCCTCACCGGACAGTTCCCCTTCCTCGAACACGCCGAGTACCAGGCAGTCGATCTCGAGTGAGGCCAGGCTCTTGCTCCAGACGCCGAATTCCATCGAGTATCCCCTTCCCGTTGAGGCGCATCCGTCAGTCATTTACCTTATTGGCGCCGCGCGCCCGCGCGCGCTGCAGCCTCGGCTGCAGGTCTGCGGGTGCAAGCGATGGCCAGTGTAACTCAAGATCCGCCCCGGTTTTGCGGGAGCGATGGTTAAGGGGACGCGCACGTTGGGGAAGATCTTCGGCCGTTACATCCTGCGCGAGGTGATGCTCGCATGGCTTCTGGTAACGGGCGTGCTGCTGATCATTTTGCTCGCCTACCAGGTGGTGGGCGTGCTCGAGCGCGCCGCCGCCAACCAGTTCCCGCCCGGGGTGGTGCTCGAACTCGTCTGGCTGGGTGCGCTGCAGTACCTGACCATCCTCCTGCCGGTGGGACTGCTGCTCGGCGTCGTGCTCGCGTTCGGGCGGCTGTACGCCGACAGCGAGATGGCGGCCGCACTCGCCTGCGGCGCGGGGCCCGCGAACGTCTACCTGCCCGTGGCCGTGCTGGCGCTCCTCGTGGCCGCGGCGCTCGCCTGGCTCACGCTGGTGCTTGCCCCGCAGGCAACCCAGCAGGCGCTCGAGCTGCGCGCCCAGGCGGTGCGCGCCGGGCAGTTCGCGCCGCTCGCCGCGGGCAAGTTCCGCTCCTTCGGCGGGGGCACGGCAGTGGTCTACGCACAGGCCATCAACGCGGACGGCACGCTGCGCAACGTGTTCATCGAGCGCAACCGCGGCGCGCTGGTGCAGGTCGCCCTCGCCGAGCGCGCGCGGCACAGCGTCACGCCCGACGGGCTGACGCATATCCTCACCCTCTACGACGGGGAGCGCTTCGAGGGGGTACCGGGGAGCGCCGAGTTCCGCATCGTGCGCTTCGCCGAGCACACGATACCGGTGCAGCTGCCGACCAGCGGCGATGCGGTGCGCGACCTCGAGGCACGCCCGAGCCTGGACCTCGCCCTGTCGGGCGACCCTCAGGAGCGCGCCGAGCTGCAGTGGCGCATCGCGACCCCGCTCATGTGCCTGGTGCTGGCACTCATCGCGGTGCCCCTCGCGCGGCTGCGCCCCCGCCAGGGACGCTACGCGCGCGTGTGGATCGCGCTGCTCATATTCCTCTTCTATTCGCAGCTGATCTCGGTGGGCAAGGTGCTGATCGCGCGTGGCACGCTGCCGCAGCTCTTGGGTCTGTGGTGGACGCACGCGGTGGTGGTGCTGCTCGCGCTCTTGGTGATCTTCGGGCCGCAGCTGGCGCAGCGGCTGCGCTACCGGGCGGTGCGCGCGTGAACGTGCTCGACCGCTACATCGTGCGCACGATCCTGGGCGCGGTGCTCATGGTGGGGGCGGCCCTGCTGGTGCTCGGCGCGCTCGTCATCTTCATCGGCGAGCAGGATGACATCGGCAGCGGCGGCTACACCGCGCTCGGCGCGCTGTGGTACACGCTGCTCAACCTGCCGATCTTCGCCTTCGACCTGCTGCCGATCGTCGCGCTCATGGGCTCGCTGGTCGGCCTGGGAGCCCTCGCGCGCGGGAGCGAGATCACCGTGGTGCGCGCGACCGGCATCTCGATCCGCCACCTCGCCGGGATCTGCCTGCTCGCCGCGCTGATCCTGGTGGGCGCGGCGGTGCTCTTGGGCGAGTTCCTCGGGCCGGCGCTGCAGCAGACGGCGCGCGAGCAGAAGGCCTTCAGCCGCTTCAACAACGTCAGTGTCGGGGGCGGGGGTGCGTGGGTGCGCGATGGCAACCGCATCCTGCACGTCGCCGGCCAGTCGAGCGGGAGCCAGTTCGGCGGCATGCAGATCTTCGAGCTGTCCCCCGAGCATCGCCTCATCGCCATGGGGCAGGCCCAG
Source organism: Pseudomonadota bacterium (assembly GCA_018241425.1). Lineage (GTDB taxonomy): Bacteria > Pseudomonadota > Gammaproteobacteria > Steroidobacterales > Steroidobacteraceae > 13-2-20CM-66-19. The sequence continues at coordinate 494,175 of JAFEDU010000002.1, forward strand.
CACGCCACCGCGCACGCGGCCGGCAACCGCGGCAAGTGGCAGCTGCAGGACTACACCGAGTCGCGCTTCAGCGGCGACACCGTTAGCCGCAGCGGGCCGGAGACACGCCTGCTGGACTCGGCGGTGACGGCGAGCTTCCTCGGGCTCGCCATCGAGAATCCGGACCAGCTCACCAACCGTGCCCTGTGGCGCCTGATCAGCTACTACCGCACCAACGGGCTGGCCGACCGCGAGTACGTGTTCGCCTTCTGGTCGCGCATCGCGCGCACCGTCGCGGTGATCTTCACGGTGCTGCTCGCGATCCCGTTCGTGCTCGGTTCGCTGCGCTCGACCGGGACCGGGACGCGCATGCTGATGGGCCTGATCCTCGGGATCGGCTTCTTCCTGCTGGAGAAGCTCATCGAGAGCGGCACGGTGGTGTTCAACCTGAACCCGATCCTGCTTGCCTGGTTCCCGACCGCGCTGTTGGGTCTGGTCACCGTCGTGCTGGTGGCCCGGGCGCGCTGACCCACGCGCGCCCTCAGCCGCCGGCGCCGCCAGCGTGCTGCGGCAGCCCGTCGGCTATCACGACCCAGGGCAGCTTCTCGGCCGCCCAGACGTGCATGCGCGGCTCGAAGCGCGCCGCCTCGTCCAGGGTCGGCAGTGTCACGTCGATCTCCTCGGGGCGCTGCTCGTTGCGGTAGGTGAGGGCGGTGCCGCAGGTGCTGCAGAAGCCGCGCACCACGTGCGCGGAGGAGCGGTACTCGGCGAGCGTCCCGCGGCTGATGCGGAAGCGCGCCCGGGCGAAGGTCCCCCACGGCACACTGCCCGCCCCGGCCGCGCGGCGGCAGCTCGCGCAATGGCAGTAGCACAGGTTCCAGGGATTCCCGGCGGCCGCATACCGTACCCCACCGCACAGGCAGCCGCCCTCGTGGACGGGTTCCGACATGGTGTCAGGTTAGCATTCGTTGCCTCCGTGCTCCATTTCGGTGAACATCCGGCACCTTTTTCCCGTGAGTGGGGAGTCAAGCGATGCGAGTGTTCAACCGGACGGGAGCGGCGCTGGCGCTGCTCATGCTGTGCGGAGCGGCCCAGGCTGCGGATCTCAACGTGCGCCTGGATGCTCGCGACATCCTGCGCAAGCACGTGCACACGGACCTTTCGCTCGCGGTGCAGCCGGGTCCGCTGACGCTGGTGTTCCCGCAATGGATCCCCGGCGAGCATGGCCCCACCGGTCCCCTCGAGACCCTCATCGGGATGCGCCTCGTGGCCAACGGCCACGAGCTCACATGGCAGCGCGACCCGTTCGACATGTTCGCCGTGAAAACCACGGTGCCCGCCGGTACCAGCCGCCTCGAGATCGCGCTCGATACGGGGCTGCCGACCGAAGGCGGCGAGTTCACCGCCGGCCCCGCCAGCAGCGCGCAGCTGGCGGTGATCTCCTGGAACCAGTTCGTGCTGTTCCCCAAGGGGCGCGACGCGGCCAAGCTCACCACCGCCGCCACGCTCCTCGCTCCGCCGCAGTGGCAGCTGTCGAGCTCGCTGGCGCTCAGCCCGCAGGGCGACGGCGCCGTCGGCCTCGAGGAGGTGAGCCTTGCCCAGCTGATCGACTCGCCGGTGCAGATGGGGCGCTACCTCAGGCGCATCGAGCTGCCCGGCTCGGCCCCGCTGCCGCAGCTGAAGCACGTGATCTCGATCGCCGCGGACTCGGACGCAGCGTTCACGCTGCCGGGTGACTTTGCGGCTAGCTACGGGCGCCTCGTGGCGCAGGCCGGCATGCTGTTCGGCACCCGCATGTACCGCCACTACACCTGGCTACTGACGCTCTCGGACCACACCACCCACTTCGGCCTCGAGCACCACGAGTCGAGCGATGACCGGGTGGACGAGGGCTCGCTCGGGGACGTGCCGCAACGCGAGGGTGTCGCGGAACTGCTGGCGCACGAATACGTGCACAGCTGGAACGGCAAGTACCGGCGCCCGGCGGGACTGCTGAGCCCCGACTACCAGAAGCCGATGGACGGCTCGCTCCTGTGGGTCTACGAGGGCATGACGCAGTTCTGGGGCAACGTGCTGCCGGTGCGCGCCGGGCTTACGCCCCCGGAGAGCTACCGCGACGACCTCGCCTCGGTGGCTGGGTACTTCGACATCCAGACCGGCAACCGCTGGCGGCCGCTCGCCGACACCGCGGTCGCCGCCCAGGTGCTCTACAACGCACCCACGACCTGGAGCCTGAGCCGCCGCTCGGTGGACTTCTACGACGCCTCCCACTTCCTGTGGCTGAACGTGGACTCGGAACTGCGCACGCGCTCGGGCGGCAAGGTGTCGCTCGACGACTACGTGAAGCGCTTCTATGCCGGCAGCGGCGGGGCGCCCGCGCTCAAGCCCTACGTCGAGGCGGACGTGTACGCGACGCTCGCGAGCCTCGTGCCGGCCGACTGGCACGCGATCATCCACCGCCACCTGGACTCCCTCGGGCCCGAGACCCTGCTCGATGCCCTCAAGGGCGCCGGCTGGCAGCTCACGTACTCCGCCGACAAGAACCCCTACCTCGAGGCGCAACAGAAGCGCCGCAAGAGCACGGTACGCCTGTGGTCGATCGGCTTGGCACTGGACAGCAAGAACACGGTGGTCGAGACCGTGGAGAGCCGCGCCGCAGCCAAGGCGGGCATCGGGCCGGGCATGGAGATCCTGGCCGTCAACGGCCACCGCTTCTCCGGCGAGGTGCTGGATGCGGCGCTGGAGGCCGCCAAGGCGGACAAGAAGCCGATCGATTTCCTCATCCAGGATGCGGATTACTACCGCACGATCAGCGTCACCTACACCGACGGGCCCCGCTGGCCGCACCTCACCCGCATCGAGGGTAAGCCGGACCTCCTGGGCGAGGTGCTCAAGGCCCGCACGAACTGAAGCTGTGCCGCGGCTGTTGGTCGCAGGGGGGCCGGAATAATAGACTTCGGCACACCCGCGCGACCGGCAGCTGCCTTATCGGAAGAATCGCCATGATGAAGTCCGTCCTGATTCCCGCGCTCCTGGCGCCGGCCGCCGCGCTGGCCGACGGCAGTGCCTTCGACGGCACCTGGAAGCTGCGGCTGGACTCGGTGAAGGTCACCGGCAAGGCCGACCAATGGCTGCTCCAGGGCGGCTCCTACAGCTGCCGGAGCTGCGACCCCGCGGTCGACCCGTTACCGGCCGACGGGGCCTTCCACAAGGTGAGCGGTCACGCTTACTACGATGAGTTCATGGTGCGCGTGGTCGATGACCACACGGTGGAGGTCTCGCAGAATCAGAACGGCAAGCTCGTCGGAACCGAAACCATGCGGGTGTCCGCCGACGGCACCGTGCTGACGGTCAAGTTCACCAGTTATTCGGGGACACAGCCGGTGACCGGCACGTTCACCGAGAAGCGCATCGCGGCGGGGCCGGCCGGAGCCCACGCCATCTCCGGCTCCTGGCTGCAGGACCAGATCAGCGGCAACGACGCCCTGACGCACGTCCAGTACGCGATGACGCCCGCCGATTTCACCATGCGCGCCAATGGCCAGAGCTACACGGCCAAGTTCGACGGCCGAAAGTACCCGGTCGAGGGCGACCCGGGCCATACCGAGGTGGTGCTCAAGAAGATCAACGTACGCACCGTGCACGAGACCGACTACCGGCAGGGGCGGGTCGTGGACGAGATCGACCTCATCGCAGCCGCCGACGGCAAGAGCCTGCTCATGACCGACCGGGACATGGCCCACGGCCAGACCACCAGCATGGTGTTCGACAAGCAGTAACTCCCGGCCCGCCGGCTCAGGCCCTGGGGTAGGGTAATTCGCCCCCCGGCTGCCCTACCATCGGGCCATGGCCGAGCGAACGCGCCGCGGGCGACCCCCGCATGCAGACGTGCTGACGCCCGCGGAGTGGCGGGTAGTGCACGCCGTGCAGCACGGGATGTCCAACCGCGAGATCGCCCGCCGCCGCGGGGTGAGCCCCGATGCGGTCAAGTTCCACCTCGCCAATGCGCTCGCCAGGCTCGGACTTGCGGACCGCCAGGCCCTGAAGCACTGGTTCCGCGCCCCCGGACACAGTGCACTCGCCGATCCCCGGAGCACCGCCATGACCCAGGAACCCCTGACCGGAAGCCTCGCGCAGATCGCGCGCGGAGTGCGCAGCATCGAGGAGTCGCAGGCCTTCTACGGGGGCACCCTGGGGCTCAGGCACCTCTACACGTTCGGCACGCTCGCCTTCTTCGACCTCGGGGGCACGCGCCTGTACCTGCAGCAGCAGGACGAGGTGGCGGGCGAGTCGATCCTCTACCTGCGCGTCAGCGACATCGGGGCTGCGTATGCCGAGCTCGGCACGCGCGGGGTCGTCTTCCGCGCCGCGCCGCACATGATCCATCGCCATCCGGACGGGACCGAGGAGTGGCTCGCCCTCTTCAGCGACCCGGAGGGGCGGCCGCTGGCACTGCTGTCGCAGGTGCTGCCGGCCGCCTAGGTCCTGGTCAGCTGCCCGGCGGGACCGCGGTGGGCGCCCTCGGTGCCTTGGGTGCTGGCGGGGACTTCGCCTTGGGTTCCGGCAGCGGCTTCAGAAGCTGGGTGAGCGGGGCGAAGAGGGCGGCGTACTTGTACTCCGGGACCTCGAACTCCCAGCCCGCCGTGTGCTGTGCGAGCCGGCTCGCCTCCTCGGCTACCGCGGGCTGCGTGGCGCGCGGACTCAGGCTGATCAGTGCGCGGCTGCCGTCGCGTCGGCCGCTGACCTCGACCTCGAGGCCGTCGAAGGTGCGGAACACCGCGCGCGCGGCGGGAGTGGTGCCGGCCGTGGCGCGGGCGACGTCCTGGAGGGTGAGGCCACTCAGGGCTGCTGCGAGCGAGTCGGCCGCCCCGGGGCCTGACAGCTCGCGGCCCTTCGGCAGCGGCGCCACACCGAAGTGCGGGTCGTCCTTCTTCTGTCGCCCCGCGGTGTAGGCAGCCCCGTCCGTGGGGTGCTCCTCGATCTCGCGCACGCGCTCCACCGGCAGGTCGATGACCGCGGTCTCGAGCCACAGCTTCGGGTCCGCCTCGGGCATCAGGAGCGGCGCGGCAAGCAGGCTCTGTGGCGCGTTGGCGACGCGCACGTAGCCGGACTTCGCGCCGCTCGGCTTGCCGATGATGAGCGCCCACGTCCGCGGCGGGGACACCACGGTGACCTCGGTGCCGTAGGCCTTCGGCGCACTCAGGTCCTCGACGCCGAGTGCCGGATAGTTTGCAGCCAGGCGCGTCTTCTCTTCCACCACGTTCAGCGCCCCGAGGTCGAGGAGGAGCTTGCGGATCTTGTTGACCTGCGCTGGCCAGCCGCGCTCGGCGACGCTCCACCGTCCCGACGCATCGCGGTCCAGGGTGACGTGCGTGCCGTCGGCCTTGCGCAGGCGCGTCTCGGTCACGGCGTTGATGCCGCGCTCGAGCCCGGGCAGTACCAGGTCGCCGGACTGCGTGGCCCTATCAAGGTGCCGCAGCGTCGAGACCCAGATGGCAAGCCCGACGACGGCGGCGCCGGCGATGAGCAGTATCAGAACGCGGCGCGGGCTCATGAGGGCTGTCCCTTCTGTGGCACGGCAGCGAGGCGCCGGCGGCGGCGCCACACTGCGATCAGGAGCGCAATGGCGGCGAAGGCCACCGGGATTACCAGGATGTTGATGATCTTGAGCGTGTTGCCGAGGCTGCGGATGTTCTCATCGAGTCCGGCGCGCACGGCGCGCAGCTCCTTGCGGATGCGCAGCTTCTCCTGCTGGAAGTGCTGCAGCTCCTGCTCCTGCTCCGGGCTCAGCAGCAGCGCACCCGCGGGCTTGCCGCCGCCCTTGCTCTCGAGCGTCGTCAGCTTCTCCTCCGTGCTCTGCAGCTGCTGCTCGAGCTCCTGCTCCTTGGCGCGGAAGCGCTCGTTGGCCTGGCGGCGCAGGCGCTCCACCCGGTCGAAGGGACGCTGGAAGGTCGCCCGCCCGCGCACGCTGATCAGGTCGGCGCTGCCGGCGAGGTTGTCGAGTGCGTTCTGCACCAGATCGCCGTTGCTGGCGATCGCCTGCGTCATGCGCTGCCCGAAGAAGCTCTCCACGTGCAGCCACAGGAAGTCCGAGAGCATGTCGGCGTCGGCGACCACGATGAGGTTGAGCGGACGCGTCGAGCTCTTCAGGTCCAGCTGCCCGGGCGCGAGCGTGACACCGGCCGGCGGCCCGTCCGGGAACGCCGTCGGCACGCTCCCGGTCACGCGCGCGGCGAGCGTATAGCGCTGGCCGCTCGGCTTGAACCCGTCGAGGAGCGAGCCGGGGTCGTTCAGCATCCGGAAGCGGTCCGCCGGCAGCAGCGCCGCGTCCGTGCTCGACTGCAGGAGCGGCTCGAAGCGCGTCTTGGCATCCTTCAGCGGCGCCAGTGCGCCGGCCATGGCGAGGTTCACGCGGCTCAGGCCCGAGGTCACGACGTCGTCGCCGGCGAAGCTGTCCTTGTCGAGGCCGAGGATGCCCGGGTGCACCACCGGGCCCTCGCCCTCGCGCATGGTCACCGAGAGGGCATGGCCGCGGTCGGCGACCACCATCTTCGGGTCGAAGCTCACCCCCCAGGCCTTGAGCAGCCTATCGAAGTGCGTGGACTTGTCGGCGGTGAGGGCCGCGACCGGGTTCTGCGGGTCGGCGCCGGAGACATCGTTCTCGGCCAGCGGGTCGACGAACAGCAGGATGTGGCCGCCGCGCAGCGCGTACTGGTCGATGGCGAACTCGGTGGCCGGGGAGAGGTTCTTCGGATGCACGAGGACCAGCACGTTGGTATCCGGGTCGATGCGCGTGGCGTTTGCATCCAGCGGCTTCAGGTCAAAGAGCTGCCGCGCCTCGCCGTACACCACCCACGGGTCGCGCATCCCGCCGGTGCGCGGGTCGAAGGCGCCCTCCATGGGCAGCGTCGTCAGCCAGCTGACGACCGGCTTCTTCGGGTTGGCGAGCTGGTAGACGAGCTTCACCACGTCGTACTCGAGGAACGGCTCCTTGTTCGGGTCGAAGAACTCGATGGTGGCCTTGCCGTCGGTCGCGTTGGTGCCCGCAAGCCCCAGGTACAGCGTGCCGCCGTTGCCGGCCGGCACGCCGCGCACGCCCAGCTCGGCGGCCCGGTCCTCCTCCTCGGAGAAGGGCTGTGGGTCGATGACGTGCAGCCGCAGCTTGCCGTTGGAGCGTGACACCAGTTCCTCGAGGAAGTCGCGCACGCGCGGGCCATAGACTTCCAGCTCCGGGGACTGCTGAATGGCCTTCTCGGAGTAGAAGAAGTAGAGGTTGATCGGCTCCTTGATGCTGCCGAGGATGCGGTCGGTGCCTGCCGCGGTGGTGTAGAGCCGGTTCTGCGTCAGGTCCAGCCGCCAGCCGCGCAGCGTGTGGTTGAAGAGGATGGTCAGGCCGACGAACAGCAGCGCCAGCGCCACCAAGAGTCCCGCCCCGAGTGTTATGCGTCGCGTCATGTTTCAGTCCGCCTTGCGCAGTTCCAGCGTGATCGCGGTCGCGTACAGGAACAACCCGATCAGCATCGCGAAATAGAGCAGGTCGCGCAGGTCGATGACCCCCTTCTGGATCGACTGGAAGTGGGTGAGGAGGGACAGCGAGGCCACCGCATCGACCAGCGCGCCGGGCGCCCAGGAGCGGAACACGTCGAGCACCGGGGGGAAGCCGGCGAGCACGAGGGCGAAGCAGGCGACCACGCCAACGATGAAGGCCACCACCTGGTTGCGGGTGATGGCGGAGGTGCAAGAGCCGATGGCGAGGAACCCGCCGGCGAGCAGGAGGCTGCCGAGGTACGCCGCCACGATCGCGCCGTTGTCGGGCTTGCCCAGGTAGTTGACCGTGATCCACAGCGGGAAGGTGAGCGCGAGTGCGATGCCGGTGAAGATCCATGCGGCCAGGAACTTGCCGAGCACCGCGTCCCACAAGGTCAGTGGCTGCGTCATGAGCAGCTCGATGCTGCCGCTCTTGCGCTCTTCGGCCCACAGCTTCATCGCCACCGCCGGAATCAGGAACAGGAACAAGAACGGCACGAAGCGGAAGAAGGCGCCGAGGTCGGCCTGGCCGGCTTCGTAGAAGCCGCCGAAGTAGAAGGTAAAGACGTTCGCCAGCACCAGGAAGATGAGGATGTAGATGTAGGCGAGCGGGGTGGCGAAATAACTCGCCAGCTCGCGGCGCATGATGATGCCCACGTTGCGCATGTTAGGGGTTTCCGTCCTTCAGGCGGTGATGCTGCGGAACACCTCGTCGAGGCGCCCGGATTCCAGGTGCAGTTCCTTGAGCTTCAATCCCTGCCGGTCGGCAAGCTCGGAGATCGCCGGCAGGATCATGTGCCCGGCGCGCGGCAGCGCCGTCAGGCGCGCCTCGCGCTCGCTCACCTCCACGGAGGCGACTTCGCCGAGCGCGCCGAGCGCTGCGCGCGCCGCCTGCAGCTGGCCTGCGTCCACCAGCTGCACCGAGACGGCGTTGTGGTAGCGCGAGCGGGCGGCCAGCGCGGCCGGGGTGTCGTCCGCGACGATGCGGCCACGTGCAATGATGATGGCGCGGGTGCACACCGCCTCGACCTCCTCGAGGATGTGGGTCGAGATCACGATGATCTTGTCGCGGGCCATGTCCTCGATGAGCCGGCGCACTTCCTGTTTCTGGTTCGGGTCGAGCCCGTCGGTCGGCTCGTCCAGGATCAGCACCGGCGGGTCGTGGACGATCGCCTGTGCGAGCCCCACGCGGCGGCGGAAGCCCTTGGAGAGGGTGTCGATGGTCTGCTCGAGCACCCCGTGCAGCTGCAGGTGGTCGATGACGTGCGCCAGGCGCGTGGCGCGCCGCTCGCCGGTGAGCCCGCGCAGGTCCGCGATGAACCCGAGGAAGCCGCGCACGCTCATCTCCCCGTAGAGCGGCGCGCCCTCCGGGAGATAGCCGATCACGCCCTTGGCCTGAAGCGGCTGGCTCTCGACGTCGAAGCCGCCGACGCTCGCGCGCCCGGCGCTCGGGGCGATGAAGCCGGCCAGCATGCGCATGGTGGTGGTCTTGCCGGCGCCGTTGGGCCCGAGGAACCCCAGGACCTCGCCCGGTTTGACCTCGAAGCTCACGTCGTCGACGGCGGTGAAATCCGCGTAGCGCTTGGTCAGATGCTCGGTCTTGATCATGGCTTGTCTAGAGAGATGCGCGTAAGGGAAAGTTCCCGCACGCTTTTTTGAAGCGCGCGATTGTGAACGGGAGGTGAGCCGGAATTCAACTTCGCCGAAATTTTCCCGTAATATCCGGGCGTTAAATTGCGAAGCTCAGGTGCTGCTCAAGGAGCGGCGCCTCCCGGCGTCATGCATCCGCCACGGCCCCGTCATGGCCGCGTAAATCCGCGCGCGGAAACTCGCGCCCCCGGGAGGTCCTTTCCGGACCGCCGGAGGTCGCACCGATGCAGGTCCTGCAGTTTCCGGCCCGGGGGCGCAAGCCCCCCGGGGATGACGAGTTGTCGGCTCACCACGAAGTCGAGCGCGGCGCACCCTTCTGCGCCAACCCCGACTGCGCGCTGCACGTGAGGCGGGTGGACGCCCGGGTGGAGGGCGGGGGCAACTGGGTGACGCTGTGCGACGGGCGGATCTTCGGCCGCGGCCGCTTCGGGGATCAGCTGCTGTGCGATGCCTGTGGCACCCAGCGCGGCCCGGTCAGGCTCGCCGCGGGCGCGGTGAACTGAAGCGGCCACGCGCGCGCCAGTAGAGTATGCAGAGGATCCCGCCCAGCATCCCCCCGAGGTGCGCGAAGTGCGCGACCCCGGCCCAGCGCCCGGTCACGCCGAAGAACAGCTCGAGCACCGCGTAGGCGGTCACCACGAACCACGCCGGCATCGGCACCGGGATCGGCAGCACGATGAGCTTCTGCCGCGGGAAGTACCAGGCGAAGGCCAGCAGCACCCCGAACACGCCGCCCGAGGCACCCACCGTAAAGCCGCCCTCGGGGCTGAAGTGCGTCGCCACGAGCTGGGTGAGGCCGGCAGCGCCGGCACACACCAGGTAATAGAGGATGAAGCGCCGGCCGCCCCAGTAGGTCTCGAGCGTGCGCCCGAACATGAAGAGCGCGAACATGTTCAGCAGCACGTGCCAGAGCGTCGTCGGGTCGTGCAGGAAGGCGTAGCTCAGCAGCTGCCACGGCGCGAAGTAGGGCGATGCCAGGGGCCAGAGCGCAAAATGCTGGAGCAGGAAGGGGCCCCAAACCTGCTCGAGCAGGAACAGGGCGAAGTTGACGATGACGAGGGCACGCGTGACCGGGGGCATGGCGAACATGGCGCCATCTTACCGGGCTTCAGAGGGTGCGCTGCAGGAACACCAGGTCGAGCCAGCGGTCGAACTTGTAACCCACTTCGCGCAGGTGCCCGCAGCGCGTGAAGCCCAGCCGCTCGTGGAAGCGGATCGAGGCGGCGTTGGCGGCATCGACACCGGCGATCATGACGTGCTTGCCCAGCGCCGCAGCGCGCGGAAACAGTGCCTGGACGAGTGCCGTCCCCAGCCCGCGGCTGCGGCCGTCCGCGCGCACGTGCACGCTGTGCTCGACGGTGAAGCGGTAACCGGGCCAGGCGCGGAAGTCCCCGAAGGTCGAGAATCCCGCGATGCCCGCGGCATCGTGTGCCACCAGCACCGGGTAGCCGGCCGCGGTGCGCGCCCGCCACCACTCGAGGCGGTCGGCAAGCGTCACCGGGACGTAGGAGTAGACGGCAGTCGAGTTGGCGATCACCTCGTTGTAGATGGCGAGCAGCCCTGGCAGGTCCGCCTCGGTGGCCTCGCGGATATCGTGGGACTCGCTCATGGGGCGCCCGGCAGCTTACGCCGCCAGCGACTCGCGCAGGAACTCGATGAGCGGCGGCCGGTCGCTGTGGCAGACGTTGAAGCGCAGGTAGGGGGTGGGGCCCCCTTCCGGGGAGAACAGCGCGCCGCGCGCGAGCAGGATCGAGCGCTCGCGTCCGCGCCTGACGAGTTCCTCTGGCACCACCCGTTCCGGTAGCCGTCCCCACAGGAACATCCCCTCCCCGAGCGGCGCGTCGAAGCCGAGCCCGGCCGACTCGAGTGCGGCGCGCGCGTCACGCCGCAGGCGCATCAGGCGCGTGCGCACGCGCTCGACGTGGCGCTTGTAGCGGCCGCCGTCGAGCACCTCGGCGACGAAGCTCTCCAGCAGCGCGGAACCTGACAGCACCGAGAGCACCTTGCGCTCGATGAGGCGGGCGACGAGCGCCCCGTCGGCGGCCACGTACCCCACCCGCAGCGCAGGTCCCACGAGCTTGCTGAAGCTGTCGACATAGACGACGTGGCGCAGGCCGTCGATCTGCGCCAGGCGCACCGCCGGTCCCTCGTGCAGGTCGCCGTAGACGTCGTCCTCGATGATCGCGAACCCGTACTGCTCGGCGAGCGAGAGGATGCGGTGGCAGTGGCTGGCATCAGCGCTCGAGCCGGTCGGGTTGTGCAGCAGGGTCTGCACGAAGAAAGCGCGCGGGCGATGCGTCCGGCAGGCCTCCTCGAGGGCCGCGAGGTCCGGCCCGTCGGCGCGTCGCGGCACGGGGATCAGCCGCACATGGTGGGCGCGCAGCTGCTCGAACAGCACGAAGTAACCCGGGTCCTCGACCAGGACCGCATCCCCGGGGGAGAGGAGGATCCGCGCCAGGAGATCAAAGGCGTGGGATGCCCCGTAGGTCGTGACGATGTTGGCCGCCGAGGCGGCGATCCCGTTGTGGACCAGCCGGGCGGCGATCTGCTCGCGCAGTTCCACCAGGCCCTGGGGCGGACAGGGGAGCCAGGGCTGGCGGCGGTGGTTGCGCGTCAGTCGCTGCAGCATCCCCGGGGGTGCGGCCTCCAGCAGCCAGCTCTCGGGCAGGAACCCGGAGGCGGCCGGGATCAGGTCGGCGCACTGGGACAGCGTGAGCCGTGCGAGTGCCAGCGCATCGGTGGCCGGATCGGGCACCGCCTCGATGGCCGCGAGCGGCGTGGCCGGCGGGCGCGAGGTCACGAAGAAGCCGCGGCCGGCGTGGGATTCGATCAGGCCGCGCGCCACCAGGCGCTCGTAGGCATCGACGACCGTGAAGGCGCTCGTGCCCAGCTGCTGCGCGAGGCGCCGGATGGAGGGCAGGCGGGTACCCGGGGCCAGCTGGCCGTGCCGCACCAGCTGCGTGAGGCGCTCGCAGATCTGCTCCACCAGCGGAATGCCGGATTCGCGGCTGAGCTCGAACATCGCTTGGGGTCTTTCGCCGTGCGGCCTCTACCGGAGCATCGCGACCGCGGTCGCCGCCAGCGCGACCGCCATGGCCACGTTGAATACCATGCGCGGCCGCGGCGAGGTGAGAAAGTTTTTCAGGCCACTGCCAAAGAGTGCCCAGACCGTCATGCACGGCACGCCGACTGCCTCCATGACCACCGCCATGTAGAGCCCGGCGAGCAGCACGCCGAGCTCGTGGGGCAGGAACAAGGTGGCCGCCGTCACCGTCATCACCCAGGCCTTGGGGTTCAGGAACTGGAACAGCGCCGCCTGCCGGAAGCTGACCGGCTCGCTGTGCTCGGCGGCGCTCGCGACCGAGCTGCGCAGCAGCTGCCAGCCGAGGTAGACGAGGTATACCGCACCCGCGTAGCCGAGCAGGCGCTGCAGCAGGGGGTAGCGGGTGAAGAGCGCGCTCAGGCCCGCGCACACCGCCAGCAGCTGCGCCACGAACCCGGACACGATGCCGAGCATGTGCGGCAGTGTGCGGCGGAACCCGAAGCGCGCGCCGGAGGCGGTCAGCATCACGTTGTTCGGCCCGGGCGTGATCGACATGACGAACGTGTAGGTAATGAACGGCAGCGGGTCGGGCATGCGGCAGATCTCCGGGAACGCGCGCACGGCAGTCGTGCGGCGGGGCGCAGCATCGCGCGGGTCGGCCGGGCGGGGACAGGTACGGGCCCGCGGGCTGCCGGCACACTGTACCGGGGTGCCAACCGGTACGGTGCGCGACTATCATCGCGCCATGACCGATGCCTTCATCTGCGATGCCGTGCGGACGCCCATCGGGCGCTACGGCGGGGCGCTCGCCGCGGTGCGCGCCGATGACCTCGCGGCGATCCCGATCGCCGCGCTGCTCGCCCGCAACCCGTCGCTCGAGCCCGCTGCGGTCGAGGAGGTGCTGCTCGGCTGCGCCAACCAGGCGGGCGAGGACAACCGCAACGTCGCGCGCATGGCGGTGTTGCTCGCAGGGCTGCCGGTCTCGGTCCCGGGAGCGACCGTCAACCGCCTGTGCGGGTCGGGCCTGGATGCGCTCGCCATGGCCGCCCGCATCGTGCGCGCGGACGAGGCCGAGGTGGTGATTGCAGGCGGCGTCGAGTCGATGTCGCGCGCCCCGTTCGTGATGCCCAAGGCCGACAGCGCCTTCTCCCGCGCCGCCACGATCTACGACACCACGCTCGGCTGGCGGTTCGTGAACCCGAAGATTGAGAAGCGCTACGGCATCGACTCGATGCCCGAGACCGGCGAGAACGTGGCCGCCCAGTTCCATATCGGGCGTGCCGACCAGGACCGCTTCGCGCTGCGCAGCCAGGCGCGCACCCAGGCCGCTTACGAGCGCGGGTTCTTCGCCGGCGAGCTCGTGCCGGTGGAGATACCCGCCCGCAAGGGCAAGAGCGTGAGCGTGACGCGCGACGAGCATCCGCGCCCGGAGACAACGCTCGAGCAGCTCGCCGCGCTCCCGACGCCGTTCCGCGAGGGCGGCACCGTGACCGCCGGCAATGCCTCCGGAGTCAACGATGGCGCCTGCGCTGTGCTGGTGGCCTCGGCCGAGGCCGCACTGCGCTTCGGCCTCACCCCGCGCGCCCGCATCGTGGCGGCCGCGACTGCGGGCGTCGAGCCGCGCATCATGGGCATGGGCCCGGTGCCGGCGACGCGCCGGGTGCTCGCCATCGCGGGCCTGACCCTCGACCAGATGGACGTCATCGAGCTCAACGAGGCCTTCGCCGCGCAGGCGCTTGCGGTGCTGCGCCAACTCGGCCTGCCGGATGACGCCGCGCATGTGAACCCCAACGGTGGCGCGATCGCGCTCGGGCACCCCCTGGGAATGTCCGGCGCGCGGCTCGCGACGACGGCGACCTGGCAGCTGGCGGCACAGCGCGCCCGCTATGCGCTGTGCACCATGTGCATCGGCGTGGGCCAGGGGATCGCGCTCATCCTCGAGCGCGTCTAGGCGGATGCCGCCATCCAGGGCAGCGCATCGAGGTCGAGGTTGCCGCCGCTCAGGATCACGCCCACGCGCCGGCCGCGCAGTGGCGCGGGGCTGGCCCGCAGCGCCGCGTAGGGCACCGCGCCCGAGGGCTCGACGATGAGCTTGAGGACCTCCCACAGCTCACGCATCGCCGTGACGATCTCTTCCTCGGTCACGGTCAGGATGTCCTCGACGCCGCGCTGGATCTCGGCGAAGGTGCGCGGCGCGAGCGCGCCGCGCAGGCCGTCGGCCACGGTCTTCGGTTGCGGCATGCCCTGCAGCTCACCGCTGTGCAGCGAGCGGGCGGCATCATCGGCGCCCAGGGGCTCGGCGCCGAAGACCCGAACGCCCGGGGCGCGCGCGCGTGCCGCCACGGCCGTGCCGCTGATCAGGCCCCCGCCGCCGACCGGGCAGATCAGGCAATCCAGCTGCGGCACCTGCTCGAGGAGCTCCACCGCCGCGGTGCCCTGGCCCGCCATCACCAGGAGGTCGTCATACGGGTGCACCAGCACCGCGCCCGTGCGCTCGATGAGGGCGCGCGCGGCGCGCTCGCGCGCCGGCAGGCTGGCCTCGCAGTAGGTGATCTCGGCGCCGTAGCGCGCGACCGCGGCGCGCTTGGCGCGCGGGGTGTTGTCGGGCATCACGATGTAGGCCGGGATGCCCCGCAGCCGTGCGGCGCGGGCCAAGGCGGCGGCGTGGTTGCCGGAGGAGTGGGTCACCACGCCTGAGCGTGCAGCCTCATCGCCGAGGGCGAACACCGCGTTGGTGGCGCCGCGTGCCTTGAAGGCGCCGCACTTCTGCAGCGGCTCGCACTTGAAGAAGAGCTGCGCGCCGCACAGTTCATCGAGCGCGCAGCTGGTCAGGACCGGCGTCTGGTGCACGCGCCCGGCGATGCGTTCGCGGGCCTGCGCGATCAGCGTCCAGCTCAGTGAGTCACTCATGGAGGGCGTGCAGCATGGGTAAGCCTGCGCACCCGGTCAAGTGAGCGCTGTATATCAGGCGGCTACGAGCCCGGCCGCGCGGCCAGGCGCAGGTTCCCGGCATTGAGGCGCTCGAGCGCGGCCGCGGCGTCGAGGTCCCGGTCCGCGGCAGGCCCGGTGAGCAGGCGCACCAGGTCCGGGGCCGTCAGGCGCTCGCGCGTCGCCGACATCAGCAGCGCAACCACGCCGCTGACCTCCGCGGCGGCGACCGAGCTGCCGGACCTGAAGTCGTAGGCCCCGCGCGGCAGCGTCGTGAGCACGTGCTCGGCGGGGGCGCTGACCGTTGCACCCTCGCCGGCGGCCACGATCACCCCGGCGACCGAGGCCGGGAAACCATCGCCCGTGCCGCGTGCGCCCACGAACACCACGCCGCGGCGCTGGCCCTGGGCAACGAGGGCCGCGAGCAGCCGGTCGGGAGGGCCGCCGATGCTGAGGTTCACCAGGCGCGCGCCTGAGGACAGCGCGCCGGCCAGCGCCTGCGCCAGCGTGAAGGTGTTGCAGGCGGCCGCGTCCTCGTCGGGGGCGAGTTGCCAGCAGGCCTCGAAGACCTCCAGTGTCGCGCGCGGTGCGATGCCGACGATGCCGAGGTGGTTGTTGGCGGTCGCGCCGATGATCCCCGCCATCGCCGTGCCATGGCGCGTGCCGGCACTCACGCCGCCCGCGAGGTAGGAATGCTGGGCGCTGATGCGCCCCGCAAGGTCCGGATGCCCGGCATCGACCGCGGTGTCGATGAGGGCGACGTGGACGCCCGCCCCCTGGCTGCCGGCGTGCGCCTGCACGACGTGCAGCGTGGCGAGGTTGGTCTGCAGGTCGTAGAGCGGGTCGTTGTAGGCCGGTGCTTCGATGAAGGTCCGGAACTCGTTGAGCGGCTGCGCAAGCGCCACGTCCGGGTCGGCGGCGAGCCGGCTCAGCACTTCCCCGCTGCTGCGGCCGTCCGGGATCTCGTAGACCACGCAGTGCATCTCGAGCATCGCGATCGGCCAGCTGCTGAGTTCGCGCAGGCGGTAGGTCGTGGCGATGCGCTGCGACCGCCGGTGCGCATCCTGGGTGACCCGGTAGCCCCCGCCGCCGTAGCGGGCCCCGGTGGTGCCGGCGGACGGCGGCGGTGCGTGCGCGCCGTTGGCGAAGGCGACCACGATGCGCGCGCCGTGTGCCGCCGGCGGCAGCGGCGCGGCGGCCGCGGCGGCCGCGCTCCCGAGGGCGAGAACGGCCGCGCCCAGGAGCGCGCGCAGGATCACGGGGCGGTGCCGCCTGGGGCCAGGGGCTCGACCCAGCGAACGCGGGCATCGCCGCGCAGCCGGGCCGCCAGGTCGGCGAGCTGCTCCGAGGTCACGGTGCCGGTGGAATCGCGCGGTGCCACCGCGATGAGGCCGTTCTCATCGGGCCCCCCCACGATGCGTGCTCCGGCGCGCCTCAGCACCTGCTCGACATCGCTCAAGGGGAGCGAGCGGTCGAGCGCGACGTGCAGCGTCGTCACCGGGCGGGACGGCGCCGCGGTATAGGTGGCGTAGGAGGGCTGCGACCAGTGGTAGAGAGTCGAGAGCCCGAGGCCCAGGCCCAGGGCGGCGAGGAAGCTCGCGGCCCACGCCATGCCGGGCGGCCGCCAGGCCGCGGGCGTCCGCACCGGCCGCGCGCGCACCGCCGGCGCGACCGGCGCCTCGTCCGGGTCGTGTGCATCGATGCGCTCCATCAGCTTGCGCAGCGAGGGACCCGAGGCGTAGCTCACACGCTCGGGCGCGGCGAGCAGTCCTGAGACGCGCCGCTGGGCGGCGAGCTCGCCGCGGCAGTCGGCGCACCCTCGCAGGTGCGCCTCCACCGCCGCGCGCTGCGCACCGGCGAGGCGTCCGTTGACGAGCCATGGCAGGAGGCGCCAGGACTCAGCATGCTCGTGCCGCTCACTCATTGGCCGTCCTCTCCCCGCCGTGTATCCGTGGGGCTTGCCAGCTGCGGCAGCAGGCGCTGCAGCTTGGCGCGCGCGTGGAACAGGCGGGTCTTCACCGTGTTGGCCGGGCAGTTCATGATCGAAGCAATCTCGTCGCAGGAATAACCCATCTCGTAGCACAGTTCGACCGAGAGCCGCTGTTCGAGCGGCAGCTTGCCGAGCGCCTGGTTCAGCCAGTCGCGCAGCTCCTCCTCGCTGGCCGGGGTCTCGTGCGTCAGTGGTTCCGGGACGCTCTCCAGGTTCTGTTCGTTCAGGCGCGCGGCACTGCGGAACGCGCTGCGCGCCTTGCGGTAGGCGATGCCGAAGATCCAGGTGGAGGGCTGGGACTCGCCCCGGAAGTCGCGCGCCTTGCGCCACACGACCCAGAACGTGTCGTTGATCACTTCTTCGGCGATGTCATAACGCCGGGTGAGGCGCGTGAGGAAGCGCGCCATGCGCCGGTGGTAGAGGTGGTAGAGCTCCTCGAAGGCGCGCCGGTCGCCCGCGGCGATGCGCGCGATGAGGTCCGTCTCCCGCGCCGCCCCGGCCGTTCCGCGATATGTCTGCTCAGCCATTGCAGTCCCACCCCGCGCCGGGGGCCGTTACCCACCGCTACCACCGTAAGTGGCAGCGCGGCGCGGTCCGGTTCAACGCTAGTGCGGCCCGGTCAAAAGCGCCAGCTGAGGGTCGCGGCCACCCGGGAGGCGGCCACGGGGTAGGGAAAAGAGCGTTCGGCGGCATTCTGGGCGAAGTAATACCCCACCTCCAGGCGCAGCGAGCGGTACTCCCAGGCGGCCCCGGCGTTCCCGTAGGCGTAGCCGGTCGCCCGGTCGATGCCCGGACCGGTCCCGGAGGAGTAGTAGTAGCCCGCCCCGCCGGTGAGAAACAGCGGCCCGAAGATCAGCCACTGAGTGGAAAACTCCGCGACGTAGGCCGGCGCGCGGCTCAGGCGGATATTGAACCAGTAGCGCACCGCGTTCGGGATCGCCGTCAGGGTCAGCGTCGCCCGGTCCAGGTAGTCGAGCGCGAGGGAGAGTTCCTGGTAGTCCGACGGGGGTTCGTATTCGCTCGCGCCGAGGTAGTAGCGGCTGCGGGCGCTCACCGTGGCGCCGAATTCCGTGCCGAGATCGAAGTGGTGCCCGAGGTAGAGCTCCAACAGCGCATCCGCGCCCGGCTCGAGCGTGTGGTCGCGGCTGGAGCTCCACAGGCCGAGGAACGTGCCGCCATCGGTAGCGAGGTGCAGGTCGCCCTGCACGGCGGCGTGCCCGTTACTCTCGGACACGCCGCGATAGATGTAGTCGCTGGTGACCGCGAGCGCGCCGCCGAGGTTCCACCCGGCCAGCGGCAAAGGCACGTCCGCCCGCGCCGCACCGCCGGTGAGTACGAAGAGTGCCAGTGCGAGGCCGGCGCGGGGCCGGGATATGAATGCGATCGGCACGGGCATCCGTGGTTTGGGCGGCCCCGAGAGTGTAGTGCGCGCGTGGCATCCCCGGCACCGTCAAGGTTGCGCCCGCGGCCGTTCGGGAACGCAGGCGCGGGCCGTATACTCCCGATTGCATGCAGGTTCCCACCCCAGCCGCACCCGAGACGCAGCCCGTCACCCCCGGCGAGGGGCCGCCGGTAGCGAGCGAACTTACGGTCGAGCGCTGGAAGGACGGGCAGGTGAGTGCGGCCCGCGACTGGGTGGCGGAGGAAGCCCCCGTCGCGATCGTCTACCACGACGTCCCCCACGTGGTGATGCTGGCCACGCCCGCGGACCTCGAGGACTACGGGGTCGGCTTCACGCTGAGCGAGGGGCTGGTGGCCCGCCGCGAGGAGATCCGCGGCGTCGAAGTCAGGCGTAGCGCCACCGCGGCCGACGTGCACGTGACGGTCGCCTGGGAGCGCTTCTCGCAGCTGTTGCAGCGGCGCCGCAACCTCGCCGGGCGCACCGGCTGCGGCCTGTGCGGGGCGGAGACCGCCGCGGACGCCATCCGCGAGGTCGCCCCCGTGCCGGCCGGGCCCACCGTGACCGCGGCGGCGGTGCACGAGGCGATCGAGGCGCTCGGGCAGCGCCAGCCCATCAACTCGCGCACCGGGAGCGTGCATGCGGCGGCCTGGGTCTCCCCGGCCCACGGCATCCAGCTGGTCCGCGAGGACGTCGGGCGCCACAACGCCCTCGACAAGGCGATCGGCGCCCTGGCGCGCGGCTCGGTCGACACGGCCTCCGGCTACATGCTGATCTCCAGCCGCGCCAGCTACGAGATGGTGCAGAAGTGCGCTACGGTCGGCATCTCGCTCCTGGTGGCGCTGTCGGCTCCCACCGGTTTCGCGGTGCGCATGGCGCAGGCGACCGGGCTCACGCTCGTGGCCTTCGCGCGCCGCGACCGCCACGTCGTCTATTCACATCCTGAGCGACTGAAGTAAACCCACGATGAACACAGCCTCTCCCGGCCGGGCCCTGATCTGCGGCTCGGTGGCCTACGACACGATCATGGTGTTCGGCGACCGCTTCGCCAACCACATCCTGCCCGACAAGATCCACATGCTGAACGT
This sequence comes from Pseudomonadota bacterium, assembly GCA_018241425.1. Lineage (GTDB taxonomy): Bacteria > Pseudomonadota > Gammaproteobacteria > Steroidobacterales > Steroidobacteraceae > 13-2-20CM-66-19. The sequence continues at coordinate 513,779 of JAFEDU010000002.1, forward strand.
CTCGTTCCTGGTACCCCAGATGCGGCGCGAGTTCGGAGGCTGCGCGGGCAACATCGCCTACAACCTGCGCCTGCTCGGGGACACCGGCTACCCCATGGCGACCGTCGGCAGCGACTTTGCGCCGTACCGGGAGTGGCTCACGCGCTGTCAGGTACCGACCGACCACCTGCGCGTTGTCGATGCGGAGCTCACCGCGCAGGCCTTCATCACCACCGATCTCGACGACAACCAGATCACCGCGTTCCACCCCGGTGCGATGCAGCACTCGCACGAGAACCGGGTATCGGACGGGCGCGGCATCACGCTCGGCATCGTGGCACCCGACGGGCGCGAGGGCATGGTCACCCATGCGGCACAGTTCGCCGCGGCCGGTATCCCCTTCATCTTCGACCCCGGGCAGGGCCTGCCGCTCTTCGACGGGGAGGACCTGAAGCGCTTCATCTCCCAGGCGCGCTGGGTCACGGTGAACGACTACGAGTGGCAGCTGGTGCAGCAGCGCACCGGCTGGGGCGTGCGCGAGCTCACCGAGCGGGTGGCCGCCCTCATCGTGACCCGCGGTGCGGCCGGGTCCTCGATCTACACCGGGGCCGACGAGCTCAAGATCCCCGCCGCTCCCGTCGAGCGCGTGGTCGATCCGACCGGCTGCGGCGATGCCTACCGCGCGGGCCTCCTGCACGGGCTGATGCGGGGACTGGACTGGCCTACCACCGGGCGCATCGCATCCCTTCTGGGCGCGATCAAGATCGAGTGCCGTGGCACGCAGAACCACCGCTTCACGCCGGAGGAGTTCACGGCACGACTGCGGCGCGCCTACGGCTGAGGGGCGACTGCGGGATCCGGATCGGCGGATGCTGCGCTTGCAGCGGCCGTGCTGCGCAGCACCTCGTTGATGTCGTCCACCAGGTCCTCGAGCGACCCGTCACCGTAGCCCTCGTGCACCTTCAGGATCCGGCCGTCGGGGCCGATGATGAGGAGGTGCGGGATCGCCTGGACCCCGTAGTGCGCGGCGATGTGTGCCCCCGGGTCTTCCACGATCGTCATCTGTGCGTTGACCTTGTGGGCCCAGCGGATGAGGTCGCGCGGGTCGTCCTCGTGGAAGTTCACGGCCAGCACGCGCGCCCGCTCGGGCCCGAGCCGCTTCTGCACCGCTTCCAGCACCGGGACTTCCTTGCGGCAGGGTGCGCACCAGCTGGCGAAGAAGGTCAGGAACACGATGCGGCCGCGCTCGGCGCTCAGCTGCACCTTCTCGTGGCTGACGAGGCTGCGGCTGGTGAAGTCCGGGGCGAGGTCCCCGACGCCGGGGGCGGGCGGCGGGGCGCCCAGGACGGTGGCCGGCAGGAGGAGCACCCAGGACCGGCATTTCGGCAGTTTCAGCGGCAATTAAGCCCCCCGTTTGTGGATATTGTCTTAGAACTGCCGGACATATTGCTGCAACCCCGGCGTGCGCGCTCCTTTGGTAAACTTGTCGCTTCCCCTAGGCCTGCACCGAGTAAGAACCCACCCCATGGCGCATGACTACCTGTTTACCTCCGAGTCGGTTTCCGAAGGCCACCCGGACAAGGTTGCCGACCAGATCTCCGATGCCGTGCTCGATGCGATCCTGAAAGAGGACGACCGGGGCCGCGTGGCCTGCGAGACCCTGGTGAAGACCGGCGTCGTGGTCGTCGCCGGCGAGATCACCACCCGGGCGTGGGTGGACGTCGAGGCGCTGGTGCGCAAGACCGTGCTCGACATCGGCTACAACTCCTCGGACATGGGCTTCGACGGCGCCAGCTGTGGCGTCCTCAACATCATCGGCAAGCAGTCCCCGGACATCGCCCAGGGCGTGGACCGCAAGGACGAGCGCAAGCAGGGCGCCGGCGACCAGGGCCTGATGTTCGGGTACGCAACCAACGAGACCGACGTGCTCATGCCGGCGCCGATCACCCTCGCGCACCGGCTGGTAAAGCGCCAGGCGCAGGTCCGCAAGGCGGGCAAGCTGCACTGGCTGCGCCCGGACGCAAAGAGCCAGGTGACGCTGCGCTACCAGGACAACAAGCCCGTCGGCCTCGAGGCCGTGGTGCTGTCCACGCAGCACAGCCCGGAGGTCTCCACGCGCGTGCTGCGCGAGGCCGTGATGGAGGAGATCCTGAAGCCGGTGCTGCCGGCGAAGTGGATCGACAAGCGCACCAAGTACCACATCAATCCCACCGGGCGGTTCGTGACGGGCGGCCCGGTCGGGGACTGCGGGCTCACCGGCCGCAAGATCATCGTCGACACCTACGGCGGCTATGCCCGCCATGGCGGCGGCGCCTTCTCGGGCAAGGATCCCTCCAAGGTCGACCGCTCGGCGGCCTATGCGGCGCGCTACGTCGCCAAGAACATCGTCGCGGCGGGCCTCGCGGAGCGCTGCGAGGTGCAGGTGTCCTACGCCATCGGCGTCGCCGAGCCCACCTCGATCATGGTGGAGACCTTCGGCACCAGTTCGCTGTCGCGCGAGCGGCTGACGCAGCTCGTGCGCAAGCACTTCGACCTGACCCCGTACGGGTTGCGCGAGATGCTCGACCTGGTACGGCCGATCTACCAGAAAACCGCCGCCTACGGGCACTTCGGGCGCACGGAGCCCGAGTTCACCTGGGAGCGCACCGATCTTGCCGCCGAGCTCGCCGCGGAGGGCAAGGCAGTGCGCGCGGCGTAGAATCGAACCCGCCGCCGGCACAGGCGGCAGCCGCACCGGCTGAGGAGCGTTGCGACGGGCTGCGAGGGCCTGCCAGGCTCAGCGGTTTGCGGGATTATCCATACGGCGCTCGCTCTGCTGAACAACGGAGTATCCGTATGAACGCTACACTCAAGCCGGCCGCCACGGCCGATTTCAAGGTCGCCGATCTCAAGCTCGCCGACTGGGGCCGCAAGGAGATCGCCATCGCCGAGACCGAGATGCCCGGTCTCATGGCGATCCGCGAGGAGTACTCGCTGACGCGCCCCCTGAAGGGCGCGCGCATCACCGGCTCGCTCCACATGACGATCCAGACCGCGGTGCTCATCGAGACGCTGCAGGCCCTGGGTGCGCAGGTGCGGTGGGCTTCCTGCAACATCTTCTCCACCCAGGACCACGCCGCCGCGGCGATTGCGGCGGCCGGCACCCCGGTGTTCGCCTGGAAGGGCGAGTCGCTGGCGGACTACTGGGACTACACGCACCGCATCTTCGAGTGGCCGGACGGCGGCCACAGCAACATGATCCTCGATGACGGCGGGGATGCGACCCTGCTGCTGCACCTCGGCACGCGCGCCGAGAGCGACGCCTCGGTCATCGCCAAGCCCGCCAGCGAGGAGGAGACGGCCCTGTTCGCCTCCATCCGCGCCAAGCTGCGCCAGGACCCGAAGTGGTACTCGACGCGCATCGCGCACATCAGGGGCGTGACCGAGGAGACCACCACCGGTGTGAAGCGCCTCTACCAGATGGCCAAGGAGGGCAAGCTCGCCTTCCCCGCGATCAACGTCAACGACTCGGTGACCAAGAGCAAGTTCGACAACCTCTACGGCTGCCGCGAGTCGCTGGTGGATGCCATCAAGCGCGCCACCGACGTGATGGTGGCCGGCAAGGTCGCGGTGGTCTGCGGCTACGGCGACGTCGGCAAGGGCTCCGCGCAGGCGCTGCGCGCGCTGTCGGCCCAGGTGTGGGTGACCGAGATCGACCCGATCTGCGCGCTGCAGGCCGCGATGGAGGGCTACCGCGTGGTGACGATGGACTATGCGGCCGACAAGGCCGACATCTTCGTCTCCGCCACCGGCAACTACCACGTGATCACGCACGACCACATGGTGCGCATGAAGCACAACGCGATCGTGTGCAACATCGGCCACTTCGACAACGAGATCGACGTTGCGAGCCTCAAGCAGTACAAGTGGGAGAACATCAAGCCGCAGGTCGATCACGTGCTGCTGCCGGACGGGCGGCGCCTGATCCTGCTCGCCGAGGGGCGCCTGGTGAACCTCGGCTGCGGCACTGGCCACCCGAGCTACGTGATGAGCTCGAGCTTCGCCAACCAGACGATCGCGCAGGTGGAGCTCTTCACCCGCACCGCGAACTACCCGGTGGGCGTGTACGTGCTGCCCAAGCACCTGGACGAGAAGGTCGCGCGGCTGCAGCTGAAGAAGCTGCCGGTCGAGCTTACGACGCTGACGGATGCGCAGGCGCGCTACATCGGCGTCGACAAGGCCGGCCCGTTCAAGCCCGACCAGTACCGCTACTGATGGGCGCCCCGGGCGAACAGCGCGCCGCCGGCGGCGCACGGATCCTTGACGGCAAGGCGGTTGCCGCCAGGGTCAGGGCACAGGTTGCCGAGCGCGCCGCGGCCTTCGCGGCGCGCTTCGGCCGCCGCCCGGGGCTGGCGGTGGTGCAGGTGGGCGAGGACGCCGCCTCGAGCGTGTACGTGCGCAACAAGCGCAAGTCCTCGCTGGAGGCGGGCATCGAATCCTTCGCGCACGACCTGCCGGCGAGCACCCCGGAAGGGGAGATCCTCGCGCTGGTGCAGAAACTCAACGCAGATCCGCGGGTCGACGGCATCCTGGTGCAGCTGCCGCTGCCGAAGGGCGTGGACACCAACCGCATCATGGATGCGGTAGACCCGGCCAAGGACGTCGACGGCTTCCACCCGGTGAACACCGGGCTCCTGGCACAGAAGCGCCCGCGGCTGCGCCCCTGCACGCCCTTTGGCGTGATCCGCCTCGCGCAGGAGTACGGCATCGAGCTCACCGGGGCCCGCGCCTGCGTGGTCGGGGCCTCCAACATCGTGGGCCGGCCGATGGCGCTCGAGCTGCTGCTCGCGCGCGCCACGGTGACGGTGTGCCACACCGGCACCCGCGACCTGCGCGCCGAGGTCGAGCGTGCCGAGGTGGTGGTGGCCGCGGTCGGCAAGGAAGACTTCATACCGGGCGACTGGATTCGCCCCGGGGCCGCGGTGTTTGATGTCGGCATCAACCGCACCGCCGCCGGCAAGCTGGTCGGCGACGTCGAGTTCGAGCGCGCGGCCGAGCGCGCAGCCTGGATCACGCCGGTTCCCGGCGGCCTGGGCCCCATGACGATCGCCATGCTGCTTTCGAATGCGGTCGACGCCGCGTACCTTCGCGCCGGCGTCCACATCTAACTGAGCGGCCGCAGGCGCTCCGGTGTTTTCCGCGTCCGTGCTGTCGGTTTTCACCGACGGCCGGCCGCATCCCTCCGCGAGCACTTGGACAACACCATCGGCATGAACGTTCCGCTGTGCGGAAACACCTGCGCGCCTGTGCAGTTGCCACGCTTTAGTCAGACTCGGTCCAGCCGCGTCGATCGCCGATGTGTTACATGTGAAGTTATGAGTTGGAACGCGCGGTTCCCGTCGCTCTGAACTGGTTCCAACATGTTGCAGATCGTTAGTGGAGTGCGCCGCTGCAGTATTCGCGGTGTATGATCGCCGACCCCGAACCACTTCACGACGGAGTTACTACCATGGCAAGACGTCCGCCGAATGACGGCGCCGGCTGGAGCGCCCACGAGATGAAGACGCTGAAGGCGCTGGCCCGTGCCGGCACGCCAACGGCGCAGGTGGCGAAGAAGCTCGGTCGCACTGCAGCGGCCGTGCAGCAGAAGGCGATGCGCTCGGGCATTTCCTTCCGTGCGGCCAAACGCGCCGGAGCGCGCCGTAAGAAGTAAGCACGCGCACGCCGCGTGGCGACTGCTGCGCGGCGCGTGGCACGTCGGTGCCGCGGTGCTTGGCAGCGGCCCGCTCAGGGCCGCTACGCTTGCGCTTGTGCTCGCGGGCGCGGCGGCCGCCGCCGAACCCGCGCCGCTGAAGATCGGCATCATCGGTGCCGGTCACATCGGCGGCACGCTGGCACGGCTGTGGGTCCAGGCAGAGCACCCGGTGCTCCTGTCCTCCCGCCACCCCGGGGAACTCAAGCCGCTGGCGGACAGCCTCGGCCCGCTGGCCCGCGTCGGATCCCCGCTCGAGGCGGCGAGATTCGGCGACGTGGTGCTGATCTCGGTGCCCTACAAGGCCTTGCCGGAGATCGGCAGCTCGCTCAAGGACTCGCTCGCCGGGCGCATCGTCCTTGACACCTGTAATCCTTATCCCGAGCGTGACGGTCCGATGGCCGACGCGGCGCGCGCGGAGGGTACCGGGGCAGCCTCGGCACGGTTCCTTCCGGGAGTGCGTCTGGTCCGCGCCTTCAATGCCATCGGCTACCGCGACCTTGCGAAGCTTGCCCACCGGCCACCGCCGCTCGTGGCGATCCCGCTCGCCGGAGATGACGCCGCGGCACTGAGAGTGGCCGAGGGCCTCGTGCGCGACGCCGGGTTCGAGCCGGTGATCGTCGGGGGGCTAGCCCGGGCGCGCGAGTTCGACTTCGGGACTTATCCCTACACCCACGTGCTCACCGCGCCCGAACTGCGCGCGGCGCTCAAGCTCAACTGAGTCTTCGGGGCGGCGGGGCCGCTCAGGCCGCCGGGGGCGGCTGTCCGGGAACGCGCGGCAGCGTTTCATCGATGCACGCCCAGCCCGGGGCCTCGGCGGTCCAGATGGTCATCGCCGGGCGGGCCACTTCCGGGTCATCCAGCGTGCCGGCGCGCACGAACACCAGGTGCGGCCGGGACTCGGCGGCACTGAACAGGTGCGTGCCGCAGTGGGGGCAGAAGTGCCGGTGCATGCGGTTGCCGCTGTCGGCGGTGAGCGGGAAATCGCGTGGCTCGCCGGTCAGCGTGAGCGCCGCAGTGGGGAAGCACACGTTGACCGTGCCGCTGCCGGCGCCGATGTACTGGCACACCCGGCACCAGCACACGCGCGTGACGATGGGGTCCGAGTCGATCCGGTAGCGGATCGCGCCGCACAGACAACCGCCGCTGACTTGCATGAGGAGGCTCCCCCGTGACGGGGGTCGCAGCTTTTGGCGCCAGCCCCCGGAGGGGGCCATGGTGCCTCGGGTGTCGCACCGGAGTGAAGCGCTCAAATCCGGAACGAGGTTCGCTAAGGGTGCCCGCGCGCTATTGAGGGGCCGTTCGGGAGCGCTTCATCCGGTGCGAGGCCAGTATCGGCGCCCGGCGCTGAATGAAGGGTGAACGGGCGGGCGGATTTCAGGCGCGCAGGCGCGAGCGCAGCGCCGCGATCTGCTCCGGCGCGAGCCCGATGCCGGAGAGGTACGCGTGCACGCCACCCGCGTCGTCGAGAAATTTCAGCATGTTGTAGGCGCCGGCCTCAGGGCAGCGCAGCGCATCCAGGATCCGGGCCGGCTCGCTGTTCGGGTAGCGGCGCAGGTACTCCCCGCGCAGGTTGTCCGCGCTCGCGGCGTAGTCGTGCGCGATCGCGGCCGGTTCGACCCCGGCGAGCGCCTCCAGCAGCGCGGCGATGAGGCCGGTGCGGTCCTTGCCCGCCACGCAGTGGAACAGCAGCGGTCCCGGCTCGGCCGCGGCGATGAAGGCAAGCACGCGCCGCAACTCCCCCCGCAGGCGCTCGAGCACGGTGCACTTCCACAGTTCCTTGGCCACGTCGCGGCTGCGCAGCCGCCACTCGTCCTCGGTGTGGGTGAGGAGCGAGATGCGGCTGTAGTTCACCGATGGCAGGGCGGCGCTCACCGGGCTTCCATAGCGCGCCGCTTCCTCCGGCCAGCGCAGGTCGAGGACCGTGCGGATGCCGTAGGCCTCGAGCGCCGCGAGTCCCGCAGCGTCCAGCTGTGCAAGATCGTCCGCGCGCACCAGCGAGCGCGCGCGCGTCTGGCCGCCGTCGGTGGTGGGCAGGCCCCCCAGGTCGCGGGCGTTGAACAGTCCCGGAAACATCGGTTGGTGAATCAGCCCGCTCCAGCCAAAAGGCGCGTAAGGGTACCGAAAGCCAAGCCGCAAGTCCCCCGCCGGTGCCGCGGGCGCGCGCGAGTCAGGTCCTGGGGGCGACCGGTCGCGCCTGGCTCAGGGCCACCCCGACCAGGATGAGGCCGCCGGCGATGGCCATGGTGAGGGTGAGGGGCTCCTTGAGGATCACCCACGCCCACAGCACGGCGAACAGCGGGATGAGATAGGTCACCGTCGAGGTCCGTGCCGCCCCGATGCGCGCGATCAGGCGGTAGTAGAAGACGAAGGCGACCCCGGTGCACAGCACGCCCAGGAGCACGGCGCTCACCCAGGAGTGCGTCCCGATCGGGTGTGCCGGCCAGGTATACAGCGCGAGCGGGGCGAGGATGAGGCTGCCGGTGAGCAGGTTGGCCGCCGCCGCCGCTCCGGAGGGGATGCCGGTCAGGTGGCGCTTGGCGAGGTTGATGCCGATGCCGTAGCACAGCGAGGCCGCGGTGCCCGCGAGTGCGGCCGGCCATACGCTAACCCCGTCGGTCTTGCCACTCGCCAGGATTGTCACGCCCACGAATCCTGCGACGAGGCCGGTGAGCCGCCGCGAGCCGATCTGCTCGCCGTAGAGGAGGAACGCGACCAGCGCGGTGAACATGACGGTCATGGCGTTGGTGATGGCGCCGATGCCGGCCGGTGCGCGCTCCGCGCCCCAGGCGAACAGGCAGAAGGGGATGACGGAGTTGATGGCGGCGATCCCGGCGATGCGCCACCAGATGCGCCCGCGAAGCTGCGCGCGCGCCTGCCACAGGAACGGCAGCAGGATGAGCGCCCCAAGTGCCAGGCGCGCCTCGACCAGCGGGAAGGGCCCGAACTCGGAAGCGGCGACCCGCATGAAGAGGAACGAGCCGCCCCAGATCGCCCCGAGCAGGGTGAGCTCGAGCGCGGTGCGGCCCTCCGCCCCCGCAGTGATCGGTGGACTCGCCGCCCGGGTTTCGCTCATCGGTCCGCTCTCCTCGTTCGAAGTATCGACGCCACGCCGGCATCATCGTCGTCAGCACGGTGCGGCCGACACCCGGATCCTGCGCAGCTCACGCCGGGCGTGCCTCGAGCGCCTGCCCGAAGTCCTCGATCAGGTCCTCGGTCGCCTCGATCCCGACCGAGAGGCGCAGCAGCGCATCGCTGATCCCGAGCGAGCGGCGCTCCCCGGGCGCCATGCCGGCATGCGAGGTGGTGGCCGGGCGCGTGATCAGGGTGTGCACGCCGCCCAGGCTCGGGGCCACGGCCGCGATGCGCAGCCGCTGCGCGAACCGGTCGGCCGCGCGGGCGTCGCCATCCAGCTCGAAGCTCAGGACCCCGCCGCAGCCTGCGAACAGCTCGCGGGCCCGCGCGTGCTGGGGATGGCTGGCAAGTCCCGGATAGTTGACGCACCGCACCCGCGGATGGGCTTCTAGGAAGCGCGCGACCGCGAGCGTGCTGTCGTTCTGGAAGCGCACGCGCAGCGCAAGCGTCTTGAGGCCGCGCTTCAGGAGGAACGCCGCGTGCGGATCGAGCGCACCGCCGAGGAGGTTTGCCTGATGGCGGATCCGGTCCACCAGGTCCCGGCGCCCGGCGACGGCGCCGGCCACGATGTCCGAGTGCCCGTTCAGGTACTTGGTGGCACTGTGCAGGGAAAGGTCGAAGCCTGCCGGCACCGGGCGGTAGTTGACCGGGCTCGCGAAGGTGTTGTCGATGATCGAGATCAGCCCGTGGGAGCGGGCGAAGCGCACCACCGCTGCGAGGTCGGCGACCTCCAGCAGCGGGTTGGTCATGGCCTCGACGTAGATCGCCCGCGTGCGCGGGGTGAGGTGCACAGCCCAGGTGTCCGGGCGCGTGGCGTCAATGAAACTCGCGCCCAGTCCGTGGCGGGGAAACTCCTGCGTCACGAGGTCGTGCGTGCCGCCGTAGAGGCAATGATGGGCGAGCAGGTGATCGCCGGCGCCGAGCAGGGCGAAGAGGGTCGTCGAGATGGCCGCCATGCCGCTGGCACTCACGAGCGCGCTCTCGGCGCCCTCGAGGATCGCGAGCTTCTCGTGCAGCGTGACCTGGCTCGGGGTGTTGTTGCTGCGCAGGTAGCGCACGTCGTCGTAGCGCGCCTCGCCCTGGTACTCGAACGTCGAGGACTGGAAGATCGGCATCTCCACGGCGCCCTGGATGCGCGGGCTGGGTTCGCCGGCGTGCACCAGCTGGGTCTCCAGTCGGGTATACGGAGAGGTCATGGACGCTCCTGCGGGATGGGTGATTGTCACTGAAGTACGCTACCGTGTCCTCCTGCCTAATTGGAGAGATGCGCACGCCGCGCGGCGCTGGCACTGTGCTGCCCCCGCCACCGGTACAGGCGTGAGATGCCCGATGACCGCCACCCCCGATCCGACGCAGCGGTTCTCCAGCCGCGTGGCCAACTACGTGCGCTACCGGCCGAGCTATCCGCCCGAGGCGATCGCGCTCCTCGGGGAGCGCTGCGGGCTGCGCCGCGGGGCGCAGGTCGCCGACCTGGGCTCGGGCACCGGTATCCTCACGCGCCTGTTGCTCGAGGCGGGGGCGCGGGTCGCAGGCGTCGAGCCGAACGATGGCATGCGGGGCGCGGCGGAGGCGGACCTGGGTTCCCACCCGCACTTCACCAGTATCCGCGGCACGGCCGAGGCCACCACGCTCGCCCCGGCCAGTGTCGACCTGATCGTCGCGGGCCAGGCCTTCCACTGGTTCCGCATCCCCGAGGCGCGCCGCGAGGCGCTGCGGATCCTGCGCCCGGGTGCCCACGCCGCGCTCCTGTGGAACGAGCACCCGGCGCGCGGCAGCGAGTTCCTCATGGACTACGAGGCGCTCGTACGCCGCCACGCACCGGAGTACGACGAGGTGGTCGGCAGCCGCGCGGACGGGCGCGCGATGCACGAGTTCCTGGGCCGCGCGCCGCAGCTCGTGACCTTCCCCAACCGCCAGGAGTTCGACTTCGAGGGCCTGAAGGGGCGCCTGATGTCCTCGTCCTACGCCCCCGAGCCGGGGCATCCCGAGCACGAGCCGCTGATGCGCGGACTCAGGCAGGTGTTCGACCGTCATGCGCGTGCCGGCCGCGTGACCTTCCCCTACCAGACGCTGGTGTACTTCGCACCGCTCGAGGCGGCCCTCTGATGCGTGCGCGCCTGGGGCTCCTTGTGCTGTGTCTCACGTTCACCGCGGCGCGGGCGGCCCCGCCCGGCGATGCCATCGCTCTTGATCCTCCGCCGCAGGCGCCTGCGCCGAAGATGCTCGAGATGTCGATCCCGAGCCACGGGTCCCGCCTCTTCGGGGTCTTCTACCAGGCCGGTGGCGAGGGTGCACACCCGACGCTCGTCATGCTGCACGGCTTCGCCGGATATGAGCAGAACGAGGATCTGGCACAGGCTGCGCGCCGCGCTGGCTTCAACGTGCTCCTGTTCCACTACCGCGGTGCCTGGGGCAGCGAGGGGGCCTATTCCCTCGCCCACTGCATCGAGGACACGCAGGCGGTGCTCGCCTACCTGCGCGGGCGCGCGCAGCTGCTCGCCGTCGACACCTCCCGCCTCGTGCTTGCGGGCCACAGCGTCGGCGGCCATGTCGCGGGGATCGTCGCCTCCCGCGACCCGTCGGTCGCGGGCGTCGCGATGATATCGGCCGCCAACCGCCGGCTCGCCATGATGCGCCCGGGCTGGGCGGACGAGACCCGCGCGCGCTTCGAGGGTGAGCTCGGCCCGCTGCGCGGCGCCACGGCCGCAGGCCTCATCACGGAGCTCAGGTCGCACGCGGGTGAATGGGACCTGGTGCACCTGGCCCCGCACTGGGCGCCGCGGCCGGTGCTGGTGGTGACCTCGGACGACCGCTTCCGCGACGAGGACGATGCGATCGCGGAGGCGGTGCGCACCGCCGGCGGCTCGCACCTGACGGCAGTGCACCTCGACACCGATCACGCCTACTCGGGCGGTCGGCTGGCCCTTACGCGCACCGTGCTCGACTGGCTGGCGCAGTTCTCGGCCGATCCCTAGACTTTGTGGTCAAGGGCGGTCAGTCACCGCCCCTGGTTCATTCCAGCACAGGGGGCCGCCGTGAAGACAGCCGCGATCCTGATCCTGGGTCTGCTCGCGGCACGCGCCGTGGCGGCGGGGCACGATTTTGACGGCTCGTGGACGACGGTGCTGTCGTGCGAAAACTCGCACGGCGCACTGGGGTACTCGTTCGAGTTCCCCTCGAGCGTGAGCGAGGGCGTGCTGCACGGGGAGAAGGGCACGCGCGGCCAGCCCGGTTGGCTGACGCTCGACGGCACCATCGCCGCCGACGGTGAGGCCACGCTGTACGCGAGCGGCCTGGTGGGCGCTGCCCCCTATGCCGTCGGCGACCGGCCCGCCGGCACCGCGTACGGTTACCACGTCGCCGCGCACTTCGCCGCCACCGCAGGTACCGGTCACCGCGTCGAGGGACGGCCCTGCACGGTCACCTTCACCCGGCGCTGAGGGCGTTACCAGACGCGCACGCGGGCCGCCGGCTCGAGGTAGAGCTTCTGGCCGGCCTTCACCCCGAAGGCGGCATACCACGGATCGAGGTTACGAACCGTGTCGGCGCGGTACTGGTCCGGGGCGTGCCCGTTGGTCACGATCTGCCGACGTATCGCGGCCTCGCGGATCTTCGAGCGCCAGCTCTGCGCGTAGCTCAGGAAGAACAGCTGCTCGGCGCTGAAGTTGTCGGCGCCGGCGGGCTTCGCACCGCCGAGCGAGAGGTGCCAGGCATCGTAGGCGGCCGAGAGGCCCGCGACGTCGGCGATGTTCTCACTGAGCGTCTGCTTGCCGTTGACGTGCACGTCCGGGAACGGCCGGTAGGCATCGAACTGCGCCGCGAGCGCTTTGCCGGCGGCCTCGAAGTGCGCGAAGTCGCTCGGGGTCCACCAGTTGCGCAGCTTCCCCTGGGAATCGAACAGCGCGCCCTGGTCATCGAAGCTGTGGCTGATCTCGTGCCCGATGGTGGCACCGATGGCGCCATAGTCCATGACCTGCGGACGCGACCGGTCGAAGAAGGGCGGCTGCAGAATGGCGGCCGGGAAGTTCAGCGCGTTCATGGCAGGCAGGTTGACCGCGTTTACCTCCTGCGGGTTCATGACCCACTCGCCGCGGTCCACCGGGGTCCCGAGCTTGCGCAGGCTGGACCTGAGCTCGAAGAGTCCGGCGCGCTCGGCGTTGCCGAAGGCATCCGCACGCCTGACCTCGAGCCCCTGATAGCTGCGCCAGTGGTCCGGGTAGCCGATGCCGATCTTGAGCGCCGCAAGCTTCGCTTTGGCTTCTGCGCGGGTCTGCGGTGCCATCCACTCCAGGTGGTCGATGCGTGCGCTGAAGGCCGCCAGCAGGTTCTTCACCATCGCCTGAGCGCGCGCCTTCTCGCTCGGCGGGAAGTAGCGCTCGACGTACAGGCGCCCGACGGCCTCGCCGACGGCGAGGTTGGTGGCGTCGACGGCGCGCTTCCAGCGCGGCGCCAGCTGCGGCGTGCCGGAGAGGATGTGGCCGTGGAACTCGAAGTGCTCGTTCGCCAGCGCCTGGTTCAGGTACGACGCGTAGTGCTCGACGTAGTGGAAGCGCAGCCAGTCCTGCCAGCTCGCGAGCGGCTCGCTGCCCACCAGGGCCGCGGTGCCGGTTAGGGCGCCCGGCTGCCAGACGACGAAGGTCGGCTGTTCCCCGAGCCCGGCGGCCGCAAGGTAGGCGCCCCAGTCCAGTCCCGGCGCACGCTTTTCGAAGTCGGCGCGCTGCCAGTGGTTGTTGCCCTTCTGGACGTCCTCGGAGTCCTCGCGGCTCACGTGCGCACGCGCGATGCGGGTCTCAAGGTCGAACACGCGCTGCGCGCGCGCCTCGGGCTGGTCGAAGCCGGCGAGCCGCATTACGGTGGCGATGTGCGCCTGGTACTGCTTGCGGATCGTGCTCATCTTCTCGGACGGGTTGAGGTAGTAGTCCCGGTCCGGCATCGCAAGCCCGCCCTGCAGCAGAAACGGCAGGTAGCGCGACGGGTCGCTCAGGTCCTGGGCAACCCACAGCCCGAAGAGGTTCTCGGTGTGCAGGTTGGTGCTGTTGAGTACGTCCACGTCGGCGCGCAGGGTCGAGCCGAGCACGCCCGCGAGACCGCGGCGGTCGGTGATCGCACCGATGCGCTTGAGCCCGGCCGCGAGAGGCTTCAACCCGGCGTGCTCGATTGACGCCTCGTCCATGAAGGCCGCGTAATAAGTGCCGACGCGTGCCGCATCCGAACCTGGGGCGGCACCGTGTGCGGCGGCCTGGATCAGCTCCGAGGTCCGCTTGCGCGTGAGCTCGTCGGTGATCTCGCCCGCGCCCCAGGACGCACGGTCTGCCGGGATCTCCGTGGTGGCGAGCCAGGCGCCGTTGGCGTACGCGAAGAAGTCGTCGCCGGGCGCGACGCTGCGATCGATGCCCCCGAGATCCAGGCCCGAGGACTGCGGCCCGGCCGCGAGTGCCGTGGCGGCCATCACGGCGACCATTGCGCCGACCAGGACGCGCAGGGACGGATACAGGCGGGGAGTGCGGTTCATGCGGGGAGTTTCCGTGGTGTGGGGTGCCCGGGCGCGGCGCAGTGTAGCGGATGCCGGGGGCCGGCCCGGCGGCTCCGGGGCGCAGGACTCACCATTAATTAAGAGTAACCGCGCCGTGACGCTGGTGGCGCTCCTCCTGGCCGGCCCGTCACTCGCCCTGGCGTGGGGACCGCAGGGGCACCGCACGGTGGGCGCCATTGCCGGCCGTCTCCTCACGGCCCGCACGCGGTCCGCGGCGGCGGGACTCCGAGAGGGGACCTGGATCGCCACTGCAATCCGCCCGGGCGCGCGACGCTCGCGGCGGTCGCGGTATGGGCGGACGAGCTGTCCCGTACCCCGGGGGCACACGGGCGCTGGCATTACGACGATGCTCCCGTATGCGCAGCTGTCCTCATGGCGCGCGCGTGTCGCGATGCACAGTGCGGGTCGGAGCAGCTCGAGCAACTCATCGACCGCGGCGCGACGCACCGCGAGCGCGACGAGGCGCTGAAACGGGTCGTGCACCTCGGCGGTGACCTGCGCCAGCCGCTGCACGCCGCGGACAACGACGACCGTGGCGGAAACCGCCTGCCGGTCGCGGTCGAGGGTGTGCGCACGCGCTGTCGCGGGAGCCTGCACCGCGCCTGGGACAACGGCCTTGCGAAGAGCGCCCTCGGGACGAGTAGCCGGCATCAGGAGCCCCGGACATCGACCTCACGCGCGCGCGAGGCGCAGGCGCTGGTGGCCGGGGCCGGCCAGAGGGGCGGACCGGTGGGTATGGGAGTCCAACAACCTCGCCCGCAACGTGGCCGATCGCTGCCCGGGATCTGCCTGCGGCAGCCCGTCCCGGCAGGTCGTCGTGCCCGACACCGCCTACGTCCGCCAGGCTTCCGGTCTTGCGCGCGAGAGGCCGCTGCCGGTCGGCGGCCGGCTCGCGAATGTGCTCAACAAGACCCTCGGGAGTCGCTGATTTAGAAGGTGTTTTTTTCGGGCGGCGCGACGCCCGGCCCACGCTGCCCTCGTCTCCCGTGCGTGATAAATTAGGGTGCGGATATCGACGAAAGGGCCCACTTGCCGTGAACGCCGTAGAAAAGAGCCTGGCATCGAGTTCCGAGCGCGCCTCGCGCGCTCAGCACGCCCAAAGCCTCGAGGATCTTGGGGACGAGCGCCCGCACGGGCCGGCCCTCGACAGCTGGCTGCTCAGCCGGCTGCGCGCCGCCATCGGGGACCCCCCGGTCGAATTCGCCATCAAGGACCGCGCGCTCGTGGGACCTGCCGACGAGCCGGCCGTCGCGCGTGTCACCTTCGATTCGCGGCGCACGCTCATGCGCACCCTGTCGGACCCGCAGCTGCGCTTCGGGGATGCCTATGCCGACGGCAGCGTGGCCATCGACGGCGACCTGGTGCTGCTGCTCGAGACCATCTACCGCTCCGGTGCCGCGGCGCGCCGCGGGGACTCGTTCCTGCGCCGGGCGCGCGGTGCGCTGCGCCGCCCGCGCAGCAACACCCTCACCGGCTCGCGCGACAACATCCACCACCACTACGACATCGGCAACGCGTTCTATTCCCTGTGGCTCGGCAGCACGATGGCCTACACCTGTGCCTACTATCCGACGCCGCAGGCGGGCCTCGACGAGGCGCAGGTCGCCAAGATGGATCACGTCGCCCGCAAGCTGCGCCTGCGCTCGGGTGAGACGGTGGTCGAGGCCGGGTGCGGCTGGGGCACGCTGGCGCTGCACATGGCGCGCCATTACGGGGTGCGCGTGCGCGCGTTCAACATCTCGCGCGAGCAGGTCGCGTACGCCCGCGAGCGCGCCGCGCGCGAGGGGCTCACCGGCCAGGTCGAGTACGTGCTCGATGACTACCGCAACATCAGCGGCCGCTACGACGCCTTCGTCTCCATCGGGATGCTCGAGCACGTCGGCGTGGACAACTACACCGCGCTCGGCGAGGTAGCCAACCGCGCGCTCGGCGGCCAGGGGCGGGGACTCATCCACTCCATTGGCCGCAACTTTCCGGCGCAACTGCAGCCCTGGATCGAGAAGCGCATCTTCCCCGGGGCCTATCCTCCCGCCCTCAGCCAGATGATGGAGATATTCGAGCCCTGGAACCTCTCGGTGCTGGACGTGGAGAACCTGCGCCTGCATTACGCACAGACCCTGCGCGACTGGCTGGCCCTGTACGAGACCGCGAGTGAGCGGGTACGCGCGATGTTCGACGAGCGCTTCGTGCGGATGTGGCGCCTGTACCTCGCCGGCTCCGTCGCCGCGTTCACGACCGGCACGCTGCAGCTGTTCCAGGTGTTGTTCGCGCCGGGGGAGAGCAACGACGTCCCGCTGACGCGCGCGCACCTGTACCCGCGCTGAGGCGCCGCTGCCCATGCGCTCGGTCGAGATCGTCATCGTGGGCGGCGGCCCGGCGGGCTCCTCCGCGGCCCTGAGGCTGCGGCGCGCGGGCCGCGAGGTGCTGCTCCTCGACCGCGAACGATTTCCGCGCCTGAAGCTGTGCGCCGGCTGGATCACCCCGGAAGTGGTCTCCGAGCTGGGCATGGACGTGCGCGCCTACCCGCACAGCCTGATCACCTACCCGCGCCTGCGCATGCACTTCGGGCGCTGGAACGTCCCGGTGCCCTGCGTGCAGCACTCGATCCGCCGGGTCGAGTTCGACGCCTGGCTGCTCGAGCGCTCCGGCGTCGAGGTGCTCGAGCACAACGTGCGTCACGTCGAGCCCGACGGCGAGGGCTTCCGCATCGACGGGGCCTTCCGCTGCCGCTACCTGATCGGAGCCGGCGGCACGCGCTGCCCGGTGTACCGCGAGCTGTTCCGCGAGGCCAACCCGCGTGCGAGCGAACTGCAGCTGGTGACCCTCGAGCACGAGATCCGCTACGACTGGGCCGAGCGCGACTGCCACCTGTGGTTCTTCGGGCACGGCCTGCCGGGCTATTCGTGGTACGTGCCCAAGGAGCGGGGCTGGCTGAACGTGGGCGTCGGCGGGATCGCCGCGCGCATGAAGAACTCCGGTCACGACATCCGTGGCCACTGGGAATTCCTTACCGCGACGCTCGCCGGGCTCGCCCCGGGTGCTCAGTACGACCCGACCGGCTACAGCTATTTCCTGCGCGGCAACGTCGAGACCGTGCGCCGCGGCAACGCCTTCATCACCGGGGATGCGGCGGGACTGGCCACGCGCGATCTCGGCGAGGGCATCGGGCCTGCGATCCGCAGCGGACTGCGCGCCGCCGCGTCGATCCTCGAGGGCGCCCCGTACCGGCTCGATGACGTCACCGGCTCGAGCCTAGGCAGCATCGCCCGCAGCATGTTCCACCGCTCGGCGCGCGCCGGCGCGCTCGCCGGGCTGCGCGGCCACGCCGCCGGCTGAGGCCCTTTCCCAACGGAGGCTTGCAGATGTCTCACGTCACCGTCATCAACGAGCACGCGCACCTGCAGCAGGTCGTTTCCGGTCACCACCACCTGACGGCCGACGAGCCCGTCACCGCCGGCGGCAGCGATGCCGGCTTCGGCGCGACCGAGCTGCTCCTGGCGAGTCTCGGCAGCTGCGCAGCGGTTGCGGTACGGCGCCACGCGGCCCAGCGCCAGTGGACCCTCGGCAAGGTCACCGTGGGGGTGCGCTGGTCGCGCAACGAAGGCGGTGAGGAGCACATCGAGCGGCGCCTGTCCTTCGGCCGGCCGCTGAGCGAGCCGCAGAAGCTCGAGCTGCTCAAGGTCGTGGAACAGGCGCCGATCTCGGCGCTCCTCGCGCACGGGGTGCGCATCCAGTCCGCCATTCTCGAATAGATTCACCGGCGCGCGGCAGAGGGCAACCCTCACTTCGCCGTCGCGCCTGCGGTCCTCCGGCTGCCCCGATGGCGCCGGGCGGCTGCTCTATTCCTGCCCCGCTCCAGCATCGTTTCCTCCACGGCTGCCCGGCGCGCACCGCGCCTCGGCGCTTCGCGAAGCGCCGTACCTGAAGCGCCCCCGGTCTGGGTTGGCCGCGCAACGCCGCTGCCGATGTGTGACGGGCTGCGCCCTGCCGAAGCCTCCGGGAACGCCGAGTTGGGCTGGCCGTGCATCCGGGCGGACGCCGCCACCGTAATCAGGAAAGCGATTCGAAGAATGGACGCACTGAACGTGCGCCGTCCGTGCGCGCTCGCTGGATTGCCTGCGGCACGCAGCCCCGCCCTCAACAGGAGAGACCTCTGTGAAAATCAGGTACATAACTGCTCTGGCAACGCTGGCAGTGCTGGCACTGGCGGCATGTCACGACAGCGACAACACGCCAACCGTGCAATACCCCGAGAATGCGGCGATCTGGACCGCCCTGGGCGGCGATGCCGGGGCTCCGGTTGGGGTCAAGACGATCATCGGGGACGCAGTCACCGGCCTGGTGAGTGATCCGGTGACTGCGCCTTACTTCGCGGCGGTGACCTCGAATACCTCGAACAGCAGCATGGCGCACGACACCGTCGCGCGTCTGGAGGCGTGCCTGAACCTGCAATTCGACGCGCTGCTCGGCGGTCCGTACACCTATCCGGGCCCCGTTACCGTTTCCAGTGACGTCGACTCACAGCCGGAGATGTGCCAGGACATGACCGAGGCCCACAATGACGTGGGCGTACCCGGCTGCGTGTTCGACGAGTTCATGGTCGACCTGGTAGCAACCTTGCAGAAGGACCTGCCGGCGGCCGACTTCGCAGCCCTGACTTCGACCACCAACGGCACGTACGAGTTAACGGCGCCGAATGCCGCCGGGATCCCCGTTGGAACGAAGTTCCAGTACAGCACGGTACCCATTCTTTTCAACCTGCGTGGCACGATCACCTCCGCTACGCCCTCAGGTCCGGTATACCTGCCGCCCACGGTGGCCGCGTCATGCGCAAGCTGAGCGAGCGCACCTGGCGCAGCGCCGCCGCGGGAACCCTGGCGGTGCTGTGCCTGGGCATCACCGCTGTCGGTGCCATCCACACTCATGCAGGCCGCAGCCTGCTGGCAAGGCTCGGCGTTCCGTGCCCGGTGAACACCGTCAGTCCGGCCAAGGTGCTGGCTGTCAGGGAATTCGCGGTGAGCCGTGCACGCGGCAGCGTGCCCGCGCCGAGCCGGCCCGCGCTCGGACTTGAGCTCGATGTCAGCACCGAGGCGCAGGTCAGCGCCTGGGCAGCCCGCACCCATGTCCAGTGCGACGCCATCGTGCGCGGTTACCACTTTCTGCGGTGCCGGGGTGTCCCGGCTGCCGCCGTGGGTGAGGCCGGGCCGCCGGTGAGCGAGCTGTGGTTCAGCTTCGGTCCGGGCAATACCCTGGTGGCGCTGAATCTGTACCGTCGCGGCATGACGGCAGCGGAGGTTCATCAGGCATGGCGCAGCGCGACGGAGCGCCTGCGGATGAGCCTGGGTCCACCCACGCAGGCAACCGGCGACGCCACGCTGACCAGTGTCGTAACGAGCCCGGTGGCAGTGGCCCGGGTGCACTACGCCTACACGGACTACATCGCCGAGGTTACCGCCTCGCACATGCCCTACGGGGGCCTTGCGGTCCGCGAGCAGTACATGTCTGCGGTGAGCGCGCCCGTGCACGGTCTGCCTTCGGGCTGAGGGCCTCACTCCCACGGATACGCGGGCGGGCCATGCCCGCTGTTCCGCGGGTCTCTACTTGAGCCGCAACGCCCCGATGTCGACCTCGGTGCGGTCGCGGGTACCGACGTCCACCTCGGTGCGGCCCGAGTTGGTGAGCGCCCACGGCAGCGGCAGGTTGTCGCCCTGCACCGTGATGACGTGGTGGCCGGCGGCGACGGAGGCGAAGTCGAAGCGCCCCTGCGAGTCGGTGCGCACCGAGAACCGCCCGTCGAGGATCACCGTGACGTTCGGGGCACCGCTCTCGCCGGCATCGTAGCGGCCGTTCTCGTTCGCATCCAGGTACACGACCCCGCTCAGGCGCCCGGAGCCGGACCCGGCCACGCCACCCAGCGGGATGAAGTGCGAGCCGCGCGACTCCTGGAAGCGCAACGTGAGGAAGATTCCACGCTGCCCCTGGGAAGCCTGCGGCTGGGGCTCCGCGGGCGTCAGCGGTGAGGTGATCACCAGCGGCGTCCAGGAGCCGATGCGGTTCTCGTAGTAGCTGAAGAGCAGCGCCCAGCGCGGCGCGACCTGGTAGTCGAACGTCACGTCCGCGAACGTCGAGGGTGCCGCGCGGCCCGAGAGAGCCTGCGCCCACTGCAGGCTTCCGTCGAGCGAGAGCCGAGCAGTCAGGTCCCCGCCACCGTAGAGCGCGAACCGGGCGACCGTGCTGTTCTCCTGGGGCAGCCCCGGCTGGGCGCCACTATGCACGCGGTCCACCGCGAGCGAGGTCGCAAGGCGCGCGCCCGGCCGCACGCTCCAGGTCTGCTGCAGCGTGAGGCTTGCGTCCTGGGTGATCGGATCGGCGGCGTAGTCGAGCTGCATGCGGCCCGTGCCGTAGGAATTCACGTTGTCGAAGTAGCCCTCGAGCGACCAGGCGGTGTTGTGGCTGCCGTCGCTGGTGAGCAGCACGTTGGCCACCGTCCCCACCCCGGTGTCGCGCGACAGCTGGTAGCGCGCATCGCCGTTCAGGAAGGTGCTGTTGGCACCACGCCCTGAGACCGAGATCACCTCGTCGACGCCGAAGTCCGCGGTGATGCGGCGCGTCTGGAAGCCGGCGCGGTAGTACCCGCCCTCCACGTCGCTGGTGATGAGCTGGTTTCCCCAGGCGAGGTTCGGGTCGATGTGGAAGGCGCCGAAGCTCTGCGTGAAGGCCCCGTAGCTGTGCGTGGCGTCAGCCCAGACCCCGAAGGCGTTGCCGTTGCCATCGAGCGTGCCGTCGATGAAGTTGAGCTGGGCATGGGTGCCGGGCTCGGTCCAGGCCACGCTCACGAGCCCGGTGTTGGAGGAGATGCGCTGCGTCGCGATATCAGGAGGCAGCAGCGTCGCATCGAGCGGCTGGTAGTAGATGTTCGCATCGCGCGCGCCGGCGTACTCGCCGCCGAGGGTCCAGTGCGGCGCCGGGGACCACTGTGCCCCAACCGTGGCCGTGGAGCCGCCCAGGGTCTCGAACGTGGGGACCTTGATGCCGTCGAATATGCCCGGCTCGCCGCCACCGGCCACGATCTGCAGCCCGTCCGGTCCCCGCAGCTCCGTCTCGGCGCCGAGCATGGTCCCGGTGGACAGCAGGAAGCGCGGCTGGCTACGCGCGAGGTTGATGAGCGGGGCATTGATGTCGCCCAGGCCGTTGTCGGCCTGCCAGCCGCCGTCGAAGGGCATGGCGCGCTGATGTAGGGCGAAGGAGACGCTGTCGCTGGTAGCGCCGCTGATGCGCTGGGAATCCCCGCCGATTCGCCCGGCGAGGTTGGCGGAGAAGTCCCCGAAGTTCGCGGTCTCCCACTGTCCCTCCGCGACGATGCCGTTCTCGTGGATCGTGGGCCCGCTGTTGGCGCCGGTGCCCTCCAGCATGCTCGCCACCGCGTCGATGCGCACCGAGCGCGCCAGCCCGCTCGGGTCGGTGGTGGTCTGGTAGTCCCCGAGCGAGATGTCAGGGGTGAGCGAGCCGCCGCCGATCAGGCGGTCGGAATAGGCCGCCTCGGCCGTGGCGGCAGGCTGGTCCTGGGCACCGGCAGCCGCGGCGGCTGCCAGCGTCAGTCCGCACAGGCAGGCCGCGCAGCGCAGCAGGTACGCTGCGCGGGCCTTCATTTGAATCGCTCGTCCAGCGGGGTGCTCTGGTGCGCCCACTCGAGCGTGCCCTGCACGGTGACCGGGAAGGACAGCGTCGGGTTCTGGTCGGTGTTCGTGGTCGGGTTCAGGAACACGTAGCGCACGTCCCCGGGCAGGATCGGCAGGTCGGACGGCGTGAAGTCGTACTTCCTGCCGGTGGCGTCCTTGCCGCTCAGGAACCCGGCCATGCGGGTGTGGGCGTTGCCGGAGTTGTGGACCTTGATCGCCGGCACCATCTTGCCGTTGAGGCTCACGACCTCGGGCCCGAACACCTCCAGCTGCGGGGCGGCGTCTCCGACCGTCACGTAGACGATCACGCCGATGCGGCCGACGATCGGCAGCTCGAGGGCCCCGGCCTTGGTCACGGAGGGCTCGTCGCCCTCGATCATGACGGCGAAGCGGCACTCTCCCGCCGGGGCGTCCTTGGGTACCTGGACTTCGAAGCGGTAGCGGATCGTGCCCCCGCCGGGGAGCGTCACCTGCGGGCGCTCGATGGCGACCCAGGGGCGGCAGCTGTCGGGCAGCAGTTCGTCGTGGAAGGTCACCCCGTAGTCGGCACCCAGCACGAAGTCGGCGGTGTGGATGCGGAACTTGGACGGCGTGGCGGAGCGGTTGGTGATCTCGATGACCTGCCGGACCGTGTCGCCGGACTTGCCGCTGACCTCGAAGCGCGGCGGTGACACGAGCGCGGCGAAGCCGTCGGCGCGTGCCTCGAGCGAGGCCAGGCCCAGAATCAGGCAGAGGGTCGTCAGGATGGAGCGGTGCACGGTCAGTCCTCGTCGATCTCGAAGCGGAAATTGACTGGGTAGGTGCCGAGCATGCGTCGGCCGTCCACGGTGATGGTCAGCTGCACCGTGTCCTCGATGAATGGGGTGGTGATCGGGCCCGAGTACACGAGCGTGCGTCCGCCGCTCTGCACAGCGCCGGGCAGCAGGCGTCCCGCGGTGGTCCAGGAAGCGCTCATGCCGCCGGGCTGCTGCATCGGCAGCACCAGGAAGATGCGGCCGGTGTGGTGCTGGAACGGCGCGACGTTCAGGTGCAGCCGCAGCTGCAGCTGGCCCACCATGAGCAGGCCGTCGCCACCGCGCGGCACCGCCTGCGCCCAGCGCATGGCGAGCGCTGCGTTGTAGGGCAGCGTGCCGGAGTCATCTATGACCGTGGTCTTGGCGAAGGCCGGCGCGGCGAGCAGCCAGATTATGCAGAACCAGAGCCGGGACATGCGCCTGAGGGTGAATGACATGGCGGGCGGGCTCTTAGGGCGCCGTCAGGGTGTACAGCACGACGCCGGTGTAGGTGCCGGCGGCGGGAACCGTGCTGTTCGAGTAGGAGAAGGTCCAGCAGCTCTCGGCCCACTGGTTCTGGCCGATGGTGCCGACGTTCAACGAGGTGCTGGTGAAGCTGCCTGCCGGGAAGGGCTGGGCGATGTTGCCGTCGCCATTGCCGGCGCTGGTCCAGCTGATCTGCGAGAACGGCAGGCTGTCACCTGCCCCGTCGGTGAGCGATGCTGGCACGGTCGCGATCAGAGAGATCGAGCCGGTGCCGTTGCCGGTGGTGCGGTAGAAGCCCCCGATGTACAGCTGCTGGGGCGGGTTGCAGAAGGAATAGCCGTCCCAGAAGCTGGTGGAGGTGGAGCTGTCGGTGGTCATCGTCTGGGCGGTGCCGTTGCCGACACTTGCTGCCGGGACGCTGACGCTGACCGTGTTGACGGTCGTGTTCTTGCCAGGCGTGCCGGTCGGCTGGCCGTTGCCCTTGATGGGGGTGTAGTTCCCGCCGGTGAAGGTGCCGGCGCCGATCTGCAGGTAGATGGCCTTGGGAGCGGCCGCAGTCAGCGTGGCCGTGAAAGCGCACGCCGCACCGCTGGCGGCCCCCAGGCTGGCGAGAACGACAGCCCGGCAAGCCCAGCGGTGCGCACGCGCCGGCGTTTCAATACCCCGGGCGCGCCTGAGGCGCGGCCCGGGGGCATGAGTCAGCACGATACCGCTCGTCCGTTACGGAACCGAGGCGGTGTAGGTCACGCGGCTGCCGTTGGTGTTGACGCCACCATACGTGCCGGCCGGGGGCGTCGCCGTGTTGAGGTAGGTGTACGCCCACTTCGCATCCTGCTGCACGATCTTGTTCACGGCCGTGAGGGTCGTGGTGGTGGTCGTGCCATCGGCCAGTGCCGGAGCGGCGAGCGTGGTGCCCGTCGTGTTGGCGGTAGCCGTGGTCTTGATGTTGGCGTAGCTGATCGTGTCGCCGGCGCCGTCGTTCAGCGGGCCCG
This sequence comes from Pseudomonadota bacterium, assembly GCA_018241425.1. GTDB lineage: Bacteria > Pseudomonadota > Gammaproteobacteria > Steroidobacterales > Steroidobacteraceae > 13-2-20CM-66-19. The sequence goes on from JAFEDU010000002.1 coordinate 538,087, forward strand.
TGGTGGTCGAGCTCAGCGTGACGTTGCCGTTGTTGGCCACCACGACCGCCGTCTCGACGCCGCCGGTGAGGTCACCGCCGGTGCCGGCGAGTGCCGTGCCATTGCCGACCTGGGCGGCCGTCGGGGCCCAGGTGATCTGGTCGATCGTGGCGTTGGTGGCGTAGTTGCCGGCTGCGGTGCCCGTGCCCGTGCCGACGCGCAGGAACAGGAACTTCGGAATCGTGATCTGGAAGTCGACGTGCGCCGTGGCCGTGAGGGCCGTGGTGCCGGTCTGGTAGTTCGATTCCGCATTGCACAGCATGGGCACAGCCAGCGCAGCAGCCGCCAGGATGCCCTTAACGACAGTAGAAGTCCGCATGTTTTGAATTCCTAACTGAGAAAGATACGGTGAGAAACGGTGGTTACGGTGATAAACGGTGAACACTAACTACGGTGAGTACGGTGATACTTGCGGGGCATCTTATGGACCGGCTCCATGTACAACCGTGCTTATGTCACGCTTTGGGCTCATCCAAATGCTGCGGCGCGCGAGCTGCTAATTCGATCTCACCCCGAACTGTGACCTGCGACACATCTGCAAAATCCGATACAACCCGCCTCCCCACTCCCATACGCATCAGGAGCCGACACCATGACAGTGACCGATGAGTTCGCCCGCACCTATGGACCGACGGCGCTCATCCTCGGCGGCTCGGAGGGGATCGGACGGGCGTTCGCGCACGAGCTCGCAGGCCGTGGCCTCGACCTGGTGCTGGTCGCGCGCAACCGCGCGGCGCTGGAGGAGGCCGCAGCGCAGCTGCGCAAGGACCACGGCATCGCCGTCACCGTCGTCGCCCGGGACCTTACCGCGGTCGATCTCACGGCCTTCGCGACCCAGCTGCTGGCGGCGCACGATGTCGGGCTCATCGTCTGTAACGCCGGAGCCACGCACGGGGTGGGATGCTTCATCGATGCCCCCTTGTCCAAAGCGCTCGGGCTGCTGCAACTGAATTGCACGGCGCCCGTGGTCTTTGCCCACTCGGGGCTCGCCCGCCGGAAGGCCCGCGGCGGCGGCCTCATCGTGGTGTCTTCGATGTCGGGGCTGGTGGGCAGCGGCCTGATCGCGACCTATGCCGCGGCCAAGGCGTTCGAGATCACGCTATGCGAGGGGCTGAACTTCGAGCTCAAGACGCAGGGACTCGACGTCCTGTGCGCCGTTGCCGGGCTGACCGACACCCCCGCGATGCGTCGCTCGGGGCTCTCGTTCGAGGCGGCGGCAGCGGCGGGCTACACCGCGATGCAGCCGCAGGAGGTCGCGCGCGGCGCGCTCGAGCACCTGGGGCGGCAGGCGGTCTGGTACGCCGTGGGTGAGCAGGTGGCGACGACCCTGCGGCAGATGCCGCGCCCGCAACTCACCGGGATCATGAGCCAGGCGTCCGCCGTCATGTACGGCAAGGCGCCGTGAACCAGGTCGGGTCGCGCTACGGCTGGCGGCGGCCGGTTGTGCTCAGTTGGCGAACAGCTGGTCGAGGTTCGCGAACGACTTGAACTCGAGCGCGTTTCCGGTCGGGTCCAGGATGAACAGCGTGGACTGCTCTCCCGGGAGTCCCCTGAAGCGCACGCACGGCTCAATCACCCACTCGACCGACGCCTGCCTGAGGCGTGCTGTGAGTTGCTGCCAGTCCGGAGGCGACAGCACCACGCCGCAGTGGGGTACCGGAACACCGTGGCCGTCGACCGGATTGAAGTGCGCACCGAGGCGGCCGGCAGGTCCGAGCTGCGGGTTCAAATGGCACACAAACTGGTGCCCGTACATATTGAAATCCACCCATTCGGGGGCACTGCGGCCTTCGCTGCAGCCGAGCACGCCGCCGTAGAAGCGCCGTGCCTCGGGGATGTCCCGGACCTGGACGGCGATATGGAATGGCATGAGGCTCAAGGACGGACTCCTGCACGGCAGCGGCGCGGACTGCGGGCAAGCATAGCAGCCCTCGCCGGGCTCGCCGTCGCGTGCGGCACGGCTGCTGGGGAGGAGAATTATCCCGAGCCGCCGCCCACGTTCCTCTCGGCGGGGCCTGCGGGGGCGATCACGCCCTCCAACCGGGGGGCGGACGCAGCGCACCTTCGTGTTGCCGGACATCGAGACCCAGTGTCACAACTGGCTCTACGTGAGCGGCACCGACCTTCTGGGCGTCTGCGGCTGGAACCACGGCGGCGACAAGGCGGGCGCGGCGATCGCCTGCGACTTCACCGAGCGCCTGCAGGACGATTCCCGGCAGCTCGGCCCGCTGCCGCACGTCGAGCCCGCCGTGCGCCTGAAGCTCTTCATTTAGCAGCGGCTGGCCATGTTCTTGCCCGGTGCCCGCGGGGCCTGCCCGGGTTCGACGCCCGTCCGGGGATCCCGGACCCCTGCGCGGAGCTGACTGCGGGTATAGGTGATCCGGCCGCTGCGCCGCGGGCCTGGACGAAGTTCGTTCGCAACTGCACGGTGATGCCGCCGCCAGCCCCTTCACCGCGCAGCGGGTGCAGACGAGCTGGATGGTCGCGGTTCTTTACAAGATCCGCTGACGCAGCCGGTTCAGGCGCGCTCACCGCCCTTGGTGCTCACCTTGGCCGCGGCACCCTGCGTCGTCGGCGCACGGGCGAGCGCGGCACGCTCGCGCACGCGCGCGATGAACGCACGCCGTTCCTTCAGTCCGCGCAGCGCGCCCATGAAGAGCGTGGTCAGCGTGACGATCCCGAGCGGCGGCGGGTTTATGGCGACCCGCAGCGAACGTGCGTAGTCGAGCACCAGCCCCGGGGTCCAGGCCATGGAGCGGGCGTGCTTGCGCAGCTGCGCCGCCACCCACAGTTCCGGATTACAGAGCGAGCTCAGGAAGGCCGCGATGCTGGGGCCCTTGTGCCCAAGGGTGCCCTCGAGTGAGGCTTCGAGCGCCGAGGCGACGGTGCTGGAGCAGTTGCGGTTGGTGAGGTTGTAGGTTGTGTCCTGGCTGTAGACCTTCCAGAAGGCGCGCAGGCGCGCGCGGTCGTAGCGCTCGAAGTGCACCTGGGCGGTGGACTCGCACCAGGCATGGGATTCGAACGCGTAGCTCGGCTGGAAGCGGCCCGCCACGTTGTTGTCCTGGGTGGCCCGCAGCAGCTGCCGGAAATCATCCGGGGAGTGGTCGATTTCCTGGTCGGGGTAGTGGCTGATGTACAGGTCGGGGTTTACCTCCAGGGCCGCGTGCCCGGTGGAGATGACGCCCTGCCCATCCACCGCGGCGATGTAGCGGTCGACGAGCGGCTGCGGCAGTACGTCCTTGGCCGAACCCACCGGGGTCCACACGTGGATCGTGAGGGGCTTCTCGGGCCGCACCGGACCTTCGTGCGCGTGCAGGGCATCCGCTGGCGGCATCACGATGTCGCGGCCGGAGACCACGCCGCGCGAAAACAACAGCGAGAGAATCGTGCCCTTGGGCAGGCGGCGCAGGCGCAGGGCCATCAGTACGGCGCCCACCCCCGACATGAGCATGCCGGCCCCGATGCAATAGGGGATGGTCCCGATATAGACGAGCGGGTGGGGCAGGAAGATCAGCACCGCCGAGGCGAGCTCGAACAGTCCCATCCCGAGTGACACCCGCCAGTGAGGAAAGCGCACGACCCACGCCGCACTGATGCGCAGCAAGCCGTCGACCAGGAAGATGCCGCCGAAGATGAAGGCCACCATCACGTCCGTGACCGGGTGCGGGTCGATGATCAGCACCCCGACAATCAGGAAGATCACGCCGCGGGTCTTGCGCAGCACCGTCTGGGTCCCGAGGTTCGAGGTCGTGGCCGCGAGGGTGACCAGGGCCTCGACGATCAGGAAGTAGCCGAAGAAATGGTAGGGGAACCAGATCGCGCCGTCGAAGGCGTCGTACACGAGCGCGAGCCCAATGGCGGCCCACGCCGCGCCGATGGCGGCGAGCGTCTTCCAGTGCGAGCGGATGAATTCGGGGCCGAGCAGCAGCAGCGCCAGGCGGATCATCTTCGGTAGCGTCCTTGTCGCCCCTCGTTCCCGGGGCGTCGGCTATTGTCGGGTTTTCCGGCGCGAATTGGAAAGGGCGGCCGCTAGGTCGGGCGGCGCGAGAGCGCCATGTAGGCGGCGAACAGCGCGCAGCCTACGGCCACGAACACCGGGAGCCCGAAGCGCGCGCTGTGCCTCATGGCGATGCCGGCGGCGGCCGGTCCCACCAGCGCGCCGGCGCCCCAGGCAAACCCCATTGCCCCGTAGATGCCGACGAGTTCCCCGCCGCGGAAGCGTTCCCCAACCATGGCGAGCATGACGGTGTAGATCCCCACGAACAACCCGCCCCACACGAAGATGACCCCATAGGTCAGGGGCACGCTGTGCAGCGCGAACGGCCATACCAGCGCCCCGGCGGCGGACAGCACGGCGAGCGTGAGTGCCAGCGCGCGGCGGCTGACCCGATCGGCGATCCACCCAATCGGGATCTGCAGGACGATCGCCCCGAGCATCAGCGTCGAGATCAGGCGCATCGCGCCGTGCTCGGACCAGCCCTGGCCGGCGGCGTAGAGCGCGATGAAGGAGAGTCCGGCGGTCTCGATCGCGGCGTTGAGCACCGTCGTTGCCATGGCGATCGGCGCGAGGCGCATGTAGCGCACCGGGTTCGCGCCGGTGGCCTCGAAGCGCGGCGGGGCGAGCACGCCGGGCAGGATCACGAACAGGCATGCGCCGGCGGCGATGGCTGCGCCCACGAAGTAGGCCCCGCGGTTGGTGCCGATCCAGGACAGCACGCCCGGCCCGCACACCATGCCGAGCGAGAGGGCGGCGGTGTAGACCGCCATAGTACGGCCGCGCGTCGCCTCGGTGCTGAGCTCGTTGGTCCAGGTCTCGGTCATGACGAAGAGCGCCTCGGCTCCGATGCCGAGCAGGAGCCGCAACGGGAACCACCAATACACCGAGGGCGCGAACGGAAAGAGCGCGAGCACCGCGGCACTCAGCAGGAGTGCCCAGAAGGTGAGCTGCCGGGCGCCGGCGGCGGCCGCGAGCCGCGGCATGAAGGGGGCGATCAGGAGCACCCCAACCGCGTGCATGGCGGCGTTGAGGCCGATGAATGTCTCGGAATAGCCGCGTGCGTCCAGGTCGAGTGCGATCAGCGGCGCCGACAGGCTGTAGGTAAGGCCAAAGACCGTGGCGGCGGCAATCACCGCGCCGGTGGACAGCAGTCTGCGGGACGTGGACACGGGGGTCGTGGGTGGCGCGGTGCTCATTCGCGGCGCGGCGGATTTGTTATTGCGGATGCGGGCGAGGTAGCACGAATATTATGCAAATCCGTGGTGCGCGCTGTACACCGGATGCAAGGCGTGCCGCTTGTGCGCTAGGAACGGCCGCTCCACGTAGCGCCATGACAGGGATGCCACGATGACCCCGAGCACCAGCACCATCGCCAACCCTGCCCAGCCGGCCAGAGCTCCGAGTTGCTGCACGAGAAGTAGCACCAGGCCGTGATAGAGGTACAGGCCGTAGGAGACGTCGCGCTCCCGCAGTAGCCGCCGGGCGAGGTTCGGTACCGTGAAGGCGAACGAGAGCGTGGTGGCGGCCAGAAGCAGCAGACACACGGGGTTGAGCCAGACGGTTCCCGCAGTGATGGGGACCCTCAGTCGCCAGAAAACCAGGCACGCGCCGAGGTAGGCCGCGAGCCACCATGTGGCGTGGCCGGCGAGGTAAGGCCGCAGCCGCGGCCAGCCAAGTTGCATCAGTACGCCGACCAGGAACATCCACAGGTACGGCACGAGCGTGGTCAGAAGAACAACCTGGCCGTCACTCAACACCCGCAGTCCCGTGAGGTGATACTGGATCGCGAAGCTCGCGAGAAAGAGCACGACCAGCAGTGCGCGCGACCGGAGGTTCGCGATCTGCGCAAGGCAGAGAGCGGCCGGCAGCACGAGGTAGAACTCCAGCTCCACGGCGATCGTCCAAAGGCCCATGCCGAGGTAAACCCAACCCGCGGGCAGCGGCGCGCCTTGTCCCTGGAACAGCGTCATCTGGCCGAACCACCACAAGAGCCAGTCCCGCGTCGTGAGGGTGGACGCCGTCACTCCGGTGGCAAGGATCACTGCGAGGGCTGCGACCAGGTGCACCCACAGCGCGGGGAAGATGCGCAGGCAGCGATTGCGCAGATAGTTGCGCAGGTCGGGCGAGCACCCATAGGACTGCGCCAGCAGAAATCCGCTGACGATAAAGAAGATCGGCACGCCGGGTAGCAGGCCCAGCATGCGAACCAGAACCGCGTACCACGGGGCGGTCGACGGCCTGAAGAATTCGAGTGAATGCGTGGCCGCGACCTGCAGCGCCGCCAGCAGCCTGATCAGGTCGAAATTGTTGACGCGCCAGTCGGCGGCCATCCCCGGTGTCTCGTTTGTTCAGCGCCCGTGCCCCGCGTGCTACGGCCTCTCGGCGCGGCAGGGGCGAGGGAGCCTACCACGGTGGACTTCAGCCGATCCCACCCCCGACAATGCGGCCCGCCGAACCTCCGCGAGAGCTGCGTGTCCGAACCTGTTCCCACTGTGAACACAGCGCCTCCATGGCGCGTGCACCGACTCGTGCGGCGCGCCGATCTCGCCGGCACGTTCGTCTTCGCTTTCCAGGGCGCGTTGGCTGCCATCGCAGGTCATCTCGATCTCTTCGGAGACCTGGTGCTCGCATTTGCGACGGCCTTGGGCGGCGGCGTCATCCGTGACGTGCTGATGGGAGACCTGCCGCCGAGTGCGTTGCGTGACTGGGCCTATCCGACGACGGCGTTCGTCGCCGGGGCACTGGTGTTCGCCCTGGAGGGCCACGCCGCGGTGCCGCGGCACCTGCTCCTGACGCTGGATGCCGCCGGGTTGTCCCTGTTCGCGGTCGCCGGCACCCAGAAAGCGCTCGAGGCGCGCATCCATCCGCTGAGCGCGGTATTGCTCGGGACCATCACGGCCGTCGGCGGCGGCACGATCCGCGACGTGCTGCTGACGCAGGTGCCGGCGATCCTCAGGGTCGACGTCTATGCAACCGCCGCGCTCCTGGGAGCGCTCGTGCTCGTGGTCGCGCGCCGCGCCGGGGCGCCGCCGGCGGTGGCCGCCCTGTGCGGGGGCGTCGCGTGCTTCGCGCTACGCATGGCAGCGATCGCCAACCACTGGCAGCTGCCCGGCTCGAGCGCCTGAGCGGCGGTCAGCGCAGCGTCCAGGGCTCCTGCGTGCCCTGGCCCTGTGCGAAGTGCTGGGCAAGGAACGCCTCGCCGCTCTCGAGCACGAAGTAGCGGAACGCCTCGGCGGCGGGCGAGAGGGTCTTGGCGAGGTTGTTGACCACGTGCCAGCGCCGCATCACCGGCAGGCCCTCGGTCTCGGGGGAGGCGATGAGGTTGTGATCGAGCTCCAGGCCCACGGTGTGCAGCGAGAGCAGCGCCACGCCCATGCCGGCCATCACGGCCTGCTTGATGGCCTCGTTGCTCGACATCTGCATGACCACCTGGGGCCGCATCTGGAAGGCCTCCATGTACTCATCCAGCGCCGCGCGCGTGCCCGAGCCGGGTTCGCGGACGATGAACCCCTCGTTCTGCAGCGCACGCGCCGGTACTTTCTCGGCGCGCGCGAACGGGTGCTCTATGGAGGTGACCAGCACGTGCGGATGCATGGCGAAGGGCTCGGCGCGCGAGGGCCAGTTCTTCGGCGGACGCCCCATGATCGCGAGCTCAACCATGCCCTCGCGCATCAGGCCCACGATCTCGTCGCGGTTATTGGCGACCTGCAGCCGGATTTCAACTCCGGGGTGCTCGTCGCGGAAGCGCGCCATGAGTCGCGGCAGGAAGTACTTCGCCGTGCTCACCATCGCCACATCGAGCACGCCCGTCTTCAGTCCCCGAAAGCGCGCCACCATGTCCTCGGCATCGCGCATCGCGGCGAGCACACGCTGGGTGTAGGCGAGCACGTATTCGCCGACCATCGTCAGGGACACCTTGCGGCTCGAGCGGTCGAAGACCGGCAGCCCCACCTCCGCCTCGAGCTCCTTGATCTGCATCGAGACAGCCGGGGCGGTCAGGCCCAACTCCTCGGCTGCGCGGGCGAAGCTCAGGTGGCGGGCAACTGCCGAGAAGACCCTCAATTGGCGCAGCGTGGCGTTCTTCATTAAGGAAATCTTAACTCAACGATCACTTAATCTGACTTCCCTGAATAATTTCCGGCACTTACAGTCGTCCCGCAGCCACCCAACAAGAGGCGGGAACGATGGAAAGCGGTGCGGAAGCTCGGGCCAATGCCCCTACGGAAATCAAGGACGTCAAGAAGCGCTACAAGGCGGGCGTGCTCAAGTACCGGCAGATGGGGTACTGGGTGCCGGATTACGTGCCCAAGCCCACCGATACGGTCTGCCTGTTCCGGATCACCCCGCAGGAGGGTGTCGACCCGGTGGAGGCGGCAGCTGCGGTGGCGGGTGAGTCGAGCACCGCGACCTGGACGGTCGTGTGGACCGACCGCCTGAGCGCCTGCGACAGCTATCGCGCCAAAGCCTTCAAGGTCGAGCCCGTCCCGAACACCCCCGGGCAGTACTTCGCGTGGGTGGCGTACGACATCATCCTGTTCGAGGAGGGCTCGATCGCCAACATGACGGCGAGCCTCATCGGCAACGTCTTCAGCTTCAAGCCGCTGAAGGCCGCCCGCCTCGAGGACATCCAGATCCCGCCGGCGTACGTGAAGACGTTCAAGGGGCCGCCGACCGGCCTGATCGTCGAGCGCGAGCGCCTGGACAAGTTCGGCCGGCCGCTCCTGGGTGCGACCACCAAGCCCAAGCTCGGCCTCTCCGGCCGCAACTACGGCCGCGTGATCTACGAGGGCCTCAAGGGCGGACTCGACTTCATGAAGGACGACGAGAACATCAACTCGCAGCCCTTCATGCACTGGCGCGACCGCTTCCTCTACGTGATGGACGCCGTGAACAAGGCGAGTGCAGCGACCGGCGAGGTCAAGGGCTCCTACCTCAATGTCACGGCGGGGACCATGGAGGACATGTACGAGCGCGCCGAGTTCGCCAAGCAGCTCGGCTCGGTCATCGTGATGATCGACCTGGTCGTCGGCTGGACCACGATCCAGAGCATGTCCAACTGGGCACGCCGCAACGACATGATCCTGCACCTGCACCGTGCCGGCCACGGCACCTACACGCGCCAGAAGAACCACGGCGTGAGCTTCCGCGTCATCGCCAAGTGGCTGCGCCTGGCCGGCGTCGACCACATGCATACCGGCACCGCGGTCGGGAAGCTCGAGGGTGACCCGCTGACGGTGCAGGGCTACTACAACGTGTGCCGCGACAGCTTCACCAAGCAGGACCTCCCGCGCGGGCTCTTCTTCGACCAGGACTGGTGCGACCTCAAGAAGGTGATGCCGGTAGCTTCCGGGGGCATCCATGCGGGCCAGATGCACCAGCTGATCGACCTCTTCGGGGACGACGTGGTGCTGCAGTTCGGTGGCGGCACGATCGGCCATCCCGGCGGCATCCAGGCCGGCGCGGTCGCGAACCGCGTGGCGCTCGAGGCCATGGTTAAGGCACGCAATGAGGGCCGCGACATCCGCACTGAGGGCCCGGAGATCCTGCGCCGCGCGGCGCGCTTCTGCAGCCCGCTGCAGCAGGCGCTCGATACCTGGGGCGAGATCAGCTTCAACTACACCCCGACGGATGCGTCCGACTACGTGGCCACGCCCGCGGTCGCGCACTGACCCACGCGGAGTATCCCAACATGATGACCAATCCGACCGGACGCATCACGCAGGGGCAGTTCAGCTTCCTGCCCGACCTCACCGACGCGGAAATCACGGCGCAGATCGAGTACGGACTCAAGCGCGGTTACGCCTGGAGCGTGGAGTACACGGACGACCCGCACCCGCGCAACACCTACTGGGAGATGTTCGGCATGCCGATGTTCGACCTCAAGGACGCCGCCGGCGTGCTACTGGAAATGAACAACTGCCGCAAGACCTTCCCGGAGCATTACATCCGCCTGATGGCGTTCGACTCGACGCGCAACATCGAGAGCATCGCGATGAGCTTCATCGTCAACCGGCCTGCCCGGGAGCCGGGCTTCGCGCTGGAGCGCCAGGAGAGCCACGGCCGCAACATCCGCTACACGGTCCGCAGCTACGTCACGGATGCGCCGGAGGGCGAGCGCGGCAACGGCAAGGCCTGAGCCTTAGGCCGCGCGCCTGCAGAAGGAACTCAAGGGGAGAGTTGCGCAATGTACGCCATCGCACCGTCGATTCTGTCCGCGGATTTCGCGCGCCTTGGGGAGGAGGTCAAGCGCGTAATTGCTGCGGGCGCTGACTGGATCCATTTCGACGTGATGGACAACCATTACGTCCCGAACCTCACCATCGGGCCCGCCGTCGCTGCGGCCCTGAAGCCGTACCTCGGGCGGCCGCAGGGCGGCCGTGCGCTCCTGGACGTGCACCTCATGGTGGAGCCGGTGGACGCACTCGCGGAGTCCTTCGCCGCCGCCGGCGCCGATCTCATCAGCTTTCACCCCGAGGCTTCGCGGCATGTCGACCGCACGCTGCAGCTGATCAAGTCAAAGGGGTGCCAGACGGGCCTCGCCTTCAACCCGGCGACCCCGCTCGACGTGCTCGAGTACGTGATCGACAAGATCGACCTCATCCTCATCATGAGCGTCAACCCCGGGTTCGGCGGCCAGAGCTTCATCGACTCGGCGCTGCGCAAGATAGAGAAGGCACGCGCGCTGATCGAGGCCAGCGGCCGACCCATCCGCCTGGAGGTCGACGGCGGCATCAAGGTGCAGAACATCCAGCAGGCCGCCGCAGCCGGCGCCGATACGTTCGTTGCTGGCAGCGCGATCTTCGGCTGTGCGGACTACCAGGCGGTCATCGATGCGATGCGGCATGAGCTGCGCTGCCTGGGTCCCGTGAGCAAGGTGGCTTGAGGCGCATGGGAAGCCCGCTCTATTCGATCCCGGGAAGCACCCCGCCTGCGGCGGATGCCACGGCAGCCGCAGAGGCGCCGCCGCAGGCGGGGCAAGGCGCGCGCACCGTCGGGGAGGTGCTCGCCCAGAGCCAGGCGGGGGCGGTCATGGACGAGCTCGACCGCGACCTCGTGGGCCTGATCCCGGTCAAGACCCGCATCCGCGACATCGCGGCGCTCCTGGTCATCGACAAGCTGCGCATGAACCTCGGGCTGCAGGCCCAGGCCCCGAGCCTGCACATGTGTTTCACCGGCAATCCCGGCACGGGCAAGACCACCGTGGCGCTGCGCATGGCGGAGATACTCCACCGCTTGGGGTACGTCCGCAAAGGACACCTGGTCGCGGTCACGCGCGATGACCTCGTGGGCCAGTACATCGGACACACCGCGCCGAAGACCAAGGAAGTGCTGAAGCGCGCCATGGGCGGGGTGCTGTTCATCGACGAGGCCTATTACCTGTACCGCCCGGAGAACGAGCGCGACTACGGGCAGGAGGCGATCGAGATCCTGCTCCAGGTGATGGAGAACCAGCGCGATGATCTGGTTGTCATCCTGGCCGGCTACAAGGACCGGATGGACACTTTCTTCCGCTCCAACCCCGGCATGAGCTCGCGCATCGCGCATCACCTGGACTTCCCGGACTACAGCGAGGCGGACCTGCTGCGCATCGCCGACAAGCTCCTCGGCCAGGCCAACTACCGCTTCGCGCCCGGGGCGCGCGAGGCCTTCGAGGAGTACGTGGGCCATCGCATCCGCCAGCCGCACTTCGCCAACGCCAGGAGCGTCCGCAACGCGCTCGAGCGCGCGCGCCTGCGCCAGGCCAGCCGCCTGTTCGAGGACAAGGACCGCGAGTTCACGGCCGAGGATCTGACCACCATCGCCGCCTCCGACATCCTGGCCAGCCGCGTCTTCCAGGCTGCCCAGAAGAACCATTAATAAGGAATCCCCATGCACCTCGGGCGCACCACACTGTCGAAGTTCCTCATCCAGCAGCTGAACGGCATCCCCGACTCGCAGGACCTCGGGGCGCTGCTGGTCGACGTGGCCGCCGCGGTCAAGGCGATCTCGGCCATGACGGCCAAGGGGGCGCTCGGGGGGTACCTGGGCGAGCACGGCGGACGTAACGTCCAGGGCGAGGTACAGCAGAAGCTCGATGTCCTCGCCCACGACGTCATGGTACGCAGCTGCGAATGGGGCGGACTCATCGCCGGCATGGTCTCCGAGGAGCTCGAGGATCCGTACGCGCTGCCGGCCGAGTACGCGCGCGGTCGCTATCTCCTGGTATTCGACCCCCTGGATGGATCTTCCAACACCGATGTCAACGTGTCGGTGGGGACGATCTTCTCCGTCCTGCGCCACGACCGGGAGGAGGCGCCGGCCGCACCCGACTACCTGCAGCCGGGGGTGAAGCAGGTGGCCGCCGGCTACGCCATCTACGGGCCGGCCACCATGCTCGTGATCACGGTCGGCAAGGGGACGCACGGTTTCACGCTGGACCGGGAGATCGGTAACTTCATCCTCACGCACCCGGACCTGCAGATCCCGGCCGACACCAGCGAATTCGCGATCAACACCTCCAACGCCCGTTTCTGGGAGCCGCCGGTGCACCGCTATGTGAGCGAGTGCCAGGCCGGAAAGAGCGGCGTGCGCAGCCGCGATTTCAACATGCGCTGGATCGCCTCGCTGGTCGCCGAGGTGCACCGCATCCTCATGCGGGGCGGGGTATTCATGTACCCGAAGGACTCCAAGGACCTCACCCGCCCCGGGCGGCTGCGCCTCTTATATGAGGCCAATCCCATCAGCATGCTGGTTGAGCAGGCAGGTGGCCGGGCGAGCACCGGCAGCGCCCGCCTCATGGAGGTCAAACCCGAAAGCCTGCACCAGCGCGTGCCGCTCATACTGGGCTCGCGCAACGAGGTCGAGCGCATCGAGCGCTACCACGCCGAGTGGGCGAGCGGCGCAGACCGGCCCTTCAGCTCGCCGCTCTTCAACGAGCGCTCGCTGTTCAGGCCCGAGGCGCGGATGTACGAGCAGTCGCTCCTCTAGAAGTCGCTCTCCCGGAACTCAATCATCATGTCGATACGCCATCCCGTCATCGCGGTGACCGGCTCCTCCGGGGCTGGCACTACCACCGTCATGAAGGCCTTCGCGCACATCTTCCGTCGCGAGGGCATCAAGGCCCAGGTCATCGAGGGTGACTCGTTCCACCGCTACAGCCGCAAAGAGATGCGTGAGCGCGTCGCGCAGGCCGATCGCGGCCAGGCACCCCCAATCAGCCACTTCGGCCCTGAGGCCAACCTGCTCGGTGAACTCGCAGCGACCTTCGAGGAGTACGGGGTCACCGGACGAGGCCAGGTGCGGCGCTACGTGCATGACGAGGCGGAGTCCAAAGAGCTCAAGACCGACCCCGGCCATTTCACCGAATGGCAGCCGATGGCAGAAAGCAGCGACCTGCTCTTCTACGAAGGGCTGCACGGAGGCTACGTGGGGGAGGGGGTAGACGTTGCGCGCCACGTGGATCTGCTGGTAGGCGTGGTGCCTATCATCAACCTCGAGTGGATCCAGAAGCTGCACCGCGACCGCACCCACCGCGGTTACAGCCAGGACGCGGTGGTCGACACGATCCTGCGGCGCATGCCGGACTACGTGAACCACATCTGTCCGCAGTTCAGCCGCACGCACGTGAACTTTCAGCGAGTGCCGACAGTGGACACCAGCAACCCCTTCATCGCCAATGACATCCCGAGCGCCGATGAGTCGATGGTGGTGATCCGGTTCGCGAATCCCAAGGGCATCGACTTCCAGTACCTGGTCTCGATGCTGCACCACTCCTGGATGAGTCGCCCGAACAACATCGTCGTTCCCGGCGGCCAGATGGGACTCGCGATGCAGTTCATATTCACCCCGATGATACTCAGGCTCATCGACATGAAACGCCGCGCCCAGTAAGGAGACCCAAGCGCGCATGAACGCCCAACTACGAACAACCGATGCGCCGCGCACCGAGCTGTGCAATGCCCTGCGCGTGCTCGCGGTGGATGCGGTGGAGGCGGCTAAGAGCGGCCATCCCGGCATGCCGATGGGCATGGCGGAGATCGCCGAGGCGCTGTGGCGCGGGGTGCTCAAGCACAATCCCGCAGACCCGAAATGGCCCGACCGCGACCGCTTCGTGCTCTCCAACGGGCACGGCTCGATGCTCCTCTACGCGCTCCTGCACCTCACCGGGTACGCGCTGCCGCTCGAGGAGTTGCGGCGCTTCCGGCAGCTGCACAGCCGCACCCCGGGGCACCCGGAAGTGGGGGTCACCCCCGGAGTAGAGACCACCACGGGCCCGCTCGGGCAGGGGCTGGCCAACGCGGTTGGCATGGCGCTCGCCGAGACGCTGCTCGCCGCTGAGTTCAACCGCCCGGGCCACACCATCGTCGATCACCGCACCTGGGTGTTCGTGGGCGATGGCTGCCTGATGGAGGGCATCAGCCACGAGGCCTGTTCGCTCGCCGGCACCCTGGGGCTGTCGAAGCTGGTCGCGCTCTACGACGACAACGGCATCAGCATCGACGGGCATGTCGAGCACTGGTTCGCCGACGACACGCCGGCACGCTTCGAAGCCTACGGCTGGCGCGTGATCCGCGGCGTCGATGGGCACGACTCGGCGGCCGTCGATGCGGCGCTCGCCCTGAGCACCACCGACTGCGGCAAGCCCACGCTCGTGTGCTGCCGGACCGTGATCGGGCGCGGCAGCCCCAACAAGGCCGGTTCGCACGACGTGCACGGCGCGCCGCTGGGATCCGCCGAGGTCGCCGCGACCCGCGCGGCGCTCGGGTGGGATGGCGCGCCGTTCGAGATTCCCGAGCGCATCCGCTCCGCGTGGGATGCGAAGGCGGCGGGAGCTACGGCGCAGGCGGACTGGCAGCGGCGGCTAAGTGACTACCGCAGGGTGTTCCCGGAGCTCGCGCAGGAGTTCGAGCGGCGCGTCGTGGAGGAAGCGCTCCCGCCGCACTGGGAAGACATCCGGGCCGGGGCGCTCGCCAGCGCCGTTTCTGCGGGAGCCAACGTGGCCTCCCGCAAGGCCTCGCAGAACGCGATCGAGTACCTGCAGCCGCGCGTGCCGGAAATGCTCGGCGGCTCGGCCGATCTCACCGGCTCCAACCTCACCGCCGCCTCGGGCAGCGTGCCGCTGCGGCGCGGGCGCTGGGGCAATCACATCAACTACGGCGTGCGCGAGTTCGGCATGAGCGCGCTCATGAACGGCATCGCCCTGCACGGCGGATACATCCCCTACGGCGGCACGTTCCTGACCTTCGCGGACTACAGCCGCAACGCCGTGCGCATGTCCGCGCTCATGCGCCAGCGCGTGATCTACGTCTTCACGCACGACAGCATCGGGCTGGGCGAGGACGGCCCGACCCACCAGCCCGTGGAGCACGTGAGCAGCCTCAGGCTGATTCCCGGCAACTGTGTGTGGCGTCCCTGTGATGCGGTGGAGACCATGGTGGCATGGCTCGCAGCGCTGGAGCGTAACGACGGTCCGAGCTGCCTCGTGCTGTCGCGCCAGAACCTGCCGCACTGTGAGCGCACGCCGGAGCAGCTTGCCGACGTGGCGCGCGGCGGGTACGTGCTCAGGGACTGCGAGGGTGCGGCGCAGCTGACCCTGCTCGCCACCGGATCGGAGGTCAGTCTCGCGCTCGCCGCGCAGGCCACGCTTGCCGCCGGCGGGGTCCGGGCGCGGGTCGTCTCCATGCCGAGCTGCGACGTGTTTGACCGGCAAAGCCCGGGTTACCGGGCCAGGGTGCTGCCCCGCGAGGTCCCGGTGCTGGCTGTCGAGGCGGGCGTCAGCACCTTCTGGCGCGCCTATACCGGTTTCGAGGGCGACGTGCTAGGGATCGACCGTTTTGGCGAGTCCGCACCCGCGGCCCAGGTGGCCGCTGCACTCGGCTTCACCGTCGAGGCCCTCGTCGATCGGGCTCGGGCCCTGGTGAAGCAGGCATGAGCGCCACCCTGGTCCGTCCGCGACCGTTCGATCCCGCCGGGGTGCGCGCGGTGCTGTTCGACCTCGACGGCACGCTGCTCGACACGGCATCCGACATCGCAAGCGCGCTGAACCGGGCGCTCGCCGAACAGCAAAGCCCGCCGCTGCCGCTCGAGCAGGTCCGCAATATGATCGGCCGCGGTGCCCCGGTCCTGGTCCAGCGCGTGGTTGCGCGGCTCCCCCCACGCCCCTGGCCGGTCGATCCGGTGCTGCTGCTGCAGCGCTTCTATTTCCACCACGATCAGATCCACGAGTCCCATGAGCACCAGGCGCGCCCCTACCCTGGAGTCGAGGCCGGACTCGAGGCCCTGCACACCGTCGGATTGCGCCTGGGCGTCGTTACCAACAAGGCCCACTACGCAGCGGCCGCTCTCCTGGAGCAGCTCGGGCTCAGCCGCTGGATCGAGGTCGTGGTGGGCGGGGACACCGTCGAGCAGCGCAAGCCTCATCCACAGCCGCTGCTGCACGCCTGCCGGCAAGTGCAGACCGAGCCGGTCGACACGCTCATGGTGGGGGACTCCGCGACCGACGTGGCCGCCGCCCGAGCGGCGGGCATGCGCATCGTGTGCGTACCTTACGGATACAACGAGGGCGCTGACCCGCGCACGCTTGCCTGTGACGCCTTCATCGACTCCTTAGAGGACCTGCCGCAGCTCCTGAGCCGCGGGCGGCAGCCGAAGGCGGCGGTTCCCAGTCGGGTGCCGCGCGCCGAATGATCGGCGCCCTGCTCTGGGACGTCGACGGCACGCTCGCCGAGACCGAGCGCGACGGCCACCGGGTCGCCTTCAATCTGGCGTTCGCGGCTGCGGCCGTACCCTGGCGCTGGAGCGAGCAACGTTACGGGGACCTGCTGCGGGTCACCGGCGGGCGCGAGCGCCTGCTGCACGACATGGAAGTCCAGGCCGAGGCGCCGCGGGCCGAGGCGCAACGGCGCGAACTCGCCGCGCGGCTGCACGCGCTCAAGAACGAGTTCTATGCGGAAATCGTGGAGCGGGGCGAGCTCCCGCTGCGGCCGGGCGTGTCCGAACTTCTCGACGACTGCCGTCGCGCAAAGGTCCCGGTGGCGATCGTGACCACGACCACTCGGGCCAACGTCGTCGCGCTCCTGCGCCGCCACCTCGGCACCGACTGGGCGTGGCGCTTCGCAGTGCTGGTGTGCGCGGAGGATGCGCCGCGGAAGAAGCCCGACCCGCAGGCGTACCAGGTCGCGCTGGGTGAGCTGGCGCTGCCGGCCAGCGCCTGCGTCGCTATCGAAGACTCCCCGGCCGGGGTAGCAGCGGCCCGTGCCGCCGGGGTCGCCGTGCTTCTCACCCGCAGCTACTATTTTTCTCAGACTCCCCCGGACGGCACGCTGGCGGCAGGTCCCGGGCTGGGCGTGACCGCGGGTTGGGACCCGCCACTCGCAGCGGGAGATTCGCGCGTCAACCTCGCCCAGATCGCGCGCTGGCACGCGACGCTCCCCACCGCCGCAGTCGCCTGAAGCTCAGTCCCCGGTTTGCCGGTGGGGGCGGTGTGCCAGGGGTGCCTCGTTGCCGGTCCCCCCGGGGCGGTTCTATATTGCCGCGCGGGGAGGACGCGCGTGCGCAGCTTCAGGCAAAGAACAATTCAAGTAACGCGGACCGCGCTGGCGCTTGCGGCGCTGCTGAGCGGCTGCGCTGCGACCCCGCCGCCGGCGCCCCTGGAGCCCGAGAAGACCCTCGCCGACTTTGATGCGCGCGGACTCGAGGGCGTCGCGCGGCTGCCCGCACCGTCGAGCGGCTGGGACCGTGCCCAGTGGCTGACGGCCGCTCTTGCGCTGAATCCCCAGCTTGCCCAGGAGCGCGCCGAGGTCGACGCGGTGGCCGCCGGCGAGCGCACCGCGGCCCAGACCCCCAATCCCAACATGGAGCTGTTTGCCGAGTACCTGAAGACGGCGGCGCAGAGCCCGGCATGGCTGTACGGGGTTTCGCTGGAGTTCCTGCTGCGCCGCCCCGGCGAACGTGCGCGCGTGCGCCGCCAGGCCGCGCTCGAGACGGCGCTCGCGCAGTCCGCACTTAGCGACTCGATCTGGGAGGTGCGCTCGGGATTGCGCCAGGCGCTGCTCGAGCAGGTCTCAACCCGGGAGGAGGAGCAGCTGCTCGAGCAGCTGCGCGGCGAACGGCAGCAGCTGCTCGACGCGGACACCGCACGCCTCAAGGCGGGCGATGTGGCGCGCGCGCAGGTGCTCACCGACCAGGTGGAGCTTGCCCGGGTAGCGCAGCGCCTCGAGCAGGCCCGCGCGCGGGAGGCGGACGCCCGGGCGCATCTTGCGGCCGAGGTAGGCGTGCCGGTCGGGGCCCTCCAGGGCGCGGGCGTGCGCTGGGAGGAGTGGTCGCGGATCGATGCACTCGCGATCGAGGCCCCGGAGCGCTACCGGCACGAGGCGCTCATCGGCCGTTCACAGATCGTCAGTGCGCTGCGCGAGTACGACCTCGCGGAGCTGCACCTCCAGGGTGAGATCGCACAGCGTTGGCCGCAGCTGCGGATCCAGCCGGCGTACGCGTGGGGCGGGGAGGGCGTGCGCGAGGACGCGCTCGATGCGATCGCCAGCGAGAGTGCGCTCGGAGTTTCCTTCGAGGTGCCGGTGTTCAACCAGCACCAGGGGCAGATCGCCGAGGCGCTGGGGCGGCGCACGGCGGCAGGCGCACATCTGAAGGCGGTGCAGGCCGCCGTGTACGCGCAGATCGATCGCGCCCAGCTGGCGTGGCCAACCGCGCGCAGTTCGTGGCAGCAGATGCGGCAACTGGCCGATCTCGCGGACGAGCAGCGCCGCGCCGAGGAGCGCGCGCTGCGCGCGGGTGCTTCCGACCGCGGCGCACTGCTCGCGGCCGATATCGCCGCCACCGAGGCACGCCTCGCGCTCCTGGAATCCGCCTTTGCGGCGCAGCAGGCTTTCGGGGCGCTCGAGGATGCGTTCCGGCGTCCTCTGGACGGCACCGAGCGTAACTGGACTCCGGATGGAGGACCGCGAGCGTGAGGATTCACTACCTGCTGCTGGCGGCTCTTGCCGTTGCAGGCCTCGCGGTCGCGGACCCGCAAGCGTCCAGCCGCGCGGAACAGGCGTCTTCCCGAAACGAGGCGCGCGAGCGTCCTGCACGCGGGGCGCCGGAAGCACCCGATACCGACGACGTCGCGCAGAAGGCAGGCGCTGCGGACGTGGCCGCGGGCGCCGATGACGACGACAAGGATGCGGGCCGGAAGAGCGCCAAGGACAGGGAAGGGGACAAGGATAAGGACGATGAGGGCGAGGCCGCAGCGCCCCTGTCACTGACGGACACGCAGCAGGAAGCCGTCGGTATCCGCATCGACGCGCCGCAGCCACTCGCGGTCGCGCCCGTGATCGAAGGCTATGGCACGGTCCTGGATCCGGTACTGCTGCTGACGGACCTGGGTCGTCTCGACAGCGCCCGCGCCGCGGCCAGCGCGGCCAGTGCGGACGCGGCGCGACAGGAGGGCCTGTATCACGGCGGGGTGCAGGCGTCACTCAAGACCCTGCAGCTCGCGCAGGCGCAGTCGGTAGAGGCCGGGGCCGCGGCGCGTGCGGCGCAGGCCGCGTTCCGGGCCCAGTGGGGGCCGCTGGCGAGCCTCGGCGAGGCGCAGCGCCACGCACTGCTCGCAGGACTTGACCGCGGCGAGCGCCTCCTGGTGCGGGCCGACGTGCCCGGGCGGCACTTTGGAGGCGAACTCGCACGCGACGCGCTGCTTGAGGTCGACGGTACGCACGTCACCGCCCGCGTGCTCGGCGTTCTGCCGCGCGCCGACGCCCAGTCCCAGAGCGCCGGCTGGCTACTCGAGGTCCTGCGCGCGCCGGTTGGCCTCGGGCCCGGAGCCCATACCGCGGTGCAGCTGCGTGCCGTGAGCTCACGCGGACTGGCCGTGCCGGCGACCGCGCTCGTGTTCGAGCAGGGTGGCGCCTATGTTTACCGGCGCACCCCAGGCGACAAGCCCAATACCTACGCCTACAGGGCTGTGGCCGTGCGCCCGCGCACGCGGGTCGGGGATGCGTGGCTGGTCGAGGGCCTGGGCGCGAATGACCAGATCGTGGTGCAGGGAGCGGGCGTGCTGTGGTCGCTCCAGGGCATCAGCGGCTTTTCGGCCGCCGAAGAGGACCACGACTAGCGCCCATGCTTGCCGCCATTGTCCGTGGATCGCTGGCGCACCCGAAGATCGTCACCGCGCTGTCGCTCCTCATCGCCCTGCTCGGAGTTGCCGCGCTGTTGAGCGCGCGCCTGGACGTGTTCCCCGACTTCGCCCCGCCGCACGTGCTGGTGCAGGCGGAGGCGCCGGGCCTGGATGCCACGCAGGTGGAATCGCTGGTGACGCGGCCGCTCGAGGACCTCCTGGCAGGGGCCGAGAACGTCGAGGCGGTGCGCTCCACCTCCAGCCAGGGACTGTCGGCCATCCAGGTGGTATTCGGCCGCAACAGCGATCCGTACCTGCAGCGCCAGGTCATCACCGAGCGGCTCGCCGACTCGAGCGCCCTCCTGCCCCAGGGTGTAAGTCCGCCGCAGCTCTCGCCGCTGAGTTCCTCGATGGAGTACCTGGTCCACTTCGGGTTCACCAGCGACCGACTCTCGCCGCTGGAACTGCGCGACCTGGTGCGCTGGACGATCAAGCCGCAGGTGCTGGCGGTGCCGGGCGTGGCCCAGGCTCAGATCTTCGGCGGCGATGTCCGGGAGCGGCAGCTGTGGGTCGATCCGGCGCGACTGGATGCCGCAGGCGTGAGCCTCGATGAGCTCTTCGAGGCCACGCGGCGCGGTACGCAGATAACCGGCGGGGGATACCTGGAGACCCCGACGCAGCGCGTCGTGCTGCAGGCACAGGCCCCCGGGGCCTCGGTTGCAGCGCTTGCCCAGAGCCTCATCCGCACGCACGAGGGGGTGCCGCTGCGCATCGGCGACGTCGCCGAAGTGCGCGACGGGTCGGCGCCGCGATTCGGGGACGCGATCATCGGCGGCAAGCCCGGGATCCTGGTCGAGACCTCGACGCAGTTCGGTGCCAACACGCTCGACGTCACGCGCTCGCTCGAGCACCGGCTCGAGGTGCTCGCGCCGAGCCTCGAGCAGCAGGGCGTGAAATATCACCCGGCGCTGCTCAGGCCGGCGAGCTTCATCGAGAGCGCCATCGCCAAGCTGCGCAACTCGCTCCTGGTGGGTGCACTCCTGGTCGTGGTGCTGCTGCTCGTGACGCTGCGCGACTGGCGCGGTGCGCTGATCTCCTTCGGCGCCATCCCGGTGTCGCTCCTCGCCACGGTGTGGATCCTCGGCATGTGGGGGCTGTCGCTGAATACCATGAGCCTGGGCGGTCTCGTGGTGGCCTTGGGCGTCGTCGTCGACGATGCCGTGATCGACGTGGAGAACATCACGCGCCGGCGCCGCGGGGCGCACGCGGGCACGGGCATGCGCGCGCTGCTTCTCGCCGCCTCGCTCGAGGTGCGCCGCCCGGTGTTCTATGCGACCGCCGCGGTCGCGGTGGCGTTCCTTCCGATCCTCATGCTCTCGGGCCTCCAGGGCGCGTTCTTCCGCCCACTGGCGGCCGCGTTCCTGCTCGCTGTCGGCCTGTCGCTCCTGGTCGCGATGAGCGCCACCCCGGCCTTGTGCGCGCTTCTCATGGAGGACTACGCGCCGCGCCCGGAGCCGGGCTGGCTGCGCCGTTGCAAGGTCTGGCAGCTGCGGCTGATCGGCGCGCTCGCCCCGCGCGCACGGCTGGTGCTCGCGCTGCTCCTGGTCAGCGGGCTTGTGGGTCTTGCGCTCCTGCCCGTGCTGGGCGCGCGCCTGCTGCCGGACTTCCGCGAGAACTACCTCATTGCGCATGCGGCGCTCAGGCCCGGGATCTCGCTCGAGGAGACTTCGCGGGTCGGGCAGCGCATCGCGACGCGCCTCGCGGCAATCCCGGGGGTGAAGAGCGTCGCCGAGCAGATCGGGCGGGCGGAGAACGGCCAGGACCCGGATGCGCCGAACAAGAGCGAGTTCGAGATCCAGCTCGACCCCGCCCAGGGGCTCACCACCGCGCAACTCGAGGCACGGGTGCGCAAGGTCTTCGACGAGTTCCCCAACCAGCTGGTCGAGATCTACTCGGTTCTCGCCGAGCGCATCGGGGAGACCCTGTCCGGGGAAGTGGCGCCGTTTTTCGTGAGCGTCTTCGGCCCGGACCTGGACACCGACGACCGGGTAGCGCAGCAGATCGCGGAGGTCCTCAGGCAGCGCCCCGACAGTGGCTCCGTTCACCTGCAGGTGCCGCCGCGCCAGCCCGAGCTCGAGGTCAGGCTGCGCGAGGGCGCGCTCGCGGTCCATGGCCTGCAGGCCTCCGACGTGCTGGGCACCCTCAACGCCGCGTACCACGGGAGCGTGGTCGCGCAGCTCAACCAGTCCGACCGCAGCGTGCCGGTGGTCGTGCGCCTGACGCACTCGGGGACAACCCCTGCGGATGTCGGTGCGCTCACGCTGCGCGCCCAGGGTGGCGCGCGGGTGCCGCTTGCGGAGGTCGCCGACCTCACCATGGTGTCGGCGCGCAGCCTCATCGAGCACGAGGACGGTTTGCGCCGGCAGGTCGTGGTGGCGAACCCGACCGGCGCCGACCAGGCCGGCTACGCGCGCGCCGCCCAGGCGGCGATCGCCGCGCACGTGAAACTACCGCCGGATGTCTACCTGCGCTACGGCGGGGCGGCGCCCGAGCAGGCGGCTGCGGCGCGCGAACTCATATGGCACTCACTCGCGGCCCTGATACTGATCGTGCTGCTGCTCGCGCTCGCCTTCGGGCACAGCCGCCACGTGCTCCTGGTGCTGGCGGCGCTGCCGAGCACGCTGATCGGCGGGGTGATCGCGGTCGCGCTGACCGGCGGGACGCTGTCGCTCGGGGCCATGGTCGGGTTCGTGGCGCTCTTTGGCATGGCCGCGCGCAACACGATCCTCCTCATCTCCCATTACGAGCACCTGGTGACCGCGGAGGGTCAGCCGTGGGGACTTGCCACGGCGCTGCGCGGGGCGGAGGAGCGGCTGACACCGGTGCTGCTCACCGCGCTGCTGACGGCGCTGGCGCTGCTGCCGGTGGCACTCCAGTCCCGCGAAGCGGGGCATGAGATCGAAGGACCGATGGCCATCGTGATCCTGGGTGGCCTTGTGTCCTCGACCTTCGTCAGCCTCGCGCTCATCCCGCCGCTGGCCGCCCGCTGGCTCAGGGCCTGAGAGAACCAACACGCCCGTGTTG
This sequence comes from Pseudomonadota bacterium, assembly GCA_018241425.1. Classification (GTDB taxonomy): domain Bacteria; phylum Pseudomonadota; class Gammaproteobacteria; order Steroidobacterales; family Steroidobacteraceae; genus 13-2-20CM-66-19. The sequence goes on from JAFEDU010000002.1 coordinate 561,297, forward strand.
GTTTGTGTCAGCGGGGCATCCGGCAGTGGTGCGTTTTCGCACCACTATCGCGGCACACTGTGGCCTTTCTGGCGACACACTGTCGCCCGCGAACTATTATGAGGGCTAACTACATGATTAATATGATCTAAATCTGTTGCCATCGGGCAACGCGCGTTGGCACGTTGCTTGCTCCCGCAGGTCAGGTTCCTTGCATCTGACAGCAAAAAAGGCGGGCGACCGCCATCTGACGGACATCTCACACACTGCGGGAGTCATTCGATGAAGCACATGCGCGTAACTCACAGGATCCTCGGGCCGTTGGCGGCAGGCGGACTGCTCGCCGCCGTGGCTGCTCCGGCCGGGGCGGCGGACTTCACGACTTCGGACGGCAACTGGACCTTCTCGGTCAACGGAGAAATCAACGTCGATTACATCTGGTCCAACTGCCAGAACCCGAACAATGCGGCTCCCGTAAGCGGCGGTCTGACCTGCGTCGGCTCCGCCAACGGCAGCAGCAATGTCTCCAACATCGGCAACGGCCTGCTGCCGGCCTCGATCTCCTTCGGCGTGAAGACCACGCAGAACGGGTTCGACATCGCCGCGCACTTCGGCCTGTTTCCCGGCATAGCCACCAACGATGGCGGCAGTCCGAACCTGCAGACCGGTAACGGACCGACCAACACAGCACTCGGGAGCACCAGCCTCGACATCCGCCAGGTCTATCTCACCTTCGGCAACAAGGACATCGGTACCTTCACCTTCGGCCGCAACATCGGCCTGTTCGGTGCGGACGTGATCCTGAACGACATGACGCTGCCCGGCGTCGGCGCGCCGGGTTCGGCAGCCGGTCCTTCCCCGTCCAACACCACCTTGGGCGGCATCGGGTTCGGGTACATCTACACCGACTGGCTGGCGCAGATCGACTACACCTCGCCGGACTTCGCCGGGTTCAACTTCACGGTCGGTGCCTTCGACCCGATCAACTCGCTCAGTGACGCCGGAACGACGCAGCCGAAGAAGGCGCCGGGCTTCCATGCCAAGCTCACCTACACCATGCCCTTCAACGACACGACCAAGCTGTACGTGTCGGTGGCCGGCTTGACGCAGAAGCAGGACTACGTGGACGAGAACGGGGACTACACCTACAACGGCAACGGCGTCGACGTCTTCGCGAAGATCGATGTTTCCGACCTCGAGGCGTTCCTGTACTACTACCATGCGACCGGGCTCGGTACGACCGCGCTGTTCGACGGCGGTGCGTATAACGGCGGACCCGACGGGGGCGGCGACGGCCAGACCCGCAAGTCCGACGGCTGGATGGCGCAGGTGACCTATAAGCTCGGCGCGGTGAAGCTCGGTGCCAACTACGGCCGTAGCAACCTCGACTACGCCAACGGTTTCGACGCCGAGGCCAACCCGTTCCTGGTGTCAAAGAACGAGAAGGGCACGATCGGTGCCTACTACTCGCTCACCAAGAACCTGACGCTGCTCCTCGAGGGCACCCGCGCCAAGAGCACCTCGCAGGCCGGCGGCAGCAACAGTGCCACGACCATCAACATCGGGGCGTACCTCGGCTTCTAATCGAAGGGCCGAACGTACGTTCAGGCAGACCGACATTTGCAGGCTACGCAAGTGCGTCGACGGCCCCCGGGCCGTCGACGCTTTTTTTCGCGCAGCCGTCGCTGGACGTACGCATCGACGTCATGAGCTTGAGCATCACGGTCGCTGCCCTGCGCATGGCGGCTGCGGTTCAGGTGCCGGAAGTTTTCTTAATAATGCTGAGGCCGCGAACGGGCGCGCGCATGCGCTCCCGGCTCGCGGCGACACGCAGCTGTCGCGTCGTGCGCGCAGTTCGATGCTGGTTCATTCATCGGAAAAACCCGGGACGCGCGCTGCGGGATTCGCTTGCGCCGGCAGCACGCGTGGCGGTCCGGGAGTGCAGCGCTGACAACGTTACTGTGTCATTTGTGGCACAGGTTTGTGGCGAAGTCGGCGTACTGCACATGCCTAAGAGTAAGACTATGATAACCGCCGGTTTTTAATCAGGGTGAAGGCAAGCACGAGGTCTGTTTTTGGGGAACGTGGTTGCGAGGCCGATAAGGCGCATATGCATGCTCAAGAAGAATGCGCGCACAGCGGTGCTCACAGCGAACGAGATACGACTAGAAATCCATCTGAGGAGAACTGCGTATGCGATTCGAACGCAAAAGAACTCTATGCGCCATAAGTGCCGGCTTGGCACTGGGAGCGTTCTGCGCAGCGGCATTCGGAGATGAAGTAACCGACCGCGCGAAAGATCCCAACCTGTGGGCCGCTCCTGGCGGCGATCAGGCGCTGACCCGTCACAGCGGACTGAAGGACATCAACACCTCCAACGCCGGCAAGCTGCAGATGATCTGGTCGCAGTCCTCCGGCACGCTGCGTGGCCACGAGGGCCAGCCGCTGGTGGTGACCGTCAACGGCAAGCCGATGATGTACATGGAGAGCGGCTGGCCGAACATCATCCAGGCGCTCGACCTGAGCGACCCGGACCACCCGAAGGAAGTCTGGAACTACCGCAAGACGACCAACCGTGACGATTCGGCCGTGCCGCGCGCCTGCTGCGACACGGTGAACCGCGGCATGTCGTACGCGGACGGCAAGCTGGTGTTCGGCACCCTTGACGGCTTCGTGATCGCCCTCGATGCGACGAGCGGCAAGGAAGCGTGGGTCGTCAAGCACGCCTACCCGGACAAGGGTGAGACGATCACCCCCGCCCCGCTGATTGCGGACGGCAAGGTGCTGATCGGTTTCGGTGGCGATGAGTTCGCCGCCCGTGGCCGCTTCACCGCCTACAACCTGGCCGACGGCAAGAAGGTGTGGGAGTGCTTCAACACCGGGTCCGACAAGGACGTGTGCCTGACCAAGGACTCCAACAAGAAGCATCCTGAGTACGGCACGGCCGGCCACGACATCGGCATCTCCAGCTATCCCGGAGATGAGTGGAAGCGTGGCGGCGGCGCCATGTGGGGCTTCTACAGCTACGACCCCGAGCTGAAGCTCGTGTACGCCTCCAGCGGTAACCCGGGACTGTGGAGCCCGTCCTATCGCTGCGGAGCGAACCCGATCAGCCAGGAGGGGTGCAACAACGGCAAGTGGGACAACAAGTGGTCGATGACCATCTTCGCCCGCAAGGTCGACACCGGCGAGGTCGTCTGGGCCTACCAGATGACGCCGTTCGACCAGTGGGACTATGACGGCATCAACGAGAACATGCTCGAGGACCTCACGGTCGACGGTAAGCCCCACAAGGTGCTGATCCACTTCGACCGCAACGGTTTCGCGTACGTGCTCGACCGTACCGACGGCACGCTGCTGCGCGCCAACAAGTACGTGACCACCAACTGGGCCGAGAAGGTCGACATGAAGACCGGCCGTCCCGTGAAGGTGTTCGAACACTCGCCGCTGAAGCCGCACGACAACACGCAGGCCTGCCCCTCCGCCATGGGTGGCAAGGACCAGCAGCCCTGCGCGATTGATCCGAACGAGCCCGGCATGGCGTACTGCCCGACCAACAACTGGTGCATGGAGGACGAGCCGCAGGAGCGCTCGCACACCCAGCAGGGCATCGTGTACGTGTTCGCCAACGTGTACATGTATCCGGAGAAGCCCGGCATCACCGGCAAGTTCAAGAAGTTCAACGTGCTGACGGGCCAGACCGTGTGGGAAATCCCGGATCCGTACCCGAACTGGGGCGGTGCCCTGGTGACCGACGGTGGTCTGGCCTTCTACGGCAGCCTGAACGGTGACTTCCGCGCGGTGGATCGTGCCACCGGCAAGGTCCTGTGGCAGCGCCGCCTGGGCTCGGGGATCATCGGCAACCCGATCACCTACCGGGTGAACGGCAAGCAGTACGTCTCCGTGTGGAGCGGTATCGGCGGCTGGATCGGCCTGCCGGTGACTGCAGGCCTGGACCTGAACGACAAGTTCGGGGCCATCGGTGCCACGGCGATGACCAAGGCTGCGGGTCTTAACATGATCCCGCAGGGCGGCACGCTGTATACCTTCGCCGTAAGGGAATAAGGCGAAGTTCAGCGTAACGCTTGATTGGACGAAAATGGACGCGCCCGGCGGCAACGCCGGGCGCGTCCCGCGTCTAGAGGCATGAGGCACCCACAGGGAACGCGGAGCCAGGAGCCGACTCCAATATGAAGATGAGCATGCGAACCAGGCCGCTGCTCGCGGCAGCGACGGTGACGGGCCTCGTGGCGCTGTGCGCTTCCGGTGCAGCCGAGGCCACGCTAAGGGTGTGTGCCGATCCCGGCAACATGCCGATCTCGAACAACAAGGGCGAGGGCTTCGAGAACAAGATCGCCCAGATCATCGCGAAGCAGATGAACACGACGGTTGAGTACTACTTCCGTCCCGGCATCGAGCGCGGCCTCACCCGCACTACCCTCGATGCCGACCAGTGCGACGTCATGCTGGACATGCCGACCGATTCCGATGACGTCGTGACCACCGGCGCGCTGTACCGCACCACCTACGTGCTCGGTTACCGCAGCGACCGCGCCTACGATTTCAAGAGCCTCGCCGACCCCAGGCTCAAGAAGCTGAAGATCGGCGTCTACGAGACTTCCGCGATCCGCGCCGCGCTCGCCAACAACGGCGTGGGCGACGTGCAAATCCATTACCTGAGCCACGATGCGGATCTGAACCTCAACGACCAGCCGAGCTACCAGGTCCAGCAGATGATCGACGGCACCATCGACGTGGCCGCCGCCTGGGGGCCGCTCGCGGGCTACTTCAAGACCATGAAGCACGCCCCCATCACGCTGCAGCCGGCGAACCTGCTCGATGATTCCACGCCGCTGGAATTCGACATGGCGATCGCCGTCAAGCGCAACAACAAGGAGCTCGCGCACGAGCTCGACCAGGCGATGCGCGCGCAGAAGGACGCCATCCGGGCGGTGCTGGTGGAGTACGGGGTGCCGCTGGTCAAGTGCGATGACTGCGCGATCAGCGGCGACCTGCCCGCCCACGGCCCCTACAAGCCGCAGGCGCCGCAGAAGTCCATGCCGGCGGCCACGGTCAGCATCAAGCAGCTCAACGAGTGGCTGGCGCACGGCGCCAACGTCAACACCGAGCTCAACAATGCGGTGATGGCCAACGACGACAAGCGCGTCGCCTATCTGCTCGACAAGAAACACGCCGACGTCAACGCCGAGGACCTGCAGGGCGAGACCCCGCTGCACCACGCCATCATCATGAGTGAGCCCTCGATGGTGGAGTTCCTGATCGGCAAGGGCGCGGACGTCAACGAGCGCGACCGCGACGGCTGGACCCCGATCATGACCGCCGCCTACCTGGACAATCCCGAGGATGTGCACATCCTCGCCAAGCACGGCGCGGACCCCAATGCGGTCAGCAGCCAGGGGCTGACCTCCCTGGGGGTCGCCACGCAGTACGGCAAGAACGAAGCGGCGCTGGCGCTGCTTGAGGTTGGAGCCGATCCTGCCAAGACGGTGGGCGAGGGCGGCTACACCCCGCTCATGCTGGCGACGGCCAACCATGCGCAGGACCTCGTGCAGGCGCTTCTCAAGCGCGGCGCCGACGTGAACGCACGCAACAGCGGCGGTGTCACGGCGCTCATGATCGCCGCAGCCAACAGCCGCGCCGACATGGTCGAGCTTTTGGTGCACGCGGGGGCCGATGCGCAGGCCAAGAACGAGCGCGGCGATACGGCCCTGTCGATCGCCCAGGAGAAGGGCGACGAGAAGGTGATCAAGCTACTGAACGGGCCCGGGGGACACCCGGGAGCCTGAGGACCCATTCGAATAGTTGAAATCGAGGCGTGTAGTGCTTAAGAAATCGCTGATTCTGTGCCTGACCGTCCTGAGTTCCTCCTTCGCTTACGCCCAGGACCCGCCGGCTGCTGCCGCTCCAGCGGGAGCTGAGGCTGCGCCGGCAGCCGCGACCATGACGCCCGTTGCGCGGGCCGATGCCGCCCCCCAAGGCACCCTCAAGAACCCCTATAAGGATGACGATGCCGCCGTGGTCGCCGCGGGCGGCAAGCTCTACCTGAACTACGGATGTAACGGATGTCACGGCGGCACCGGGGGCGGGGGGATGTGTCCCCCGCTGACCAACGACACGTGGGTCTATGGGGGCGACGATGACACCTTGTTCCGGCTGGTGGCCTACGGGAGCCAGATCCTGCAGAGCAAGGGGTACTCCCGCAAGGCGCAGGAGAATGTTGTTGGGCCGATGCCACAGATGGGCCTGGTAGTGAAGACGGACGACGATTTGTGGCGCATCCTTGCGTTTGTACGGTCCAACTACCACGGCGCCCCGGAGTGCAAGTTCGGGTGCCCGCCGCCGTAACGGGGCCGTCGGGCATGGCTGAGGGGGAGTCTTGGTTATGATGCGTGCGCGACCAGCGTCCCATTCTCACGCGGACCTCATCGGCAACCTGGTCAGGAGGCACGGCGCGGAGAGCCCGATCACGGACGTCGTGCGGACGTCCTGGACCCGCTGCCTCAATAACTACGCGCTGGATCCCCAGGAAGTGCGCCGGCCGACCAGCGTGGATGCCGCCGACCTTAATGCGAGACGCGAGCGCCTGGGCGTGCTGCTCGGCATCGCCCGCATCGAGATGGAGGCGCTCGGCAAGCTCATCAAGCATTCCGAGTACAGCGTCATGCTCACCGATCGTGACGGGGTCATCCTCAGTCATGTCGGTGACGCCGGCTTCTCGGCCACCGCGCGCCGCAGCGGCTTCCGCGACGGGGTGCTCTGGAGCGAGCGGGAGATGGGGACCAACGGCATGGGGACCTGCCTGACGACGGGGCACTCCGTGGTCATCCACCGCGCCGACCACTTCCTGGCGCAGAACACCGCGCTCACCTGCTGCGCGGCGCCGATCTACGACATGCGCGGCGAACTGCTCGCGGCGCTCGACATCTCCGGGTCCTCGTCCAATCCGCAGAGCCACACCCTGGCGCTGGTCGAGATGGCGGCCCATAACGTCGAGAACCGCACGTTCCTGTCTGCCTGCCGCGACCTGCACCTGGTGCGCTTCCACCGCTGCCCGGAGTTCGTGAGCACCCCGGGGGAGGGCGTGCTCGCCTTCGACGAGCAGGGCGTGGTGCGCGGCATCAACCGCTCCGGACTCACGCTGCTCGGCCAGCGTAGCCACGAGGCGGTGTGCGGGCTGCGCGTCGAGCAGGTGCTGGAGACGACCCTCGCGACCCTGACCCGCATCGCTGGCCAGCGCGGCTACCGTGCCGAGCCGCTCGCCGCCAAGCCCGTGCAGCGGCGCTGGTACGCCACCGTGCACGCACCCGTGGACGCGGCGCGTCGCAATCCGGTGAGCGTGCCGGTGGGCGAGGTGCCCGCCGAGCGCGGCACGCTGGAATGCCTGAACTCCACCGATCCTGCAATGAAGCACAACGTCGAGGTGCTGCGTCGCGTGATCGACCGCGACATTTCGGTGCTGCTCCTGGGCGAGACCGGCACCGGCAAGGGCTTCTGTGCGCGCGCCATCCACAACGCCAGCAACCGCGCCGACAAGCCGTTCGTAACCGTCAACTGCGCCGCGATCCCGGAGACCCTGATCGAGAGCGAGCTGTTCGGCCACAAGCCGGGCGCCTTCACCGGTGCCACCCGCGAGGGAGGGCTCGGTCGCATCCTTCAGGCCAACGGCGGCACGCTGTTCCTGGACGAGATCGGCGACATGCCGGTGACGCTGCAGACGCGGCTCCTGAACGTGATCGAGGACCGCGAGGTCATGCCGTTGGGCGGCAGCAAGGTGGTGAGCGTGGACGTGCGGGTCATCAGCGCGACGCAGCACCACCCGCTCGACCTCATTGCCAAGGGGCAGTTCCGCGAGGACCTCTACTATCGGCTGAATGGCATCACCGTGCGGCTGCCGCCGCTGCGGCAGCGCTCCGACCGCGCGGAGCTCATCACGCGACTGCTCAGCGCCGAGGCCGGCGGCATGGAGCCCGAGATCGAGCCGGCGCTGCTCGAGCGTCTGGTGCGGCACAACTGGCCGGGCAACGTGCGCCAGCTGCGCAACGTGTTGCGCACCATGCTGGCCCTGCGCAGCGGTGAGCGGCTGACGCTCGCGGACTTCAACGAGGAGTGGCTGGCGGGGCTGGCGCCCCATGAGGCGGCCCTCGGCGAGGCGGCCGAAGGCGGCGAGCCCGAGGGCGAGAGTGCGCTGAGTGGGGCGGAGCGCGAGGCGCTGCGGCGCATGCTCGAGTCCTGCCAGTGGAACGTGAGTGCCGCGGCCGCGCGCCTGCACATCAGCCGCCGCACCATCTACCGCAAGATTCACCGGCATGGACTGCTGCGACACGCGCCGCACCTGGGGGCGGCGGTCGACGAGTCCGACTGACATTCCCGCGTCATTTACGGCGCAGTCACCCTATCCATCCCTTAAGACGAGGCACGATAACAATGGCAACCCAGATCCACCCGATGGTCGACAACGGCGTCAAGAAAGGCTCGCCGAGCTTTGCCGGCGGCACGCTCACCTGCAAGTGCGCGAGCAACCCGGTGACGGTCAAGATCGGCTCGAACGTCGCCTTCAACCATGCCTGCGGCTGCAGCAAGTGCTGGAAGCCCCAGGGCGCGCTGTTCTCCATCGTTGGTGTCGCCGGTCGCGACAAGGTGACCGTCACCGCCAATGGCAACAAGCTCAAGATCGTGGACGAAAAGGCCCCGATCCAGCGCCACGCCTGCACCGGCTGCGGCGTACACATGTACGGCCGCATCGAGAACACGGGGCACCCCTTCTACGGATTCGACTTCTTCCACACCGAGCTGTCCAAGGATGCCGGCTGGGAAGAGCCGCGCTTTGCCGCCTTCGTCTCCTCCATCATCGAGTCGGGCTTCCCGCCCGCCAGGATGGGCGAGGTACGTGCGCGCCTGAAGGAGCTGGGGCTCGAGCCCTTCGACTGCCTCTCGCCGGCGCTCATGGACCTCATCGCCACGCATGCCGCGAAGGCCAAGGGCACGCTCGCGGCCTGACGCGGCGAGCGGGACCTCACCGGACAAGGCCCCGCCCGTGAACGGGCGGGGCCTTTGCTTGTCGGAGTCCCATGGACCTCCTCAATCCCCAATGAGCCTGCCCCCATGACCTTCAAGAACTCCATCACCGTGCGCCTCCTGGTCGCGGCGTTCACCTTCGGCGCGGTGGCGCGGATCGCGGCGGCCGATGCGCTGCCCGAGCGCATCTACGTCTCCGACGAGCGCGGCGGCAACGTCGTCATCGTCGACCCGCAATCCGCCGCCGTGGTGGCGCGCATCGCCGTGGGCAAGCGCCCGCGCGGCATCCAGGTCTCCCCGGACCACGCGCGCGTCTACGTGGCGCTGTCGGGTTCGCCGATGGCCGGTCCCAATGTGGACGAATCGCAGCTGCCGCCGCCAGACCGCCGCTATGACGGGATCGGGGTGGTGGACCTCAAGTCCCAGAAGCTCACCAATACCTATCAGAGCGGGGCGGACCCGGAGACCTTCGCGCTCTCCGGTGACGGGCGCACGCTGTATGTGTCCAACGAGGACACCGGCAAGCTCTCGGCGGTCGATCTCTCCAAGGGCGTGGTCGCGCGCACGGTGGAGGTGGGCTCGGAACCGGAGGGCGTCGCGGTGAGCGCCGACGGCAAGCTCGTGTACGTGGCGTGCGAGACCTCCAACGCCGTGTACGTCGTGGATGCCACTGCGTTCAAGGTGTTGGCGCAGATCCCGACGCAGAAGCGGCCGCGCGCGATCCTGCTGCCGCCGGGATCCGGGCGCGGCTACATCACCAACGAGTTCGGCGGCTCGATCACGGTGTTCAGCACCCAGGATTACAAGGTGCTGCGCACCATCGCGCTCGGGGACCCCCAGGTGGTGCGGCCGATGGGTATCGCCTCGCCGGATGGCAAACGTCTCTACGTCACCACCGGCCGCTATGGGGCGGTGCTCGAGGTCGATGCCGACAGCGGGGTGGTCACGCGCACCTTCGCCAAGGTCGGCCAGCGCCCGTGGGGCATCGCCTTGAGCCGCGATGGCAAGAAGGCCTACACGGCCAACGGTCCCGCGGGCAACATCTCGATCGTGGATCTCGAGAGCGGCAGGGTGGATGCGCAGGTCGACGTCGGGGGCAGCCCCTGGGGTGTCGCGGCCGCCGCGCTGCCGCGCTGAAGCCGTCCCGGACAGGGTATGCTCGCAGCCTTCCGCAGGGGCGGAAGGAGAGCGAAGCCCGGTGACCGATCCAGCATCTCCAAGCGGCGCGCCGGGGGCCGCCACGCCCGTGGCGCGCACGGCCGCCGGCGAGCGCGCGGCCTTCATCTCGATCACCACGCTGTTCTTCGCGTGGGGGTTCATCACCGTCAGCGTCGATCCCCTGATCGCGGCGCTGAAGGCGATCTTCCACCTGAGCTACACGGAAGCCACGCTCACCCAGTCGGCGTTCTTCCTCGCCTACGGCGTCGTGTCACTGCCGGCGGCCGTGGTGGTGCGGCGCATCGGCTACCCCAACGCGATCATTACGGCGCTGGCCGTAATGGTGCTCGGCTGCCTGGTCATACCGCTCGCGACCGGGCAGCAGACATTCGCCCTGGTACTGGTGGCGCTCTTCATCATCGCCAGCGGCATCACCATCCTGCAGGTGGCCGCGAATCCCCTCGCCGCCGAGCTCGGTCCGCCGGAAGGGTCGCACTTCCGCCTCACGCTCTCGCAGGCCTTCAACTCGCTCGGCACCACGATCGCCCCCTTCCTGGTCTCCTCGCTGCTGCTCGCCGGCGGCATCTTCGCCGCCGGGGATGCGGCCACCGTGAGCGCCGCTCAGCGCGCCGAGTCGCTGCACAACATCGACCTCGCCTTCTTCGCCATCGCCGCCCTGATCGCGATCCTGGCGGTGTTCATCTTCACCGTCCGCCGGCGCCTCGCCGATGCGGCCCCGGCGCTCGCGCACGAGTCCGACAGCAGCATCGAGAGGGCCCTGCGCTCGCCCTGGGCACTGCTCGGGGCGGTGGCGATCTTCCTGTACGTCGGGGCCGAGGTCTCCATCGGCAGCCTCATGACCAACTTCCTGCACCAGGGGGACGTGCTTGGCGTGCCGCTGCGCGAGGCCGGTCGCCTGGTGAGCCTCTACTGGGGCGGGGCCATGGTCGGCCGTTTCATCGGGAGCCTGCTGCTGCGGCAGTTCAACGCGGGGAAGATCCTGGGGCTCGCGGCCGCCGGGGCCGCTTTCCTGTGCCTCCTGGTACGGCTCTCGGGCGGGGAGGCGGCGGGCATCGCGGCGCTCAGTATCGGGCTCATGAATTCCATCATGTTCCCCGTAATCTTCACGCTCACGCTCGAGCGCTCCACCGCCTCGGATGCGGCGACCTCGGGGCTCCTGTGCATGGCGATCGTGGGCGGGGCGGTGCTGCCGCGCCTCTCGGGGAAGATCGCGGACCTCGCCGACAACGTGCGCCCGGCGTACGTCGTCCCGCTCGTCGCGTATCTGCTCATCAGCGGCTTCGGGTTCGCCGCCGCCCGCGTGCGTGCCGCCCGCGCGGGGGAGGGTTCCGCATGAACGCCGCGCCGGAGGCCGCGGTCGCGGCGCACCAGAAGCTGTCGCGATGGCTCACCGCGGAGGCGCTGCCGAGGTGGGCGGGTGCCGGGTTTGATGCCGCCCACGGGTCGTTCCAGGAGCGCCTCACGCCCTCCGGCGCCGTGGCGGGCGATGCGCGCCGGGCGCGTGTGCAGGTGAGGCAGGTCTACGTGTTCGCCAACGCGCCGCGCCTGGGGTGGAGCGGGGATGCCGGCACCCTGGTGCGCACCGGGCTTACGAACTTCCTGCGCCACTATCGCCGCGGCGACGGCTTGTACCGCACGCTGTGCGCACCCGACGGCACGCCGCTTGATGAGCGCGCCTTCCTCTACGACCAGGCATTCGTGCTGCTCGCGCTCGCCGAGAGCGCGCGGGTGCTCGGCCGCGAGCCCTGGCTCGCCGCCGAGGCCGCCGCGCTGAGGGTCGCCCTCGAGCGCACGCTGCGGCGCGGCGACGCGGGATTCGCATCCGGGATCCCGGAGCGGCTGCCGCTGCTCGCGAATCCCCACATGCACCTCCTCGAGGCCGCGCTGGCCTGGCAGGAAGCCGACGGCGGCCCGGAATGGACGGCACTGGTCACGCAGCTGCGCGACCTCGCGCTCACGCACCTCATCGATGCGCACAGCGGGGCGCTGCTCGAGCGCTTCGGGGAGGACTGGAAGCCGCTGACGGCGGCCGAAGGCCAGGTAGTCGAGCCCGGACACCTGTTCGAGTGGGGCTGGCTGCTGCTGCGCTGCCCGGGGGCGGAAGCCGCCGTCGCGGCGCGGCGCCTGGCGCAGCTCGGCGAGCGCCACGGGGTGCAGCGCGGGGTCGCGATCAACGAGTTGCGGCCGGACCTCACGGTGCACGATGCCACCGCGCGCCTGTGGCCGCAGACCGAGCGGCTCAAGGTGAACGCGCGGCTCGCGCTCACCGACCCGCGGCACTGGGCCGCGGTCATCGAGGCGGCCCACGCCCTGGGGCGCTACCTGGACAGCGCGGCGCCGGGCTTGTGGCGTGACCGGCTGACGGCGGAGGACCGGTTCGTCGACGAGCCGGCACCGGCGAGCAGCTTCTATCACATCGTGGCGGCGATCTCGGAGCTGGGCACCGCCGTGGGGTCCGCGTAGGTCGCTAGGCCTCCGTGCCCTGCGGGTTCGCGTGGCCGGCGCGCCTGAGGAGCACCTTCAGGAGCGGCCCCGTCATGAGCGTCGTGACGGTCGCCATCAGCACCAGGATCGTGAAAACCTGCGGCGGGATGAAGCCGAGGTCGAGCCCGATGTTGAGCACGATGAGCTCCATGAGCCCGCGGGTGTTCATAAGGGCGCCCAGGATGAGTCCGTGCACCCGGTCGAAGCCGTTCAGGCGCGCGAACGCATACACCGGCAGTATCTTCCCCAGCACCGCCAGCATGAGCACCAGCGCGAGCCACCCCAGGCCGCTGCCCTCGAGCCCCAGCACGTTGGTGCGCAACCCCGTGAAGGTGAAGAACACCGGCAGAAAGAACACCAGGACGAACTGCCCGACCTGGCGGTGCCAGGCGGCCACGAAGTCCGGGTGGCGGTGGAAGAGCAGGCCCGCCGCGAACCCGCCGAAGATCGCGAAGATGCCGAGCTGGTAGGTGCCGATGCCACACAGGAACATGAGCCCGATGACGAGGGCCATGAGGTTCGGCGGCAGCGCCCCGCCCCGGGGCGGCATGCGCCTGAGCAGCCAGCGCACAAGCGGTCCGCCGGCGAATCCTAGGGCGAGCGCAAACAGCGCCAGCCCCCCGAGCTGCAGCGCGAGGTGCGCACCCGAGAAGCGCGCCATCGCGAGCGCCGAGACCGCCGCGAGCAACACCCACCCCAGCACGTCGTTGAGCGCCGCGGCGCTGATCGCGACGACGCCGACCTCGGTACGCGTGAGCCCGTACTCGCGCAGGATGCGCCCCAGGATCGGGACCGCCGTGATGGCGAGCCCGACGCCGCAGAAGAGACTGTAGACGGCCGAGTCGATCCCGGGGGCGAGCGTAGCGCAGGAAAGCTGGCCGAAGAGCACGCCCGCCCCGAACGGCACGGCCACGGAGGCGGCCGTGATGGCGAGCACGGCGCGGCCGTTGCGCGAGCGACCCAGGTGCGCGAACTCGAAGTCCGTTCCGATCTGGAACATCAGGAAGATGAGCCCGACCTGGCTGATGATCATCACCGGGGTCATGGCCTGTGCCCCGAAGAGCTGCCCGGCGGTCTCCGGGAAGAAGTGCCCGAACAGCGACGGTCCCAGGAGGAGTCCGGCGATGATCTCGCCGACGACGCCCGGCTGCCCGAGGCGCCGCAGCAGCGTGTTGCCGAGGCGCGCCGCCCCGATCATGACGATCAGCTGCAGCAGGATCGTGAACAGCAGGGTCTCGGTCTGGTGGACGCCGCTCGTCATCGGTGCGGCCCTGGGGCCCGCTCAGGTGCCGGCAGGCACGCGCGCCAGACACTCCAGTTCGACCTGGGCGCCGCGCGCCAACCCGTTGGCGCCGAGCGCGCTGCGCGCCGGCAGGCGGTCGGGCCTGAAGTAGGTGACGTAGATGCGGTTGAAATCTTCCCAGTGCGACATGTCGGCCAGCATGACGGTGCACTTCACGACGTCATCGAAGCCCGCGCCGGCCTGCTTCAGGACCCCGCCCACGCTTTCCAGGGTGTTGTGGACCTGCGCCGAGAAGTCCGCCGGCAGCGTGCCGTCGGGGCCCAGGCCGATCTGGCCGGACAGGATGATGAGGTCCCCGGAGCGCACCGCGGCCGAGAAGGGGGCATGCGGGACACTCGACTTGTAGTACACGGAAGGGGCGCGGGGCGCAGGGGCCGCGCAGGCGGCGACGAGCACCAGGGCGGCGGCTGAAGCGAGTCGGAGCGGGACCTGCGGGATCATGTGGGGTTCCTTGTGACGGACCGAAGCTGCATGAAGCGTAGCCAGTACCGACCCGGGCCGCCAACCCTCAGGTCTTTGCCTCGTGTCGGCCGCACCCACATAATGACTGGCACCGTACCGGCGCGGCGACCGCCGCGCCCGTTCAGCGCTCGGACAGCACAGGGACCGTGATGAACCCACAGACCACCCATGCCCTGACCACCGCAGCTATCATCGCCCTGATCGCGTGGCGACTCTACGCGCGTATCAAGCGCAACATCGGCCGCCAGCGCCTGAGCCACGTGCGCCCTTGGATCACGCTCGTGCTGTTCCCGGTACTGATCGGCCTCATCGCCGTGGGCACGCTGTCCTCCCCCCTCAAGGAGGAGATGCTCGCCGGCGGGGTGCTCCTGGGCATCGCGCTCGGGGTGCTCGGGCAACGACTGACGCGCTACGAGGTGACCCCCGAGGGACTCTTTTACACGCCCAGTGCCCACCTCGGGATCGCGCTGTCGACGGTGTTCATCTGCCGCATCGCCTACCGGTTCGTGGTGCAGGGTTTCCCCAGCGACGGCGGGTTTGCGACGCATCAGCCGATCACGCCGCTGACGCTCGTCATCTTCGGCACGCTCGCCGGCTACTACTGCACCTACGCGGTCGGCCTGCTGCGCTGGTACTTCAGCGTAAAGCGCAGCGCTCCGTCGCAGCCGGCGACCGACACTCAGCGCTCGTAGCGGATGAACGAGGTGCGGTGCGCGAGCGTGTCGTACAGGGCGCGCCCGTCGGCATTGAACTCCTGCGTCATCCAGTAGACCTCGGCCGCCTGGGCCGCATCCGCGGCCTCATAGACCGCCTGGATCAGCGCGCGTCCCACGCCGCCGCCCCGTTGTGCGGGATCGACGTAGAGGTCCTCGAGATAGCAGATCTCCTTCAGCGCCCAGGTGCTGGAATGGAACAGGTAGTGGACGAAGCCGGCCAGCCGCCCGTCGCGCTCGGCGACCAGACCAAACGGGGCCCGGCCCGGATCGGCCAGACGCGCAAACGTGGTGGCGGTCACCTCCTCGGGCAGGCGCCGGCGGTAGAAATGCAGGTAGCCCTGCCACAGCGTCCGCCACTCCTCACGGTCCTTGACACTCAACGGTCGAATGCGAGTCTCGGCCACGGTCGTCTCCGCTTACGGTAAGCCCGGCAGGCTGGCGTTGAGTGTAAGCGCGGCGGGTCACAAGCTCACGCGCCGCACCGCTTAAGCGTTGGGCGCCTATTGACTTTGAACGGGCCGCTAAAGGATGGTGCGGTAAGCCCCAAGGCCGCCTCCCGGCGGCGCCCGCGAAAGAAGAATCTCACACGATGCATGCCCCGGAGCAGGTCACGGACGCCTGCCGCGCCTCCCCGAGCGGGTGCCGGCGCGCCCGCGCGCTGGCGGTGTTCGGCGGTACTGCGCTCCTCCTTGCGCTCGCCCACGCGGCGGCCGCGGCCGATCCGGACCCGCCGACGGGGCTCGCCGACCCTGCCGCGCTGCGCGCGACCGTCTACGGCACCCCGCCGCAGGACATCGCCCCGCTGCCGCAGACGGTCCCGCTCCAGGAGATCGACATCCGGCTCCCGTGGGCGCGCCCCCTGCCGAAGGTGCTGTGGTTCGATGCGCGGCTGCGCTGCTGGTTCAGCGCCCAGGACAAGCCGGCCCCGCTCGCGATCGTGATCGCCGGCACCGGGTCGGACGGCAACACCGCGAAGCTCGCGCTGTTGCGCGCGGTGCTCTATGCCGACGGCTACCACGTGCTGACGATGCCCTCGCCGACCTTCCCGGGCTTCATCGCCGCCGCCTCCAGCACCGGGGTCGCGGGCGATCTGGTACAGGACAGCCAGGACCTCTACCACGCCGCCGCCGCCATCATTGCGCACCTCCCGAAGCGGGTGCGCATCACCGACGTCGACATCCTGGGCTACTCCCTGGGCGGCGCGCACGCGGCGGTGGTCAAGGCCCTGGACGCGAAGGAGGGGACCCTCAGGATCCGGCGTGCGGTGATGATCAACCCGCCGGTGAGCCTGTTCGACTCCATGCGGCGGCTCGACCGCCTGTTCACACGCAGCATCGGCGACGGCGCGCAGGGACTGGATGCGCTCTACCGCCGGGTGTATGTGCGCCTCGCCAATTACTTCCGCGCCGCAGACCAGGTGCGCATCGAGGATGCCAACCTCATGGCCGCCGCGGGCGCCGTGCTGCGTACCGACCAGGATTTCCAGGCCGCGGTGGCTCTCACGTTCCGCATCGCGCTCGTGAACGTGTTCTACGCCGGGGACCTGTACGCCGGCACCGGGGTCGTCACCGATCCCGCCCACCCGCCGCAGCCGGGCGATTCCACCGATGCGGTGGTGCAGAAGCTCTTCGGGATGACCTTCGATGACTACTTCGAGCGGGTGTTCCTGCCGTACTACCTTGCGCACAAGGGCGGCGCCACGCGCGAGTCGCTGCTCGCCGAGAGCCGGCTCCAGGTCATCGGCGACACGCTGCGCGCGAGCCCCGACTACTACGTGCTCACCAATTCCGACGACCTGATCCTGGACCCGCAGGAGCTGCAGTGGCTGCGCACGACGTTCGTGGGCCGCATCAAGGTCTACGACCACGGCGGCCACCTAGGGAACCTGGGCGAGCGCGATCAGATGGAGGACCTCAGGCGCATGCTCGCCGGGCAGTGGGCCGGGGACGCGCCGTGAGGGTGCTGCGCCTCGCACCCCTGCTGCTCGCCCTGGCCCTCGCGGGCTGCGCCACCGGCGAGTTCTCCATGCGCACGCTGCCGCCGGACACCCCGGCGGCCGACAACGCGGCCGCCGTGAAGCAGGCGCTCGCGCAACGGCAGGCGCTCACCCAGGCGCACGGCGCCCCGGCGACGCTGCCGCCGGACGTCGGGCCGCCGCTGACCGCCGCCGAAGTGCCCTCGCTTGCGACCTACGATCCCTGGGAACGGGTGAACCGGTTCACCTACCGCTTCAACGCGCGCTTCGACCAGTGGGTGTTCCTGCCGGTCGCGGACACTTACCGTCGCCTGCCCGCACCGGTGCGCGGCGGCGTGCACAACTTCTTCGGCAATCTCTCCGAGGTGGTGAGCACGCTCAATTACGGCGCCCAGCTGCGCTTAGGCCCCGGCGGCCGCAGCCTCGGCCGCTTCGTCATCAACAGCACCCTCGGGATCGGGGGCCTGTTCGACGTTGCGACGCTCTGGCACATCCCGGCCGCGCCCACCGGGTTCGGGCAGACCCTCGCGCGCTGGGGCGTCCACCCGGGCCCGTACTTCGTGATGCCGCTGCTGGGCCCGTCGAGCGCCCGCGACGGCTTCGGCTGGGTCACCGATTTCGGGACCAACTACGCCATCAACATCCTCAACCTGTACCGGGGCACGGCCGGCTGGGCACTCACGCCGCTCAACGCGGTCGACATCCGCTCCAATACCAGCTTCCGTTACTACTCCACCGGCTCGCCGTTCGAGTACGACACGGTGCGCTTCCTGCTCGTGCGCAAGACGCTGATCCAGGACGATGCCCTGCGGCTCTGGCAGCGCCGCGGCGATCCGCCCGGTGGGGCGCCGGCCGGGGAATGAGCCCCGGTGGGCCGCCGCGGATCCTTGCGAACGTGCGCACCGCACTCATGATCCTCGCCACCCTCGCGGTCATAGGCGCCGGCACATGGGGGCTCCTGGCGCTGTGGTTCCAGGCACCCGGAGGACCGGCGCTGCGCGGGATCCTGATGCTCCTGTGGGCGGTACTGGCGGTGACGCTGCTCTCGAGCGCCTGGCGCGGACACCCCGCGGTGGGATTCGCAGGGTTTGCGCTCGCACTCGGGGTCCTCGTCCTGTGGTGGCTGACGCTGCGACCCTCCAATGACCGCGACTGGGCGCCGGACGTCGCCCGCACCGCCATGGCGGAGGTCCGCGGCGAGGAGCTGACGGTGCACGACGTGCGGGACTTCAACTGGCGCACCGACCACGACTTCGATGTGCGCTGGGAGACCCGGCACTACGACCTGGGCGCGGTGCGCACCCTGGACATGGTCACCTCCTACTGGGAGAGCCCGGCGATCGCCCACGTCATCTTCTCGTTCGGCTTCGCGGACGGGCAGCAGCTGGCCTTCTCGGTGGAGATCCGCCGCGAGAGCCACGAGCAGTACAACGAGATCGGCGGCTTCTTCAAGGAGTTCGAGCTCAGCATCATCGCCGCCGACGAGCGCGACGTGATCCGCGTGCGCACCAACGTGCGCGGCGAGGATGACTACCTGTACCGGGTGCGGCTGCCGCAGGCGGACATCCGGGCGCTGCTGCTCGCCTACGTGCAGCAGATGAATGCGCTTGCGCGCACACCGCGCTTCTACAACACCATCACGGTGAACTGCACGACGCTCGTGTACCACATGATGCAGCGCATCGTGGGGCGGTTGCCGTTCAGCTACCGGGTGCTGTTCTCAGGCTACCTGCCGGGCTACGTCTACGAGGTCGGCGGCCTCGACACCCGCTACCCGCTGGCCGAGCTCAAGCGCCTGGGGCGGATCACGGAGCGTGCCAGGGCAGCCGACGCGCGCCCCGACTTCAGCGCGGCGATCCGCGCCGGGATCCCGCCGCTGCCCTAGTGCACCTGCCACTGCTGGGTGGGTGCCCCATTGCAGGTGTTGATCACCAGGGGCACGCCCTCGGCATCGGTGCCGCCCAGGGACTCCAGGCACTTGCCGCCGATGCCGACGATCTGGCCGTTGCTGTAGCTCCACTGCTGGCCCGGGCTGCCGTTGCAGCGCACGTAGATGACGCGCGCGCCATCGACCGGGGCCGAGCCGTTCACGTCCAGGCAGCTGCCGCCGATGCCGGTGATCTGCCCGTTGGCGATGGTCCAGTACTGCTGCGCCTTGCCGACACAGTGGCGCAGGCGGACCTGCGTGCCGTCGATCGGGTAGCCGTGCCAGGGCACGAGCACGCACTCGTTGGTATTGGCCGCCACCAGGAGGTTGCCGGAGGCGCAGCCCGGCAGCGCGCCGTACAGGACCGCCGCCAGGAGCAGGGCGGCAATAAAGCGCAGGTTCACTCGATGGTCCATGTCTGGCTCCCGGTGCCGGGCTTGCAGGCGGCCAGCACCAGCGGGGTGCTGTCGGCGCTGCTGCCGTCGGTGGTGTCGATGCAGGTGTTGCCCGGGCCCATGAGCGCGCCACCGTTCACCTGCCACTGCTGGCTCGCGCGGCCGTTGCACTTCACGATGATGATCTGCGCACCCGGGACCGGCCGGCTGCCCATGATGTCGATGCAGACCCCGTTGTCGCCCGCGAGCGTGCCCCCGCTCACCGTCCAGTTCTGGTTGGGCGAGCCGTGGCAGTGGAAGAGGATCAGCTGCGAGCCGTCCGTGGTGTCCCCACGCGCGATGTCGATGCAGCCCCCGAGGCTGTTCACCAGCTGCGCCGCGGGCAGCGGGGCGGCGGCGCCGGCGCACAGCCCCGCAAGCGCGAGCACCGCCGCGAGGCTGCCGTTGCCCGCCCGGCTCATTCCCACACCGCCGTGGCGATGCGGCCGTCCCTGTCGAGGATCAGGGTCAGGCGGTTCGGGTTCGAGTCCGCGCTCGCGATGCCATCGCCGGGGCGGATGACGCGCAGCAGGGCCGGCAGCTGTTCCTCCCGCACGAGCTCGCCCGCGGGCTTGCCCGGAGCGGACGCGCCGCGGGCGAGGAAGTACTTGCCCAGGCACTTGGCGCAGTCCTCGGTGGTGTCCTTGCCCTCGACGTAACCGGGGAGCGAGGTCACGCTCACCGAGTCCAGCGCCCCGTGGACGTTCACGCCCTTGAAGGGGTGGTTGGTCTCCAGCGGGAAGATGGCCTCGACGGTCTCGAACCCGCTCGCCTCCACCGCTTCGGACGGAGCTCGCGCGACCAGGATCAGCTGCAGGATGCCATCGGCGGGCACCCCACGGGTGAGGGGCACGAGCTCGGCTTCCTCCCAGCCGCCAGTGCTCGCCTGCCCGCGGACCCGGATGATGTCCATGACGGGGGCGTGGCTGGTCCTGATCACCTCGACGCTCGTGATCTTGAGGACCGGCGCGCGCAAGCCGCGGTCGTCGGGGGAGCCGTTCACCGCCGGCACGTCCATCGGCGGGAGGCCGGTGCGCTGGACGCCCTCGGGCGGTGGCGGGGGCGCAGGCGGGGCCGCGAAGGCGAGGGTGCCAAGAACGCCGCTCGCCAGGGCGGCCGCTGCGGCGATCAGGGTGCCGGAAGATTTCATGGTCGGGTTCTCCTAGGGAGGCGTCGTTCGGTTGGTTTGCGGTCAGGTCGCAGGCGCGGCGCGCGCGCTGCCTGCGGCCATGGGGGCAGGCGCCAGCGCCTCGGGCGGTACGGCCTCGAGGCCCCGCTGCACCTGTTCGAAGGCCTCGAGCACGAGGTCGGTCGGGACCATCTGGGTGAGCGCGCAGAAGGCGGTGCGGGTGCTCCCGAAGGTGCCGTTCTCGGTGAGCTTGTTCACCGGTGCGCCGCCGCCGCACACCGAGAAGTACCCGCACTCGGCGCGGCAGCGCTCGACGCCGGCCGCGATGTCGCGCGTCATCGCGGCGAGGACGGGGCTGGCGCGCATCTCCTCCAGCGAGTCGCGCACGATGTTGCCGATCAGGAAGTCGCCGTAGGCGTCGTTCTTCAGGCCCAGGAGCTCCGGGGAGAAGGTCGCGACGTTGCCGTGGCAGTCGACATTCAGCATCGCGAACGGCTCGACCTGGATGTTCTGCACCTCATCCTCGCCCGGGCGGAAGATGCGCGGCAGGAGACTGTCGATCTCGCGGATGAAGCGGATACCGCCCTCCCGCCGCGCGAGGCGCCAGAAGCTGCGCAGGAACTGCCGGTAGCGTCCCTGCGGGTCCGCACTGGCAAAGAGTCCCGAGACGTGCGCGCCCTCGGACTCCTCCACGTTGAAGCACACGTCCTCGATGCCCTCGGCGCGGTAGAACCCGAGCAGCACCTCAGGCTCGAGCAGGCTGTGCTCGCTGAGTACGGTGATGACGTGGAATGGGATGCCCTGCGCCTTCAGCAGGCGGATGCCGGCGAGCGTGCGATCGAAGGTGCTGCGGCCGTCACGGGTGAGCCGGTGCTCGTCGTTGAAGCGCCGCGGGCCATCGATGCTGACCCCGATCCCGACCTGCCACTGGCGCAGGAGGCTGCACCAGCGTTCCGAGAGCAGCATGCCGTTCGTCTGGAACGAGTGGCGCACCGTCACGTCCGCGGGCCTGAGCGCCTCGATGGTCGCGAACGCCTGCTCGTAGAACTCCACCGGCACCACCAATGGCTCGCCCGCGTGCCAGATAATCGTGAGCTCCGGGGCGCACCAGCCGGAGGCGAACACCCGGGCGAAGAGCGCGCGGACGGTGTCCGGGCTCATGACCGACCTGTCGCTGCGCCCGGGAAGGTAGCAGTAGCTGCAGGCGATGTTGCAGAAGGGCGTGGGCTGGGCGACCACCACGCTGATGCGCGGCGTCACGGCAGGTTCGCGAAGTCCCATGGCGGCTCGCGCGGCAGGGAAGCGGCTTACCAGTTATGCCAGAAGTTGTGCCAGCCGTTGTTCCAGTTGTTCCAGCCGCCGTTGTTCCAGCCGCCGCCGTTACCCCAGTTGTGCCACCCATTGCCCCAGTTGTGCCAGTTCGGCCAGCCGAAGCCGCCGTTGCCCCAGCCGAAGTGCCAGCGGCCCCAGCCGCCGTTGCCCCACCAGGTGGGCGACGCCCCATCGCTCGCCGGCGTCCCGATCGCGGCGGACCCGGGCGCGCCCGGGGCCATCTCGGCCACACCGGTGCGGATCGCCTTCAGCCGCTCGGCGACACCCGCATCGCTCGTCGGGGCCGAGCCCGAGGGCAGGGCGGTCGCGGTCGAGGAGAGCGCCAGCACCAGCGAGGCGCCGAGGGCACCCTGGGGAAGCACGTAGGCCAGGGCTCGGGTGATGCGTTTCTGGGCGGACATGGCGGTTCCCCGACTGTTTGTGTGCTTGTGGTGCCGGATCAGCGCGTGAGGATAATTGCCACCGCCCCCGGGGTGAAGCCCCCCGAAAGGACGAGTTGTCTCGGCACAGGCGTTGCCTTGTACTCCGGGGCGGCGGCTCAGGCCCCGCTACCAGAAGGGACCGGACTCCATGCTGTCACTAGGCGAAAACATCCTGATCGGTTTCGTGGTCATGGCGGGTGCGCTCCTCTTCATGGCGCTCGTCAATCGCCTCTGGCCGGCGCGCGACCGGTACGCACAGGAGGACCTGATCGGGTGGCAGCTCAACATCCTCGCCACGACGCACGCGGTGATCCTGGGGTTCATGCTCTACACCGAGTGGACCACCTTCACGGCGATCAAGGAGAACGTCGAGCACGAGGCGGGTGCGCTGCGTAACCTGTTTCGCATCGCGCATGGCCTCCCGGCTCCGGCTGCCGCGGAGCTGGACCACGAGGTTCGCGCCTACGCCTCCGCCGTCATCAACGATGACTGGCCGCTCCTGGCGCGCGGCCGCACGCCCGAGCTCACGCACGTGATCAATGAGTCGATGTGGAGCACGCTTGCGGGAGTAACCGGGGGCTCGGCGGCCCAGATGGTCGCCCTGGACCACGCCTACTCCGAACTTTCCAGCATGACCCAGAGCCGCCGCACCCGCCTCCTGCAGGCGGACACACGCCTGCCGGGAATCTTCTGGTGCGTGCTGCTGGTGGGTGGCGTGCTGACCGTGGCCTCGGTCGCCATGTTCGGCTCGCGCAACGCGCGCCTGCACGTATTCCAGGTGTTTTCCCTCACGCTCCTGATCACGCTCGCGATCCTTGCCATCGGCGACCTCGACCGGCCTTTCCGGGGCTGGATCCACGTGGACGTCTACCCGTTCCAGCGGGCACTCGACACCATGGCCGCCGTGCCCTAGGCGGCTTTCGCGAGCGGCGCCCCAGGCCGTGCCATGAGCGCGGCGCACACGGCCGCCCCGGCACCGATGAACAGCATCAGTCCCTGCGGCGGCGCGGCCTGCATGGCCGCCGTCGCGAGCAGCGGGCCGGACAGACTTCCCGCGCCCCACAGCGTCCCGACGTAGGCATTGGCCGCGATCAGCGGCCGTCCGCGGAAGCGGTCGCCGATGCGCACAATGGCCAGCGTGTACAGCGCGCCGGCGGTGCCGCCGATCAGGAAGAGCATGGGCCAGAGGGCCGGAGTGCGCGCAAGGCCGAAGGCGAGGGCGATCGCGCCCCCGGCGCATACCAGCGCGCAGGTCAGGTGCACGCTGGCGCGCCCGAAGCGGTCGGCTGCCCACCCGAGCGGGATCTGCAGGCACGAGTCGCCGAGGAACACGACGCTGACACTGAGCACGGCCGCTTTTGCGGCGAGCCCGAGCCCCAGGCCGTAGAGCGGCAGCAGCGCGAGCGCCGTGCTGTCGAACATCGCGAAGTACAGCACCGCCGCGGCGAGCGGCAGGCAGTGCCTGAGGAACACCCGCGGCGGCAGCGCGCCTTCCTCCGCGTGCAGGTTGGCGCGCCAGTCCGAGCGGGCAAGAAGCGCGCAGGAAGCGAGGTGCAGGACCACCGCCGCCACGATCGGGGCGCGGGCATGCGTCCCCAGCACCGCGAGCAGTGCTGGGCCTGCGAACTGGCAGGCGGTGAGCGTCGTGGCGTACAGGCCGGTCCAGCGGCCGCGGGCCGCGGCGCTGCTGGTCTCCAGGATGCGGGCCTCGCCGAGCGCAAAGAGGATCCCGGCCGAGACGCCCAGGGCGACGCGCGACAGCGCCCACGGCACGAGCGCGTAGGGCGTGGTCAGTACCAGGATGCTGCCGAGGGAGAGGAGCACGCCGGCGAGGAGCAGCCGCCGTGCGCCGAAGCGCTGGGTAAGGCGGTCGAGCACGAACGAGGTCGCGATGGTGCCCAGGGCCGGGAGCGCGGCCAGCACGGCGATCAGTCCCGGGGAGGCCCCCGCCTCGAGCAGGCGCAGCGAGACCAGCGGCAGGGTAAGCCCCGTCGCCAGCCCCATGACCGAGATGGTGGCGATGGCCTCGATGAGGGCGCGGGTGCTCCCGGATGCCGGGCGATCGGGAGGTCGGGCGGGCTCTGGGGTCATGGGCGCGGACGGCAGTACTTTGGTCGTCGGGAACGCATTCTAACCAATTGATTTTTCTAGGTCCTGCAGTGGCCTAGGAATTTCGGGCGCGGCCCCCGGGCCGGCCTTACACTGCGGCCCGCCGCACGGCCCTCTAGGCACGCGGGCGCTGCATACCAAGTAGAGAGTCACCGTGTCCCAGCTCAGTGCCAAGGCGCAGGCGTTCGATCACTGGATCCGCAACGACTTCGTCGCGTTGAACACGGAGCTCGAGAACCTGTATTTCGCGCAGGCCCGGCGTGCCCAGGTCATCGGCGTCGGGGACGCCCTCAAGGAGCGGCTGCGCCGGGAAGGGCACGTGCACATCGTGGCGCTGCTGGCGGAGGGCAATACCGGGGACGGCTTCGACAGCGCCTTCGGGGTCCTCGGCAACGTCGGTATGTACCTCGGCGCACTGCGCCGGCACGAGCTCACCAACCCCGCGCGCGAGGAGCGCTCGCCGTTCGCCGAGGCTTCCTCGCTGGCGCTGCATGTGGGGGCGTCCCTCGGCATGGCGCCGCGCTTCGCGACGAGCCACCTGGCGACCCGCAACCGGGCGGTCGCGGGCCTGCGCAAGAGCTTCACCGCGCTTGCCGACGAGGCACTCTTCATCGACGAGAACACCCGCGGGATCCTGGCCCTCGAACGGGCGGCCGACGCGCTCGGGCGCATCGTGCACCTGGGAGTCTCGAACCCCGTGACCGACGTGTGCTTCGCGGCCGCCGCCGCCGCGCTGCGCGAGGTGCTGGCCGTGAACGCGCGGCTCTTCGCGCAGCTGGACGTCGAGCGCTTCTTCTACTGCGTGCGCCCCTACTACAAGCCCTACCGGGTCGGGCGCACCGAGTTCCGCGGCGCGAACGCCGGGGACTTCTCCGGCATCAACGAGCTCGACCTGCTGCTCGGCCTGTGCCGCGCCAGCGATGCCTATTACGCGCAGCTGCTGGTCGACAAGATGATGTTCATGCTGCCCCAGGACCAGCAGCGCCTGCGCGAGTGCATGACGCGGGTGAGCCTGCTGGACGAGCTCCTGGCGCTCGCCCCGGCGCATGCGGGCAGGGACTGGTTCAGGAAGAGCGCGCGCTCCTACCTGGAGGTCGCCGATCTCTTCGGCCAGACCGCGACCCAGCACCACGACCAACTGGTGGCGCGCTTCATCCAGGCGCCGGCGGTACGGCTGGAAAGCGAGGAGCTCGAGGGGGTGACGGCGAGTGGGCCGCCGCTGCCGGTGCTGCTGCGCTCTCTGGAAATCCTAAGGGACATGCGGGTCGCCGCGGATCGCACCGACCTTGCGACCCGGCACAAGGACCTGAGCGCCCTGCGGGATCTGGTAAATGGGGCCTGAACCGGCACCTGGGGTACCCGGGAGCGCCGGTTGCGTGGCAGGGTGGGGCTCTTAAAGCTATGATTTGAGGCTGTTTGCCGGTCGCGCGCCCGGCCGGTGTATCCCGGATGGCGGATTGGACTTATGCCCGCGCACCGCTATATGGAACTGACAACGCTGGAGATGCGCCTGAACCCGACCCCCGCCGCGATGACCCTGAAGGACGATGGCGACTCCGAACTGCTCATCCTGGTCGATCCGGCCGATCGCGAGCTTGGCTACCTGGGCAAGAGCGAGTGCCACGACGGCCGGGGAGTGCTGCACCGGGCGTTCTCGCTCCTGATTTTCAACGGTCGCGGCGAGCTGCTCCTGCAGCAGCGCGGCGCCGGCAAGCGGCTGTGGCCCCTGTACTGGTCCAACAGCTGCTGCAGCCACCCGCGGCGCGCGGAGTCGATGGAGACCGCGATCCACCGGCGCCTGCGGGAGGAACTGGGCATGGGCTGTCCGCTCAAGTTCCTGTTCAAGTTCCAGTACGAGGCGCAGTTCGATGAGGAGGGTGGCGAGCAGGAGCTGTGCTCGGTCTACATCGGGCGCTGCAACGATGAGGTGCGGAGCGACCCGCGCGAGGTGCACGCCTCGCGCTGGATCAGCCCGCAGGCATTGCAGGCGGAGCTGGACGCGAACCGCGTCCCGTTCACGCCGTGGTTCAGAATCGAATGGGAGCGGATCGTGCGCGAACACGGCGCGGATCTTGCGGCCCTTATTTAGGAGGCGACTTGGGCGTACCACTGATTCAGGCTTACCGCGTCGGGCGCTACATCGCGACCCAGCGGCTGCGCGGCGTTAAACGCTATCCGTTGGTGCTGATGCTGGAACCGCTGTTCCAGTGCAACCTCGCGTGCGCGGGGTGCGGCAAGATCGACTACCCCAAGGAGATCCTGCAGAAGCGCCTCGGGGTCGAGGAGGCGCTGCGCGCCGTCGACGAGTGCGGCGCCCCGATGGTCTCGATCCCGGGCGGCGAGCCCCTGATCCACAAGGAGATGCCGCAGCTCGTGGCCGGGATCGTGGCGCGCAAGCGCTTCGTGTACCTGTGCACGAACGCGATCCTGCTGCCCAAGCACATGCACGAGTACGAGCCCTCGCCGTACCTCACGTTCTCGATCCACCTGGACGGCAGCCGCGAGCGCCACGACGAATCGGTGTGCCAGGAGGGCGTGTTCGACAAGGCGGTGGCCGCCATCCGCATGGCGCGCGAGCGCGGCTTCCGCGTCACGGTCAACTGCACGCTCTTCAGCGGCGAGAACCCGGACCACGTGGCGGAGTTCTTCGACGAGGCGATGTCACTCGGCGTCGAGGGCATCACCGTGTCCCCCGGGTACAGCTACCAGCATGCCCCGCGCCAGGACGTGTTCCTCGGGCGCAGCTCGAGCCGCAACCTGTTCCGTGAGATCTTCAAGCGCCAGCGCCTGCCGAAGCAGGGCGGCGGCGGCCGCCGCCGCTGGTCGTTCAACCACTCGAGCCTGTTCCTGGACTTCCTCGCCGGCAACCAGGACTACCAGTGCACGCCCTGGAGCACCCCGACCTTCAACATCTTCGGCTGGCAGCGGCCCTGCTACCTGCTCACCGACGAGGGGCACGCCGACAGCTTCCGCGCGCTCATGGACGAGA
This sequence comes from Pseudomonadota bacterium, assembly GCA_018241425.1. Taxonomy (GTDB): domain Bacteria; phylum Pseudomonadota; class Gammaproteobacteria; order Steroidobacterales; family Steroidobacteraceae; genus 13-2-20CM-66-19. The sequence goes on from JAFEDU010000002.1 coordinate 588,773, forward strand.
CGGACTGGGACGCCTACGGCGTCGGCCGCAACCCGGCCTGCGACAACTGCATGGCGCACTGCGGGTTCGAGGGCACCGCGGTCAACGATGCGTTCAGCCACCCGCTGAAGGCGCTGTGGGTCTCCATCCGCGGGCCGCGCACCGAGGGCCCGCTCGCTCCCAACCCGCCGATCACCTACAAGGACCGCCCGGCCCCGACGGTGGCCACCGTGCCGGTGTCGGCGATCGCGCGCAGTGCGCGCGAGCGCGAAGTCGCGCGCGTCGACTGAACGGACGCGGGTAACGATGAGCGGTGCACGCGCAGCCGTGAAAGCGGCCTCCGACGCGGGGGACTTCCCGGAGGTCCTCAAGTCCTGGCAGGCCCGCATGGAGGTCGCGCTCGCCGCGCGCCTGCCCGCCTCCAATGTCGTGCCGGCGCGGCTGCACGAGGCCATGCGCTACAGCGTGCTGGGCGGCGGCAAGCGCATCCGCCCGGCGCTGGTGTTCGCCACCGCCCGCACCCTGGGACTGAACGAGAGCGCCGTCGAGGCGATCGCCTGCGCGATCGAGTTCGTGCACGTCTACTCGCTCGTGCACGACGACCTGCCGGCGATGGACGACGATGACCTGCGCCGCGGCCGCCCGACCTGCCACAAGGCCTTCGACGAGGCCACCGCGATCCTCACCGGCGATGCCCTGCAGTCGCTCGCCTTCCAGCTGCTCGCCTGTGACCCCACTCTGAGCGGGGATGCGGCCGTGCGGCTGCGCCTCATCGAGCTCCTCGGGGAGGCGAGCGGCACCTTCGGGATGGCAGGCGGCCAGGCGATCGACCTCGCCGCGCAGGGGCGCACCCTCACCATCGAAGAGGTCGAGGAGATGCACGCGCGCAAGACCGGCGCCCTGATCCGCGCGAGCGTCATGATGCCGGCGAGCTGCCTGCCCGGACTCGAGGGGCGCCGCTACGAGGCACTGTCGCAGTTCGTCGACCCGATCGGGCTCGCGTTCCAGATCCAGGACGACCTCCTCGACGTGCTGGGCGACGTGAGCACGCTCGGCAAGGCCGTGGGCGCCGACAGCGAGCGCGCCAAGCCCACGCACCCGGCGATGCTCGGCGTACCGGCATCCCAGGAGCGCGTGCGCAGACTGCACCAGGAGGCGCTGGCGGCGCTGGAAATCTTCGGCGCGGCCGCGGCTCCGCTGCGGCAGCTGGCGGCCTGGCTGCTCGCCCGCAGCTACTAGCGAGGCGGCCCGCGCACCGCCGGCGCGGTGCACCGACATCGGGCGGGGCCGCCGCACCTTGCCTTACAAAGGTACAAAAGGCCGCAAGGCCCGGTGATTTGCGAGCGATTAACTCATGCGCGACACTGCCCTCATGGAAGCGAACGCCTCGGACGAGGCCTACCAGGACCGGATCCTCCCGCACGTGTCGCGCACGTTCGCGCTCACCATCCCGCAGCTGCCGCCGGCGTTGCGGATCGGGGTGACCAACGCCTACCTCCTGTGCCGCATCGCGGACACGATCGAGGACCAGACCAATTCCTCGGCCGCCGCACGCCTGGGGCTCCTGCACCGGTTCGTCGCGGTGCTGCGTGGATCGGAGGCCCCGGACTCGCTGGTGCGCGACCTCGTGCCGCGCCTGGCGGAGGGCACGTTGCCGGCCGAGCGCGAGCTCATCCTCAACATGGACCGCATCGTGCGGCTGACGGCGGCGCTGTCGCCCCCGCAGCGCGCCGCCATCGAGCGCTGCGTGGACGTCATGTGCGACGGCATGCACCAGTTCCAGTGCACCGCGAGCCTGAACGGGGTCGCGCGCATGAGCGACCTGGACGACTACTGCTACTACGTCGCCGGCGTGGTCGGGGAGATGCTGACGCAGCTCTTCTGCGACTTCGACCCGGCCATCGAGCGGCACCGCGCGGAACTCGAGCGGCTGGGCGTCTCCTTCGCGCAGGGCCTGCAGGTGACCAACATCCTGAAGGATGTCTGGGAGGACCATGCCCGCGGGGCCTGCTGGCTGCCGCGCGAGGTCTTCGCGCCCTACGGCATCGAGCTGTCGCAGCTGGATCCGCGTGCCCAGCCGGCCGGCTTCGCCGCCGGGATGGACCAGCTGGTCGGGGTGGCCCACGCCCACCTGCGCAACGCGCTTGCCTTCACGCTGCTCCTGCCGCGCGAGCAGGCGGGCATCCGCAGGTTCTGCCTGTGGGCCATCGGGATGGCGGTCCTGACACTCAAGCGGATCCACCATAATCCGGGCTTCGGCGCCGGCAACCAGGTCAAAATCTCGCACGCGGCCGTGGGACTGACTACCATGCTGAGCAATGCCGCGGTGCGGCAGGACTGGGCGCTCCGGCGCCTGTTTGATGTAGCCGCGCGGGGCCTGCCCCTGAGGTCGCTCGGCAGTTTCCGCATCCCCAGCCGGGCGGGCGAGTCTGCCCCGCGGTGGGTGGCGGACGCCCCCGTGGTTTCGCATGCCGCGCAGCTTGATCTGCGCCGCGAAGGGAGTTCGGGTCGTTGAATCGCAATTCGCCCCTGCCGGTACCTGAGGTCACCGAGAGCGTACCGGTCGGTACCCCCCGTCCGGGCGCGCGGCTCGTGCAGACCTCAGCGCTCGAGCGCGCGCTCGCGGCGGCGCGCAGCGCGCTCCTGGGGGTGCAGAACGAGGCAGGATACTGGCACTTCGAGCTCGAGGCCGACGGCACGATCCCGTCCGAGTACGTGCTCATGCTGCGCTACCTGGGGGAGTCCGATCCGGCCCTCGAGCGCAAGATCGCCAATTACCTGCGCAGCCGCCAGGCCGCGCACGGCGGCTGGCCGCTCTACCACGGGGGCGACCTCGACATCAGCGCGAGTGTGAAGGCGTACTACGCCCTCAAGCTCGCCGGCGACGATCCGCAGGCCCCGCACATGGTGCGGGCCCGCAACGCGATCCTCGCCCGGGGCGGCGCGGCGCGCGCCAACGTCTTCACCCGCATCGCGCTCGCGATGTTCGGCCAGGTGCCGTGGCGCGCCGTGCCGTATATCCCGGCCGAGATCATGCTGCTGCCGCGCTGGTTCCCGTTCCATCTGGACAAGGTGAGCTACTGGTCGCGCACGGTCATGGTGCCGCTCTTCGTCCTGTGTACGCTCAAGGCCCGCGCGGTCAACCCGGGCGGCATCGGCGTCGCCGAGCTCTTCACCACGCCCCCTGATGAGGAGCGCCACTACTTCGCGGTGCCCGCCGGCCGGGCCGGGCGCCTCGCGCGCGCGTTTCTGCTCCTGGATTTCTGTGCCCGCCGCATCGATCCCCTCATACCGAAGGCCATGCGGCGCCGCGCGCTCAAGCGCGCCGAGGCCTGGACGATCGAGCGCCTGAACGGCGAGGACGGTCTCGGCGGCATCTTCCCCGCGATGGTCAATGCGCTCGAGGCACTGCTGCTCCTCGGTCACCGCCCTGACGAGCAGTGCATCGTCACCGCGCGCAAGGCGCTCGAGAAGCTCCTCGTGGTCGAGGGCGAGCGCGCCTACTGCCAGCCGTGCCTGTCCCCGATCTGGGACTCGGCGCTGGCCGTGCTTGCGCTGCAGGAGGAGGGGAGCCCGGAGTCCCTCGCGGCCGCCGAGCACTCGCTTGCGTGGATCAAGGGCGAGCAGCTCCTGGATGAGCCCGGTGACTGGCAGCGCAAGCGCCCGCACCTCAAGGGCGGTGGCTGGGCGTTCCAGTACAAGAACAGCTACTACCCGGACCTCGATGACACGGCGGTGATCGTCTGGGGCATGCGGCGTGCCCGCAACGGCAGCCACTACGACTACTCGGTGAAGCGGGCGCTCGACTGGCTCGTGGGCATGCAGAGCGCCAACGGTGGCTTCGCGGCCTTCGACGTCGACAACACGCACTACCGCCTCAACCAGATCCCGTTCGCGGACCACGGCGCGTTGCTGGACCCGCCGACCAGCGACGTCACCGCGCGCGTGGTGACGGTGCTGGCGCTCGCCGACCGGGCCGAGGACCGCGCGGCGCTCACGCGCGCGCTCGACTACCTGCGTGCCGAGCAGGAGCCGGACGGCTCCTGGTTCGGGCGCTGGGGCAGCAACTACATCTACGGCACCTGGTCGGTGCTCATGGCCCTGGCGCAGGCCCGCGTGCGGCCCGACGACCCGATGGTGGCGCGCGCCGTCGCGTGGCTCATGAGCTGGCAGAATGCCGACGGCGGCTGGGGCGAGAGCAACGACAGCTACGCGCAGCGCGCGCTCGAGCGGCATCCGGTGGCGAGCACCTCGTTCCAGACCGCGTGGGCGCTCCTGGGCCTCATGGCCGCCGGCCAGGCCCGCAGCGATGCCGTGCGGCGGGGCATCGAGTACCTGCAGCGCACCCAGAACGAACGCGGCCTGTGGAGCGAGCCGGCCTACACGGCGCCGGGCTTCCCGCGCGTGTTCTACCTCAAGTACCACGGCTACAGCGCGTACTTCCCGCTGTGGGCGCTGAGTGCCTACCGCAACCTCACCCGGGGCGGGGGCACCCATTGACCGAACCGGTGGTCGGCGTGGTCTGCGCCCTGCGCAGCGAAGCGCGCCACCTGGGTCGGTCGGTTCCGCGCGCAGGCGCCGTGCAGGCCCTGAAGCCGGGCCTGTTGCGCATCGTCTCCGGGATGGGCCCGGATGCCGCCTCGCAGGCGGCCACCGCCCTCATTCGTCAGGGCGCCACGGCCCTTGCCAGCTTCGGCATGGCCGGCGCCCTGGATCCGCACCTGAGACCCGGTGACATCGTCCTGCCCGAACTCATCCGCGGCGAAATGGCCGCAACGTTCCGTACCGATGAACGCTGGCACGGCACTGCGGTAAACGCCTTCGCGAGCGCGCGTATCTCGAGCGAGGGGTCCCTGGTGAGCGTCGCAGCTCCCGTGACCGGGCGGCAGGCCAAGGCGGCACTCAGAAACTCAAGCGGCGCGCGCGCCGTGGACATGGAGAGCCTCGCCATCGCGCGGATCGCCGCAGCGCAGGCACTGCCGTTCCTGGCCGTGCGCGTCATCATCGACGCAGCGGACGTCGAGCTGCCCGCATCAGCGACCGCCGCTACCCCCGGGGGGCAGGTGTCGGTCGTCGGCGTGCTCGCGGGGCTCATCCGGCGCCCCGCGGACCTGAAGGGGCTGCTGCGGCTTGCGCGCGCGTTCCGGCAGGCGAATCAGGGCCTCGCCGTGGCTGCCGCGAGTGGCGCACTGGATTACCCGGCATGAGGGCGCTGGTCACGGGGGCGACGGGATTCGTCGGTGCCGCCGTGGCGCGGGCGCTGCTCGCGCGCGGGAATGAGGTCCGGGTCCTCGTCCGCCCGAGCTCCGACCGGCGCAACCTCGAGGGGCTCGCGGTCGAGGCGGTGACCGGCGACCTTGCAGATGCGGACTCGCTCGTCCCCGCGGTGCGCGACTGCGAGGCGGTGTTCCACGTCGCGGCCGACTACCGTCTCGGGGCACGCCACCCAGAGGAGCTCTACCGCAGCAATGTCGACGGCACGCGCAACATGCTCAATGCCGCGCGCGTGGCCGGCGTGCGGCGCACGGTGTACACGAGCAGCGTCGCCACCATCGGCATCCCCAAGGACGGCACGCCCGGCGATGAGACCACCCCGGTGCAACTGTCGGACATGGTGGGGCACTACAAGCGCTCGAAGTTTCTGGCTGAGCAGGTGGCGCGCGAGGCGGCGGCCGCTGGAACCGAGGTCGTGATCGTCAATCCCTCGACGCCGGTGGGCCCGGGGGACGTCAAGCCGACGCCGACCGGGCAGATGGTGTGGGATGCCGCGAGTGGGCGCATGCCGGCGTACGTCGACACCGGCCTCAACATCGCGCACGTCGAGGACGTCGCGCTGGGGCACCTGCTCGCCCTCGAGCGTGGCCGCCCGGGCGAGTCCTACATTCTGGGCGGCGAGGACCTGACGCTGCGCGCGATCCTCACCGAGATTGCCGGCATCATGGGACGCCCGCCGCCGCGCGTGCGGCTCCCGGCGCTCGCAGTGCTCCCGCTCGCATACGTGGCGGAAGGGTTTGCGCGACTTACCGGTGGCTCGACCCGTATCACGGTCGAGGGCGTGAAGCTTGCCCGCAAGCACATGTTCTTCTCGAGCGAGAAGGCGCAGCGCGAGCTTGGTTACCAGGCGCGACCGGCCCATGCCGCCTTCGTCGATGCGATCGCGTGGCTCAAGGCGACCGGACGCCTCTAGCAGGAGCCGGCTTCCGCTGTAGCCGTTCGACTAATACAGGCTCGCGTCTCCCAGCCAACCCTGCCGCCATCGATCGGGGATCTTGCGCTCCAACAGCTCCTTGGTTGCCACATACTTGGGGTCCCCGGATCGATGCGATCCCTTGGGGGGTGCGCCGAAAGTAAGCACCACAGTGGGCTCGAGCCCCGGAGCAGCGATCCGGAAATAGCGGAACAGCCGGCTCTGGTAGCAGTCACTGACCTGGGACCAGCCAATCTGCGTCACCGTCGAACCATCCGTCGAAATTCCGATCCCGTCTTCGTCGAGCACGTAGCGAGTGGCAAAGGCATGTCGGTCTCTGCGCCATTGACGGGTGCTCAGAAAGAGCCAGGAACCGGTTGCCAGCAACACTACTGCGCCGAGGCCGTTCTTGGGTATCCATATCACCGACCCCGCGCCGAGCGCCAACATGAAGACACTGAGCCCGGTGACGAATGGAATGGAAATACGCGTGAGCTGGCCGGACATTCCCGCGTAGTCATAGACGATAGGCGTCGCTGTCCCAGGCATGATCACTCACTACCTTGCTGATCCGGGCGAAATCTGGGCATCACTGCAGTTCAATACGGCAGTTGCAAAGTGAAAGCGTACGGGCCGATCGCTCCTCTGGATCAAGGCCATTGCGGCAGGATGCGTGATGGTGGTGGTCGCGGTGCAGCCGCGGCCTGAGCGTAATTCGACGACATGGACCTCGATGGTGTTGCCCAGATCCCAGGCTCCATCGAAGACCACGGAATACCCACCGTTCGGGCGTTCCCCGAGCGCTGCCACGAGAAGGGTGGACTTCGTGAGGTCCACATCCGCCAGTGATGGCGCTGGCGTCGATCCGGCAAGAGCCCAAATCTGTACCCAATCATCGCGGGATCGAACCGCACGCAGCATCGGAACTGTCGAACTGGGGAACGATGTCGCCAGGTATTCGGTCAGTGGGATTCGGCCACCAGGCGGCGCCGCCCCGAGGGAAGTCGTCCACAATGCAAGGAACGGGACGAATCGAAGCGCACCGATGGGGGTCATCGCTGTGGAGTCACATCGTGCCGGCCCGGATACCAGTTCCAGCGGCCGGCGATCGCCATCACGGCCGGTACGATCAATGCTCGTATCAGTGTGGCGTCGACGAGCACCGCGACGCACAGCCCGACGCCCATCATCTTGAGCACCGGGAGCTGCGCGCCGACGAACGCGCCGAACACCACCACCATGATGAGTCCCGCCCCGGTGATCACCGGGGCCACGGCGGCCAGGCCCTCCACCGTCGCGCGGTCATTGTCGCCGTCACGGCGGTACTCCTCCTGGATGCGGAACAGCAGGAACAGCTCGTAGTCCATCGACAACCCGAAGCTCAGGCAGAACACCATGAGCGGGATCTCGAGCGGGATGGCGCTGACCGGGTGCTCGAGCCCCACCAGGCCGTTCAGCCACCCGAACTGGAAGATCGCCACGACCGCGCCGATGCCCGCAGCTACCGCGAGCAGGTTCATGAGCACGGCCTTTACCGGCAGCAGGTAGGAGCGGAACGCGATGAAGAGCAGGAGAAGCGTCGCGCCGATCACGAACCCGAAGATGCGCGGGAGGCTCCGGAACATGTAGTCGTGGAAGTCATTGTGCTCGGCCGGCGTGCCGGCGACGCTGACGCTGAAGGGACCCTGGGGCTTCAAGTCCCGCAACTCGCGAGCCAGGGCCCCGACAGAGGCGGCGTCCGCCTTGTCCGCCGGCGTGACCTCGAAGAGGCCACTCCTGCGGTCACGGCTCAAGTACAGCTCGCCGATCTGGGGGTAGTCCTTGATCGCCTGGTCGGGGTCCTCGTAGAGGCTCTGGTAGTCCTCCAGTTCGACATCCTTCTGCAGGCTCACCGGGGAGCGCACCGTGGCGATGCGTGGGTCCTTCTGTAGGCTCTGCACGTAGGCGTAGAGCGGCGCGATGTGCGTGGGAGCCACGAACGGCTGGTCATCCGTCGCACGCACCAGCACGTAGATCGGGCGTGCGGCGTTCGCGCTGCGGATGGCATCGAGGAGGTCTGCGCCCTCGCGCGATTCCATGCCGGGTGGGAGGAACCAGCGATCGTCGGCGAACCCCGTCTGGATCCGCAGCACGGGGGCGGCGAGCGCAAGCACGACGCCGCCAGCGAGCACCAGGGTGATGAGCGGGTGGCGCACGATCCAGTTGCCGAGTCCGCGCCAGAAGGCGAGGAGCCCCGGGCGTCCCGGGCGGCGCCGGATCACCGGCAGCCAGTCGATGCGGGGACCGAGGAGCTTGAGTACCGCGGGCAGCAGGGTGAGGGCGGCGAGCACCGACACCAGCACCACGAGTGCGCCGCCGATGCCGACACTGCGGGTCTCGAGCAGCGGACTGAACAGCAGCCCGAGGAGGCCGATGATCACGGTCAGTCCCGACCAGGAGATGGTGCGGCCGGCGAGCGCGACCGTGTCGGCCACGCGCTCGGACAGCGGCCGGTGGGCAGGCTGCTCGCGGTAGTGCGTGACCATGAGGAGCGAGTAGTCGATCCCGATGGCAAGCCCGATCATCGTGACCACGTTGCCCAGGAGGTTCGAGACCGGCATCAGCCAGGCGAGTACGAACGCGAGACCCAACGACACCGTGGTGGTTGTCAGTCCCATGAGGAAGGGGAGGCTGGCCGCGACCAGCGTGCCGAACGCCACGAGGAGGATGCCGAGCGTGAGGGGCAGGGCATGCCGTTCCGCCCGGTCACCGCCTTCGGCGCTCCAGGTGTTGATGTCGAGGTCCGCCGCAGCACCGCCCGTGACGGCCGCGCGTGCCCCCGGGTCGAGCGCGTCGAGTTCCTTGAGGAGCGGGGGGAGGGCGGAGCGGACCGCGAGTACGCCACGCTGTCGCCCCGCATTGTCGGTGGCGCCCACGCCCACGAGCAGGATCGTGACCGTGCCGTCCCCGGAGCGCAGCGACGCCGCCTTCTCGTCGGCGAAACTCGCCACGCGACGCACCCCCGGGACCTCCCGCAGGCGCGCCGCGGCCCGCTGCACCCACTTGAGGTACGGATCGGCATCGACCTTGAGGTGCGGGGCGCGCACGGCCACGACGATCGGGTCGATGTAGGGATTGGTGAAGTCCGACAGCAGCGCATCGCCGGCGCGCCGCGAGGGACTGCCGGGGACGCCGCCTTCCACCCCGACCGTGAGTTGCCCCAGGCGATGGGCGCCGAAGGCCCCGAGGCCGATGACGACGATCCAGACGATGAGCACCCAGGCGGGGCGGCAGACCACGGCCCGCCCGAGGGCCAGGAAGGCGCGGTTCATGGTGCTCGCGCGCCGCGGGCTGTTGCCATCCGGTGCAAGGGGTCTCCCTAAAGGAATAGTCCCGCGTTAGGCGGAAGTGGGCACAGGGTATTGGATTTTGGTGGGCTGGCAAGGAGCCGGCTAGAATGAAGCCCTGCCAGCGCCGAGCCTCCACCCCCGCATGACCGAGACCTCCCCGGCCCCCGCCGTGCCCGCCGCCGCGCTTCCCTGGGATGCGCGCCTGGCGCGTGCCCTGGTGCGGCCGCTGCGCGACGGGCCGGTCACGCCGAACCACCTGACCACCGTGCGGCTCGCAGTCGGCATCGCGGCGGCGGGCGCGTTCGCCGGCGGCAGCTTCGCCCGGGTGAACCTCGGCGCGCTGCTCCTGGTGATCTCCAACTTCCTCGACCACACCGACGGGGAGCTCGCGCGCCTGAGCGGCAAGACGAGCCGGCTCGGCCACTGGTACGACCTGGCAAGCGATGCCCTGGTGACCGTGCTGCTGTTCGCCGGCATCGGTGCCGGAGTCGCCACCCACACCGCCGCCGTCCTCGGGCAGCCGCCGCTCCTGCTCGGCGTTATCGCAGGACTCGCGGTCGCCCTCATCTTCTACCTGCGGATGCGCATCGAGAGCCTCGCCGGCAAGGGCGCGAGCCGGCAGGGACGCATGGGAGGATTCGAGACCGAGGACGTGCTGTACCTGATGCCGGTCGTGACCCTGTGCAACGGGACGACGGCGTTCCTCGCGGCCGCGGCCATCGGAGCACCGCTCTTTGCCCTGTGGGTGCTGTACGACTATCGGCGCGTCGCGCGAACGCCGCGATGACGCAAGGCCTGGATGAGGCCCTGCGGCAGCTCGACCTGCCGCACTTGCAGCGCCGCTTTCGCGACCAGAGTGCGTTCCTCTACCTGCCGCAGTTCCTGCCGCCGCCGCTCGTCGAGATGCTGCGGCGTGCCGTCGATGAGGTGCAGCCGGACATCAACCGCAACTACCTGCCGGGCCACAAGCAGGGCGGCAGCGTCAGCCGCCACGCGATCGATGCACGGGCCCCGGCCGTGGCCGCGCTCTACCGTGATGCGACGCTGAAGCGTTTCCTGGCGGGACTTGCGGGGGAGCCGCTGGAGGAGTCCCCGGCCGACGACCCGCACGCGTATGCGCTCTATTTCTACACGCAGGCCGGCGACCACATCGGCTGGCACTACGACACCTCCTACTATGCCGGGCGTCGCTACACGCTGCTCCTGGGCGTCATGGACGAGTCCTCCTGCCGGCTCGACTACGAGCTGCACACCCGTACCCCGGGGCGCAGCCCGGAAGCCGGCTCGGTGCAGATCCCGCCCGGGGGCCTGGTGTTCTTCGACGGCGACAAGCTGCGCCACCGCATTACGCCCTCGAAGGCCGGTGAGCGCCGCGTGTCGCTGACGTTCGAGTACCTGACCGATGCCCGCATGAGCCCCTGGGGGCGCCTGATCTCGAACCTGAAGGACTCGTTCGCCTACTTCGGCTTCCGGCAGGTGTTCGGCCGGCGCCGGGCGGGCACCGCGCGTTCGCCATGAGCCGCGCGGCGCCCTGGCTCCTGGCTGCCGGGGCCCTGCTGTTCGTCGCCGTGCTGGTCTCGCACGACCTGCCCGGGATCCTCGCTGCGCTCAGGCTGGCCGGATTCGCTCTGGTGGGCGTTGCGCTCTATCACCTCGTGCCACTGGTGCTGGATGCCGCGGCGATCCGCGTGCTCGAGGCCCCGGGCCGCCGCGGGGCGCTTCTCGATGCGATCCGCGTGCGCTGGATCGGGGAGTCGGCCAACAGCCTGATGCCGGCCGGGGCGATCGGCGGCCCGGTGCTCATGATCCGTCAGCTCATCCAGCGCGGGACGCCGGGACCCGAGGCGGTTTCGGCGATCACGGTGAGCACCACGCTGCAGAGCTTCGCGCAGGTGACCTTCGCCCTCATGGGCGTGGCGGTCATGGCGCATCGGCTCGCCGGGGGTTCCCCGGGAGGTGCCTGGACCGCAGTGATCCTCGCCTGCGTGCTCCTGGTGGCACCGCTCGTGCCGTTCTACCTCCTTCAGCGGCGCGGGTTGTTCGCCGGCCTGGTGCGGCTTGGCCAGCGCTTCGCCGGCAAGCGCGAATGGTCCGAGCGGCTGCGCCACGCCCAGGACATCGACGCGGCGCTGGAAGCGGCCTACCGGCGCCCCGGTCCGCTGTGGGAGTGCTTCGGCCTGAACCTCGCAGGCTGGGTGGCCGGGACCCTCGAGACCTACCTGGTACTGCGCCTGGTCGGCTCACCGGTCGCACTGAGCGATGCCCTCATGCTGGAGAGCCTGGGGCAGGCCATCCGGGGCGCAGCCTTTGCCATCCCGGGTGCGCTCGGTGTGCAGGAGGGCGGCTACGTGCTCCTGGCGCCGCTCGCGGAACTGGCGCCTGACATGGCGCTCGCGCTGTCGCTCGCCAAGCGTGCGCGGGAGCTGCTTCTGGGGATTCCGGGCGTCATCGTCCTGTACTTCTCGGAGCGCGCGTTCCGGCGCCGAAATCCGGGAGCTGCCGCGACCTGAGGCCGCCCGTGCCGGGGCGGCCCGCGGCGGCGGCAATCCGGACAAATCCGGTACTATGCGCACCCCTTCCCAAGCCCCCGGACCCTAAGTGCGCGCCATCATCCTCGCCGCCGGCCGCGGCCTGCGCCTGAAGCAGCCCGTCGAGACCGAGATCCCGAAGTGCCTCCTGGAATTTGGGGGCCGAACGCTCCTGGAGCGGCACTTCGACCTCCTCGGGCGCCACGGCGTGACCGAGGTCGTGCTGGCCCTCGGCCACATGCACGAGGTCATCGAGGCGCGCCTGGGCCGCATCGCCGGCCGCACCCATCCCGAGGTGGTCCTGAATCCCCGCTACGAACTTGGCAGCGTCCTGACGCTGCACACGGCTGCCGCGGCCATGACCGGCGGGGGCGACGTCCTGGTGATGGACGCCGACGTGCTCTACCACGAGCGCATCATGCAGGCCCTGGTTGCGAATCCGGCCGGCACCAACCGCGTCCTCATCGACCGCGGCTTCGAGCCGGGCCCGGAGCCGGTCAAGGTGTGCGTGCGCGCCGGGGTGCCGGTGGAGCTGCGCAAGCAGGTCGACGAGGGACTCAAGTACGACACCATCGGGGAATCCATCGGGTTCTTCCGGCTGCGCGAGCGCAGCGCGGTGCGCCTGGCGGCGATCGTCGCGGACTACGTGCACAGCGGACGCGCCAACATGCCCCACGAGGAGGCCGTGCGCGACCTCATCCGCGAACCGGGACACGAGTTCGAGGTGGCCGATGTCACCGGCTCGCCCTGGATCGAGATCGATTTTCCCGGCGACGTCGACCGCGCTGCGCGCGACATCCTGCCGCGCGTGTGAGGCGCGGCGCGTGGGGCGCGAGTGAGGGCGGTGGGATGAGGCGGGTTCCGCGCCCCGGCGCCGTGTGCAGGTGCGCCGTGCTTGTCGTGCTGGCCGCGGTTCTGGTCTCTCCCGTGACGCATGCCCAGCTGCCCCCGGGCGACGTCCCGACGCTTCCCTCCCCGATCCCGGCCGATACCCCGCTGCCCCCGCCACCGGCCACGCCGCCCCCGCCGCACGGACTGGCGCGCTGGCTCAACCCTTCGACGGCCCCGTTCATCCCGGTGCCGGAGATCGGCACCGACCCCAATGGCGGCACCACGCTCGGCATCCTGCCGGTATGGCTGCAGGCGGATGACCGGCACGAGATCGACCGCATCATCGCCCCGGACATACTCCACAACACCTATTTCGGCTGGGGCCTGCACGGGCGCATCTACAGCTACCCCTCCGACGATGAGCAGTGGTCGCTGATTGCGGGCGTCAAGGAGCGCGTGGAGCGCGAGATGGACTTCGAGTTCCAGCGCGGCCGTGCGCGGCGTGACCGCTGGTCCTTCACGGCGAGCATCATCTCCGACCGCGACGGCACACCGCGTTTCTACGGCATCGGCAACCACACGCAGCAGTCGGACGAGACCAACTACACTGCCCAGCAGCAGCTGCTGCGGCTGCAGGCCGGCTACAACTTCTCGCGCATCTGGCAGATCGCCTACACGCTGCGGGCGCGCTGGGTGGACGTTCTGCCCGGGACGCTCCCGGGGGTCGACTCGATCGACCAGCACTTCGGTACCCAGATCCTCGGCACGGGGCGGGACTTCCTGCACCGCGTCTCGCTGATCTACGACACCCGGGATGACCTGACGATCCCGCGCCACGGCATGCAGTGGATCGCCTACACCGGTGTCGCGTTCGCGACCCCGCTCAACGAGGGCCTGTACAAGGAGGCGGGCATCGACGGCCGCGGGTTCTGGCCGGTGTTCCACGACACCGTGCTCGCCTGTCACGTGGCGCTGCGTTACCTGCTGACCGACCACAACGCGCCGTTCTGGGCCCTGAGCACCCTGGGGGGCGATCGCGCGGAGGTTGGCGGGGAGCAGCCGCTGCGCGGCTACGGGGCAGGCCGCTACACCGACCGCGACGCGTACTCCACGACCCTTGAGTTCCGGCGTCGGGTGTTCTCCTTCGACGCCGCCTCCACCCGGGTGGACATCGAGGTGACGCCGTTCGTGGATGCCGGGCGCGTGTTCGGGGACTCGGGGACGTTCCCGCTGTCGCATGTCCACGCCATCGGGGGCGTCGGGTTCCGTGGCATCGCGAGGCCCTACGTGGTCGGCTACGTGGATGTGGGTTACGGAAGCCAGGGTACGGCGGTGTTCACCGGCATCAACTATCCGTTCTGAGCGCCCGCCGCGGGCGGGTGCTGCCAGGAAACAGAGGAGTTTTCATGCGCTGCGTAAGTCTTCGGCGGGCTCTCCCGGTGCTGTTCATCGTGCTTGCCGGTTGCGGCAACGTTCATGAGTGCTCCAGGGATGCGCCGTCAATCGAGGCCGTGAGTGCGGCGTGGAAACAGGCCTTCAACGCGCGCGACGCCGAGGCGGTGGCGAAGCTCTACGCGCCGGACGCGATTCTCGCAGCGCCCGGGCTGGCACCGGTGCGCGGCCGTGAGGCGATCGCGGCGTACTTCCGACAGACGGTTGCAGGCTTTGCCTCGGCCGGGGTGACGGTCGCGGATGCGCCGATGGGCGCGAGCGGCACCTCCGGGAACCTGGGTTACGACTGGAAGACCTACGTGATCACGAACGCGTCGGGCACCGTCGTCGACCGGGGCAAGCTCCTGACGCTTTACAGGCGTGACCACGGCCACTGGCTGATCAGCGGTGATACCTGGAACTCGGATCTGGCCCCGCCGAGGGCGCCCTGAGGCGAGCGGCTGCGGGCAGCCGGAACCTGGTTCGGGATCGGGTCAGCGCCTGCTTCAGCGCGAACCCGAACCGCGATGCTGCGCCGCGCGACGTTCTGATGAGTGCGAGCCCGGTCGCACGCCACGGTTCGTGAGGAACACTTAAGGCCTCTGTGAGGGAGGCGACCGCGGCCGTGTGACCTCCGCCGTCGCCACGCACTGAGGTCTACCTCAAGCGGATGCTTGTCTTCGGCGCGGTCTCCGGGGAGACTCCGCGGGCGTCGCCCACGGCCTCCTGAGCAGTCCGAAGTCCCATGCGCGAGAAGTTCACCCCTGAGGAATGCCCCTGATGGCGGTGTTCCTGAGCTACGCCTCTCAGGACATCGAGGCGGCACAGCGGATCTGCGAGGCGCTGCGGGAGGCGGGCATCGAGGTCTGGTTCGACCGCAACGAATTGCGCGGTGGGGATAACTGGGATCGTAAGATCCGCCAGCAGATCCACGACTGCACGCTGTTCCTGCCTCTCATTTCGGCCAACACCGATGCGCGCCACGAGGGGTACTTCCGCAGAGAGTGGCGCCTGGCAGTTGAACGCGCCGGCGACATGTCCGACCGCAAGGCGTTCCTGGTTCCGGTGGTCGTGGATGACATCCTCGAAGCCAAGGCCGACGTCCCGGACCGCTTCCGCGCCGTTCAATGGACCCACGTACCGGGAGGCGCGGCGCCCGGACCGCTGGTGACCCTCGTCTCGCGCCTGCTGGCGGGGGAGTCCGCGGTCACAGGTGACAAGGCGGCGTCCGGAGCCGGTGCGGCGGTGGCGCGTCCGCCCCGCGGCGGAGCGTGGCGGACCGTTGCCCTGGTCAGCGCGCTGGCATGCCTTGCCGTGCTCGGGTACGTCGGGTTCGAGAAATTCGAGCGCAGCAAGGCCCTTCGCGCGACCGCCGCATCGATCGCGGTGCTGCCGCTGACCAACGAGAGCGGGGAGTCCTCGGACCAGTACTTCTCGGACGGCATCTCCGAGGACCTGATCACGGCGCTGTCGAAGATCCCGGGGCTCAAGGTGATCGGCCGGACGTCCGCATTCCAGTTCCGCAATACCACCGAGGACAGCCGCTCGATCGGGGCGAAGCTCGGCGTCCGGCACCTTCTTGAAGGCAGTGTGCGGCGCTTCGGCGGCACGGTGAGGGTCAGCGCCGAACTCATCGATGCAGCGGATGGCACGACGCAGTGGTCGGAGCGCTACGACCGGCCGTACGGGGACCTTTTTGCGCTCCAGGACGAGATCACGCACACCGTGGCGGTGGCGTTGCGTACCAAGCTCGTGAGCGCGGATGCCGCAGCCTTGGGCGAGCGGCCACCCAACGGCAGCGTCGATGCCTACAACGCCCTTCTGCAGGGACGCTTCTTCTACCAGCGCCACTCGGAAGAAGGCTGGAAGAAGGCGCTCGAGTGGTATACGCAGGCGATCCGGCTCGAACCACGCTATGCGCTCGCGTGGGCGGAGCTGTGTCGCACCTACATCGTGTATAGCGGCAGCTCACTTGAGGGTGAAGCGGCCCAAGAGGCCAACAAGCGGGCACGAGAGGCTTCCGACCGGGCACTGGAGCTGGCACCGGAGCTCGCCGCTGCCCACACCGCCCGCGGCTTTCTCCTGCAGAACGTGGACTTCGACTGGGGCGGCGCGGCGCGGGAGTTCCAGCGCGCCGTGGAGCTCGCACCGAGCGAGGGCGACCCGAAGTTCTTCCTCGCCATCCAGCGCACGACGCTCGGCCAGGTGGACTCGGCCATCGACTTCACGCGCCAGGCGCTCTCGCTCGACCCCTTGCGCGCAAACCTCTATCGCTGGCTCGCGATCTGCTTCCTCGGAGTCAATCGCCTTCCGGACGCCGAAACCGCGATACGAAGAGCAATCGAGTTGCAGCCGGCCGCGGTGGGTTATCACCAGACGCTCGCCTTGGTGGAACTCCTGCGAGGAAACGTGACCGAAGCTCTCGCAACGGCGCACCAGGAAACGCCTGGCATCTGGCGCGATAGCGCGCTTGCGCTGGTACAGCAGAAGGGGACAGATCGGGGCGTCGCCGATGGCGCGCTCAAGGACCTGATCGACCGTGACGGCAAGTCCGCTGCCTACCAGGTAGCGCAGGTGTACGCGCTGCGCGGGGATGCGAACGGGGTCTTCGAGTGGCTCGATCGTGCGTGGACGACCCGTGATCCCGGGATTACATTCCTTCTGTCTGATCCCCTGATGCAGCACTACCGCGGCGATGCGCGCTTCGCGGTATTTTGTCGGAAGGTGGGCCTGCCGGTCCCACGCTAGGCGTCCCCCTCATACCGCCGGCGATGGGAGCGCCGTGGAGCCGCCTCCCACGCCGGCCGGGCTCACCGGCCGGCGCTGCGGTCTGTGCGCGTCGCTCCTGAGACGGCCCTCAGGTCTGTTTCCACTCGAGGCTGACAAGACTGTTCACACGATCGGCACACTTGTCCGCGACTTTGACCAGCGTAAGGACGCCCTTCTCGAACTTCCATTTGTAGGTGCCCGACTGCTCGCCGGGTGCCGTGCACGCCCAGGGGCCGGCGCTGTCTGTCAGTTTCAATTCGTCGGCCTTGACAGAGTAGGTACCCGAGACCTCCAGCGTCCCTTCCTTGGTAACGTGGAACTCTCCCTTGTCCTCGAAGCTCACCGTGTAGGGCGCGCCCTGCGCCCCATAGGTGCCGTGCGGAAAGCCCGGGCTGTCGGCTGCGAACGCGGAGGTTGCCGGGAGTGCCAGAATCAAGCTCGTAAGCAATTGGCTCTTCATAGATATCTCCGATGTGGGTGTGCGCCTCATGGGTGGCCCTGGAGGGCGTCAGGGGGTTGGAAAGTTGAGGTCAGGATCACCAGAAAGCTGCCGCTCCAGAAGCCGTCGTATGACACACTCTGGACGTAGTGGCGGAGCGAGGCCGGGAAGTGTGCCTGTCCAGGGCGCACTTCGATCGTTACCACCCCGCCGGCTGCGGCACGGATCGCGCCGGCGTGTGCTGCTGCGGCGCAGATGGAAGAGCCATCGGTGTAGGGGCCGTTGCCGATGACCTGTCCGGCTGCCGCCTTGCCCGGCGGACAGCGGAAGGTAAAGCGCTCGCCGTCAAGGCCTCGTAAGTCAAGGTCGAGAGGACTCGTGTGCCAGTCGATCGAGTGTTCGGCCGGCGCCGGCGCGAGCGGCGCGGCGCTCAACAGCGTGCTGTAGGACAGCCCGCGGAGCATAAGTGCGCACCGCACGAGTATCTGCGGTCGCACGCGGCGTGGCTCTTCTAGGCAGTCCGTTGCGGGCGCGAGGGTAGTGGGTGGGCGCAGGTTCATGGCATGACAGCGTGGGGTCCCTTGGGGCACCCGTCATGGCCGTCCGGCTGGCACTTTTCTGGCAAACTTCTTCCTGAGCGCTTCCTCGATGTAAGTCCATGTCCGAACTGGAAAACCCCGTCTATCGATTCAAGGGTTTCGAACTGGAGCCCGCCGAGCGGCGGCTTTCACAGGCGGGCAAATCGGTCGCCTTGACCCCCAAGGTCTTCGACACGCTCGTATTGCTGGTGGAACGCGCGGGGCACGTGGTCAGCAAGGACGAGCTGATGAAGGCCCTCTGGCCGCGCGGGTATGTGGATGAGTCCAACCTCACAAAGCACATCTGGTTCATTCGCCGCGCCCTTGGCGACACTGATCACGACTCGCGTTTCATCGAGACCGTGCCCAAGATCGGCTACCGCTTCATCGCATCGGTCATCCGGGAGCTCGCAACACCGCCTCCGCCTGTGCCTGCACCTGCCCTACCGCTTCAGGCGAGCGAAACTCCCGTACAAGTCCCGTCGGCGGTCGTCGCCGGCCGGGCGGATGCTGAGCTGCAGGCCGCGCCTGCCCCGGCCGCGCTGCCCGTAACGCCACCTGGTCGCGCCGGCCATCTGGGCTGGGGAGCTGCTGCAGTGGCAGTGGTACTGGTCGCGAGCGGCCTCCTTGGGGTGTGGCTGAAGAAGCCTGCCAGTCCCGTGCTTGCTGGCAGCCGTGCCGGAAGAACCGTGGCATTCGTCGGGTTCAGCAATTTGTCACGCAACGCCAAGGACGCGTGGCTTGCGCCAGCTTTGAGCGAAATGCTCGGCGCTGAGCTCAACGCGGCGGATAACGTTGAGGTTATCCCGGATGAGCTGGTCCGCGACGCCGGTCTGGATCTGCCCCCGCCGGCCGCCGGCGGCTATTCGGCGCAGTCACTCGCCAAGCTGCGCCGCGCCCTGGATGCCGACTATGTGGTGAGCGGCAGCTATCTGGTCACCGGAGCCACCAACGACGCCGCACTGCGGGTAGATGTCGCGGTCCAGGATACGCGCGGTGGTACCCCGTTGTTCCTGGTCAGCGAGGATGCCGTGATCTCTGGGTTGATCGCGCTCGTGAAGCACGAGGGGGCAACGTTACGGGGCAAACTCGGCGCGCGTGCGCTCGACGCTGACACGCTGAGCCTGGTAGGCAATGCTCAGCCGCCGAGCGGTGACGTCGCGCGACGCCTCGGGTTTGCGCTGGACGCATTGCAGCACTACGACGCTGCGCGCGCCCGCGACGAACTGCTCGAAGCGATCGCAGAGGCTCCGGCGTATGCCCCCGCCTACACCTACCTTGCGCAGGCGTGGTCGTCACTGGGTTACCGCGACAAGGCGCTGGCCGCCGCCGAGCAGGCGGCGCAGCACTCGGCCAACCTGCCGCTGGAACTGCGCCTGCAGGCCGAAGCTGAGGTCGATGCGCAGCACGCCGAGTGGGCGAAGGCGGCGGTCGCTTGGCAAAGCCTCACACGGATGAAGCCCCTAGATGTAGGGTACCGCCTTCGCGGTATCGACGCGCAGGTGGCGGCCGGGGCCGCTGACGCGGCGCGCGCCGCGCTCCAAGAGCTACAGCGCTTGCCTGGAGCGGGGGCTGATCCGCGCGTGCAGCTCGCCGCGGCGCGGATCGCCGGGTCTCAGGATGATGCAAAGAGCGCCGAGCGATACGCGGTCGCTGCCGTTGAGCTCGCGCGTCGGCGCAACGCCTCTGGGCTCATCGCGGACGCAGAACTGGCGCTGGGCGGTGCCCGCACACATCTGAACAAGAATGAGGAAGCACTCGCCGATCTGGGGGCGGCAATCGCCGCATACCGGGCCGTACAAAACCCACGCGGTGAGGCGGCGGCGCGTACGGATCTGGCGCAAGCGCTGGGCAACCTCAATCGCAACCAGGAATCACGCGAGGAGTTTGAGCGGGCCATGGCGCTCGATCAGAGCATCGGTGACTTGGCCGGGGTCGCTGGGGTTTATCGCAACCTGTGTGGCATGCTGTGGCTTCACGGGGATCGAGACGGCGCTCAGGCAGCCGCGCGGCATGCGCTTGAGCTCGGACGGGAAACCGGCGATCTGGAACTGCAGGCGTGGACGCTGCAGGCGCTGGCGACGATCGCCTGCGACGAGGCGGCCAGCGACGAAGTGCTGAGCGAGTACCGGGAGGTAGTTGCCCTGGAGGAGCGCCGGGGGCACCAGATCGCATGGTCGCTGACAAACGTTGCGGACGTCCAGCGCCTTCGCGGCGAACTCGATGCGGCCCGTGCTACCTGCGCTCGTGCGTACGCACTGGCGGCGCCGCTGAGTGACGCCCAGTTTGCCATTTTCAGCGGCTTTACCTGTGCGCTTATCGAGGTAGATCGTGGCAATGCCGGCGCGGCACGCGCAGGATTTGAGGAGGTGATTCGGCGGGTGGGCACCGGGGGTGATATGAGCTATCGCCACAATGCCGTGATGATGCTTGCACAGTTGGATATCGATGCCGGGCGCTGGAGTGTCGCGCGTGAGCGGTTGCAGGAAGCAAGCCGCGGATTTGCAGCGGCGGAAGAGCGTACCGGTGAGGCCGACGCCGATGCGCTGCTGGCGCTGTGCGAGCAGGCACTCGGTCACACAGCCGAGCGTGACGCCGCCCTGCAGGCCGCGCGCACACTGCGCCGATCCATCACATCACGCCAGGAGGTGTATGCCGTCGACATTGTCGTGGCGCGCCTTGGCGAGCCTGAGCATCCGGACGCGGACGCCGCCGTGGAGAGGCTGCTGACACTCGCTCAGGATGCCGAACACCGCCATTTCGTAGCCTGGTCGCTGGAGTCGCAGCTGGCAGCCTGGGAGGTTCTGCGCACACATGATGGGGCCGCAGCCCAGGCACTGCGCGTGCAGATCGAGAAGTCGGCGCGCGCATACGGGTTTGGGAGAATCCTGCGGCTGCTGCAGTCGACCGAGCCGTCGCGCAGCGCGCGCGGGTGAGAAAAGAGACGCTCCGTAGTGTTCCCGGCGTAGGGCGCTCACCCAGTAGCCGTCCGGCCGCTCGGCTTCAAGCGTGAAAGGCCTTCAGCACCTCTGCTTCCTTCTGCGGATCGATGCCTGCGTGCAGTTTCGCCTGACGTTCCGGTGGTAACGTATGGAACCAGCTCAGCGTGTCGGCAACTGTCTCGCGCAGCGGGCGGATCTTCAGGCCCGCCTTCTCGGCGCGCGTCGTGGACGTCAATGAGGCGCCGGCCGTGTCTCCGCTCATGGGCGACCAGGGCGGAAAATCCAGATCTTCGACCTTCCACTGTGTCGCGAGGAAACTCTCGGGGACCCATGTCGCACGGGCATGCGCCCCCGGGGAGGCAGCGAGGCTTGCCGCGATCACGTCGCCCATCGTGAATGCCCGCGGCGGCGAAATCGCGTTGAAGTACCCGCTAGTACGCCGCTGCGCCAGTTTCAGCATCCATACCGCAAGGTCCCGCACATCGATCACCTGGATGGGGTCGTGCGGCGTCCCCGGCGCCATCATCTCCCCGCCCTTTGCCGCGCGGACCGGCCAGTAAGTGAACCGATCCGAGCCGTCCCGTGGCCCGACGATGTAGCCGGGTCTGACCACGCTCGCCCGGTCTTTGAAGGCATCCATGGAATACTGCTCGCACAGCGCCTTCATCGGGCCGTAGGTTTCGTCCGTGGTCTTGTCGATGTTGGGATCAGAAAGGCGGCCTACGGGCGAGCTCTCGTCATTGGGCTTCGCAAAGCTCGCGTATGCGGAAATGCTCGAGATGTACAGGCAGTAACCGACATTTGGCGCCAGCAGCTCCGCAGACATCTTCACGTACTTCGGGACCTGCCCGGTGTCGTCGATCACGACGTCCCATTTGCGTCCACGCAGAGCATCCAGCTGGCCGTTGCGGTCACCGTGCAGAGTCTCCACTCCGGGGACGCCCTCCGGTGCGTGCTTGCCGCGGTTGAAATGCGTCACCGTCCATCCCTGGCGCAGCGCTTCCTCGGTCAGGTGCGGGCCGATGAAGCCGGTGCCCCCAAGGATGAGCAGGGTCTTGGAGCTTCCTGCGGTCGCGATCGGGTGGGGGAGGAGTCCGCCCGCTGCGAGCGCGGACCCCAGTTGCAAGAGGCGGCGGCGTGTCGTCATGGCGTTCCTCCAATCATCTACCGTCCATTGCGCCGCTGTATCTGCAGCGCACGCGATTCGTCGACGTTGCGAGTGGGACGCCACATCATAGTCCTAGTCGCGCCCATTGATTTGCTGATGTGCCTCTGTACAGTTTCCAACTGCCGATTCAACCGGCGGTCAAGGGGTATTCGCTATGCGCATCTGCGTGTTGTCGATGATGGCGACCGTCGTTGGTTTGCTCCCTCTCAAGATCCTTGCTCAGGCTCATTCAGGATTCCCCGTCGACATCGCTGCCGGACCTTCTCCCCAAGCTGTCGTGGCGAACGGCCGCTCTACGTTGCTCTATGAGCTGCACCTCACCAATTTTGCATCGCGTCCGATCGAGCTGACCCGTGTGGAGGTTTGGAGCGACGGCGCGTCTCCCGTTGCCAGCTACGCAGGGCAAGTGCTCAAAGACATGGTTGTACCGGTCGACGAGCTGTCATCTTCCCGATCGCCTGCCGAGGACAGGGGGAACACGGCCATTGGCATGGGTCATGCCGCAATTGTCTTCATCGACCTGGCGCTTGATGTGGGAGTGCCAGTGCCGCGCGAGCTGCACCACAAGTACTTCTTCGCGGTTGCACGCAAAGACAAGCCGAACTATGAAACCGCCTTCGCTGGTGCGGCAATTCCCGTCGTTGCCACGCCGGTGCCGGTGCTGCACGCACCGCTCCGCGGAGGATCCTGGGTTGCCTTCAATGCACTCGGAGCGAAGGACCACCGGCGCGCACTGAACGCCTTCGATGGCCGGGAGCGCATCCCGCAACGCTTTGCGGTTGACTGGGGGCGGCTCGGGCCCGATGGACGCCTCCGCAAGCGCGAGGGGCAATTCAATAGCGACTTTTATTCCTATGGAGCAGAGGTGCTGGCAGTGGCCGACGGGCGCATCGTAGACACGAGGGACGGCATCCCGGAGAACGGTGGTACGAACGAGAGGAGCGCGCGCGAGATTACTCTCGAGAACGTGCTCGGCAACTACCTTGTGCTCGATATCGGAGATCGGCGATTTGCAAGTTACTGCCACCTGCAGCCCGGAAGTCTGCGGGTGAAGGCAGGTGAGTCGGTAAAGGTGGGTCAGGTACTGGCGCTTCTCGGTAACTCGGGGAACTCCGATGCGCCGCATCTGCACTTTCAGATTACGGACGGAGCTGCGCCCCTGGCGGCCGAAGGCATCCCCTACGAGATTGAAGACTACACTCAGCTCGGCGTCGCACTCGACCCCGACGCGCTCGACCGGGGTGAGCCCTGGCAGCCGGGGGTCCACGATACGTTGGTGACTCATCACCGGGAGTTCCCGGCCGACAATGCCGTCGTCAGCTTCCCCTGACCGGCGGTTTGGCGTGATCCCGGTGGGCCCGGATGGCGCCTCTCACGACAGAGCTGGTGGGCGCCATTGGACGATGGTGCTAGCGCGCTGAAGGCTACCGAGCTGCACCCGCCGGATGTACCTTCGGGTAAGGTTCAATGACGCACTGCGCCGGCGTTATCCTGTAGAGGCGGCGCGGGGCGCACCGAATGCCTGGGGAGCAAGCGAATGTCGTTATCCAGAGAGCTGAAGATTAATGGCCACGCTCACGCCGTAGAAGCGCCCGACGACATGCCGCTGTTGTGGGTGCTGCGGGACCTGCTGGGGATGACCGGCACCAAGTTCGGTTGCGGCATCGCGTTGTGCGGGGCATGTACGGTGCATCTCGACGGTAAACCGGTGCGCTCATGCCAGCTGCGGGTCGGTGCGATCGGCGATCGCGAAATTACGACTATCGAGGCAATAGGTGCAACGCCCGCGGGCGCGCGCGTACAGAAAGCGTGGCTCGATCTCGAGGTGGTGCAGTGCGGATATTGCCAGTGCGGCCAGATCATGTCCGCCACGGCACTGCTCACCTCCACGCCTCGCCCGGACGATGCGGACATCAACGCAGCAATGGCGGGAAACATATGCCGCTGCGGTACGTACGTGCGCATCCGTGAGGCCATCAAGAAGGCCGCCGAGTCGGCGACCTGAGGGCCCCACCATGAAGCACGAACCGGCACGCGCCACGACCCTGACCCGCCGTCAACTTCTGGGTAGAACCGCCGCAGCCGGAGCGCTGCTCGCCTTCCACCTGCCATTGCGTGCGCAGGGTAAGGCGGGGGCGGCAGGCGGGGAGTTCGCGCCCAATGCCTTCATCCGCATCGAGCCGGACGGCCGCACTGTCCTGGTGATGCCACAGGTGGAGATGGGGCAGGGCGTGTACACGTCCGTTGCACTCATCCTCGCGGAAGAGCTCGATGCCGACTATTCGCGCGTCGTGCTGGAGCATGCGCCTCCCAGCGATAAGCTCTACGGCAACCCGATCTTCGGCATCCAGGTAACAGGAAACTCCAACTCGATCCGTGCCTTCTGGGTGCCGCTGCGGCGCGCCGGGGCCGCTGCCCGCGCCATGCTGGTCACGGCCGCCGCCCAGCGGTGGCACGTCGACCCCGCAAGCTGTACGGCGGCCCAGGGCGAGGTAGTCCACGCGCCCAGCGGCCGCAAGGCGGCGTACGGATCGCTGGTGGCCGCGGCGCGCCAGCTTGCGCCCCCGGCCAACCCGCCGCTGAAGGATCCCAGGAATTTCACGCTGATCGGCAAGCCGCAGCACCGCTACGACACTCCGGACAAGGTGGCCGGGAAAACCACCTACGGGATCGACGTAATGCTTCCAGGCATGCGTTTCGCAACCATCGCCGCGAGCCCGACCTTTGGTGGCAGGGTCGCAAGCGTTGATGACTCCGCGGCGCGAACGGTCCCGGGCGTCCATAAGGTCATTGTGGATGAGGACCTGGTGGCCGTAGTCGGCGACCACATGTGGGCGGCCAAGCAGGGACTCGCGGCGCTCGTGATCACCTGGGATCCCGGCCCGAACGCAGGCGTTGACTCGAGCGCGATCTGGGAGGACTTGCGGGCTGCCAGCGCGAAGGATGGGGTGCTCGCCAAGGCGAACGGGGACGTCGCCCAGGCGGCCAAGGGCGCCGAGGTGATCGAAGCGGACTACGAACTGCCGTTCCTGGCGCACGCAACCATGGAGCCGATGAACTGTACCGTGCAGCTGCGCAAGGATTCCTGCGAGGTGTGGCTCGGCACCCAGATCATATCGCGCGTGCAGGCGACGGTGGCCCAGCTCACGGGTCTCGCACCTGAGAAGGTGACGGTGCACAACCACTACATCGGCGGTGGCTTCGGGCGACGGCTCGAACCCGATATGGCGCTGAAGGCGGTCCGGGTTGCACGACACCTGGACGGCGAGCCCGTCAAGGTGGTGTGGACGCGCGAGGAGGACATCCAGCACGACATTTATCGCCCGGTGTACCGTGACGTCATCGCAGCCACCCTGAAAAGCGGGCGGATCGATTCCTGGAAGTACAAGATCTCAGGTTCGGCGGTGATCGCGCGCTGGCTGCCGCCGGCGTTCCAGAAGGGCATCGACATTGACGCCGTGGACAGCGCGGTCGACATTCCCTACGACATCCCGAACCTGCGGGTCGAGTATGTTCGCGTCGAGCCGCCGGCGGTGCCGACCGGGTTCTGGCGCGGCGTTGGCCCCAATAACAACGTGTTCGCCACTGAGAGCTTTATCGACGAACTCGCCCGCAGGGCAGGCAAGGACCCGGTGGCGTTTCGCCTGGAAATGCTGGGGAAGACGCCGCGTCTGCGCGCAGCCGTCCAGCACGTCGCCGAGAAGTCCGGCTGGGGGCAGCCGCTGCCGGCGCGCTGTGGCCGTGGAATCTCGGCGCAGGTCTCCTTCGGCAGCTTCATCGCGACCGTTGTCGAGGCCGAGGTGGAGGATGCCGGCGGCGTGCACCTGCGGAGGGTGACTTGCGCGGTCGACACGGGGATCGCCGTGAGCCCCGACAACATTCGGGCGCAGCTCCAGGGCGGCCTGATCTTCGGACTGACCGCAGCGCTCTACGGCGAAATCACGATCGAGCGCGGCCGCGTATTGCAGGGGAACTTCCACGACTACCGGATCCTGCGCATGGATGAGGTACCGCCCATCGAAGTATTCCTGATCGAGTCGGGCGAGGCCCCGGGTGGCATCGGGGAGACCGGTACCACCGCGGGACCCCCGGCGCTGCGCAACGCAATCTATGCCGCGACCGGCGTCGCGCTGCGGCGGCTGCCCATCGACCGCAAGCGCCTCGCCAAGGGAGCCCCCACATGACGCTGCGAACCATACATTCGCGCCAGCAGGGCGCGGTACGGCCCCGTGTGCCGTTACTGGTTGGGGCGCTGGTGCTGGGAGGACTGGGTGTCTGGCTGCTCGGGGGTCCCGGCCCCATGGGCTTCGCCAAGGGCGACCGGGTAGCCCTGTCCCAGTATTCGGCCGGTGACCCCACGGGAGTGCCGCAGGGCCGTGCTGGACAGTCCCTGGTCGAGCGCGGTGAGTATTTGGCCAAAGCTGCTGACTGTGTGGTGTGCCACACCGCCCGGGGCGGGGAGCCTTTCGCCGGGGGCTTTGCATTCACCCTCCCGTTCGGCGCGATCTACTCCACCAACATCACGCCGGACAGGGAAACCGGGATTGGCACCTACAGCGATGCGCAGTTCCTCGACGCCGTGCGCCGCGGCGTGAGGCCTGACGGGTCCCGACTGTATCCGGCGATGCCGTACGCCTCCTACACCTACCTCACCGATGCCGACACGCTGGCGATCAAGGCGTACCTGTTCAGCCTGCCGCCCGTTCGTGCCCCAGCGCGTGCCGACACCCTGAGTTTTCCCTTCAACCAGCGGGGCCTGATGGCAGTGTGGTCGGCGTTCTTCAACGCCAACGAGCGCTTCCGGCCCGTGGCCGGCCAGACAGCGCAGTGGAACCGCGGCGCCTATCTTGCCGAGGCGCTGGAGCACTGTGGCGAGTGCCATACGCCCCGTAACCCCGCCTATGCGTTGAATGAGCGCCGCAAGTTCGCCGGCGCGGTGACGGGCGGCTGGCGTGCATACAACATCACGGCTGACACGAGGGCCGGCGTCGGCGCCTGGAGCGATGCGGATCTCGCCGGGTACCTCGCGAGCGGCCACGCCGCCGGTCGCGGTACGGCTTCCGGTCCGATGGGAGAGATCGTGGATGCGAGCCTGAGCGAGCTGGACCCAGCCGATATCTCGGCTCTGGTGGCCTACGTCCGCTCCGTGCCCGCGCAGTCCTCGGCGGATACTCCCGAGGTCCCCTCGGCACCCGTCGCGTTCTCTCACTCCGAGGGACCGGGCTCGGGCAAATTGGCCGGCAAGCAGGTGTTTGAAGGTGCGTGCGCGGGGTGCCACGGGTGGAGTGGGCAGAGCCCGTTATCGGCGCTCGCAGACCTCACCGGCTCGCGCGCAGTAAGCGACCCGAAGGCTACCAACGTCGTACAGATCGTCCTCGCGGGCGGATCACTTGCGCCAGCGCACGGCGGCATCTACATGCCTGCATTCGGCCGCGCGTATTCGGACTCGGAGGTCGCTTCGGTCGCGAACTACGTGACCGCCCGCTTCGGCGCCGAGGGTTCGACACTCGATGCCGCTCAGGTCGGAAGGTTGCGGGCCCAGACCGCTCAGTAGCGTCCGTAACCCCGTTCTGCTCACCTCGCTGTTGCGTCGGGTGCTGCTGACTCGTGAAAGTCAATGATGCCCGGCGGCGGATGCAACGCGCTCGTCTTGGTAAGTTTCTCGTTTGAGCTAGCCATTCGGCGAGCATCATGCTGGATGCGGAGGAGATTGACTTGGCGTGCGGACGTATTGACACCGTCGGGGCTTGACAGCGCCGGGAGGTGCTATACCCGGTCAACTACTCCTGTCTGTACGACAAGCGCCAGGTGAAATTTAGCGGGAGTCTCACATTAGCCCGCGATTTGGAAATTCCGCATTTGCTCATGTCGCCGCGCGGAGATTTTCGCGGCATCGTCCACGATGTCCTCGAGAAGCTTGGCAAGAAGCGTCGCGTAATTTTTTCAACGGTTCATTTCTCGGCGATTCCCGTCATCCTGAAACGAATTCCGGCCATTGCGACTTTGCCCGAGCACTCTGCACGGAGATTTGCGGCGGACTATCAGTTAGAGACCGCGGACCCGCCGCTGCCTTTACTTCCTTACGAGTCGGCTCTCGCTTGGCTCGCCAAGCATGACGATGACTCTGTGCATCGTTGGGTACGGCAGTTCGTTCGAGTAACGATCGAGCGGTTGACGGTTGCCGGTGGAAAGGGCAACACACGGCGAGCCCCTCGCTCGAGAACATCGGATCCAGAGTCGTGAATGACTCATATCTCATGCGGACCTGCGCATGACACTGCGGGCCTACGCCCATCTCCTCAATCGCACCGTCGGCACGGCCGTGAAGAAGAAGCTCCCGTCGTGCGAATACGAGCCCGGTGAGTTCCAGAAGACCGGCTCTGAGGGGAGGGGTCGTGAACTCCCGTCCTGGAGTTCGACGCAACGGCGTTCCGCAGGCACACTTGGCCTGGGGGGAAGGGATGACTCAATGGTCCAAGGAACGCGTCGAGCAACTAGCGCCGGACGCAGCGTCCGCGAAGGCAGGCCTCGGTCTTGCAAAGCCGGTCGAGTGGCCGTCGCTGGGACGGCAGGACCAGATCGTCTGGGGCGAATGCCAGGGTAGCGGCGCCAAGCCTTACCAGGTCCGGGTCGCGCTTGAGGATCTCGGCTACCGTTGTACCTGTCCTAGCCGCAAGCAGCCATGCAAGCACACCCTCGGGCTACTCTTTCTCCTCGCCGGCGGCACCCCATTTCCCGATTCCACGCCGCCACCGTTTGTGGAGGAATGGCTCGCCAATCGCAGCAGGCGTGCCGAGGCAAAGGTTGCGCGCGAGGCGCAACCGGCGGCGCCGCCTGATCCCGAGGCACAAGCACGGCGCCAGGAGAAGCGTGAATCGCGCGTGCTTGCCGGACTCGATCAGCTCGAATCCTGGCTCGCCGACGTCATGACGCAGGGGCTCGCGAGCGCTCGCGTCCAGCCGCCCGCGTTCTGGTCACAGATGGCGGCGCGCCTCGTGGACGCTCAGGCGCCAGGACTCGCCACCCGTGTGCGCGAGCTCGCCTCGGCAGCGCTGTCGGGAGAACAGTGGTCCGAGCGCCTAATGGTCGGGCTCGCGCGGTTGCAGCTGTTGATCGACGCCTATAGGAGGCTGAACCAGCTGCCCGGTCCGCTCGCTGCGGAAGTCCGTACGAGAATCGGCTGGACGCAAAAGCAGGAGGAACTCCTCACGCAGCCGGGCGTGCTGGACTGCTGGCAGGTAATCGGCCGTCGACAGTCGTTGGATGACACGCTGCGGGTCCAATACACGTGGCTTCACGGCGCCGCCAGCGCAGAAATCGGCCTAGTCCTCGAATTTGCTGTCGGCCGCCAGCCCTTGCCCGCCTCATTCCTGCTCGGGCAGGTGCTCGACGCAGAGCTGGTCTTCTTCGAGGCGGCTCTTCCGTACCGCGCGCTCGTCAAGCCGCGCGGGGCGGCACAGCGACAGGCGCTCGGCCTGCCTCGTGCCAGCGACGTACTTGCATTGCAGAACGCCTTTGCTGCCGCACTTGCCAAGAATCCCTGGCTGGATCGATGGCCGGCGGTCGTCGGACCGGTCATCCCCAGCGTCGACACGGACCAGGTCATTTTGGCGGACGCACTGGGACGGCGACTCCCGGTACGGCGCTCGTTCCGGCAGGGGTGGTCACTGGTCGCACTCGCCGGTGGCGAGCCTGTGAGCCTGTTCGGGGAGTGGGATGGCTTCGAGTTCGACCCGGTCAGTGTCGAGCACGGAGGCGCGCTGTATTCCATGGGCGAGATCGGGGGCCTCCCGGTGCTCGCAAGGGCGGTCTGACCGGTGTCGTCGGCTTTGTCCGAGCACTGGCAGCGCGTGGTCTCGCTTGCGATGCTGGGCCTAGCACGGAGCCCCGGGTCGTCTGCCATCCAGATCCCCGAGAGCGCGATTTCACTTCCCGAGGGATCTTCGGAGCAGAGCGCCTTGCGCAGTGCTGCCGCCGCGCTGCTTTGGAAACTCGCGGGGGAACGTACGGGCATCAACACCGCGCCGCCGCCAGCGCCGGCTACAACGACTGCGGACCGCTATGTCTCGGAGATGGCGACGCGGCGTCTCGCGCGCATGCTGGCCGAAGGGCCGCGCGAGTTGGTCGAGGAGTGGCTGGACATCGCTGCCCGCTCCGGGGGTGTGCTGGCGCCGCAGTGGGTTCCCGCTGTGTTCCAGGCGCTGGCACCTGCCGCGCGCACTCGCTACGCCCGGGTGCTTGGGGCGCGCATCGAGTGGCTCGCGGCCCAGGACGCGCGCTGGGCCATCGAAGGTTGCCGTATCGAATGGACCGAAGACGCATGGACGTCGGGGACGCAGGCTGAGCGAGCCGCGCTGCTCATGCACGTTCGTCAGGCAGAGCCTGAACGAGGCAGGGCGTTGCTTGAGTCCACGTGGACCATCGATTCGCCGGAATCACGGGAGCGATTTGTCGGCGTGCTTCGCATCGGCCTATCCGCAGCCGACGAGGCGTTTCTGGAGGCGGCGCTCGACGACAAGCGCAAGTCCGTGCGATCTTCCGCGGCCGACCTGCTCAAGGGGCTACCCGCTTCGGCCTACGTGCGTCGGGTGCTGGACCGGCTGCAACCGCTCTTCGTGCTAGAGGCCCGCGGGACCGGGCTCATCAGCCGCTTCTCGGGTCGCAAATTGCGGCTCGAGCTCCCCGCTGCGCTCGACAAAGCCGCGCTCCGGGATGGAATGGAGACAAAGCCGCCTGCGACCCGCAAAATCGGCGAGCGCGCTTGGTGGCTCATGCAGATGATCGAGGCAATTCCGCCGGTCATCTGGACTCAGAGGTTCGACTGCACGGAGGCGGAGCTTCTCTCTGCTGTCGATGCGACGGACTATTCCGATGATCTTTGCCATGCGTTCACGGCCGCCTGCGTCCGTCATCCCGAGCACCGCTGGGTGCAGGGCCTTTGCGCGGAGTGGCGGCGGCGACTCGACCGTCCTGACGTACGCGCCGCAGCAATCGACTCGATCGCGCGGCTGATCGCAGTAGTTCCGCCACCCGATGGGGAGACCCTGTTAGGCGAGGAAGTGGGTGTGTTGCGTAGCCAGGGTGCCGTCGATGCGGCGGCCGAGCTGCTGGTCCGGCTGACTTTGCCATGGTCTTCGGCATCGACGCGGATCGCGCTCGAGGTGCTGGAACTTCGTGTCGGAGGCACAGCGCCGCAGGGCACGTTGCCCCGCACAACGCTCGATCTCTGGGCGTGGCGCGCTAATCCGGCCTCGGCCATCGCCCCATTGAGTGCGTTGCTCGAGCGCCTCCCGCCCGACTCGCCCTGGCGCAATGCGCTCGAGAGATTTCGGGAACTAATCGAATTCCGCTCAAACATGCACAAGGAGCTGCTTGCGTGAAAGCCGAATCGTCGTCCATCCCCGTCGTGCAACGCCGACCCGGTGAGCAGCAGTTCGCTGAGGAGCTCTCCGAGCTCGCGAAAGTCGATTCGCGTCAGAAGCCTCCGCGATGGAATCTGTCACCTTGGGCCGTCGTCAGCTACATCCTCGGAGGAAAACTCGACAACGGCTTCATCGTTGTGCCGAAGTACATCGGTCAGAGACGCCTGATCGAAATCGCGGTGGCTACGCTCGCCACCGATCGCGCGCTGCTCCTGCTTGGGCTTCCCGGTACGGCGAAGAGCTGGGTAAGCGAGCATCTCGCGGCGGCGATCAGCGGGGACTCCACGCTGCTCGTCCAGGGAACGGCCGGGACGGCGGAGGAGGCGATCCGCTACGGCTGGAACTACGCTCTACTGCTCGCAAAGGGTCCCTCGCGCGATGCACTTGTACCGAGCCCGGTGATGCGGGCAATGGAAGAGGGGACGCTAGTGCGTCTCGAGGAGCTCACGCGCGTCCCGGCGGATGTGCAGGACACCCTCATAACGATTCTTTCCGAAAAGACTCTCCCGATACCGGAACTTGCGAGCGAGTGCCGCGCAGTGCCGGGCTTCAATCTGATTGCGACCGCCAACAACAAGGATCGGGGCGTCAACGAGATGTCGAGTGCGCTCAAGCGCCGCTTCAACACCGTCATTCTGCCGCCACCGGAAACCCTGGAGGAGGAGGTGTCGATCGTGCAGATGCGTGTCGAGTCGCTCGGACGAGCACTCGAGTTGCCTGCCGAAGCTCCGGCATTGGCCGAAATCCGGCGCATCGTGACGGTATTTCGAGAGCTCCGCGACGGAAAGACCGCTGATGGGAAGTCGAAGCTCAAGTCTCCCTCAGGCACCTTGTCGACAGCCGAGGCGATCGCGGTCGTCAGTCACGGACTAGCACTGGCCGGCCACTTCGGCGACGGTACGCTCTCGGCCCACGACATTGCGTCCGGGTTGATCGGAGCCATCGTCAAGGATCCGGTGCACGACGGAGTCGTCTGGCGTGAGTACCTGGAAACGGTCGTCAAGGACCGGGAGGGATGGAAGGACCTGTATCGCGCCTGCCGCGATCACGCCTGAGTTCCATGACGGAGGCCGTTCATCTCTTCGGAGTGCGACATCACGGGCCTGGCTCGGCCCGGAGCCTTCTGCGTGCCCTCGAATCCCTAGCGCCCGACTGCGTCCTGATCGAGGGGCCGCCCGACGCCGACGAGCTCCTGCCGTTGGCTGCGAAGGAGGGGCTCGAGCCACCAGTCGCCCTGCTGGTCTACCGGACCGACTCGCCGCGGCATGCAGTGTTCTATCCGTTCGCCCGATATTCACCGGAATGGCAGGCCATCCAGTTCGCCTTGTCGCGGGCTCTACCGGTCCGATTCATCGACCTTCCTCAATCGGCGCGCCTGCGTGACGAGTCGGAAGCAGGAGCGGAAGGGCCGAGCGCGGGCGAGGATCCTCCTGAAGCCCGCAGCGATGCGCTGGCTCCCATTGCCCGTGCGGCCGGTTACGACGATCCCGAGCGCTGGTGGGATCATCTGGTCGAGTCCCGATCCGGAAAGGATGCCGAGGTCTTCCGCGCCCTGCGCGAGCTCATGGGGGCGGTGCGGAACGAGATCGATGCGGATCCACCGCTGCTCGAGCGACGGCGCGAAGCATTTATGCGGAAATCTATCCGGGCGGCGATGTCCGAGGGGTTCCAGCGCATTGCCGTAATCTGCGGCGCTTATCACACCCCGGCGCTCGACCCGATGCCGACTGCGAAGGCCGACGACGCGATCCTCAAGGGCCTGCCGAAGGTCAAGACTGCGGCGGCCTGGGTGCCCTGGACCTACGAGCGACTGTCGTATCAGTCCGGATATGGCGCCGGCGTGGAGTCGCCCGTCTGGTACGAACTTCTCTGGGAGCGACGCACGGCTCGGGGCGCTGAGTGGCTCAGCCGTGCCGCGCGGCTCCTGCGCGAAGCGGACGCGCCGATCTCCTCGGCGCACGTCATCGAGGCATGCCGGCTGGCGGAAACGCTCGCGGCCGTCCGGGAGCGTCCGGCCGCAACGCTCGCGGAGTATCGCGATGCAGCGGTGGCGGTCCTCGGCGATGGCAGTCCGACGCTCATGGAACTCATCGGGCGCCGCTGGTACTTCGGGAGTCGACTCGGGACCGTTCCAGCGGACTTCCCGGCCGCGCCCCTGGTACGTGATCTTGCGGCGGAGCAGGGCCGGCTGCGCCTGCCGCCCAAGGCGGACGAGAAGACGCACGATCTCGACCTTCGCGAGCCACTCGATCGGGAGCGCGGCTCGCTGCTGCGACGGCTCCGCATCCTGGGAGTGGAGTGGGCGGTTCCGGCCGCGGGAGGGGTGAGATCCCGGGGCACCTTCCACGAGGTCTGGCGGCTGCGCTGGCAGCCGGAGTTTGCCGTTGCCCTCGTCGAGGCCAGCCGCTACGGGCACACGATTGCGCAGGCCGCAATTGCGCGGATCGTCGAGGCGGCAGAAAGCGCGCGCACGCTCCCGGAACTCGTTGAGCGGCTCGAGGACGTGCTCTTTGCGGATCTCCCCGAGGGTGTCGCGCCCCTCGTCAACGGCATTCGAAGCCGTACGGCCGTGGCCACAGACGTCCTGCAGCTGCTCGATGCACTGCCGCCTCTCGTGGAGGTGTCGCGCTACGGCAATGTGCGCGGCACGGATGTCGCGCAGGTCTCGGAGATTCTGGCAGGGCTGATTCCCCGCCTGTTCATCGGGGTTCTGCCGGCTTCGATCGGGATCGACGAAGCCGCGGCCAGACTCCTCTGGTCGAAGCTCAAGGCTACTCATCAGGCCCTGATCACGCTGGATGATGCCAGCTACCGCGAGGGATGGCTCCAGGTGCTGGAGCGTCTCTCGGGTTCGGAATCAATCCAGGCACTCGTCCGGGGCTACGCGGCGCGTGCTCTGTATGACGCAGGGCGTCTCGAGACAGCACAGCTCGAACAGCTCTTCGGGCTCGCGCTGTCGACCGGTGCCGATCCGACCGATGCCGCCCTCTGGATCGAAGGGTTGCTCTCCGGAAATGGAGCCGTGCTCATCCACGATGATCGCCTGCGGGGCATCGTTGATCGGTGGCTGCGCTCCCTCTCGCAAGAACACTTCACACAGATCCTGCCACTGCTGCGGCGAACCTTTGCGGAATTTCCGCCCGCCGAGCGTCGGATCATCGGCGGCAAGTTCAAAGGCGGCGCCGTGGCAGCACGCGACACCGAGCACAGCGGAGACTTCGACGTGGCCGCGGCCCGCGCGGTCATTCCCATCCTGAAGCAGATCTGGGGAATCGGAGGCGACTCGTGAGTGCGGAGTCCGAGGCCGCACGCCGATGGCGCCTGGTGCTCGGCGGGGAGCAGGCCGACGGCATTGGGTTCAGCTTGGATGCACGTGACGTCCAGATCGACCGCTCGCTGCAGGCCCTCTATGACTCGGATCGTCGCGGCGGGCTGGGCAGCTCAACCCCCAACGTCGCCCGCTGGTTGGGGGACATCCGCGAGTATTTCCCGTCAAGCGTCGTGAAGGTGCTGCAGCGCGATGCATTCGCTCGACTCGACATGACTCGGATGCTGCTGGAGCCCGAGATGCTGCAGGCCGTGCAGCCGGATGTGCGCCTGGTGGCGGACCTGATCGCGCTGGCGGGGATGATTCCGGCCCGGACCCGCGATACCGCCAAGCAGGTGGTACGACGGGTCGTCGATGAGCTCCTGGGGAAACTCTCAGAGCCGATGCGTCAGGCCGTGCACGGCGCCCTCAGTCGCGCAGAGCGAAACCGGCGGCCGCGGCATCAGGACATCGACTGGGGAAGTACGGTCCGCGCCAATCTCCGGCACTACCAGCCGGAGTACAAAGCCGTCGTTCCCGAGACGCGAATCGGCTACGGCCGCAGGCGCCAGTCCATGCGCCACGTCCTGCTCTGCATCGACCAGAGCGGCTCCATGGCCTCCAGCGTTGTCTATTCAGCGATCTTCGGATCCGTCCTGGGATCGCTCCCTGCAGTGTCGACGTCGCTCGTCGTGTTCGATACTACCGTCGTCGATCTGACGCATGAGCTGGAAGACCCGACGGACCTCCTCTTCTCGGTCCGACTGGGTGGCGGGACGGACATCAATGGAGCAGTGGGCTATTGCCAGAGTCTAGTCCGGGCGCCGCAGGATACGGTCCTGATACTGATCAGCGATCTGTTCGAGGGTGGTGTCGAGGCGGAGTTCCTGCAGCGGGCAGCAGCCCTGGTGGCCTCCGGCGTTCAGTTCATTGCACTGCTTGCCCTGAGCGATGAAGGCGCGCCCTCATTCAATGCTCCACTGGCGGGTCAGCTCGCTGCAATGGGTGTGCCCGCATTCGCCTGTACGCCGGATCGTTTTCCCAAGCTGATGGCGGCGGCAATTGGCCGGCGATCACTGATGGAGTGGGTTTAGCTCCGAACGTATGGATCAGTACACAAGAGGCTCGGGACCGTCCAGCGCTCGATCTACTGGAAATACGCGCCGCAGTCTTGCTGTCCCACCACCACACGTCGGCGGACATGCCGGGTCAGGGGCAGACCATGAGCACCACGAACACAGCGGACCTAGAGCGCCTCAATGGACTAGGTATCCGATGCGCTCTGCAATCCCGATGGTTGCGCGCACCCCGGAGTTGAACGCCAGGTAGTCGCTCTCGATGCCGTCGCTGAAGATAACTCCGTTCTCGGGCATGAGCGATAGGACCGACATTGGCGCCTCTTGGTCGGTCGTTCCGAAGATCAGCGAGGCCGACGACGCGATGCTGGGAAAGGGCTCGCGCACGGCAAAGCGCAGAAACTTCGCGTCCCAGGGCATGGCCGGAGTGCTGCGGATCTCGGAATCCAGTCCCAAGCCGCGCGCTACCCCCAGGGACCCGGTGACGATGCTCGTCATCCATGCGGTCGAGCCGAGGCCGGTCGATACGATGATTCCGCTGGATGACTGGGTTTCCTTCTGGCCGCCGAGCTGCAGCTCATACCGAGCGGACGTATGAGACTTGGGGCCGATGAAAAGATCGTTTACCGCGAAGAGGGTCTGGCCGTCCGAGAGCGCAGCCTGCGCCATGGTCACTTCGCGGAGCGGGCGGCGGTGCGCCAGGATTTCGGGCATAACTGCTGTAACCTCGGCGGGCCTGAACGGGAGTAGGCCCCCGTCATGGCGGCGCGGATCGGGATTGACGCCGACGAGCGGCTGCCCGTCGAGATACTTCAGAGTATTGGCCACGATGCCGTCCTGACCCAGTGCGACCACGACGTCGTCGGGTGCGAAGAGGTAAGTCGGGAGGAACCCGCGGTCGAGGAGCTGGACCCGGGCGACGGAAGCGAGGGCGGCCTCGACTGTGTGCCGCGCAAGCAGGTAGTTCACGTGCTCGGCGACGTAGTCGGAGAAGTCCGCCCCAAGGTGCTCCACATAGAACCTCGCCTGCTCGAGCGTATGGAAACGGGCGATCAGCTCCTCGATGCGCGTGTGCCGCGTGACGAGGACGACCTTGCGGTCACTTGCCACGGGACACCTCCGTCCTGCCCGGCGCAGCGAGCAGCGTCTGGAGGAGATCGGGGGAGAGGTTCAGCTGCCCGATCCTTTCTGCGCGCTCGGCAAGGCCGCCGAAGGCCTGGGCGATCAGCTGCCGCGGCTCCATGCCGACCGAGGCAAGCGCCTGGATGAGACGGGGGTCGGCGCTCTTCAGAGCGCGCACGCTGGCTTCGATCCGGTACGCCTCCGCCTCGGCAGAAGTGCGCGCATTGTCCGCGCTCGCGGCGACGAGCTGCTTGCGCTGCTCCTCGAGCAGGATATTCGCGGTGAGGTCCGCTTCGCGCAGCTGGGCCTTGCGCTGCTGAACGGAGGCCTCCGCATCCATCTGGGTCTCGCGGATGGTGCGCTTCTTCTGCTCGACGGCCACCTCGGTGTCGAGCTCGCTCTGCTTGATGGCGCGCTCATTCTCGACCGCCGCATTGCGCCGCGCGTAGATCGCGCTGTCGGCCTCGAGCAGGATGGCCTCGCGGGCCTTTGCCTCGAGCGCCCGTGCGGTCTCGGGAGTCGGCTTGATGGCGAGAATCGAGAGGCCCTGGAGTTCTGCGCCGAGGGCGGCGAGCTCGCCGCTCTGCCTAAGCTCGCCCAGGACCTTGGCGGCTATCGCTCCCGAGGAGCGGATGGCCTCGGTGAGAGGGGAGCCGTGGATGTAGCGTTGGATGGCGACCTGAGCGATCGCAACTACGCGCTCACGCAGCTTTTCGGGGTCCTTGCTCTGGTAAGCCGTGCCATCCGCGCTCAGCGTGAAGTTGAGGCTCCGGGCCGTGCGCTCGGGGTCGGCAATGCGGAAGGAGAGCTGCCCCTGAATGGTGACCGTCTGAAAGTCGCTCGTGACCTTCTCGAAAATGAAGGGGACCTCGCGGCTCTCGATGGGTACGGCGACGAGGCTCGTTGTCGGGGCGTAGTAGAGGAGCGCCATTCCCGCGCCCTGACGGACGATCTTGCCCCCGCGGAAGGCGATCAGGTGGGTCGTGGGGTTCGACTTGATGAACTTGATGCCGAGCATGTTGTTCTCCTTGGGTTAGTGGGAAAGGCCCACTTAGTAATTGGCATAGTCCCACTAAGTCCGATAGGATGTCAAGCAGCCGGGACGTCCGGTGCGGGCGATGCCCCACGTGAAGACGCAAACTATTGATTTTGATAGACCGCTGACGACGGTCGACATTGTGATTTTCACCGTGAGTGAGGAGACTCTGCGGGTCCTACTTGTCCGCCGACCAGTGGGAGAAGGTGAGCCGTTCCCGGGCCGATGGGCGTTGCCGGGCGGGTTTATCGACACCGCGAAGGATGCGGATCTCGAGAGCTGCGCGCGGCGGAAGCTGACCGAAAAAACCGGCGTCGACGTGCCGTACCTAGAGCAACTGGGGAGCTACGGCAATGCAATACGTGATCCGCGTGGCTGGTCCGCTACCCATGTGTACTTCGCCCTGATGGGATTGGACGATGTCGAACTCGCCGCAGGCGGAAACGCATCCGAGC
Organism: Pseudomonadota bacterium; assembly: GCA_018241425.1. Lineage (GTDB taxonomy): Bacteria > Pseudomonadota > Gammaproteobacteria > Steroidobacterales > Steroidobacteraceae > 13-2-20CM-66-19. Next base: position 627,372 of record JAFEDU010000002.1, read on the forward strand.
TACGTTGGGCACCCGTGCACGCGGATATCACCGGTGAGGCGCTCGCATTCGATCATGCGGAGATCCTGGCAGCAGCGCTGACTCGCCTTCGATCCAAGGTCGAATACACGTCGCTGCCCGCATTCCTGATGCCTGTGGAGTTCACTTTGACTGAGCTCCAGAGGACATACGAGGTAATCCTCGGGCGCGAACTGGAGAAGAAAGCCTTCCGGACGCGAGTTCTGGCTGCCGATCTGCTGGATACAGTGCCGCGCATGCAAGTGGGAGCCAATCGGCCAGCCCAACTTTACCGCCTGCGCGACACGCGGAAGGCGCACGTGTTTGCTCGCCCATTCGGGTCGGCGGATGCACCGAACGCCGCCGGCATGAGGCGATAAATGCCGGCGGACAGGCGCTGAGCTCCAAAGGGACGTAAGCATGGCCAACAGCAAGTACGGCGATGTCCTGCAACAGGGACGTGACCTGACGGAAGACGTCCGCCAGGGTCGGCAGACTCAGTTCCGCGACTCGGAGGTCGGCGCCCTGGCCCGGGCGATCTCCGCAGGCCGATCGGCATTGCTGGTCGGCGCCCCTGGCGTGGGCAAGACGAGCATCGTTCGGGGGCTCGCCGGGTACCTTCCAAGGATCGGCAAGAGGAAGGTCTATCAATTCGCGAGCGTGCAGTTTCTCTCGGGAACCGTGTACCTCGGTGAGTGGCAGTCCAAAGTCACCACGTTGTTTGATGCAGCTTCGCAGTCCAAGGCGGTGCTGTATCTAAGCGACATCTGGAATCTGCCGGCCGCTGGCCATACCTCGACGAGTAGCGCTTCAGTGTGGGACGCGATGCGGCCCCGGCTGGAGAAATCCGATCTGCAGGTCGTGGGCGAGGTCACTCCGGAGCAGCTGCTGGCGTTGCGTTCGGTGCCTGGATTCGCGTCACTGTTTGAAATCATCGAGATCGCGCCGCTCTCGGCCGAGCAGATTTCTGCGCTCGTCCGAACCGAAGCTCGGGATCTACGTGTCGATCTCGACGAGCCAGGTGCGCAACGCATCCTGGAACTTTGTGCCCAGTTTTTGCCTACCTCTGCCGGCCCAGGGCCAGCCTTGAAGCTGGTGGAACAAGTTCGCGACTACGAAATCGAGAAGAGGGGGGTGGGCGAGAATGAGCCGGTCTCTTCGTTCTTCGTCGAAAAGGTCTTTTCCGTCTATTCCGGGCTTCCCCGCTTCGTGGTCTCGCGAAGTGAGGTTCGCGCCGTTTCCGAGATCCGTGAGTGGTTCCGAGCGCGAATCATCGGTCAAAGAGACGCTATCGATGCGGTCGTCCAAGTCATAACTCTGTTCAAAGCGGGTCTCCACGACCCGCGCCGTCCGATCGGCAGTCTGATGTTTGTGGGTCCCACGGGCGTGGGCAAAACGGAGTTAGCGCGCGCACTTTCCACTTACCTGTTCGGTAGCGAGAAGCGCCTGCTGCGATTCGATCTTTCCGAGTTCAAGGATTACCACTCATTCGAAGCGCTGATCGGGGACCCGAAGAATCCTGACCGTCCTGCGCGTCTCGTGGACTCGGTCCGGGATCAGCCTTTCCAGGTCGTGCTGCTAGACGAAATCGAGAAGGCGCACGCAAACGTGTGGGATCTGTTGCTGCAGATTCTCGATGATGGGCGATTGACGCCAGGGGTGGGTCCGGCAGTCAGCTTCCGAAATGCGATCGTCATTGCAACGGCAAACATCGGTGCTCAGGCAATGGAGCGGCAACCGATCGGCTTTGCCTCACAGAGCGGGGCTGACGACGCACGCCTGCAAGCTGAACTCGAATCTGTGTTCCGGCCGGAACTCCTGAATCGGTTTCAGCACATTGTTCGATTCAGGAAGCTCTCGAAGCTTGAAGTGCGGGATATCGCACGAATCGAACTGTCGCGTGCGCTGGAGCGCGAAGGGATTGTTGCCCGCCAGCTCAGTGTGGACGTGGATCCTGAAGTGCTCGACGTCGTGATCGCTCGTGGCTATGACGAGAAATATGGAGCGCGTGCGCTCAAGCGCCAGCTTCAGGGAAGCGTCATCATGCCGATCGCCACTCTGCTCATGGAGCGATCCGTGCTCGCGGGCAGTGTTCTTCGTCTCACCGTGCGGCACGGTGAGATCAAGGTTCACGTTGTCGAGACCGAGGCGACTAGAGCCCGGCGTGCTGAGGCGGAGCCGTTGAGGCTCGCCGATGGCCGGCGGCTCGACCCGCCTGCAATTCGCGCGATGCTAGCCGGCGCTCAAAGGGCGCTTTCGAGAATTCTGGGAAGCGCAGAAATACAGTCCGCGTTTCGTGAGCGCGACGAGCTAGTGTTGCGTCGAGCCGAAGGAGACCTGTGGAAGGATCCGCGAGCGGCGGCGGATCTCCTCGAGCGACTGGACCGCATCGAGCGCATTGCAGACCGAATTTCACACCTTCAGCAGCAGCAGTCCGAACTCGAGTCCCTGGCAGTCTCCCAGATTTCCCGGGACGAGCTTTCGCGCTTTGCCGAGCGCGTTCGCATTCACGAGGGCTCGGTCCGGGATTCCGCGAGGGAGATCGTGGCTCTGGGCACGGCCGGCTACCCGGATGCGATCGTCGAGATCGCTCCGATTGGGAATTCCCGGCGAGCGAGGGATTTTCTCTACAAGCTCTATGTGGCGTGGTGCGATGAGAGGAAGCTCTCGGTGCTTATGCTTCGGGAGCCTATGGCGGACGAGGAGCCCGTCATGTTTCTCGTAACCGGACCCTATGCATTTGGGTATCTGCGCGCTGAAGTCGGGCATCACAGGTTGCGCGACGGGCGAGATTCCTGGGTAGCGCGAGTAGCAGTGGCGCCGGTGTCTATACCGGCGCGCCCGATCTCGGTTGCCCACCAGCGCGCGCTCAAGCAGATGGGGCAGTTCGAAGGGCGGGTACGCTCTCGGTTGGAATCCGAGGGAGCCCGATTCGTCCTGCAGAACGCGCGCTCGGTGGCCGAGAATGGCGAGTGGCTCGACGACCTGGCGCCGTCTTGGCTCGATGGGAGCGCGAGCCCAGACCTCGTCGTCCGTCGCTACGACATTTCGCCGTTCCTGCTAAAGGATTTCCTGACTGACCTGACGACGGGCAGAGCGGATGTGCTCAAGCCCGCGGCGTTTCACGAACTGCTCTGCAGTCGAATTGACGCGCTGGATCGGCGCGACGATGGCTGATGCGGAGCCCGGACGAGGCAGGCCGAGGAATTCCATTCACGGACGGAAACAACGCGGGTCTGCGGCGTCGGGGCCAGCGCAGCCGCGTTCAGCAGCCTGGTCCCGAGCGCTCGGAGACAGTCGCGCGGAACGAAACTTCCCTAAAAGTCACCGAAACCGGCTTTCCGGGGAGCCCGGAGCGCGTAAGTTATTGTTTTAATTGGCGCTCCCTACGGGATTCGAACCCGTGTTACAGCCTTGAGAGGGCTATGTCCTGGGCCTCTAGACGAAGGGAGCGAAGGCGGGGCCTGGATCAGGAGCGCGGTATTATAGAGAGCTGTCCTGATTGCTCAAGCCGAAAGCATTTAATTGAACTCTGAAGAAGCGTCCATCGCGACGCCTGCCGCTACGCCCCGCATTATCGGGCGCTCGGACCATTCCGTCTCCCGCTCCCAGATCTCCCCGAATGCCCTGCGGGTTCTGTACCGCCTGCGGGATGCGGGCTTCATGGCCTTCCTCGTCGGCGGCTGCGTCCGTGACCTGCTCCTGGGTATCGAACCCAAGGACTTCGACGTCGCGACCGATGCGCTGCCGGAAGAAGTTAAGCGCCTGTTCCGCAACTGCCGCCTGGTGGGGCGGCGCTTCCGGCTCGCGCACGTGTTCTTCGGGCGCGAGACCATCGAAGTCGCGACGTTCCGCGCCACCAGCGCGCCCTCCCAGGGCGATGAGCCGCTGCCGGCGGCAGACCCCGAGGACGGTGAAGCCGCGGAGCTCGACGATCCGCGCACCGAGGAAGGACCGCTCGAGGAAGAGTCCGAGCCCATCCGCGGCGAGGGTGGCACCGACGACACCGGCGAGCGGATGTTCGATGCGTCGGGGCGCATCCTGCGCGACAACGTCTACGGCACCATCGACGAGGACGTGTGGCGGCGCGACTTCACCGCCAACGCGCTCTATTACAACATCGCCGACTTCTCCATCTGGGACTACGTGAACGGGATGGAGGACATTGCGGCACGGCGCCTGCGCCTCATCGGCGACCCGGAGACCCGCTTCCGCGAGGATCCGGTGCGCATGCTGCGGGCGGCGCGCTTCGAGGCCAAGCTTGGCTTCACGCTCGACCCGGCCACGGCGGCGCCCCTGGGACCGCTGCGCGACCTTTTGGGCGGCGTGCCGCCGGCGCGGCTCTTCGATGAGACGCTCAAGCTCTTCCTCACCGGGCACGGTGCGCGCAGCTTCGAGGTCCTGAGACGCCGCGGCCTGCTGGCGGCGCTCCTGCCGAGTGTCGATCAGTACTTCAGCAGCCACCCCCGGAGCCTCGTCGAGAAGCTGCTGGTGCAGGGCCTGGAGAACACCGATTCCCGCGTCCAGGCCGACAAGCCGGTGACGCCGACCTTCCTGTTTGCATTGCTCCTCTACGGGCCGATCGCCGGCATCATCGAGGCGACGCCCCCGGAGCGCTGGCACGAGCTCGGGACGATCCTCGATGCCTGCGACCGCGCGACGCGCGAGGCCCAGACGCGCATCGCGATCCCGAAGCGCTTCTCGCTCGGCGTCCGCGAGATGTTCGCGCTCCAGCCGCGGCTGGAGCACCCGCGCGGCCGCCGCGCGCTGCGCTCGCTCGAGCACCCGAGATTCCGCGCGGCGTACGACCTCTTGCTCCTGCGTGCCCAGTTCGGGCTCGCGCCAAAGGAGATGGCGGACTGGTGGACCCGCGTGCAGGAGGTCAACCCCGAGGAGCGCGGGCGCATGGCCGACGAGCTGTCGGGGGAGGGGCGCAGCGCGGGCGCTCCCGCATCCGGCGCGCGCCGACGGGGGCGCCGGCGCCGCCGCCGTCCCGGCACCTCGAGCTCCGGCTGACGACGGATCGCCTCGTGCAGCGCTGGCAGCCGGCCTATGTCGGTATCGGCAGCAACCTGGAAGATCCCGCACGGCAGGTCGAGCGCGCCCTCGGGGCCCTCGATTCCTTGCCGCAGACGCGCCGCGTGCTGCGCTCGCCGCTGTATCGCTCCAAGCCGTTCGGCCCCGTGGCCCAGCCGGACTTCGTGAATGCAGCGGCGGCCCTGCTGACCGGGCTTTCGTCGACGGAGCTGCTCCAGCAGCTGCGGCGCCTCGAGTCCGAGTTCGGACGCCCGGAAGTGCACCCGCACTGGGGCCCGCGGATCATCGACCTCGACCTCCTGGCCTACGCCCGCGAGCGGCGCACGGACCCCGCGCTGACCCTGCCGCACCCCGGGATACCGGAGCGCAATTTCGTTCTGTATCCTCTGGCCGATATCGCCCCCGAACTCGAACTCCCCGGGCTTGGACGCGTCGCCGAGCTCAGGGAACGTGTCGGCTCGGTGGGCCTGCACAAGCTCTAGAAGTCGCCAGATGCCGAGCGAAACGAACCACAAGTACATCGTCGTGGAAGGGCCGATTGGCGTCGGCAAGACCAGCCTTGCGCGGCGCCTGTGCGCCAGCCTCGGGGCGCAGAGCGTGCTCGAGCAGGCGGCACAGAACCCCTTCCTCGAACGCTTCTACCGCAACCCCCGCGCGGGGGCGCTGCCCACGCAGCTGTACTTCCTGCTGCAGCGCGCGCAGCAGCTCGCATCGCTCAAGCAGGCGGACCTGTTCGCGCCGGTGCGCGTCGCCGACTACCTCCTCGAGAAGGACCGCCTGTTCGCGCGCGTGACCCTCGATGAGGCCGAGTACGCCCTCTACGAGCAGCTCTACAGCAAGCTCGACATCCAGGCCCCCAAGCCCGACCTCGTGGTCTACCTGCAGGCCCCCGTGGACGTCCTCATCGAGCGCATCGGCAAGCGCGGTGTCGACTACGAGCAGTACATCGACCGGCAGTACCTGGAGCGGCTGAACGAGGCCTATGCGCGGTTCTTCCACGAGTTCGAGAGCGCGCCGCTCCTGATCGTGAACGCCGCCTCCATCGACCCGATTTCCAACCAGCACGACTACGACGAGCTCCTGGCTGCCATCAAGCGCATGAGCCGCGGGCGCCTCTACTACAACCCCTTGCGCAGCCGCGCGATCTAGTAAACTCGCCCCATGCCGATGTACAAGCACCTGCAGGGGGACGGGGGCCGCCCGCCGGTGACGCTGGCGACGCTGCAGCGCATGCGCGCCGAGGGCGAGAAGATCGCCTGCCTTACCTGCTACGACGCCAGCTTCGCCATGCTGCTCGATGCCGCCGAGGTCGACGTCGTGCTGGTCGGAGACACCCTCGGCATGGTCATCCAGGGGCATGACACCACCGTGCCGGTGAGCATGGACCACATGGTCTATCACTGCGCCGCGGTCGCCCGCGGGTTGCAGCGGCCCTTCCTGATCGGCGACATGCCCTTCATGAGCTACCCGACCAAGGAAGTCGCGCTCGCCAACGCCGTGCGCCTGATGCAGGAGGGCGGGGCGCAGATGGTGAAGCTCGAGTCCGGGGGCAAGCAGACCGAGATCGTCGAGTTCCTGACCGGCCACGACATCGCCGTGTGCGCGCACCTCGGGCTCAAGCCCCAGTCGGTGCACAAGACCGGGGGCTTCAGGGTGCAGGGGCGCGAGCGCGAGGCCGCCGCGCGCCTCCTGGACGAGGCGCGGCAGCTGGAGGACGCGGGCGCCGACGTGGTGCTGCTCGAGTGCGTGCCGCAGGCCCTCGGCCGCACCATCACCGAGGCGCTGCACGTGCCGGTCATCGGCATCGGCGCCGGCGCCGACACCGACGGCCAGATCCTGGTGCTCTACGACATGCTCGACATCACCTCCGGGCGCAAGCCGCGCTTCGTGCGCAACTTCATGGAGGGGGCGGGAAACAACCTGGAAGCGATGCAGCGCTACGTACACGCGGTCAAGTCCCGCGAGTACCCCGGGCCCGAGCACAGCTTCCAGTAAGCATGCAGGCCGTCACGACCATCGCCGCCGTGCGCGAGCGCGTGCAGGCCTGGCGTCGGGAGGGGCACCGGGTGGCCTTCGTGCCCACCATGGGCAACCTCCATCCCGGGCACGTGAGCCTCATCGAGACCGCGCGCCGCTACGGCGACCGCTTCATCGCCAGCATCTTCGTGAACCCGATGCAGTTCGGGCCCAACGAGGACTTCGCGCACTACCCGCGCACGCCGCAGCAGGACGAGGGCATGCTGGCCAAGGCCGGCTGTGACCTCATGTTCATGCCGGACGTCACCGAGATCTACCCGCACGGCTCGGAGCGGGCGACGCGCGTGGAGGTGCCGGGCATCTCGCGCATCCTCGAGGGCGAGTTCCGCCCCGGCCACTTCGAGGGCGTGAGCACCGTGGTCGCGAAGCTCTTCCACATCGTCGAGCCGCAGATCGCCGTCTTCGGCGAGAAGGATTTCCAGCAGCTCACGGTGATCCGGCGCATGGTCGCGGAGCTGTGCATGCCCGTGGAGATCATCGGCGCCCCGACGGTACGCGATGCCGATGGCCTCGCCATGAGTTCCCGCAACCAGTACCTCACGAGCGCGGAGCGCGCGCTCGCCCCCGTCATCTACGCGACACTCAAGCAGGCTGCCGGGCGCATCGAGGCCGGTGATGCCGACTTCGCGAGCATCGAGCGCGCCGGCTGCGAGGCGCTCGCCGCGGCGGGACTGAAGCCGGACTATTTTGCCGTGCGGCAGGCGCGCGATCTGGCGGGCCCGGCAGCCGGTGAGCGGGACCTCGTGATCCTGACCGCGGCGCGCATGAGCAAGGCGCGCCTCATCGACAACACGCGGGCCCGCCGCCCGTAAGGGTCGCCTCAGGGCGCGCCGTGGCGCCTGAGCGCCCACTCCACGTGCTCGCGCACCAGCGCGGAAGGGTCCTCGGCCCGCGCGGCGAGGGCCGCGAGCACCGCGGGCCCGCGCGGCGCGTTGCCCAGGGCCACGGCGAGATTGCGTGACCAGCGCTCGAACCCGATGCGGTAGATCACCGAGCCGGCCATTGTCTGCCGGAACTGCTCGGCGCTCCACGAGAAGAGGTCGGTGAGGCGCGGGGCGTCCAGCCCGTGCCGGACCTTGAAGTCCCGGTGGCTCGCGACCTGCGCGTGCCGGTTCCACGGACATACCAGCTGGCAGTCGTCGCAGCCGTAGATCCGGTTGCCCAAGCGCGGGCGCAGCTCCGGCGGGATTGGTCCGGGGTTTTCGATCGTGAGGTACGAGATGCAGCGGCGCGCATCCAGGCGCCACGGGGCGACGATCGCGCCGGTGGGGCAGGCCGGGATGCACGCGCTGCACGTGCCGCAGTGGGCGCTCGCCGGTTCATCCAGCGGCAGGGGCAGGTCGGTGAGCACCTCGCCCAGGAAGAACCATGAGCCCGCCTCGCGCGCGATGAGATTGGTGTGCTTGCCGATCCAGCCCAGGCCCGCCTCGCGCGCGTAGGCACGCTCGAGCACCGGGGCGGTGTCCACGCACACGCGGTAGCCGAACGGGCCGATCTCCTCGCGCAGCCCTTCGGCCAGGCGCGCCAGCGCCGGTCGCATGAGGCGGTGGTAGTCGCGCCCGAGCGCGTAACGCGACACGTAGGCGAGGCTGCCCTCCGCCAGCACCTCTTCCGCCGGGCGGGATTCCCCAGGCCAATAGTTCATGCGCACGCTGAGGATCCGCGCCGTGCCCGGCCTGAACTGCCGGGGGCGGCTGCGCATGAGCCCATGGCGCTGCATGAAGCCCATGGAGCCGTGGAACCCGTCGGCGAGCCAGCGCACCAGGTGCTGCTCGTCCTCGGGGATATCGATACCCGCGACCCCTACGGTATCGAACCCCAGGGCACGGGCCCGGTGCTCGAAGCGTGCCCGGAAGGCGTGCAGGTCGTCGGCGGCAGGGGACGTCATGGCGGGGGCACCGGCCTCAGTATAATGAGGCCATGGCTCTGCCGGTCGCCATGTACAGCACTTCCCAGGTGCGTGCCCTCGATGCGCACGCGATCGAGGCCATGGGCGTCTCCGGCTACACCCTGATGAAGCGCGCCGGCGAGGCCGCGCTGCGCTACCTGCGCACGCGCTGGCCGATGGCGCATCGCATCGTCATCGTCTGCGGGGCCGGCAACAACGGCGGCGACGGTTACGTGCTCGCCCGTTTCGCGCAGGCCGCCGGGCTCACGGTGAGCGTGCTCGCCGCGAGTCCCCCCGAGCAGCTGAAGGGCGATGCGCTCCAGGCCTATGCGGATTTCCGGGGCAGCGGCGGGGTGGTGCGCCCGTTCGCGGCGGAGCTCCTGGGCGCCGGCGAGGTCATCGTGGACGCGCTCCTGGGCACGGGGCTGCGCGGGGACGTCCGGGCCGACCTCGCGCCGGTGATCCGTGCGATCAACCAGAGCGGCCGGCCGGTGTTTGCGCTCGACGTGCCCTCCGGGCTCGATGGCGATGCCGGCACCGTGCTCGGCGAGGAGGCCATCCGCGCCGAGGCGACGGTGACCTTCGTGGGGCTCAAGACCGGACTCTTCGTCGGCGACGGACCGGAGTTCGCAGGGACCGTGTTCTGCGACGACCTCGAGATCTCGCCGGCACCCTCGGCCCAGCCGGTGCCGCGACTGACGCGCATCGTGGAGGCGGAGATCCACGAGGCCCTGCCGCGGCGGGCCCGCTCCTCCAACAAGGGCGACTTCGGGCGGGTGCTGATCGTCGGCAGTGGCGCCGGCATGCCGGGCGCTGCCCGGCTCGCCGGCGAGGCATGCCTGCGCGTCGGCGCCGGACTCACCACCGTGGCCGTCGCTCCCGAGAACGTCGCGGCGATCGCGGCCGGGCGGCCGGAACTCATCTGCCTGGGCGTGGCATCGCCCGCGATGCTCGCCGAGGCGGTGGGTCGCGCCGATGTCATCGCGGTGGGCCCGGGACTCGGGCGCAGCGACTGGTCGCGCAGTGTTCTGGAAGTGGTGCTCGACTCCGGCAAGCCCCTCGTGGTGGATGCCGATGGCCTGAACTTACTTGCCGAAGCCGGGGCCGGCCCACGCGAGGACTGGATCCTGACACCGCACCCGGGGGAGGCCGGCCGGTTGCTCGGCGTCACCGCCCAGGACATCCAGCACGACCGGCTGGCCGCGCTCGACCGGCTGCTCGAGCGCTTTCACGGGACTATCGTGCTCAAGGGCGCCGGCACGCTGGTCGGCGCCCGCGGCCGCACGCCCGGGGTGTGCGAGCGCGGCAACCCGGGGATGGCCACCGCCGGCACCGGGGACGTACTCACCGGTGCGATCGCCGGCGTGCTCGCGCAGTGCCACGATCACTGGGCGGCCGCGCGCGTCGGCGTGCTGGTGCACGCCATGGCCGGGGATGCCGCAGCCCGCGCCGGCGAGCGCGGCGTCCTCGCCTCCGACCTCACCCGCGAGCTGCACCACTGCGTGAACCTGTAAGGCCGCGTGCGCGTCTTGAGTGCCAGTGCCGCGCAGACCGAGGCCCTCGGGGCGGCGCTCGCGCGTGCCCTGCCGCAGGTCCCTGGTCCGCTGGCCCTGTATCTCGAGGGTGACCTGGGCGCCGGTAAGACAACGCTCGCACGGGGGTTTCTTCGGGCGCTGGGGGTCACCGGCGCCGTGCGCAGCCCGACCTATACGCTCCTCGAGCTCTACCCCCTCGCGGGCCACACGGTCGTTCACGCCGATCTCTATCGCCTGAGCGGCCCCGGGGAACTCGAGCCGCTGGGGATCCGCGACTACGCCGCCGCGGGACACGTCTGGCTCATCGAGTGGCCGGATCGCGGCCAGGGACGCCTGCCGCGGGCGGACCTCACCGTCCACCTTGCCGTCGCCGGCGACCATCACCCGCTCGAGCTTCAGGCGCACACGCAGGACGGCACGGCGTGGCTGTCGGGCGTGCAGCTGCCTTAACGGCCCTTGGCCGCCGCGCTTGTATTGATGCGCGCCAACCCGTAGATTAAGTGCAAGGTTCGGCTGCGAACTCAATGATTAAAAAGAGTTTTTATTCCGGTTTGATCGCAACGGCGGCTCTCCTGGCGAGTGGATCGCTCGCCGCGGCGCAGCTGCGCGGGGTCGCACTCGGCACCGAGGGCGGTAACGTCCAGCTGTCCTTCGAGCTCGACCAGGCGGTGCAGCCCCGGATCTTCCGCCTCGCGCACCCGGACCGGATCGTCATCGACCTCAGGCACACCCAACGGGCAGGCGGCCTAAAGGCCCCGGCGGTCGCCGGCGCGGTGACGGCGGTGCGTTTCGGCACCCAGCCCGGCGGCACGCTGCGCCTGGTGCTCGAGACGAACGGCCGGCTCGCGGTCCACAGCCTCTGGAAGGGCACTTCACGCGCTCCGCGCCTGGTACTGAACCTGGGCGCCGGATCCGCGGGCGCCGCGGTCGCGGCCGCCCCGCCTGCGGCCCCTCTACCCGTTGCGGCCGCCTCGTCGCCGCAGTCGGCTTCGCCCCCGCGCGCCATCAAGGTCCCCGAGGAGGGCAGCCGCGACGTGATCGTCGCGGTGGATGCTGGCCACGGGGGCCAGGATCCCGGCGCCGTCGGGCACGGCGGCACCTACGAGAAGAACGTGACGCTCGCGATCGCGCGGGCGCTCGCCGACCGCATCAATGCTGAGCCCGGCATGCGTGCGATCCTCACGCGCGACAAGGACGAGTTCATCGAGCTGCGCGACCGCATCCACCGGGCGCGCGTGGCGCATGCCGACATGTTCATCTCGGTGCACGCCGACTCGATCGCCGACCGCAGCATCACGGGGGCCTCCGTCTACGTGCTGTCCGAGCACGGGGCCTCGAGCGAGGCCGCGCGCTGGCTGGCCGAGCGCGAGAACGCGGCCGACCTCGCTGGCGGGGTCCGCCTCGACGACAAGGGCGCGCTCGCCCCGGTCCTGCTGGATGCGACCCAGAGCGAGATCATCGGCGTCAGCGCCACTGCCGCCGAGCGCGTGGTGGGCTCGCTTGCAAGCGTCGGCGAGGTGCGCAAGGTGCAGGTTCAGCACGCCGGCTTCGTGGTGCTGAAGTCCCCTGACATCCCCTCGATGCTGGTCGAGACGGCCTACATCTCCAACCCCGACGAGGAGCGGCGGCTGCGCAGTAGCGCCCAGCAGGCGCGCCTGGCGGAGGCGATCGCCGGCGGCGTGCGCACCTTCTTCCAGCAGAACCCGCCCGACGGCACCCGCTTCAAGCAGCAGCGGCGCGAGACGCTCGCCAACTCCGGCAGCGTCGCCCCGGCCACCGCGACCCCTTAAGCCCCGCGCGCCCCGGGGAGGGGAGTGCCGCGCGCGCGCCGTGTAAACTGCGGCGCCTCATGCCCATCCGCGTCCTTTCCGGCGAACTCGTCGATCAGATCGCTGCCGGCGAGGTGATCGAGCGGCCGGCCTCCCTGGTCAAGGAACTCGTCGAGAATGCCCTCGACGCCCACGCGACGCGCATCGAGGTCGACATCGAGCGCGGCGGGGTGGGCCTCACCCGGGTGCGCGACGACGGCCAGGGGATCGAGCCTTCCGAGCTGCCGGTCGCGCTCATGCGCCATGCGACCAGCAAGATCGCATCGCTCGAGGACCTGGAGTCGGTCGGGACGCTCGGCTTCCGGGGCGAGGCACTGCCCTCCATCGGCTCCGTGGCGCGCCTGCGCATCACCTCGCGCGCCGCTGGCGCCCCGCGGGCGGCGGAAGTCAGCTGTGAGGGCGGGGCGGTCTCGGAGGTGCGCCCGGCCGCGCTCCCGGCCGGCACGGTCGTGGAAGTCCGCGACCTCTTCTACAACGTTCCGGCGCGGCGCAAGTTCGTGAAGAGCGACGCCACCGAGACGCATCACGTCGCCGCGCTCATGGAGCGGCTGGCGCTGTCGCGCTTCGACGTGGCGTTCCGGCTGCGCTCCGGGACGCGCCTGCTCCTGGATGCACCGCGGGCCGAAGGGCCGGAAGCCGAGCTTGGCCGGCTCGCGGCGGTGCTGGGACCGGATTTTCCGGAAGGCGCGATCGCGGTGCGGCACGCGGCGGGACCGGTGATGCTCTCGGGCTGGCTCGGGCTTCCGACCCGCTCCCGCGCGCAGGCGGACCAGCAGTTCTGGTTCGTCAACGGACGCTCGGTGCGCGACCGGCTCCTGGTCAACGCCGTGCGGCTCGCATACCGCGATGTGCTCTACCACGGGCGCTATCCCGCCTACGTGCTCTACCTGACGCTCGACCCGAAGCTCGTGGACGTGAACGCGCACCCGGCGAAGGTCGAGGTGCGCTTCCGCGACAGCCGCCAGATCCACGAGTTCGTGTTCCGCGCCCTGGAACGGGCACTGGCGCAGACACGGCCGGAAGCCGGCGCTGCGCCTGCGGCCGTGAGCGCCAGTGCGGGCCCGCTGCCGCGCCCCGGCGCGCCGTTCGCGCCCGGGCTGCCGCTGGAGCAGGCGCTTCCGGATCCCTGGCGGCTCGCGCAGGCCGTGGAGGAGGCCCCGCGCGGGGCGCTGCCCGATGCCGGCGAGCGGCCGCTCGGCACCGCGCTCGCGCAGCTGCACGGCATCTACATCCTGTCGCAGACGCCGGACGGACTGGTGCTGGTCGACATGCACGCCGGCCATGAGCGCGTGCTGTACGAGAAGTTCAAGGCGCAGGGCGCTTCCGGCACGGTCGCCTCGCAACAGCTCCTGGAGCCGCTCGTCATCGAGATGAAGCCGCACGAGCTCGAGCGCGTGCTCGAGGAGCGGGAGCAGTGGCAGGCGGCCGGGTTCGAGATCGATGCCCTGGGTCCGGCACGGCTCGCCCTGCGGCGCGTGCCGGCGATATTGCAGGTGCGTGAAATCTCCTCCGTCGTGAACGCGCTACTGGCCGACCTCACGCAGGAGTCGAGTACCCACCACCTGGACGGGGCCAGCGACCGGTTCCTGGGGACGCTCGCCTGCCGCAGTGCCATCCACGCCCACCGCCGCCTGACGCTGCCGGAGATGGACGCGCTGCTGCGGCAGATGGAGGCAACCGAGCGGGCCAACCAGTGCAACCACGGCCGCCCGACCTGGACCCGCCTGAGCCTCCAGCAGCTCGACCAGCTGTTCCTGCGCGGACGCTGAACATGGCCGAGGGTGCGCAGGCGCCGGTGCTGGTGCTCTACGGCCCCACCGGGACCGGCAAGACGGACTGGGCGGTCGCGCTCGCCGCGGAACTCCCGGTCGAGATCGTCAGCGTGGACTCCGCGCTCGTCTATCGGGGACTGGACATCGGCACGGCCAAACCCTCCGCGGCCCTGAGGGCCCGCGTCCCGCACCACCTGATCGACCTTTGCGACCCTTCCGAGAGCTACTCGGCAGGGCGCTTCGTCCGCGATGCCCTGGCTGCCGTGGCCGGCATCGAGGGCCGCGGCCGGATCCCGCTCCTGGTCGGCGGGACCATGCTGTACCTCAGGGCATTGTTCGACGGGCTGGCGACCCTTCCGGAAGCAAGCCCGGCGCTCCGGGCGCAGCTCGACCAGCGCGCTGCAACCCTGGGCTGGCCGGCGCTGCACGCGCAGCTCGCCGCCCTGGACCCGGCCGCCGCCCGGCGGATCGCCCCGAACGATGCCCAGCGCATCCAGCGGGCCCTCGAGGTGTGCCTGAGCACCGGTCGCCCCATCAGTGAGCTGCAGCGGTCAACGGCAAGCCCCCTGGCCGGCCGGCGGGTGCTGCGCTACGGGCTGCTGCCGGGGGACCGCTCGATCCTGCACGAGCGTCTGGCACAACGCTTCAAGACCATGATGGAGGCCGGCTTTCTCGACGAGGTGCGCGCGCTTTACGCCCGGGGCGACCTCACGGCCCTGCACCCGGCCATCCGCTCGGTCGGGTACCGCCAGCTGTGGGCGCACCTTGCCGGGACGGGGTCCCTTGCCGAGGCGGTGGACCGAGGGATTGCCGCGACGCGCCAACTGGCGAAACGCCAGCTGACCTGGATGCGCTCCGATCCTTCCGGGATCCGCCTCGATCCGCAGCGCCGGGAGGTACTGTCGTGGATCCGAGACATCCGCGCGCAGCTTGGCGACTTTGGCCGTTGGTGAAGGGTGCATGTTAAGATGAGCGCGTCGGTGTCCTGCGTTTTGCGGGTCACAATTGCTTGTGGATCGTGGGAACACGGAGCGTTCGTCCGCGATCCGATCGTCTCGCGCCGAACAACTCGAAGCGAAACAATAAGGAGAACACGATGGCCAAAGGCCAATCCCTGCAAGACCCCTTCCTGAACGCGCTGCGCAAGGAACGGGTCCCGGTATCGATCTACCTGGTCAACGGTATCAAGCTGCAGGGCCAGATCGACTCCTTTGACCAGTTCGTCGTGCTCCTGAAGAACAGTGTCAGCCAGATGGTCTACAAGCACGCCATCTCCACGGTAGTCCCGGCGCGCAACGTGCGCCTGTCTGCCGAGGAGGGCGGCGCCGCCGAGGCCCCCGCCGAATGATGGCGGAGCTCACGGGAACCGCGAGTGTTCGAACGCCCACGGACCGGTGAGCGCGCAGTACTCGTGCGCCTGGGGCTCGGTGCCCCCGTAGATCCCGAGGACCTGCAGGAATTCAGACAGCTGGCGCTCTCTGCCGGAGCCGTGGTCGTGGCCACGGTCACCGGACGGCGCGACCGCCCCGATCCGCGTTATTTCCTGGGCAGCGGCAAGGCCGACGAGCTCAGGCAGGTGGCCCAGGCCGAGGGCGCAGACGTGGTCCTGGTCGACCACGCCCTCTCGCCCAGCCAGGAGCGCAACCTCGAGAAGCTTATCGAGCGGCGCGTGCTGGACCGTAACGGCCTCATCCTCGACATCTTCGCCCAGCGCGCGCGCAGCTTCGAGGGCAAGCTCGAGGTGGAGCTGGCGCAGCTGAAGCACATCTCGAGCCGCCTGGTGCGCGGCTGGACCCACCTCGAACGCCAGAAGGGCGGCATCGGCCTGCGCGGCCCGGGTGAGACACAGCTCGAGAGCGACCGCCGCATCATCGGCGACCGCGTGCGCGTGCTCACCAAGCGCCTGGCGAAGATCCACCAGCAGCGCGAGACCGGCCGCCAGATGCGCGCCGAGATCCCCGTGCCCTCGCTGGCGCTGGTGGGTTACACCAACGCGGGCAAGTCGACCCTGTTCCGGTCGCTGACCGGCGCGGACGCCTATGTCGCGGACCAGCTGTTCGCGACACTCGACCCGACCGTGCGGCGCCTCGAGCTGCCCGGCGGCACCCAGGTCGTGGCCGCCGACACCGTCGGCTTCATACGTGAGCTGCCGCACGAGCTCGTGGCCGCCTTCCAGTCGACCCTGACCGAGGCGCGCGCCGCGACGCTGATGCTGCACGTGGTCGATGCCAGCAACCCGCGCCGCGCCGAGCAGATCGCGCAGGTCGACAGCGTGCTCGCGGAGATCGACGCGAACACCATCCCGCAACTGCTGGTGTACAACAAGATCGACCGCCTGCAGGGCGCACCCCGGATCGACCGCGACGCCGACGGGCGTGCGGTCGCGGTGTGGATCTCCGCCCAGGAGCGCCAGGGCCTCGAGCTGCTCAAGCAGGCGATTGCCGAGCGCCTCGCGCGCTTTGCGCGCCGGGCCGTGCTGCGCATGCCCGCGGGCGCCGGCGCGCTGCGCTCGCGACTGTACGCCGCGCACGCGGTGCGCGCCGAGAGCACCAGGGACGATGGCGCGCTCGAACTCACCGTCGACCTCCCGGACCTCGAGCTCCTCACGCTCGCGCGCACCGCGGGCGTCGAGATCCTCTCCGTCGCAGGCCCCGGGGCGCCTTGTGCCCCCAGCGACCACTACCTACAATCGGGCGCCGCCTCCGGCGCGGCTCCGTAAACGCGTCGACGAACCCTCTCATGGCGTGGAATCAACCCAATGGTGGCCAGAACAATCCGTGGGGCCGCCGGCCGGGCCAGGGAGGCGGAGACCTGGACGAGCGCCTGAAGAGCTGGCAGCGCTGGCTCGAGTCCCACCTGCGCTTCGGCGGCGATGGGTCCGGCTCGCTGTGGTTCATCGGCGCGCTCGCCCTGCTGGTGGTATGGCTCTCCACCGGCATCTACCAGGTCGGCAAGCCTGAGAGCGCCGTGGTGCAGCGCTTCGGTCGCCTCGTGGACGTCAAGCCCCCGAACTCGGGCCTGTGCTACCACCTGCCCTGGCCCATCGAGAGCGTCAACAAGGTCAACGTCGGCCAAGTCAACTCCAGCACCTTCAGCGGGCGCGTGCTGACCTCCGACCTCAACCTGATCGAGCTGGGCTTCGCCGTGCACTTCCAGCTGACCGACCCCCGGAAGGTCCTCTTCAGCATCAACGACCCGGCCCAGACCCTGAGCGAGGTCAGCGAGAGCGCCATCCGCGAGACCATCGGGCGCAGCACCCTGGCTGAGGTGCAGTCCGGCCAGATGCGGCCGGAGATTACGCGTCGCACCAGAGACCTCATCCAGCACACGCTCGATAGCTACAACTCCGGAATCACCGTGACGACGGTGAGCCTCGAGAAGGTCCAGGTCCCGGATGCGGTGGTGCCCTCGCGGAACGATGCCGACAAGGCACGCGACGACAAGGACCGCTACATCGCCGAGGCCGATGCGTACGCCAACAAGATCATCCCCACCGCCCAGGGCACGGCCACCCGGGTCCAGCAGGACGCCGAGGCCTACAAGGCCCAGGTTACGGCACTCGCGGAAGGCCAGGCGGCCCTCTTCACCCAGATCGAGGCCGCCTACGCCGCGGCCCCCGAGGTGACGCGGCGGCGCATGTACATGGACACGATGGAGACAGTGCTGGCGCGCGCCCACAAGGTGCTGATCGACGGCAAGGCCGGCAGCAACATGATCTACCTGCCGATCGACAAGCTGCTGGAAAAGGGCGTGCACGAGGCCGAGGTGGTGCCGAGCGAGAGCGCGGCGCCGCCCGCGGCGGGCAAGGAGCCCGAGCCCGCCGGCACCGAGCCGCGCGGCCGGAGCGAGCGCTGATGGGCCGCCCCGTCGGGATACTGGTCGGTGCCGTGGTGCTCCTCATGATCGCGGGCCTGTCGATGTTCACCGTGGGCGAGACCCAGTTCGCCATCCTCAAGCAGTTCACGGCCATCGTGCGCAGCGACTACGCCCCGGGCCTGCACTTCAAGTTCCCGTGGGACTCGGTGGTCAAGTTCGACAACCGCATCCTCACCCAGACGTTCGCCGGGGAGAACTTCATCACCAACGACCGGCACAACCTGATCGTGGACTTCTACATCAAGTGGCGGGTCAAGGATCCGGTGCTCTACTACACCGCCACCAGCGGTGCCGAGGATACCGCGGGCTCGCGCCTGTCCGACATCGTTAAGGGAGGCATGAAGGCCGTCGTGGCGCAGCGCACGCTCGGGCAGGTCGTCTCCAGCGAGCGCACCGCCGTCACTGCAGAGGTGCTGGGCGAGGCCGGTGGCAAGGCCGAGGCGCTCGGGATCGACCTGATCGACGTGCGCGTGCAGCGCATCGACCTGCCCGAGGACGTCGCGCAGCGCGCCTACGAGAGGATGAAGTCGAGCTTCGCCAAGGACGCGAACCTGCTGCGCGCCGAGGGACAGAAGGCGGCCGAGGGCATCAAGGCCGCGGCCGAGCGCCAGCGCACCGTGATCCTCGCCGATGCCGAGCGCGATGCGCTGCGCACCCGGGGCGAGGGCGATGCCGCGGCGGCCCAGACCTACGCTCGCGCCTACAGCCGCAACCCCGAGTTCTATTCCTTCTGGCGCAGCATGCGCGCCTACGACCAGTCGATCGGCCGCGACAGCGACCTCCTGGTAGTCACTCCGGACGGGGACTTCTTCAGGTACCTGAAGGACGCCGGCACGGCGAAGCCTGCGGCCCCGCGGCACTGACGCCGCGCGCCTTACCCTCCATGCCGCTCAACCTTACGGACCTCCTGGCCGCGCTCGGGCTGTTTTTCGTCATGGAAGGCATCGCGCCCTTTCTGAACCCCGCCGGGGTCAAGCGCGCCCTGGCGCGCCTGCTGGAGGTCGGTGACCGCGAGTTGCGCATCGCGGGGCTCGGCAGCATGCTGGTCGGCGTCATCATCCTGTTCGTGGTCCGCTGAAGGGGCGCATACCTCCCATGGGAAAATTTGTCGTCATCATCGGCACGCAGTGGGGCGATGAGGGCAAGGGCAAGGTCGTGGACCTGCTCACCGAGAAGGCCGCGGCCGTGGCGCGCTTCCAGGGCGGCCACAACGCCGGCCACACGCTCGTGATCGGCGGCAAGAAGACGATCCTCTCGCTCATCCCGTCCGGAATCCTGCGCGAGCAGGTGCGCTGCTACATCGGCAACGGCGTGGTGCTGTCGCTCGAGGCGCTGCTCAAGGAGAGCGCCATGCTGACCGAGCAGGGCGTGCCCGTGTTCGAGCGCCTGCGCTTGTCGCCGAACTGCCCGCTGATCCTGCCCTCGCACGTGCTCCTGGACCAGGCGCGCGAGCGCGCCCGGGGCCTGAACGCCATCGGCACCACCGGCCGCGGCATCGGTCCCGCCTACGAGGACAAGGTGGCCCGGCGCGCGGTGCGGGTCGCGGACCTGTTCCTGCGCGACCGCTTCGCCGCGAAGCTCGGCGAGGTGCTCGATTTCCACAACTTCCTGCTGCAGAACTACTACCGCGCCCCGACGGTGGACTTCCAGAAGACGCTGGACAGCCAGCTGGCCATGGCCGAGAAGATCGCCCCGCTGGTCACCGACGTCACCCAGGCACTGCACCAGCTGCGCGGCACCGCTGCCAACGTGCTGTTCGAGGGTGCGCAGGGCGCGATGCTGGATGTCGACCACGGCACCTACCCGTTCGTGACCTCCTCCAACACCACGGCCGGGTTCGCCGCCACGGGCACCGGACTCGGCCCGCGCGCTTTCGATGCTGTGCTGGGGATCGTCAAGGCCTACACCACCCGCGTCGGCGCGGGTCCCTTCCCGACCGAGCTCTTCGATGAGTACGGGGAGCACCTGTCACGCGTCGGCCACGAATTCGGCTCGGTGACCGGCCGCCGCCGCCGCTGCGGCTGGTTCGACTCGGTGGCGCTGCGGCGCTCGATCGTGAACTCCTCGGTGACCGGCCTGTGCATCACCAAGCTCGACGTGCTCGACGGCCTGGACACGATCCGCATCTGCGTCGGCTACCGCAGCAACGGCGTGGTGAGCCCGGAGCCCCCGCTCAGCGTCGAGGGCTATGCCGACGTGGAGCCGGTGTACGAGGAGCTGCCGGGCTGGCGCGAGTCCACCGTGGGCGTCACCGCCTACGAAGCGCTGCCGGGCAGCGCACGGCGCTACCTCGAGCGGCTCGAACAGCTCGTGGACGTACCCCTGCAGATGATCTCGACCGGCCCGGACCGCGAGCAGACCATCGTGCGGCTGCACCCCTTCGGAGCCTGACCTGGATACGTTGCCGCGCGCAGGCTCGGCCTGGGCGGCGCGGATCGCGCTGGCCGCGATCATCGTCGTCGCCCTGGTCCTCGCCGCCGGCTGCTGGCGCGTCTACACCAACACCTGGGACGAGCCGGAGCACCTTGCGGCCGGCATCGAGCTCCTGGACAAGGGGCACTACGAGTACGACACCGAGCATCCGCCGCTCGCCCGCCTGTTCCTGGCCATCGGCCCGTACCTCGCCGGCGCCCATGCCTACGGCACCCCGCCCCCGGATGGCACGCAGGAGGGCAAGGACATCCTCTACTCCGACGGGCGCTACGAGACGTACCTGACGCTCGCGCGGGCCGGCACGCTGCCGTTCCTCGCACTGCTGCTGTGGTCGACGTGGCTGTGGGCGCGGCGGCTCTTTGCATCGGACGCCGCGGCGCTCGCGGCGGTGGCGTTGCTCGTGACTATCCCGCCGGTGCTCGGCCACTCCGCGCTCGCCACGCTGGACATCGCCGCCGCGGCAACCACTCTGCTCGCGCTCTATTGCCTCGAGAACTGGCTGACCTCCGGGCGCTGGGAGGAGGCCGTGCTCTTCGGGGTCACCTCCGGGATCGCGGTGGCCACCAAGTTCTCCGCCGTTCCCTTCATCGGGCTGTCGCTCATCGTCCTGGGTGCCGTGCAGGGCCTCAACAGCTGGCGGGTCACCTGGGGCACGCATGAGCACCACCCGGTGCGGGTGCTGCGCTCGCGCGCCACCGGGGCGGTGCTCGCAGGCCTTGCCGCTCTGGTACCGCTGCTTGCGGTCTACGCGGTGCGCTCCCCGGATGTCTCCGGGGTCGAGGTGCGCTTCGACTGGGCGATGGACTACATGCTGTCACGCCGCGGCTTCGACCACGCCATCGGTCAATTGCTCTACTACCTGCACGCATATCTGCCGCGCGAGCTCACCGACCTCTTTAACGGCGTGATCGCCGTCAAGGCGCACAACGATGCCGGCCACCTCTCGTACCTGCTAGGACAGGTGAGCCAGGACGGCTGGTGGTACTTCTACTTCGTGACGCTTGCGGTGAAGACCCCCATCCCGGTGCTCGGCGCGGGCAGCGTCGGTCTTGCGGCGCTGGCGGTGCGTGGCTGGCGCGAGCGCGACGGCTGGGCACTCAGCCCCCTGGTCCTGCTGCTGACGATCCTGGGGTTTGCGAGCGTGTTCAGCCGCATCAACATCGGCATCCGCCACGTCCTCATCCTGTACCCGTTCCTCGCCCTCGGTGCCGCGTACCTCCTGTGGCGTGGCTGGCAGGCCCTCGCGCGCATGCGCGCCGGCATACCCCGGGCCGCGCTCGCGCTCGTGTTTGCGGGGCTGGTGGGCTGGCAGGTGAGCACGCTGTGGCGCGCGTACCCGGACTACCTGCCGTACTTCAACGAGACGGTGCGCGAGCCGTGGCACGTGCTGGTCGACTCGGACCTCGACTGGGGACAGGACCTGAAGCGCCTGGAAGTGCGCGCCCGTGCGCTCAACATCCCGCTCCTGCACCTGGCCTACCAGGGCACGGCCGACCTCGCGCGCGAACCGCTGCCGCCGATCGTGCCGCTGAAGGCGCGGGAACCGGTGACCGGGTGGGTGGCGATCTCGGCCCTGGCCCGCACCCGCAGGCCCTCGGACTACGCGTGGCTGGACGCCTACCGGCCGCGCGAGCGGATCGGCAAGACCATCGACCTGTACTTCATTTCCTGACGGCAGCCGCCTTCAGGCGGACGCCCCGGTCAGGCGGGCGATGCGCGTCAGTGGCGGCGGGTGCGAGTAGAAGAAGGCCGCGTACAGCGGGTCAGGCGTCAGCGTGCTCGCGTTGTCGCGGTGCAGCTTCACCAGCGCCGTCGCGAGTTCGCTCGCGCTGGCGTGGCGCGAGGCGAACTGGTCGGCCTGGAACTCGTGGCGGCGCGACCAGAGCGCGCCGAGCGGGGTCACGAAGAACATGAACGCCGGCAGCACGAGTACGAACAGGAGCAGCGCGGCGTGGGTGGAGGGCATGGGCACCCCGAGCGCCGTGTAGAAGCCGCCCTGGCGGCTGAGCCACCCCAGCAGCGCGAGTCCCGCAAACCCGAACACCACCGAGAGGAGCAGGCGGTGGCGTACATGCTTGAGGCTGAAGTGCCCGAGCTCATGGGCCAGCACGGCCTCGACCTCCGGGGCGGCCAGGCGCTCGAGCAGGGTGTCGAAGAACACGATGCGCTTGTGGCGGCCGATGCCGGTGAAGTAGGCGTTGCCGTGGCTCGAGCGGCGCGAGTTGTCGACGACGAACACTCCCTTGGAAGCGAACCCGCAGCGCGTGAGCAAGGCCTCGATGCGTTCGCGCAGCGACTGGTCCTTGAGAGGGGAGAACTTGTTGAAGAGCGGGGCAATGAACGCCGGCCACGCCCAGGTCATGAACAGCATGACCATGAGCCACAGGCCGAAGGCCCAGACCCACCACAGCGGTCCTGCGCGTTCCATGAGAAGGAGCGTCGCGGCAAGCACCGGGCCGCCGATGAGCGCGGCGAGCGCCCAGCCCTTCAAAAGGTCCGTGACGTAGAGCACGGGGGTGATGCGGTTGAAGCCGAAGCGCGCCTCGAGCCCGAACGTGCGGTAGAGATCGAGCGGCAGGTTCACCAGCTGGATGAGGAGGGCGAGGCTTGCGATGACCGCGAGTCCGAGCCCGGGCTGTGCAGTCAGGTGCCCACGCCAGAATGCATCGATGGCGGCGATACCCCCGCCGAGCGTCAGGGCGAGGGCCAGCGCCGCATCTACCACCGTGGCGATCCGTCCCAGGCGCGCCTTGGCGATGGTGTAGTCGGCTGCCTTGGCGTGGTCGGCGCTGGTGACGCTGCCCGCGAACGGTGCCGGCACCTGGTCGCGGTGACGACGGACGTTGGCGGCCTGCCGTCCGGCGAGCCACAGCTCGAGGCCCACCCCGAGTGCCAGCACGGTCACGAATGCGTAGGTCAGCCACTCCATGGCGGATGAGTCTACTAGAGCCCCGGCGCCGCTTCAGGCCGCGGCCGCGGGCCCCTGGCGGCGGGAGTTCAGCCACAGGAGCACCGTGGCGAGGAAGGCCGCGAAGCTCAGGGCGCCAAAGAACCACAACATGGGGTTGTAGCCTTCCGGATTGGCGGCACTGGCGTGGCTGTGGTCGTTGATGAATCCGGCCGCGAGGTTGGCGGCGAACAGGCCCGCGTTCTGCAGCGTGGTCATGAGCCCGTAGGCCGTGCCCAGCTGCTCCGGGGCGGCATAGGAGGGCACGGTGGGCCACAGCACCGCCGGCAGGAAGGAGAAGCTCAGCCCGAGGAGCACGGTCGACAGGCCCGGCGCCTCACTCAGAACCATGAAGCTCAGCGGCAGCAGCACCGAGCCCAGCACCAGCAGGAGGGCATTGCGTCCCATGCGGTCCAGGATGAGACCGAATACGGGCGTGGCGAAGGCGGCGGCGAGGAAGACGTAGCTGTTCAGCGTGCTCGCCTGCTCGAGCGTCATGTGCTGCGCTTCCTGCAGGTACTTGATCGCGAAGGTGCTGCGGAAGGGGAAGATGACCGAATAGAACGTGACGCAGGTGATCACCAGGAGCCAGTAGCCCCCTGAGAACCGCAGCACGTGCCGCAGATCGATGCGGTCCGGCGGCGGCGGGGCGCTCAGGGTGCCGCGCGGGGCCTCGCGCCGGTCGACGTAGAAGTACAGGAGCGCCGCGGTAAAGGACACTGCCGCGAAGGCGAATGCCAGCCACATGGGCGACTGCCAGCCCTGGTCGTAGAGACCCTTGGCGAAGGAGGGTGAGCGGTCGGCGAGGTACGAGCCGACGCGCGACAGGCTTATGTTCAATGCCATCTGCAACGCGAAGTAGCGCCCGGTGAACCACTGCGCGAGCGCGACCAGGATCGCGACCGACAGGGTCTCCGAGCCCACGCCGAAGAACAGCCGCCCGGTCGCCATGACATAGAAGTCGGCGCCGATCGCGGTCAGGAACGCCCCGATGAGGCAGATGGCTGTGGTGGCGAGCACCATGGTGCGGGCACCGAAGCGGTCGGTGAGGATGCCGCCGACCAGCACCAGCACGATGTTGGGAGCGCTGTAGATCGCGTTCAGCGTGCCGATCTGGCCGTCGGTGAAGTGCAGCTGCTGGGTGAGGAGTTCGGCCACCGGCGCGATCGCGTCGTAGACGTAATAGTTGCCCAGCATGACCAGGGCTGCGGCCACGAAGAACGTCGTCTGGGCCGCGACCGAGGGCGTCGGACGCGCGGCAGCCTGCGTGGGTGTCACGGCAGGTGGGGGCCGGACTTACCGCGCGTGCGCCAGGCACGGGCGGGTCGCGGAGCGCGCGGGCGGTGCGGCAGTTCGACGCTCATCAGGTCTCCGCGTGATCGCAAGGCGCCCGCGATTGTACTGAAGTGCGCCCGACTTGGAACGCTTGCGTCGCATGTCCGGGGCGTCCTACCGTGCGGTACTGAAAATTGGACTACGTCAAAGGATGGCGGGGATGGTCGAACCGGAACGGGTGGCGGTGCTGAACGACGCGCCGGAGCGCGAGGGTCGCTACGTGCTCTACTGGATGCAGCAGTCACAGCGGGCCGTGTTCAATCCGGCCCTCGAGGTCGCCGTCGCCGCGGCCAACCGCCGCCAGCTGCCGCTGGTCGTGGCGTTCGCACTTTACGATCCGCTGCCACAGGCCCAGCGGCGGCATTACGCGTTCATGCTCGAGGGCCTGGCCGATGTCGCGCAGGAACTCAAGGAGCGCGGCGCGGCATTCCTGATGCGGCGCGGCGCGCCCGAGGAGGTGATCGGCGCGCTGGTGCGTCAGGCGGCGCTCCTGGTGTGCGACCGGGGCTACCAGCGCGCGCAGCGGCGCTGGCGCAGCGCGGTGGCCGCGGCCGCCGGCTGCCGGGTGCTGGAAGTCGAAGGTGACGTGGTCGTGCCGGCGGCGCTAGCCTCCACGCGCCCGGAGATCGGCGCGCGCTCGCTGCGCCCGAAGCTGGCGCGCCTGAGCGGCCGGTTCCTCGAGCCGCTGCGGCGCACGCCCCTGAAGGTGACGGCGGCCGGCCTCAAGCTCGGCGCCGGGCTCGACCCGGCGGACCTCACGGTGCTCGATGCGCTCTCGCTCGGGCGGCGCGCCGACGTCGTGACGGCCTTTCGCGGCGGACACCGCGAGGCGCGCCGGCGCCTGCAGCGCTTCGCAGGCGAGGTGCTGTCGCACTACTGCGCCGCGCGCTCGCTGCCGGCTTTTGCACAAGTCTCGGAGATGTCGCCCTACCTGCACTTCGGCCAGATCTCGCCGGTGGAGATCTCCCTGGCGGTACGCGATGCGCGCGCACCGCAGGCGGACCGCGACACGTACCTCGAGGAACTGATCGTACGGCGCGAGCTCGGGGTTAACTTCGTCACCACGACCCGCGACTACGATTCCTACGACGCCCTGCCACAGTGGGCACGCCGTTCCCTCCAGCTCCACGCGCGGGACCCTCGCACACACGTCTACGGGTTTGAGGAGCTGGCGGCGGGCGCCACGCACGATCCTTACTGGAACGCGGCGATGCAGGAGATGCGGGTCACCGGGTTCATGCACAACTACATGCGCATGTACTGGGGCAAGAAGGTGCTGGAGTGGTCGGCGACCCCCGAGGAGGGCCACGCGGCGCTGCTGCGGCTCAACAACACCTACTTCCTCGACGGGCGCGACTGCAGTTCCTACGGCAATGTTGGGTGGGTGTTCGGCCTGCACGACCGGCCGTGGCCGGAGCGCGCGATCTTCGGCAACGTCCGCTACATGAACGCCGCCGGCCTCGAGCGCAAGACCGACATCAGGGACTACGTGGACAAGTGGCTCGGTAACCGGCTCTTCTAGCCGCTGGTCGCCGCGCGCGGCAGCACCGTGACGGGCAGCGGCCCCTCGGGCATGCCGCCGATGCTCACCGCCGTGCGCGAGGTGAAGTTGAAGGTCATGAGCGCGACGAACATCGAGGCGAGCTGCTCGGGCGTGAACTCGCGCTGCAGGCGCGCGGCGAGCTCTGGGCTCATGCCGGCGGGAAAGCCGAGGTACGCGTCCGCGAGCGCTACGGCGAGCTTCTCCCGCGGGCTCAGGGCGCTGCCCTCGTAGTTCGCATCGACCATGGAGGCCCGCTCCTCCGTCAGGCCGTCCTCGCGCGCCACCTCGTAGCGCACTGCCTTACAGAAGACGCAGTTTACGGTGCGGGCGTTACGCAGCCGCAGGACCTCAAGGAGGCTGGCGCTCACCAGGCTCCGTGTCCAGACCGCGCTGTTGAGGGCGATGATTTCCTCGAGTGTCTCAGGCACCCGCGCCAGCGCGCTGTCGCGGATCGGGTTGCCGGTGGTGCCCGATGGTGCGGTCGCTCGCGCGGTGCTCACGCGTGCACTCCCGCGGCGCTGCGGCCAAGGTCGCGCAGGCAGCGTGCGGTGCGGATGCGCCCGTCGAGGCACCCGAGCGCCTCGATCAGGAACACCAGGCCCGCCTCTCCCAGGGATGCCTTGACCGCATCGGCGGTCTCATCGGGGATCCGCTGCGCATCCAGTCCGTAGCATTCGGCAAACTGCAGCACCGCGCGCTCGGCGCCGGAGAACCCATCGGTGCGATGCACGATGCCTCCGAGGACCGCGGCGCGGCGCGCAGCCCCCGGTGTGCCGGCATCGAGGTGGGGATTGGGTGCCCCGAGCTCAGCGGCATCCCGGTGGAGGCGCGCGAGCGTGAGGCGGCACAGCTCCAGTAGTTCGGCCGAGACGTACGGTGCGACCCAGAGGCTCTGCCACAGCCGCGCAAAGCTCGCCGCCGGCGTGCCGGCGGCGGCCAGGGCCCGGTCGAGGTCGATGCTCGTCGGCGAGAGCGGTTCGCTCATGCGGGAAATTCTAGCAGCAGGACCTCAAGGCGTTAGCGCGCGACCCAGGCGGCGGCGATCAGGGATTCGCGAAACTCGCGCACGACGCGGGGGTCGGGGCGGGGGCCCGTGGGAGCCTTCCTGCCGGTTGGCACGCGACTGAGGATGTCGCGGATGATGTTGAGGCGCGCCTGCTGCTTGTTGTCGGCCCGGACCACGATCCAGGGCGCGTCCTCGTGGTGCGTCCGCTCCAGCATGCTGTTGCGTGCCCGGCTGTAGTCGCTCCAGTGCGCCTGCGCTGCCTGGTCCACGGGGCTGAGCTTCCACTGCTTCAGCGGGTCCTTGCGACGCGCCTTCAGGCGGCGCGCCTGCTCCTTGCGGCTGATGTCCAGGTAGTACTTGAGGATGTGGGTGCCCGAGCGCGCCAGTAACTTCTCGAAGTGTGGTACTGCCTTGAGGAACGCCTCGTGCTCTTCGGGCGTGCAGAACTTCATTACCGGTTCGACGCCCGCCCGGTTGTACCAGCTGCGGTTGAAGAGCACGACCTCCTGCCCGGCCGGCAGGTGGGGAACGTAGCGCTGGAAGTACCACTCGGTCTCCTCGCGCTCGCTGGGCTTGCCCGGGGCGTAGACGCGGGTCTCGCGGGGGCTCAGGTGCTCGGTGATGCGCTTGATGGTGCCGTCCTTGCCGGCCCCGTCCCGGCCTTCAACGATCACCAGCACTTTGAGCTTGCGGGAGATCACGTACCGGTGCAGCGCCACGAGCCCGATCTGCAGGTGCTTGAGTTCGCGCGCATAGTCCTTCTTCGCGATCTTGGGAATGGGTTCGTGGTGTAATTTTCTTGCCATTCCGACCCCCGAAGCGGCAGCGAGGCCGCGCGACGTATCCGCACCTTGTGCGGGGCGCGGTAGCGGTTCAGGCTAGCGCCAGGCGATCGCCCGCACCGGAGTCATCATGACCAAATCCAAGCACGAAGTTAAGGTGGTGGTCTCAAAGAACGGTCCCTACCTGGTCACGGGGGGCGTGCCGCTCGCAAAGCAGACCATCGTGAGCGACGCCCAGGGAAACTCCGAGGAGTGGAAGGAGGGCGAACCGGTCAAGACCGAGGACAGCTATGCCCTGTGCCGCTGTGGCCACTCCAAGAACAAGCCCTTCTGCGACGGCTCCCACACCAAGGCGCGCTTCGATGGGACCGAAACCGCAAGCCACGCGCCGTACCGCGAGCAGGCACAGGTGATGGAAGGGCCGGCCATGGCGCTTACCGATGCCCAGGCGCTGTGCGCATTCGCTCGCTTCTGCGATCCGAACGGGCAGGTATGGGGGCAGGTGGAGCGTACTGACGACCCGAAGGTCCGGCAGCTGTTCGTGCGCCAGGTGAACAACTGCCCCTCGGGGCGCCTGGTGGC
The DNA here is from genome assembly GCA_018241425.1 of Pseudomonadota bacterium. Classification (GTDB taxonomy): domain Bacteria; phylum Pseudomonadota; class Gammaproteobacteria; order Steroidobacterales; family Steroidobacteraceae; genus 13-2-20CM-66-19. The sequence goes on from JAFEDU010000002.1 coordinate 655,971, forward strand.
CTGGGATCGCTCGACCGGCAAGCCGGTCGAGCACGCGCTGCCGGTCTCGATCGGGATCATCGAGGATCCCGTAGAGAAGGTGAGCGGCCCCCTGTGGCTGCGCGGGGGTATCCCCGTGGTGTCGGCCGATGGCTTTGCCTACGAGGTCCGAAACCGCGTCACGGTGTGCCGCTGCGGTGCCTCCAAGAACAAGCCGTTCTGCGATGGCTCGCACGCCGCCATCAAGTTCCACGATTAGCGCGATCGTTCGTTGCCGCGATCTGCCGCAGTTTGTGCGGCGTTAGGTCGGCCACGCACCGTCACCCCGGGGCTTGGGGGCATCCGGCCACTGCGTTTCGGCCGGCGTGGTTGGTTTCGCCAACTGATTGCACTCACGCCTGGCTTCGGAATCTGTGTCGCTCGTGGCGCCTGGCCCGTACCTGCGATCGCTCAAGACGTACTTTCGGCGATTCCGTACCCGGTCGGGATGCCCCAGTCCCGCGCTGCGATGCTTCGATTCGAATCTCAACGTGCGACGGGAGACCCCGGGGGCCACTCCGCCAAGCCCGTAGCTGTCGAGCCCGCCTCGAGCTCCAGCGCGCCTTAGAGGGTCACTTCGCTGATCTGCACCACGGGAGTCGTGTTGGTGTAGTTGGGAATGTCGCCCATGATCTCGGCCACGTGCGGGGCGAAGGCCGCCTGGAAGGCGGCCACCGAGTCGAAGGTCAGGTACCCGGCCGCAATGTAGGGGGCCGGAGAGCCCGGCGCTGCGCCGCCCAGGCCGCCCTCGGCGGCAATCGCGCGGCAGGCTTCGCCGCAGCGCGCCTTCACCATCGGCATGTGCTTGGTGACGTAGTAGTTCATGTCGAACTTCGCACCCGTGGCGTTCGGGTACAGCACGGCGACTCGGATCATGCGGGTGCTCCTGTGGGATGTAGCCCGAATCCTACACCAACTTCGCCGCCTGCCCGATCGAGGCGGGGCGGAACCCAGAGCGATACTGCGCCTACGACATCGGAGCGGTCGGCGCTCCCAGAGAGGGTTCCATGCTTCATTACGCCGTGATCTTTTTCATCATCGCCATCATCGCCGCCGTGCTGGGCTTCGGTGGTCTCGCGGCCGGCGCTGCGGGCATCGCGAAGATCCTGTTCTTCGTATTCCTGATCGGCGCGCTCGTGACCTTCCTGGCCGGACGCTCCAGGGTCTAGCGGGGCTCAGGCCGCATCCGCATGAAAGCTTGGCAGGCCGGGTGCAAGGGAATGCGCCCGGCCCTTCGGCGCCCATAGTTCTCCTGAACGGCCCGGAGGATTTAAGCTGTCGATCCGCCGCGGCCCGTAACTTGGGCCCGCTCTTTCAAGGATCACGGCATGACCCAGGGTACCCACCACAGCGGGGACGATCCGCGTAACCGCGACGTCCTCATCTACATCAACGGCGAGCTGTACCCCCGCGAGCGCGCACTGGTCTCTGTCTTCGATTCAGGCTTCATACTGGGGGATGGCGTCTGGGAGGGCCTGCGGGTCCACCACGGCCGTATTGCCTTCCTCGACATGCACCTGGCCCGCCTCTACGAGGCGGCGAAGGCGATCGACCTGGACGTCGGCCTCGATGCGCAGGCACTGACCACGGCGCTCTACCGGACCCTCGAGTCGAACCACATGAGCGAGGGCGTGCACATCCGCCTCATGGTCACGCGGGGGCTGAAGGCCACGCCGTACCAGGATCCGCGCGTGTGCATCGGGCCTGCGACCGTGGTGATCATCCCCGAGTACAAGGTGCCCAAGCCGGAGCTCCTCACGCGCGGCGTGCGGCTCTTCACCGTGCACGTCCGGCGCGGGGCCCCCGACGTGCAGGATCCGAAGCTCAATTCGCATTCCAAGCTCAACTGCATCACCGCCTGCATCCAAGCCACCAAGGCGGGCGCGGACGAGGCGCTGATGCTCGATCCGCACGGATTCGTCGCGACGTGCAATTCCACGCATTTCTTCATCGTCCGCCGCGGCGAGGTGTGGACTTCCACCGGAAAGTACTGTCTGGCCGGCATCACGCGCGAGAACGTGCTGCGGCTGTGTCGCGCCGCGGGAATCCCCGTGTTCGAGAAGGACTTCAGCCTGACCGAGGTTTACGGGGCCGAGGAGGCCTTCGTCACCGGGACCTTCGCCGGGCTCGCGCCGGTCACCGAGGTGGACGGGCGGCGTATCAGTGCCGGGCGCGGGCCGATGGTGGAGCGCCTGCAGAGGCTGTACCTCGAGCTCATCGAACGAGATACGGCCGGGCGGTCCTGATGGCAGGCCCTGCCGTGCGGGTCGCCATGTGGTCCGGCCCACGCAACATTTCCACCGCGATGATGCGTGCCTGGGAAAACCGGGGGGACTGCGCGGTCATGGACGAGCCCTTTTACGCGCACTACCTCGCGCAGACCGGACTTGATCACCCGGGTCGGGAGCTCGTTATCGCGGCTGGCGACCCCGACTGGCGCAGTGTCGCTGCCCGCGTCAGCACCGCACCCGGGCCTGGGGTAGCGGTCAGCTACCAGAAGCACATGACCCACCACCTACTTCCCGGGATGGGGCGCGAATGGCTCGCCGCCCTGCGACACGTGTTCCTGATCCGCGACCCGCGCCGGGTCCTGGTGTCCTACGTGAAGAGCCGCCCCAACGTTACGGCGGCCGACATCGGCGTACTGCAGCAGTTCGAGATTTATGAGTACGTGCGCAAGCAGTTGCACCAGCAGCCTCCGGTGATCGACGCCGATGACTTCCTGGTTGCCCCCGAGGCTCAGTTGCGCGCGCTGTGCACGCACCTGGACGTGCCGTTCACTCCGCGGATGCTGCAGTGGCCCCCGGGCCCGAGGCCGAGCGACGGTGTGTGGGCGCCGTACTGGTATGCCCAGGTCTATCGTTCGACCGGGTTCGAGGCGCCCCGGAGCGAGGCTGCGCACGTGCCGGCCGGGTTCGCCGGGATCATCGAGGAGGTGATGCCGGCCTTCGAGGCGCTGCGCGCCCTGAGGCTGCGCACGTGACCCCCGAACGGGTCGGGAGGCTTCTCGCGCGGGAGCAGCAGGACTACGTGCACCGCCATCGACGCTCCCGCGCGCTGTTTGCGGCGGGCGAGCAGCACTACCTCTACGGTGTTCCCATGCACTGGATGCGGCGCTGGGCGGGGGGCTTCCCGCTGTGCGCAACCCGTGCGAGCGGTGCCCGGCTGTGGTGTGCCGACGGACTGGAGTACGTCGACTTCTGCCTCGGCGACACCGGCGCCATGGCCGGGCATGCCGCACCGGCGGTCACGAACGCCCTGCACGCCCAGCTGCAGCGGGGCACCACCCTCATGCTGCCCACCGAGGACGCGCAGTGGGTCGGCGCGGAGCTGGTGCGGCGCTTTGGCCTCCCGTACTGGGGCTTCACGACGTCGGCGACCGATGCCAACAGGGCGGCCATCCGCATCGCGCGGCTGATCACGGGGCGCGACGTGGTGCTGGTGTTCAATGGTTGCTACCACGGCTCGGTGGAAGAGGCGCACGTCGGGCTCGCCGCCGATGGGCGCACCGTGATGCGCTCCGGAGTGCACCCGAACGCCATCGATCATGCGCGCGTCTCGCGGGTGGTGGAGTTCAACGACGTCGCGGCGCTGGAGAAGGCGCTGGCCGCAGAGGATGTCGCCCTCGTGCTCGCCGAGCCGTGCATGACGAACTACGGACTGATCGAGGCGGCGCCCGGGTTCCTGGGCGCGCTGCGCGACCTCACCCGCCGCAGCGGCACGCTGCTGCTGTACGACGAGACGCATACCTGGTCAGCCGGTCCCGGCGGCTATACCGCCCGGGATCACCTGGAACCGGACATCTTCACGATCGGGAAGGCGATCGGCGGGGGCGTGCCCGTCGGCCTCTACGGGGTCAGTGCGTCGGTGGCGGAGCGTATCTGGGAGCACGCGCCGCGCGAGTCGGTGCGGCCCGGGGTCCGGCAGAGCTCCCACCTGGGTTTCGGCGGGACGCTCGCCGGGAGTGCGCTGCAGGTGGCGGCGGTACGGGCGGTCCTGGCGGAAGTGCTGACGGAGGCGAACTTCGCCCACATGATCGCGCTTGCCGACCGCCTGGCCCAGGCGGCGCGCCGCACCGTCGCCACTCATGCGCTGCCTTGGTACGTTGCCCAGAGCGGCGCCCGGGTCGAGACCCTCTTCACGAGCGAGCCCCCGCGCACCGCCTCGGGGCTGGCCCGCTCGCGCGACGGTGCGCTGGAGACGCTCCTGCACCTGTACTTCCTGAACCGCGGGGTGCTCATCACCCCGTTCCACAGCATGCTTCTCATGTGTCCGGCGACCTCGGCCGAGGACGTCGACCGTTACTTGAGCACGTTTGCAGGGCTGTGCCTCGAACTGCGCGAGTCCTAGGGCGCCCGGTGGCGCTTACACCCCGCTTTTGATCCGGGTCCAGATCCGCGTTCGCATGCGCTGGTACTTGGCGTCGAACTCGGTCGGCAGGAACAGGTGGGCGCGCACGTCGGCGGGCGGATATACCGACGGGTCATTGCGGATGTCCGGGTTCACCAGCGGCTGCGCGGCGAGGTTGTCGTTGCCGTAATGGATGTCGTTGGTGATGGCGGCGATGACGCTCGGGCGCAGGATGAAGTTGATGAATAGGTGCGCCGCGCGCGGATGCGGGGCCCCGATCGGGATGAGGAGCGCGTTGTAGGTGATGTCCGAGCCTTCCTTGGGTACCGTGAAGGCCATGTCCAGGTGCAGGCCGGCCTCGTGCGAACGCACCACTGCGATGCTGAAGTCGCTCGACCAGCCCATGGCGACGCACAGCTCGTTGCTCGCCAGCTGGTTGATGTAGTCGCTCGAGTCGAACAGGCGGATGTAGGGGCGCACCTTCATGATGAGCTTCTCGGCAGCCGCCAGGTCCTCCTCGCGCCGCGAGTTCGGGTCCAGGTGCAGGTACGCGAGGGCCAGCCCCAGCACGTCGTCGGGAGAGTCAAGGTAGCTGATGCCGCAGTCGGCGAACTTGGAGACGACGTCGGGGTTGAACAGCATGTCGAGGCTGTCGACCGGTGCATTGGGCAGCCGGGCCCGGACCTGCGAGACGTTGTAGGCGAAGCCGTTCATGGCGTGCAGGTAGGGGGCCGCGTAGCGGTTGCCCGGATCGAAGCGCGACTGGATCGCGAGTACCTCCGGGTCCAGGTACTTCCAGTTCGGCAGGAGACTCTTGTCGAGCGGCTCGTACAGGCCCGCGCGGATCTGGCGGCCGTAGTAATTCTCGCTGGTGCTCACGATGTCGTAGCCGGAGTCACCGACCAGCAGCTTAGCTTCCAGCGTCTCGTTGGAATCAAACAGGTCGTAGACGACCTTGATGCCGGTCTCGCGCTCGAAGTCGGCAACCGTGTGGAACCCGATGTAGTCGTCCCAGTTGTAAACGCGCAGCACGCCTTCCTCGGCGACCGGATGTGTCGCCCCTGCAGTGGGCGCCGCGGGCCTATGGCAGGCCGCGAGGGCGAGCAGGGCGGTGCCCAGGGCGAGCACCCGCCGTGCGCAGGCAGGGCGCGGGGGCTTGCCGGCGAGATTCACCGCGTCAGCCGGGATCAGGGCCGGCTGAGTTCGGCGCGCACCCAGTCCTGGAACTGCCGGATCGCGTATTCCTCGGGCATGAGCACGCCCTTCTCGTGGGGGGCGGCCTTAAGTCCGCGCTGGTTCAGTTCGCTGACCTCGGCGTCTTCGGACATCACGATGTTGGTGAACTCGACCGCGGGGGAGATGTCGCGCTTCTCGGCGAGGGTCTCGGGCAGGAACAGGAACTCGATGCTCATCTCGGTGAGCTCAGGCCCCAGCGGCAGCAGGCGCACCACGCGCACGTAGTCGACGTGGGTGACGATGAAAACCGAGGGGACGCTGGTCAGGTAGAGGTGGCCGGCCTTACGGTCCTCCTCGCTCACCTTGGGGAACGGCACGCCCACCGGCTTGCCGTCCATGGTCCAGGACTGCGCGCCGCTGCGCAGGCCGCCTGCGTAGCGCGGGTCCTCGTCGCTCTCGTGATCCTGCCAGCTCGGATCGTCACGACGCTCGAGCAGCGCACGGCCGAAGATGGGCACGAGCTGCGCTAGCTTCGGGTGCACACCCGGGCAGTGCAGGCACTCGTTGTAGTTCTCCCAGAACACCTTCCAGTTGCATTTGATGAGCTTCTTCAAGGTGTGACCGACGACCAGCTTGTCGAGCTCGTAGTCCGCAAAGCGCGCCAGCGGCAGGTCGAAGGCCTTCTCGAAGGGCGGCGGGTCCTTGCTCAGCGCCACGAACACGAAGCCGCCCCACTCGGTGAGCGGCAGGCCGTAGAGCGGGAAGTCGCGCCGGTCGAACCCGTCCGGGTTCACGGCCGAGGAGGTCTGCACCAGCTCGCCCTTCAGGTTGTAGCGCCAGGCGTGATAGGGGCAGACGATGCCGGCGGCGGGGAAGCGTCCCTCGCTGCTGCGGCACAGGGCTGCGCCGCGATGGCGGCAGACGTTGTGGAAGGCGCGCGCAGTGCCATCGTCGCTGCGCACGACGATGACCGACTGGTCGCCGATCTCGAGCGTGCGGAAGCTGCGTGGCTGCGCGATCGCGCTCGAGCGGCACACGTAGACCCAGTTGCGCTGCCAGATCTTCTTCAGTTCAAACTGATAGTGATCGGCGTCGAAGTAGTAGTGGGAGGGCAGGGTCTCGATGACCGCAGTGAGGCCGGTATAGCCGGGGTCGCGCCGCACGGGCGTAAGGTTCGCGCTCACGGTGGGTACTCCAGTGGAAGACGCACCCAAACGGCGGGCGTGTCGCCACCATTCTAGGCCACGGCGGGGGTGCCCGTCGCCTGTCCAGGCCCATCAGAGCCGGGAAAGGCCTCATGACGGGGGGCGCGACCGGGCGCTAGAATCGCTTTAATGGCACGGGTGAGCGACACCGGCTCGATCGAGAGGGTTTTCGGCTGGCGCGCGGGCCTGCGGCGCGAGCTTGCGGTCCTGCTGTTACTTAAGGCCGCAGCGCTGGCCCTGCTGTGGTGGATGTTCTTCTCCCCGGCGCACCGGGCGCCGGTGGATGCGGCGGCCGCCGGCCGTCATCTGGCGCTCGAGGCACCCCCTGCGCCCGCTTCGGGAGATGGTTCTTGATCGACTTCGGCCTGGTACACGTGTCGCGCCTGCAGTTCGCGCTCACCGCCCTCTACCACTTCCTGTTCGTGCCGCTGACGCTCGGGCTGTCCATGATCCTGGTGATCATGGAGGCCACCTACGTAATGACCGGTCGCGAGATCTGGAAGCGCATGACGCGCTTCTGGGGGATGCTGTTCGGCATCAACTTCGCCATGGGGGTTGCCACCGGCATCACCATGGAGTTCCAGTTCGGCACCAACTGGGCCTACTACGCGCACTACGTCGGGGACATTTTCGGGGCGCCGCTCGCGATTGAGGGCCTGATGGCCTTCTTCCTCGAGTCCACCTTCGTGGGCCTGTTCTTTTTCGGCTGGGACCGGCTCTCGAAGATCGGCCACCTCATCGTGACGGGGCTCGTGGCGCTCGGCTCGAGCCTCTCGGCGCTGTGGATCCTGATCGCCAACGCCTGGATGCAGAACCCGGTGGGGGCGAAGTTCAACCCGCAGACCATGCGCATGGAGCTCGAGTCCTTCGCCGACGTGCTCCTCAACCCCGTGGCACAGGCGAAGTTCGTCCACACCGTCGCCGCAGGCTACGTGGTCGGTTCCGTATTCGTGCTGGCGATCAGCGCGTATTACCTGCTGCGCGGCCGGAATGTGGCGATCGCGCGGCGCTCCATGGCGGTCGCGGCGAGCTTCGGGCTCGCCTGCTCGCTGTCGGTCGTGGTGCTCGGCGATGAGTCCGGTTACGAGGCAAGCGCCAACCAGAAGATGAAGGTGGCCGCCATCGAGGCGGAGTGGCATACCCAGCCGCCGCCGGCCTCGTTCACGCTGTTCGGCTTCCCAGACCTTGCGACCCATTCGACCCACGCCGAGATCAAGGTGCCCTGGCTCCTGGGGCTCATCGCGACGCGCTCGGTCGACAAACCCGTGCCCGGAATGTTCGAGCTGGTGGAGCGTGCGCGCGCCCGCGTCGTGAGCGGCATCCAGGCGCACCAGGCGCTGCAGCTCCTGCGGGTCGACCCGGAGGACACGACCGCGGCCACGCGCTTCGCGCAGCACCAGGACGACCTGGGGTATGGTCTCTTGCTGCTGCGCTTCGTGGACGACCCTTCCAAGGCAACGCCCGAGCAGATCGAGGCGGCGGCCTGGTCCACGGTGCCGAACGTGCCGGTGCTCTTCTGGAGCTTCCGCTTCATGGTGGGCATCGGGCTCTTCCTGATCGCGCTGTTCGCGACCGGCTTCTATCTTGCGACCCGCCACCGCTTTGAGCAGAACCGCTGGTACCTGAAGGTGGCGCTGTGCAGCCTGCCGCTGCCGTGGATCGCCGCCGAGCTCGGCTGGATCGTCGCGGAATACGGCCGGCAGCCGTGGGCCATCGACGGACTCCTGCCGACGTTCCTCGGCGTCTCGGCCACATCGCACGTCAACGTGCTCCTGTCGCTCAGCGGCTTTGCCGTCTTCTACTCGGCGCTCGCCATCGTCGATGTGTACCTCCTGGTCCGGATGATCCGGCGGGGCCCGGACGGCCTGGGATACTGGCCCGCGCCGCAGGGGGAGGTGAGCCATGCCTGACTACGCAACCCTGCGGTTCATCTGGTGGCTCATCCTGGGCGCGCTCCTGATCGGGTTCGCCGTCATGGACGGGTTTGACCTGGGCGTGGGCGCGAGCTTCCGCTTCATCGGCCGCAACGACGAGGAGCGCCGCGCGCTGCTCGAGTCGATCGAGCCGGTGTGGGACGGCAACCAGGTGTGGTTCATCCTGGCCGGCGGCGCGGTGTTTGCGGCCTGGCCGCTCCTGTATGCCGCCTCCTTCTCCGGGCTGTACCTCGCGATGTTCCTGCTGCTGGTGGCGTTGATCCTGCGCCCTGTGGGCTTCATCTTCCGCAACAAGCTGGCCGATGCGCGCTGGCGCAACGTGTGGGACTGGGCGCTCACCGTCGGAGGCGCAGTGCCGGCGCTGCTCTTCGGGGTCGCCTTCGGCAACCTGTTCCTTGGCCTGCCGTTCCACTTCGACACCCTGCAGCGGCCGGTGTTCGCCGGGGGGCTGCTGTCCCTGCTGCGGCCGTTCCCGTTGCTTGCCGGTGTGGTCAGCCTCTCGATGCTGCTGATGCACGGCTGCACTTACGCGGCCTTAAAGGTCGGGCCGCCCATGGCCGGCCGCGCGGCGGCGCTCGGGCGCGCCTGCGCGCTCCTGTACGCGGTGGCCTTCATCGGTGCCGGTATCTGGGTTTCGACCCTCGACGGTCAGCACATCGTGAGCGTGGTGAACGCGGGCGGCCCCTCCAATCCCGCGAACAAGCAGGTCGTGATCAGCCATGCCGCATGGCTCCTGAACTTCCACGCCCGGCCGGTGCTGTGGCTGCTGCCGGTGCTGGCGCTGGTCGGGGCGGCGGCCGCGGCGCTGCTGCTCGGCATACGGCGTGCGGGACTCGCGTTCGTCTGCAGCTCGATCGCGGTCGCCGGCACGATCCTCACCGCCGGGGTTTCGCTGTTTCCCTTCCTGTTGCCCTCGTCCTCGTATCCGACGCACGGGCTCACGGTCTGGGATGCCTCCAGCAGCCGGCTCACCCTCACGATCATGCTCGGGGCCGTAATTGTCTTCCTGCCGATCGTGCTCGCGTATACGAGCTGGGTGTTCCGCGTCCTGCGCGGGCGCATCACGCTGGAAGAAGTCCGGCGCCACAGCGGTATCTACTGAAGGGACGCGGACCTCACATGTGGTATTTCAGCTGGATTCTGGGACTTGGGCTGGCGCTCACGTTCGGCGTTCTGAACGCGATCTGGTACGAGGTGCGCGAGCGTGACGAGCCGGGCGCGCTGCACGACCCTGCCGGCCGCGACTGAGCCGGGCCGCCTTCATCAGGCGGGCCCCAGTGTCAGGAGCTCTTCGAGGAACCCGCCGTAGCCGCGTGTGCGGTCGACGAAGTGGATCTCCAGGATCCAGTGGCGCGGGTCGCCGTGGGCGTCCGGCTCGCGCAGGCGGACCTCGTTCCCGTGCTTGATGGAGAAGCGCTTGTCCTGACCCGGTGACGTTTCGTGCGGGAAGTGGCCGACCAGGTGGCCTGCGGTCGGGGCGCCGAACTCCCACCCGCCACGGGCGGCTTCGGCCACGACGAAATCGTACAGGGCACCGGTGGTGAGGTCGGGGGTCGCCAGGTACAGCTGCTTGCCGCGGCGGAAGGCTGCAGAGATGTCCGCGACGAGCTGGTGTTTGCGGGCATCGGCCCCCAGTACGTAGGTGCGCCCGAAGTCCGCTTCCCACGACGCAAACAGCGGCCCGAAGTCCAGGTAGACGACGTCATCCTCGGCGATGCGCCGGTCGGGCGGACGGTCGTAGTAGGTGAGGAGCGTGTTCGGCCCGCTGCGCACGACGCGCCGGTGCCAGTGGCGCTTCACCCCGTAGCGCTCCCGCGCGAGGTCGGCGATCGCCTCGTTCAGTTCGCTCTCGAGGATCCCGGCACGGATCATCCCGCTCCCGGCCACCTCCTGGAACAGCGCGGCCGCCTGGTCCTGAGCGGCGAGCAGCTCACGCGCCGTGACCTCGGGGGTGCGGGTCTTCTTGCGGGCCGGGGAATTCATGGTTTGCACGCGGCGGCCGGTGCTGCAATCGCACCGCCCTTCGCACGGTCTCCTCAGGTGTCGCTCTCGTGCACGCTGGAATCTGCGTCGCAGGGCCACTATATCGGTACCATGATCGCACGGCCGGCGCGCCTGGGATCTCAAGGAGTTTCAATGAGTTGTCGCACGTCCCCTGTCGCGAACCGCGTTGTTGCCTGGGCCTTTGCCGCGGCCTGGGTACTGAGCGCAGGATGCGCCTCCGCCGCAGCACCGCCGGTCGCTGCACCCCCTCCGGTGGTGGACGCCGCGAAGGCGCCCGGCGCATCGCAGACCGCGGTGCTCGCGGGGGGCTGTTTCTGGGGCGTGCAGGGCGTGTTCGAGCACCTGAGTGGCGTGCGTCGCGTGGTCGCCGGCTACTCCGGCGGTGAGCGCTCGACCGCGCACTACGAGATCGTCGGGGCGGGCGGCACCGGCCACGCTGAGTCGGTCGAGATCACCTACGACCCGGCTCAAGTGACCTACGGTGAGATCCTGCAGGTGTTCTTCTCGGTCGCGCACGACCCCACGCAGGCGAACGGCCAGGGCCCCGACATGGGGGCGCAGTACCGCTCGGTGATCTTCTATTCCTCAGACGAGCAGCGCCGCATCGCCCTGGCCTACATCGCGCAGCTCAACCGCGCGGGGACCTTCCATGCACCGATCGTGACGCACGTGGATGCCTACCGGGGCTTCTATCCGGCCGAGGGCTATCACCAGGACTTCCTGCTGCACAACCCGGGCAATTCCTACATCGTCTACAACGACCTGCCCAAGATCCAGAGCTTCCAGAAGCTGCTGCCGGCGCTGTACCAGGGCAAGCCGGTGACGCTCGCCGCGGCCGCGGCGCCGTAAGGAACCCTGCGTGCTGCTCGCTACGCTCGCCTTCCTGGCCGGCGCGCTCACGATCGTGAGCCCCTGCATCCTGCCGGTGCTGCCGTTCGTGTTCTCGCGGCAGAGCCACTCGTTCGCGCGCGGCACGTTGCCGCTGCTCGCCGGGATGGCGGTGACGTTCGCGGCCATCGCCACGCTCGCGGCGGTCGGCGGCGCCTGGGCGGTGCGGCTGAACGTGTACGGACGGGTGCTGGCCCTCGTGCTGCTGGCGCTCTTCGGCGCCGCGCTCTTGTCGCGCCCATTGGCGGACCTCATCTCCCGGCCCTTCGTCGCGCTCGGCAACCGCCTGCTCGAGCGCGGCGGATCGGGCGGGGCCGTGCTTCCTTCGGTGCTGCTCGGCGTCGCCACCGGGCTCCTCTGGGCCCCGTGCGCAGGTCCCGTGCTCGGGCTGATCCTCACCGGGGCGGCCATCAACGGGCCCGGCGCGCAGACCACGCTCATGCTGTTCGCCTACGCGCTCGGGGCCATCACGTCGCTGTCGCTTGCGGTGCTCGCCGGGGACCGCCTGCTGCGGGTCTTCAAGGCGTGGCTGCCGACAGCCGACGGGCTGCGTCGCGTCCTGGGAGTTGCGGTGCTTGCCGGCGTCGTGGCGATCGCCGCCGGCTGGGACACCGGCGTTCTCACGCGTCTCTCGTCCTCGGGCACCGCGCGGCTGGAACAGCGGCTGCTCGAGAAGCTGCGCGGGGGTGCGGCGCCCGCCGGCGATGGCGCGGCGATGACGGGCGCGATGAACGGCAGCATGACGGGCAGCATGACCGGGTCGATGACAGGGTCCATGACGGGCTCTATGAGCGGCGCCATGAGCGGGGCAGCCGCTGGCGGCGCACCCATCGAAGGCGAGCTGCCCTCGCTCGCCGGGGCCACGGCGTGGCTCAATTCCCCGCCGCTGACCGCGGAGGACCTGCGCGGGAAGGTCGTGCTGGTGGATTTCTGGACCTACTCCTGCATCAACTGCCTGCGCACGCTGCCGTACCTGCGCGACTGGTACGCGCGTTACCACGACCATGGGCTCGTGATCCTGGGCGTCCACGCCCCCGAGTTCGCCTTCGAGAAGGACCTGGGCAACGTGCGCCGCGCCGTACAGCAATTCGACGTGCGCTACCCGGTGGCGCTCGACAACGACTACGCGATCTGGCGGGCATTCGACAACCAGTACTGGCCGGCACACTACTTCGTGGATGCGTCCGGCCAGATCCGCGGCCATCACTTCGGCGAGGGCGGCTACGCCGAGTCCGAAGCGCTGATCCGCAAGCTCCTCACGCAGGCCGGGTACGAGAACCTCCCGCCCCCGGGATCGGTCAGCGAAGGTGCGGGAGTCGAGGCCGCCGCGGACGAGGCCGACGTTGCTTCGCCGGAGACTTACCTCGGCTACGACCGTGCGGCCAATTTCAGCGGTGCGCGCCCCATCGTGGCGGACCAGCCGACCGACTATCCCGAGGCGGCCACCCTGCCGCTCAATCACTGGACGCTCGCGGGCCGCTGGACCGTGACCGCGCAGTCTGCCGCGGCCGTGCGGGCAGGAGCTTCCATCAGCTTCCGCTTCCATGCGCGTGACCTGCACCTGGTGCTGGGGCCTGCCGCGAGCGGTGCGCCGGTCCGCTACCGCGTGACCGTGGACGGGCACGAGCCCGGCGCTGCTCACGGCATGGACACCGACGAGCATGGCAACGGCACGGTGCGCGAGCAGCGCCTCTACCAGCTGATCCGCCAGGGCGGCGAGGTCACCGACCATACCTTCCGGATCGAGTTCGAGGATCCGGGCGTGCAGGCTTATTCATTCACCTTTGGCTGACGCTTGGAAATCCCCGCCATGTCCAACCTGATACCTGAACTCCGGCACGTGCTGTCCCGACGCGCCTTCCTCGGCGGCACCGCGGCCCTGGTGGCGCTTGCCGCCTGCGGTCGCCGCGCCGACTCCGATCCGCTCGCCTCCGCACCGGCGCGCAGCGCCGCGGTGTCTATCGAGAACTTCTCGGCGGCCGGAGTGAGCCTCGGCCGTACCGAGGTGCCGCGTATCGTGCGCACGGATGCCGAGTGGCGGCAGCTGTTGTCCCCGGCCGCCTTCCAGGTCACCCGCCACGAGGGCACCGAGCCGCCGTTCTCCGGCGAATACGACCACAACCGCCAGGACGGGTTGTACCGCTGCATCTGTTGCGACACGGCCCTGTTCGACTCCCGGACCAAGTTCGACTCCGGCACCGGCTGGCCGAGCTTCTGGCAGGTGATTTCGCGCGCCAACGTAGGCGAGGGCAACGACTCGAGCCTGGGCATGGTGCGGGTGGCGGTGTCCTGCCGCCGCTGCGATGCGCACCTGGGCCACGTGTTCGAGGACGGGCCGCGCCCGACCGGGCTGCGCTACTGCATGAACTCGGTGGCGCTGAAATTCGTGCGGCGCGCCTGAGGAGAGCGAGCGGCTAGCCCGGAGCGTCGCTCTCGGCGAGCTGCTTCAGGCGCACGTAGTCTGTCTTGCCGGTTCCCAGGAGCGGGATCTGGGCGAGATGGCGGATCACGCGCGGCACCGCGAGCTCGGGGATCCCACGCTCGCGTGCGAGTGCGCTCAGCCTGTCCCGCCCAAGCTCGGGGTCGGTTGTGAAGAGCACGAGGGCTTCGCCCTTGGCCGCATCCGCGCGCGTGGCGGACGCGTGCATCGCCCCGGGCGAGGCCTCCTGCGCGAGCCGCTCGACGGTCTCCAGCGAGATCATTTCGCCGGCGATCTTGGCGAAGCGCTTGACCCGGCCGCGGATGTGCACGAAGTCGTCGGCGTCGATCACCACGATGTCGCCGGTGGAGTGCCAGCCTTCGCCCAGGGAGGCGGGCGGTACCAGCACGCCCGGCTGCGAGTGCAGGAAGTATCCCATCATCACGTTGGGCCCGCGCACGTGCAGCACACCGCCCTCGGCGACGCCCGGGACCGGCTCGAGCTCGTGTTCGAGCGCGGGTACCAGCTGGCCGACGCTGCCGATGCGGCAGGCCATGGGCACGTTGACCGCGATCACGGGCGCGCACTCGGTGACGCCGTAGCCTTCGAGCACCCGGATCCCGAACTTCTCGATCCACACCCGGCGCACCTCCTCGGACAGGCGCTCCGCCCCTGCCACCACGTAGCGCAGGCGCCCGAAGTCGTAGGGGTGCGCGAAGCGTGCGTAGTTGCCGAGGAACGTCGAGGTCCCGAACAGCACCGTGCAGTTGCGGTCGTAGACCAGCTCCGGGATGACGCGGTAATGCAGCGGACTTGGGTACAGGAATACCTTGCACCCGGACACCAGCGGCATCACCACGCCGCAGGCGAGCCCGAAGGAGTGGAACAGCGGCAGGGCGATCATGAACTTGTCGAGCGGCGTGAAGTCCGCCATCGCGCGCACCTGGGCGATGTTGGACAGGAGCGAGGCGTGCGAGTGGACCACACCCTTGGGCTTGCCCTCGGAGCCGGAAGTGAAGAGCACCACCGCCGGATCTTCGGGCGCCTGCGGGACGAGCGCGGCGCCCGGTGCGATCTGCCGCAGGAGCACGCCGAGGCGAGCCCCCAGGGTCAGCCGGTCGCGCAGGTCCTCGAGGTAATGGACCGTGACGCCGGGCATCCCTTCGAGCAGCCCTTCGAGCCGCGCCTTCTCCAGGAACGCGCGCGAGGCGATCACGGTGCGGATGGCGGCCGCCTCGCAGGCGGCCCGCACGCCGTCGGCACCGGCTGTGTAGTTGATCATGGCCGGCACGCGCCCGCGTGCCCACAGCGCGAGCACCAGCCCCAGGGTCGGGGCGGCGTTGGGCATCACGACACCCACGACCTCGCGCGGCCGCGTCAGCGGTTCGGTCAGGTGCATGAGTGCGAACGCCATGCGCAGCAGTGACCCGAACGACTCCTCCTTCAGTCGCACGTCCTCCGCGAGGCGGTAACGCGAGCCGAAGGTGGCGCGCGCATCGAGGAAGGCCTCGAACAGCGTGCGCCGCGGGCGGGTGGCGACCAGCATGTCGAGCAGGATGCCGCGCAGCTGCTCCCCGCAACGCCGGCGGCGCAGCTTCGCCGACGGCAGTGCGGGCATCGGCAGCGTCCGCGGCGGCTGGACGCTGATGCGGATCTTCGGGAAGAGCTTCAGCGGGTAGATGCCCGCAAGCTGGCCGAAGTAGCTGCGTCCGGCGCCCTCGATGCGCACCGGCACGACCGTGGCACCGGTCTTGGCGGCGACGAAGGCCGCCCCATCGTAGACCTTCATGAGCGAGCCGGTAAGCGTCAGGCGTCCTTCCGGGAAGATCGCCACCGGGGTCCCGGACTCCACCAGCCGGCAGATGAGCTTGATCGCGAGCGGGTTGGCCGAATCAACGGCGAGGTGCGGTACGAACCGCAGGAGCACGCGGAAGTACCAGTGGGTGAGCACCTGCGTGTGCACCACGAAGGTCGGGGCAATGGGCAGGAAGGCCCCGAGCAGCACCCCGTCCAGGAGCGATTCGTGGTTGGCCACCACCAGCGTGCGTGCATTGCCGAAGACATCGCGCGGCCCGGACAGCTCCACCCGGAACAGGGGGCGCAGCACCAGGCGCAGGACGAAGCGCAGCGCGACGAAGCGCGCCGGAGTGGAGTGCATGTAACGCCCGACTAACCCTGATGGTTTGAGCAGAGTGCCATATCCGCACCCCTACGTGGGCTCGGCTGGCCCCCCGAAGGAGGTACGGTGCGGCCCGGGCGACTGCGGTATGGTCCGCTCACATGAAATCCATGGGAAGGCGCCCGCAGGGCGCGCGCCTGGAGCGTATCCAGGCCTCGCCGCGGTTTGCCGGCGGCACGTTCCGCAACCTGCATCCGGTGCTGCCCGGCCTGCGGGATCCCGCGGTGCCCATGCCGAGCCTGCGCGAGTTCCTGTGCGGCGGCGAGCGGCGCGCCCCGAGTGCGCCGCTGCCGGCCCTCGACCCGCGCGAGGCGTGGCGGCGGCCGCCGCAGAGTGGACTGCGCGTGACCTGGCTCGGCCACTCGACGCTGCTCATCGACATCGACGGCTACCGAGTGCTCACCGATCCGGTCTGGGGGCTGCGGGCATCACCGACCCAGCTCGCCGGGCCCAAGCGCTTCCAGGCGGTCCCGGTGACGCTCGGCGAGCTGCCGCCGGTCGACCTGGTCGCGATCTCGCACGACCACTACGACCACCTGGATTACCCGACCATCCGCGAGCTGCGCCGGCTGCCGGTGCCGTTCGTGACCTCGCTCGGGGTGGGCGCGCACCTGGAGACCTGGGGCATCGATGCGGCGCGGATCCATGAGATCGACTGGTGGGAATCCTTCACGCTGCCCGGGACCGGGCTTTCGGTGACGGCTGCGCCCTCGCAGCACTTCTCGGGCCGCACCTTCAAGACCCGCAACACCACGCTGTGGTCGGCCCTGGTCGTCCGCGGACCGCGCCACGCGGTGTTCTTCAGCGGCGATACCGGGCTCACCACCGAATACGAGCTCATCCGCGAGCGCCTCGGGCCCTTTGACCTCGTGATGCTCGAGGTGGGGGCCTTCCACCCCTCCTGGGGCGACATGCACCTGGGTCCCCACAACGCCCTGCGCGCTCACGCGCTGCTCGGCGGGGCCGCCTTCCTGCCGGTGCATTGGGGCACGTTCAGCCTCGCCCTGCATGCCTGGGACCAGCCGGCGGAGGTGCTCTACGAGGCGGCGTTGGAGCGCAGCCTGCCGCTGCTCATGCCGCGGCTCGGTGAGGCGGTGGAACCGGCGCACTTCCAGCCGGTGGAGCCCTGGTGGCGCGCGGTGGACGGGGTACGCTTGCGGCCGGCACGGGCCAGCGCCCCGCGCGCGACACTGCCGCGCTCGGTCGGCTGGCCGCTGGACTAGCGGGGCCGCGGCTCGCGCACGATCTCAGCGGCGGCCTCGCCGTCCAGCCCTTCCGCTGCCAGCGCCGCGCGCACCGCGACGCGCTCCTCGGCGGAGCGGTGCTGGCTCGCCTTGAACTTGCCTTCGAGCCGCGTGACCGCGATCTCGAAGGCGACGATGCTCCTGAGCATCGACTCCAGGTAGTCCGGCGGCGCATCGCTCACCGCCCAGGGTGCAGCGCGCGGACCTTCCTGCTGTTCGGTCAGCTGCCGCACCATGCTCAGGGCCGCCTCGGTCCCCTCGAGGAAGCGGATCGTGCCGTGGGCGTGCACGACGGCATAGTTCCAGGTGGGCACGACCTTGCCGTCGATCTTCTTCGCCGGGTACCAGGACGGGGTCAGGTAGTGCGCGGCGCCCGCGAAGATCGCCAGCACCGCGGTGCCGGGGCCGGCGAGCTTCCAGAGGCGGTTGCCGCGCGCAATGTGACCGCAGAGCACGCCGTGACCGCCTGCGGCCGGCCGGTACAGCATCGGGATGTGGTTGGCCGTGAGGCCCTCCGGGGTCTGTGCCACCAGCGCGCCCAGCGGGTGGCGTAGGATGAAGTCCGCGAGGCGCTCAGGGTCGGCTTCGCGGAAGTGTTCGGGCAGGTACATGCCGGATCCTCGGACTTCCAGGGGGCGGCCGGCTCTGTGGCCGCCACGGCCACCCTGAGGGATCGGTCGCGGGGCGTCAATGGCGGGCGCGCAAGGGGGACTCGATGCTCAGTTACTGCTACTTCGGGACCAATGACCTCGCGCGGGCCACGCGCTTCTACGACGCGGTTCTTGCGCCGCTGGGCATGAAGCGCTGTGTCACGGGGGACCCCGCGTGGGATGCGGTCTCTTCGGGCTGGGGCCTCTACGAGGACGACGGCCGGCGCGACTCGCCTTCTGGGTAGGCACGCCGTTCAACCAGGAGGCGGCAAGCCCCGGCAACGGCAGCATGATCGCCTTCAGTGCGCCCTCCTGGCGGGCGGTGGAGGAGTTTCACCGCGCGGCGCTCGCGGCCGGCGGCCGGGACGAGGGGCCCCCGGGCCTGCGGCCGCAGTACAACCCCGACTTCTATGCTGCCTACGTGCGCGATCCGGACGGCAACAAGCTCGCCGCGGTCTGCCGCGGCTACTTGAGCCGCACGGGCTCCAACGTTTAAGGTCGCAGAATCGGAACCGGGCGCGCAGCTGGACGCCCACGATGCGCTGGCAATTTAAACGAATAAGAGGATTGCGCATGGCGAACTCCCCCCTGAGCCGCAGGCTGTGGATTCTTGCGGTCACCGCGCTGCTTGGCAACGTCCTGGCCCCGGAGGCTGGCGCGATCATCTCCGGCGGTACCCCGCGCAGCGAACAGAAGAAGGAGAACCCGGCCGCGAAGGGGCCGAGCAACTCCAAGAGCACGGCGTTCGCGGTGACCTTTCCCGCCACGCGCAGCGCAACCCCGCTCGACGGGCGGATCATCCTGCTCGTGAGCACCGACTTCACGCGCGAGCCGCGCAGCCACGTCGATGCGGATGATCCGCTGATCAGCCCTTATATCTTCGGGCTCAACGTGGACGCTCTCGCCCCGGGGCAGAGCGTGGTGGTCGATGACGCCGCGTTCGGCTGGCCGGCGCGCCACCTTTCGCAACTGCCGGAAGGCGACTACTACGTGCAGGCGGTCCTCAACCGCTACGAAACCTTCCATCTCGGGGACGGCCGCGTGCTGAAGCTCGCCCCCGACAAGGGCGAGGGCCAGCAGTGGGCTTCCAAGCCCGGCAACCTGTACTCGACGCCAGTGCGCGTGCACATCGATCTCAAGCACCCGCTGCGCACGACCCTGACACTCGACCAGGAGGTGCCGGCCATCGCGGCCAAGACCGACTCGGAGTACATCCGCCACATCCGCATCAAGAGCGCGCTGCTGTCCAAGTTCTGGGGGCGCGACGTCTACCTCGGGGCGCATGTGCTGGTACCGAAGGATTTCGACAAGCACCCCGAGGCGCACTACCCGGTGATGATCTTCCACGGGCACTTCCCCGAGGACATCTCCGGCTTCCGCACCGCGCCGCCGGATGCCGACCTCAAGCCCGACTACTCGCGCCGCTTCCACCTCGCCGGCTACAACCGCATCCAGCAGGCCGAGGCCTATGCGTTCTTCCAGAAGTGGACCTCGGCGGACTTACCGCGCTACCTGGTGGTCGAGATCGAGCACGCCAATCCCTACTACGACGACAGCTACGCGGTGAATTCCGCCAACCTCGGGCCGTACGGGGATGCCATCAACAAGGAGCTGCTGCCCGAGATCGAGCGCCGCTTCCGCGGCATCGGCGCGGGCTGGGCGCGCTTCACCTACGGTGGTTCCACCGGCGGCTGGGAGGCCCTCGCCACCCAGGTGTTCTACCCGGACATGTACAACGGGGCGTTCGCCGCATGCCCGGACCCAATCGACTTCCGGGCCTATACCGTCGTCAACATCTACGAGGACCCGAACGCCTACGTGCTCAAGGGCGAGGCGGTCAGCATCGAGCGCCCCTCGATGCGCAACTACCTGGGCGAGATCTTCGCGACCCAGCGCGATGCCAACTATATGGAGCTCGCCCAGGGTGACCGCGGGCGCTCCGGCGGCCAGTACGACATCTGGACGGCGGTGTTCAGCCCGGCGGGCAAGGACGGCTACCCCCAGCCCTTGATCGACAAGCTGACCGGGGACATCGACCGCTCGGTCGCCAACTACTGGCGCGAGCACTTCGACCTCTCGCACATCATCGAGCGCGACTGGGCGACGCTCGCCCCGCAATTGCAGGGCAAGATCCACATCTACGTCGGGTCGGCCGACAACTTCTTCCTGAATGACTCGGTCTACTTCGCGCAGGAGCGCCTGGAGTCGCTGCAGCCCGCCTACGGCGGCACCGTCGCGTACGGGGACCGCGCCGAGCACTGCTGGAACGGCGACCCGAAGCTGCCGAACGCGTACTCGCGCCTGCACTACAACGTGCAGTACCTGCCGATCATCCTGAAGCGGATCCAGGACACCGCGCCCCCCGGGGCGGACCTGCGCAGCTGGCGCTACTAGCGGGCGGCCGGGGTGTCGCCGCGCCGCTGGAGGGGATGAGCGTGCTCGGCAAGCGCTCGGCGCTGGCGCTCCTCGTCGTTATCCTGATCTTCAGTGCCTACCGGCTCTACCGGTACGTGCGCTATGCAGTGGCGGCATCGCCTCAGGGTCCGGCAATACCGGGGAGCGCGGGCTTCAACCTGCCCTCGGGCGGCTCGTTGCCGCCGGATGCCGAAGGGCGTCGGCAGGCGGCTCTCGGCACGGCGGCACTGCTCGTCGGTGCGGACGTGATGCTGTGGCTGCTGTGGCATACGGTGCGACCGGTCCGTCACCTGCCACCGCTCGTGATCCTTATCGTGGTGGTACTCGTGAACCTTATCGGCCTGCGCCGGCTCTTCTCGCAGCTGGGCGCGCCGCGCACCTGAGCCGCGGGGCGCGCTCAGTCGGCGAAGCACTCGCTGCGGATGCTGCGGTACCAGGCCGCGGCGGAGGCGGGGTCGGAATCCTCGGATGCCGCGGTCGTGGCAGGGGTGCTCACCAGCGCGCCTGCGCTCACGGTGAAGCGGCCGTGGATCGCAAGCGCACGCTCCGGACCCAGACGGCTGAAGCAGACGCTGGTCAGGTCCGCCGCGGGCGGTTCCCGGTCTGTCAGCGCAGCCGCGATCGCGGCTGCGCACTGCGCCGCCTGGCTCGCAGCCGCCGAGGCGGATTTCGGCATCGCCCCCGCGATGCAGGCATCGCCGATCACGTGCACGTTCGCATGCGACTCGCTCGCGAAGGTCGTGGGATCGACCGGGCACCAGCCGTGCCCGGTGCTGAGACCGGTCGCGGCGGCGATGCTCCCGGGAGCCTGCGGCGGGATGAGGTTGGCGAGCGCAACACGGTGCGTGCCGCTGCTCGTGAAGAGCCGGCCGCGCCGCGCGTCAACGCCGGTCACGGCACCCCCATCCTGCGGCGCGATCCACTCGATCATCCCCGGATAGAGCTCCGACCAGGCCTGCACGAACTCGCTCTGGCGCGGAAAGTGATTGTTCGCATCGAAGATCAGGACCTTGCAGCGCCGCCGCCGCCGGCTGAGGTACCAGGCAAACAGGCTCGCACGTTCGTACGGGCCCGGGGGGCAGCGCATCAGTCCCTGCGGTACCGAGATCGCAACCGTAGCTCCATTGCCGAGCGCCGCCAGGTCCTGCGCCAGCTGCTGCGTCTGCACGCCGGCCTCCCAGGCGTGCGGCATAGACTGCGCCGCGTACGCGTCATACCCCTGAAGCGCCGACCCCAGGAAGCGGATGCCGGGCGCCACGACGAGCCGGTCGTAGCCGAGCGTGCCTTTCCCCTCGAGCCGCACCTCGCGGCGCACCACATCGATCGCAGCGACTTCCGCGTCCAGGTACTCGACTCCCGCGGCGGCCAGGTGGCCGCGCGCGATGCGCAGTGACGCAAGGTTGCGCATCCCGACGAGTGCCTCGTTGCTCATGGGGCAGGTGTAGTAGCGCGATCGCGACTCGATCAGGCGCACCCGTGCCCCGGGCAGCCGGCGCTTCAGTGCCAGCGCACAGCCGCTGCCGGCGAACCCGGCGCCGACGACGACGAGCTGCGCGGCGGCTGCGGCGCGCGCCCGGAACGCGGCGCTCCAGGAGACCGCGGCGGCGCCGAGGAGGAAGCGGCGCCTCGCGATCACTGCCACTCGAGTTCCTCGTAGGCGCGGGCGAGGTTGCGGGGCTCGTTTTCCTCCCACAGGAGCCAGCCGCCGGCCGGGGCGCGGGCCTGGTGCAGCGTCTCGGGCAGGGACTGGCCGGCGGCCAGGGCCGCCTGCACGGTGGCCTTGAGGTCCTGGAGGTATGAGCGCTCGGCCGCCAGTGCTTGCCGGAAGTCTGTCGTCGGAGGCCCGTGGCCGGGGATCACCCGGCGCACACGTTCCCGCCCGAGATCGTCGAGGGCGCCGAGCCATCCGTTCAGGCTGCCCTCGAGCGCGGGCGTGCGCCCGATGAACAGCAGGTCGCCCGCAAACAGGGTGCCCGTGGCCGCATCGAAGACCGTCAGGTCACAGTCGGTGTGGGCCGTGGGCCAGGCCGTGAGCTTCAGGCGCCGGCCACCGAGGTCGATGTCCGCCGGAGGCGGCGTGCCCGGGGCGGTGGACGGCGCCGCGATGCTCGCGAACACCTGCGGCTGCGCCCCGTAAGTGTCGACGAGGAGCGCGCGGCTGCGGGCAAGCGCGGCCGGCAGCTGCGGGTGTCCCAGAAACCGCGGATGATCTGACAGGAACGCGCCGTTTCCCAGCAGGTGGTCGAAATGGACGTGCGTGTTGATCACGAAGCACACCGGCTTTGCGGTGTGTGCCCGCACGGCCTCCCGCAGCGCAGCGCCGATGGCCGCGGAACCGCCGGTGTCGATGACCGCCACGCAGCGGCTGCCCACGATGAAGCCGAGGTTCGCGATGTCCTCGCGCCCCTGCGCGTTCACCGAGAGGGGCCGCCCCTCGTGGACGAACACCCCGTGCGCGACCTCGCGAACCTCCAGCGTCTCCGCCGCAGCGAGGGGTCGGCCCGCAGCACCCAGCAGCAGCACGGCGACTGCGCAGGTCAGGCGGCGGCCGGGCGCAGCGCCGGCCCGGGTCATGCTCAGCGCGTTCCCGCAGCGGGGCTCGCGGTCCAGGTGGCCGTGAACAACTGCTGCGAGGGGATGTCGGTGGCCTCGAGTTTCAGGGGCGAGGGCATGGGGTCGCGGCTGCGCAGGCGCAGCGTCGGGTTCTCGCTGAGCGAGATGCCGGTCTCGGCATCCACTAGCACCTCATCGCCCGCGAGCAAGCGCAGGCGCGAGATGAAGTGCGGCGGGATTGGATCGCCGCTGCGGGGGTCGATCTGGAACCCGGAGTTGTTCGGGTGGCGGATGCTCACCTGCAGCGCGTGCCCGTCCGCAGAGGGCCGGAACCGGACTTCCCCGAGCGTGCCGGGAGGGGCTGCGCTCGGCGGGGTGGAACAGCCGCCGGCGGCATTGACCCAGGCGCTGCGCATCTCAAGCTGCCCGTCGGTCGTCTCGGCGATCGCCCGCACCGAGGTGTAGCGATCGATACGCACGCGCAGGTCGAGCGCCTCGAGGGCCAGTCCCGGCCTTAGGGTAAACGTCGCGGCGAGCGGGGAAGGGTTGTTGTCGATGATCACGCGCACCTGCCGCACGCGACCCTCCAGGCCCTCCCCGAAGTGCACCGTCACCGCAGTCGCCGCGGGGTCGGGCGTGCTCGCCGGTGCCTCGATGGTCATGAGTTCATCGCCGCTCTCGCTGATCGGCCGCTCGCCGTACAGGTGCGGGCGCATGTTCTGCCAGGCGCCGACCGCCGGGGTTTCATCCGCGGTGCCGGAAGGCGGCAGCGTGAGCAGCACCGCAGCGGTGACGAGGCCGGGTACGAGGCGGGTATGCGTCATGGGCCTGTCCTAACCGGTGCCGCGCAAGCGCGCGACGTCCTGTGCGGTGATGGCCGAGGCACGTGCGCCGAAGCGTCCGGTCACGTAATTGGCGACCGCTGCGATCTCGGCATCCGAATAGGCGGTCGCGAAGGCGGGCATGGCCGCAGCGCCGTCGGCGTGCGGCAACGCGGAGCCGTTTAGGATCATCTGCGCGACGTTGAGTGCGGTCGGGTCGTTGATGGCGCGCGTCCCGGTGAGGCTGGCGCGGCTGCTGAGTACGCTGGTGCCCGTCCAGCCATGGCAGCCGGCGCAGGCGCCTTCGTAGATGTGCTGGCCCAGGCGGTCCAGGCCGGGAGGCTGCGCCGGGTCGGTGGCGGCAGTCAGGGTGCGCAGTGCCGGCAGGCCCGGCGAGCCCTGCGCGGGAACGCTGCGCAGGTACGCCACGAGCGCGGCGATGTCCTCGGGTGCGAGGCGGCTGAAGCTCAGGGTGACCGCCTCGGCCATGGGGCCCCCGGCGGTGCCGCGGTCTGCCGCATGGCCGGCGGCGAGGTACTGGGCGAGCTGTGTGTCGCTCCACGCTCCGACGCCCGCCGCGGGGTCGGCAGTGATGTTGTACGCGCGCCAGCCGGCGGTAACCGCGCCTGCGAACTTGTGGCGGTTGTTCAGGGCCTGCAGTGCATTGCGGGGCGTGTGGCAGTCGCCGCAGTGCGCGAGGGCCTCGGCGAGGTAGGCGCCCCGGTTCCATTGCGGCGAACGGTCGGCGTGCGGCCTGAAGCGCATATCGGGGTTGTACAGCAGGCCCCATACGCCCATCAGCCAGCGCTGGTTATAGGGAAAGGAGAGGTTCGTGGCCGGCGTGACGTTGGCCACCGCCGGCAGGCTCATGAGGTACGCCCGGATCGCGTGAACGTCCGCGTCGCTGAGGTAGGTGTAGGCGGCGTAAGGGAAGGCGGGGTAGAGCCGCACGCCGTCCGGACGGATCCCCTGGCGCACCGCACGCGTGAAATCCTCCTCGCTCCAGGTGCCGATGCCACTGGCGCGGTCGGCCGTGATGTTGGGCGAGTAGATCGTCCCGTAGGCCGTCCTGAATGCGCGGCCGCCGGCGTAGGGCGTCCCGCCGTCCGTGGTGTGGCAGGCCTCGCAGTCGGCCGCGGCGGTGAGATAGCGGCCGCGCGAGAGCAGGTCGGCCTGCTGCAGCTGGGCGGGCACCCCGGTGGGGTCCGCGCCCGGGTAGGGGGTCGCGGATCCGCCGCTTCCTGCGAAGGCCAGTGGGCCGGGCACCATGACCCAGCGCACGATGAGGGCGGCGAGCAGCCCGAGGACTACCAGCGCGGTCAGCGCCCGGCGCCGGGTGCTCAAGGCGCAGGTCCTGCCGGCGGCATCGCCACGTACCGCGGTACGTTCCGGGAAACCAGGATGCTCACGTCGCCACCTTCGGGTTCATGGGGGTCGTGCGGCGCGAAAAACCCACCGCGCGGCCTCAGGAGCATACGAGCCGGCCGGGGTGAGGGCAACGCGGCGCCTGATGCGCCTTAACTCATCTCTCCGGCGTTAGAAGCCCCAGCGGTATCCCTTTCGAAAGAGGCGCCCACCGACCTGCGCGGCCGATCCTCCTGACATGAGCCTCGCACTCGCGTTTGCCGTCGCCGGACTCATCCTGCTCGGATGCGCTGTCGTCGTGCTGGTTTCGATCGCCCGGGTCGCGGAGATCCTGCCCGCGGCACTCCCGGCTGCTTCCGAGTCACCCCCGTCGGCCGCCCTGCGTACACCGGGGTCGTTCCGAACCGACCCGTCCCGGCACTAGGGCGCCCGCCCGTTCATAATAGGGCCCACACGGACCAGTGGGGGTGGGCGATGGTGGGGTACGAGAGTGTGGGCGGCGTTGCGGTCGTGACGCTCGCCAATCCCCCGGTCAACAGCTTCGGCCACGAGCAGCGGCTCAAGGTGGTCGAGGCAGTGCTGCGCGCGGACGCTGACCCGCAGATCAAGGCCGTGGTCGTGATCGGCTCCGGCAAGGGCTTTTCCGGGGGCGCAGACATCCGGGAGTTCGGGTCTTCCAGGGCCCTGGCGCCGCCGAGCCTGCACATGGTCTTAGCCACGGTCGAGGCGCTGGGCAAGCCGGTGATCGCCGCCATCGACGGGGTATGCATGGGAGGCGGCCTGGAGTTCGCGCTCGCCTGCCACTATCGCGTGATCACCCCCGAGGCGCAGCTGGCGCTCCCGGAAGTGAAGCTCGGGCTCCTGCCCGGGGCGGGAGGCACACAACGCCTGCCGCGGGTGGTGGGAATCGAGCGTGCACTCAGCATGATCGTCTCGGGCAACCCCGTCTCCGGGCGCGACCTGCGGGGCACGGCGCTGCCGGATGCGATCGCGGAGGGTGACCTGCGGAGCGCGGCGCTGGAGTTCGCGCGCGGGCTCATCGCGGAGGGTCGTGGCCCGCGGCGTGTGCGCGACCTCAAGATCCCGGAAGCCAACGCGGAAGCCCTGGTGCAGTTCGCGCGGACCGCGGTCAAGGCCGCGGCCGGGCCGTTCCCGGCACCGCCGGCGTGCGTGGAGGCCCTCGCTGCCGCGGTGCGCGAGCCTTTCGAGGGCGGGCTGCGGCGCGAGCGCGAGCTGTTCGTCAATCTCATGGCCTCGCCCGAGTCGGCTGCCCTGCGCCACATCTTCCAGGCCGAGCGCGCTGCCTCGCACATCGAGGGGATCCCCGAGAGCACGCCTGCGCGACCCCTCAACCGCGTCGGCGTCATCGGTGCGGGGACCATGGGGGGCGGCATCACCATGGCGCTCATCAACGCCGGCATCCCGGTCGTGCTCCTGGAAAGCACGCAAGCGGCACTGGAGCGTGGCCTTGCCACGATCCGCGGCAACTACCAGGGGCAGATCAAGAAGGGCAAGCTCACGAGCGAGGCACTCGAGAAGCGCCTGGCGCTCATCACGCCCACGCTCGAGTACGAGCCGTTGCACGGAGTCGACCTCGTGATCGAGGCCGTGTTCGAGAAGCTTGAGATCAAGAAGGAAGTGTTCCTCAGGCTGGACGCGGTGGTGCGCGAGGGTGCGATCCTGGCCTCCAATACCTCGGCGCTCAACCTCGACACCATCGCCGGCTTCACACGCAGGCCGCGGGACGTGATCGGGCTGCATTTCTTCAGCCCCGCGAACATCATGCGGCTCCTGGAGGTCGTGCGCGGCAAGGCGACCGCCGATGACGTCCTGGTGACCGCGATGAGCCTCGCCAAGCGTATCCGCAAGGTCGCGGTCGTCGCCGGCGTGTGCGACGGGTTCATCGGCAACCGCATGGTTGCCGGCTACTCCCAGGCGGCGCACGACCTGGTGGTCGCCGGGGCCTCCCCCCAGCAGGTCGACCGGGCGCTTGAGAAGTTTGGCATGGCCATGGGCCCCCTGCGCATGAACGACCTCGCCGGCCTGGACGTCGGCGCGATGTGGCGCCACCGCCTGGCGGCCGAGAATCCCGACAAGGACTACGCCCACGTGACCGACCGCATGGTCGCCGACGGCCGTCATGGCCAGAAGACCGGCGCGGGCTGGTACCTGTACCCGCCCGGCTCGCGTCTCCCTGAGCCCGATCCTAAAGTCGATGCCTACATCGAGGAGTTCCGCGCCGCGCGGCAGCTCAAGGCACGCCGCGTGAGCGACACCGAGATCGTCGAGCGCTGCATCTACGCTCTCGTGAACGAGGGGGCGCGGATCGTGGAGGAGCATATTGCGCAGCGCAGTTCCGACATCGACATCGTCTACCTGAACGGCTACGGCTTCCCGCTCTGGAGGGGAGGGCCGATGTTCCACGCCGACCAGGTGGGGCTTGCGAGCGTCGCCGCGGCGTTGCGCCGGATCGCCGCGACCGCCGGGCCCAATGCGCCGTTCTGGCAGCCGGCACCGCTGCTCGAGCGGCTCGCCGCGAGCGGGGGCAGCTTCAGCC
Organism: Pseudomonadota bacterium; assembly: GCA_018241425.1. GTDB lineage: Bacteria > Pseudomonadota > Gammaproteobacteria > Steroidobacterales > Steroidobacteraceae > 13-2-20CM-66-19. The sequence continues at coordinate 683,749 of JAFEDU010000002.1, forward strand.
AGGGCAAGGGAGCCGCAGCATGAAGGACGCCGTCATCGTTTCCACGGCGCGCACCGGGCTTGGCAAGAGCTGGAAGGGCGCCTTCAACATGACCTACGGGGCGACCCTCGGGGCCCACGCCGTGCATCACGCCATCGAGCGCGCCCGCATCGAGGGTGCCGAGGTCGAGGACGTCATCATGGGGTCCACCTTCGGGGAGGGGACGACCGGCGGGAACATCGCGCGCGCGATCGCACTGCGTGCCGGGCTCCCGGTCACGACCGCGGGCCTGAGCATCAATCGATTCTGTAGCTCCGGACTGCAGTCGATCGCGCTGGCGGCGCAGCGGGTGATGACCGGCGAGGCGACCGTGCTGGTCGCGGGGGGACTTGAGAGCATTTCCTGCGTGCAGACCGATGCCAACACGCGGATGCTGTTCGACCCCTGGATCGTCGAGCACAAGCCGACGCTCTACTGGACGATGCTGCAGACGGCCGAGACCGTGGCGCAGCGCTACCACATCAGCAAGGAAGCCCAGGATGAGTACGGCGTCCGCAGCCAGCAGCGGGCCGCCGCGGCGCAGGCCGCAGGACGCTTCCGCGACGAGATCGCGCCGATGACGACCGTCATGGGAGTCGCGGATCCGGCGAGCGGCACGCTCGCGATGCGCGAGGTGACGATCGACCGTGACGAGGGGATCCGGCCGGATACCACGATCGAGGCGGTCCGGAAGATCCGCCCGGCAACGCCCGGCGGGGTGATCACTGCCGGCAACGCGAGCCAGTTCTCCGACGGCTCGAGCGCCTGCGTGGTGATGAGTGCCGAGCGTGCGGCCAGGTCCGGCGCGACCCCGCTCGGGCTGTTCCGTGGCTTTGCCGTCGCGGGATGCGAGCCGGACGAGATGGGCATAGGACCCATCTACGCCGTGCCGAAACTCCTGAAGCAGGCAGGCGTGCGCATGCAGGACGTCGGCCTGTGGGAGCTGAACGAGGCATTTGCGTGCCAGGTGATCTATTGCCGCGACCAGCTCGGGATCCCGGATGAGCTACTGAACGTCAACGGAGGCGCCATTGCCGTGGGACACCCCTACGGGGTGAGCGGCGCGCGCCTGACGGGGCATGCGCTCATCGAGGGCAAGCGCCGTGGCGCGAAGCTGGTCGTGGTCACGATGTGCATCGGTGGCGGCCAGGGCGCAGCGGGGCTGTTCGAGGTCCTGTAACCCAAAGGAACGGTGGCCGCGGCCCCGCGGCGCGGACCGCGCATGAAAGACGAGCGATGGACCTGAACTACACCCCTGAAGAAGAGGCATTCCGGCAGGAGATCCGCGCCTTCCTTGCCGCTGCGGTGCCGCCAGACGTGCGGGAAAAAGTGCGCCTGGGGCGCCGCCTGACCCGCGAGGACATGCTCGGCTGGCAGAGGATCCTGCACGCGCGCGGCTTCGGGGCGGGAACCTGGCCGCAGCGCTTCGGCGGCTGTGGCTGGAGCGTGGTGCAGCAGCACGTCTTCGAGGAGGAGTGCGCGGCCGCCTGCGCCCCACCGCAGATCCCGTTCGGCTTGCGCATGGTGGCGCCGGTGCTGATGGCCTTCGGCTCGCCGACGCAGCAACAGTACCACCTGCCGCGCATCATCGCGGGCGAGGACTGGTGGTGCCAGGGCTATTCCGAGCCCGGCGCGGGCTCCGACCTGGCGTCGCTGCGAACCGGTGCAGCGCGTGGGGGCGATCACTACGTGGTCAACGGCCAGAAGACCTGGAACACGCTCGGCCAGTACGCCGACTGGATCTTCTGCCTGGTGCGCACCTCGCAGGAAGGCAAGGCGCAGAACGGCATCTCTTTCCTGCTGATCGACATGCGCACCACGGGCATCAGCGTCCGGCCGATCATCACCGTCGAAGGCGAGCACGAGATCAACGACATCTTCTTCCAGGACGTGCGCGTGCCGCTTGCCAACCTCGTGGGAGAGGAGAACAAGGGCTGGACCTATGCCAAGTTCCTCCTGAACCACGAGCGTACCAACAATGCCGGGGTCGGCATCTGCAAGCGCTCGCTCGCGCAGCTCAAGCAGCTTGCTGCCCGGCAGCAGCGCGGCGGCCGACCCCTGCTCGAGAACGTGCGCTTCCGCGACCGGATCGCGCGCCTGGAGATGGAACTGATGGCGCTCGAGATCACTAATCTGCGGGTGCTGTCGGCGTTCGCGCGCGACAACCGTCCCCCGGGTGCGGAGGTATCCGCCCTCAAGATCAAGGGCTCGGAGCTGATCCAGGACCTCGCGGAACTGAAGATGCACGCCCTGGGGATGGATGCGCTGCCGTACCTGCGCGAGGCGCTCGACCCGCAGTGGCAGGCGCCCGCGCTTCTCGCCGACCACTACCCGCCGGAGGCGCCGCCCCTGACCGGCCAGTATTTCAACCAGCGCAAGACCAGCATCTACGCCGGCTCGAACGAGATCCAGCGCAACATCATCGCCAAGATGATCCTGGGGCTATAGGGCATGGACTTCCGCTACAGCGATGAGCAGCTCGGACTGCAGGAGACCTTGCAGCGCTTCATCGCACGGGACTACACGTTCGAGCAGCGCCGCACGTTCATGCAGGGTGCGCATGGGTATTCCGAGGCGGCATGGCAACAATACGCCGAGCTCGGCCTCTTGGGCCTGCCGCTTCCGGAGCAGTACGGCGGCCTGGGCGGAAGCGCCACCGACGTGATGGTCGTGATGGAGCAGTTCGGCCGCGCGCTGATGCTCGAGCCCTACCTCACCTGCGTAGTGCTGTGCGGTGGCCTGCTGCGCGATCTGGCCTCGCCGGCGCAGTGTGCGCAGGTGCTGCCTGGCGTATGCGAGGGCAAGACGAAGCTCGCGCTTGCCGCCCACGAGTCCCGCGGCGGCTATGACCTGGCGGCTATCGCCACGGTGGCGCAGCGCGAGCGATCCGGGTGGGTGGTGAGCGGCCGCAAGCACGTCGTCCTCGATGCGCCCGGCGCGGATCTCTTCCTGGTGGCCGCCCGCACCGCGGGATCCCCGGGTGATGAATCCGGAATCTCCCTGTTTCTGGTCGCGAAGGATGCGGCGGGCCTCGTGATGGAGCCGTATGCAACGCAGTCCGGGTCACGGGCTGCGGACCTGGCCTTCGAGCGGGTCACCCTGCCGGCCCAGGCGCTCATCGGCACGGCCGGTGCGGCACTGCCGGCGATCGAGCGTGCCGTGGACGAGGCCTGCGCAGCCCTCTGCGCCGAGGCGCTTGGGGCCGCGGCGGCCCTCAACGAGGCGACGCTGGCGTACCTCAAGTCCCGCAAGCAGTTTGGCGTGCCGATCGGCATGTTCCAGGCGCTGCAGCACCGGATGGCGGACATGTACGTGGCGGAGGAGCAACTGCGTTCGATGGCCATCGTCGCGGCCGCGCATGCCCGCGAGGCCGATGCGGCGGTGCGCACGCGCACGGTCGCTGCCGCCAAGGCCTACGTCGGGGGAGCCGCACGCTTCATCGGCCAGCAGGCGGTGCAGCTGCACGGCGGCATGGGTGTCGTCGACGAGCACATTGTCAGCCACTACTTCAAGCGGCTGTCGATGATCGAGATGAGCTTCGGCGACTCGGACCACTTTCTGGCCCGGTTCAGCGACTCACTCCTCGCCGCTTCGTCCTGAAAGCGCCGGGGGCTCGCTAGGATTCGCGGATGGTGAGGACGGCGAGGACCGTGCTCGCGTGCTGGGAGAGCTGTAAGGTCGCGCTGCGTGGCAGCAGTGCGCTCACGAGATCGAGGCCGTCGTGAATATGGCGGCGTTCCTCCCGCGAGAATCCAACGGGCAGTAGTGCCGGCGTATTGCTGATCGCCAGCTCGGTGCCGGCATCAAAGTCTTTCAGACTAACCTCGATCTGGGCGTCTTCGCAGCGCTCGGTATGTTTCATGGCATTCATCAGCAGCTCGCCGACGATCAGCGCCAGGGGGATCGCGTCCTCCTCGGTGAGCAGCAGGTCACGCTTCGCGCCAACCGAAATGTCGATGGGGATTGGAGACTCCGTTCGCATGCCGAGGACGGTGTGGCGCACAATCTCCAGAAAGCGCAGCGGCTGGTCACGCTCCCGCGTCAGTAGGCAGTGGACGGCCGCAATGGAGGCGACGCGACCGACGGCGGCGTCGATGGCGCTCTCGTACGGTTCCCGGGCGTCCTTCATGCCGCGCAGCAGCCCGATCAGACCCTGCAGCTGATTCTTGATGCGATGGTGCGCCTCGCGGACCAGGGTGCGGGCGAGGGCTCGCTCCTGCTCAAGGCGCGCGGCCTGCTCCTTCTTGCGCTGGGTCACGTCCTCCGCGAACAGGCCGATGCGACGGACCTCGCCGTCAAGGTTACGCAGGGGAACCAGGACGAGGTTCCACCAGCGCCCGAAACGCCAGATTTCCCCTTCGGTGCTAGTCCCGGTGGCGATCACGGCGGACAGGTAGTCCAGGCTCTTGGGCGTGTCTTCGCGCGCGACCAGCAGTGGGCAGAATTTGCCGGGCGCGAAATCGCCATTGTCGTCGAAGATCCGCGTCGCGGCCTGATTTGCCTGAACGATCTGCCCCGTCGCCGTTAGGAGCACTACTGGGTGACCGATCTCATCCAGCACCGCCTGGAGGGTGTCGATGGATGTCGACGAGGCGGATAACGGGACCGGAGTGCTCCCAGTCTGCATCATGTCGAGTCTTGCCTCCCCTTGCTCCCCTGGCTCTTCAGCGCGTTGAGGATCCGTGCCGAGGCGTCACTCGCGCTCAGGAGCTCGACGGCGACGTCTTCCAGGCGCCGGCGGGTCGCGCGCGCATGCGAACGTAGCCGCTCCAGCGCCTCGTCCTGGTTGACTTGCAGCTTCTCCATCAGGATCCCCACGGCGGTACTGATGTTTCTGCCGATCTGGAGGGCCGTTGCGAGCTGGCCGGCCTGCTTCTTGAGCGTCTGCATCTCTCCGGCTCGCTGCAGCGCGGTGCGCACGGCCGGGAGCAGCTGATCCGTGTCGATGGGCTTGACGAGGAAGCAGATCGCGCCGGCGGCGATCGCCTCGCGAACGATGGCCTCATCGCTATGCGCAGAAAGGAACATGACCGAGATGCCGCGGCTGGCCGCGCGGCGCGCGAAGTCCACGCCCGACATGTGCGGCATGTTGTGATCGACGATTGCGAGCGCCGGCTTTTCCTGCTCGCACAGCTCCAGCGCGTGAGCGCCGTCGAATGCTTCGAGTACCGCGTACCCTGCAGAACGCAGCACGCGCCCCATGGTCGCAACGATCAGCGGATCGTCGTCGGCGATGAGCAACGGTACCCGCTGCGCGTCTTCGGTCGGTTCGTTGGGATCGTTGGACGCCGAATGGGGCAGCGCTGCCGATGGGAGTGCAGTGGCCGTCTGTCTCAAATCGCGGGCACTACCCGCAGAACCTTTTGCGCCCGACATGCGCTTCCTACGAATTAGGCCTACCGGCATGCGGCATTCAACTCTGCCGTTGTCGGTCCGAGCTGCCGGGCGGGCTTACTGCCAGCGCGGCGTGACTCGTGGGGACGTTCCGCAGGTTCAGGGCGGAGAGGTTTAGCAGTTCACCAGTGCCAGAGCTTGGAAAACCTCAGTGCCCAGCTCACGGGTGTCAACCTTAATTAACGTCAAGCTAAAGTCAATACGGAAATCCTGTATTGCGCGCAGGTATTTTTGCTGCACTCGCAACATTTAGCACTGATGTCTCACGTGAAATATCGGAAGGCTGCGGCGCAACATGCGCACGCATCGCGAGTGCTTGGATCAATATACTGTAATGGATTGTCGCTTTACGTCGCCGCGATTCAACTACGCGTTGGGTTCGCGGGTGATGTCGAGCTGATCCGCCAGCGAGCGCAGGCGGGATGAGATTGCAGGCAGAGGCAACACTTCGGCTGCAGCGCCCAACTCAACCGCTTCACCGGGCATTCCCCACACGACGCTGGTCTGCTCGTCTTGTGCGATTGTCGGACTGCCGGCATCTCGCATCTCCTTCAGCCCGAGCGCGCCATCCTTCCCCATGCCGGTGAGGAGCACGCCGATCGCATTCGGGCCTGCCTGCTGGGCGACCGAACGGAAGAGTACGTCCACCGCAGGCTTGTGCCGGTTGACCGGCAATCCATCATCGAGGCGACAGACGTAGCGCGCACCGCTGCGCACGACGAGCAGGTGCTGGTCGCCCGGGGCGATGTAGACGTGACCCGGGAGAATCTGCTGGCCATCCTCGGCTTCGCACACGGACATCTGGCAGCACGTATTCATTCGCTTTGCGAATGCCGTACTGAACGCCTTGGGGATGTGCTGCGTGATCACGATACCGGGGCTGTCGGCGGGCATGCCGACGAGGACATCCTTGATCGCTTCGGTGCCGCCCGTGGAGGCCCCGATCGCGATCAGGCGGTCGGTTGTCCTGAATACGCCCGGCTGGCTGCTCTTGGCGATGATCGCGTCCGCGCTGTATTTCGGGTCGACGGTACGGGCGGGTGGGGGGGTCGAGCCGGCCCGCACCCGCGCCGCGGCTGCCGTTTTGACTTTTGCGATGAGGTCCTCGCGATAGTCGGATAGCGTTGCCGCGAGATCCACTTTCGGCTTCGGAAGGTAGTCGACTGCGCCGATCGCCAGGGCTTCGAGCGCGATCTCCGCGCCATGCTGGGTCAGGGACGAAACCATGATCACCGGCATCGGACGCAGCCGCATGAGGTTGCGCAGGAACGTCAGTCCGTCCATCCGCGGCATCTCAACGTCCAGGGTCACGACGTCCGGGCTGAGGTCTTTGATCTTCTCCCGTGCCGCGAAGGCATCCGATGCCGTGCCCACGATCTCGATGGCGGGATCCGTACTCAGGAGATCCGACAACAGGCGGCGGACGAGGGCGGAGTCGTCAATCACCAGGACCCGGATGGACTGCTGCGGGCTGCGTTGGGGAAGTCCGGCATTCATTTAGAACAGCTCCACCTCGCCGGTCGTCTGCTGCTGGACCGGCAGGCTACGGAGGTACTCACGCTCGCGGTCACCAATTCGTGAGCCGGCCAGGGAGCGCAGGTGGCGCACCCGTACCTTGCCGGTGGCGGGAAAATAGACGATCGAGCGAGGGAAGACGTCGCCGACGTCCTCGGCCACCGCGCGCAGGCCCTCGGCCGCGAGCCACGCATGCGCAAAGTCGATGTTGCGCCGACCGACATCGGTCAGGGACGCCAGGATCCGGCCTCCGCCGAACAGCTTCACCTCGAGCCGGTCCCGCTTTCCGCCGAGCTTCATCAGGTCGTTGACCAGCTGCTCCATGGCATACGCGCCGTAGCGGGTGGCGAGGCCGGCCACAGGATCCATCCATTCGCTGCGCCCCTGAGAGGTGTCCTCGTGCAGCATGAAGTGGTTCATGCCGCCGACGCCCGCGTGCGGGTCGCGCATGCAGGCGGAAATGCACGAGCCCAGCACGGTGGTAATCGCTTCGTCGTGCGCGGTGACGAAGTACTCGCCGGGCAGGATCTTGGCGCACCAGCGCTCGATGCGTGTGTCCCAGCGTCGTTGGATCTTCTCGAAGCCCGGGGCGGCGGTCGGTGCTCCGGCGGGGGCGAGTGAGGCCAGGTAGCCGCTCATGTCTGGGTCCGCCGATAGGTCGTCCGCCCGATCAGGCTGTAGTCGTTGCTTACGCGGAAGAGTGACTCGGAGTGCCCGATGAAGAGAGTCGCGCCGCCGCGCTGCAGCTTCGCTATGCGCGCAAAAAGCTCGCGCTGGGTCGGCTTGTCGAAATAAATCACCACATTGCGGCAGAAGATCACCTCGATCGGTCCCGTCATCGGGAAGGGCTCCATGAGGTTCAGTCTCTTGAACGTCACCAGGCGCGCAAGGTCTGCCGAAATGGATTGGCTCTCGGCATCGTGCGGGCGGAAGTGCACTGAACGCCGGCGGGGGGAGAGCCCCGCGAGCTGGTTCTGGCGATATACGCCGTTGCGAGCCGTAGCGAGGACGTTCGAATCCAGGTCCGTGGCGAGGATGCGGATGTCCCGGCGCTGCCAGTCGGGGAGTGCCTCGGCCACCGTCATCGCGATCGAATACGGCTCTTCCCCTGTCGAGCATGCGGCAGACCAGATGCGCAGCCGAGGCCCTGGGCAGGTAGTGCTGGCAAGCGGAGCGAGCACCTCGCTCTTCAGGTAGTCGAAGTGATGGGACTCCCGGAAGAATGAGGTCAGGTTCGTGGTCAGGGAATTGCAGAAGGCGACGTATTCGTCGGCATCTCCCGCGTTCAGGAGCTCCAGATACTCCTGAAAGGAGTTCATGCCGAGCTCACGGATGCGGCGGGCCAGCCGGCCCTGTACCAGTTCTCGCTTGGATGGGGACAGATTGATGCCGCTGAGGCGCTTGATGAGGCTGCACACGGAAGTGAAATCGGCATCGCTGATCGCCAGCCGCGGCGCTCCGCCATACGCGGCGGCCGGCCCCGGATGCGGGGGAGATGCGGTTGCGGCCATCAGAAGAGCTCCACGCTGCCCTCCGCGTCATAGACGGCGGGCGCAGGCGTTGAAGCGCACTGGACCGGCTCCAGGGGCGGCAGGATCAGGTCGAGCAGCTCGCGCTGCGCATCGGAGATGAGGCGGCCGCGCAAGCGCTGGCGCATCAGTTCCCAGGCGTGGCGCTCCAGGCCCTCCGGGCTCCAGTCCACCGGCGCCGAAGGCAAGCCGATGCTGTCGCCGATGTACTCGGCGATGGTCGACAGGAACCCGCACACGTGGGTGACGTGCTGGGACAGCCGGTCGAAGAACTGCAGCGACTCTATGCAGCGGGACAGGTGGTCCTGTCGCAGGCCGTGGAGCGCGCCGGCCTGATGGGCCTCAGGTCGGCGCTCGGCCTCGGAGATCGCCATCATTGATTCGCCGAGAGACTCGGCGGGCACCCGTGCCTCGCGCAGCGCCAGCTCGAGCTGGCAGGAGGCCGCGGCTACTGCGCGCGCCGCCTCGAGCAGACGCTCGCTCTGGCTTCCACCAAGCGCGCGCAGCCTAAGCCCGGTTGCCGTGGAGTCCGGAGGCGGTGCGTCGCGCAGGCTCGGATCCTTCGCTGCGGGCATCTCTCGCTTCATCGTTCTGATCCAGTGGTCCGAGGGACTCGGGGTTGCACGCAGGTCAGCTGAGCACCTTCTCGATCGTGCTCAGCAGCTTCTCCGGGTTGAACGGCTTCACGAGCCAGCCGGTGGCGCCCGCCTCGCGGCCCGCGTGCTTCTTCTCACTGCTGGCCTCGGTGGTGAGTACCAGGAGCGGAACTCCCCGGTACTGCGGGAGCCGCCGCAGCTCGCGTACGAGCGTGATCCCGTCCATGCGAGGCATGTTGACGTCCGTGATCACCAGGTCGACCGGCTCACTGTCCCGGAGGACCTCAAGAGCCATGTCGCCGTCCGATGCCGTCAGGACCTCGTGACCTGCGGCCTGCAGGGTGAGTCCCACCATCTGGCGCATCGTCGCCGAGTCATCGACTGCCATGATTCTAGCCATGATGATTTCCTCAGAATTCCTTCCAATCGACGTCGTCCGTACCGGTTGCCTTGCTGGCTGCCGGCGGGGCCTTCTTGGCGGGGGCGGCTGCCGCGGGAGCACCGGCGCTGCGGCCGGCCCACGGGCGAGCCGGTGACCTGCGTTCCTGGGCGGGAGCCGCCTTGGCTCGCGCAGGCTCCCGGCTGTCGCGCGCCGCAGGAGTGGCCGCAGCGACTTCCGCCGCATCGACCTGGTACTTGCCCATCATGTCGTTGAGCGAGCGCGCCTGGTCGGCCATTGCCTGGCTGGCGGCAGAGGCTTCCTCGACCAGGGCGGCGTTCTGCTGGGTGAGTTCATCCAGCTGCATCACCGCCTTGTTCACCTGCTCGATGCCGGAGGACTGCTCCTGACTCGCCGCCGCGATCTCGGCAACGATGTCGGACACCTTCTTCACGGCGCCGATGATGCTTTCCAGCGTGGCCCCGGATTGGGTCACCAGCGAGGATCCTTCCTCGACACGCCCGACGCTGTCCTGGATCAGCTCCTTGATCTCCTTGGCCGCGGTCGCACTCCTGCCGGCGAGGTTTCGGACCTCGGATGCCACCACGGCAAAGCCGCGACCCTGCTCGCCGGCGCGGGCAGCCTCGACGGCGGCGTTCAGGGCGAGCAGGTTGGTCTGGAATGCAATTTCGTCGATGACGCCGATGATGTCGGAAATCTTCTTCGAGGACTCCTTGATCTCGGTCATGGCCTTCACGGCCTTGGCGACCACGGCGCCGCCCTTTTCAGCCTGGTCTCGCGCGGCAACGGCCAGCTGATTGGCCTGCCCGGCATTGTCGGCGTTCTGCCGCACCGTGCTGGTCATCTGCTCCATTGAGCTCGCGGTCTCTTCCAGCGAGGAGGCCTGCTCTTCGGTTCGTTGCGAGAGATTGGTATTACCCTGGCTGATCTCATCCGCCCCGCGACTGACTTCAGTGGCGGCACCCTTCACCTTTGCGACCATCTCGGCCATGTTGTCGGTGAGCTCATTGATGCTCTTGGAGAGGGCCGCGAAGAATCCGGCCTTGGACGTGAGGTCGATCCGCTTGTCCAGTGTGCCGCCGATGATCCCAGAGACGATGCCCTGGACCTCCGCCTCGATCGCCGCCTCCTGAGTGAGGTCGGACCACTCGACGACCGTTCCTATCCGGCTGCCCGAGTCGTCGCGCATCGGATTGGCGATGATGCGCATCGTGCGACCGCCGATCTTGAGGTTCGAGCTGAACGTCTTGCTGAGCCCAGCCAGCAAGCCGCGCTGGTGCGCCGGGTTCTTGTGGAACACGTCGATGTTGGTCCCAACCAGCTTGTCGACGTCGAAGTTCGGCAGGTCCTTCCGGATGTCGGCCTGGGCGAGGCTCATCATGGAGCGGACCGTGTTGTTCAGGTAGATTATGTTGTTGTCCTTGTCGGCAACCATGAGGTTGGTGGTCACGTTGTCGAGAGCGCCCTTGAAAGCCGCATTCATGCGCGCCTCGATCTTCTGCGCGGTAATGTCGGTGGCGAACTTGATAACCCTGGTCGGGTGACCCTTGGAGTCGAACACCGGGTTGTAGGTGGCCTGGATCCAGACCTCCCGGCCTCCCTTGGCAATGCGCCGGTATTCGCCGCTGTCGAACTGTCCGTCCCGGAGCTTGCGCCAGAACGCCTGGTAGTCAGGGCTCTCGCGGAAGCCCGGCTCGACGAACATGCTGTGGTGGTGGCCCTTGATCTCCTCCAGCGAGTAGCCGAGGGTCTTCAGGAAGTTCTCGTTGGCCGTGACGATCGTGCCGTCGAGATTGAATTCGATGACTGCCTGGGACCGATTGATCGCGTTGACCAGTCCGAGCAGGTCCTGGGTGGAACGTGTGCCGCTGCGTGCAGCCGGCTTTGCCTTGGTTGCCATTTCAATTCCTCTCTAAATAGTTCGGTAGGGGGTAGCGGTTGTTTTGCCTGGGGAGTCGGTTCACGCAGCGGCGGTGGCTGCCACAGCCACCGGAGTGCTCTGTTCCATTGCCATGAGCTCGTTCACGTCCAGAAGGATGACCATGCGGTTCTCAATGCTCGCAAGGCCTGCGATCAGCTCGGTGCTGGTGCGGTTGCCGAGGGTGGGAAGTTCGCGCAGGGCGTCGGGGGCCATGTCGACGACATCGGAGACGCCGTCGACGACCATCCCGAGCTCGCGGGTACCCGCCTCGCTCGTGACCGACAGCACGATGATCACCGTCAGGGGCGTGAACTCGGCGCGGCTGAGGCCAAAGCGCAGGCGCATGTCAACGATCGGGACGATCGAGCCGCGGAGGTTCAGGACGCCGAGCAGGTGCGGGGGTGAGCGCGGAATGCGAGTCACCTCGCTCCAGCCCCGAATCTCCTGCACCCGGAGGATGTCGACCGCGAACAGCTCGTCGCCGAGCCGGAAGGTGAGCATCTGCCGGGGACGTTCGGGGCCCTTGGCGGAATTCGTGCTTGCCTGAGTCATTTCATCGTCTCCTTGATTCGAATGGCGTTCATGCGGCCCGTCGGGAGTTGACATCCGCCGCGAGGCGGATCAGGCCGGGGACGTCGAGGATGAGGGCCACCGCGCCTTCTCCCAGGATCGTGGCGCCGGAGATCCCTTCGATTCGCCGGTAGTTGGTGTCGAGTGACTTGATGACGACCTGCTGCTGACCGAGCAGCTCGTCCACGAAGAGGGCAACCTTGCGCCCCTCGGCCTCGACGACCATCACGAGGCCCTGGTCTGGCCTGCTTTCGTCGCGCTTGCTTCCAAACAGGTCACGCAGGCGTATCAGGGGTACGAAGTCACCCCGGAACTCGAACACCTCACCGCGCCCTGCGAGCTGGCTGACGGCGCCGGGCCGGATCTGCAGCGACTCGACGATCGTGACCAGCGGTACGATGTAGGTGTCGCCGCCCACCCCGATCAGCTGGCCGTCGACGATCGCGAGTGTCAGCGGCAGGGTGATGTTGATCTGGGTCCCTTGCCCGGCCTGGCTGTCGATGTCCACCGTGCCACCGAGCTCGACGATGTTCCTGCGTACCACGTCCATGCCGACGCCGCGGCCGGATACATCGGTGGCGCGCTCCGCTGTGGAAAGCCCGGGCGCGAATATCAGGTCGTAGATCTCGGGGTCGGACAGCGCCACGCCCTCGGCGAGGAGCCCGCGCTCCCGCGCCTTGTTGAGGATACGGTCGCGATCGAGGCCCTTGCCGTCATCGCCGACACTGATCCGTATGGATCCGCCCTTGTGAAAGGCGTTGAGAGTGAGCGTCCCCTGTGCGGGCTTGCCCGACATCTCCCGGATTTCCGGCGCCTCGATTCCGTGGTCGATGCTGTTCCGTACCAGGTGCACGAGCGGGTCGCCGATGCGCTCGAGGACGATCTTGTCCAGTTCGGTGTGCTCGCCGCTGACCTTGAGCTCGATCTGCTTACCGAGCCGCTGCGAGAGGTCGCGCACCAGGCGCGGGAAGCGGCTGAACACGACACTGATGGGGAGCATGCGGACCCGCATCACGCTTTCCTGGAGTTCCCGGACGTTGCGTTCGAGCAGGGTGAGCCCGTCGCGCAGGCGTTCGGCGGCGATGCCCTGTACACCGCTGATCTGCTGGGTGAGCATCGACTGGGTGATCACGATTTCGCCGACCGCGTTCATGAGCTCATCGATCTTCTCGATGCTCACGCGAATGGAGCCGGCGTCGGCCGCCGCGGGGCGGCCGTCCCGTGCGGTGGCGCGCGCGCCGTCGTGGTCCGCAGCGCCCGCGACCTGGGCCGGCGAAGGTTTCGGGGCCGGTTCGGTCCGGATCACGGGCGCTGCGTTTTCTGAAGGGATGGGTGGTGCACCGGCTGCGGCCGGATGTTGGGAGTCCTCCGGGCGCGGTGGGGCCGACGTCGCCGCGATGCGATGTGGACCGTCGATCACGAGCTCGCAGTCGCCCTGGGCCCAGTCGAAGATCAGCTCGATGGAGTCCCGTGGCGCCTCGGTGTGCACCACGACGTTCCAGCGGATACAGCAGATTTCGGGGTCGAGTTCCGCGAACGCAGGCACGGCCTCGCAGTCGGCACGGACCTCGACGGGTCCCAGTCCGCCCAGCTCCTGAAGCAGGCGCAAGGGGTCGTTCCCGCGAGTGAGGAGCGCGGGCCCGGGCGTGAACGCGATGTTCCACTGCGTGGTGCTGTGTCCTTGAGCGTCGCGTCCTGGTGAGGCGGGCACGTCATCGGGCACGCGGGTCGCGATCGGCGGCTTCGCCGTGGGGATTTCAGCCTTCGGCGCGGCCGCTGCTGCGGCAATGGCGGCGCTCAGGGGGTCCACGAGTGCAGCATCCACCAGGGCGCCGCCCTTAACGGCCGAGATCATCTCTCGCAGCGCGTCCACGGATTTGAGCAACAGCTCTACGAGGTCCCCGGAGACGGACAGCTGGCCGGCGCGCAGCCCGTCAAGCAGGGTCTCAAGTCCGTGGGTGAAGCTGGTCATCTGCGCGAAGCCAAACATCCCCGCGCCGCCCTTGATGGAGTGCGCCCCGCGAAAGAGCGTGTTCACCATCTCGGAATCCGGAGCGCCAATGTCCAGCTGCAGCAGCGTCGCCTCCATGAGGTCGAGCGCTTCGCCGCACTCCTGGAAAAAGGTCTCTTGAAATTGTGTAAGGTCGACGTTCACTGGGGGTCACTCCGCGCGCACCGGTTCCAGCAGAAACTCAAGACCGAGGACCCGGGCGGCGCTCCGGAACGCCGCGCTCGGACTGTGGATAGAAAGGGCTCCGCCGTGGTGGGCGAGCGCGCGCCCCAGGGCGACGAGGAGCTGGAAGCCTGCGCTGTCCACCTGCTCGACGCGGGAAGCATCCACTCGTACGACCCCTTCTGCTGCCGCGAGCGGCAGTAGGTGAGCCTTGAGGTCGTCTGCGGTCCGCAGGGTGCAGTTGCCGGGGAGAACCGCGACCTCGCCGAGGGGTGCGCCCGAGTCCGAAGCAGTGCTGGTTGGGTTCATGTCAGATGCCCAGGTCTTTCATCAGCGAGTCGATGTCCTGCTGGTGGGTGAGTCCTTCGTTGACTCCGGGGACCACGGGACCGAATCCACTGCCGGCGGCCTCTTGCACCGTGGGCACATCGACTTCGTCACCGCAGATCCGCCCCAGCTGCCCAAGCGCCAGTTCGAGCTGCTCCACCAGGCTTATGACCGCACGGATGATCTGCCCGCTGAGGTCCTGAAAACCCTGGGTCATCAGGACCTCCAGCAGATTCGCCTGGATTTCGTCACAGTCGCCGAGCGTCGCCTGCAGTTCGGAGGCGACGCGTGCGGCGTTGGTGCCATGCGGTGGCAGGTCGGCGCCGGCGGCTGCCGAATGTGCGATCTGCGCGGCGAGATCCGACGAGCGTGAGCGGATCCGCTCGGCCGCGGGGCGCGAGCGCTCAACCAGGTCCAGGGTACGGTGGGCGGCGTCCTCGGTAAGCTTCAGTACGTGCTGCAGCCGTGCGCGCGCGCTCGGCATCTCGCGGCGCGCCATGCGCGTGAGCTGCTCGTTCTGGCCCAGGCGGTCGAGGCCGGTCTGCAATACCGCTGCGAGCTGCGCGACTTCCCGCCGCAGCGTGCGCTCCTTGGTGGCGGTGAACTGCTGGAGGAGATTGCCGAGCGCGATGGAATCGCCGTTCTCGTAGGCCAGGATCAGTGCCTTGACCGTGGCGTCGAGCGTCCCGTCGGGGAGGGTTGCCGGTGCGCCGCTCACGGCTTACGCGCCTCCTGGTTCTGGAGGATCTTCGTCAGCTTCTCCTTCAGTGCCGCCGGCGTGAACGGTTTGACCAGGTAGCCATTCACCCCCGCCTGGGCGGCCTCGACGATCTGCTCGCGTTTGGCCTCTGCGGTCAGCATCAGCACCGGGATGCCCTTGAGCTTCGGGTCGGCGCGCACGGCCTTCAGCAGCGCAAGGCCGGGCATCCCGGGCATGTTCCAGTCCGTGATCAGCATGTCGAAGCGACCGGTCTGCAGCATCGGGAGGGCGGAGTTGCCGTCGTCGGCCTCCTGGACGTTCGGATAACCGAGCTCCCGCAGGACGTCCTTGACGATCCGGCGCATAGTGGAAAAGTCGTCCACGACCAAGACGTTGAGATCGCTCATGGGGTTTCCTGCGCCGCTTCCGTAGCCTGCGGGTTGCGTACCCGTTCGGCGGGACTGACGCTGTCGGTGAAGCGGATTCCGATCTTGTCGTTGATGACCACGACCTCGCCGTGAGCGATCAGGGTGCCGTTCACATAGGCATCAAGAGCCTCCCCCGCAAAGCGCTCGAATTCGATGACCGAGCCGACGTTGAGCTTGAGCAGCTCACGGATTGCCATCCTCGTGCGTCCGACCTCGAGCGAAAGGGTGACCGGGACCTGCAGCACCGAGTCCAGTTCCTTGGGGTCAAGCGGGGTCACCAGTTGGGGTTCGGGGACTCCCGTGAATTCAGGTCCCACGTGCTTCTGCTCAGTCATGGCAGTTCTCCCGAAGCTCTGACAAAGGGGCCGTCGGCAAGCGCCGGGGTGGCGCGCTTGACGCGTGCGGTGATGCGCACGGCCTGCTGGCCGTGCGCGACGCCCAGGGTGCCGCGCGAGACGGGTACGTCCTCGGCCATCAGCAGGACGCTGCCGTCGAAGTCTGTGGTCAGAACGTCGCCGGCCTTCAGCGCGGCGAGTTCTCCGACCGTGACCCGGGTCGTACCGAGCACGGCACGCAGGTTTATGTCTGCCAGCTCGAGTTCGCCCTTGAGGGACTGCGACCAGTGGTCGTCCTGCTCCACGCGGTCGCTTTGTACCCCCGCGTCAAGCACGTCGCGCAGCGGCTCGATCATCGAGTACGGCATGGTGATGTGAAGTTCGCCGCCGCCGCCGTCCATCTCGATCTCAAAGCGACAGACAACCACGATTTCAGTCGGACTCACTATGTTCGCGAACTGCGGGTTCATCTCCGAGCCCAGGTGCTCGATGTTGAGGGCGATCACGTGCGCCCAGGCCTCCTGGAGGTTCTTGAACGAACCGTCCAGCAGCATGCGGATCACCTCGGTTTCGATCGAGGTGAACTCCCGCCCCTCGATCTTCGCGTGGCGTCCCTTGCCGCCGAAGAAGGTGTCGACGAGCAGGAACACGAGGCGCGGGTCGAGGATGGCGAGCGCGGTTCCGCGCAGCGGGCTGATGCGCAGCAGGTTGAGACTGGTCGGAAGACGCAACGTCTGGATGTATTCGGCGAACTTCATGATCTGCACGGTCTGCACCGAGACCACGACCGAGCGCTTGATCAGGGTGTAGAAGGTGGTCCGCAACAGACGGCCGAAGCGCTCGTTGATCATCTCGAGGGTCGGCATCCGGCCGCGAACGATGCGCATGCTGCGGGTGAAGTCGAAGGAGCGGACTTCGCCCGGCGTTGCGTTCGGATTCACGTCGACGGCGCCGGCCGAGACTCCCTCAAGCAGTGCGTCGATCTCGTCCTGTTCGAGTACCTGCTGGTTGGTCATGAAGTTGCTTCCCGTGCGGCGTTCTTACACGTAGCTCTCGCCCTTGGCCCCGCCAAGGGAGATCTGTCCGGCATCCGCCAGCTTGCGGGCAGTCGCGAGGATTTCCTTCTGTGCTGCCTCGACGTCGGAGAGCCTCATGGGGCCGCGGGTGGCGAGGTCTTCCTTGAGCATGTCGCCCGCCCGCTGCGACATGTTCTTGTAGATCTTCTCCTTCAGGGTTTCATCGGCGGCCTTCATGGCCACGACGAGTTGTTCCCCAGGCAGGTCCCGCAGCAGCGCCTGCATGCTGCGATCGTCGATGTCGGTGAGGTCGCTGAACGTGAATATGAGATCCTCGATCTGCACCGCGAGTGGTTCGTCGGCGGCCCGGATGGAGGTGAGCACTGCGGTCTCCTGGGAGCCGTCGAGGTGGTTCAGGATGTTGGCCGCAGAGCGCGCCCCGCCGAGCGTCGCAGTGCGCGAGGCGGGCGCTCCGGAGAAGCGCCGCTCGATGAGCTCGTCGAGCTTGTTGAGGGCGTCCGGATGCACGCCGTCGAGGGTGGCAATCCGCGTGATCACCTCGGGGCGGACGTTCTCCGGGAGGCGCATGAGTACATCGGCGGCCTGATCCGGCTCCAGGTACGCGAGGATGATCGCGATCGTCTGCGGATGCTCAAGACGGATGTTGTCGGCGACGCTGCGGGCGTCCATCCACTTGAGCGTCTCGAGTCCCTTGCTCGAGCGTCCGAGCAGGATGCGGTCGATCAGGCTCGAGGCCTTGTCGGCGCCGAGCGCGCTGGTCAGGGTATTACGGATGAATTCGTCCGCGCCGAGACCGATGGCGGCTTGGTTCTCGGCGTCCTGGAGGAATCGGCCGAGCGTCTCGTCGACTTCGCTCTGGGACAGCGGGCCGAGCTCGGTCATCGCAGCCCCGATGCGCTGGACCTCTTTCGCGCCGAGGTTCTTGAATACCTCTGCGGCGAGATCGCCGCCCACGGACAGCAGCAGCATGGCGGCTTCGCGCGTGCCAGGGGTCTTGGCTTCCTGCGTCATGAGCAGCGCCTGGGCTCCGCGGAAGACGGAGCAGCATGCGGGCAGAGAACCGAGAAGAACGCCATCGTTGAACTCCGGGCCATGCAGGAACTGCGCGGGCGGGGGCGGGGCCCAGAGTTTTTGTCCACCGCGAGGTCGTGGCGGTGAGCGGGCGCCAATGGCGCCTGGAGCCGGCGGTCGCAGCAGCGGGGGTGAGGCGGCTGGTTTCGCGCGGTCGGGGACATAATATCCCGCGACTGAACAGAATCTGCGTGACGCACTTCAAAGTCGGAAGAGCCCCGGCGAGATCCAGGTCGCGGTTTCGCCAGGGCTGGTCCCGGCGCGGCGGGGCCGGCCCGCATGGGTGAGCACTTTTTGGGGTACCGGCGAACATTGCTCGTTTGCCGCGGCGATCAACGTGCCGCTAACGTGCGCACGCCGTCTCTGGAAGGACCCGAGGAACTCCCATGAAGCTCATGCCATTGCTGATGGTGGCCGCCGCCACAGGCGTTCACGCAGGCGCGCCGTCGAAGGACCGCATCTACCTAAGCCAGACGCCTCTCGTGATGCGGCTGAGCAAGGACGAATTCCGGATCGCCTTCGGCCTCAACAGTGAGCACTGCGCCGCGAGCGGCTGCCATGGACGTATACGCTACCGCGTGCACTGGAAAACCGAGGACGGCGCGACGCATTCGGACGTCAAGGAAGTCAGTTATGCGATCGCCGCGCACAGCGGGCGCTCCATAGCGGTCGACAGGCAGTACTTTGACACTGGCGAGGCCCAGCATACGACCGAGGTCGTTGCGGTAACGGTGGACGAGATCACCTGCCAGAGCGGTGAGCGACTCCAGAGCCTCTAGAGTCCACGCCGGCGCACTGCGCCCGCCGCCCTGCAGGCGAGGGCGCTTGGAGCCCCGCGTCCGGCCGGTCTAGAATCGGTGCGTTGCAGGCGCTCGCGCCGGCTAGTTGCGGTGCGCTCATGATGCAAACGCTCCCCGCCGATTCCCTCCGTCACGTAGGCACGAGAGCGCTTCCGTGAACCTGCTGCACGCCGGTGAGCAGGACCTCTTGTCCTTCTTCAGGCCGGACAGCGTGAGCGGCGCGCTCGTCTACCTGTGCCTGTTCCTGCTGCTCGGGCTCGTGCTGTCGCGGGTCCTGCGTGCGGCGGTCCATGCAACGCTGGTGCGCGAGGGTCACGTCGATCGCATGGGGATCAGCTTCGTGCAACAGCTCGCCACCGCCCTGATCTGGGTCGTGCTGGTGATCCTGTACGCCCACCTGATACCGGTGCTGCGGGCACTCGGTACCGCCCTGCTGGCGGGCGCGGGAGTCGCCTCCGTAGTCATCGGCCTTGCCGCGCAGAGCACGCTCGGCAACCTCGTCGCCGGGATCTCGATCACGATCTACCGGCCCTTCAATCTGGGTGACGTCCTGCAGGTGACGACGCCGACCGGCACGGAGATAGGCACCGTCACGGGCATCTCGCTGGGATACACCACCCTCACGACGCCCGACGGGCGCCTGATCGTGCTGCCCAACAGCGTGGCCGCCAACCAGGTGACACTGAACCTGAGCCGCACCTATGTGGCGGCGCAGACCGCGGTCACGATCCACACGCCACGCACGGCTGACCCGGTGCAGGTGCGCACGCTGGCCGCCGATGCCGCGCGCGAAGTGCTGGGCGCCGAGGGTGTCATCGGCTGTTACCTGACGCGGATCGACAGTGGTGGCCTACAGTTCGACCTCAAGGTGCGCACGCCGGACGTGGCGACGCGCGAGGATGCGCGCGCCAGGCTGCTCGCCCACCTGATGCAGAAGTTCGCCCAGGGCGGACTTGCGGGCAGCGCGACCGATCCGGTGACCTTCAGCTGATCGGAAGTCCCGCCAGCCGCTCGTAGCTGAGCTCCATGCCGCTTGCCATGCCGGTGACCAACAGGCGGTCGCGCGCGCGGGTGTCCGGCAGGCTCATCCTCATCCTGAGCAGCGTCTCCCCGCCGTTCGGCTCGAAGCTGGTCTCGATGTGATTATCCGGGGTCGGTTCCGGCAAGTGCATCCGCTCCACGTGCACGATGCGGATGTCGGGCACGACCTCGATGAATTCCCCCGTGAGGTAGAAGCCCTTGCCCAGCTCGCTCAGCCACTCAAAGCGCATGTGACCGCCGGCGCGAGCCTCGCAGATGCACACCGGCATCGACCATCCCGGCGGGCCTAGGACCCATTGCCGTATCAGGGCCGGCTCGACGTGCGCGCGGTAAAGCTGGCGTGGCGTAAGCCCGAAGGCGCGCGTCACCAGGATCTGGCGCTCTCCCGAAGGCATCAGCTGCATCCTGCTCATGGTCCCCCCTCCATGATCGCCCGGCTACGGCCGGGTCTCGGCTGGATTGTAGCCCGACCTCCGATACAACACCGCACCGTGGCTGGCCGCAGGTCACAAGCGGCCGCCGACAGGGCACACTAGGGGAGTGGGGCGGGCCGCCCGGCCGCCGGAAGGAGACCCATGAACGGTCAGAAGCCGCAGTTCATCGAGCTGGCGATCGAGCGCGTCCTCTTCGCCTCGCGCTGGCTGCTCGCCCCGTTCTACCTGGGAATGGTGGTCGCGCTGGGGGCGATTCTGGTGGTGTTCGTCAACGAGCTCGTCCACGGGCTCGCCGAAATCGCCGTATTCGACGCTGAGCACGTGATCCTGCTCGCACTGTCGCTCATCGACCTGTCCCTGACGGGCAACCTGGTACTGATCGTGATCTTCGCCGGCTACGAGACCTTCGTCTCTCGCATGCATGTCGGCGACCACGAGGACCGGCCGGCCTGGATGGGCACAGTCGATTTCTCCGATCTCAAGATCAAGCTGATCGCATCCATCGTCGCCATCAGTGGCATCGCGCTCCTGCGCGTGTTCCTGCCGCTCGGGGATACCGGGGTGCGGGTCGAACAGCCGCGGCTGGGATGGATGATAGGCATCCACGTCACCTTCGTGGTCTCCGGGGTCCTGATGGCAGTGATGGACCGCATCAGCGGCAAGGATCACTGACCGGCGCGACCGGCCGCCAGGCGCTTACGTCAGCTCGGCGACGATCCAGTCGACCAGGCGACGCGTATCCTGCTCCATCTCGGAGTAGGGGCCCGGCTGGTAGTAGTGCGAGTTGATGCCCTGCTGGTTGTGTTCGATGATGCGCTTGTCGGCGACGCTCGTGACTTTCCACAGCCACGTCAAGAGCTCCGGATCGTAATCAGTTCCCGCCCGCGCGTTACCGCGCACCAGCCACAGGACTTCCATCTCGGTGCTGCTGACGGTGCGTGGAATGAAGCGGTAGATGAGCCCGTGATCGGGGTAGGCGAGGAAGTCACTCGTAAGTCCCACGTCGAAGAAGGTCACGCCGCCGTCGTAGTCCTTGAACTGGCCCATGAGCGGTGCCAGCGGGCCGCCGTTCTCGCTACCGCTCACGCTGCCCTCGGCCAGTGCCGAACGCAGACTGCCGCCGCTTTCCTGGCCGGCCGGCGCGTTGGCACCGTAGCGGTTGATCTCGCGGATCTCGACCCCGAGCTCCCGCGCCCGTGCTCGCACCCGTGCGTCGGCCTCACGGTTGAGCGCGGCGGGGCGCGCGTACAGGTGAAAGCGCGAGTACTCCTCGTGCGCCGGGCCGCAGTGGTAGCACTCCATGTAGTTCTCGACCGCGAGCTTCCAGTTGGCGTTGACCGGGTAGCTCTCGCGGTGTGCGACCTGGGCGTCCGCCCAGCCATAGACCCCGGCGCTGCCTGCGAGCATCTCGGCCACCGCGTCCAGACCCAGGGGATGCTCGGCAAAGGAGATGAAGATGAGGCCCTCGAGGACGCGGCAGTGCACGCGGCGCAGGCCGTAGTGGCTGCGCTCGAAGCCCTTGGGCATGCGCGCCGCGGCCCGGAGGCTCCCGTCGAGCCCATAGCTCCAGGCGTGGTAAGGACAGATGAATCCCCCGCGTGCCCGACCGGCTCGCTGGGTACACACGCGCGAACCGCGGTGCCGGCAGACATTGAGCAGCGCGTGCACGTGGTGGTCGGCGCCGCGCACGATGATCACCGACTCCCCGAACAGTTCGGTGGTGAAGAAGTCCCCGGTCTCCGGCACCTGGCTGTGGTGTCCGGCGCAGTGCCAGTGGCGCTCGAACAGCCGGCGCCGCTCGCGCTCGAATATCTCCGGTTCACAGTAGAACTCACGCGGCAGCGCGAACCCGGGGCGCACGCGCGCCAGCGCCCGTGCCCAGGGATCTTCCGGCGGCGCAGCGCCGCTGCTCTTCAAGGTACGCGCATTCATCGAGGCCCGGCTCTCAAGCTCTACGGTGAGCGAGACAGTAGTCGCTCGCAACCGCCGAGGCAATTGCGGGTGTCCGCACTGGCTGCCCGCGTGCCAGAATCCTCGGGACGCCCCATGCCGCCCCGCTGGCGCACTCGCCTGCGGGTTTTCCCCCAGCTGGAGAGAAGCAATGTCCGTTAAAGTCCTCTACTCGACCTCCGCCGTTTCGCTTGGTGGCCGCAACGGTCATACACGCAGCGCCGACGGTGTGGTAAGCGTCGATCTCTCGGTGCCCAAGGCGATGGGAGGGCCGGGCAGGCCGGGAACGACGACGCCCGAAGACCTGTTCGCCGCCGGTTACGCGGCCTGCTTCGGGAGTGCCTGCGACTTCGCGGGCAAGTCGCTGCTGAAGCTCAATCCGACGAGCGTCGAGGTCAAGTGCGAGGTCGGCATCGGCACGCTGCCGGCGGGCGGCTTCGGGCTGACGGTCGGGCTGACCGCGCGCATTGGCGGGCTGTCACAGGCAGACGCGGAGCGGCTGACGGCGAAGGCGCACGAAATCTGCCCGTACTCCAACGCCACCCGCAACAACATCCCGGTGACGGTCACCGCCATGGCGGTGTGAGGGCCACGTGGCCCTTCACTCGTCGTGCCTGAGCAGCATCTCCTCGTGGTCGAACTCGCGCTGCAGGCGCAGCAGCACCGCGTCGCTGATCTCGCCGCGGTCACGCATGCCGATGACCGTGTTGCGCTCGGCCGCGAGCATGGCGAGGCGCAGCCGCGCGTATTCGGCCGGTGAGCTGTCCGTCCCCTCGGCACGCTTCAGGCGGTAGTGCGCGGCGCGCTTCAGGGCATCGGCGACCTGCAGCTCCCCGTCGCTGAGCCCGTTGAGCTGCGCCAGTGCCGCGGCTCCCGCGCGGATGCTCGCGCTGCGCGCGGCGCGTTCCTCGCCCTGCTCCTCGTTGCCGCTGACGATGCCGAGCAGCCGGATCATGGGACTCAAGGTCAGGCCCTGGACGACCAGCGTGATGAAGATCACCACGAAGGTGATGAACACGATCTCGGCGCGGCCCGGCAGCGGGGCGCTGTGAAGGCCCGTGTACGGCAGCGCCAGCGCGATTACCAGCGAGTCCCCGCCGCGGATCCCGGCCCAGCCCAGAAACAGCACGTTGCGCCAGGGCGGGTAGGGCGTGGTCGGTCGCGCGAGGCGGCGGTCGAGCCATCGGGGCAGGTACGCCCCGATGAACATCCACGCGATGCGGGTCGCCGTCATCGCCGCGACGACCAGCAGGGAGACTTTGACCAGGTGCAGCGCCGAGCCGGGCGCAAGCCCTGCGACCACCACCGGCAGCTCGAGCCCGATGAAGATGAATATCAGGCCCTCGAGTACGAACGCCAGCATCTCCCACATCGCGGCGCCCTGGAGACGCGTGGGGGCGGTGATGACGCGCGGTGAGTAGCGGGCGAGATACAGCCCCATCGCGACCACGGCGAGCACGCCCGAGCCGCCCAGCGCGTCGGCCGGGATGTAGGCGATGAACGGCGACAGGAGCGAGAGGGTGTTCTCGACCAGGCTGGTGCGCGCCATGCGCTGGCGCACCCACCCGACCGCGAACCCCAGCGCGAGCCCGATGCCGATGCCCCCGGCACCGGTGAGCACCAGCTCGCCGGCGGCCCTGGGGAGCGAGAACGTGCCGGTGACGGCGGCTGCGAGCGCGATCTGGTAGGCCACCAGGGCGGTCGCGTCGTTCATCAGGCTCTCGCCCTCGAGCAGCACCAGCGCGGTGCGCGGGAGCGAGAGCGAACGGCTGCTGGCAGTGACCGCAACGGCGTCCGGGGGAGACACGATCGCCCCGAGCAAGAAGCACACCGCCCAGGGCAGCGCGGGCAGCAGGGTGTGCGTGACCGCGGCAACCGTCACGAGCGTGATCAGCACCAGCCACAGCGCCAGGAGCGTGATCGAGCGGCGGTTGCGGATCAGGTCGCGCAGCGAAGTCTGCAGCGCCGTCCAGAACAAGAGCGGCGGGATGAACACCAGGAATACCGTCTCCGGGTCCAGGTTCAGGCGCGGCAGTCCCGGGATCAGCGCCAGCCCCAGGCCCCCCAGCACCAGCAGCGTCGGCAGCGGAACGCCGATGCGGTCGGACAGGTAGCGCAGCGCGGCGCTCGCGGCAATCAGGAGCAGGATCAGGGCGACGGCGGACATCGCCTCAGGCCGCCTCGAATGCCAGCGGGCCGCCCCAGAAGGTCTCGACCAAGCGGTGCTGAGTGCCGGGCCGGCCGGTGGTGAGGAAGCGTCGCCGGCCCTCGTGCCCGGCGGAGTACTCGGGATGACGGGCGAGGTAGGCGAGCAGGCTGTCGGCCGTGGCGTGGGGTTGCTGGATGAGCTCGACCGATGCGGGCAAGGCCTCGCGGAACAGGTCCGCGCACACCTCGTAGTGGGTGCAGCCCAGGATCACCTTGTGCGGCGGGCCGCCGGCCCGTGCCGCGACCGCCGCCACGTGCTCCTTTATCACCGCCGCGAGCTCTGCGCGCGGCGCGCCCTGCTCGATGAGTGCCGCGAGTCCCTTGCAGGCCTCCGTGACTGCCACCAGGTCGCCGCGCCGCTTGGCGATCTCGATCTCGTACACCTGGCTGCGTGCCGTGGCCTGGGTGGCGAAGACTCCCACGCAACGCCGTGGCTCCGTGCTCCCGGGGCTGTGCGGTCCGCGCCAGGGCTTGCCGGTCACCGCCTCGATGGTGGGCACGATGATCCCGAGGATGTTGGCCGGGCGGGCGCGGCCCCGGCGCAGTTGCGGCAGCCACTGGGTCTGCAGCTGCCGCAGGGCGACCGCGGATGCGGTGTTGCAGGCGAGCACGATGAGTTCGCAGCCCTCGGCGAACAGCCGCTCGCAGGCGCGCTGAGTGAGTTCCACGATCTGCGCGCCGCTGCGCGGCCCGTAGGGCATGTGTGCCTGGTCGGAGAAGTAGACGAGGTCGGCGCCCGGCAGCCGGGCACTGAGCTCGCGGTGGATGGTCAGTCCGCCGACCCCGGAATCGAAAACACCCACGGCCATCAGAGGCTGCCCGCGCCCTCGTTCGTCACGACGTATAAGAAGGTGGAGCTTATGTCAGGTCCGCAAGCGGGCGAGGCGGATTCAGGGCTTCACCGGCGCGGGCGCCGGGAGCCGGATTCCCTTTTGCGCGGCGACCTGGCGCAGAAGGTCGGGGCGGTCGGAGATGATGCCGTCGACCCCCATGTCGATCAGGCGCGCCATGTCGGCCGGGTCGTTGACCGTCCATGCGATCACCGGCAGCCCCAGCTCGTGGGCGACCCGGACCTGGTCGACGTCGATGTCCTGGTAGAGCGGGGACCAGATCTTCCCTCCGGCGGCCTTCACCGCCCGTGGCACGGACTGCCCGTACCGGCGGGGATCGAAGCCGGCGGTCCAGGGTGAGGGCTTGTCGGTATACAGGTTCTCCTCCGGCTGCTGGACCTGCGTCAGGTATACCGTCGGGATGCGTGGCGCCTGCTTCTGCAGCAGCTGCAGAGTGCGCCAGTCGAAGGACTCGATCATCACCCGGTCCTCGAACTTCTCGTGCCGCAGCACGCCGAGCACGGCGTCCACGAAGTGCTGCGGGTCCGGTGATTCGTCCGGGTGCGTCGGGTCGATCTTGGTCTCGATGTTGAGCCGCACGTGCTTGTCTCCCGAGCGGCGCACCAGGTCGATCACCTCGGCGAGAGTCGGGATGCGCGTGCCGGGCACCACGAGCTGATCAGGGAAGCGCTTGGCGTAGGCGCTCCCGGGCCGGATTTGGCCGACGTCGTAGCTCTTGACTTGCGCGAGCGTCAGCTGCACGTACGGGATGCCCTTGTCGATGTACTTGCCGTCAGGGCCGCGCGCCAGGTCGGGGTTGAGGCCGCGTTCGTGGGAGATCACCACCGCCCCGTCTTTGGTCACCCCCATGTCGAGCTCGAGCGTATCCACCCCGAGCGACAGGCCGTTGGCGAAGGATTGCAGTGTGTTCTCGGGCCGCAATGCGCGCCCGCCGCGGTGGGCCTCGAGGTCGAAGGGCACGATGCGCTGGCCGGGATCGGCGCCCCAGGCGAGGGCGGGCAGCAGCGCGAGCGCGGGCAGGAGGTGGAGGCAGCGGGCGGTGAGCGTGTTTGGCACGTGAGTTCAGTCCGTTTCAGGGCGGCGTTGGGCTGATGATAGCCGCGCGCGCCGTTAAAAACTGTGGCCGTCAGGCCCGGGGGCGTTGGTTGCCGGGATCCCAGGGCGCCTCGAGCGCCACCCGTGCGGCGCGCGCCTCACCCAGCACCGTGACGCTGACCCGTGCACCCTCGGTCGCCTCGGCCCGGCGGAGGTAGGCCAGCGCAAGGCTGCGGCCGAGGGTGTGGCTGTAGGCGCCCGAGGTCACCTCGCCGATGCGCTCCGCGCCGCGGAATACCGGACTTGCCGGCAGGGCGTCAGCATCGCCGCGCTCCTCGAGCAGCAGGGTCACCATGCGAAAGCGTGCGCCGTCGCGCTCCTGGCGCAGCAGCACCGCGCGGCCGACGAACTCACCCTTGCGAAGGTCGACGAACCGCTCGAGCCCCGCATCGAGCGGGGTGAAGCCGCCCTCCAGGTCGCTCTTCCAGCCGCGGTACGCCTTGTCCATGCGCAGGCTGTCGATGGCGTAGAGCCCGAAGTGTCGCAGCCCGAGCGCGCGGCCCGCCTCCCGCAGGCGCGCGTACACCGCCGCCAGCTCCGCGCGCGGCACGTGGAGCTCCCAGCCGAGCTCGCCGACGTAGTTCACCCGCAACGCCCACACGGCCGCGTCCGCGATGTGCACCGTGCGGGCGCTCAGCCAGGGGAAGGCGGTGTTGGAGAGGTCGGTCGTGGTGACGGCGCCCAGCAATTCGCGGGACCGGGGACCGGCGAGGATCAGCGTGCCGTAGGCTTCCGTCAACGGCGTGATGCGCACTTCCGCGTCGGCGGTGAGGTGGGCGTGCAGGAGGTCCTCGTCGTGGTGCTCCGCACTCGCGGCCGAGACGGCGTAGAAGCGGTCCGGGGCGAGGCGCGTCAGCGTGAACTCGCTCTCGATACCGCCGCGCGCATTGAGCGCATAGGCGAGTGCGATGCGCCCGGGCCGCGGCAGCTTCGAGCACACCAGTCGGTCGAGGAAGCGCTCGGCGCCCGCACCCTCGATCATGAATTTCGTAAAGCCCGGCAGGTCGGCGATGCCGACGCCGCTGCGGACCGCGGCGACCTCGGCGGCGACCGCCTCGAAGCCGGCCGCGCCGCGGCGGAAGGTGAGCCCGGGTGCCCTGGGTCCTTCACCCTCCTGGTACCACAGCGCGCGCTCCCACCCGCCGCGGACGCCGAAGCGCGCCCCCTGACTCCCCAACGTGTCGTGAAGCGGCGAGCAGCGCAGCGGCCGTCCCGCGCTGCGCTCCTCGAGCGGGAAGGCAGGGGCGTACTCGTGCTCGTAGACCTCGAGCGCGCGCGCGAGCGTGTAACGCGCCGTCGCGTAGCCGGTGAATCGGCGCGGATCGAGCGCCCACAGGTCCCACTCGGGCGCGCCATGGACGACCCACTCGGCGAGGGCCTTGCCCGCACCGCCGGCCTGCGTGATGCCGAAGCTGAAGGTGTTGCAGTGATAGAAGTTCTTGAGGCCGTGCGCGGGTCCGATGTAGGGGTTGCCGTCCGGGGAGTAGGGGATCGGCCCGTTCACGACGCGGCGGATGCCGGCCTGCGCGAGCACCGGCACCCGCGCACAGGCCGCCTCGATGTACGGCTCGGCCCGTTCGAGGTCGTCGGGGAAGAGCTTGTACGAGAAGTCCTCCGGGATCCCCTCGAGCCAGTGTGCCTGGGCGCGGTGCTCGTAGGGACCGAGGATCAGGCTCTGGCGCTCCTGGCGCAGGTAGTAGGAGACATCGGGGTCGCGCAGCAGTGGCACGCGCGCGGTGCGGTCCGCGAGTTCGGGAATGTCGCCGGTCACCAGGTACTGGTGTGACAGTGTGACGAGCGGCAGGCTCTGGCCGAGCAGCGCCATGATCTCCCCGGCGCGGTAGCCGGCGGCATTCACGACGGTCTCCGCGATGAACTCGCCCTTGTCCGTCGTCACGTGCCAGCGTGCATCGGGGAGGGCTTCGAGTGCGATGACACGTGTAAACCTGAGCACGCGCGCTCCGAGCGCGCGGGCCCCGGATGCGAGCGCCTGGGTCAGCTGGGCCGGGTCGATGTCACCGTCTTGCGGATCCCAGAGCGCTCCCCTGAGGTCATCGAGCTCCACCAGCGGATGACGTTCGCGCAGGGCCTGGGGCGACAGGAGCTCGTAGGACAGGCCGAGTCCCTCGGCCATAGCGAGCACGTGCCGGTATTCGTCCATGCGCTCGCGGGTGTGAGCGAGCCGCACCGAGCCGGTCACGTGGTAGTTGATCGGGTAGGCCGCATCGGCGGCGAGGCGTCGATAGAGGGCAACGGAGTACTGCTGCAGGCGCATCAGCGACGGTGCGGTCGAGAACGTGGGGCAGTTGCCCGCGGCATGCCAGGTCGAGCCGCTCGTCAGGTCGTCCCGCTCCACCAGCACGCAGTCGGTAAGTCCGAGGCGGGCGAGGTGATACAGGCAGCTGCAGCCGACCACGCCGCCGCCGATCACCAGCGCTCGAACCTCTTCGACCATCGCCTGCGCCCTTTAAGGAGATGAGCCCCGGGGCGATCTTAGGCGCGCCGGCCAGACTTTCACAGGCGTGAAAAAAAATAAAAAATATTCACGGCATCGGCGTAGAGTGCAGATCGGGCGGATTAACCGGGAGCGGCAGTGAGTCCAGAGGTCCCGTCGCGGAGCGACATCGTGATCATCGGCGGTGGGATCGTCGGGGTCAGTCTCGCCTACCACCTCGCGCGGCGGGGCACGACCGACGTCGTGCTACTGGAGCGCAAGCAGCTCACCTGCGGGACGACCTGGCATGCCGCCGGCCTCGTCGGCCAGCTGCGCGCGACGCTCAACCTGACGCGGCTTGCCAAGTACACCACCGAGCTGTACGCGGGACTCGAGGCCGAGACGGGGCAGGCGACGGGATTTCGCCAGACCGGCTCGCTGGCGGTTGCGGCGAGCCCCGGACGGCTCGAGGAACTCAAGCGCGGGGCGTCCATGGCGCGCTCCTTCGGGCTCGAGGTCAACATCCTGACGCCTGACGAGGCGCTCAAGGTGTGGCCGCTCATCAGCCTCGAAGACGTGGTCGGTGCGGTGTACCTGCCTAAGGACGGGCGCACCAACCCCATCGACACGACGCAGGCGCTGGCGCGCGGCGCCCGCAGCCGCGGCGTGCGCATCATCGAGAACTGCCGTGTGACCGGCATCAATGTCGAGGGTGGCCGCGTCACGGGCGTGCGCCACGAGCAGGGCGAGCTGCGCGCTCCCGTGGTCGTCAACTGCGGCGGCATGTGGGCCCGCGACATCGCCGGCTGGGTGGATGCCACCGTACCACTGCATGCCGCGGAGCACTTTTACATCGTCACCGAGCCGATGGCGGGCCTGAGCGGCAACATGCCGGTGCTGCGCGACGCCGATGCCTGCAGCTACTTCAAGGAGGATACCGGCAAGCTCCTGGTGGGCTGGTTCGAGCCGCGCGCCAAGCCCTGGGGCATGCGCGGCATCCCCGAGTCGTTCACCTTCGAGACGCTGCCCGAGGACCTCGCGCACATCGAGCCGCTGTTCGCGGCCGCCATCCGCAGGGTCCCGGCGCTGGAGAAGGCCGGTGTGCAGGTGTTCTTCAATGGCCCGGAGAGCTTCACGCCCGATGACCGCTACCTGCTCGGTCCCAACCCGGAGGTCGCGGGCCTGTACGTGGCCGCCGGCTTCAACTCGATCGGCATCCAGTCCGCCGGTGGCGCCGGCAAGGTGCTCGCCGACTGGATCGTCGACGGCCACGCGCCGATGGACCTCTGGGACGTGGACGTGCGCCGCGTCGCCCCCTTCCAGCGCAATCGCCGCTACCTGCACGACCGCACGGTGGAGACGCTCGGCCTGCTGTACGCGATGCACTGGCCGTACCGCCAGGCCGAGACCGCGCGCGGCGTGCGCCGCTCCGCGCTCCACGACCGCCTCAAGGCGCACGGCGCCTGCTTCGGCGAGGTGC
The DNA here is from genome assembly GCA_018241425.1 of Pseudomonadota bacterium. Classification (GTDB taxonomy): domain Bacteria; phylum Pseudomonadota; class Gammaproteobacteria; order Steroidobacterales; family Steroidobacteraceae; genus 13-2-20CM-66-19. Next base: position 714,056 of record JAFEDU010000002.1, read on the forward strand.
TTGGCTACGAGCGACCCTACTGGTTCGCCCCCCCGGGTGTGCCGCCCGAGTACCGCTACAGCTACGGGCGCCAGAACTGGCTCGAGTACAGTGCCGCCGAGCATCGCGGCGTGCGCGAGCGGGTCGGGATCTTCGACCAGTCCTCGTTCGCGAAATTCCTGGTCGAGGGGCCGGACGCCGCCGCCGTGCTCAACCGCATCTGCGCGGCGCAGGTCGACGTGCCGCCGGGACGCATCGTGTACACGCAGTGGCTCAACGAGCGCGGCGGCATCGAGGCCGACCTTACCGTGACGCGCGAGAGCCCGGAGCGCTACCTCGTCGTCACCGCCTGCGCCACCCAGGGGCGCGACTTCGCGTGGCTGCGCCGGCAGCTGCCACCGCAGGCGCGCGTCACGGCGGTGGACATGTCCTCCGCGTACGCGGTGCTCGGGGTCATGGGGCCTGCCAGCCGGGCGCTGCTGCAGTCGCTCACGGATGATGACCTCTCGAACGCGGCATTCCCGTTCGGGGCCTCGCGACTCATCGACATGGCCTACGCGCGCGTGCGCGCAAGCCGCATCACTTACGTCGGTGAACTCGGGTTCGAGCTCTACATGCCGACCGAGTTCGTGCAGGCGGTGTATGACGAAATCGTGCGAGCCGGGGAGGCCTACGGGATCGTGCAGGCCGGGTACCACGCCCTCAACTCGCTGCGCATCGAGAAGGCCTACCGGCACTGGGGTCACGACCTCGGCGAGGAGGACACACCGCTCGAGGCGGGCCTGGGCTTTGCGGTGAGCTTCGGCAAGCCCGGCGGGTTCATCGGGCGCGAGGCGCTGCTGCGGCAGCGCGAGGCAGGCCTGCGCCGGCGGCTGGTCAACTTCCGGCTGGAGGCCGACGAGCCACAGCTCTACCACAACGAGCCGATCTGGCGTGACGGGCGCATCGTGGGACGCCTCACCTCCGGGATGTACGGCCATACGATCGGGCGGCCGCTCGGGATGGGCTACGTCGACAACGGCGGGGAGATCGTCACGCCCGAGTGGATCGCGGACGGCCGCTACGAACTGGAGGTGGCCGCCACGCGCATCCCGGCCGCTGCCTCGCTGCAGCCGTTCTACGACCCGCGCAGCGCGCGCGTGCGCGCCTGAGGACCGGACATGCCCGCACGCTCCGCTCAGGCCCCCCAGGCCGCCGCCACTACCCCGGCAGAGCGCCAGGTAGGCGAGCAGATCCGTGAACTGCGGCACATCAAGCGGCTGACCCTGAGCCAGCTGGCCGAGCTGGTCGGGGTTTCGGTCGGCTACCTGAGCCAGATCGAGCGCAATCGCTCGCGGCTTCCGATAGGGACGCTGCGGCGCATCTGCGACGTGCTCGGCGTGCACATCAGCTGGTTCTTCCCCGCTGGCAGCGAGGGCAACCCGGCCGAGCGCCACGTCGTGGTGCGTGCCGGGCAGCGCCGCCGCATGAGCTTCACCGGGCTTGGCATCAACGAGGAGCTGCTGTCGCCCAACCTGTCAGGGCCGCTCGAACTGCTGATGAGCGTGCTCGAGCCCGGGGCTGACAGCGGGGAATACAGTCACGACGGCTCGGAAGCGGGGATCGTGATCGAGGGTACGCTCGAGCTCTGGGTGGAGCAGCAGTATTTCCGCCTGGAGCCCGGTGACAGCTTCTCGTTCCGCAGCACCGACCGGCACCGTTGCCGCAATCCCGGCAAGGTTCCGACCCGGGTCGTCTGGGTCATCACCCCGCCGCACTACTAGCCGCCCCCGGGGCGTCGCCTCAGGCTACGCGTCGTGGATCGGCCGACGTCGCCGCGGCGGGAGGCGCCACGGCCGGTGCCGGAGCGGTGAACTCGGCCAGCGCTCGTAGTTCCGGGGGCGGATCGGATTCCTCCGGCACCAGGAACAGGCCCCTGCGCCGGGCCGCAGCCCCGGCACTCGCGCGGCTCGTATAGACCGTCAGCGGTATCGCGCACAGCAGGCCCAGGAACACCGGGGTCAGCCACAGGAAGAACCGCGGGGCGAGCCACGCAATCAGCGCGATCCAGATGATCCCGGCGATCAGCTGGCCCCGCTGGCGCTTCATCGCCTCCGCGAAGCTCACGCCGCGCTCCCCGCGGTCCTGGGCGCCCCAGTTCACGCCACGTCCCAGGAGTATCTGTGCCACGAAGGTGGCGTGGAACAGCATCATCGGCGGGGCGAGCAGCATGCTGAAGAACTGCTCGAGCACCAGCCCCGCCGCGAGGCGTCGCGCGCCCCCGTAGCCGCGGCGCAGGACCGGGTCGCGTACCGCCAGCACCGCCCCCAGGACCTTCGGCAGCACCAGGACCACCAGGGTGATGCCGATGAGGACCAGGGTCTGCTGCCCGCGGAACTGCGGCCAGGCGGGAAACATCGTGGCGGCACCCGGCAGGAAGTACTGCGGGCGCTTGGCCGACTCGATGATGCTGAGGACCGAGGACAGCAGCAGCAGCGACAGCCACATGGGCGAACTCACGTACGACATGATGCCCGTGATCAGGTGGATGCGGCTCAAGGGGTGCAGGCCGGCCGCGGTCAGCAGGCGCGAGTGCTGCAGGTTGCCCTGCGCCCAGCGGCGATCGCGGGCCGCGTAGTCGAGGATGTTCCCGGGCACCTCTTCCCAGCTGCCTTCCAGCTGCGGCACCACCCGCACCTCGTAGCCGGCGCGGCGCATGAATGCGGCCTCGACGAAATCGTGGCTGAGGATCGTGCCGCCGAACGGCGGGCGGCCGGGCAGAACGGGGAGGTCGCAGTGCTCGGCGAACGGGCGGATGCGCAGGATCGCGTTGTGACCCCAGTAGTTGCTCTCCCCGAGCTGCCACCAGGCGAGCCCGCTGCCGAGCATCGGGCTCTGCAGGCGTGAGCCGAACTGGATGAGGCGCCCGAAGAGCGTCTCGCGGCCGACCGCGAGAGGCAGGCTCTGCACGATGCCGATGCGTGGATGCGCTTCCATCGCCCGCGCGAGCGCCACCAGGGCGGCGCCGCTCATGATGCTGTCGGCATCCAGCACCAGCATGCACTCGTAGCCCTTGGAGCGGTGGCGCACGAACTCGTCGATGTTGCCGGCCTTGTGGCCGCGGCGGTCGGTGCGGCGGCGGTAGAAGACGCGGCCGGCCGCACCGGGCAGCTCGCAAAGGCGCGCCCAGAGGCGCTCCTCGGCGGCGGCGATCGCGGCATTGGTCGAGTCGGAAAGTATGAAGAGGTCGAAGGCCGCCTGGTCGGCTTCGCCCTGGAGTGAGTTCCAGATGGCTGCCAGGCCCGCCCCGACCCGCTCGGTATCCTCGTTGTAGATGGGCATGACGAGCGCGGTGCGCGTCGTCAATGGCCGTCCGGCGAGTGCGGCGAGGTCGAGACCGCCGCGGTCGCTCCCGCTCAGGCGCACGGCGAACCCCGCGAGCGCGGTCCACAAGGCGCCGGAGATCCAGGTGAACAGGCAGAAGAACAGCGCGACGCCGATCAGTTCCACCGCGCTCAGGCCGTTGGCGCGCAGCGCATCGAGCATCAGGGCGGTCGCCGCGCCCGCGGTGAGGAACGTGAGACCGAAGAACAGCGTGCGGCGCAGCCGGGGATGGACCGGCTTGCCGCTCACGGGGTCCATTGGTAGGTCCAGGTCTCGGTGAGCACCTCGCCGTAGAGCGTGAGGAAGCAGTGCAGGTCGACCGGCCGCCGCAGGCGCGGCGTCACGACGATCGCGGCGCGCCAGGTCCCGGCGCTGGTGCGTTCGATGCTCAGGGAGTCCACGCGGGCGTTGTCCGCGGTCGCCTCTGCCTTCACCGGCTGGGCGGCGCCCAGGGCGTCGAGGTCGCCGCCGGCGAACTCGATGAGGAAGCGCCGCGCCCCCGGGGGCAGCTTGCCGTGCGCATCGGTGCTGCCGCTGCGCGTGCTCACGACGTGGCCGCCGGGCGGCCACTGGCTGTTGTGAAGGTAGGCCGACACCAGGTAGTTGTACGACACCGGCCGCCCGACCGCGGGGCTGTCGGAGGGCACCCAGTAGGCCACCACGTTGTCGTGGATCTCCTCGTCGCTCGGGATCTCAACGAGTTCCACGCCGCCCTTGCCCCAGTTGCCAAGCGGCTGGACCCAGTAGCTCGGCCGCAGCTCGTACTGCGACTCGAGGTCACCGTACTGGCGCGGCTCGCGCTCGCGCTGGATGAGCCCGAAGCCGCGCGGGTTCTCGTCGATGAAGCGGTTGACGCGCAGCTCGCGCGGGTTGACGAGCGGCCGCCACAGCCACTGACCGTGCCCGGTCTCGATGGTCAGCCCGTCGCTGTCGTGCACCTGCGCGCGCGGGTCGTCGTAGCGGTGCCCGGATGGGTCCTCGCCGAAGAGGAACATCGAGGTGAGCGGCGCGATCCCGAGCTTCGCGACCGGGCGGCGCAGGTACAGGGTGCAGTGCACTTCGACGAGCGTTATGCCGCCGGGCTGCACCTCGAACTGGTAGGCGCCGACCACGCTCTTGCTGTCGAGTAGCGCGTAGAGCGTGAGGCGGCGGTCGCCGCTGTGCGGGCGCACCAGCCAGAAGTCGGTGAACACCGGGAATTCCTCGCCGGACTGCGCGGCGGTGTCGATCGCGAGCCCGCGCACCGAGGCACCGTAGTGCTGGTTGCGGCCCAGCACGCGGAAGTAGGAGGCGCCGAGGAAGGAGATGAGCTCGTCCTTGTACGCTGGCGTCTGCAGGGGATAGTGGATCCGGAAGCCCGCGTAGCCGACGTTCGGGGGGACGCGCGGCGCCTTCTGCGACCCGAAGGTGTAGAAGTTCGGGTTGTAGCTGAGCGCGGTGATCCCGCTCGGGCTCACCTCGAAGAGGTTGACGCGCTCCTTGTTGTGATAGCCGCGGTGGAAGAACTCCGCCTCGAACAGCGACTGGTTGCGCCACAGGGCGCTCGCGGCACGGAAGCGGATGTCGCGGTACTGGTCCGCGCTCAGGCTCGCCAGCGTCTGGGGCAGCGAGTCATCGCGCGGCCGGTACTCGCGCCTGGAGCGCTCCTGCGCCAGGCGCCGCACGTCCTCGAATCCGAACAGGCGTGGCGTCGGTGCTGGTGCCGGGGTTGGCGGTGCGACCGCGGCCGGGCGGCGCGCGGGGGCCGGTCGCGGTGCGGCGGGGGGCGCCGCAGTGGGCGTGGGCGTCACCGGCGACGGCACTGCAGGCGCCTCCGTTACCGCGGCCGGCGCCGTCGCCCCAGGCAGGGGCGTCGGATCGGGTGCGACACCGGGGGTCGCCGGCGGTACACCCTGGGACAAGAGTGCGACGAGGCCCAGTACCGCCGCGGCCTTCATGCCTGCTCCTGCGGGCGCAGCTGGTACAGCCAGGTCTCCGAGAGCGCGCGGCCGTCGAGGCGCAGGAACATCCGCAGGTCCGCGGGCTGCGGACCCTCGGGGGTGAAGTCGAACTGCGCGCGCCAGTGACCGGCGATCCCATCGGGGACGGCTTCCGCAAACACGTAGCTGAAGCGCCCGTGTGCGGCGGAGAGCACCACTTCCGGGATCACGCCGAAGGGGAGTTTCACGAGCGGGCCGCCCTGGAACTCCACCATGAACTTGAAGACCCCTGAGGGGCGGGTCTGGCCGGGCTGTCCGCCGCGGCCCAGCCGCGTGGCGACGCACTGCGCGAGCGGGCTGGGGAAGGGCTCCTCGGCGCTCCAGTAAAGCCGGTAACTGATGGAAAGCGCGGCCCCTGCAGCAACCGGCGCCTTGGGTACCCAGAAGGCGACGATATTGTCGTGGATCTCATCGTCGGTCGGGTTCTCGACCAGTTGTACCGAGCCCTCACCCCAGTCCCCGAGCGGCTCCACCCACAGGCTGGGGCGGCGCTCGTAGTGCACGCCGTCGAGGTAGTGATCGAAGCTGCGGTCGCGCTGGAGCAGCCCGAAGCCGCGCGGCGAGCGATCCAGGAACGCGGACACCACCGACTCGCGCGGGGTCTGCAGCGGTCGCCACAGGTGCTCGCCCGCACCGGTCCAGAGCTTCAGTCCGTCCGAGTCGTGCACTTCCGGCCGCCAGTCGACGGCGCGCGCCTTGCTGGTCTCGGAGAACCAGTACATGGAGGTGAGCGGGGCGAGCCCCAGGCGCGTGACGGCGCGGCGCATGAACAGGCGCGCCTCGATCTCCATGACCACCGCGTGCTGGCGGTGGAGCACGAAGCGGTAGGCGCCGGCGATGCTCGGCCCCTCGAGCAACGCGTAGACCGTCATCTGCGCCGAGCCGTTTGCCCCGGGGGCCAGGTAGAACTGCGTGAAGTTGGGGAATTCCTCGGCCTTGCCGGCGACCGCGGTGTCGATGGCGATGCCGCGCGCGGAGATGCCGTACTGGAAGAGCTCGCCGATGGCGCGAAAGTAGGAAGCCCCGAGGAACGCCACCCAGTCGTTGTTGTGCCAGTCGGGCGCGTGCGCGCCCGGGTCGCGGCTCTCCTGCAGCCTGAAGCCCGCGAAGCCACCGTTGCGCAGCGCGCGGGCAGGGCTGTCGTCCGGCATCCGGAAGCACGCCGGGTCATAGAGGAATTCGCGCGCCGAGGTCGCGGTACCGGTCCCGCTGAGGGCAAACACCCGAACGAGTGAGGTGGCGAAGCGCCCCGGGTGGAAGAAGGTGACCGGGAAGTCCCCGGGGCCGTCGCGGAACAATGCGCACTGGGGGTCGAAGTGGATCTTGCCGAGTGCATCGTAGTCCAGCCGCTCGAGGATGTCCGCCGGCAGGGTCGCCGGCGCGCGGTAGGTGTCACGGGAGAGCGTGTGGGCCGTCTGGATCAGGCCCTCGAACGAGAACGGTTGCGGGGCTCCCAGGCGCGGTGCCGCGACGCCCTCCGCCCAGCTGGGCCCTCGCAGCAGCGGGGCGACCGCAAGCCCGGCCGCGCCGGCCAGGACGCGGCGGCGGCTGAGGCGCGCGGGGGAGGCCGGTGTGGGGCGAGGGCAGGTACCTGTCACGATCCAACTGCTTCCGTGTTCATCCGTTGAGCGGTCGCGGCGTCACGTAGACACCCGCCGGGTCTTCGTTCCGGGTCATCCGCTGGCGGCGCCCCGCAGCCCTGAGGGCCGCGGTGAAGGATTCCGACCACTGGTGCAGGTCGTGCTCACGCAGTGCGGTCAGCATCCGCTCGTGGCGCATGCGGCGTTCCGCGAGGGGCATGTCGAGTGCCGTCTTCAGTGCGCCCGCGATGCCCTGCGTGTCGTAGGGGTTCACGAGCAGGGCGTCGCCCAGCTCGCAGGCGGCGCCGGCCCGGTCGGAGAGTACCAGAACCCCCGGGTCCTTCGGGTCCTGGGCTGCCACGAACTCCTTGGCCACGAGGTTCATGCCGTCGCGCAGGGGTGTGACCAGGCATACGCGGGCGGTACGCAGCAATGCCATGAGCGTGGCATGCGGGAAGTTGCGGTTGAGGTAGCGGATCGGCGTCCAGTCCACGCTCGCGAAGCGCCCGTTGGTGCGGCCGGCCCGCTGTTCCAGGGTCGCGCGGATGCGGGTATACGCTTCCACGCTCTGGCGGCCGAGCGGGGCGATCTGCAGGTAGCTGACTCCGCCCTGGTACTGTGGAAACGATTCGAGGAAGTGCTGGTAAGCCTCGAACCTTTCTAACAATCCCTTGCTGTAATCCAGGCGGTCGACGCCGATGACGAGCTTGCGCCGCTGGAAGTCCTGCGTCATCTCGCGCATCTGGCGCGAGGCGGCACTGCGCCCGGCGGCCCGCGAGACCGCCTCGACGTCGACCCCGATTGGGAATACCCCGGTATAGACCCGTCGCCCGGGGGCCTGCGGCCCCGGGGACGGGGAGACGCAGCCCTCTCCCCACAACGCGCGGGCAGAGGACAGGAAGGAGTGGCGGTCCAGTTCGGTCTGGAAGCCGAGCACGTCGTACGACAGCAGGGCGCTCATGAGGGTCCGGTACGAGGGCAGGGCGCGCAGAACCTCGTAGTGCGGGAAGGGCACATGAAGGAAGAACCCGATCGGACCGGCAACGCCCTGCCGGCGCAGTTCCGAGCCGAGAGTTATCAGGTGGTAGTCGTGCACCCAGATGAGGTCCTGCTTGTGCAGGAGCGGGGTGAGCGCGCGGGCGAACCGTGCGTTGACGTCCGCGTACGCCTGGTACTCGGCTGCGCGGTACTGGAACCGGTCGAGAAAGGAGTGCAGCAGTGGCCACAACGTGCCGTTGGCGAAGCCGTTGTAGTAAGCGTCGAACAGCGTCTCGGGAAGGTCGAGCGTGGCGTAGGTCACGTTGTTGCGCTCGATGATCTCCGGCGCCGCTTCATCGTCCCTGCCCTCGTTGGTGCGGCCGCTCCACCCGAACCACAGGCCGCCGGACCTGTGCATTGCCGCGAGTAGCCCGACGGCGAGTCCCCCGTCCGAGCGTGCGCCGGGCAGCGCCACGCGGTTCGAGACGTTGACCAGCCGGGTCACACTTCGTCTTCCCAGCGGCGGCTGAGCCGCATCGCCGTCGTGATGATGCCGACCATGCTGTAGGTCTGGGGAAAGTTGCCCCACAGGGCGCCGGTACGCGGATCGACGTGCTCGGACAAGAGGCCGACTCCGTTGCGCACGCTCAGCAGGCGCTCGAAGAGCGCACGCGCCGCCTCGGTCTGGCCGGTCCCATGCAGGGCATTGGCCCACCAGAAGGAGCACACCGTGAAGGCGTTGGTGGTCTCGCCGAAGTCATCCGGGTGTCGGTAGCGCAGCAGGAAATCGCCCACGCGGAGGTCATTTTCGATGCGGTGCAGGGTGCTCACGAAGCGCTCGTCGCGCCAGGTCACGATGCCGAGTTCCGGCAAGAGCAGCATGCTCGCATCGACCACTTCGCCTTCGAAGGTCGCCGAGAAGGTGCCCGACTGGGGGCGCCAGGCCGCCTCCAGGATGCGGTCGCGCATGAGATCGGCACGTTCACGCCAGTAGTCGCTGCGCGCGGGGAGCTTCAGCCGCTGCGCGATCCTCGCCAGGCGGTCGCAGGCCGCCCAGCACATCGCGGCCGACAGCGTATGCCGGCGTTCGGTGCCGCGGAATTCCCAGATGCCGGCGTCGGGGGCATCGAAGAGGGGGACCGCACGTTCCCCGAGCGACTCGAGGCGCTTGAACTGCTCGACGTCGCCCGGATGTTCCAGGCGTGCGTCGAAGAAGGCCTGGGTCGAGGCGAGGATCACCGAGCCGTAGACGTCGTGCTGCCGCTGCCGGTACGCGAGGTTCCCGACGCGTACCGGGCCCATGCCTTCAACGCCGGCGAGCGTCTCGACCGTGCGCTCGTGCAGCTCGCGCTCGCCGGTGATGCCGTAGACCGGTTGCAGGTGGCCCTCGCGCTCGCGCGCCACCACGTCGTCGATGTAGCGCAGGAAGGCTTCCATCGCGCCGGTGGCGCCAAGGCGGTTCATGGCCTGCACAGTGAAGTAGGCATCGCGCAGCCAGCAATAGCGGTAGTCCCAGTTGCGCCCGCTGTCGGGGGCTTCCGGGACCGAGGTGGTAGGCGCCGCCAGCACCGCGCCGTTGTCATCGTACGTGCACAGCTGCAGCGTGATGGCGGCACGGATGCACGCCTCCTGCCATTCGAACGGGATCGCAAGTCCGCGCACCCACTCGTGCCAGTAACGCCGCGTGGAGCGTAGGGTCTCATCCGATATCTCGTGCGCCGGCGCGCTCAGGGTTTCGTCGTTCGTGAGCACCAGGTCGACTGGCCGCTCGAGGACGAACTCGCGTTCCTCGGCGAGGTAGGACACCGGCGCGTCCGTGGTGACCCGCAGGGACTGCTCGCCGTCCTCAAAGCGCACGTGGTGGCTGCCGAGCTGGCGCTCGAACCCGCGCTGGGCGTAGTTGGAGGCCGGGCGCAGCACGATGCGGACCGCCGGGCGCCCGGTTACCGGGGTAATGCGCCGCACCAGCATGGCCGGTCGGTAGAGCCGGCCCTGGCGCAGGTAGCGCGGGCACCAGGTCGTGATCCGCGCGGAATTGCCGCGCTGATCCTCGACCAGGGATTCCAGGATAGCGGTGTTGCGCTCGTATTTGAGTTCGCAGCGCGTCTGGTCGATGAGCGAGATGTCGAACCGGCCCCATTGGCCGGGCTCACCGTGCCGTTCCAGTAGCCCGCAGAAGATGGGATCGCCGTCCGGTCGCGGCCAGCAGCACCAGGGGAGTGACCCGTCGGCGCGCACGAGGGCAGTGATCTGCCCGTTGCCGACGATGCCGACCTCGGCGAGCGCGGCTGCCGCAGGGGAGTTGCTCATGCTGGATCTCCCAATACGGCGTGCACCCATGCGTGCACCGCGCTGACGCTCGGCACGCTGTAGCGGGCGGCGGTGGCGGCGCGCGGCCGCACGGCCACTGACAGTCCGCGCGCGAGGTTGACCCAGTGAAAGGCCGGCTCGTCGGTGAGGTCGTCACCCACGTAGACAGGCAGGCGCCCGCGGAAGGGAGGGTTGCGCATGAACTGGGCGAGCGCGCTGGCCTTGTTGACGGCGGCGGGTGCGAGCTCGAGCACCAGGTGCCCACGCTGCAGGCGCAGGCCGGCGGCTTCAAGCCAGGGGACCTTCTCCAGGCGCTCGGTGATCGCCGCGGCGTGCTCTGGCGCGTGCCGGTAGTGCACGGCGAGCGCGTATTGCTTGTCCTCGACGTACAGGCCCGGGAATTCGGTGGCGAGGGCTGACAGCAGGGCTCGGAGCTCGTCGAGCCTGTGCGCCTGGGGCGGGTCGTGCCGCTCGATCGTGCCGGCGCTGGTGCGCACCTCGAACCCATGAAGTCCAGAGGCGCAGAGCTGCTCGGGGTGCATGAGCGCATCGAGGCTCATGATCGAACGCCCGCTCACGAGCGCGAGCGCACCGCCGCTGCGCTCGCGCAGCCGGGCAAGCAGCCGCAGCAGCGCGCGGTCGGCCCGCGCCAGCTCCGGGCGCTCCGCGTAGTCCACGAGCGTCCCGTCCATGTCGAAAAAGAATGCGTGCCCGGAGGTTTCTGGCAGCGGCGGGGCGGGAAGAACGCCCGCCGCAGTGGGAATGGGCCCATCGGCCGGCGTGGATACGGCGGCGGAATCCTCATGCTTCACTCATCTCTCCTTGCGTCCGCGGGCCGCCGGGCACGGAATCTAAGCGGCGCTCCCGACCGAATTCCGTTTCGGTCGGCTCGGGCAGGGCCCAACGGTCGGCACCGACATCGTGGCACCGGGGGCGCGGACACGGCGTAGTCACCGGCTGAGACACCGTGTAGGACGACACCGCACCTCGGCGGTGGGATCTTACGGCGTGGGGTGCCCGGCGCCACTGCCGACGCCCGTTGGCGACACCAGGTCGCTCAGAGTTCAGCGGGCGAACGCGGCAGCATCACCAGCTCATGTCGAGCGGGCAGCTGATCAACCACGGGGTCGCCGGCTCGCCCTTGGGCGAGCGCAAATTTCAGGCGAAGGCGGCCCGAACCACCTTCCGTAACCGAGGGGACGCAGCTAAGTTGACGGATACCTCTCAAATCATGCTGACAGCGATTCGAGTAATGTCTTATGAATATTCCCAGCACCTCGCGCGCTCTTATCCTGCTTGGCACCTTGGTACTTGCCGACTCGGTGGCAGGATGTTCTCAAGATACAAGGACGGTTTGGTCCAAGGACGCCGCCTCACCTGACGGACGATATATAGCAACCGCCAATGTCGTGGTTCACGGAGGTCCGGGGACCGCAGGCATTGAGACTGGAGTATTTCTAGGCCAGTCCGGCGGGGAGAGGAGGGACTCCATTCTCGGATTTGTGCTGCCGGCGCCTGAACCGGTAACCCACGCCGTCGACATCGCCATGACGTGGCTGACCCCGACTCATTTGGAGATCGCGTTCCGCAAATCGCCTACGCTGTACTTTCAGGCAATCAAGTGGGGCGGCGTTGAAATTACCGTTAGAGATCTATCGAAGCCGTCACCGGCTGAGCAACTGATCCCTGGTTGTCCGCGCTAGGATCAGGTCTCTCGAAGTCGGCGGTCTCGGCACGGGCCGCTTTTGACGGATTGCAGTGATGAAATCCGCCAGATCGACCCAATTCGGCAGCTGCGCGCCTCAGGATCAGTGAGTGACGAAGGCGCGCTCGATAACGTAGTCGCCGGCCTGCCCGACTCCAGCGGAGATCTCGAAGCCGCGGCCGTCCAGCAACAACCGCGTATCCTCGAGCATGGCGGGACTGCCGCAGACCATCGCCCGATCCTCGGTGCGGCCGAGGGTCGGCACGCCGAGGTCGCGCGCGAGCCGCCCGGAATCCAGAAGCGCGGTGAGGCGGCCGCGGTTGGCGTGCGGCTCGCGGGTGACGGTCGGATAATAGATGAGCTGGCTGCGCACCGACTCACCCAGGAATTCGTTTGCGCGCAATGCCTCGATCTGGTGCGCTACGACGTCGGATTCCCGCGTCAGGCGCACGCCGTGAACGAAGATCACCTGCTCGAAGCGCGCGTACAGCCCCGGGTCCTTGATGAGGCTCAGGAAAGGCGCGGCGCCGGTGCCGGTGCTGAGCAGGTAGAGGCGGCGCCCGGGGCGCACGTCATCCAGCAGCAGCGTGCCGGTGGGCTTGCGGCTGACGAGCACCTCGTCGCCGACCTGCAGGTGCTGCAACCGCGAGGTGAGGGGGCCGTCGGGCACCTTGATGCTCAGGAACTCCAGGTGCTCCTCGTGGTTGGCGCTGGCGATGCTGTAGGCGCGCAGCAGCGGGCGGTCCGGCAGTGACAGTCCGACCATGACGAACTGGCCGTTCTCGAACCGGAAACCCGCGTCCCGCGTGGTCGTGAAGGTGAACTGCGAATCCGTCCAGTGGTGCACGCTGAGTACGCGTTCCTTGCCGATGGCTGCCACGATGCTGTCTACGCTCCCGAAAGTGTCTATTGAGTCGATGATACCGGTGCGGTCGGCATCCATTGTCACCGAGGAGTCATGCCTTCATAAGCTGCGGTTATTACGTAGGCGTGGCGGAGCGCGCTGCGGGATGAGCCCCGAAACAGCGCGCATCCATGCCCCGGGAAATCTGCGGGTAAGATGCACTACCTACAGGACGCAACCCCCGGTGCACGGTCATGACCCCAAGAACCCTGTTCGACCTGGACGGCAGGCGCGCGCTCATCACCGGGGGATCCCGGGGCCTGGGGTTGCAGATCGCCGAGGCGCTTGGGGCGTATGGGGCGCGCATCCTGCTGTCGGCGCGCAAGGCGGAGGAGCTCGAGGAAGCGCAGGGGCACCTGCGTGAGCGCGGCATCGAGGCCGAGTGGGTTGCCGCCGACTCCTCGCGCCCGGAGCAGGTGGCAGCGCTCGCCGAGGCGGCGGTTGCGCGGCTCGGTGGGGTGGACATCCTGGTCAACAACGCGGGCACCACCTGGGGTGCGCCGGCCGAGACCCACCCCCTGGAAGCCTGGGACAAGGTCTTCGCCCTGAACGTACGCGGTCTGTTCCTGCTCACCCAGCAGATCGGCGTGCGCACCATGATCCCGCAGCGCTACGGCCGCATCCTCAACATCGCCTCCATCGCGGGGCTGCTCGGCAACCCTGCGGCGATGCAGACGCTCGCCTACAACACGAGCAAGGGCGCGGTCGTCAACTTCACCCGCACGCTGGCCGGCGAGTGGGGGCGCTTCGGCATCACCGTGAATGCGCTGGCTCCCGGGTTCTTTCCCTCCAGGATGACGACGGGGATCATCCGCACGCTGGGTGAGGAAAACCTCGCGGCCCACGCGCCGCTGCGCCGCCTCGGCGACGACGAGGACCTGAAGGGTGCGGCGCTGCTGTTCGTGTCGGATGCCGGCAAGCACATTACCGGGCAGATCCTCGCGGTCGACGGGGGCGTAAGCGCGGTGTGAGCCGCCGCGGATCCGCCGGCTGCTAGGCCTGCTGCTCGTCGAGCGCAGCGGAGATCCCGGCAAGCCCCGATACGAGCTCATCCCGCGTCGGCCACGCAAAGCCGATGCGCATGTACGTGTCGGGACGCTCGAACCAGTGGCCCGGGCCAACGTAGGTGCCGTGGCGCTCGAGCAGGGTTGCGTAGAAGCGCGCGGTGGAGAACCCGGGGCCACCCTTCAGGCGTGGGAAACAAACGACGCCCCCCTGCGGGGCGACCCATTCGACCCGCGGCTCGCCGCGGATCCAGTCGCGCATCACCTCAAGGTGCTCCCGGTTGCGCCGCTGGCTGACCGTGAGCCAGGTCCCCCGCTGACGCAGGGCGGCGAGCGCCAGCGCCTCATCGACCACCGAGCCGCAAATCCCGATCTGCTCCTTGGCCGCAAGGAACAGATTCTGCAGCTTAGGATCGCGCGTGACTAGCCAACCCGTCCGCACCCCTGGAATACCGTAGGCCTTGGAGACCGAGGACACGGAGATGAAACGGTCGCTGAGCCCGGCCGCGCACCGGTAGGGGTCTGCATAGGCGAGGTCGCGATACGTTTCATCCACCAGCACGCGGCAGCCATGACGCTCCGCCAGCCGCCCGATCCGCTCCAGGTCCGTCCACGGGAGCATCTGCCCGGTCGGGTTGTGCGGGCAGGTGAGGCTGATGTATGCCGTGTTGGGGCGCAGCGCCGCTTCCACCGCTGCAACGTCCAGGCGGAAGCCCGAGTCGAATTCGAGGTCGAGATATGAGATCTCGCAGCCGATCGCGCGCGGTGTCTCGATGTTGGTGGCGTAGTTGGGACGCACCACCACGAGGTGCGAGTCACGCCTCAGGAGCGAAGTGGCGACGATGAAAAGCGCACCGGCAGCCCCGGTGGTCGTGAGAACACAGGCAGGTGCCAGGTCCGGCCAGCCGCTCTGGGATGCAATCAGCTCGCACAGCGCTGGCGCGCCGCGATGGGGGCCGTACAAGAGCATGAGCCTTGCGAGGTCGACACCGAGGTCGGCGACCCGGCGATCGCTGACCGAGCTCTCGGAAAGGTTGTTGCGGATGGTCCCGTAGCCGAGCTCCTCCGGGGACTCGACCTCGAGGGCCATGCGCACGTACTTCATCGGCAGCCCCCCGGTGCGCGGCGTCCGCCGTGGTTCACTGCGGCAGCTTGCTGCAGGCGGTCTTGAGGTCCGCAGCCGAGCCGAGCTTGCTGCCGCCGTTGGCACCCTTGGCCGCAATGGCCTGGAGGAGCGCGTCGCTCTGGTCGGCTGTCAGCATGCCCTGCTGTACGGCGACGCGTGTGGTGTAGCAGACCCCGGCGATAGAGCCGCCGGCCGCACCGCCGACGCCGCCCAGGACCATGCCACCGAAGCCGCCGATGATCAGCGCGGCCACCGCAATCAGGATCACCCATCCGGTCTTCATCGTGTTTTCTCCCCAGTGACACCCGCAACTGCGTCCGGCACTTCAGGCGTTGCCGCGGCGCTCCAGGGGGATATCGTACCTCTGAACGTAGCCGCGGAAGCGCTCGGAGATCTCATCGGCATCGAGCCCGTACTCGGCCAGGTCGTAGCTGTGCTGGCCGAAGCGGCCCTTGGGGTGCGACTCCACGTGCTCGGTCATGGCCTTGAGTGCCTGGCCGGCGAGCTCATCCCCGAACGCCGCGTAGACACGGCGCATGGTCGACAGGGGGTCGCTCACGAGCTCCGCGTACTGGACGTCCACGATCTGCACCTCCGGGTGGGCCTTGCGGAAGGCCTCGACCGCGCTCACCGAGCGCTCCAGCATCTCGGTCCAGTGCTGCGCGATGTAAGCGCGGTGATCGGCGTCCGAGAAGGTCCGCGAGATGGTCGTGATGAGGCTGCAGACGGACGCACACAGCACGGTCGGATCGCGGTGCAGGAGCACCAGGCGCGCGTCCGGGTAAGCGGCCGTAAGTGCGTCCAAGTGCAGGGCGTGGTGCGGGCTCTTGAGCGACCAGCGGCCGCGCGCACCGCCGCTCTGCAGCAGCCTGAGCACGCTGCGGTGGTAGCGGTAGGCGCTGCCATGGTCGGCCTGATGCAGCCAGCGACCGTAGCTCGGAAGGTTCGCCATGGCTTCGAACACCAGGCTCTTGAAGTCCTGGTTCAGGACCGCGATGCACTCGGTGGGACCGTCAGGTTCCTCCCCCTGCACGACCCGGATCCGCGGGTTGATCTGGTCGAGCATGGCCATCGTGGCGCGCGTCGTGGCGATGCGCGGGTCGCCGCTGAGGCCTTCCGGCGTCGGCGGCGGAACACTGTCGCCGGCCTCCCAGCGCAGCAGCGGCCGGTGGCGGGCATCCTTCTCCAGGAGGTAGGACAGGAAGGTGGTGCCGGCGCGGAACATGCCGACCACCACGAACGGCGCCTCGATGCGCTCGTCGGCGACCTCCGGGTAACGTTTGAGCCAGTCGGTCACGCGCAGGCGGTTCACGAGACAGCCGTGGATGGCGCCGGGCACCGCCATGGCGCCGAGCGGACTCAGTGCGGCTTCATCGGAGGCCGACTGGCACAGCACCTCCAGTCCCTCGCGGAAGCTGTCCTCGCCAAAGTCCTCGAGTCCGGTCTGCGAGCGCGCGGCGTCGATGAGCGCTTCAGCCTGAATCTGCATGGGAATCTCTCCGCGCGCCCGTTAGCGGGCGATCTCGACGACGGTGCGGCCGGAGGTGCGCCGGGCCTCGTGCTCTTCGAGCGTGGCTGCCACCTCCGCAAGCCCGATGCGCCTGCCGATGGCGGGCCGGATCTTGCCCGCCGCGATCAACGCGAGGAGCGCTGCATGGACCTCGTTCGCGGTCTTGAGCGGATAGAGGTTCATGCCCATGCGTCGCAGCGGCATCGGCGTGGCGGGGGCGTAGGCGACCATCACCCCGAGAATCGAGAAGTTGCCCATAGAGACCTTGCGCAGGGGCCGGCCCGTGAACCCGCCCTGCGGGTCGCCGTTGAACCCCACCGGCAGGTAACGCCCGGCGAGCGCCATCGACAGCCACACGCTCTCGGTGACCGCCCCGGCCACGAGGTCGAAGGCCACGTCGGCGCCGTGCTCGGCCGTGATTTCCATGACGCGCTCGAACAGCGGCTCTTTCTGGTGGTCGATCGTGAACTCGGCGCCGAGGCTCCGGCAGTACTCGCCCTTGGCGGTCCCGCCCGCGACCGCGATGACGCGGGCGCCCGCCGCCGCGGCCAGCTGGATTGCCGCGGTTCCCACCCCGCTGGCAGCTCCGGTGATGAGCACGAACTCGCCTGCGGCGAGGTGCGCGCGCACGTGCAGGGCGAGGTAGCTCACGTGAAAAGGGAGCAGGAAGGCTGTGGCCTCGGCATCATCGAGCTGCGTCGGGGCTTCGAACACGCTCGTCACCGGGGCCAGCGCCTTCTCGGCGATACCGCCCAGGGCCATCTTGGTCATGGCGACGACCCGCCGCCCGATCCAGGGCTCACCGCCCGCGCCGGCAGCCTCGACGACTCCACACACGTCCATGCCCAGGGTGAAGGGCGGCTTCAGCATCACGGCAGCGACACCGCCGCGGGCGCGGGCGGTATCCCCGAAGTTCAACGACGCGGCGCGGACCGCAATGCGGACCTCTCCCGGGCCGGGTTCAGGGACCTCGATCTCCTCGATTCTGACGACTTCGGCCGGGCGGCCGTGCTTGGTGACCTGGACTGCCTTCATTCTCGCCCCCCGCAAGGTTGGTCGCCGGCGCGGCACATGAGCGCGCGGACCACCGGCCGGGGGCATTGTGGCGTGATTCGCGTTCGTGCGACTCACTCGTTTAGACATGGGCGGCGCCTCCGTTGAGCGCCGCATCGGGCGTCAGTGGGCGTCGAAGAACGACTTGACCGCACTCAGGCAGAACGGGGGCACCAGGGTCGCGTGGTAGGCCGCGAGCACCGCGGCGTCCCCGCCATCCAGCGCGACGAGTGCCTTGGCGGCACCGAACCCGGTCTTGAGGGTCGCATAGGGATCCCCCGCGGTTACCGCAGAGTCGACATCCACGACGACCGGGGCAGTGGCCGGGGGATGCCCCTCCCAGTAGTGCTGCATCAGCTGAGTATTGAAGAAGAATACCGTCGGATCGGAGCTTCCGCCGCACAGGAGCGTCGGGGCCGCCGGCACGAAGCTGCGCAGGTCGTTCGCCTTCAGGTGCACGCGCAGGGGCTGCGCCGGAGCAGCCGCCGGCAGGCCGTCGGTCACCGCTGGGAAGCCGCCGTCGGGCGACTTCAGCGCATCCGCCAGGTAGGCGCCGCGGTAGCTGTTGAGTATCAGGAAATCGCCGCCGAAGCCCGCCGCGAATACGCTTGCCAGCGTGGCCGGCACGGTAGCGGGCGTGTAAGGCTGGTAAGCGGGTGCGGGCGGGGTGCTGTCGAAGAGGGCGCCCGGGAGCTTGCCCTGGCTGGTCAGGTCGGCCACCGAGGTCGAGCCGGGCAGGAGCGAAGTGGCGGACACGTAGGGTGGCGCGAAAGCGTTCGCCGGATCGCCGTAGAGATCGCCGTAGACGTGCTGGTAAGCACCGATCAGCAGCGTCAGGTTCGGCACGGCGCTGTCACTGACCTCGCCCTCGAATATGGCATCGCCGAAGGCCTCCGGTGCGTAGGGCCCGGACATCGGCGCCGCGGCGGTGACGTGCGCGCCGGCGGCCTCGAGGGCCGCGTGGGTGGCCATCGCGACGTAGCCCCCTTCCGAGTACCCGGTGATGAAGAGCTTGCCGTCGTCGGTCGCGGCCGGCGCATCTGCCGTGGGCAGCGCGCTGCGCGCGGCGGTTAGCGCGTCGGTCATGTCGCCGGACTCGGCCGATGCGACCAGGAACGGGTGGTAGGCCAGCGTGGAGGTGTCGTACCCCAGGTAGTTGGGCGCGATGACGATATATCCTTCCGCCGCGAACACGGCCGCGAGCAGCACGCCTTCCGCGTTCAGCGAAGGATCAAGCTGGGCGATGTCGAAGCTGCGGTCGGTGTTGGTGCCGTGTGCATACAGCACGAGCGGCCGCGCCCCGGCGCAGGCGGCGTCCGTGCCGCTCGGCACCATCAGGGCCCCCGAGGCAGGAGTCAGCGTGCCCGTGGGATCGATCGTGTCGTAGGTCAGGTGATAGACCGTGACGTTGCAGCGGGGCGTATAGGCGAGCTGCAGGAAGGTCTTGCCGAGGTCGCTCCCGCCCAGCAGCGTCAGGAGCTGCGCGGGCGAATACGACGCCACCTTCTGCGGCGGCTTGTCGATGAGATCGCCACGCTGGGCTGCGGGCGGCGGGGAGGTGCCGCCGCCATTTCCCGAATCGCTGCCCCCGCCACAGGCGGTGAGCAGGGCCATGAGTAACAGTACGGCGGCGGCGCATCTCATGGGCACAAGTGTGCCGGCAACGCTGCCGGTGCGCTGTCGGAGAAACTCCTAACCTTGGCGTCAGTGCCCGAGTGCAGCCTTCAGCTTCTGTTCGACGTCGGCGTAGCTCCAATAGGCGCGCATGTACGCGAGTCGCCCGTCAGGATTCACCTTGTAGATGCTCACGAGGTCGACCGTGACATGGACGTCCCCCGGCAGAGTGTTGGTGAGGCTCCACACGTTGGCGCATTCATCCGCGCAGGGATAGGACTCGCGGATGCGGTACTTCATGCGTCCCGGGGCGATGACCATGTCCCAGAACCGCGACAGGGCCTCGCGCCCACGATGGCCGCGTCCCTGAGGATCCAGCGGCGAGACCCCGACGGGATCTTCGATCAGGGCATCCTCGGCGTACAGCGCAAGCCACGCGGCCTTGTTGCGCTCCGAGGCATAGCGGGCCGAGAGCGCCGCGGCGCGCTGGGCAGGGTGGGTGCTGTGCTCGAGGACGGCGGGTTCAATCACGTCGGGCATGAGGTATCTCCGGGAATGGACTCTGCCGCATCGCGTGGCGGCGGAGCATCCAGTGTAGCCGGATGCAGGCGGGTGGAGAAAAGTCCGCCCGCTAGGCACCATGTGCGGCATGGCAAGGCCGGCGCTGTGGCTCATGATTTTCATGTTCATCGCCCGCAGCGCCATTGCTGCTGATACGCCGCCCGAATGGACGGCGCCGCAGGCCCCTCTGCGCCTCGCCGACAACCTCTATTACGTGGGCAGCCAGGACCTGGCGGCGTACCTGGTGACGGGCAGCGCCGGTCACATCCTCATCAATGCCAACCTCGAGCAGTCTCCCGCCCAGATCCGCGCGAGCGTCGAAGCGCTGGGGTTCACGTGGCGCGATATCCGCATCGTGCTCAACAGTCAGGCACACGCGGACCACGTGGCGGGGATCGCCCGGGTGCTCGCCGAGACCGGAGCGCGCGACCTTGTGATGGTAGGAGATGCCGAGGCGATCCGCACGGGCGGTCGCAGCGACTTCGCTCACCTGAGCGATGCGCTGCCGCTGTTCCCCGCGGCTCGCGTGGACCAGGAGCTCAGGGATGGCGAGGTCGTGAAGCTGGGCGACCTGGAACTCACCGCGCACCGTACCGCGGGGCATACCCGCGGCTGCACCACCTGGACCCTGAGCGTGCACCTTCCGGGGGAAGCCGCGGACGTGCACCACCTCGCCGTCATCGTAGGTGGCGTGTCGGTGCTGCCGCACTATCGGCTGCTCGATACGCCAGGCCGCCATGCCTCCTACCCGCAGATCGCCCAGGACTATCGCGCGACGTTCCAGGCGCTGCGGGCGCTGCCGTGCGAGATCTTCCTGGGTGCGCACGGGGTTTACTTCGGACTTGCCGCGAAGGCCGCCCGGAGCGCCAGCGCCGGCCCGTCCGCCTTCATCGACCCTCAGGGTTATCGGGATTTCGTCGAGGCCGCAGCGCGCGACTTCGAGAGGATCTACGCCCGCCAGGCGGCCGAAAAAAAAGGCGCGGCGGTGGAGATGTGAGTACCCGATCCGTCAGCCACATCGCCGGATCGTGTTCCCTACGTCCCGCCGCATGAGGTATCTGTCCTCAGCACTGCCGCCATCTCAGGTGCCGTGCAGCGGTGCGGGACAGTCTGGATCGAGTCCAGCATGAGTTGCACCCCGCATCGGTTACTGGCGGTCCTGACCACGGCCGCGCGTGCCGATGCGCAGCGCGCGCTGTGGCGCCAGGCTGCCCTGCGGATCAGGACCGGTGCGGCCGCTGCAACTCCGTACCGCCTCGGCCTGGGGGAGGGAATATTCTGGCCCCGCCTCGGGATGGCATGCCTCGCAGCCGACCCGGACCAGGCGCGTGCGCTGCGATCCATCGCCGTTACAGTGCTACCCGAGCGCTGCGTGCGGGGCCGTACGTGCGCAAGCCCGGAGCACTCACAATCGTGGCTGTTTACTGACTGCGATTCATGGACGTGGGGGCTGAAGGCGACCGGGGTGCACCGCGCCCGTGCGTCGGGTGCGGGCGTGCGCGTGGCCATCCTCGACACCGGAATCGACGCCGCGCACCCGGACTTCCGCAACCGGCGCGTGCATGCGCGGTCCTTCCTTGAATCAGGCGACACGTGGGACGACAACGGGCATGGGACGCTGTGCGCGGGTATTGCGTGCGGGCCGTACCGGCCGGAGGCCGGTCCGCGCTATGGGGTCGCCTGTGAGGCGGAGCTTTACGTGGCGAAGGTGCTCGATCGCGTGGCCGACGGCACGGATGGTGCAATCATCGCCGCGATCGAGTGGGCGCTCGAGCATGAGTGCGCCGTGGCCTCGCTGTCCGTCGGTTCGGTGTGTTCGCCGGACGAGCCGTATGCGGCGCTCTACGAAGCCGTGGCGGCGCGGGCGCTCGCCGCGGGCCTCGTCCTGGTCGCGCCTGCCGGTAACCACAGCCAGCGCCCGCGGTACGTGGCGCCGCTGGACTCGCCTGCCAACTGTCCCTCGATCCTCGCGGTGGGCGCCGTGGGCCCGGATCTCGCGGTGGCGAACTTCTCCAACGGCGGGACCGCGCTGGACCTGGTGGCTCCGGGCGTGGCGGTGCACGCCAGCGCGCGCACGCCGCAGTGCTATGCATTAAGTGGGGGAACAAGCGTGGCAGCCCCCTTTGTCGCCGGCGTGGCGGCCCTGCACGCGCAGGCCGATCCGGGTGTCCGCGGTGCGCGCTTACGATCGCGGCTGCGGCAGTCCGCACGTCTGCTGAGCGGCCGGAGGGAGGACGTGGGATCGGGCCTGGCGAACTGCGGCGCGTGACTCGCGCCGGCAGCCACTCAGTGGTTCACCGGTTCCGTGATGTGACCGAGGCTGAAGCGGAAGGTCTGCGGCGCAGCCGGCGTGGCGTGAGCAGACTCCAGGCGCAGCTCATAGCCACCGGCCTTCAGGCGTCGCGCATCCGTGTAGACGTGGACGTAGCCGTCGTTGCCGAGTTGCAGGTTGTCGCTGGTACCCAGGACCTCTTCCACTCCCGCGGCATCACTGCGGGCGAGCGTGACGCGGTAGCCATCGTGCGACGGTTCCTCGGGTCGGGCGCGCAGGTCAACCAGTCCGGACGTGGGAAGCTCGAGTTCGGGTACGTCGTTACCGCGCATCGGCAGGAAGGTGAAATGCTGGCTCACCGGTATCCCGGCGCCGGGGGAGGCAAGCAAGGGCAGGTCGGGCGAGCTGGTGAGACGAACCAGCCACAAGCCAAACCCGACCGCGACCAGAGACGCGGCCGCGGCAGCCATCCTCGGGAACCAGCTGCGCGCGGCGGGCGCGGCTTTCGGGAACAGGCCCTGCGCGTCCAGGTGCCGCAGGCCTTCGCGAAGCTGCACCGCGTGCTCGACTTCACGCACCAGCTCGGGGTCGCGGGTGAGCCGGTCCTCGAATAACCGGTGCTCCTCCTCGCTCAGATGACCCTCGATGTAATCCCTGATCCGTTCTAAGTCCCGCTCAACGTCGATCACGACACATCCCTGCTCTGAGGCGCTTGTAAGCAGACTGTAGTGAGCGGCGTGAAACTCTCAGTCGTGCCCGTATTCTGTGCGCCATGCACGGGCCCGATCAGTATGCTGCCGAGCAACAAAAGGCCCAGCAGGTCGGCCTTGCCGAAGCCGCGGCGCTCGAGGATTGAACGGAAGCGGTGGCGGGCCCGGAAGATGACCCTGTTGAAGTGCTCCTGGCTGAGCCGCAGCGCGCTGCAGATCTGCTCCTTGCTCTCGTCCTGCAGGTAAAAGCGGCGCAGCAGCTCCCGGTCGCGCGCGGCCGGCATCTCCTCGAGGAGGCGGCGCGCCGCTTCGGCCCACTGGAGGTGGCCCACGCTGTTCCAGTCCTGGTCCCCCTGCTCGGAAGGGATCTCGTGCAGATCGTCGCCGCTGCACAGCGCGCTGCGATCCTTGCGGCGGTGGTTGCGCAGGTGATTGAGAGCGACGCGATACAGATAGCCGCCGACGTTCTCGGGGTGCGCGATCTCGCCGTTGCGGAGTTTCTCCAGGGTCGTGACTGCGGCGTCCTGGAGAATGTCGGCCGCTACTTCCTGATTGTGCACCTTGCGCAGTATCAGGGCGCGCAGTCCGGGATAATCGCGGTAGACCGTGGCGAGGTGCACGACCGGATCCGGTACCACGGGTGGCGCCGCCGGCCCGGGAGCCGGAAGCGTGACCGGAGTAACCCCGTCATCAGCAACAGCCATAGACTGAGTATAGACTGCCGCCGCGAGTTACCGAAGATGCAGCGCGTACTCCAGCGATTTGTCATGCGCATGCAGCTGCCCGGTGCACTATGCCTAGGGCTCGGGATGGCGTTTCCGGCCTGGGGGGCGACCTGCGAAGACCTCCTGGGTGCGCCGGCCTTCGAATCCGGGCCACTTCCCATAATCGGTGCTCAGCCGGTGAGCCGGCCGGTCAGCGTTCTGGCCGGGCACGCCTACCTGCTCGAGGTCCACGAGCACGGTAACGACGCGCTCGTGGAGCTCCTGGATCCCGAGGGCCGGCTGCTCGCAAGCGCCGACCACCCTGAGCGGCGTACCGGCACCCGCCGCATAATCGCGACCGCCTCCCGCACGCAGGCGCTCACGGTGCGCATCTCCGGTCAGGAAGGTGACGCGGTCACCGGCCGTGCCGAGGTGCGCGCATACGACCTTGCGGCCTTACGTGACCAGACCGACTGTCAGAGCACCTATGCCCGGCTTGCCGAGGCCGATGGCCATTACGCGGTGGGCCAGGCTATTTCCCATGGCCGTTCGGCAACCGGCTCGGCGGGGGAAGCCTTCGCGCAAGCCGAAGCCGCCTACTATGCGGCCGAGCGTGGCCTGGCTGATGCGGCCGAGCGGCGGCTGCGGGGCGAGGTCCAACTGGCGCTGGCAGGTCTTGAGTATTTCAATCGCGCGGAGTGGACGCAGGCCGCGCAGTGGGGCCGCCTGGCGGCCGACGCTCTGGCGATTCAGGATCCTTACCGGGGGGCACGGGCGCAGGCGATCGAGTATGCCGCCTGGGTCGAGATCGCCCTCGCCACACCGACGGGCCAGCCGGTTGCCGGCTACGGGATACCGCCGAACGAGCTGCTCGATCGGGCGCAAAGGGAGCAGCTGCGCTTGGGACGTCTTCACCTCGCCCGCGGCGAGCGCTACGAGGCGGCGCTGGCGCTTAATAATGTAGCGCTCATCGATCTCGATCGCGGACGCTATGCCGAATGCGTCACCGGCTTCGACCGGCCCGCACGGCTCTTCGGTGAACTGCACGAGTCGATGCGCCACGCGCAGGCGTCCCAGAACCGTGCTCTATGTCTGTGGGGCATGGGGCGGCTGCCCGAGGCCCTCGCCGGGTTCAGACGCGCGCTCGATGTAACGGATCCGGCATTGAATCCGAGTCTCTACATCGGTATCGCCACCAACGCTGCCTTGCTGCATTACGCGCTGGGGCACTTTGACGAATCGCTGCGTCTGAACAACGTTGCCCTCGACCTGAGTCGCCGCACGCAGCTGGCGCGCGACGAAGCTTACTGCCTGTACGGCCTGGGTCTGGACTACTACGCACTCGGCGATCGTGAGCGCGCCCGAGGATATCTCGAGCGCTCCCTGCAGATTCGTTCTCTGGCGCTGGATGGCCGCGGCCGTGCCGTGACCCTACGGGCGCTGGCCACTTTGCGCGCCGAGGAGGGGCGGCCCGAGGAAGCCCTGGCTCTCGAGCGCGAAGCGCTGGGACTGTCGCTGTCGCCGACCGCCGCGAGTGCCACTCGCACCCAGATCGCGGTACACACCGCGGCCCTCGGTCGTTTGACGGAGGCGCGTTCCCAGCTTGACGAGCTAGTGAATGCCACACACGCGCAGGATCCAGCCCAGGCACAGGCGCGCCTGCAGCGTGCGATCGTGCTCAGGCGCATGGGGGAACCGGAGCAAGCACTGTCCGATCTCACGCTCGCGCGCGAGATGCTCCATCGCCAGGGAAGCCTGGCGGACGAATTTTCCGCCGACCTGGAGAGTGGTCGTGTGCAGTTGTTGCTCGGCCGGCGCGCCGCGGCGCTGAAGGAGTTCGATCGTGCGATCCAGCTTTCGGAGGCGGTGCGGCTGCAGAGCGCCAATCCGGAGTTGCGCTCGCAGCTGGAGGCGCCGCTGCGCGCGGCCTATGAAGCGAAGATCGACCTTCTGTGGGATATGTACGAGGCGGCCCAGTCGGCCGGCCGTGCGCAGGAGGCCGCCGCCGTCGCCGTCGCGGCCTTCACGACGGCAGATGCCTCGCGCGCCCGCTCATTCGCGGACATCGCCGCGCAACGCTACACGCCGGCGCTGCGCCAGGCACTGGCAGCGCCCCTTAAGGAGCGGGAGTCACTCTACCGTGAGCTTGCGGGGCGGCGTTTCGCGCTCGAGCAGCGCCTGGACAGATCCCGGGCGGACGATCCGCGGGCAGTGCGACTGATCGCAGACATCGCCGAGCTTCAGCGGCGCATCGACACTCTCAACAACCAGATCGCCGCGCGCGTGGCGCCAGCGGCTCGTGGCACCCGGGCGTCGATACGCGGGCACCTCCCGGAGGTCCCGGCAGACACCGTGCTCGTCTCGTTTTGGCTCGGCACCCAGTCGGCCTACGGCTGGGCGCTGCGCTCGGAGGGCCTGCACTGGGTGAAGCTGGGGGACTCGTCGGCTATCGCTGCCCTGGCGCAGAGGTACTATCACTCGCTGACGCGCATCGTCGACGTACCCGTTGAGCGCCGACTCCAGGACGCCAAGGCCCTGTACCCCAGCGTCCTGAAGCCGCTCGAGCCCTGGATCGCCGACGTGCGCCAGTGGGTGATCATTCCCGACGGCGCACTGGACTTTATTCCCTTCGCCGCGCTCCGCGTGTCGGACGTCGGCGGCGAGCGCTTCGTTGCGGCGCAGCACGACGTCGCACTGACGCCTGCTGCATGGATGCTCCGTTCCCAGGGTCCGGCGGCGCACCGCGGGCCGCAACGGCTGCTGCTGGTCGACGATCCGGTGTACCAGCCGCAGGATCCCCGGCTCCTCGCGGTTCGCACCTCGACACCGCCGCTTGCTGCGGCGGCGGCCGCCGATCGGGAGGAAGCCGCCCGCGTTTTCGAGCGGCTGCCGTTCACCGCCCGGGAGGCCTCGGCCGTCGCCGCCCAGTTCCCCGGCAACGACGTGCAGCGCCTGACCGGTCTCGACGCCACCCGCGCGCAGCTTCTGGCACAGGACTGGTCGCAGTTCCAGTACATCCACATCGCAACCCACGGCGTGGTCGACCTGCAGGTGCCGCAGCTCTCGGCGCTCGTGCTGGGCTCCTACGACGCCGGCGGCCACCGAGTGGACGGTGCCGTGCGAGTCGCGGACCTGTCGCTGCAGAGTCTCGACGCGGAGGTCGCCGTGTTCAGCGCCTGCGAGACAGCAGTGGGCAAGGAAACGGTCAGCGAGGGGCTGGTTGGGATTGGCTCGACTGTGCTCGCCCGCGGAGCTCATGCGGTCGTTGCATCGCTGTGGCCGGTCTCGGATGAGATGGGCCCGCGGCTAATGACAGAGTTCTACCAACATGTGTTGCACGATTCCATGTCACCATCCGCGGCACTCGGCCGCACGCTGCGTTCGGTCGTGACCCAGGACGCGCAGGCTGACCCCGCGCTCTGGGCCACATTCCAGGTTTCGGTGGTCTCGCTCGGGCCCGGTCTGCCAGTGAGCACTACCGCGATGGCTGCCAATCACTAGTTAAGGCCGGAAAGGGGAGCGACACTTGAATCAGTGGATCAACAAGTCCGTGGCGTTAAATGACGCCTGGGGGCCCGGCGCGGATCACAGCCTGACGACGCCGCTGAAGGTGCTGCCGCAGTTCGCCATGCGACTGCGCTGCGTCCGCGACCACGCGGGCAAGTCCCAGCCGGCGCATTTCTCGGTGGATTTCTCCTCCGGCTACCTGGACGACGGCTGGCAGGGCGTGAACTTTGTTCCCATGGGCTCCCAGCCCATCACGGCGATCACCAACCTGCCGCCGTGGGATGCCGGTCAGAAGGACCACTACCGGCGCGTAATCGATGCGCACGCGAATGATTTTGCCGACTCCAGGGCGGCACGCCTCGAGGCCATCATTCCCTACGTAGCCCAGGGCGTGGTCGGCTACAACCGGCTGACGCTCTTCTATCTTGCTAAGGCGGTGAACGGTGCCATTCCCGATCTGGTGGTCGTCAAGGTGGCCTCCCACCTGACACCGGTCGGGAAGATGCAGGGACGCCAAGACGGTACCGGTCACGGTCCGCCCGGCTAAGGAAATCTTAGAATTCCTCGGGCCCTGCGCGGACGCGCAGGGCTTTTTTTTGGCGCGGTACTAGCGACGGGCGCGGTGACTATGGCGCAGGCGCGCCGGCGAGCTGGAAAGCGCGGTGCGGGCCTCGAGTGCAAACTGCCGCGCGATCGGCTCGGCACCATCCCGCTCGAGCGTGGTCAGGTTCACGTGCCGCGCGTACTCGAGGATCTCACCGGCGGAAGTCTGAGTGGCCCGCAACTCCACCTGGTTGCCGTCCTTGCCACCGATGAGGCGGGCGGTCATGGAATACGTGCGGGGTGCGGCGAGCAGGGCAAGACGTCGCACCAGCTCATTGAGTGGTGTAGTCACGCGCGGCGTGTCTGTGTGGACGGGCAAGCAGTGCCTTTTTAATTCGTCAGCGACCCGGAAACGCGGCAGTCATCACCAGTACCCGCAGGGCCGTTCTTTAACTTTCTGTCATATGTGGCATCGCTCTCTCAGGGCTGCGTATGGGGTACGGCGTTACGTTAAGTCAGTCGTTCCCGGGCCGCTTATGATTCTAGAACGAGTCGACCTGCCTGACAGGCAGCGAAAATCGCTAATGTACGGGCGTCGTGTTGACATCCAAACACGCCCAAGTCAGTGTCTTTCGATTCCTGCAATCGGGCTGCTGTCCGAGGTGGGGATGCGGGGGAAGGGACAAGCGAACGATGAAACCGCAGAGCGGCCAAACCGTACGCGACCGCATGCAACATAATAAAAATAGCAGAAGTGTCGCAAATTGGAAACACCCAAGGCTCATTGCCTCGGGCAGCCCGGTTGAATCCGGGTCTGAGATCGTCCGACTGTCTGAGCGTCCACCGGTCATGACCGACTCATGACGGCGCCGAGTGCCGCCGCTGGCCTCTGGGGCCAGGCGTTTCTGCACAATGCCCATGGCATTGCCGTCGCGGACGCCGAGACCGCGACGCTGCTCGCCGTGAACGAGGCGTATGCCCAGCTGGTGGGCAGTACCCCGGAGGAGCTGCAGGGCCAGTCATTCCTGCGGGTCTATCCGCCGACCGAGCACGCCCAGCTGCTCGCCGCTGCGACCTCGGCGGACCTGACCGGGGCTTCGGCACTCCAGACCTGCCGGCTGCACCGCGACGGCTCCCTGATCCCGGTGAGCCTGAAGATCGTCTCGTTGCGCGATGAGAATGGCTGCGTCACGCACCGCGTGGCCACCGTCACCGACCTGCGCCCACAATTGCGTGCGGAAGGCCAGTTGCTGCATGCCGAGATTCGCCGCAGCACCGCCGAGCGCTTCCAGCAGATGGCTGACTTTGCCCCCATTGGAATCCTCATCATGGATGCCGACGGAGCGTGCGAATACGCCAACCCGCACTGGCAGCAGATCACGCAGCTGTCCATGGATCTGGCCCGCGAGGACGGCTGGTGGAATGCGGTGCACCCGGACGACCGCGAGCGGGTCAACGAGGCCTGGGAGCGGCTGATGCGCGGGGAAGCGCTCAGCCTAGAATTCCGCTACCAGCGCCCCGGTGGCGAGGCCCGCTGGGTGCACTCGCGGGCCGCGGCCCTGCGCGATGACGGTGGCGAAATCGTCGGCTTCATTGCGGTCGACGTCGACGTGACACAGCAGGTGCAGCAGCGAACCGCGATCGACGGGTTCCACGCGCGCGTGCGCGCCCTGGCGCACCGGCTCGAACACCTGCGGGAAGAGGAACGGTCCGAGCTCGCCGGCAAGCTGCACGGCACGCTGCGCCAGGAGATGACGACGCTGACCGCCGAGATCGACGCCCTGCGGTCGCAAAGGCCGGATGCGCAGATCTCCCCGGCGGCTCTGGACCAGCTCTGTGAGCGGGCGGATCGCTGCCTGCAGCAGCTGCGCCATATCGCCTTCGAGCTCCAGCCACCGGGGATCGAGGATCTGGGGCTTGCGGCTGCGATGAAGAGGTTTGCGGAGGAATGCGCCGCGCAGTCCGGGCTGCAGATCGATATCTCCACCGGGGGCACCCCGGTGGAGCTGGGGCGCCGCCGCTCACTGGTCCTGTACCGCACCTACCAGGAAGCCCTGAGCAATGTCATCCGCCACGCGCGCGCCCGCAAGGTCGACGTGCAGGTGTGGGTCCAGGAGGGCGCGGTGCGCCTGCGGATCACCGATGACGGGGTGGGCATGGGGGACAAGGACCGCAGCAAGCCCGGATGCTTCGGCTTGCTTGCGACCTCGGAGCGGCTCAACCAGCTCGGTGGCACGCTGCGTGTGCTGGGGGTCGCCGGCCGCGGCACCACGCTCGATGCCACCCTGCCGTACTCTGCCGCCGGCAAGCGCCAGCGCGACTCCGCTAAACGCTGACGTCCTTCGAGTGCTGGGCCCGCACCTGCGGCCCGATCGCCACCCACGCGCTGCGGATCTCCCCGATTAGGCTCATGCATTCATCCAGGTAGCCGGCATTGTCGGTTGAGTTGGCGAGCAGCAGTCTGCGCGCCACGTAGTCGTACAGGTCACTGAGGTTCCGGGCGAGGTCACCGCCGCGGACGAGATCGAGGCTGCCACGCAGCTCGGCCACCAGGGTCACGCAGCTGTGCAGAAGCTTCGCCTTCCGCACCCGTTCCCCCTTCTCCATGCAGCTTCTGGCGGCACTGATGCGCTCGAGTGTGGCATCGAGCAGCATCTGCACCAGCCCGTGCGGGTCGGCACCTGCGATGCCACCCTCCACGGCGACGCGCTGGTAAGCCGCGAGATTCATCTTGCGCGTAAAGCCGTTCACGAATCGCAGGCTCCGTCGGTCCCTGGTTCATATAGCGGCGCCGCCGCCAGGAACTTGAGCTGCGGGAGCGCTAGGCGTTCTGCTTGCCCTGGACCTGCGGCAGCGTCGAGAACGCCTGGCTGAGGTACGAGGAGGTGCTCTGGAGGGAGGAGAGCAGGGTATTCAGTGCGGAGTACTGCTGGGTCAGGCTCGCCGTGAGCGCCGCCATCTGCGTGTTCAGCTGGTTGCTCTTGTCGGTGAGCGCGTTGTTCTGGTCAGTCAGGGTCTGCGCGGCGGCGGTGATCGAGCCGCCCGAGCCGAGCGCAGTCGTGATCTCCGTGTTCAGCGTACTCGCGACGCCGGTCTTACCGGAGAACAGCTGGCTCACGGCGGTGAAGTTGGTGCCGAGCGCGTTGGACAGGGTCCCCGCGTTGACACTCAGCGAGCCGCCGCTCTGGGTCGTTATGCCAACGCTCGCCAGGGTGTTGTAGGTCTGGGAGCCGGTGTTGACGATGGAATAGAGCGCGTTCTGGACCTGGTTCTCGATGCCCGTGAGCGCGGCATTGCCCATCAGGGTGCCGGCAGTCCCGGAGCTGGCATCGTAGCCGCCGAGCGAACTGAAGGTGCTCTGCAGGGTGTTGTACGCGGTCACGAACGCCGCGATGTTGCTCTGGATGGTCGTAGTGTCGGTGCCGATGGTCACGGTCACCGGCGTGGTCGAGGTGGTGGTCGTGCTCAGGAGATTCAGGGTCACCCCGCTCATGGCGGTGGTCACGGTGTTGGTGGCGCTCGTGAAGTTGACGCCGGACACGCTGAAAGCAGCATCCTGGGCCGCCGCTTCCTGTGTGTAATTAGCGGTGTTCGCCGCGCTGTAGGTCAACCCGGCAAGGTTGCTGCCCCCGTCCGTCTCGGTGACCTGGATGTTGTTGGCTGCCCCGGTCTGCGAGGACGACAGTAAAAGGTGCGCACCGTCGGTCCCCTCAAGCACCGTGGCGCTGATGCCAGGGTTGCCGGCGGCCGAGTTGATGGCGTTGGCGATGTCGCTGAGCGTGTCAGTCGCGGACACGCTGACATTGAAGCTCGTGCCCCCGAGGCTCAGCGAAAGGGTGCCCGCGCCGGGCGGCGTCGTGGTGCTGATCGGCCCGGACAGCAGCTGCTGCGCCGTGGCGAGCTGGGAGATCGCGACCGTGTAGGTCCCCTGCGGCGCACCGGCGCTGGCCGAGGCCGTGAAGGCGGTCTCGTCGCTGCTCGTGGCGGTGCTCAGCTGGAAGGCACTGGGGCTGTCGAGCGCCGCGAGCGCGCCCTGGAAGGTGGCCAGCGCGCTCTTCAGCGTGCCGATAGCCGAGATTTCGGAGGTTACCTGCTGTGTCTGCGAGGCAAGCAGAGCTTCCTGGGGCGCCGCGGTGGCGGTCACCAGCTGGGACACCAGGGAGCTTACGTTGATGACCGATCCGCCAGCCGCGCCGGAGCTGCTGTTGCTCGCGACCGAGACGACCGGTGAGCTGGAGCCCGAAACGCTGCTGGTGGCCATGTCGATACGTCCTCGGTGGCTGCGTTTGTGCCGGGACCCCTAAAAGGGGCGGGGCGGGCGCCACCGTAAAGCGCCCGCCCCCCCGACTGAGCTTCCAGGCATGCGGGACCTGGAACTCAACTCTTTACGGCAGCTTCTGCAGCAGCGTGAGGATGTTCTGCGGGATGGTATTGGCCTGGGCCACCATCGCAGTGCTCGCCTGCTGAAGGATCTGCGCCTTGGACAGATTCGACGTCGCCTGGGCGTAGTCGGTGTCCACGATCGCGCTCTTCGCGCTGGTCAGGTTCGTGGCATCCGTGTTCAGGCCCGCGATCAGGGCGGTGAACCGGTTCTGGTACGCACCCAGCTGGGCAGTCGACTGGGCGAGCTGCTGCAGGGCCGCATCGATCTGCACCAGCGCCTGGTTGGAGTTGTCGACCGTGGTGACGTTCGACGAGCTCAGGTACGAGGCGCCGGTGGCGGCAATCGTGTCGCTCGAGTCGATGCCCAGGTCCTGGAGCGCGGTCGCGTCGGCGGCGATCGAACCCGTGGAGTTGGCCACCGTCACGGCAACCGTGCCGCCGGCATTGGCGGTGTTGCCGCTGAGCGTGATGCCCGTGGTCCCGTTCACCGTGGCGATGACGCCCTGGGAGGCGGCGGCCTGGTTGATCGCAGCAGCGATCGTGGCGAGGTCGCTGCTCGCGTTGCCGGTCAGCGTGACGTCATTCGTCGTCACGGTGGTGGCCGTGCCGCCAGCCGGGGTGACCGCGACCGAGAAGGACACGGTGTCGCCGTTGGCGATGTTGGTGACGGGGGGCGTGGCAGTCGTCGTGGCCAGGTAGGCGCCAGCGGTGCCGCCGGTGGTCAGGGCGCCCGCGTAGAGCGCGCCGAGGTTCCCCGCCTTGGCACTCGCCACGGAGGAGACAGTGATGGTCTGGCCGGCGTTGGCGCCGATCTGGAAGGTCGCGCCCTGGAAGGTGCCGTCGAGCAGGTTCACGCCGTTGAACTGCGTGTTGGAGGCGACGCTGTTGATGTCGGCGACCAGCTGCTGGAACTGCTGGTTCAGGTCAGCGCGGTCGGTCGAGCTGTTGCTCGCGTTGAGCGACTCCACCGCGAGGTCACGCATGGTCTGGAGGTCGGTCGTGACCTCGCCGAGCGCGCCCGTGGCCGTCTGGGTCAGCGACACGCCGTCGTTCGCGTTCTGCGCAGCCTGGTTGAGGCCGTTGATCTGCGAGGTCATGCCCTGTGCGATGGCATAGCCGGCAGCGTCATCCGCAGAGGTATTGATGCGCAGGCCCGAGGACAGCTGGCTCAGTGCATTCGCCAGCTGGGTGCCTGACGAGGACAGGCTGTTCTGCGCGACCAGCGAGTCGAGGTTCGTGTTAAGGACGAGTGACATGGTCTAGGACTCCTGATGTTTGCTTCAGGCGCCGGACACCCGTCCGTCGCGCTGTACCCGAGGGGCTTACTGGACCCCTACCGTTCAAGTGCTGTATCGGATGACCCGCGGCGGAACTTGAGCCGCAGGAGCCCCGCAAACGCGACCTGGGTCACGTTCATGACAGGTAGTTGAACAGCGACAGGTGGGCAATGGAGGCGTAGGACTCCTGGGCGGCCTGTAGGGCAAGTTCCTGCGAGCTCAACTGTGTGACGGCGGCCGCATAATCGACGTCAGACAACTGCGAGATCGAGGTCTGGATGTTGGTCTGCTGGGTCTGCGAGGTGTTCGCCGCGGCGGTCACGGCGTTCAGCCGCCCCCCGACGCCCGCCTGCACGTTGTTCAGGTTGTTCAGCGCGCCATCCATCTGCTGGATGGCCTGCCCGATCTGGGTGCTCAGCTGAGCATTGGTCAGTGAGCCGGAACTGAGGGTCGTGATCAGGCTGTTCAGGGTGCTGAACATGCTCGCCTTGCCGGCAGGGGCGACGTTGAACTGGTCGCCGGCGGCCGGCGTCCCGCTGATCGTCACCTGGACGCCACTGAATGCGATTGCATCCCCGCTGGTGTAGGTTCCGGAGCCCACCACGGTGCCCGTGCTGTTGGTCACCTGGTACTGGGTGGGGCTGCTGAAGCTGATGGTGTAGTTGTCCGCGACCCATGCGGTCGGGTTGACGACGCTGCCGGTGTCGATCGAGGCGCTGCCGGTGTTGGCGCCGCCGACGGCGGTCGTGAAGGTGCCGTTGCCGGCCGGCAGGTTCATGAACACACTGCTGCCGGAATCTCCCAGCGACAGGCTCTGGTCGGGGCTGATCTGCACCTGGTTCACCTGGTCGTTCCCCAGGTAGTTCACGCTGCCGCCGTTCTGCGCGAAGGGGACCGAGCCGCTCGCCGTGCCGCCGAAGATGTAGTTGCCGCCCGAGTCCTTGGTGTTGGCCGCGGCCAGCAGCGTCGCCTGCAGCTGCTGCAGTTGGGTTGCGAGGTTCTGCCGGTCGGACACGCTGAGGTCGGAATTGTTGCCCTCGATCGCCAGGTCGCGGGCACTCTGCAGGGCGGTCGTGACGCTGGACAGCGCGCTCTGCTCGAGTTGCAGCGAGGAGGTGACCGCGTTGCCGTTGCTCACCTGCTGCTGCGAGGCCGACAGCTGCGAGTTCAGGGCGTTGACCTGCGCCATGGCGACCGGGTTGTCCGCCGCGCTCTGCAGCTTCTTTCCGGTCGACAGCTGCGTCTGGGTCTGCGACAGCGCCTGCTCGAGCGCATCCATCTGCGCCACCGCATTGGTCTCAAAGGTGAGTGTCGATATGGTCATGGCTAACCGTTGCTGATGGCCGTTATGAGCGAGTCGAACATCGTGCTCGAGGTGTGGATCACCTGAGCCATGGCCGAGTAGGCCTGCTGGTACTGGAGCATCTTGGCGGCCTCCTGATCGAGGTTGACACCCGACAGGTTGCTGCGGGTCGTGACCGCATCCTGGTTCACGGACTGCTCGGCGCTGGCACTGGACTGCGCCTGCTGGGTAACGATCCCGATCTGGGTGATGAGGTTGTTGGCTGCGCCGCTCACCGAGGTCGTGCCTCCACCGAGGTTGTTGTTGCCGAAGGCACCGATGAGCGCGAGCAGGTTGCTGTTGTCGCCGCTGTCCGCGGCAGTGCTGCTGCGGATCGTGAAGCTGTCGCCGGTTCCCGGCACGCCGTTTACAGTTACCTGGGCGCCCTGGAAGCCGATCGGCTGGCCGGCGGCATAAGTGCCGGAAGCGAGGACGGTGCCGGTGCTGTCGGTCACCTGGTACTGGGTGCCGCTCGTGAAAGTGAGCGAGTAGGTGCCCGGCACCCAGGCCGAGGGGTTGGTGATGGTGGCCGCAGAGATGGTGCCCGTGCCGGTATTGCCCGCACTGACCCCGGTCTGCGCCAGGGATGCGGCCGCGATCTGCGACGGGTCGGTCAATGCGACCGACAGACCGGCCGTCGCGGTGGCGGTGGGTTGCACCAGGAAGCTGTCGCCGTTGGCCGCAGCGCCACTGACGACGATCGACATGCCGGCCACCTGGAAGGGGCTGGCGCTGGTACCGGCGCCGCTCATCGACAGCGCCTGCCCGGTGGTCTGGTCCTGCAGTTGCCATGCGCCGCCGCTGTAGCGCAGCACGTAGTCGTCGGTGGTGAGGGCGCTTAGCTGGGTCCGGGTCACCGCGAGCGCGGCGCTCCCGGTGTTTGTGCTCGCGCCGAGTGCCTGCACGCCGCCGACGTTGAACATCGGCTGACCCTGGTTGCCGTTGGCGTCCATGCCGGCCGACTGCGCCTGGTTGGCGAGCGTTGCGACCGCGACGCTGATCTGCCCGAGCGCATTCTGTGCGGGATTGAGGACCTGCGAGCGCGCCGCCAAGAGGCCACCGAGGCTTCCACCGGTGATTTCCGAGGTGACGTCCGCGACGCCGCCTGCGCTGCCGAGGCCGATCTGAAGCTCAGACGCGTTGTAGGCGTTGGGTAGGGCGGACAGCTGCTGGGCAGTACCGCCCGTCACCAGCGCCTGGCCGCTGCCGATGTACACATCCAGCATGCCGTTCGGTTCGGCGGCCGTGTTGACCGTGACGTACTGGCTCAGCTGGTCGAGGAGGTTGTCGCGCTGGTCCATCAACTGGTTGGGCGCGTTGCCGGTTCCGGCCAGGTCCTTCGCGATCTGGTTGTTCAGCGAAGCCAGGTTGCCGGCCAGCGAATTGATCTGGGTGACGTTGCTGCCGATCTGCTGCTCCAGGTTGCTCCCAAACTGGGAGATCTGGGAGCCGTAACCGGTCAGCTGCTGCGCGAGCGCCTGCGCCTGGCTCAGGACCGCCTGGCGCGAGGCCGAGGAGGTCGGCGCAGTCGAAAGCGACTGGAGCGCATTGACGAAGCTCTGGAGGCTGCTCGAGAGACCGGAGCTCGAGGAGCTCAGCAGGTTGTCAACCTGACTCGCCTGCGTCGCCAGTGTATTGAGACTCGAGTAGCTCGCCTGGGAACTGCGCACCTGGCCGGCGAGCAGCTCGTCGTAGGAGCGCAGGATGCCGTCGACCGCGACGCCGCTGCCGATGTAGCCGCCGGCTGAATTCTGGCCCGGCTGTTCGACAAGATTGGGTCGCTCGACGCTGTAGCCCGGCGTTGCCGAGTTGGCGATGTTGTTGCTCGTGACGTCCAGCGCCTGCTGGAAGGCGAGGAGCCCCGAGACGCTGGTGGATAGGATGTCAGACATGACTTAGGTCCGGGGGTCCTAGAGCGCGGCGGTCTGTGGGGTTATCGGCCGGTCGTCGACAAACTTGACCGGGGTCTCACTCGCGCGCGGAGTTGGGACGAAGGCGGCTGCCTGGCGCGCGACCGAGGTCAGCTTGGCGACATAATCCGGGTCCGTGGCATAACCGCCGCGATGCAGGGCGGTGGCGAAGGCCGTCACGTCGGTCCCCGAGTTGAGAGCGCCCCGGAAGCGCGGGTTGCCGCTCAGTAATGCGACATAATCCTGGACGCTCGCCTGCGGGTTATCGTAGGCGCGGAAGGCAGCCTTCACGTTCGTGGCGCTGCCGCCCTCATACTCTTCTGTCGCCGTGCTGACGGCTGCGCCCGTCCAGTCGCCGGAAGCCTTGATCCCGAAGAGGTTGTTGCTGGAGACGCCCGCGGCCGAGTGCGGAACGCTCTTGCCCCAGTTGCTCTCCAGGGCGGCCTGCGCCACGACGCTCAGGGGGTGAACGCCGAGTTGCTGTGCCGCCTGCTGTGCCTGCGGCCAGATCCGGCTCACGAACTGCGCACGCTCGGCGGTCGAGACGGTCGAGGCGGTCGGGGTGCTGGCGGCCGTCGTGGTGGATGTCCTCGCGGGCACAGCACCCGCGGTGCTCCCGGCCGGCGTCGCGGTGGCGGACGACGCGGCGCCGGCCTGTGAGCCGCGCAGCTGGCGCATCAGCATGTCCGCAAGCCCGAGCCCGCGCCCGCGCGTCAGGTCCATCGAGAGCTGATCGTCGAACATACCCTGGTACATCTGCGCCTGGTCGCTGCCGAAGATCGGGTCCTTCCCGATCGCAGCGCGCATGCTCTTGAGCATCATGCGCGCGAACAGGCTCTCGAACTGCTGGGCGACTTGGCGCAGTGCCGCAGGGTCCTGGCTGCGCGCCCCTGCCTTGAGCTTCTCCAGCCCGGCGAAGTCGCCATAGGTGGATGCCTGGCCGTTGATCGGGGTCGTTGCCATGTACGAGGGCCCGCAGCGCTCGAGCGCGGCGCGCTAGATGACCACCAGCTCGGCGCGCAGGGCACCGGCTTCCTTGAGAGCCTCGAGGATGGCCACGAGGTCACCTGGGGCGGCGCCGACCTGGTTGACAGCGCGCACGATCTCATCGAGGTTGACGCCCTGCTGGAAGACGAACATGCGGGCGTCGGCCTGCTGTACGTCGATGCTGGTGCGCGGAGTAACCACCGTCTGTCCCTGCGAGAAGGGCGCCGGCTGGCTGACGTCATTGCGCTCGGTGATGGTGACCGACAGCGACCCGTGGGCGACCGCTGCCGCCATGACGCGCACGTGGGAACTGATCACCACGGTGCCGGTGCGCGAGTTGATGATGACACGGGCAGCTGCCTCCCCGGGGTCGACATCGACGCTCTCCAGCGTCGCAATGTAGGTGATGCGCTGGCTCGGGCTGCTCGGAGCCGCCACGCGGATCGAGACGGCATCGAGCGCTTCGGCGGTGTCCGCTCCCAGCGCCTTGTTGATCGCCTCGGCGACGTGCGCCGCCGTGGTGAAATCGGGCGTATTGAGGTTGAGAACCAGGTGGCCGTCGCCGCCGAAGTGCATCGGCACCTCGCGCTCGACGGACGCTCCGTTGGGGATGCGGCCGCTGCTGGGCACGTTCACGGAGATGCGTGAACCGTCCTTGCCGGCGATGCCGAAGCCGCTGACCACGACGTTGCCCTGGGCCATCGCATAGATCTGCCCGTCTGCGCCGCGCAGCGGCGCCATTATCAGATTGCCGCCGCGCAGGCTCGAGGCATTGCCTATCGTGGCCACGGTGACATCGAGCATCTGACCAGGCTTGGCGAAAGGCGGCAGGTCCGCGGTCACCGTGACTGCGGCCACGTTCTTCAGCTGCGGATTCGTGTTCGGCGGCACGGTCACCCCGAAGCGCAGCAGCATGTTCTCGATGCTCTGGATCGTGAACGGCGCCTGGGTAGTCTGGTCGCCGGTGCCGTCGAGGCCCACCACGAGCCCGTAGCCGACGAGCTGGTTGCTGCGGACGCCGCTGACGGTCGCGATGTCCTTGATCCGGTCGGCGCGGGCCGGCGCGGCGCACGCCATGATGAGCAGCGCGGCCGACAGGAGCAGCGAGTCGATGACGGCGCGCCGCATGGCTGGGGGCCCGGCACGGAAGCGGCGGGGTTCGAACGAGATATTCATCAAAACGGTGTCCACGGTGAATTGAAGAAGCGCGACAGCCAGCCCTGCGCATTGGCATCGGCGATCGCGCCCCTGCCGCTATAGGTGATCTGCGCGCTGGCGACGCGGTACGAGGGGATCGAGTCATCGGCGGCGAGGTCGATCGGCCGCACCACGCCGGTCACGCGCACGTATTCCTTACCCTGGTTGAGGCCGATCTGCTTCTCACCCGCTATGAACAGGTTGCCGTTCGGCAGCACCTTGAGGACGGTGGCGGTCAGGTAGCCCGTCAGGCTGTTGCTTTGGGCGCTCGCGCCCTGGCCCTGGAACTTGGTGGCATCGTCGATGCTGTTGTCGAAGATCGGGTTGCCCTTGATGGTCACCGGCTTGCCGATGATCGTGGCACCCGGAAGGGTGATCGTGGTGCCCTTGCTGGTGCTGGTGGTCGCGCTCTTCTGCGCCGCGGTCTGCTCGTTGAGCACGATCGTCACGATGTCGCCGACGTGGTGGGCGGTGGGATTTTCGGCCAGCACTACCTCGCGGCCGGCCTGGTAGATGGCGCCGCTGGTGGCCGGCGGCGGTGCTTCCTGCGTCCAGGCGAACGCATCGTCCTGTTTGGCCGGTTTCGGGGTCTGGCAGCCTGCGCAGAGGCATAGCACCAGGAGCGGAACGAGAGGGTTTTGAATGCGCGACATGCCTGCGGCTTACATGTTCTGGGTGGAGTAGGTGAGCATCTGGTCCGTGGTCTCGACGGCGCGCGAGTTCATCTCGTAGGCCTGCTGCGTCTCGATCATGTTGACCAGCTCCTCGACTACGTTGACGTTAGAGGCCTCGGTGGAACCCTGCAGGAGTGTGCCCATGCCGTTGAGTCCGGCATTGCCGGTGACGGCTGAACCGCTCGAGGCCGACTCGACGGCGAGGTTGCCGCCGATGTCCTGGAGTCCTGCGGGGTTGATGAAATCCGCGAGCTGCAGCGTGCCTACCGTCTGCGGCGCGCTCTGGCCCGCGAGCTGCACGCTGATGGTGCCGTCCGCGGCGATGGTGACGCTCTGGGCCCCGTTCGGGATCGTGACTGCCGGCTGCACCGGGTAGCCGGCGGCGGTGACCAGCTGCCCCTGGGCGTTGAGCTGGAAGCTGCCGTCGCGGGTATAGCCCACCGTGCCGCTGGGCTGCAGGATCTGGAAGAACCCGCGCCCCTGGATGGCGATGTCCAGCGAATTGCCGGTGTTGTTCATGCTGCCCTGGGTGTAGTTCTTCTCGGTCGACACCACGCGCACGCCAGTGCCGACGTTGAGTCCGGTGGGCGATTGGGTGCTCTGCGAGGTGTTGGCACCCACCTGCGACAGGTTCTGGTACAGCAGGTCGTCGAATACCGCGCGGCTCTTCTTGAACCCCGTCGTGTTGACGTTGGCGAGGTTGTTCGCCGTAACCGTCATCTGTGTCTGCTGGGCATCAAGCCCAGTCTTGGCGGCCCAAAGTGCCGGATCCATGTGTCTGTACCTCGCTTAGGGTGACTTGAGTGGCGGTGGCGCGTCAGCTCGACTGCAGCAGCTTGGCGGAGGCCTGACCATCCTCTTCGGCGGTGTGCAGTGCCTTGATCTGCACTTCGAAGCGCCGCGCGAGTTCGATCATGTTGACCAGGCATCCGCTGACGCTGACGTTGCTCGCCTCCAGGACGCCGGAGGAGAGCTGCACGTTCGCATCCGATTCCGCAGGCGTACCATCGGCCGTGCGGTACAGGCCGTCGCTGCCGCGTTGCAGGGTGCCAGAGGGCGGGTTAATGAGCTTGATGCGGCCCACCGAAGCAACGGAGTTGGGCGGCTGGCCGAGCGGCACCACCGAGACCGTCCCGTCCGCCCCGATGGTCACCGAGGTGGACGGCGGCAGGGCGATCGGTCCGCTCTCGGACAGCACCGGGGTGCCGCTCGAGGTGAGCAGCTGCCCGGAAGGGTCCACGTGCAGGTCGCCGTTGCGGGTATAGGCCTCCTTCCCGCCCATGTCCTGGACGGCGATGAAGCCTGATCCCTGGATCGCCACGTCCATGGGGTTGCCGGTGGTCTGCTGTTCGCCCGCGGTGTTGTTCCACCCGACCGTCGAGGTGGTGGCGTAGGCACGCGAGGCGAAGCCGGGACCGGTTACGCTGCGGGTCTGGAACGCCGCCAGCGAGGCCTTGAACCCCGTGGTGTTGAGGTTCGCGAGGTTCTCGTTGTTGGCCGCCTGGCTGGCGAGCGTCTCTTTGGCGCCCGACATCGCGACATACAGCAGCTTATCCATGGCTCACCTGCGGTTCTATGCGGGTGAGTTCAGCCGCCGCGGATGTTGATGATCGACTGAGTTACCTGGTCCTCGGTCTGGATCATCTGCGCGTTGGCCTGGAAGTCGCGCTGGGCGGTGATCATGTCCACCAGCGCGGAGGTGGTGTCCACGTTCGACTCCTCCAGCGAGCCGGACTGCACCGAGCCGAACCCGGAATTGCCGGCCACGCCGTTGACCGGTGCGCCGGAGTTGTTGGTGGCGGTCCACGTCGCATTGCCCAGCTGGCCCAGGCCTTGGGGGTTGGCGAAGTTGGCGAGCGCCACCTGGCCCAGGTCAACCGAGCGGCCGTTGGTAAACTGCGCCTGCACGACACCGGTCTGGTCGATGTTGATGCCTGTCAGCTGGCCGGTGGTAAAGCCATCCTGCGAGACCGCAGTGACGCCGAAGGTGCCGCCATACTGGGTCGTCTGCGAGAAGTTGAACGTCATGTTCATGGCCGTGGCGCCGGTGGCCGGCGTGTAGGCGGGAAAGGTGATCTGGCCGTTGGCCGGCGTCGTCAGTGCGCCGCTCGAGGAGTAGTTCAGGGCCTGCGGCGTGCCGACCGCCGTCCCGTCCACGTACAGCTGCGTGGTCCAGTCGTTGGCGGTCGCGCCCTTGATGAAGTAGAGGCTGGCGGTGTGTGCCGCGCCGAGCGAGTCATAGACGGTCAGCGAGGTCGTGTTGTTGTAGCTCAGGGGGTCGGTCGGCGAGAACGGCGTGTCGGTCGGCTGGGTGGCGTTCGCCGGCAGGTTCGCGGTGATCTGCGCGGTCGTGGTGGCCTGCGGCGCGCTCTCGTTGGTGCTGAGTGAGATGTTCGCAAGGCCGCCGGTGTTGAACCCGCCGTTGGCGAGCGGCGGATAAGCCTGCAGCGCCTGCCCCTGGGAGTTCACGATGTCGCCCGAACTGTTGAGCTGGAATTCACCGTCGCGCGTGTAATTGAGCGCGCCGTTGTTGCTGAGTATGAAGAACCCGTTGCCGCTGACTGCGAGGTCGAGGGAGTTGCCGGTGGTCTCGATGTTGCCCTGGCTGAACTGCTGGGCGACCTCGGACACCGTGACGCCGTTGCCGATCTCGGTCGCGCCCGTACCCTGGCCGCTATTCGCGAACAGGTCCGCGAACTCGGTGCGCGAGCCCTTGAAGCCCACGGTGGCCGCGTTGGCGAGATTGTTCGACGTGACCGAGAGATCTTCGTTGGCGGCGTTGATGCCGGTGAGGGCGATATTGAGCGACATGCAGTTTGACTCCGGTTGGAAGGGGTTGCGAATTACTGGATGTTGACCACGGAGCTCAGGGCTACCGTGCCGTTGCTGGTGTTGAGTTGCAGGGCCTGCGTCGTCGGATCGATCGTCACGCTGTTGACCTTGCTGTAGATCATCGGGCTCACCGCCTCGGCCGTGTTGCCGACTGCGGCGCTGACCTGGATGGTGTACTGGCCTGCGGGCGCAGCCGTCCCCTGGATGGTTGTGCCATCCCAGGTGAACGGGGTGTAGCCGGAGGACTGCGGCGCCACTGCGAAAGCGTCGACCAGGCTGCCTGCGGAGTTGCTGACCTTAACCACGAGCTCGCTGGCACCGCTGGGTGCGGTGACGGCGCCGCTGACTGAGCCGCCGGAACTGAGGGTGGCGGTGTTGCCCGAAGCCAGGATCGAGTGGCCCAGGAGCGACGTCCCGCTGATCACCTGGGAGGCCTGCAGCCCGGAGGTCAGGCCTGAGATGGAGGTCTGCAGGCTCTGCAGGCTCGAGACCTCGCTCAGTCCCTCAATCTGCGAGAGGAACTGGGTCGGGTCGGTCGGATTCAGTGGATCCTGGTTCTGCATCTGGGTGCTGATCAGCTGCAGGAAGCCGGCCTGGCTGATCTGCATGTTCGAGGGCAGGGCACTATTGACGCTCGGGGAGCTCCCGGTCCCCGTCGTGGTGGCGGAGCTTCCCGTGCCCGATGAGCCGGTCGAGGAGCCGTTGTTCGTCGTGTTGGTCGCCGCGGCATGCGAGTGAGTCAGCAGTCCGAGTGGAAGGATGGAGGGCATAGCGATTCCTTTGGGGGAGGCGGTTTACTGACCGAGCTTCAGGGTGGCCAGCATCAGGTCCTTGGCCGTGCTCATGACCTCGACGTCGTTCTGATAGGCGCGCGAGGCGGAGATCATGTCGGTCATCTCTTCGATGACGTTGACGTTCGGGGCGTACACATTGCCCTGCGCATCCGCGAGCGGGTTTCCCGGATCGTGGCGCACGGTCGGCTGCGCGTTGCTCTCGACGATTCCACTCACCTTTACGGCGGCGCTGGCTTGCGCATTGTGGCCGGCACTCATGGCTGCGTGCACGGCCTGGAATACCGGGTGGCGCGCCTTGTATACGGTGCTGGCATCGCCGCTCACGCTGTCGGCATTGGCGAGGTTGCTGGCTACGGTGTTCAGACGCACCGACTGCGCCGAAAGTCCGGAGCCTGCGATATCGAACACCTTGAATGAAGACATGGTGAGTATCCGGTGGCGTTACGGGCTTACTGCCCGGTGATGGCGGTCATCAGTCCCTTGAACTTGTCGGAGAGAAAGGCGAGGGCGGCCTGGT
This sequence comes from Pseudomonadota bacterium, assembly GCA_018241425.1. Taxonomy (GTDB): domain Bacteria; phylum Pseudomonadota; class Gammaproteobacteria; order Steroidobacterales; family Steroidobacteraceae; genus 13-2-20CM-66-19. Next base: position 757,371 of record JAFEDU010000002.1, read on the forward strand.
AGCGGACGGTGTTGTCGGCAAAGGCCGCCTGCTCGAGCTGCGGGTCGACGGTGTTGCCGTCGAGAGAGGGCGCGAGCGGGACGCGGTACTTGAGCGCGCCGTCGGTCATCGCGGCATCCGGTGCCGTGCTCACGTGCATCGCATGGGTCGTGGCCAGCGCGGGCTTCGTGCCGGTTGTAGATCCGTTGCCGGACTGCGCCAGCACCGACTTGAAGTCGATGTCCTGCGCCTTGAAGTTCGGCGTATCGGCGTTGGCTAGGTTGTTCGCCAGCACGGCCGTGCGGCGCGCATACAGCTTTAGTGCGTCCTGGTGCACACCGAGGTAGGCATCGAGGTTCACGGGCATCGAGTCTCTCCACGATCATCCTGACAACGGTGTAGCAAGAGCCGTGCCAGTGACCGCGGGGGCGCCATCTGCACCTTGCGGGTGAGGATTTGCGGGAAACGGTGACGTGGGTCACGTGTGTGGGCGGCAATGTCTTGCCGCGGGGGCCTGCCGGCCACTGCACTCTGGCGTGGCACTTGCACATTCCTCCCCAGGAAACCAATTGTCAGGGTCCGCTCATGAGCAAAGCGTCAATAGTTCGTCGCGGTCATCGCTGCTGGGGCCGCACGGTCCTCGTGGCCGTGATCGCCGCCGCATCCGCCGCGGGCGCGCAGCAGGACGGCGGCCTCGAGCCGCTTGCCAGCATCCGCGCCGCCGCCGAGTCGCAGGTGCGCGCCCAGCTGCACGGCATTGCCTATGAGGTGCAGATCCAGGCGACCGGCCCCGACGCGCGCCTGCACCTGGCACGCTGCCCCGCGTCCCTGACCACGCTGCCCGTGGGGGGCGCGCAATTCGGAGCCCACGTATCCGTGCGGGTCAGCTGCCCCGCCGCCGGCGCACCCTGGGCCGTATTCGTACCCGTCACCCTGGAGTCCCAGATCCCGGTCCTGGTGCTGCGGCAGACGCAGATTCGCGGCACGCGACTGTCGGCTGCGGACGTCAGTACCGAGACCCGGCGCGTCCCGGGGCTGGGTGCCGCGTTCCTCGGCGACACAGCGGCGCTGGCGCACCGGTCCCTGAACCGGGGCGTGGCAGCCGGTACTGCCCTGACCGCGGACCTGTTCGACTCGGATGTCCTGATCCGTCAGGGCCAGGCCGTGACGCTGGTTGCCGCGGTTCCCGGTATCGAGGTCCGCGCCCCCGGCCGGGCGCTCGAGGATGCCCGCGAGGGCGCCCACGTGCGGGTCCAGAACCTGGCTTCCCAGAAGGTCGTCCAGGGTGTCGTGGATGGCAGTGGACTTATTTATGCAACGCCCTAAAGATCTTCAGCGGGCGGCCGTTAATTGGGTTCGAGGACTGGTAGGAGACTGACGTGCCTCACAAGATCAACGATTTGAACGGTGCTGGCCCGGCGGCTGGCACGTCCGTGGGGACCTCCCGCGCCAAGGGAACGGCTGCGGCCGGCAGCGGCACGCCCGCAACGGTGGCCCCGGAGACCACGGCGTCCCCGGACGTGCACATCACCGACACCGCGAGCTTCCTCGCCTCTCTGGAACCCACCCTGCGCGAAGCCCCGGCCGTGGACGCCGCGCGCGTCGCCGCGGTCCGCAGCGCGCTCGAGCAGGGCCACTACACGGTCGATGCGGGGCACGTCGCGACCCAGCTTACGCAGATGGAGCAGGCCTTGGGCCAGCTGTCCACCAAGGGCGGCGCGACCTCCGGCGATGAGGCCTGAGCCTTCATCCATGAACCCCGTCCTGTGCCGCGAGCATTTCGCGGAGCTCCTGCGTGAGGAGCTGCAGCACCTGTCGGCGCTGCAGCGGCTGCTCGAGGACGAGCGCCCTATCATCGCCTCGGCCGACCTCAAGGCCTTGCAGAGCTCCACCGAGGCGCGCCAGCAGCGCATCGCCGCGCTTACCAACGCCGAGACGCAGCGCCAGTCACTGTGCAGCATGCACGGGCAGAGCCCCGATGCGGCCGGCATCGAGCGGCTGCTTGCGTGGTGTGATCCTCACGGAACCCTGAAGCCCATGGTGGCCGAATGCCGCACCCGGGCACTCAAGTGCCGGGCGCTCAATGATCGCAACGGAATGCTCGTGGCGGCGCGACTCAAGCGCGTCGATGAGCGACTGCAGCTGCTGCGGGGCAGAACCGACCGCGCGGCGACCTATGGTCCCCGGGGCGGCTTCTCGCGCGCCCGAGCGGGCAGGGCGTTCGGGGCCGCCTGAACCGCCACGCGTGGGGCCCGCCACCGGCCGGCCCCGCAAACCCTACATCCCCAGCGCCTGATGCAGGGCTTCGTACTCGGAGTCCGACTCGCTGATCAGGCTCTCGTAGGCGGCCTGGTCCATCTGCATGCGCTTGCAGGCGCTGACGTCCTGCAGATTCAGTTCGATCGAGTCCGGCCACTGCTTGAACACGGCCAGCATGGACCCGACGGTGAGGACGTCGGTGAGGTCCGGGGGGCCGCTGTGCTCGCGGCTGTGGTCCTCGAACTCGCTCACTGCGGTCACGATCTCCGCCGGCATCGCCCAGTTTTCCAGAAGCGCCTTGGCAATCGGCGCACTCCAGTCCCGGATGACCTCATTTAGGCTTGCCGGGTCGCGGAACAGCGCCTGGTGCTTGACCGAGCGGGTGAGGATGTAGAGCTTGCCGATTCCGTGCAGCATGCCCGCCAGCAGCGCTGTGTCCGCATTCACACGTGAGTGGCGCCGTGCCACGACGAAGCTCATCGCCGCGACCGCGGCGCTGCGTTGCCAAAGCTGCTCGAGGGGCTTTTCCAGTCCCTTCAGGCCCTCGACTTTCTTCAGCTGTGCCATGGCGAAGCCGATGGCGGCGCTGCGGACCATGTTGAAGCCCATGCGGGCAACGGCGGTACGCAGGTCGGTGTGCACCTTGCCGGTGCCATTGAGCGTGCGGGAATTCGAGATCCGCAGAAGCTGCGCGGCGAGCGCCGGTTCCGAGTTGATGACACGGACGACCTGCTCGGTCGGCACGTAGTCATCGGCGAGTACCTGACGCACGCGCAGCGCGATGTCCGGGAAGCTCGGCAGGTCCACGCGACCGCTGTTGAGTTCGGCAGCGAGCTCCTGCACGAAGGCGAAGGCCTCCTGGTGCGAGGCGGATGGGGCAGCGGCGGGGGCGGGTTTCATGTCGGCTTCCTGTCGGTACGGTTCCGTAGTCGAGTGGGGTGACGCACCCTCAGGCGGTCAGGGCCTGCGGCGTGCCGTGCAGGCGGCACACGAGCTCGGCCTCGCTGTGGGAGATGCCGCAGGTCTCGACCAGCTCCTGGGCGGTGGCGCCGCCGCGGGCGAGCCGGATGGCGATCGGGTAACCGGACAGGGCACGCGAGCTTGCGGCATCCGCGCGCAGCGAGCGCTCGAGGGTCTCGGACACCTGTGCGACGAGGGTGCGCGCGGCGACGATCCGGGCATCGAGGGCGTCCAGGCGCTTCATGACCTCTTCGTCGTGCGCAAGGGCCTGGGTAGTCTGCCGGACGGCCGCGCGGCGCCAGGCGCTGAAGGTGACGGCGGCGAGCACGAACGAGAAGACCAAGAACACCGCGCGGCCGATGAGCAGCCACTCATCGAGGTTCAGCGGTTGGGTAAACACGGCTTGCGGCTCCTGTGATCTGGTTCACGCCGATCGCGGCAGGGGCGTTCCGGGTGTCGGAATGCCGACGCCGCCGCGGTCGTCTACCGGTCTAAGTTGCATGTTCCGTGCCATTGGCCGGCGGCGTGGAGGGGGTTGGCGCGGCCGGCAGCGCATCGGGCGCGAGCTGCTCGCGCGGCCCGCCGAGAAGGGTAGAACCGGTGTCGGTGAGCTCGGTGGACAGGATCACCACGGTCACGCGGCGGTTCGCGTTGCGGCCCTGCGCCGTGTCGTTGGTCTGGATCGGGTGTTCCTCGCCCAGCCCCACCACCGCGAGGCGTCCGGGGGCCACCCCGTGGCCGGCCAGGATGCGCACCACGCTGCCCGCGCGCGCCGCGGACAGCTCCCAGTTGGAGTAGAACACCGAAGTGCGGATGGGCACGTTGTCGGTGTGGCCCTCCACGCGGATGGAGTTCGGGAGCGGCGCGAGTACCCCCGCCAGCTCCTCGATGACGCCGGCGGCGTTCGGCGACAGCTGCGCCACGCCGCTCGGGAAGAGGATGTCGGAGCGGATCTCGACCGCGATCCACAGGTCGTTGCGATGGATGTTGACGGCGCCCTTGTCCACCAGTGCCTTCATGGCGGCCTCCAGCTGGTCGGCGACGTGGCCCAGGGCCTTGGACGCTTCGGTGAGCGCCTTGCCGCGTACCCGTACTTCCTCCGGCACCGGGGCAGGCTGCGGCGCGGCCCGGGTCTGTGGCGGCAGGAGCGACCGCGTCTGGCCCTTCATGAGCGGCATGTTGGTCTGGGCCGCGGAGCCGACTTCCTGCTCGCCGGTCTGCACCGGCTCGAGCGTGCGCGGGCTGCCGCGGAAGGCCGTGTAGATCGAGTCCGACAACACGCGGTACTTGCCCTCGTTGACCGAGGAGATCGCGTACATGACGACGAAGAAGGCGAGCAGCAGGGTGATCAGGTCGCCGTAGGGGATCGCCCAGCTCTCGTGGTTGGTGTGCTCTTCGTGGCGCTGGCGGCGTCCCATGCGGTGCTCCTAGTGCAGGTATCCCTGGAGTTTCGCCTCGATGGCGCGCGGGTTTTCGCCCTGCGCGATCGAGAGCATTCCGTCGATCACCATCTCGCGTATCTGGGACTGTCGTTGGATGATGAGCTTGAGTTTGGCCGCCACCGGCAGGAAGAACAGGTTCGCAAGCCCGATGCCGTACACCGTGGCGGTGAAGGCCGCGGCGATGCCGTGCCCGAGGCGGCTGGGATCGGCAAGGTTCTGCAGCACCGCCATGAGCCCAAGCACCGCGCCGATGATCCCGAGGGTCGGCGCATAGACGCCCATGCCCTCGAAGACCTTGGCGGCGGTGATGTCGGCATGCTCGCGGCTCTGCAGCTCGACGTTCATGACGGTGCTGATGCTGTCCGGCTCGCTGCCGTCGACGACCAGCTGCAGCACCTTCTTCATGAAGTCATCGTTCTCGCGTTCGATCTGGGGCTCGAGGCCGAGCAGCCCCTGCTTGCGGGCCGTATTGCTCCACTCGACCATCTTCGCGATCAGCGAGCGGCCGTCGCGGGCCGGTGGGCGCACCACCCAGGGGAAGATCGCGAGCGCGCGGCGCATCACGGCCCACGGGGTCTGGATGCAGATGGCCGCGACGGTGCCGACCACGACGATCATGAAGGCGGCAGCCGAGACCAGCGCCATGATGCCGGCGCCCTTGAGGATGGCGCCGACCAGGATCGCGAACAGCGCGAGGATCAGCCCGGTGATGCTCAGGATGTCCACGGAGCACCTCCATGGCGGCCTGGATGCCGCGTGGACTTGACGCTGATGATGTTCACGTCTGGCGCTCCATGGCCGCTTCGCGCCAGTCGGTCAGTCGCGCACGCAGGCGGCTCAGCGCCTGCCCGTGCAGCTGGCAGGCGCGCGACTCGGTGACTTCCAGCACCGCGCCGATCTCCTTGAGGTTGAGGCCATCGCTGTAATACAGGGACATGACCAGCCGCTCGCGGTCGGGAAGCCCTGCGATGGCGCGAGTCAGGGCCGCGCGGAACTGGTCGTCCGCCGCGTCCTTGAAGGGGTCGGCATCATTGGCCGTGCTGTCGCCACCGGCGTCGTCCAGGCTCGCCAGCTGGCAGCTGGCAGCGTCCTGTAAGGCCTTGTGGTAGTCCTCGAGGGACAGCCCCATGTGCTCGGCGACCTCCGTGTCGCGCGCGTCGCGCCCGGTGCTCTGCTCGATCTCGCGTACCGCCGCGGCTACGGCACGCGCCTGCCGGTGCACCGAGCGCGGTGCCCAGTCCAGTTTGCGCAGGGCATCGATCATGGCCCCGCGAATGCGTATGCCCGCATAGGTTTCAAAACTCGCGCCGCGATTCATAGACCAGTTGGCCGCTGCCTCCATCAGTCCCAGCATCCCCGCCTGGATCAGGTCGTCCACGGCAACCGAGGGCGGCAGGCGTCCGGCCAGGTGATACGCGATGCGCTTCACCAGCTCTGCGTGCCGCACGATCAGCTCGTCGCTCGCACTGCGGGGCCCGGAACCCGCGGCATATCGGTTGACCGCGTTCACGACACGGCCACCGGGCGGGCACGGCCGACTCGCACCAGCCGCTCCACGAAGAATTCGATGTTGCCGCGCGGACCGTCTGGTATCGCCCATGTATCGGCCTGGCCGGCCAATTTCTTAAATGCCCGTGCCGCGGGGGAGGCCGGATAGGCGTCCAGGACGGGGCGCTGCTCCCGCACCGCACGCCGCAGCGCCTCATCCGAGGGGACTTCACCCGCGAATTCGAGGGTTACGTCGAGGAATCGGGCGGTAACGCGCGCAAACCGCTCGAACAGCCCCGCCCCGGTGCGTTCGCCCCGGCACTGGTTGGCGAGCACGTGGAAGCGGCTTACGCCGTGCTTTCGACTTAATACCTTGACCAGGGCGTAGGCGTCGGTGAGGGATGCCGGCTCATCGCACAGGACGATGAGGACGTGCTGCGCCGCCTGCGCGAACTGCAGCACGCCGTGGTGCAGGCCCGGCGCTGTGTCGACGATCAGGGTGTCGATCTGCATGGGCAGCGTGCTGAACGCCCGCACCAGGCCCAGGTGTTCCTCGGGGCCGAGCTGGGCGAGTTCCGCCGAGCCGGAGGCTGCCGGCAGCAGGTGGAAGCCCTGCGGGGCCTCGACCAGCACCTCTTCCAGGGTGCGCTCTCCGGCCAGCACGTGCGCCAGCGTGTAGTTGGGGGACAGCCCCAGCATGACGTCGGCGTTGGCAAGCCCCAGGTCGCCGTCGAACAGCACCACGCGGCGGCCGCGCCGGCTGAGTGCGGTCGCGAGGTTGACCGAGACGCTCGTCTTGCCCACGCCGCCCTTGCCGCCGGCGACGGCGATGACGCGTACCGGCCGGGTGAGGCTCTCAAGGCGGTTGTTGCGGATCAGGCTCAGTTCAGGCGCGGACATGGGATACCTTTCCAAATTGACGCCGCAGCAGGTCCTCGTCGGCATTGGCCCCGGTCTCCTTGGCGAGGGCGACCGCGCGCGACACCAGGTCCAGGGCCCGTGCCGGCCGCAGGTCCTCCGGCACGCGCTGCCCCTCGCTCACGTAGCTGAGCTTCAGCTGGGCCCGCATCAGCACCGACAGCGAGCCGCCGAGGCTGACGGCTTCGTCGAGCTTGGTGAGGAGCGCCGTGGCGGGACTCGCGGGCTGGAAGCGCCGTACGACCTCCTCAAGGCACGCGGCCTGGGTATTGGCGGACAGCACCAGCACCGACTCGAGCTCCGGGGCGCACCCCGACAGCACGTTCAGGCGCTCCGGGAAGCATGCATCGCGCAGGCTGGCCCCGGGAGTGTCGATGAGCACCATGCGGTACTGCGTCAGCTGCGAGAGCAGCTTCGGCAGGTCGCCGAAGCGGTCGGGCACGTAGACGGCGGCGCCGAGGAGCTGGCCGAGAGCCCGCAGTTCGTCGTGTGCGCCGATGCGGGCGGAGTCGGCTGCGACCAGGGCGAGTTCGCGCGCGCCGTGGCGCAGGGCCCAGCGTACGGCGATCTTGGCGAGGCTCGTGGTCTTGCCCACGCCGGTGGTTCCGATGAAGGCGAGGCGGCCGCCTTCCTCGGCCCAGCGCTCGCCCGTGACCGTCAGGTACTGGGCGATCGCGGTGAAGGCGAAGCGGCGCGCGAAGCTCAGTTCAACGTCCGCGGGCAGCTGCTCGGTGATGCGTTCGGCGAGGTCGCGGGCGAGGCCAAGCTCGGAGAGCTCGCGCAGCAGCTCGGTGTGCACCGGCATGCGCCGGGTGAGGTCGGTCCAGGCCAGCTGCGACAGCTGCGTCTCGAGCATTGCCCGCAGCGTCTTCAGTTCCTGGGTCACGGCGTCCCCGGCCGCCACCGGCTCGGCGGCGAGGGCCGTCGGGGCGACGACCGGTCGCGGCAGCGGCGGGACTTCCACGGTCCGGGCTGCGACGCGCGGGGGTTCGCGTGCCGGCGCCGGTTCCGGAACCTCGATCGCCGCGGGAGTCAGGTCCACGGTCTCGGTGGTATCGGCGAGGTCGCCGGCGACGTCAGCGCCCGCGGTGATCTCCACCCCTTCCGCGATGCGGCGGGAGGACAGGATCACGGCGTTCTCGCCCAGGCGGTCGCGGATGCCGCGCAGCGCCTGCCGTGTGTTGGGGGCTACCAGACGAATGATCCTCATCACTTCTCTCCCAGCATTTCCTTAACTCAGCGTCCGACGGTGCCCACCAGGCGCACCTTGCGGTTGTCGGGAATCTCGTTCCAGGCCAGCACGTTCAGGCCCGGCACGCTTGCGCGCACGAAGCTCGCGAGTGCCGGCCGCAGCGCCGGCGCGACGAGCAGCACCGCGGCCTCGCCGGCCATCTCGCGGCGCTGCGTGGACTCGGTGAGCCGCTGGCGCAGCTTCTCGGCCAGTCCCGGCTCCAGCGCCGCACCGGAGCCGGAGGCGAGGGCGCTGCTCAGGAGCCGCTCCAGCTCGCCGTCCAGCGACATCACCGGGATCTCGGCCGAGCTGCCGGCGATGTCGGAGAGGATCTGCCGCCCGAGGGCGATGCGGACCTGGCTCTGCAGCACCGCCGGGTCGGCGGAGCGCGGTGCGTTCTCGGCGATGGTCTCCAGAATCGTGCGCATGTTCCTCAGCGGTACCCGTTCCGTCAGAAGTCCTTGCAGGACTCGTACCAGTGCGGCCAGTGGCAGCACCCGCGGCACCAGGTCCTCGACCAGTTTCGGGGCGGACTTGGCCGCGACGTTGAGCAGGTGTTGCACTTCCTCGTGGCCGAGCAGCTCGTGAGCATGGCTCTGCAATAGCGCGCTCAGGTGGGTGGCGATGACGGTGCTCGGGTCAACGACCGTGTAGCCGAGGGTCTGGGCGTGATCGCGTGCCGCCGGCTCGATCCACACCGCCTCCATACCGAAGGCAGGGTCGCGCGTGGCGATTCCCTGCAGCGCGCCGAAGACGCGGCCGGGATTGAGTGCCAGTTCACGGTCGGCGTAGATGATGCCTTCGCCGATCGGCACGCCACCCATGGTGATGCGGTAGGCATTCGGGGGCAGGTCTAGGTTGTCGCGGATGTGTACCGCGGGAATGAGGAAGCCGAGCTCCTGCGAGAGCTTCTTGCGCACGCCCCGGACCCGCGCGAGCAGTTCGCCGCGCGGCTTGGAGTCCACCAGCGGCACCAGGCGGTAGCCGACCTCCAGCCCGAGCCGGTCGACCGGCGGCACGTCGTCCCAGGTGAGTTCCTTGTTCTCGGCGGCGGCCGGGACAGGTGTCGGGGCGGCAGCCGCAGCCGGCGGGGTGGAACGCCGCTGGGAGAGGTACCAGGCGGTGCCGCCGCAGACCGCCGCGATGCCCAGGAACACCGCGTTCGGCATCCCCGGGATCAGTCCCATCACGCCCAGCAGTGCCGCCGCGACACTCAGGGACTTGGCATTGCCAAACAACTGGCGGCGCAGCTCGCCGCCCACATCCTGCGGCCGGGACATGCGGGTCACGATGATCGCGACCGCGGTCGACAGCAGGAGCGCCGGTAGCTGTGCGGCGAGCCCGTCACCGATGGTGAGCAGCGTGTAGGTGCGCGCCGCCGCCGAGACTCCCATGCCGTGACCCATGGTGCCGATGGCGAGGCCACCGACCATGTTGATGACCAGGATCAGGATGCCGGCGAGCGCATCGCCGCGCACGAACTTGCTGGCGCCGTCCATCGCGCCGTAGAAGTCGGCCTCGGCGCGAACTTCCGTGCGGCGCACGCGCGCCTCGTCTTGGTTGATGAGTCCGCTGTTCAGATCGGCATCGATCGCCATCTGCTTGCCGGGCATCGCATCCAGGGTGAAGCGCGCGCTGACCTCGGAGATGCGCCCCGAGCCCTTGGTGACCACCACGAAGTTGATGATGGTGAGGATCACGAACACCACCACGCCGACGGCAAAGTTGCCGCCGATCACGAACTCCCCGAAGGACTTGATGACGTGACCGGCGGCCTGCGCGCCGGTGTGTCCGTTCAGCAGCACGACGCGGGTCGAGGCGACGTTCAGCGCCAGCCGCAGCAGGGTGGCCAGCAGCAGCACGGTTGGGAAGGTTCCGAACTCGATCGGGCGGGTGACGTAGAACACCGCCATGACGATGACGATCGAGAGCGCGATGTTGAAGGTGAACAGCAGGTCCAGCGCCAGCGGCGGCAGCGGCAGCACGATCATCGCGAGGATCGCGAGCACGCCGGCCGGCACCCCGATGCCCTGGCGCAGCAGGTCCTTCAGGGTCAGCGGCTGGCCCGTGGTCGTGGTGGCGCCGCTCATGCGTCAGCCCCGGCATCGAGCTCGAGCGTGGGCCGCTGCGGGGGCGCGTACCCGAAGCGGGCTGCGGCCTTCAGCTGCGCGAGATAGGTGAGGACCTGGGCCACGGCGACGTACAGGGAGGCGGGGATCTCGCCCCCGATCTCCACGTGGCGGTGCAGGGCACGCGCCAGCGGCGGTGCCTCGAAGATCGGCACCTTGTGTTCCTCGGCCACGCCGCGGATGCGCGCGGCCACGAGGTCCATGCCCTTCGCGACCACCACCGGCGCGCGCATGCGCGACTCCACGTAGCGCAGTGCCACGGCGTAGTGGGTCGGGTTCACCACCACCACGTCGGCCTTCGGGACCTCGGCCATCATGCGGCGGCGTGCGAGCTCGCGCTGGATGCTGCGGATGCGGCCGCGGGTCTCGGGCGCGCCCTCGGTCTCCTTCATCTCCTCGCGCACCTCGGCGCGCGTCATGCGCAGGCGCTGGGAGTGCTGCCACAGCTGCCACGGCACGTCGGCGCCGGCGATGATCGCCACGGCACCGGCGAGGATCAGGAACGCATCGGCGATGAGCTGCGCGGCCCGCGCGAGCGCGGCCTCCGTACCGGCACTGCTCAGCCCCTGGATCACGGGGGCGTCGTGCCAGAGCACGGCAGCGGCTACGACCGCGATCAGGAGGAACTTGACGAATGCCTTGACCAGTTCCACCACGCCGCGCAGCGAGAACATGCGGCCGAAGCCCGAGATGGGATTCAGCCGGTTGAAGTCGGGGGCCAGCGCCTGGAGCGTGAAATTCCAGCCACCGACGGCCAGCGGGGCGGCTAGGCTTGCAACCACGCACACCCCGAACACCGGGGCGCAGGCGAGCAGCGCGTGAGCAGCGGTGCTGGTCACCACCGTCAGGGCCTGGGTTTCATCGAGCGCGCGCGCCGGGGCGATGTCGAGGCCCGTGCCCAGCATGCCGCGCAGCTGTGACCCGCTGTAGGGGCCGAGCGCCTTCAGGGCGAGTGCGCTCGCGAACAGCACGGCCGCAGTGCTCAGGTCGCGCGAGCGCGGCACCTGGCCGGCCTCGCGGGCCCGGTCGCGCCGCCGTTGTGTGGATTGTTCGGTGCCTTCCTGGTCGTTCTCGGCCATGGGCTACTCCGCGTGTCCCACGAGGCTGCCGAGCATGTGGAAGGCCTGACCGAGCGCGTCGATGAAGGTCGACTGCAGGCTGAACAGGCCCGCCAGCACTACCACGAGCCCGCACAGGAGCGAGACCGGTAGGCCGACGGCGAACAGGTTGAGCGCCGGTGCGGCGCGACTGATGACGCCGAAGGCGAGCTGCACGACCAGCAGCGCCGTCACCCCGGGCAGGGCAATGGTGAGCGCGCTGCGGAACAGCTGCCCGCCCCACTCGACGACCGTGTGAAGCCCCGCGGTGCCGAGCCCGTCCACCCCGACCGGCAGCGAATGGAAGCTGCCAACCAGGGTATTGAACAGGGTGAGGTGTCCGTTCAGCGCCAGGAACGTCAGCGTCACGAGGAGCGTAAACAGCTGGCCGAGCGCCGGGGTGCTGCTCGAGCCGCCGCGCTGGGGATCCATGTTGAAGGCGAAGGACAGGCCCATGCCGTTGGCCAGCATCTGGCCGCCCAGGTTCACCGCGTCGAAGGTGAGCTGCAGGCAGAAGCCCAGCGCGAGACCAATCAGCACCTGCTGGATCGTGACCATGACGCCCGTCACCGAGAGGGGCGAGACGCCGGCGAGGTCGGGGAGGAGGGGCGCGACGAGCGAGGCGATCGCTCCGGCCAGTATGACCCGCACGCGCGCCGGCACCATGGCGGCACCGAACAGCGGCGCCACCATGAAACAGGCGCCGATGCGCACGAACGGCCAGAACAGCTGGAGTACCCAGTGCTGAAGCTGATCGGGATTGAGGGTAATCATGGGCGCGCGTCGCTCGTTCAGTTGATGAGCCCGGGGATGCTCTCGATCAGCTCTCGCGTGTAGCTGATCAGCACCTTCAGCATCCACGGGCCGGTGAAGACGAGCGTGGCGGCGACCGCCAGAAGCTTGGGGATGAACGACAGGGTGGTCTCGTTGATCTGGGTCGCCGCCTGGAAGGCGCCGACGACGAGGCCGGTGAGGAGCGCCACCAGCAACAGCGGTGCGGCGAGCAGCAGCGTGATCTCGAGGGCGCGGCTGCCGATGCTGACTACGGTTTCGGGCGTCATGTGGCCGATGCCCCTAGGAGTAGAAGCTCGAGGCGAGCGTGCCGATGACCAGCGACCAGCCGTCGACCAGCACAAACAGCATCAGCTTGAAGGGCAGCGAAATCAGCACTGGGGACAGCATCATCATGCCCATCGACATGAGCACGCTCGCGACCACCAGGTCGATGATCACGAACGGGATGTAGAGCAGGAACCCGATGAGGAAGGCAGTCTTGAGCTCGCTGGTCAGGAACGCAGGCACCAGGATCGTGAGCGGCACGTCCTCCGGGGTCGCGAATCCCGAGCCCCCGGAGATGCGCACGAAGGTCGCGATGTCGAGCTCACGCGTCTGCCCGAGCATGAACTTCTTCAGTGGTACGACGGCGCGCTCAAGTGCGACGCTGGCCTCGATCGTGCCGGCGTTGTAGGGCTCGACCGCCGTGGTGTTGATCTGGGTCACGACCGGCGTCATGACGAACAGTGTCAGGAACAGCGCCAATCCCAGCAGCACCTGGTTCGGCGGTGTCTGGCCGGCGCCGAGCGCCTGGCGCAGGATCCCGAGCACGATCACGATGCGGGTGAACGCGGTCATCGTCAGGAGCAGCGCCGGCAGCAGCGTCAGCGCGGTCATCAGCGCCAGGAGCTGCAGGCTCAGGGAGTAGCTCTGTCCGCCGCCGGCCGCGGTGTGGACGGTCAGAGCCGTAAGGCCGTTGTCGGCGAGCGCCGCGGCTGGCAGCAGCAGCGCCGTGGCGAGGGCGATGGATCCGGCGCGCTTCACAGGCCGAGGCTCCGGCGCAGGATGGACTGGAAGGTGGGCGCAACCGGGGCCGCGGCAGGCGTTGCCGCAGGCGCGGTCGCGGCGCTCGCCGCACCCTCGGCGAGCACGTGCAGTGCGCTAACGCGCCCCGGCGCGACGCCCAGGAGCAGCTGCGTCCCGCCCACCCGCACCAGCACGGCGCGCTCCTTGGCGCCCACCGGGACGTCGGCGAGCACCTCCATGAGCTGCGACGGACGCGGGCTCAGGCCCCGCACCCGGCGCACCACGGCGGCGAGCACCAGCACCAGCGCCAGCACCAGGATGAGCGCGAGCGCCACGTGCGCAAGCTCGCTCACACCGCCGGTCTGGGCGGCAGGCAGGGAGGGGGGGGCGGCAAACACCGGCTTCACTTCAGCTTGCGCAGCCGCTCGGCGGGGCTCACCACGTCGGTGAGGCGGATCCCGAACTTCTCGTTCACGACGACCACCTCGCCGTGGGCGATCAGGGTGCCGTTCACGAAGACATCCAGGGGCTCGCCGGCGGCCCGGTCGAGCTCCACCACCGAGCCCTGGTTGAGCTTGAGGAGATTGCGGATCGGGATGCGGGTGCGGCCGACCTCCATCGACAGGGTGACCGGGACATCCAGGATGACCTCCAGGTTCACGTCGCGGGACGCCGGGGCGGCATCGTCGGTGACCTGTTCGAACTCGGCGCGGGCCGCTTCAGCAGGGGCGTTCATGGTTGACCTCAGACCTTGGGGCTTAGAGCTTCATGGGCGGGGAGTACGGGGCGGCGCAGCCGCTCCTCGATCTTCACGGCCTGCTGGCCGCGCGACAGCCCGAAGCTGCCACGGAACACCGGGACGTCCTCGGCGCACAGCGTGACTTTGCCGGTGAAGTCGCACGGCAGCACGTCGTCGGGCTTGAGGTTGAGCAGGGTCTCGAGCGTCACGGAGGTGCCCCCGAGCAGCATGCGCAGCTCGACCTCGGCATCCTCCATCTCGTCGCGCAGGCTCTCGCTCCAGCGCGGGTCGCGCTCGCGGCGGGTGTTCTGCAGGCCGGCATCGAGCGTCTCGCGCAGCGGCTCGAGCATCGAGTACGGGAGCGTCACGTGCATCTCGCCACCGCCGCCGGCGAGCTCGATGCGGTGCGCGCTGACCAGCACCGGCTCGTTCGGGGATTCGATCGGCGCGAACTGCGGGTTGACCTCCGACTGCAGGTACTCGAGCTCGATGCTGGCGACCGGCGACCAGGCGTCGCGCAGGTCCGCGAACACGCTGCGCAGCATCATGTGGATGATGCGCTGCTCGGTGGCCGTGAACTCGCGCCCCTCGATCTTCCAGGTGCGGCCGTTGCCGCCGAAGAAGTGGTCGACGATCGCGAATACCAGGCTCGGCTCGAGCACCACGAGCCCCGTGCCGCGCAGCGGGGTCACGCGCACCAGGTTCAGGCTCGTGGGCGTGCTGAGGGTCTGGATGTAGTCTGAGAACTTTTCGACCTTCAGGGGCTTGACCGTGATGTCGGCCGAGCGCCGCAGCAGGTTGTAGAGGCTGACGCGGAACGAGCGTGCGAAGCGCTCGTTGATCAGCTCCAGGGCCGGCAGTCGTCCGCTCACCGTACGGCGCGGCTCGCGGAAGTCGTAGTCCTGCACCTCTCCGGGTGCAGCCACGGGCTGGGTATTGACCGCACCGCTGTCGACGGCGTTCATCAGCGCGTCGATCTCGGCGGGCTCGAGGATCTTTTCGGGCGCCATGGCGGTGGCGCCTACTGCATTACGAAGCTGGTGAAGTACACCGCTTCGAGCTTGTCGGGATGGCCGCCGGCATCAGTGAGGACGTGCCGCAGGCTCTCGAGCGCCTCCTTGCGCAGGCCCTCCTTGCCCTCGCGCGTCGACAGCACCGTGTACTTCTGGTTGGCGAACAGCATGAGCAGCTGATCGCGCACCACCGGGTCGTTGCCCTTCAGCAACTCGATGGTGTGCGGATCACGCGACATCAGCTGCACGGTGACCTGCAGGAAGCGCACCTGCTGGTCGGACTCGAAGTTCACGACGAACGGCGGGTCCAGGGCGAGGTAGACCGGCGGCAGCGCTGCCTCCACCGGGGGCGGCTTGGGTTTCGCGTGCGCCTGGGTAAAGTACCAGGCGCCGCCACCGCCGCCGCCGAGGACGACCAGTCCGAGGACCAGGAAGAGGATCAGCTTGCCCTTGCCCTTCTTGGCGGGCGCTTCTGCACCTGCGGGGGCGGCGGTTGCTTCGGCCATCGTCGGAACACTCCATGGGTCCGGCAGTGGTGCCGGCGACAGGGTGTGTTGCAACGTGCATGCCAGCGCGCGAAGCGTGAACTGCCACACGCTTCGCGACCGCATCGGTCGGCTTTTACCCGCGAGGCTGGAGTGCCGGGCCGCGCTGCGGCCCCGGCGACGACGGAAATTTGACGCGCGCGCCGCGGGCGCGGCGGCGCGACTCAGGCGTAGGTGTCGATGAGTCCGCGGCGCGCGACCGGAACTGCGACGGCGTTCGCATTCTGTGCGTTGGCCTGCGCCTGGGTGCCTGAGCCAGACGGGCGCGGGGCCGGCTGCGCATCACGCGGGGCTTCGCGCGAAACCCCCGCATCGGTGAGCGTCATGCCTTGTGCGGCAAACAGGTCGCGCAGCTGCGGCAGCGCCTGCTGCAGGGCCGTACGAGTCTCGGGCGTGCTGGCGCCAAACCAGACGCTGGCGCTGTCGTCGTGCACGGAGATCTTCACCTCCACCGGGCCCAGGTGCTCGGGCTGCAGTCGCAGCGAGGCCTCCGTCACGCCCTGGTGGGCGAGCCACACGACGTGCGCGCCCACCTCGTCGGTCCAGCCAGAGGCCCCGACCGGGGTATGGATGGTGGCGGCCACCGCGCTGGAGGTGGCAGCACCAGCCGCGGCGCCCTCGGCAGCCCCGGCGGCCGCGAGGTTCGCAAGCGCCGCGCCGGCACCGGGTGCGGCCGTGCCGGACAGCGGGGCGGGGTCGGGCGTGCTGTCCTGGTGCGGCGTCGTGGCGTCCTCGCCGCTTGCACTAGAGGTCTTGGCGGTCGCCGGTGTTACCGCATCCGCAGTGCCCATTGCCGTCGCCAGGCTGTGCGCAAACGGAGCGGGCCCCTCCGGAGCCGGGTCGTCTTCGCCCTCCGGTGCGGCCACCTTCGGGGGTGCTGCAGTGCCGGTGGCAGGCGCCGCCCGGGCAACCGTGCCGGCGGACAGGGCGAGGAGCGCATCGAGCGCCTGCGCCGCGGTGGCATTCACAGGCGCCGCGGTGGCAGCCGTCGCTGCGCCATCGCTGGGCGGTGCGGCCGCGGATTCCGCCGCGCTGTTTGGAGCCGGGGCGCCTACGGCCAGGAGCGCCAGCGCGGGGTCGGTGGTCGTGGCTGTCGCAGGTGGGGTCTTGGCACGCGCACGTTGTGCCTGCGGCGGCTGCGCCGCGCGCTGACCTGCGGCCACGGGTGTGTCAGCCGCGGCGGCCGGTGCATCCAGTATCGCCGGGTCCTTGGGCGCCGGGGACTGCAGGTTCGTCGTGAGGTCCTGGGCGAGGGTCGGTTCCGGGGCGGGCAAGGGCGCCTGCGCGGGCGCCGCGTCCTTGCCGCCGGTCGCGGGCTGCGCGCCGGGAGCCGCCGGCGGGCGGGAAGTCGCCGAGCCGCTGCCGGCCAGGGCCGCGATACCCTCGGGCGCGAAGGTGGGGGTGCCCGCGGCGACCTGCGGCAGGCGTCCGGCGGTGGAACTCGTGGCAGGGGCTGCGCCCTTCAGGGACAGCGCGCCGCTGGTGGCGGTGGCGCGGGCAGAACTAATGGCCATGGCGGCTTCCTTTGGTGGCCCACAGTCGTTGCGCGTGGGCGTCGGATTCGGCTTGTTCGGACTTGGCGGCACGCTGCTGCGCAGCCTGCTCCTGGCGGCCGACGATGCGGTTGACCGCGGCACTGCGGCGCGCCGCGGCGCGCCACTTGCGCAGTTCCTCGGCGTGGTGGCCGCGGGCACGAGCCAGCAGCTCGCGCTGCTCGTTGACCGCCTGCGCGATGCGCGCGATGAAGCCCTGGTGGATGCGCGCCTGGGCGGCGCTCAGCCCCTGGCGCACCCGCTGCTCGAAGTCGTCCATGTAGGTCGCGCGGTAGCGCTCGAGCTCGGCGAGCTTGAGCTCGTTCTCCCGCACCTGGCGCTCGCTTTCCGCAAGCGCCACGGCGTGGCGCTGCTCGGTGCGCTCGAACAGCTGCTGCGCGCTCCTGAGGAGCCGGCTCTGGGTCATGGCTCACGGCGGCGGCTCATGCCGCGGAGCCTTCCGGGAACAGCGCGCCGAGCGCACGCAGGCTCGCGGCGAGATCGACGCGCTCGCCCATGTCCTGCTGCAGGAACTGCTGGATCGCCGGCCACAGCGCGATGGAGGCATCCACGCGCGCATCGCTGCCGCGCTGGTAGGCGCCGAGGTTGATCAGCTCGTGGCTGTCCTCGTAGGTCGCGAGCGCGCGCCGGAACTGGCGCGCCAGCCCCAGGTGTGCGGCCGGCGCGATCTCGTGCATGGCGCGGCTGATCGAGGCGGTCACGTCGATCGCAGGATACCGGCCGGTTTCGGCGACGCGGCGTGAGAGCACCACGTGGCCATCGAGGATGGCGCGGGCGGCATCCGCGATGGGATCCTCGAGCGAATCGCTCTCGGTGAGGACGGTATAGAAGGCGGTGATCGATCCCCCGCCGGGCGGCCCGTTGCCGGCCCGCTCGACCAGCTGCGGCAGCCGCGCGAACACCGACGGCGGATAACCCTTGGTGGCCGGTGCCTCGCCGATCGCAAGTCCGATTTCGCGCTGGGCCTGGGCGACGCGCGTGAGGGAGTCCATCAGCAGGAGCACGTTCAGGCCCTGGTCGCGGAAGTACTCCGCCACTGCCGTGGCTACCCAGGCACCGTGCAGGCGCATGAGCGGCGGGCTGTCGGCGGGGGCCGCGACTACCACCGCACGGGTGCGGTCCTTCGGCCCCAGGATGCGCTCGACGAATTCCTTGACCTCGCGGCCGCGCTCGCCGATCAGGCCGACCACGATCACGTCGGCGCTGGTGTAGCGGGCCATCATGCCCATGAGCACGCTCTTGCCGACGCCGCTGCCGGCGAACAGGCCGATGCGCTGCCCGCGGCCGACGGTGAGGAGCGCGTTGATGGAGCGGATGCCGACGTCGAGCGGCGCGCTGATCGGGGCGCGCGCCAGCGGGTTTATGGGAGCGCCGGTGAGGCGGACGCGGGCGTCGCACTCGGGCGTCCCGAGGCCGTCCAGCGGCTGCGCCGCCCCGTCGATGATGCGGCCGAGCAGTGCGGCACCCACCGGGATCGTCCCGGCACCGGGCCGGGGGATGACGCGGGCCTCCGGTCCCAGCCCATGGCTGTCCCCGGTGGGCATGAGGAACAGGCGTCCGGCGGCGAAGCCGACCACCTCCGCCTCGATGGTGCCGCCGCCGCGGGCGGTGAGCTGGCAGTGATCGCCGATCGAGGCCTGGCAACCCACGGCCTCCAGGGTGAGGCCCACCATGCGGGTAAGGGTTCCCTGCACCGGGGGCGGCGGGGTTTCGCGCACCCGGGCGCCCATGCGCCGCAGGTGCTCGGTCCACAGGGCCGGGCGTGGCGTGGCGTGGTCGCGCGACGTCACGGGGTGCCCTCGGGCGGACCGCTCTCGGTCATGCGCCGCGCGGCGCGCTCGTCGCCCATGGCGGAGGCGACCAGTGCCTGGATGCGGCTCTCGAGGCGCGAGTCGATGCGTGAGTGTTCGGTCTGGATGAGGCAGCCGCCACGGGTGAGGGTGGGGTCCTCCACCAGCTGCCAGGCCCCATCGCCCGAAGGCAGGGCAAGGCGCTCGCGTACGACGGCAGCGTCCTGGGGATGCAGGCGCACACGCACGTCGCGCGCGCCGAGAGGCAGCTGCTGCAGCCCCTCGCGCACGACGGCGATGACCTGGGCGGGGTCGGCGTGCAGTTCGCGGCGCGCGAGCTGCGAACCGATCGCGACCGCCAGGGCGAGGAGCGCCTCCTCGACCTCGGCATCGAGCAGGCGTAGCGGATGGGCGAACTGCTTCAGGATGGAGTCCATGCTCGCGATGCGGGCGTTCAGCTCGCCCATGCGGGTCTGGATCTGGGCCTCGGCGCGGGCGATGCCGGCCGCATAGGCGGCGGCTTCCGCCTTCTGCGCGGCGGTCGCGGCGGCGCCCGGCGCCTCGTCGCGGCGGCGGCCTACGGCAGGCCCCTCCATGCGCGGCGGGGACCAGCGCTCGATGGGGCGGGCGGCGCCCGGGGCATGCTCAGACAAAATCGTCTCCCTTGCCGCCGAGTGCGATCGTGCCTGCCTCGGAGAGCTTGCGTGCGTTCTGCAGGATGCTCTTCTGCGCCGCTTCGACCTCGGCGATGCGTACCGGACCCTTGGACGCGAGGTCGTCGCGCAGCAGGTCGGCGGCGCGCTGGGACATGTTCTTGAAGATCTTCTCCTTGAGGGGCTCGTCGGCGCCCTTGAGCGCGAGCAGCAACTCCTCGCCGGGCACCTGGCGCAGCAGTTCCTGCATGCCGCGGTCGTCGAGCTCGATCAGGTCGTCGAAGACGAAGATCAGGTCCTGGATCGTGGTGGCGAGGGACTGATCGGACTTGCCGATCTCCTCGATGATCGCCCCCTCGGCGCCGGCCTCCAGGGCAGCGAGGATGCCGGCCGCAGCCTTGGTGCCGCCGAGTACCGTGGAGGTGGTGCCGGCGGCCTTGCCGCTGAACTGCTTCTCGATAATGTCATCGAGCTCGGACAGCGCACTC
This sequence comes from Pseudomonadota bacterium, assembly GCA_018241425.1. Lineage (GTDB taxonomy): Bacteria > Pseudomonadota > Gammaproteobacteria > Steroidobacterales > Steroidobacteraceae > 13-2-20CM-66-19. The sequence continues at coordinate 777,455 of JAFEDU010000002.1, forward strand.
GGCTGGACGCCATCGAGCGTCGCGATGCGCACCACGACGTCCGCACGGATGGCCGCCGGGAGTGCCGCCAGGATCTCGGCCGCTTGGTCCGGGTCGAGATAAGCGAGCACGATGGCGATCATCTGCGGGTGCTCGAAGCGGATGACCTCTGCGACGGCCCGAGGCTCCATCCACTTGAGCGCCTCCAGTCCCTTGGTGGAGCGCGCGATGCTGATTCGATCGATGATCCCGGCGGCGCGATCCTCGCCCAGTGCGTGCACGAGGGCCTTGCGGACGAACTCGTCGGCGCCGACCCCGACGGAGGTCTGCGATTCGACGTTGGCGGTGAAGTCCTTCAGCACCTGCTCGACGTCCGAGCGCGATACGTTGGTCATGCGGGCCATCGCGACCCCGACACGCTGGACTTCCTTGGCACCCATGTGCCGCAGGATCTGCGCCGCCTCCTGTTCGCCCAGGGTGAGCAGGAGGATCGCGGCGCGCTCGGTGCCACTGCGGGCGGCTGCCGCGGCTGCCGCGGGTGCGGCTGCCGGTGGGGGTGCCGCGGCGGGGGCTGCGGTCTTTGCCGGCTCAGCCATCTTGTTCCACCCAGCCGCGGACCACCTGCGCGACGCGCTTGGGGTCTTGGCTCACGAGCGTGCGCGCCTGGTTGAGCTGTTGGGTCGGGTCGGCCGTTGCCTGGGCGGCCTGCGGCGGCAGCGTGGCTGCGCCGGCCGCGGCGAGCGCGACACTGCGCTCGCGCGGGATGGTGAGGAGGTTTTTCACCAGCGGCCGCAGCACGGTCAGGACCAGTACGACCAGCACCAGCGCCCCGCAGACGAGGCTCACCAGGTCCCGGAACAGCGGCTTCTCCCAGATCGCAGGGGCCTGGATCTCGCCCTCCGGGGCCGGGGTCTCGGGGGTGAAGGAGGCGTTGACCACGCTCACGGTGTCCCCGCGTGCCTGGTCGAAGCCGACGGCATCCTTCACCAGCTGGGTGATGTGGTCGATCTGGGCCGCGCTCAGGGGCGTGCTGGTCGACTTGCCGTCCTTGTCGGTGGAATGCACGTCATCGACGAGCACGGCGACCGTGAGGCGCTTGAGCTTGCCACCTGGCTCGTGGGTGTAGGCGAGCGTGCGGTCGATCTCGTAGTTCTTGGTGCTCTCGCGCGATATGTTTTCCGGTGGCATGGGGGCCGGCGCAGCGGGCGCAGCGTTCGCGGCCGCCTTGCCGGCGGCGCCTGCGGGGGCGGCAGCGGAGGGCGCGGCCGGGGCCGGCGGGGGCTGGGCGACACCGCCGGCCGGGGGCTGGTTGGTGAGGGCCCCGGGCACGCCCGCGGATCCGCCGCCCTCGTGGTTGGTCTGCTCGGTGCTCTGCTCGCTGCGCACCACCTGGCTCTCCGGGCGGTATTGCTCGCGGGCCTCCTCGCTCGCGGCCATGTCCAGTTGCGCCACCACCTGGGCGCGCACGTGGCCAGAGCCGACGAGCGGGGTGAGGAGAGCCTCGACCCGCTGCCGGTAGTCGTCCTCGAGCCGGCGCACAAGGTCGAACTGCTCCTCGCGCAGGGAGAACTCATCGTGGCCCGGTGGCTGCGAGAGCAGTCGTCCCTGCTGGTCGACGACCGTCACCTGGTTGGCCTCGAGTTCGGGGATGCTGGAGGCGACCAGGTTGATGATGGCCTGCACCTGCTGCTGCTCCAGGCGCTGGCCGGCCTTGAGCTGCACGAACACCGAGGCACTGGCCGGGCGGTGGTCGCGCACGAACGCGGACTGGCGCGACAGCGCGATGTGCACGCGCGCGCCCTCCACCGGGCGCAGGTTCGCGATCGTGCGGGCGAGCTCGGTCTCGAGGGCGTGCTGGTAGCGTGCGCTCTCGACGAACTGGCTGACCCCGAAGCCCGGGTCCTTGTCGAGCGTGGCGAAGCCCCCGCCGCCCTCGGGCAGGCCCTGGCCGGCGAGCTTGAGGCGCGCATCAGCGAGGCGGTCCGATTGCACCTCGATCGCATTCGAGCCGGGCTGCAGCCGGTAGTGAATCTGCGCGGCATCGAGCGCCTGGGCAACCTGCGCCTGGTCCTCGGCCGATAGGTTTGCGTACAGGAGGCTGTAGCTCGTGCCGCGCGACCACATCGCGACGGTGAGCCCTACGGCAACCGCGGCCGCGATGCCCAGCAACAGCAGCAGGGGCTTGATGGCCGCGGACAGGGAGTTGCCGACATTCGGAGCGGTGACTTCGTTCGCCATGAGGAAAGCTCGGGGTCTTTACTGTTTGGGTGTTGTTGGGGAAATGGCCGGCGCGCCTCAGGGCTAGAGCGGCATGTTCATGATGTCCTGGTAGGCCGTCACGAGCCGGTTGCGAACCTCGGTCAGCGCCCGGAACGAGACGCTGGCCTTCTGCAGCTCGAGCATCACGTCCGGAAGTTCCACACCCGGAGTGCCGCGCTCGAACGCGTCGGAGACCGCGCTCGCCTTCTGCTGGGACTGGTTCACCGAGTCCACTCCCTTCTGCAGCAGGCGCGCGAACTCGCTCACGCCGCCGGCGGCCGGTGCGGACGCCGGGCTCGATGCCGGGTGCATCTGGGTGGAGAGGGACCGGATCTGCTGCAGGATCTGGTCGATCTGCATCTGGCTCATGGGTTCACCGTAGGCTGACGCATCAGGTGGTCGGGACTTCGACGCCGGCCTCGCGCAGCCGCGCCAGCTTGTAGCGCAGCGTGCGTGCGCTGATGCCGAGGGTCTGCGCGGCGGCGCTGCGGTTCTTGCCGGATCGCACGGCGGCCAGGATCACCTCGCGCTCGCGCGCGTCCAGGGATCCCGCCAGCGATGCCGCGGGGGCGATAGCCTCGGCAGGTGCGACCGCAGCCTCCACGGGAGGCTCGAACTGGATGTGCTCCGCCCGGATCACCGGCCCGTTGACGAGCACCAGGGCGCGCTGCAGCAGGTTGTCGAGCTCGCGCACGTTGCCGGGCCACGGGTAGCGCAGCAGGAGCTGCGCGGCCTCGGCACTGAGCGCCGGGATCGGTGCGCCGGGGCGGCAGCGCGCGCTGAGCAGCTCCATGGCAATGGGCAGTATGTCCTCGCGCCGGGCGGTGAGTGCCGGCAGCGAAAGCGGAAACACGTTGAGGCGGTAGTAGAGGTCCTCGCGGAAGCGGCCCGCGGAGACCTCCTCGCGCAGGCGGCGATTGGTCGTGGCGAGCACCCGCACGTCCAGGGTCAGGGAAGCGCGCCCGCCGAGCCGCTCGACCTCGCGCTCCTGCAGGACCCGCAGCAGCTTCGCCTGCAGGGCGAGCGGCATCTCGGTCACCTCGTCGAGCAGCAACGTGCCGCCCTGCGCCTGCTCGAACTTGCCAACGTGCTGCGCGTGCGCGCCGGTGAAGGCGCCGCGCTCGTAACCGAACAGGATGGCCTCGAGCATGCTCTCCGGAAGCGCAGCGCAGTTGAGCGCCACGAACGGCCCCTGGCTGCGCGGCGAACAGCGGTGGATGAAGCGGGCGAGCACTTCCTTGCCGGTGCCGGAGGCCCCGACGATGAGCACCGTGCAGTCACTGGCGGCCACGCGGCGCGCCAGGTCGAGCTGGCGCCGCGAGACCTCGGCGATCGCCACCGGCTCGGGTGCGTGATGGTCCGTACCCGGATGTACCGGTGTCGTTGCCGCGGATTGTTCGCTCATCAGGCCCTCCCGCGCCTGCATGCGAAGGCGCGTACGAGAGCTTCAGTGCAAGAGGCGTGCCTGCGTCGGAGGGGAGGAAAGCGTGATTTGTGTCACGCTCAAGGGCCGCGTGAGCGGCCGGGCGGCGTCAAAGTTCCGTCGCCTCGGGGGCAACCGAGAGAAGTCCCAGCTTGCGCATGCGCTCGACCAGCGTGGTGCGGCGCAGGTTCAGCAGGCGCGCGGCGTGCGCGACGGTCCCCTGCGTGCGCTCCAGGGCCTGTTCAATGAGGGCGCGCTCGATGCCCGCCAGGTGCAGGCGCAGGTCGAGGCCGGCTTCCGGCAGCGCGGCAAGATCGGCAGCCTCGGGAACCACCGGTGCGCTCGTCGAGGTGGCTGCGGGAGCGCCGTTCGGTGACTCGAGGATCCGTAGGACCTCGGTGTCCGTCAGCAGCACCGCGGCCGCCGGCGCGGCGTCCGCGGCCTGCGGTGCGGACGGCACCAACTCGGCAGTTCCGGCGGGGCGGTAGCGTGCCGGCAGGTCCGCCGGCTGCACGATACGCGCCCCGCACAGGATCGACAGCCGCTCGATGAGGTTGGACAGCTCGCGCACGTTGCCGGTCCAGGCGTGGCGGGCGAGCAGGGCCAGCGTGTCCGGCGCGAGTGTCACGCGCGGGCGGCCCTCAGCGGTGTTGTGAGCGGAAAATTCCTCGACGAGCTGCGGCAGGTCCTCGAGGCGCGAACGCAGCGCCGGCATCTCGATCGGGAACACGTTGATGCGATGGTAGAGATCTTCGCGGAACGCGCCGCGCGTGATGGCCTCTTCGAGGTTGCGGTGCGTGGCGGCGATGATGCGGACGTTGCAGCGGATCGGGGTATGGTTGCCGACCCGCTCGAACACGCGCTCCTGCAAAACCCGCAGCAGCTTCACCTGCATGGCCGGGCTCATGTCGCCGATCTCGTCGAGGAACAGGGTGCCGCCCTCGGCGATCTCGAAGCGGCCCTTGCGGGCGGCGATGGCGCCGGTGAACGAGCCCTTCTCGTGCCCAAACAGCTCCGACTCCAGCAGTTCCGCCGGGATGGCGCCGCAATTGAGGGCGACGAAGGGCCGTGAGCGGCGCGGGCTCAGGTCGTGGATGGCGCGCGCGGCAACTTCCTTGCCGGTGCCGGACTCGCCGAGGACCAGCACGGTCGAGTCGTGGCCCGCCACCTGGCGGATCAGCGCGCCGACGTGCCGGATGCCGGCGGAGGTGCCGCTGGGCAGTCGGGCAGACAGTTCTTCCGCCGGTGCAGCCGGTGTTGGAATCGCATCGCGCGGGTGGGACGTGCTGTCCGCGCTCCTGAGACGATCTGCCGTAGCCATCGAGACCTGTCGCCTTTCAAAACGCCACCCGATCCGTGTCGGGCAGTTTGCTTTGTGACGGCATTATGTTGCACCAAGCCACGTCGCGGCAGACGTGACGTGGTTCGCTGCTTTTCCAGACAGGCGCATGGCGCGCGCATGCCCGCCCGGTGTGACATGGGTCACACCCGTGTTGGTTCAGCGTGGTGGCTGGCGGCTGCCGGCCACCAGGCGGCGGTGGCGACGAAAGGCGAGTTTCTCGAGCAGGTCGGCGACCTGCTCGCCGACGGGGGCGAAGCGCGCCTTGATGTGGCCGTCGGGGAGCACGCTCGCGATGCGGCCGGGCAGCTTCAGCGGCTCGGCGAGCGCGTCGTGCAGGTAGATCTCGACCAGGCCCTGCGCCCCGGCCTCGGGCAGCGGGGCTGCGCTCTTCCAGGTGGCGCCGAGCGAGTTGAAGCGCACCGGTACCGCAGGCGGCCGCGGGCGGCTGCTGGCGAGGATCTGACCCACGAGGTCGAGGAGCAGGTTGATCTTCATCTCAAGGCGCAGGATATCGGCGGCGTGGTTGGGATCGTCCTCGACCTTGTTGTCGGGCCCGAGCTGCTCCATCGCCTCGCGCGCCTGCAGCAGGCGCACGTTGCGCTGGGTGTAGCCGGCCGCCGCCTCGGCATCGACGGTCCCGGGCAGCGTGCGCCAGATCACCGGGAGCACGTCCTGCAGGGCGAGCTCTTCGTACAGCACGATGGTGTTTGAGCCGTCGAACATCGAATGCTCTCCGCTTGCCATCCCGAGCCCGCCCGATCGCACCCGCGGTACGCGCCTCATCCAGGTGCGGAAGACGGCGCACGCGGCATTCCGCCGCCAGGCAGGGCTCGAATTAGACCTAATCAGGGTAACGACCGCAGCGGCCCCGGACTTGAGCGCGAGGTGACGCGGCGCACCCGCCAGTGCGAACAGCCTCTCACGCGTCGCGTCCCGGATTCAACCTAATCCGCCGCGAGTCGCAACGCGCATCAAGTTCGGGGTCGCGCTGCCGCTAACCGTGAGGAACGGGCGGCATTTCATCGACGCGGCCGAGCAGGGCGCGCGCGGGCGCCCTTAAACCTCGAGGGTCCCAAGACAATGGACAACAAGCGTACGGTCTTCTTCCGCGTCGGGCCCCTCCTCGTGATGGCCGGCATCACCGCCGGCTGTGGCTCCTCCGGAACCGCGACGGCCCCGAACTCCAGCGGCTACACGGTGGGGGGGACCGTCGCGGGGCTTGCCTCGGGCGACCAGATCACTCTTCTAAATAACGGCACGGACGCCCTGGTGGTGAGCAGCAGCGGTATCTTCGCCTTTGCCGGGAAGGTCACCTCTGCGTCCCCCTACGCGGTCACGGTGGCTGCCGCCCCCGCGGGACAAACCTGCACGGTTGCCGGCGGCAGCGGCATGGTGGCCAGCGCGAACGTCGGCAACGTGGTGGTGACGTGTGCCGACCGTGCCTACATCCTCGGCGGGGTGGTGCGGGGCCTGAGTTCGTCCGGCCTCAGGCTCAGCAACGGCAGCGACGAGCTGGCGGTGGGCCCCGGTGCGAGCAGCTTCTCCATGCCGCGGCCGGTGGCCTTCGGCAGCAGTTACAACGTGCGCGTAGCCGTGCAGCCGCAGAGCGTGGCCTGCACTGTGCAGGCCGGCAGCGGCACGATGCCGGCCGGTAACGTCTCGAGCGTGATGGTCAGCTGCGGCGCGGCCTACCCGTTGTCCGGGACCGTGAGCGGCCTCAACGGGGCCTCCGGGCTCACGCTAGTGAATGGCTCGCAGACCCTCTCGGTCGCCGGCTCGGCGACCTCGTTCACGCTGCCGCAGGACGTGGCGGCAGGCACCGCGTACCAGGTGACGGTGCAGAGCGCACCCGCCGGCCTGCAGTGCGCGGTGAACAACGGCAGCGGCACCATGCCGGCCGCTGCCGTGAGCAACATCGCCGTGCTGTGCTCGCCCACGACCTACACCATCGGCGGCAGCGTCACGGGCCTTTGGGCCACGGGCCTGGTGCTGGCCGACGGCACCGACTTCTTGAGCGTACCGCAGAGGGCCGGCGTGTTCACGATGCCGGTGGGCCTGCCGCAGGGAGCGCACTACGCCATCACCGTGCTGACCCAGCCCTCGGGCCTGGTCTGTTCGGTCGGCAATGGCAGCGGGACGGTCGGCGCGGCAGCGGTCACGAACGTCACGGTCAGCTGCGGCACGGGCGCCTACACCGTGGGCGGCTCCGTATCGGGACTGACGGGGACCGGGCTGACGCTCGAGAACGGCAGCGACACGCTCGCCGTCCTCGCGCATGCGCAGACCTTCACCATGCCCACCGCGCAGGTGAGTGGTGCCAGTTACGACGTCGTGGTCGGGGCCCATCCTCCGGCCCAGTACTGCTCTGTCGTCAACGGCACCGGCACGATCGGCAATGCGGACGTGACCGGTATCGCGGTCGCCTGCGGTCCGGGCAGCGACACGGTCGTGCACGCACTTGCGCCGGGGAACGGGGACGGGTCGGTGCCCTACGGCGGCCTGCTGGCCGCCGCGGATGGCAGCCTCTACGCGCTGACCTACATCGGCGGCGCGAACGGCCTGGGCGCCGTGCTGCACATCGCCACCGACGGCACCGAGACGGTGCTGCATTCCTTTGCGGGCCCCGACGGTTCGAATCCCCACGGTGCACTGATCCTCGGGAGCGACGGGGCCTTCTACGGCTTGACGGCCTACGGCGGGGACTACAACCACGGCGTGGCCTTCCGCATCACCTCCGACGGCACCGAGACGGTGCTGCATTCCTTCGGCAGCGGTGCGGGGGCCCAGGACCCGTACGGCTCGCTGCTGCTGGCGAGCGACGGCAACTTCTACGGACTCAGCGTGCACGGCGGGGCCTATGGCCTCGGGACCGTGTTCAGGCTCGCCAGCGACGGCAGCGAGACCGTGCTGCACTCCTTTGGCGCCGGGACTGACGGCCAGACTCCCTTCGGTAGCCTGATCCAAGGGAGCGACACGCAGCTGTACGGCATGACCACCGCGGGTGGCGACTACGGCAGCGGCATGGCCTTCGCGATGACCCTGGCCGGTGCGGAGACGATGCTCCACTCCTTCGGCGCCGGGAACGACGGGGCAACCCCCGAGGGCGGCCTCATCCAGGCGACCGACGGCAATTTCTACGGCCTCACGCGCGATGGCGGCGCAAATGGGCTGGGAGCGGCCGTCCGCATCGCCAGCGACGGCACCGAGGTGGTGCTCTATTCCTTCGGCAGCGGCGGTGACGGCCAGAACCCGTTCGGGGATCTGCTGCAGGGCAGCGATGGAAACTTCTACGCGACCACCCGCAGCGGCGGCTCGCAGAACGATGGCGCAGTGGTACAGCTGTCCTCCGCGGGCGCAGAAACGGTGGTGTACTCCTTCACCGGGGGCGCCGATGGCGATGCGCCGTATGGAAGCCTCATCGAGCGCGCGGACGGCGGCCTCCTGGGGATGACCTCCGATGCGGGCAGTGGCGGCGGCGGCACGGTGTTCCTGCTCAATTGATGCCGATGAGCGAGGAGCCTCCCGGAACCCCCGTCAGCGCGTGCACTCCAATGAAACCGGCGCCGGACGGGCGTCGAGTTCGGCAGCTGCGATGATCGTCGTGCTCTCACAGTTCGGTGACAACGCCCGGGTGCTCGAAGCGAGCCGCCGGGACCTGATCGCGATCGCAGGTGCGATGTCCGAGACCCCGGGGGCCGGCCCGGCCGGGGCGTCCCAGGTCACCAATTTCGCCTCCGCCTGGGCCCGGCTGCGTCGCGGTACCCGGCACGCCCGCTACTTCGCGAATCGCGAGGCCGCGGTCCACTTCTACTGCTTCGGCAACCACGGGCTGCAGCGCGCAGTCGCCGCCGGGATCGTCACCGAGCTGCGCTCGACCCGGCGCCCGGCGCTCGCGGGAGCCCCGGCGTGAGCCCGGGCCCGGACCTGCGCGATCGGCAGCTCGCCGCCGGGCGCAGTGGGGCCGAGACCACGATGGTCAAGCGTGTGCTGGAGCGCCGCGCCGAGCGGCACGCCGAGACCGACGAGGGCACCACGGCCACGGTGGCAGTCATGCTGCGCGTGCTGCCGACGCCGGAGGCGTGGCTGGTGTTCGAGAATCCGCGCCTGGTCGCCGAACTCGAGCCGCGCATCGTCCCGGGCGTGCTGGAGGGGCTGACCCTGAGCCCGCACGAGGCACGGCAGAAGCTGGAGCAGGACTACCGGCCCGTGGTCTTCACGGACGACCTGGAGCTGATCCGCCAGCTGCGCGAGGCCGATCCCGCGCGCCGCCCGTTTGTGGTCTACGTGTCCGAGCTGGACGGATCGCGTGAGCGGACGGTCGGCCTGGAGGCCGGTGCGGACGAGTGCATCGGGCGGCGCGCCAGCGAGCGGGAATTCCAGGCGCGCATCGCCATCGCCCGGCGCGTTGCCGAACTCGAGTCGGTGTTGCGCATTACCCTCGATGAGAACCGCAAGCTTTCCGCCATCGATGACCTGACCCGCGTGGGCAGCCGGCGCTTCTTCGCCAAGCAGTTTCCACGCGAGGTCGAGCGCGCCTCGCGCTACGGGCGGGCGCTGTCGCTGATCCTGTGCGACATCGACAACTTCAAGAGCATCAACGACAGCCACGGGCATGCCGGGGGCGATGACATCCTGCGCCAGTTCGGCCCGCGCCTGCAGCGCCTGCTGCGCAGCAAGGTTGACTGGGTGGCGCGGCTGGGGGGCGAGGAGTTCGCGGTGGTGCTGCCGGAGGTCGAGTTCACCAAGGCGCTGGAAGTGGCGCGCAAGCTGCGTGCCCTGATCGCGCAGGATGCCTTCAACGTGCAGGGACGGCGGCTCGCCGTCAGCGCGAGCTTCGGGGTGTGCGGCTTCGATCGCGTACCCGCCCAGGAACGTGCGCTGCCGGAGCGCATGCTGAAGATCGCCGACGCGGCGCTCTACCGCAGCAAGCGCGACGGCCGCAACCGCGTGACCGGCGTCAACGGCCTCGGGGATACCCCGGCCGCACGTCCCTGAAGGGCTACCTGCTGGCGCGGCACCCCTGAGCGCGCCGCCTCAAGCTTTCATTGCCGCGGGCCGATACTTCCTACGGGGCATTAGGCCGGCCGGACCGAAGATACGCGATGCTGCAAATAATCGGCTCTGTGGTGGTTATCGGGTGCATCCTCGGGGGCTTCGTCGCCGAGGGTGGGCATATCCTGGCGCTCTGGCATCCCTTTGAAATCCTTATCATTGTGGGGTCGGCCATCGGGGCCTTCCTCATCAGCAATCCCATCAAGGTGGTGAAGGCGGCGTTTTTCGGGGCGATCACGCTGCCCAAGGGGCCGCGCTACAAGCGCGAGCACTACGTCACACTCCTGCAGCTGATGTACGAAATCCTGACCAAGATGCGTCGGGACGGGGTGATGAGTATCGAGCGCGACCTGGAGGCTCCCCACGACAGCGCGCTCTTCAAGAAGTATCCCCACGTCCTCAGCGACCACCACATGGTGGAGTTCATCACCGACTGTCTGCGCCTGATCGTCGGTGGCAACCTCGACCCGCAGGAGCTCGAGACCCTGCTCGAGTACGAACTGGAGACGCACCACAAGGAGGCGGCCGAGCCCGCCCACGCGGTGCAGAAGGTGGCAGATGCGCTGCCCGGCTTCGGCATCGTGGCGGCGGTGCTGGGCATCGTGAACACCATGGCGACCCTCGATGGCGCCGACACGGCGACCATCGGCCACAAGGTCGGCGCCGCGCTCGTGGGTACCTTCCTGGGCATCCTGGTTTCTTACGGGTTCGTGGGTCCGATCGCCGCGGCGATGGAGCACCTGGCGCACGAGGAGGGCAAGGCCTTCGAGGTCGTCAAGATGGCACTCGTGGCCAGCGTGCGCGAATACCCGCCGTCGGTCGCGGTCGAGTTCGCCCGCAAGCTCCTGTTCAGCGAGGTGCGTCCGACGTTCGCCGACCTGGAGGCGAAGCTGAAGAACAAGGACAAGGCGCCGGCCGCCGCCGGCGCGGCCCCCGCCGCTGCCGCCGAAGCCGCCGCGCGCTGAGCGATCCCCATGGCCCGCAAGGCGGACGAACGCCCGATCGTCGTCATCAAGCGCTACAAGCGCGGCGGCGGGGGACATCACGGTGGCGCCTGGAAGGTGGCCTACGCGGACTTCGTGACGGCGATGATGGCGTTCTTCCTGGTGATGTGGCTCGTCACCTCTGTCTCCAAGGAACAGCGCGCCGCGATCTTCGACTACTTCAAGAACCCGAGCATGGAGCAGGGCAAGAGCGTGAAGCCGGCCCCTGGCATGAACGGTCCGGGCGGCGCAAGTACCAGCCCCATCAACCTGCGCGGCGGCCTGGATGCCCCGAAGATCGGCCAAGTCCGCCCGGGCATCGGGACCCCGGTGAGCCCGCCCCAGCCGGTGAAGCAGCAGCAGTCGGAGGCCGAGAAGCTCGCGCTCGCGCGTGAGGCCGTCACCGAGGCGGAGCACAAGCAGCTGCAGTCCCTGATGGACGACCTGAAGAAAGCGATCGAGAGCAGCGCGGCGCTGGCCCCCTTCAAGGACCAGCTACTGCTGGACATCACCCCCGAGGGACTGCGCATCCAGATCGTGGATAACCAGAACCGCCCGATGTTCGACAGCGGCAGCGCGCACTTGAAGCCCTACACCCAGGCGATCCTGACCGAGCTTGCCCACTACCTGAACACCGTGCCCAACCACCTGAGCCTCACCGGACACACGGATGCGACCCCCTACGCCGACAACAGCGGCCGCACGAACTGGGACCTCTCGGCCGACCGTGCCAACGCCGCGCGGCGGGCCCTGGAGGCTGCCGGTCTCAGCACCGAAAAGACGGCGCGCGTGGTGGGGCTCTCGTCCTCCGTGCTGTTCAATCGCGACGACCCGCGGGCCCCGATCAACCGGCGCATCAGTATCATCGTCATGACCCGGCAGGCCGAGCTGGATGCCCTGAAGACCGACACGCCGGCCACCGCCGAAGAGTCCGAACCCGCATCGGCGGGGAGCGCGCCGGGCACGTGAACACCCCGCGGCCCGGGCTTCGGCGCCCGGGAGCGCCCACCCATTTAAACCTGGCGGCACGCATGGGCCTCTAAGAGCGTGGCGGCGCTTTGTCCGCGTGCGAGGGAAGAGAACATCCGTGAAGGGACTCACCGGGCGCCTGGCGATCGGTACCGCGCTGTGGCTCTGCGGCATCCTCACGGGGCTACCGGCCCTGGGGGCGGCGGTACCGCAGCCGCAGTTCAGCGCCGCACAACTGCGCGAAGATGCCTACGTCAGCTACGACGCACTGCGGACGCTGCACCCCGGGCTCGACCGCTACCTCAGCGACGAGGATTTCGACCGGCGTTACCAGCAGCTGCGCCGGGAGTACGCACAGGGGGCAGACCTTGCGACGGCTTACCTTTCGATGGCGCGGTTCCTCGCCTCGATCCGCTGCGGCCATACCTGGCTCAATCCCCTGAACCAGACCGATCGCGTGGCCGACGCGCTCCTCAAGCGGCCAGACCGGCTGCCGCTGCATTTCTCGGTCGTCGACCGGCGCTTCCTGGTAACCCGGGCGATGGACGCCTCCGGTGTGCGGCCCGGCACCGAGATTCTCGCCCTGGATGGCGTCCCGAGCGCGCGGATCATCGAACGACTCTGGCCGTACCTGCGCGCGGACGGCGCGAGCGACGGCAAGCGACTGGCGCAGATCGGGAACGAGGGGGTGCAAGTGCGTTCGATGAGTACTACGGCCTGATCGCCCCGCCGCACGCCGCGGTCCGCACGGCGCTCCTGCGCGCCCCGGACGGCGAGGTCCGGCGGGCGCGTATACGCCTCGTCACCGAGGCGGACCGCGAGCGGGCGCTGGCGTCGCAGCCCGGTGCGCCAACCCGGGAGTGGCACTATCGGCGCGAGGCGGACGTGGCGGTGATCACGATGCCCACCTGGGCGTTCTGGAACCAGCGCTTCGACTGGCAGGCGTGGCTGAACCAGGCATTTGCGGACATGAGCGCGCAGGGCGTGAGCTTCCTGGTGCTCGACCTGCGTGACAACGAGGGCGGGGACGGGGCGATCGGGGAGGCCCTGGCACATCGCCTCGTACAGAGCCCCACGCAGTATGCGAGCCACCTGCCGCACCTGGTGTACGACGTCGTACCGGACCGGTTGCGAGCCGTGCTCAGCACCTGGGACCGCAGCTTCTACGACCAGCGCCGCCGCATCGAGGCCCTCGGGCCGCGGGACTTCACACTGCGCGAGCGCGAGCCCGAGGAGGTCGACCTTACGCCCGCGGCGGGCGGATTCAGGGGCAGGGCTTACGTGCTGATCGGGCCCAACAACAGCTCGGCGACCTATGAATTCGCACGGGTCGTGCACGATGCACGGCTTGCGACCCTGCTCGGCCAACCCACGGGAGGCAACCTGCGGGGCATCAACGGCGGCAACATGTTCTTCCTGCGGCTGCCGCGGACCGGCATTACGGTGGATCTCCCGGTCGTTGCATGGAAGGCCCGCACGCCCCAGCCCGATTCCCCAGTGATGCCGGACGTGCAGATGGCGCCGGACTTCGCGGCGCGGGTAAGGGGCGAGGATCCGGACATGCGCGCGGCATTCGAATTAATCGCCCGCGAGCGTGCGGGCGCCGCTCGCTGACTGGCACGACATCGTGGATGGCGTGGCGAAGGAAGGGCGAAGTGGTCGTGAAGGTTCCGCAGTGGAAGGACCTCTGGATCAAGGGCCACCGGATCACCGTTGACTGACCCGTGATGGCGGCGCTGGCCTTCTTCCCTGACGTGCTCGTCGCGGTCAGAATGCACGCTCCGCCGCGCCCGACACTCCCAGGTGAAACTCCATGACGATCATCCACATCGAACGCCCCGCCGACCTTGCCAGAGCCGCCTTTCAGACCTTCGTGCCCCCGCCGGTCGGCGATCACGCACGCCCGACCCTGGGGTCCGTGGAGGCGTGGGAGGCCCCGGATGGCACGGTCGAGACGGGAACGTGGGAGGCTTCTCCCGGGACATTCGCGCGTGCCATCGTGGACGCGGAGTTCTGCCATTTCATCCGCGGCCACGCGAGCTTCGTCACCGCGGACGGGCGGCGCTTTGAGTTCCGTGCCGGGGATGCGGCCTATTTCCCGCCGCGCACCCAGGGGACCTGGACGATTCACCAGACCCTGCGCAAGACCTATTGCATCTGGCGCGCCCCCAAGGCCTAGGCCGGGAAGGATGCTGCCCCGTCGATGATGACCAGCGGGATCTCGCGCCGCGTGCCTCGCTGGTAGTCCGCATAGGTTGGTGCCGCGTCGACCAGCTGTGGCCACAGCAGTGCACGTTCGGCCGGCGAGGCGAACCGTGTGGTCACCGGCTGCCTGCGGCGCTCGCGGTAAACCGTTGCGCCCGGGGTCTTGCGCAGGTTGAGCACCCAGTCCGGGTCCTCCGGAGCGCCGCCCTTGGATCCCACCACGAAGGTCCGGCCCTCGAACGTGAAGTAGGGCAGGGCGACCGCCCGTGGCAGTCCGCTGCGGCGCCCCTGGGTCACCAGCACCAGGGCGCGGGCCTTGCGCCGCCTGAAATCGGGGTCGCGACGTAAGCCCGCGTGCCACGAGTAGAGCCACATGAAGAACGAGCCGCCGGTAAAGCGTACCGCCCACACGTCGAGCTTCATGACGAGGCGGGTCGCCAATGGGAGTCGAGCCATGCACGTCCTTCAGGGCACGCAGCAAGCGAGGCGCATCCGGCGCGACCTCACCAGATCGACCCGGGCCGCGCAACCCTGCCATGGGTGCCCCGGCGAGATCCCAGGCCCGTGCCCGGCGTTCAGGGGTCCGGCGGGTTGTGCTGCCGCAGGAATGCCACCGAGGCCTGCAGCATCTGCAGGCGCGTCTCGCTGCTCGAGAGCCAGTGATCCTCGTGCTTGAGTTCGACAAGCTCGACGCTCTTGTGCGCCTGCTTCAGCGCGTCGTACATCTGCTGACTCTGCTCGAAGGGGACGACCGTGTCATCGCGCCCGTGTATCAACATCACCGGGACGGTGACCGCATCCAGGTGCCTGATCGGGGAAATCTCCGCAAGCCTGGCATCGCTCGCCCCGGTGACGCCCATGAAGCGGTCCCAGTAGCGGACCGTTCTCTTGCTGGCGTCCCTGGCTTCCCAGCTCAGCATGCGCTGCAGGTCGCCGATTCCGGCGACCGCCACGGAGCAGCGGTACACGCCGGGATCCAGGGTCACGCCCGCGAGCGCCGCATAGCCGCCATAACTGGCACCGACGATACATACGCGCGCCGGGTCGATAGTCTCGGCCTTGGCAAGGTATCGCACCGCATCGGAGAGATCCGTCTGCATCTTCCGCCCCCACTGGCCGTAGCCCGCCTCGAGGAGCCCGTGATTGACCGTCGAGCCGCGGTAGTTCGGCCGCAGCACGGCGTAGCCCTGCGCGGCGAGCGCCTGTGACCACCAGTCGAAATCCGCCGTATCGCGAACTGCCGGTCCGCCGTGCGGCAGCACGATCAGCGGCAGGCGCTTGGGTTCCTTACCTGCCGGCAGAGTGAGGTAGGCGGAGAGCTTCAGCCCGTCCGCGGCCGGGTAGTCGATCCGCTGCACGGCCATCGGCCGGACGATCCCGTCGTAGACGTCTCCGACCAGGCTTGCCTTGTGCGTATCCATGTCGACCAGCTGATAGGAGTACCCGAAGCTGGGACCGTTCACCCGGACCACGACCTTCTTGAAGTCCTGGGATGCCGATACCAGCTCGACGTGTTCGTCGGAGAAGCCGCGCACGATGGCGTCCCACCATTTCTGGCGCGTGGCGTCGAAGAAGACGTAGCGGGAATCATCCTGCACGTCGATGCCGCCGATCATCCGATGGGTTTGCATGTCCTCGATGGGCGAGTCGAGCGATGCATGTTCCGCCATTGGCGCCCCCAGGGTGCCGTCCTTGAGGGAGAACAGCCGCCAGACCGAGTCGCCGTTCTCCGTGAGGCCCACCAGCAGGGTGTCGTCGACCGGGCCGAAGCCGAGGAGGTGCGGAATGTCGATGGACTCGTGGCCGACCGCCGCGTCGGCCAGGCTGCTGCCCTTGCGGTAGCGCAGGGTCCAGTGGTGGTCGGTTTCGTGGTAGGTCTCCTCGGCCACGACCGCGCCCGCATCGTCCACGATCCACTCGCGCGTGCTATCCGAGCCCTGGCGCACGATGCGCTGGCTACCCTCGTCGAGGTCGATGCGAAACAGGAGCGGCAGCGTTCGGTCGGTTACGTATATCCCCGTGACGAACAGGACGGTATGGCCGCCGATCCGCCGGATCGTCGGATCGGACTCGATGACGTTCATGATGTTGGGTTCGCTGGGATTGACCCCGCTATTGAGCTTTGGCCACGCCGTGAGCGTGCGCTTCTCGATGTCGAAGACCTGCAGGCCGGTCCATTCGTGCTTGCCTCCCGAGAACTCCATCAGGTCCTCGGTGACCGAGGTGATCAGGAGCAGCCGCCTGTCGTCCGCCCACTGCACGTCGCGGAGCTTCACCTTGCCGATGTGGCCCCCGGCAATGGGCTTCCCGGTGGCGAGTGCGACCACGATCAGCAGCCGGTCATCGCCCTGCGTCCTGACGAAGGCCAGTCGCGTGCCGTCGGGCGAGATCCCCACGCTTTCCAGGGTCGGCAGCCGGCCATAGACCTCCAGAGGTGCGGCCGCAGCGCCGGCCGCCACGGTGAGAACGAGCAGCAGGCCGAGGAGAGCACTCGCGGCCACATTCAGGTTGCGTCGCACCATGCCTTCACGTGTTGATCTCAACTTCATTCCCTTGGGTGAATACGGCCCGGCGGTGTGTTGTCCTGGTAGTGCCGGGTTGCCTACGCAAACTTACCAGCAATTGCGGGTGCGCTCTAACGGGACTGGGCGCCGGGTGTCCCGCAAGCGGTGCCGCCGCCTGCGCGACATAACCTCGCGCGCGCCCCTGTGCCGTGGGGCTACTGCCGGTCGGCGAGGTGGTTCACGCCGTCATTGGTCGGGATGCCCTGGAGTTGCGTGGGTTGCACGCCCTCGAGGCACCCGATGTTGAAACCGTACTGGTTCGGCCTGGAGCGCCGGCGATGGTGGGTGTAGATCCCGCAGCGCGAGCAGAAGTAGTGCTCGGCGGTCATCGTGTTGAAGCGATAGGTGCTCAGCAGGGCCTCACCCTGCACTACCCGCAGCGCCTCCAGGGGTACCGCGCCCATGACGGCCCCTTTGCGACGACACATGGAGCAGGTGCAGCGGCGAAGGTCGTGGAGGCCGTCCGGGAGGTCGATCTCCAGGACCACGCCGCCGCAATGACAGCTGGCGCGATGTCGTGGAAGGATCGGCGTGTCACCTACGCTGCGGACGGGTTCCATTCGACTCGATTCTCCCTGGCTCGCGGATTGCCACCCTCGGCGCCGCGAGCGTAGTCTGGCGCCGGGTACGCGACAAGGATGAAACCATGCCCAACGATGCACCCGGGGAGTACACCGGCCGCTGCCTGTGCGGGGCCGTTCGCTACCGGATCACGGCCGAGCCCGTTGCGGCACGCGTCTGTTGGTGTCGGGCCTGCCAATACCGGGGCGCGGGCAGCGGCACGGTGAACGCGATATTTCCGAGCGACGCGCTGCACGTGGAAGGCGCGCTGGCGGAGTACTCGAGCGCTGCCGACAGCGGAAACCTGATGCGTCGCCGCCATTGCCCGGCGTGCGGAACGCCGGTGTTTGCGAACTCGGCCGGCCTTCCGCAGTTCACCGGAGTGCGGGTCGGGACGCTCGACGACCCCGGCCGCATCAAGCCTGAAGCTACGATCTGGACGTCCGCGGCGCCATCCTGGGCGGCGTTTGATACCGCGTTACCCTGCATTCCCCGGCAGCCTGCACCCCCCGGGAGTAACGCTCCCTCTCCGTGACGGTCACCGGCTACCGCCATGGAGCCGCAAGGGCCGTCCCGCCCGAACCCGGCCGCCTGTCTCGCCACTAACTCGGCGCGCTTCTGGCCGGTGCCGGGCTGTACCTGGTCGCCGCGGTGCCTCGTCCCCATGGAAAGTGCGGTCGAGTCACGCGGGCTTTTCGTGAGCAACGGCGCGTTGCTCGCTGCATCCGGCATCCAGGTGGCCCAACGGGCCGGCACCGCGGGGCGCTTCTACGACGCAACCGGAGCGACTTGGGTGACTTCGATGGCGGCGATGAGCGGCTGGATGGCGCTGTATGGGGGTGCGCGCGGCTTTGGGACCAGCGTCAGCGCCGGCGAAATCCAGGCGACTTCACACGGATCGGTGACGGTGGCGCGATTCGCCTTCGGGGTCGACGCCATTCTGATGGCAATGTTTGCGCCATGGATCTGGACGCGCGTCGTGCGCTGAAGACCCTAGACCCGAAGGTCACCCGGCGCGGTCACGCCGGCCAGGCTGTCATCGCCGCGCGGGCCACGCCTTCAAGCTCGGAGCGGGTCGCGCCGTCGTGCGCCTGAGCGACCATGCCCTGGAACACGCCGAGGTAGAGGCGGCTGAGGGAGGTCACGTCGGTCCCTGCGGGCAGCTCGCCCCGGCCGAGTGCGGTGGCCATGCGTACCCGCATCAGTTCAAGGCCCTCGCGACGCGCATCCCGCAGCAGGTCGGGAAGAGGCTCCGGTAGGTCTTCGTCCAGGATCGCGAGCGTGATCATGCACCCGCCGGGCGCCTTGCCCGATTTGCGCAGCAGGCGTGCGGCCTCGAGGAGGAAGTTCTCGATGCAGGCGCGCGCCGGGATCGATTCCTTGAAGTGCCTCCACAGCAGCGGCCTGACCGTGTGGACGTAGAGCGTCACCGCCTCGGCATAGAGCCGTTCCTTGCTGCCGAAGGCTGCGTAGAGGCTCGGGGAACCGATATCCATCGCCTTACACAGGTCGGTCATCGAAGTCGCAACGAATCCCTTGCGCCAGAAGACCAGCATCGCCGCCCGCAGGGCCTTGCTGCGATCGAACTCCCTCGGGCGTCCGCGAGTCATCTTAGAACTCCTTTATATGTCGATAGACACAGAAATAAATTGACCGTCGCTCCGGCGCGGTATTCAATATCTGTGACGATCGATACACAAATGGAGTCTACCATGTTGCTCAAAGGTAAGCGCGCCCTGGTCACCGGAGCCAGCCGGGGAATCGGCGCCGCCATCGCCAGGGAGCTGGCGCTCGAAGGCGCCGATGTCGCCATCACCTATGAAAAGTCTGCCGACCGTGCGGCCGAGGTCGTAAGGGACGTCCAGGCGCTCGGGCGCCGTGCCGTCGCGACCCAGGCCGACAGTGCGGATGTGACGGCCGTGCGCCGCTCCGTGGAGAGCGCCGTCGCCGAGCTCGGCGGCCTCGACATTCTGGTGAACAACGCCGGCATCCTCAGGCTCGGGGATCTCAGGGACATATCCCTGGAGGACATCGATGCCCTGCTCGACGTGAACGTCCGCTCGCCGATCGTGGCCAGCAAGGCGGCCCTCCCGCACCTCGGAAAGGGAGGGCGGATCATCAGTATCGGCAGCCTGTTTGCCGAGCGCGTCCCGTACTCGCTCCTCAGCGTATACGCGGCGACGAAGTCATCCCTGGTGGCATTCACCCAGGGACTGGCACGTGAGCTCGGGCCCAAGGAGATTACCGTCAACCTCGTTCAGCCGGGCTCCATCGATACCGACATGAATCCGGCCAAAGGACCGTTCGCCGGCGGACTTGCCCAGATCACCGCGAGCGGCCGCTACGGCACGGGGGCCGACATAGCCCACGCGGTCGCGTTCCTCGCAAGCCCGAAGGCGCAGTACATCACCGGCACGGCGCTCACGGTGGACGGAGGTGCCGTCGCATGAAGGTCCGGATGCCGGTACTGGGGCGACTCCTGGGGCTGGCAGCGCTGCTCGTACTGCCGCGACTGGAGAGCGCGCCGCTGGAGTTTGAGGTCGAGGCCCGGCCCACAAGCTCCGTCCGGTGGCACGCGATCACGGCCCGGGCCGAGTCGGCACTCAGGCGCTATGCCGCGGAGTGCGAGGCCGGTGCGCCCGCCTTGGGCCACCTCTTCACGTCCTCGGCAGTGATCGAGTACCCAACCGACCGCGCCGGCCGCTTCGACAGCTTCAGTGCCATCGGTGGCGGCCACTGCTGGAGTGGCATCTCGGGGCCGGCGCCGGGTGATCGCCCGCGGATGCACCTGTACCCGGCGACCGATTCCGAGGCGATGTTCATCGAGTATCCGGTGCGCCGGGACGGCAACTGGTCTTGCGGGGTGGCGTTCCTCGAAATGCGCGGGGACCGGATCTCCCGCATCCGCGATCTCACCGCCGTGCCGTAATTACCACCGAAGGGAGCCGATGAGGCCGGCACGAATGACGCTGCACTGCGACGGTCCCGATGTAGGTGCAGCCCCACTTTGAGTGGCGCGCCTCGCGGACAGCACACCCGCGATCCGATGCGGATGCTATGCCGTGATGACACCAGGGATCGCTCCAAGGAGGCGCCATGAAGTCTTGGCTTAAGCTCGTCTACATCTCCGCAAGTGCCTGCGTCCTCACTTCATTGACGGGATGCGTTGTGCACGATCGTGAGGTTGTGCACGACAACGGTTACTCCCAGGGCTACAAGGAGGGGTACTACGACCGAGAGCACAATCGGTGGTGGCACGAACAAGCCTGGCACGATTGCGCCGAGAACGATGTCCACTGCCATTGAGCGGTGATCGTTGCGGGGCGGCCGTCGAGGCCGCCCCGTCCGGGCTGACGGTTTGGGACTGGTGTGCCCGCGGCCAAGAATGCGGCGGCGTCCGGCAGCCTCTCATGAGCCAGTGTGAGCATATTCGGCGCTTCACCCCCTTACCGCAGGTCGCGCGCACGCCGTGGAGCATCGCTGGCGCATACGAGAAGCCTGTGCGTTCGAGGCGCGCGTTCGGTGCCGCGGTCGGGCGCCGTCGAGCAGCATGCTTTGCGACTTGAGTCTCAGCGGCGGATTCGTCCGGGCTGGGGTCCGGCCGCCTGTTTTTTCCCAGGTCGTGCTGTCGGTGGCCGGCGTGGACCTGGAAGGATGGATTGTCCGCCGCGTGACGGGCGGGTTCGCAATCGAATGGGATCCCGACTCGCTATCGGCGGTCATGGCGCTGCTTGCCCGGCTACAGGAAGCTGCACAACCTCGAGTGCCGCGTGTCGCCGCTCGCGCGTCGGCGGCAGCCCTGGAAATACTCGCCTAGCCTGCGGGCAACCGCGAAGAGGCCCTAACGCCGCGGCTTCTCCGCGGCACGCTCCTCGCCCACTGTGCACACAGCCTCGGGTGAGGCTTCGAGCCGCTCGCGCGGGATCGGTTGGCCGCTGATGTCCGACAGACCGTAGGTGCCTTCCTCGATCTTCTTCAGGGCGCGATCCACCTGCGCGAGGCGGGCGGCGTTACGCCGGAGCAGGTTATCGCCACGCTCCAGGGCATCGAGTCCCTGCGCGTCCTCCTCGGCTTCCAGGGCCTCACCGCTGCGCTGCGCATTAATGTCCGCCTCCTCGGCTTCGGCGTCATCAGCCGCGGCCTTCAAGGTGGCGCGCAGGCGCAGCAGCTCCTGGCGCTGCTTCTGGAGGAATTGGGCGTCGAGTTCCGATTTCATGGGCTGGGCCTCGCTGCGCTCGAACCGTTGGGGGTGGACCGAGCATATCAGGAGCGGGCGCCCGCGCAGGCCGCGTAACGACGGGAACAGCGCTCCCCGGGCCATGCGGCCGGTCGCCCGTGGCGTGGTTGCATCGGCCCTCTACGACGCTATGCTCACCGGATGGCAACTTTCGACCTGGCTCCCCCGACGTCGCAGCAGCGCGCGTCGTTGACTGCGGCCCTGACCCCGGACGAACGTCATGTGCTGCTCGCGCATGGCACGGAGGCCCCGTTCTGCGGGGTTTTCCTGGACAATCACGAGGACGGCATCTATACGTGCCGGTTCTGCGGCTTGCCGCTGTTCCGCTCCAGCGCGAAGTTCGATTCCGGGACGGGCTGGCCGAGCTTCTTCCAGCCCTTCGACGAGCGCCACATCCGGCGCATCCGCGATACGAGCCACGGCATGACGCGCGTGGAAGAGGTTTGTGCGCGTTGCGGGAGTCACCTGGGGCACGTGTTTCCGGATGGCCCACCGCCCACCGGCGAGCGTCATTGCCTGAACTCCGTGTCCCTCTCGTTCTCGGCGCAGGGGACCCCTTTGCCCGACCTGCTGGGGCGGGGGCCTCCCGAAGGACAGGCGGTGGAGTCAGCTTAAGCCCGACGCGCCGGGCCATTGCACCGAAGTCAACCGGCGCGCCGAGCCTTTGACTCCGAAAGTGCAGAGTTAATGAAATCCGTCACCAGGGCAGCAATCTCGTCGGCGGCCGTGTCCAGGGCAAAATGACCGCCGTCAACGATATGCACCTCGGCTTTCGGAACGTCTTTGCGATAACTCTCCGGCTCGCTGGGGTCAAAGGACGCTTCGTATCGTCCCCAGATTACGAGCAGGCGCGGTTGCCGTTGGCGCAGCCAGTTCTGCCACTTCGGATATGAATCAACGTTGGTTCGGTAGTCGTAAAAGAGATCGCTTTGGATCTCGGCCTGACCGGGCCGATTGAGGAAATAGAATTCGTCGGTCCAGAGATCTGGATCGTGGCGTTCGATGTCAGGGTCGTTTCCCACGTGCCGCGTACGCGCGGCCTCGAGCGACAACAAGTCCTTGCGCAGTGCGCTCTCGTTGGTGACGCGATCGTTCCAGAAAGCGCGTCGCGTCTTCCAGTTCGCTCCCAGGCCTTCGTTGTGGGCGACGGCGTCTTGAACGATAAGAGCCTCGATCCGCTCTGGATGTGCCAGCGCCATCCGAAAGCCGACTGGACCACCGTAATCCTGCATATAGAGCGTGTAGCGAGGTAGTCCAAGCGCTTCGGCGAAGCGGTTCATGATTCCGGCGTATCGGTCGAACGTGTATGCGAAGTTGTTGGCGTCCGGCCAGTCGCTGTGCCCGAAACCGGGATAGTCCGGCGCTATCAGATGGTAATGACCGGATAGCCGTGAAAAAAGCGGCTCGAACATTCGCGAGGACGACGGAAGTCCGTGCAACAGCAGCAGTGCCGGTGCGTCCTTGGCGCCGGCCTCGCGATAGAAGATCGAGAGACCGTCGACCTCCACGGTTCGATACGACGTCGTCGTAGGCATGGTCGCGTCCCCTTACGCCGCCCGAACCGGCTTCTTCCTCTCATCGAGCGCCTGTTGCAGGAGTTTAAGAAGCGCTTGATCGGAGAACGGGTTCTGGCCCGAAATCAACTCGCGATCCTGGATGACATAGCTCGACCATGGCGCGAGCACGCTTACGTCGCCACCCGCTGTCTTCAAGGCGAAGTCCGGATAGAAGAGCACCTTGCCCTCAATCTCCAGCGGCTCCCGCTGCTGCTCTTCCGCGGTTGAAAATATGGTCATTTTATATCCCGCATAGATCCAGCCCTGCGCCTTGGCATGTGCCCCGGTGGGGTCGTTCGCCGCGAGCGCGGCGATAACCTCCCTCGAATTCGGAAGTGCCGAGAGAAGCGAGATCGGGCCGTGGCAGAGGACTGCCGTAGGTTTGGATGTTGCATGAAAGTGTCGCATCACGGTGCCGGCGTCGGGATCATCGAGAAGATCAATCATCGGGCCGTGTCCGCCGGGGACGAAGACCGCGTCATACTGATCAAGGCCGGACGCCACGACAGCGGAGATTCGGGTGGGATTCCTGAGCCCCGTCAGGCTGTCGCGAAATTTGAAATAGTCCTGAAGCTTGCTCTCGCTGCCACCAAAGAAGTCGGGTACGGCGGAATGCAGGTCCAGCTGGGGTGTGTTGCCCTTGGGGTTGGCGAAGGTGATCTCGTAGCCTTCCTGCATGAGGGCGCGAACCGGGACGGTCAGTTCGTTGAGGTAGTAGCCGGCGCCGGCGTAGACCTTGTCATCTTTCAACGGCAGCCCGTAGCCGCTGGATACCAGCACCAAGATTTTTCCCTTTGCCGCCATGGCCGCTCTCCTGTGCTCAGGCTAATTCTGACTTCCCGAATACGAACCGACCGTCCCGTCTACCTGGCAGGGCGGTTATCCCGCGGCCGCTACGACGAAGCCATTGAACCAAGGTATGGATCCATACCTAGGTATGGGTGGGCATGGATGGTTGAATCGCCGAGCGGGTTCTGCGGCGTGACGGTCGGTCTGATCTCGCGCATATGTGCCTCATGCGAGAAATCAGCGGTCCACGGACGACGCCGGTGACCCCGCAGCGTGTCCGGAGGTTTCAGGGCGAGGCGGGAGTCGTTCCGAGCCTTGCCAATCGCTTTGGCGATACGCCGTCGCAATGGCGCGGCGAAGCGAGGGGGTAGGGGCCGTCCGCCGCTGCTAGAGTAGTCGGCAACTGCGTCACGGGTGGGAGATAGAGCCATGCAGCGCGTTGCAACTCAAGCGATTGCTCTTTTGCTGTTCTCAGGTCTCGCGGCAGGCGGCGTGCAGGCCGGCGCCGTGCCTGCATACATCACCGCCGCTATCGCCGACAGTGCGCGGCCGGATTCGGACCGCGCGCGCGATGCGCAGCGCAAGCCCGCCGAAACGCTGGCTTTCGCAGGCGTCAAGCCCGGGGATCAGGTGCTGGAGATTGCCCCAGGCACCGGCTACTACACCCGACTGCTGAGTGCCATCGTCGGACCCAAGGGGAAGGTCACCGTGTACCTGGTCGGCCCGTTGCCCAAGGCGGGCGCGACGCCGCCGCCGATCCAGGCGATCGCTGCCGATCCGCATTACGGCAACGTGACGCTCATCATGCAGCGGCTCACCGAAGCCAAGCCGTCAGCGGCCTTCGGACTTGTATGGACCACGCAGAACTATCACGACCTGCACAACATTGCTGACCTGAGCATGCTGGCCATCAACAACGCGATCTTCGACGCCTTGAAGCCCGGCGGCGTGTATTTCGTGCTGGATCATGCTGCGCAAGCCGGCTCCGGAGTGGGTGAGACGAATACGCTTCACCGGATCGAGGAGGAGAGCGTGAAGAACGAAGTCACCTCGGTCGGCTTCAGGCTGGCGGGCGAGAGCAACATCCTGCGCAATCCTGCAGATCCCCGCACCGGTAAGGTGTTCGAGGGCGAGATCCAGGGACACACGGATCAGTTCATCCTGAAGTTCAGGAAGCCCTAGCGAAGTGCTCGGCACGGGATGCCCGCGCGGATCAGCGGCAGCGGCAGTGAACTCTCGTCGCCACTGGTACTGCGCTCGCCGCTGGAAGCTGCGACGACGAGTGTCCCGATGAACCCGGGAACCTGGGTGGCGCGGACGCTGTCTGACAGCTAACCCCGCGCGACCACATCTTTAAAGAGTGGGTAGAATCCCACCCGCGGACGGTAGACGGACGCCCGCGTCCGCTCGCCGCACGCCCTTCGGCGCTGCTGCTTATCTCCAGAAAGAGAATCGAAATAAACGCTAAGTTATTGTTTTTATTGGTGCCCGGGAGAGGACTCGAACCTCCACGGTGTTACCCGCTAGTACCTGAAACTAGTGCGTCTACCAATTCCGCCACCCGGGCAGGTGAGGAAGGCCGCGCAATGTACGCACGGGGTCGGAGGCTGTCAATTGAAGGGGCGTAGGGGCAAGTCCGGCCGGCGGGACAATGCGCAGTCGCAGAAATCGACCCGGCACCACGCCGGTTCCGCGCATAAGAAGAAGGTGGAGGGTGGCGGCGGGCGGTCCCGCGCCCCGGGTTCCGCCACCGGCGGCGTCCGCCACGGCTCGCTGGTCGAGGGCGTGGTCAGCGCCAACCGCGCCGGCTATGGCTTCCTCAGGGTCGAGGGCTTCAAGGACAGCATCTTCATCCCGCCCCCGCAGATGCGCGGTGTCATGCACGGGGACCGCCTGCGCGTGAAGGTCGCCCGCGCCGACGATGATCGCTGGTCGGGCACGGTCGAGGAGGTGCTCGAGCGCGGCGTGTCCGCGTTCCTGGGCACGATCGAGATGCAGGGCAGGACCGCCTGGGTGAACGCGGCCGACCGCCGGCTGCAGCTGCGCTGTGCGGTGACCCCCGCCGAACTGGACGGCGCCCGCGGCGGGGACTGGGTGATTGCGCGGGTCACGCGCCACGCGGGATCCGCTTCGGTCGCACAGGCCAAGGTGATCAAGCGCCTGGACCCGGACCGGCCGGTCGAGATGGCCACCGAGTCCGCGATCGCACGCTTCGACCTGCCGAACGAGTTTTCCGCGACCGCGCTGCGCGAGGCGCAGGCGTTTGGTGCCGAGGTCGACCCGCGCGAGGCGGCGCGCCGCGAGGACCTGCGCGGCCTGCCCCTCGTCACCATCGACGGCGAGGACGCCCGCGACTTCGATGACGCGGTGTACGCGGAACCGCACCCGGAGGGCTTCCGCCTCATCGTCGCGATCGCCGACGTGAGTCACTACGTGCGCCCCGGCACGGCGCTCGATGCCGGCGCGCAGGAGCGGGCGACGTCGGTGTACTTCCCGACCCGCGTGCTGCCGATGCTGCCGACGGCGCTCTCGGACCACCTGTGCTCGCTCGCCCCGCACGTCGATCGCCTGTGCTTTGCCGCCGACATGATCGTGAGCAAGAACGGCACGCTGCGCGGCGCGCGCTTCTACCCGGCGGTCATGCGCTCGGCGGCACGGCTCACCTACACGCAGGCCTACGAGGCGCTGTTCGAGGGGCGCCCCGCGGCCCGCGCGCACCTGGGCGCGCTCTACGAGAAGCTCCTGATCCTGGTGGATGTCTATCGCGCCCTCCACAAGGCGCGCACGAGGCGTGGCGCGCTGGACCTGGATGCACCGGAGGCGGAGTTCGTCATCGACGACGCCGAGCGCGTGCGTGGCATCGAGATGCGCTCGCGCAACGACGCCCACCGCCTGATCGAGGAGTGCATGATCCTCGCCAACGTCGCCGTGGCCGAGGCGCTGGAGAAGGGGCGCACGCCGACGTTGTACCGGATCCACGGCCAGCCCGATGACGAAAAGCTCGAGCGACTCAGCTCCACGCTGCACGCGCTCGGCATCGAGGCCCGCATCCCCGAGACCGTGACGACGCGCGACCTGCAGGCGATCGCGCGCCGGGTCCCGGATGCGGCCGAGCGTTCCTTCGTCGAGTCGCTCGTAGTGCGGGCGATGCCACAGGCGCTCTACCAGCCGGCCAACATCGGGCACTTCGGGCTCGCACTGAGTCATTACGCGCACTTCACCTCGCCGATCCGGCGCTACCCTGACCTCGTGGTGCATCGCACGCTGCGCGCCCTGATCGGGACGCCGGGCGGTGCGGCTGTGCGCTACGACGAGGCCGCACTGAGCGCGCTCGGGGAGAGCACCTCGCGCCTGGAGAAGCGCGCGGACGAGGCCGACCGCTACGTCTCGAACTTCCTGAAGTGCACGTACCTGAAGGAACGCATCGGCCAGACCTTCCAGGGACTGATCACGACCGTCGTCGAGTTCGGCTGCTTCGTGCAGATCCTGGACGTGGCGGTCGACGGCCTGCTGCACATCGACAACCTGCGCGACGATGACTACCTGATGGAAGATCATGGGCATGCCTGGCGCGGCAAGCGCACCGGGCGGCAGCTCAAGGCCGGCGGTCACGTGCGCGTCATGGTCACCGCCGTCAACCCGATCGAGGGCCTGATCGACCTTGCGCTCGCCGAAGAGACCTGAAGCGCGTTCCGCCCCTGCCGGCGCCGCAAGCCAGACCATCTACGGGCTGCACGCCGTGCGCGTCATGCTCGAACGGCACCCGCAGCGCGTGCGCACGGTGCGCCTCGCCGAAGGGCGCCACGATCCGCGCGTGCGGGCCGTGGAGGAGCTGGCGCATCGCCACGGCATCAGCGTCCAGCGCATCGATCCGCAGGACCTGCGGCAGCTCCTGGGCGACGTGGCGCACCAGGGCGTCGCTGCCGAGGTGACCGCGCTGCCCCCCTGGGACGAGGACCAGCTGCTCGCCGCCCTGAGCGGTGCGACCGCGCCGATTCTCCTGGCGCTGGATGGCGTCCAGGATCCCCACAACCTCGGGGCCTGCCTGCGCAGCGCCGATGCGTGCGGGGCGCTGGCCGTCATCGTGCCCCGCGACCGCGCCGCGCAGCTCAATGCCACCGTACGCAAGGTGGCGGTGGGGGCGGCCGAGACCACCCCCGTAGTGGCGGTCACCAACCTGGTGCGTACACTGAAGCTCCTCAAGGAGGCGGGCCTGTGGGTCGTGGGCGCGGATGCGGACGCGGACCGGGAGGCCAGCCAGGTCGATCTCAAGGGGGGCGTCGTGCTGACACTCGGGGCGGAAGGGGCGGGACTGCGGCAGCTGACCCGCCAGAACTGCGACTTCATGGTGCGCCTGCCGCAACTGGGCGCGGTCGAGAGCCTGAACGTTTCGGTGGCCGCCGGCATGCTCCTCTATGAGGCCGTGCGGCAGCGGGGCGGGGCATGAAGGCGGTGCTGGCCCGCGCCTTCGCGCCGCTCGAGCAGCTCGAGCTCGCGCAGCTGCCCTCGAGCCTCCCCGGTCCCGGCCAGGTGGCGCTCGCGGTGCGCGCCGCCGGCGTCAACTTCCTCGACGGGCTCATCGTGCAGGGGAAGTACCAGACCAAGCCCGCGCTGCCCTTCTCGCCGGGTGCGGAGGTTGCCGGCGTCGTACGCGCGGTCGGCCCGAACGTCACCGGCCTCACGCCCGGGATGCGGGTGCTCGCGATGTGCGGCTACGGCGGCTTCGCGGAGGAACTGGTCACGGATGCGACCAACATCCTCGCGCTCCCGGAGAAGATGGACTTCGTGACCGCGGCGTGTTTCCCCATCGTCTATGCCACCTCGCTCCATGCCCTGAAGGACCGCGGCGAGCTGAAGGCCGGCGAGACGCTCCTGGTGCTGGGAGCCGCGGGCGGCGTCGGGCTCACCGCGGTGGAGATCGGCAAGATCATGGGGGCGCGCGTGATCGCCGCCGCGTCCAGCGAGGAGAAGCTCGCGCTGTGCCGCAACCGCGGCGCGGACGAGATCATCAACTACGCGACCTCGGACCTGCGCGAGCGGGTCAAGGAACTCACCGGCGGCAAGGGTGTCGACGTGGTTTACGACCCGGTGGGCGGCAGCTATGCGGAGCCTGCCGTGCGCAGCCTCGCCTTCCTCGGGCGCTACCTGGTGATCGGCTTTGCGAGCGGGGAGATACCCAAGATCCCGCTCAACCTGCTGCTCCTGAAGCAGGCCTCCCTGGTCGGGGTCTTCTGGGGCGCCTATGCCCGCGCGCGACCGAAGGACAACGCCCGCAACTTCGCCGAGCTCTTCGGCTGGTATGCACAGGGCCGGTTGCACCCGCACATCTCGCAGACCTTTCCCCTCGAGGGCTATCGCGAGGCGCTCGACGCCGTCATGAGCCGCCGCGCGCAGGGCAAGGTCGCCCTGGTGATGGGCTGACGATGGCGGAGGCGGGCGCAGCGGTGACCCTGCGGCGCGACGGTGAGCTGCTGCTGGCTTCGATCGCCCATCCGCCCGTCAATGCCCTCTCGCATGCCGTGCGCGCAGGCCTCATGGCGGCGCTGGATGCCGCCCGGGCCGATCCGGCGATCCGTGCGCTGATCCTTTCCGGGGCCGGCAAGAACTTCTCCGCCGGTGCCGATGTGCGGGAGTTCGGCCAGCCGTTCAAGGCGCCCGAGCTCGGCGAGGTGGTCGAGCGCACCGAGGCCTTCGGCAAGCCCGTCATCGCCGCCCTGCACGGCAACGCGCTCGGCGGCGGCCTGGAGCTGGCGCTTGCCTGCCACTTCAGGATCGCGCTCGCCGGCACGCGGCTCGCGCTGCCGGAAGTTCGCCTGGGCATCATCCCGGGCGCGGGCGGGACGCAGCGCCTGCCGAGGCTCATCGGCGCCGCGGCCGCCCTCGGCGTGATCGCGGAGGCGCGCGAGTTGTCCGCGGCCGAGGCCCTGAAGCTCGGTCTCGTGGACGAGTGCGTCCCGGACGACCTGGAGGGAGCGGCGATGCGCTTCGCGCGCCGTCTCTTCGCGGAAGGCAGGCCCATCCGCCGCACCGGCCAGATCAGCCCAGGACCGGTCGACGAAGCGCTGTTCGCCGAGGCGCAGCGCGGCGTGTCGCGCAGGCAGCGCGGCTTCAAGGCGCCGCCGGAAGCGATCCGCGCGGTGCGCCTGGCGCACGAGCTGCCGCTCAAGGAGGGACTCGCGCGCGAGCTCGAGATCTGCATGGCGCTCCTGAACGGCGAGCAGTCGCGCGCCCAGCGGCACGCATTCGCCGCCGAGCGCGAGATCGCGCGGATCCCGGGGCTTCCCCCCGATACGCAACTCCGCCCACTCGCGCGCGCAGCCGTGATCGGCTGCGGGGTCATGGGGCGCGGCATCGCCATGGCGCTCGCCGGCGCCGGCATCGCGGTGAGCCTCACGGGGCGCTCGCTCGCGGCGGCGCGCGAGGTTCACGCGGCGATCGGGAAAAGCTATGAGTCTGCCGTGACGCGTGGCGCGCTCACCGCAGCCCAGGGCGCCGAGCGGCTGGGGCTGATTGTCGCGGCGGAGGAAGACCGTGCCGCGGGCGATGCGGACCTCGTGATCGAGGCGATCAGCGAAGACCCAGAAGCCAAGCAGGCGCTGTTCGCACGCCTGGGTGCGCGGTGCCGCCCGGGGGCGATCCTCGCCTCGAACACCTCGTTCCTGGACCTGCGCGCGCTCGCCGCCGCCAGCGGCAGGCCTGCGGACGTCGCGGGCCTGCACTTCTTCAACCCCGCGCACCTGATGCGCCTCGTGGAGGTGGTGCGAACGACGGACACGGCGCCCGAGGTCGTGGCGAGCCTCCTGGGACTGGCGCGGCGGATGGGCAAGATCCCGGTGCTGGTCGGCGCGAAGGAGGGATTCGTCGCGAACCGCATGCTCGCGCGCCGCTCGCGCGAGGCGCTGTTCCTTATCGAGGAGGGCGCGCTGCCGGAGGAAGTCGACCGGGCCCTCGTGAACTTCGGTTTCCCGATCGGTCCCTTCGCCGTGCAGGACCTGGGGGGCCTCGACGTCGTGCTCGCGACCCGCCGTGCGCGCTTCGGCACGCTCACCGAGCGTGAACGGCAGGCCGACCTGCTCGAGCAGCTGGTCGCCGCCGGGCGCCTCGGCCAGAAGAGTGCTGCGGGCTGGTATCGCTACGATGCCGAGCGGCGCGCGCAGCCGGATCCGGAGGTGGCCGCGCTCATCGCGCGGCACGCGGCGCGCCGCGGCATCGTGCGGCGCGCGATCACCGAGTCGGAGATCACCGAGCGCTGCCTGTACGCGATGATCAACGAGGGGGCGCGCCTCCTGGAGGAGGGCATCGTGCCGCGGGCGCAGGAGATCGACGTGATCTGGCTGCACGGCTTCGGCTTCCCGGCCTACCGCGGCGGCCCGATGTTCCACGCCGACCTCACGGGCCTCCGTCAGGTCCTGGACGGCCTCACGAAGTATCGCGGTTCGGTCGGGGATGAGTACTTCTCGCCCGCGCCGCTGATCGAGCGCCTGGCCCAGGCCGGGCACGGCTTCTACGGGCCCTAGACTCGGCCCGATCGTCCCGATCCGATTCTCAAGGGAGCGGCACCGCCGTGGATTTCGAACCGAACTCAAAGACCCGCGAGTACCTGAAGCGCCTCGGGGACTTCATGGACGAGCACATCTACCCGAACGAGGAGCGCTTCTACGAGCAGCACCGCGCAGGTGAGCGCTGGGAAGAGCCTCCGCTCCTGGAGGAGCTCAAGGCCCGGGCACGCGCCGCGGGGCTCTGGAACCTGTTCCTGCCGGACTCCCGCTACGGTGCGGGACTGACCAACCTCGAGTACGCCCCCCTGTGCGAGCTCATGGGGCGGGTGAAGTGGTCCCCGGAGGTGTTCAACTGCTCGGCGCCCGACACCGGGAACATGGAGACCCTCGAGCGCTACGGCACGCCCGCCCAGAAGCGCGAATGGCTCGAGCCGCTGCTGGCGGGCACCATCCGTTCGGCCTTCGCCATGACCGAGCCGCGCGTGGCCTCGAGCGATGCCACCAACATCGAGAGCTCGATCGTGCGCGACGGCGACGGCTACGTCATCAACGGGCGCAAGTGGTGGACCTCGGGTGCGGGCAGCCGTCACTGCAGGCTCTACATCTTCATGGGCAAGACCGACCCCAAGGCGCCGCGTCACCAGCAGCAGTCTATGATCCTCGTGCCGCGCGACACTCCGGGTATCACGATCCTGCGCCACCTGCCGGTGCTGGGCTTCGACGACGCCCCGCACGGCCACATGGAGATCGACTTCAAGGACGTGCGGGTGCCGGCCGAAAACATCCTGCTCGGCGAGGGCCGGGGTTTCGAGATCGCGCAGGGGCGTCTGGGTCCCGGGCGCATCCACCACGCCATGCGCCTCATCGGCGTCGCCGAGCGCGCGCTCGAGAAGATGTGCCGGCGCGTCAAGACGCGCGTGGCCTTCGGGCGGGCGATCGCCGAGCAATCGGTGACGCTCGAGCGCATCGCCGAGTCGCGCATACGGATCGACCAGGCGCGCCTCCTGGTCTATCACGCCGCCTGGCTCATGGACACGGTGGGCAACAAGGCCGCGCGGGCGCAGATCGCCATGATCAAGATCGCCGCGGCCGACACGGCCTGCCAGGTCGTCGACTGGGCCATCCAGGCGCACGGGGCGGCGGGACTGGCCGACGACTTCCACCTGGGCCACGCCTACGCGCAGGCGCGCGCCATCCGCATCGCCGACGGCCCGGACGAGGTGCACCGCAACCAGATCGGGCGACTGGAGCTTTCCAAGTACGACGGCCCATGAGCGAAGAGGAGTTTGCCGGCACGATGCCGGTGGCGCCGGCGCAGCGCTTCGACGAGGACCTGCTCGGCGGCTACCTCGAGAGCCGCATCCGGGGCCTGCGCCCACCGCTCACGGTGCGGCAGTTCCGCGGCGGCCAGTCCAACCCGACCTTCCTGCTGCGTGCCGCGGACGGCACCCCCTACGTGCTGCGCAAGCAGCCCGCAGGTGTGCTCCTGCCCTCGGCGCACGCGGTCGACCGCGAGTTCCGCATCATCAGCGCGCTGCACCAGGCCGGCTTCCCGGTGGCGCGGCCGGTGTGCCTGTGCGAGGACCGCAGCGTGATCGGCACGCTCTTTTACGTGATGGGGTACGCGGAAGGGCGCAACTTCTGGGACCCGACGCTGCCGCAGCTCACAGCGCCCGAGCGGGGCGCGATCTACGCGGAGATGAACCGCGTGCTCGCGCAGCTGCACCGCATCGACTTCGCCGCGATCGGGCTTGCCGACTACGGCCGGCCGGGCAACTA
The DNA here is from genome assembly GCA_018241425.1 of Pseudomonadota bacterium. Lineage (GTDB taxonomy): Bacteria > Pseudomonadota > Gammaproteobacteria > Steroidobacterales > Steroidobacteraceae > 13-2-20CM-66-19. The sequence continues at coordinate 810,652 of JAFEDU010000002.1, forward strand.
CTTCGTGCGGCAGATCGGCCGCTGGACCAAGCAGTACCGCGCCTCCGAGACCGAGCCGATCGAGGCCATGGAACGCCTGATCGAGTGGCTGCCGGCGAACATCCCGCCCGGGGACGAGACCACGATCGTCCACGGGGACTACCGCCTCGACAACATGATCTTCCACCCGCGCGAACCGAAGGTGATCGCCGTGGTGGACTGGGAGCTCTCCACCCTCGGGCATCCGCTCGCGGACTTCTCCTACCACGTGATGGCGTGGCGCATCCCGGCGGGCGCAAACCGCGGGCTGGCCGGACTCGACCTCGGTGCGCTCGGCATCCCGGACGAGCCGCAGTACCTCAGGCGCTACTGCGAGCTCACGGGCCGCGCCGGCGTCGAGCCGCGCACCTGGGAGTTCTGCATGGCCTACAACGTGTTCCGCATCGCCTGCATCCGCCAGGGGATCCTGAAGCGCGTGGTGGAGGGGACGGCCGCGAGCCAGCACGCGCGCGAGGCCGGGGCACGCGCCCGCGAGACGGCCGAGTTCGCCTGGGCGCTGGTGCGGCGCAACCTCGGCGGCTGACCGCTCCTAGGGGGCGCGCCGCAGTTCGGCGGCCCGGGAGGCGAAGCGCCAGCCGTGCGCGGTGCGCACCACGACGTCCCGGTAGATGACGCTCCCCACGCGGCCGTTGGGGCCTACGCCCAGGCCCTTGGAGAGCACGCGCACGGTGCCGTCGGCATCCTCGCTCACCACGATGTTGGTGGCGTGGTGCGCGAGCGGATGCGCGGCCTCCGGCGCGCTCCACAGCGCGCGGATGGCCTCAGGTCCCCGCACCTCGCCCAGGTTGAATTCCCGCATGTCATAGCGCGCGTCGGCGCTGAACAGCTCGGAGACCCGGTGCCATTCGCGCGCGTCGATGATGTGCCCGTAGAGCCCGAGGAGCTCGTGGATCGCGAGGCGGTCGGCGGTGTCGAGCACGTCAGGAGTCCGGGACCACGACCGCGCGCCCGAGCAGCTCGCCCCGGTCGAGCCGCCGGTAGGCCTCCGGCACGGCGCTGAATGCGAACGTCTCGGTCTCGTTCACCAGCCGCCCGGCCTCGGCCAGCGCCACGACCTGCTCGAGGTCCGCGATCGTGCTGCCGGTGAAGCTGAACACCTCGCCATCCCGGGGCAGGAGGTGGAACCACGGGCGGTTCAGGCGCCCCATGCCGGCGCCGATGAGCCCGTACGCCCCGGTGCGGCGCAGGCTCGCAAGGCCGCTCTCGATGGTGTCGTCGATGCCGACAAAATCGAGGACGACGTCGGCGCCCGCACCGCCGGTGAGGGCGCGCAGGTCGGCGGCCGTCGAGGGCCGCACGCCGGCCACCGTCTCGTGCGCCCCCAGTCGGCGCGCGTAGTCCAGGCGCGTGGGGTTGATGTCCACCGCGATGACGCGCGCGGGCGTCAGCTGGCGCAGCAGCTGCACCGCGAAGCTGCCGAGGCCGCCGGCACCGATGACCACCGCGGTGGAACCCTCGCCGAGGCGCGCGCGCACCCGCTCAAGTGCGTGCATCGAGGTGGCCCCGGCATCGGCGAGCGGGCCTGCGGTGCGCGGGTCGAGTGTCTTCAGGCGGATGAGCGGCCGCGCGGTGTCGATCAGCACATAGGGCGCCAGGCCCCCGTCGCGCCCGTAGCCGCGCCCGCTGCTGGCGGCCTCGCAGTTGTTGTCCCGGCCGGAGCGGCAGTAGGCGCAGGTGCCGTCGGAGTGGGTCGCGACCAGGATCACGGGCTGGCCGGGCGAGAACCCGGCGACATCCGGGCCGGTCTCCTCGACCCACCCTGCGATCTCGTGCCCCAGCGTGAAGGGCAGCTGCCAGCCGAAGGGCGGGGCGCTCATCCTCGGGTCCATCATCCCGACGTCGGAGTGGCACAGGCCGTTGCCGGCCACGCGCACCAGGACGCCGCTACCCTGTGGGCGTGGCACGGGTACTTCGCGCAGCTGCGCGGGCTCGCCGAACCGCACCAGCTGCCAGGCCATCATCGTGCGCGGCAAGGTCATGGCCGTAGTATGCCGCCGCGGGTGGGCGGCGCCAGTGGGGATACCCCGGATGAACTAGCCTCATTGGCCGCCCGCGACAGCGGCAGTGCCGCTGTGCGAGATTGCGGCGATGACACGCTTCCGCCAGCGCCCTGAAGGCTCGAACTGGGGCGACTTCGGACCCGACGACCAGCGCGGCCGCATGAACCTGCTCACCCCGCAGCGGCGCCTGGCCGCCGTGCGCGAGGTGCAGGAGGGGCTGGTGTTCTCGCTCAGCCTGCCGCTCGATTATCCCGGGGGGCCGGGCCTGTGGGAGACGCGCCACCCGCCGCGCCTGCGCGCCACGCAGTTTGCCGACGGGCGCAGCGCCTACCCGTTCCGCATGTCCGGGTTCGCGCCCGGGGCCACCGACGTGGTCTGCGATGACGAGGTCACCTTGAGCCTGCAGTACTCGACGCAGTGGGACGCGCTCGCGCACTGTGGTTCGGAGTTCGACGCCGACGCCGACGGGAGCGCCGAGACCGTGTTCTACAACGGCTTCCGGGCGGGCGAGGACATCGCTCCGCCCGCGGACGGGGGGCCGCCGCGGGCGCGGGCGCTGGGCATCGAGAATCTCGCGCGTGCCGGCGTGCAGGGCCGCGGCGTCCTCGTGGACCTGGCGCGCGAGTACGGGCGCCGGAGCGCGCGCGTCGGGTACGACGCTCTCATGCGCCTCATGGAGGCGCAGCGCGTCACGGTCGAGCCCGGCGACTTCCTGTGCCTGTACACCGGGTTCGGCGACCTGGTGCTCGAGATGCGCGGCACCCCCGATCACCGCGTGCTGCACACCAGCTGCGCAGGCCTCGACGGGGCCGACGAGCAGCTGCAGCGCTTCATCGCCGACAGCGGCGTCGTCGCCCTGTGCGCCGACAACTCGGCGGTCGAGGCCACCGGCCACATGAACGCGCGCGGCGGGACGCGGCGCGCGCTCCTGCCGCTGCACGAGCTGTGCCTGTTCAAGCTCGGCATCCACCTCGCGGAGCTGTGGTACTTCGGCGAGCTCGCGCCCTGGCTCGCGGCCCGCGGCCGCAACCGCTTCCTGCTGACAGCCCCGCCACTCGACCTGCCGGGCGCGGTCGGTTCTCCGGTGACTCCGCTCGCGACCGTGTAAGCTGCGCAGCCGTCGTGCCACGACGGACTCGAGGTTGCAGCCGAAAATGGGCGTCGAAGACAGTGTGCGGACCGGAAGAGGCCGCCTGTCGGCCTCAGTGCACCTCATGATTTTCTTGATTGTGTCCTCGGCAACCGCCGCGGCCGAGGGTGTCGACTCGCTCGAGACGGTCACCGTCACCGCCACCCGCATCGCGACGTCCTCGTTCGACATACCGGCGGCGATCAGCACGGTGTCCGTGCAGCAGCTGACCGGCGGCGCCCTTGGTATCAACCTCTCCGACGACATCGGCAGCGTGCCGGGGCTCCTCGCCCGCAACCGCAACAACTACGCCCAGGATCAGCAGATCTCCATCCGCGGCATCGGTGCCAACTCCACCTTCGGGATCCGGGGCGTGCGCATCTACCAGGACGGCATCCCGCAGACCGGCGCGGACGGGCAGGGGCAGGTCTCGCAGTTCAACCTGGACTCGGCGCAGCGCGTCGAGGTGCTGCGCGGACCGTTCTCGGCGCTCTACGGCAACTCCTCCGGCGGCGTCATCCAGATCTTCAGCGCCGACGGCCGCGAGCCCGACCAGGTGAGCAGCGCCGCCGCCTACGGCAGCTTCGGCATCTGGCGCGCGGGCCTGGACGCCTCGGGTGCTTCAGGAAACTTCAGCTACAACGCCGACTTCACCCACTTCTCGGTGGACGGCTACCGGCCGCACAGCAGCGCCGACAACGAGTCCTTCAATGGCAAGTTCGGCTACACGGCTGGCGAGCACGACCGGCTCACGCTGGTCCTGAACGTGGTGTCGCGGCCGGATGCGCAGGACCCGCTCGGGCTCACCCCGGCCCAGTTCGCCGCCTCGCCGAACGCCGCCGCTCCCGCAGCCCTCCTCTACGACACGCGCAAGGACCTGCAGCAGCAGCAGGGGGGCCTGATCTGGAACCACGACCTCACCGATACCCAGTCGCTGCAGGTGATGGGCTACTACGGCCACCGCAGCGTGCTGCAGTTCCTGGCCATCCCCATCTCCGCGCAGGCCGCCCCCGGGAGCTCCGGCGGCGTGGTGGACCTGGACCGCGAGTTCGGGGGCGCCGATGCGCGCTGGGCGCTGAAGACCGACCTCCTGGGGATGCCCTTCACCTGGGTGGCCGGCGTGAGCTATGACCGGCAGAACGAGCTGCGCCGCGGCTACAACAACTACGTCGGCACCACGCTCGGGGTGCAGGGCGACCCGCGCCGCAACGAGAACGACATCACCTACGACATCGACGAGTACACGCAGCTCAGCTGGGACCTGACCTCGCGCCTGTCGGTCATGGCCGGCATCCGGCACAGCGACGTCAACTTCACCGTCGAGGATCACTACATCACGCCGACCAACGGCGACGACAGCGGCAGCGTCACCTACAGCGCCGCCACCCCGGTGGCAGGCGTGGTCTTCAAGGCGGCGCACTGGCTCAACTTCTACGCCTCCTACGGCCGCGGCTTCCAGACCCCGCTGGGCTCCGAACTCGCCTACCGGCCCGACGGGGAATCCGGACCCAATTTCGGCCTCCAGCCGGCGCGCAGCGTCAATACCGAGTTCGGCGCGAAGGCCCAGTGGCAGCCGGACCTGTACGCGGAGGCCACGCTGTTCCAGACGCTCACCCACGACGAGATCGTGGTCGACACGAACCTGGGCGGGCGTTCCACCTACCAGAACGCGGGCCGCACCCGGCGCCGGGGCGGTGAGGCCTCCCTCGACTGGCGCGTCACGGGACTGTGGCACCTGCAGCTCGCCTACACCTACGTCGATGCGACCTATACGGACGCCTACACCACCTGCACGGCCGCGCCCTGCAGCACGCCCACGGTGCCCGTGCCGGCCGGCAACCTGCTGCCGGGCGTGCCGCGCAGCGACTCGTACGCCGCATTGCGCTACGGGGCGGACACCGGGCTGCGCGCCATGGCGACCGCGCAGTACGTGAGCAGCGTGCCGGTCAACGACATCAACAGCGTGTTCGCCCCGGCATACGCGGTCTTCGGGGCGAGCCTCGGCTGGGGGTCGCACTACGCGCACGGGGACTGGAACGTGTTCCTGCGCGCCAACAACCTCTTCAACCGCCACTACATCGGCTCGGTCATCGTCGATGACTCGAACGGCCGCTACTTCGAGCCGGCCGGTGGCTTCAACATCCTCGCCGGCGGGGCCGTCAGCTGGCGCTGAGCGTGGTCTTGCAGCCCTAGGGCGTTCCGAGGGCGTGCCGCGCCGCGATGTAGCCGAAGGTCATCCCGGGTCCCAGCGTCGCTCCCGCGGCGGGGTAGGAGTGGCCCATGACGGTGGCGGCCATGTTGCCGCAGGCGTACAGGCCCGGGATCGGCGCCCCCGCGCGGTCCAGCACCTGGGCATGCTCGTTGGTGGCCACCCCGCCGTTGGTGCCGATGTCGCCCGGGACCACCGGGATCGCGTAGTACGGCGGGGTCTCGATCGCCCGCAGCGTCGGATTGGGTGCGACCCGCGGGTCGCCGTAGTAGCGGTCGTAGGCGCTCTCGCCGCGCCTGAAGTCCGGGTCGCTGCCGCTGCGCGCAAAACCGTTGAAGCGCGCGACGGTGGCCGCAAGGCGCGCCGGCGGCAGGCCGAGGCGCGCGGCCAGCGCCTCGAGCGTCCCCTCGCGTACCAGCACCTCGCGTAAATTTCGCGCCTGCAGGCCGTCGGGCAGGTCCGGGATCATCGGGCCGAGCGGATAGCGGCCGCGCCAGGTGGCATCGAAGATCATGTAGGAGGGGATGGTGCGGGCCTGCGGTGAGTCCTGCCGCAGCATCTCCTGGCCGGCGACGTGGTAGGAGGCGGCCTCGTTCATGTACCGCTCGCCGTTGCCGTTCACGATGATGGCGCCGGGCAGGGCGCGCTCGACGGCCATGAGGCGCGCTCGGGGCTCGCCCGGAAGGCTGAGCGAAGTCCCCCACCAGGCGGAGTCCATGTGGGTCAGCGCGGCCCCGATGCGCTCGGCCGCGAGGATCGCATCCCCGGTGTTGTTTTCCTGCGAGCCGCTCCAGCGCGGGTCGGGGGACTTGGGCAGGTAGCGCTGCCGCAGCTGCGCGTTGCGCTCGAAGCCGCCCGCCGCCAGCACCACGGCGCGGGCGGCACGCACGCGCAGCGGCTTGCCGTCACGCTCGATGGCCGCGCCCGTCAGGCGACCATCCTCGAGGATGAGGTCCTGCAGCGGCGCCCGCAGCCACAAGGGCGTGCCGGTCTGGTTCAAGGACAGCTTGAGACGCCCGAGGAGTGCGTTGCCTAAGGTCATGCGGCGGTCGCGCGCGGAGTGCAGGCGCTGCGGGAAGTCGAGGTAGTAGTTCCCGAAGACGCTCAGTGCCGTCATCAGCCAGCCGGGCGAACGGAACAGCAGCGTCCCGGTCTCCTCTAGCGTCCAGCTGACCCGCCCCAGGAACTGCACCGCCGAATGCGGCGGCCGCAGCCGCTCGAAGTCGGGGCCTAGGTCGCTTGCGTGCAGCGGCAGCGCCTCGAGCGAACGCCACCCGGTCTTGCCGCCGGGCAGCTCCGGGTGATAGTCGGCGTACGGGTGCGCCCGCATCCGCACCTGGGTGTGGGCCTCGAGCCAGGCCACCATCTCGCGCCCGGTGCGCACGAAGGCCCAGATGCGCGCGTCCGGGATGTCCGGGTCGGTGAGCGCGCGCACGTACTGGAACGCTTCCTCCGGCGAGTCGGCGTGGCCCTGGGCAAGCGCCTGCGCGGTGGCCGGGATCCAGATGACCCCGCCGGAGGTCGCCGACGTGCCCCCGTACAGCTCGCTCTTCTCGACCACGAGCGTGCGTGCGCCGCCCGAGGCGGCGACGACCGCGGCGGTGAGCGCCGCGGCCCCCGAGCCGACCACGAGCACGTCGGTCTCGACGTCCCAGGCGGGCGCATTCATGGCGGGTGGGGCTGCGCGGCCGGGCTAGCCGGCAGGCGCGAGCGCGGCGCGGCGGCGACCGCCCGGGGCGCCGGCGATGCGGCGGTAGAGCGTGGTGCGCTGGCGTGCGGGGCGCCCGCGCTCCGCGGCGAGCGCCTGGATCCGGGCGGCGTCGAACTCCTGGCCGTTGACCCCACCCGCGGCGCGCGTGATCGACTCGTTCATGAGCGTGCCGCCCAGGTCGTTGGCGCCGCAGTCGAGCGCCAGCGCCGCTCCGTCCGCGCCCATCTTCACCCAGGAGGTCTGGATGTTCGGGATGTGCGGGTGAAGCGCGAGGCGCGCCACGGCGTGCATGAGCAGCGCCTCGCGCAGCGTGGGGCCGGAGCGGGCGCGGCCCTGGCGCCACAGCGGCGCTTCCATGTGGACGAAGGGCAGCGGCACGAACTCGGTGAAGCCACCGGTCTCGCGCTGCAGGTCGCGCACGGCGAGCAGGTGCCGCGCCCAGTGCGTCGGCGAGTCGACATGGCCGAACATGATGGTGGCGGTGCTTTTCAGTCCCTGCGCATGGGCCGCGCGCATGACCTCGAGCCATTCCGCGGTCGTGAGCTTGTCCGGGCAGATGACCTGCCTTACCTCGTCGTCCAGGATCTCGGCCGCGGTGCCCGGCAGCGTCGACAGCCCGGCTGCGCGCAGGTCGCTCAAGAAACTGGCGAGCGACAACCCGAGCGTGCGTGCCCCGTGGGTGATCTCGAGCGGCGAGAAGGCATGCACGTGCATGTCCGGGCAGGCGCCCTTCACCGCGGCCACGATCTCGAGGTAGGTGTTGCCGGTGTAGTCCGGGTGGATGCCGCCCTGCAGGCACACCTCGGTGGCACCGGCGGCCGCGGCTTCGCGGGTGCGGCGCGCGATCTCGTCCAAGTCCAGCCGGTAGGCCGGGCCGCGCAGGCTGCGGGCGCTGCGGCCCTTGGAGAAGGCGCAGAAGCCGCAGTGGTAGAGGCAGATGTTCGTGTAGTTGATGTTGCGGTTGACGACGTAGGTGACTTCCTCGCCCGCCACGTCCGCGCGCAGCCGGTCGGCCGCGTGCACGACCGCCTGGAAGTCCGGGCCGCGCGCGCTGAAGAGCGCGGCGACCTCAGGTTCAGTGAGCCCCCCGCCCGTGCGTGCGCGGCGCAGGAGGGCATGGAGCGGATCGCCGCGCCGGGGGCGGACACCGCTAGCGGTGCGGACGGCCTGCGCCTCGGGCAGGGGAGCCGCCGTGCCCGCGCCGGCGTACCAGTCGGCCGGATGTGCGCAGCCGTCGGCGTCCGTGAGCCTCAGGACCTTCGGGACCAGCGCCGCATCGACCCAGCGCTGCGGCTCGCGTGCATAGGCGGGCGTCAGCGCGAGGCGCTCGGCGAGCTCCCGGCCCGCTGCCGCGGTGTCGCGCGCCAGGGCTGCCAGGTGCGGCCAGGGCGCCTCGGGATTCACATGATCGGGAGTCACCGGGGACACGCCGCCCCAGTCGTTCACCCCGGCGCCGACGAGGGCGGCGAGGTCCGCGGGCCGCAGGTTCGGCGGGGCCTGCAGCGACATGCCGGCGCCGAAGATGAGCCGCGCCACGGCCACGGTCCACAGCTGCTCCTCGAGCGAGGGCTCGGCGGCACCGGCCATGCGCGTGCCGGGCTTGGCGCGGAAATTCTGCAGGATGAGTTCCTGCAGGTGCCCGTGGCGGGCGTGCAGCCGGCGCAGGGCGAAGAGCGACTCGAGCCGCTCGCGGCGCGTCTCGCCGATCCCGATCAGGAGCCCCGTAGTGAAGGGGATGCGCAGGGCACCCGCCTCGTCCAGGGTCCTGAGGCGCAGCGCCGGGGCCTTGTCGGGGGAGCCGAAGTGCGCCCCGCCGCGCAGCGTGAGCCGCTCGCTCGCACTCTCGAGCATGAGTCCCATCGACACCGAGACGGGCCGCAGCGCCTGGAGGTCGGCGGCCGTCATCACCCCGGGGTTGAGGTGCGGGAGGAGCCCGGTCTCGCGCAGCACCAGGTCCGCGCAGTGCCTCAGGTAATCGAGCGTGGTCGCAAAGCCCAGGGTGGCGAGCGCCCGGCGCGCGGCCGCGTAGCGCAGTTCCGGCTTGTCGCCGAGGGTGAACAGGGCCTCCCGGCAGCCGGCACGCACGCCGGCGCGCGCGATCTCGAGCACCGCCTCCGGCGCCAGGTACGGGGAGGCGAGCCGCCGCGGCGCCTGTGCGAACGTGCAGTAGTGGCACACGTCGCGGCACAACTGCGTGAGCGGGATGAACACCTTGCGCGAGTAGGTGACGGTGCGGCCGAAGCCGGCGCGCGTCAGCGCCTGCGCTGCGGGCACGAGCGCGGCGGCGGGCGCGGCCTCCAGGGCAAGCGCGGCCGCCTCGTCCGGTGCAGTCCCGTGCGCGGCGGCGGTCAGGATGTCGTTGAGCGGGGTCACTCGTGCGAGTTGGGGATGTGCCCGGAGAGCCAGTGGCTATGATACGCGGGCGGAAGCGGCCGGTGCGCCGGGCCGCGGCAGGATCGAGTGGTAGTCCAAAAGGGGGAGCGACAGACGATGAAACCCGAAGTAGTCCGCAACGTGCTCGAGTCCTACATGCGCGCCTGGGCGACCGGGGACAAGGCGCTGCTCCTGTCGCTGTTCGCGCCCGACTGCGAGTGGAGCGACCCGGTGGGTACGCCCCCGTTCAAGGGCCTGGAGGGCGTGGGCCGCTTCTGGGACTTCGCGCACCAGGACACCACGCGGACCATGTCGCCCAAGATCCACCGCATCGTGGTGTGCGCGAACGAGGGCATCCTCAACTTCACCATGCAGGTGCGCGTGCCGGCGAAGAACCAGGGGCTGGACCTCAACATCGTCGACCGCTTCGTGCTCAACGAGCAGGGCAAGATCCGCACCGCGCAGGCCTACTGGGACACGGGGAGCCTGTCGGTGCCGCCGGGACTGGAGGGCTTCGCGCCCAACATCGACGAGGCCTACGACAAGTAGCGCCGGGGGTCGCGCATGCGCGGCCCGCTCGTCACCGCAGGAACGCGTAGCGCGGATCGCCGCGCATCGTGAGCGCCTCGACGTCCCGCGGCTCGTCGACGTCGAACGCAAGTCCCGGGCGGCGCACGACGTGGCAGGCAAGCCCGGCGGCCTCGGCCTGCGCGAGGTGGCGCGCCAGGCTTCCGGGGCCGAACTCGAAGCGGAAGTCCGCATCCGCGGGCAGGCACAGCGCGTTGGTCCCGGTGCCGGCATGATCCGGTGCGATGGCGAGGCCGCCGCGGGCTTCCTGGATCAGCGCGGTCACGTCCTGTGCGGTCAGGAGCGGCAGGTCCGCGAAGACCACGGCGAGCTGTGATACGCCGGACCTTCGCAGCGCAGATCTTGCGTACTCGAGCGCGGCATTGAGGTCGCGCCCGCCATCCAGGACGAGGGTCGCCCGTTCCGGCAGCGCGCGCGGCTCCGGGGAGAGCACCCGGACCTGCGATACCCCGGGGCTTGCGAAGATGGCGCCGAGCACCTGCGACAGCATCGTCTCGATGAGCTGCACCCGCACCGGCTCGGACAGTACCGCGGCCAGGCGCTGCTTGCCGGCGCCCGGGGCCTTCACCGGGACCAGTACGGCGCTCGTCATCCGGGGGAGAGGCGCGAGGCGAAGCCGAGCACCTCGCGCGCCAGCTGCTCCCGGTCCCCGAGGCTTACCATGAGTGTTTTGCACACGTGGACCGGCACCGGGATGTGCGCGGCGAGCCCGGCGTCGGCCTCGTCCAGCACGAGCGCATCGATCACGTCGGCGTAGTGCGCGGCAATGGCGCGTGCCGACAGCTCGACGCCGAGCTCCTGCATGATCTTCGCCGTCGGGCCCTTCACGGCGCGGCTGCCGACCAGGGGACTGACGGCGATCACCGGGACCCGCGCCTGCTCCAGGAGCTGGCGCATTCCCGGCACTGCGAGGATCGGGTCGATGGAGAGGTAGGGGTTGGAAGGACAGATCACGATCGCCGCGAGGGAGTCGGCCGTCAGTGCCTCGACCGCGGCCGGGGCCGCCCGCGCGGCATCGGCGCCGGCGAAGCGCACGCCGGTGAGCGCCGGCGCGCAGCGCTGGCGCACGAAGTAGTCCTGGAAGGCGAGCTCGCCCGCGGCCGTCAGGACGCGCGTGCGCACGGGAGACTCGGACATGGGGACGACCGCGGCGCCGATCCCGAACCGCCGCGCCACGTCCGCGATGATGGTGGTGAGGGATTCGCCGGCGGCGAGGCGCCGCGTGCGCTCGACGTGCAGCGCCAGGTCCCCGTCACCGAGCCGGAACCAGCTCTCCCCGCCCAGGGTCTCGAGCACGCGCATGAACGTCCAGGTCTCGTCCGCGCGTCCCCAGCCGAGTTCGGGGTTGGCAAGCCCGCCCAGGGTGTAGAGCGTCGTGTCGAGGTCCGGGCAGATCATAAGCCCCAGGTGCTCGAAGTCATCGCCGGTGTTGACGACCACGGTGAGCGCGCCGGGGGGCAGCACGCGCGTGAGCCCCAGTGCGAGCTTCGCGCCCCCGATGCCGCCGGACAGTGCCACGATCGTGCGCGCGCTCACCGGAACAGGTCCTCGTCCAGCGAGCGCAGCAGGGTGCGCGCGGGATTGTCCGGTGCCGTGAAGGCCAGGCCCCGGATGAGTACCGCCGGCTGGCCCTCGGCCGCTTCCCCGCTCAGGAGCCCGGCCGCGGCCGCGAGTGCGTCGGCCAGGGCGACCTCGGTCACCTCCAGCGGCCGGCCGGCGCGGTCACGCTCGCCGCGGCGATTGAGGAGGGCGGGCAGGCCGGCCGCGCCGAGCGCGATGTTCACGACGCCGCGGCGCCACGGGCGCCCGAAACTGTCGCTCACGATGACGGCGGGCGCGACGGCGAACCTCGCGGCAAGGGTGGCGTGCAGCGCGGCCGCGGTGCCGTCCGGGTCCTCGGGCAGGAGCAGCACGCGCTCGGCGCCGTCCGCGCCCAGGTTGGAGCGGTCGATCCCGGCATTGGCCATCACGAACCCGAGCCGGTGCCGCACGATCAGCACGTCGCGCCGCGCGCGGACCACCTCGGTGGACTCACGCAGCACGAGCTCAACGAGGCGGGCGTCCTTGCCGGTGAGGGCCGAAAGCTCGAGCGCGCGCGCCCCCGGGGAGATCCCGGCGAGCGCGACATAGCGCCCCTGTGCCTTGGAGACGATCTTCTGCGCGACGACCATGACGTCGCCGCGTTCGGGCGCGATCGCTGCTGCCCTCAGTCCGTCCGCCAGCACCCCGGCCAGATCGCATCCCGGCAGGACCTCGGGAATGCCAGGCAGGGCGGTGAGGGTCAGCGAGCGTGGGGCGCCGCTCATCCGTCCTTGGGCTCGGTGAGGGCGCCGGTGATCCGGATGCCCGCGCCATCCACCGCGTAAGTCCTGTTGATGAAGATCAGGACGGAGGTGAGCGCCTCGGCGGCCGCGGCGTTGGCGAGCGCGCCCCCATGCAGGCCCCGAAGGCCCGCACGCCGCGCGAGCTCCACGCCCACGGCACGCGCGACCTTCTGGTCGCCGAACACCAGCACGTCGCAGTCGATGTCGGCGTCGGTCGCGAGCTTGTGGGCCGCCACGCTGTGGAAGGCGGCGACCACGTTCACCTGCGTGCCGAGCAGTTCCTGCGCGCGCACCGCCGCGGAACCCTCGCGCGGCAGTTGCACGCGCATGACCTTGGGCGGGACCAGCGGCACGGTGGTGTCGATGAGTATCTTGCCCTGGGCGACTGTGCGGATGTCCGCGAGCGTCGCCTCGTGCGCCGCGTAGGGCACGGTCACCACCAGGATCGCGCCGCGCGCCGCGGCCTCCGCGTTGGTGCCGTGGCCGACCGCGCGCCCGAACTCGCCGGAGAGCGCCGCGGCCGTGTCGGCCGCGCGGGCCGCATCGCGCGAGCCGATGATGACTTCGAGGCCGGCCTTGACCCAGCGGCGCGCGAGCGCGGCCCCGAGCTTGCCGGTGCCGCCGAGGATGGCGATGGAAGGGAGCGAGGCCGCAGGCGGCGGTACGGAACTCATGCGTGAGCGGTCCTTTAGAATTTAAGTCCGCTGTCGGTGACCACCGGCACATTAGTCCAGCGCTCATCGGGGGTGCGGTACCAGCCGCCGGCGGCGAGTGCGCCGCCGTCGAGGTGGATCGTGGTGCCGGTGACCCACCCGGACAGGGAACTTGCGAGGAACACGGCGCAGCCGGCCGCATCGGAGGGTTCGCCGAAGCGGCCGAGCGGGATCCAGCGGCGCGTGTGCTCGCGGTACTCGGGGGCGATGAACCGCGAGGGCTGGACCTGCGCGGTCTCGGTGGTCTCCGGGGCGATGGCATTGACGCGGATGCCGTGCGGCCCGAGCTCGAGTGCGAGGCTCTTGGTGAAGCCGGTCACGCCGGCCTTGAAGGCGGCATAGATCGCGGTCATCGGGATGCCGCGGAAGGCCTCGATGGTCGAAAGGTTGATGATGCTCGCCCCGCGGGCGGCGCGCTTCAGCAGCGGTATGGCGGCGCGGGTCACGAGGAACATGTGGCGCAGGTTCACCGCGTAGAGCGCGTCCCACTCGGCCTCGGTGGTGCGCTCGAACGGCTTCACGACGTTCAGGAAGTCCCCGACGTTGTTCACGAGGACCTCGAGCGTGCCGCAGCGGCTCTCCAGCTCCCGGAACAGGCGCTCGACGGACCCAGGATCCCGCACGTCGGTGACGCTCGCCCAGCCGCCGGCGGCGGTGAGCGCAGGTCCCACCGCGGCGGCCCGTGCCGGGTCGATCTCGGCCACCACCACGCGCGCGCCCAGCGCGGCGAAGCGCTCCGCGATGGCCCGGCCGATGCCGGCCCCGCCGCCGGTCACGAGCGCGGTGCGTCCGCTGAAGCTGAGAGGGTTGTCGCTGTCGTTCATATCAACGATTCGTGCGCCGTGAGCCGATGGCTATAGTACCCAAGAGGGCGCCTGTCACGCGCGCCCGCGGAAGGGACTGCGATGACACAGGTGGCAATCGGGCTCTATGGGCTGCAGGGCTGGTTCGGGGGCGATTTCGCGCCCGTGACCGAGATCGTGCGCACTGCCGAGAAGCAGGGCGTGGACCTCGTGAGCCTGACCGACCACGTGGTCATGGGGGAGAACGTCCACAACTATCCCTACGGACGCTTCCCGGCTCCGCTCGACTTCCCCTGGTACGAGCCGCTGACGGTGCTCGCGGTGCTTGCCGGCGTCACCTCGCGCATCCGTCTCTCCACCGGCATCGTCATCGCGCCCTTGCGGCCGGCGGTGCTGCTCGCGAAGCAGATCGCGACGCTCGACGTGATGTCGCACGGGCGGGTGAGCATCGGGCTCGGCATCGGGTGGCAGAAGGAGGAGTACGACGCCTCCGGGGTGCCGTGGGAGGGACGCTACGTGCGCTTCGAGGAGCAGCTGAAGGTCTGCCGGCTCCTGTGGAGCGAGGCACCGGCCACGTTCCACGGCGAGACCGTGAACTTCGAGAAGATCTACCAGTACCCGCGCCCGGTGCAGAAGCACCTGCCCATCTGGCTCGGCATCGCACCCACGGAGCGCAACATCGAGCGCATGGCCGAGCATGCCGACGGCTGGATTCCCATGGAGCAGGACCCGGCCAAGCTCGCCCCGGTGATCGCGAAGCTGCGCGCCGCGGTCGCGGCGCGCGGGCGCGACCCGAAGTCGTTCACGGTGCGCGTGGTGCCGCGCTTCGTGTTCCGCGCCGACCACAGCGGGGACCTCGAGGCGACGCTCGCGAACGTCCCGGCGCTGCTTGAGGCCGGTGCCGACGTGGTCGAGCTCTTTCCGGCCCCGTTCTGCCGCGGGCCGGACGACTTCGAGGCGTTCGCGCGGCGCCTGGTGGCGCTCAAAGGCTCCTGAGGAACTCAAGGAGCGCGGCGTTCACCGCATCCGGCTGCTCCTGCTGCACGAAATGCCCGGCGCCCGGCACCAGCACCACCTCGCGCAGGTCTGGCACGCGCCGGCGCATCACCTCGATGGCCTCGGCCGGGATCATCTTCAGGACCACGTCGCTGGCGCCGGCGATGAAGAGCGCCGGCTGCAGGATGTCGGCATCCGCGTAGCGCTCGCCGAGTTCCCAGTTGCGGTCGGCCATCCGGTACGAGTTGAGGCCGCCGATGAAGGTCGTCTCCGGCCGGTCGCGGGTGTATTCGTGCACGTAGTGATCGAACTCGGACTGCGACAGCCAGTGCCACGGCAACGCGGGTGCGGGGGCGAGCACGTCCAGGTAGCCGGTGCCCTCGGAGGGGAACTTCGACCAGTCCAGGAGGTGTCCTTCGCCACTCAGGGCGAACATGAGCCGCTTCAGGAACTCGGCCGGCGCGGCGCCGAGCTCGCGCTCCGCCGGGCCGATCGCCTGGAAGTAATGCATGTGAAAGAAGTGCCGCCGCGCGAGCGCCGCGAATGCGGCGGACGGGCGCACGCCGGGGACGGCGAACGCGCCCGATGGCTCGCCGGGCTGCGCCACGGCGGCGGAGCCGGCCCCGCCGCGTCCGGCGAGGTCGAAGTCGTACGGGCAGCTCATGATCACCGCGGCGGCGACGCGCTCGGGGTGCCGGACCGCGAGGTTGCAGACCTGCTGGGCCCCGAAGTCATGCCCCACGAACACGGCACGCCGCGCCCCGATGGCATCGAGCACGCGCAGCATGTCTTCCATGACGTAGTTCGCGTCGTAGAGCGCAGGATCCGTGGGGCGCGAGCTTCCCCCGTAGCCGCGCTGGTCCGGGGCGAGGGCATGCCACCCTGCCGCCGCGACCGCCGGCAACTGGTGGCGGAAGCTGTAGCCGAGCCCGGGGAATCCGTGGCAGAAGATCACGGGCGCACCGGATCCGGCCTCCGCGACGTTCAGCGTCACGCCGCCCTCGCCGGGGACCTGCCGGTAGGTGATCGCACTCATGCCTCTATCATGCGCAGGGCTTAAGGGAGCTGCCATGCCTAAGATCGACGAGTCACCCGCGATCACGCTGTGCTGGGGTACCGCCATCGGTACCGCGCTGGTGCCGCTCATCGAGGCCGCTGGCGGGGCTGGCCTCAAGGCCATCACGCTGACGGCCGGGATGTACGAGGCGGCGCGCGCGCAGGGCATGACCGATGCTGAACTGCGCGGCCGGCTCGCGGACCAGGGACTCGCGGTGGAGGCCATCGACCCCCTGATCAGTGCCCTGCCCGGGACCCCGAGGCCCCACGAGGTGCCGGTGCCGAACCGGCCCTTCTTCGAGTTCACCGAGGAGCGCTGCCATGCCGCGGCCGAGGCGCTCGGGGCCGAGACCATCAACCTCGCGCACTTCGGGGGCAGCGCGGTGCCGGAGCAGGCCTTCATCGACTGCCTGGGTCCCCTCGCCGACCGCGCCGCGGCTCGCGGCGTGCGGCTCACGCTCGAGTTCCTGCCCGAGAGCGCGATCCCGGACCTCGCCACGGCGGTGCGGATCGTCCGGTCGGTCGGCAACCCGCACCTGGGGCTCATGTTCGACACCTGGCACTTCGCGCGCACCCGCTGGGACCTCGACGAACTCGCCGCCGTGCCTGCAGGCCTGATCACGGGGTTCCAGATCAGTGACCGGCGGCCGCCGGCGCCGGGGACTCCCTATACCCCCATGTTCGGGCGGCTGTTGCCGGGGGAGGGCGAGCTGGACCTGCCCGCTCTTCTTAAAGGGCTCCTCACCCGCGCGCCGGGGCTGCGGGTCGGGGTCGAGGTGTTCAGCGAGGAACTGAAGGCGCTGCCCCCGCCCGAGATTGCCCGAAGGGTGGCCGATTCGACCCGCCGGGTCCTTGGGCAGACGCTTAGGACCTAAGTCCCAAGTCATTGATCGCAAAGCCTAAGGCCTGCGATCGGCGTTGCGCGGCGGGAGGGGTTTGAGTATGCTTCGCGCCCCTTTGGAATCCCCAAAGGGCGTGTGCCCCACTTTAAAGGGCCGCGTTTACTCCTTGCCGCACCGGAACAGCCTTAACACCGGGCGGCTCAAATCCGAAGGGAGCATTCATGAGGCATTACGAAGTCGTTTTCCTTGTGCATCCCGATCAGAGCGAGCAGGTGCCCGCCATGATCGAGCGCTACAAGGGCATGATCAGCGCAGGTGGCGGCCAGGTACATCGCCTGGAGGACTGGGGGCGGCGCCAGCTCGCCTACCCGATCGCCAAGGTCCACAAGGCCCACTACGTGCTGATGAACATCGAGTCGGACCAGAAGACCCTCGATGAACTGACCGGCGCCTTCCGCTTCAGCGACGCGGTCCTGCGCCACCTGGTCGTCAACATGGATTCCGCCGTGACCGATCCTTCGCCGATGGCGAAGGCCGCGGACGAGGAAGGCGAGGGCGGCGGTGGCCGCCGCCGCGAGCGGCCGCGCGATGAGGCGCCGGCTTCCGACGACGACGACAACTCAGCGTCCGAGAGCGCCTGACGGCGCGCTCGGTTCTAAAGGAATACTCACATGGCAATGTCCAGGGGACCGGGCGGGGGCGGCGGCAGCCGTTTCTCGCGTCGCAAGAAGTTCTGTCGCTTCACCGCCGAGGGCGTGAAGCAGATCGATTACAAGGATCTGGCCACGCTCAAGGGCTACGTCACCGAGACGGGCAAGATCGTGCCGAGCCGCATCACGGGGACCAAGTCCTTCTACCAGCGGCAGCTGGCGGTGGCGATCAAGCGTGCGCGCTTCCTCGCGCTGCTGCCGTACACGGACCAGCACTAAAGGAGCAGCGCAATGGACGTCATTCTGCTGCAGAAGGTTGCCAACCTCGGCAACATCGGTGATCGCGTCAAGGTGCGCTCCGGCTACGGGCGCAACTTTCTCCTGCCCCAGGGCAAGGCGACGCTGGCCACGGCCGACAACGTGGCGCGCTTCGAGGCGCGTCGCGCCGAGCTCGAGAAGGCCGCCCGCGAGCACCTCTCGTCTGCCGAGGAGCGCGCTGGCGCTTTCAAGGACTACAAGCTCGTGATCCGCGCCAAGGCCGGCACCGAGGGCAAGCTGTTCGGCTCGATCGGCACCGCCGACATCGCCGAGGCGGCGACCCGCGAGGGCTTCAAGGTGGAGCGCAGCGAAGTGCGCCTGCCGAACGGCTCGCTGCGCACCGTCGGCGAGCACGTGGTCGCCCTGCACCTGCACGCCGACATCGACGTGCCGCTGCAAGTCACCATCGTCGCGGAAGAGTAAGACTCTCTCCCCGCGGGCACAGGGGTGGCCGGTTCCTCCAAGAAACGCGGGGACTCGGGCTCTGTCGCCCTGATAGATGCGCCGACACCGCCGCACTCCGTGGAAGCGGAGCAGGCGGTGCTCGGCGGACTCCTCCTTGATGCCCAGGCCTGGGACAGCGTGGCCGACGGAGTCGGCCCCGAGGATTTTTATCGTCCCGACCATCGCCTGATTTTCGCCGCCATCGGGGAGCTCGTCGGCGACGGCAAGCCCTGTGACGTCGTAACGGTCTCCCAGAGGCTCGAGAGCACCGGCAAGCTCGCGGATGCGGGCGGCCTCGCATACCTGAGTGGCATCGCGCGCGACACGCCCACCGCGGCGAACGTCCGCGCCTACGCGGACATCGTGCGCGAGCGCTCGCTCCTGCGGCAGCTGATCCGCGCCGGTACCGATATCGCCTCGGCCGTGTTCAACAACGACGGCGAGACCGCGCGCGCCCTGGTCGACAAGGCCGAGCAGAAGGTCTTCGAGATCGCGGAGGGCACGTTCCGCAAGCGGGACGGTGCCGTCGCGGTGAAGACGCTGCTGCCCGCGGTCATCGACCAGATCGACGAGTGGCACAACAATCCCAACAAGCTGCGTGGCCTGCCGACGGGCTTCACGGAATTCGACAAGATCACCGGTGGGCTGCGGCCTGGCGACCTGGTCATCGTTGCGGGCCGCCCCTCGATGGGAAAGTCGACGCTCGCGGTCAACATGGCCGAGTACGCCGCGGTGAACCCCGCTACCAAGGCCTCGGTGGCGATCTTCACCCTCGAGATGCCCTCCGAGCAGGTCATCACCCGCATGCTGTCCTCGATCGGTGGCGTGCCGCTGAACGCGCTGCGCAGCGGCAACATCTCGGACGACGACTGGGTGCGCATCACCGGTGCCACGAGCCAGCTCTCGGAGGCGAAGATCTTCGTCGACGAGACCCCGGCGCTGAACCCAACCGAGCTGCGGGCCCGGGCCCGGCGCGTGAAACGCGAGCACGGCCTTGATCTCGTCGTCGTGGACTACCTGCAGCTGATGCAGGTGCCGGGTTCGCAGGAGAACCGGGCGACCGAGATCGCTGAGATCTCTCGAGGGCTCAAGGCGCTCGCGAAGGAACTCGCCGTGCCCGTCATTGCACTCTCGCAGCTGAATCGTGGTGTGGAGCAGCGTGAGCACAAAAAGCCGGTGATGTCGGACCTGCGCGAGTGCGTGCCGGGCGATACGCTGGTGTGCCTCACCGATGGACGGCGTGCACCCATAGCCGAGCTGGTCGGGACGACGCCCGAGGTCTGGGCCATCGACGACAGCCAGCGGGTGATTGCAGCCCGATCGGACAAGGTGTGGAAGGTCGGCAAGCGGCCGATTTTCAAGCTCCAGCTAGCGAGCGGCCGGACCCTGCGTGCAACTCACAAGCATCGCGTACTCACCGGCACGGGCTGGAAGATGGTGGGCACGCTCGCGGCGGGGGATCGCGTCGCAATGGCGCGGAAAGTACCGGAGCCCCAGCAACCTGGCGTTTGGCCGGAGCACTGGCTCGTTCTGCTCGGACATCTGGTCGGCGACGGCAGTTACCCGGTGCACCAGCCGCTGCGCTACACGACCGCCTCGGAAGAGAACAGCGCCGCAGTGAAGGCCGCGGCCGAGAAATTCGGTTGCCATGTGTCCCGGCACGCGGGCGTGGGCAACTGGCACCAGCTCGTGATCAGCGGAAACGGCAATCGCTGGCATCCGGCCGGCGTGGGCAAGTGGCTGAAGGATCTGGGGATCTTCGGCCAGCGCTCGCACGAGAAGCGCCTGCCACCTGAGGTCTTCACTCTATCCGATGCGCAGATCGCGCTCCTGCTCAGACATCTGTGGGCGACCGATGGCAGCGTGAGTCTGCGGCTGGGTGATTCTCCGCTGCCAGCGCGCGTCCATTTCTCTACGTGCTCAAGGCGCCTCGCTGATGACGTCGCCGCTTTGCTGCTGCGCCTCGGCGTGGTGGCGCGGATCCGGGCCGTTCACCATGCGCAGTACCGGCCCGTTTATTCCGTCGACGTCAGCGGCTCCGATAGCCAGGCCCGGTTTGTGGAGGTGGTCGGCGGTTTTGGTCCGCGCGCTGCGGCTGTGGCGACGCTCGCGGCACGCCTGGTGGGTGTGCGCCGCAATACCAACGTGGATACGCTCCCCGAGGAAGCGATGCAACGCGTCTGCGCACTGATGTCTGCGCAGGGCATCAGCCGCACGCAGATGGCATCCGCGCGCGGGTACCAGAACATCAATCTCGATCATTCCCCGTCGCGGGCGCTCATCGCTGAATATGCGCGCATACTCGATGACGATGATTTGCGGGTGGCGTGCACCAGCGATCTGTTCTGGGATCGCGTGACCGGTGTCGAGGCGGATGGCGAGGAGGATGTGTACGACCTGACTGTCCCGGGCCCCGCGTCGTGGTTGGCGGACGGTGTTGCATCGCACAACAGCGGTGCCATTGAGCAAGATGCAGACATGATCCTCCTCATCTACCGCGAGGAGGTCTACGACAAAAACACTACGAAAAAAGGCATTGCAGAGATCGACCTCGTCAAGCATCGCAACGGCGAGATCGGGACTTTCCTCCTGACCTTCCAGGGTCAGTACACGCGCTTCGCCAACTACGCACCGGACTCCTACGCCGAGGGCGTGTTGCGGTGAGCGGTCTCATCCGGGCCGTCATCGACACTCAAGCCCTCCGACACAACCTCAACGTCATCCGCACGCGGGCCGGTCGCGCCAAGGTGATCGCCGTGGTCAAGGCTAACGCCTACGGTCATGGCCTCGTCAGCAGTGCACTCGCCATCCAGGATGCGACCGCCTTCGCCGTGGCGCGTCTCGAGGAGGGCATGTCGCTGCGCGCCGCCGGCATCACCGCTCCCATCCTCCTCCTCGAGGGCGTGTTCAGCCGCTCGCAGCTCGAGGATGCCGCGCAGGACAAGCTCGACCTCGTGATCCACAACGAGCGGCAGATCGAGCTCCTGGAGCAGACCGAGGGCGCCGGGCGCTTCACGCTGTGGATCAAGATCGACACCGGCATGAACCGCCTGGGGTTCGCGCCGCGGGACTTTGCCCCTGCCTACAAGCGCATCCGCATGCTGCGCTCGGCGCCCAAGAAGCTGCGCCTCATGACGCACCTGGCCTGCGCCGACGAGCGCGACGGGGACAGCACTCGGGCGCAGCTCAAGCGCTTCGAGGAGGCGATCCACGGTCTCAACGTCGAGACTAGCATCCTCAATTCCGCGGGCCTTCTGTCCGGGGTCGCGCCTGGGGGCGACTGGGTGCGCCCGGGACTTGCGCTCTACGGCGCCTCGCCGTTCTCCGACAGCACCGCCGCGGACTTCGGCTTGCGCCCGGTGATGACCCTGATATCCACCATCATCACCGTGCGCGAGGTGCTGCAGGGCGAGCGCGTCGGCTATGGCGGCGCCTGGACTGCGCCGCGTGACTCGCGCATCGCGATCGTCGCGGCCGGCTACGGCGACGGCGTACACCGCAGCTTCGCCCCCGGCACCCCCGTGCTGGTGCGCAAGCAGCGCGCGCCGCTGGTCGGACGGGTGTCCATGGACATGATCGCCGTGGACGTCACCGGGATCCCGGGCGTGGAAGTGGGTACCGCCGCGACGCTGTGGGGCGAGGGGCTGCCGGTCGAGGAAGTGGCGCGCCACGCCGGGACGATTCCGTACGAGCTCTTGTGCAGCGTCAGCCAGCGCGTGCCGCTCGAACCGCACTAGGAGATAACCTTCATGACCTTCTGGCAGCTTGCCATTCTCGCGATCGTCCAGGGCCTGGCGGAACTGCTGCCGGTCTCGAGCTCCGCGCACGTCATCGTGGCCGAGAAGCTCATGGGGCTCGATCCCACGAGCCCGCAGATGACGCTGCTCCTGGTGATGCTGCACACCGGCACCATGTTCGCGGTGATCGTGTATTTCTGGCGCGCCTGGCGCGAGGCTTACTTCTCGTCCGCGGCGGCCTTCGGCGCCATCGCGGTGCGCGTGATCGTGGCCACGGCACTCACCGGCGTGGTCGGGCTCGCGCTCATGCACTTCATCAAGCACGCCTTCATGAACGGCGCCTCTGACTTCGAGATCGAGAGCCTGTTCGGCAACGCGCACCTGATGGCTGCCGCGCTGGCGGCCGTGGGCTTCCTGATCATCGTGGCGGGCCTCAGCCGCCGCCCGGCGCGCGAGGGGCTGAGCGTCGGTGACTCCGCCGCGATCGGGGTGATGCAGGGGATCTGTCTGCCGTTCCGGGGGTTCTCGCGCTCCGGGGCGACCATCTCCGCCGGCATGCTGCTCGGGGTGGCGCGCCGGCGGGCCGAGGAGTTCAGCTTCGCCCTGGCGGTGGTCCTGACCCCGCCGGTGATCGCCCGGGAACTGCTGCGCCTCCACAAGGCGCAGGCGCTCGCCGGCAACGCAGGGGGCTTGTCGCACGCGGTGCTGCCGAGCCTTCTCGGCATGGTGTTGAGCTTCGGGGCGGGAATGCTGGCGCTGCGCTGGCTGTCGCGCTGGCTCGAGGCGGGCCGCTGGCACCTCTTCGGTGCCTACTGCCTCGTGGCCTCCGTCGTCGTCTGGTGGATCGGCTGAGCCGCCACCGCCCGCTTGCGGGCTAGTTGACGAAGAACCCCATCTTCACGCCGGCCAGCTGGATGACGTCGTTGTCGTTCAGCTTGGTCGCCTGGGCACCGATCGGCGTCCCGTTCAGGAGCGGGAAGTCGTCGGCCTTGCCGCTGTCGACGTGCACGATGTAGTAGGAGTCGGAGCGGCGCGTGATGGCCGCGACCTGCACCCCGGGACGGCCGAGGGTGGTGAGCGCCTTGCTCAGCTCGACCTCGCGGCCGGCGAAGGCGCCGGACAGGACCTGGAGCTTGGCCTTCTTTACGGCCGATGCGCCATCGAGCGCGCGCGCCTTGCCGGTGGCGCTGATGGAGGGGCCGGCCTTCTCGGAAGCCTCGGCCGCGGCCCGCAGCTTCTCCACCGGGCGGGCGGAGGGCTGGATGACCATCGTCTTCTCGAACTCGTCCTGCTGCTCGTCGTCCTCGACGAAGCGCAGCTGGTGGTGCCCGACGGTGATGACGTCGCCGTGCTGCAGGGCATGCTTCTTGATGAGCTTGCCGTTGACGTACGTGCCGTTGGTGCTGTTCAGGTCCTCAAGGAACGAGTCATTGAGGATGTTGATGATGAGTGAGTGGTGACCGCTGACGGCGGCGTTGTCGATGCGGATGTCATTGTCAGGGAGGCGCCCGATCGTGTAGCGCTCCTTGTTCATGTTGTATTCCGCCATTACCTGGCCATCCAGGCTCAAGACCAACCTTGCCATATTCCGCCCCTATCGCGTGTCAGCCGAACCAACCCAGGATCTTGTCGAAAATCTTCGTCCGAGCCGGGAATGCATCCGTGATATGCGCCATGACCACCGAGACGTTGTCCCGGCCTCCATTGTCATTGGCCAGTTGAATCAACTGCTTGGCGACCGTATCCAGATTAGCACTAAAGGTGTTTATCGTTAAATGAATATCTTCGTCCTCGACCATATCCGACAAGCCGTCGGAGCAGAGGATGAAGAACTCGCCCTTGTTGGCCGGGACCTCCTGGATCTCCACGTCAACGCTGGCCTCGACCCCCAGGGCGCGGGTCACGTAGTTCTTGTTCGCCGCCCGCTGCGCTTCCTCGGCGGAGTAGAAGCCGCGGTCGACCAGCTCCTGCAGCAGCGAGTGGTCCATGGTCACCTGTTCGAGCTTGTCGCCGCGCTGGCGGTACAGCCGCGAGTCGCCGACGTGGGCGATGGTGACCTTGTTGTCGAAGAACAGGGCCGCGACCACGGTCGTGCCCATGCCCTCGCACTGCGGCTGGGTGCGGGCGGTCTGGTAGATGATCTTGTTCGCGCGGCTGATGGCATCGCGCAGGATGATGTTCGGGCGCGACAGTCCGGACTCCCGGTCCGGGACCGCCAGATCCTCGCGCTCTACGTGCTCGCGCACGAGGTTGACGATGGTCTTCACGGCGATGCCGCTGGCGACCTCGCCGGCGTTGTAGCCGCCCATGCCGTCGGCGAGGACCAAAAGCCCGATGTCCGGGTCGACGGCGATGGTGTCCTCGTTGTGCTCGCGCACTTTGCCGGTATCGGACAGACCGACGAAGCGCAGCTTGCTTTTCAAGCTCATGCCCCGACCTGGCCTGCCTTTCGCCTACCGAATGTGATACGCGTCACTTTCCCGTCCCCGACTGGAGCCGGCATAAGCTAGCATCGCCGGCCAAGGGTCCTGAGTGGTTTTGTTCACAAAAAGGACCCTTACGGCCGCCCCCCCGGCGCGAATCCTAGCCGAAACTGGACCCGTGGCGCATAAATGGCCCGCCTGAATCCCGTGTTTGTCTGCAGCGCCTGTGGCGGCGAAACCCTCAAGTGGCAGGGCCAGTGCCCGCTGTGCGGGGAGTGGAATTCCCTGGAACAGCGCACGCCAAGCCGGGCTCGGGCCGCCCCGGCGGCCGCCGCGCCCGCCACGGCGGTGCCGGTGGCGGCGACGACCGGCAGCGAGCGGCTGATGAGCGGCGAGGAGGAGCTCGATCGGGTCCTGGGAGGCGGCATCGTCCCCGGCTCGGTGATCCTCCTGGGCGGTGAGCCCGGGATCGGCAAGTCGACGCTCCTCCTGCAGGTGGCATCCCACGCCGCACAGGCCCGGCCGGTGGTGTACGCGAGCGGCGAGGAGTCGGTCGCCCAGGTTAGCCTGCGCTACACCCGGCTGGGGTTGTCGGCCCCGCGGATGAGCCTGGTCTCCGAGACCGACCTGCCGGCGATCCTCGCGCTCGCGACCGAGCAGAGGGCGCAGCTCCTGGTCATCGACTCGATCCAGACCGTGCAGTCCGGGAGCGCCGGGACGCTCGCCGGCGCGGTCTCGCAGCTGCGCGAATGCACCGCCGAGCTCGTGCGATTCGCCAAGACCACCGGCTGCGCGGTGGTGATCGTCGGCCACGTGACCAAGGAGGGCACGATCGCAGGCCCGCGCCTGCTCGAGCACCTGGTCGACACCGTGCTCTACTTCCAGAGCGAGGCCGGCAGCCGCTACCGCATCGTGCGCGCCACCAAGAACCGCTTCGGGCCCGCCAACGAGCTCGGCTTCTTCGCCATGACTGGAACGGGCCTCAAGGAGGTGAAGAACCCCGCCGCGATCTTCCTCGCGCGGGCGCCGGAGCCTGCGCCCGGGAGCATCGTCACCGTAACGCGCGAGGGCGGCCGGCCGCTCCTGATCGAGCTGCAGGCCCTCGTCGACCGGATGCGCTTTGGTGCACCGCGACGCGTGGCGCAGGGCCTGGATGCCAACCGCCTGGCGATGCTGCTCGCCGCCGCCAACCGGCACGCGGGCGTCTCGCTGCAGGAGTACGACGTGTTCGTGAACGTGGTCGGCGGCATCGAGATCGCCGAGACCGCCTGGGACCTGCCGGTGCTGCTGGCGCTCGCCTCGAGCCTCGCCGACCGCCCGATCCCGCAGTCCCTCATCGCCTTCGGGGAGATCGGGCTCACCGGGGAGGTGCGGCCCGTCGCCTACGGCGATGAACGCCTGAAGGAGGCGCAGGCGCAGGGCTTCAAGGTCGCCGTGGTGCCGAAGGACAACGCACCGCGCCGCGCGGGCCCCGGCCTCGAGGTGCGCGCCGTCGCGCGGCTGTCGGAGGCGCTGGAGGCGGTGCGCGCCGGCTAGGCGCTCAGGCGCTCTTCAGCTGCGCCGGCGGCCGCACGCGCACCGTGCGGATGGCGTTGTCGGCGATCTGCAGGACCTCGAACTCGTACGGCCCAACGCGCACCATCGCGCCCTTGTCCGGGATGGTCTCCAGCTGCTCCAGCAGCAGCCCGTTCACGGTCTTCGGTCCCCCCGTCGGCAGCTGCCACCCGAGCGCGCGGTTGAGGGCGCGGATGGTGGCGCTCGCGTTCACGATGTAGACCCCGGGACGCTCCAGGTGCACGTCCTTGTGGGTGATGGTAGCGGGGTCGGAGGTGAACTCACCCACGATCTCTTCCAGGATGTCCTCGAGCGTCACCAGCCCCTCGATGTCCCCGTACTCGTCGACCACGAACGCGAAGCGCCGGCGGTTTCTCTGGAAGTGGGTGAGCTGCACGTTGAGCGCCGTGCCCTCGGGCACGAAGTAGGCCTCGCGCCCGCGCGCGATCTCGATCAGGCGCTCGCGGGTGAGCGAGCCGCGCACCAGCTCCTGCGCGACGCGCTTCATGTGCAGGAGGCCCACCAGGTTGTCGAGCTCGCCCTCGTACACCGGCAGGCGCGTGTGCGGGGTCTGCCGCAGTTTCGCGAGCACGTCGTCCCAGTCCTCGCTGATGTCGAGCCCGTCGATCTCCTGCCGCGGCACCATGATGTCGTTCACGGTGAGGCGGCCCAGGTCCAGGATCGACAGCAGCATCTGGCGGTGGCGCGCGGGGATGACCGGGGCGGCCTCGGCCACCACCGTGCGCAGCTCCTCGGCGCTCAGGGACTGGTCCGTACGGGCGCCGCGGCCCACACCGAACAGGCGCAGGAATCCGTACGCGAGGGTGTTGGCGAGCCACAGGGCCGGGCGCGCCACAGTCACGAGCGCCCGGTAGATGCCGGCCGCGTGCAGCGCCACGCCTTCCGGGTTGGCGGCGGCGTAGATCTTGGGCGCGAGCTCGCAGAACACGATGACGATGAGCGTGAGCGCGGCGCCTGCGAGCGGCACCGCGTAGCGCTCCCCGGTGCGCTGCGCGAGGATGGTGGCGATGGCGGAGGCGAACACGCTCGCGCCGGCGAGGATCACGAGGTTCGCGCCCAGCCAGTCGTCCGGCTTCTCGAGCAGGCGCTCGAGCGCGCGCGCCTGGCGGTGCCCGCTCTGCGCGCGGTGGCGGATGCGGAAGCGGTTCACCGACAGCATCGCCACCTCGGTGCCCGAGGAGAAGGCGACGATCAGGAGGAGCACCAGGAGCGCGAGCACCAGCAGCAGCGTGGGTGATGCGAAGTTCAAGGCGTGTACCTTTCCGGAAACGAGGGTGCAGCGATGACCTTCCGTGCGCGCATGACGCCCCCGTTTCGCGCCGGAACCCCCCTAGCATAGAAGCTTTGGGGCCTGCGGGGCCTAAACCCGCACCGGACCCCTATAATCGGGGCCTGCACCGCCCAACTCCCGGACCTCCATGTTCGACAGCCTGACCCAGCGCCTTTCCCGCACCATCGAGACCCTGCGCGGCCGCGGGCGCATCACCGAGGAGAACATCACCGAGGCGCTGCGCGAGGCGCGCATCGCGCTACTCGAGGCCGACGTCGCGCTGCCGGTGGTGAAGGGCTTCATCGAGGGCGTGAAGGCGAAGGCGCTCGGGGCCGAGGTGCTCTCGAGCCTCACCCCGAGCCAGGCGTTCATCGGGATCCTGCACCAGGAGCTGGTGCAGCTGATGGGCGGGGCCGGGGAGGGCTTCCGCCTCCGGGCGCAGCCCCCGGTGGTCATCCTGCTCGCCGGCCTCCAGGGCGCAGGCAAGACCACGACCGCGGCCAAGCTCGCGCGCCTGCTCATCGAGCGCGACAAGAAGCGCGTGCTGCTCGTCAGCACCGACGTGCGCCGCCCCGCGGCGATGCTGCAGCTCGAGCGCCTTGCCGCCCAGGTGGGCGCCGAATACTTCCCGGCCGATGCGAGTGAGCCGCCGGCGCAGATCGCGCGTGCCGCGCTCGAGCGCGCCCGCAGCGGCGTCTTCGACGTGCTGATCGTCGACACCGCCGGCCGCCTGCACGTCGACGAGGCCCTCATGGGCGAGGTGCGCGAGATCGACGCGGCGGTGCCTGCGGCCGAGCGCCTGTTCGTGGTGGATGCCATGGCCGGCCAGGACGCGGTGAACGCCGCTCGCGCGTTCGGCGCGGCGCTGGAACTCACCGGCGTCATCCTCACCAAGGCCGACGGCGATGCGCGCGGCGGCGCGGCACTCTCGGTGCGCCAGATCACCGGCAAGCCCATCGTGTTCCTGGGCGTCGGGGAGAAGACCGAGGCACTCGAGCCCTTCGATCCCACGCGCATGGCCTCGCGCATCCTCGGGATGGGCGACGTCGTGAGCCTGGTCGAGCAGGTGCACCGCCAGGTCGACCACGACGAGGCGCGACGCCTCGCCGACAAGGTCGTGAAGGGCAAGGGCTTCGACATGACCGACCTCAGGAGCCAGCTCGAGCAGCTGCAGAAGATGGGCGGCGTCGGGGCGCTCATCGACAAGCTCCCGGGGGCGGCCATGAAGAAGGGCGTGGTCTCGGCCGAGCAGGGCGACCGCGACGTGCGCCGCCAGATCGCGATCATAAACTCGATGACGCCGAAGGAGCGGCGCAACCCCGGCATCATCGACGGCTCGCGGCGCCGCCGCATCGCCGGCGGCTCGGGCGTGCAGGTGCAGGACGTCAACCGCCTGCTCAAGCAGTTCCTGGAGATGCAGCGCGTCATGAAGAGCATGAAGGGCGGCGCACTGCGCCGCCTCATGGGTGCCTTCAAGGGCGGGATGCCGCCGGGGTTCCCGGGCGGCTGAAGACCGCTTACGGCCCGGGAGCGCGGAACACCGCGCCGTCCTTCATCACGAACACGACGTCCTTGAGCGCGCCGACATCCGCGAGCGGGTCGCCGCGGACCGCCGCGAGGTCCGCGTACGCACCCGGGGCCACGAGCCCGATCCGGCCGCCCTGCCCGAGGAGCTCGGCCGCCTTCGACGTGGCGGCCTGGATCGACTGCATCGGCGTCATGCCGAACTCCACCATGCGGGCGAACTCCTGGGCGATCGGGTCGGTCCAGGCAAAGCCGCCGACGTCCGTGCCGAAGGCGATCTTGACGCCGGCCTTCAGCGCCTTGGTGAACGACACCCCGTGCACCGCGACGCGCTTGCGGTCGCGCTCACCGCCCGGCGTGCCCGCGGGGTCCCAGTCGGTGTAATAGACCTGGAGCGTGGGCACGTACCAGGTGCCCTGGCGCAGCATCTGCGCGATCTGGGCATCCGTGATCTCGAGCCCGTGCTCGATGGAGTCGCAGCCGCCATCGAGCGCCCGCTGCAGGCCGATGCCGTTGTAGGCATGGCAGGCCACCTTGCGCTGCCAGCCGTGCGCCTCGTCCACCACGGCCTTCAGCTCCTCCACCGTGAGGGTGGGCTGGGAGACGAGGTGGCCGGCCTCGTCCACCCAGGAGCGGTGCGTCATGTACACCTTGATCCAGTCGGCCCCGTGGTCGAGCTGCTCGCGCGCGGCCTTGCGGGCCTCGACCGGCCCGTCGACGATCTGCGCCCCCTTCGGCACCGTGATCTCCGGCGCGTACCCCTCCAGCGGATACCCACCGGTAGTGGAGATCGCGCGCGTGACCACGAACATCCGGGGCCCCGGGACGATGCCCTCCTCGATGGCGCGCTTGATGCCGACGTCGCCGTAACCGGCGCCCTCGGTCTCGAGGTCGCGGATGGTGGTGAACCCCTGCTCGAGCGCCCGGCGGGCGGCGACGATCGCGCGGGCGGTGCGGTAGGAGGCGGGGAACTTCAGGATCTGGACGTCATAGCCGCCGGTTTCCGGGTCCTCGCCCTGCAGGAAGATGTGGGTATGGGTGTCGATCAGGCCGGGGAGCAGGGTCGCGGCACCCAGGTCGAGGACCTCGGCCCCGGCCGGGGTGGGCCGGGAGCCTGCGGCATAGACCGCCTCGATGCGGTTGCCCCGGATCACCACCTCCGGGTGTGCCAGCGGCCGGGGGCTCACCCCGTCGATCAGGGCCGCCGCGCGCACCACCCGGACGGGGGGCGCAGGCTCGGCCGCGACGGCAGTGGTGCCCAGAGCCGCCGCGAGAAGCAGTCCTGCCGAGACATGGATAAATTGGTGCATCGTCCGCGTCCCCTTCGCTCAAGTCAGGCCCCGTAAGCGGGCTATGATGCCCGGCCCGCGATCCCCCGGGGGCCGCCGGGGGGCAGGTCAGCCTTTCCGGGGGCCGTGGGCCTCCGGACGACGCCCTAGAAAACCCCCTGTTCCGGCTGGAAAAACTGGCGCCGGGGGGCGTCCTTGCGTAGAATCCGCGCTCTTTTTTTGGGGGCCCCGCACGGGGCCCTCCTACTGAATGAGAGCGATACGAGCATGGTAACTATTCGCCTGACGCGGCGTGGGGGGCGCAACCAGCCCTTCTACCACGTGGTGGTGACCGACAGCCGCAAGCGCCAGGGTGGCCCGAGCCTGGAGCACGTGGGATTCTTCAACCCGGTCGCCCGGGGATCCGAGCAGAAGCTGAAGCTCGATCTGCCGCGCATCGACTACTGGGTCGGAAAGGGCGCACAGCCCTCCGAGCGCGTCGCGCACCTGGTGTCGTCCTACCGCAAGCAGGCCACGGCCTGAGGATCCTGCGGGGGCCCGCGCGGACCTGAGCGCGGGGCCTTTTCGGCGGTGCATCGCCGGCGTGAGGAGTGACAGCGGTGGAGTGGGTGGAACTCGGTCGTCTGGGTGCCCCCTACGGCGTGAAGGGCTGGCTCCACGTCGAGTCCCACACCGAACCGCACGAGCGCCTCCTGACCTACAAGGTCTGGACGCTGCGGCTGCCCGGGGGCAACCAGGTCCGGTACGCGCTGCGCGAGGGCCGCGTGCACGGGGATGCCCTGGTCGCGAGCCTCGCGGACGTGGACGACCGGGATGCGGCGGCCAAGCTGACCGGTGCGGTGGTGGAGGTCGAGCGCAGTGCGCTCCCGAAGCCGAAGAAGGGTGAGTACTACCGGGCCGACCTCATCGGGTTCGCGGTGACGAACCTGGAAGGCAAGCGGCTCGGGACGGTGAGTCACTTCGTCGATGCGCCGCGCGGTGCGGTGATGGTCACGAAGTCGGACGGCGGGGCCGAGCACTGGGTGCTTGCCGAGCCTGCGTACCTGAAGCGCGTCGACCTGGAAGGCCGCGCGATCGTGGTGGACTGGCCGGCGGAGCTGGACTAGAAGGCTCCATGAGGATCGAGGTCGTCACGCTCTTCCCGGCGATGGTCGAGGGAGCGCTGCGTTACGGGATCGTGAGCCGCGCGCTGGCGCGGGGCCTGTTGAGTGTCGGCACCGAGGACCCGCGCACGTACACGACCGACGTGCATGGCACGGTGGATGACCGCCCCTACGGGGGCGGGCCGGGCATGGTGATGAAGCCCGGGCCGCTGGTGGCGGCGATCCGCGCCGCGCACGCGCGGCTGCCGCAGGGGTCGCCGCGGGTGTACCTGTCGGCGCAGGGCGAGCCCTTCACCCAGGCGCGCGCCCGGGAACTCGCGCAGCTGCCGGGACTGCTCCTGGTGGCGGGACGCTACGAGGGCGTGGACGAGCGGGTGATCGAGAGCGCGATCGACGCGGAGCTCTCGGTCGGGGACTACGTGGTGTCGGGCGGTGAGCTGCCGGCGCTGACGGTGATCGATGCGCTGACGCGCCTGCTGCCCGGGGCACTGGGCGATGAGCGCTCGAGCGAGGAGGACTCCTTCACCCAGGGCCTCCTCGACTGGCCGCACTACACGCGGCCGGAAGTGTTCGAGGGCCGGGGCGTGCCGCCGGTGCTGCTGTCGGGCAACCATGCCGACATCCGCCGCTGGCGCCTCGCGCAGGCGGTGGAGCGCACCGCCGCGCGCCGCCCGGGGATGCTGGAGGCGCTGCGCGGGCAGCCCGATGTGGCGCGCGACGTTGCGCGCGCCGTGGACGAATGCCGCCCCGCCGGTGCGGGTGCGGACGAGGATCGAGGTAGGAAGACATGAGCAACAAGATCATTCAGGACATCAACAAAGAGCGCATGACCCGCAAGGTCCCCGAGTTCAAGCCGGGCGACACGGTCATCGTGCAGGTGAAGGTGGTCGAGGGCGACCGCGAGCGCGCCCAGGCCTATGAGGGCGTGGTGATCGCCAAGAGCAACCGCGGCCTCAACTCCTCCTTCACCGTGCGCAAGATCTCCCACGGCGAGGGCGTCGAGCGCGTGTTCCAGACCTACAGCCCGGCGATCAGCGACATCAGCGTCAAGCGCCGCGGCAGCGTGCGCCGCGCCAAGCTGTACTACCTGCGCGACCTGTCCGGCAAGGCGGCGCGCATCGAAGAGAAGATCTAAGACCCATGAAACCCCCGCCCCCGGTGCTGCCTAAGTCCGCACCGGGGGCGGATCTCGTATACGCAGGGAGCCCGAAGGCCGCATGACGCCGCGATCGTTCTTCTCCGGTCTGTGGCGGGGCCTCGACGCGCTGCGCCGCGCCCTGCACCTCATCCTCCTGCTGGTGATCTTCGGCCTGTTCTTTGGCCTGCTGCGCGGCAGCGTGCCGTTCGTGCCCTCGAAGGCCGCGCTCCTCATCGCCCCGGAAGGGCCGCTGGTGGAGGAACTCTCCGGCAACGCCCGCGCCCGCGCCCTCGACGAGGCCATAGGCACCGAGCGCCCCGAGGCGCTGCTGTGGGACCTGACCGATGCGATCCGCGCCGCCGCAACCGACAAGCGCATCGCCGTCCTGGTGCTCGACCTCGACAAGCTCGAGCAGGCGAACCAGCCCTCGCTCGCCGAGCTCGCCGCCGCCATCCGTGAGTTCCGCGCCAGCGGCAAGAAGGTCATAGCCTACGGCGTCGAGCTCACCCAGGAGCGCTACTACCTCGCCGCCCAGGCGGACGAGATCTACCTCGACCCCATGGGGTTCGTGCTGGTGCAGGGCTACGACCGCTACCGCACCTACCTCAAGGACGCGCTCGACAAGCTCGGCGTCGACATCAACGTGTTCCGCGTCGGGGCCTTCAAGAGCGCGGTCGAGACCTACACGCGCACCGGCATGTCCCCGGAGGACCGCGAGGAGAGCCGCGCCTACCTCACGGCGCTGTGGACCTCCTACCAGGAGGACGTGACGCGCGCCCGCAAGCTCCCCCCGGATGCGCTGTCCAAGTACGTCGACACCTTCATGCAGACCGTGCCGGCCGCGCGCGGGGATGCCGCCAAGGTGGCGCTCGCGCAGGGACTGGTGACGGGACTGAAGAGCGGGATCGAGGTCGAGGCGCGCCTGACCGAGCTCGTCGGCGAGAACGACGACAAGGACTCCTTCAGCTCGGTCTCGAGCGCCGACTACCTGCGCGTGGCGCGCGCCGAGCGCCGCGTGGGCAAGAACGCCCGCGACAAGATCGGGGTCATCGTCGCCTCGGGCGAGATCCTGGACGGCGACCAGCCCCCCGGCACCATCGGCGGGGACTCGACCGCGCGCCTGATCCGCGAGGCGCGCAACGACAAGGACGTGAAGGCGGTGGTGCTGCGGGTCAACAGCCCCGGCGGCAGCGTGCTCGCCTCCGAGGAGATCTACCGCGAGCTCGTGGCGCTGCGCGCGGCCGGCAAGCCGCTGGTGGTGTCCATGGGTGGCTACGCGGCCTCGGGCGGCTACTACATCTCCGCCCCTGCCGACGAGATCTACGCCAGCCCGGCGACCATCACCGGCTCCATCGGCATCTTCGCGATCATCCCGACCATCGACAAGACGCTCGGCAAGGTCGGCGTCAGCGTCGATGGCGTCGGCACCACGGCGCTCTCGGGCCAGGCACGCCTCGACCGCCCCTTAAGCGAGGGGACGAAGGCCGTGCTGCAGTCGGTCACGACGCACGGCTACGACGAGTTCCTGGAGCGCGTCGCCGCGGGCCGCAAGAAGACCACCGCCGAGGTGGATACGATCGCGCAGGGACGGGTGTGGGCGGGGACCGATGCGCGCCGCATCGGCCTCGTCGATGCGCTCGGGTCCTTCGACGATGCGGTGAAGGCCGCCGCGCGGCGCGCCAGGGTCACCGACTACTCGACCAAGTTCATCGAGCCCAAGCTCACCTGGGCGCAGTCGCTCGCGATGAACCTGCGCTCGGAGCTGCTGCACGGGTTCGTGCACCTGGACCCGGATACCGCCGCGCTCATGCGCCTGGGCGAACGGCTCGATCCCGTGGCGCACCAGGCGGCCATCCTCGCGCGCTTCAGCGAGCCGGGACGCCTGTACGCCTACTGCTTCTGCGAAGTGCGCTGATCCGCCGCGCGCGGCGGCGCACCCCTTACGCCTCGTCCCTGAGCTCCACCCAGGTCGGGGCGTGGTCGCTCGGCTTTTCCCAGCCGCGCACCGCGCGGTCGACGCCTGAGGCTGTGAGCCGCCCGCGCACCGCCGAGTTCAGGAGCAGGTGGTCGATGCGCAGGCCCGCATCGCGCTCGTACGCGTTGCGGAAGAAGTCCCAGAAGGTGTAGATCGTCTCGTCGGGGTGCAGCGCCCGCAGCGCATCGGTCCACCCCTGGGCGAGGAGCTGTTTGAATGCCTCGCGCACCTCGGTCCGGAAGAGGGCATCGTTCACCCACCGCTCGGGCTTGTAGACGTCGCGCTCCGTGGGGATGACGTTGTAGTCGCCCGCCAGGACCACCGGGTGCGGCCCGGGCGCGAGCGCGGCGGCATGCGCGAGGAAGCGTTTCAGCCAGCCGAGCTTGTAGTCGAACTTCGGTCCCGGTGCCGGGTTGCCGTTGGGGAGGTAGAGGCACCCGAGCGTCAGTCCCCGCACGTGCGCCTCGATGTAGCGGCTGTGCACGTCCTCGGGATCCCCCGGCAGGGTGCGGCGGATCTCCTTCGGTTCCTCGCCGCGGGCGAGGATCGCGACCCCGTTCCAGCTCTTCTGGCCGTGCCAGATGACGCCATAGCCGGCCTCGCGGATGGCGGCTTCCGGGAAGTTCTCCTGCGGGGCCTTCAGCTCCTGGAGGCAGACGACGTCGGGCGAAGACTCCTTCAGCCAGCGCAAGAGGTTCGGCAGGCGCGCGCCGATGCCGTTGATGTTGTAGGTGACGATCCTCAAGGGAATCCTCGCGGCGGGTTCGGGCGCGTTCGATGGGGCCGCCATTATAGGGTCGGGGATGCAGCACGCGGCGCCCGGAAGTTGTGCGCGGGGCGGCGGCCGCCGCAGAATCTACCGCACGCCCCTTACCGGTCCGCCCGGGAGCCACCCATGTGCCGCAACATCAAGATGCTGTTCAATTTCGCGCCGCCGGTCACGGAGGACGAGATCCGCGCCGCAGCGCTGCAGTTCGTGCGCAAGGTGTCCGGCTTCAACAAGCCCTCGCAGGTGAACGAGGCAGCCTTCAGCGCGGCCGTCGACGAGGTGAGTGCCAGCTGCCGCCGGCTGATGGGGTCGCTGAGCACCAGTGCCCCGCCGCGCGACCGGGCGGAAGAGGCCGCCAAGGCGCGTGCGCGGGCACAGGTCCGCTACCGCTCGTTCAGGCCGCTGCCGGAGGGCGGCGGCACGGGCTGAGGGCCTAGTTGCGCGAGCGCAGCGTCGACCAGTCGAGGATCACCTTGCCGGACTTGCCCGAGCCCATGGTCTCGAAGCCCTGGATGTAGTCCTCGACGGCGAAGTGGTGGGTGATGATCGGGTCGATCTTGAGCCCGCTCTGCAGCAGGCTCGACATCTTGTACCAGGTCTCGAACATCTCCCGGCCGTAGATGCCCTTGATGGTGAGGCCCTTGAAGATCACCTGGTTCCAGTCGATCGCGGTGTCCTCCGGCGGGATGCCGAGGATCGCCACCGAGCCGCCGTGGTGCATGGTGCGCAGCATCACGCGCAGTGCCTGCGCGTTGCCGGACATCTCGAGCCCCACGTCGAACCCCTCCTGCATGCCTAAGGCCTGCATGGTGTCGTCGAGCGACTCGCGCTGCACGTTGATGGCACGGGTCGCGCCCATCTTGCGGGCGAGCTCGAGGCGGTAGTCGTTCACGTCGGTGATCACCACGTGGCGCGCGCCCACGAAGCGCGCGATCGCGACCGCCATGATGCCGATGGGGCCGGCCCCGGTGATCAGCACGTCCTCGCCCACCATGTTGAAGGCGAGCGCGGTGTGGGTGGCGTTGCCGAACGGGTCCAGGATCGAGGCGATGTCGTCCCCGATCGAGTCGGGGAGCTTGAAGGTGTTGTCGGCCGGGATCGACAGGTACTGGGCGAAGGCCCCGGGACGGTTGACGCCCACGCCGATGGTGTTGCGGCACAGGTGGCGCCGCCCGGCGCGGCAGTTGCGGCAGTAGCCGCAGGTGATGTGGCCCTCGCCGGAGACGCGATCTCCGGTCTTGAGGCCCTTGACCTCGGACCCCAGGTCCACGATGCGGCCGCAGTACTCGTGCCCGACCGCCATCGGCACGGGGATGGTCTTCTGCGCCCAGGCGTCCCACTTGTAGATGTGCATGTCGGTGCCGCAGATCGCGGTCTTGGCGATCTCGATGAGCACGTCGTTCGGGCCGACCTTCGGTTCCGGGACGTCCTTCAGCCAGATGCCCGGGGCGGCCTGTTCTTTGACGAGTGCTTTCATGGAGGTCCTTGCCGGTCAGGCGATGACGCCGAGCTCGCGCCCGACTTGGGTGAAGGCCCCGAGCGCGCGCTCCAGCTGGGGGCGGGTGAGGGCGGCCGACATCTGCGTGCGGATGCGA
This sequence comes from Pseudomonadota bacterium, assembly GCA_018241425.1. Taxonomy (GTDB): domain Bacteria; phylum Pseudomonadota; class Gammaproteobacteria; order Steroidobacterales; family Steroidobacteraceae; genus 13-2-20CM-66-19. The sequence continues at coordinate 847,245 of JAFEDU010000002.1, forward strand.
GCCTGGCCCTTGGGCACGACGGGGAAGGAGAAGCCGATGACGTACACGCCTTCCTCGAGCAGCCGCTCGGCCATGCGGCCGGCGAGCGCCGCATCGCCCAGCATCACCGGGATGATCGGGTGCTCGCCGGGTTTCAGCGTGAACCCGGCGCGGGCCATCCCCTCGCGGAAGAAGGCGGCGTTGTCGAACAGCTGCCGGCGCAGCTGCGGGGCCTCCTCGATGAGGTCGAGCACGGCGAGGGTGGCGCCGGCGACCACCGGCGGGATGCTGTTGGAGAAGAGGTAGGGGCGCGAGCGCTGCCGCAGCCACTCCACCACCTCGGCCCGGGCGGCGATGTAGCCGCCGCTGCCGCCCCCCAAGGCCTTGCCGAGGGTGCCGGTGAGGATGTCCACGCGCGCGGCGACGCCGCAGTGCTCGGGGGTGCCGCGTCCGTGCGCGCCCATGAAGCCGGTGGCGTGCGAGTCGTCCACCATGACGAGCGCGTCGTAGCGCTCGGCGAGGTCGCAGATCTCGGGCAGCTTCGCGATGAAGCCGTCCATGGAGAACACCCCGTCGGTGGCGATGAGGCGCGTGCGCGCCCCGGCGGACTCCTTCAGGCACTTCTCGAGCTCGGCCATGTCGCTGTTGGCGTAGCGCAGGCGCTGCGCCTTGCACAGGCGGATGCCGTCGATGATGCTCGCGTGGTTCAGGGCGTCCGAGATCACCGCGTCGCGCTCGTCCAGCAGCGTCTCGAACAGGCCGCCGTTGGCATCGAAGCACGAGGAGTAGAGGATCACGTCCTCGGTCCCCAGGAACTTCGCGAGCCGCTGCTCGAGCTCCTTGTGGATGGCCTGGGTGCCGCAGATGAAGCGCACCGAGGCCATGCCGTAGCCGCACTCCTCGAGCGCCCGCCCGGCCGCCGCGCGCACCCTGGGGTGGCTCGCGAGCCCCAGGTAGTTGTTGGCGCACAGGTTCACCACCTCGTGGCCGCCGGCCTGGATCAGGCCCCCCTGGGGGCTCTCGAGCACGCGCTCGGGCTTGTAGAGGCCCTGCTCGCGCAGGGCGGCCAGGTCCGCGGCGAGGCGCGTTCTTAAGGTGGCATCCATGGGGCGGGAATTATACTGGAGGCCCATGACGGATCCTTCAAGCGAGCGCACCGGGGCGGCCCGCATCGACCGCTGGCTGTTCGCCGTGCGCCTGTACGGCTCGCGCGCGCTCGCCGCCCAGGCCGTGGCCGGCGGGCGCGTGCACGTCAACGGCGAGCGCGTGAAGCCCGCCCGGGCGCTGAAGGCGGGCGACCGGGTGACCTTCACGCGCGGGACGGTGGAGTTCGAGTGCCGGGTGAGCGCCATCCCGCTGCGGCGGGGACCTGCGGCCGCCGCCGTACTATGTTATGAGGAGAGCGCGCAGAGCGTGGCGCGGCGCACCGAGTTTGCCTCCCGCATGAAGCTGGCCGCGGCCCTGACGCCGCGCCCGCAGGGACGGCCGGACAAGCACGAGCGGGCGCGTCTGCGGCAGCTCAAGGGTCGCATTTGAGCGCCCCAAGGTCGCTGCAAAGCACGTCACGGGCCCGGCCCGGTTGCAGACTCGGCGGCGGCGTCACGTTCCGGGCGCCGCCCACAAGGCGCGCCACACGCCGGCGCGCGAGGTTCGCGAAGTCATGACGCTCAGCGTATTCGACATCTTCAAGGTCGGGATCGGGCCCTCGAGCTCCCACACCATGGGGCCGATGCGCGCGGCGCGCGAGTTCGTGCTCGGGCTCAAGCGCGACGGACTCCTGGTCCCGACGACCGAGCTCGTGGTGCGCCTCTACGGGTCGCTCGCGCTCACCGGCCTCGGACACGGCACGGACCGGGCGGTGCTCGCGGGCCTCGAAGGGGCCATGCCCGAGAGCGTCGACCCGGACAGCATCGACCCGACCGTGCAGCGCATCAGGAGCACGCACCGCATCCGCCTCCTGGGCGAGCACGAGATCGCGTTCGACGAGCCGATGCAGCTCCTCTTCATGATGCACGAGCGGCTGCCGCGGCACTCCAACGGCATGCGCTTCACGGCGCTCGGCGCGGGCGGCAAGGTGCTGCGCGAGGCCGACTACTACTCCATCGGCGGCGGCTTCGTGGTGCGCGGGGACGAGGCCGAGGCGCCCGAGACGCGGGCGCACGTCACGCCGCCGTACCCGTTCGAGTCCGGCGAGGACCTGCTGCGCCTGTGCCGCGACCATGGCGTGGAGCTCTACGAGCTGATGCTCGCCAACGAGTACGCGTGGGCGAAGCCCGAGGAGGTGCGCGCGAAGCTCCTGCACATCTGGGAGGTCATGCAGGGCTGCGTCGCGCGCGGCTTCCGCCAGACCGGCCTCCTGCCCGGCGTGCTCAAGGTGCGCCGGCGCGCACCGCGCCTGTACCGCATCCTCACCGAGGCCGGCACGCCCAAGCCGCTCGACGTCATGGACTGGGTGAACGCCTACGCGCTCGCGGTGAACGAGGAGAACGCCGCCGGCGGCCGCGTGGTCACCGCGCCCACCAACGGGGCGGCCGGCATCGTGCCGGCAGTGCTGCACTTCTACCGTCGCTTCGAGGACGGGGCCAACGAGGAGGGCGTCATCCGCTTCCTCTTGGTCGCCGCCGCGATGGGCATGCTCTACAAGAAGAACGCCTCGATCTCCGGGGCGGAGATGGGCTGCCAGGGCGAGGTCGGCGTCGCCTGCTCCATGGCCGCCGCCGGGCTCGTGGCCGCGCTCCAGGGCACGACCGAGCAGATCGAGAACGCGGCCGAGATCGGCATGGAGCACAACCTGGGGCTCACCTGCGACCCGGTGGCGGGCCTGGTGCAGATCCCCTGCATCGAGCGCAACGCGATGGGGTCGGTGAAGGCGATCAACGCGGCGCGGCTGGCGATGCGCGGGGACGGCTCGCACAAGGTCTCGCTCGATCAGGTGATCAACACCATGCGCCAGACCGGCATCGACATGTCGACCATCTACAAGGAGACCTCTCAGGGAGGCCTCGCGGTCAACGTCCCGGAGTGCTGACGGGCGCGGCGGCAGGACTTAGGCAAAGAGGCCGAAGAGGCCCTTCGGCGGGCTCTCGCACACCACCTGCTCCGCGGTAGCGGCACCCAGCTCGGGCCAGCCCTCGCATCCGAAGGCGAGCGAGCACAGTGCCGCGGTGGCAAGTCCGCCCGAGCCGCGCCGCTCGGGCGCGAGGATGTCCAGGAGTTCCGAAAGCCCGGGGTTGTGGGCGATCACCATGAGGTGCGCCACGCGCGGGCCGGTGCGCTGGGCCGCCTTGAGGAGATCGCCGGCGCTGGCAAGGTACAGGCCTTCCTCGCGCACCAGCCGCCGCGGCGGCAGCGCCAGCTCCCGTGCCACGATCTCGGCGGTCTGCCGGGCGCGCAGCGCCGGGCTCACGAGCAGCAGGTCGGGCACCAGCTCGAGTTCCAGGAGGCGCCGCGCCATCGCCTCCGCCGCGCCGATGCCGCGGCGGGCGAGCGGCCGCTCCAGGTCGCTCAAGGCCGCGTCCTTCCAGCGGGCGTCCGCGTGGCGCATGAGCGTGAGTCGCTTCATGCGCAGGGCGTCCTAGGCGGGGATTTCCACCAGCACACGCCCGTTGTCGACGCGTGCGGCGAAAGTCTGCAGCGGCTCGTAGGCGGGCGGGGTCAGGGCCTGCCCGGTCTTCAGGCAGAAGTGCGCGCCGTGGCGCGGGCAGACGATCTGGCAGTCCTCGACCTGCGCGTTGCCGAGCGTCTCGCCGTCGTGCGTGCACAGGTCCTGCACGCCGTACACCTGCTCCCCGCAGCGCACCAGCGCGATGGCGAAGCCCTCCACGAATACCGCCAGCGGCTCGGTCTCACTCAGCTCCTTCGCCGCGCCCACGTCGACCCATTTGCTCACTTGTGATTTCCCCTTCAGAACATGCCCGTCTGCAGGCGGGCTGCTTCCGTCATCATGCTCTGGTTCCACGGCGGATCGAAGGTCAGTTCGACCTTCACCTCGCGCACCGTGGGGATGCGCGCGATCTTGTCGCGCACGTCGTCCACCAGGATGTCGCCCATGCCGCAACCCGGCGCGGTCAGGGTGATCTTAACCTCCACGGTGCGGGTGGCGTCCTCGTTCGCCTTGACGTCGCACTCATATACCAGTCCCAAGTCCACGATATTGATCGGGATCTCGGGGTCGTAGCAGGTGCGCATCTGGTCCCAGGCGAGCTTGCGCACATCCTCCTCGCTGGCATCGGGCGCCAGCTCCGGCGGCTTCACCACCTCGCGCCCGATGGCATCGGCGTCCTCGCCGGAGATGCGGAACAGGTTGCCGTCGATGTAGACGGTGAAGCTGCCCCCCAGGGCCTGGGTAATATAGCCGGCCTGCCCGGCCTTGAGGTTCACCTGCTGGCCGGCCGGCACGATCACCGCCTGCACGTCGCGGCTGACCACGAAGGGTTCGTTTTCCTGTCGGAGCATCTTTTCGGCGCTACTCGGTCGAGACGGTGGCGTCGCCGCTTTCCAGCGCCGCGTTGAGGGTGTGCCAGCACAGGCTCGCGCACTTCACGCGCGCGGGGAACTCGCGCACGCCGGAGAGCGCGGCAAGCTTGCCGAGCGCGGGGTCCGCCGTGGCGGCATCGTCGGTGAGGAGCGCATGCACGCGCTCGAACAGTGCCTGCACGGCGGCACGGTCCTTGCCCTTGACCGCTTCCGTCATGAGCGAGGCGGAGGCGGTGGAGATGGCGCAGCCCTTGCCCTCGAAGCGGATGTCGCTGATGCGGTCGCCGGTGAGGCGCAGCGACACGGTGAGCCGGTCCCCGCACAGCGGGTTGTGGCCGTCGGCGTGCGCATCGCTGCCCTCGAGCACGCCGAAGTTACGCGGGTGCTTGTTGTGATCGAGGATCACGTCGCGGTAGAGGTCCTTCAGGTCCATCAGCCGAACACCTCGCGGGCGCGCCGGAGCGCCTTCACCAGCGCTGCGATGTCGGCCTCGTCGTTGTAGCAGGCGAAGGAGGCCCGCGCGGTCGCCGGGATGCCGAAGAAGGTCATGACCGGCATGGCGCAGTGGTGGCCGGTGCGGATGGCGACGCCTTCCGCGTCCAGGATCGTGCCCAGGTCGTGCGGGTGCACGCCCTTCATGGTGAAGGAGAGCACGGAGGCCTTGTGGGCCGCCGTGCCAACGAGCTCGATGTCCGGCAGCGCCTGCAGTTCCGCGGTCGCGCGCTTGAGGAGCGCGTCCTCGTGCGCGGCGATCGCCGGCAGCCCCAGGCCCTCGATGTAGTCCAGCGCGGCCGCCAGGCCCACCGCGCCCGAGATGTTCGGCGTGCCGGCCTCGAACTTGTAGGGCAGTTCGTTCCAGGTCGACTTCTCGAACGAGACCGTGCGGATCATGTCGCCGCCGCCCTGCCACGGCGGCATGGCCTCGAGCAGCGCCTCGCGCCCGTACAGCACGCCGATGCCGGTCGGGCCGTAGAGCTTGTGGGCGGAGAAGGCGTAGAAGTCGGCCCCGAGGGCGCGCAGGTCGACGTTCAGGTGGGGCACGGCCTGGGCGCCGTCGATGAGCACCACCGCGCCGGCCGCGTGCGCCGCCTCCACGATGCGCTTCACGGGCAGCACGGTGCCGAGCGCGTTGGAGACGTGCGCCATGCCGACCAGTCGGGTACGCGGGGAGAGGAGCCGCTCGAACGCCTCGAACTCGAGCTCGCCGCGGCGGTTGATCGGGGCGACCTTCAGCACCGCCCCGGTCGCCTCGCACACCAGCTGCCAGGGCACGATGTCGGCGTGGTGCTCGAGGGCGCTGATGAGGATCTCATCGCCGGCGCGCAGCCGCGGCCGGGCGTAGGACTGGGCGACCAGGTTGATCGCCTCGGTGGTGCCGCGCGTGAAGATGATCTCGCGCACGCTCTGGGCGTTTACGAAGCGCCGCACGCGCTCGCGCGCGCCCTCGAAGGCGGCCGTGGCGGCCTGGCTGAGCGCGTGCACCCCGCGGTGCACGTTGGCGTGGGAGTGGGTCTCGTAGGCCTCCACCGCGCGGATCACCGGCCAGGGGCGCTGCGAGGAGGCGGCACTGTCGAGGTACACCAGCGGGTGCCCGTGCACCTGGGTGGCGAGGATCGGGAAATCGGCCCGCACGCGCGCGACGTCGAGCGGCGGGGGGCGGAGGTGGGCGGGTTCGGCGGCCACTAGAGCAACTCCTTCAGCGCCCCGTCGTGCAGGGCGCCGGCCAGACGCGCTTCGATCTGGCGGCGCAGGTCCGGGATTTCAATGCGGGCGAAGGCGTCGGCGAGGAAGGCCCACTTCAGGAGCCGCTGCGCCGTGGCCGGCTCCAGCCCGCGCGAGAGCAGGTAGAAGAGCATGGCGTCATCCAGCTTGCCGGCCGTGGCGCCGTGGCTGCAGCGCACGTCGTCGGTGTAGATCTCCAGCTGCGGCCGCACGTCGATCTCGGCCTGGGAGCCGGCCAGGAGGCCGCGCAGCGACTGGCGCGAGTCGGTGCCCGCCGCCCCGGCATCCACCACCACCTTGCCGTTGAAGGCGACCCGGGCGCGGTCGGCCGCGATGCCGCGGAACAGCTGCTCGGTGCGCGTGTTCCGGGCGACGTGCTCGATGCGGGCGTAGGCATCCTGCACCTGCGCGGCCTCGCCGAGGGCCGCCAGGGCCATGTCGATGCCGGCGCCCTCGCCGGCGAGCCGCGCCAGCAGCGTGGAGCGCGCCGACTGGGCGCCGGTGGCGACGCCGAGGAGGCGATAGGCGGAGCCGTCGTGCAGCTCGGCGCTCAGGGTATCGAAGCTGAGCGCGCGCGCGGGCAGGTCCTGCAGGCGGGTGTGGCGCAGCTGCGCCCCGCGATCCAGCTGCACCGTGAGGGCACTGTTGACGAAGGCGGCGACCTCGCCGGCACCGAGGTGCCGCTCGATGAGTTCGAGTTGCGCACCTTCCGCGAGCTCGATCTCGAGGCGCGGGTAGGAGGCGCCGACGGCAGCCTCGCTGGCCGCCACGAACACGACCTCGGCCCGCGCGTTCTCCCCCCGGCCCAGCTTCAGCTGCGCCCCATCCTGGGCGAAGGCCGCGTTGAGGAGGGCGAAGCGGGCATCGCCGCCCACGGCCGCGGCGGCTGCCGGGGGCGTCTCGGCGGCGGCGAGCGCCGCGAATCCGGCGCCCGGCGCTGCGGACAGGGCGGGGGCGAAGTGACCGTCCACGAACACGTAGCGGGCAAATCCGGTGATGGGGGCGGGGAGCACGGCGGCCGTGATCGTCACGCCGCGCGGGGCCGGCGTGAAGTTCTGGCGCTCGAGTGGCCTCAGGGACGCGTACTTCCAGTTCTCATCGCGCGAGGTCGGCAGTCCCACGCTCCCGAGGGCGGCGGCGGCGGCGCGGCGGCGCGCACCGGCAGGTCCTGCGAAGCCTGCGGCGGTGCTTTCCTCAACGATGCGGTGGGCGAGGGCACTCATGGGTGCGTTCAGGCGGCTGCTCCGGCCACCCAGTCGTAGCCGCGGCGCTCCAGTTCGAGCGCGAGCGACTTGTCGCCGCTCTTCACGATGCGGCCGCGGATGAGCACGTGCACCTGGTCGGGGACGATGTAGTCGAGGAGGCGCTGGTAGTGCGTCACGAGCACGCAGGCGCGCTCGGGCGAGCGTAGCGAGTTGACGCCGGCGGCGACGATCTTCAGGGCATCGATGTCCAGGCCCGAGTCGGTCTCATCCAGGATCGCGAGCTGCGGCTCGAGCACCAGCATCTGCAGGATCTCGTTGCGCTTCTTCTCGCCGCCCGAGAAGCCCTCGTTCACCCCGCGCGACAGGAAGCTGTCCTCCATGCGCATGAGCTTCATCTTCTCGCGCACCAGGGTGAGGAACTCGAAGGCGTCCACCTCGGGCAGGCCGCGCGTCTTGCGCTGCGCATTCAGGGCCGCCTTGAGGAGGTAGACGTTGTTGACCCCGGGGATCTCCACCGGGTACTGGAACCCCAGGAAGAGGCCGGCGCGGGCCCGCTCCTCCGGCGGCAGCGACAGGAGGTCGCGCCCCTCGAAGCTCACGCGGCCTTGGGTGACCTCGTAGCCCGGGCGGCCGGCGAGCACCGAGGCGAGCGTGCTCTTCCCGGAGCCGTTCGGCCCCATGATGGCGTGCACCTCGCCGCGCTCCACCGTGAGGCTGAGGCCGTTCAGGATCTCCTTGCCAGCGACCTTGGCGTGGAGGTTCTCGATGCGCAGCAGCGCGGTGTCTGGGTTCTTCATGTTTTCCATCAGCCCACGGCGCCTTCGAGGCTCACCGCGAGCAGGTTCTGTGCCTCGACCGCGAATTCCATCGGCAGCTCCTTGAACACCGACTTGCAGAAGCCGCTGACGATCATGTTGACCGCATCCTCGGCGCCGATGCCGCGCGCGAGGCAGTAGAAGAGCTGGTCCTCGCTGATCTTGGAGGTGCTGGCCTCGTGCTCTACGGTGGCGGTCTCGTTCTTCACCTCCACGTACGGGAAGGTGTGGGCGCCGCACTTGCCGCCCATGAGGAGCGAGTCGCACTGCGTGAAGTTACGGGCGGCCTGGGCGCTCGGCAGCATGCGCACCAGGCCCCGGTAGGTGTTCTGGCCGTGGCCGGCGGAAATGCCCTTGGAGACGATGGTGCTCCTGGTGTCGCGGCCGACGTGGATCATCTTGGTGCCGGTGTCGGCCTGCTGGTGGTTGTTGACGGTCGCCACCGAGTAGAACTCGCCGATCGAGCCGTCGCCCTTGAGCACGCAGCTCGGGTACTTCCAGGTGATCGCAGAGCCGGTCTCGACCTGCGTCCAGGAGATGCGGGAGTTGCGGCCGCGGCACTCGCCGCGCTTGGTGACGAAGTTGTAGATGCCACCCTTGCCGTCAGCGTCGCCCGGGTACCAGTTCTGCACCGTGGAGTACTTGATGTAGGCGTCATCGAGCGCGACCAGTTCCACCACTGCCGCGTGCAGCTGGTTCTCGTCACGCTGAGGTGCCGAACAACCTTCCAGGTAGCTGACATAACTTCCAGCATCCGCAATGATCAGCGTGCGCTCGAACTGACCGGTGTTGAGTGCGTTGATGCGGAAGTAGGTCGACAGCTCCATGGGACAGCGCACGCCCTTGGGGATGTAGACGAACGAGCCGTCCGAGAACACCGCCGAGTTGAGCGTCGCGAAATAGTTGTCGGTGTAGGGGACCACGCTCCCCAGGTACTGCTCGATGAGCTCGGGGTGGCTGCGCACGGCCTCCGAGAACGGGCAGAAGACGACGCCCGCAGCCGCGAGCTTCTCCTTGAACGTGGTCGCGACCGACACCGAGTCGAACACCGCATCCACGGCGACGCCGGCGAGGCGCGCCCGCTCATGCAGCGGCACCCCGAGCTTCTCGTAGGTCGCGAGGAGCTTCGGGTCCACTTCCTCGAGCGACTTCGGCCCGTCCTTCTTGGTCTTCGGAGCCGAGTAGTAGGAGATCGACTGGTAGTCGATGGGCGCGATCTTCAGGTGCGCCCAGTGCGGCTCGGCCATCGTGAAGAAGTGCCGGAGCGCCTTCAGTCGCCATTCGGTAAGGAACGCCGGCTCGCCCTTCTTGCGCGAGATCAGGCGCACCACGTCCTCGTCCAGTCCCGGGGGCACCGTGTCGGATTCGATCTCGGTGACGAAGCCGTGCTGGTAGCCGCGCGCGAGCAGCGACTCCAGTTCCGCCTGGGTCTGCCGGGTTTCTTCGCTCATGAGCGCACCGGGATGCGGGCGGCGACCTTCATCTCGCGCTCGAGGCTCGGCAGGCGCGCCGGCGCGGCATCGAGGCCGGCGAGCTGTGCCAGGCTCACATCGCTCAGGGAGCGCCGGATGGCGAGGTTGACCCGCTGCCACACGCGACCGACGCGGCAGCTGCCCTCGATGCCGCACTGGCCGTGGCCGGCGGCGCAGTCGGTCAGCGCCACAGGTCCCTCCAGCGCATCGAGGATCGCCGCGGCCGAGATCTGCGTCGCCGGCAGTGCCAGCTGGTAGCCCCCGTGCAGCCCGCGCGTCGACTGCACGAGCCCCGCGCGGTGCAGCTGCTTCAGGAGCTTGCTCACCGTCGGCACGGGCAGGTGGGTGTGCTCGGCGAGCGCGGTGGCAGTCTGCACGCGCTTCGGATCCTCCGCGAGCGCGGCCAGGAGGACGGTGGCGTAGTCGGTCAGTCGGCTGATGCGCAGCATGGGCGCCTCGGCTCCAGGGGGAACTAGCACTATTTTAGTACTGATTGTCCCCGGCTCCAAGCCGGGGCCGGGCCGCCAGGGGGGTGTTTTGGTATCCTTATCGGCCCCTTCAGGCAGCTGAAGGCATTATTCCAAGGCGCACCGCAGGCGGTGCACCCGCCCCCCGGGGGCCGGATGCACGAACCCAGCGCGGGCGTCACTTTCGGAGGAAGGACTACGATGAACGCGACCGAGCTGATGCATACCGCGCGGGGAATGGTGGCCAAGGGCCGGGGGATCCTGGCGGCCGACGAGAGCACGAGCACCATCAAGAAGCGCTTCGACGGCATCCAGCTGGAGTCCACCGAGGAGGCCCGGCGCACCTACCGGGAGATGCTGTTCACCGCCCCGGCCGCGGCCGAGTCGATCAGCGGCGTCATCCTCTACGACGAGACCATCCGCCAGAAGACCAAGGACGGCACCCCGTTCCCGCTGTACCTGATGAAGCAGGGCATCATCCCGGGCATCAAGGTCGACACCGGGGCCAAGCCGCTGGCCGGGTTCAACGGCGAGACCATCACCGAGGGCCTGGACGGGCTGCGCGAGCGCCTGGTCGAGTACCGCAAGCTCGGGGCCCTGTTCGCCAAGTGGCGCGCGGTGATCGACATCGGCCAGGACATCCCGACCCACTACGCCATCAAGGCCAACGCCGGCGCGCTCGCGCGCTACGCGGCCCTGTGCCAGGAGAACGGCATCGTCCCGATCGTAGAGCCGGAGGTGCTCATGGACGGGGCGCACTCGATCGAGCGCTGCGAGGAGGTCACGAACCTCACCCTCTCAACCGTGTTCCGCGAGCTTTACGAGGCGCGCGTGCTGCTCGAGGGCATCGTGCTCAAGCCCAACATGGTGATCTCCGGCAAGAAGGCCGCCCACCGCGCAGGTCCCGAGGTGGTCGCCGAGGCCACGCTGCGCACGCTCAAGCGCCACGTGCCGCCGGCGGTCCCCGGGATCGCGTTCCTCTCCGGCGGTCAGTCCTCCCAGGAGGCGACGCTGCACCTGGCGCTCATGAACAGGATCGGCAAGCCGCTGCCCTGGGCGCTGACCTTCAGCTACGGGCGCGCGCTGCAGGACGATGCGCTCAAGGCCTGGGGCGGCAAGGCCGCGAACTTCGGCGCGGGCCAGAAGGCCTTCGCCAAGCGCGCCCGCCTGAACGGGCTCGCCGCCGACGGCAGCTACAACGCGGAGATGGAGAGCCAGGCGGCCTAGAGCGCCTGACGGCGCAACGCGCGCGTGACCAATCCGCCGAGCGTTCCAAGGTCTCCCGCCCCGGCCGCGGGGGACACGGTGGTCGACGTCAGCGACGTGAACTACGCCGTCGGCGGGCGTCCCATCTTCAAGGGGCTCACGCTCACCGCCCGCCGCGGGCGCATCACGGCGATCATGGGGCCCTCGGGCACCGGCAAGACGACGCTCCTGCGCCTGATCACTGCGCAGATCACGGCCGATGCGGGCACCGTGCGGGTGTTCGGCGAGAACGTCGCCACGCTCGGCTCCGCCGCGATCTACGGGCTGCGGCGCCGCATGGGCATGCTGTTCCAGAACGGCGCGCTGCTCACCGACCTCACCGTGTTCGAGAACGTCGCTTTCCCGGTGCGCGAGCACACCGACCTTCCCGAGCCGCTCATCCGCAAGCTCGTGCTGACCAAGCTCCAGGCCGTCGGCCTGCGCGGGGCGGCCGAACTGATGCCGAGCGAGCTCTCCGGCGGCATGGCGCGCCGGGTGGCGCTGGCGCGCGCCATCGTCATGGACCCGGAAGTCCTGGTCTACGACGAGCCGTTCGTGGGGCTGGACCCGATCTCGCTCGGGGTTATCCTGCGGCTCATCAAGCAGATGAACGATGCGCTCGGCATCACCAGCATCGTGGTATCCCACGACGTGCAGGAGCTTTCGACCATCGCCGACGACAGCTACCTGCTGTCTGCCGGCGCAGTCGCCGCCGCGGGCGCCCCGGCGCAGCTGCGGGCCAGCGACTCCCCGGCGGTGCGCCAGTTCATGACCGGCAGCGCGGAGGGCCCCGTGGCCTTCCACTATCCGGCCCCCGACTACGTGACGCAGCTGCTCGCCGATGACTAACGGCTACATGGGTGAGGGTATCCGCCGGCTCGGCGCGACCGCGATCTTCCTCGGGCGGCTCGCGCTGCAGTGCGTGCCGGCCTGCGCCAGGCCGCGCCTGATCGTCGCGCAGATCTACAACACCGGCGCGCGCTCGCTGATCATCATCATGCTCTCGGGCCTGTTCGTGGGCATGGTGCTGGGGCTTCAGGGCTACGACCTCCTGCGGCGCTTCGGCTCCGAGGACGTGCTCGGCACCGCCGCGGCCTTAGGACTCCTGCGTGAGCTCGGGCCGGTGATCACGGCGCTCTTGTTCGCCGGCCGCGCCGGCACCGCGCTCACCTCCGAGATCGGGCTCATGCGCGCCACCGACCAGCTCACCGCCATGGAGATCATGGCGGTGGATCCGCTGCGCTACGTGGCCGCCCCGCGCTTCCTCGGCGCCATCATCGCCGTCCCCCTCCTGACGGCGATCTTCGCGATCGTGGGCCTCTTTGGTGCGCAGCTGATCGGCGTGCAGCTCATGGGCATCGACCCCGGAGCGTTCTGGTCGCAGACCCAGGATGCGGTCGAGCTGCGCGACGTGCGCGAGGGCCTCACCAAGAGCCTGGTGTTCGGCATTGCCTGCGCGCTGGTGGCGGTGTACGAGGGCTACAACAGCGAGCCCACCGCCGCAGGCGTCGGGCTTGCAACCACCCGCACGGTGGTCGCATCGTCGGTGCTGATCCTGCTCCTGGATTACGTAATCACCGCGGCCTTCCTGTAAACCTCAAGGAACCTATTGCCATGCGTGCCAATCGAACACTGGAGATCGGAACGGGACTGTTCGTGCTCCTCGGGTTCGCGGCGCTCTTGTTCCTGACCACGCAGCTGCCCTCGAGCGGGCTGCGCCTCAGCGGCAAGAAGCAGGGCTACACGGTGCGCGCGGAGTTCGACAACATCGGCGATCTGAAGGTGGGCTCCCCCGTGGCCATGTCCGGGGTGCGCGTCGGCGAGGTCACCGGCATCGCGCTCGACGGCCACAGCTACAAGGCGGTGGTCACCATGCGCTTTGACAACCAGTACAACCAGATCCCGGACGACAGCTTCGCGGCCATCCAGACGCAGGGGCTGCTCGGCGGCAAGTACATTGGCCTCAGCCCCGGCGGCGATGACCAGTTCCTGAAGAACGGCTCCACCATCGACCAGACGCAGTCGGCGATCGTGCTCGAGAGCCTGATCAACAAGTTCTTCGCCAACTACTCGAGCAGCAAGAGCGCCGACAGCGGCGCTGCGGCTGCGGACACCCAGAGCAAATCGGAGTCGAAGAAATGAGATACCTCGCACTTCTGGCAACCCTGTGCCTCGGCGCCGGCGTGGCCCTCGCGCAGAGCCCGCCCGCCACCGGCGACGACCCGAGCACGGTGGTGCAGAACGCCGCCCAGGGCATGCTGACCGCGCTCGACAAGGACCGCGACGGCTACCGCAAGGAACCGGCCAGGGTCTCGCAGCTGGTGAACACCTACCTGCTGCCGCACTTCGACACCGACTTCGCGGCGAAGCTGGTGCTGGGCGTACACTGGCGCGATGCCAGCCCCGAGCAGCGCAAGCAGTTCGTGGACGCCTTCTACCACTCGCTCCTGTCCAACTACGGCTCGGCGCTGACCGAGTTCACCGCCGATCGGCTGAAGATCTACCCGACCAAGGTCGAGGCGGATGCGCCGCGCGCCACGGTGCGCACCGAGGTCAAGCGCGACAACGGCGACCGGGTCTCGGTGAACTACTACATGCGCCGCACGCCGGAAGGCTGGAAGGCGTGGGACGTCGTGATCGACGGCATCTCCTACGTGAACAGCTACCGCGAGGACTTCGGTCCCCAGATCGAGAGCCAGGGGCTCGATGCGGTGATCAAGCGGCTGAACGCCGGCGAGAAGCCGGAGTCGCTCGCCAAGCCCCCGACCAAGTAGCCCGTGCCGGCGACGTTCGAACTGCAGGACCTGGGCGGCGGCGCGCTGCGCGCGCAGGGACCGCTCACGTTCGCGAGCGCGCGTGCGGCACGCGCGGCGGGGCTGGCGGCGCTTGCCTGCGGGCCGGCCGCCGTGAAGGTGGACCTGAAGGACGTGGCCCCGGCCGACAGTGCAGGCCTTGCGGTGCTCCTGGACCTGCTCGGCCAGGCGCGCCAGAACGGCGCGCACCTGACGTTCGCGAACATCCCGTCAGGTCTTGCCGCGCTCGCCCGCATCAGCGAGATCGAGGAGCTCCTGGAGCGCGGCGTCTAGGCCGTCTTACTTCGGCGGCGTGCCCGCGGGCGGCGCCGGCTTCGGGGGCGGCGGCGCATCATCCTGCGAGGCTTCCTCGAACAACTTGCGCTCGCGCTCGTCTTCCTCGCTCGAGCGCGCCCCGCCGTTCACCTTGAAGTCGCGGTTCTGCAGGTACACGTTGCGCGTCAGCGCGTACGGGTCGTAGGCACTGTCGACCGTGGGATCCAGCGGCAAGAGGTCGACGCGGGCATTGACGATGCCGACCGCCCACAGCGGGTACTCCCACCAGGGGTTCTTGATGAAGTAGCGCGGGTCGGCAAAGTACTCGGGGAGCTTGCCGAAGGCGTCGCGGACGTCGGAGGGACCGAAGAAGGGCAGCACGACGTACGGCCCGGTCTTCATGCCCCACTTGCCGAAGGTCTGCCCGAAGTCCCGGTCGTTGCGGTCCAGGCCCGCCGCAGAGGCCGGGTCGAACAGGCCGCCGATCCCGAGGGTGCTGTTCAGGAGCAGCCGCGCCGTGTCGTTGCCGAAGGCCCGCATCTGGCCCTGCAGCAGGTCGTTGATCATGACCTTGGGGTAGGCGAGGTTGGTGAGGAAGTTGCTGACCCCGGTCTGCGCAAACTGCGGCAGGGTGCGGTGGTAGCCGCGGGCGATGGGCCGCAGCACGGCGTGATCGAGCGCGGTGTTGAACTTCCACGTGCCGCGGTTCATGCGCTCCCAGGGGTCCCGCGGGCTGCGCGTGCTGCCCGGCGGCAGCGTGGCGCAACCGCCCAGGTACAGGAGTGCAAGCCCCAGCAGGCAGATCCGCGTGGTCGTTCGCATAGGCTCGGATGGGCAGTCAGGACAGGGCGGCATTGTAACAGCCGCCGCTGCGCCCCCCGGATCGCTCCAACGGGCGATGGCGTCCGGCCGGCTCAGCCGCCGCGCCGGCCGCCCTGCTGGCCCTGGCCCTGCTGCGGGTCGCCGCCGTCGGAGAGGGCGCGCTTGCGCTGGGACATGAGGAAGTCGCGCACCTCGTCGAGGCGCGCCTGGAAGCGCTGGCGCTGGATCTGGGAGATGTTGGGCGAGGCGAGCGCCAGCTGGTACTGCTGGGCGGCGAGGTTCAGGTCCCCACCGGCGATCTGGTACTCGCCCATGTAGTAGTAGGCATCGCCCGCATCGCCGGCGGCGCTGGCGGCCAGCGCCGTGAGGCGGATCTGGTCCGGCGTCGGCGGCACGTTGTTGAACAGGTCGAGCAGCATGTTGTGCGCGTCCGCCGCGCGGCCGACCGCCATCAGCTCCTGCGCATAGCGCACCGTGACCGGCACGTTGCGCGGAAAGAGCTCCTCGGAGCGCGCGAAGATCTCCAGGGACTCTTTCGTGTGCCCCGCCTTCGCCTGCGCCTCGGCGAGCGCGATGTGCAGGAGCGTGACGGTCTCGTGCTGCTGCACCAGCGGGGTCAGGACCTTCACGGCGTCCTCGCCGCGGTTGTGCTGGGTGAGCGCGAGCGCGTAGGCGTAGCGGTCGGCAAGGTCCGCCGTGCCCTTCTTGATCTTGCGCTCGTACTGGCCGATGAGGTCGACGTCGGCGCTGGTGGAGAGAACCCGCACGCGCTCGCGGATGAGCTCGTAGCTCACCGAATCCTTCTCGGTGCGCGGCGGGAACTGGGCGGCGCGCGCGCGGGCCTCGGCGATGCGGTCGGTGGTCACCGGGTGGTCGACCAGCATCGCGGGGATGTAGGTCATGGTGAGCCCCTCGTGGCGCCCCATGGTCTCGAAGAAGTTCCCCATGGCGTTGGTGTCGAAGCCGGCGCCGGCGAGGTAACCGATGCCCACGCGGTCGGCCTCGGCCTCGTTGTCGCGGGTGAAGTTGATCTGTTGCTGCATCGCCAGTCCCTGGGCGGCGACGATGCCGCCCTCGAGCGCCTGGCCGCCGCCGGCGGCGCCGAGCAGGATCGCCGCCAGCATCGCCGCCGCGGTGGTGAGCGCCTGCTGGCTCTGGTTGCGGATCTGGCGCGCGATGTGGTGCTGGGTGACGTGCGCGATTTCGTGCGCCATCACGCTCGCGAGCTCCGACTCGTTGGAGGTCGCGAGGATCAGCCCCTGGTGGATGAAGATGTAGCCACCGGGAACGGCGAACGCGTTGATGCTGTCGTCCTTGATGACGTAGAAGTGGAAGTCGCGCCCGCCGTCGGCGCTCTGCGAGGCCAGCCGCTGGCCCAGGGTCTGCAGGTAGTCGGTGATCTCCGGGTCCTCGAACAGCGCGTTCTGGTCGCGCAGCTCCCGCTGCACCATCGCCCCCAGCTGGAACTCCTCGTTCTTGGAGATGAGGGTCTCGGTCGGGCTGCCCAGATCGGGCAGGTCCGAACCGGAGGCCGGCGCGTTGAGCAGCACCGGGCGCGGCGCCTTCGCCTCGTCGTCGGCGAAGGCCGTGCCGGTGAGGACGAGGAGGGCGGTGGCGAAAAATACGGTGAGGCGGCGCATGGTGGAGGTAAGACCGCCGCGGGCGGCGGCAAGTTTCCGTGGGATTACAGACGCTTACAAGCGTCGCACGCGGGCGTGGACCCTAAGATTACACCACCTAGAGGGTGTCGGAGGCGAAGTCCGCGAGCCGTGAGCGCTCCCCCCGCACCAGGGTGATGTGGCCCGAGTGCGGCCAGCCGCGGAAGCGGTTCACCGCATAGGTCAGGCCCGAGGTCATCTCCGTGAGGTAGGGGGTGTCGATCTGCGCGATGTTCCCGAGGCAGGCGAGCTTGGTGCCGGGACCTGCGCGCGTGATGAGCGCCTTCATCTGCTTGGGCGTGAGGTTCTGGGCCTCGTCCAGGATCAGGAAGCGGTTGAGGAAGGTGCGGCCGCGCATGAAGTTGAGCGAGCGGATCTTGATGCGGTTGCGCAGGAGGTCGTTGGTGGCGGCGCGGCCCCAGTTGCCGCCCTCCTGGCTGCCGGTGAGCACCTCGAGGTTGTCCATGAGGGCGCCCATCCAGGGCTCCATCTTCTCCTCCTCGGTGCCGGGCAGGAACCCGATGTCCTCGCCCAGCGGGATCGTCACGCGCGTCATGATGATCTCGGCGAAGCGGTTGGTCTCGAGCGTCTGCATGAGCCCTGCGGCGAGGGCGAGCAGCGTCTTGCCAGTGCCGGCAGGTCCCAGCACCGTCACGAAGTCGATCTCCGGGTCCATGAGCAGGTTGAGCGCGAAGTTCTGCTCGCGGTTGCGCGCCGTGATGCCCCAGACGCTGTGGCGCTCGTTGCGGTAGTCGCGCAAGAGCTCGATCGTGGCGGTGTCGCCCGAGATCCTGCGCACGATCCCCTCGATGCCCTCCGGGGTGTCCTCGAACAGGCCCTGGTTGGGCTGCCACTCGCGCACCGCGGGGCCGGACAGCTCGTAGAAGGTGCGCTCGGCCTCCTTCCAGGAGCGCATGTCCTTGCTGTGGCTCTCCCAGAAGTCCCTCGGGAGCGCGGCCATGCCGCTGTAGAGGACGTCGGCGTCCTCGAGCGTCTTGTCGCTGTAGTAGTCCTCGGCGTGCACGCCCAGGACCGCCGCCTTGATGCGCAGGTTGATGTCCTTGGACACCAGGATCACGCGCGAGTCCTTCAGCTCGTTCTGCAGCGCGAGCGTCTGGGCGAGGATGGCGTTGTCGCCGCCGGCGCCGGGCAGCCCTTCCGGCAGCGTGCTCGCCAGCTGGCGCGTCTGGAAATACAGGCGCCCGGTGGAGGGCTTCTTGCCGTGGTTGCCCGAGTAGCCCGAGGGCAGCTGCAGGCCGCGGGCGATCTGCTCGTGGGTGGCATCGCGCATCATGTCATCGAGGAAGCGGCTCACCTGGCGCACGTTGCGCGAGGCCTCCGACAGACCCTTCTTGTGGGCATCGAGTTCCTCGAGCACGATCATCGGCAGGTAGACGTCGTGTTCCTCGAAGCGGAATATCGCGGCCGGATCGTGCATGAGCACGTTCGTGTCGAGGACGAACAGCCGCCGCCCGGCGCGTGAGCGCCCCTTCAGTTCGCGTGCTTCGCCCAAGGCTGCCGTCGGACCGGGTTCATAGACGCTGCGCTGCTTCAAGTACTGCCTCCGCATGACCTGGCACTTTGACGTTGCGCCATTCCTGGACCAGGCGGCCGGTGCCGTCGATCAGGAACGTGCTGCGCTCGATCCCCATGTACTTTCTGCCGTAAAGGCTTTTCTGTTTGATGACATCAAACAGCTTGCAGACTTTCTCCTCCGTGTCCGCCAGCAGCGGGAAGGGGAGCGCTTCCTTGGCCGTGAACTTGTCGTGCGAGGCCACCGAGTCGCGCGAGATCCCGACGATCTCGGTGCCGGCCTTGCGGAACGCCTTGGCGAGATCGCGGAAGTCCTGGGATTCGCGCGTGCACCCGGAGGTCATGTCCTTCGGGTAGAAGTAGATCACGAGGTTCCTGCCCGCCGCGTCCTTGAGGCTCCAGGTAGCGCCGCCGGAGGCGGGTAATGAGAATTGCGGCACCTTCAGGCCGGGCTTGAGTGTCGGCATCTCGACTTTCAGGATTTTACCGGTTCGAGGATGGCATCCAGGTTCAGCGAATCGCAGAACTCCATGAACTCTTCGCGCAGGTGCGCCACGTGGATGCGGCTGGGCACGTTCACGATCATCTGCACGGCGAACATCGGTGCGCCGGTGTGGGCGGCCGGGTAGCTGCGCGTGGAGACTTCCGCGATGTCGATGCCGCGGGTGGCGAAGAAGCCGGACAGACCCGAGACGATGCCGCTCTGGTCGAGGCAGACCACGTCGATCGAGTACGGCAGCATGTCGGTGCGTGCCGTGCGCGGCTCGGTGCGCTTCAGGTGGATGCTGAGGTTGCTGGTCTCGGCGAGGCGCTTGAGCTCGGTTTCGAGCTTGGCGAGCGCGTGCCAGTTGCCCGCCACCAGCAGCAGCATCGCGAACTCCGTCCCGAGGCTCGCCATGCGGCTTTCGCTGATGTTGCCGCCGGACTCGCTGATGACCCGGGTCAGCTCGTGAACCATGCCGGTGCGGTCGCTGCCGATCGCCGAGACGGCCAGGTGCTGCTTCATCTGTAGGTTGGTGTTCGTCGGCTTCGGGTCCTTTTGACGAGGAGGAGTGTACCCCGGCAGGCGCGGGGCGTGCGACCTTTCATGCCGCGGCACGGCTCGAGCTCTTGCCCGTGTGGCAGCGTGCTCGTACCATCGGGCGCTTCCCCCGCGAGCGCATCCGTCACCATCCTGATGTTCACCGGCAGCCTGGTAGCCATCGTCACGCCGATGCGCCCCGACGGGTCGCTCGACCTCGATTCCTGGGATGCGCTGCTGGAGTGGCACGCGCACAGCGGCACGAGCGGCATCGTGGTCGGCGGCACCACCGGTGAGTCCCCGACGCTGAGCGATGCGGAGCTCGCCGAGCTCACGCGCCGCGCATGCGTGCGCGCGCGCGGACGCATGGCCGTGATCGCCGGTGCCGGCACCTCGAGCACCGCGGCCACCGTGGCGCGCGTGCGCTGGCTGTGCGAGCTGCCCATCGACGGGCTGCTCTTGGTGACGCCCGCCTACAACCGCCCCTCGCAGGAGGGGCTGTACCAGCATTTCGCGGCCGCCGCGGCGGCGGCGGCGCGGCCGATCGTGCTCTACAACGTGCCCTCGCGCACCGCGGTGGACATGAAGCCCGCCACGGTGGCACGGCTGGCCGGCGTGCCCGGGATCGTGGGGCTGAAGGAAGCCGTCCCGGAACCCGCGCGCGTGCGCGAGCTGTGCGCGCAGCTGCCCGCATCCTTCGTGGTGCTGTCGGGCGACGACGCCACCGCCCGCGTCGCCATGGCCGCAGGCGCGCGCGGGGTGATCTCGGTGACGGCGAACGTTGTGCCGCAGGCGATGTCACAGATGGTGGCGGCCGCGCAGGGCGGGGACCGCGAGCGCGCCGGGATGCTGGACGCGCCGCTCGCCGGCCTGCACCGCGACCTGTTCGTCGAGGCCAACCCGATACCGGTGAAATGGCTGCTCGCGCGGATGGGGCGCATACCGCCTGGTATAAGATTGCCGCTCACGCCGCTGGGCGAGTCCTTCGGGGGTGCCGTCCTGGCCTCCGCACGGGCCGCCGGGATCGCGGTCTAGGCCCGCAAGGGCGGCGCAGCGCGGCCGGCATGGGAAGGCGGCCGGCTCACTCCTGAGGTATGTCGAGTATGAGGAAGTTTCTGGCCGTTCTCGGCCTTGGCGTCGTGTTGGCAACGACCGGGGGCTGCAAGACCCTCAGGGGCGCCTACAGCTGTCACAAGCCGCAGGCCTACCAGACCGCCAAGAGCGTGCCGCCCCTGAAGATCCCGGAGGGTCTGGACGCCCCGGACACGGCCAACGCCCTGAAGATGCCGGTGCTCAACGAGCCGGCCCCGCCCCCCCGGGGCCCGAAGGACCCCTGCCTCGACCAGCCCCCGCCGTTCAAGGTGCCCAAACCCGTGACCCCGACCCCCCAAGCCTAGGGCCTGCGAGGGTTTCACAGGCGGCCGCGGCCGTCCGGCGCGCCCGTGCGGCCGCCCGGCGCATGCTTTATCATCCGCGCCCCCCGGCGAGCCTTGTGGTTCGGAAGGCTGCCGAGGCGGCGCGAAGGATCGCGCAAGTCCCTGATCGGAGAGGTGGCCGAGCGGTCGAAGGCGCTGGACTGGAATTCCAGTAACATCTTCACGGGTGTTCGTGGGTTCGAATCCCACCCTCTCCGCCACCTCGAAGTTTGTCACCCGCCTAGCGCGTGGCCGCCCCCGACCGGGGGTGGCTGCCGGCGCGCTGCGGGAAGCACAGGACCAGGAACACCACGAGGGCCAGCAGGATCGCGGAGGCGAGCGGCCGGCTGACATCCAGCCCCCCCTGCGCGTGCGGCTTGTCGAAGAAGTCCCCCACCGTCGCCCCGAGCGGCCGCGTGAGGATGAAGGCGCTCCAGAAGAGGGCGACGCGCGAGGTGCGGGTCCAGAAGTACAGCGCCGCCACCAGCGCGAGGGCCGCTCCGAAGAGGAGCGCGCCGCCGCCGTAGCCGAGCCCCGCATCCGCGGCCCAGTCTCCGAGCGCGGTCCCGAGGGTCTGCGAGAAGGTGATCGTGACCCAGTAGAACGCCTCGACCTTCGGGGTGTTCACCGTGTCAACGGCGATGGTGCCCTCGCTGCGGTACCAGGCGGCCAGCGCGGCGGCGACGCAGGCGGCGAGCAGGAGCGAGCCGCCGAGGTAGCCGATACCGAGGGAGCGGTCGGCGAAGTCCGCGAGCGTGGTGCCCGCGGTGGTGGAGGCAATGATCGTCGCCCAGTAGAGCATCGGGCGGAAAACGCGCGCGCGGATCTGCGCCACCACCAGCGCGGCGAGCAGCGCGAGGAAGATGGCGGTGCTGGCGAGGTAACCCAGGTTCAGCGTCATCGACAGCGTATCGCCGCCGGTCTCCCCGAGCGTGGTGGCGACGATCTTGATGACCCAGAAGAGCAGGGTGACGGCCGGGACCTTGCTCAGTACCTGTGCGTTCAATCGACCACTCCCTGGTGAGGCTGCCGCCCGCGGGGCCTGCGCAGCGTCTGTGGTAGCATCCGGCCTACAGTGACAGGTCCGGGTTCCCGCCCGCCGCGCCCCGGAAGAAAGGCGCCGCACCGGCAGTCTAACCCGGGCTTGCGCCGCGCGAGCCGCGCCCCCACCTGGGCTGTCTGATTGTTGGCGACGACTATGGTGGCCCGCATTGGTTTCTCCGCGACGACCAGTCGTGAATCCCGTCAGGGCCGGAAGGCAGCAGCGGCAGCGGCGATGTCGGGTGCCGGAGCTTAAGCTGGTGCGGGCCGCCTCCCGGTCGGCGCCTGCAGGGATTCTGGGATGACCTACACCGCCTTAGCCCGCAAGTGGCGCCCGAAGAACTTCGCCGAGCTCGTCGGCCAGGAGCACGTGCGCCGCGCGCTGGTGAACGCGCTCGGCAGCGGACGCGTGCACCACGCGTTCCTCTTCACCGGTACCCGCGGGGTGGGCAAGACCACCATCGCGCGCATCTTCGCCAAGTGCCTCAACTGCGAGCAGGGCGTGACCGCCGAGCCGGACGGCACCTGCGCGAGCTGCCGCGAGATCGATGCCGGCCGCTTCCCGGACCTCATCGAGGTCGACGCGGCCTCCCGCACCAAGGTCGACGACACGCGCGAGCTCCTGGACAACGTGCAGTACGCACCCGCGCGCGGGCGCTACAAGGTGTACCTCATCGACGAGGTGCACATGCTCTCGGCGCACTCCTTCAACGCGCTCCTGAAGACCCTCGAGGAGCCCCCGCCGCACGTGAAGTTCCTGCTCGCCACCACCGACCCGCAGAAGCTGCCGGTCACCGTGCTGTCGCGCTGCCTGCAGTTCAACCTGAAGCGCCTGCCGGCCGCGGCTATCGCCGCCCACATGCAGCACATCCTCACGCAGGAGGGCATCGCCTTCGAGCCCGCGGGCGTGAAGCTCATCGCCCAGGCGGCCGACGGCAGCATGCGCGACGGGCTGTCGCTCCTGGACCAGCTGATCGCGTTCGGCGGCGGCACGGCGAACGAGGCGGAAGCCCGCGCCATGCTGGGCACGGTGGCGCGCGACCACGTGGTGCGCCTCGCCGGCGCACTCGCCGGCGGGGATGCCGCGGCACTCCTCGCCGCGGCGACGGCGCTCGAGGAGTTCTCGCCCGACTACGCGCAGGTGCTCGACGAGCTCGCTGCGCTCCTGGTGCGGGTGGCGTTCCGCCAGACGCTCAAGGACTACGAGGGCGACGAGCTGTTCGATGCGGCCCTGCTCGCGGAACTTGCCGGCAAGCTGAGCCCCGAGGACGTGCAGCTCTACTACCAGACCGCGATCGTGGGCCGACGCGACCTCGCGCTCGCCCCCGATCCTCGCACCGGCTTCGAGATGACGCTGCTGCGCATGCTGGCCTTCCGCCCCGCGGGCGGCGAGGCGCCGCGCGTGGGGGCCCCGTCGCGCCCCGCGGCCGCCGCGGTACCGGCAGCACCCGCGCGCGAGGCTACCGCCACCGCACCGGGTCCTGCGCCCGCCGCCGCCACCGGGGACTGGGCCCAGATCGTCGCGCGCCTGGAGCTGTCCGGGGCCGCGCGGCAGCTCGCGCACCACTGCGTGTTCCTGGGGCGCCAGGGCACGGTGGTGCGGCTCGCCCTGGACCCCAGGAACCAGCTGCTGCGCACCGCGGCCCTCGAGGAGAAGCTCGCGCAGGCGCTCGCGCGCCATTACGGGGAGCCGGTGCGCCTGGAGTTCCAGGCCGCCACCGCCGCGGCCGAGACCCCGGCCCAGGCCCAGCGGCGCGCCTCGGAGGACGAGCTCGCCCTGGCGCGCCGCGCGTTCGAGGAGGACGCAGCGGTCAAGGGGCTGCGCGAGCGCTTCGGCGCCACCGTGCTACCGGATACCGTGCGACCGGTAAAATGAGTTTCGGGCGCTCGCGCGCCGCCATCCCGCCACAGGAACCCCACGCCCATGAAGCCGAACCTCAACAACCTGATGAAGCAAGCGCAGGCCATGCAGGCCAACATGCAGAAGGCCCAGGCCGAGATCGCCAACATCGAGGTGGTGGGCGAGTCCGGCGGCGGCATGGTCAAGATCACCATGAACGGGAAGCACGAGGTGAAGCGCGTGCAGATCGAGCCGACCGTGAGCGGCGAGGACCGCGACCTGCTCGAGGACCTGATCGCCGCCGCCGCCAACGATGCGGTCCACAAGGTCGAGGCGCGGATCCAGGAGAAGATGTCCGGGCTCACCGCCGGCCTGCAGCTGCCCCCGGGCATGAAGCTGCCGTTCTGATCCGCCGGGCCTGATGAAGCACTCCCCGCACCTCGCCCGGCTCATCGAGGCGCTGCGTGTCCTGCCCGGCGTGGGCCCGAAGAGCGCCCAGCGCATGGCGTTCCACCTGCTCCAGGAGGGGCGCCCGGGCGCGCGTGCCCTGGGCGATGCGCTGCAGGCGGCGCTCACCAGCGTCCGGCGCTGCCAGCGCTGCCGCATGCTCACCGAGGACACCCTGTGCATCATCTGCGCCGCGACCCAGCGGGATGCGAGCCTCCTGTGCGCGGTCGAGTCCCCGGCGGACGTGGTCGCCATCGAGTCCTCCGGCAGCTACCGCGGGCGCTACTTCGTGCTGATGGGACACCTCTCGCCGCTTGATGGCATCGGGCCCGAGGAGCTCGGGGTGCGCGAGCTCGAGGCCATCCTCACCGAGGGCGGGGTGCGCGAGCTGATCCTCGCCACCAACTCCACCGTCGAGGGCGAGGCGACCGCGCACTTCCTCAGCGACCTGGCCACGCGCCGCGGTATCCGGGCGAGCCGCATCGCCCAGGGGGTCCCGGTCGGCGGTGAACTCGAGTACGTCGACGGCGGCACGCTGGCGCACGCACTCGCCGGGCGCCAGTCGCTGTAGCGGGCGTGCCGCCGGAACAGCCCGAGGCGGGCGGGCGGGGCGCCGCGTGAGCGACTCCGCAGCCCGCGGGGCAGGCGGTTCCCTCCCCGGCGAGCTACTGCCGTGGCTCGTGGCGGTCGCCTTCTTCATGCAGGCGCTCGACACCACGATCCTCAACACCGCCGTGCCGAGCATCGCGCGCGCGCTCGAGGTGGCACCGCTCAGCATGAAGTCGGTGCTCTCGAGCTACTCGCTGAGCCTCGCCGTGTTCATCCCGGTCAGCGGCTGGATGGCCAACCGCTTCGGCACGCGGCGCGTGTTCGGCAGCGCCATCGGCCTGTTCGCGCTCGGCTCGCTCCTGTGCGGGCTGGCGCGCAACATCCACTGGCTGGTGGCTTTCCGCATCCTGCAGGGCTGCGGCGGGGCGATGATGGTGCCGGTCGGTCGCCTCACCCTGGTGCGCAGCTTCCCGAAGTCGGAGCTGGTGCGCGCCATGAGCTTCGTCGCCATCCCCGGCCTCATCGGCCCGATGCTGGGCCCGGTGGCCGGCGGCCTGATCACCGGGTACCTGCACTGGAGCGTGATCTTCTTCCTGAACGTGCCCATCGGGCTCGCCGGGCTCTACCTCGTGTACCGCTTCCTGCCCGACTACCGCCAGAGCGATACCCCGGCACTGGACATCGCGGGCCTCATGTTCTTCAGCAGCGGCATCGCGCTCCTGTCGTACGTGCTGGAGGTGTTCGGCGAGCACCGCCTGGGGCTCGCCAGCATCCTCGGCCTGCTGGCGCTCGCGACCCTCCTGCTCGTGCTCTACGGGCTGCGCAGCGCGCGCATCGCGCACCCGCTCCTGAACCTGGTGCTCTTCCGCCTGCGGACCTTCCGCGCCGCCGTCGGCGGCAGCTTCTTCACGCGCATCGCCATCGGCGGCGTGCCGTTCCTGTTTCCGCTCCTCTACCAGGTAGGCCTGGGCTTCACCCCGGTGCAGTCCGGCATGCTCCTGATGCCGCAGGCGCTCGCGGCGATCAGCCTGAAGCCCTTCATGCCGCGGATCCTCGCGCGCTTCGGCTACCGCGCGGTGCTCATCTCCAACACGCTGATGCTCGGGGTCATGATCTGCCTGTTCGCGACCATCGGGGCGGCGACGCCGGTGTGGCTCATCGTGGTGCAGGCCTTCGCCTACGGGTTCGTCCAGTCCCTGCAGTTCACCTGCATGAACACGCTCGTGTACTCCGACGTCGCGCAGGCCGATGCCGGCACGGCGAGCACGATCGCGAGCACCGCCCAGCAGCTGTCGATGAGCTTCGGGGTCGCCGGCGCCTCGCTGGTGGCCGCGGTCTTCGTGCCCGACCGCTTCCACACCACCCCGGCGCAGATGATCCACGGCGTGCACGAGGCGTTCCTGGTACTCGGCGTCGCCACGGTGATCTCGACGCTGGTGTTCGGCTCGTTGCGCGGCGACGACGGCAGCTCCGTCAGCCGGCACGGCGCGGCGGATGCGGGCGCGGAGGGCGGGGCGCTCGCGGCCGCCGCCCCGCACGGCAGCTGAGCGCGCTTTAGCGCTGGCGCTGGGGGCCGCGGGCGGCGCTCAGGTCCTCGTACAGCCGGCGCAGGCGCCGGTAACTCTCGTAGCGGCGCGGCCACAGGCTCCCGTCCTCGGCCGCGCTGCGCACCGCACAGCCCGGTTCGCGCATGTGCCGGCAGTCGCCGAAGCGGCAGCCGGGGGCGAGCCGTGCGACCTCCACGAACCCGAGCGTGCGCTCATCGAGCATCTGGATGGCCGGGGCGAAGTCGCGCACGCCCGGCGAGTCGATGAGTCCCGCGTCCCCGGGCAGCTCGTACAGCCGCGCGGCGGTGGTGGTGTGGCGTCCCTCCTCCTCGCGCACCAGCGCGCCGACGGCGATCTGCGCCGCCGGCACCAGGCGGGCGACCAGCGAGGACTTGCCGACGCCCGACTGGCCGACGAGGGCGGCCAGCGTGCCCGGTGCGATGGCGGCGAGCAGCTGCGGGAGCCCGGCGCCGGAGTCGGCCGAGACTTCCACGCACGGGTAGCCGGCGGCCAAGTACACCGCGAGCTCCGCGCGCACGTCGGCGTCGATGCCGAGGTCGGACTTGTTGAGCACCAGGTGGCCGCCGATGCCGGCGGCGGTGGCGGCTGCGAGGTAGCGGTCGAGCACGAAGTAGTCCGGGGCCGGGAGCGGGGCCAGCACCACCAGGAGCTCGCGCAGGTTGGCGACGACCGGTTCGGCCGCGCCGCGCAGGTTGGAGCGGTACAGGGCCGTGGCGCGCGGCAGCACCTCGGTCACGTGCAGCTCCTCGTGCTGCGGGTCGAGGCGGCAGCGCACCTCGTCGCCGCACACGATGCTGAGCGAGCGACCGAGCGGGCGGGCGGCCAGCGTGCGCCCGTCGGCGGTGCGCACCGCCAGGTGCCGCCCGAAGGCGGCGACCACGCGTGCGGAGAGGGAGTCGGTCATGACAACGGCGCGGTCCCGGGCCTGCTACACTTTCGTCTCACGGCCGCCGCTGCGGCCGTATCCCACGCTACCACCAGTCGGGCCTGCATGCCGAGCGCTGACAACCTCATCTGGATCGACCTGGAGATGACCGGGCTCAAGCCCGAGACGGACGTGATCATCGAGATCGCCACCGTCGTCACCGACAAGGAGCTGAACGTGCTGGCCGAGGGCCCGGAGCTGGCCCTGCACCAGAGCGAGGAGGTGCTCGCCGGAATGGACTCCTGGAACCAGCGGCAGCACGGCTCCTCGGGCCTGCTCGCGCGCGTGCGCGCGAGCAGCGTGACGGCGGCCGAGGCGCAGCGCCGCACGCTCGAGTTCCTGACGCCCCTGGTCGCCGCCGGCGCCTCGCCGATGTGCGGCAACAGCATCTGCCAGGACCGGCGCTTCCTCGCGCGCCTGATGCCCGAGCTCGAGCGCTTCTTCCACTACCGCAACCTGGATGTCTCCACGCTCAAGGAGCTGGCGCGCCGCTGGGCACCGGGAATGGCCGAGGGGTTCGTGAAGCAGGGGGCGCACCTGGCGAGCGCCGATATCCACGAGTCGATCCGCGAGCTGCGCTACTACCGCGCGCGGCTGTTCGCGCCGGCGTTCGCCGGCAGCCCCGCGAGCGCCTAGCTCAGGGCCTTGCCCGAGGGCGGCTGGGCGAGGAACAGCCAGGTCTCGATCACCGTGTCCGGGTTGAGCGACATGCTCTCGATGCCCTGGTCGAGGAGCCAGCGCGCAAGATCCGGGTGATCCGAGGGGCCCTGGCCGCAGATGCCGACGTACTTGCCGGACTTGCGGCAGGCCGTGATCGCGAGCGAGAGGAGCTTGCGCACCGCCGCGTCGCGCTCGTCGAAGTGGCGCGCGACGATGGCCGAGTCGCGGTCCAGGCCGAGGGTGAGCTGCGTCATGTCGTTCGAGCCGATCGACATGCCGTCGAAGTATTTGAGGAAGTCATCCGCGAGCAGCGCGTTGGTGGGCAGCTCGCACATCATGATGAGCTTCAGCCCCTGGGTGCCTGACCTCAGCCCGTTGGCGGCCAGGAGCTCGGTGACCTCGCGCGCCTCGTCCACCCGGCGCACGAACGGCACCATGACCTGCACGTTGGTGAGGCCCATCTCCTCGCGCACGCGGCGGATCGCCCGGCACTCGAGCTCGAAGCACGGCCGGAAGCTCTCGTCGGTATAGCGCGAGGCGCCGCGGAAGCCGAGCATCGGGTTCTCCTCCTGCGGCTCGTAGCGCGTGCCGCCGATGAGGTTGGCGTACTCGTTGGACTTGAAGTCCGAGAGGCGCACGATCACCGGCTCGGGGGCAAACGCAGCGGCGATCTGCGCCACGCCCTCGGCAAGCTTGTGCACGTAGAAGGTCACAGGATCCGGGTAGCCGGCGAACTGCGCGCGGATCTGCTCCTTGAGCTCCCCGTCCAGGCGGTCGAACTCCAGGAGCGCCCGCGGATGCACGCCGATCATGCGGTTGATGATGAATTCCAGGCGCGCGAGCCCGACGCCGCTGTTGGGAATCGCGGCGAAGTCGAAGGCGCGGTCCGGGTTGCCGACGTTCATCATGATCTTGACCGGGATCTTCGGCAGATGGTCGAGCTCGATCTGCTTCTTCTCGAACTCCAGGAGCCCCTCGTACACGTAGCCGGTGTCGCCCTCGGCGCAGGAGACGGTCACCTCCTGGCCCTCGCGGATCTTCTGCGTGGCGTCCCCGCAGCCCACCACCGCCGGGATCCCGAGCTCGCGGGCGATGATCGCCGCGTGGCAGGTGCGCCCGCCGCGGTTGGTGACGATTGCGGCGGCGCGCTTCATCACGGGCTCCCAGTCCGGGTCGGTCATGTCGGCGACCAGCACGTCGCCGGACTGCACGCGCGCCATCTCCGCGGCGCCCTTGATGACGCGCGCGGTGCCCGCGCCGATGCGCTGGCCGATGCTGCGTCCGGTGGCGAGCACCCTGGAGGTGCCCTTGAGCGCGTAGCGCTGGATGGTGCGGCCGGCGCGGCTCTGCACGGTCTCCGGGCGTGCCTGCAGGATGTAGATGGCCCCGGTGGCGCCATCGCGCGCCCATTCGATGTCCATCGGACGCTGGTAGTGCTCTTCGATGATGAGCGCCTGGCGCGCGAGCACCGTCAGGTCCTCGTCGCTCAGGCAGAAGCGGCGCCGGTCGGCCTCGGGCACCTCGACGGTCTGCACTCGCTCGGCGGAGCCCGCCGGCGCATACACCATCTTGATGGCCTTGGCGCCGAGGTTCCGGCGCAGCACCGCGTGCCGGCCGGCACGCACGGCGGGCTTGTAGAGGTAGAACTCGTCCGGGTTCACCGCGCCCTGCACCACGGTCTCCCCGAGGCCCCAGGAGGCGGTGATGAAGACCACGTCGCGGAACCCCGAGTCGGTGTCGAGCGTGAACATCACCCCGCTCGCGCCGAGGTCGGAGCGTGCCATGTGCTGCACGCCGGCCGACAGCGCCACGGCGCTGTGGTCGAAGCCCTGGTGCACGCGGTAGGAGATGGCGCGGTCGTTGAAGAGCGAGGCGAACACCTCGTGCATCGCCTTGAGCACGGCGGCCTCGCCGCGCACGTTCAGGAAGGTCTCCTGCTGCCCGGCGAAGGAGGCCTCCGGCAGGTCCTCGGCGGTGGCCGAGGAGCGCACTGCGACCGCGATCTCGGCGTTGCCGGACATGGCGCGCAGCTGCGCGCTCACCGCCTGCTCGAAGTCCTTCTGGAACGGCGTTGCCATGATCCACTGGCGGATACGCGCCCCGCTCGCGGCGAGCTTGGTGACGTCATCGACGTTCAGGGTGGCAAGTTCCGTGCGGATGCGCTCATCGAGCCCGCCCTGCTTGAGGAACTCGCGGTAGGCATGCGCGGTGGTGGCGAAGCCGCCCGGGACCTGCACGCCCAGGCGGGCGAGGGAGCCGATCATCTCCCCGAGGGAGGCGTTCTTGCCGCCCACGGTCTCGACGTCGTGCATTCCCAACTTCTCGAACGGGATGACCAAAGCTTCCAAGGATGCTCCTCGCAAAAGCGCGCGGCGCTTGCTTCGGCCCCGCGCCCGGTGAAACACTGCGGGCGTGTCCGCCCCTAGGCGTGCAATTATCCCAGAGCCGTGAACCGACGAACCGTCTTCTTCGTCTCAGATCAGACCGGCGTGACCGCGGAGACGCTGGGCCACAGCCTCATGACGCAGTTCGAGGGCGTGGAATTTCGGCCGGTGACTTTGCCATTTGTGTCGGATATTGACAAGGCGCAGGAGGCCGTGCGCCGCATCAACCGGGCGGGCGAGGAGGCCGGCGTGCGTCCGATCGTCTTCAGCACGCTGGTGCAGGACGAGCTGCGCGAGGTGCTGGTCCGGGCCGATGCCCTGTTCCTCGACATGTTCTCCGCCTTCGTCGGCCCGCTGGAGCGCGAGCTCAACACGCGCTCCACGCACCGTGCCGGCCGCGCCCACGGTATCGCGGACCTCGCCGCCTACACCACACGCATCAACGCCACCAACTTCGCGCTCGCCAACGACGACGGCACCGGCGGAGACTACTCGCACGCGGACGTGATTCTCACCGGGGTCTCGCGCGTCGGCAAGACGCCGACCTGCGTTTACATGGCCCTGCAGTACGGCGTGTTCGCGGCCAACTACCCGCTCACCGAGGACGACCTGGAGGCCGGCAAGCTGCCGGCGCGCCTGGAGTCATTCCGCAAGAAGCTCTATGCGCTCACGATCAAGCCCGAACGCCTGCAGCAGATCCGTCACGAGCGCCGGCCCGACAGCCGCTACGCCTCGGCCCAGCAGGTGACCTACGAGCTGCGCGCCGCGCAGGCGCTGTTCGCGCGCTACGGCATCCCCTCGCTCGACACCTCCGAATCCTCGATCGAGGAGATCGCGAGCCGCATCCTCTCGACCACCGGCATCGAGCGGCGCCTGCGGCCCTGAAGCGCGTGCGGCGCGAACTGTGCGCGCCGCACGCCGCGGTCGCACGCTTCTTGCACGTGCGCATATCGCGAAAAATTCGCGCGCAGTTCGCACTTGCAGTGCAGCGTTCGTGCGTTATAGTCGGGTCGTGCTCGTTACAGATACACGGACCGTAGTTTCCTGGCGTGCGCGACCGCGCAGCTTCGTCGCGCTCATGGGAATGTACGAGAGCAACTACATCCGCCTCGGCTGGCTGGCCGGGGAACTGGCAGCCCTGCAGGGCGCCTACCGCTCGCGCATCGACGGGGACTGTGACCTCGTTCTCACCGTGACCGAGCGCTCGCCCTATACCAGCACCGTCAACCTCACCTACCTGCTGCCGGAAGCGGACGGCGATCACAGCTATCCGGACATGCGGGTGCGGATCTACCACGACGCGCACCTGGTCGAGGCCCAGGCCTGGGCGGATGCGCACGCGCAGCCAATGCTCCAGGCGCTGCGCAGCCACGCAGAGCGTGAACTGGATCAGCGTTGGGCGCGTAACGTGATGTTAAATAAATGGCTGGAATACTGCGTGGAGCGCGGCCATCGCTTCTCAGCCAGCCAGGGGTCCGGAACCGGCGCGTGAGGAGGGGCGGCTTACCGCCACACTTCTCATGAAGGCGCTGCGACAACTCGGATTTCTCAAGGTCAGCATCCGCCCCGAGCGGCCCGAACCCGATGAAGATCACCGGGTACTGGAGCTATTCCGGAACCGTGCGGAGCTGAAGAAGGCCTACGGCGGCCTGCAGGACGAGACCTTCCGCCTCAAGGACCTGATCAAGCAGCAGGAGGGCGCCACCCAGCGCGTGCAGGAGATGCTGAGCGCCCTCGAGGGGCGCCTGGCGGTGGCCGAGACCGCCTACAGCGCCCTGGTGTTCTACCAGCTGCGGCGCCTGTGGCAGAACGGCCGGGAGCTCCTGACGCAGTTCGTCGCGGACCTCGCGCGCCAGCAGGAGGAGCGCGAGCGCCGCGTGCACCTGGCCCAGCACAACCGCAGCCAGTTCGAGCGCCGCGCCGAGATCGAGCCGCGCCTCGCCGAGGCGCAGGCCCGCAACGCCGAGACCGGCACGCAGCTGCAGGCGCTCGAGGCCGAGCGCGCGCGCCTCACCCGCTTCTGGCACTACTTCAAGCGCCGCGCCCTCGAGAAGCGCGTGCACTACGTGAGCGCGAAGCTCGAGCAGGCGCGCGCGCAGCTCGCGCAGGCCCAGGCCGAGGTCGAGGCGCTCGAGCGCGAGCCGACCCCGGAGTTCCCGGGCCTCTCGATCGGCGCGCGCCGTTCCATCAATCTCGCCGTCATCGCCTACGCCGAGGTGTTGTGCCTGCGCGTGGCGAGCCTCAAGACCCCGCTGATCACCCTGGCACGCGAGGCCACCGCGCAGCGCGAGGCCACCGACAACTACGGCAGTCCCCAGGAGTGCGTGCTGCTCATGGGGCAGATCGCGCGCGCGCAGAAGCTGATCGCGGAGCGCCAGGGGCTGGCGGATGAGATCCGGGTGCGCACCGACCGCCTGCAGGCGGTGGCGCGCTACCGCACGCCCAACGATGGGGCGCCGGTGCAGGATTCGATCGCATTCTCGGAAGGCGACGCGCTGGCGATGCCGGCGGTCGGCGGCGATGCCAAGCGCCTGCCCAATGTCCTCGCCGAGGACATCTGGGACCTGTTCCGGGTGCTCCTGCGCTAAAGACTGCCGGCCCGCGCGAGCCCGCCGCTCAGCCGGTGCGTGCGGTCTTGGCCTGGGCCGGTGCCCCGCGCGTGCCGCTCACCACGTCCGCCATGACCTGGCTGGCCTGCTCGAGCACCACGTCCGTGGTGTCCTTGGCCTTGTCCAGCTCCTCGACGTCCTTGTATGGCGTGAGGTTCTTCGCCACGCGCCGCGCGTTCTCGCGGTCCAGGCGCTCCTTGTCGATGCGGGCGCGCTCCTCGCGCCGCACCTTCAGGTTCAGTGACAGGCTCTTCTGCTCGCGCACCGAGTCCAGGGCTGCGATGTCGGACACCAGCCACTTGTAGTCCGGGTCGTGCTGCGCGCGCAGGTCTTCCTCGTTCGCGAGCACCGCAGCCGGCGGGGCCTGGCCGGCGAAAGCACTCGCCTTGAACGGCACGCCTGCGATGCGGTCCCAGGGCAGGGCGGACTCCAGCGCGCTCTCGCCGATCTCCTTG
Organism: Pseudomonadota bacterium; assembly: GCA_018241425.1. Classification (GTDB taxonomy): domain Bacteria; phylum Pseudomonadota; class Gammaproteobacteria; order Steroidobacterales; family Steroidobacteraceae; genus 13-2-20CM-66-19. The sequence continues at coordinate 880,621 of JAFEDU010000002.1, forward strand.
GTGTCGATCGCGGAGGCGAGCGGCACGTCGGGTGCTACGCCGCGGTGCTGGGTGCTCTCCCCGGTGATGCGGTAGAACTTGCCGATGGTCACGGTGAGCTGGCCATTGGTGGGCTTCGCGCCCTGGCGGTCGAGCGGCATGAGGCTCTGCACGGTGCCCTTGCCGAAGGTAGTCTGGCCGAGGATCAGGCCGCGATGATAGTCCTGGATCGCGCCGGCGAAAATCTCGGAGGCCGAGGCCGACAGCCGGTCAACCAGCACCGCGAGCGGACCGTCGTAGGCCGCCTTGGTCTCAGGGTCGTCCAGCACCTCGAGGCGCCCGGAGGTGTCCTTCACCTGCACCACCGGTCCGTGGTCGATGAAGAGCCCGGTGAGCTCGGTCGCCTCCGGCAGGTAGCCGCCGCCGTCGTTGCGCAGGTCGAGCACCAGGCCGTCGATGTTCTCGCCCTTGAGTTCCTGCAGGAGGCGCGCGACGTCGCGCGTCGTGCTGCGGTAGTTCTTGTCGCCGCTGTTCTCGGCCTGCACGTCGCGGTAGAAGCCGGGGACGGTAATCACGCCGATCTTGTAGGTGCGGCCGTTGCGGGCGACGGTCTTCACGTCCTTGTGGGCCGCCTGCGCCTCCAGGGTCACCTGGTTGCGCGTGAACTCGAGCACCTTCTCGGCCGAGCCCGGCGCAGCGCCCGCGCCCAGGATCTGCAGCCGCACCACCGTGCCGGCCTTGCCGCGGATCAGCTGCACCACGTCGTCCAGGCGCCAGCCGATGACGTCCTGGAAGGCGCCGTCCTTGCCCTGCGCGACCCCCACGATGCGGTCGTTGATCGTGAGCGTGCCGGCCACGGCCGCGGGGCCGCCCTCGAGCACGTTCATGATCGTCACGTAGTCATCGATGATCTGCAGCGAGGCACCGATGCCCTCGTAGTTGAGGCTCATCTGGATGCGGTATTCCTCGGAGGAGCGCGGCGAGAAGTAGCTCGAATGCGGGTCGAAGGCGCGCGCGTAGGCGTTCATCAGGTTCTCGAACACGTCCTCGCCGCTCACCTGATCGACGCGCTTGAGGACCCGCTCGTAGCGCTTCCTGAGGATGTCGGACACCTCCGGCCACTGCTTGCCGGTGAGCATCAGCGAGACGGCGTCGTTTTTGACGCGCTTCCTCCACAGCTCGTTCAGTTGCGCCGGGTCGCTCACCCAGGGCGCCTTGCTGCGGTCGAACTCGAAGCTCTCGTTGACGGTGAAGTCCGGCTCGGTGGCGAGCAGCGAGATCGCGTATTCGATGCGCTCGCGGTTGCGCTGCTGGAAGCGAGCGAAGATCAGGAACGCGGGGTCGATGTCCCCGGTGCGGATCATGTCGTCGAACAGGAACCGGTAGGCGTTGAAGTCGTTGATGTCGCTCTGCAGGAAGTAGCTGCGCTGGCCATCGAGCGACTCGAGGTAACGCTCGTAGATGACCTCGGACATCTTGTCATCGAGGGTGGCGTGGCTGTAGTGCGCCTCCTCGAGGATGCGGCCCACCTTGCGGGCGGTGGCGCGCTGCGGGTCGGTCGGGGCGATGGCGCCCGGGGGCAGGATCGAGGTGCTCGCCGGCACCTGCACCGAGCCGGTCAGTACCAGGGCCGCCAGGGCCAGTACGGCAGCGGTGATCCACCCGGAGGAGCGGCGCAGAACTTGAGACATCTTCGTAAAGCTCGCTGGTTCGGTACACTTCGGACTTAGAGCAAGGCTAGGGCCTGCAGTTCGTTTTTAGCAAGTACGGTTCTCACATCATGCGGCCCCTGGGGGCACTCCTGGCAATTCTTACCGGCTCGGCGGTCGCCCTGACCATCGGCCTGGTCCTGACCCTCATTACGATCCTGTTCCTGCCGGCGGAACAGGCGCGCTTTGCCCCTGAGCAGGGCACGCTCCTGAAGGCGATCGGGGTCTTCGGCCTGCTTTCGGCGGTGTGCGGGGTCAGCCTGAACGGCGAGCTGCGCGCGCGCGCCTGGCGCTACTGGGCGCACGCGGCGGCCGCCGTGGCCTTCGCGCTCGCGGTGTACGTCTACTGGCCGAGGTGACTTAAGTACGGGCCGGACGCGCCCCGGCGCGCCACAGGCGCACGAACAGGCGCAGCAGGAACAGCATCAGCACCGGTCCCAGCGCCACGCCCCAGAAGACCGCCGACCCGTGGGCGAGGCCGACGAAGTAGTCGCCGAGGAGCGCAAGGGGGCCGCCGTGCGCGTCCTGGCCGTGGGTGTAGGGGCCGAGGATGCGGTTGCCGACCAGCCAGATCAGGAACGGGATGACCACGAGGCCGAACAGCAGGGCGAGTGCATACCAGGCGAGCGCCCGCGTCCGGGGCGTGAGCGCGCGCCACCGGCCGAAGCCGGACGGGCGGTCCTCGAGTTCATCCATGGTCTGGGCTTCGCGACATGTCCGTCCTGACACACTAGCAGGTCGAGCGCCACCGCGCGGGCGCGCATAATAGCCTTCCCATGCAGAAAATCAGAGCCGCCGTCATCGGCGTAGGCTACCTCGGCCGCTTCCACGCGCAGAAATACGCCCAGTCCGAGCGCTGCCAGCTGATCGGCGTCGCCGATGCGCGCGAGGAAGCGCGCACCGCCGTGGCGGCCGAGCTCGGCACGCGCGCCTATGCCGACTACCGCGAGCTGCTCGGTCAGGTCGATGCGGTGAGTGTGGTGACACCCACCCCGCTGCACTTCGCGATCGCGCGTGAGTTCCTCGCCGCGGGCGCCCACGTACTGGTGGAGAAGCCGATCACCGAGACGGCCGCGGAGGCGCGCGAGCTGATCGCAATCGCCGGCAAGGCGGGGTGCATTCTCCAGGTCGGGCACCTGGAGCGCTTCAACGCCGCCATCCTGGCCGCCGAGCCGCACCTGAAGTCCCCGCGCTTCATCGAGTGCCACCGCCTCGCCCCGTACCGCGAGCGCGGCACCGACGTGAACGTGGTGCTCGACCTCATGATCCACGACATCGACATCGTGCAGACGATCGTGGGCGCCCCGATCCAGAGCATCGATGCGGTGGGGACGCCGGTGTTCTCTGACGAGATCGACATTGCCAACGCACGCATCCGCTTCGTGAATGGCTGCGTCGCCAACGCCACCGCCTCGCGCGTGAGCCTGAAGACCGAGCGCAAGCTGCGCATCTTCGAGGACGACGCCTACCTCTCCCTGGACCTGCAGCAGAAGATCCTCACCCTGATCCGCAAGCGCGCCCCGGGGGATGCGCCCGGGATGCTGCCGGTGCACATCGAGGAACAGAGCCTCGAGCAGGGGGATGCCCTGCGCGCCGAGATCGATTCCTTCCTCGACTGCATCGCCACCGGCCGCTCGCCGGTGGTCCCGGGGGCTGCCGGGCTTGCGGCCCTGGAGACTGCCACCCGCATCACCGAGCAGGTCGAGGCGGGGCTTGCGGCGCGGCGCGCCTCCCTGGCCCAGCCACGCTGACGCTCAAGCCCCCGCGGACTGGCGCGGCGTGCGCGCCGGAAGTACCCGGCGACATCCGCAGACCGAAACGGCCATGGACAGTTCGGGTGCGCGGCAGGCCGCATTCCGCAGTACCGCCTGCCGACCCGACGTCAGTCGACGCGCCGGCACGTACGCGCTCGGGCATTGCGATAGCCGCCACTCAAAGAGGCGCAGCCGCTGATCCTCTAGAATCGCCCCCGAGGGTCCCCATGTCGGGGGCGGACGTCGACCCCTGGGGAGCACATGAGCACTGAACCGGAGCATCTGAAGCGGCCGCCTCGGCCGGTGACCGTGGCCGCGATCCAGATGGCGGCGGGCTGGGATGCCAGGGCTAACATCGCGCGCGGCGAGGCCCTGGTGCGCGAGGCGGCGCGCCGCGGCGCGCAGGTCATCCTCCTGCCGGAGCTGTTCGAGACGCCGTACTTCTGCATCGAGCAGGACGCGCGCCACCTGCACCTGGCGACGACGCTCGAGGACAACGCAGCGGTGCACCACTTCGCGCCCATCGCCCGCGAACTCGGCGTGGTACTGCCGATCAGCTTCTTCGAGCGCGCCGGCAAGGCGTACTTCAACACCATCGCAATCCTGGACGCGGACGGCAGCAACCTCGGGATCTACCGCAAGTCACACATCCCGAACGGGCCGGGCTACCAGGAGAAGACCTACTTCTCCCCGGGAGACACGGGGTTCAGGGTGTGGAACACGCGCTACGCGCGTATCGGAGTCGGGATCTGCTGGGACCAGTGGTTTCCGGAGACCGCGCGCGTCATGGCGCTCCTCGGGGCCGAGCTCTTCTTCTTCCCGACCGCCATCGGCAGCGAGCCGCCGCCAGCCCCGCCGGTGAACTCGCGCGAGCATTGGCAGCGCACCCAGCAGGGTCATGCGGCGGCAAACCTCACGCCGCTCGTGGCCGCCAACCGCTACGGCGTGGAGCGCTCGCTGCAGAACCCGGACGGGCTCTTCATCCGCTTCTACGGGTCCTCGTTCATCGCCGATGCCATGGGCGAGAAGGTGGCGGAGGCCGGCGAGGAGGGGGATGCGGTGCTCACGCACACCTTCGACCTCGAGGCGGTCGAGCGCCTGCGTGACAACTGGTTCGTGTTCCGCGACCGGCGGCCGGAGCTATACGGTCCCATCGGCACCCTCGACGGGCGCCTGCCTCAGGCCTAGCAGACCGTTCCGTCCATTCCCGGCCCTGTGGCCGGGAATGAATGGATGGTGGAGGCGGGGGGACGGAAACATCCACGCCTTTCGGCGCGGTCCGGACTATGCCTTCATCCGCGCGCAGCGGATGCGGAGCGTGTTATCCGCGCGTGCCGTCACGCGCGGATCCTAGTGCCCACCCCGGCCGTTGCCGGCCTCGGCGGGTCTATGAGTCTCTACAGGGCAGGCCTGAAGTTAGCCTTCTTCCTACCCCTCGGCGTTGCCATGCAGTCCCGCAGGCGGACGTGCGCCAGGTTTCACCGATGTGAGCCCCGTTGTCATCCGGACCTTGCGGCCCGGCGCGACCCTTTGATCGAACCCCCGTCCGTAAGTCCTAGACTTCAGGATCTACGTACGTAGCTGTCTCTTTGATTCTCGCGCGACGCTACCCGAGCAGCAGGGAAGACGCCTCGCCAGCGGACAGTGACTCTTAACGCTCCGGCCTGTCGCACGCCGGAGCGCGATCCTGTGAACGCTACCCCTGATTCAGTCGCACAGGCACGCGCTGGTCAGAGGTCAGCTGCGTTTAGGCAGCTAAGGCGTAGTTGTCGTCGTTGGCAACTATGATTTGCAGCAGGTATTTACGAGGGATACTGCAGCCTCGGTACGCCCCTGAAGGTTCGCAACCCACGTCGAAACCGGTCGCCCCCTTCAGATCATCACCTGTAAATAATACCCCATGAACATGCCCTGAATGCGTGCGAAATGTCGCGTATCCGCCACGATTGCACTATGCGCATAGGTTTCGGGTATGGTTGCGCCCCCGAACGTGGCCACCAGGGAAGGATCGTGCGATGCGGATGCGTGCTGCGCTTGTTTTAGCGGGACTTTCGGCGTTCTCGGGAGCCGCTCTCGCGGACGATCCGCCGTACACCGGCGACCCGGACTGGTCGATGCGGGCGCTGCTCGGCTACACCAAGACCGGCGGCAACACCGACAACAGCGCCGCGAACATGCTGTTTCACGTTGCCCACGTGATCGGGGACTGGAAGCTGCTGTTCGGCACCGAGGGCCTGTACGGTTCGACCAAGGGCGAGACCACGGCGCAGGCCTGGGACGTCCACGGGCAGGGCAACTACAACATCACCCCGAAGTTCTACTGGTACGCAGGCGCGAGCTACACCGACGACCGCTTCTCCGGCTTCGCCTACCAGCGCGCGGTCAAGACCGGCGTCGGCTACCAGATCTTCAACGACGACAGCACCAAGTTCACCGTGCAGGGTGGCGTCGGCTACCTGTGGCTGCGCCCGGAGCTGTTGGTGAAGGATGACGTGGGCGGGGTGACCTCGCGCACCGAGCTCGACCAGGAAAGCAGCGTCGCCTTCGACGGCGCGGTCAACTTCGAGCACAGCTTCAACCAGTACACCAAGATCCTCGCCGGCGTGCAGGTGCTCGCGAGCAGCGACAACACCCAGACCAACGCGAGTGTTGCGCTGCAGGTGAAGATGTCGAATCGCCTCGCGCTGGCGGCCGGCTACCAGGTCACCGACAACAGCAAGCCCCCCTCAGGCTCCGGCCGGCGCGACTCGCTGACGACGCTGAGCCTGGTGTACGACATGAAGAACCCGAAGCTGGCGCCGGAGTAAGGCGCCACCTTTCAGCGCTGTCGCAGCAGGCGCGCCTTGTTGCGCTCCCAGTCGCGGTCCTTCTCGACGGCGCGCTTGTCGTGCTGCTTCTTGCCCTTGGCGAGCCCCAGGGCGAGCTTGGCGCGGCCGTCCTTCCAGTAGAGCTCCAGCGGCACCAGCGTATAGCCGCGTCGCTCGACGGCGCCCACCAGCCCGGAGAGCTCGGAGTGCTTGAGCAGGAGCTTGCGGGTGCGCACCGGGTCGGGCGTGACGTGGGTAGAGGTGGTCGGCAGCGGCGAGAGGTGCGCACCGGTCATGAAGGCCTCCCCGTTGCGCAGGAACACGTAGGCCTCGGCCAGCTGCGCGCGCCCGGCGCGCATCGACTTGACCTCCCAGCCCTGAAGCACGAGCCCCGCCTCGTAGCGCTCCTCGATGAAGTACTCGTAGCGCGCCTTGCGGTTCTCGGCGATCAGGCGGGGAGTGGCGGGCTCTTTGGTCATAGGCGCGGCGTGATGGGACAATGCCCGTTATGCGAGAGGTTAAGCGTTCGGCACTGGTGAGCCAACCGCCGGCGGTGGTATTCGCGCTCATCGACGACATCGAGAGTTATCCGCAGTTCCTGCCCTGGTGCACGCACGCGCGCGTGCGCGAGCGGCACGGGGACACGGTGGTCGCGACCCTGGGGGTGCGCCAGGGTGCGTTCACCGGCGAGTTCACGACCCGCAACACCCTCACGCCCGACACGCGCATCCTCATGCAGCTGGTCGAGGGCCCGTTCCGGCACCTGGAGGGCCGCTGGGATCTCACCCCCATCGAGGCGCACGGCTGCCGCGTCGAGCTCGCCGTCAGCTTCGAGTTCAAGAACCGGCTCTCCGGGATGCTCATGGAACCCCTGTTCGCCCACAGCATCGGCTCGCTGGTTGAGGCGTTCGTGCGCCGCGCCCGGGAGCGCGCATGAAGCGGTGCCTCGTTGCCTTCGCGCACCCCCGGCGCCAGTGGCTGTGGCCGGTCGAGCTGCCCGATGCGGCCAGCATCGCGGACGCCCTGGCCGCGGCGCGCACTCTGGCCGGCGTGGACGGCGCGGCAGTGCCCTGGGACGCAGCCCCCGTCGGCATCTTCGGGCAGCAGCGGCGCAGGGAGGATGCATGGGCGGACGGGGACCGGATCGAGCTGTACCGGCCGCTCGAGCGCGACCCGCGCGACCGGCGGCGCGAGCGCGTGGCGCGCGAGCGCCGGGGCGGTCGCTAGATCTTCGGGAACTTCCCGATCGGTGCACCCTGGTCGGGGGCCTGGGGGGCGGAACCTTCAGGGATGTTCTGCCGCTCGAAGCTCGTCACCTTGTCATCCTTGAAGTACACGATGACGTGGCGCTGGTCCGGGCGGCGCAGCCGCCCGCGCTGGAAGTAGTAGAGGTAGTCCCAGCGGTCCTTGTCGAACAGGTCCGGCACCATCGGCGTGCCGAGCAGGTAGCGCACCTGGCTGCGCGTCATGCCGACGGCCAGCTGGTCGACGGTCTTGGACTCAAGGAAGTTACCCTGCTGGATGTCCATGCGGTAGACGCAGCCGCTCCCGAGCGCGACGGCAAGTCCGAGCAGAACGAGGCGGGCGGGCAGTAGGTGCATGCGTGACCGGTAAGGGATCATAATCTTCGCGATCATACCTGAAGGCGGGACCTGCCGGATGCGCCCCTGTCGGTGCGCGCGGCGCAAACAAGTCCCGAAGGAGCACCCACGTGGAAGGCAAGGACCTGCGCAAGGCCGGTTTGAAGGTGACGCTGCCGCGCCTGAAGATCCTGGAGATCCTCGAAGGCAGCAACACCCGCCACCTCTCGGCCGAGGACATCTACCGCACGCTGCTCGAGTCGAACGAGGACATCGGACTCGCCACCGTCTACCGGGTGCTCACCCAGTTCGAGGCGGCGGGACTCGTCACCCGCCACCACTTCGAGGACGGCATGGCGGTCTTCGAGCTCAACCAGGGTACGCACCACGACCATATCGTGTGTCTGGACTGCGGCCGCGTGGAAGAGTTCATCGACTCGGGCATCGAGGAGCGCCAGACCGCGGTGGCCGGCAAGCTCGGCTTCGCCATCCGCGACCACTCCCTCATCCTCTACGGCCACTGCAAGCGCGCCAACTGCGCCTACCGCAACCGCAAGGCGAGCTGATGCGCGCCTAGGCGCCCTTGGCCGCCGGCGGACGACGGGTGCGCACCGTGTCCGAGGTGCGCGTGTCGCGCTCGGCCGCCCCGAGCATCTCGCGCGCGTGCTCGCGGGCCTTGGCGCTCACCTCGATGCCGCCCAGCATGCGCGCGAGCTCCTCGATGCGGTCATCCACCGACAGCTCCGTGAGCGTGGTACGCGTGGTGCGCCCGTCGGTGAGCTTGAGCACGCGCAGGTGGTGGTGGGCCTGGGAGGCCACCTGCGGCAGGTGCGTGACGCACAGCACCTGGCCGCGCGAGCCCAGCGCGCGCAGCTCCCGGCCGATGATCTCGGCGATCGCCCCGCCGATGCCGGAGTCGACCTCGTCGAACACCATGCAGCGCGACTCCTCCTGGGCGATCGACACCTGCACGGCGAGCGACAGGCGCGACAGCTCTCCGCCGGAGGCGACCTTGGCGAGTGCCCGCGGCGGCGAACCGGGGTTGGCCGAGACGCGGAAGTCGATGGAGTCGATGCCGTGCTGGTTGGGCTCGGCGTTGCCGTCCTGGGTGACGTCGGCCTCGAAGCGCCCGCCGGCCATGCCGAGCTGCTGCATGCGTGCGGAGATGTCGCGGGCGAGGGCGCGCGAGGCTGCCATGCGCTTGCCGGACAGCTCCAGCGCCTGCGTGCGGTAGTTCTTCAGGGCGACCGCGAGCTCCTTGCGCAGCACCGAAAGGTCCTGGTCGGCGCGCTCCAGCGCCGCAAGCTCGCTGCCCAGGACGCCGGCACGCTCCGGCAGCTGCGCCGGCTCGATGCGGTGCTTGCGCGCGAGCTCCTCGATGGCCGCGAGGCGCCGCTCCACCAGGTCCTGGCGGGCGGAGTCGAGGTCCAGGCTGTCGCGGTAGTGCTCCAGTTCGCGCGCGGCCTCGCTCACCTGGATCTGCGCCTCCTCGAGCAGCGGCAGGACGCCGGCGAGCTTGGCGTCGAGCGCGGCCAGCCCCTTGAGCGCCGCGAGCGCGCGGCTGATGGTCGCGTGGGCGCTGCCGCCCTCGTTCTCGTACAGCTCGGCGAGCGCGGTCTGCGCACCCGTGGCGAGGCGGCCGCGGTTGGCAAGCCGTGCGTGCTCTTCGGTGAGGCCCTCAAGCTCCCCGGGAGCGAGCTTCAGGGCATCGAGCTCCTGCACCTGGTAGCGCAGCAGCTCAAGTTTCGCGTCGCGGTCGCGCGCGCGGGTCTCGAGGTCGAGCGTGCGGTTGAGCAGCTCCAGCCACACCCGGTGTGCGATCCCGACCTGGGTCGTCAGCGGGGTGAGCCCGGCGTAGGCATCCAGCAGCTCCCGCTGCGCGGCCGCGCGCGTCAGGGACTGGAATTCGTGCTGGCCGTGGATGTCGATGAGGATGTTGCCGGCCTCCCGCAGCAGCTGCACCGCCACCGCCTGGCCGTTGAGGTAGGCGCGCGAGCGGCCGTCGGTGCCGACCACGCGGCGCACGATGAGCTCCCCGCCGGCATTGACCGACTGCTCCTCGAGCCACTGCTTGAGCTCACGCGGTGCGCGGCCCAGGTCGAAGGTGCCCGAGACTTCCGCGCGCTCGGCGCCGTGGCGCACGACTTCCGCCCCGGCGCGACCGCCGGCGAGCAGCTGCAGCGCGTCCACCAGGATGGACTTGCCGGCGCCGGTCTCCCCGGTGAGCACGGTGAGCCCGGGCCGCAGCTCCAGCTCTACCTGGTCGATGATGGCGAAGTCACGGATCTGCAGGTGCGTCAGCATGTTTAGCGCTCGAAGCTGCCGCGGCCCCAGTGGAGTTTGGAGCGCAGCAGGCGGTAGTAGTCGTGGCCGGGCGGGTGCAGGAGCGTGACGCGCTCGGGGGCGAGGCGCACCTCGAGGCGGTCATCGGCGGTGAAGTCCCCGAGCATGGCGCCGTCGCAGATGACGTGCGCCTGCGTGTCGGCGCGCTCGGCGAGCGCCACCTCGATGACGCTGGCGTCCGAGATCACGATCGGCCGGTCGGACAGCGTATGGGGGCAGATCGGCGCGATCACCAGGGCCGGTAGGTGCGGCTCGACGATCGGGCCGCCGCAGGAGAGGGCGTAGGCGGTCGAGCCGGTGCCGGTGGCGACGATGATGCCGTCACCGCCGTGGGAATTGACGAACTGGCCGTTGATGCGGGTCTCGAAGTCAAGGGTGCGCCCGGTGTCGTGCTTCTGCATCACGACGTCATTCAGGGCGAGCGCCTGCGCGATGAGCTGCGTGCCGCGGCTGAGCCGGGCGGCGAGCAGCGGCCGCTGGTCCTGGGCGAGGTCCCCGCGCAGGGCCGCATCGACGGATGGCAGCATGTCCTGGGGCATGACGTCGGTCAGGAAGCCCACGCGGCCGCGGTTCACGCCCAGGAGCGGCACCCCGTGGCGGGCCACCAGGCGTGCGGCGTAGAGGAGGGTGCCGTCCCCGCCGACGGCGATCACCAGGTCCGCGCGGGTGCCGAACTCGGCCTCCGGGATGCGCTCGACCCGCTCGGCAGTGAGCTGCGCATCCTCGCTGACCAGCACGCGCACGCCGGCGGCCTCGAGGTGGGGCAGCAGCGCGCCGACGCTCTCGGCAATGCGCGGATCGGCGAATCTGCCCACTAAGGCGCAGCTGCGCACCGGGAAGGCCATCGACAGCCCTTGACTTAACCCCGTCAGTCTCGGGGCGGGCCTTTGTAGCACGGGGCCCGACGTCACGGCCAATGCGCCAAGTCACATCTTCGCCCCGTAATCGAGGGGGCGGCGGCCCCTACACGCGCTTGACGCTTGGCCGCGCGCGCGGCTAGGTTCCCTCACGCGCCGGCGGGCCCCTTCGCCGCCCGGCGACGCACCTCACGAGCCTTTGCGGGGACTATGGCGCAGGACACGCGGGACGAACCCCTAGGCGAGCGGGCCCAGACGCTCCTGCGGATCCTCATCGAGAGCTACATCCGCGATGGCCAGCCGGTGGGCTCGCGCGCCCTGTCGCGCGAGTCGGGCCTGCAGCTGTCCTCGGCCACGGTGCGCAACGTGATGGCCGACCTCGAGGAACTCGGCTTCGTCGCCTCGCCCCACACCTCGGCCGGGCGCATTCCGACCGACAAGGGCTACCGCTTTTTTGTCGACACGCTCTTGAAGCTGCAGCCGCTGGACGAGGCGCTGAGCGGCCACATCCGCGCACAGTTCGAGGCCGGCCGCGGCAGCTCCACCGACCTCATTGCGACCGTCTCGCAGGTGCTCTCCAGCGCCACGCAACTGGCCGGCGTCGTCACCCTGCCGCGCGCCCGCAGCGTGCAGATCTCGCAGATCGAGTTCGTCCCCTTGAGCGACAACCGCGTGCTCGTGGTGCTGGTCTACAACGACCGCGAGGTTCAGAACCGCATCATCCAGACCGAGCGCCGCTTCTCGGCCGACGAGCTGAAGCGCGCCTCGAACTTCCTCAACGAGCAGTTCCGCGGCCGCGCGCTCGCGGAGGCGCGACAGGAGATCCTGCGGCAGCTGTCCGAGGCGCGCGCCCACATGAACCAGATCATGGTGGACGCCATCGCGGTGGCCCAGCAGGTATTCGAGGCCCCTTCCGAGGGGCCGCTCGAGTACGTGATCAAGGGCGAGACCAACCTCATGGGCGTCGGCGAGCTCTCGAACGTGGAGAAGCTCAAGCGCCTGTTCGAGGCCTTCAACGAGAAGCGCGACTTCCTGCACCTGCTCGACCACTCCCTCAAGGCCGAGCGGGTGCAGATCTTCATCGGCCACGAATCCGGCTACCAGATCCTGGATGACGTCTCCATCGTGACTGCCCCCTACGCGGACGCGGACGGGGTGGTGGGGGTGCTCGGGGTCATCGGCCCGACGCGCATGGCCTACGAAAGAGTCATCCCGATCGTCGACATGACGGCTAAACTGCTCGGGTCCGCCTTGAATTCGAGGCGCTGACCCCCACCCGATGGGGGTACCGCCCACCGGGACGGCCGCGACCGGCTGTCCTGCTGAAATTTAAGACTGCAAGGGCGGGGAAGGATCCAACCGATGACGACTGCCAACGAGCGCGACCGGCATGACCCGGCGTCCGAGCCCACCACCGTCCTGCCGGAGACGGCCGCAGGCCTGGTCGAGCTCGAGCGCCTCCAGCAGGCCCTCGCTGAGTCCGAGGAGCGCGCCAAGGGCCACTGGGAGCAGTACCTGCGCGCCGTCGCGGAGCTCGACAACGTGAGGAAGCGGGCCCAGCGCGACATCGAGGCGGCCAACCGCTACGGCCTCGAGAAGCTCGCCCAGGAGCTCCTGCCAGTGAAGGACAGCCTCGAGCTCGCGGTCCAGACCGCCGGGGCCGACGCCGCGGCCCTCAGGGCCGGCTCACAGGCGACGCTCGCGCTCCTGGCCAAGGCCCTGGAGAAGTTCGGGGTCAAGCTGATCGACCCCAAGGGGGAGCCCTTCGATCCCACCCGGCACGAGGCCATGATGGCCCAGCCCTCGGCCACGGCAGAGCCTGGCTCGGTCCTGCAGGTGGTCCAGCCCGGGTACGAGCTCAACGGGCGGCTTTTGCGGCCCGCCCGGGTTATCGTATCCAAGGAGCCTTAAGCGGCGGGTCTTGAAAGGCCCCTAAGCCACCCCTACGAAGTGGCCCTATAACGTCCCTCTTTAGTAAGACTTTCCGCGGAGTGCACTCATGGCAAAGGTAATCGGCATCGACCTCGGCACGACCAATTCGTGCGTGGCCATCATGGAGGGCGGCAAGCCCCGGGTCATCGAGAACAGTGAGGGCGACCGCACGACTCCCTCCATCGTCGCCCTGACCAAGGACGGCGAGTGGCTGGTGGGCCAGCCGGCCAAGCGGCAGGCAGTCACCAACCCGCAGAACACCCTGTTCGCGATCAAGCGCCTCATCGGACGCAAGTTCGAGGACGAGGTCGTGCAGCGCGACATCCACATGGTGCCCTACAAGATCGCCAAGGCGGACAACGGGGACGCCTGGGTCGAGGTGCAGGGCAAGAAGATGGCGCCGCCGGAGGTCTCCGCGCGCGTGCTCATGAAGATGAAGAAGACCGCCGAGGACTACCTCGGCGAGCCGGTCACTGAGGCCGTGATCACGGTGCCCGCCTACTTCAACGACTCGCAGCGCCAGGCGACCAAGGACGCCGGCCGCATCGCGGGCCTCACCGTCAAGCGCATCATCAACGAGCCGACCGCGGCCGCGCTCGCCTATGGCCTGGACAAGTCCGGCGGCGACCGCAAGATCGCGGTCTATGACCTGGGCGGCGGCACCTTCGACGTCTCGATCATCGAGATCGCCGAGGTCGACGGCGAGCGCCAGTTCGAGGTGCTCTCGACTAACGGGGACACCTTCCTCGGCGGTGAGGACTTCGACCTGCGCATCATCAATTTCCTGGCCGAGCAGTTCCAGAAGGAGTCCGGCGTCGACGTGCGCCAGGACCCGCTCGCCATGCAGCGCCTCAAGGAGGCCGCGGAGAAGGCGAAGATCGAGCTGTCCTCCACCCAGCAGACCGACATCAACCTGCCGTACATCACGGCCGATGCCTCGGGACCCAAGCACCTCAACATCAAGCTGACCCGCGCCAAGCTCGAGTCGCTCGTCGAGGACCTGGTGCAGAAGACCATCGGTCCATGCCGCACCGCGCTCAAGGATGCCGGACTTGCCGGCTCCGATGTCGCCGAGGTGATCCTGGTCGGCGGCCAGACGCGCATGCCGCTGGTGCAGAAGTACGTGAAGGACTTCTTCGGCAAGGAGCCGCGCAAGGACGTGAACCCGGACGAGGCGGTCGCCGTGGGCGCTGCCATCCAGGGCGGCGTGCTGGCCGGCGAGGTCAAGGACGTGCTGCTCCTGGACGTGACGCCGCTGTCGCTCGGCATCGAGACGCTCGGCGGGGTCATGACCAAGCTCATCGAGAAGAACACCACGATCCCGACCAAGGCCTCGAACACCTTCTCGACCGCCGACGACAACCAGACGGCCGTGACCATCCACGTGCTGCAGGGTGAGCGCGAGCGCGCGGCCGACAACAAGTCACTCGGCAAGTTCGACCTCTCGGACATCCCGCCGGCCCCGCGCGGCATGCCGCAGGTCGAGGTGTCCTTCGACATCGACGCCAACGGCATCCTCAACGTGTCCGCCAAGGACAAGGCCACCGGCAAGGAGCAGAAGATCGTCATCAAGGCCTCCAGCGGCCTCAACGAGGACGAGATCAAGCGCATGGTGCGCGACGCGGAGGCGCACGCCGAGGACGACAAGCGCTTCAAGGAGCTGGTCGACTCGCGCAACAAGGCCGACGGGCTGATCCACGCGGTTGAGAAGTCGCTGCAGTCCTTAGGGGACAAGGTGGACGGCGCCGAGCGCGCCCGCGTCGAGAGCGCCGTGTCGGACTTGCGCACCGCGCTCAAGGGCGAGGACAAGGGTGCCATCGACAAGAAGGCCGAAGCCCTCGCGCAGGCCTCCCAGGCGATCGCGCAGCGCGCCTACCAGGCCGAGTCCGGTGCCGCCGGCGCCGGCGGAGCGGGGCCCGAGGCCGCCGCCGGGGCCGCGGGCGCGGGAGCTGCAGGCGGTGCCAAGCGTGACGATGTGGTGGACGCGGAATTCGAAGAGGTAAAGGACCCGAACCGCAAGGCTTCCTAAGCGGTAAGGCATGTCGAAGCGCGACTACTACAAGGTCCTCGACGTACCGAAGACCGCGACCGAGGCTGAGATCAAGAAGGCGTACCGGCGCCTCGCGATGAAGTATCACCCGGACCGCAACCCGGGCGACCAGGATGCGGAGGAGGCGTTCAAGGAGGCCAAGGAGGCCTGCGAGATCCTGACCGACTCGCACAAGCGCGCCGCCTACGACCAGTACGGTCACGCCGGACTCGAGGCCGCGCGCGGCGGAGGCCGCGGCGGCTTCTCGGCCGACACCTTCAGCGACATCTTCGGGGACGTGTTCGGGGACATCTTCGGCGGCGGCCGCAGGGGCGGCCGCAGCCAGGTGTACCGGGGCGCCGACCTGCGCTACGAGCTCGAGCTCGAGCTGCCGCAGGCCGTATTCGGCCACCAGGTCGAGATCGAGGTCCCGCGGCTGTCCGAGTGCGAGACCTGCCACGGCACGGGGGCCGCCAAGGGCTCCAATCCCCACACCTGCGAGACCTGTGGCGGCGCCGGTCAGGTGCGCGTCAGCCAGGGCTTCTTCCAGCTGCAGCAGACCTGCCCGCGCTGCCGCGGCTCGGGCACCGTCGTCAAGAACCCCTGCGACACCTGCCTCGGGCAGGGGCGCGTGCGCCGCACGCGCAAGCTGTCGGTGAAGGTGCCCGGCGGGGTCGACACCGGCGACCGGGTTCGCCTCTCGGGCGAGGGCGAGGCCGGCCGCAACGGCGGCCCGCCCGGGGACCTGTACGTCGAGATCCACGTGCGCGAGCACGCGATCTTCGAGCGCGACGGCGAGCACCTCTCGTGCGAGGTGCCGGTGAGCTTCGCGACCGCGGCGCTGGGCGGCACGGTCAACGTGCCGACGCTCGAGGGCGACGTCACCCTCAAGGTCCCCGCCGAGAGCCAGTCCGGGCGCGTCTTCCGGTTGCGCGACAAGGGCGTGAAGCCGGTGCGCGGCGGCCCCCGCGGCGACCTTTTCTGCCGCGTGGTCGTGGAGACCCCGGTGCACCTGTCCGCCGAACAGAAGGACCTCGTGCGCCGGCTCGAGGAGTCCCTCAAGGCGCAGCCCGGCAAGCACGCCCCGCGCGAGAAGGGTTTCCTCGAAGGCGTGCGCCGCTTCTTCTCCGGTTCCGACGAGCCGCCCCAGCACCCGCGATGACCGCCGTACCGGCCGTGCGCGTAGCGCTCCTGGGGGCCAGTGGCCGCATGGGGCGCAGCGTACTCACCGCCGCGGCGTCCGACCCGAACGTGCAGGTGTGCGCGGCGCTGGTGTCGCCCGGCAGCAGCACCGTCGGTGCGAGCACGGGCGCTGCGCAGGGGCTGACCTTCACGAGCGACCTCGCGGCGCTCGAGGCGGCCCAGGTCGTCATCGATTTCTCGACCGCCAGTGCCACGCAGGCGCATCTCGCCGCCTGCGTGCGCCTGCGCCGGGCACTGGTGGTCTGCAGCACGGGGCAGGGGCCGCAGCTTGAGGCGAACTACGCTGCGGCGGCGCGTGAGATCGCGCTCCTGGTCGCCCCGAACACGAGCCTCGGGGTCACGCTCCTCACCGAGCTCGCGCAGCGCGCCGCGCGGGCGCTGCCCGGCTACCGGCTCGCCATCCGCGAGACCCACCACGTCCACAAGCGCGACGCCCCCTCCGGGACGGCACTGGCGCTGGCGGCGGCCCTGCGGGCGGGCCGGGGCGCGGGCGGAGAGATCCCCATTGACTCGCAACGCGAGGGCGAGGTGGTCGGGGAGCACGAGGTCATCCTGGAGGGCCCCGGAGAGCGCCTTTGCCTGGCGCACGAGGCCCTGGATCGGGCCGTCTTCGCCCAGGGCGCGCTTGCGGCTGCGCTCTGGCTTGCGCCGCGGCCCCCCGGCCGCTACCTCATGCGCGATGTGCTCGATTCAAAAACAGTTACTTAGAGGGTTTTTCGTGGCGCGGCGTGAGCATCTGACACGCCGGCTTCATGGGAATTTTCCGTGGACACAAAAGCCGTAAAGCCCGTAAAATTTCTGCCTAATCCGTGTACGGGTTAGTCCAAGCAAAGGCGGGAGGAGGTTCACAGGAAACTCCTCCCGCTTTTGTGTATCTGCGCCAAGGAGAATTGATCACGTGAGCTTACCTGCGGTGCTCGCGCTCGCCGACGGAACCATCTTCCGCGGCCAGTCGATCGGAGCCAAAGGCAACACCACAGGCGAAGTCGTTTTCAATACAGCCCTCACGGGCTATCAGGAAATACTTACCGATCCCTCCTACGCACGGCAGCTGGTCACGCTGACCGTGCCGCACGTCGGCAACACCGGCACCACCCCCGAGGACCTGGAGTCGCAGCAGATCTACTGCGCCGGCCTCATCGTGCGCGACCTGTCGCTCATCTCGAGCAATTGGCGCGCCAACGAGACCCTGGGCCAGTTCCTCGAGCGCGGCCGCGTGGTCGCCATCGCCGCCATCGACACCCGCAAGCTCACGCGCATCCTGCGCGAGAAGGGCGCGCAGGCCGGCTGCATCATGACCGGCGAGCAGGTCGACGAGGCCGCCGCCGTGAAGCTCGCCCGCAAGTTCCCTGGGCTCAAGGGCATGGACCTCGCCAAGGTGGTCTCGACCAAGAAGAGCTACCAGTGGAACGAGGGCACCATCTGGCCCGAGCCCGCGCGGCCGCCGATCCGTGCCAACCAGCGTCTGCACGTGGTCGCCTACGACTTCGGCATCAAGCGCAACATCCTGAGGCTGCTCGCCGACGGCGGCTGCCGCATGACGGTGGTGCCGGCGCAGACGCCGGCCGAGGAGGTGCTGGCCCTCGAGCCGGACGGCGTATTCCTGTCCAACGGGCCCGGCGACCCGCAGCCATGCGACTACGCGATCGCTGCGACCCGCCGCTTCCTCGAGACCGACCTGCCCCTGTTCGGCATCTGCCTCGGGCACCAGATCATGGGCCTCGCCGCCGGCGGCCAGACCGTGAAGATGAAGTTCGGCCACCACGGCGCCAACCACCCGGTTCAGGACCTGGAGACCGGGCGGGTGTTCATCACCAGCCAGAACCACGGGTTCGCGGTCGACGAGGCGAGCCTGCCCAAGCAGGTGAAGCTCACGCACCGCTCGCTCTTCGACGGCTCGCTGCAGGGTATCGCCTTCACCGACCGGCCGGCGTTCAGCTTCCAGGGGCACCCGGAAGCGAGCCCCGGTCCGCACGATCTGAAGCCGCTGTTCGAGCGCTTCAACCACCTCATGCTGCGGCGCCTGCAGGCGCAGCTGAAGCTCGCCGAAGAGCAGCTCAAGCAGCGCGTGAGCGGCCGATGAGGCTCTTCGTGCCCGCCCTGGCCCTGGGGCTCGCGGCCGGGTGCGCCCGGGCCCCGGATTCAGGCGAAGTCCGCACCGCGATCGAGGGCCGCAACGCGGTCATCGAGCAGGCGTACTCGCACGGCGATGCCGCGGCGGTGGCGGGGGCCTTTGTCGCCGACGGCATCCAGATGCCACCCAACCATGCGCCGCTGGTCGGGCGCGCTGCGATCGAGCAGTACTGGACGCCGCTCATGGCAGCCGGCCACCTGCAGTTCAGCCTCAACACGCAGGAAGTCACCACCCGGGGCGACCTCGCCGTGGAACGCGGCACCTACACCCTGCGGTTCATCGCCTCCGACAACCCGCCCCCGGGCGTGGCCTCCTTCGAGGACTCGGGCAGCTACCTGGTGCAGTGGCGGCGCGAGCCCGACGGGCAGTGGCGCGCCGTGGCGGATGCCCCGGTCAGCCAGCGCCCGCTCCCGGCCGCGGCAGCCCCGGCCGCAGCGCCCCACTAGCCGCACTCTTTAAATAGAGACATGCCCAAGCGCACCGACATCAACAGCATCCTCATCATCGGCGCCGGCCCGATCGTCATCGGCCAGGCGTGCGAGTTCGACTACTCCGGCGCCCAGGCCTGCAAGGCGCTGCGCGAGGAGGGCTACCGCGTCATCCTGGTGAACTCCAATCCCGCGACCATCATGACCGACCCGGGGATGGCGGATGCCATCTACATCGAGCCGGTCAACGCCAAGGCGGTCGCGCGCATCATCGAGAAGGAGCGCCCGGACGCGCTGCTGCCGACGATGGGCGGCCAGACCGCGCTCAACACCGCACTCGACCTGGTGCGCGAGGGCGTGCTGGAGAAGTTCGGCGTGGAGATGATCGCCGCCTCGCGCGCGGCCATCGACATGGCCGAGGACCGCGAGCTGTTCCGCAACGCCATGCGCGAGATCGGGCTGGAGACCCCGCAGTCGCAGATCGCTCGCAGCATGGACGAGGCGCTCGCCATCGCCGGCGAGATCGGCTACCCGGTGGTCATCCGCCCGTCCTTCACCATGGGCGGCTCCGGCGGCGGCATCGCCTACAACCGCGAGGAGCTCGAGGAGATCGTCGCGCGCGGGCTGGACGCCTCGCCGACCGGCGAGGTGCTGCTCGAGGAGTCGGTGATCGGCTGGAAAGAGTTCGAGATGGAGGTGGTGCGCGACCACAAGGACAACTGCATCATCGTCTGCTCGATCGAGAACTTCGATGCCATGGGCGTGCACACCGGTGACTCCATCACCGTGGCCCCGGCGCTGACGCTGACCGACAAGGAATACCAGCGCATGCGCGATGCATCGATCGCGGTGCTGCGCAAGATCGGGGTGGATACCGGCGGCTCGAACGTGCAGTTCGCGGTCAGCCCCAAGGACGGGCGCCTGCTCGTCATCGAGATGAACCCGCGCGTGTCGCGCTCGTCCGCGCTCGCCTCCAAGGCCACCGGCTTCCCGATCGCCAAGATCGCCGCGAAGCTCGCGGTCGGCTATACGCTGGATGAGCTCAAGAACGACATCACCGGCGGGGCGACCCCGGCCTCCTTCGAGCCCTCGATCGATTACGTCGTCACCAAGATCCCGCGCTTTACGTTCGAGAAGTTCCCGGCCGCCAACGACCGCCTGACGACCCAGATGAAATCCGTGGGCGAGGTCATGGCCATTGGCCGCACCTTCCAGGAGTCGCTGCAGAAGGCGCTGCGGGGCCTTGAAACCGGCCTCGACGGGCTGACCCCGGTGGTGGCGGTGCCGCTCTCGGAGGAAGACGCCGAGCGCGTCGCCCACGAGCTGCGCGCCCCGGGGGCCAACCGCATCCGCTACGTGGCGGACGCCTTCCGTGCCGGCTGGACGGCCGAGCGCATCCACGAGCTCACCGGCATCGACCCGTGGTTCCTCGCGCAGATCGGCGAGCTGATCGCCGAGGAAGGGCGCGTGCAGAAGGAGGGCCTGGGCTCCCTCACCGCCGAGCGGCTGCGGTACCTGAAGCGCAAGGGCTTCTCGGACAGCCGCCTGGGCAGGCTGGTCGACATGACCGAGAAGGCCATACGCGACAAGCGCCACGACCTCAAGGTGCGCCCGGTCTACAAGCGCGTCGACACCTGCGCGGCGGAGTTCGCCACCTCCACCGCCTACCTCTACTCCACCTACGAGGAGGAGTGCGAGGCGCTGCCGAGCGACCGGCGCAAGATCATGATCCTGGGCGGCGGCCCCAACCGCATCGGCCAGGGGATCGAGTTCGACTACTGCTGCGTGCACGCCGCGCTGCAGCTGCGCGAGGACGGCTTCGAGACCATCATGGTCAACTGCAACCCGGAGACGGTCTCCACCGACTACGACACCTCCGACCGCCTGTACTTCGAGCCGCTCACGCTCGAGGACGTGCTCGAGATCCTGCACGTGGAGAAGCCCGAAGGGGTGATCGTGCAGTTCGGCGGCCAGACCCCGCTCAAGCTGTCGCGCGCGCTCGAGGCTGCCGGTGCGCCGATCATCGGCACCAGTCCCGACTCGATTGACGTGGCCGAGGACCGCGAGCGCTTCCAGGCGCTGGTGAAGAAGCAGGCGCTGAAGCAGCCCGCCAACGCCACCGCACGCGACGAGGAGCAGGCCGTGGTGCTGGCACGCGAGGTCGGCTTCCCGCTCGTGGTGCGCCCCTCCTACGTGCTCGGCGGCCGGGCGATGGAGGTGGTGTTCACGGAAGAGGACCTGCGCACCTACATGACGCACGCGGTGCAGGTCTCCAACGACAGCCCGGTGCTGCTCGACCGCTTCCTCGACGTCGCGACCGAGGTCGACGTCGATGCGGTGTGCGACGGCGAGGACGTGCTGATCGGCGGCATCATGGAGCACATCGAGCAGGCGGGCGTGCATTCGGGCGACTCCGGCTGCTCGCTCCCGCCCAACAGCCTCAGCCGCGAGACGCAGCGCGAGCTGCGTGAGCAGACCCGCAAGCTCGCGCGCGCGCTCAACGTCGTGGGCCTGATGAACATCCAGTTCGCGATCCAGGCGGGCGTCATCTACGTGCTCGAGGTCAATCCGCGCGCCTCGCGCACCGTGCCGTTCGTCTCCAAGGCGACCGGGCAGGCGCTCGCCAAGATCGCGGCCCGGGTCATGACCGGGCGCAAGCTCAAGCAGCTCGTGGGGGCGGTGGAGCGCGTGCCCGGGTACTTCTCGGTCAAGGAGGCGGTGTTCCCGTTCGCCAAGTTCCCCGACTCCGACCCGATCCTGGGGCCGGAGATGAAGTCCACCGGCGAGGTGATGGGTACCGGGCGCACCTTCGGGGAGGCCTATGCCAAGGCGCAGAGCGCCTCCGGGGTGACCCTGCCGCGCTCCGGCATCGCCTTCATCAGCGTGCGCGATCGTGACAAGGCGCCGGCGGTGGTGCTCGGCCGGAAACTCATCGAGCGCGGCTTCGAGCTGGTGGCGACCGAGGGCACCGCCAAGGTGCTCAGCGAGGCCGGGGTGGCCTGCCGCCGCGTCAACAAGGTGCGCGAGGGCCGGCCGCACATCGTCGACATGATCAAGAACGACGAGGTAGACCTCATCGTGAACACCACCGAAGGCAAGCAGGCGATCCGTGAGTCGAACTCGATCCGCCGCGAGGCCGTGCACAAGCGGGTGACCTACTACACGACCCTCAACGCCGGGCTTGCCACCTGCGAGGCCCTGGATCACATCGACGATGCCGACGTGAACCGCCTGCAGGACCTGCACGCCGAGGCGGCGCGCGCATGAAGCGCACCCCCATGACCGCGCGCGGCGCCGAGGCGCTGCGCAACGAGCTCAAGAAGCTCAAGACCCAGGATCGCCCCAACGTCATCAAGGCGATCGCCGAGGCGCGCGGCCACGGCGACCTGTCCGAGAACGCCGAGTACCATGCCGCGCGCGAGCAGCAGGGGTTCATCGAAGGCCGCATCGGGGAGATCGAGGGCAAGCTCGGCAACGCCGAGATCATCGACCCCTCCAAGCTCCCCAACACCGGCAAGGTGGTGTTCGGGGCCGTCGTGGAGCTCGAGGACCAGGACAGCGGCGAGCGCGTCAGCTACCAGGTGGTGGGCGAGGACGAGGCCGACATCCGCGCCGGGCGCATCTCGGTCACCTCCCCGATCGCGCGGGCGCTGGTGGGCAAGTCGGAAGGGGACGTGGCGGACGTGACCGCCCCCGGCGGTACCCGGTCCTACGAGATCCTGGCGGTCAAGCTCGCCTGAGGCCCAGTGTCTCCCGCCCCGCCTCAGGTGTCGGGGATCAGGATCTTCTTCAGCTTCGGGTGCGGCCGGTAGAACACTGCCACGTTCCCGATGCGCTGCACCAGCGTGCTGCCACTGCGCGTGGCGAGCGCCTCCAGCATCGCATCGCGCGCCCCGCGGTCCCCGCCGGGCGCCTTCACCTTGATGAGTTCGTGGTCTTCGAGCGCCCGGCCCATCTCGCGCACCAGGGGGTCCGTGACCCCGGCATTGCCGATGCGGATCAGGGGCTTCAGGGGATGGGCGAGCCCCCGGAGGTGGCGCTTCTGGCGCTCGCTCAGGACCACGGGGGTATTGGCGGCCGCCTGGGACGGCGTGTCGGGTTTGGTCATGTCGGCATTGTAGGATTCCTGAGGATGCCGGGGGGGCTGGGCGGCCTCCAGCGGGCACGAGCCTTGAACCCAGCCCCGGGTGCCCTGATGAACCCTGGGCGGAGGGTGCCAGCCGCGAGTCCCGCCTGCACCGCCCAAGCTGCGAGGGCCCGGGGCGGCCGGGAAACCGGGATTTCGGGGGTCGGCAGTCCCGCGATGTAATTGCTGGCCCTGCAGCACTGCTTGGTGTAGGTTCAGTTGGGTCCCCGATCGTACGTGCGCGAGTTATAGGACGTAAGCCTTTGAACGATTTGACAAAGAACATCCTGCTTTGGGTCGTGATCGTATTCGTCCTGCTGCTGGTGTTCAGCCGTTACATGCCCCAGGTGGGGACGCCCCATGACGTGGCCTACTCGGAGTTTCTGGACGCGGTCAAAGCCGAGCGCGTCGAGTCCGTGGTCATGCAGGGGGAGATGATCTACGGCACGTACAAGGACAAGACCGAATTCAAGACGCGCAATCCCGAGACCGACTACACCGCGCTGATCGGGTCGCTCTCCAAGGCGCACGTCAAGATCGAATCCAAGGAGCCGCGCCAGCCGAGCATCATCGGGCAGCTGCTCCTGCAGATGGCCCCGGCGCTGCTCCTGATCGTCGTCTTCCTCTACATGCTGCGGCAGATGCAGGGCGCCTCCGGCGGACGCGGGGCGATGTCCTTCGGCAAGAGCCGTGCGCGCCTCCTCGGCGAGGACCAGGTGAACGTCACCTTCGCCGACGTCGCCGGCGTCGATGAGGCCAAGCAGGAGGTCGGCGAGATCGTCGACTTCCTCAAGGACCCGGGCAAGTTCCAGAAGCTCGGCGGCAAGATCCCCAAGGGCGTGCTCATGGTGGGCTCGCCCGGCACCGGCAAGACCCTGCTCGCGCGCGCCATCGCGGGCGAGGCGAAGGTCCCGTTCTTCACCATCTCCGGCTCGGACTTCGTGGAGATGTTCGTCGGCGTCGGCGCCTCGCGCGTGCGCGACATGTTCGAGCAGGCGAAGAAGCACGCCCCCTGCATCATCTTCATCGACGAGATCGACGCGGTGGGCCGCCACCGCGGCGCGGGCCTGGGCGGCGGCCACGACGAGCGCGAGCAGACCCTGAACCAGCTGCTGGTGGAGATGGACGGCTTCGAGGGCAACGAGGGCATCATCGTCATCGCCGCCACCAACCGTCCCGACGTGCTGGACCCGGCGCTCCTGCGCCCGGGCCGCTTCGACCGCCAGGTGGTCGTGCCGCTGCCGGACGTGCGCGGGCGCGAGCAGATCCTGCGCGTGCACATGCGGCGCGTGCCGCTCGCCGATGACGTGAAGCCCGCGCTGATCGCGCGCGGCACGCCGGGGTTCTCCGGCGCCGACCTCGCCAACCTCGTCAACGAGGCGGCGCTGTTCGCCGCCCGTGCCAACAAGCGCATCGTCGGCATGGACGAATTCGAGCGCGCCAAGGACAAGATCTACATGGGCGCCGAGCGGCGCTCCATGGTGATGTCGGACCAGGAAAAGAAGATGACCGCCTACCACGAGGCGGGGCATGCGATCGTCGGTTTCATGGTCCCGGACCACGACCCGGTCTACAAGGTGACCATCATCCCGCGCGGCCGCGCGCTGGGGCTCACCTGGTACCTGCCGGAAGGTGACCGCTACAGCACCAGCCGCCGCGAGCTCGAGAGCCGCATCACCTCGCTCTTCGGCGGTCGCTGCGCCGAGGAACTGATCTTCGGCAACGATGGCGTGACCACCGGGGCCGCCAACGACATCGAACGCGCCACCGAGCTCGCCCGCAACATGGTCACCAAGTGGGGCCTGTCGGACAAGCTCGGCCCGCTCACGTACTCCGAGGACTCGGGCGAGGTCTTCCTCGGCCGCAGCGTCACGCAGCACAAGCAGGTCTCCGACGTCACCGCGCATGCCATCGACGAGGAGGTGCGCAGCGTGATCGAGACCAACTACGCGCGCGCCAAGACCCTCCTCGAGACCAACCTCGACAAGCTGCACACCATGGCCGATGCGCTCATCAAGTACGAGACCATCGACGAGGAGCAGCTGAAGGACATCATGGCGGGCAAGACGCCCAAGCCGCCCGCGGGCTGGGACGACACGCTCTCCAACCGCCCGCCGAAGGCCCCGGCGGAGGGTCCTGCGGCCGGCGGCCCGCCGATCCCGGCCGGCCAGCACTAGCCGCGCCCCTTCCGGCGCCCGCGCCGGCATGAGCGAGCCCCTCGAGCTTCAGTGCGCCGGGCGCCGCGTGGCGCTCGCCACGCCCTGCGTCATGGGCGTCCTCAACGTCACCCCCGACTCGTTTTCCGACGGCGGCCGCTACCTTGCGCAGCAGGCGGCGATCGAGCACGGGCTACGGATGGTCACGGAAGGCGCGACCTTCATCGACGTCGGCGGGGAGTCCACGCGCCCGGGCGCAGAGCCGGTCAGTGTCGCCGAGGAACTCGCCCGCGTGGTGCCGGTGGTGCGGGCGCTGGCCGCGAGCAGCGCGGTGATCTCGGTCGACACCAGCAAGCCCGAGGTCATGCGCGCCGCGGCCGAGGCCGGCGCCGGTCTCATCAACGACGTGCGGGCCCTGTCCGCCGCGGGTGCGCTCGAGGCGGCGCGCGACTCCGGGTGCGCCGTGTGCCTCATGCACATGCAGGGCGAGCCGCGCACCATGCAGCGCGAGCCGCACTACGCGGACGTCACTGCCGAGGTCGGCGCCTTCCTCGGCGCGCGACTTGCGGCCTGTGAGTCCGCCGGCATCGCGCGCCGGCGCCTCGCGATCGACCCCGGCTTCGGGTTCGGCAAGAACGCCGCGCACAACCTCACGCTCCTGCGGCAGCTGCGCGACCTCACGCGCCTGGGCGTGCCGGTGCTCGCCGGCTTGTCGCGCAAGTCCTGGCTCGGCAAACTCACCGGCCGCGACACGGGCGAGCGCCTGGCCGGGAGCCTCGCGCTCGCCGTGATCGCCGCGTTGCACGGGGCGCGCATCATCCGCGCGCACGATGTGGCCGCAACCGTGGATGTGCTCAGGGTGGTCGCGGCGGTCGAGGGGGGAGGTTAGGAACTTGGGGCGTCGCTATTTCGGCACCGACGGGGTGCGCGGCCGGGTGGGCGAACACCCGATGACCGTGGATTTTGCGCTCAAGCTGGCAAGTGCCGCGGCGCGGGTGCTCGCCCCGGAGGGCGGCACGGTACTCATCGGCAAGGACACCCGGCTGTCGGGCTACATGTTCGAGGCCGCCCTCGAGGCGGGCTTCGTGGCCGCCGGCGTCAACGTCATGCTGATCGGGCCGCTGCCGACCCCAGGGATCGCCTACATGGCGCGCCGCTTCAACTGCGACTTCGGCGTCGTGATCAGCGCCTCGCACAACCTCTACGACGATAACGGCATCAAGTTCTTCGACGCCTCCGGCGGCAAGCTGTCCGACGAGCTCGAGGAGCGCATCGAGGCCGAGCTCGAGCAGCCGCCCACCACGCGTACCTCGCGCAACCTCGGTCGCGCCACGCGCGCCGACCGCTCGCGCACGCTGTACCAGGAGTTCTGCGCCGCGACCCTGCCGGCGGGCACCGACCTCACCGGACTCAAGATCGTCATCGACTGCGCCAACGGCGCCGCCTACAAGGTCGGACCGCGGATCCTCGCCGACCTCGGTGCCGAGATCGTGCCGATCGGCTGCTCGCCCAACGGCCGCAACATCAACGACGGCTGCGGATCGACCGCGCCGGACCTGCTGCAGCTCACCGTGCCGGGCGTGCGCGCCAACGTGGGCGTGGCGCTCGACGGGGACGGTGACCGCCTGGTGATGGTCGACCACCTGGGGCGCACGGTCGATGGCGACCAGCTTCTTTACGTCATCGCGCGCGCGCTCAAGGAGCGCGGCGAGCTGCGCGGGCCGGTGGTCGGCACCGTCATGAGCAACCTCGGGCTCGAGCTTGCGCTGCGGGCGGCCGGCATCGACTTCAAGCGCGCCGCGGTCGGGGACCGCTACGTGCTGGCAATGCTGCGCGAGACCGGCGGCATCCTGGGCGGGGAGGCCTCCGGCCACATCCTGTGCCTGGACAAGACCACCACCGGGGACGGACTGGTGAGCGCGCTGCAGGTGCTGGCGGTCATGAAGCAGTCCGGGCGGGAGCTCGCCGAGCTCACCTCCGGCATGCGTCACCTGCCGCAGGTGCTCCTCAACGTGAAGGTCGCCCAGCGCTTCGACCCGCTCAAGGTCCCGGCCGTCCAGACGGCGATGGAGCGGATCCAGAAACGGCTGGGGTCGGAGGGGCGCGTGGTCCTGCGTGCCTCCGGGACCGAGCCGGTGATCCGGGTCATGGTCGAGGGCCGGGACGAGGCGATCACCCGGGCCGCCGCCGCCGAGCTTGCCGAGGTGGTCAAGAACAGCGCCCCGGCCGGCTGAGCGGCCTGGCCTGGCAGGGGCTCAAAATCCCCGTCGGCACCGGGGTTTAGGGGCCGAACTGCCGCCCCGGCGCGGGCCGTTGCGTCACCCTGCCTGCGTCGCTATCATCGCGCGCCCTTGAAACCCGCCGGCGGGTGCAAACCCGCCACTTGAGGCCGCTGAATGCGTCGCCCGATAGTCGCCGGAAACTGGAAGATGCACGGCTCGCGCGCCGAGAATGCGCGCCTGATCGAGGAACTCCTCGCCGGGGCCCCGGCGACGCCGAAGGCGACCTGCCTCGTGTGCCCGCCGTTCGTGTACCTGCTCGAGGCCTCGCGGCAGCTGCGCGACTCGTCCATCAGCCTGGGCGGCCAGGACGTCTGTGCCGATACGCAGGGCGCCTTCACGGGCGAGATCTCCTCGGCCATGCTCAAGGACGTCGGCTGCGAGTACGTGATCGTGGGCCATTCCGAGCGGCGCCTGCTGTACCGCGAGAGCGACCAGCTGGTGGCCCGCAAGTTCGGGGCAGCGCTGTCCAAGGGACTGATCCCGATCCTGTGCGTCGGGGAGCAGCTCGCCGACCGCGAGGCGGGGCGCACCCGCGAGGTCGTGGCGCGGCAGCTGGACGTGGTGCTCGAGCTGTGTGGCGCCACCGGCCTGGAGCAGGCGGTGGTCGCCTACGAGCCGGTCTGGGCGATCGGCACCGGCCGCAATGCCGCCCCCGAGCAGGCGCAGGAAGTGCACGCCTACATCCGGGCCCGGATCGGGGCCCGGGATGCTAGAATTGCGGCCGCCACCCGCATCCTGTATGGCGGCAGCGTGAAGGCCGGGAACGCGGCCGAATTGTTCGCGATGCCCGACGTCGACGGCGGTCTGATCGGTGGCGCGTCCCTCAAGGCTGACGAGTTCCTGACGATCCTGGCCGCCGCCGGCCCGGCTTAAGTGAGTATTGCCGATGTGGATTCGTAACATTCTGACCTTCGTGCAGCTGATCTCGGCCGCGGCGATCATCGGCCTGGTGCTGCTGCAGCGTGGCAAGGGCGCCGATGCCGGCGCCGGGTTCGGTGCCGGCGCGTCCGGCACGGTGTTCGGCGCCCGGGGCGCCACCACCGCGCTGTCGCGCGCAACCGCGATCTTCGCCGCGATCTTCATGATCAACAGCATGGGTCTTGCGTACCTCTCGACGCGTGCCCCGGCCGAAGCCCCGCATTCGATCCTGGACGATGCCGCCTCCAAGCCCGCGAGCCTCCCGGCGACGGCGCCCGCGAGCCCGAGCGGCTCGGGCGCGCCCGTGACCGCCCCGGCGAGCACGCCGGCGCCTGCAAACGCACCGACGCCTGCGCCGGCGGCGCCCAAGTAGGATTGCAACGCCCGATTCGCTCAGATTTCTTAAGCGCCGACGTGGTGGAATTGGTAGACACACTAGCTTGAGGGGCTAGCGCCGCAAGGTGTGGGAGTTCGAATCTCCCCGTCGGCACCAAAACGACGGACTGCGCTGCTACAATGCGCAGCCTTGAAGTGGGGCAGGTCGAGCAGGTCGATCTGCCTTTTTTACGGTCGCGAGCGCATGCTGTCGAACTATCTGCCGATCCTCATCTTCCTGGTCGTGGCCGGTGCGCTGGCGACCGTGCTCCTGGTTCTCGGCACCGGCATCGGCCGCTTCTTCTCCCGCTTCCACAACGACAAGGCCAAGATCACTCCCTACGAGTGCGGCTTCGACGCCTTCGAGGACACGCGCACCAAGTTCGACGTGCGCTACTACCTGGTCGCGATCCTCTTCATCGTCTTTGACCTGGAGATCGCCTTCCTCTTTCCGTGGGCGGTGGCCCTCAGCAAGATCGGCATGTTCGGGATCGGCGCCATGGCGCTGTTCCTCGCGATCCTCGTGGTGGGCTTCATCTACGAGTGGAAGAAGGGGGCGCTCGAGTGGGACTAGCCGCGCCCGACAGCCCGGAGGGCTTCGCCGAGCGTGGCTTCATGACCACGCAGGTGGACAACCTCGTCAACTGGGCGCGCACCGGATCGCTGTGGCCGATGACCTTCGGGCTCGCCTGCTGCGCGGTGGAGATGATGCACGCCGGCGCCTCGCGCTACGACCTCGACCGCTTCGGAGTCGTGTTTCGCCCAAGCCCGCGCCAGTCGGACGTCATGATCGTGGCCGGGACGCTGGTCAACAAGATGGCCCCGGCATTGCGGCGCGTCTACGACCAGATGGCCGAGCCGCGCTGGGTGATCTCCATGGGCTCGTGCGCCAACGGCGGCGGCTACTACCACTATTCCTATGCGGTGGTACGCGGCTGCGACCGCGTGGTGCCGGTCGATGTCTACGTCCCGGGCTGCCCGCCGACGGCCGAGGCGCTCGTCTACGGCATCGTGCAGCTGCAGAAGAAGATCGCCCGTACCAGCACGATCGCCCGCTAACTGAAGGAGTGAGTTGAAGGTGAGCGAGCGGATCGAGGCTCTCGCCCAGAAGGTCGATGCCCAGCTCCGGGGCCGGGTGCGCCGCACGGCCGCGCTCGCGCACGAGCTTGCTTACGAGACGGATGCGGCGAACCTGCTCTCGGTCTGCCGTACCCTGCGGGACGCGCCCGAGCTCAAGTTCGAGATCCTGGTCGACGTGTCCGGGGTCGACTTCCTGCACTACGGGCGCGACGACTGGCAGACCCAGAGCGCCACGCGCTCGGGATTCAGCCGGGCGCGCGTTGCGCACACCGACCGCCCCGACCCGATGGAGGCCGGCCGCTTCGCGGTGGTCTACCAGCTGCTGTCCGTCACGCACAACGAGCGCCTGCGGCTTGCGGTACGCGTCGCCGACACCGAGGAGCCGGTGGTGGACTCGGTGGTCGAGGTGTGGGCGAGCGCCAACTGGTTCGAGCGCGAGACCTTCGACCTGTTCGGGATCCTGTTCCGCGGGCACCCCGACCTGCGCCGCATCCTCACCGACTACGGCTTCATCGGCCACCCGTTCCGCAAGGACTTCCCGCTGATCGGCAACGTCGAGGTGCGCTACGACGAGGAGAAGGGCCGCGTCGTCTACCAGCCGGTGAGCATCACCCCGCGCGTGCTGGTGCCGAAGGTGATCCGCCACGACCACCGCTACGAGCCGGCGCTGAAGGATCCCAAGGAGGGCCCGCGCTGATGGCCGCCTCACCGCCTACCGAGATCCGCAACTACACGATGAACTTCGGGCCGCAGCACCCGGCGGCCCACGGCGTGCTGCGCCTGGTGCTGGAGCTCGACGGCGAAGTGATCCAGAAAGCGGACCCGCACATCGGGCTCCTGCACCGCGGCACCGAGAAACTCGCCGAGTCCAAGCCCTTCAACCAGTCGATCGGCTACATGGACCGGCTGGACTACGTCTCCATGATGTGCAACGAGCACGCCTACGTGCTCGCCATCGAGCGGCTGCTGGGGATCGAGGCGCCCGAGCGGGCGCAGTACATCCGCGTGATGTTCGACGAGATCACCCGCATCCTGAACCACCTGATGTGGCTCGGCGCGCACGGCCTGGACATCGGGGCGATGACCGTGTTCCTCCTGTGCTTCAAGCAGCGCGAGGAACTCATGGACGTGTACGAGGCGGTCTCCGGCACGCGCATGCACGCGACCTACTACCGCCCCGGCGGTGTGTACCGCGACCTGCCGGACTCGATGCCCCGCTACCAGGCGTCCAAGTGGCGCTCCGCCAAGGACGCCGCGCGCATGAACGAGGCGCGCTCGGGCACCATGCTCGACTACATCCAGGCCTTCACTGAGCAGTTCCCGAAGGCGGTGGACGACTACGAGACGCTGCTTACCGACAACCGCATCTGGAAGCAGCGCACGGTCAACATCGGCGTGGTGGCGCCCGAGCGCGCGCTGCAGCTGGGGTTCTCCGGTCCGATGCTGCGCGGCTCCGGGTTCGCCTGGGACCTGCGCAAGAAGCAGCCCTACGAGGTCTACGACCGCATGGACTTCGACATCCCGGTGGGCGTGAACGGCGACTGCTACGACCGCTACCTGGTGCGGGTCGAGGAGATGCGCCAGTCCAACCGCATCGTGCGCCAGTGCATCGAGTGGCTGAAGGCCCATCCGGGACCGGTGATGGTCGATGACCGCAAGGTGCGCCCGCCCTCGCGCGAGCACATGAAAGAGGACATGGAGTCCCTGATCCACCACTTCAAGTTCTTCACCGAAGGGTACGAGGTGCCGGCGGGGGAGACCTACGCGGCGGTCGAGGCGCCCAAGGGCGAGTTCGGCATCTACCTGGTCTCCGACGGCGCCAACAAGCCCTACCGGCTGAAGTGCCGCGCCCCCGGCTTCCCGCACCTTGCGGCGCTGGAGGAGATGTCGCGCGGCCACATGCTGGCCGACGTGGTGGCGGTCATCGGCACCCAGGACATCGTTTTCGGGGAAATCGACCGGTGAGCCAAGAGAACAGCCAGAACGCAGGCGTCACGCCCGGGACCGCGGTGCTCTCCGAGCACACGCGGGCCGAGATCGACCACTGGATCGCGAAGTTCCCGCCCGGCCGGCAGCGCTCGGCGTGCATCGCCGCGCTGCGCGCCGCGCAGGAGCAGAACCAGGGCTACCTCACGAGCGAGCTCATGGACGCAATCGCCGAGTACCTGAAGCTGCCGCCGATCCAGGTGTACGAGGTGGCTGCGTTCTACTCGATGTTCGAGACCCACCCGTGCGGCCGCCACCATGTGAGCATCTGCACCAACATCTCCTGCATGCTGAACGGCGGGGAGGCGCTGGTGGCGCACGCCGAGAAGAAGCTCGGCATCAAGCTCAACGAGAGCACGGCCGACGGCCGGATCTTTCTCAAGCGCGAGGAGGAGTGCCTGGCCGCCTGCACCGGCGCGCCGATGATGATGGTGGACCACGTATTCCACGAGCACCTGACACCCGAGAAGCTCGACAAGATCCTGGATGAGCTCAAGTGAGCGACCTGGAAGCCAAGTACGCCGACAAGATGAACCTCACGGTGTTCGAGCCGCTGAAGCTCGAGCGTCCGTGGACCCTCGAGACCTACCGCTCGATCGGCGGCTACCAGGCGTGGGAGCAGATCCTCAGGGACAAGCCCCCGCGCGAGGAGATCATCGAGAAGGTGAAGGCCTCGGGCCTGCGCGGCCGCGGCGGCGCAGGCTTCCCGACCGGCACCAAGTGGAGCTTCATGCCGAGGAACTCCCCGGTGCAGAAGTACCTGGTGTGCAACTCGGATGAGAGCGAGCCGGGCACCTGCCACGACCGCGACATCCTGCGCTACAACCCGCATTCGGTGATCGAGGGGCTGGCGATCGCCGGCTACTGCACCAACACCACGGTGGCCTACAACTACATCCGCGGCGAGTTCCTCGGCGAGCCGGTGCCGCGCTTCGAGGCCGCGCTCAAGGAAGCCTATGCGGCGGGGCTCCTGGGCAAGAACGTGAAGGGCAGCGGGGTCGACTTCGACCTGCACGCCTACGTGGGTGCCGGCGCCTACATCTGCGGCGAGGAGACCGCGCTGCTGGAGTCCCTCGAGGGCAAGCCCGGGCGCCCGCGCTTCAAGCCGCCGTTCCCCGCGAACTTCGGCGTCTACGGTGCGCCGACCACGATCAACAACACGCTGAGCTACGCCTCGGTCCCCACCATCCTGCGCAAGGGACCGGCCTGGTTTTCGGCCCTGGGGCCGCCGAACTCCGGCGGCACGATGATCTTCTCCATGTCCGGCCACCTCGAGCGGCCGCGCAACATCGAGCTGCCGCTCGGCGTGCCGTTCGCGGACCTCCTCGAGCTGTGTGGCGGCGTGCGCGGCGGGCGCAAGCTGAAGGCCGTGATCCCCGGCGGCGTCTCGGTGCCGGTGGTGCCGGGCGAGGTCATGCTCAGGACCAACATGGACTACGACTCGGTAAAGGCCGCGGGCTCCGCGCTCGGCACCGGTGCCTCGATCGTCATGGACGAGACCACCTGCATGGTGAAGACGCTCGAGCGGGTGTCGCGCTTCTATTACTCGGAGTCCTGTGGCCAGTGCACCCCGTGCCGCGAGGGCACCGGCTGGATGAACCGCCTGCTCAAGCGGATGCTGGCCGGCGAGGCGCGCCGCGACGAGCTGGGCCTCCTGCTCGATGTCGCCAACCGCATCGAGGGGCACACCATCTGCGCCTTCGGGGACGCGGCGGCGTGGCCGGTGCAGAGCTTCCTCAAGCACTACCGGCACGAGTTCGAATACATGATCGACCACGGCGGCCGGAGCATCGTCGCCGAGACCCTGGGCGCCGAGGCGGCCCAGGCGGCTGTGGCTTAAGGCACGGAAACACTGCATTCATGGCGGACGAGCTGGTCAACATCGAGATCGACGGCGTAGCGGTCAAGGCGAAGAAGGGCGACATGCTCATCCGCGCCACCGACGCGGCGGGCGCCTACGTGCCGCGCTTCTGCTACCACGAGAAGCTCAAGGTCGCCGCCAACTGCCGCATGTGCCTGGTGGAGATCGAGAAGGCTCCGAAGCCCATGCCGGCCTGCGCGACCCCGATTACGGATGGCATGAAGGTGTTCACCAAGTCGCCCAAGGCGATCGGGGCGCAGCGCGCCACGATGGAGTTCCTGCTGATCAACCACCCGCTCGACTGCCCGATATGCGACCAGGGCGGGGAGTGCGAGCTGCAGGACCTGGCCGTGGGCTTTGGCCGCGACGCCTCGCGCTACCACGAGGGCAAGCGCTCGGTGCAGGACGAGAATCTGGGCCCCCTGATCGCGACCGACATGACGCGCTGCATCCAGTGCACGCGCTGCGTGCGGTTCACCGAGGAGATCGCGGGGATCCAGGAGCTCGGCATGGTCGGCCGCGGCGAGCACGTCGCCGTGCGCACCTACATCGAGAGCACGGTCAACCACGAGCTGTCCGGCAACGTCATCGACCTGTGCCCGGTGGGGGCGCTGGTGTCCAAGCCCTACCGCTTCAGCGCGCGCGCCTGGGAGATGAGCTCGACCCCGCTCATCGCGCCACACGACTGCCTGGGGACGAACGTGTTCGGGCACGTGCTGCGCGGGCACCTGAAGCGCGTCGTACCGCGCGAGAACGAGGACATCAACGAGATCTGGATCGCCGACCGCGACCGCTTCAGCTACGAGGGGGTCTACAGCCCCGACCGGCTCATGAAGCCGATGGTGCGCGAGGGCGGAGAGTGGGTCGAGACGGGCTGGGAGGTCGCCCTCACGCGCGTCGCCGAGGGACTTGCGGCCCGCGGCGCGGATCTGGGCGTGCTGGTGAGCCCGACCGCGACGCTCGAGGAGCTGTACTTGAGCCAGCGCCTGGCGCGGGGACTGAAGAGCCACAACGTCGACCACCGCCTGCGGCAGCGCGACTTCCGCGACGCGGCCGCCGACCCGGTGATCCCGGGACTGGGCCTGCACGTTGGCGACGTCGACAACCTGAACGGGCTCCTGGTCATCGGCGCAAACCTGCGCCGCGAGGCGCCGCTGCTCGCGCACCACGTGCGCAAGGCGTCCCTCAAGGGCGCCCAGGTGGCGTTCCTCAACCCGGCGCGCTTCCCGTACCTGTTCCCGGTCAAGGCCTACCGCACGGCGGCCGGGCAGGAGTTCGTGGACGAGCTGGCGGCGGTGCTCGCCGCGGCCGCGGAACTCACCGGCAAGAGCGTGCCCTCGCACCTGGCTGCGGTGGTCGCGCGCGCGAAGGTCACCGACGAGCACCGGGCGCTCGCGCAGGTGCTGAGCGCCGGCGAGAAGCGTGGCGTGTGGATGGGGGCCCTCGCGGCACGCCACCCGCGCTTCATCGACATCCGCTCGCTGGCCGCGGCGCTCGCGAGCCTCACCGGCGCAGGCCTCGGCCGCATCACGGAAGGCGCCAACTCGATCGGCGCCCACCTGGCCGGCGCGCTGCCGCACCGCGAGGCCGGCGGGCGGCCCGTCAACGCCCCGGGGCTCAATGCGCGCCAGATGCTGCAGCAGAGCCTCAAGGCCTATCTCCTGGTCGGGGGCATCGAGCCGAGCCTCGACACGCTGGAGCCCGAGGCGCTTCGGACCTTGAGCAAGGCGCAGTTCGTGGTGGCGGTGAGCCCCTACGCCAGCGAGGAACTGAAGAGCCTCGCCCACGTGCTGCTGCCGATGGGCACCTTCGCCGAGACTTCTGGCACCTTCGTGAACTGCTCCGGCCAGTGGCAGACCCAGGCCGGTGCGGCGCTCCCGGTCGGCGAGGCGCGCCCGGGGTGGAAGATCCTGCGCGTGCTGGGGAACCTCCTCAACCTGCCGAACTTTGACTACCAGTCCTCCGAGGACGTGCTCGCCGAGGTGCGCGCGCGCTGCGCGGACGTGAAGCCCGCGCCCTACCAGGGCACGCACGCCGTGGCCGACGGCCCCGGCGGGGCCGACGGCGAGGCCTGGGTCGACGTGCCGATGTACCAGACCGACGCCCTCGTGCGCCGCGCGCCCTCGCTGCAGCGCACGCGCGAGGGGCGCACGGCTGCGGTGGTCTACTAGGAAGGGCGCCCCCGATCGTGCTGGAGAAATTCAACAGCCTGTGGGACTCGCTCCCGAGCTACGTCCAGTCGCTCGTGTGGATCGTGATCGTGACCGTGGTGCTGATCCTGTGCGTCGCGTTCCTGACGCTGTGGGAGCGCAAGGTCATCGGCTGGATGCAGCTGCGCCGCGGGCCGAACCGGGTGCGCATCCTGGGGTTCCTGCCGGGGTTCGGGCAGCCGTTCGCGGACGTCATCAAGCTCCTCATCAAGGAGGTGGTGATCCCGGCCCGCGCCAACAAGATCCTGTTCCGCCTGGCGCCGATGATCGCGCTCATCCCGGCGTTCGCCGCCTGGGCGGTGATCCCGCTGTCGCCGCAGCTGGTGATCTCCAAGGCGGACGCGGGCCTCTTGTACCTGCTGTCGCTCACCTCGATGGGCGTGTACGGCGTCATCATCGCTGGCTGGGCGGCAAACTCGAAGTACGCCTTCCTGGGAGCCATGCGCTCGGCCGCGCAGATGGTGGCCTACGAGATCGCCATGGGATTTGCGCTCGTCGGGGTCCTCATGGCCACCGGCAGCATGAACCTCGGCAAGATCGTCGAGAGCCAGGCCGGCGGGGTGGGCTCGTGGAACTGGCTGTGGCTGTTCCCGCTGCTGGCCGTGTATTTCATCTCCGGCGTCGCCGAGACCAACCGCGCGCCCTTCGACGTCGCCGAGGGCGAGTCGGAGATCGTGGCCGGCTTCCACGTCGAGTACTCGGGGATCGCGTTCGCGCTGTTCTTCCTCGCCGAGTACGCGAACATGATCCTGATCTCGGCCCTGACCGCGGTGTTCTTCTTCGGCGGCTGGCAGGGGCCGTTCGAGGGCTGGCCGGTGCTGGGCGCGACCTTCCTCGGCGCGCCGAGCTTCGCGTGGCTGTTCCTCAAGGTCTTCTGCCTGGTGTTCCTGTTCCTGTGGTTCCGCGCCACCTTCCCGCGCTACCGCTACGACCAGATCATGCGCTTGGGCTGGAAGGCGCTGATCCCGGTCACGCTGGTGTGGATCGGCGTCGAGATGGTAATGGCGATCTACCGCGTCGGCCCCTGGGCCCGCCCCTGGTACCACTGATATGGCACTGAATCCCTTCAAGACGCTGCTATTGCCGGAGCTCCTCAAGGGCATGTGGCTCACGCGCCGCACGCTGTTCGAGCCGAAGTACACGCTCAACTACCCGGAGGAGAAGACCCCGCAGTCGCCGCGCTTCCGCGGGCTGCACGCGCAGCGCCGTTACGCCAACGGCCAGGAGCGCTGCATCGCCTGCAAGCTGTGCGAGGCGGTGTGCCCGGCGGTGTGCATCACCATTGACTCGGAAGTGGCGGCGGACGGCACGCGGCGCACCACGCGCTACGACATCGACCTCTTCAAGTGCATCTACTGCGGCTTCTGCGAGGAGGCCTGCCCCGTGGATGCCATCGTGCTCACCCGCATCCACGAGTACCACATGGAGAAGCGCGGCGAGAACATCATGAGCAAGGACAAGCTGCTCGCGGTGGGGGAGCGCTACGAGGCCATGATCGCCACCGACAAGGCCGCGGACGCCCCGTACCGGTGATGACGCCATGCTGATCCAGATCCTGTTCCACGTCTTCGCCGCCATCCTGGTGGTTTCCGCCATCGGGGTGATCACCACCCGCAACCCGGTGTTCTCGGCGCTCGCCCTGGTCATGTGCTTCGTGACCTCGGCGGCCATCTGGCTCCTGATCGAGGCGGAGTTCCTGGCCGTGGTGCTGGTGCTCGTCTACGTGGGCGCGGTCATGGTGCTGTTCCTGTTCGTGGTCATGATGCTCGACATCGATCTTGCCGAGCTGCGCCAGGGCTTCACG
Organism: Pseudomonadota bacterium; assembly: GCA_018241425.1. Taxonomy (GTDB): domain Bacteria; phylum Pseudomonadota; class Gammaproteobacteria; order Steroidobacterales; family Steroidobacteraceae; genus 13-2-20CM-66-19. The sequence continues at coordinate 918,174 of JAFEDU010000002.1, forward strand.
CGCTTCGCCTGGCTCGGCTGGATCACCGCGCTCGCGGTCATCATCGAGATCGCGGGCGTCGTGTGGGCCAAGGGCGGCCTCGGCGTGGACGTCACGCGCGGGGCGACCCCGCTGCCGGCCGACTACAGCAACACGCTCGAGCTGGGCAAGCTCCTCTACGGCCGCTATGCGTACCCGCTGGAGCTTGCGGCCATGCTGCTTCTGGTGGCGATCGTCGCCGCCATCGCGCTCACCATGCGCCACCGCGCGGGGCTCAAGAAGCAGGACGTCGATGCGCAGGTCGCGGTGCGCGCCGCCGACCGGGTGCGGCTGGTCAAGATGGATCCGGAGAAGCGCCCATGATCACGCTCGCGCAGCTGCTCACCCTCTCGGCCATCCTGTTCTCGATCGCGGTCGCGGGCATCTTCCTCAACCGCAAGAACGTGATCCTGCTGCTGATGTGCGTCGAGCTCCTGCTGCTCGCGGCGAACTTCAACTTCATCGCCTTCTCGCGCTACCTGTCCGACTTGAATGGCCAGGTATTCGTGTTCTTCGTGCTGACGGTGGCGGCGGCGGAGTCCGCGATTGGCCTTGCGATCCTCGTGGTGCTGTTCCGTGAGCGCCGCAGCATCAACGTCGAAGACCTGAACACGCTGAAAGGGTAAGCGTCGATACCCCCATGAACCCGAATGTGCTCATCGCCATCCCGCTCCTGCCGCTGACGGCCTCGATCATCGCGGGGCTCTTCGGTCGCATCGTCGGGCGGGTGGGCGCGCACCTCGTCACCATCGCAGGCGTTGCCGTGAGCTGCTGGCTGTCCTTAGGAGTCCTGCGGGGCCTGTACTTCGACGGGGCGCCGGCCTTCGACGGCCCGGTGTACACCTGGCTGGTGAGCGACGGCATGCACATGCAGGTCGGGTTCCTCGTCGACCGCCTGACCGCGCTCATGATGGTCGTGGTGACCTTCGTGTCGCTGTGCGTGCACGTCTACACCATCGGTTACATGCGCGACGACCCGGGTTACACGCGCTTCTTCAGCTACATCTCGCTGTTCACCTTCGCCATGCTGATGCTGGTGATGGCGAATAACTTCATGCAGCTGTTCTTCGGCTGGGAGGCCGTGGGCGTCGTCTCCTACCTCCTGATCGGCTTCTGGTACACCCGCCCGAGCGCGATCTTCGCGAACCTGAAGGCGTTCCTGGTCAACCGCATCGGCGACTTCGGCTTCGTGCTGGGGATCGCCGGCATCGCCTACTTCACCAACTCGCTGCACTACGCGGACGCCTTCCGCGCCGCCCCGCAGATCGCCGCCGCGACCCTGCCGCTGTCACCGACCTTGAGCGTGAACGCACTCACGCTCATCTGCGTGTGCCTTTTCATCGGCGCCATGGGCAAGTCCGCCCAGGTGCCGCTGCACGTGTGGCTCCCGGACTCGATGGAGGGCCCGACGCCGATCTCGGCCCTCATCCATGCCGCGACCATGGTGACCGCCGGTATCTTCATGGTGGCACGCATGTCGCCGCTGTTCGAGTACTCCGACGCGGCCCTGTCGTTCGTGCTCATCATCGGGGCGACCACCGCGTTCTTCATGGGCCTCCTGGGTGTCGTCAACAATGACATCAAGCGCGTCGTGGCCTACTCGACGCTGTCCCAGCTCGGATACATGACCGTGGCCCTGGGCGTCTCCGCCTACAGCGCCGGGATGTTCCACCTCATGACGCACGCCTTCTTCAAGGCGCTGCTGTTCCTTGCCGCAGGCTCGGTGATCATCGGCATGCACCACGAGCAGGACATGCGCAGGATGGGCGGACTTGCGAAGTACATGCCCATCACGGCGGTCACCTGCTGGATCGGGGCGCTGGCGCTCATCGGCACGCCGTTCTTCTCCGGGTTCTACTCCAAGGACGCGATCATCGAGGCGGTCGGCGAGTCGCACCGCTACGGGGCGACTTACGCCTACTGGTGCGTACTGGCGGGCGTGTTCGTGACGGCGCTCTATACGTTCCGCATGATCTTCATGACCTTCCATGGGCCGGAGCGCTTCCGGGAGCAGGGCGGCCACGACCACGGCCACGACGCTCATGGCCACGACGAGGGACACCACGGGGTGCATGAGCCGCACGAGAGCCCGTGGGTCGTGACGGTTCCGCTGATCGCGCTCGCGATCCCGTCGGTGATCATCGGCTTCCTGACCGCGGGCACGGTGCTCTACGGGAGCTACTTCGGCGGGGCGATCTTCGTGCGCGAGGGCAACAACGTGGTGGCGAAGGTCGGGGAGGAGTTCGGCAACGCGCTGAGCGCCGGCCTGCACGGGTTCTTCACCCTGCCGTTTGCGCTGGCGCTCGCCGGGGTGATAACCGCGTGGGTGTTCTTCCTGTGGCGCCCGGAGCTCGCCAACCGTGCCGCCCGGCGCCTGCACGGGCTCCGCAGCGTGCTCCTTCACAAGTACTACTTCGACTGGTTCAACGAGCACGTGATCGCTGCGCTCACGCGCGGCATCGGGGTCGTGCTGTGGAAGGGCGGGGACCAGGTCCTGATAGACGGGGCGCTCGTCAACGGCACGGCCCACACGGTCGGCTGGTTCGGCGGCATCGTGCGCCGCGTGCAGAGCGGCTACCTGTACTCCTACGCGTTCTGGATGATGATCGGCCTTGCGGTGCTGCTCGGCTGGTTCCTCGCCCACGCCAACGGCGGATAAGAAAAGTCACAACGATGCACGGTCTCCTGTCGATCCTAATCTGGTTGCCGATCGCCGCGGGCGTGGTGGTGCTGCTCCTGGGCGACCGCTACGTCGCCCTGGTGCGGTGGCTCGCGCTCCTGGCGAGCCTTGCGACGCTGGCGCTGGCGGTGCCGCTGTGGATGCAGTTCGATGCGGGCACCGCGGCGCTGCAGTTCCCGGAGGCGCTGAGCTGGATCCCGCGCTTCAACGCCCAGTACGCCCTGGGCGTGGACGGCATCTCGATGCCGCTCATCGCGCTCACCGCCCTCATGACCGTACCGGTGATCATCGCGGCCTGGACGGTGATCGAGAAGCGCCCGGCGCAGTACTTCGCGGCCTTCCTCATCATGGAAGGGCTCATGATCGGGGTGTTCTCGGCCACCGATGCGCTGCTCTTCTACTTCTTCTGGGAAGCGATGCTGATCCCGATGTTCCTCATCATCGGCATCTGGGGCGGACCGCGGCGCGTCTACGCGACCCTGAAGTTCTTCCTGTACACCTTCCTCGGCTCGGTCTTCATGCTCGCCGCGCTCATCTACATGTACGTGAAGGGCGGCAGCTACGCGATCGAGCACCTGCAGGGGCTGCCGCTGACGATCGCCGAGCAGCGCTGGATCTTCGTCGCCTTCTTCCTCGCCTTCGCGGTGAAGGTGCCGATGTGGCCGGTGCATACCTGGCTCCCCGATGCCCACGTGGAGGCCCCGACCGGCGGCTCGGTCATCCTGGCGGCGATCATGCTGAAGATGGGTGGGTACGGGTTCCTGCGCTTCAGCCTGCCGATCACCCCGGATGCCAGCGCGGAGCTTGCGTTGCCGGTCATCGCGCTGTCCCTGATCGCGGTGGTGTACATCGGCTTCGTGGCGCTCGTGCAGCAGGACATGAAGAAGCTGATCGCCTATTCCTCGATCGCCCACATGGGCTTCGTCACCCTCGGCGCGTTCGTCATCTATGCCATCGTGCGCAACACCGGGCACACCGTGGGCACCGGGATGGCGCTCGATGGCGCCATGGTGCAGATGATTTCCCACGGCCTGATCTCCGGGGCGCTGTTCCTGTGCGTCGGCGTGCTGTACGACCGGGTGCACAGCCGCCAGATCGCCGACTACGGCGGGGTGATCAACACCATGCCGGTGTTCGCCGCCTTCATGGTGCTGTTCGCACTCGCGAACACCGGCTTGCCCGGTACCTCGGGCTTCGTGGGCGAGTTTCTCGTGATCATCGCCAGCTTCCGCGCGAGCTTCTGGTACGCCTTCCTCGCCGCCGTCACCCTGGTGCTCGGGGCGGCCTACACGCTGTGGCTGGTCAAGCGGGTGGTGTTCGGCCCGGTCACCAGTCCCCGCGTGGCGGAACTGAAGGACGTAAACGGGCGCGAGTTCCTCGTGCTGGGGGTTCTGGCGCTCGTGGTGCTCCTCGTGGGGGTGTGGCCGGCACCGCTCCTGAAGGTCATGCAGCCCACCATCCACCACCTGGTGAGCCAGGCGATCGCCACCAAGCTGTGAATGCAAGGTAAGTAGTCCCCATGTCCGAACCCGCCTTCCTGTGGTCGAGCCTGGCGCCGGCGATACCGGAGATCAGCCTCGTGGTGGCGATCTGCGCCGTGCTCCTGATAGACGTGTTCATGGGCGACCGGCGCACCGGGCTCACTTCCACGCTGACCCTGGTGGCGCTCGCCGTGTGCGCCGCGCTGACCGTGGAGTACGGCCACGTGATGGAGCGGGTGGTGCTGCTGAACGGCATGTACGTCGCCGACGAGCTCGCCTACGTGCTCAAGCTGGTCGGGTTCAGCGTGGTGGCCGTGGTGCTCCTTTACTCGCGCCGCTACCTCGTTGACCACGGCATCCTGCGGGGGGAGTACTACGTGCTCGCCCTCACCGCGCTACTCGGGATCTTCGTGCTGGTGTCGGCCAACAGCCTACTCACCGTGTACCTCGGCGTGGAACTCCTCGCCCTGTCGGTCTACGCCATGGTGGCCTTCGACCGTGATAGCGGGGTCGCCGCCGAGTCGGCCATGAAGTACTTCGTGCTCGGGGCCATCGCCTCCGGGGCGCTGCTGTACGGCATGTCGCTCCTCTACGGGCTGGCCGGCACGCTCGACCTGGGCGAGCTGACCGCGCGCCTGGCATCGCCGTCCTCGCTCGGGGTCGTGATGGGGGTGGTGTTCGTGGTGGTGGCCGTCGCCTTCAAGCTCGGGGCAGTGCCGTTCCACATGTGGCTGCCGGACGTCTACGAGGGCGCCCCGACCAGCGTCACGCTCTTCATCGGCACGGTGCCCAAGATCGCCTACTTCGCGCTCGCCCTGCGGCTGCTCGCGGAAGGGCTCGCGGGCATGGCGCCGGAGTGGACGCAGATGCTGGCGCCGCTCGCGGTGCTGACCTTGGTGGTCGGCAACGTCGTGGCGCTGGTGCAGACGAACCTCAAGCGCATGCTCGCCTACTCGACCATTTCCAATGTCGGGTTCATCGTGCTCGGCTTCGTCGCCGGGACCCCCGATGGCTACGCGGCCGCGCTCTACTACACCCTCGTGTACGTGCTGGTGGCGCTGGGGTCCTTCGGCGTGATCCTGCTCGCCAGCCGCAAGGGTTTCGAGGCGGACCGGCTGGAGGACTACAAGGGCCTGTACCGCCGCGACCCGCTGCTCGCGTTCGCCATGATGCTCCTCATGTTCTCAACCGCGGGCGTCCCGCCGCTGGTCGGGTTCTGGGCGAAGCTGCGCATATTCCAGGCGCTGTGGGAGACCCATCACCTGTACCTGGTGATCATCGCCGCCGCGATGTCGGTGGTCGGGGCGTTCTACTACCTGCGCGTCATCAAGCTCATGTACTTCGACGAGCCGGTCGCCGCCATACCGCCGGCCGTGGGCGGCGCCGGGGTGCGCCTGGTGCTCGGCCTCAATGCCGCGGCCGTGCTGGTGCTGGGGATCCTCCCAGGGCCGCTCCTCAACCTGTGCGCCCGCGTGCTGCACTGATATTTCAGGAAACCCGGCGCCGCCGCCGGGGTCATAACGATCCCATGACCAACCGCACCGTTCTCGTGCTCACGAGCTGCCTGTTCGCGCTCCTCGGCGCGGCCGTGGCGCAGGCGCGCCCCCAGTACGCACTCGGCCGCGTGATCCCGCTGCCCGGCGAGGGCGGCTGGGACTACCTGACCTACGAACCCGTGCAGGCGCGGCTGTACATCGCACACGGCACGCGCGTCGAGGTGATCGATACCCGGCGCATGACCCGCATCGGGGCCGTCAACGGGATCAGTGGTGCGCACGGCATCGTCGCGGTGCCGGCCCTCAAGCGCGGCTTCGTCGCCTCGGGCGCCAACGACAGCGTGGTGATCTTCGACCTGGCCACGCTCGGCACGGTCGGGGAAGTCAAGGCCACCGGGGGCGGCCCGGATGCCCTGGCTTACGATGCCGGCACGCAGCGGGTGTTCAGCTTCAACGGCCGCGGCCGCAACGTCACCGTGATCGATGCAGCGGCCGGCACCGTGGCGGGCACCATCGCGCTCGATGCCCGGCCGGAGTTCGCCACCGCCGACGGGGCGGGACACGTCTACGTGAACCTCGAGGACAAGAACAGCGTCGCGGTGATCGATGCGGCGACGCTCGCGGTTACCGCCGTGTGGCAGCTGCCCGGGTGCGACTCCCCGAGCGGACTTGCCCTCAATGCGCGCGAAGGCGAGCTCTTCAGCGTGTGCGACAACAAGGTCATGGTGGTGACGGATGTGCGCACCGGGGCATCGCTCGGCACCGCGCCGATCGGGGGCGGGGCCGATGCGGCCGGCTACGACCCGGATGCACGCCTGGCGTTCGCCTCCTGCGGCGAGGGCGTCGTGACGGCCGTAGCCCTGGACCGGGAGCGCCGCCCGCTGGTGGCACAGACGGTGACGACCCAGAAGGGTGCCCGTACCATGGCGCTCGACCCGCGCACGCACCGGCTGTTCCTGGTCACCGCGGACTTCGGTCCCCCGCCGGCGCCCACCGCCGAGCATCCGCGCCCGCGTCCCAGCATCCTGCCGGACACGTTCCGGCTCCTGGTGATCGATCCGCATCGCCAGAAGTTCACGACCACCGCCGAAGGGAGAAGCCCATGAAGATCCGTCTTGCCATCCGCCTGCTCGCCGCCACCTGCGCCGGCCTTGCCGCCGCCGGAGCCCTGGCCGCCGACAGCGCCGCGGACGAGGCCTCCAACAAGCTGGCGCGCGAGATCTTCCGCGAGCTCATCGAGATCAACACGACCGACTCGGTGGGCGACGTCACCGCGAGCGCCACGGCGATGGCGAAGCGCTTCCGGGACGCCGGCTTCCCCGCCGCGGACGTCGTGATCATCGGAGGGCCCAACGAGAAGAAGAAGAACCTGGTCGTGCGCCTGCACGGTACCGGCAAGCACAAGCCGGTGCTCCTCAACGGCCACCTGGACGTGGTTGAAGCGCACCGCGAGGACTGGACCACCGACCCGTTCAAGCTCGTCGAGAAGGACGGGTTCTTCTACGGCCGCGGCTCCTCGGACATGAAGGACGACGACGCCATCATGGTGGCGACGCTCCTGCGCATGAAGCAGGAGGGCTACAAGCCCAACCGCGATATCATCCTCGCGCTCACCGCGGACGAGGAGGGTGGCTGCTGCAACGGCGTGGACTGGCTCGTCAAGAACCGCCGTGACCTGGTGGACGCCGAGTTTGTGATCAACACCGACGGCTGGTCGGTGATGAGCGAGAAGGGTGTGCCGAAAATGTTCACGCTGGGGGCCACCGAGAAGGTTTACGGCGATTACCAGCTGAGCGTCACCAACCGCGGCGGCCACAGCTCAGAGCCGCGGCCCGACAACGCCATCTACCAGCTCGCCGAGGCGCTGCTCCGGGTCGCGAAGTACCAGTTCCCGATGGAGCTCAACAACGTGACGCGCGCCTACTTCGAGCGGCTCGCCACGACCTCCACTCCGGAGCGCGCCGCCGACATCCGCGGCATCCTGAAGGATCCGCCCGACCCGCAGGCCGTGGCGAACCTGTCCAAAGACCCGTCCCAGAACGGGGTGATGCGCACCAACTGCGTGGCGACCCGCGTGGACGGGGGGCATGCCAACAACGCCCTGCCGCAGCGCGCCACCGCGAATATCAACTGCCGCGTCCTCCCGGGCCACTCCCTGGAGGAGGTCCGCCAGGACATCATCCGCGTGGTCGCAGACCCCGAGGTCACGGTGCGCTTCGTGGCCGACAACGGCCAGGTGAGTGACGTCGCGCCGGAGCGCCGCGGCTACCCGCCGCCGCCCCTGAGCCCGGCCGTGGTGAAGCCCCTCAATGCCGTGGTCGCGCAGATGTGGCCGGGCGTGCCGGTGCTTCCGTACATGGACGCGGGCGCCTCGGATGCGATCTACACCAACGCTGCGGGCATGCCGACCTACGGCATTACGGGGATCGCGATCGACACCGACGACGTGCGGGCGCACGGGCGCGACGAGCGGGTGGGCGTGGAGTCCTTCAACAAGGGCAACGTGTTCTTCTACCGCTACATGAAGGCGCTGACCTCGCAGTAGCGGGTGCCCTCAGCCCATGCGGCGCGAGATCACCAGCACGGCGATGAACACGATCGCAATGTTGAGCCCCCACCACAGCAGCTGACTGTGCACGCCGGTACCGCCGGCGTGCGCATCGGCGCCGGGCGCCGCGGCATGCTCGACCGGCAGCCGGGCGCTCAGGAGTTCGCGGATCCCGTCGTGACTCACCGTCACGTCCAGCTGCACCGCCGGCGCGGTGCCGGTCGCGGGCAGCTCGACCCGCAGCGTGCCATCGGCCCGGGCGCTCGCCGGCAGCTCCCGGCCGTCGACGGCGATGCTCACCTCGGCGGGGTCGACCGCAGCGCCGCCCGCACCGCGGACCCGCAGGATGAGTGCACCGGGCATGCTGGCACCCTCGAGGCTCAGCTGCGCAGAATGCGCCAGCGGCGCGGGAATCGGTTCGACCGGCCCTGCGTGCGGCGCCACAGCCGTGGCCGCCACCAGCACCACTGCCTGCCATGCGCTGAAGATCTTCACGCCGCGAATGGTAGCAGTTCGTCCGGCGGCCGCCTCACAGCTTCAGGTGCTCTTCCAGGGTGGTGAGGGCGCCCAGGAAAGCGCGCCGCTCCGGGACGCTGAGGCAGGCGAGCAGCTGCTCCTCGCGCTCGAGCGCCAGGGGCACCAGCTGCGCATACAGGCGCCGGCCGGCAGCCGAGAGCTTGAGCGGCTTCTCGCGCCGGTCGGCATCCCCGTCCTCGCGCTCGATCAGGCCGCGATCGCGCAGCGCGGCGATCGCGCGGCTGACGCGGGTCTTGTGCATGCGGGTGCTCTCGGCCACGAACTGCGCGGTGCAGCTGCGCTCGTGGCCGACGGTGGCCATGACGCGCCACTCGGGGATCTCGAGGGCGAAGCGCCCACGGTAGATGGCGGCGAGGTGCTCGCTCACGGCCACCGCCAGGCGGTTAAGGCGAAACGGCACGAAGGCCGGCAGGCGCAGCCGGGAGCGCTCGGAGTTGCGGGCGGTCACCTTGAGCTATCCCCATAAGGTTGCGTGTGCAACCGTTTGCCGACATTATAGGCGCCCGCGACCGCCGCCGGGAGCCACTGTATGACCACCCTCGCCAACGCGGCCGCCGCACCGCGCTACCTGAGCGGCTTCGGCAACCACTTTGCCACCGAGGCGCTGCCGGGTGTGTTGCCCGAGGGACGCAACTCGCCGCAGCGCGTCGCCTATGGACTGTACGCCGAACAGCTCTCCGGGACTGCATTCACCGCGCCGCGCGCGGCCAACCGCCGCAGCTGGCTGTACCGTATCCGGCCGTCGGCGCAGTACGGGGCGTTCCGTCCCGCCCCGGCGGGCGCGCTCGTGGCGCGCTTCGATGAGGCCTCACTGACGCCGAACCGGCTGCGCTGGAGCCCGCCGCCGCTGCCGCGCGCCGCGCGCGACTTCATCGCGGGCCTGGCCGCGCTCGGGGGCAACGGGTCCCCGCAGTCCCACACCGGCTGCACGCTCTACTGGTACGCCGCCAACCGCGCGATGACGCGCCGGTACTTCTACGACGCGGACGGTGAGCTGCTGATCGTCCCCCAGCAGGGGAGGCTGCGGCTCGTGACCGAGTTCGGGGTGCTCGAGGTCGGGCCGCTCCAGATCGCCGTCATCCCGCGCGGCGTGCGCCTGCGGGTCGAGGTGCCGGACGGCGCTGCGCGAGGCTACGTGTGCGAGAACTTCGGGGCGCCGCTCCGGCTCCCGGACCTGGGTCCCATCGGCTCGAACGGCCTTGCGAACCCGCGCGACTTCGAGAGCCCGGTGGCCGCCTTCGAGGACCGCGCCGGTCGCTTCGAGCTGCTCACCAAGTTCAACGGCCGCCTGTGGACGGCGCCGATCGGCCACTCGCCCCTGGATGTGGTCGCCTGGCATGGCAACTACGCCCCGTACCGCTATGACCTGCGGCGCTTCAACACCATGGGCTCGGTGAGCTACGACCATCCCGACCCGTCGATCTTCCTCGTGCTGCAGTCGGTGAGCGACACCCCGGGGGTCGACAACCTCGACTTCGTGATCTTCCCGCCGCGCTGGCTCGCGATGCAGGACACCTTCCGGCCGCCCTGGTTCCACCGCAATGTCGCGAGCGAGTTCATGGGGCTCATCAAGGGGGTCTATGACGCGAAAGCGCAGGGGTTCGAGCCCGGCGGGGTGTCCCTCCACAACTGCATGAGCGGCCACGGTCCGGACGCGGTGACCTTCGAGCGCGCCAGTGCGGCCGATACCACCCAGCCTGCGCATCTCGAGGGGACCATGGCGTTCATGTTCGAGACCCGTGCCGTGATCCAGCCGACGCGCTATGCACTGAAGAGCCCGCAGCTGCAGCGCGACTACGATGGGGTCTGGCGGGAACTCACGAGTCACTTCTCCGGGGCCGGACGTTCCCCGGGGCGACGCGGCCGGTGAGTCCCGTGGGCGCTACCGATGCCACCCACGATCCCGCGCTCGAGAGCTGGGTCCCTTCCGCCAACGCGCCGGGGGACTTCCCGCTGCAGAACCTGCCGTTCGGGGTGTTCCGTCGCAAGGGCACGTCCGAGGAGTTCCGCGGCGGCGTTGCGATCGGGGACCAGGTGCTGGACCTTGCCGCGCTTGCGGCACGTACTCCGTTCACCGGCCCCGCTGCCGCAGGACTGGCACTCGCCGCGCAGCCGTCCCTGAATGCCCTCATGGGCGCCGGTGCCGCGCCGCGACGCGCGCTGCGCGTGGCGCTGTCGCAGGCGCTGCGCCGCGGCGCACCGCTTGCCGCGGCCGCGGACTGCCTGCTCGTGCCGCAGGCGCACGCCGAGCTCGACATGCCGGCGCGGGTAGGGGACTTCACCGACTTCTACGCCTCGATCCATCACGCCACGGCCGTGGGTCGGCTGTTCCGGCCCGACAACCCGCTGCTGCCGAACTACAAGTGGATCCCGATCGCCTATCACGGGCGCGCCTCCTCGATCCGCGTGTCCGGGGTCGACTTCCCCCGGCCCCGCGGGCAGCTCAAACCTGCGGGCGATGCGCCGCCGGTGCTCGGTGCCACGCAGCGCCTGGACTACGAGCTGGAGCTCGGGGTGTATGTCGGAGCCGGGAGCATCCCCGGGGCCGCGGTACCGCTGCGTGAGGCCGAGGACCACCTCTTTGGCATGTGCCTCCTCAACGACTGGTCGGCACGCGACGTGCAGGCCTGGGAATACCAGCCGCTCGGGCCGTTCCTCGCCAAGAACTTCGCCACGACCGTCTCGCCCTGGGTCGTGACGCTCGAGGCGCTGGCCCCGTTTCGCACCGCGCTGCGCCGCCCGGACGGCGAGCCCGCGCCGCTGCCGTACCTCGACGGGCCGGAGAATCGCAGCGGGGCGTTCGACATCGGTCTCGAGGTGTGGCTCGAGACGGCGACCATGCGCCGCGCCGGGCGTCCCGCGGTACGCCTTTCGCACAGCAGCTTCGCGGACTCCTGGTGGACGGCGGCGCAGATGCTCACGCACCACAGCGTCAACGGCTGCAAGCTGAGGCCGGGGGACCTCCTGGGCACGGGCACGCAGTCCGGGCCGGCGCCGCAGGAGGCCGGTTCGCTCCTGGAACTCACCCGCGGCGGCCGCGAGCCCCTGGAGCTCGGGGACGGCGAGTCACGGACCTTCCTTGAGGACGGCGACCGGGTGATCCTGCGTGGCGGTTGCGAGCGCCCGGGGGTGCGCCACATCGGGTTCGGTGAGGCTTCTGCGACGGTGCTGCCCGCGCTCCCGGCCTGATAGGCTTGTCGCCGGTGAAGACCTACCGCTACTACGACCTGATCCTCGGCGCCTACGTGTGCGTGCTGCTGTGCGCGAACCTGATCGGTGCGGCCAAGGAGACCACCATCGACGTGCCGCTGGTCGGGCACGTGACCTTCCTCTCCGGGGTGCTGTTCTTTCCCATCTCGTACTTCTTCGGCGACATCCTCACCGAGGTCTACGGCTACGCCCGCGACCGGCGCGTGGTGTGGAGCGGCTTTGCGGCGCTGGTGTTCGCCGCCATCATGGCCACGGTCATCGTGCACCTGCCGCCTTCCGACTTCTACCGGGACAAGCAGGCGGCGGTGGAGGCGATCTTCGGCAACACCCCGCGCATCGTGTGCGGTTCGATCACGGCCTTCTGGTGCGGCTCGTTCGTCAACAGCTACGTGCTGGCGAAGATGAAGCTGTGGACGCGCGGCCGCTGGCTGTGGACCCGCACCATTGGCTCGACCCTGTGCGGGGAGGCGGTGGACTCGCTGCTGTTCTACACCATCGCCTTCGGCGGGCTGTGGCCCATCGATCACCTGCTGCAGGTGACGGCCACGCAGTACGTCCTCAAGTCCGCCTGGGAAGTGCTGGCCACGCCGCTCACCTACTGGATGGTGGGATTCCTCAAGCGCATGGAGAACGAGGACTACTTCGACAGCAACACGAACTTCACACCGTTCTCACTGAAGACATAGGCCACGGGCTGGGTTCGGGGGGCGCGTAACGTGGGGCAGCATGCGGCGTGCCGAATGCACGGGCTGACAGGGATGCTCGTGCTCGGGGTGGGGTTCCTCGGCGCCGCCCAGGGAGCGGCGGCGGAGATGCAGTCCCGGGACGATGCCTGGTGGACCGGGCCGATGCTCGCGCCGTCGGCAGCAACGCTTCCCATCGGCCATGCGCTGATCGAGCCCTACCTCTTCGACGTGGTGAGCACCGGCGACTTCGATGCGCAGGGCCAGCATCACCCGGGAGGCCGCGACCAGACCCTGGGGTCTCTGACGTACATGCTCTACGGCGTGACCGACCGGGTCACCCTCGGCCTGATCCCGCGCTTTTTCTACTCAGACCCGGCCGGGGCAGCGAATTCCTCCGGCGTCGCCCCGGGGGACCTCACGCTGCAGGCCGGCTACGGGCTCACGCAGTACCACGACGGCAGCGCGGTTCCGGCCATCGCCCTCGTGATCGACGAGACGCTGCCGACCGGGCGCTACCAGAACCTCAGCCGGCAGAGCGACGGGCAGGGCGCAGGCGCCTATGCCACCGCGCTCTCGGTCTATATGCAGGATTACTTCTGGATGCCTAACGGGCGAATCCTGCGCGGCCGGCTGGACCTCACGTATACGCGCTCTTCTTCGGTCGGACTCCAGAACCAGACGGTGTACGGCACGGCCTACGGCTTTCGCGGGCGCGCATGGCCCGGCGCGGGCTTCACCGGGGATGCGGCCGCCGAGTACAGCCTGACCCGGCGCTGGGTGCTCGCGCTGGACGTGGTCTACCAGTACAACTTCAATACCCGGGTCCAGGGGACCGCGGGTGACACCCTGTCCCCGCTACAGAGCGACAGCGGTAGCGGCTGGTCGCTCGGCTTCGCACCGGCGATCGAGTACAACTGGAGCGCCCGTGCCGGGGTGCTCTTGGGTGTACGGGTCATCGGGATCGGCCGCAACGTGGGCACGAGCGTGACCCCGGCGATTGCCGTGAACCTGGTGATCTGAAGCTCGCCTGAGGCTTCGGGAACGCGCGCCTGAACCGTCCATGAACCGGGCCAGCGGAACGCTGCGGTTTCAGGTGTATTGAAAACCTGAGAAGCGCGCCCACCCTTATGTCAGCGTCCCCCGCGTGACCGCGTTTTAATCAATGCGACCTTGAACGGGGATGGCGGGCGGGCGTCTAATCAGTACGAACGGCGGAGTTGTCCCTCAGGGCAGCCCCGAAACGGAGTAGGCAGTGAACATCGCAAGAGCGCAATTCGTTATTCGGACCGCTGCGGCCGTGCTGCTGGGGTTATCGGTAGCGGCGGCGCCCAATTTGACTTATGCCCAACACTCGGGCTTCGGGGGTGGGGGCGGCGGTGGCCACATGGGCGGCGGTGGCGGCGCGCACTTCGGCGGCGGCGGAGGCGCGCACTTCGCTGGCGGCGGTGCAATGGCACCGCATTATGGCGGCGTTCACATGGGGGCCAACGCCCACGGTCCGTACTTCGGCGCGGTGCCGCACTACGGCTATGCCGGGGGCGGCCACCCGGGCGGGGCCTATGCGCCCGGCGCCCGCGTCGGCTACTACGCGGGGGCCCACTACGGTACGGCTTACTGGCACGGCGGCCACTACTGGGGCGGCGGCTACTGGAACGGCTACTACTGGCCGCACGTCTGGTACGGCCCGGGCTGGTGCTGGTTCTATCCGGCGCTGCCCATCGGCTATGCCACGTTCTGGTGGGGCGCGGTGCCGTACTACTACTATAACAATCTGTACTACACCTATAACCCGAACTACAGCGGCTACGTGGTGACCGATCCGCCGATGGTTTCGGACAGCTCCGGCTCGGCGGACCCGAATGCCGTCACGGCGGCGCCGGCGCCGCAGCAGGACTACGCGCCGCAGAGTGCCCCGTCCGCGGGAGCGGGCAGCGGGCCGGCTTCCGACGTATACGTCTACCCGCGCAACGGGCAGACCGATGCGCAGACAAGTACCGATCGCTACGAGTGCCACAGCTGGGCCGTGGGCCAGACCGGGTTCGACCCGACCCGCTCGACCCAGAGCGGCAGCGGGAGCCCGGCGGACTACCGGCGTGCGATGATCGCGTGCCTGGATGCCCGGGGTTACAGCGCGCGCTAGGCGCTCGGTCGGCCCGCAGGACACGAGGGCGCGGATCCGCAAGGATCCGCGCCCTTCGTCGTTTCAGGGAGAGATTACTGGCCGACCTGGACGGGATTGGCGAACTGGCCCGGCTTGCCGGCGAGCTGGAACATCACGGTGGCACTGGTGCCATCGGCGGCGGCGATGTCGGGCAGCCCATCCTTGTTGAGGTCCCCGATCGCCACACCGAGCGGCTGCCCAAAGCCTGCGTAGGCGGTGGCCGCAAGCAAAGTACCGGGCTGCGCGGCATTCTGCAGGAGCACCGAGATCGAGCCGGTGGGATAGGGCCCGATCGTCGCTGCCACCACGTCCGGCCTGCCGTCCGCATTGAGGTCGGCGACGGCGACATCCAGCGCGCCGAAGTAGGTCGGGTAGGTCGCCGGCGCCAGGAACGTGCCGGGCGCGGCCGCGTTCTGCAGCAGCACCGCGACGCCCGATATCCCGGTGCCGTCGGCGCCGGGACCGTAGTCGGCCACGACGAGGTCCGGGTGTCCGTCGGCATTCATGTCGGCGACCTTCACCGACATCGGGCCCGCACCCGCCGGGTAGCTCACGGGACTCAGGAAGGTGCCGGGGTTGCCCGCCGCCTGCAGGAAGACGTACACGGCGCCGTTGTCGCCGTAGACGTCGTAGCCGGTCGCCACGATGTCCGGGAGGCCGTCGCCGTTGACGTCCGCGACCTGGACCGAGGCGGTCGTCGCGCCGGTCGGGAGCTTGGTGGGCGCGAGGAACTGCCCGGGATGTGTCGCATCCTGCAGCAGGACCAGGACGCTGCCGCTCGCGCTCATGTCCGCGAGCACGATGTCCGGGTAGCCGTCGCCGTTGACGTCCGCCAGCACGACCTGGTTCGGGATGCCGCCCGTCGTGATGCCGACCGCGGCCTGGTAGGTTCCCGCCGTGCTGCCGTGCATGTACACCGAGACGCTGCCGGTGGCATTGGCGATCACGAGGTCCAAGTGCCCGGAGTGGATGAGGTCCGCGACCGCGATGCTCGAGGGGTTGTTGCCGGTGGTGGGATACTGCACGCCCGTGCTGAAGGTGCCCGGGGCCGTGGCGCTGTTCAGGATGACGTTCGCAAAGCCCGGGTTCAGGTAGTAGCCCTGGTCATTGGTGGTGGCGACCAGGAGGTCCGGCACGCCATCGCCGTTGACGTCGGCAATCGCGACCGAATTGGGGACATTGAAGGGCGTGAAGCAGCAGTTGCTGTCATCGCCCCCGCCGCAGCTGACGAGGGTGCCGGCGAGTGCCACCGCGCCCAGGGCCAGGCGCATGGATGAGGATCCGGGAATGCGTATCTTGCGCACAGCAGTTCTCCCTTTGCGGCCCCGCGGGTTCGGCGCTCACGGCGATGCCAACGCACCGCGCACCGCGGCGTTGACAGGGGCGATCGCGACCCGGGCCTGACAGCCGGAAGGGTACACTCCGGCTGCATTGCCTGGACAGGGGAGGGGTGAGATGGGTGCGGGCGGACCGGACGTCGTCTACCTGTTCGACGTCGACAACACGCTCCTCGACAACGATGCCGTGCAGGCGGACCTTGCCCGCCACCTGGAGCGCGAGTTCGGGGTGGCGAGCGGGGAACGCTACTGGCGCATCTTCGAGGCGCTGCGCGCGGAACTGGGCTACGCGGATTACCTGGGGGCACTGCAGCGCTACCGCCTGGAGCACCTGGACGATCCGCAGATGCTCAGGATCGCGCTCTACCTCCTCGATTATCCCTTCGCCGACCGGTTGTATCCCGGCTCGCTCGCCGCGCTGAAGCGTTGTGCCCAGAACGGCACTACCGCGATCCTCTCCGACGGAGACGTCGTGTTCCAGCCGCGCAAGGTACAACGCTCGGGGCTATGGCAGGCCGTCGGCGGCCGGGTGCTCATCTACGTGCACAAGGAGCAAATGCTCGCCCAGGTCGCGCAGCGGCTGCCCGCCGCGCACTACGTGGTCATCGACGACAAGCGGCGCATCCTGGCCGCGATCAAGGAGCAAATGGGCAGTCGCGTCACGACCGTGTTCGTGCGCCAGGGCCACTACGCGAAGGATCCGGCGCAGCTTGCGGCGCAGCCGGGACCCGACGTGGTGATCGACGCCATCGGCGAACTCGCCTCGGCACTGCCATAGCCGCCCGGGCCCCCGGGAGCCTCGTAGTCGTCCGGGCATCGGGCGACCGGCGCGGCCCACGCTGCGCGCCCTATCTCGTCCGCGAGGGCTGCACCAGGTCCCACAGATTGCCGTAAAGGTCGCGGAATACCGCCACGGTTCCATGAGGCTCCCGCGCGGGAGGCCGCACGAATACGACGCCCCGGTCGCTGTAGCGCTTGAAGTCCCGCCAGAAATCGTCGGTGTGCAGGAACAGGAATACTCGGCCACCCGTCTGGTCCCCGATCCTCGCGGCCTGATCTTCGTTCGAAGCACGCGCCAGCAGTAGCGCGGATTCGGTTGCCCCGGGGGCTGCAACGATCACCCAGCGCTTGTTCTGCGCGGGGATCGGAGTGTCCTCGACCAGCGTGAACCCGAGGACACCGACATAAAAGGCGATCGCCTCGTCGTAGTCGCGCACGAGCAGTGCGACCAGCGCCAGGGATTGGCGGACGCTCCTGGAGGCGGCGCTCATGGGCGGTGGCGCACGGCTGCTGAGTTCAAGTGCTCGCGGAGCCGCGCAGCATGTGCCTCGAGGTCGGTGCGCGCAGGCAGCGAGGGTGGTGCAGGGTAGATGCGCAGCAAGCCGTCGTTGGGGGCGCGGGGATGGACGTGAAAGTGCAGGTGCGGGACCTCCTGGTCTGCGGCTTCACCGATGGAGTGCCAAAGGCTCGCTCCCTGGCAGGGAAACGCTGCGGTCACCGCTTGAGTCACGCGGGCGATCGTGCTCATGAGGGCCGCCCCGGTCCCGGCGTCGAGCGCGCGCACGTCGGGCATGTGCCGGCGCGGGATTACGAGCACGTGGCCCGGATGGAACTGGCGCAAGTCCATGAAGGCGAGCGTGTGGTCGTCTTCCAGGATGACGCTTGCCGGCTGCGTACGTGCGGCGATCGCGCAGAAGATGCAGGTGTCGGTCATAGGTTGACCCCTCGGTACAGCGTCTTTCGTGCCCGGCATTGCGCGCAGGCTTCGCCAGGTCGACGGTTCGCCTTCTATGATAAGGTGGCGCATCACCGATGAAATCGCAGCACGGCCCGCAACCGGCGCGGGTTCTGTTCACGAAATTCGCGAGGCATCCATGGCTCAGGACCATCCCTGGCTCGCCCAGCTGCATAGCGCCAGTGAGGCGCTGCAGCAGGTGCTGGGTGCAATCCTCGAGGCCGAGCGTCCCTATGCGCCGTTCTCCTCACCCCTCGAGCGGCTGAACGCGATAACCACCAGCCCCGAGTGGGCGTGGCTGCAGCCGCTGTACAGCCTGATCGCGGACCTCGACCATGCCCTTGCCCTGGCGCGGGACCTGCCGGAGAGCGAGGCGGCTGCCATCGGCGCCCACGCCCGCGAACTCCTGAGCGGCGGCGGCCCGGCTTCCGAGCAGCCCTTCATCGAGCACTATCGCGGCCTGCTGCAGGCCGATCCTGCCGTCACCATCGCGCACGCTGCGGCCTTGCGCGCGCTGCAGGCCCTTCCGGCCGAGCCGTCGAACCAGTCCGAGCGCCTGCATGCCCGCCATCAGTGGAACGAGCGGCGCCGGTTCCTGCGCCTGCCGACCCCGGGTCGCGGGGCCTCCTAGAGACCGTTTCAGGAACCTCATTAGCCAAGGAGCAAGAACATGGTCCAGACCGGAATCCCCGCCTCCCACGTCGACCTGTTCAAGAAGCCCGCTTTTGCGCACCTCGCGACCATCATGCCGGACGGCCGGCCGCAGGTGACCCCGGTATGGGTGGATTACGACGGGCGGCAGGTGCTGATCAATACCGCCGAGGGGCGGCTCAAGGACAAGAACATGCAGCGCGACGGGCGCGTTGCGCTCTCGATCATCGACCCGGAGAACCCGTACCGGTACCTCGAGGTCCGCGGGCGCATCAGGCGTCGCACCCACGAGGGGGCCGACGCGCACATCGACGCCATGGCGAAGAAGTACCTGGGGCAGGACAAGTACCCGTTCCGGCAGGCCGGTGAGGTACGCGTGCTGTACTACGTGGACCCGGAGCGCAGCACGTCGATGTAGCTAGTGGGTGGTGGAGCCTGCGATGGTGCGGATCTGGATCTGCATCTCGCTGCGCGCATAGTCGATGATCAGCACGTCGAAGGTGCCCAGGAGGTCCATGCCGAGCGTGAGCGCCGGCTCCTCCGTGAGGCCCCAGTGCTGGAACAGGTACATGTCACCGAAGGTGACGTTCACGCCCTTCACCGTCATGTTCTCGCCGAACTTGATGTCCGGCATCGGCAGGTAGTCACCGCTCTGCACGTCCAGGGACACCCCGATGATGTCGGTCTGGTGGGCATTGCGCGGCGGGTGGCGCATCAGGGCATCGCGCAGCAGCAGGTTGCCGACCGTGCCCTGGGCTCCGGTGTCGATGATGGCCTTGGCGTGCACGCTGCCGACCAGGCAGTCGGCCACCAGCAAGCCGTGATAGGGCCGAAGCGGTACGGTGACGAAGCTCGCCCGTGCGCGCTCGCCGTGCGAGCGGGCGATGATCAGGTTGTCGTGCAGGAAGTCGGCATAGATGCGCTTGTTCCTGAGGCCCTCGATGCCGAGGACCCCCTGCGCGCCGCCGAACACGTCCGACAGCACCGGCAGGTCCGCAGGGCCCATCAGCACGTCGCCGACCTCCATGCCGGCGACGTGGATCGTCGGCACCTCGGCGCTGCCGGTGAAGCCGGTCACCCGGGTGTAGGTCTGCGCAGAGGGGGTGACGCCCATCAGTTCCGCGGTACGCGCGGTGATCGCCGAGTGGTTGGCGCCGGTGTCGAGCACCAGGCGGAACGGACCCTTGCCGTCGATCATGACCGGGGCCCAGATGCGCCCGATGCGGTCGCGCCGGGTCGGCGCCACGTACTTCGGCTCCGGGGCCTGGACGGTCACTTCCTGGAGGGCATTGATGCCGGCCGGGGGCTGCGAGGTGGGGGCCGGAGCGGGGGTGTCGGATGGGACACCGGCCGGTAGGGTGCCGGTCAGCAGTAGCCCCAGCAGGCCGGTGGACATCAGCGCGAGGGTGCGATGACGCATCACCGGATCAGTAGAGCACGGGCGGCAGGGGGACTCCAGCGCGCCTGTCGCATTCTGAGCGCTGTTCGGCGCAGGGCGACCGGCAGCCCGTTCCCCCGTCGAGCTGGATTCCAATTTGCGTAGAAAACGGCCCGGTATGCAGCGAATTACGCTTGCAGACGGCGGTGCACAAAACTAATCTCGTAATAGGGGAGCATTCGAGGGGTACTTTCGATGAACAAAGTCACGGTTACGGCCCTGATCACGGGCGCGCTCGGGGTTTCGGGGCTCGCCCTGGGGGCCGACGCCACGACCGGCAGCACGGCGCTGGAGGAGATCACGGTCACTGCGCAGCGCGTGGAGGAGAACCTCCAGACGACGCCGATTTCCATGACCGCGCTCACCGGGAACTTCATCGAGAAGTTCGACGTGCAGCGGGTCACCTCGCTGGAGACCGTCACTCCCAACCTCGTGTTCTTCTCGGGCACCGGCGGCAGCAGCTCGCAGGTCAGTGCCTTCATCCGCGGCGTGGGCCAGTTCGACTTCCTCCTGAGCACGGACCCGGCGGTGGGCCTGTACGTCGATGGCGTCTATCTGGCACGCACCTTCGGCACCAACCTCGAGCTCGATGACATCGCACGCGTGGAGGTTCTGCGCGGCCCGCAGGGGACCCTGTTCGGCAAGAACAACATCGGCGGCGCCATCAACGTCACGACGCTGACGCCGACGGGCAGCGGCCGCATGGACTTCCGTGCCTCGGTCGGCAACTACGATTCCTACGCCCTCGATGGCTACGCCGATATCCGCCTCGCGGACAATCTGGCGCTCGGTATCTCCCTCATGGGACGCAGGTCCGACGGCTGGCAGGATCGCCCGCTCGCGGACAACGGCGGCAAGGAAGAGCGCGAGGGCGGCCGGGCCATCCTCGCCTGGACCCCGAGCGACACCTACAGCTCGCGGCTGTCGCTGGAGTTCACCGCCCAGGCGCAGCCGAGCAGCCCGAACGTCATGATCGCCTACGATCCGAAGCAGGCGACCGTGCCGTTCCTCTCGCTCTTCAACGCCTTCGTGGCGCCGTGCTGCACGCCGCCGACCAACATCGACCAGAGCGGCGCGGAAGGGCCGCTGGTGCGCGATGACCTGCACGGGTTCGCCGCCAGCTGGACCAACGAGTGGAAGCTCGACGGCGGGGTGAACCTGAAGTCGATCAGCGCCTACCGCTACTCGCACGCCGACTTCGGCCGCGACGGCGACAACTCCTACGTCGACTACAACGGCGACGTGCACAACGAGCACGACACCCAGCTTTCCGAGGAACTGCAGGCGACCGGCAGCTGGAGCCACCTGAAGTGGGTCGCCGGCGCCTACTACCTGCAGGAGCGCACCCGCGACCAGACCGACCTCGTGACCGCCTCGGGACTGTTCCAGGCCTTGAGCCAGTTCTCTAACCCGTCGTTTGGTCCGCTTTACCAGCTGTACCTGGCGCGCTACCTGCTCGACTTCAACCTCTCGTACGACAATCGCCAGACCACCAAGGACTACGCCGGTTACCTGAACCTCGACTGGGCCTTCAACGACAAGCTGTCGCTGCAGCTCGGCGGCCGGTTCACCAACGAGACCAAGGACTTCTCGCAGTTCGTCCAGAACGACGTGGGCACCACCATCTTCCTGCCGGTCGACCCGATCACCGGCGTGGTCGACACCAGCAATACCTCCGTCCCTGCCAAGGACTGCTCGAGCCTTCAGGACACGGGCCGCTACTTCAGCTGCACCACCAAGGCGAACGAGTTCTCCCCGCGCGTCAGCATCAACATGCAGTGGACGCCGGACATCTTCGAGTACCTGCAGTGGAGCCGCGGCTTCCGGTCCGGCGGCGTGAACGGCCGTCCGGTGAGCGTGGCCGAGATCTCCGACTACAAGCCCGAGCACCTGGACAGTACCGAGCTCGGGCTCAAGACGATGTTCTTCGATCACCGTCTGCGCCTGAACACCGCGCTCTTCTACGACCAGTACAAGGACATCCAGGTCCTCCTGACGGAAGGGGCGGCCGTCATCACGACGAACGCCGCCTCGGCCAAGGTGTACGGCCTGGAGAACGACTTCGAGGCCGCGGTGACTGAGCACTGGACGCTGCAGGGCGGCTTCAGCTACATGCACAACGAGTACACCGACTGGCACGACAGCGCCGGCGACTACACCTGGCGCAAGCTCCAGAACGCCCCGGAATGGACCGCAAACCTCGCCAGCGCCTACGAGTGGCACGTGCAAAGCGGCGCCGGCGTGCGCTTCACGACCAACGTTTCGTTCATGAGCTGGATGTTCCTTGACGCGCAGAACAGCCCGGTGCTGCGCGCACCCTCGCGCACCACGCTGGATGCGGGCCTCTTTTACCTCGCCCCCAGCGGCCGCTGGGACCTAGGTGTCGAGGGCAAGAACCTTTCCGACCAGCGCATCCTGACCTCCGGCTACAACGGGCTGTCGTTCTTCGGTTACGCGGAAGGCACCTACACGCCACCGCGGCGCTACTGGCTGACCTTCCACTACCACGTGCGCTGAGCGGGCGGCGCGCACGCCGCGCGCCGGCTCCCCCATATGCACGATGGGACCGGGTGGCGCGGTGCGAGTAGGCTAACCGCAGGAGTGGGGCCGTAAGGGCCCCGCTGAGGGGATCGACCGGCATGGCAGTCAAACCACCGCGCGTGGTCCTGGTCACGGGCGCAAGCCGCGGCATCGGCCGCGGCACGGCCGTGGCGCTCGCTGCCCCCGGGACCACCGTGTACGTGACCGGGCGCACCACGCGCGCCGGCACGGCACCGCTCCCGGGCACCATCCACGAGACCGCCGCCGAGATCACCCGGCGCGGGGGCCGCGGCGTCGCGGTCGCCTGCGACCATGCCGACGATGCGCAGGTGGAGGCGCTGTTTGCGCAGGTCGCGCGCGAGGCCGGGCACCTCGACCTCCTGGTGAACAACGTCACGGCGATCCCTGACGAACTCGTGCTGCCGGGCGGGTTCTGGGAAAAGCCGCTGGCGATGCAGGCGATCCTGGACGTCGGGCTGCGCTCGCACTATGTCGCGAGCTGGCATGCCGCGCGGCTGATGGTGCCGCGCAAGTCCGGGCTCATCGCCATGGTCTCCTCCCCGGGGGCACGTTGCTACCTGCACGGGCCCGCCTACGGCGCCGGCAAGGCCGGCATCGACAAGATGTCCGCGGACATGGCCGTGGACCTGAAGAAGCACGGGGTTGCCGCGGTGTCGCTGTGGGCGGCGCTCACCCTGACCGAGCGCTCGCAGGTGGCGATGCGCGAGCACCCGGGCGAGTACGATGCCGTGATGGCCAACGCGGTGCACCCCGAGTTCATGGGGCGCCTGCTCGATGCACTGCTCTCGGACCCCGCGCTCCCCGGGCGCTCCGGCAGGACCTACTACGCCGCCGAGCTCGCGCAGGAGCTCAAAGTGACGGACGTCGACGGGCGCCAGCCGCCCTCGGACCGCGCCTTCCTCGGCGAGCCGGCGCAGGTGTCCGGGGCCGTGATCGGTGGCTGAGCGACCCTCAAGGAGATCTGACGCATGAGTGAACTGGACGAGCTGCGCCGCCGCGTGCAGCGCCTGGAGGACATCGAGGCCATCCGGCGCCTCAAGGCGCGCTACCTGAACGCCTGCGACTCCCAGGACCCGGAGGGCGCGAAGAACTGCTTCGCGACCGGCGAGGTGGTCATCGACATGGGGCACGTGGGCGTGTTCCGCGACCGCGAAGGGTTCGCGGAGGTGTACCGCACCTTCGGCTGCCAGCCATTCATCCTGGACATGCACCACGGGGCGAACCCGGAGATCGAGTTCACGGACGACGATCACGCCAAGGCACTGTGGGCACTCGAGTACCGGAACTTCAACACCCAGGCGA
The DNA here is from genome assembly GCA_018241425.1 of Pseudomonadota bacterium. Lineage (GTDB taxonomy): Bacteria > Pseudomonadota > Gammaproteobacteria > Steroidobacterales > Steroidobacteraceae > 13-2-20CM-66-19. The sequence continues at coordinate 942,016 of JAFEDU010000002.1, forward strand.
AGACCGTCACGTTCGTGAGCCTCATCTACCACGACGAGTACGTGCGCCAGAACGGGCAGTGGAAGATCCAGAAGTCGCGCTCGGACTTCAAGACCGCGCTCCACTGCTCCTACGCGAACGGCCCGCTCGAGAGCCAGCTGGCCGGGCGCTCCGTGGCCGGTGCCGTCAGTTACGAGAAATAGGACGAGGAGCATCCATGCCGTACCCGCGCGCCGAAGTGGAGGCCGCCATCCGGGGCCTGTCCGAGGCCTTCAAGGAGGCCGAGCGCACCAACAAGTGGGCCTGGATCGCCGACAAGTTCTACCGCGAGGACTGCCTCTATACCTGCCCGTACGCCGGGGCCATGCTGGTGGTCGCGAACGGGCGCGACCAGATCCGCGCCACGCACTACGGGCGTGACATGGACGTGGGCTCCGGCTGGGCCGGCTGGAGCTTCCCCATCCTCGACTGGGCGATCGAGGGCGACCGGATCATCAGCCACTGGGCCAACCGCGGCCCCGGGCGGCGGCCCGACGGCAGCTACTACGAGACCCACGGGGTCTCGTTCATCACTTACGGCGGCGGGGGCATGTTTTCCTCGCAGTACGACCTGTTCGATCTCGCGCACCAGATGCGGCTGTGCGATGAGCTGGATGCGGCCGGGCTCCTGAGCCCCAAGCTCAAGGCCGAGTGGGTCAGGCCCATGAAGAAGCGCCTGGTCGATATGCTGGAGAAGGGGATCGTGGCATGACACAGAAGAGTTTCCCGGACGGTGCGGCGCTGGTCATCGGCGGCAGCGGCGGGGTGGGGCAGGCGGTGTGCCGCGAGTTCGCGCGCGCCGGGACCGGGGTCGCGATCACCTACAACAAGAAGCGCGAGGTCGCCGAGAAGCTGGCCACGGAGCTGCGCGGCCTGGGCGTGCGTGCCACGGCCCACCAGCTCACCATCGGGGATGCGGCGCGCTGCGAGGCAGTGCTCGAGGAGGCCGCGCGCGAGCACCAGCGGCTGCACACCATCGTCGTCGGCGCCGGGACGTTCGCGCAGCAGCTGCTGCTGTCGGAGATGCCGCGCGAGCTGTGGCAGCAGGTGATCGACCAGGACGTCAACGGCTTCTTCAACGTCATGAAGGCTGCCGTGCCGCGGCTGCGGGCCTGGGGCGGCGGCTCGTTCGTGCACCTGGGCTCCGCGGGCCACCTGAGCTGGCCCGAGCGGGACGGCATCTCCGTCGCCCCCAAGGCGGCGATCGAGGCCCTCGTCACCGGCATCGCCCGGGAAGAGGGACGCCACAAGATACGCGCCAACACCGTGCTCCTGGGGGTCATCGAGGCGGGCATGTTCCTCGAGCTCACCAAGCAGGGCGTGTTCGACGAGGCCTGGGTCAGGGAAGTCCACAAGAACCTCGCGCTCAAGCGCTGGGGCAAGCCCGAGGAGGTCGGCCACGCCGTGGTGTTCCTCGCCTCCGACCGCGCCCTCTACGTCACCGGCCAGCGCATCGCGGTGGCCGGGGGCTACGGACTCTAGGGCCATGACCGCGGACGACTACTTCGCGGTCCAGAACCTGATCTACCGCTACTGCCACCTGATCGACCGCGCGGACTTTGCCGGCATCGGGCGGCTGTTCGCGCACGCGGCCATCCACGTGCCGGCGCTCCCCGAGCCGGTGCGCGGGGCGGCCGCCGTGGAGGCGATGTACCGCAACTTCACGCGCGTGTACCCCGAGACGGGGACCCCGCGCACGCGGCACGTCACGAGCAACCTCATCATCGAACCGGCCGGACCCATACAGGCCCGCGCCAGCTCCTACGTGCTGGTACACCAGGCGGCGCCCGGGGTGCCGCTGCAGCCGATCATCGGCGGGGGCTACCAGGACCTGTTCGAGAAGGCCGACGGCGCCTGGCGCTTCATCGAGCGCCGCATGGAGATGGACCTGTTCGGAAACTTGAGCGCGCACCTGCTGCAGCAGTACGGCCCGGGCGGCTGACCGCGCGGCGAGCCTTAAGGCCCCCCGGCCGCGCGCGATGGGAGGTGGTATGAGCCGGCCCGGCAACCGCATCGAACCTGAGGCGAGTGAGGCGCAGGAAGAGGCGCAGCGCTGGGAGCGCGAGACCCGCGCGCCCTTCGTGGCCTCGCACCCGGAGCGCCGCGAGGCCTTCGTCACGCAGGCGCTGAAGTGGCCGATACAGCCGCTGTACACGCCCGCGGACCTCGACGCCTCAGGCTTCGACTACGCGCGCGACCTGGGCTACCCGGGTGAGTATCCCTACACCCGCGGCACGCAGCCCAACGGGCACCGCTCGAGCCTGTGGACCATGTCCCAGGTGACCGGCTTCGGCAAGGGCGAGGACTGGGCGCGCCGCGCGCGCTACATGCTCGAGCAGGGCCTGCAGGGCCTGATCCTCGAGCACGACCTGCCGACCACCAACGGCTACGACAGCGACAACCCGCTGGTCGAGGGCGAGGTGGGGCGTGCGGGGCTCGCCGTCGACAGCCTCGAGGACCTCGAGCGCGCCTTCGACCTGCCGTTCGAGCGCCTGAAGTACCTGATGAGCGTGTGCAACGCCCCGCAGCCGGTGAACCTTGCGATGATCATCGCGGCACTGGAGAAGAAGGGCGTCGACCCGCGCCGCTTCGTCGTGCACATCGTCAACGGCATCCTCATCGAGTACACCTGCGTCGGGCGCTACATCTTCCCGCCGGTGCACGGGCTGCGCATCGCCACCGACTGCATCGAGTACATCATCCGCAATCACCCGAACTGGGCCCCGATCTCGATCATCAGCGCCCAGCTGCAGCCGGCCAAGGCGAACCCCGTGCAGGAGCTCGCGTTCTCGATGGCGATCGCGATGGCGTACATCGACGCGACGCTGGCCCGCGGCCTGCCCATCGACACGATCGCGCCGTACTTCCACTTCGTGGTCAACGTCGACATGGACTTCTTCGAGGGCATCTGCAAGCTGCGCGCCTACCGAAAGGTCTGGGCGCGCCTCATGCAGGAACGCTACGGTGCGAAGCTGCCCGCGGCGCTCAAGATCCGCATGATGACCTCGCCCACCACCATCGCCCTCACGCTGCAGCAGCCGCTCAACAACATCGGCCGCCTGGCGATCATGGCCACGGCCTGCGCCCTCGGCGGGGCGGGCGAGGCGATGACGACGCCCCTGCATGACGAGGCGCACTCGCTGCCGGCCGAGGAGGCCATCCGCGTGGGGGCCGCCCTGCAGCACATCGTGGCGCACGAGACCGGCGTGGCAGACACCATCGACCCGCTCGCCGGGTCCTACTACGTCGAGTCGCTCACCAAGCAGATCGAGACCGCGGCCATGGCCGAGATCGACAAGATCCAGGCGATGGGCGGGGCACTGAAGGCCATCGAGACCGGGTATTTCCAGCGGGCGCTCGGGCGCGAACAGTACGAGCGCAACCGCGACATCGAGGAGGGACGCCGCAAGTGGGTGGGCGTGAACCACCTGGTAGTGCCGGGGGAGAAGCGGCAGATCGAGATCTTCCGCGCCGACGGGCGCGTGGAGGAGGAGCAGGTGGCGCGCCTGCGCGAGCTGCGCGCGCGCCGCGATCCTGAGGCCGTGGCGCAGGCCCTGGAAGCGGTGCGCGAGGCCGCTCGCACGGGGGCGAACCTCGTGTCGCCGTGCCTGGCCGCGGTGAAGGTGTACGCCACCCACGGGGAGCTGTGCGATGCCATGCGCGAGGTGTTCGGCGTGCATACCCCCGACAGCCAGCTGACGGGGGTGTGAGCCCATGGCCGCCCAACGGCCCCTGCGGGTGCTGCTCGCCAAGCTCGGGATGGATACCCACACCGTGGGCATCACGGTGGTCGCCCACGCCCTGCGCGAGGCCGGCATGGAGGTGATTTTCACCGGGCTCAAGCAGACGCCGGAGGCGGTGGCGAGCGCGGCCATCCAGGAGGACGTCGATGTCGTGGGCATCTCCACGCTCTCGGCCGGGCACACGCGCAGCCTGCCGCGCCTTGCCCGCCTGCTGCGCGAGCAGGGCGCGCAGGACAAGCTGCTGGTGGCCGGCGGGGTCATCCCGGAGGAGGACGTGCCGCTCCTCGAGGAGGCCGGCTACGCGCGCATCTTCACCATGGGCACGGACACACGCGAGATCGTCGCCTACCTGGTGCAGTGGCACCGCTCCCAGCGCGACCGCGAGCCGGCCGCGTGACCGACCTCGCCGCGGAGGTGCTCGCCGGGCGTCCCGCGGCCGGTGCCCGCCTGATCCGCTGGCTGGAGGATGGCGACGCGCGCGGCCGGGCGCTGCTGCCGCGGATCCACGCCGCCGCCGGCCGGGCGCACGTGGTCGGCGTCACCGGGCCCCCGGGGGCGGGCAAGTCGACGCTGGTCGACCTGCTCGTGGCCGAAGAGCGCAGCCGCGGCCGGCGCGTTGGGGTGCTGGCCGTGGATCCCACGAGTCCCTTCACCGGCGGCGCGATCCTCGGGGACCGGCTGCGCATGAGCCGGCACGCCCTCGATGCCGGGGTGTTCATCCGCTCCATGGGCAGCCGCGGCGCCCACGGCGGGCTGTCACGCTCCACCTACGATGCCTGCCTGGTGCTGGACGCGATGGGCCACGAGGTCATTTTCGTGGAGACCGTCGGCGTCGGCCAGGAGGAGATGGACGTCGTCGGCCTTGCCCACACCACCGTGATCCTCGCGGTCCCGGGCCTCGGGGACGAGGTCCAGGCCTTGAAGGCGGGCCTGCTCGAGGCGGGCGAAGTCATCGTGATCAACAAGGCCGACCGCGACGGATTCGAGCAGACCCGCAGGCACCTGGAGCTGCTCCTGCATCTGCGCGAGGGTGCGCGCCCCGAGGGTCACTGGCGCACCCCGCTGCTCGTGGCGACCGCGAGCCGCGGCGAGGGCGCCGCCGCGATCGTCGATGCACTGGATGCCCACCGCGCCCACCTGGAAGCAGGCGGCGGGTTCGCCGCGGCGGCGACGCGGCGCGACGAGCGGCAGTTCCTGTCACTGGCGCGCGCTGCGCTCACCGATGCGCTGCTCCGGGGGCGGGGCGGCGCGCTGCTGGCGCAGGTCCGTGACCGGAGCCTGGATCCCTACACCGCGGCCACCCGCCTCGCGGCCCTGCTCGGCGGCGCCGACCCCGGTGTTACTTAACCCCGCAGGCCGCCGCTGAGGAACGCCATGAGATCGGCGAGGAACTGCTCGAACTGGGGGCGCTTGAGGCCGTGGGCCGGCCCGAGCTCGCTCTCCAGGGCGTTGGCCAGGGCCTGCTGCGCGAGGTCCGCCGCGAAGTGCCAGCGGCGCATGAGCGTGCGGCCGTCGACTCCCGGCAGCGCCCGCTGCAGCAGGGGCCGGAAGAGCGCGAAGCTCTCCGAGATTATGTGAGCTAGGTAGGGCGAGCGGTCGAACGACAGCCGCACCAGGAAGCGCAGCTTCGCGATGCTCCCCGGAAAGTCCTCCAGCATGCCCACGGCCAGGGGCATGACGAGCGCCGCTACGATATTCTCCACCGTGGGGCGGGAGTCCTTTTCCAGCTCCGCGAGCATCCGGGCGCGCTCGGCGAACATGCGCGGCTGGGCGCGCTCGAGCAGCGCCCCGACCAGGCGGTCGCGCGTGCCGAAGTGGTAGTGGAGCGCCGCGACGCTGTAGCCGGCCTCGGTGTTGATGGTCCGCAGCGACACCGCCTCGATGCCGCGCTCGGCGAACAGCCGTTCGGCGGCGTCCATGATTGCACCGCGGGCGGACTCTTCCGGGCGTGAGCTGCGGAGCGCTGCTTGACTTTTACCGCGCACGAATCGAGACTAGAACTTATCACTTGATAAGTCAAACGTGGACAAGAAGGATAACGGCATGCACGGAGCCGTAAATTGAAGGCCGCAGCGGCGGCACCCCTGAGCACGGGCACGCTCACCCACCTGCAGCGCCTGGAGGCGGAGAGCATCCACATCCTGCGCGAGGTGGTGGCCGAGTGCGAGAAGCCGGTGATGCTCTACTCGATCGGCAAGGACAGCGCCGTGATGCTGCACCTGGCCGTGAAGGCGTTCTACCCCGCGGTGCCGCCGTTCCCGCTGCTGCACGTGGACACGACGTGGAAGTTCAAGGCGATGTACGCCTTCCGCGACGAGATCGCCGCGCGCCTGGGCATGCAGCTGCTGGTGCACATCAACCAGGAGGGCCTGAAGGCTGGCGTCAACCCGTTCACGCACGGCTCGCAGGTCCACACCGACGTCATGAAGACGCAGGGCCTCAAGCAGGCGCTCGACAAGTACGGCTTCGACGCCGCCTTCGGCGGCGCGCGCCGCGACGAGGAAAAGAGCCGCGCCAAGGAGCGCATCTTCTCGTTCCGCTCCGCGCAGCACCGCTGGGACCCGAAGCAGCAGCGCCCCGAGCTGTGGTCGCTCTACAACCCGCGCAAGCACCCGGGCGAGAGCCTGCGGGTGTTCCCGCTCTCGAACTGGACCGAGCTCGACATCTGGCAGTACATCTACCTGGAGAACATCCCGATCGTGCCGCTGTACTTCTCGGCCCTGCGGCCGGTAGTCGAGCGCGATGGCGCGCTCATCATGGTCGATGACGAGCGCATGCCGCTGAAGCCCGGCGAGACCCCGATGCAGAAGAGGGTGCGCTTCCGCACCCTGGGCTGCTACCCGCTCACCGGGGCGGTGGAGAGCGATGCCGACACGCTGCCGGCGATCATCCAGGAGATGCTGCTCACCAAGACCTCGGAACGGCAGGGGCGCGTGATCGACCACGACGCCGCCGCCTCCATGGAGAAGAAGAAGCAGGAGGGCTACTTCTGATGGCCCACCAGTCCGACCTCATCGCGCAGGACATCGGCGCGTACCTCAAGGCGCACGAGCACAAGAGCCTGCTGCGCTTCATCACCTGCGGCTCGGTCGATGATGGCAAGTCGACCCTCATCGGGCGCCTCCTGTACGAGTCGAAGATGATCTTTGACGACCAGCTGTCCGCCCTCGAGCAGGACTCGAAGAAGGTCGGTACCCGCGGCGGCGAGCTCGACTTCGCGCTGCTGGTGGACGGGCTCGCCGCGGAGCGCGAGCAGGGCATCACCATCGACGTCGCCTACCGCTTCTTCTCGACCGAGAAGCGCAAGTTCATCGTCGCCGACACCCCGGGGCACGAGCAGTACACCCGCAACATGGTGACCGGCGCCTCCACCGCCGACCTCGCCGTGATCCTGATCGATGCGCGCAAGGGAGTGCTGACCCAGACGCGGCGGCACAGCTTCCTGGTGCACCTGATCGGCATCTCGCGCGTGGTGCTCGCGGTGAACAAGATGGACCTGGTGGGCTACTCGCGCGAGACCTTCGAGCGTATCGTCGCCGACTACCGCGCCTTCGCGGCGCGCATCGGGCTCACCGACATCACGGCCATCCCGCTGTCGGCGGCCTACGGGGACAACATCCTCGCTGCCAGCCCCAACATGCCCTGGCACGCAGGTCCCAACCTCATGCAGCATCTGGAGGACGTGCCGGTGACGGATGCCGCGACCGGCAAGCCGTTCCGGCTCCCGGTGCAGTGGGTGAACCGCCCGAACCAGGACTTCCGCGGCTTCGCAGGACAGATCGCCAGCGGCCGCGTGGCGCGCGGCGACCGCATCCGCGTGCTGCCGTCAGGGCGCGAGAGCGAGGTCGCGCGCATCGTGACCGCCGGTGGCGACCTGGAGAGCGCCGTGGCCGGGCAGTCGGTGACGCTGACCCTGACCTCCGAGGTGGACGTCAGCCGTGGCGACGTGATCGCCGCCGGCAGTGCCCCGCCGCAGGTGGCCAGCCAGTTCGAGGCCACCATCGTGTGGATGCACGAGGAACCGATGCTGCAGGGCCGCGCCTACCTGCTCAAGACCGGCGCGCGCACCGTGACCGCGACCATCACGCCGGTCAAACACAAGATCAACGTGAACACCCTGGACGAGCTGCCGGCCGAACGCCTCGAGCTCAACGATATCGGCGTGTGCGAGCTGGAGCTCGATCGCGGGATCCCGTTTGACCCGTACACCGAGAACCACACCCTCGGTGGCTTCATCCTCATCGACCGCATGAGCAACAGCACCGTCGGCGCGGGGCTCCTGAACTTCGCGCTGCGGCGCTCGCAGAACGTGCACTGGCAGGCGCTCGACGTCGACAAAAAGGTGCGGGCGCGCCAGAAGGGCCAGAAGGCCTGCGTACTGTGGCTGACCGGCCTTTCGGGCGCGGGCAAGTCGACCATCGCCAACCTCATCGAGAAGCGGCTGACGGCCGAGGGGCGGCATACCTATCTGCTCGACGGCGACAACGTGCGCCACGGGCTCAACAAGGACCTCGGCTTCACCGCCCAGGACCGCGTCGAGAACATCCGCCGCGTCGCGGAGGTGTCCAAGCTCATGGTGGACGCAGGTCTCATCGTGCTGGTGTCCTTCATCTCCCCGTTCCGCTCCGAGCGGCGCATGGCGCGCGAGCTGTTCCAGCCCGGGGAGTTCTTCGAGGTCTTCATCGACACGCCGCTCGCGGAAGCCGAGCGCCGCGACGTGAAGGGCCTGTACAAGAAGGCTCGGCGCGGGGAGCTCAAGAACTTCACCGGCATCGATTCCCCCTACGAGACGCCGGAGAGCCCCGAGATCCGCATTGATACCACCGCGATGGATGCGGCCGGGGCGGCCGAGCGCATCATCGACCGCCTGCAAGAGCTCAAGGTCATCGACACGTGAGAGGCGAGCCGGCACACCTGCTCGCACAGGTCACCGACATCGCGCGGCGTGCCGGGCAGGAGATCCTGGAGGTCTACGCCGGCGCCGAGATCCTGGCCACCACCAAGGCGGACGACTCGCCGCTGACGGTGGCGGATCTGCGCGCCCATCGCCTGATCGAGGATGCCCTGCAGGCCCTGACGCCGCACCTGCCGGTGCTATCGGAAGAGGCCGCCGCCACGCCCTTCACCGAGCGCGGCACCTGGCACCGCTACTGGCTCGTCGATCCGCTGGACGGCACCAAGGAGTTCCTCTCGCGCAATGGCCAGTTCACGGTCAACATCGCCCTCATCGAGGCGCACGCGCCGGTGCTGGGCGTCGTGCACGTGCCGGTGACCGACACCAGCTACCAGGGGTTGCCCACGCGCGGCGCCTGGCGGGTGCTCCCCGGTCAGGCTCCCGCGCCGATCCGCGTCAGCGCGCAGAGCGCGCCTACCGTGCGCGTGGTCGGCAGCCGCTCGCATCGCGGCGACTCCCTCGACGGATTCCTCGCCCGTCTGGGGCCCCACGAGCTGGTGCCCATGGGCAGCTCACTCAAGTTCTGCCTGGTCGCCGAAGGCGCCGCGGACGTCTACCCGCGGCTGGGTCCCACGAGTGAGTGGGATACCGCTGCAGCGCACGCGGTGGTGCTCGGTGCCGGCGGGGCAGTCGTCAACCTCGAGGGTGAACCGCTTCAGTACAACACGCGCGCAGAACTCCTGAATCCGCACTTCCTCGTCTACGGCCCGCGCGATCACGACTGGCTCGCGCTGCTGCGCTGAACATCGTTCATTTGCGTAAATTGTCGGCGGCAAAATAGCGAATTCTGCTTGCAATGAGTGCAGTCAGAACTTAATCTCGCAATCCGGGCCCCGAATTTTTGAACTCCCTTCGGCGCCCGCGGCCGCGCGGCACAGCGCGCACACTCTCTATTACTCTGCTGCGGGCAAAAGGCAATGACAGTCAGATCGCTGGGCTACGTGGTGGTGGAAGCGCCGGACCTCGCCGCCTGGCGCAAGTTCGGCCTCGAGGTCATCGGCCTGATGGAGGGTCCGGCAGGCTCCGACGGCAGCCTGCGGCTGCGCATCGACGAACGCCCATTTCGCATTGCCATCGTCCCGGGCAAGACCAACCGCTTCGTGAGCTGCGGCTGGGAGTTCAAGGACGCCGAAGAACTGGAATCCACCATCACGGCGCTGCGCCGCGCGAAGGTGGAGGTCCGGGAGGGCACCGCCGCCGAGGCCGCCAATCGCGCCGTGCGGCAGCTCGCGCACTGCAAGGATCCCTGCGGCAACCAGCTGGAGCTCTTCCACGGCCGCACCTACGACTACGCGCCGTTCGCATCGCCGAAGGGCTTGACGGGCTTCGTTGCCGGCGACCTCGGCATGGGGCACGCGGTGCTGCCGGCGGCCCAGCTGGCCGCCGCACGTGAGTTCTATAAGCTGCTCGGCTTCGCGGACACGGATGAGATGTGGCTGCAGATGAGCCCCAACCCCGCCGATCCGAAGCTCGGCATCCACTTCATGCACGCGGCCTGCCGGCGGCACCACAGCCTCGCGCTCGTGGGCATGCCCGCGCCCTCCGGTTGCGTGCACATCATGCTGGAGGCGCGCTCGCTCGATGACGTCGGCTACGCGCTCGATAGGTGCATCGCGAACGGCGCCCACATTTCCTCGAGCCTGGGCAAGCACTCCAATGACTTCATGGTCTCCTTCTACGTGCAGACCCCGGGCGGCTTCGACCTGGAGTTCGGTTGCGACGGGCTGCAGCCGGACTGGAGCACCTGGGTCCCGACGCAGAGCGTGATCGGCGACCTGTGGGGGCATCGCTGGTCGCCGCCCCCGGCCTGACGCACCCGGCGCTCCATGTTCGACAAGACCCTAACGGCTGCGGCGGTGGTTGCTACGCTGCGCGACGGCATGACGATCGGGATCGGCGGCTGGGGCCCGCGCCGCAAGCCCATGGCGCTGGTGCGCGAGCTGGTGCGCTCGAAGGTCACGGACCTCACCGTGGTGGCCTACGGCGGCCCGGACGTCGGCCTGCTGTGCGCTGCCGGCAAGGTTAAGAAACTCATCTACGGGTTCGTCTCCCTTGATGCCATACCGGTGGAGCCCTGGTTCCGGCGTGCGCGCGAGGCCGGTGCCTTCGAGGCGCGCGAGCTCGATGAGGGGCTCCTGCAGTGGGGACTCAGGGCCGCGGCCATGCGCGTGCCGTTCCTGCCCACGCGGGTCGGGCTTGCGACCGACGTCCTCAAGGTCAATCCCGACTTCCGCACGGTGCGCTCTCCCTATGCCGACGGCGAGGTGCTGCTCGCAATGCCGGCGCTGAAACTCGACGTCGCCCTGCTGCACGTCGACCGCGCCGACCGGCTCGGCAACGTCCAGACCCTTGGACCCGACCCGTACTTCGACGAGCAATTCGCCCGCGCCGCACAGCGCACGTACGTGAGCTGCGAGGAGCTGTGCGAGCGCCTCGACCTCGCACACGGCGAGGACGCGAGGTTCAACATCGTCGAGCGCAGCTGCATCACGGGCGTCGTCGAGGCGCCCTGCGGGGCCCACCCGACCTCGCATCCCCCGGCCTACGGCTGGGACCTCGAGCACCTGAAGGCCTACACGCAGCTCGCCACCGAGGAGGGGGGCTGGGAGAAGTACCGCGCGCAGTTCATCGACTGCTCGGAGGCCGACTACCTCACGCGCGCGGGCGGTGCGGCGCGCATCCGCGCCCTTGCGCTGCCCATCTTCTGAGGCCCGCATGAGCCACGACTACTCACTCGCGGAGCTCCTGGTCGTCGCCGCCTCGGAGGCCTGGCGCGACAACGGCGAGGTGCTGGCCTCGGGAATCGGGGTCGTGCCGCGGCTGGGGGCGAGCCTTGCCAAGCTCACCCACTCCCCGCAGCTCCTGATGACGGACGCCGAAGCCTTCCTGGTCGAGGAGCCCGTGCCGCTCGGCCCGCGCGGGGACTACCGGCCGCGCTTCTCCGGGCACATGTCCTTCGCGCGCGTCTTTGACTGCGTCTGGGGCGGGCGACGGCACGTCATGATCGGCCCGATCCAAATCGACCGCTTCGGGCAGACCAACCTTTCCGGCATCGGCAGCTACGCGCGGCCGAAGGTGCAGATGCTCGGCATGCGCGGCCTGCCCGGCAACAGCATCAGCCACCTGAACTCGATGTTCGTGCCCAACCATTCCACGCGCGTCTTCGTCCCGGGCGAGGTCGACATCGTGGGCGGCGTCGGCTACAACCCGGCCCGCTGGCAGTCCGGCATGAATGCCGGCCACGTCGACCTGCGCCTGATCGTCACCGACCTGTGCGTCATGGACTTCGGCGGCCGCGACCACGCCGTGCGCGTGCGCTCGCTGCACCCGAACGTGACCCTGGAGCAGGTGCGCGCGGCGACCGGCTTCCCGCTGGAAGCCGGCGATGACCTTCCCGTCACGCCCGCGCCAACCGCGGCACAGCTGGAGATCATCCGGCGGCTGGACCCCCACGGGCTGCGGGCCGGCGTCATCAAGGGCAACCCGCCGGGCGTGCGCAGCGCATGAGCGATCCGCTCAACACGCTCCTGTGCCAGCGCCTGGGTTGCCGCTACCCGATCATCCAGACCGCGATGGGGTGGGTGGCGCGGCCGGAGCTCGTCGGGGCTTCCTGCAACGCCGGCGCCTTCGGGTTCCTCGCGGCCGCGGTATTGAGTCCCGAGGAGGTGGGGCCGGCGATCGACCGCGTGCGCTCGATCACGAGCGCGCCCTTCGGCGTGAACTTTCACATGTTCCAGCCCGGTGCCGAGCGCATCGTGGACATCCTCATCGAGCGCAAGGTGACGGCCGTGAGCTTCGGGCGCGGACCGGACAAGAAGATGATTGCCCGCTTCCGGGATGCCGGCATCGCGTGCATCCCCACGGTCGGCGCCGTCAAGCATGCCAAGAAGATGGTGGAGCTGGGTGTCGACATGGTGACGGTGCAGGGCGGCGAGGGCGGCGGCCACACCGGCTCCGTGGCGAGCACGGTGCTCCTGCCGCAGGTCCTGGATGCCGTGAAGGTACCGGTGGTCGCCGCCGGCGGCTTCGCCGACGGGCGCGGGCTCGCGGCCGCGCTCGCCTACGGTGCGCAGGGCATCGCCATGGGGACGCGCTTCCTCATGACGCGCGACTGCCCGGTGCCGCAGCAGACCAAGGAGCGCTACACGCGCGCCGGAACCGACGACATCACGCTCACGACCAAGATCGACGGGCTGCCCCAGCGCATGATCCGCAACGAGACGCTGGCGCGCATCGAGAAGGCCGGCCGGCTGCGCATGCTGCTCCTGGCGCTGAGCAGCGCCTGGCAGATGAAGCGGCTCACCGGGGCGAGCATCACGGAGCTCCTCGGTGCGGCGCGCAAGATGGGCCACGCGGGCGGGCTCACGCTCGGGCAGTCGGTCATGGCGGCGATCGCGCCGGTCATGTTCCAGCGCTCCATGATCGCCGGCGAGCCGCAGCGCGGCCTGCTCGCCACCGGGCTCGTGGCGGGCCGCCTGAACGACCTGCCCGGCTGCGACGAGCTCGTGGCCGGCATCGTGCGCGAGGCGCGCTCGCGCCTCGCCGCGCTCGGCGTCCCGGCGAGCGCCTGACACACGAACGTCGCCGCGCAGGCGGCGGCGCGAGGAGGGGGAACGATGGCCATCCGCACAGAAATCCAGGGCAGCATCGGCGAGGTCGTGCTCGACCACCCGCCGGTGAACGCGCTCGACAGCCGCGGCTGGAACGAGCTCGCGGATGTCATAACCGCCATCGGGACCCGTCCCGAGGTGCGCTGCGTGCTGATCCGCGGCGAGGGCAAGGGGTTCTGCGCCGGCGTCGACATCAAGGAGATGCAGCAGCACCCGGAGCGCATCGTCGACCTCAATCGCGGCAACTTTCGCACCTTCCGTGCCGTGCGGGCCTGCGAGGTGCCGGTGGTGAGCGCCGTGCACGGCTTCGTGATCGGCGGCGGGATCGGGGTCTGCGGGGCGAGTGACGTCGTGATCGCGGCCGAGGATGCGTACTTCTCGCTGCCGGAGATCGACCGCGGCGCCATGGGCGGCGCCTCCCACCTCTCGCGCATGCTGCCGCTGCACAAGGTGCGCGCCGCATTCTTCACCGGGGGACGGATCCCGGCCGCCGAGGCCTACCGGCTGGGTGCCGTGGAGAAGGTCGTCCCGGGCGCGGCGCTCCTCACCGAGGCGCGCGCGTTCGCGGCGACGATCGCCGCCAAGAGCCGCCGCGCGCTGGTCCTCGCCAAGGAGGCGCTCAACGGGCTCGAGCCCCGCGACGTCGACCACGGCTACCGCTTCGAGCAGGGCTTCACGCTGGAGATGTACCTGCACGAGGACTCGCAGAAGGCGCGCGACGCCTTCGTGAAGAACAAGAAGAGCGCCGAGTACTAGGAGGCTCGCCCCCAAGGCCATGGCGCTCGATCTCGCCTACACGCCCGCGCAGCAGCGCTTCCGCAGCGAAGTGCGCGACTGGCTTGCCGCACACGTGCCGCAGGCGCCGCTCGCCACGCTCGAGAGCGAGGCCGGGTTCGCGCAGCACCGCGAGTGGGAGCGCACGCTCGCAATGGGCAATTACGGGATGATCACCTGGCCTGCCGAGTACGGCGGCCGCGGCGCCAACCTCATCGACTGGCTGATCTTCGAGGAGGAGTACTACCGGGCCCGCGCGCCGCTGCGGGTCAACCAGAACGGCATCTTCCTCCTGGGACCCACGCTCATGGAGTTCGGGACTGCCGCCCAGAAGGCGCGCTACCTGCCGAAGATGGCGGCCGGCGAGGAGATCTGGGCGCAGGCGTGGTCCGAGCCGCAGGCGGGCTCGGACCTCGCCGCGCTGCGCGCCACGGCGGTGCGCGACGGCGACAGCTACGTGCTCCGGGGCCACAAGATCTGGTCCTCGCGCGCGGCGTTCGCGGACTGGGCCTTCGGCATCTTCCGCACCGACCCGGCCTCCGAGCGCCACCGGGGGCTCACCTTCATGCTGGTGCCGCTGCGCCACCCCGGCGTGCGGGTGCGCGGCATCCGCCAGATCCACGGCGAACCGGGCTTCGCGGAGATCTTCTTCGAGGACGCGCGGGTGCCGCTCGACCACCGCCTCGGGGACGAGGGACAGGGCTGGCACATCGCGATGGCGACCGCCGGGTTCGAACGCGGCCTCATGCTGCGCAGCCCCGCGCGCTTCCAGGTGGCTGCGCAGCGGCTCATCGACCTGTGGCGCTCGCACGGGGCCGAGGCCGACCCCGCGCTCCTCGGGCGGGTGGCCCAGGGGTGGATGGACGCCCAGGCCTACGCACTCAATACCTACCGTACCGCCAGTCGCCTGATGGCCGGGGGCAGCATCGGCGTCGAGGCGAGCCTCAACAAGATCTTCTGGTCGGAACTCGACCTGGACCTGCACCGGACGGCGATGAGCCTCCTCGGCGCGCGCGCCGAGCTCGTCAGTGCCGGCGCGCCCGGGCCCGCGGACGACTGGCTCGAGGGGTTCCTGTTCTCGCTCGCCGGCCCCATCTACGCCGGGACCAACGAGATCCAGCGCAACGTGATCGCCGAGCGTCTGCTCGAGCTGCCGCGGGCCTGACTCCCCATGGACTTCACCTTCACCGAAGAGCAGACGATGATGGCCGCCGCGCTGCGCGAGCTGGCCACCGACCTGTGCACGCCGGCCGTGCTGCGGCAGCGCTTCGAGGGGGCGGAGGGCGGCGCCGAGGAGCGCTGGCAGCGCCTCGCCGAGCTCGGGCTCTTCGGCGTGCTCGCGCCCCTGGCAGCCGGGGGCATGGGACTCACAGATGCCGATTTTGTGCTGCTCGCGGAGGAAGCTGGGCGTGCGGCACTACCCGAACCCTTCGCCGAGCAGGCCGCGGTCGCCCTCCCGGTGCTGGCACGGTGCGGCGCCGACCGGGAGGTTGCGGACCTCTTGCCGCGCCTCGCGAGTGGCACGGCGCGCATCGCCGTCGCCCATCCCCGCAACCCGCTGGTGAACGTTCCGCCGTCGCCGACGCACTGGCTGCTGTGCTCGCAAGGTCGCCTCGCCCTGGCGACGGCCGATGGAGTGCAGGCGGTCGAGCGGTCCTCGGTGGATGCCGGCCGGCGCATCGTGGAGGTCAGCGCCGCAGGTGAGGCCGGCCGGGCGTTGGCGCAGGGCACCCGCGCCGACGCGCTCGGCGCCGAAGTGCTGGCCCGGGGCGCAATATACGCGGCCGCGCAGTGCCTGGGGCTCACCGCACGCATGCTCGACATCGCCTCCAGCTACGTGCGCGAGCGCAACCAGTTCGGGCGCCCCGTCGGAAGCTACCAGGCCGTGAAACATCACCTCGCGAGCGTCGCCGTCAAGCTGGAGTTTGCGCGCCCGGTCGTCTACGCCGCGGCCACCTGCGCGGCCGGCACCGATCCCGGGTCGCTGGCGGCGGCCTCCCATGCGAAGCTCGCCGCGACCGATGCCGCGGAGCTGGCAGCCCGGACCGCGATCCAGGTGCATGGCGCCATGGGTTACTCCTGGGAGCTCGACCTGCACTTCTACATGAAGCGCGCCTGGGCACTCAGTGGTGCCTGGGGCGACCGCAGTTTCCACGCCCGGCGCATGCAGCGCCTGCTCCTCGAGGGGGCGCTGCCGCTCGGGCCCGACCACACCTTCGCTTTCAGCGCCTAGAGGATGGAACACAGATGACCCAAGAGGCCTACATCATCGGAGCGGTCCGGACGCCGACGGGCAAGAAGAAGGGGACGCTCGCCAACCTGCATGCAGCGGACCTCGGCGCGCACGCCATCAAGGCGCTGCTCGAGCGCACGCAGGTGGACCCCGCACAGGTCGATGACGTGGTTTTCGGCTGCGTCGATCAGATCGGGGCCCAGGCCGGGGACATCGCCCGCACCTGCTGGCTCGCCGCCGGCCTGCCCGATGAGATCCCGGGGACGACGGTCGACCGCCAGTGCGGCTCCTCGCAGCAGGCGGTGCACTTCGCCGCGCAGGGGGTCATGAGCGGCACCCAGGACCTGGTGGTCGCCGGCGGCGTGCAGACCATGAACCAGATCCCCATCAGTGCGGCGATGGTGGCGGGCCAGGCCTACGGCCAGAGCGACCCGTTCAGCGGCTCGAGCGGCTGGCGCGCGCGTTACGGCACCCAGGAGGTCTCCCAGTTCCGCTCGGCCGAGATGATCGCGGCCAAGTGGGACATCTCGCGCCAGGCGATGGAGGAATTCGCCCTCGAGAGCAACCGCCGTGCGCTCGATGCGATCGCGGCCGGGCACTTCAGGCGCGAGATTGCACCGCTCAACGGGCTCACGAACGACGAGACGCCCCGCGCCGGGACGACGCTGGAAAAGATGGCCCAGCTGCAGCCGCTGACGCCCAACGGGCGACTGACGGCGGCGGTCTCCAGCCAGATCGCCGACGGTTCGGCGGCGCTGCTCCTGGCCAGCGCCGCTGCCGTGCGGCGCCTCAATCTCAAGCCCCGCGCTCGCATCCACCACCTGTCGGTGCGGGGCGCCGACCCGGTGTGGATGCTGACCGCGCCGATCCCGGCCACGCGCTACGCGCTGCAGAAGGCCGGCATGAAGCTCTCCGACATCGACCTCATCGAGATCAACGAGGCCTTCGCCTCCGTCGTGCTCGCCTGGCAGCGCGACCTCGATGTCGACCTGTCGCGCGTCAACGTCAACGGCGGGGCGATCGCCCTGGGCCACCCCCTGGGGGCGACCGGGGCGCGGCTGATGACGACGCTCCTGCACGAGCTCGAGCGCCGCGGGGCGCGTTACGGGCTGCAGACCATGTGCGAGGGCGGTGGCCAGGCCAACGTCACGATCATCGAGAGGCTCTGACATGGCAGGACTGTGCGCAGGACGGGTGGTGGTGGTCACGGGGGCCGGGCGCGGCCTCGGGCGCAGCTACGCGCTGGCCTTCGCGCGCGAGGGCGCCAAGGTCGTGGTCAATGACCTCGGCACGACGCTCGCAGGGGTCGGGCGCGACACGGCGACCGCGCAGGCGGTCGTGGACGAGATCAAGGGCGCGGGCGGGGAGGCGGTTGCCAACGGCGATGACGTCTCGGACTGGGACGGGGCTGGCGGCATCGTCGCCACCGCGCTCGAGGCCTTCGGAGGCCTCGACGTCGTGGTGAACAACGCCGGCTTCGTGCGCGACCGCATGTTCGTCAGTGCCACCGTCGAGGAATGGGATGCGACCATGAAGGTGCACCTGCGCGGGCACTTCTGCGTCGCGCGGCACGCCGTGGACTACTGGCGCGCCTGCGCCAAGCAGGGCAAGAGCGTTGATGCCCGCATCATCAACACTTCCTCTGGCGCGGGCCTCAACGGCAGCGTGGCCCAGAGCGCCTACTCAGCGGCCAAGGGCGGCATCGCGACCCTCACCCTGGTCCAGGCGGCCGAGCTTGGCCGCTACGGGATCACCGCCAATGCGCTCGCGCCCGCAGCGCGCACCCGCATGACCGAGCAGGCGTTCGCGGACAAGATGAAGCGGCCGGACTCGGGCTTCGACATCCAGGACCCGGACAACGTGGCCCCGGTGGTCGTATGGCTCGGCAGCGCCGAATCCCGCGCGGTCACCGGCTGCGTGTTCGAGCTCGAGGGAGGCAAGATCATGATCGACGACGGCTGGCACGACGGTCCGCACGTCGACAAGCATGCCCGCTGGGAGCCGCGCGAGGTCGGCCCCGTGGTGGCCGGCCTCATGGCGCAGCGCCGGCCGCCCAAGAAGGTGTACGGAACGTGAGCGCCATACCGGACTACCCGCCCGGGCGCGGCCTGCTCAAGGGGAAGAACGTGCTGGTGACCGCCGCGGCGGGCACCGGCATCGGGTTCGCGACCGCCAAGCGCTGCCTGGAGGAGGGCGCACGGGTGTTCGTGAGCGACGTCCACGAGCGCCGCCTCGGCGAGGCGGCCGAGCGCTTGCGGACGATCGTCCCTGACGGCGTCGCGAGCCAGGTGTGCGACGTGACCCGCGAGGAGGACGTGCGCGCGCTCGTGGCGGCCGCCATCGCCGCGCACGGACGCATCGACGTGCTCGTCAACAACGCGGGCCTGGGCGGCTCCGCGGCCGTCGTCGAGATGACCGACGAGCAGTGGCACAAGGTCCTGGACGTCTCGCTAACGAGCGTGTTCCGCATGACCCGCGCGGTCCTGCCGCACATGTACGCCGGCGGTGGCGGCGCCATTGTGAACAACGCCTCGGTGCTCGGCTGGCGCGCCCAGGCGCTGCAGTCGCACTACGCCGCGGCCAAGGCGGGCGTCATGGCCTTCACGCGCTGCTCGGCCATCGAGGCCGCCGAGCACGGCGTGCGCATCAATGCCGTGGCGCCCTCGATCGCGATGCACGCCTTCCTCAACCGCGTCACGAGCGACGACCTCCTGACCGAGCTCAAGCGCCGCGAGGCCTTCGGGCGCACCGCCGAGACCTGGGAGGTCGCCAACGTGATCGTGTTCCTCGCGAGCGACCTGGCCGGGTACATGACCGGGGAGGTCGTCTCGGTGTCCAGCCAACATGCTTGAGCCCAACGGGGCAGTCACAGGAGCCTGTGCATGAGCGCCGCTGTATTTCGTTCCGCGCGGGAGTACCAGGAGGCCATCGGGCGGGTGTTCGGGCCGACCGAGTGGCTCGTGGTGGACCAGCGCCGCATCGACCTGTTCGCGGAGGCCACGGGGGACGACCAGTGGATCCACGTCGACGCCGCGCGCGCGGCAAAGGGGCCCTTCGGCGGGACCATCGCGCACGGCTTCCTGTCGCTGTCCCTGGTGAACTACTTCCTGCCGCAGCTGGTGCGGGCTGAAGACCTGAAGCACGGGATCAACTACGGCTGCGACCGGGTGCGCTTCCCGGCCGCGCTGCGCTCGGGCACGCGGTTGCGGGCCCGCGGGGAGATCCTGACCGTGGAGGACCTGGGCGGCGGTGCCGCGCAGGTGAAGATGCGGATCACCCTCGAGGGCGAGGGGCTTGAGAAGCCGGTGTGCGTGGCCGACACGCTCAGCCGGTTCTACTTCTGAAGGAATCGTGAGGGGAGAGCTCGTGCGCGAAGCCGTCATCGTATCCACCGCCCGGACGCCCATCGGCAAGGCGTTCCGCGGCGCATTCAACGACACCGAGGCCCCGGCGCTCTCCGGGCACGTGGTGCGCGAGGCCGTGCGCCGGGCCGGGGTCGAGGGCGCCGAGATCGAGGACCTGGTGCTGGGCTGCGCCACCCAGCAGGGGGCACAGGGCTACAACATCGGCCGACTCACCGTGGCGAGCGCGGGCCTGCCCGAGACCGTGGCCGGCATGACGCTCGACCGCAAGTGCGGTTCTGGCCTCATGGCGATCGCGACCGCCGCCAAGCAGATCACCGGCGATGGCATGGACGTGGTCGTGGCCGGCGGGGTCGAGTCCATCAGCCTCACCCAGAACAAGCACATGAACCTGTACCGGGCGCAGTCCGAGTCGGTGCTCGCCCGTTCCCCCTACATGTACGTGCCGATGATAGAGACCGCCGAGGTGGTCGCCGAGCGCTACAAGATCACGCGCGAGGCACAGGATGCCTACGCGCTGCAGAGCCAGCAACGCGTGGCCGCCGCCTACGCCGCCGGGCGCTTCGACGCCGAGGTCGTGCCGCTGCCGAGCCGCAAGCTCGTGACCGACAAGGCCACGGGGGCGACCCACACCGAGGAGGTCCTTCTCAGGCAGGATGAGGGCTTTCGCGCCGACACGACGCTCGCCGGCCTTGCCAAGCTCGAACCGGTATTCAGTGGCGGCAAGCTGATCGAAAAGGGCAGCCACATCACCGCCGGCAACGCCTCGCAGCTCTCCGATGGCGCCTCCGCGGTCGTCGTCATGGAGGCGGCGCTGGCTTCGCGGCGCAACCTCAAGCCGCTCGGGGCCTACCGTGGGATGGCGGTCGCCGGGTGCGCGCCCGAGGAGATGGGCATCGGTCCGGTGTTCGCGGTACCGAAGCTGCTGGCGCGCCACGGACTGAAGGTCGATGACGTGGGCCTCTGGGAACTCAACGAGGCCTTCGCCGTGCAGACCCTCTACTGCCGCGACCGCCTGGGCATCGACAACGAGAAGTTCAACGTCGACGGGGGCTCGATCGCCATCGGTCATCCCTATGGGATGACGGGCGCGCGGCTGGTCGGACATGCGCTCATCGAGGGCCGGCGCCGCGGCGTGCGCTGGGTGGTCGTCACCATGTGTACCGCCGGTGGCATGGGCGCGGCCGGCCTCTTCGAGGTGTTCCGGTGAGCCCCGCCCAGCCGTATGAACTCGACGATATCGACCGCAGCATCATCGAGGCGCTCAAGAGCGACGGGCGCGCCACCAACCAGAAGATCGCCCGCATGCTCAAGATCTCCCCGGCCACGGTGGGGGCACGGATCCGGCGCCTGGAGAACATCAACGCCATGCGGGTCGTGGCGGTCACCGACTTCGCCTCCCTGGGCTACCAGGTGCTGCTGGCGGTGGGGATCGAGGTCCAGGGGCGCGCCGCCGAGGAGGTCGCCCAGGACCTGGCGGCCCTCGAGGAGGTATTCGCCGTGCACCTGGTGACCGGCGCCCGCGACATCGAGATCCTGGTCGCCCTGCATGGGCTCGAGGAGCTCGAGACCTTCCTGCTGCAGGACGTGGCCAAGATCCGCGGCATCGGTACGCTGTCCGCGGGCATCGCCGCGGACGTCATCAAGTACGACTTCGACCGGGCGCAGATCGCATGAAGAGCTCGCCACCGGTACTGGACGCGCTCGACAAGCGCATCGTCGACCTCCTGACCGTGGACGCACGCGTCAGCAACCGCCAGATCGCCGCGCAGCTCGGAGTCACCGAGGGCACCATCCGCGGCCGCATCAGCCGCCTGGAGGAGGGCGGTGCCATCCGCCTGACCGCGGTCACCAACGTCGCCTTCAGCGGCGCCCCCAAGGTGGTGCTGATCGGCATCCTGGCGCAGCACGGCGAGTTGCGCGCGGTGAGCCAGAAGATCGCCGCGATGCCCGAGATCCGCGCGCTCATCGTCATGCTCGGGCGCTTCGACATCCTGGCCGTGGGCCTGTTCGATGCGCTGGAGGACGTGATCGAAGTCGCCAACAACCGCATCCTCGCGCTGCCGGGCGTGCGCCACGTGGAGACCTCGGTGGCGGTCAAGACCCTCAAGTACGACTTCCGTGCCGCCAAGATCACCCGCCGCACCGGGAGCGCGCGACCGCGCGGAACGGCGCCCAAGGACTGACGCAGGAAGGAGAGCCACATGGACCAGCCGCGCCCGCAGGACTCCCCCGCCTTCGCGCCGCTGCGCATCGGCCCGCTGACGCTGCGCAACCGCTTCATCAAGTCGGCCACCAACGAGGGCAGCGCCAAGGGCGGCGTCCCCTCTAGGCGCCTGGTGAAGTTCCACGAGGACATCGCCGCCGGCGGTGTCGCCATGACCACGGTGGCGTACTGCGCCGTGGCGCCCGACGGTCGCACCTTCGTCGACCAGATCACCCTCGATGCGGCCTCGGTCCCCCACCTGCGCGCCCTGACGACGGCCGTCCACCGCCACGGCGCTGCCGCGAGCGCCCAGATCACCCACGGCGGCTGCTTCACCTTCGTGCCGCCCACCGCGACGCGCCGCCCGCTGTCGGCCAGCAGCGGGTTCAACAAGGTCGGCATCATGAGCGGCCAGTGGCTGCGCCAGGGCATGCAGGAGGCGGACCTCGAGCGCATCGCGGCGGAGTTCGTGCGCGGTGCGCAGCTCGCGCGCGAGGCCGGCTTCGACGCGGTCGAGATCCACATGGGCCACGGGTACCTGCTCAGCCAGTTCCTCTCGCCGCTGTACAACAGCCGCCGCGATGCCTACGGCGGCAGCATCGACCGGCGCGTGCGCTTCCCGGTGATGGTGCTGCAGCGGGTGCTCGACGCGGTGGGCAAGGAGCTCGCGGTGGTGTGCAAGATCAGCGTCACCGACGGCCACCCGCGCGGCAACGGCCCGGCCGAAGGGGCGCAGATCGCGCGTGCACTCGAGGCGGCCGGTGCGCACCTGCTGGTCCTCAGCGCCGGCCTCAACATCGAGTCGATCACGACCATGTTCGGGTCGTCGTTCCCCAAGGAGAACCGCACCCGGGTCGGCAATCCCATCGTAGCCGCCGCGATGGCGATCCAGCAGTTCACCGAGCCGAAGAACGTCAAGTTCCACGAGCTGTTCCAGCTCGAGAACTCGCGCCCGGCGCGGGCGGCGACCCGGATGCCGCTCGCCTACCTCGGGGGCGTGAAGAGTCTCGCCAACACCGAGCAGGTGCTGCGCGAGGGGTTCGACGCGGTGGCCTTAGGGCGGGTCCTCATCCACCAGGCGGACCTGGTGAACGCCTTCGCGGACGGCCGCACCGGTACTTCCGGCTGCACCTCGTGCAACCGCTGCGTGGCGATGATGTACACCCCGGGGGGCACCTCCTGCGTGCTCGGGGAGCCCGGCGATGCGCAGCTCAACGCGACCCCGGCGGCCTCGTGAGCGGGTCAGCCCTGGCTGATGTCGCCCGGTCCGAAGTACGCCTTCATGCTGGTGAACTTGCCCTGCTCGTCGAATGTCATGACGTCGATGACGCGCACCGTGATCGGGCCGATGCGGGCGTTGAAGGCCATGGCCGCGGCGTTGCCGTGCGAGCCGCGCACCGGGGCGTCCAGGGCGAGCTTGGCGCCGGTGGCGATCGAGTGGGTGTAGAAGGCGAGGATCTCGGCACGCCCGCGCTTGGGCGGGGAGCCCACCGGGTCTTCCACCGTCGCATCCTCGGCGTAGAGGGCGGCCACCGCCTGGGCGCTGCCACTGTTAAACGCATCGATATAGGCCTGCATGGCGGCCTTCATGGTGTCCTGGCTGGGCATCGGGCGGCTCCGCGTGATGAGGGCGGCAAAGCATACCCAATGGCGAGCGGGGGCCGTGATCGTTCATTTGGGCGACGTGCCTCGCCCGAGGCGCAGGGCACACTGACCGTTGATCATTCAAGGCTCGAGGGGGTCTCTTGGCGGATGCAGGCGACATAAGCGTCGACGTGCTGGTCGTGGGCTCGGGCAACGGCGCCCTGACGGCGGCGTTGTGCGCCTACGAGCTCGGCGTGCGCGACGTGCTGGTGATCGAGAAGACCGAACTGTTCGGCGGCACCAGCGCGACCTCCGGCGGCGGGATCTGGATCCCGTGCAGCCGCTACTCGCGCGCCGCCGGTGCCAAGGACAGCTACGAGGAGGCGCTGGAGTACATCCGCGGCGCCACCCCGGCCGGTGCCGTGCCCCCCGAGATGCAGGAGACCTACCTGCGCGAGGGGCCGAAGATGCTGGACTTCCTGCACGAGCGCACGCGCGTGCGCTACGAGTCGCTCGCGCACTACCCGGACTACTGGTCCTCGCTCCCCGGTGCCAAGCACGGGCACCGCTCGCTCGAGCCGGAGCCGCTCATGCGCAGCGAGCTCAAGGAGGAGGCGACGCAGCTGCGCGACACGCACCACATGATGTGGATGTTCGATCGCATCGCCATGACTCAGGTGGATGCGCAGGTCCTCATGGCGCAGCTGCCGGGGTGGAAGCAGCTGGCCGCGCGGCGCATCTGGGACCACGTGAGCGACGTGACCTGGGCGCTGCGGCATCGCCGCTCGCGCCGCATCGCCTGCGGCTGCGCCGGCGTCGCTCGGCTGCGCTGGTCGATGCGCGACCGTTCGATGCCGCTGTGGCTCAACACCGCGATGACCGAGCTCCTCACGGATGACTCCGGCCGCGTGACCGGGGCGCGGATCTCGCGCAATGGCCGCACCCAGGTGGTGCGGGCCCGCCGCGCCGTGGTGCTCGCCGCCGGCGGCTTCGAGCACAACCAGGCGATGCGCGAGCAGTACCTGCCGCAGCCGACCGACGCGCGCTGGAGCGCGGCGGCCGGCACCAACACCGGGGATGCGCATCGCGCCGCGCTCGCCATCGGCGCTGCGACGCGGCTGATGAATGGCGGCTGGTGGTGTTCCTCGATCCGCGCCCCGGACGACCCGGTGCCGCGGCTTGCCATCATGGACAAGTCATTCCCCGGCAACATCGTCGTGACGCAGCGCGGTCGGCGCATCGCCAACGAGTCCCAGAACTACATTACCTATCAGCTCGAGTTCTATCGCCGGCACACGCCCGAGGATCCGCAGGCGCCGTCCTGGATGATCTTCGATGCCCGCTCACGCCGCACGTACTTCAACGGGCCGCTGTGGCCGGAGCGGTTCCGCCCCGACAAGCGCCTGCCCAAGAGCTATTTCACCTCTGGCTTCCTCACGCGCGCGGACTCCATCGGGGCGCTGGCGCAGGCCGCGGGGATCGACCCGGCCGGGCTCGAGCGCACCGTCAATGCGATGAACGAGTACGCCCGCACGGGCAAGGACCTCGAGCACGGCCGTGGCGATGCCGAGTACGACCGCTACTACGCCGACCCGCGCATCAAGCCCAACCCGTGCCTCGCGCCCATCAGCGAAGCGCCGTTTTACGCCATGCGCATCGACCCGGGTGACTTCGGCACGCACGGCGGCATGGTGACCAGCACCGATGCACAGGTGTTGCGTGCCGATGGCAGCCCAATCCCGGGCCTGTATGCCGTGGGCAACTGCGCCGCGGCGATCCTGCCGACCTACCCGGGCCCGGGCTCGACCCTGGGACCGGCCATGACCTTCGCCTGGCAGGCCGCCAAGCACCTGAGCGGGAGCAAGCCATGAGTACGGCGCAGCTGCTGGACCCGGCCGGGCTCATCGCGCAGGCGCGCAGCGACACGGGACTCAAGGTGTTCGATGAGCCGTCGATCGAGGAGCCGCTCGAGCGGCTCACCCGGGCGCTGCTCACCGAGGCCGAGCTCACCGAGATCGGGGCCCATACCTGGCGCGGGCGGCTGCTCAACACGCTGGCAACGCGCCTGCGGGCGCGGGACTGGTTCGAGCGGCACCCGGAGATCCTCGCCGAAGAGCTGCCGCCCCCCGTGGTGATCCTGGGGCTGGCCCGCACCGGGACGACCCTGCTGCACCGGCTGCTCGCCACCGACCCGCGCTTCTACGCCGCCGCCTGGTGGGAGGTGCGCTTCCCGGTGCCGACCCCCGGAGACATCCAGGGCAACGAGCGCATCACCGCCGCCAAGGCGGAAGTGGCCGGGATCCTCCAGGCCATGCCGGACCTGGCGGCCATCCACCCCTGGGATGCGATGGGGGCCGATGAGGACATCATGCTCATCGACCAGACCCTCCTGAGCACCACCGCCGAATCCCTCTCGTGCGTGCCGGGCTACCGGGAATGGATCCACGGCCAGGACCTGCGGCCGGCGTATGCGTACCTGGTCAAGCTCATGAAGTTCCTGCAGTGGCAGAAGAAGCGCCGCGGGCAGGACGCCAGCTTCTGGGTGCTGAAGACGCCGATGCACTTGGGCTACGTCGAGGTGATCGCCGAGCTGATGCCGGGCGCCACCTTCGTCCAGACCCATCGCGACCCGATCGCCACCATGCCCTCGTTCGCGAGCTTCGTGCACATGCTGTGGGCCATGAACGGGC
The DNA here is from genome assembly GCA_018241425.1 of Pseudomonadota bacterium. Lineage (GTDB taxonomy): Bacteria > Pseudomonadota > Gammaproteobacteria > Steroidobacterales > Steroidobacteraceae > 13-2-20CM-66-19. The sequence continues at coordinate 968,190 of JAFEDU010000002.1, forward strand.
GCGCCGCCGACCCGCGCGAGGCCGCCCGCCAGTGGTCGCAGACCCTCGAGGAGCACCTGAACCACTGCATGGACCAGCGCGAGCGGCTCCCGAACCGCTTCATCGACGTCGACTTCCGCGAGACCGTGAGTGCTCCGGTGGCGGTCGCCGAGCGCATCTACCAGGGCATCGGCCTGCCCATGACCGAGGCCACGCGCGCCGGCATCAATGCCTACATGCAGACCCACCCGCGCGAGGGCCGGCCCAAGCACGAATACACACTCGAGGAGTTCGGGTTCACGCAGGCCGAGCTCGAACGGCGCTTCCGGCGCTACCGCGAGAAACACATCCTGCCATTCAACAAGCCATAAGGTGCAGTGCCATGTTACTGAAGGACAAGGTAGTGATCGTCTCGGGCATCGGCCCGGGGCTGGGAGTGAAGCTGGCGGTGGAAGCGGCCCGCGAGGGCTGCCGCGCCGTGGCGATCGGTGCGCGCACCGCAGAGAAGCTCGATGACGCGGAGAAGCGCATGCAGGAGGCCAATCCCGCCTGCAAGATCCTGAAGCTCGTCACCGACATCCGCGACGCCAGCCACTGCAAGCGCCTCGCCGAGAGTGCGCACAAGCAGTTCGGTCGCATCGACGGGCTGGTCAACAGCGCCTACTTCTGGGGCTCGCCCGGAACGGCGGACGGTGCGGACCTCAAGACCTGGCGCGACGTCCTCGACACCAACGTCATCGGTACCATGAACATGGCGCAGGCGGTGGTCCCGATCATGAAGGCGCAGGGGGGCGGGGCGATCGTGAACATCAGCTCCATGGCCACCGTGAAGCCGCACACCGGCGAGGTCGGGTACGCCGCCTCCAAGGGTGCGATCAACGTCGCGAGCAAGTACCTCGCGGCCGAGCTTGGTGCGAACAACATCCGTGTCAACGTCGCGCGCATGGGCTGGATGCTGGGCGTGCCGGTGCAGGGCTACATCAGCCACGCGGCCAAGGCGCAGGGCGTGCCTGAGAAGCAGCTCTATGATGCGGTGGCCGCGAACATCGCGCTCAAGCGCCTGGTGACCGACACCGAGTGCGCGCGCGCGGCGCTGTTCCTGATCTCGGATTATTCTTCCGCGATCACCGGGCAGATCGTGGACGCCAACGGCGGCGAGTACCTCTCGCCCTGAAGCAGATGGCGGGTCGGCCGCCGCCTAGGCGGCCGACTCGGTCTCCTCGAACCTCGCCGGCATGCCCGCGACGCGGTGCTGCACGCCCTCGACCTGCTTCAGGAATTCCTGCTTGCGGGCGCGCTGGTTGTAGAACTGGCGGTACCAGATGCGCGACTTGTGGAAGGGCCCGTCGCCGGGCACCTGCAGGACCTGCAGCGCCGGGCGCTTGTTGGCCCACACCTCGAAGTCCTGCGCGAACGCGACCCGCGCGGCCTCCTGGTAGGCGCGGGCCGCGACCACGTCCTCCGGGGTCGCGACCTTGTGCTGTGACTTCACCAGCAGGGCGTGCCAGACCTTGATGACGCCGTCATCGACCATGGTGTGGCCGATGAAGATGATCGACTCGCCCATGCCCAGCATGTAGGACAGGAGGAAGCCCGGCCCGTGGTAGGTCGTGTCAGTGTGCAGGATGGGGCTCACGCCATCGGGCGTGACCAGGGTGCGGTGCGGCCCGCCCTGCACCTGGTTGGCGAGGTGCCCGCGGAACTCGTTGCGGAAGTAGGTGACGGTCTCCCCGTGCACGGGCCCCAGGTGGGAGCAGTCGGCGATGTTGTCGATGACCTCCTGGGCGTGGCAGCTGATGGTGCCCAGGTGATCGAACTTCCAGCGCACCCACTGCGGGTCGTTCCACTGCGGCAGCGCCGGGGCTTCCCATTCCGGCTCACCGCCCTCGGGGTCGTACCACACGAAGATCGCGCCGAGGCTCTCGACCACCGGCCAGGTGCGCACGCAGGCGGCCTTGGGGATCGGGGCCTGGCTGTAGGGGATCTGGTTGCACTTGCCGTCCGGCCCGAAGCGCCAGCCGTGGTAGGGGCAGCGGATCGAGTCGCCCTCGATCTGGCCATCCTGCACGACGTAGGAGGTGCTGTTGCGCGCGATGTTGGTGCCCATGTGCGGGCAGAAGGCATCGAGCATGACCACCCGGCCGCTCTTGCCGCGGTAGAGGGCGAATTCCTGGCCGAAGAAACGCACCGGCAGCGGCTTGTCCTTCAGCTCCTCCGCGTCGGCCACCATGAACCAGCCGCGGGGAAAGGTGTACTCGCCGAGGCCGTAGTCCGCTGTTAGCGCCATGCCGATAACTCCATGAGTGACGGGCGGAAAACTACCAGAACGACCCCGAGGCGCAACCGGCCTGAATTCCGTAGTCCGTTCGGACGGCCCCTCGCTGCTCCCGCGCGGCTTACGCCTTCGGAATGGCCATGTGCGGCGGCACGTTGTGCTGGAAGCAGCCTTCCTCGACCCGCTCGCTCATGCGCCAGCCCTTCGGGGTGCGCACGAATTTGTCGGCGTACCACAGGCCGAGGAACATAACCTGGGAGCCGCCTCCCGGTAGCGGGGTGTCCATGGGGTTGATGCACAGGGTGCGGCCCGTGGCCTTGTCGCCCTCCAGCCGGATCTCGATGTTGCCGACCATGTGACAGTAGTGCGGGAAGTGCGCGAGCGCGGTCCCCAGCCAGGCCTTGATCTCGGGATAGCGGCCGTCGATGCCGCCGAGCTTGCGGTAGTCGATATAGGCGTCCGGGGTGAACACCACATCCAGCCCGTCCCACTGGCGCTGGTCGATGCTGTTCGCGTAGTGGACGATCAGCTGCTCGATCTCGAGGCGGTCGGAGATCTCCTGCAGGCTCATCATGATGGTTCTCCTTGGGGTCCTTGAAGGTTCAGTCGGCGGTGCGAGCGCGAACGTGCGTGGGCACGTTGTGCGCGACGCACGGCTCCTGCACCCGCTCGCGCATGCGCCAGCCAGCGGCGGTGCGGACCAGGCGGTCGCGGTACCACATGGCGAGCAGCATCACCTGCGAGCCCCCCTGCGGCAGGGGCACCTCGACCGGGTTCAGGCACAGGGTGCGCGCCTGCGCCTGGTCCCCGTCGAGGACGATGCCGATGTTGCCCACCAGGTGGCACATGTGCGGGAAGGCGGTCACCGCCGGGGGCAGCCACGCGCGGATCTCGCCCCAGGGACCGGCGATGCCGCCGGTGGCGCGGTAATCGACGTAGGCATCGGGCGTGAAGACCTCGTCCAGGCGCTCGAAGCGGCGCTCGTCCAGCGCATTGGCGTAGCGCACGATCAGGGCGCGGATCTCGAAGCGGTCACTCAGGGTGGCGGCGTTCACGTGCGGCCGCCCGTGCCGGGTCCGCCGGCGGGCATCTCCAGGAACTCCACGATCAGGGGATCGCCCGGACGCTCGAGGTAGGCGAAGGTCGTGTCCGCGCACCAGCGCTTGTACCAGATGGGCCGGTAGCCGAGCGGCTCGAGGCGGTTGATCCAGCCATCGGCGTCATCGACCCGGTACTGCACGTGGTGCATGCCCTCGCGCCCGCGCTCGATGAACTCGCGGTGCGGGCTCTCGCCCGAGACCCACTGGATGAGCTCGATCTCGAGCGGCCCGCTGTGTCCGATCGCGATGTCGAGCTTCACGTCGGCGCTGCGGCCGCGGTAGGTCGCCGCCGGCACGGAGCCATCGAAGTGCTGCCAGGGGCCGTAGAGACGCTCGTACTGCTGCATTGAGCTCTTGAGGTCCCGCACCACGAATCCGATCTGGACCAGGGGCGGCAGGCCCAGCGTTGCGAGAGAGGCGCCGGTGTTCATCGCACGTTCTCCTTCAAGTGGGCGCGGGGCTGACGGCGCGCGCCGCGCGGCGGCCGCTGAAGATGCAGTCGGCGTAGGCGAGCCCGCTCATGTACACGTTCGAGCAAAGGCCGACCGCGGTGCGGCCCGCCGCATACAGCCCGGGCACCGGGCTGCCGTCCTCGCGCAGGACCGCCCCGGTGTCCTCGTCGACCTTCAGTCCCCCGAGCGTGAGCATCGGCATCGGGAAGTAGCGGCTGTGGACGGATATGTCGATCGCATGGAACGGCGGGCGGGTGAGGGCGCTCATCTCATCGATGCCCTTGCCCACCACGTCCGGCGCCTCGCCGCGGGCCGCCCGGTTGTAGGCCTCGACCGTGGCCGTCAGGCGCTGCGGGTCGATACCGAGCGCCGCGCCGAGCGCGGCGGGGCTTGCGGCGGTGCGCCGGTTCATCAGCATGTTCAGCTGGGCCACCTGGCGCTGGTAGCGCACGTACTCGTGGCCGGGTGAGATCTGGCGCCGTCCCTCGCGGTAGAGCGCCTCATCGAGGATCAGGAAGGCCACGCCGTCCGGGCTGTGCGCGACGGCATCCCCCAGGGTCGAGCCATAGACGCCCTCGTGGCAGATGCGCTCGCCGAGCTTGTTGACGACGATGCCGCGGGGCCACGCCGCGGGCGGGTTGATCATGCACCAGCCGGTCACCCGGTCCATCGAGCCCACCGCGCCGCCGGCGGTCTGCCCGAGCCGGATGCCGCTGCCGGTGTCGCCGAGGGTGCCGTTGGGGAGGCCGCGGCGGTACAGCGGCGCGTAGTGGCCCACCATCACGGGATTGAGGATGAATCCGCCGGCACTCAGTAGCACCCCGCGGCGCGCGCGGATGTAGCGCGTCACGCGCTCGGTCGCCTCGATGCGTCCGGCCGCCGCGAGATAGCGCCGCGCCAGCCCGATGGTGACGGCCGCAAGCGGAATCACCGGCGGCAAGAGCTCGAGCAGCCGGTTCGCGATGCGGATGTAGCGCGCGAAGCGCCGCGCGGCGCGGCTGCCCTCCGGTATCGAGAGCGCCTTGAGGCCGACCACGCGCCCGTCGCGGTCCAAGACCAGCTGGCGCACCTCGGTGTACTTGTCAAAGCGCGCGCCCGCCTTCTGTGCCGCCGCAGCGAGCGGCTTCCAGATGCCCCATCCCAGCCCCCAGGCCTTGCCCTTGTTGTACACCGCGGTGCGGTGGCCGCGCGCCGCGGGGCGCGCCTGTGCGGCGTAGGAGGGCACGAGAGAGTTGTCGGGATGGTATAGGTGGTACTTGAGCGGGGGATACGAGACTTTCTTCGTGAACACGCCCTCGGCGGACAGGAGGGCGCCATGGTCGAGGAGCCAGTCGATGGTGGCGGGGCTGTCCTCGCAGAAGCGACGCAGGGTGCGGTCGCTGACGATCCCGCGCGTCTCGAGGGCCAGGTACTTGAACATCTCCTCGGGCGAGTCCGCGACGCCGGCGGCGCGCTGCAGTCGCGTACCGCCACCGGCATAGAACACTCCGCCGTTGGCGGCCGAGGATCCGCCGCCCTCGTAGCGGTCCAGCGCGAGCACGTTGACGCCCCGTTCGGCGGCCTCGAGGGTTGCGGCGACTCCGGCGCCCCCGAAGCCCGCGACCACCAGGTCCGCGGCATCGTCCCAGGGATGCGCATCGACCGCATCGATGATGAGCGGTGCTTCGACGGCCGAGGCCCAGAGCGGACTGCCGGGATCCATAAGTGGTCTAGTCTGTTTGCATGAGCCGCCGCGCCGTTCGCGGCCGCCGATTGTGGCGCGCGCTCTTAAGATCCTCAACGTGCGCGGCGCCGCGCCGCATTCAGTTCTCCGGCGAGAAGGCGAGCAGCAGGTTGCCCGGCTGGCGCATGGATCCTGAGTTCACGAACAGCATGCCGTTGGCAATTACCTGGCCGCCGTAGTCGATCGCACCGCCGTGCGCGCGCACGCCGTTCACGGCATCGAACTCGGGCCCGGTGTCGAACTGCCAGACGATGTGGCCGTCGCTCGCGTCGTAGGCGCGGATGTAGCCATCCATGGCGCCCGCAAAAACGATGCCCGGTATCACCGCCACACCTGCCAGCAGCGCGTGCGAGCAGCTGTCGGCGCCCCAGGCGCAGGCGACGTCCGGGGTCGGCGTGCGCCAGAGCGTGGCGCCGGTGGCAGGCACAAGTGCCACCAGGGCACCGGGGCCCTTGCGGGTCTGCGGGTCGTACTCGGAGGTCGCGACGTATACGCGCTCGCCGTCGCTGGCGGGTGCCCAGAGGATGGCGCCGTTGGGAGTGCCGGCCGCGAGCACCTTCTCCCACAGCCGTTTGCCGTTGTCCGGGTCCAGCCCGTACACGATGCCGGACTTGGCCCCCGCCACGAGGTAGCGGCGTCCGCCCTCGCCGATGAGGAGCGGGGAGCTCGCGAAGTCGAAGTCCGGACCTAAGGGGCTCGGGCAGTTGCCCGTGGGGGTGCCGCTGCACAGGAGGATCCAGGCGTCGTTCTTGGCGACCTGATGCGTCCAGGCGCGGCTGCCGTCCTTCATGCGGATGGCGAGCACCGCGTTGGTGGAGTCGGTCACGACGTTCGTGTAGGAGTCCCCGCTGCCGACGTAGATGAGACGGTGCGCCGGATCGAGCGTCGGGGCGGAGAAGATCGAGCCGCCGGCCGGTCCGAAGAGCGTGCGCCCATCGACGGTCTTCACTGCGGCGGGCCTCTCGCGCACGGTGTAGGCGCGCCACAGGATCGCGCCCTTGGCCGCATCGACCGCGACGAGGCTGCCGCGGAACGTGCAACAGGCGTACTTGGGGTCCGCCGCGGCGACTTCCTCGAACGAGCTCACGGGCGCGTACAGCACGCCGTGGTAGAGCTGCGGCGTGCCGACCAGCCGGGTGATCGGGTGGTCATCCAGGCGCAGCGTCCACAGGCGCGTGCCGGTCCTGGCGTCGATGGCGTGCAGCGTGCCCTTGTCGTCGCCGAACCAGGCCGTGAGGTGGGCGTGATGATCCGGGGCGCCCGCGGCGGGCATTTCGTCCACCACGATCCCGGTGCGCACCAGGGCGCCGGCGTCATAACTCCAGTGGGTGCAGCCGCTGTGCGTATCGAGTGCGAAGAGGCGCCCGCCGGTCCCCCCCGTGATCACGAGGTCCCCGACCACGGCGGGCTGGCTGAACGCCGCGCGCCCCGGGTAGGCAAACGTCCAGCGCAGCTTGAGATGCGGGACTTCGGCCGCGGTGAATCCGGGATCGCGCTGGAAGCGCGAGCTCGCGAGGTCATAGCCCCAGCTGCGCCAGTCGCCCGGGGAGGGGTGCGGATCGGCCGGCCCGCGGCAGGCATTGGCATCGGGTGCGGCGCGCGGCACCGGCTCCTTGCCGGTGATGTAGACAGCGATGGCGCGGATCTGTGCCGGCGACAGGCCGCTCGCCTGCGGCCGCATGACGCCGAGTGCGAGGGTGTCGATGACGTCCTCGGCGCTGCGGGTGACGCTGATCAGCACCTTGGGCGGGATGCGCCCGGTCGCGTGGTCGTGGCAGGCGGAGCAGCGGGCGGCGTAGAGCGCCGCGCCGTCCGGGGCGGTCGCTGCCCCTGCCTGTGCGCGCACCTGCGCGGGTCCGCACGTCAGCGCCAGCCCGAGGAGCAACCCCGCGCGCAGCGCGGCAGCCTTAAGTGACATTTCCGATCCCCGAAAAGATCGCGCGGGCCTCGAAGGCCCGCGCGAATTCACCGTAAGGACGCGAGACGGCTTCAGAAGCCGTACTGGAACTGCGCCCCGACCATCGCCTTCGGCGCCCACGCCGTGGCGCTGTAGTAGTACCCCGTGACCGGGACTTCGCCGCCGGTGTTGGGATTCACGACCGGTACGAACGGCGCTGCGCCCTGGCCGATGACGTGCTCGGCGTACTGGCGGTTCGCGCAGTTCTTGCACCACACCGACAGGCGCATGGTGTGCTTGCTGCCGTGGGTATCGAAGTTCCACGTCAGCTTGCCATCCAGCACCCCGTAGGCCGGGATCGAGTAGAACGACGTCGCGCCCGGCACATTCACGCCGGTCGGGGCGGTGTCGTACTCGCGGCCCTGCCACCGGAAGTTCGTGAAGAGCTCCAGGTTGCCGCCACCGGCGTGGAACAGCGTCCAGTCGACGCTCGCATTGGTGATGTTGTTCGGCGCGTAGGGCACGCGGAACAGCGAGGCGACGTTCTGGCCCACCTGGTACGGGGAGTACGGGTTGGTGGCCGGATCGAAGATCGTGTTCGGCAGCGCGTACACCGTGTCCATGTGCGTCGAGAGGAAGGTGCTGCTCAGGCTGATCGACAGGTCGGAGACCGGCGCGAACAGCAACTCGATCTCGGCGCCCTTCACCGTCGCCTTGCCGGCGTTGTAGGACTCGACGACCGCCAGGTTCGACGGGTCGACGTCGAACTGCAGCTGCATGTCTGAGAACTTCGAGTAGAACGCCGCGATGTTTGCGCGCACCTTGTGGTCGAGCCAGTAGGACTTGAGGCCCAGCTCGTAGGTGGTCACGTTCTCAGGCTTGAAGGTGTTGCCGAACCCGCCGATGGGCGCAGCCTCGGTCGAACCTCCCGCCTTGTAGCCCGTTGCGATGCGCAGGTAGGTGTTGATGTCCGGCGTCCACGCCATGTTCAGCGTGCCGGCCGGATTGAACTTGCTGAAGCTCAGGTTGTTGCCCGAGTTCGGGGGATCAGCCTGGTGGATAGGGAACAGGCAGTTCGGCGGGCAGAACGGGTTCGTCGGCGGAGGCACGAACACCAGTTCGTCGATCGTGTAGGTGCGCGCCGCGCTGCGGTTGTCCTTGGTGTAGCGGCCACCGAGGGTGATCGAGAACGGCTCGGTCACGTGCCAGGTGAACTGCGCGTAGGCCGCCTTGGACTTGGCTTCGGCGGTGACGTAGCGCTGCTCGAGCTCCTGGAAGGTCGGGAACCCGGGGATGAACTCGATAGGAATTCCGATCGTGCCGACCTCGTTGTGGTTGGCATGCTCATCGAAGTAGTAGAGGCCCGCCACGTAGTCCACCGTCTTCGCGATCGTGCCGACGAGCTGGAACTCCTGGGTGAATTCGTTGCTCTGCACGATGTCGTTGCTGGTGAAATTCGTGATGCCCTCAACCGGGGCCGTGGTCGGGTCCGTGAAGGCGCCCGCGTAGTCCTGGTAGAACCGCGAGTCGAGGCCGCGGTAGTAGGTCAGGGAGCGCAGGTTCACGGCGTCGTTGAACTTGAAGTTCAGGGTGAGGCCATCGGAGTTGAACTTGGCGACGCTCAGCGGCAGGTAGATCGGTTCCCAGCTGTGCGAGGCCAGCCCGACGGTCGATGGGTAGCCGGGGATCGTCGGGATGCCGGAGAGCGCCGCGTCCTGGTAGTAGATCGGCGTCGACTGCAGCTCGCCCACCTCATAGAAGTAGTCGGCCGTGAACATGCCGCCGGTGTCCCAGCGCAGCGAGGCCCGTGCACCCTTCTGGTTCTCGCGGTTGAAGTCTTCGCCGCCCGAGTTGCTGACGTTGCCGGCCATGTTGCTGTAGAGCAGGGTGATCTTGCTCGACAGGCCACCGGCGATCGTCGGCAGGTTCATCGTGCCGAGGGCCCGCACGTAGTCGCGCTGGCCGCCATCGACGCTGAACTTGATGTCGAAGTCGCCCGAGGGCTTCTTGCTGATGATGTTGACCGCGCCACCCGTGGTGTTGCGTCCGTACAGGGTGCCCTGCGGACCGCGCAGCACCTCGACACGCTCGACGTCAGCGAGGTCGAAGGTCTCGGCCTGCGGGCGCGCGATGTAGAAGCCGTCCTCATAGAGGCCAACCGAGCCGTCCTGCGTGATCTGGTTCGCATCCGCCACGCCCTGGCCGCGCATGTACAGGATCAGCGTGTTGCTCGAGCTCGGGTATGGAGTGAAGTTGATGCTGGTCGACTGCTGCGCGACACCGGCGAAGTCGGTGACTCCCGCCTTGTTCAGCGTGTCGGCCGAGATCGCGGTGATCGCGATCGGGGTCGTCTGCAGGTTTTCTTCGCGTCGCTGCGCGGTGACAACGACCTCCTGAATGCCCTCGGTCGTCTGCTCCTGAGCGAGCGCAAGTTGCGCGTCCGCAAACGACAATCCAATCACGGCGAACATCGCGCCGCCGTAGCGCGAACCCGGTTTCAACATGAAGGATCCCCCTAGAGTACGAATAAGTGTCAGCGTCTCGATCATACGCGCACGGCATGACTTGTCGAGCGGTAAGTTGTATATGCGCAACGCTAGACGTCTTCCACTACGCATATCAACAGACCCTCGTCCAAACGAGGGATTGCCGCGACCGGGCAGGGACTATGATTCGCGCACTTTCGTAGTGCAGTGATTTTGGGGGGGTCGATGCCGCACCGGACGCATGCGTTGCTCAGCGCCCGCTGGGTTGTTGCGATTTTGCTGCCGCTCCTGGCGTGCTGCGCGCGCCACGCGCCGGTCGATTATTCCGGTCCCACCGGAGGCTGGTCCTCGTGGGGCGGGAACGACGGAGGCATGCGGTATTCCCCCGTCACGCAGGTCACCCCGGAGAATGTAAAAGACCTCAAGGTCGCCTGGGTCTACCGCATCGGTGAGCCGGTGCTGCTGCCGGCGCACCCGACCCCGAAGGGCGAGGTGAGCCAGATGCTCGCCAAGGGCCTCACACCGGAAGTGCACCGGATGCCGGCGCTGGAGGCCACGCCGATCCTGGCCGAGGGACGCCTCTATGTCTGCTCGAGCTCCAACCGCGTGGCGGCGCTGGACCCGGAGACCGGACACGAGCTGTGGTCGTTCGACCCGCGCCTGGATGCCACGGGAGCGGTGCTGCTGGTGTGCCGCGGCGTCAGCTTCTGGCACGACGCGCAGGCGCCCGCCGATGCGCCATGCGCGAGCCGCATCTTCACCGGCACGCAGGATGCGCGGCTGATCGCGCTCGACGCACGCGACGGCCGGCCGTGCGCGGACTTCGGGCACGACGGCACGGTCGACCTGAAGGCCGGGCTCGGGCACACGCTGCCCGGCGACTACGGCGTGACGGTGCCGCCGGCCATCATCGGGGATCGGGTCGTGCTCGGCGGCCGCATCACCGAGGACATGCGCACCGACATGCCAGCCGGCGTCGTGCGCGCCTTCGATGCGCGCAGTGGCGCGCTGCTATGGGCCTGGAACTCGGTCGCACCACAGGCGGAGGTCCCGGGCGCCGAGGGCGTCTACCGCCGCTCGACGGCGAACACCTGGTCGGTGTTCTCGGTCGACCCGCAGCGCAACCTCATCTTCGTTCCCACCGGCAACGCGCAGGTGGGCCTGTACGGGACGACGCGCGACTCCGACGGGCGCGACTACTACGCGAGCTCCGTCGTCGCCCTCGATGCGACCAGCGGCAAGGTGGTGTGGCACTTCCAGACGGTGCACCACGACGTGTGGGACTACGACGTGCCCTCGCAGCCGGTGCTGTTCGATTTCCCGACCGCGTCTGGCCCGGTGCCGGCGGTCGCACAGCCGACCAAGCAGGGATACCTCTTCATCCTCAACCGCGAGACCGGCGAGCCGCTCGTGCCGGTCGAGGAGCGCCCGGCCCCGCAGGCTGGGGCGGTCGAGGGCGAGCACCTTGCCCCGACGCAACCGGTCCCGACCAATGCGACCTACGTGCTGCAGCGCCCGCCGCTCACGGAAGCGGACATGTGGGGCTTCACCTTCTACGACCGCGGCAAGTGCCGCGACCTGTTCAGGAGCTACCGCTACGAGGGGCCATTCAGCCCGCCGTCACTGAAGGGCACGATCACCTACCCGGACAACCTCGGCGTCATGAACTGGGGGAGTGCCGCGGTGGACCCCCAGCGCCAGATCCTCGTGATCAACACGAGCCATGTCGCCACGGTGGCGCAGCTGGTGCCGCGCGAGCAGGCCGACGCCCGCTTCGCGCGCGGGGAGTGGCTGCTGGCGCAGGAAGGCACGCCGTATGCGGCGGCGTGGACGGCGATGCTTTCGCCCTGGGGCGCGCCCTGCAATCGGCCGCCCTGGGGCGAACTCGTGGCCATCGACCTGAAGCAGGGCAAGCGCCTGTGGCAGGTGCCGCTCGGCAGCACGCGCGACCTGGCCCCGTGGCCGCTGTGGCTCAACATCGGGACGCCCAACATCGGCGGTCCGCTCATCACCGCCTCCGGGCTCACTTTCATCGGCGCGAGCACCGACGACTTCCTGCGCGCCTTCGACAACGCGAGCGGCCGGGAACTGTGGAAGGGGAGGCTGCCGGCCGGCCCGCAGGCGACCCCGATGACCTACCGGCTGGGTCCGCAGGGCAAGCAGTTCATCGTCATCGCCGCCGGTGGGCACAAGTACATGCGCACCAAGCTCGGCGATTACCTGGTCGCCTTCAGCCTGTGAGGATGTAGTCGCCCAGGTTCGGGGCGCGCGTCCACTTCCAATAGTCCGCAAGGCGCCACGGGGAGGTCGTTACCACGCGACCGGCGCGATTGCGGTACCAGCTGTCGGCGGCCGGATGCGACCAGACCAGGGTCTCCAGCTCCGCGATCAGGCGCCGGGTGTAGTCCTCGTAGACGTCCGCCCGACAGTCCATGGCGCGCTTGCCGTTCTCGAGCAGCGCCTGGATGCAGGCCGTTGTGTAACGCACCTGGCATTCGGAGTGGAAGATGATGCTGCCGGCGTGGGCGAGGTTGGTCGCGGGCCCATACAGGCAGAAGAGGTTCGGGAAGTCCGGCACCGTGATGCCGAGGTAAGCGCGCGGCTCGTCGCCCCAGACCTCCCCGAGCGTCCGGCCACTCTTGCCGACGATGTCCATCGGGTACAGGAACTTCGTGGCATGGAACCCGGTGGCCCACACGATGACGTCGACGTCGTAGTGGGCGGAAGCGCCGACGATGCCGGTAGCGTCGATGCGCTGCACACCCTCGTCGATGAGCTTGACGTTCGGTTGCTGCAGCGCCCGCAGCCAGCTGCCGTTGTCCTGCAGCATGCGCTTGCCCATGAACGGGAACTTGGGCGTGACCTTCTCGAGGAGTGCCAGGTCGCCGTTCACCTGGCTCTTCATGTACTCCACCAGCTGCGCGCGGTACGCATCATTCAATGCGTTGACGGCGCGTTCCGGGTGCGGGAAGTCCTTGTCGATGCGGATCGCCGGCAGGATGCCGTCGCTGCCGGGATAGAAGATCAGGAACCGGAACCAGCGGCCGTAGTAGGGCACGTGCTCCACCAGCCAGCGGAACTGGGAGCTGACGGCCTCGTGATACAGCGGGTTCGGCAGCATCCAGGGTGCCGAACGCTGGAACACGTACAGCTGCTGGGCGACCTTGGCGACCTCGGGTACCAGCTGGAACGCGCTCGCGCCCGAGCCGACCACCGCCACGCGCTTGCCGCGCAGGTCAAGGGCGGGGTCCCATTCGGCCGAGTGCACCTGGACGCCGCGGAACTCCGTGCGCCCCGGGATCTCGGGGATGCGCGGGCGGTTGAGCTGCCCGACGGCGCTCACGATGGCATTCACGCGCAGGCTCGCCGGCAGCGTGCCGCTAGCGCTCTTGAGGCTGACCTCCCAGGTGGCGGCGGCCGCGTCGTAGCGCGCGCCGGTGACCTCGGTGTTGAAGTGGATGTGCGGCCCGAGGCCGTGGCGCTCGACGAAGGAGCGGAAGTACTCGAGCAGCTCGTCGCGGCGCGAGAAATACTCGGTCCAGGCGTAGGGCTCGAATGAGTAGGAGTAGAAATGGTTGGCGATGTCGACGCGGCAACCGGGGTAGCGGTTCTCGTACCAGGTGCCGCCGACGGAGTCGTTCTTCTCGACCACCGTGAAGGGGATGCCCGCCTCCTTGAGCCGCAGCGCCTGCAGCAGCCCCGACATGCCCGCGCCGATGACCAGCACGTGGAACTTCTCGCGCACCGCGGCGGGTACTTCGCGCGACCAGCGCGGCGCGCGCGAGTCGTTCCCGTCCAGTGCCAGCTCCTCGAGCATCATCGGCACGTATTCGTCGCCGACGCGCTCGCCGACCATGAAGTTCATCATGCGCTGCACGAGCTGCGGGGAGGGCTGCGGCGGCAGGGTGCCGCCGCGATCGCGGTAATCGGTGAGCGCCTTCAGCGCCATGCGCCGCACCGTGGCCTGGTCGGCCTCGCTGAGCTCGCCCTGGAAGCCGCCCAGCATCGCGACCCGTGGCCGGATCGGGCCGTCCAGGATGCTGGTGTCGCCCGTGAGGTGGATGAGCGACATCAGCAGCGTCGGGATGCTCGCGCCCTCGAGTTGCTGCGCGATGAAGTCATCGCTCTCGGTGATGGCTTTCTCGGCGGGGCGCAGGTGTTCGCTCATCGCTCTCGTGTCCGTGAATTCGCTGGCCGCAACGATACCCGCTTGCCGCCGTGGCGCCCATCGGCAGTTGCTCCTAGTCCGGTACGACGAGGCTTGCGCATGCGGCCCCCTTCAGTCCGTGACCTCGCCGCTCACGAGAGCCGTGGCCGAGCGCAGCGCTGCGCGCCCGCCGGTGCGCAGCCGTGCGAGCGGCAGCCGATAGGCCGTAACCGGCGGCGGCGGTGCCTTGATCAGGATCAGGCGCAGGCTCATGCCCCCGTGCACGTGGCCGCCCGGGTCGATCCAGTTGCCGCCGATCCCAGGGTCGCTCGCGGCGATCACGACGCACACCGAGCCGTCCGGCTCGAGGCGGCAGCGGTACTTGGTGACATGACCCTGGCCGTCCTCGTAGTTGTCGAAGTTCTCCTGCCACATGTTGCACAGCTGGAAGATCCAGTAGTCGCAATCCGGCGGGGTGAACTGGAGCACCAGCGCCTCGTCCTTGGCGCACTGCCAGGTGCCGAAGCCGTGATGCCGGTCGGGTACGCCGCCGTTGCTCAGGTACAGCGCGCGGCTGAAGCGGATGCTGTTGGGACGCTTGGCGAGGTTGTCCTGCCACCAGGTCCGGACCAGTTCGAGATAGGCGAGGACGAGCTGCCCGCTCTTGGCGAGCTGGGTGCTCAGGGCGCCCGCATCGAGCGGGCGCGGCGCCGGCTCGTCCAGCCGCTCGATGGACATCTGTGGCGCGGTCTCGCGCGTGCGGTCGTGGTAGACGATGCGGATCAGAAGTCCCACGCAATCCGGATCGATCTTGAGCCAGTTGCGGCCGCCTTCCGGGGGTTCCTGGCTCACCAGCACGCTGAAGTTGCCGTGCGCGTCGTAGTCGATTGCCTGGCTCTGCAGCATCGCGGTCGTGCGCAGCAGCGCCGGGTTGCACTCGGCAAGTCCCGCAAAGCCGCGCGGCGCCCAGTCGTGGCGTCCGGCATCGGCCGGCTGCCGCGCCGACCAGGAGGCCATGACGAAGTAAGGCGCCGTGCCGCGGGTGCCGCGGATCACGTAGGCGTGCCGCCCATCGACGAACTCCGCGAGCAGGTGATCCTGGTCCGGCGACTGGAAGTTGATCGACTGGCGCCAGGGCGCATCGCGCAAGCGGGGCCGCTCCGGCTCGCAGTTCTCGACGAAGCGCTCGAGGCCGTTGCGCGTGAGGCGCGTGAGGAAGCGGTACCACTCCGCGCGGTCGAGCGCCGTGGGCTCGTCGGCGAAGCGCTCGATGGCGCGCCCGGCGAGCTTCAGCACCTCGCAGTAGTCGTCCCACGCACGGCCGCTCAGCAGCCGCTGCGCACTCAGCTCGTCACTCCCGCTCTGCTCGCTCATCCGATGCTCCGTGTCCCACAGCGCTGTCCGCTCCGATGCTACCCCGTATCGGGGATGCGGGTAGCCTGCCGGGCGGGAGCACAATCTGCGCCATGAATGCCAAGAGCTCGGCGCTCGGCGCCGTGGTGGTCGGGACCGGTTTCGGCGTGTTCACGCACCTGCGCGCCCTGCGCAATGCCGGCATCGAGGTGCGCGCGCTGGTCGGGCGGGACGCCGCCAAGACGCAGGCACGTGCGCGTCTCCTGGAGGTCCCGCGGGCCTGCACCTCGCTGCGCGATGCCCTCACCGATCCCGCCATCCACATCGTGACCATCGCCACTCCGCCGGCCACCCACGCAGGGCTGGTGCACGAGGCGGTGGCCGCCGGCCGCCACGTCCTGTGCGAGAAGCCCTTCGCCATGAACCTCGCCGAGGCGCAGGGGATGCTCGCGGCGGCCGAGCGCGCCGGCATCGTGCACGTGCTCGGGGTCGAGTTCCGGTTCGCGACGGTGCACGAGCTCATGCGGCGCACCATCGCGAGCGGGGCGATCGGCGTGCCGCGCCAGGCGCTGTTTGCCTGGCTCGTGCCGTTCCTGTCGCACCCGGCCGCCCAGACGCCGCCATGGTGGGAGGACGAAGCCCAGGGCGGCGGATTCCTCGGGGCGTGGGGATCGCACCTGGTCGACCAGGTGCGGGTAACGCTCGGGGAATTCGTGAGTGTCAGCGCGCGGCTCCAGACGCTCTCCGGGAAGCCCGGGATGAGCGCCGACGATAGCTTCACCGCGCAGTTCCGTCTGGCGGGCGGCCTCGAAGGCGTGTTCGTCGAATCGATGGCCGCCCCCGGCGACATGTTCGGCATCGTGCGCGTGAGCGGCAGCGAAGGGGCGATGTGGGTCGAGGGCGTTCAGGGCGAGGAGCTGTGGGTGGCCGACCGCCAGGGCAACAAGCAGCGCGTGGCCGTCCCGCCCGAGCTCGTGCTGCCGCCACCGGTACCCTTTCCCCACAGCGAACTCATGCAGACCGCCTACGAACAGGCGCATGCCTTCGGCACGGACCTCGCGCCCTACACACGCCTGGTCGAACGCATGAAGGCACGCATCGAGGGGCGCGAGCTCCCGGACTCTCCGCCGCTCGCCACCTTTCGCGACGGCGTTGCCGGGCAGGCGGTCATCGATGCGATGCGTCTCTCGGCGCGCGAGCAGGTGTGGGTCAACGTCGCGAAGCTCGGCTGAGGCCGCGTCACCAGCCTGTTACCGGTTCGTCTGTTCGAAGTAGGGGTCGCCGCGCGCGTTCAACGGCCGCAGGTTCCGCGCTACAGTGAGCGTACCCGCGCCGCGAGCGGCGCATCCACGGGTCTTCGGGAGTTGGATATGGCGCAGGATGAAACGGTCGGAAGGGTGGTCAGTGGCGAGACCTGGGCGCAGTTCTGTGATGCGCTGAAGGCCGCTGGGGCCGAGGTGCTGCGGCCGGAGACGCCGGCCACGGAGCTGGACCGTGCGGAAGGGTGGCGCTATCTCACGCGCCTGACGCGCGTGGCGCTCGAGATGATGCTCGAGTGCGGGGATCCTGACTTCCCGGTCTTCTACCAGGCCTCCAACACCACCCTGAAGATCGGCGGCGACAACCCGGACAACGTCTACTGGAATGCGACCATCGCCGGCGACCGCGAGTACCGGCTCAAGGGTACGCGCGGCACCGTGCGCTACCTGTCCTTCGGCACCAAGGCCAACCGCTACGCCGTGGACGGCACGCTAGCCTCCACCGGCGAGCTCGACGCGCCGGCCCTGCAGGTCAATCCCGACGGCACCTTCGAGGTCATCGTCAGCCGCAACCGCCACCCGGGCAACTGGCTGCCGATGCAGGCGGACTCCACCATGCTGCTGGTCCGCAACACGATCCTGGACCGTGCGCGCGAGACCCCGGCGGTCATGACCATCGAGCGCCTCGGGGGCCCCGCGAAGCCTGCGCCGCTGTCCGCGGCGCGCATCGAGCGTGCGCTGCGCTCCTCGGCGGCATTCGTGAAGGGGACCGCGCACACCTTCGCGGACTGGGTGCAGGGCTTCCAGGCCCACCCGAACCAGCTCGCGACCGTCGACCAGACGATGTTCTTCCGGGCGGGCGGCGACCCCAACATCTTCTACCTGCACGGCTACTGGACCTTGCGTCCCGACGAGGCCCTGGTCATCGAGGTCAAGCCGCCGGAATGCGAGTTCTGGAACTTCCAGCTCGACAACTACTGGATGGAGTCGCTCGACTACCGCTACGTGCCGATCTGGGTCAACAGCCACACCGCCAAGTACAACCCCGACGGCTCGGCCACGCTCACCATCGCGCGCGAGAACCGCGGCTTCACCAACTGGCTCGACACCGACGGCCATACCACCGGCAGCATGCTGCTGCGCTGGACGCGCGCGAAGTCGCACCCGGTCCCGCAGTGCCGGGTGGTCAAGCTCGACAAGGCAGCGGCGGCCTGAGCATGGCCGCGGCGGTGCTGCGCACGCCCGAGCAGCGCTTCGCGGAGCTCGCCGGCTTCCCCTACCGCCCGCATTACGTCGAGGTGGCCGCCGGGCGCTTCGGCAGCCTGCGCATGGCCGCGATCGATGAAGGTCCGCGCGATGCCCCGGTGGCGCTGCTGCTGCACGGGGAGCCGAGCTGGAGCTACCTCTACCGCAAGATGATCCCGCCCCTCACCGCGGCCGGCGTGCGCGTGGTGGCCCCTGACTTCCCGGGATTCGGGCGCTCGGACAAGCTCGCCGACCGCCGGGCATACAGCTACGCCGGCTTCGTCGCGTGGCTGTGCGAGTTCATCCAGCGGCTCGACCTGCGGCGCATCACGCTCGTGTGCCAGGACTGGGGCGGACCCATCGGCCTCAGTGCGTTGAGCGAGAACGAGGAGCGCTTCAGCTCGGTGCTGGCCGCCAACACGCTGCTGCCGACCTGCGAGCCCCCGCCGCGCGGCGTGGCTGGCTGGCCGGGGGAGATCATTTCGAACTGGGTTGCCACCGCCAACGCGGCGCAGGACCTGCCGGTGAGCGCGATCATCGCCGCGGTGTGCCGGCGCCCGCCGGAGCCCGCCGCCCTGGCTGCCTACGACGCGCCCTTCCCGGATGCTTCCTACAAGGCGGCCGTGCTGGCGTTCCCGGGCCTCATTCCCATCCGGCCCGACATGCCCGGTGTGGCGGAGAACAGGCGGGTGTGGTCGGTGCTCGAGCAGTTCCGGAAGCCCTTCGTCACCGCGTTCAGCGATTCAGATCCGACCACGGCGCCCTGGGCACAGGTGTTCCAGGCGCGTGTGCCCGGCGCGCGCGGCCAGACGCACCCGGTGATTGCGGAGGCCGGTCACTTCCTTCAGGAAGAGCAGGGGGCGGCGCTCGCCGCGGTCGTCCTGGACCTCATGCGGCGCAGCGGCTGAGCACCGCTCAGCGGATGTAGAACTGGCTGAAGTAGCGGCGCCACTTGAGGATCTCGCCGTCGCCGTCGCACAGGAGCGGCGCTTCCCGGTAGCACTTGTTGTTCCACACGATCATGTCGACCGACTCGAAGCCGGCCTCGGCACCGCTCCCCTGGCCGACCTGCTCCTGCAGCATGTCCGCGGCGAGCTTCGCCTCGGGCGTGCCCTGCGGGTACTTCCGATGCGTGAACCCCATACGCATGATCGTGCGTGAATTGCTGACCGGCGTCGGGTAGCTGACCATGGTCGTCACCACCTTGCCCTTGGTGAAGCGCACCACCTGGAGGCCCGGTCCGGTCTGCTCGATCATGATGTAGCCGTTGGCCATGTTCACGAACCAGCGGATGCCCTCGGCGCGGCACTCGCCGGTCGGAATGATCGGCGAGTGGTGCAGGAACTTCAGGTGCGCGAAGTCGATGCCGTTCTCGCCCAGCTCCTGGATGAAGGTGTTCACCGGCCATTCCCCGCGCGCCGGGGGAATGTAGTTGGCGTCGGCGAGCTCGGGGATCTCGGGAATCTCCCACTGGGGCTCGACGCCCTTGGGGTGGTACCACGCCCAGACGATGCCGTACTTCTCGGCCACCGGCAGGGCCTTGAGGATCGGCTGGCGCTTGGTGACCGGCGGCATCACCTTGGCGTACGGGATGCGCGTACACCAGCCCTTGGGGTTGTACGCCCAATGATGGAAGGGGCAGCGCAGTGAGTCGCCCTCGACCTTGCCGCCGTGCCCCAGGTGCGCACCCAGGTGCGGGCAGTACGGGTCGACGACCCCGGCCTCGCCGGTCTCGGCGCGGAACAGCACCCACTCCTGGCCGAAGTACTGGATGTTCTTCAGTTCCCCCGGCTTGATGTCCTCGCTGTAGCTCACGAAGAACCAGCCAAACGGCACCGGCAGCGGGCAGCGCTCGCTGGTGCCGCCGCCCGAAAGCTCGGTGCGGGTGCCGGGTAGCGGGGTTACGACGCTGTTCATGCGATCACTCCTTCGAGGTTCAGTCCAGCTTCGGTGCGCCCGGCTGGCTCATGTAATAGGGGCCGATGGACATGCCGCCATCGACCGCGATCTCGGCGCCGCTGACGTACGAGGCGTCGTCGCTGGCGAGGAACAGGTTCACGTGGGCGACTTCGTCGGCGATGCCCATGCGCCCGAGCGGCATGGTCTTGAAGTAGCGCCGGGTCCCGGCCTCGACCTCCGGGGACGGGTTGGGGTGGGTCGTCATCGGTGTGGCGATGCCCCCCGGGTGAACCGAGTTCACCCGCACGCCGCGCGGGCCGAGCTCCATCGCGGCCACCTTGGTGAGACCGCGCAGACCCCACTTGCTGGAGGCGTACGCCCCCATCGCGTTGGTGCCCTTGAGTCCGTCGACGGAGGAAATGTTGACGATGGACCCGGCGCCACGGGCGATGAGCTGCGGCGCGACCGCCTTGATCCCGAGGAAGCTGCCGACCAGGTTGATGCCGAGGATGCGCTCGAACTCCTGCTTGCTGATGTCCATCAGCCCCTTCATGAGGAGGACACCGGCGTTGTTGATCAGGATGTCGACGCCCCCGAAGCGGGAGGTCGCCTCGCCGAGGAGGGCGCTCCAGCTCGCCTCGTCCGCGACGTCGTGGTGACGGAAGAAGGCCGCCGGGCCGAGCTCGCGCGCGAGCGCCTCGCCTTCCGCGTCCAGTACGTCGCCCAGTACGAGGCGCGCCCCTTCGGCGGCGAACAGCCTTGCGGTGGCTGCGCCCATGCCGCGTGCCGCGCCGGTGATGATGGCGGTCTTGTGCGCGAGTCGATTCACTCGTACCCCCTCGTTGCGCCTGCGGTTACAACGGTACCGGCGGTTCTCAAATTACCATGGAGGCTGGCGCGAGCGCGAATTGCCGCCACACCCTAGAGGGCTCGCGCGCCCGGGCGCATCCCACAAATGGATACCGTGAGTACGTTAATTGACCCTCGCCCCCGCCGGCGCGCACAATGACCGCAAGGCCCGCGCGCGCCGGAGCGGCGGGTCATTCCCCACACCGGCCCCTCAGGAGTCCTCGCCATGAATGCCGCTGTCGCGTCCGAGCGTCTGATCTCAGTCGATTCCCACGTGCATTTCACCGATGACTGGGTGAAGGCGCGCCTGCCCGGGCGGCTGCATTCGGTGTGGGACGAGGCCGCCAAGAAGCAGGCGGCATACGAGGCGAGCGAGCTGCGCCGCGGCCAGCCCCAGCTGCAGCTGGAGGACTTCGTGGATCCCGAGGCCGCCAAGGACCCGGGCCACTTCGAGCCGAACGCGAAGCTCCTGGCCATGGACCGCGATGGCGTCGAGGCCGAGGTCATCTTCCCCGAGGTCGGCGGTGCCAAGTACTGCACGCCGGCGCTCATGGGTGAGGACTGGAGGGAGAGCCTGTCCGGATACAACGACGGCATGGCGGACTTCGCCTCCGTGAACCCGCTGCGCCTGCTGACCGCTTACCAGATCCAGCTGTTCGACATCGATTTTGCCTGCAAGGAAGTGCTGCGCCTGGCCAAACGGGGCGCGCGCTGCGTGCAGATCACCCCGTTCCCGACCGAGTTCGGGCTGCCGGACGTCTACGACAAGCGCTACGACCCGCTGTGGTCGGTGCTGTCGGAGACCAATATCACCATCCTCAACCACCTCGACGTGAAAGCCTCCCTCTGGGATGTCTTCCGTCGCGACCCAACCCCGCAGAAGGGCATCTTCACCGCCATGCCGGCGGTGGCGCTGGCCGAGCCCCTGGCCTTCTGGATCCTCACGGGCACGCTCGAGCGCTTCCCGAAGCTCAAGGTGATCCTGGTCGAGCCGGGCCTCGGCTGGCTGCCGTTCTTCTTCGAGGTGGTGCTCGATGCGCGCATGCACGCGCACTATGAGTTCCCTAACGTGAAGATGCTGCCGAGCGAGTACTTCAAGCGCCAGATGGGCGCGACCTTCATGTACGAGCCGACCGGTCTTGCCACCGCGTACAAGTTCTTCGGCCCCGACTGCCTCTACTGGTCGACCGACTTCCCGCACCCGGCGACGTGCTGGCCGAACTCTCGCAAGGTGGTGGCCGAGCAGTTCACCCGCGCCGGGATCCCGGAGGCGGACCGCAAGAAGATCGTCAGCACCAACGCACTGCGCCTGTTCGGACTGCCGGCCTGAGCGGCACGATGGCTGGCGTACTCGAGGGGGTGCGGGTACTGGATCTGTCATGGGGCATCGCCGGCCCCATGGCGACCATGCTGCTCGCCGACCATGGCGCGCAGGTGACGAAGATCGAGCCGCCGGGCGGTGACCCGTTCCGCAGCCAGCTCGGCTACCGGGTGTGGCAGCGCGGCAAGCGCAGCGCCGAGCTCAACCTCAAGAAGGCCGAGGACCTGAAGACCTTCCTCGACCTCGCCGCGCATGCCGACGTGCTGGTGGAGAGCTTCGCCCCCGGCACGACGGCGCGGCTGGGCATCGACTATGCGCGCCTGAGCGCGCAGAACCCGCGCCTCATCTATTGCTCGATCACGGCCTACGGCCGCGACAACCCGCACTCCGGGCGCCCGGGCTACGACGCCCTGGTGGCGGCACGCGCCGGACTCCACTGGGAGCAGCGCGGCTGGCCCGAAGGCGCCATCAACCACATGTCCGGGGTGGAGGATCCCTTCGCCGAGGTGGAGATCCCGCTCGAGTGGCTGCAGGGAGCCCCGCGGCCCGGGCCGCTGTTCCCGGCCTCCTACTGGCCGAGCCTAGGGGCGTTCTTCGCCGCGAGCACTGCCATCTCGGCGGCACTGCGTGCGCGCGAGGTCACCGGTCGCGGACAGTGGGTCGAGACCTCGCTGCTGCAGGGTGCATTCGCCTGCGCGAGCGGCGTGTGGCAGAAGGCCGAGCGCATCGACGTGCCGATGTTCAACAGTTGGATCCTCGGCTCGCGCTCGCCCAAGGGACACTTCGAATGTGCCGATGGCCGGTGGATCCACAACTGGGTTCCCAACCCGCGCTTCCTGCTCACGGCCTCGGCCGGCGAGAAGCTGGATGCGACCCCGGACCTGAAGGCGCGCAACGACCCGGATCGCTTCGGTACGGGCCCCGAGGAAGTGCTGGTGATGATGCACTACCAGCCGCTGCTCGCCGAGGCCGTCCACAAGTTCCCGGCGCGCGAGTGGGTGGAGGCGGCCGCCGTAGGGGGCATGACCATCCAGGACGTGCGCCCGCCGGAGGAAGCGCTCACCGACCCGCTGTTCCTGAAGGACGGCTGCGTCACGGAGCTCAAGGATCCCGAACTCGGGCCGCTGCGCCAGGTGGGCGTGACCTACCGGCTGTCCGCGAACCCCAGTCCCATCACCCGTCCCGCGGCGCGCCGCGGTGAGCACACCGCGGAAGTGAAGCGCGAGGCAGCGAGCCTCGCCGGGCGTCCCGCACCCGCGCCGGCCGCCGGCCGCAAGCTCGGTGCGCCGCTCGAGGGCATCACGGTCCTCGACCTGGGGCTCGCCATCGCAGGTCCCTACGGCACCCAGATCCTGTCCGACCTGGGCGCGACGGTCATCAAGGTCAACGCGCTGTACGACACCTATTGGCACTCCAACCACATCGCCTACATGGCCAACCGCGGGAAGCGCAGCATTGCGCTCGACCTCAAGGACCCGAGGGCGATGAAGGTGCTGCGGCAGCTGGTCGAGAAGGCCGACGTCGTGCAGCACAACATGCGCTACGACGCCGCGCAGCGACTGAAGATCGACTACGAGAGCCTGAAGGCGATCAACCCGAAGCTGATCTACTGCCACACGCGCGGCTTCGAGACCGGGCCGCGCGAGGGCCTGCCCGGCAACGACCAGACCGGGGCGTGCCTGGCCGGCGTGCAGTGGGAAGACGGTGGCATGTCCGGCGGCGGCAAGCCGCTGTGGTCGTTCAACAGCCTCGGGGACACCGGCAACGGCTTCCTCTCGGCGATCGCGATCCTGCAGGCGCTCTATCACCGCGAGCGCACTGGCGAGGGGCAGTTCTGCGACACCTCGATCGTCAACGCGCAGCTGCTGAACACTTCCTACGTGGTGGCGCGGCCGGACGGCAGCGGCTTCGAGCGGCCGCGCACCGACAAGCGGCAGGTTGGCCATGGCGTGGTGAGCCGCCTGTACGAGACGCGCGAGGGGTGGCTGTGCGTGGTCCTGCCCGCCCAGGAGCACTGGGACCGGTTCTGCATCGCCACGGGCCTCGAGTCACTGGCGGCCGACGAGCGCTTCGCGACCGCCGCGCTGCGCGCGAGCAACGGCGCGGTGCTCGAGCCGCTCGTCGAGGCGCGCATGCGCGAGCGCACGGCCGCCGAGTGGTTCAAGGTGCTCGATGCCGCGCAGGTGCCGTGCGAGGTATCGGACCCGAAGTTCAGCCTCAGGCTGCACGAGGATCCGGAATTCAGGCGCCGCAACTGGGTGGCTGCCTACGAGCACCCGTTCGTCGGCAAGCTCAACCAGATCGGACTGCTGTTCGATTTCTCGGCGACCCCGGGGCGCATCCAGGGACCGCCGCTCATCGTCGGGCAGCACAGCCGCGAGATCCTCGCCGAGCTCGGCTATTCCGCCGCCGAGATCGAGGAGCTCTGCAAGGACTGTGTACTGGCCTGGAGCCTCAAGGAAGGCCACCGCAAGGTGCGCAGCCCCTGGCAGCCGCAGGCACCGGCCGCAACGGAGAACAAGACGTGACCCCGACCCCCGAGCCGCAGGCCGCCCCGACGCGGCCCGATCCGGTTTTCACTCCCGACGCCGCCTTTTTCTGGGAGGGCGTCGCGCGCGGCGAGCTCCTCGGGCAGCGCTGCTCGGAGTGCCACAAGCTGGTCCACCCGCCGCGACCGATGTGTCCGGCCTGCCACAGCGTGAAGCGCGAGACCGTGAAGCTGAGCGGGCGCGGCAAGGTCTACAGCTGCGTCATCCCGCGCCATCCGGCCCCGCTGGGCTTCGCCGAAGCGCCGCTGGTGGCGCTCATCGAGCTCGAGGAGGGCATCCGCCTGGTGTCCAACGTCATCGACATCCCGCCGGCGAGCGTGCGCGCCGGACTCGAGGTGGAGGTGACCTTCGCGCCGACCCGCGGCGGCAAGGCCGTCCCCGTGTTCCGCCCGCGCCAGGGGGCCCGCCCGTGACGCAGTACGCCGCCATCGCCGGCATCGGCCAGACCGAATTCTCCAAGAACTCCGGCCGCAGCGAGCTGCAGCTGGCCGCCGAGGCCTCGCTCGCCGCGCTGCAGGACGCCGGGCTCGACCCCGCCGACGTCGACGGCATGATCACCTTCACGCTCGACCCGAGTGACGAGATCGGCCTCTGCCGGTGCCTCGGGGTCAAGGACCTCGCCTACACGACGCGCATCCCCGGCGGCGGGGCGGCCTCGGTCGCGACCATCTACCAAGCCATGGCCGCGGTGAACTCCGGGATCGCCGACGTGGTGCTCGTCTGGCGCGCGATGAACGAGCGCTCGGCCTACCGCTTCGGCCAGCCCCTCGTCCCGCCCTCGGGGGGCGTGGTGAACGTCGCCGGCAACGGCACCGGCTCGCTCCTGTGGTGCATGCCCTTCGGCGCCCAGACGCCGGCAAGCTGGGAAGCGCTCGCGGCCCAGCGCTACATGGAGGCCTTCGGCGTCACGAACCTGGACCTTGGCCACGTTTCCGTCGCGCAGCGCAGGCACGCGGCGACCAACCCGCGCGCTTGGTTCTACGGCAAGCCGATCACGCTGGAGGAGCACCAGCAGTCGCGCTGGATCGTCGAGCCGGTGCTGCGCCTCCTGGACTGCTGCCAGGAGAGCGACGGCGGCGTGGCGCTCGTGGTGACGAGCCTCGAGCGCGCCCGGGACCTGAAGCAGCCGGCGATCAAGATCCAGGCGGCTACGCAGTCGATCCCGGCCGAGGTGGAGGTGATCTCCAACTACTACCACGGCGACCTGACCATGATGCCGGAGGCCCACGGGGTCGCGCGGCGGCTGTACGCCAAGGCCGGCATGCGCCCCGAGGACATGCAGCTGGCGATGCTCTACGACGCCTTCACCCCGCAGGTCCTGCGCCAGCTCGAGGCCTTCGGCTTCTGCCCGCGCGGGGAGGCCAAGGACTTCGTGAAGGGCGGCAACATCGAGGTCGGCGGCAAGCTCCCGGTCAACACCAACGGCGGCCTGATCGGGGAAGCCTATATCCACGGGATGAACAACATCACCGAGGCGGTGCGACAGCTGCGGGGCACCGCGACCAACCAGGTGAAGGGCCTCGAACGGGCGCTCGTGTCCTGCGGCATGGCGGGCGCCATCCTGACGCACGCATAATCAGCGTCCATGAGAGCCATCAAGCCCGGCCTGCGCCTGAAGAGCGCGGTCTGCACCACCGAGATCATGGTCATCCGCGCCCCGGCGGGCGAGGTGCGCCTCGACTGTGGCGGCTGCGAGATGCTGAGCGTCACCGAGAGCGCCCCGGCCGGGGCGAAGCTCGAGCCCGCGCACGCGGGGGGCTCGCTCATCGGCAAGCGCTACGTCGACGCCGAGGAGCGCTACGAGCTCCTGTGCACCAAGGGCGGGGAGGGCGCGCTGTCGCTCGACGGCACGGCCCTGCAGATCAAGCAGGCAAAGGCGCTGCCGTCCTCGGACTGACCGGATGAATCTCTCGATGCTGCTCGACATGGCCGCTGATGCGTTCGGCGAGCGGCCGGCGGTGAGTTGCGGCGCGCGCACGCTTACCTATGGCGAACTGCGCCTGAAGGCACACGCGGTCGCCGCGCAGCTCAAGGGCGGCGGGTTTGCGCACGCGGCGTTGCTGGATACCAACGGCCTCGCGGCCCCCGCGACCCTCTTCGGGTCGGCCTACGCCGGCGTGCCCTACGTGCCGCTCAACTACCGGCTCACGGATGCCGAGCTCAACGCGCTGCTCAGTCGCATCGCGCCGGCGTGGCTCGTGACGCGCCCGGAACAGCTGGCGCGCCTGGCGCTGCCCGGAGGCATCACGCCGGGGGACGGGGACCAGCTGCCGGCGGGCGGTGCGGACACGCCGGTCCCCCAGGCGCCGGAGGATCCGCGCGCCGTGGCGATCCAGCTCTTCACCAGTGGCACGACGGGTGCGCCGAAGGCGGCGGTGCTGCGACATGAGAACGTCATGTCCTACATCCTCGGGACGGTGGAGTTCGGGAGCGCCGGCGCGGAGGAGCGGGCGCTCGTGAGCGTGCCGCCGTACCACATCGCGGGCATCTCGGCGGTGCTGAGCTCGACCTACAGCGGCCGCCACATCGTGCTGCTGCCGAGCTTCGACGCCGAGGAGTGGCTGCGCATCGCCGCGGACCAGCGCATCACGCATGCGTTCCTCGTGCCCACGATGCTGGTGCGCATCATCGAGTCGCTCGAGGCCGCGAAGGCTGCGGCATCCCTGCCGGCGCTGCGCGCCATCGCCTACGGGGGCGGCAAGATGCCCGCGAGCGTGATCGCGCGCGCGCTGCAGCTCCTGCCGAGCGTCGACTTCACCAACGCCTACGGCCTCACCGAGACCAGCGCCACCATCTGCCTGCTCACCCCCGAGGATCACCGCAACGCGATCGCAAGCGCCGAGCCTGCGGTGCGCCGGCGGCTGGGTTCGGTCGGCCGGCCGCTGCCCACGGTGGAGCTGGAGGTTCGCGGGGAATCCGGGCGCGTCCTGGGCGCCGGCGAGCCGGGC
Organism: Pseudomonadota bacterium; assembly: GCA_018241425.1. Taxonomy (GTDB): domain Bacteria; phylum Pseudomonadota; class Gammaproteobacteria; order Steroidobacterales; family Steroidobacteraceae; genus 13-2-20CM-66-19. The sequence goes on from JAFEDU010000002.1 coordinate 995,672, forward strand.
CTGGTGTTCGTGCGCGGCGGGCAGGTGGCCGGCGAATACCGCGGCAGCGGGAGCCTGCTGGATGCGCAGGGGTGGTTCGCCACCCAGGACCGCGGCTGGCTCGATGCCGACGGCTACCTGTACCTCGAGGGCCGCGCCGACGACGTGATCGTCCGGGGCGGGGAGAACATCTCCCCGGGCGAGGTCGAGGAGACGCTGCTCGCCCACGCGGCGGTCGCCGATGCGGTCGTGGTGGCGATCCCGAGCGAGCAGTGGGGCGAGGCCGTGGGGGCGGCGGTGGTGCTGCGCCCGGGCGCCCAGGTCACGGCCGAGGTGCTGCAGCAGTGGGTGCGCGAGCGGCTGCGCTCCTCGCGCGTGCCCGAGCGCGTGCTGTTCAGGGGCGAGCTGCCCTACAACGAGATGGGCAAGGTCCTGCGCCGCGTGGTGCGCGCCGAGTTCGCCTAGAACGAACGCGCGATCAGTTCCTTCATGATCTCGTTGGTGCCGCCGTAGATGCGCGTGACGCGCGCATCCGCATACAGGCGGGCCACCAGGTACTCGTTCATGTAGCCGTAACCCCCGTGCAGCTGCACGCACTCATCGAGGACCTGCTGCTGCATGTCGGTGGCCCACCATTTGGCCATGGACGCGGTCACCGCATCGAGGCGCCCGGCAACCACGTCCGCGATGCAGCGGTCGATGAAGGTGCGCGCCACGCGCACGATCGTGGCGGCCTCGGCGAGCTTGAAGCGCGCGCTCTGCATCTCCAGCAGGGTCTTGCCGAAGGCGCGGCGCTCCTTCACGTAACCGATCGTCTCGGCCAGCGCGCCCTCCATCGCCGCCACGGCCTGCACGGCCACGATGATGCGTTCGTAGGGAAGGTCGCCCATGAGCTGGGCGAAGCCCCGGCCCTCGCTGCCCCCGAGCAGCTGCCCGGCCGGGACGCGCACGCCCTCGAAGAACAGCTCGTTGGTGTCCTGGGCCCGCTGGCCGATCTTGTCCAGGAAGCGGCCGACGCGGTAACCGGGCAGGCCCTGGGTCTCGAGGATCAGGATCGACGTGCCCTTGGCCCCGAGGGTCGGGTCGGTCTTGACGACCAGGAGCACCAGGCCCGCGAGGTAGCCGTTGGTGATGAAGATCTTTGAGCCGTCCACGACGTAATCCCCGTCTACGCGCCGCGCACGGGTGCGGATGCCCTGCAGGTCTGAACCGGCCGCCGGCTCGGTCATGGCGATGGCGCCCACCAGCTCGCCGCTCGCGAGGCGCGGCAGGTAGCGCTGCTTCTGCTCCTCGGTGCCGTGATTGAGCAGGTAGTGCGCGGCGATGCTGTGCACGCCCTGGCCGAAGCCGGACAGGCCGCGCCGGGCGAGCTCCTCGTACAGCACGACTTCGTGGCGGAAGTCGCCGCCCGCGCCGCCGTACTGCGCCGGGATATCCGCGCACAGGAATCCCAGCGCACCGGCCTGCCGCCAGATCTCGTGTCCGACGTGGTGCTGCTCGCGCCAGGCGGCATCGTGCGGGAGCATCTCGCTCTCCACGAAGCGCGCCACGGCCTCGCGGTAGATCGCGAGGTCCTCGGTCATCCAGGGCGAAGGGGCATCGGTCATGGGCGGCCTCCAGGCACCTCGGCATCCTGCCACGCGCGCGAGGCCTCGACGAACCAGGCGGGCTTGCCCTGCGTCCAGGTCTCGCCCCACAGGTTCGAGCCGCCGTTGACGTGCAGCGTCTGGCCCGTGATGAAGGCGGCGGCGGGGCTGCCGAGGAACAGCACGGCCTCGGCGACCTCCCAGGGGCTGGCCGCGCGGCGCATCGGGCAGGACTGCGAATAGCGCGCGGGGATGTCTTTCGGGTACACGGCCCAGCCCTCCGACACGGTGGCCCCGGGGGCGACACAGTTGATGCGGATGCCATGGGGTGCCCACTCCACCGCCACCGCTTCGCTGAAGGCGACCACGCCCGCGCGCGCGGCACACGTGTGGGAGACCTGGTGCAGCCCGCGCGCGGAGACGACGAGGTTCACGATGCTCCCGGGGCGGCCCGCGGCGCGCCACTGGCGGGCGAGGCTCTGGACCATGTGGAACGTGCCGTTGAGGTTGGTGTCGATAACCGCCTGCCAGCCGCGCTCGGACAGTTCGAGCGCATCCTTGGGGAACTGGCCGCCCGCACTGTTCACCAGCAGGTCGATGCGGCCCAGGCGCTCGAGCACGTCCTGGACGAACGCCTCGACCGCGGGCCGCTCGCGGATGTCGAGGACGCGCCACTGGCAGGGGAGCCCGCGGGCGGTCAGCGCCGCGTGCACCGCCTCGAGCTTTTCGCGCTTGCGCCCGCAGACGACGACCTGCGCGCCCAGCCGTGCCGCCGCCCAGGCCGTGGCGCGGCCGATGCCGCTGCCGCCGCCGGAGACCACGACCACCTGCCCGGCAAGGAGGCCCGCCGCGAGCGACAGCCGCCGGGTCGCGAGTTCTTCGTCGCTCAGGGAAAGTGACGGCGCATCCGCCATGGACTGCACTCAGCCGCGGCCGAGCAGTTCGCCGCTGATGATGAGCTTGCGCACCTCGGTGGTGCCGGCGCCGATCTCCAGGAGCTTGGTCGCCCGGAAGAGGCGGTTGACCTCCGACTCCCAGATGTAGCCGTTGCCGCCGTGGATCTGCACCGCATCCGCCAGCACGCGTGCCATGGCCTCGGAGGCGTACATCACCGAGGCCGCCGTCAGGGCATGGATGCGGCCGCGACCACCCCCGCCGACCTCGAGGTCGTTGGCCGCCGCGAGCACCCGGTAGGTGAAGGTGCGCATGGTCTCGACCGCCACGTACATCTCGGCGAGCTTCGCCTGGATCATCTGGAAGTCCGCGATGCGCCGGCCGAACTGCTGGCGCGACTGGGCATAGTCGAGGGCCAGCTGCAGCGCGCGCTCGGCGATCCCTAGGCACAGGGGCGCAATCATGGCGCGCTCGAGGTCGAGGCCGCTCATGACCACCGCCACGCCACCATTCTCGGCGCCCACGAGGTTCGCCGCCGGCACCCGGCAGTCCTCGAACACGAGTTCCGCGGTCTGGCTGCCGCGAAATCCCATCTTCGTAAGCTTCTGGGCGACTCGGAAGCCGGGGAAGCCCTTCTCGACGATGAAGGCCGAGATCCCCTGGGCGCCGCGCTCCGGCTGGGTCTTGGCGTACACCAGGACCACGTCGGCCACCGGGCCGTTGGTGATGTAGATCTTGCCGCCGTTGAGGAGGTAGTGGTCGCCGTTCCTGCGGGCCGTGGTGCGCATCGATCCGAGCGCATCCGAGCCGGCGCCCGGCTCGGTCAGCCCGAGCGCGCCGACGAGGGCCCCCGAGCACAGGCCGGGGAGGTATTTCCTGCGCAGGGCCTCGTCGGCATTGCGGTAGATGTTGTTGACGCACAGGTTGTCGTGCGCCACCCACGCCAGGCCCAGCGCGTGGTTCCAGCGCGACAGGCCCTGCAGCACGAGCCCGCTGCTGAAGAGGTCGACGCCCGCGCCGCCGTAGGCCTCCGGGACGGTGGCACCGAGATATCCCGTCTTGCCGAGGGCGGCGAAGGCTTCCGCGGGCCACCACTCCTCGGTGTCCATGCGGGCCGCGAGCGGATAGAGCTCGCGCTCGGCGTAGTCGGAGGCCCCGTCCAGCATCGCCTGCTGTTCTTCGGTGAGCTCGTAGGCCATCGGCGGGCCCGCGGAGCCGTGAGTGCGATTCGGTGCGGACATGGAGGATCCCCCGGGGACGGGCTCGAGGGGCCCGTGCCGAGAGCGTAAATGAGTTTCACTCACTGTGTCCAGAATAGTACTGATTTGATTGACTTCCCTATTTAAGTGAGGTGGACTCATTAAATGGCACGGGAACGGCTGAGGATCGGGTGCGGCTGCGGATTCTGGGGCGACAGCGCCGCAGGTCCCGCTCAGCTGGTGCGGCACGGCGACATCGACGTGCTGGTGCTCGACTACCTCTCCGAGATCACGCTGTCGCTGCTCGCGCGCGCCCGCGCCAAACGACCGGAGCTGGGCTATACGACCGACTTCGTGACTGAGGTCATGCGGCCGCTGGCCAAGGACATCGCCGCGCGGCGCATCCGTGTCATCGCCAACGCCGGCGGGGTCAACCCGCGCGCCTGCCGCGATGCGCTGCGCAAAGTGCTCGCCGAGGCTGGCGTGCCCCTGAGCGTCGGCGTCGTGCACGGCGATGACATCGCCCCCGAGCTCGAGGACCTGCGCCGCTCGGGCGTACGCGACCTGGAGAGCGGCGGTGAGCTGCCCGTGCACGTGGCCAGTGCAAACGCCTACCTCGGGGCCTTCCCGATCGCGCAGGCGCTGGGGCAGGGCGCCGATATCGTGGTTACTGGCCGGTGCGCTGATAGCGCACTCGCCCTCGGCGCCCTGGTGCATGCCTTCGGCTGGGGCGCGGAGGACTGGGACCGCCTGGCCCTGGGCAGTCTCGCCGGCCACATCATCGAGTGCGGCCCGCAGGCGACCGGCGGGATCTACACCGACTGGCGCAGCGTCGCCGCCGGCTGGGACGACATGGGCTACCCGATCGTGGAATGCACCCCGGACGGGGGCTTCACGGTCACCAAGCCGCCCAACACCGGCGGCCGGGTCAGCAGCTCCACGGTCGCAGAACAGATCACCTACGAAGTACACGACCCGGCGCAGTACGTGTTGCCCGACGTCGTCTGCGATTTCAGCGAAGTGCGCCTCCAGGACCTGGGCGCGGACCGCGTGCGGGTGAGTGGCGCACGGGGACTGCCCGCGACTCCCTACTACAAGGCGAGCCTGACCTACGCTGACGGCTATCGCTGCACGGCGACGCTCATGATCGTCGGGGCCGAGGCGGCGCAGCGTGCGCAGTACGTGGCGGATGCCATCCTGAACCGCAGTCGTCGCCTGATGGCGGAACGCCAGCTCGGCGACTTCCGCGCCACGAGCGTGGAGATCCTGGGTGCCGAGAGCATGTACGGACCGCATGCCCGCACTGCGGCCACGCGCGAGGTGATCCTTAAGATTGCCGTCGCACACGGCGAGGAGAGTGCGCTCGAGATCTTCGCGCGCGAGATCTTCCCGTCGGCGACATCCATGGCCCAGGGCATCACCGGCTTCGCCGGCGGCCGGCCGGCCGTGCAGCCGATCGTGCGGCTCGCCTCCTGCCTGGTGCCCAAGTCACGTGTGCACCCGCGCGTGGAAGTGCAGGACGCCCACGGCCTGCACGTGAGCACGGTGGCCGAGGTGCGCACGGGGGCGGTAGCAGCGGCACCTCCCGAGGCCGCCCCGGTTCGCCGGCCCGCTCCGGTCCTGACGCTGTCCGGGCCGCGTGTGAGCGTGCCGCTCCTGTGGCTCGCGCACGGGCGTAGCGGCGACAAGGGCGACAGCGCCAACGTCAGCGTGCTGGCGCGGCGCGCCGAGTTCGTGCCGCTCCTGGGTGAGCAGCTGACCGCGGAGCGAGTCCGCGGCTATCTCGTGCACCTGGTCGCAGGCGAGGTCGAGCGCTACGAATGGCCGGGGCTGACAGGGTGGAATTTCGTGCTGCGGCGCGCGCTTGGGGGCGGTGGAGTGGCTTCGCTGCGCTACGACCCGCAGGGCAAGAGTTATGCGCAGATCCTCATGGACATGCCGGTGGAAGTGCCGGAGGCGTGGCTCGCTTCGGGCGGCCCGCTGGAGGGGACTGCTTGAGTCCCAAGGCGGCAAGCCCGCCGCGCCGGCGCGAGCGCTGGCCCCGCGATGAGCGCGTGGCCGCGATCACGGAGGCGGCCCGCGCGGTCTTCTGCGAGAAGGGGTTCCTTGAATCCTCGACGGCGGAAGTCGCGGCGCGTGCCGGGGTCGTCGAGGGCACGCTGTACCGCTACTTCCCGTCGAAACGGGCGCTGCTCCTGCACGTGGTGGAGCGCTTCTACGAACGCATCTTTGCGGACTACGAGCAGCAGCTGATGGGCGTGCGCGGGACCTGGAATCGCCTGCGGTTCCTCATCTGGAAGCACCTGAGCGTGCTCCACGGCGACCCTGCGATGTGCCGCCTGATCATGCACGAGCTGCGCCCGTCGCCGGACTACCGCCGCTCGAGCGTGTTTCGTCTGAACCGGCGCTACACCGAACGCACGATGGCGGTGATCAAGGAGGGCATCGCGGCCGGCGAGCTGGTACCGGGCGTACCGCTCACGATCGTGCGCGACATGATCTTCGGCTGCGCCGAGCACCATAGCTGGGCGTACCTGCGCGGGGAGGGGCAGTTCTCCCCGGAGGCCGCCGCGGATGCGCTGACGGACATGGTGTATCGCGGACTGCAGCCGCAGGCGCTGACCCGCTCCGGTTCGGCCGACGCATCGGTGCGGCGCCTGGAGCAGGCAGTACGGCGCCTGGAAGGGATCTCTCCGGCGCGACGCACACGCAAGGCGGCCGGCTGATGTTGCGGCGCGTACTCATCGCCAACCGTGGCGAGATCGCCTGCCGGATCATCCGCACCCTGCGCGGGCTCGGCCTCGAGAGCGTTGCCGTCTATCACCACGAGGACCGGGGGGCCCCGCACGTCCTGCAGGCGGACCAGGCCGTCGAACTCAAGGCCGACGTGCCCACGGCGGCATATCTCGACGTGGCGCAGCTCGTCGACGTCGCGCGCACCGCCGGGGCCGATGGCGTGCACCCGGGCTACGGGTTCCTCTCCGAGAACGCAGGCTTCGCCCAGGCGGTCGCCGACGCCGGGCTCACTTTCGTCGGCCCCGACGCGGCCGTGATCCGCCTGATGGGCGACAAGATCCGCGCGCGACAGTTTGCCCGCGATCACGGCGTGCCCGTGGCCCCGAGTCTCGAGCCGGGCGATCCTGCTGCGATTGCGGCGCAGGTACGTGCGATCGGATTCCCGCTCCTGGTCAAGGCTGCCGCCGGGGGCGGCGGCAAGGGCATGCGCATCGTGCGCGCGCTCGAGGAGCTGACGCAGAGCCTCGCGATCGCCTCGGCGGAAGCGCAGCGCTACTTCGGGGACGGGCGCGTGTACGCAGAGCGCTACATCGAGAGGCCCCGCCACATCGAGGTACAGGTGCTCGGGGACGGGCAGGGTGGCGTCGTGCATCTCTTCGAGCGTGAGTGCTCGGTGCAGCGCCGCTACCAGAAGGTATTCGAGGAGTCCCCGGCACCGAACCTCCCCGAGCCGCTGCGCCGCGAGATCTGCGCCGCCGCGGTGCGCCTGGCGAGCGCGGCCCGCTACCGCAACGCGGGGACGGTCGAGTTCGTGCTGGCGCCGGATGGGGCGTTCTATTTCCTGGAGATGAATACGCGCCTGCAGGTCGAACACCCGGTGACCGAACTGGTCCTCGGCGTCGATCTGGTTGCCGCCCAGCTGCGCATCGCCGCGGGTGAGTCGCTGCCCTGGCAGCAGGAGGATCTCGCCGTGCGCGGTCACGCGATCGAGTGCCGGATCTGCGCCGAGGAGCCGGAGCACGACTTCCGGCCCGCCACCGGGCGCGTCGGCGTGCTGCGCGTACCCGCTGAGGCGCACGTGCGCTTCGACGGTGGCATCCGCGAGGGGCAGGCGATCGGCGCGGCGTTTGATTCGATGCTCGGGAAGCTCATCGTGCACGCAGGCTCGCGCGCCGAGGCGGCCGGGCGCCTGACGCAGGCGCTGCACGCCCTGGTGCTGCTCGGTGTGCCCACCAACATCGACTACCTCGCGCGCGTGGCATCCCATCCCCGGTTCCGCGCCGGGGAGCTGCACACCGGGTTCCTGGCCGAGCACGCAGACGAGCTGCGTCCGCAGGACACGCCGCGGGGTGCGGCGGCCGCCGTGATCGCGGCGCTCCTGGGCGAGCCTGATTTCCGTGCGCTCGCATACGGCGTGCCCGAACCCCACGCCACGATCGGCGCGTGGCGGAACTGACCCATGACCGCGCGCCTCCAGCTCAACGGAACGGATCACTCCGCCGAGATCATTGCGCGGCGCCCGGGCCTCGTGTTGCGGATCGGAGCGGTCGAGTACGCGATCGAGGAGGAGCCCGCGACGGGCGCCGAGTTCGCGCTGAACATCAACGGGGTGCGTCACCGGGGCTGGCGTTGCCGCGTGCACGACACGCTGTACGTGCGCCTCGAGGGCCGCACCTACGCCCTGCGGGTTCCCTCGGGCACGGGTACCGCCGAGGGAGCCGAGACCCAGGACGAGGTGCGCGCCAGCATGCCGGGCGTGGTCGTCGCGGTCCACTGCAACGCGGGCCAGGCGGTCGAAACCGGTGACAGGCTCCTGACCCTCGAGAGCATGAAGCTGCAGATGACCGTGGTGGCTTCCCACGCGGCCAGGGTCGCCGCCATCCACGTCAGCGCCGAGAGCACCTTCGAGCGCGGCGCGCTCCTGGTGTCCTTTGAGCGGGAGTCACCCAAGCCATGAAGCCCATCGACTCTGCGGTCCGCACGGGCACGCCGGAGTTCAGGCGCCGCTATGCCCATAACAAGGGGCTTGCCGCGGCGCTGAAGCTGCGCCAGGAGGCCACGCGCAACCAGCGTCCGGCCCGCGACCTGGAACGCCTCGCATCCCAGGGCAAGCTGCTGCCGCGCCAGCGCCTGGAGCTGCTCCTTGATCCGGGGACGCCGTTCCTCGAGCTGTCGGGGCTCGCGGCGAACATGGCCTACGGTGGGGAGTCCCCCGGGGCCAGCAGCATCACGGGAATCGGCATCGTCAGCGGCCGCGAGGTGCTGATCCGGGCCGACGATCCGACCGTGAAGGGTGGTGCGTGGTATCCGCTCACCGTCAAGAAGATCGTCCGGAGCCTCGACATCGCGATCGAGAATCGCCTGCCGGTGGTGCATCTGTGCGATTCGGCCGGCGGGCAGCTGCAGCTGCAGTCCGCCCTGTTCCCGGACCGCTACATGGCGGGGCGCATCTTCCGCAACCAGTCGGTGCTGAGCAAGATGGGGGTCAAGCAGCTGGCGCTGGTATTCGGCCACTGCACCGCGGGCGGCGCCTACATCCCGGCCCTCAGCGATTACAACGTCATCGTGCGCGGCACGGGCGCGGTATTTCTCGGCGGCCCCCCGCTGGTGAAGGCCGCGACCGGTGAGGTGGTGTCGGCCGATGAGCTCGGTGGCTGCGACCTGCACACCCGCACCAGCGGCACCTGCGACTACCCCGCGGCGAGCGAACCCGAGGCGATCGCGATCGGTCGCGAGGTGGTGGCGCAGTGGGAGCGCCAGGAAAAGTGGCTGAAGCCCGATGCGGCCAGCGAGCCCCCGCTGCTCGACCCGGACGACCTGTACGGCATCCTGCCCGATGACATCAAGCAGACCTTCGACATGCGCGAGGTGATCGGGCGCCTGGTCGACGGCAGCCGCTTCCACGAGTACAAGCCGGCTTACGGCACGACGCTCGTGTGCGGGTTCGCGCACCTGTGGGGATACCGCGTCGGCATCCTCGCCAACAACGGCATCCTCTTCAACGACAGCGCGATCAAGGGCGGCCACTTCATCGAGCTGTGCAACCAGAACAACACGCCGCTGCTATTCCTGCAGAACATCACCGGTTACATGGTGGGGCGCGAGTACGAGGCGGCTGGCATCACCAAGGACGGCGCCAAGATGATCATGGCGCAGAGCTGCAGCCACGTGCCCAAGCTCACCGTCATGTGCCACGGCTCCTTCGGCGCCGGCAACTACGGCATGTGCGGGCGCGCCTTCGACGGCCGGCTGCTGTTCTCCTGGCCGAACCACCAGATCGCGGTCATGGGTGGTGAGCAGGCGGCGGGCACGCTCGCCGAGGTGAAGATCCGCCAGCTGCAGCGGGCCGGCGCGGCGGTCGACCCGGAGGTGATTGCCCGGCTGCGCGCGGAAACGCTACGGGCCTACGAAGAACAGACTTCGGCGTACTACTCGACCTCGGAGCTCTGGGACGACGGGATCCTTGATCCACTCGACACCCGCAACGCGCTCGGTATCGCGCTCTCGGCGGCACTCAATGCGCCGCCCGGCACGCCGGGCAACGGCGTGTTCCGCTTCTAGGCCGGCGGCCTAGCGTCCCTTCCAGACCGGCGCGCGTTTCTCCGCGAACGCGCGCGGTCCTTCCTGGGCGTCCTCGCTCAGGTAGACCGGCTTGAACAGCCGGTCGCCCTCGCGCAGCGCGGCGGTACGACCGGTCTCGGTGGCGGCGTAAACCAGTGCCCGGGCGGCCCGGACGGTCAGCGGCGCATTGGCCGCGATGCGGCTGGCGAGCTCGAGGCTTCGCTCGATCAGCTGCGCGACGGGCACGACGTGATTGACGTAACCGAGCTGGTGCAGGCGCGCGGCGGACATCGGTTCGCCGGTCAGCAGCAACTCCATCATGACCCGTTGCGGCAGCATGTGCAGGAGCGGGGCGGCCCACGGCGTACCGCGACCGACCCGCGCTTCGGTGATGGCGAAGCTCGCATGCTCCGCGGCGATGCACAGGTCGCACATCTGGGCGAACAGCCAGCCGCCTGCGACCGCAAGGCCGTTGACCGCGGCGATGGTCGGCTTGGAGACCTGTACCGAGTCACCGAGCGTCGGGATGAATCCGCGCTGGGGAATGGTGAGGCCGGTGGCGCTCGCCTCCTTGAGATCCATGCCGGCGCAGAATGCCTTGTCGCCGGCGCCGGTGAGGATCGCCACCCGGGCCGCAGCGTCCGCCTCAAAGCGCCGCCACGCTTCGTGCAGTCCGGCGCGCACCGCGGCATTGATCGCATTGCGGCTCTCGGGGCGGTTGATCGTGATCAGCGCGACCGGGCCGCGCATTTCGTACAGGATTGCCTCACTCATCGCGCCGGGCCTCAGGGTTGACAGGGGTGTTCGCTCACCGCTAGCGTACCAAAACGGTACCAGCGGTACCGCGAGCGCGATCCACGACGGGCGATCTTTGGGGGAGCCTGCGCCCGGGGCGGCCGGGGCGGGCGGCAACAGCTGCTGTGACCACCTCACCGAGTCTCGACGCATCCGGGCTGCTGGAGGCGGCGCACGTCGCCGATCCCGACCTCCCGCGCTCCAGCCTCACCGGAACCGACTGCCTGGTCGTGCAACTGGGGCCTCCGGCATCGATGCCGCCCGCGCAGCGTGCGGTGCTCGGCCGCTGGCTGCGCCGCCAGGCATGCCCGGTGCTGGGGGTAGCCGCGGCCGGCGACGGGCACCCACTGGCCTGTGCCTGCGACCTGGTAGTGGAACAGGAAGCGGACCTCGAGCCCGTGCTCGCCCAGGTCCGGCACAACCCGCTCACCGCCATGGTGCTGGTGCAGCTGCTGCGCGTCACCGAAACGCTGGACATCGAGCGGGCGCTACTATGCGAATCGCTGGCCTACTCGACGCTGCAGGGCGGGGTCGAATACCAGCGCTGGCTGCAGGCAACGCCGCGGCCCGCGCCTGCCGCCGTCGCGGAAGAGGGCGCTGCAGTGTTGATCGAGCGGCGCGGCCCACGGCTGCAGCTGCGGCTGAACCGGCCGGAGAAGCGCAACGCACTCTCGATCCCCATGCGGGATGCGTTGGCAGAGGCTCTCGGGCTGGTATGCACGGATACCACCATCCGCGAGGTCATCATCAGCGGGGCCGGGACCTGCTTCAGCGCCGGCGGCGATCTCGCCGAATTCGGAAGTGCCCCGGACCTGGCGACCGCCCACGCCGTTCGCAGTACGCGCTCCATTCCGGCGCTGCTGTCGCGTTGCGCTTCGCGGGTGACCTTCCGCATCCACGGCGCCGCGGTCGGGGCCGGTGCGGAACTCGCAGCCTTCGGCGGGCGCGTGGAGGCAACCCCGGATGCGTTCTTCCAGTTGCCGGAGATCCGTTACGGACTGATCCCCGGATCGGGCGGCTGCGTCAGCCTGCCGCGGCGCATCGGGCGGCACCGCACCGCGCTGCTGGCGCTCTCGGGGATGCGGCTGCCGGCGCCACTGGCGCATCGCTGGGGACTGATCGACGTACTCTACGGCGGCCGCGCCACCGCGCCCGGGGACCCGAAGCCCGGGGCTACCCCCGCTGGCAGCGCCCGCCAGCTGAAGCTCTGACCGAATTACACGACGAAGGAGATCCCGTGCAGGACATCAAGGCCCGATTCGAAGCGCTGCGCAACGGCAGCCGGACGCTCGCCCAGGCCAGCGGCGCACAGCGGGCCGAGCGCCTGCGTTCGATGCTGGCGGCGGTGCTCAAGAACAAGCAGCGCTTCTATGATGCGGCCCACACCGAGATGAAGGCGTGCGACCTGGACGTCGCCGCGCAGCTCGTCATGGTCAAGAGCGAGATCGACTTCGTGGCCAGGCGGGTCGGCGCCTGGATGAAGCCGCGGCGCGTGCGCAACTCCGCGGCCACCCTGGGCAAGAAGTGCTACATCCTCTACGAACCCAAGGGCGTGGTCCTGAACCTCTCGACGTGGAACGCCCCGATTGCGATTGCCCTGGTGCCGGCCGTGGCGGCGATCTCAGCGGGCAACTCGTTTGCCCTCAAGCCCTCGGAACTCGCGCCGCACAGCGCCACCGTGCTGCGTGAGGTACTCGAGGGCGCCATGCCGCACGATGAGTTCGCAGTGTTCGAGGGCGGCCCCGAGGTGGCGCAGGAACTGCTGACGCTGCCCTTCAACCACATCTACTACACCGGCGGCCAGCGGGTCGGGCGGCTGGTCATGAAGGCGGCGGCCGAGAACTTCGCGGCCGTGACGCTCGAGATGGGTGGCAAGAACCCCGCGATCGTCGATGCCTCGGCGGCGATCGACAACGCCGCGCGCAAGATCGCCTGGGGGCGGATCGCCAATGCCGGCCAGGTGTGCGTGGCGCCGGACTATGTGCTGGTGCACGAGTCGGTGGCCACGGCCTTCACCGAGTCGCTCGTGAAGGCGATGAACGACATGTACAACGCCGGTGGCAGCGGCTTCGACCAGTCACCTGAGCTGATGCGGATCGTCAACGACCAGCACTTTGCGCGGGTTTCGCGGCTGCTGGAGGATGCGCGCGCCAAGGGCGCGACGTTCGTCTTCGGCGGCCAGACCCGCGCGGCCGACCGGTTCGTCGCACCGACGGTGCTGACCGGGGTGACCGAGGACATGACGATCATGCAGGAAGAGATCTTCGCGCCGGTACTGCCGGTGATCCCGTTCAAGGACCGCAGCCAGGCACTCGAGGTCATCGGGCGGCGCACCAAGCCGCTGGCCCTCTACATCTACGCACGCGAGCGCGCGGCCATCGATTACTTCCTCGCCCATACCAGTGCCGGCAGCACGGTGGTGAACCACAACCTCATCCAGTCGGGCACCAATCCGCGCCTGCCGTTCGGCGGGGTGAATCATTCCGGGATCGGGCGCGTAGGCGGGGAGACCGGATTCATGGAGATGTCGAATCCGCGCTCGGTGGTCGAGCAGCCGCTGGGCCTTCTCGATCTGACCTTCAACCTGCCGCCGTACTCGAAGACCTACCGCAAGCTGATCGAGAAGGCCCTCAAGGCCTGAACCCGAGCCGCGGGGCTGCCGCCGCCTCTAGTGGCGGCGGCCCTTCACGCGGACCTTGAACTTCATGCTCGGTCCCGGCGTCGGCAGCACCTTGGTCTGCAGCTCGTAGTCCGGGGACTCCAGCTCGAGGTCCAGGTCGTAGAACAGGCGCGCCATGCTCAGCGCCATTTGCACTTCCGCCAGCGTCTTGCCGAGGCAGGTGTGCGTACCACGCCCGTAGGGCGAGTAGACGCCGGGCTTGAGGTGCTCCGCGCGCGGCTTGGCGTAGCGGTCGATGTCGAACTTGTCCGGGTCCGGGTAGAACTCGTGCATGTAGTGCGGCACGGCGGTCGCAACGTACAGCAGCTCCCCCTCGCGGATGCGGTGGCCCAGGAACGCGAAGTCGCGTGTCGCGGTGCGCATCTGGGCCACGGCGATCGGGTAGACGCGCATGGCCTCCATGATCGCGCCGTCGATGGCGGGCAGGTTGCGGAAATCCGCCTCATCGATGGTCCCCCTGGCAAACAGCGCATCGGCGTCGGCAAGTACGCGCTTGTGAACCTCGGGGTGCTTGAGCACCGCGTAGATGAACGCGGCGGTGGTATTGGCCACGGTATCAAGGCCGGCCACGAAGGGACCCGTGAGGCTCAGAATCAGGTCGCTCGCCGGGATCAGGTCCGGATCGCGGGCATGCGCCTCCATGACGTCGTCGACCAGGTTGCGGCGTTCCGGGTCGCGCTGATCCTTGCCGGCGTAGTACTCGGCGATCATGCGCCGCCCGAGCTCGGAGACCCGCTCCTTGGCGTGCTTGTAGCGCGGGTCCTTCAGCATGAACTTCGGGCGCTGGCGCGTGACCAGGATGTTGAGGATGTACAGGATCGTGGTGCGGATGTCGGCGACGTACTCGCGCGGCGAGGTCCCCGTGAGCATCGCGCCGAGCTGCTCGGTCACGATGTACTGCATGTTCTGCACCACCGGCACGAGCTTGCCCACCGGCCAGTCGCGCGCAATCACCTGATCGGTGATCGTGACCAGCTCGTCGTAGCGGCCCTTGACCGATTCCTTGGAGTAGCCGTGCTTCATCACGGCGCGCAGCTTCTGGTGCGTCTCGCCGTCCTCGCCGGTCAGCGTGCGCTTGGCGCCCCACTCGTTGACCAGTCCCTGCCAGAACTCCTTCGAGCGCAGCGAGTCACGGCCCTCGCGCGTGCCCATGAAGTTGGCGGCCTCGGCACCGGCGAGCACCGTGTAGGTGTTGCCCATGACCTTGAGCTTGAAGACCGGCCCGTACTTTCGGTAGCAGTCGTAGAAGAAGCGCCCGGGGTCCTTCGCCATGTCGAGGGCGTTGCCCAGCACGGGCAGGCCGCTCACCTGGGTGGGTTCCTTGAGTGCCTCGGACGCGACGGTGGCCATGGAAAGCCTCGCAGTGGGACGCCGGCGAGCGTCGGGTCAGGGCATGGTATACGCATTGCCGGTAATACGGAACCACCGGTACCTATTGGACCCGGGCGGCGGCCCTATGCCATAGTGGCTTAAGACTTAAACCGCCGGTTTTTCAGGGACAACATGAGCAGCCAGCCCGCCGAACTGCACTCAAAGCGCAAGCCCGGGCGTCCGCGCAGCAAGCGTTCCGAAGAAGCCATCATCCGCGCGACCACCTCGCTGCTCGCGGACGAGCGCTACGCTGACCTCACCGTTAGCAAAGTCGCCGCGCGTGCCCGCGCGAGCAAGTCCACCATCTACCGGCGCTGGCCCACCAAGGAACACCTGGTCATAGAGGCGTTCAACCGGTGGCCGGAGCTGCAGCCCCGCGACCGCGGCGATGTGATGTCGGACCTGCTCGACCTGTACCGCCAGTTCCTGCGCATCCTGCACCGCCCGCCCTCGAACGCCATCATGCCGACCCTGGTCGCCGAGCGAGCGCACAACCCCGCGCTCGCCGCCGTCTTCGATCCCCTCATGCAGCGGCGCCGCGAGCCGGTGCGCGTGGTGCTCGAGCGCGCCATGACGCGGGGCGAGCTGCCGCGGACCACCAACGTCGAGGTGGCGGTCGATGCCATCATGGGCGTCACCGTGCTGCGCATGTATTTCATCCCCGGCGACCTGAGCATTCCCGCCATCCGCGAATATCTCACCGTGCTGCTGCGCGGCCTGGGCGCGCGCGGCTACTGAAGCCGCGAGACCGACTCAGGGTCCCTGCAGTTTGAGCCCGGCAGCTCCGCTTTCGCGGCGTATCGAGGTCGGCGCGCTGCTGCCCGGCGAGGCGGCGCTCACCATAGCGGCGGACGTCTACCTCCCCGATCGGCTCTCGTCCGCGCCGCGGGTCCTGTTCTGCCTGCCTGGTGGGGCGATGAACCGGGGCTACTTCGACCTGAAGGGTGAAGGCGGATTCAGTTTCGCCGCCGCCATGGCCGCGCGGGGCTTCATCGTCGCTACCCTGGATCACCTGGGCGTGGGCGAGAGCAGCCGCCCGCTGGACGGCCACGCGCTCACCCCGGACATCCTCACGGAAGCCAATGCCATCGCCATGGATGCGATCCGCGCCGAGCTCATGAGCGGCTCGCTCACCGGGCGGCCGCTGCCGATGCTGCGCTCGATCGGCGTGGGGCACTCGATGGGCGCGATGCTGACAGCCATGCAGCAGGCACGGCGGCCGATGCACGCCGGTCTAGTGCTCCTGGGATTTGGTACCGCAGGGCTCGCCGTGGCGCTTTCGCCGGAAGAGGCCCGCTATGCGGGCGACCCCGCGGGTGCGCGGGCCGAGCTCGTGCGCCTCGCGCGCCTGCGCAGTCCCGACCCCTATCCCCTCATTCAGCGCTCGGCGCAGGCGCGCGAGATGTTCGCGGGCAATACCGCCGACCCGCGCGGGGTGGAAGCCCTGAAGGCGGCCCGGGCTGGCCTGTTGCTTACCGCTGGCCTGTTCTCGATGATCCCGGGGAGCGCGGCGCCGGAATGTGCCGCCGTCGGTGTCCCGGTCTTCCTGGGCCTCGGCGACCGCGACATCGCAGGTCCACCGCATGCCATCCCGGCGGCCTTCACCTCGAGCCACGACGTGACGCTCCTGGTGCTGGAGATGACCGGCCACGCGCACTTCCTGTTTCCCTCGCGCGAGCACCTGTTCGGCCGCCTGGCGCGCTGGTGCGAGGACGTTCCGCAGGAGCGTTGAGATGCCGGGCGATTCGCCCTATGTGCGCGGCCTGCTGCAGGACCTCGGTTGCGATCGCCCCGGCCCCATCGCGCGCAGCACCGACCCTGCGCTGCTGTGGGCCCGATGCGGTGCGATGTCGCTGACGGGAAGAGCCGACGGGCCTGCGCAGATGCTGCCCGTCCCCCTCGCCGCGATTGCCGAGGAACTCTGCGCGCAGCTCGCGCTGCTCAGCCCCGGTACTCCGCTATCCGCGCTGAGCGGCGCCCGTCTCCTCACGGAGCGGGCGGCCCTGGCCGGCTTCACCCGCGCCGGGCCACGTTCGACCGGGGGCAGCTGCCGCCTGCTGCCCACGCTCTCGGGTGAACTCGCCGTTAACCTCGCGCGCACAAGCGACTGGGACCTCCTGCCGGCGTGGCTGGAGATGGACGTCCCGCGCGAGTGGGATGCCGTGGCGCACGCTCTCGCAGGACGGGCGCCTGAGGAACTGCTGCAGCGTGCGCACTTGCTGGGTCTGCCGGTCGCGCCCCTGCACGCGCAGCCGGCCGGTCATCGCCGCTGGCTCGAGGAGGTCGCCTGTTGCGGAACGCCCCGCGAGCCGGGTCGAGCCGCGCCTCGGGTCGTGGATCTGTCGTCGCTGTGGGCGGGCCCCCTGTGTTCGCACCTGCTGCAACTCGGCGGCGCGCGCGTCATCAAGGTGGAAGGACTTGGCCGACCGGACGGCATGCGCGCAGCCGCGTATCCCTTCTTCGACCTGTTGAATGCCGGCAAGCAGAGCGTGGCGCTCGACTTCACGACCACCGCGGGCCGGGATACGTTGCGGCGGTTGCTCGGCTGCGCCGATATCGTGATCGAGGGCTCACGGCCGCGCGCGCTGCGACAACTCGGGATCGACGCCGAGGCGCTGCTTGCCGAGCATCCTGGGATGACCTGGGTCTCGGTCACCGGTTATGCGCGAGCCAGTGCGGAGTGCGACTGGGTGGCCTTCGGTGATGACGGGGCCGTCGCCGGCGGCCTCTCCCAGGTACTGTGGGAGTCTACGGGCGAGCCGCTGTTCTGCGCCGACGCCGTAGCCGACCCCCTGACCGGGCTGCATGCGGCACTCGTCGCGGTGGTCACGCATCGTGCAGGCGGAGGATGGCTGCGTGCGGTCTCGCTGCGCGATGTCTGCGCGCACGCGGTACGCAGTGGGAGAACGGCGGCAGGGGAAGGGCTGCGTGAGCAGGCGCTGAGGTGGAGCGCGCAGATCGCTCCCTCGGACGTGAGCGCCCCGTTGGCACGGACGGTGACCGCGCGGGCGCGCCCGCTGGGGGCGGACACCCACGCGGTGCTCGCCGAGCTCAACTAGAGAAGGTTGGCTTCAGCGGCCGGTGAGCGCGGCCTGCCGACCGGCCTGCCGGCCGAAGAACGTTGCATCGGCGAGCGACATGCCCGAGCTGTAGCCCTCGCCCCAGCGCGGCAGCCCGCATGCGGTGCGTCCCGCGGCGAACAGCCCGCTGACGGGACGACGCTCGGCGTCGAGCACCTCACCGGTGGGTAGCGTATCCAGTCCCCCGAGGGTGAAGGATGCGTAGAAGCAGTGATCGAGCCGGCAGTCGAGCGCCACGTACGGCGGCCGATTCAGCGGCTTCAGCCATTTCGCCGCCTTGCGGAACAGCGGATCCGTTCCCTGCGCCGCATAGTGGTTGTAGAGCCCCACGGTGGCGGTCAGCGAGTTCTCGGGCAGTCGCAGCTCGCGCTCGACTTCCTCCCAGGTCTCGCCCGCGGCACCGATCTCGATCTTGGCCAGAGTCTGCATCTCTCCGGTGGCGTAGGTCTCATGGTCCTGCAGCAGCCAGATCCGCTCGCCGCTCTGGCGCAGGATGTAGTTCGAGACGCGCCCGTGATAGCAGTCCTCGTTGATGAACCGTTGCCCCTGGCCGTTCACGAAGATGCCCTTGACCAGGGAGCCCGGCGGATACCAGGGGATGGTCGCGAAGCCCTCGCTCATGTTCAGGGTTGCGCCACCCGCGCTCTCGCCCAGCAGGATCCCGGAACCATCGTCGACGGTGCCGAGCGGAAACTGGGAGCGCAGCAGGAGCGGCGCGTGGCGCCGCACCATCTCCCGGTTCATGACGAAGCCTCCGGCGCACAGGATCACCGCGCGGTGCGCCCGTGCGAAGCGCAGTGTTCCCTCGGAGCGCACCACCAGGCCCTGTACCTGGCGCTGCGCGTCGACGATCAGGGCCGCTGCGCGCGTGTTGTAGAGCACCTGGGCACCGGCGGCGACGGCCTGGGCGGCGAGCTTGTCCATGACATAACGCCCGCCGCCCATGCCGGCGAACTTCGGGCAGTGGCCGCGCGGGGCGGGACGGGCGTGTTCGACGAACGGCCACGCCTCCTCGCTCCCCGACCAGATCAGGCAGTCGTCCGTGGCCGGCTCGATGCAGCGCTCGGCGATGTAGGAGTTCTTGTACTCGATGCCCTGCGCCGTGAGCCAGTCGAAGTGGGCGCGCGAGTGGTCCGCGTACAGCCGTACCTTGGCCGCATCCGCGTTCGGTCCGCCGGCCATCAGGAGGTACTGGTAGAGATCCTCGGTGGCATCGGTGAAGCCGGCCGCACGCTGGATCGGCGTGCCGCCGCCCCCGCCCAGGTAGATCTCGCCCCCGGACAGGGCCGAGGTACCGCCACTGCCGCCGCTCGCCTCGACGAGCAGCACACGCGCCCCGGCGCGGGCGGCCTCGAGCGCCGCACAGGCCCCGGCCGCACCGAAGCCAACGACCACCACGTCCGTCTCGAAATCCCAGCGTCCTATGTCAGCGAGCGGGGTGGGGTGGCTGAGCGAGTAGCGCGGAGAGTGCGACACGGTGTGGGTACTCTGTTTTGGCGATGTGTCCGGATAAGGATAAGGTAGATTCTGGCGCGAATGCAGCCCGTTGCGGCCGTGAGCTCGGCACGCACGTGCTTGAGGGGGTCACATGTCGCTTCGACTCGAAGATATCGAACTCATCCGCCGCCTGAAGTACCGCTACTGGCGCTGCCTGGACATGGGCGACATCGCCGGCATGCGCGACGTCTTCACCGAGGACGTCAAGGTGGACTATATCGGCGGCAGCTACCGCTGGCAGATGCAGGGACGGGAGAAGATCCTCGAGTCCGTCGCCGGCTCGTTCAACTCCAATGCCGTCGCGTGCCACACCGGGCACCACCCCGAGATCGACGTCCTCACCGACACCACCGCCACCGGGATCTGGTACCTGACCGACATCTTCATCAACCTGGCCGAGAAGGTGCGGACGACCGGGAGTGCCCTGTATCGGGACAAGTACGTGAAGGCGCAGGGGCAGTGGCGCATCGCCGAGTCCGTCTACGAACGGCTCTACGAGGAGGTGGAACCCTTCACCGTGCCGCCCAAACTCACCGCGCACTGGCTCGCGCGCGTACCGCCCCCGGGAGCGAAGAAAAATGGGTGAACTCACCGGGAAGCTCGCCCTCGTGACGGGCGCGGGGCAGGGGGTGGGCGAGGGCATCGCGCTGGCGCTGGCCGCGGCCGGGGCGGCGGTGGCCTGCGCCGGGCGCACCGAGGCCAAGGTGGTCGCGACCGCCAGGAAGATCACCGACAAGGGTGGCCGCGCCGTGGCGCTCACCTGCGACGTGTTCAAGGCCGAGGACATCACGCGCACCGTAGCGCGCACGGTCGAGGCCCTCGGCGGCATCGACATCCTGGTGAACAACGCCTATGACGGTGCATTCGGGCCGCTGCTCTCGCTCGATGACGACGCATTCATGCGCGGCGTGCACTCAGGTCCCCTGGCTTCGTTCCGCTTCATGCGGGCCTGCCACCCGCACCTGAAGGCGCGCGGTGGCGGCAACATCGTCAATCTCGTGACCTCGGCGTCGGTGCGCTGGGATTCTTCCAACTATGGTGCGTACGCCGTGGCCAAGCAGGGTATCCGTGCGCTGACGCGCGCCGCGGCCTCGGAGTGGGGGCGCGACAACATCCGCGTGAACAATGTCGCCCCGCTGGCAGCCTCGCCGGCGCTCGCGGCGTGGATCAAGCACGACCCGGAAGCCAAGACGTTCTTCGAGACCGTGGCCCTGAAGCGGGTCGGAGACTGCGAGAGCGACATCGGCCGTGCGGTCGTGGCGCTGGTCGGTCCGGGAATGAGCTACGTGACGGGGGCAACGCTGCCCCTGGACGGCGGGCAGGCTTACTTCGGCTGAGGGCAGGAAAGCTACAGCGACGGTTCGGCGCCGCTGTAGAGGCGGTACTCGCTGGTCGCGATCACGTCGATGCGATCGAAGTCGATGAACCGGGCGCAGCTGGCCATCATGCGCGCCTGGTGAGCCTCGTGGCGCGCCGGGTCACCCACCGCATCGTAGAAGGCCTCCGAGCTGCGCAGGGCCTCCGGCGCGAAGCACTCCTCGACGATGCCGCGCCACGGCGGGGCATCGTCCGTCAGCGGCAGGGTCACGACGTTGTGAACGTAGAGGAAGTTGGCCTGGGTTTCGATGCCGACGGGTGTGTGGTCCTGGAACCAGACGCGGCGCCACTCGTCATGAGTGAGACGCGGCGGCACCTGCAGGAAGGTGACCTGGCTGAAGCCGTAGGTCCGTTCGCCGGGGCGGGGTGGATGAAGCACGTTCGGCAGCACGGTGGACTCGGCGACCGCGTAGCCGCTGAAGCGGGCGAAGACCTGGCGGAGGAGCTGCTCTGCGGGCCCACGACGGTAGGCGCTCGTCAGCCAGAACGTGACGATGCCATCCGGCGGCGGCTGCGTGCTGTGCAGCGAGAAGTTCACGAGTGCGCCCTGGAGGTCTTCGAAGTCGGCGATGTTGAACTGCACCCGCTCGGCGCCGAGCGCGCGCAGCTGCGGGGCGATCGTACCGCGAAAGCGCTGAGTGAGCGCCGCGCAGGATTCCCCTTTGCGCCAGAATGCGTAGAGAAGTTTCTCCATGCTCACCCGCCGTCCGCACAGACTGCGCCTGCCGGATGCGAGTGTAGCGACAAACGGGGGCCTGCATGAGTCCCAGAAGGGGTTGCGATCGATGAACAGCGCATCGTTCGGGCCGATCCGGCAGGTCGCCTGGATCGTGGCGGACCTGGAGAGGAGCGTCGCGCACTGGCTGCGCATCAGCGGGGTCGGGCCGTGGACGTGCTTCCGCAACGTCGCCATGCAGGGGCGCCTGCGCGGCGAGGCCGTCACGGTGCGCATGCACGTGGCGCTCGGCTACCAGGATGGGATGGAGATCGAGCTGATCCAGGACCTGGGAGCCGGGCCCTCGCCGTACCGGGATGCGAGCGGTGCACCGCTCATCGGCATGCACCACGTCGGCTGGTTCGCGGATGACGTGCCGGCGGAAGTCGCCCGCGGCGTGGCGCGCGGTCTCAGGGTCTGCTTCGAGGCCGCCAATCCCGTCACGCGTGTGGCCTACCTCGAGGACCCCGCCGAGCCCGGGGTCCTGTTAGAGTTCATCGAGATGAATGCGGTGATGCGCGAGGGGCTCAATGCACGCCTCGCGGCGGCGCGCGCCTGGCGCGGGGCCGATCCGGTGCAGGTCATCGATCTAGGCGGCTGAGGGGACGCACATGAGTCAGTGGCAGAACGTCCGGTACGACTACCGGGGCGCGGCGGTGCTGGTGACCGGGGGTACGTCCGGGATCGGGGCGGGGATCGCTGCGGCCTATCGCGAGGCCGGGGCCGAGGTGACGATCACGGGCACGCGCGCGACGGCCGCGGACTACGGCGAGGACCTCAGCGGCTACCGCTACCTGCCGCTCTCGCTGACCGACAAGTCGCAGATCGCGGCCGTTGCGGCTGCCGTGCCGCGCCTGGACGTCCTGGTGAACAACGCCGGCGCGAACTTCATGATGCAGAACGAGTACGACCCGGAGGTCTTCGAGAAGGGCCTGCAGGTGAACCTCGCCAGTGCCTATCGCCTGGCGCAGGGCCTTAAGGCGAAGCTGGCCGCCAGCAAGCTCCCCGGGGGCGCGAGTGTCATCGGGCTCGCCTCGCTCACCTCCTTCTTCGGTCTCGAGGTCGTGCCGGCCTATGGCGCCGCGAAGGCGGGGCTCGTGCAGCTGGTCAAGACGCTCAGCATCACCTGGGCCAAGGACAATATCCGCGTCAACGCCGTGGCGGCCGGCGTCACCGAGAGTCGCATGACCGCGCAGATGCTCAAGATCCCGGCGATGATGGCGCCGGTCCTGGCGCGCACGCCGCTCAAGCGCGTCGGCCAGCCCCAGGACGTGGCCGGCGCCGTGTTGTTCCTGACCAGCGCCGCGGCAAGTTACGTCACCGGGCAGACGCTGCTGGTGGATGGCGGCTACTCGATCGTGGGGTGAGCGTGAGCGAGGACATCCGCATCGATGACCTGGCTCACCCGCAGTTGAATGATGCGCAGCGCGGTGCACTCGCATGGGGCGAGAGCCAGCCGGTGCAGCTGACGCCCGAGGCGGTGCTGGGCGCCGCCCGTGCCCGCACGGGCCTGCAGGACTTCGGGCCCGAGGATTTCCGGGAGCGCCTGGCGCTGCTGTGCTCGGAGTGGGACGCCGACCGGCCGCTCACCGCGATGCACCGCGCGGTGCTCTTCGGGTACCTCGCGCGCTATGCCAGCAACCGACTGCTGATCCAGCAGGCACTCGCGCAGCAGCCGCAGGTCCTGGCGGAAAAGATCGACCGGCCGGTCATCGTCACCGGCCTGCCGCGCTCGGGGACGACTCACCTGGTGAACCTCCTGGCCGCGGATGCCCGCTTCCACTCGCTGCCCCTGTGGGAGTCCTACGAGCCGCTGCCCGTTCCGGGCGAGGGCATGCTGCCGGACGGCACCGACCCGCGCTACGCACGTTGCCAGGCGTCCTGGGAGGGCATGCGCCAGGTCACGCCGCTCCTGGCCTCGATGCACCCGATGGAGCCGGATCACATCCACGAGGAACTCGAGCTGATGGGGCCGGACTTCGCCTCCTACAACTTCGAGTGGCTCACCATGTCGCCGCGCTGGCGCGACCACTATCTCGGCTCCGACCAGACGCCGCACTACGAGTACCTCAAGCGGGTCCTCAAGCTGCTGCAGTGGCGGCGCGGCCAGCCGGGCAAGCGCTGGGTGCTGAAGTGCCCCCAGCACCTGGAGCAGCTGCCGGCGCTCCTGAAGGTATTTCCGGACGCGATCGTGGTGTTCACGCACCGCGACCCGGTGGCGGTCATCCAGTCGATCATCACGATGCAGGCCTATACCCAGCGCATGCAGCGACCCAAGGTGGAGATGCAGTGGCTGCGGGACTACTGGGTGGCACGCACGGAGCACCTGCTGCGCGCCTGCGTCAGGGACCGCGACCTCGCCCGGCCGGGACGCAGCGTCGATTCGCCGTTCCACGTCTTCATGCGCGACCCGTGGCGCATCCTCGACGAGGTCTATGCCAAGGCGCAGCTGCCGCTGTCCGGTTCCGCGCGCGGATCGCTGGAGCAGTACCTGGCCGCGCACCCGCGCGGCAAGGCCGGGCAGGTGGTGTACGACCTCAAGGGCGATTTCGGCGTCGACCCGCACGAGCTGCGCGACCGGTTCCGCTTCTACTTCGACCGCTTTGAGGTGCGGCCGGAGGCCCACTAGGCCGCCGGCGAAGCCAGTCAGCCCCCGAGCTGGGCGACGCTGCGCAGGATGGCGCGCACCAGTCGTGCCTGGCGGTCAATCCCGGTCTTGGAAAAGGTGGACCGCAGGTGCGCCCGCGCGGTGTTCAGCGTGATCCCCAGGTCGCCGGCCGCTTCCTGCAGGCTGCGACCGTTCGCAAGACACAAGGCCAGCTGGGCTTCCTTGTGAGTGAGCTCGAACAGCTTGCGGATGGTTTCCACCGGCGGTGGCGTCTGCACGCCTTCTTCGACGCTGATGAAGACGGCTACCGCGGGCGTCACGCTCTGTTCGTCGACCTCGGCGGAGCCGGCGGCCGGCCGGATCATCATTCCGTAGTGGCCGGCGCCCGAGGGACGCCGGGCGCGCAGCACTTCGACGATGCCCGGCTTGGCGGTGCGGCCGCCGGTGATCGCACGACTGATGGCGTCGCGCAGGCGCTGCGCGTCCGCGGGATGCGTCAGCGCGAGGGTGTCGTTGCTCAGGGCGATGCCGTCCTGCCGCTGCAGGATGTCGCGCGCGAGGGCGTTCATGTGGATCACATGGCCGGAAGCATCCAGGATCACCGTCGCGAGGGTCAGGTGGTCCATGGCATCGGCATAGATGGCCCGCTCCATCTTCGTGACATCGAGTGCCGCGTGCGTGCGCATCGCGATGTCGAAGTGCGGGACGAGCGACTCGACGAAGCGCTTCTCGCTGGCCGTGAAGTTGCCCGCGGCGCGACCACGTGTCAGCCGCAGTCGTGCGTACAGCCGGTCGCCGTCGCGCAGGTCGACCCCCAGGTTGTAGATCGCGTCCCAGGGCACGAGGTACTCGGTGTAAAAGCGGCTGCGCTCGAGCTCCTCCGGGGGCACGAACTCGTGCATCGTGATCACCTGCTTCTCGGGCAGGTTGACGAACGGGTCGGACGGGAAGTAGCTGTGGGAGTACTGCGCGAGGACCTCGTCACTACCGCCCCAGGAATACAGCAGTGGAGCCTCGGCGACATGCGGGGAGCGCAGCAGCAGCGTCGCGGCGCCCTTCATGCGTCGTCCCAGGCCCTCGAGGAATTCACGCCACCGCTTGGGCTCCAGTGCCCCCTCGTGCATCAATAACGCCAGCCGCTCGCGCAGGTCGAGGGCGGCGCCCGCGTCCGCGATCGGGGTGGGGGTTCGGCTGGTATTGCGGGATGCGGCGGTTCGACTCATGGATCGTCTGGGTCTCGGCTGCGCGGTGGGGACCTATTAATAAAGAGTACTCTATATAGGTGATGCCGACCACGGTGGGCGGCCCGGTACGCTACTTCGATTTAGACCAACGAGACGGGAAGGAAGATCCATGACGCGGCTGGCCGGGAAAGTGGCGCTGGTGACGGGTGCGGCGCGGGGCCTTGGGGCGGTAGTCGCCCGCGACCTGCACGAGGCGGGTGCAAAGGTCGTGCTGGCCGACGTGCGCGACGAGGAGGGGCGTGCCGCTGCCGCGGCCCTGGGAGAGCGGGCTCATTATGTCCACCTGGATGTGAGCAGCGAGGACGAGTGGCGTGCCGCAGCGGCAGCCGCGCGCAAGCAGTTCTCGGCTCCGGTGACGGTGCTCGTGAACAATGCGGGCATCTACCGCACCACCCCCACGCTCGAGCAGAGCGTGGACGCCTATCTGCAGATCATCCGCATCAACCAGCTCGGCACGTTCCTCGGCATGCGCACGTGCATTGCCGACATGCGCGACGCCGGTGGCGGCTCCATCGTGAACATCGCCTCCACCGCCGGTGTCGAAGGCGTCCCCCTGGCGCTGGCCTATACCGCGAGCAAGCACGCCGTGGTCGGCATGACACGCGCCGCGGCGATCGAGTTCGGGCCGGCACGCGTGCGCGTCAACGTGGTGTGCCCCGGTGCCATGCTGACGCCGCTGCTCGCCGAGTCGTTCAACGTGCCCGTGCAGGTGCTGGGTGCGGCGCCATTCCAGAATTCACCGCTGGGCCGCATGGGCGACCCGGCCGAGATTTCCCCGACCGTGGTGTTCCTCGCGAGCGATGAATCCTCGTATACGACCGGGAGCGTGTTCGTCGTGGACGGGGGCCTGACGGCCGGCGTGGTGATGCGATGATCCCGGTGCCGGGCGGGAGGCAGCGGTGAGCGCGCGCCAGCGCGTCGCCGCCATCGAGGGCTGGTACACGCTTGATGAGCCGGCGCACCTCCTGGGCTCGCGGTGCAACAGCTGCGGCAGCTACTACTTTCCGCGCCTGAGCGCGGGCTTCTGCCGCAACCCGGCCTGTGAGGGCACGAGCTTCGAGACCGTGCCCCTGAGTCGCACCGGGCGGATCTGGTCGTACACCAATGCCTGCTACCAGCCGCCGCCGCCGTTCGTGTCCCCCACGCCGTTCGTACCGTTCGCGATCGCGGCGGTGGAGCTGGCCGCCGAGCGCATGATCGTGCTCGGGCAGGTGGTCGCGGGCATCGACGTCGGGCAGCTGAAGGTCGGGATGCCGATGGAACTGGTGCTCGAATCCCTCTATAGCGAGGGCGACACCGACAAGCTGGTGTGGAAGTGGAAGCCGAGCGGGGTGCGCCCGTGAGCCGCGAGGTCGCGGTGCTCGGAGTGGGTATGCATCCCTGGGGCAAGTGGGGGCGCAACTTCGTCGAGTACGGCGTGCACGCCGCGCGTGCCGCCCTCAAGGATGCAGGAATTCCCTGGACCGACGTGCAGTTCATCTCGGGGGCCGCGACCATGCGCTGTGGCTACCCCGGCTACGTCGCGGGCGCCACCTTCGCGCAGGCCCTCGGATGGCAGGGCGCCCAGGTCAATACCTCCTATGCTGCCTGCGCTTCCGGGTCGCAGGCTCTCGCCGCCGCGCGCGCGCAGATCCTCGCCGGCGGATGCGACGTGGCGCTCGTCGTCGGGGCCGACACGACGCCCAAGGGGTTCCTCGCCCCGATGGCAGGCTACCGTCCCGAGGATCCCGACTGGGTGCGGTTCCACCTCGGGATCACCAATCCCACCTACTTTGCGCTCTACGCACGGCGCCGCATGGACCTGTACGGCGCCACGCTTGAGGACTTCACGGCCGTCAAGGTCAAGAACGCCGCGCACGGGGCCGCCAATCCGAATGCCCGCTACCGCAAGCGCTTCACGCGCGAGGAGGTGCTGGAGTCGGCGATGGTGGCCGACCCGCTGCGCCTCCTGCACGTCTGCGCGACCTCCGACGGCGGCGCCGCGGTGGTGCTGGCGAGCCTGGAGTACGCGCAGCGCCGCGGACTGAAGACCCCGCGCATCGCGGCCATCTCCACCGTGACCCCGCGCTTTGCCAGCACCGAGGTGGAGATGCCCGACATCGCCACCGATTCCGCGGTCGCCGCGGCGGGACACTCGTTCCGTGGCGCGATTGCAGCGCGGGCCTACGAAGAGGCAGGCCTGGGTCCCGAGGACCTCTCGCTGGCGGAGGTTTACGATCTGGCATCTTCGATGGAGCTCGACTGGTACGAGTACATCGGGTTGTGCCGGCCCGGGGAGGCGGAGGGCCTGCTGCGCAGCGGTGCGACCCGCCTCGGCGGACGTATCCCGGTGAACGCGAGCGGCGGGCTCGCGTGCTTCGGGGAAGCGGTGCCGGCGCAGGCCCTGGCCCAGGTGTGCGAGCTCGTCTGGCAGCTGCGTGGGGAGGCCGGAGAGCGGCAGGTGCAGGGCGCCAGGGTCGGCATCACGGCGAACCAGGGCCTGTTCGGGCATGGCTCCGCCGTGATCGTGCGCAAGTAGGCAGGCCAGGGTTCGACTTCGACAATCGCACCTGGCCGCACGGCTGGACCGGCTCCGCGATTGCGCACGGAGCGGTGTTCTCCCGATAGGCCACGGTCGATCGGGAGCCCGCGCCCAAATTTCCGCGCGGGCGTCGCCTGGCGCGTCCTAGGCGGTCAGCGCGCCACGCAGGTCGGCACCCAGGTCGGCGAGTGCCCGATTCGCCACTGCCGTGAGGTAGGGCATGCTGGCAAAGCCATGGATCATGCCGAGGTAACGCCGGCCCACGACCTCCACGCCCGCGGCACGCAGCCGGTCAGCGTAAGCCTCGCCTTCATCGCGCAGCGGGTCGAACTCGCACGTGGCGACGGTCGCCGGGGGGAGCCCACGCACGTCCGCCTTGAGCGGCGCGGCAAGCGGGTTGTCGCGATCCCCAGGGTTCTTGAGGTAATGGCCCCAGAACCACTGCATGGTGTCGCGGCCGAGCATGTAGCCGGTGGCGAGCGAGCGCTGGCTGTCGCTGGCGCATTCCGGGTCGAGCGCCGGGTACCACAGGGCCTGGTAGCGCAGCGCCGGCCCCTTGCGGTCACGGGCGAGCTGCGCGCACGCGGTGGCGAGATTGCCGCCGGCGCTGTCGCCGGCCACCGCGAGGCGCGAGGTGTCGAGCCCGTACTCGCCGCCGTTCGCGGCGAGCCACTTGAGGGCCGCATAGCAGTCCTCCAGCGGCCCGGGGAAGGGCGCCTCGGGCGCCAGGCGGTAATCGACGGAGGCGACCGCGCAGCCTGAGTAGTTCGCGAGGAACTTGCACAGGTCGTCATACATGTCGATGTTGCAGATGACGAAGCCGCCGCCGTGGAAGAACACGATCAGGGGCAGCGCGCGGGACGCCGTGGGCAGGTAGAGCCGGACGCGCAGCTCGCCGCCCGCGCCGGGGACGGTGAGGTCGCGTACCGCGTGCACCGGGGGATTGAGCACCGGGGCGGGGAACTGCTTGAGCACGTCACGCAGCATCTGCGGCGTGAACATCGCGATCGGGGGCATCTGCCCGAGGGGCGAGCTCAGATAGGCTTGGATCTTGGGGTCCAGTTGCACGGCCTTCGGGCCTCCGCTGGGCTGGGGAGTTGCTGGGGACGGACGTTCAGGCGCGCTTGCGGTCGCGCGACATGTTCAGGGCCAGGTCCTCGATCATGTCTTCCTGGCCGCCGACGGTCTTCATGCGGCCGAGCTCCACCAGGATGTCGGAGGAGGGCACGCCGTACTTGGCGCCCGCGCGCTTGGCAAACAGAAGGAACGAGGAATAGACCCCGGCGTACCCCAGGATGAGCGAGTCGCGGTCGATTCGGATCGGCTCGTCCATCATCGGCACCACCAGGTCCTCGGCGACGTCCATCAGCTTGAACACGTCCACGCCGGTCTCGATCCCCATGCGGGCACACACGGCGTTGAAGACCTCGAGCGGCGTGTTGCCGGCCCCGGCGCCGAGCCCGGCCGCCGAGCCGTCGATGCGCTTCGCGCCGGCCTCGACCGCCGCGAGCGAGTTGGCGATGCCCATCGCCATGTTGTGGTGCCCGTGGAAGCCGATCTCGGTCTCGGGCTTGAGGACTGCCTTCAGCGCGCCGATGCGCGCGGTCACGTCCGCCGGCAGCATGTAGCCGGCCGAGTCCGTGCAGTAGATGCAGTTGGCGCCGTAGCTTTCCATGAGCTTGCCCTGCTGGGCGAGCCCCTCCGGCTCGATCATGTGCGCCATCATGAGGAAGCCGACGGTATCCAGGCCGAGCTTGCGCGAGTTGCTGATGTGCTGCTCGGAGACGTCCGCCTCGGTGCAGTGAGTGGCCACGCGCACCGTGCCGACCCCGCAGTCATGGGCGAGCTTCAGGTGCTCGACGGTGCCGATCCCGGGCAGGAGCAGCGCCGAGACCTTGGCGCGCTTGAGCTTCGGGATCACGGCGCGCAGGTATTCCTCGTCGGTGTGCGCGGGGAAGCCGTAGTTGACCGAGGCGCCGCCCAGGCCGTCGCCGTGGGTCACCTCGATGAGCGGCACGCCGGCGGCATCGAGGCCCGTGGCTACGTCCACCATCTGCTTGATCGAGATCTGGTGACGCTTCGGGTGCATGCCGTCGCGCAGGCACATGTCGTGCAGCGTGATCTTGCGGCCCTTGAGGTTCATGAGGCCCTCGCGGTGGCGTTGAAGGTGCCCGCGGACATCTCTTCGGCGATCAGTTCGCCGGTGCGCAGGGCGGCCGCGGTCATGATGTCGAGGTTGCCGGCGTAGCGGGGCAGGTAATCGCCGAGACCCGCCACCTCCAGGTACGTCGAGACGCGCTTGCCGTCGAACACCGGGCCGTTCTTGAGCGTGTAGCCGGGCACGTACTTCTGCACCTCGGCGATCATGGCCTCTATGGAGGCGCGGATGCGGGCCTGGTCCGGCTCGCCCTCGGTCAGGCAGTGCACGGTGTCGCGCATGATGAGCGGGGGCTCGGCGGGGTTCAGGATGATGATGGCTTTGCCGCGCTTGGCGCCCCCGACCTTCTCGATGCCGCTGGCGGTGGTGCGCGTGAACTCGTCGATGTTCTTGCGCGTGCCGGGGCCCGCAGAACGGCTGGAGACGGTGGCGACGATTTCCGCGTACGCCACCGGCTGAACCCGCGCGACCGCGGCGACGATCGGGATCGTGGCCTGGCCGCCGCAACTGACCATGTTCACGTTCATTTCGCGCTTGCCGACGTGCTCGGCCAGATTCACCGAGGGCACGCAGTACGGCCCGATGGCGGCCGGGGTGAGGTCGATCACGACCACGCCCTGGGCGGCAAGCTTGCGGGCATTCTCCGGGTGCACGTAGGCGCTGGTGGCGTCGAAGGCGATGCGGATGCCGTCACGCTTGAGGTGCGGCAGCAGCCCGTCGACGCCGCCGGCGGTGGTCGACAGCCCCTTCTCGCGGGCCTTGGCGAGCCCGTCGGAGTCCGGGTCGATCCCCACCATCCATTTCGGCTCGATCCAGCGGCTGCGCAGCGCCTTGTACATGAGGTCCGTGCCGATGTTGCCCGAACCGATGAGGGCGGCTTTGATCTTCTCCATGTTCCGGGGTACTCGGCTCGGCCTCAGACGAAGAATTCCTGCACGTTCTCCCCGACGTAGAGTGCGCCCAGGGAGGTGCCGATGATGGCCGGATCGTTGGCGACGTGCGCGCGCGCGGCATTCATGTCGAGCCAGTAGCGCACGAGCGGGCTGTCCATGTAGATGGCCCGGCCGCCGAGCAGCGGCATCAGCTCATCGCACAGCGCGGCGCAGCGGCGCACCACCTGCGAGGACTCGAAGCGGTAGCGGATCCGGTCCGGCACCGGTATCTCCTTGCCGGCGCGCAGCGTGGCCATCATCTCGTCGAAGCTCTTCATGAGGACCGTCTTCATCTCGTAGATGGCCGACTGGGTGCGCGCGGCGGCGTTGAGTGCAAACGGGTCGAGCTTGCTCGACTTGCCGGTGTTGGTGGAGACGCGCTTGGCGGCGATGCCCGTGAAGGCGTTTAGGCCGCCCTGCAGCGCGCCGATGGCGGAGGTCGACACCGCACGCACGAACACCTGCGCCCACGGCAGCCGGAATATCGGGGCAGTGTTCTGTGCCTGTCCCGGGTTCTTGCACAGGAACCCGTCGACCGCCTTGTGGGTGCGGTGCTCGGGCACGAAGGCATTGTTGACTACGATGCCGTGGCTGCCCGTCGCCTGCAGGCCGAACACGTTCCAGTCGTGCACGATCTCGTAGTCGCTGCGGGGCAGGAGGAAGGTGCGCATCTCCGGCGGCCCGCCGGGTTCAAGCGGGGGGATCAGGGATCCCAGGAATACCCAGTCGCAGTGGTCACAGCCGCTGGAAAATCCCCAGCGCCCTGAAATGCGGAATCCACCCTCGACCCGCTCGACCTTGCCGACCGGCTGGTAGGAGGAGGAGATCAGAGTGGCGTCGTTGCGGCTCCAGACGTCGGCCTGCGCCTTGGCATCGAACAGTCCGAGCTGGAAGGGGTGGACGCCCACCACACCGTAGACCCATGCGGTCGACATGCAACCCTCGGCGAGCGCCATCTGGATGTCGAAGAAAACCTGCGGGTCGTGCTCGTAGCCGCCGTAGCGCCGCGGCTGGAGCACGCGGAAGAAGCCCGCCTCCTGCATGTCGCGGATGGTCTCCTTGGGCAGGGCGCGCGCCGCGGTCGCCGCTTCCGAGCGCGACTTGAGCACCGGGATCATGGCCCGGGCACGCTCGAGGAGCGTTTCGCGCGAGGGAACGGCAGGGGTGAACTCTGCAGGGGTGGCCATGGAACCTCCGGCACGGGAGATAAGTAAGTAGGATCAGAGCGGATTCTCGATCAGAATGAAATATACGCGCCGTGCCGGCACCGTACAATTGGATTCGTACTTTTATGCCTACCTAATTACGCATCCAGTGGTGTAAAATCGAGAAAATGACAATATTGCGGTGCTGACGGCCCAAAAGCACTGCGTATCACGCCATCCGACCGCCTCAAGGAGCCCGCGCATGTCCCACCATCGCCCGCCGACCCCGCCCTACGGGCACATCGCCAAGCTCGCTCACGGCTACGAGATGCACTACCTCGAGGAGGGTCGGGGTGCCCCGGTGGTCTTCGTCCACGGCAGCGGGCCGGGCGTGAACGGCTACAGCAACTTCGCGCCCAACTACCGCGTGATCGCCGCCGCGGGCTACCGCTCGGTGGTGCCCGACATGATCGGATTCGGCTGGTCCTCCAAGCCGACCGGCATCGACTACACCCTGGAGCTGTTCGAATCGACGCTGCGTGAGTTCCTGGACCAGAAGGAGATCCGCCGCTGCGTGCTGATCGGAAACTCGCTGGGCGGGGCGATCTCCATGAAGTTCGCGATCGATCACCCCGAGCGCGTCGAGAAGCTGGTGCTCATGGGCCCGGGGGGCATCGAATCGCGCGAAACCTACTTCAAGATGCCCGGCATCCAGAAGATGGTCTCGCAGTTCGTCGGCACCGGCTTTGACAAGGCCGGGCTGCGCAAGATGCTCGAGCTTTTGTCCTACGACCCGAAGTTCGTCACCGACGAACTGCTGGAGGAGCGCTTCAACGTCCTGCAGACCCAGCCCAAGGACGTGCTGTCGCGCATGCTGATCACCGACCTGTCACCGGAGCTGTGGAAGATCAAGTGCCCGGTGCTGGGATTCTGGGGCGTCGAGGACCAGTTCTGCCCCTCGAGCGGCCACGAGAAGATCCTGAAGGCGGTCCCCGACAGCCGCTTCATCCTGTACGCGCGCGTGGGCCACTGGGCCATGATCGAGCGCGCCGAGGAGTTCAACCGCTATGTCCTCGAGTTCCTCAAGACCTGAACCCGGCGCCGCACGCCGCGCGCTGCACGAGGAACTCGCCGCGGAGCTCTACGATTGCCTGCTGCAGCGGCGCACGGTCGCGCCACTGCGCGAGCGCCATCCCGAGCTTGCCATCGACGATGCCTACGCGATCTCGCTGGGGATCCTGGCGCGGCGCGAGCGTGCCGGCGAGCGCGTCGTCGGCAAGAAGATCGGGGTCACGAGTGCCGCCGTACAGAACATGCTCGGCGTCCACCAGCCCGACTTCGGGTTCCTCACCGACCGCATGCACATTCCCGAGGGCGGCAGCGTTCACATCGCGACGAGCCTGATCCAGCCGCGTGCCGAGGCCGAGATCGCGCTCATCCTGAGTCGCGACCTGAAGGGGCCGGGCGTCACGCCGGCCGACGTGCTCGGTGCCACCGAGGCGATCGCGCCGTGCTTCGAGGTGGTCGACTCGCGCATCGCGGGCTGGAACATCCGCATCGTCGACACCGTGGCCGACAATGCCTCCTGTGGTGTGTTCGTGCTCGGCGAGGCGCGGGTGGACCCGCGGCCCCTCGACCTCGCGGCCCTCAAGGTGCGCGTATGGAAGAACGAGCAGCCGCTCTCGGAGGGCCTGGGCTCGGCGGTGCAGGGATCGCCGCTCGCCTCCGTGGCGTGGCTCGCCAACACCCTGGGTGCCTATGGGGTGGAGCTCAAGGCGGGCGACATCATCCTGTCTGGTTCCCTCGTGCCGCTGGAGCCCGCCCGGCCCGGAGACCGGTTCCGGCTCGAGCTCGAAGGGATTGGTTCAGCCCACGTGTCCTTCACGTAGCGCGAATTTCTGCACCTTGCCGGCCGCGTTGGTCGGCAGTTGCGGCACGAATTCAACATGGCGTGGCACCTTGTAGTTGGCCATGCTTTCGCGCGCCCAGGCGATCAGCTCCGGCGCACCGAGGGTGCTTCCCGGGCGCACCACGACGAAGGCCTTGCACACCTCGCCCTGACGCTCGTCCGGGACGCCGATCACGGCCACCTGGGCGATGGCCGGGTGCTCGGACAGGAGCTTCTCGATCTCGGCCGGGTAGCAGTTGAAGCCTCCGACGATGAAGACATCCTTCATGCGGTCGGTGATGCGCAGGTAGCCGCGCTCGTCGAGGATGCCGACGTCACCGGTGTGCAGCCAGCCATCGGGGTCGACCGCCTCGGCGGTGGCGCGCGGGTCATCGAAGTATCCGCGCATGACGTTGTAGCCGCGCACCTGAACTTCACCGGCGGATCCGGTGGGCACGGGGTTGCCGGCCGCATCTGCGCAGCGCACCTCGACTCCGGGGATCGCGCGTCCGCAGCGCGTCGCGACCGTCTCGTCGTCGGCATCGTGCGGGCAGATCGTGACCACCCCGGTGGACTCGGTGAGCCCGTAGGCAGTCAACACGCTCCTGAAGTGCAGTTCATTGCGCATGCGCGTGATCAGCGAGGGTGGCACGCTGGCAGCCCCCGTGACCGCGAGCCGCAGCGAGGACAGGTCGCGCTGCGGCAGGCTCGCGTGCATGAGCAGGCTCTGGTAGAGCGTGGGCGGCCCGGGCAGCACCGTGATGCGCTCGCGCTCGATGGTGTCGAGCGCACGCCCGGCGTCGAAGACCGCGAGCGGGTACAGCGTCGCGCCCTGCAGGAGCGCTGCCAGCCAGCCGGCCTTGTAGCCGAAGCTGTGGAAGAAGGGGTTCACGGCGAGGTAGCGGTCGCCTGCCTTGAGTCCCACGAACTCGCTCCAGGTGCGAAACACCTGGACATCCTGTTCGTGGGTGCTGAGCACACCCTTGGGCTCGCCGGTGGTCCCGGAGGTGAAGAGGATGTCCGCGGTGTCCTCGCCGGCGACGCGGCCGGCGGCGGCGCGCACCTCGGACTCGGGCACGGCAGCGCCGGCGGCGAGGAACGCCTCGAAGGACTGCAGCGGGGCAAGCCCCTCGGGCTGGGGGCCGCTCGCCCCGAAGATCACCACCCGCTCGAGCGCGGGCAGCGACTCGCTCGCCAGCAGTGCCGGGTAGCGGGTGCCCAGGAACTCATCCACCGCGAACAACAGGCGCGCACCGCTGCGGCGCAGGATGAACGCGGCCTCGCGCCCCTTGAGGCGCGTATTGAGCGGCACCAGGATCGCCCCCACCGACTGGGCACCCAGGGCGGCACTCACCCACTCGGAGCGGTTGGGGGCCCAGATCGCAACGCGGTCGCCGTGGCGGATGCCGGCGGCAAGGCAGGCGGCCGCGACGCGGGCCGCCTGCGCGGCGAGCGCGCCGAAGCTGAGCGTCTGGTGCTCCTCGACGATCGCGGGCGCAGCGCCGAACAGGCGCACCGCGCGCGCCAACACCTGTGGGATCGTCGGAGGGATATCGCCGTGCATGCTTTGAAAATAGCAAACCAAACCGTACGATGCGACCCATGCTGAAGCCAAGCGCCGAAATCCGCCTGCCCGGTTCCGTCGTACTGGTGACGGGCGGGTCGCGCGGCATCGGGGCCGGGATCGCGCGCGCCTTCCTGAGCGCCGGTTCCGAGGTGGTGGTGTGCGCGCGCAATGCCCCCGTCGAGCTGCCGGCTGCGGGCGGACGCAGCGCGCAGTTCATTGCCTGCGACGTGCGCAGTGCCGACTCCGTGGCTGCGCTCTACGCGCAGCTGAAGGAGCGCTGCGGGCGCCTCGATGTGCTCATCAACAATGCCGGCGGCGGTCCCCCGGGGCCCATGGCGGAAGTGCCCGCGCGCCTCATCGAGCGCATCATCCAGCTCAACCTGACCGCGCCGCTGCTGTGCGCGCAGGGTGCCTTCCCGCTGATGCAGGCGCAGCCGGAGGGTGGCTGCATCGTGAACATCGGCAGTGTCGCGGGCGAGCGTCCCTCGCCGGTGACGGCGGCGTACGGGGCCGCCAAGGCGGGCCTGCTGCACGCGACGCAGAGCCTCGCCATGGAGTGGGGCCCGAAGGTGCGGGTCAACGGCATCATCACCGGGTTCGTCGCGACCGAGAACGCCGCCGAACACTACGGCGGCGAGGCCGGCATCGCGCGCATGGGGGCGATGTTTCCGCTCAAGCGGCTCGCCGAGCCCCAGGATGTGGCGGATGCGTGCCTGTACCTGGCATCCCCGCTCGCCGCCTACGTGAGTGGCGCGCTGCTCGCCGTGCACGGCGGCGGGGAGTGGCCGCTGTTCCTCCACCTGGCCAAGAACGAGCGCTGAGTCCTCCATGGCCGGCAACCCACACCCGCCCAAGGTAGCCCTGGTCACGGGGGCGAGCCGCGGCGCCGGCAAGGGCATCGCACTGGCCCTGGGGGCCGCGGGCATGACCGTGTACGTGACCGGGCGCTCCCTGGAACACAGCCTCGGGCGGCTGAAGGACGTCGCGCTCCCCGGGACGCTGCACGAGACGGCGGCCGAAGTAAGCCGCAGCGGCGGCCGGGGTATTGCGCTCGCCTGCGACCACGGCGATGACGCCCAGGTCCGGGCCGTCTTCGACCACATCGAGCGCGAGGCCGGCGGCCTCGACATCCTCGTCAACAACGCCGCGAGCATCCACGACTCCCTCATCGATCCGGGCGGCTTCTGGGAGAAGCCGCTGGCACTCGCGGACATCCTGGATGTGGGCCTGCGCTCGGCCTACGTCGCGAGCTACTACGCCGCGCCCCTCATGGTGCGTGCCGGCCGCGGGCTCATCGCCTTCACGTCCTCGTTCGGGGCGAGCTGCTACATGCATGGCCCGGCCTACGGCGCACAGAAGGTGGGCCTCGACAAGTTCGCGGCCGACATGGCGGTGGACCTCGCTGCCCACGACGTCGCCGCGGTCTCGCTGTGGCTCGGCCCCCAGCTCACCGAGCGCACCGAGGTGGCCGGCCGCGCGCGCCCGGAGCAGTACGAGGCGTTCCTCAAGCAGGCCGAGACGCCGCAGTTCAACGGCCGCGTCATCCATGCCCTGGCGTGCGATCCGCAGCTCATGGAGCTTTCCGGCCAGACTCTCATTTCCGCGGAACTCGCCGTGCGCTACGGCATCACCGAGGCGGGTGGACGTGCGCCGCCCTCGTACCGGGAGATGCTCGGATCGCCGCGGATCCCGCACCCGGCCAAGGTCATGTAGGAGGGCGCTTGAGCGGCAAGTTCAGTCAGCGCACGCTGCGCGATGCTTTCGGGGAGTTTGCCACCGGCGTCACGGTCGTCACGGCAGTGCGCCCCGACGGGGAGCCGGTCGGCATCACCGCGAACTCCTTCAGCTCCGTGTCGCTCGAGCCGCCACTGCTGCTGTGGTGCCTGGCCAGCGGCAGCAGCAGCGTACCGGCCTTCACCGAAGGTGCGCTGTTCGCGGTGCACGTCCTCTCGCATGACCAGCGCGACCTCGCGGTGCACTTCGCGCGCCGCGGGGCGGACAAGTTCGAGGTCGACCAGCACTGGCGCAGCAAGCCGCACCCGCCCCACATCGACGGCGCCCTGTGCCGCTTTGACTGCCGCGTCCACGCGCTGCACCCGGGCGGTGATCACCTGATCGTGGTCGGAGAAGTCATGGGCATCGTGCGGCATCCCGGCAAGCCGCTCGCCTTCCACGGCGGCCACTTCGGCACCTACCGCGAGGACCGCGGCATCCCGAAGATCGACGTGTGGGCAGGGGCCAACGACGGCTGGTTCTAGGACCCGGCCCGGTAAGCCGGGTAGCTCGTGTAGCCCTCGGGCCCGGGCGTGTAGAGCGTGCGGCGGTCAAAGCTCGCGAGCGGCCAGCCCTCCCTGGAGCGCTCGACGAAGTCCGGGTTCGCGATGAAGGCGCGCGCGTAGGAGATGGCATCCGCCGCACCGCTGCGCACCGCCGTGTTCCCCGACTCGAAATCGAAGCCGTCATTGAGGATGCGCGCACCCCGGTAGTGCTCGGCGGCCAGCCCGAAGGCATCGAGCGCCGGGTCCGGGGAGCGCACCACGTGCAGGTAGGCGAGCCCCAGCGGGCTCAGCGCCTGAAGCAGCGCGCCGTACGTCGCCCTCGGGTCGGCGTCGTGCAGGTCATTGAAGGTGTTGCCCGGACAGATGCGGATGCCCACGCGCCCCGAGCCGCACGCGGCGACGAGAGCCTCGATCGTCTCGATGACGAATCGCAGGCGGCCAAAGAGTGAGCCGCCGTAGGCATCGGTGCGCCGGTTGGTGCCCGTCGACAGGAACTGCATCGGCAGGTAGCCGGAGGCGGCGTGGAGCTCCACGCCGTCAAAGCCGGCCGCGCGCGCCGCCCGGGCGGCTGCGGCGAAGGCTTCGATAGCGTCGGCGACTTCGCGCAGCGTCAGCGCTTCGGGCACGTCGAAGTCCACAAGGCCCGCGGCGTCGGTGAAGATGCGCCCGGCGGCCCGGATCGCCGAGGGCGCGAGCGTGCGCGTCCCGGGGGCCTTGTTGAGGTGGCTGCCGATGCGGCCGCAGTGCATCAGCTGCATCACGATGCGCCCGCCGGCGCCGTGCACGGCCTCACTGACCTGCCGCCACCCCTGCGCCTGCGCGCTCGAGCCGATCCCGGGCGTGCGCGCGTAGCCCTTGCCGTCGGGGACCGGCCAGGTGCCCTCGGTGATGATGAGACCGGCGCTGGCGCGCGCGCCGTAGTATTCGACCGCGAGCGGCCCCGGGAGGTCACCGGCAAGGGCGCGGTTGCGCGTCATGGGGGCCATGACAATGCGGTTGGCGAGACTAAGTTCGCCGAGCGCGAGCGGGCTCAGGAGCGGGGCGTCGGGCACGGGACGCTCAGCGCACGCGGATCTTCGGGTCGGGACTGCCCCGTCGCATGCGCGTGAGGAATTCCCCGAGCGGCGCCGGGGCGGCCACCTCGGGGGTGTCGGTCCCCGGCGGTGCGGCCCAGAACTCCTTCCACGACGGCCACAAGTCGTGCCAGGTGCCCTCGTAGGGCTCGCGCCCCGGCCAGCGCATCTTGCGCTCGCCGACCGGCGGCCGGTTGAGGTCGGTCGCGTACCAGTAGCAGGGCAGGCGGCGCCGGAAGTACCAGCGCCCGGCGATGCGCTCGTACTCGTCCCAGTAGAGCATCTGCATGATCACCCACTCGGCGCCGGTCTCGTGCTCGTTCTTCGAATACACGACCCCGTGCGCATGGTCGGCGTCGGTGAACTCGATGACGTGGCCGCCGATGTGGTGCGAGGTGCCGGTGAACTGGTGGCGCAGCGTGTCATCGACCCAGCGCTTCAGGTGCGCGCGTCCGATGCGCTCGCGCCCCACCCGGATGTCGGGGGCGAAGAGGTTAACGTGGGCATCCAGGTCGCGCATGTCCAGCGACAGCGAGTACTTCGCCACCAACATGCGGATCTCCTCGATTGCCTCCAGGCGCGCCAGGCGTGCCGCGATCGAGCGCGGCGCTGGACGACGCGCGGTGGCCTTGCGGGGGACCTTGCGCCGGGCTGCCACTCAGCGCCCGGTCAGCGGCGCGATCACGGCGTCGCCGAAGCGCCGGATCGCATCGAGCTGGGCCTGCAGGGTGGCGGCGGGATCGAAGCCCCAGGGAGCGACGCACGCATCGGTCACGCCCAGTTCGGCGAGCCTCCTGAAGTCATCGGGCTGCTGCGCCGCCACGTCGAAGCCGTGGATCTCGAAGTCGGCGCGGCCGGCGGTTCCCGCTGCGGCCCGCAGGCCGGCGAGCTCCGCAAGCAGGCTCTTGAGTGTGGCGAAGTCGGTGTTGGCCGAGACCCAGCCATCTCCCAGGCGCGCGGCGCGCTGCAGCGCGGGCTTGGAGTGGCCGCCGACGATGATCGGGACCGGGCGGCTCGGTACCGGGTTCATCTTCATGGGGCCGAAGTCGTAGTTCTCGCTGTGATACTCGAAGTACTCCCCGCTCATCGCGCCGCGCAGGATCTGGATGCACTCGTCCATCAGGCGGCCGCGCTTCTCGAAGGCGACGCCGTTGTAGCTGAAGTCCTCGCGCCAGGGACTCAGGCCCGCGCCGAGCAGGATGCGTTCCTGGCACAGCACCGCGAGCGAGGAGAGCGCCTTGGCCAGCACCAGGGGCTGGCGCGTGGGTACCTTGAGCACGCTCGGGTAGAGGCGGATGCGCTGCGTGACCGCCGCCATCCAGCTCATCGCGACCAGGGGTTCGATGAACGCCATGTGCTCGATGTAGCCGCGGATGGTCTCGGTGTCCGTGTAGGGATATTCGGAGTCCGTGCGCTTGGGGAAGAAGAAGCTGTCGGGCATGCCGATGGAGCTGAAGCCGGCCTCCTCGGCGGTGCGCGCGATGCTCTGGTAGTCCGGGTAGCGCGCGAATCCCAGTTGCAGGGTGAAGCGCATGGTGCAGGAACCTCCCTAGGGGGCGGATTGAGACATCGCTATTGTGCGCGCCGCCGCCCGATATTTATACTCTAGTCCAAGTTTGTCCGAAAGCCGCCCGGCACCGGCCCTGAGTCCATGCAGTTCGAACACACCGAAGAGCAGCTGATGATCCGCAGCGCGGCGCGCGAGCTCCTGGAGAGCTACGACTCCGCGCGCCTGCGGGCGGCCATCGGCGCCCCGGGCGGCTACGAGGCGGCGCTGTGGCAGCAGATGGGCGGCGAACTAGGCTGGTGCGGGCTGGCACTGCCGGAGCGCTACGGGGGCGCGGGCCTGGGCTGGATCGAGCTGTGCCTGCTGCAGGAGGAGCTCGGCCGGCGCCTGGTGGCCTCGCCGTTCTTCGCGAGCGCCGTGCTCGGGGCAGCGCTGGTGATGGAATGTGCCACCGAGGCCCAGCGTCAGGAACTCCTCAGCCCGCTTGCGCGGGGGCAGATGCGCTTCGGGTGCGCGATCACCGGGCCCGGCGGCCACCCGGCACCGCAGGGGGTCGATGCGGAGATCACCTCGGCGGGCGCCAGCCTCAGGCTGAGCGGGGTCGCCGACTTCGTGATTCACGGCGACACGGCTGACGTGCTGCTGGTGCTGGCGCGCGAGGGTGGCGGCCTGAGCCTGGTCAGCATCCCGGCGGGTACGAGCGGGGTCCATGTGATCCCGCACGTGATGATGGACCTCACCCGCCCGATGTCGCGGATCGAGTTCCAGGACGTGACCCTCGGGGCGGATGCGCGGCTCGGGGCGCCGGGTGCAGCCGCGCTGCCGCTCGAACGCGCCCTCGACCTGGCACGCATCGCGCTGGCCGCCGAGGCAGTCGGGGCGGCGGAGCGGGTGCTGGAGATGACCGGCGACTACCTGAAGCAGCGCGTGCAGTTCGGGCGGCCGCTCGGCAGCTTCCAGGCGCTCAAGCACCGCATGGCGGACCTCATGACGGAGGTGGAGGCCGCGAAGTCCGCCGCCTGGTACGCCGCATGTGCAGCCCAGGAGCGGCCCGAGGAATGCGCCGAGGCGGCGGCGATCGCCAAGAGCTACTGCTGCGACGCCTTCTACAGCTGCGCTGCGGGTTCGGTGCAGCTGCACGGCGGCATCGGATTCACCTGGGAGCACGACGCGCACCTGTACTTCAAGCGGGCGCGCGCCAGCGCCACGCTCCTGGGTTCCCCGGTCTGGCAGCGAGAACGGCTGCTGCGGGTGCTGGGCCTCGGGGCCGCGGCCACGCCGGCGTTCTAGGAGGGGACACCATGCAGCTCGGATTCACGCCAGCCGAGGAGCGCTTCAGGAGCGAGGCCGCCGGCTGGCTCGAGGCGCAGCTGTCCGGCCCGTTCCGCGACCTGCGCGGGGAGAGCACGTTCAGTGCGCACCTCGAGCGGCGGCTCGAGTGGGAGCGGGCCCTGGGGGCGGCGCGGTACGGCTGCATCGGCTGGCCCGCGGCCTACGGCGGACGCGACGCCACGCTCGCCGAGCAAGTGATCTTCGCCGAGGAGTACGCGCGCGCGGGGGCACCCTGGCGCATCGGCCACATGGGTGTGGAACTCGCAGGCCCGACCATCCTCGCCTTCGGCACCGACGCGCAGAAGGCGCGCTTCCTGCCCCCGATCGCCCGGGGCGAGGAATTCTGGTGCCAGGGCTACAGCGAGCCCAATGCGGGGTCGGACCTCGCCAACGTGCGTACGCGCGCCGTGCTGTCAGGGCAGGGGGCGCAGCGCCGCTGGGTCATCGACGGCCAGAAGATCTGGACTTCGCTGGCCCAGTTCGCCGACTGGTGCTTCATGCTGGTCCGCACGGAGGAGGGCTCGCGCGGGCACAAGGGACTTTCCTACCTGCTGGTGCCGATGCGCCAGCCCGGCGTCACCGTGCGCCCCATCCGGCAGATGACCGGGGAGGCGGAGTTCAACGAGACCTACTTCACCGGCGCCGTGACGGATGCGGACCACGTGGTCGGGGCCCCGGGGGACGGCTGGCGGATCGCGATGGGGACGCTGGCGTTCGAGCGCGGCGTCTCGACGCTCGGGCAGCAGATGGGATTTCGCAACGAGCTCGACGCGATCATCGCCGCCGCGCGCGCCAACGGCATGGTCGGGGACCCCCTGATCCGGCAGCGCCTGGCGCACGCGCACATCGGGCTCAAGCTCATGCGCTACAGCGCCCTGCGCATGCTCTCCTCGGCGCAGGCGGGACGCCTTTCCAACGAGGCGTACACCTACAAGATTTTCTGGGCGAGCTGGCGCAAGAAGCTCGGTGAGCTGGCCGTCGACGTCCTGGGTCCCGCCGCCGAGGTTGCCGCGCCGACCTACGAATGGGAGCTTCTGCCGCGCCTGTTCCTCGGGTCGCGCGCCGACACGATCTACGGGGGCACCAACCAGATCCAGCGCAACATCATCGCCGAGCGTGCACTCGGACTTCCCAAGGAGCCGCGCGGCAGTTGAATTCCGTCCCCGCCACCGCCGCACGGGCAGAGATCCGGCGCCCGAGGTCCCGCCGCGCCGATGGCAAGGCACGCGTGCGTGCGGCACTGCTGGCCGCGGCGCGCACGCTGTTCGCGCGCCAGGGCGTGGCCGAGACCACCATGGACGACGTGGCGCGCCTGGCGCAGGTCTCCCGCGCCACGGCATTCAACTACTTCCCCACCAAGCAGGCGCTTCTCGAGGTGCTCGTCTACGAGATGGAGGCCCGGTTCCTGCACATCATGGAGGCGCTGTTCGACCGCCCCGGCACCGCCGCCGAGCGGCTCGCGGCGGTATTCTCGTGGACGGCGGCGAAGGTGGAGGAGACCCCAGGACTGTCGCGCGTGCTGATAGGTGCCTCCGAGACCACCTTCGGGGCCTCGCCCGACTCGGGGGTACGTACCGCGCGAACCTACCGCGCTTTCATGCGCGTGCTCGAGGCGGGACGCCGCGATGGCAACGTGCGCGGCGACGTGCCCGCGGAGGTGCTGGCGCAGATCGTCGGCGGCAGTTATGCCGGAATCCTGCACGCCTGGCGCGTCGCGAGGCGCTACCCCTTGCGCCGCAGGCTCGATGACGTGGCGGCGACGCTCGCCGAGCTCATCGCGGCGCGTCCCCCGTCCCGGCGGCGGAGCGCGGCGCGGTGAGCCTGCAATACCTGCCCTGGGAGCCGCCGGCCATCGGCGCCGCGGTCCCGATCGCGGCGGAACTCCAGTGGGTGCGCCTGCCGGTGCCCGGCAGCCTCGGACACATCAACGTGTGGCTGGCCCCCGGGCGGCGCGGGCGCGTACTCATCGACACCGGCATGCACCAGCCCGACACCGAGGCCGCCTGGGACGCGCTCGCCGCGAGCGCGCCCCTCGCCGGCGGGCTGGATGCGATCCTGGTCACGCACCACCATCCGGATCACTTCGGCATGGCCGCGAGGCTGGCCCGCCGCTTCGGGGCACCGGTGCGCATGAGCGAGCCGGCGCGCGCGGCGGCCGAGCGGGCGCAGGCGCCCCTCGGCGGGGCGACGCCCCAGGGACTGGCCGACTACCGGGAGCGGTGGGGCGTGGACTTCGAGGAGCTGTTCGCCAAGGCGGAGGCGCGCGAGGTGCTCGGCAGCATCGTGAGCGGCCTGCCGGTGCCGGGACCTGCGATCCGCGAGGGTGAGGTCATCGCCGAACTCAGGGACCCCTGGCGCGCCTCGATGCACTTCGGCCACGCGGACGGGCATGTCTGCCTGCACTTGGATCAGGCCGCTGTGGTGATCAGCGGCGACCAGCTGTTGCCCTCGATCTCGAGCAACGTGAGCCTGTACCCCGGCCTCGCCGCGGAGGATCCGCTCGCTGACTACCTTGCCTCCCTGAGGTTGCTCGCGCAGCTACCGGCCGAGACGGTGGTCCTGCCGGCCCATGGGCAGCCGTTCCGGGGAGCGGCGGCGCGCGCGCGGCAGCTGCTCGACGGCCATGCGCAGCGGCTGCGGCAGATCCTCGCCGGAACCGGCGAGCCACGCACGACCGCAGAACTGGTCGCGGCGCTGTTCGGTGGCCGGCGCCTGGACGGCTGGAATCGCTTGCTTGCCTACGGCGAGACACTTGCGCACATCGGCTATCTTCACGGGCGCGGTGGCCTCGAGCGCCTCGCCGCCGGGGGCGAGGTGCGCTGGCGCGCCTGTCGTGCGGACGTGATCTGACTGGAGGACCCCATGCATCCTGCCGACCTGCAACTGCTCATCGACGAGGCGGCGCTGCGCCGCTGTGCGGAGCTCTATGCCACCGGGGCGGATCGCCGCGACAAGACCACCTGGGC
This sequence comes from Pseudomonadota bacterium, assembly GCA_018241425.1. Classification (GTDB taxonomy): domain Bacteria; phylum Pseudomonadota; class Gammaproteobacteria; order Steroidobacterales; family Steroidobacteraceae; genus 13-2-20CM-66-19. Next base: position 1,040,362 of record JAFEDU010000002.1, read on the forward strand.
GGCGATCACCACGGAAGACTGCGTGATCGAGGCGCCGGGCATCACGCTGCGCGGACAGCGCGAGATCGTCGCCGCGCTGGACATCATGGCGCAGCTATACGTGTCGACCCAGCACCGCGTGCACAACCAGCTGGTGCGCATCCAGGGCGACCGGGCAAGCGGGGAGACCTACTCGGTCGCCGACCACCTGAGCGCCGGGGATGGGGGCCGCACGCTCCTCACCTGGGCGATCCGTTACCAGGACCGCTGGCGGCGGGAGGACGGGGCATGGAAGTTCGAGCACCGCTTCCTGATCCTGGACTGGACCGAGACGCGCGCGCTGCCGCCCTGAGGCCTCGAAGCCCGAGGTTCAGAACTTGAACGTGGAGAGCAGGAGGTTCGTCTCGCTCTGCGAGATGCCCTCGACGAGGCGAATGCGCGCCAGCGCGCGGTCGAAACCCTCGAGGCTGTCCGCCCGCAGCTCCGCGATCACGTCCCAGCGCCCGTTGGTGGTGTAGAGCGCGGCTACCGCCGGCTCCCCGCGCAGCGCGCGGATCACCGCATCGAGCTGGTTGCCCTCGACCGCGAGCGTCATCAGGGCGCGCACGCGCTGCTCCTCGACGTCGGGCTTGAGCCGCACGGTGTAGCCGACGATCGTGCCGTTCGCGGCCAGCTTGCCCATGCGGTTCTGGACCGTGGCCCGCGCGACCCCGAGGGTCTTGGCGAGCGTCGCCACGGAGGCCCGGCCGTCGTTACGGAGCAGGGCGATGAGCTGTCGGTCGGTATCGTCCATCTATATTAATGAGTGGGCGGGTAGGACTGATCAAAACGCCAACTAAATCTATCAATACGATCATATAACTGCAAATTCTGGTCACTTTTCTGGCTTTTTATTAGCCCTCACGGCAGGCGAACATGGCTCTGCCCGGCCCCATCAGGGGCCCCGCCATTCGCCACCTAAAGACGCCGAGGGGACAGGTCATGGTCGATTTCATCGGGATCGAGCGCGTTCAGGCACTCGTGGCCCAGCGCGGTCCGGCGCGCTTCATCGCCGAGCTCGCGCGGGAGATCCAGGACGACTTCTGCCGCTGGGACGAGTTCGAGAAGTCCCCGCGCCACGCGACGCACTCCAAGGTCGGGGTCATCGAGCTGATGCCGGCCTGTGACGGTCGCCTGTACGCCTTCAAGTACGTGAACGGCCACCCGAAGAACACCGGGGTGGGCCTGCTCACCGTGACCGCCTTCGGCGTGCTCTCGGATGTGGACACCGGCTACCCGCTGCTCCTGTCCGAGCTCACGCTCACCACGGCGCTGCGCACCGCGGCGACCTCGGCGCTGGCCGCCCAGCACATGGCACGGCCGGGGAGCCGCTCGCTCGCCCTGATCGGCAACGGCGCGCAGAGCGAGTTCCAGGTCATCGCGTTTCACCACATGCTTGGCATCCGCGAGGTGCGGCTGTTCGACGTCGACCCGCGCGCCACGGACAAGCTGGTCCGGAACCTCGAGCGCCTGGCGCTGCCGCACCTGCGGGTGGTGCGCGCCACCTCCGCGGCCGCCGCCGTGGCCGGGGCCGACATCGTGACGACCGTGACCGCGGACAAGCGCAACGCCGTCATCCTCACGCCCGAGATGATCGAGCCCGGCATGCACATCAATGCCGTGGGCGGGGACTGCCCGGGTAAGACCGAGCTGCATCGCGCCATCCTCGAGCGCCCGGATGTGCGCGTGATCGTGGAATTCGAGCCCCAGTCGCGCATCGAGGGCGAAATCCAGCAGATGCCCGCCGAGTTCCGCGTGACCGAGCTCGCCGACGTGCTGCGCGGGCGTGCCAGCGGCCGCGGCGCGGCGGGCGAGGTGACCGTGTTCGACTCGGTGGGCTTCGCCCTGGAGGACTTCTCCTCGCTGCGCTACCTGATGCGCATCCACCAGGAGGAGCGCGGCGAGCGCACGCAGGTCGACCTGGTGCCGGACCTCGAGGATCCGAAGGACCTCTTCAGCCTGCTCGCGCCGCGCGCCGTCGCCGCCGGGGTGGCCGCGTGAGCGCGCTGCGTTGTGCGTCCCTCATCGGCGCGCCGACGGACGTCGGGGCTGCCGATCGCGGCGCCTCCATGGGGCCCGAGGCCCTGCGCGTGGCCGGCATTGCCGACGCACTGCGTGCCCTGAGCCTCGAGGTGCGCGACCTCGGCAACCTGCATGGCCCGGCGAATCCGTCTGAACCGCCCCACGAGGGCTACCGCCACCTTCCCGAAGTGGCGCGCTGGAATGAGCTGGTGCACGAGGCCGTGTACACCGAGCTCGCCGGTGGCCGCCTGCCGATCCTCCTCGGAGGGGATCACTGCCTGAGCGTGGGCTCCATTAGTGCGGTCGCGCGCCACTGCCGCGAGCAGGGCAAGCACCTGCGCGTGCTGTGGCTGGACGCGCACGCCGACTTCAACACGCGGGACCTGTCCCCGAGCGGCAACCTGCACGGCATGCCGGTCGCCTGCCTGTGCGGCTTCGGGCCGCGGGAGCTCACCGGCATCGGGGGCGTGACCCCGGCCATCGAGCCCTCCTGGGTGCGCCAGATCGGCGTGCGCAGCGTCGACGAGGGGGAGAAGCGCTTCGTCCACGAGCAGGGCCTGGACGTGTTCGACATGCGCTACGTCGACGAGATGGGCATGCGCCAGACCCTCGAGCACGCGCTCGCGGGCCTGGACCGCGACACGCACCTGCACGTGAGCTTCGACGTCGACTTCCTGGACCCGGAGATCGCCCCGGGGGTCGGCACGCGCGTGCGCGGTGGGCCCACCTACCGCGAGGCGCAGCTGTGCATGGAGATGATCGCCGACACGCGCCGGCTGGCCTCGCTCGACGTGGTCGAGCTGAACCCGGCCTTCGACGTGCACAACCGCACCGCCTCGCTCGCGGTCGATCTCATCGAGTCGCTGTTCGGCAAGAGCACCCTGGTGCGGCGCCCCGTCTGGGGTGCGGCGGCCGCCCGCGGCCGCAGCGAGCGGCGCGCGGCGCTGGGCGTCCCGGGCGCCTCCTAGTCCCCCGGAGCCTCGCGGCTGCGGACCATGCGCACGGTGAGGCCCGGTTGCCAGGCCTCGCCGGCCTTGAACTCGGTCACCACCTCGTAGGCATCCGGGCCCTGGCGGCGCCAGCGGCTGCGGTAGGTCTGGTCCTCGCCGCCCTCGGTGTAGCGGGTGGCCGGAAACACCAGCACGCCGTCCTCGGCGGTCACCGTGCCCTCGGCGAAGCCGCCGGCACTCTCAATGTAGAGGTAGCGCAGCTCGTGGCGCACCGCGTCCCACACGTAAACGGACTCGCCCCGGTCATCGGGCTTGCCCTCGCGATGCACCACGTGGCGGTCGCGCAGGAACCGGCCCCCGTAGATCCAGCTGAAGCAGTGCTCATCCGTGACCGTGCTTTTGGGGAACGTGCCCTTCCAGCATGATCCGGCGAGGAAGGCGAGCGGGGCGTAGGGCGGTGCTGCCTCCAGCGATTGCGCCGCAGGGCACAGCAGGAGGCCCAGGGACAGGGCGGGCAGGGCGCGGGCTTTCATCAGCGGGCAGCCTCGGGGCTTCTTCAGGCGGTGGCGCGTTCGAGCGCGGCGCGCGCCAGCAGGCGCGTCGAGTCGAGCGTCGGAAGCGGCGAGTTGGCATCGTTCATGATGAGCGGGATCTCGGTGCAGCCGAGCACCACCGCATCGCAGCCGGCCTCCTTCAGCCGCCCGAAGGCGGCGCGGAAGTATTCGACGGCCGCGGCACTCTGCACCCCGCGCACCAGCTCCTCGAAGATGATGCGGTTAATACCGGCGCGGTCCTCCGGTCCGGGGCGCACGCACTCGAGGCCCTGCGCGGCGAGCTCGTGCGGGTAGACGTCGCTCTCCACCAGGAACCGCGTGCCGGTGATCCCGAGGCGATGCCAGCCCCGGCGCCGGGCCTCGCCCGCCACGACGGCGGCGATGTGCAGCCACGGGAGCGGGGAGCGCGAGCGTATGAACGGTAATCCCTGGTGGATGGTGTTGTCGGGGCAGATGAGGAAGTCGGCACCGGCCGCATGCAGCTTGTGGGCCGAAGCCAGCATCAGCCGGCCGACCCCCGCCCAGTCGTCGCGCTCGATGGACTCCAGGTAGCGGGCGAGCGGGAAGGTGTGGAGGGTGACCTCGGGGTGGTCATACGGGCCGAGCCGCGACTCACCCTCGAGGCACACCGTGCGGTAGCACAGCGCCGCCCCTTCGGCCGAGCAACCCACGATGCCGATGTGCTGGGGCATGACTGCCATACTACGCGCCCTGAGCGTTCGGCATAATCCCGCCCATTCTCGGCAAGCCCCGGTCCCCATCATGCGCCCACACGTCCGTTCCGCGCTCCCGGTCCTCCTCTGCCTGGGCGCGATCGCGGCCTGCACGCACGCCCCGCAGGCGCCCCCCGGGGCGGCAGCCCCCGCCGGCCTGGCCTATCCGGTGGCGCCGCGCAGCGACACGGTCGATGAGTACCACGGCGTCCGGGTGCCCGATCCCTACCGTCCGCTCGAGGACCTCGATTCCCCCGCGACGCGCGCCTGGGTGGAGGCCGAGGCGAGCCTCACCCAGTCCTACCTCGACGGACTCTCCGGGCGTGACGCGCTGCGCATCCGCATCGCGCAGCTGTACGACTTCGAGCGCACCGGCATTCCCTTCAGCGCGAACGGTCACTACTTCTATACGGATAACAGCGGCCAGCAGAACCAGAGTGTCCTGCTCACGGTGGCGCCGCTCGACGGGCTGCCCGGCGTGGCGCTCGACCCCAACGTGCTGCCTGCCGACGGCAACCCGATCGTGGTCGGCTACGTCATAAGCCCCGACGGCGCGCTGCTCGCCTACGGCATCTCACTGTCGGGGTCGGACTGGACCGACTGGCACATCCGCGAGCTTGCGAGCGGCCAGGATCGTCCCGACGTGCTGCGCTTCACCAAGTACTACCGTCCGGTGTTCGGCCGTGACGGCCGGGGCCTGTACTACAGCGCCTTCCCCGCGCCGAAGCCCGGCGCGGAGCTCAGCGCCGCCGACCTCAACAACGCCGTCTACTACCACCTCCTGGGCACGCCGTCCTCGCAGGACGTGCGCGTGTTCGCCGATGCCGCGCACCCCGAGCGGCAGTTCCTGCCGCACCTGTCCGAGGACGGTCGCTGGCTGGTCCTGACCAGCGGTGAGGGGGAGGTCGGTGACAAGGGCCTGGAGAACGTCGACCTCATCGACCTCAATACGCCCGGCTCGAAGGCGGTGTCGCTCGTGACCGGGTTCCCGGCCGCCTTCGAGTACGCAGGCTCCGAGGGCGGGCAGCTCTACTTCCTCACGAGCCTTGAGGCACCGAACGGGCGCGTGGTGTCCGTAGACCCGCTGCACCCGCAGAGCGCCGGCTGGCGGTCCGTGGTCCCGGAAAGTGCCGACGCCATCGCGCTGGGCGAGGACAGCGTGAACGTCGTCGGGCACCAGATCCTCGTCAACGCCATCCATGATGCCCATAGCCGCGTGCTGCGCTTTGCGCCGGATGGCCGTGCACTCGGGGAAGTCGCGCTGCCGGGCGTGGGCACGGTGTCCGGGTTCCAGGGGCACGCCTCCGACAAGGAGGCCTTCTACTCCTTTGCCGGCCTCGTGACGCCCTCGACGGTGTACCGCTACGACTTCGCGAGCAACACCAGCCAGGTGTTCCGCGCGCCGCGCGTCGCGTTCGATCCCTCGCTGTACGTCACGCAGCAGGTGTTCTACCCGGGCAAGGACGGAACCCGGATCCCGATGCTCCTCGTCCACGCGAAGTCGGTGAACCCGCAGGGCAACAACCCCCTGCTGCTGTACGGTTACGGCGGCTTCGGCATCCCGATGCTGCCGCGATTCGATCCGGCCCTCGTCGCCTGGCTCGAGCAGGGCGGCGTCTACGCCGTCGCCAACATCCGCGGTGGCGGGGAGTACGGTGAGGCATGGCATCGCCAGGCGATCCTCACCCACAAGCAGGTCGTGTTCGATGACTTCATCGCAGCTGCCGAATGGCTGATCGCCAACCATTACACCTCGACACCCCGCCTCGGGATCCGCGGCGGCAGCAACGGCGGCCTGCTGGTCGGGGCGTGCCTCACGCAGCGCCCGGACCTGTACGGCGCCGCGGTGGCCCAGGTGGGCGTCATGGACATGCTGCGCTTTAGCCTCTTCGGGCAGGGGGCCGGCTGGCAGGGCGACTACGGCTCGCCGCAGGACCCGGAGCAGTTCCGTGCGCTGTACGCCTACTCGCCCGTGCACAACGTGCGCAGCGGCATGCGTTACCCACCCACGCTCATCGTCACCGGCGACCACGACACCCGCGTGATGCCGATGCACTCCTTCAAGTTTGCCGCCGCCCTGCAGGCAGCCCAGGCGGGGCCCGCGCCGGTGCTCCTGATGGTGGACATCGCCTCGGGCCACGGCGGCGGGGAGACGGTGAGCCAGGCCATCACCCAGAAGGCAGACGTGTATGCCTTCCTCCTGAAGAACCTCGCAGTGGCCCCGCCGGCGCACTGAACGGGTATGGTCATGGTACGCCGCACGGCGGCGCAGTCCGGCCGGAGGACCCGCAAGGAGGGAATCCCATGAATGACCTGTCCGCCTTCGCCGTCACGCGCAAGTGGCCGGCCCGCCATCCGGATCGCCTGCAGCTGTATTCGCTGCCGACCCCCAACGGGGTGAAGGTCTCCATCATGCTCGAGGAGACGCAGCTGCCGTACGAGGCCCACCGCGTCAACTTCGAGGCCAACGATCAGGCGACGCCCGAGTTCCGCAGCCTCAATCCCAACGGCAAGATCCCGGCGATCCTGGACCCGCAGGGCCCGGACGGGAAGCCGCTCGCGCTGTTCGAGTCCGGCGCCATCCTTATCTACCTCGCCGAGAAGACCGGCCGCTGCCTGCCTCAGGACCCGGCGCAACGCTACCAGGCGCTCCAGTGGCTGATGTTCCAGATGGGCGGGATCGGTCCCATGTTCGGGCAGGTCGGCTTCTTCCATAAGTTCGCGGGCCGCGACTACGAGGACAAGCGCCCGCGCGACCGCTACGTCAGCGAGGCGCGGCGGCTGCTCGGCGTGCTCGACGCCCACCTCGCGGGACGCTCGTGGCTCCTGGGCGAGGAGTACAGCATCGCCGACATCGCCACCTTCCCGTGGGTCCGCAACCTCGTCGGCTTCTACGGTGCCGGCGAGCTGGTCGAGTTCGCGCGCTTCACGCAGGTGGCGCGCGTGCTGGAGAGCTTCGTGGCGCGGCCGGCGGTGCAGCGCGGGCTGACCATTCCCTGAAGGCACGCGCCCGCGCATGAGTTGCCGGCGCCTCCTGCGACAGTGGTAGGAGAGAACGCGGCGAAGGAGCCCCGATGCGCACCACGGTGGTGGTCACGCTTTTTATCGTCGTCATCATCGCGCTCGAGGTTCCCCCGCTCCTGACCCGCGGGGCGTGCGATGCCGAGTTCGAGCGTGCACGGCAGGGGTTCCACGAGGCACGCTCGGCGCTGCTCACGCCCGGAAGTGCGCAGGCCTTCCTCAATGCGCAGCGGCTGTCCTTCGTGGTGCTGAGCCATGACCGGTGCGAAGCGGGGCGGCCGCGCGATGTAGACCTGTGCCCGGACGGCCCCCTCATCTGGGGGCTCGTGCCGGTACACAACCGCATCTGCCGCTTCTACCGCGACGACAGCATCCGCTTCCAGCTGGCCTTCAACGAGCGCGCCCAGCTGGTGCGCATCCAGACCGACATGCGCCCGGTGCAGCTGCTGCGCATCCCCTACCTCGGCGATGTTGGTTTCGCGCGCTAGGCGAGGCACTGTCATCAGCCGGCAACGTCGCGCCTTTTGACTGGCCCGGGTGCACGGTCCACCATGGACCGGGATGGGACCACCGCCTCACCGGTCCCCCAACGACCGAACATGAAAGTCCGCCCATGACTGCACGCCCGCGCTGCCGCTCGTTGCTCTCCGCACTTGTCGCGCTGGCCCTGGGTACCGCGCTTGCGGCGAGCCCGCCAGCCCTGGCCGACGGCTCCGGGTGGTATACGGGCGCGCAGCTCGCCCAGGGGCGCTGGGAGTTCTCGCAGAAGTGCGCGGTGTGCCACGGGGCGCAGCTGCAGGGCGGCGGAGCCCCGGCCCTCAAGGGCAAGACGTTCGTCGAGCGCTGGAACGGCAAGAAGCTGTCGGACTTCTACAGCTTCGTGCATGCCGACATGCCCCTGGGCCTCGGCGCCTCGCTCCCGAGCCAGGAATACGCCGACATCGTCTCCTTCGTGCTGGCACAGAACGGGCTGCCGGCCGGGACCGACAAGTTCACCCCGTACTCGCCCATGGACCGCGTGCTCGACCTCGCCGGCGCCGCCGCCAGTGGGGGCACGGTGGCGGCAGCCCCTCCGGGAGAGGTGCACATCGGTGCGCTCTACGGGGCGCTGCGCCAGCCGGGCACCGCGGGGCCGACGCAGGCGGAGCTGGACGGGGCCGATGCCTCCACGGGCAGCTGGCTCATGTACAACAAGGGTTATCGCGGCGAGCGCTACTCGGGTCTTGCGCAGATCAACACCGGCAATGCGGCCCAGCTGCACCCGGTGTGCATGTTCCAGCTGGGGGAGCTCGGGACCTTCGCCGGCGGCCCGGTGATGTACGACGGCATCCTCTACGTGACGACCCACCTCGGGACCTACGCCATCGATGCCACGACCTGCCGCAAGGTGTGGACGCATGCACACGTGGCGCAGGGGCCGGAAATGAACGCCACCAACCGCGGCGTTGCGATCGCCGGCGGCCGCGTCATCCGCGGCACGCAGGACGGCTTCCTCTACGCGCTCGATGCCAAGACCGGCGCGCCGCTGTGGGTGCGGCAGGTGGCGGACTGGAGCGTGGGGGAGGGCATCGGTGCCGCACCGATCGTGCTCAACGACCGCGTGTTCGTCGCCAAGGCCGGCGGCGACTGGGGCATCCGCGGCCGCATGATGGCCTTCAATGTCGCCGACGGCACGCTCGCCTGGAAGTTCGACCTCATCCCGCAGCCCGGCGAGCCGGGCGCGCAGTCCTGGAAGAACCCGGCCTCGATGCAGCACGGCGGCGGTGCCGCCTGGGTCACCTACGCACTGGACCGGGAGACCAACACCCTGTTCGTGCCGGTCGGCAACCCCGGCCCGGACTATGCGCGCGACCTGCGCCCGGGTGACAACCTGTTCACGATCTCCACGGTCGCCCTGGACGCCGCCAGCGGCAAGCTCAAGTGGTGGTACCAGCTGCGCGCCAACGACGACCACGACTGGGATGCGACCGTGGTCTCGCTGTTCGATGCCGACGGCAGGAAGCTCGTCGCCACGGCCGGCAAGGAGGGCATCCTGCACGTGGTGCGGCGCGAGGACGGCAAGCTGGTGTTCAAGCTGCCGATGACGACGCTCCTCAACCACGACGTGCCGCTCACGCCCGAAGGGGTGCGCGTGTGCCCGGTCGCCGGCGTGCAGTGGAACGGCGCGGCGCACAGCCCGCTCACCGGGCTCCTGTACGTGAATGCGATCGACTGGTGCACGGTCTTCAAGAAGGGACCGGACCCGAAGTGGGTCGCCACCATCCCGTACACCGGGCTTGCCAACGGCTGGGGCACCAATGACCCGACCAGCCAATGGGCCGGATGGACCAACGCGGTCGATCCCAGGACCCAGAAGATCGCCTGGCGCGTGAAGTGGCCGGCGCCGATGTACGCCGCGCTCACCCCGACCGCGGGCAACGTGCTCTTCACCGGCGACCTGAACGGCAATTTCCTCGCCCTCGATGCCCGCGACGGGCACACGCTCTACAGCTTCAACACCGGCGGTCCCGTGGCCGGCGGGGTCATCACCTACGAGGTCCAGGGTCGCCAGTACGTCGCCGTGGCTTCCGGCAACAGCGGCGGCTCGATACCGCTGAACGGGGCCGCCACCGTCGTGATCTTCGGGCAGTGAAGCGAACGCGGCGCGCCCGCGCGCTCCTGGCGGCTCTCGCCGTACTGCCGTGCCTCGCGGCCCGGGCCGGCGAGTTCGACCCCGGGGACTACCTGAGCGGCGACTGGGGTGGGGCGCGCGCCGCGCTGCACGAGCGCGGCATCGACCTGCAGCTCAACTATTTCTCGGAGCCGGCCTATAACCCGGCCGGCGGAGACCGGCGCCTGGTGCGCTACGCAGACCAGATCAGCGCCGGCGCCACGCTCGACCTGGATCGCCTGCTGCACTGGCCGCACGCGATCGTGCGCGTCATCCTCACCGACCGAAACGGCGACAGCCTCTCGAGCGACGCCAACCTCGGGGTGCTGAACGAGGTCCAGGAGGTCTACGGGCGCGGCAACATCCTGCGCATCACCGAGCTGTCCTACGAGCAGGCACTCGCCGACGGCCGCATCGACGTCAAGCTCGGGCGGCTGGGAGTCGGCGGGAGTTTCTTCAACTGGTCGTGCGAGTTCATGAACCTCAGCTTCTGCGGCGAGCTGCCCGGCAACATCGTGGGCACCTGGTACAACTGGCCGGTAAGCCAGTGGGGCCTGCGGCTGCGGGTGCGGTTGGGGGAGGACTTGCGATTCGAGGCGGGCGCCTACCAGGTGAACCCGCGCAACCTCGAGAACCGCTATGGAACGAGCCTGACCTTCTCCGGCGGCATCGGCTGGATGCTGCCGCTGGAGGTGGACTGGTCGCCCGCCTTCGGCGATGCGCACCTGCCCGGGACCTACCGCCTCGGCGGCTGGTACGACACGTCCCGTCAGCCGGACGTGTACCTGGCCGACAACGGGCAGCCGCAGGTCCTCAATCCCACGCTCCCGCCGCTGTCGCGCGATGGGGAGAGCGGCCTGTACCTGAACGCACAGCAACAGCTGACGGGCGCGGGTCCCAACTCCCGGGGCCTGAGCGCGTTCTTCAACTGGGTGGAAGCCGACCGTGACACCGCCACGGTGCGCGAGCTGCTCAGCGTCGGTCTCTTCTATGACGGCCCGTTCGCGGCGCGCCCGCAGGACGTGCTCGGCATGGCCGCCGGGCGCACCCGCGTCAATCCGCGCATCGCCCAGGGACAGCGGCTCCTGGGCACGGTGCCGGTGCAGACCTGCGAGTATCCCTTCGAGATCTTCTACACCGTCAACCTGAGGCCCTGGCTTTCGATCGCACCGCTGGTGCAGTACGTCGGGCGCCCCGGTGGCAGCGGCAGCTACCCCGACGTCGTGATCGTCGGCGCGAACCTCGCCGTCACGTTCTAGTCGCAGTCCTCGGCGAACGCACGCCGCCCGCGCTCCACCGGCTGCTCCTCGAGGGCCACGTGCTCGTACAGCACGCGGCCGGTGCCCCCGCGCTCGCGCATGCGCCAGCCGCAGGCGATCTGCGCGGTGCCGCGGCTGGTCACGAACGGGCGCACGGTCGCGGACCCGAGCTCCAGCAGTGCCGGGGTGCCTCCCCAGAGGGTTTCGAGGAACAGCCCCGCGGCCGGGCGGCCGTGGGTCACGAGCAGGTCGCCCGGAGCGGGGATGCGCACGGCGAGGCTGGCAAGGTCCGCCTCGACCTCGTAGTCGATCTCGACCTCCGTGAGCACTTCATCCAGGCCCACCCGTTCGAAGCGGGCGGACCCGGCCGCGAAGCGAACGATCCCCTCGCTGATCTCTCCCCCCGCCGAGAGTGCATCCGCCCGCACGCCAAGGCGACCCGCGCCGTTGCGTGCCAGCACCAGCCGCCCGAGTTCGATCTGCATGAGGCGCACGTTGCGGAACGCGGGCCTGAGCGGGATCAGGGGTACCTTGGGTTCGAACACGATGCCTGCGCCTACTTCAGCGCTTTCCAGGTGGGGTCCGGGTCGAAGCTCTGCATTGCGGCGGCCTGCGTCGCGGTGCCATCACCCAGGTCTTTCTGGTACACCGTGCCGCGGCGGCTCACCAGGAACGTCATGACGCCGCTCGCGCGGTACTCGACCGGATAGGCGAGGATCGCGAACCCTTCCGTCATCAGGCCGTCCTTGAGGTAGCTGCGGGCGCCTCCGTGCGCGTGTTCGCCCTGGCCGGTGAGCACGCGGAAGTAGTACCCGTGGAACGGCTGGCGCTTGTCCGTGTCGTAGCCCGCGCTCTCGGCATCGGCGACCAGGGGTCCCGCGGGGCTCGGCGCCTCACCGTCGGCCACCGGCCAGTAGAGCCCGTCCTGGGTGCCGGTCGTGCTCTTCAGGCGCTGCGCATAAGCGCCGCGCGGGTGCCCGTCGTGCGACTCCTTCGCATACTCCAGCTGCGCGGCGCGCAGTGCGCGGGCGACCTGGATCGCGGCAAGCTCGTTGGCACCGATGCGGCGGTAGAGCAGTTCCTGCGCGCCGGCCTCGGTATCGAAGTGCCACTCGGTGCCGGACTTGACCAGCGGGATCGGCAGCGGCCACTCGCTCTTGCCGACGAGCAGCGTGAGGGTGCCGGGCGCGGTGCGCTGCAGGCGGTGGTGCTCGTCGTAGAGCGCGTCGAACCGTGCGCGGTCGTTGCGGTCCTGCGTCTCGTCGCCGGAGTTGATGAGGCTTGCGGCCGCAGGCCCGAGGATCCGGTCCAGGGCCGCAGTGTCGTTTGACTTGTTGGCCTCGATCAGCGCCGTGAGCGCGGCCCGTGCACTGGGAAAGGTCTGCGGTGCCGCGTTGTCGGCGACCGCCACGCCACCCAGGGAGAGGCCCGCGAGCATCGTGAGCACCCATTGCCACGCACCGGATGAGCGGGCAGAAGCAGCGGAGCGGTGAGTCATCGGCGCGATCCTCCCTGGCGCTGCGCGGGCGGCGGTGAGCCCATGCTCGCGCGGCCGCGGCTCGCGGCCGCGCGGTCACCCCCGGCATTGTGGTTGCCACCGAAGGCGCTCGGCCGTGCGCCGGCATTCACCGGCGCGGGTGCCGGGTTGCGTGCGGGATACCCGGAGTAGTTGCTCGGCGGCCGCGGGGCCGGACGGGTCGCCGCCGGCGGTGCCGGTCGCGGTGCGGCCAGGCCCGGCTGGGGCTGCGGCCGTGTCGGACGCGTGCCGGGCGTTGGTGCGGGCCGCGTCCCCGGACCGCCCGGCGTGCCGGTCGGTGGCGGGCGCGTCGACGGTGGCTGCGGTGCCGGGGCCGGGCGCGTGACCGGAGGACGGCCGCCATCCGGCGGGGGCCGCGTTCCCGGATTTCCGCCCCCGGGCGGCCGAGTGCCTGGACCGCCGCTGCCCGGCGGTGGGGGCCGTGTCCCTGGGCCGCCATTTCCCGGCGGCGGTGGGCGAGTGCCGGATCCGCCGCCGCCCGGCGGTGGTGGCCGCGTGTTGCCTGGCGGCGGCCGGTTGTTACCCGGCGGGCGCCCCCCCGGGGGTGGCCGTCCTCCCGGAGGCGGGCGGTAGTAGGGTCGATCCCGCCAGTTGCTCGGCGGCCGAGCGTAGATCGGGCGACCGTAGACCGGCGGACGGTAGTGGTAATAGGGCCGCGGGGGCCGGTAGCGGTTGTTCACGACCCAGAAATTGTTGTGAACGATGACGGTCCGGCGACCCCAGTTCCAGCCCCAGCCACCCCAGTAGTAGGGGTGGCGGTTGTCGAAGATCCATGCGCCGAGTGCGATGCCGACGCCGAAGGTGATCACTGAGGCCGCCACGACGGCGCCCGGATCCGGGGCGACGTACACGACCTGCGGGTTGTAGACCGGTACGTACACGACCTCGGGGTTGGCCGGCGCGATGGTCACGGCCTGCACGCCGCCCTGGTCCTGCACCGCGACGCTCTGGTACTGGTTGGTCTCGAGGTTGCCGGCGGCATAGGCCTGCTGCCGCAGCCGCTGGATGGAATCCATCACCGTGCCCTGATTGGCGCTGAACGCGCGGCCGATGGCGGCGTAGCTGTCGATGTTCTGCGCCATCGAGTCCAGCACCTGGGCGAAGTTGACCAGGGCCACGAATGCCGGGTCGAAGCCCTGCGCCGTCGCCGCATCGGCGCGCGCCTGACCGGTGATCGTCAGGTTCTGCTGCAGCCACTGGTCGGCATCGAGGATCTGCTGCGGATCGGTCGAGGCGGCGCAGATCTGGGCCACGAGCTGGTCGGGATAGAGCGCGATCGGCGCCAGCAGCTCGTCGAGCTGGTCGGGGCTCGGTACGTCGGACTGCGCCACCGCGGTGGCGCTCGAGAGCACCGACCCGAGCCACCACAGGATGCTCGCCAGGAGACCTAGGAACTTCGGTACGCGGCGCATGGGGTGTGTGCTTCCTGCGGCAGACGCCGCCGGCAGATCACCGGGCGGGAGGTCGTTGCGGAAAATGTAACCGATGCGGGGAAGCGGGCGCCACAGGGCCTGCCCGTGCTAAGCGGCTTGAACGTGGGCGACGCGGCTTGACCGGTGCCCGCGGCTTGTCCCACGCTTAGCCGACACCTCAAGGCCTGAAGGACATCACCCCTATGCGGCGCGCGCCGGCAGTACTCCTTACCGTGTTGACCACCGCGGCCACCGCCGCGCTCGCCGCACCCCCGTCCGAGGACGGGCAGTGGCTGATGCCGGGCCGCGACTACGCCGGGACGCGCTTCTCGCCCCTCACGCAGATCACCTCGACCAACGCGCACACCCTGCACCCGGTGTGGACCTTTTCCACCGGCGTGCTCGCCGGCCACGAGGGTCAGCCGCTGGTGGTCGGGGACACGATGTACGTCATCACGCCGTGGCCGAACGTGCTGTATGCGTTCGACCTGACGAAGGAGGGCTACCCGCTGCGCTGGAAGTACCGCCCCGACGTCAGCCCGAATGCGATCGGCGTGTCCTGCTGCGATACCGTGAACCGCGGTGCCTCCTACGCCGACGGCAAGATCATCTACAACCTGCTCGACGGCCACACCGTGGCGGTCGATGCCAAGACCGGCCACGAGGTGTGGAAGACCCAGATCGCGGACGTCGGCAGCGGTGAGACGGTGACGATGGCGCCCCTGGTCGTGAAGGACCGCGTGATCGTCGGGGCCTCCGGCGGAGAGTTCGGGATCTACGGCTGGACCAAGGGCCTGGACCTGAAGACCGGCAGCATCGTGTGGACCGGGCATAACATCGGGCCGGATGCGCAGATGCTCGTGAACCCCGGGACGTTCAAGCCCCCGTACGACAGCGGCGCAGACCTCGGGGCCCGCTCCTGGCCCGGCGATGCGTGGAAGACCGGCGGCGCCCCGGTGTGGGGATGGCTGTCCTACGACCCGGACCTCGACCTCGTCTACTACGGCACCGGCAACGCCGGTCCCTACAACGCCGAGCAGCGGCCCGGGGACAACAAGTGGACCTCGAGCGTGCTCGCGCGCCACCCGGAGGACGGCTCGCTCGCGTGGGCCTACCAGTTCACCCCGCACGACGGCTGGGACTACGACGCCACCGGCGCGATGGTGCTCGCCGACCTCAACGTCAACGGCAAGCCGGTGAAGGCGCTGGTGCACTTCGACAAGAACGGCTTCGCCTATACGCTCGACCGGGCGACCGGCCAGGTGATCCTGGCGCAGCCGTTCGTGAAGGTGAACTGGGCGAGCGGGGTGGACCTCAAGACCGGGCGCCCGGTGTTCGACCCCGCGAAGCAGACCGGCGCCACCAAGGGGACGGTCAAGGACATCTGCCCGTGCCTCGAGGGCGGGGTGAGCCCCGCCTCGCCCCCGGCCTACTCGCCGCGCACGCACCTCTTCTACAGCTCTACCAACAACCTGTGCATGGACTACACCTCCACGCGTGCGAGCTACCTCAAGGGCACGCCCTTCATGGGAATCAACAGTCCCTACAACGTCGGGCCCGGCGGCTACCTCGGCACGTTCATGGCCTGGGACGCCGCGACCGGCAAGAAGGTGTGGGAGAACAAGGAGGAGTACCCGAACTGGAGCGGGGCGCTGGTCACGGCCGGTGACGTCGCCTTCTACGGCACGCTGGACGGCTGGTTCAAGTCCGTGGATGCGCGCACCGGCAAGGTGCTCTCCAAGTTCAAGGTCGGCTCGGGCGTGGTCGGCAACCCCATCACGTACCGCGGGCCGGACGGCAAGCAGTACGTCGCGGTGTACGCCGGCATCGGCGGGGACTGGCTGCTGCTCGCCGGCGATGCGCGCTCCGACGACCCGAGCGACATCCGCGCCCCGTCGGACTTCGAGAAGGACATCGCCGCCCACACCAGCCAGGGCGGCCTCATCTGGATCTTCGCGCTATGAGGGCACTTCCCGTGAACCGCAGGACTTCCCTGACCCTCACCGCAGGCGCGGTGCTCCTCCTCGCCGCAGTGCTCGGCGGCTGCGCGAAGCCGGCGGCCGCGCCGGCCGCGGCGGCCACGCCTCCCGCGATCACCTACGAGGCGCACGTCAGTGCCGACGGGCGGCCGGCGCCGGGGGCGACGCTCCACAACCCGCACGAGGGCGACAGGGCGGTCGCCGCTAACGGCGCGCAGCTGTTCACCGCCATGAACTGCGACGGCTGCCACGGACCGGATGCCTCCGGGTTCGTGGGCCCGAATCTCGGGGATGGCCGCTGGCGCTACGGCGGCGCGGACTCCGAGGTGTTCATGTCCATCTACTACGGACGCCCCAAGGGCATGCCGGCCTTCGGCGGCGCCATCGGGGAGGACGGGGTCTGGACGCTGGTCACCTACCTGCGCTCGCTCAAGGCCCCGGACAACCTGCCCACGCAGACCTTCGGCAAGCCCTAGGCGCCCGGCCGGATCGACTCCAGCAGCGCCTGCGCGCCGCGGGGAGCGCGCTTGCGCCGGGGGTCGTAGGCCGGGGACAGGACGTGGAGGAGGCGCGGCAGCGCGAAGCGCATGAAGCGGGCGCGGTACTGCTTCTCGAGCCGCACCGACTCGCGTCGCTCGCGCTCCCCCATCGCGGCGCGGTCAGTCTCCAACAGGTGGTCGGACACCGACTTGCCGTAGGCGCCCAGGTGGCGCAGGGCGCGGAAGAACCCGCGCAGGCGGCTCAGGTAACCACCCCCGAGCGCCGCGTGCACCTCGAAGCATACCGAGCGGTGCTCGAATTCCTCGGCGAGGTGCCAGCCCCACAGTCGCACCAGGCGCGCGTCGGCGCCCTCCAGGAGGTCCGGAATGCGCTCGAAGAAGAACTCGGCGTGGATGATGCCGAGGGACTCGAAGCCCTCGCAGTAGGCGGCGTTCGCGAGCAGCGAATCGCGCGCGAGCATGCCCTCGTAGTCGCGCCCGAGCCCGGCTTCCAGGGCCTGCAGCTGCGGGTAGCACGGATGCAGCCTGCGGTTGTAGAGCCGGTGCTGGCGGTAGTGGTTGCCCTCCTGGGCGCTGAAGAGTGCGATGTCCGCCTTCAGGCGCGCATCGGCGATGACGGCCGCGGCCTGCGCCATCACCTTGTTCAGGTAGGTCTCGACGTACGGCAGGCTGGTGGAGCCCGCGTTGGTGATCTGCGCGAAGGGTGCGTGTGCCGCCCAGTGCGGCAGCGCGTCCTCGAAGCTCAGGCGGGGGTTGCGGGGGATCACCGGGCACCGGCTGCGAGCGGGGCTGCGAAGGTGCGCACGTCGGCTTCCAGGAGCTCGGGGGCCTCGAGGGCCGCGAAGTGCCCGCCATAGGGCTGCAGGCTCCAGTGCGTGAGGTTGCAGTGGCGTGCGACCCAGGCGCGCGGGCTCTGGAGCAGCTCGCGCGGGAATACCGCCACCCCGGTCGGCACCTCCACGCGCGTGATCGCATGCGTGGCGTGGCGCTCGTCGTAGTACAGGCGGATGGCGCTGCCGATGCTGCCGGTGAGCCAGTAGAGCGCCACGTGGTCAGCAATGGCCGTATCGCTCACGCGGCTCGCGCCGCTCTCGGTGCGGTCGCTCCAGGCGAGGTGCTTCTCCGCCAGCCACGCAGTCAGTCCCCGCGCGGAGTCCCCGAGGGCGGCGGCAAGGGTCTGCGGGCGCGTGCCCTGCTGCAGGTAGTAGCCCATGCCGTCGGCCCAGGCGCGGCCGCCCTCGGCAAGTGCGCGCGCCTCCTCGGCCGTGACTTCACCGCGGGCGGGGTCGTCCGGGGGCGGGGGCGGGAAGGGGGTGAAGTTCAGGTGCACGCCGAGGCAGCGCCCGGGATGACGGCGCGCGATCTGGACCGCGATCATGCTGCCCCAGTCCCCGCCCTGGACCAGGAAGCGCGGGTAGCCCAGCGCGGTCATGAGCTCGGCGAAGACATCGGCCATCGCCGCCGTGTCGCAGGAGACTTCCAGGGATCGCGCCGAGAACGCGTACCCCGGGAGTGACGGGCACACGAGGTGGAAGGCGGGCGAGCCCCGGTTCCACGGCCCGATGAGCTGACGGAACTCGAGGAAGGATCCCGGCCAGCCGTGCAGCGCCAGGAGGGGCAGCGCGTCCGCCTGGGCGCTGCGCGCGTGCACGAAGTGCAGGCGGCCGGTACGCGCGGTCGCGACAAAGGCGGGGTGCTCGTTGAGGCGCGCCTCGAACGCCGGCCAGTCATAGTCCGCGAGCAGCGCCACCAGGCGCTCGAGGTCGGCAGGGGGGATGCCGAGTCGTCCTTCCGGGTCGGGCGCGGCGGCCACCCGGTGCGCGCCGGTGAGCCGCCGCGTGAAGTGGGCGAGGGCGGCGCCGTCGTTGCGGTAGCGGTACGGTTCCATCCCTTAGGCCCGGGGATCGATCAGCACCTTGCAGCCGCCCGGGGCGCCGCGCAGCGACTCGAAGGTCTCGGGCAGTGCGGCGAAGCCGACGGTGTGCGTGTGCATCGGCTGCACGCGGACCGCGCGGCGCGCCAGCGCGTCGATGACGGAGGCGAAGTTGGCTTCGGTGTAGCACTGGCTGAACTGGACGCTCACTTCCTTCATGAGCGCGGTGAGCGGGCGGATCGTGTCCGGTGCGAAGCACACGCCCGCCACCACCACGCGACCGCGGACGCCCGTGGCCTCGATGGCGGCCTGCACGAGTCCTGGGACGCCGACACACTCGAACACCACCGAGGGGCGCACGCCGGCCACTGCGGCGCAGCGCTCGGGGAGCGCTCCGGCGGCCGGGTCGAGTGCCGCCGTCGCGCCCAGGGAGAGCGCGATCTCGCGCCGCGCGGCGGACCGCTCGCTGACGATCACGTGGCGCGCGCCGGCTGCGCGCGCGAAGACGATGACGCCGGCCCCGATGGGGCCAGCGCCGATCACGAGCACCGTATCGTCCGGCCGCAGGTGGGCGAGCTCGACGGCGTGGTGGGCCACCGCCAGCGGCTCGACCATCGCGCCTTCCGCGAACGACACGCCCGCCGGCAGGGCCTGCACCATCCCCGCGCGTGCGATGACGTACTCGGCATACGCGCCCGGAAGCTCGGGGTGCGTGCCGGTGAAGCGTCCAGTCGCGCACAGGGCCGGGAGCGCGGCCGCGCAGGCTTCGCAGTGGTGGCAGGCCTGGACCGGCAGCGCCGTCACGCGATCGCCGACGCGCAGCGTGCCGCGCACGCCGGTCCCCAGGGCCGCGACCGTGCCTGCGTACTCGTGGCCGAAGATGGTCCCGGCGGGTACGGCGCCGTACTCCGCCATGTGCAGGTCCGAGCCGCAGATGCCGGCCTGCGCGACCTCGATTACGACCTCGTCCGCACCCGGGGCCGGATCGGGAACGGTGGTGACCGCGAGCGGCCGTCCGGCACCTTCGAACACAGCTGCGCGCATGCGGTATCCCCTTGGGCGTTCGCCCCGAAGGGCCCTAGTTTAAGAAGAGTGCGATGCCGAAGGCGAATTGCGCCTGGCGCCCCGTGGCGTCGCAACATGTCATAAGGAGACGCGGTTCGCAGCCGGAACGGGCCCCGGTGCGTCGCGGTTCACCGACGGGTTGCCGTTTGATCTCGGACCATTAGAGTCCGGATTATGAGAATCCCAGGGAGTTCGAGGATGAACCAGGGCCGCAGGGCAGGATGGAGCGCCGCGCTGGTGGCGGTGTGCGGACTGGCCGCCTGCGGGGGCGGAAGCTCGGGCGACACCACGAAGCCCATACCGCCGCCGACCGGGGGCACGGGCAAGCCGACCCAGCCGACCGACATCCTCACCTACAAGTACGACCTCTCGCGCAGCGGGGCGAACGCCACCGAGTCGCTACTGACCACGGCCAACGTCAACTCGACGAGCTTCGGGCTGCTGCGCTTCTTGCCCACCGACGGCAAGGTCGACGCCCAGCCGCTGTACCTGTCGGGCCTGACCGTCGGCGGTGCGACCCACAACGTCGTGTACGTCGCCACCGAGAATGACAGCGTCTATGCCTTCGATGCCGACACCGCGGCGGTGCTCTGGCATGCCTCCCTCCTGGGCAGCGGCGAGACCCCCAGCAATGAGGTGTTCAACTGCAGCCAGGTGACCCCGACCATCGGGGTGACTTCGACCCCGGTCATCGACAAGAGCGCGGGCGCGAACGGCACGATGTTCGTGGTCGCGATGTCCATGAACGCCTCCGGCAC
The DNA here is from genome assembly GCA_018241425.1 of Pseudomonadota bacterium. Taxonomy (GTDB): domain Bacteria; phylum Pseudomonadota; class Gammaproteobacteria; order Steroidobacterales; family Steroidobacteraceae; genus 13-2-20CM-66-19. The sequence continues at coordinate 1,060,673 of JAFEDU010000002.1, forward strand.
CTACATCCAGCGGCTGCATGCGCTCGATGTGACCACGGGGGCGGAGCTCCTCAGCGGCCCGGTCGAGATCACGGCCAGCTACCCCTCGAGCGGCGGCGGTACGACGACCTTCGACCCGAAGGCCTACGAGGAGCGCGCCGCGCTCCTCCTGTCGCAGGGCACGGTCTACCTGAGCTGGACTTCGCACTGCGACGCCACTCCCTACTCTGGGTGGGTGATGGCCTACAGCGAGTCGAGCCTCGCCCAGACCGCGGTGTTCGATGCCGCGCCCAACAGCACCGGGGGGCCGGCCATCTGGATGGCGGGCGGCGGACCTGCGGCCGACAGCGCCGGCAACGTCTACCTGCTCACGGCGAACGGCACGTTCGAGACCACGCTCAACAACCTCGGCTTCCCCAACCTGGGCGACTTCGGCAACAGCTTCCTGAAGCTCACCCTGAGCGGCTCGACCCTGGCGGCCGCCGACTATTTCGCGATGTACAACGAGGTCGACGAGTCCAACCGCGACGCCGACCTGGGCTCGGGCGGCATCATGCTGCTGCCGGATGTCACCGACAGCGGCGGCGTCACCCGCCACCTCGCGGTCGGGGCCGGCAAGGACGGCAACCTGTACGTGGTGGACCGCGACTCGATGGGCCACTTCAACCCGAACTCCAACAACATCTACCAGCAGCTCACCGACGTCCTCCCGGGCGGTATCTGGTCGACCCCGGCGTACTTCAACCAGACCGTCTACTACGGTCCCAACGGCGGGCCGCTGATGGGCTTCGCCGTCGCCCAGGGGCGCCTGAGCGGCAAGGCCAGCACGGCTACGCAGTTCACCTACCCGGGCACCGCGCCCTCGGTGTCGGCCAATGGCACCACGAACGGGATCGTCTGGGCGCACGAGAACACCGATCCTGCGGTGCTGCACGCCTATGACGCGGCGGATCTCACCACCGAGCTCTACAACAGCTCGCAGGCAAGCGGGGGCCGCGACCAGTTCGGCGCCGGCAACAAGTTCATCACCCCGGTCGTCGCCGACGGCAAGGTGTTCGTGGGTGCGACCAACGGGGTCGCGGTCTTCGGGCTCCTGAACTGACCGCCGGTCGCCCTCAGGGCGAGGAGGCGAGCTCCAGCTCCCGCAGCCTCGGGCCCTCCAGCGTCCCGATGTACATCGAGACGTCGTAGACCACCACGACGAACGCTGCCACCGCGATCCCGAGCGCGATGAAGGCGCGCACGTGGCGCTTCTCGAAGCGCTTGATCGAGCGCGCGTACGCCAGGAACCCGAGCAGGGCCGCGACCACGACCGTCGCATCGATGCTGGCGCGCTGCCAGTAGCTGCCGCCCAGGTGCAGCCACATCCCGAACTCATCGAAGGTGAGCGCCATCGCGATGCCGTAGGCGAACGCGGCGCGGCGCCGGGCGTTGCCGTGCGGGTCCGCGAACAGCAGGTACGCCCCCACCCCGGACAGCAGGAAGATGCCGTAGTTCAGGTGGTGCACGTGCGTGCGATCGAGGAAGAAATACAGGTTCGGGATGCGGCGCGCCATGATGAGGAGCACCACGATCCGTGCGAGCGTGAAGGTGATGATGAAGGCGAGCAGTGAGCGGCGCGCGAGTTCGTCGGAGCCGGGTTCGCCGGAGGGGGCGCGGTCGTGCGCCGGGGCTGGGGCGTTCATGCTGCGGATCTTGGGCCACGCCGGCGAGCCATGGCAACGGTGCGCGGGGCGCGCTCAGCGGCCGTCGTATTCGAGGGCAATATCGTTCTGCACGCGGCGCACGCCCGGCACCGCACGCGCGAGGTCGGCAGCGGTCTCGCGCTGCAGGTCGGTGGCGACCTGGCCGCTCAGGAAAACCACGGCGCCCGAGGTGTGCACGTACAGCGGGTTCGCCGCCAGGTCCGCATGCCCTTGCAGCTCGGCGCGCACCGCGGAGGTCAGCTGCGCATCGCCCGGGCAGCCGCGCCAGCCGCATGTGCGCCAGGCGCTGTAGGAAGCGCAGCCGTCGAGGAGCAGCGCTGCGACGGCTAGGGCGAGGAGACGTGACACGGCGGTTGCGCGCATGGGCTTCACCTCGGGGCTATGGCGGCGCGTTCACGGGACACTTAGTATCCCTGAGGGGCGTCGTCCGCGCCTACGGGGGAGAGTGGATGTTCGGGTTCCTGAAGCCGGCAGCCTTTGCCGCACCGCTGCCGGCCGAGCAGGTCGACCCGACCTACCAGCGCCTGCGCTTTCAGGTGTTCGCCGGGATATTCCTCGGCTATGCCGGTTACTACCTGGTCCGTAACAACCTCGCGCTCGCGATCCCCGACATCCTCAAGGAACACCCCGAGTACACCAAGGCGGACCTGGGCACGGCTCTTACGGGCCTTTCGATCGCCTACGGCCTGTCGAAGTTCCTCATGGGCTCGGTCTCCGACCGCAGCAACCCACGGTATTTCCTGCCCCTGGGGCTCTTGTTGTCGAGCGCCATCACCGCCTTCCTGGGCTTCAGTTCACTCGCCTACACCTCGCTTGCCGCCCTGATCGCGATCGAGGTGCTCAACGGCTGGGTTCAGGGCATGGGATGGCCGCCGTGCGGGAAGACCATGGTGCACTGGTACAGCCCCCGGGAGCGCGGGCTGTGGGTGTCGGTGTGGAACACCGCCCACAACGTCGGTGGTGCGCTGGTGGCGACCTTCGCCCTGTGGGGAGTGTCACTCTTCCATGACTGGCACGCGAAGTTCTACTTCAACGCCTGCGTGGCGGGCCTGGTCGCGCTGGCGGTGATCCCGCTGCTGCAGGACACGCCGCAGTCGCGCGGGCTGCCCCCGATCGAGGCGTACCGCAACGACTACCCGAGGGGCTACTCCGAGGCGAGCGAGCAGACGCTCACGTTCCGGCAGATCCTGCTCGGCTCGGTGCTCAACAACCGCTACCTCTGGGCGATCGCGATCGCCAACGCGTTCTGTTACTTCGTGCGGTACGGGGTGGAGAACTGGATCCCGACGTACCTGGAGACGGCCAAGGGCTATTCGTTCAAGGAATCGAGCTTCGCGTGGTCGCTGTACGAATGGTCGGCGATCCCGGGCACCATCGCCTGCGGCTGGATCTCGGACAAGTGGTTCAAGGGGCGGCGCGCGCCCGCCACGATCCTCTTCATGGCGCTGACCCTCGTCGCGGTGATCGTCTACTGGTTCAACGGCAAGGGGCCGCTGTGGATCGATTACGCGGCCTTGATAGCGATCGGCTTCCTCATCTACGGGCCGATCATGCTGATCGGGCTGCAGTCCCTCGACCTCGTCACCAAGAAGGCGGCCGGGACCGCCGCGGGCTTCACGGGCTTTTTCGGCTATGCCTTCGGGTCGGCCGTGGCCGGCAGCGGCGTGGGCTGGATCGCGGATCACTTCGCCTGGAAGGGCGTCTTCATCACCATGGTGGCCTGCTGCCTGCTCACGATCTTCTTCAGCGCCCTGACGCTCGGGCACCGCTCGGACAGCGAAGCACGGGCGACCTAGCAAGTGGAAACCACGATCCTCAGCGGCTGGGAGAACTACTACGTCATCGTGGGCTCCGCGGCCGGTGGACTCACCGGGCTCACGTTCGTCGTGATTGCCCTGGTGCGCGATGCAGGCTCGGTGCGCCTGAGCGGGCTGCGCGCCTACGTGAGCCCGACCATGGTGCACTTCGGGGGAGCGCTGGCACTCTCGGCCTTCCTCAGCATGCCGCACCAGCACGTGCCGTCGCTGAGCGCCGGGCTGATTGCAGGCGCAGTCGCGGGTCTCATCTACAGCGCCTTCACGGTCGTCCACCTGCGCCGCACCTCCGGTACCGCAGGCTACGTTCCGGTGCGCGAGGACTGGATCTGGAACGTGATCCTCCCCTCGCTCGCCTATGCGGCGCTCGGGGCCGCCGGTTTCCTCATCTGGGGACATGCGCTGTGGGCGCTGTACACGGTGGCCCTGGTGTCCCTCGGCCTGCTCTTCATCGGCATCCGCAATGCCTGGGACATCGCGGTGTGGATGACGGCGCAGCGCCGCGAACTGGCCAAGCCCAGCCCGGACTTGACCGCGAAGCCACCGCAGGATCAGGGTTAGGCTCAAGAACAACGGCCGGGCCGGGCGGCAATGGCCGCGCTGCCGCCAGCGGTGGAATTGCTTGAACGTCGGAGGCGCACCATGCAGAAGATCGTCCACGCATACCTGAAAGCCCTGGAGACGGGGGACCCGGAGAAGGCGGCGGGGCTTTTCATCCCCGACGGCTGGGTCGAATCTCCCTTCCTCGGCCGCATCCCGGTGCGCCAGTACGTGAAGAAGGTGGCGGAGTCCTCCAAGGGCACGCGCCTCACGGTGCACGACGTCCTCATCAGCGCCGAGGGGCACCTGCGGGCGGTGGCCTACTACAACTACGACTGGCGCCTGAAGGATGGCTCCCGGGTCGCCTTCGACTGCGCGGACGTCTTCAACTTCGACCCGAGCACCGGCCACATCCAGTCGATCGTGCTGGTCTACGACACCCAGCCCGTCCGCGACGTGGTCGAGCACAAGTACCCCTAGCGTCCCTGCATTTGACTTAATCGTCCCGGGGACCGGTTAACCCCGTGGGGCGGGTCGCTGCGCTCTACGTCTCCAGAGCCTTCAGTCACTGGAGACCGCTGCATGTTGCGACCCCTCTGCCTTGGCCTTCTGGCCGCTTTCGCGCTGAGTACCCGGGCCCACGCCCTCGGCCGGATGGCCGACGTCACGCTCATCGACCGGGACACGGGCGCCGTTCTGACCCCCGTCTATGCCCGGGGCGAGTACTGGGTGGCAGGCCGCCCCGGCGCGCGTTACGCCATCCACATCCGCAACAGCAGTGGCTACCGGTTGCTGGCCGTCACCTCGGTCGACGGGGTGAACGTGCTCTCCGGCGCCACTGCGGGCTACGACCAGCAGGGCTATATCTTCGGATCCGCGCAGGAGTACGACATCACCGGATGGCGCAAGAGCACCGAGGAGGTGGCCGCGTTCACCTTCACGGCGGCCAGCAGTTCCTACGCCGGACGCACCGGGCGGGCAGCGAACATCGGCGTGATCGGGGTGGCGCTGTTCCGCGAGCGCTATGTGCCGCCGGTGCTGATCGAGCCCGCCCCGGCCGCGAGTGATGCACCGCGTGATGCAGCATCGCCCGCCGCGCGCGCCGCCTCGAAGTCCGCGCTCGCAGAGTCCCTCGGCACCGGCCACGGCGCGCGCGAGACCTCCGTCGTCAGCTTCGCGAACTTCGTGCGCGAGCAGGAGACACCGAACGAGATCGTGCGCATCCGCTATGACAGCCTGGAGAATCTCGTGGCGCTCGGCATCATCCGCCGGCCCCCGTGGCCGCGCGGGCCGCATCCGGATGCCTTCCCGGGGAGCCCGGCGAACTTCGTCCCCGATCCGCCCGGCTGAAGGGGTGCAGCGCGCGGCATAATCGGTCCGGATGGCTGCCGAACCTGAGGCTGACGAGGCCCTGATCGCCCGCTACGCGGGCGGCGAGGTGGCGGCTTTCGATGCGCTCTACCGCCGCCACGAGATACGCATCTGGCGCTACTTGCAGCGCAACATCGCCGACCGAGCGCTCGCCGAGGAACTCATGCAGGAGGTCTGGCTCGCGGTCGCCCGCGATGCGGGGCGCTACCGCCCGACCGCGCCCTTCGTGACCTGGCTCTTCACCGTCGCGCGCAACCGCCTCATCGACGCACGGCGCCGGCAGCGCAGGTACTTAAGCCTCGATGCGCTTGCGGAGGAGGGCGCGCCGATGCCGGAGGCGCTGGTGACGGCACCGGCCGCGGGGCCGCTGGGTGTCGCCGTGTCGGAGGATGCCGCGCGCGCCGTGGCCCGCGCCCTCGACGAGCTGCCCCACGAGCAGCGCGATGCCTTCCTTTTGCAGGCGGAAGGGGAGCTCAGCGTGGAGGAAGTGGCGGCAGTGACCGGCAGCAGCTTCGAGACCGCCAAGAGCCGCCTGCGCTACGCACGCAGCAAGCTGCGGGCGCTTCTGGAGGCGTACGCATGAGCGAGCACACGCCCGGTCCGGAGGAGGAAGCCCAGCTGGACGCCCTGTACCAGAGGCTCTCCCGGCGGCAGGCCGAGGGCCCCTCGGAGGCCATGCGGCGCGCCATCCTGTCGGGCGCGCGGGAGATCGCCCGGGCACGACGCGAACCGTCGTGGCAGGCCTGGCTCGTGCGCCTGCGCGACTCCTGCGGCCGTCCGGCGGTGTTCGGCACGCTCGCGGCCGGTATCGTCGCGGCGCTGCTCCTCGTGCCGCTGCGGCAGCTCCCCATGGATGCGCCGGAGCTCGCGCTCCCGCAGGAAGTGGCGGTGGACATCCGCGCGCAGTCTGCGCCAGAAGTGGAACTGAAGAAGTCACAGGTTCCCGCCGACGCGCTGTTGCCGGTACCGGTCGACAAACCCACAGAACACAAGCCCGACGACGCCCGGGTCGCATCGGCGGTGCTCGAGGAGACAGTCGTCACGAGAGCCGCCGCTACGACGGCTCGCGCCGCGCCGGCCCCTGCGGCGGTGCCGGCGCCGCCGCCCGCGCCGCGCGTGCAGGGCGCCGACGGCGGGCGCGACCTGCCCGGTGGGATGGTTTCGGCAGATTCCGCGACTAACGCCGCCGCGCGCCGTGCCGCAGCACCTGCGGTCACCGCGACCACCACGGCCGCGGCAGGAGATCCGGGTGTCGCGCTCAGGCGCGCCGCCGCGGCCGGGGACCCGGCGCAAGTGGTCGTGCTCATTCGCGCGCACGCGCCGCTCGATGAGCCGGATGCCCAGGGGCGCACGGCCCTGATGCTCGCGGTGATGGCACGAGACCAGGAATCCGTGCGCCTGCTCCTGGACGCCGGGGCCAATCCCAACACGACCGACGCCGGGGGCCTGAGGCCGATGGACCTGGCCGCGGGGGATCCGGTGATCCTGCAGCTCCTGCGCGGGCACGGGGCGCACTGAGGTTTAACCCCGTCCGTCGCTCTCCCGCGCTCTATACGCCAGGAACCACTCCTGCGGTGACGATCGGGATATTTTCCCGGCACCACCGCGCTAGCCTCAAGGCATACGGTCACACCGGCCGTTCAGCTGACGGGAGACTTAAAGTCATGTCTTACCACGTCCCGGCACTTCCGCTCGTAACGCCTCGCACGCTGGCCGTCGGCGGCATCCTGGCGCTGCACGTTCTCCTGGTTTACCTGCTCGCAACCGGTCTCATCCAGCACATCCTTCCTCCCGTCCCGCCTTCCATCAAGGTCACTCTGGCACCCGATGCGGTGCGGAGCACGCCGCCACCGCCGCTGAGTCGCACCGTGCTGGAGAACCCGAAGATCCCGCAAGAGGAGAACATTCCGCAGCTCTATCCGCCGGACAGCGCCGCGCTCACCGCGATTCCCCCGGTGGCTGACACGCCACCCACGGGGGGCGGAACTGCCGAGCCGCAGAAGGTACCGCTTCGCATCCTCGGCAAGAACCTCCTGCCCGACAGCGAGAGTTACTACCCGCCGGACAAGATACGGCTCGGGATCAGCGGTGCCAGTTACGTGCGCGTCTGCGTCGACTCGCGGGGTGTCCGCCAGGGCGACCCGGCGCTGGAGCAGACCTCGGGGGACTCCGGGCTCGATGCCGCGGCCCTCAATGTCGCGCGGCACGGGCAGTATGCCCACGCGTTGCAGGGTGACCAGCCGGTTCCGACCTGCTTCCGCTTCCGCATCGTGTTCCGTCCCGTGGAGGGGCGCTGAGCCGGCGGGTACTGCGTCAGGCGAGCAGGGCCTCGACCTTCTGGTAGCGCGGCAGCGTGCGCAGGGCTTCCAGGTCCGAGTCGACCTTCACCCAGGACTTGGTCTCGTGGTTCGCGTGCGGCAGCAGCGCTTCCAGGAGGTCGAAGGCGCGGTCATGGTCTCCCATGCGTGAGTAGACGCACGCCGCGTTGTACTGGGTGAGGATGTCGTCCGGATCGATCGCCATGGCACGAGAGAGCCATTCGCGGGCCCGATCGGGCTCCCCGATCGCCACCAGGCACACGGCGCCCAGGTAGGCCGCACGCTGGTTCTCGGGGTGCTGGGCGAGTTCCGCCTCGAAGCGCTGGATGGCAATGCGCGCGATCGGCTTGATCTCGCCCTGCCGCCCGATCGAGTCGTAGATCATGATCATCATGCACAGCGGCTGCCCGTCGTCGGGCTTGATCTCCGCGGCATGCTGCATGAGCTCGGCAGCGCGCTCCAGGTGGTTGGCAGCAAAACAGGCCCGCCCGTAGAAGTAGTGGGCCTCGAAGGAGTTCGGGTCGAGGCGGATCGCGCGCTCGAACTCGCCGGTCGCTTCGACGGGACGCTCGGCCAGCGAGAGTGCGAGCCCGCGCGAGGCATGGGCCTCGGCCAGTCCCGCCTCCAGCTCGATCGCGCGGGCACTGGTGGCCAGGATGTCCTCAACGGCCACGTTCTCGTGGAAGTGCAGGAACAGGAGCGAGTCGCAGTCTGCGATCCCGGCGTACGCGCGCGCGTACATGGGATCGAGCTCGACGGCGCGCGTGAACATGCGGCGCGCGAGCTGGTAGTAGTTCTTCGAGTGGCGGTGCAGGAACTGGCGCCCGCGCAGGTAGTAGGTGTAGGCCTCGATGTTATCGGTCGGGGTCTGTGCGATTGAACGCTGCTCCTGGGGCAGGAGCTTCACCTTCAGCTGCTCGACGATGGCATGCGTGATCTCGTCCTGGATCGCGAAGATGTCCGTGAGGTCGCGGTCGTAGCGGTCGGCCCAGACGTGGCCGCCGTCGCGACCGTTGATCAGCTGCGCGGTCACCCGCACCCGGCTGCCGGCCTTGCGCACGCTGCCCTCGAGCACGAAGGTGACACCGAGGTCGTGGCTGAGCTCATCGACCTTCACCGGCTTGCCCTTGTAGGTGAAGGCGGTGTTCCGTGCCACCACGAACAGGCCCGAGAGCTTGGACAGGTCGGTGATGATGTCCTCGGTGATGCCGTCGCTGAAATATTCCTGTTCGGGATCGCCGCTGATGTTGTTGAAGGGGAGCACCACGACCGAGGGCCGGTCCGTGATGGGCACGCGTCCCGGGGACGGAGCCTTCGCACGCTGAGGGTCCGCGCCGCCCAGCAGGCGGCGCGTGGTCGTCACCAGCGTCTCGAGGTGCCCGTTGAGGGTGCCACCGAACGCGTCGAGCCAGTGCGTATTGCCGAGCGCGTATTCCATGGCGCCGGTGGGTTCGATGTTCTCGATCCGGAACGGCAGGATGTGCTTCTGCGCCGAAACCGCCCGCTCGACCTCGCGGCGCACGTGCGGGGACGAGTTGGCGCCGGCGGAGAAGATCACGACGACCGCGCGGCAGGACTTGACGGCCGCGATGATCTCCTGACCGTACTCGGCGCCCGCGGGGATGTCGCGCGGCGCCATCCAGCAGCGGATGCCCTGGTCCTCCAGGGCCTTCACCACGGTCTGCGCCGCTTCCTTGTCGGCGGAGGAATAGCTGAGGAAGACGTCGTGGCTCATGCGGCCTTGGGGCTTCTGGTCCGGGGGGTGGCAGGGAGCGTGCGATGTTACGGCAAAGGCGCCGTAGGCGGGAACCTCCGCCCGGATGCGGGGCGTGGCGCCGCTTATGTCAGGCTGCTGCGCTGGTGGCGGGCCTTCGCAAGCCACGCGGGGTTGATCTCGACGCCCCAGCCGGGGGCTCCAGGGATCGTCACGTGGCCGTCGGTGACGCGGTAGGGGTCATCGCCCGAGAACAGGCCGTACTGGTGCGGATAGTAGTCCGCGCCCTCGATCGAGAACTCGAGGTACTTGCCGGCATTCGGGATCGCGCCCAGGAGGTGCATCGTGCACAGCGTGACCAGTGACAGGTTGGCGCTGTGGGGCGTGCAGGGAAGGCCCGCGGCGGCGGCCATCTGCGCCACCTTGAGCGTGCGCGCGATGCCGCCCATGTACATGACGTCCGGCTGCACCACGTCCACGGCCCGCATCTCGATCATCCGCTCCCAGGTGCCGAAGTCCCAGTCCTGCTCGCCGCCGGTCACGTCGAGTGCGAGTGCGTCGGTGACTTCTTTGGTTTCCTTAAGCTTCCAGTAAGGGCAGGGCTCCTCGTAGTGGCCGATGCCATTGGCTTCCAGCAGGTGGCCGACCTCGATGGCACGCCGGGGCGAGAAGCCGCTGTTGGCATCCACGAGCTTCGCGACTCCCGCGCCCAGCGCCCGCGCCACGGTCGGCACGACGGCCTCGGTGCGGCCCGGCCACTCGTCGACGTCGCGGCCGCACTCGGCCCCCACGCGCCACTTGAAGGCATCGAAGCCGTGCGCGTCGCGCAGTCGCAGGAACCGCTCGGCCTCCTGCTCGGGCGTGATGTCCCGGCGCATCGAGGAGGCATAGGCCCGCAGCCGCCGCGGGCGGCCGCCGAGGAGTTCGACCACGGGCTTGCCCTCGAGCCGGCCGCGCAGGTCCCACATCGCGGTGTCGAGGCCCGCGAGCGCCCGGCAGCGGTAGCTGCCCGGGAACTTGTGCTCGCGCTCCTCGATGCGCTCCACCAGGGGTGCGATGGACAGGGCGTCGGCCCCCAGCGCCCACGGGGCGACCTGGCGGTGAAAGATAGTCGCGGTGATGTCGGCATTGTAGGTGCTCGTCTGGCCCCAGCCGACGGCGCCGGTGTCGGTGGTCAGGCGGACGAAGCACACCCATTCGTTGGTGAAGGTCTCGAGGGTCGCGATTTTCATGGTCTCACTTCATCCGTGGGTGGGCAGGGCGCCGAGGCGGGCGCGCTCGAGCCCGTGCCCGCGCGAGCCGCTCTCGCGCAGCCACAGGAGCACCGCGCAGGTGAGCGCGGTCAGGCTCACGGCCCCGAAGAACACGATCATCGTGGAGTAGCCCGCCGGGTTGTCGGGGCCCGCGCCGGCGCGGTCGGCCAGCCACCCGGCGAGGCGGTTGGAGGCCCACAGGCCGAGATTCTGCAAGAGCGCGATGACCCCGAGCGCCGTGCCCAGTCGTCGCGGTTCCACCACCAGCGTCGTCGCGGGCCAGATGATGGCCGGGACGAGCGAGAAGCTCACGCCCATGAGCACGGTCGACACCCAGGGGCTTAGAGTGGTGAGCGTGAGGACCATGAACGTGACCGGCAGCAGCAGCGTCCCGAAGCTCAGCATGAGCGCGCGGTGGCCGAAGCGGTCCGCGAGCAGGCCGAAGATCGGCGTCGCGAACACCGCCGCGGCGAAGACGCCCGAGTTGACGTTGCCCGCCTGCTCGAGCGTCAGCCCCTTGACGTGCTGCAGGTACTCGATCGCGTAGGTCTGGCGGAACGGGAAGAACACCGCCGCGTACAGGACGTGCAGCCCGAGGATGTACCAGTAGCTCAGGTCGAACTTGCGCAGCGCCGACCAGTCGATGTGCTCGCGCACCAGCGCGGCATGGCCGGGCGGCGGGCGCGCGGCATCGAGCAGGCGGAACGCGATCGCGGCGAGCAGTCCCACGCCGGTGATGCCGGCGCCCAGCCACAGGGGCGGCTGCCAGCCGTCCGCGTACAGGCGGTGTGCCCAGGTCGGGGAGGTGTCCAGGGAGAACGACCCGACGCGCGCAAGGCTCAGGAAGATTGCCGTGGCCAGCGCGACCCCGCTGCGCGGGAACCAGCGCGCGATGCCGGCGACGAGCGATATGAAGATCGCGCCCTCGCTGATCCCGAAGACCAGGCGGCCCGTCCACATGAGGCTGTAGGGCGTGCCCACGGCGGTCAGCACCGCGCCCACGAAGCCGATCGCGGCCGCCCACAGCGTGACCCGCGCGGGACCGTACCGGTCGATCAGGAGCCCGTTGAAGAGCGCGAGCAGGATGTTCGGCAGGCTGATGACCGCGGTCAGGTCGCCGATCTGGGATTGGGTGAAGCCGCGCTGGCGCAGCAGCAGGTCCGCGATCGGTCCGATGGCGTCGGACTCGTAGTAGCTGCTGTAGATGGCGAGTGCCGCGAGCGCGAGCACCAGCCAGCGCAGCGGCGATGCCGGCTCGCCCTGGGGGGAGGCGTGTCGCTGGCCTTCAACGCTCATGTCGTAAAAATCGCGCCCCGCGAGTCACCGTCCGCCGCCGGCAACTCTACCATCGCGCCCGCTGCCTCAGGGGCTCCCCGGCGTGGCCGAGCGCGCGGCCTGCGCCTCGAGCCAGCGGGCGAAGGCCTCGCGCTGCGGTGCCGTGGCGCGCTCGCGCGACTCCAGCAGGAAGTATTCGCCGAACGGCACGCGCGTGTGCCCGACGTGGGCGAGCCGACCGGCGCGCAGCTCCGGGTCGATGAAGGCGCGGGCCCCGAGCGCGATCCCCTGGCCGCGCTCGGCAGCGGCGATCGCCAGGGAGTAGTCGGTGAAATACAGATGTCGGGCGCGCTCGAAGCCCTCAAGTCCCGCCGCCTCGAACCAGCTGCGCCAGGCGCTGCCGTTGTCGTCGTGGAGCAGGCGGAACTCGCGCACCGCCCCGTCCTGGCGCCAGCGTGCCGGGCGGGGGCGCACCGCCGCGGTCACGGGCACGCCCTCCATGGAGAACAGGTGCCGCACGCGGCCGCGCGGTCGCGGGCTGCCGGAGGCGATGTATCGGATGGCGAGGTCTGCGTCGCGGCCCACGACCCGCAGCTCGTCGGAGGTCTCAAGCTCGAGTTCGACCTGGGGGTGTGCAACCGAGAAGTCACCCAGGCGCGGTACGAGCCAGCGCGAGGCAAAGGCAGGTTCCGCCGAGATGCGCAGGCGCTGCGTGCGCACGCCGCGCACGCTCTCCACCGCACGCTGGATGGTCAGGAACCCCGCGCCGAGCTCCTGGGCGAAGCGGCGGCCGGGCGGGGTGAGTTCGACCGCACGGTGCAGCCGCCGGAACAGTGCGCGCCCGAGATCGCGCTCGAGGGCGCGCACGTGGCGGCTGACGGCGGCCTGAGAGACGTGCAGCTCGCGCGCGGCGTCCGTGAAGCTCAGGCGCCGCGCGGCCGCCTCGAAGGCGCGCAGGGCAAGGAGCGAGGGTGGGCGGCGTGGCGGCATGGTGGTTTTCGCATGATTTTAAGTTATCCGAGAAGGTGCCACAAATCGTTTGAGCCGGGCGTGCGGCCAAGGTGGAATGGCGCCTCCCCGGGGGCAGGAGCGCCCCTGGCAAGGAGACGGTCATGCACTTCTATGCGGCAAGCTACGCGACGTTGTGGCGTACCGCGCTGCGCGGCAGCGCGGGGCAGGCCTCTTCCGGCGAAGACCGGGGAATAAATCCCCCGGTGCCGAAGTCCTGTAAGGCAAAGCCCACCCGGGCGCTGAACAGGACCTGCCCATGCCCCGCACCCCGCTGCACCGTGCTCGCGTACGGCTCGCCCTGAGCCTGGCTGCGGCGCTTGCCGGACCTGCGTACGCGGCCGACCTGCCGGCCGGCGATCCGGTGCGCGGGCAGTCCCTGTACCAGGCCTGTACCAGTTGCCATTCGGTCGACGAGAACGACATCGGACCCAAGCACCGCGGCGTCCTCGGCCGGCGCGCGGGCTCGATCCCGGACTACAACTACTCCGCGGCGCTGAAGGCCTCGGGGCTGACCTGGGATGCGGCGACGCTCGATCGCTGGCTGACCAATCCCCAGGCGCTGGTCCCGGGGACGAAGATGTTCTTCCAGCTCCCGGACGCGCAGAAGCGGGCCGACCTCATCGCCTATCTCGGGCAGCTCAAGTGAGGGCGCCGCCCGCTGCGGGCGGCGCGCGGCAAGCCCTGGCCTACTGAGCTTTCGGCGCCGGATCCGCCGCCGGTGCGCCGCCATCCTTGGGCGCCTTCGAGGCGATCGCCTGCTGGCAGGCCGGGCTGATCTCGCTCTTGTGCGAGTTCAGGCAGTCCAGGATCTTGCCGCCGCCGCGTGGCACCCCGGAACAGAACTTCTGGTAATCGGCCTTGCAGGCCTTGCGGGCGTTGGGCGGCCCGTCGTCGGCGTGCACGGCGAGGGCGAAAGTCAGACAGCCCAGGGCGATCAACGCGGCTTTCATATCGTTACCTCGTAAGGACGCAGGCGGCGCAGGCGGCCGCGGTTCGGACCTAGGGGCAGTATATGCGCCATGGCCCCCGGGGGCGCCGGCCTTGTGAGTCCTTAAGGCTTCACCGAGAATCGCGCCTCGCAGTGAGAACGTGACCGCGGCCGCGGGCGCGCCTGGCCCTTGCCGAGCCGCGCCGAGCCTGGAAACCCAATGCCATGACTGATCGCGCGACGCAACCCCGCGCCCCCGCCCCGGAGATCTGGATCGGATTCGACACCGGAGGCACCTTCACCGATGCGGTGGCCCTGGACGGGGTACGCCGGGTGATCGCCACCGCCAAGTCACTCACGACCCACTGGGACCTGTCCATCGGGCTCGCGGGGGCCATCCGCGCGGTACTGGCGAAGCTACCCGAAGGCACCCGGCGCGAGCAGATCGCCCTGGTCTCGGTCTCGACGACTCTTGCGACCAACGCGGTGGTGGAGAACCGCTTCAGCCCCATCTGCACCGTGCTCATCGGCTTCGACGACAAGATGGTGGAGCGCTCGGGGCTCAAGCGCGAAGGCGGCGGCCATATCGTGCGGCTGGGCGGCGGGCACGACGCCACCGGCATGGAAGCCGAACCGCTGGAGGAGGTGGCCATCGAGCGCGCCGTGCGCGAGCACGGTCCCGAGGTCGAGGCGTTCGCCGTGGCCTCGATGTTCTCGGTGCGCAACCCCGCCCACGAGCGGCGCGCGCGCGACCTGATCCGCGCGCTGTGCGACAAGCCGGTTACCTGCAGCTATGAGCTGAGCTCCCAGCTGGATGCTCCGAAGCGCGCACTCACGGCCGCGATGAATGCGCGCCTCACCCCGCAGATCGCGCACCTCCTCGCCGCGCTGCGCGAGGTGCTGCAGCAGGAGCACATCGCAGCCCCGGTGATGATGGTGAAGGGGGATGGCACGCTCATGCGCGCCGAGGTGGCGCTCGAGTACCCGGTCGAGACCGTCCTGTCCGGCCCCGCGGCGAGTGTCGTCGGGGCGGGGTTCCTGAGCGGCCTGTCGGATTTCGCGGTCTCCGACATGGGCGGCACCACCACCGATGTCGCCATCGTCGCGGACGGACGCCCGGTGGTGAAGGCCGAGGGCGCGGTCATCGGCGGCTGGCGCACCATGGTGCAGGCGATCGACGTGCGCACCTGCGGGCTGGGTGGGGACAGCGAAGTGTACTTCGACCGTGAGCGGCGCCTGGCCGTGGGCCCGCGCAAGGCGATGCCGCTCAGCCTGCTTGCCGCGCACCACCCCGGGGTGCTCGATGACCTGCGCGTCCTCGCCGCGTCCGACTATCCGCCCCCGCATGCCACCCAGTTCGCGCTGCGCAACCCCGGGCGCGACCCCGGCGGTCACCTGGACCGGCTGGAGCAGCGGGTCTGGGAAGCCCTCACCCTCACGCCGCGGCGGGTGGGCGAGCTCGGACGCAGCGGGCAGACGGTCGAGGCCCTGCGGCGGCTCGTGGACCGTGGCCTTGCGACGCTGGCGGCGTTCACCCCGAGCGATGCCATGCACGTGCTCGGGCGGCAGGAGGGCTGGAACCGGGAGGCGGCCGAGCTGGGCGCCACGATCCTCGCCACCGAGGAGCGCAACGCCAGTGCCCGCTCGCGGCGGGACACGCCCGAGGAACTGTGCCTGCGCACCTACGAGCACGTGGTGCGCGAATCCGCCCGCATCCTCATCGAGACCGGTCTCGCGCACGATCCGGGCGTGGAGCGCCGGCAGGGGCGATGGGGTCCCCTGGGCGCGCTGCTCGAGGACGTGATCGCCGGGCGCACGTTCTCGAAGCTCATCGAGACGCGCATGCGATTCGCCACCCCGCTGGTGGCCATCGGCGCACCCGTCGGTGCCTACTACCCCGAGATCGCCCGGCGGCTGGATGCGCAGCTGGTGATCCCGGAGCACGCGGCCGTCTGCAACGCCGTGGGCGCCGTGGCCGGGGTGGTCTCGGAGGTGTGCGACATCCTGGTCAACCAGCCGAGCTTCCAGCTCTTCCGCGTCCACGACCCGGCCGGCACCCGGGATTACCCGGAGGAAGCCGCAGCCCTGGCGGACGCGCGGCGGGTTTCCCGGGAACTGGCGCTCGCGGCGGCCGAGCGCGCCGGCGCGCGCGACCCGCACGTCGAGACCACGGTGCTCGAGCGGCGCGCCAACGCCGGTGCGGCCGATGAGTATCTCGCCGAGGCGACCGTGCGCTCGCGCGCGACGGGGCGCCCGGCGACCGGGAGTCCGTGAACGCTATTCGCAGCGGAACTCGAGCTCGGCGTGGTCCGTTTCCTCCGCCGGGGACTTGAGGATGTCCGGCGTCAGGAGCTTCACGTGCCGGTGGTCCTTCTGGCAGAAGGCCTCCGCGCGCTTCAACGCGGCCGAGCGCGCGTCCAGCCAGGCCGAGGCCGTGGACTGGGTGACCAGGTAGACCCCGTTACCCTCCGGGGAGATCTCCGCGGGGTAGAGCGGGGCGCACGCAGCCAGGGGGAATGCTGCGGCCAAGGCCGCGAGTAGGCGCCGGGTCATAGTTCCTGTAGGAATGGAGGAAGGACGGTCGGCAGGCATTCTCCAACGGGCCTTTCGCACTGTCACCTTGCTGCGACCCTTTGTATTTTGGCCGCATTCCGCGTACCGTCCCCGGGCGAGCACAACGTGAAGGATCACCTCATGCTCAGAACGGTCTTCCTGATGGCGATGTCTTTTGCGATCTCCTTCTCGGCCACCACCCTGGTGCTGCTGGTACGGGAGCGCTTTTCCTCCACTCAAGTGCCCAACTGGCGCGAGGAAAACGACCTCCTGCGCTGGTAGTCCGGCCGGCTGACCCGCACGCCGACCGCAGGTGGAGCGGGCGCATTCCCCGCTGCTACAGTCACGGCCCCGCCCGCGAGGCTCGCCGTGCATACCCGATTATTTTCCGCAGCCGCAGTCCTGTTCATGGCGGCCACCTCCGGTGATCCCGCCGTGGCTGCCGCGAGCGACGGCCCCCGGCTGACGCCGCTCCTCGCTCGGGTCCTTGCCGCGCCTCAGCCCGTGCGCGGCTCGGACGGGCAGACGCACCTCCTCTATGAGCTCGAGATCGAGAACGTCACGAGCGGGCGGGCGACGCTCGAGGAGATCACGGTGACGGATGCGGCCGGCGCGGTGCTCGGGCGGTTCGATGCCCGCGCGCTCGCTGCCCGGGTGTCCCTGGGGGGCCGGCGCGGCAGCGAGACCGCGGTACTGGAATCCTCGCAGTTCGCGGTTGCGTTCCTCCACGTGGTGCTGCCCCCGAAGGCCGAGGTCCCCGCGCGCCTTGAGCACCGGGTGCGTGCGCTGGCGGAGAAGGTCGGAGCCGACCTCACGATGACCCTGGCACCCACCGAGGTGGTGGGGAGCGCGCCGGCGCTGCTGGCGCCGCCCTTGCGCGGGAGCGGTTACGTGGTCGGGGACGGGTGTTGCGACTCCATACGGCACGTGCGGGCGCTGCTGTCGCTAGATGGCCGGTTCTTCCTGGCGCAGCGCTTCGCCATCGACTTCGAGCAGGTCGGCAGCGACCACCGCATCGTGAGCGGCGACCCGAAACTCGTCACCAACTACAAGATCTACAACGCTCCCGTGTACGCCGTCGCGGCGGGGACGGTCGTGAGTGCCCGCAACGACCTCGACAACCAGGTTCCCGGGCACCTTCCCGAAGGACTGCCGCTGGACCAGGCCGATGGCAACTTCGTCATCCTCGATCTGGGGGGTGGTCGATTCGCGCTCTACGCCCACATGATCAAGGGCAGCGTGACGGTCGCGGCCGGCGCACGCGTGCAGCCGGGGCAGCAGATCGGCCGGGTCGGCAACTCGGGCAACACCCAGGCGCCGCACCTGCATTTCCAGCTGATGGATGGCCCGAGCGCGCTCGCGGCGAACGGGCTGCCGTACCTATTCCGGAGTTACACCGTCACCGCCGAGGATCGCGCCGGTACGGCGGACTTTGATCGCGCGGAGGCGACCGGAGCGCCCATGACGCTCACGCCCATCGAGCCCGCCTACGTGGGGCACGCGACGCTGCCGCTCGATCTCTCGGTGGTGAGTTTCGCGGACTAGGGCTCAGCGATCGCGCAGCCGCCACAGCGTCCCGGCGAGCTGCGCACAACCGCCGTTCTCCTCGACGGCGCGGATGACGCCCGGATGCTCGGGGCTGTAGTCATGCCCGCACACGATGCGGGCACCGGCCTCGCGGGCGAGCCGGATGTCGCGCGCCGTCGCCTCGTAGGAATGGTCGGCGTCGCAGAACACCAGCGCCGGCGGCCGCTCGTGGTACTGGCTCATCCACTCATCCTTGTCGGCCCGGACCTGGACGACCTGCCCGGTGTCGGTGAGGTACTGCAGCACCAGCGAGGTGAGCTGGAAGTGCATCTGCGGGGTGAGCTTCCAGGGGTTCCACGCATAGTTGTCGAGTGTGAAGATCGTCTTCGCGGCGCTCTTCCACAGCGCCATCTTGCTGGTCGTGCGGCCGAACAGCGTGCCGATCTCGATCAGCGGACCGTCCAGCGCGTTGGACTCGGCGACCAGCTGTTCGAGGAGCGCGTATTCCTCGGCGGCCAGCGACCCGTCGCGCGTGGAGTCGTAGGCGAGCTCGCTCAGCTGCAGCCGCCGGGCCTCGGCGCGGATGGAGGCGTCGAATTCCGCCTCGCGCACCACGCGCAGTCCGAGTCCCCCCAGGATCTTCCTTGAAGCGCTCTGCAGCCGCATGACCTACCCCCGTGAGGGCCCTCCTGTTGAATCCCAGTGTGGGCGCCGGGTACGGCGATGTACAGGTCTTGAGGGCC
Organism: Pseudomonadota bacterium; assembly: GCA_018241425.1. Taxonomy (GTDB): domain Bacteria; phylum Pseudomonadota; class Gammaproteobacteria; order Steroidobacterales; family Steroidobacteraceae; genus 13-2-20CM-66-19. The sequence continues at coordinate 1,079,405 of JAFEDU010000002.1, forward strand.
CGTGGTGGGGGTTTACCTCAGGCGGGGGGTACGGTCGCGGCCATCGAGGGGCGGGCCGCGAAGCCCCGGTACCAGGCGGCCACCCCCGGCGCCCGGACCGGCCAGTTGAACGAACCGAAGCGGAAGTCCGCATAACCCAGGCAGCAGGCGAGGGCGATCTGCGCCAGGTCCAGCGCCCGGGCACCGGTGAGCAGCGTGGGGGCCTGCCGCTCGAACCAGTCCAGCCCCCGCCAGAAGCGGTCCTCCTGGTCCTGCGTCCACTGCGACCAGCGCAGACCTTCCGGCCGCAGCGAGTTCTCGTAGCGCGACAGCACCAGTGCCTCGGTCATGCCGAGGGCGAGGGACTGCCGGGTGAGGACGGGCCAGCGCGCGGCGCCGGCCGGGATCAGTCGTCCGCCCCCCAGGTGATCGAGGTATTCGCAGATCACGGTCGAGTCGAACAGCACCGTCGCGCCATCTTCGAGCAGCAGCGCGGGGATCTTCCGCAGTGGGTTCACGGTGGCGGCGAAGTGGGCGTTCTCGCGCCCCGGGGCCACGTGCACGACCTCCAGCTGCAGCCGCTCGCCGAGGCCGAGCTCGGCAGCCGCGACGCGCACGCGGCGCGCGAACGGGGACGTCGGCGAGTACATGAGTTTCATCGGCAGGCTCCGCGCACGACAGTCGGGCCGACGATTGTATGCCGGCGACATCCACGGCGGGGGACAGCGCAGGCTGTGTCTGGACGGCCCGGCGGTTTTGCAGGGAGAATGGTGCGCCGGTCGAAACTCGGCATCCCGGTGACGGTTACCCTGCACATGCGACGACCGGACCTGTGTCCAGCAACCCTGCGGACCGCACCAGTGCGGTTCATGGCCGCCGGTGCGTGCGCATGAGTACCCCGGCGAGCTCGGCAGCCGGGCGACTGTTCCTGACGGACCGCCCCCGCGAGGCGATGAACCCCCTGGGCGGCCCCGGCGGCCTGCGGCGCGCTCACCTCATCCTGATCCTGATGTGCGTCTACGTGGCGCTCGGTACCGCCTGGCTCCTGAGCGGCCTCGGCGGTCCCGGGGTCATTCACTACGTCGCGCTCCTGTCGGCGACGCCGGCGCAGCTGACCGCCTCGCTGATGCTGATCGCCGCGGCGTGGGCCACGCCGGCCGGCCTGGCGCGCTACGCATGGGGCTTCGTGGCCGCAGGCTGGACGCTCTACTTCATCGGCGATGAGATCGGGGTCGGCACCTGGCTGGCCGGCCGCGATCCCTTCCCGGGCCCGGCGGACCTCTTCTACCTGTGCCTGTATCTGTCGCTGCTGTGCGCCTCGGCATCCCTGGTGCGGGCCTCGGCGGTGCGGGTGCGCTGGCTGCAGCTATTGCTCGATGCCACGATCTTCGTCGTCGGCTTCGGGGCGTTCTTCTGGTACCTTCTGATCCGCCCGGCGCCGCTGGCCGGCGGAACCACGGTCCTCGGACGGTTCCTCGCCGAGGCCTACGCGGCGCTGGACTGCGTGGTGCTGCTGGTACTGGGCGTGGTGTTGCTGGCGAGCGGCGGCATCGGCATCCGTGCGCGTCGTGCCGTGATCTACCTCCTAGCGGGCTTTGCGACGATGTTCCTCGCCGACATCGTCTGGTCGCTGGCCCGGCTCGCCGGGACCTACCTGCCGGGCCAGTTCCAGGACGTCCTGTACCTTGCGACCAACGTGCCGCTCGCGGCTGCGGCCTACGAGCAGCTGCGGCACGTGAACGAGCGCCCGCGCGCGCCGGTCACTGGCTCCGATGCGCTGGCCAGCGCGCTGCCGTACGCGGCGATGTTCGCGGCGTTCGTGGTGCTGGTCTACTACACGCGCGCCAAGGTGCTCGGGCCCGCGAACGTGATGACGATCGTCGTGTTCGCACTCACCCTGCTGGTGATGGTGCGCCAGGCGCTCGCGCTGCGCAGCGATGCCCTGCTGCGCGAGCGCAATGCCGCGCGGCGCGTCGAGCAGCGCTATGCCTCCCTCATCGCCAACGCCTCCGATGCGATCATGATCATCGACACCGCAGACGTGGTGCGCTTTGCCTCGCCGGCCTCCGAGCGCCTGCTGGGCACGGGGGTCGCGCAGATGCTCGGGCGGCGCTGGCAGGAGCTGTGCCCGCGCCCGGTGAGCGACCGGCTGCAGGCCGTGCTCGCCGAGCTGGCGCTGGACTCCGGGCGCGCCGTGGGGCCGGCCGAGATGGCGTTCGAGCGCGACGGGCAGCGCTACGTGTTCGAGTGCGTGGGCAGCAACCTCACGCAGGACCCGGACGTGCAGGGCTACGCCCTCAACCTGCGCGACATCAGCGAGCGCAAGGCGCTGGAGGAGCAGCTGCGCCACCTGGCCTTCCACGACCCGCTCACGCGGCTTGCGAACCGCAGTCTCTTCCGCGACCGCGTGCAGCATGCCCTCGCGCTCGTGAAGCGCAACCCACGAATGCTGGCGGTGCTGTTCCTCGACCTGGACCGTTTCAAGGACGTCAACGACACGCTGGGGCACGATGCCGGTGATCGCCTGCTGCAGGTGGTCGCGCAGCGCCTGCTCGGCTCGGTCCATGCGTCCGATACCGTCGCCCGGCTCGGTGGCGATGAGTTCGCCATCCTGGTGGAAAGCTGCAACTGCAATGCCGAGGTCGAGCAGCTGGCGCGCCGGATCATCGACAGCCTCAACGCGCCCTTTACCCTCGGCGGCAAGGAGGCACGCGTCGGCGCCAGTGTCGGCATCGCCTACTGCGGCACCGGCATCGAGGTGGAGGCACTGCTCAGCAACGCCGACATGGCGATGTATTACGCCAAGGCCGAGGGCCGCAACCGCCACGTGACCTTCCGGGCGCGCATGCAGGAGGAGCTGTGCGAGCGGCTGCGGCTCGAGACGGACTTCGATCGCGCCCTGGCCCGGGAAGAGTTCTTCCTCGAATACCAGCCGATCGTCGACCTCGGCACGCGGGCGCTCCTGGGCGTGGAGGCGCTGGTGCGCTGGCGCCACCCCGAGGTCGGCGTGATGATGCCGGCGCAGTTCATCCAGGTGCTCGAGGACCGCGGGCACATCACGCAGCTCGGCCGGTGGACGCTGCAGCGCGCCTGCCAGGACGTCTGCGCGTGGCGCGGGCGCCTCGCGGGCGGCGGCGCGGTGCGACTCGCCGTGAACATCTCCGGACGGCATGTGCAGGACGGGAGCCTGGTCGAGGACGTCACCGCCGCCCTGCAGCGCTCCGGCCTCGAGGCCGAGAACCTGATCATCGAGCTCGTCGAGAGCACGATCACGCGGGCGAGCCCCGCAAACCTCGAGTGCTTCCGCCGACTGAAGCAGCTCGGCGCGCGGCTCGCCATCGACGACTTCGGGGTCGGTTATTCCTCGCTCTCCTACCTGCACAGCTTCCCGATCGACATCCTCAAGATCGACCGGACCTTCGTGAGCGAGATCGCCAAGTCCGAGCGCGGCTCGGCGCTGGCGCGCGCGGTGCTCTCGCTGGCGGACACCCTGGGCCTGGATGCGCTGGCCGAGGGCATCGAACACGAGTCGCAGGTGGGGATCCTGCGGCAGCTGGGATGCGTGGCGGGGCAGGGCTTCCTGTTCCAGCGCCCCGACACGCTCGAGCGGATCGCAGCGAGCAACTGCGTCGCCCGGCGCAACGAGCTGTGGTCGGTGCACGCCACCGCCGAGTCGCTGTCCCCGACCGGGCGCTTCCGGGTACTCAGCGACCTTGCGCCCCAGGTTCCTTCCGGGGACTGACCGTGCGCCCGGGTCCCCGCGGATGAGCGCGTACGTCATCTTCGACGTCGACATCCGGGATGCCGGGCGTTACCAGGAGTTCATGGCGGGCGTGAAGCCCGCGCTGGAAGCGGCCGGTGCGCGCTACCTGGCGCGCGGCGGTGAGCACCGGGTCTACGAGGGGGAGTGGCAGCCGCGACGCATCGTCATACTGGAGTTTCCCTCCCTCGCAGCATGGGAGAGCTTCTACCGGAGTCCGGGCTACCAGGGGCTCAAGGCAATCCGCGAGGCGTGCAGCTCGGCGCGGCTGGTTGCGGTGGACGGGGTTCCCGCCTCTGCGGATGCCTGAACGTCCCTGGCGACCCGTTTACTTGCGCGCGTTCCAGGCTTCCGCGGCACCCACGGCGGTGTCGTTCTGCGGACCATTCGCCCCACATTCCAGGCATTCCACGTGGTAGCTGGGGTCCGGGTCGTCCTCGGCGCCCCAGCGCTCGACGACCAGCTGGTCCGCCCCGCTGCCACAGAAGGGGCACGATTCGGCCTCCGGCGCATTCTCGAGCGGCTTGCCGTCCATGTCAGTGAAGCTGTTGTCGGGAAGGCTCATGCAGTCTGACTCCGTGAGTTTGCGTACCGCCGTGTCATGAACGGGCCGCCGGGGCGGCCGGCACCGTCGGCGCGGTCCCGGCAGGTTTCCGGACGATGCTGGTGGCCATGCTGATCACCGAGGCGAGGTCGGACAGCTCACCGGGTATGACCAGGGTCGTGCTTTCCTTGGCGAGCTTGCCGAACTGGCGCACGTACTCCTCCCCGACGCGCAGCTGCATGGCCTCGATCCCGCCGCGCTCGCTGAGCGCCGAGCCCACCCGGCGCAGGCCCTCGGCGGTGGCCGTGGCGACGGCGAGGATCGCGGCGGCCTGGCCGTCGGCCTCGTTGATCTGCTGCTGCTTGCTCGCCTCCGAGGCCTTGATCACGCGCTGCTTGTCGCCCTCGGCGGCGTTGATCTTGGCGTCGCGCTCGCCCTCGGAAGTGAGGACGACGGCGCGCTTCTCGCGCTCCGCGCGCATCTGCTTCTCCATCGCCGACAACACGTCCTTGGGCGGGGCGATGTTCTTGATCTCGTAGCGCAGCACCTTGACGCCCCAGGCGGCGGAGGCCTTGTCGAGCTCCGCGACGATGTTGGCGTTGATGGTGGCGCGGGCCTCGAAGGTCCGGTCCAGTTCGATCTTGCCTATCTCGCTGCGCAAGTTCGTCTGTGCCAGCTGCGCGATGGCGAAGCCGTAGTTCGTGATGCCGTAGGAGGCCAGGTGCGGATCGAGCACCTGCAGGTAGAGGATCGCATCGACACCGACCTGGACGTTGTCGCGCGTGATGCAGATCTGCTCGGGCACGTCGAGCGCCTGTTCCTTGAGGTTGTGGCGGTAGGCGACGCGCTCCACGAACGGGATCAGGATGTGGAACCCGGCCTGCAGGGTGCGGCTGTAGCGCCCCAGGTTTTCGACCACGTAAGCGCTCTGCTGCGGCACGACGGTGGCCGTCCGCCACACCAGGATCACGGCGATGAAGGCGAGGACGATGAAGACGTAGGAGGTGTACATGGTCGGCCTTGGGAGGGATTGGGAATCAGGCGTCGGGCTTTACCAGGAGGGTCAGGTCCCGTACGCCCTGGATGCGGACGCGGGTGCCAGCGGCGATGGGCGTGTTGGTGTCGTTGCGGACGGTCCAGTACGTACCGCCGTGCTCGGTCTGGCACGTGCCCCCGGGCGCCAGCGCGACGGAGAGCGTCAGCACACCCTCGGGCTGCCCGGTCTTGACCTCGGGCGCCTCGCGGTGGAAGCGACGATAGACCCGGTTGCGGAAGGCAACCATCGAGATGACCGCAAGGGCCGCGAAGAGGGCCCACTGCGCCCAGGGGGAGGGCGACAGTGTGAGGGTCACGAGTCCCACCAGGATCGCCGCGGTGCCGATGAACACCAGGTAGAACTGCGCGCTCACGAAGGCGAGCTCGGCGCCGAACAGTATCGCCCCGCCGATGATCCAGCCCCACCAGGACATAGGGACATCCTCTCGTGCGCGAAGCCCTCGCAGCTCCGCTCGTCGCGCAGTATATCCGAGGCGCCCGGTCGGTTCGCACCGCGCGGCATCCGGCAGCGCCACTCCTGCGCTATGCTTGGGGCCGAAGATCGACGCGAACCCGTAACGAAAACACAATTAGGGGGAAGCAATGGTCCGGTCCATCACCGCCGTCATCGGCAGCTACCTGCTTTCGATCGTCCTCGTGCTCGCATCCGACCCGCTGCTCAGGCAGATCTTTCCCGGTGAATTCGACAAAGGGCACGTGCCCTCCAACCCACCCCTCCTTGCCAGTACCGCGATCTTCATCGCAGTCTCGATCCTGTGTGCGTGGCTGTGCGCGCGCTTTGCCCCACCGCGCAAGGAGCGGCACGTGCTCGCCTTCTTTCTGCTCGGCGAGGTCCTGGGAGTCGCCAGTGTGATCCCCAACTGGAGCAGTGGCTGGCCACACTGGTACTGGCTCTCCTGGCTCCTGAGCTGGCCGGTGAGTTGCTGGCTGGGCCTGGCGTTGGCCCGCCGCAGTGCAGCGAAGTCCGCCTGAGCCGTCACCTCCGGGTTTTCGGGAGTTGAGTATGAGGATGTGCCTGCGCGGCTGCATCGCGGCTTGCGCGGTGGTGATGAGTGTTGCTCTCCCGGCCGCCGAGCCGCAGCCCGCTGCGCCCCTGCGAACGGAATACCTGATGACGCTCTACGCCCCGCTGGATGCCCCGTCCAACGTCGACGACTCGCTCGCGATCTTCAACGTCTCGGCGCAAGGCGGCTGGGTGCGCGGTCCGAGGATCCGTGGCGTGCTGGTGTCGCCAGGCGGAGACTGGTCGCGCGCCATGCCCTCCGGTGTCGTGCGGCTGGACGTGCGCCTCACCGTCCGCACGGACGATGGGGCACTCATCTACGTGTCGTATGGCGGCGTCGAGCGCGACCTGCCGAAGTCCGCGACTTCACATCCGGGCGCAACTCTCGGACCGAAGGACGTCGGGGTCTGGCTGATCGCCCCGACGTTCGAGACCTCCGCCACCAAGTACGCCTGGCTCGACGAGGTCCAGGGCGTCGGCCGGATGGTCGAGTACAAGGACGGCGCGGGCGGTTACGTCAAATACGAGATCTACAGCGTGAGGTGACGCCCCTCGCGCCGCCGTAGCCGCTCACGCCCCGCGGCGGCCAGTGTAGGATTTCGCGATGGCGACCACGCGGCAGAAACTCAACCGGCACTTCTGGGCAGGCTGGATCCTGGTGGTGGCGCTGTCCGGGGTGCTTGCCGGCCTGCACGGCCTGTTCAACGAAGCCGGCTGGTGGTTCCTCGCCCTCGTGGTGGTGGCGATCGTTGGTGTCTTCGTCGCGATGTACCGCACCCGGTGCGTCATGTGCGGCGCGCCGCTGCGGCGAATGGGGCTCTGGTGGCACCCGGGCGCGGAGGCGAACTGGTCCCCGCCTTGCCCGAGCTGCAAGAAACACATCGATCGGATCGAGCCGTTCAAGCGCTGAACGACCGGCATCGCGCCCGGGGCTTACGAACTACTTGATGGTGTACTTGGCGCTTGCGGTGGCGGACTTCTGGTAGCCGGTCGCGATGGCATTGGCCTTGACGGTCTCGCTGCTGCCGACCGTGATCGGGGTGCTGTAGACCGCCGATGAGGTGCTGGGGTTGGTGCCGTCGGTGGTGTAGTAGATGGTCGCCGACGGGGTGAGGTCGGTGATCGACACGGTCTGGGCACCCGTATAGGTCCCGGCCTTGAGGGACAGTGCAGGCGTCGCCACGGGGGCTCCCTTGCCCGCGACAATGAAGGTCTGGTAGCCGAACACCGCGCAGCCGTTCCAGCCGGAGGGGAAGTTCTCCACGTATACCTGGAAGGCTCCCGCGTTCGCCACGTCAGCCGCGGTCATCGGGATGACGATCTTGGTGGCCGTCACGGAGCTCGGCGTGCGGTACTGGCCGTTGGCATACACGACGCTGGCGCTGGTGAATCCGGTGCCGGTCAGGGTCATGTTGAAGGCCTTGCCGCCGGCCGTCCCGGAGGCGGGCTTCAGGCTCGTCAGGGCGAGCGGCGTTGCCACGGTGTTGAAGTTCGCGAACGCCAGCGTTTCGTCCTTGGCGGTCAGGGCGTACGGCGTGGTCGTGCCCTTCGCGTCATAGCTCCACCCGGCGAACGCCCAGCCATTGTCCGGGGTCTCGGTGAGCGACAGCTTCTGGCCGGTGGGATAGAAGCCATCCCCGGTCGGGGAGGCCGGTGATACCTGTGCACTGCCACCGCAGGGCGGGTAGTTGAAGTTATTGGCCGGACGGAACTGCGGCTGCACGGTCGCGATGAAGGCCTTCCCGGCGGCCGGCAGTGCGGCGGTCGTGTGGGATACGGCGCCGCCGTCGCTCCACTTGGTGAACTGGTAGCGTGAGTTGACGCTGTACGGGTATTCCGCCGCGTCCACCGCCAGCGTGTGGGTACTTCCGGTGGTCCAGGCGGGGTCGTAGAACGATGAGAAGTTGCGCGGGGTGGCCGTGTATTGCCCATCGACGTAGGCATAGAGGTTCGAGCTGAAGGTCTCCGGCTGCACGTCGACGGTGAACACCGGCGTGCTGGAGAATTCCACCGTCAGGTTCACCGCGTTGCCCGTATCCGGGACGTTGAAGGTCTTGGGGTTGGCGCCGAGCCCGCCCGGCAGCCAGAACGGGCTGTTGTTGTACTCATAGAAGGCCCAGCCCGAGTTGGGCGTCGCCGTCAGCGTCGCCTGGGAACGCGCCACCAGGAAACTGCTGGAGCTGCCGGCGTAGGTCTGCGGCTGCGGGGACACGGCAACCTGGCCGGTGGCGGAGGGGTAGATCGCGGCGGTGTACGGCACGAGCTCGATGAAGTTCGCAGAGTAGGTCGCAAGTAGCGGTGAGGTCGTCGGGAAGGTCGGGCTGCCGTTGCCGGGGGTCACGGTGATCACGTGACTCTGCGTCGTGCTGTCGTTCCAGCGGCCGTAGCTGTAGTAGTAGGTGGCCGCCACCGCGGGATTGCTGTTCACCACGTAGCCGGAGAGCATCTGCACGCCCGCAGGCACGTCCAGCGTGTGGCTCGACCACAGCGGCCACGCGTAAGTCTGCGGCGTCGTCACGGTGACGCCATCGACGATCACGCTGAGCCCGACCGGGTTTGAGGTCACCGTCACCTGCGTCGGTGCCGCGCCGTAGAGGCGCAGGATGGTCTCCTTGTCGCCGGCGGAGTAGTCGAACGCCGGCTGCGCGGCGCCACCCGAGACCGGTTGGGCGGGGATGCCTGAGTACCCCGCCAGCGGGATGCCGGCGGGGATCGATTCGATCACCGGCTGGCCGTTACGGGTGAACGCATACGGGACGTACTCCATCACCGAGGCGTAGTCGTAGGGCCCGAGCACCTGCTGGTCGTCGGTCGCGATGAGGAAGTTGCCCCAGGACCCCTTGATCACGTTCGCGTAGTTGACGCTCACGTAGGTGTTGCGGTCCGGCCGGGTGTGCTCGTGCCACAGGCCGATCACGTGCCCCATCTCGTGCAGCAGCGTCCCCACGTTGCAGCGGGTCGAGCCCGTCATCGGCTGTGCCGGCACGGCTTCGTAGCCCTCGTTGGCTTCGCAGATCCCGGTGCTGTCCGATGCGTTCAGGTTGATGTCGACGTAGTTGGGTCCGGCGGAGGCCGTCCATGCGACCCACTGGATGACGCCGGGAAAGTCCGCGTTGAACTGCGCGATGGCGGCCTGGATGGCGGGTGTCGCGTTCGGGTCGGACGCCGGGTCGATGAGGTAGTAGACCGTCGCAACGCCGGCCACCTTCGGCCACAAGTACTGGGGGTAGGCGATGGTGTAGGCATCCGGGGTCGGCAGCGCCAGGGCCGGGGCCGGACCGTGCACGCCTCCGTACGGGGTGGCGCTGCCTGCGGCAGGCTGGGCGGAAGAGCCAAGGCTCGCAGCACTGGCGGCGAGCACGAGAGCGGTTGTCAGGATAGGGCGCATCGGTGACTCCAGGAGACCCGGCGATTTTTCGCGGTACTGTGCCTCGCGAAATTACCGTGCGCAAGCGCTGCGACGGCGAACGAGGGTGTTAGTGTTGGCGCGAAGAAGTGCCGTCGTGCCGCAGTGTCGGAGAACCTTACACTGCATCAGGATGTCATTCGCGCAGGCGGATCTCGCCGGCGTTGCGCGGATAGCGTCCCCGCTTGTCGGCGTAGTACGCCCTGATCCGGGCGAGATCCGCGCCCGGATCTCCCGTCAGGTCGAGGTACTGCTCGATACCTATTGTTTTGGTTGAGTAGTCGATGAAACCCAGACCCACGGGCAGCTGGCCCGCACGCGCGATCCGGTAGAAGCCCGACTTCCAGTGGTCGGTGTAGGCGCGCGTCCCCTCGGGGGCCATCCCGAGCCACATGAAGTCGTGGCGCGAGAACTCGCGCAGGAGGGTGTCGACGAATCCCGTCGGGTCGCGCCGGTTGACGGGTATGCCGCCCAGGCGCAGGAGCAGCCCGCGGAACGGCCAGCGGAACAGGGAGTCCTTGCCGAGCCAGCGCAGCGGCAGTCCTGTCGTGGCCTTGTAGAGAATCGCCGTCGGGAAGTCCCAGTTGGAGGTGTGGGGGTAGACGAGGATTATTCCCCGTGCGGACGGCGGGGGCACGAACACGCCGCGCCACCCGCACAGGCGCAAGGTCAGCTGCGACAGGCGCTGCGCCAGCGTCATTGATCCCAAAGCCCCCTCCCGACGATCCCGATCTTCCCACGATTCGCGTGCGGCGGTGGCAGCGAATCGGTAGGTGCACAGCGATGCGATAAGCTGCGCGCGCGAACCTCGGAGGGATTCAACGGTGGCCAGCGGCGGCGGAAGCGGATTCGGGCTTTCGGACCTGAGCCGGATCGCGTACGGCAGGGGATCGTACGTGTACGACGAGTCGGGGAAGGCCTACCTGGACGGCTCGGGCGGGCCCGCGGTGTTCTGCCTGGGGCATGCGCACCCGGAGGTCAACGCGGCCATCACCCGCCAGCTGGAGTCGATCGCCTACGCGTACCGCTACCTGTTCTCCAGTGCCGCGCTCGAGCAGCTGACCGAAATGATCCTCAGGCTCTGCGGGGCCGGCTTCCGCGATGTCATCTACACCGCCGACGGTTCGGAGTCCGTGGAGTCGGCCCTCAAGGTTGGCCTGCAGTTCTACGCGGCACGCGGCCAGATGAAGAAGCGCCACTTCATTGCCCGGCAGCGCTCCTGGCATGGCAACACCCTGGGGGCCTTGTCGATGTCCGGATTCGCCGCGCGACGGCACGCCTTCGAGGGGAGCCTCCTGGATGTGACGTTCGTCTCCGCGGCGAACGCCTATCGTCCGCCCGCGGGCTGCGCGCCGGAGGCGCTTGCCGCTCACCTCGCGCAGGAGCTCGAGCAGGCGATCGTGGCGGCGGGACCTGAGCGCGTGGCGGGCTTCATCTTCGAACCGGTCGTTGGTGCCGCCGGCGGCGTGGTGCCGGCCCCGCAAGGCTATGCCGCGGCCGTGCAGGCGGTCTGCCGGCGTCACGATGTTCTTCTGATCGCAGATGAGGTGATGTGCGGGGCCGGGCGTACCGGCACGTGGCGCGCCCTCGAACACGACGGGGTGGTCCCGGACCTCATGTGCGTCGCCAAGGGACTGGCTGGCGGCTACATCCCGCTGGGTGCGACCGTGGTGGGTGAGGCGGTCGCCGCAACCATCCTCGATCAGGATGGCGCGTACATGACGGGCCACACGTTCTCCGGGCACACGGCGGCCTGTGCCGCAGGATTGGCCGTTCAGCGCATCATCGAGCGCGATGGACTCCTCGCGCGGGTGCGGACCACCGGCGCGGCGTTTAAGGCAAGCCTGCGGGAATCACTCGCGCGCTTCACCGAGGTAGGGGACGTCCGCGGACGGGGATTCTTCGTTGGCGTGGAGCTGGTCGCAGATCCGCGCACGCGCGCCCCTTTCCCGGTGGGGCGCGGGTTGAGCTACGACATCGGCCAACGGGCGTTCAACGACGGCCTCATCTGCTATCCCTGTTCAGGGAACGTCGATGGCTCGGCCGGCGACACGATCATCCTCGCCCCGCCGTACAACGCCACGGACGGCGAGCTCGAGGAAATCATCGTCAAGCTGACGCGGGCTGTCGAGGCGGCCCTTAAGGCAGGTCCGCGCGCCTAGGCCGGTCGCATCGCCGGCAGGGCGAGTAGGGTGCGCGCCTCGGCGGAAGACATCACCCGCGCGCCGAGGGACTCCACGATCTGTACCGCGCGCTCGACCAGCTGGCCATTCGTGGCGAGGACGCCGCGTCCGAGGTAGAGATTGTCCTCCAGGCCGACGCGTGGGTTGCCGCCCAGGAGCACGGTCTGGGCGACCATCGGCATCTGCATGCGACCGACGCCAAAGGCCGACCAGGTGACCCCGGCGGGCAGCGCCTGCTGCATCGCGAACATCGCAGCCGGCGTGGCCGGGGCGCCGAAGCGGATGCCCAGGCACAGCTGGAACAGCGCGCGCGTATCGAGCAGCCCTTCCTTCATCAGCTCGCGCGCGAGCTCGATGTGCCCGAGCTCGAAGACCTCGACCTCAGGACGTACGCCGCAGTCCCGGTAGGCGCGCGCCATCTGCCGCAGGAATTCCGGCGTGGTGCCATAGAGCAGTTCATCGAAATTGAGGGAGCCGCAGTCCAGCGTGCCGATCTCCGGACGCAGGGCGGTGATGTGGGCCATGCGCTCCAGGGGGCCGACGAAGTCCGTACCGGCCGCGAACTCGAGCGGGCGGTCCGCGGGGCCGAAGAGCAGGTCGCCGCCCATGCCCCCGGTCAGGTTGACGATGACGTCCGTGCTCTGCTCGCGCACCCGCTCGTAGAGCTCGCGGAAGAGGTGCGGATCGCGGCTCGCCTTGCCAGTCTTCGGGTCGCGGACGTGCAGGTGGACGATGGCCGCACCGGCGCGGTGCGCCTCGATCGCGGCGGCCGCGATCTGGGCAGGCGTGACCGGTACGTGGGGCGACTTCCCGGCCGAGTCCCCGGATCCGGTCACGGCACAGGTAATGAAGACGGCGGGATTCATGCTCGGGATCTGGTCAATACAAGAAGAAGTCGAACAACGCGAGCAGCGAGCCGACCAGGACCAGCACGAGGGCCGCGTAGAACCCCGACTTGAAATAGCGGTACTGCCGGTCGGTCTCGTCGGTCCCGATATAGGTATATCCGCCTCGGGTTTCCCAGGTGCCTTTCTTCAGGTATCCCCGCGCGTCTGCCGGAAACCAGATGAGCATCAGTGATCCGGCAAGTCCCGAGACCACGCCGAGGATTCCCGGGAGATGAGCGATATGGGGCATAGGCCGCCATGATGCGCCCTCAGGGCGTTCCCCGCCCGGCTTGCGGGGCGCATACGCGAGGTGGGGAGGCGATCGGTTGCAGCGACCCGGGCTGGCCGGGTGGGCGGTTCTGTGAACCGGCTCCCATATCGGGCGGCACGGAACCCCAAGGTTTTTGGGCTTCCGCCGATACCCGTGCTGGGTCACTCCAGATTCAAGTCCCGCGGTTGCATACCGCGGGGGAGCCTGTCGATGAGCGTACCGAAGCACGAGCTGGCGCCGCAGGAAGCGGACGATCTCCTGAGTTCGACCATGGCCAGGCGCCTGGACCGCCTGGGCCTGACTGCGCACGTCGACCAGTGGGCCGAGCGTTACCTCTTATGCCAGCATCTGGTCGATCCCCTGGATGCCAAGTCGCGCCAGCGCTTCGAGGCGACCAGCCGGTTCATCCGCGACCTCGTGGCGCACCGGTGGGTCAAGACGCGTCGTGCCCGGGACGAGGCCGCGTCCAAGCGCATCCACTACCTGTCGATGGAGTTCCTGCTGGGGCGCACGTTGCGCAACAACATGATGAACCTGGCCGCGGAGCCCCTGGTGCGCGAAGCGCTCGACAAGCAGGGCTGGGACCTGGAGGCCCTGCTGGAAGAGGAGTCGGACGCCGGACTAGGGAACGGCGGCCTCGGCCGCCTGGCCGCCTGCTTCATCGACTCCCTGGCCACGCTGCAGTACCCGGCCATCGGCTATGGGCTGCGTTACGAGTACGGCATCTTCCGCCAGGCCATCCGCGAGGACGCGCAGGTCGAGCAGCCGGACAACTGGCTGCGCAGCACTGACCCCTGGGAGATCGCCCGGCCCGGCAAGCTCTATGCCGTGCCCCTGAACGCGACTTTCGAGCTGCGGCGCTCGTCCCTTAAGTTCACGCCCAACAGGCCCGGGCACCTCCTGGGCATGGCCTACGACCGCCCCGTGGTGGGTTACGGCGCCAAGTGCGTGAATACCCTGAGGCTATGGGCCGCCGCCGCGCCGCAGTCCTTCGACTTCGCCGAGTTCTCGCGCGGGGACTTTGCCGGCGCCGTCATCGAGAACGTCGCGGCGGAGTCGATCACCCGGGTGCTGTACCCGGATGACTCGACCGAAGCCGGACGTGCGCTGCGCTTCCTGCAGCAGTACTTCATGGTCAGCTGCTCGCTGCAGGACATCATCTCCCGCTTCCGCAAGGACGACACGGCCGGCTGGGCCGCGCTGCCGCAGCGGGTTGCCGTGCAGATGAACGACACGCATCCGGCCCTGTGCGTGGCAGAGCTCATGCGGATCCTGCTCGACCAGGCGCAGCTTCCCTGGGAAGAGGCCTGGGCGCTGACCTTGCGGACGCTGGCCTACACCAACCACACCCTGTTGCCCGAGGCGCTCGAGAAGTGGCCGGTCGACCTGTTCGAGCTCATGATTCCCCGGCAGCTGGAGATCATCTACGAGATCAACCGCCGCTTCCTGGATGACGTTCGGCGCCTGCATCCCGGCGACGAGGAGCGCATCCGGCGGGTGAGCCTGATCGAAGAGGAGCCGGTGCGCCGGGTACGCATGGCGCACCTCGCGGTCGTGGGTTCCCACAGCACCAACGGCGTCGCCGAGATCCATTCGGACCTCCTCAAGACCCATGTACTGAAGGACTTTGCGGAGCTGTTCCCCGGGCGCTTCAGCAACAAGACCAACGGCGTCACCCCGCGTCGCTGGCTGCAGCAGGCCAATCCCGCCCTTTCAAGGCTGATCACCGAGACGGTCGGGCACGGCTGGGTAACCGACCTCGATCGCCTGCGCGAGCTGCTGCCGCTCGCCCAGGACGCCGGCTTCAGGGCGGAGTTCTGCGAGGCGAAGCGCTCGAGCAAGCTCGCCTTCGCCCGCTGGCTGCGCCAGGCGCACGGGGTCGTGGTCGATCCCGAGTCGATCTTCGACAGCCAGGTCAAGCGCATCCACGAGTACAAGCGGCAGCTGCTCAACGTCCTGCACATCGTCGTGCTCTACAACCGGCTGCGGGCCGGCACGAGCGGCCAGGTAAACCCGCATACCTTCCTGTTCGCGGGTAAGGCCGCACCGGCCTACCACTTTGCCAAGCTCATCATCAAGCTCATCAACCGTGTCGCGGCCACGATCAATGCGGACCCCGCGGTCCACGGGCAGCTGCAGGTCGTGTTCCTGCCGGAGTACAACGTGAGCCTGGCCGAGCGCCTGATCCCGGCAAGCGACGTCTCGGAGCAGATCTCGACGGCGGGCTACGAGGCCAGTGGCACCGGCAACATGAAGTTCATGATGAATGGTGCCCTCACGATCGGGACCCGCGACGGCGCGACCATCGAGATGGCCGCCGAGGCCGGCGAGGAGAACTTCTTCCTGTTCGGGCTTACGGCCCGGCAGGTCGCCGAGAGCGCGGGGTGGTACAGCCCGATGTGGCACTACACCAACGAGCCGGAAATCCGTGAGGCGCTGGACCTGATCGCGTCCGATCACTTCAGCCGGGGAGAGCGGGGCGTCTTCGAGCCGATCCGCAGTTCACTGCTCGAGCATGGCGATCACTACCGCCATCTTGCGGATCTCACCGACTACGCGCGCGCCCACAGGGAACTCGACCGCTGCTACGCCGATTCGGTGGCCTGGACGACCAAGGCGGTGTGCAACGTAGCCTGCTCCGGAAAGTTCTCGAGCGATCGCACGATCCGCGAATACGCCGAGGGAATCTGGAACCTCAGGCCTGCGCCGGTCGACTGACCGTGCGTTTTCCCGGTGCGCGCGCCGTGCGGCCCGGACGGTACCGGGCTTACTTGGAGCGTCGCCACTCCAGCGTGGTGCACTTCATCCCGCCATCGGCCACGCACACGAGTTCCGGGCCCCCGCCCATCGACATGGGGTCCGCGAGCCGATAAAAGCTCCAGATCGGGTTCAGCGTCGAAGGGCACGTTTCCTTGTCCGGGAAGCTGGTATCGGTCGCGCTGATGCAGAACCTAGGCGGGCCGAGCGCATCACTCAGGCGGCCCCGGCTGATCCCATTCAGGGACGAGACGTCCTTACCGACGCAGGGGGAGGTGAAATCGCGGTTCTTCTGGCCACTGACCGGAATGGCGACGAGGCATTGCCGCAGGGTTTCGAGCAGGGCCTTGTGCTCGGCATCGTTGCGGAAATTTCCTGAAGTACCGCAGCCGGCCACCAGGAAGCCGGTCGCGGCGGCGGCGACAATAAGAATGAGGCGCAAGTTCATTCACGGATGATGCCACTAGTCATGGCTCGAGGGCACGTCCGCTCCCGATTCGTCGCCGTGGCGCGAGAACCCCCTGCTACCGGTTCGCGGGGTCGTCGGCGATGCTCGTATAATGCGTATCAGTCGGGCCTTCCCCGGTGATGTACACGACCGTCGGCTCATCGCCCGTATAGGCGAAATGTGCGACGCCCGCTGGCTCGGTATAGAAGCCTCCAGGGCCGAGCTTCACGGTTGAATTGTTCTTCGCGACGGTTCCATAGCCGAAGTGCCATTCCCCGGAAACCACCAGGGCGGTCCGATTGTCGCGGTGGGTATGTGCGGCGATGCGCGTATGGGCGGGGACCCGGATCTCGAATGCGTAGGGTCCGGGTGCATCGGGATTGCCCGATAGGATGGTGGTCTGCACGCCCTGCAGTTGCGACGTTCCAGCGCCCCCGGGGCCGCGCCCCAGGGCATACACCTGCGCCGCACTGAGGCGGGTCTGGTTCAGGGGCACGGCCAGCCCAGACCCGTTGAGGAAGGCCGTGATTGCAGCCGTCGTAATCTGGGGCTGCTCCTCCATCAGCCAGTGTCCGGAATCCGTCACGACGAGCTCGCTTACGTTGTCCGCCGCGAACCGCATGATGAAGGCCATGGTGGCTCCGAGAGAGTGCCCACCGCCGATGGCAAGCACGGGCATCTTGAGACGGCCCTGGGCAACGCTGGCTCGATTGTCGATGACGTCCTGATCGAAGGCGGCAAACTGGGCAAATCCTGCGTGCATGTGGCCGGGCTGGGCATAGAGCTGCGCATAGTGAGCGCGTGAGGCCTCGTCGAATCTCGCCGGGTCGGCGGCGAAGTCGTTCCAGAACCGGTCGAGGTAGATACGCTCCCGGCCCGCCACCAGGCGCTCCATGTCCTTGCCGCCGAAGCGGAAATGCCAGAGCAACGGACTCTTTAGGATGTCATCCCACGGACCCACGCCGGGCACCGGCGCGTCCATCATTACAAGCCGGCTGGTGCGAGCGGGGTAGCGCTCCGCGAAGGCAAACGCGACCATGTTCCCGATGTCGTGGCCTACGATGTCGGCGCGCTCGATGTGGAGGCTGTCCAGGACGTCGGCGACATCCTGGGCCTGATTTTTCTTGTCATAGCCCTGTTCGGGCACTGAAGAGAGGCCCATTCCCCGCAGGTCCGGGATCACCACAGTGTGGGTGGCCGAGAGTGGACCCGCCAGCGGCGCCCACATGTCGCCGGTGTCACCGAAGCCGTGCAGCAGAACCACCGCCGGGCCGTGACCACCCACGCGCGCGTGGATCGTGGTGCCATTGACCGCGATATCGCGGATGGCAAAGTCCTTCGGAAGGGCTTCTATCGCGGCCGTGGCCGGGAGTGATACCGGTAGGGCCAGGAGCAGCGCTGCCGCGCCTAACGCTCTTCGAAACATCGAGACCTCCGCCAGGGCGCGCCGCAACGAACGGTCGCCAATTATATACCGACTGGTAAATAAGTATTGAGTTGCGTCGACCGCGTGTCAATGGGTTTCTATACTGGACTCTGTAGCAGTGCGCATGAGGAGACCGCAGCCGGTGAAAGGACGTCCCCGAGAATTCGATCTCGACCAGGCTCTCGAGAGGGCCATGGCGCTGTTCTGGCGCCAAGGGTACGAGGGCACCTCATTGTCGGATCTCACCCGGGAACTTGGGGTGACCCGTCCTAGCCTTTACGCGGCCTTCGGCAGCAAGGAAGAGCTGTTTCTGAAGGCGCTCGACCTCTATGAGGCACGAGCCGGGTACAGGCAGGCCGCACTCAGAGCTCCGACCGCACGGGCCTATGCGCGAGCGCTCCTGGAGGGCGCAGCTGACCTACACGGCGACAAGCGAAACCCCCCGGGTTGCCTGGGAGTGCAGGGAGCCCTGGCCTGCGCGCCGGAGTCGCGGGCAATTCGCGATGAACTGGCCCGTCGCCGCGCCTTCGGGGAGCGCGCCATCCGCGAACGGCTCGAGAAGGCAAAGGCGCTTGGTGACCTGCCAGCACAGGCCAATCCCGCGGACCTGGCACGCTACCTGTCGGTCGTAATCTATGGAATCACGGTCCAGGCCGCAGGGGGCGCAACGCGCAGGGAATTGCGTGCGGTAGCGGAACTCGCGCTCTGCACTTGGCCGCAAATCGCGCCCCCCGCCAAACTCAGCCGTTGAGGTGACGGCTGGGCGGGGTCTTTGCCCTCATGCTGAAGGTGGCACTCACGCCGATCTCTAGTTCCAGAGAACCAACGCCCCGCTGTCCCCTACGAGGCGAAGTTTCGCATTGCCGAGTTGAATTGTTTGGCGGGGAACGGACCGTCTTAAGTGGAGGTCAATCCGCTGAATTCCTGTCCGGTCGTGTGCGCGCACGACTCTTATTGCTATCTCGGGCCCGTAGGCCTGGAATCCGGCCGCCGTTCGCCGCACGGACCAACCCAATAGGCCCAGCTCAGTGGCCAGTTCAGATGTCTTTTCCTGGTCCAACGCGACTGTGAGTCCGACTATGTTGTCCAGGTTCTGATTGATCCGGTAATCCCACGCCCCCTCTTGCTGACGGCTTAGAGGATCTTTGACAGCCGCTTCCGGATGCCGGGCCGCGAGATATCCGGGGTCCAACTCCATTACCCATACCGCCGTCGACGCGGATTCCTTCAGGTGAACAGCGGTATACCAGGGGATTTCGCCTGCTGCTGTTGTCCTGACTTGTTTGTCAGTCGCCACGTCGTCGCCGAAGCCGGAGCGAAGATGCTCGGCGAGCACCGGAACGGCGCCTGGAGTCTCGACAAACAAGCCAATCCCGCAATCGCCGACAGCGGTATCTTCGGGGAGCGCGGCGGCGCCGAAGAACTCCATGTAGGTCTGGCGACCGGTCCAGTAGAAACCGGACCAGCTCTGATCTCCTGCTACCACCTTCTGCTCATTTACGCCTCCGAGTTCGGCAACTTCACCCGAAGTTCGCAGAGCGTCATAGGTCGCCTGGTCCAGCGCGATCCAAACGTGGTTAAGAAAAACTGGAGGTAGGCGATCAAGGGCCAACGCGGACGAACACGAGATGAGTAGAACAATAGAAAAGAGAGTCTTTAATGTTTTGGCTCGTCGTCGGATGCTCTTGTACATTTGGAGTCTTCCTCCCGCAGCGCTGCGTTTTACAGGGATTGCTGAAAAGCTTGTGAGGATTCCGGGCGAGCCTCTGTCGCGGGAATGGTTATCGTTTAGGCGCCCATGGCGGATGCCGGAACATGGCACTGCCTGTTGTTATAAATCTCGCCGAATATAAGCGAGAGGGAGTCGGAATGGGCATGCGAGAAATTGATGATGCCAGCGCGACGGGCTTGGACCTGTCGCGTGGCGGTAGCCAATTGAATATACCGTAAAGCGCAGCGCTTCGATGCTACTGGCCCCCAGCGCCCTCGGCCGGGGGTTTCTGCTTCTCGGAAGGTGGAAACCGCCTCCGGTAGATCGGAGGCGCGCGCTCGCTCTTGTCGCGATGCAGAATGTACACGCCGACCGCGCAAATCATCACCCCGGCCGAAAAGTGCATCCATCGCAGTACGTCGTGCGGAGTCAGTGCTTTGGCACAAACGGCGAGGCCGGAAAGGATCATTGCTGGGCCCATCCACTTCCCGCTCGCATTTCCGCCCTCAGGCACTGGAGTCGACTATTTCCGAACGAATAAAGCGATTCTGGTCATGATGCATCCTTCGGCAGTATCGCAACACGGAAGTCAGACCAAACCGCCGACCTCAACATCCACCGCATCGCGAGACCCTGCATGAAAACGAACCCGATCATCATCACTAGCCAAACTAGGGCCATGACCGGAAACATGCGTGCGGCCACGGTCGGGTCGAGCTGCTGACCCTTGGTCGTCGGCATATGGCTGAACAGGATGCCGAACATCACGATCTCTACGGGGATCATCACAGCGAGACCCAAGACGAAGCCTCGCCAGACGAAGCTCCACCAAACCTTAAGTGCTCGAACGAAGGTTACGTCCACTTGTGGCCTCTTCGAGTGCCGTTCCTTCGGTGATGCTACTGCGTTTGCGCCCGCGAGTTGAGCGTGCAATGCATCAATTCGTTCGGGCGACTTCTCAACCAGTCCGGGTTGCATCTTCTGGGCACGCTGCAAGATCCACTCCGCGCACTCACGCTGCTTCGGGAACAGGACAGACGGCATCAGCACATCCCTCGGGGGGTCGGAGCTTTGCGCGTGCAGCGTCGTCCTGGGCGGCATCAAGGGCGGCCAGAAGGGCGGCGGCGTCGGTCATGGCGCGCCGCTCACACGATTGCTTCAGAATCCGGGGCTGGGTAGCGTGTGGCTCTTATGAAAGACTCGACACGGGAACTGTTGATGCGGCGGCGCATCCCCGTCGCAATTCTTGGCGGCGTAGTGATCATGCTTATCGGCGCAATCGCCTTTCCGCAGCGCTATATGCAGTACGTCGCGGGCGTGGCAGTTATGGCGATTGGTACTTTCACGCTGTGGGCGATCACCGCGAAGTCGAAGCCGTCTGCGACGCAAGGAGTTCCAACGATCCGCGCGAACATGGCGCGGTCTCGGCTGATCTATACTCGAGTCGTCACATTCGCCCTTTTGGCCTGGGTGGCATTCGTGACGCTCTTCTGGTTCGAACACGATCGTTCGCGCGGGCTGCTTGTCTCGGCCGGCGGCGGCGCAGTGATTGCTGCGCTGGGATGGCTTTTCTTCCGTTCCCGCTTCTTGTGCCCGCAGTGCGGTACGAATTTCCGCGCGGAGCGAGTGGAAAAGCTGGGAAAGGGGTCGATGGATAAGCGGGGGGCGGAGGTACTCTGGGACAGCTGTCCCAAGTGTGGAGTCAGTTTCGACTCTCCATACCCCCATTGAAGCCTGCGGGCGTGGCGAAGACTTGGTTGGTCGCGCCAAAAATCCTTGAAGCGATGTGCGCTCATCGCGGTATACCTCTGCGTGGACTGCAAACTGCGATGCCCGAGGTAGTGGCTTAGCGCGCGCGTGTCCACTACTTTGGCTGCCAGCGCGAAGCGTCGCATGACCATGAAGTCTTCGCCAGCGCATGAGGCGCACGAGGAGCGGTTGCGGATCGTCCCTCAAGAACTATGGAACGCTGCCAAGGCGATGCAAAAGCGCATTGCGCGACCGAGGGGCGACATCACTGTCCGGGAGACAGCTCGGCGCGGGGGCGGCGGGAAGCCGGGGAAGTACCGTTTCACTGGCCTGATCGCGTGCGATGTATGCGGAGCGAGTTTCGTGATGCCGAATCGAGAGTCCTACGCCTGCGCGACGCACTGGCGCCTGGGAGAACACGCTGAACGTCAAGCGCTCGCTGGTCGAGCAGGTGGTCATCGGAGGAATCCAAGAGGACTTGGGCGATCCACTGCTCATTGCGGAGTTTGAGCGGCGAGTGAAGGCGGCGCAGCGGAGCGCGTGGGTTGCCAAGCCCGCGGACAATCGCGAGCGCGTCGCGCGCCTGGATCGGGAGATTTCGAATCTGACCGACGCCATCGCGAAGGGATTGCTGTCAGCGGCTCTGGCAGCGCGGTTGACCAAGGCCGAGGCGGAGCTGGCCGAGGTTCGCGCAGCGGCAGCGGTGCGGCATGCGCGCCCCGCGGTCGCCGGACCTGTTGATGTGCGTGCGGGCTTCTTGGCGCTGGTGCGAAAGCTCGACCAGATTCTTGTGCGCGACCCGGAGCAGGGACGCGAAGAGCTGCGCAAGGTGCTTGAGGGGAAAGTCCGGCTGCGCCTGGGCACCGCCGGGCGCTACCTATGGGCAGATTACGCGCTCAGATCCGAGGCGCTTCTGCCCAGGCAGACAAGTGCGGATATTGTGGTAGCGGGGGCAGGATGCCAGCGCGACCGGCGTGGACCTGTCGCGTGGCGGTGGCGGCGTGAATATAGCGTAAAACGCAGCGTTTCGATGCTACTGACCCCCGGTGCCCTCGGCCGGGGGTTTTATCTGTGCGTAGGTATCATGGGACCGGGACGACTCCTTCGCGCTCGGCGGCGGCGATGTAAGCGAGCGGCCCTTTACGGTCGAGTGGCGTGACGATATCGCTGCTTCTCATCACTAGCTGAAGGCCGGCGGCCCCAGCCCCTACGGCTGAGGTATAGGTGGCTGGGATCTGGGCGAGCGTCGCCAATCTTTCCGCCAGCACGCCGGTCCTCCCCGCGTCCAGAAGTGCCTTTAGGCTGAACTTTCGAGCAAGCGCGTGGGCCATCCCGCGCTCCCGCATAGACGCGGAGAGCGCACTGAGGTCGGCATTCAGCTGATCCACCCCGGACCGAGCAGCCGCGGAGAAATCCGCGGAGCTACAGATTTCGTCGTACAGACTGTTCATATAGCGTCGCAGCGCGAGCAGCTGCTCCAGCCGACGATCCTTGAAATCGAGAATGTCCGCCCAAGAAACCTCAGGCGCCGGCACAGGCAGCTTGTTGTACAGGTCGATCTGCAATCCGCGAAGCGTTCTTAAATCTGGCTGCGGCCTTACGCTCTGGCCCCAAATGTCAGGTTCGTCTGCAATCTGGGCGAACACAATGCAGCCCGGGCTCTCACGTTCGAGGCTATTGAATACGAAGTACGAGGCTCCACGACTGGCGTCTGGCGGACCGACAGCACCCGCCACGAACACCTCTGGTCGTTGGAGGTAGCCTTGTTCCACTAACACGTCGATGCCGGGCAGCGTCGGCCGGTAGAGCTGCGTGACCGGCCAGCTCGCGAAGTCAAAGTAGAGCAGGGAGCGGCGGAGTGTTTCGTTAACCAGCCCGAGCTGCTCGGAGAAGTTCCCAAAGCCCATTCCCCCGACTCGATTCCCTTCCGCGTCGAGGCCGTAGAAACCCCCGAACTGCATCTCCAGCTGCAGCGGGCTGCCGATCACCACGCCTCGTTCGCCCGACTGCATATTCCTACTCTTGCAACGCTTTCATGAGGCTCACAAATTCAGAGGGGATCATTCGCACTCTACGCATCATCCGGCGGAGCGCCGGTGGCGTAACAACCTTATTACCTCCGAGAATGCTCTGGTATTGTGGCAAAAGGCCGTGGCCGTTGCGGTCGATCATCCACCTGGGGTACTTCACGCTTCGCCCATTGATGAAGTGCACCGCGACCTCATCCGTTTCTCGCGCCGTGATGATCGGGTTGAGTTTAGGCTCAATCAGTGCGCGCATCGCAGCAATAACTGCTTGCAGTTCACTCTCCGAGTACTCGCGGATCTCATGCTCATTGCCTTGCTCTGGCGCACGCGTCCCACCTAACAGTGCGGCAGCCGTCCCGTTCTCGCAGAGGAGTCCAAACACGTTCAAAGGATCAAGCAAGTAGTTTTCGATGTTGTACCGGCTTATGACCTTAATCCGAGCGGTCGGCTGATTAGCTGCATCGCGGTCTACAACGCCCCGAAACAACTCACTGAGAGGCGGATCGACAAACTTGTTCACCCACCCGGTCACAACAGTGACTCCACCGCCGTCGCCAATTGAGGCCGGAAGGAATACTAGGCTCGGGGCAGCGGCTACCGGCGCCTGAGAAGTCATGCTGGGGGCGGTTAGGGTGCTGTGCACAGTATTGTAGAAGTCGACGTCAGCTTGATCTTCGACCAATACGAATCGAGTTCCGCGCGAGACTGTAACGAGCCCTGCC
This sequence comes from Pseudomonadota bacterium, assembly GCA_018241425.1. Lineage (GTDB taxonomy): Bacteria > Pseudomonadota > Gammaproteobacteria > Steroidobacterales > Steroidobacteraceae > 13-2-20CM-66-19. Next base: position 1,103,334 of record JAFEDU010000002.1, read on the forward strand.
GTCAGCAATCCAATTGAGTGCGCGACAGATGGAGACTTCCGAATCCGCGGCTCATTGCGGCTCATCTCAAATACCGAATCGGCGGGGGCCAGCGCGACGGTTGAGGGGGAATGTGTCGTCAGTATTACGCGGATGCCGTGCCGGTTTACTAACACGTCATTGAGTACCGAGAGGAACTGCTGGGCCATAGACGGGTGCAGATGAGCATCGGGCTCATCGAGCAAGAATAGCCGAGCAAGATGGCCGTCTTGCTGGGAGTTATAGAGCCATAGGACCGTCCGAAGAATCGCCTTTTCGCCCGATGAGAGATCTTGGGCATTAAGCGTCGTGCCAGTCTGGGTGTCGGTGAATCGCAGTTGATATTTCTCCATCAACTTCGGCTCGGGCGGCACCACGCGGTACGTGAAATCTGCGGCAGCCAGTACCTCGTTTAAAAGGTCCCAAGGCGCGACGCCGAGTGACTCATCTAGTTTATCGCGGTCGGAGCCCTGGAGCAGGGCATCGGCTTTTCGGATCTGGTGGGCAACCATGACGTGCGCCAACCCGACGACAACGTTCTGATCCTCAAGCATGAACAGGAAATTATTCGGCAGCGCGGCAGCAAATGTTTCTGGATTGAATTCGCGAATAGGCCGCCCCAAAAACTCCTCAACGCGAGCAGCCTTCACCTTCATCATCATGTTTGCGTTACGTTGATGCGGAGGTTGATTCAGCTCGTTCCAAAGGTTTTGTTTCATCTGAACGAGTTCCGGAAGCCCGAGTGGCCCGACGGGGGTAAGGTCCCAAGAGCTCGGCACAAATACGATCGATCCCGGATCGATCTTGGGAGTGGCAGTGACTCTAATTGAGTCAAAACGTGCATCATGCGCGCCCTGATACAGGGTCTCTGTTAGCTTGTGTGCAATCAGTTCCAACAGTTGAGTTTTTCCGGATCCGTTTGTCCCGGTAAGCACGACGAGCGGCGGAATATCGTCCCATATGAGATCGCCGATTGATTTGAACTTGGCGCCGCCTCCGGTAATTTCGATCCGGAGAGGAGTCGGAGGCGAAGGAGACGGAGTGGGAGGCGTGGACATGGCGGGACCCTCGGTTCTTATCAATGTTACTGTCGCCTTTGCTCGCTTGCTCGCACTATTGCCTCCGTCGCCTCATCGGCGTCACTACCTCCGGCGGCGCTTCCACATTCATCGGCGCCTCCCCCAGCGCATTCCACTGCGACGGGTTAAGGAACATCACCGAGCACTTGCTGCAGGCGTAGAACGAAGTCTCGTACCGGACGCCGTTCTTCCGCGGCACGGAGACCCGGTGATACCGCTCATAGGCGCATATGCGGCATCGCCACTGTCCGGTGTAGGGCGCCATGAGGCAGCCATGCTGCCCGGGATGCTGCGGTGCGTCTATGCAGTCTGGGATCGAGGTCCGCACTGTATACGGTGGGTCAGTGATAACTTCCCCCGTAGTCGAACCTAGTGAGACGCTCAAATGGCCGTAAACATCAGCAAGCTAGAAGAGGTCGACCTGCGGGACCTTTGGGCCCATGAGGCACACGGCTTCTCAGCGTGGCTTAGTAACAATCTGGACCGGCTCGGGGACCGGATCGGCTTAACGCTTCTTAACCCACAGCGGGAGGAGGAAGTGGGCAGCTTTTCCGTCGATCTCACGGCCGAGACTGAGGACAACGGCAGGGTCGTAATCGAGAACCAACTGGAGCAAACGGATCACGGCCATCTTGGACAGGTTATTACGTACCTAACGAACCTTGAGGCAAAAGTTGCCATCTGGATTTGCCGTCACGCCCGGCCGGAGCACATCCGCGCGGTGACATGGCTGAACGAGATAAGCCCCGAAGATGTGGCGTTCTATTTAGTGAAGCTGGAGGCGTATCGGATAGCCAATTCTGACCCTGCGCCTTTGTTCACGTTAATCGTTGGTCCTAGCGCTGAATCGCGCGACATCGGCAAACAGAAGAAGGAATTGGCCGAACGGCACATCAAGCGGCTTGAATTCTGGGAAGGGCTTCTCGCCCGTGCGAAGGCGCAAGGGGTCATGTGGCACGCACAACGAACCGGCTCGAAGGACAGCTGGTTGGGAGCTGGCGCTGGCCTTCGGTCGGGGCTCAGTTTCGTGTACACAATCTATCGCGGAGACGATGAGGGAAGCGCGGTCGAGCTCTATATCGACGTGGGCAACCAAAAAGAGAACAAAGAGATCTTCGATCGTTTCGCGGCGCGCAAAGGCGACTTGGAGGCCAAGCTCGGCCATCCAGTAGACTGGGACCGCTTGGACGAACGGCGAGCTTCACGGATAAGGGACAACCTTCCTGGCCCCGGTCTCGACGCGCCTAAGGCTGACTGGCCGGTGCTGCAGGACAAGATGATCGCGGCTATGGACAAGTTCGTGAAGGCGATCAAGGGGCTCAACGTGCAGGTTTAAATCACTTCGGAGCCCGTTGCTCACCAGATGCGAGCGCGCTTCTTTTTCTTCTTCTTTTTCTTGTGCTTGTTCTTGCTGCTATTTGCCGGATTCTGTGCGGACTGTTCCGGCTTCTCGAAGTTGCCGGTTGTTAGCCAATTTGCGCTCTTATTGACGGGGCAGCCGGCCGTTTCCAACTTTTCTACCAGTTCTTGGCGCTTCGCCTCAGAGTTGTTTAGCAATACGACATGTCGTCCGTGCGTATCGCTGAAAGACCGGCATCGACCCACTTCGACGAGAATTGTTGATGCCGGAAGCTTTGAGAATGCCATGCCCGCTTCGAATACGACGTTCAATCGAGCCTGTCCGGTTAGCTCCCGTTCGTGCGGGGGCTCTTGCTTGCCCCAGAATTCCTGCTTCAACTGCCCCAAGTCATCGGGGGTCATCAACACCACGACCGCAGTCGCCTTGGCAAGGCCCCTATCCAGCACTTGTCCGACATACGGAGCGGCGTTGCGCGTCGCCTGCATCAGCTTTCCCCACTCAAGCGGATTCAGTCCGACCGCACGGAGAAACTCGAACATCGCTCGGCGAATCGGCTCATCCCGGCCATGGACGACGAACACGTTTTTCGACCGTCGTGGGCTTCGAGCGGACGACTTTTCCGAGCGCCTCGCGCCTTTGGTTACGCCAATAGGCTGTGTAACGGCCGGGCTATGACTCGGTGGCTGTCCGGTACGTGCCCTTTGTAAGTCAGCTAGGTCCGCCGGCGTTGCATATCGATTGATCGGCAGTCGCGCGTCCTGCGCAACTGCTAACGCCCCAATTCGGTTCGAAACGGAGAGTCGCGTAGCTGCGTCAGAGATCCTGTGGTAGACGGCCGCTCGGCGTAGGCCAAGCTTCTTTTGCAACGCTTGAATCAGCGCAGGCTCGATTCCGGAACTCGCCATCGGCTACTACTTTCGCGGCTTCTTCTTTTTTGAACGCCGAGCCATATAGTTGGTTTGCCCCACCATCCCGGTGGTTGTGTTTAGGAGAATCACGAGCTCGGCGGGGGTAAAGCCTGCGCGAGTAAGCGTAATGATTGCCTCACCGAGTGGTGCGTTCTTTACTAGTAGCAACGCCAGGAGGTTCGCAATCTTCTTCTCGTCACTAGCGCTGGGAGCGTCGCTCAACTTACTTTTTGCCACGTTTGCGCCCTTTCTTGCGTCTGAGCATGTTGCCGATGGAATTTCCGGTCGTGCCGAGCATTTCCGCGATTTCATCGCGAGGGACGCCAAGCGAGTTAAGTAGTTGTGCTTTTTCTTGGGACGATCCTTTGCCCGCGGCACTGTTGTGCAATACGAGATAGGCGAGGGATCGGCCTATGACTGCCAGCCACTGCGAATCATTTTCCTTGTCCAAGATCGCGTCACCTCGAAACCTTCGGGGCCTTCAGTATAGGCTGGAGGATTCCGAGGCGAGAGCAAACGGACTAGCGACTGTGAAGTGTTACCGTTGGTGCAATGCGGCAATCGCGCCGATTCGCTCAGTGGAGCGCGCAATCCAACGCGTTGGGCGCGTGCTCTAGATCGAGCATATGTCCATCATTGCTGCAGGACGATTGATACACCGCATCTTCGTCCATCTTGATATTCAGGCACAGTTCGAAGTTGCCCGCAGTGGCGCACTCTTGACGGGCCGTGGCGTATTTCGCGCAGGCGGCCTTCACCCTACATAGCGCGTGCACCTCTGCGTTGCGCTTTTTGTCTGCTGCATTGCGCTCTTTTTCTGCCTCATGCAACTGCTCATCGTGGATCCGCTGAGCGGCCGCATTCTTCGAGTATTCGACGGCTTCACGTGCATCATCGGCTTCGCGGGCCTGACGGTGTTGCGGGGTCTCTAGATAGGCGCGATAGAACGTGACCACGCCTAAGGTAGCGACGCCCCCGAGCCATATCACCGTCAGTAAGGCGGCGAACGGATGAACACGGAAGAATGGCAGAAAAGCCTTGACGAAGGAGCGAAGGAAACGACGTATTCCCACAAGCTAAGATGATACCGTGTACAGACGCAGGCATGAAGTTAGAAATGAATGCCGCGTCTCAAGCGAAGGCTACTTTCTCGGGGAAGCGTCACACGGCCAGAGCTCGGAAAGCGCGGTCGTTACGCCAAGGTAATTGGGCTGCGTCCATTTTTCCGGATGCTTCTCAGTCCAATTGAGAAATGCCTGCTTCGCGGCGGCATGCGTGACATCGTTTCCGCACTCGCCAAAATTCTGACGAAAGTCGCCGTGCGCCAAAGTGGCGGTTATCACCATCATGTCCTGAATTCCCCCTATGTACCCTAGGCACAGAGCTTGCGCGGCTACGAGAGGATTTTTGCAAAGGTCGTAGAGCTCATGGACGGTCTGGTCTTTCATCTCGCCCGCTCGCACGGGGCACGTTACAAGAATGCATACGAGAGCCGAGGCGAGTAGGTAGCGACGCGGGGTCATGTTGCTTCCTCGTGCGATGGACGCACTCGAATGCTACAGCGCCCCAGCCCTCGGAGCACCTCCACCAGCGCCAGATACCGCGCCCGGGTAGGTGCCCGCGGGGCGTGTTGCCATCGGTCGGAGGACGGGAACCGGCGCCACACGGCCAACGCGTCACAGGCTAGATACTCCGCCCGACATTGGGCGTCGAAGCGACACCCGGCGCAGGGGTGCTCCCGGTTCACCGCCACAAGAAGGCGCAGGCCACGAGCACGAGCGCGATCACTTCGCAGAGTACCCAGCCGTGCCGGTACACCATCCACTCCGTAAACCGGCTCATACCAAGCGCCCCCACATCTCCGCGAGTCCGAGAATCGGGCTGAACACAATCATCACCGCGTCCGCGAGGTTCGGGCTGCGGGCGCCGTCGGGCGTCTTGTCCACGAGAACCTTGCCCGCGAGGTTCAGGGAGTACGTCGGCTGCGACAGCTCCTGAATTAACTGCGGCAGCTCTTTCAGCGTCGAGGACAACGAGATGAGGGCGTCCGGATCGGGGATGCTGCCTTCGGTGACGGCGCGGTGTGTGGCCTGGAATCGCGCCCGGAGCCACCAGTACGACTGTGCCTTCAGGTTCGCGAAGAAATCCTCGTTCTTCCGGCCCTCAATTAATTCCTGCTTCGGGTCTTCGACCGCGGCCGACCCGCGGAAGGCGTCCACGTTGACCGGTGGTCGGTCGTCCTTCTGCCGCTGCTCGTTGATGATGCGGGCGTCGCCGCGCACCCCGGCGCCCAGCCCGTCCCCGTCGTAGAGCAGTTGGTCGTAGCGGTGCTCATCGCACAGCGAGAAGGCCCGCAGCACGGAGTCCAAAATGTCCCGGTCCTTGCCCGACCATGACGTAAGCGCTTCCAGTAAGATCCCGTGCCGCCCCGCGAACGCGTTTAGGTCCCGCCCTTCGTCGGCGACGTCCAGCGCCGCGCGACGGAACCCGGTCGGCGAAAGGTTCAGCTTCTTGTGCGCGTCGATGGCCGACTGGATCCACTCGGACGGGATCAGTACGCCCTCCGAGGAGGCGCGATAGTCGAGGTCGATCTCCGCCGCCAGCGTCACCGGGTCGAGTGTCGCTTTTTGCTGCGCGTACCAGTCCTCGCCCTTCCGGGGGTCGTCGCGCCACGAGAACGTGAACACCGGGACGCGCCCGGAGAAGCGCTTCTCCGCGAAGCTGTTCGCCATGCCGTTCACGGACGAGATATCAATGCGGCAGTTGGTCGTGCTCGCGAGCGCGGCGTCGATTTGCGCCGGCTGCTCGATGTGCGCGGCTTCGTCGAGGAACGTGATCGACTGACGGCCGCCGCGCCCGATGTTCGTGCCGGCTTCGCCGATGATTGCGCTTTCGGTGCGCCGGAAGAGGATGCGCATGTGCGGGGAGTCTCGCCGCTCCTCGAACCCTTCCCGGAACTCCGGCGGGAGGTAGGCTAAGAACTGCCGCCCCTTCCAGAACAGGCAATCCGGACTGCCGAGGAGGTCGACCTTGTCCTCTTTGCTGCTGCCGAACCCGATGACCATGTTGCGGTTGAAGAGGCACAGCGTCACGGCCAGCGCCATCGCGAGCCACGACAGCCCGCAGTCGCGGGATTTTTCGACCAGTCCCGGTTGCTTATTCCGGGCGCGCTCTAAGATCCACTCCGCGCACTCCCGCTGCTTCGGGAACAGTAGGAAGGGCATCAGCACGTCGCGCGGCGGGTCGGAGGTCGCATTGCGCGGGTCGCTCGTCATGCCCCAGTCCTCGACGAACTGGATCGGGTTGAGCTGGTAATACGCCTTCATCGCCGGCACCCCGGAGGGGTTCGCCCGGATGCGCCTCAGTCGGTCCACCCGCTGCTGCAGGATCGGGGCGTAATCGGGTGCGCGCCAGTCGAACGCCGGGAGCGGAGGGACAGCGGCCATTAGGCGCGCGCTTCCGTCGGGTAACATGGCCCGCTATGGAAGAACGCAAGCGCCATGAACTCGTCGCCCTCGGCAGCTTCGCAGTCGGGTGGTTCATGTTCCTTCTGGCGATTGGGTGGCGTGGGTACGCGGCGGTGGGTGGGCCGGGCGGCGCGATCATGGCGCTTTCGATCCTGCAGTACTGGAAGCGCCCGGACCGAAGGGTGCCTTGGTGGGGGATCGTCCTGGCGTTCGTAGCCGAAGCCGTACTTCTTACCGCGCTGGTCGTCGGGGTGCTGCTGCTGATCCGGTTCGGCCGGCAGCGCTGAGCGGAAGACGGGCAGAGCGCCGGTCACCGCCCCGCCCAAGCCGCCGCGTTTAGTTCGTTCATCGCCGCGAGCCTCTCGCCTTCGGTCTTCGCGGTGTGCATCTTGTGGAGCGCGTCGCGTACGGGGCCGCTAACGCTGTCGCCCACGAACTGCGGCACGCCCGCGCCACGTCGGTCGCGCCAGAACCGCGCGTTGTCGGCGTTAATCTGCCGAGCTTCCTTCTGCGCGCCGAAGGAGCCGATGGGTCGGTTCATGATTGGGGCGCGGGGCGTAAGGGCATCCAGCGACTTGCGCAGCCGGCGCATCGTGTCCTTCGCCGGCCCGGCGAAGTTCTGCGGCGGGGTCATGAGTTGCCGGTGCAGCAGCTCCACGTCGCGCAGTACTTGCGTCACGTCTACGTCCGCGGGCGCGGCGCCGCCGTCCTTCGCTGCCGCGGCGATGCGGGTGTGTAGGTCCCCGAGCCACCGACGGCCCGCCAATGCCTCGGACATGAGCGGAGGCACGGGGTCTAGAGTGCCGTGAATATCCAGCCCGGGAGCGGCGGCGAGCATCGGCTCGATGCGATTTAGCGTGTCGCGCAGCTCGGGCGCGAGGTTGCCGGTCCAGAGCGTGCCGGGGACCAGCGTCTTAACGGCGGGAAGTGGCGTCAGAATCTCGTCGCCGTGGACGCGACGACGGATCGGGCCATCGACGGTGAAGATGCGAAGCGATTTCATCGTTTGGTCACCTCATAGGTAAGAGAGTGGGCGCCCCGCTCGACATCACGCGAACGGGGCTGTGAGCTGCCGAAGGTAGGATGGGTTTTGCTTCGTAGGAGAAGACAAACCGTTGATCCCTCGCGCCCACCGTCGCTGTTGTTGACGGACACCTGCGACTGGTCCGGCCGTCGGGATGAACGACCGACGGCGCACGCGCGCGGCGCCCGTGTCGGGGGTAGCCCATGTCGAAAGCCACCTCGACCCCGCAAGCGTGAACCGTACGGTGGGTCACGCGGCTGCGGCCTCGGCGGGCTGGTCGTGCTGCTGTTCGTACGCGGACCAGAAGACGCGCGCCTCCGCACAGCTCGCAGCGTCGCCGGCAATGCTCGTGTTAATGTCGTGGCGGACGAGACCACCCCCGAGCACGTTCGACGTTGGACGCGGCGGCGGGTCGTTCAGCGCGGCTTCTGCGGCTCGGTCTAGCAGGGTGCAGCTCGTGGCGAACGCGTCCACCGTGAACAGTTTCGCAGCGAGGATTAATTCCTCGGCACGTAGTGCCGCGAGCCGGGCGACGATGCGGGCGACTTCGGCTTGCTTCGCGCGGTCGCGGAGGGCGGCGAGTTGCTGCTCGGCTTGCTGGACGGCGGCTTGCGCCCGGGCTTCGTCGGTGCGGAGAGAGGCCAGTGCGCGCTGCGCAGCGGCGAGGGTTTGCTCCGCAGTGACGCGCGCTTGCTGCTGGCGGTCGTCCCCGACCAGCGACGGCGGCGTGCCGGTGTGCCCGGCGCGGAGCCAGCTTTCCAGCCGGTCGGCATGACGGCCGATGTTCATTTCGTCGGATTCAGCGAGCGCGGCGAGCGCGGCTTCCGCGCTGCGGACCGTTTGCTCCGCGCGTGCGCCGGCGGCTTGTGCGTCGGCCAGTTCCCGCCGGGCTGCGGTAAGGGTTGTGTGTGGGTTCATCGGTAGCGTCCTTTGTGTGATGGTGGGTAGGGGGATCAGGTCAGCAGCGCGCTGACGCTGATGTTCGTGGTGGTGTCGCCCGCAGTGACTACGGGCCTTAGGTACTTTGGCCCGGTGCGCAGGGAGATCGGTTGCGACACGCCCGGGGCGGTGAATGCCGGGATCGTCGTGAGCGTTGTCCACGTCACGCCGTCGTTGGAGCCTTGAATGGTCAGCGTGCCGCCCGACCCGAATGCGCCTTCGGCAGCGAAGCAAACGCTGTCCAGACCAGCCGCAGCGGGCGACGGGGAAGGTGCCGCGGCGCCTACAGCACCGAGGACCATCGCGGCCCACACCAGGGCAATCTCGCCCCCGGTGAAGTTGCGTAGCTGTGTGGCCGGCGCGATAACCGCGGCGGTCTGCGGGTCGCTGGCGATGCCGACGGCGCCGGCATTCGGGGTTATGGTGGTGTTCGACATGAGGTCAGTTCCTTGATGCGGTTGGAGTAGGTCGGTGGAGGAGGGCGGCGGTCATAAGGCGCGCCCGGAGCTTCAGTTCGCTCGTCGTTCCGACGCGAAACCGCGGCGCGCAGTCGTCGCAGAAGACGACCAGCACGAACCCGCCGCCGATCATTTCGTGTGCGCGACGATGGATGACCTTGCCGGCGAGGGAGGCGGCGCACCCGGAGCAAAGCGAGATCCGCTCGAAGTTCGGGGTCAGGCCCGAGGCGTGGCGGATGAACTGCTCGTCGCTCAGCCGGTCAGCGGCCATCGGGACCTCCGCCTACCTTCGCGAGTGTGTGCCTGCCCACGGGAGGGCTTGCAGGCACCGAGATCTCGGCCGGGGCGGGCGGAGGGGTAGGGGTCGGCCGTCCGGGGGCGGGCGGCGAGCGAAAAAGGCTGCAAATTCCGCCACTTTATGGCGGAGGACGCTTTTAGGCTGGTGGGGTGGCGCAGAAATCGGGTCCGCGATTCCAGCGCGACCGGCAGGCGAGTCGGGGAAGCCTGAGCGGTCGGGGGCGTCGGGGATGTGTGCCCGGCCATCGGAGACCATGCCCGCGCCGACTTCGGTTGCACCTGGCCCTCGGGGAAGGTCATGGGACCTCCGGGGTCGCGGCGGCCGGGGAGGTCGATAGGAACTGAACCGGCGGCAGCTCGGCCTCCTGCGGCAGCTGCATGTACTCGGCGTAGGTGCGGGTGACGTCGCTCGCAGCTACCGGGCCAGCCGGGACCGCCTGCGCACGGACGAACGTATCGGTGCGGATCAGCTTCGGCGTCACGAACTCGGCGATGCCCGCGTAGATCGTCAGGGCACGCGCAGGATCGCGCTTCGCGACCCGCTTCCAGAGCACTTGAACCTCGGGCGCGTTCTGCTCCACGAAGTCCTTGAGCACGGCGCGCAGCTCGCGCGTGATGCGGTTGGGGACGCCCTTGGGTCGCCCGGGGCCGGCCTTCCCGCGGCCCACGCGGGTGTTTTCGGCGGTTTGTTTTTTGGCGGCTGGCATGACCGAAGCTAACGCCATCCGGTTCGGCATAGATACCCCCGCCCGGCCGCACCGCGCGAGTCTCCCGGCCGCGGAGGTCGGCGGCAGTCGACCCTCACAACTCGACCCCGTAGCCGACCCCGACTTCCGCGGACGACTTCCGCGGCTCTCCCTACGGGAGAGAGACCCCCTTCCGCGGAAGTAGCGGGAAGGGGGTTCTCCCCCGCCTCCCGGGCACTTCCGCCGCGACACTCCGCGGGAGTCGGCGGAAGTCGCGGAAGTCATAGCGAAGCCCCCGGGGAACGGAAGCCCAGCCCGGGTTCCTCGGGGGGCTCGTACCCGTCCTTGAACACGTAGGTGAACTTGTCGGTTCTCGCGGCCTTCGCGTGCTTGACCAGCGTCCCGTCGTGCACCCCGAGGTCCCACGCGCTGCGAAGTTGATCCCGGCCGATTGAGTAGGGGTGGAAGATGTCCTTCAGGATGGCAGCGCTCTCCAGCTTGCTCACTACCATCGGCGCACGCTTCCGCTCCTCGCTGATCCACCACCGGTACAGCATCCCCAGGATGCTCGCCGCGAGCTTCGCTTCCTTCCTCTTCGTCGGGTCGAACAACCGAAAGTCCGTCGCATCCCGCAGGATCATGAACGGCTCGGCCTTCGGCGCCTCGTTGCACTTCGCATGCGTGACTAAGATTAAATCCCCGCGCGCCGCCTGCTCCTCGGTCACGTCCTCGAACTTCTTCGCTTCCTCCTTCGCAACGTGCGTCATGATCAGGACCGAGCGCGCTCCGGCGGGTAGCGCCGAGCTGCCGCGGGAGGCGTGCATGGTGACGGACTCCTGTTTGGCGGCGTCCTTGCTCACGTGGTGGATCAACAGCACCGAGCATCCGCACTCGTTCACGATCCGCTCCCCCGCCGCGATCATCGCCGTGCCGACGTTGCTGGCGTTCTCCTCGCCGCCGTTCAGCCGCGCCATCGGATCGAGCACGACGAGCGCGGTGCGGCCGAGCGCTTTGATGTTGTCGACGAGTCCGTCGAGCTGCTCACTCAGCTTCGCCTCGTTGCGTTCCATCGAGATCAGGTGTAATTGCAGCCCCGCGCCCGGTAGCGGGCGGAAGTTCGCGCGCATGTCGCGCTCGTGCCGCGCGATCCGCTCGGGACTGGCCCCTTCGTTCATCAGCCACTCCCGCTGCCGCTTCAAGCTGTGGTTGTACCGGAGGCGAAGCGACTTCAGCGTTTCCTCCATCCCGACGTACGCGACGACGCCTTGTGCGACGGCCCGTCCGAGAACCGATCCGCCGGTGGCGACCGCCAACCCGACCTTTAAGGCGAAGCTGCTCTTCCCGATCCCGCCGTCACCCGCCAGCAGCATCAGCGTCTCCTCCGGGCACAACCCCTCCCACGTCCACCGGAGCGGCGGCGGTTCCTCCGTGTGCCACTCCTCGGGGATTTGAAAGAACGCGGGTACTTGTGCGTAGGCTTTGGCGAGGGCGCGCTCGATCGAGCGCTCGGGGTCGCCTTGATCCCGGGCGTGGGCGCCGATGGGGAACTGTTGGAAGATTTGCTTCGCGACGGAGCGCGGCACGCGGCTGCGACTGAGTTCGTTCGCGGCCCAGTACATTTCGTCCGAGCGGTCGTCGGAGCCATCCCGCTCCCGCTTCCCGTGCGCGACGGCGTAGTGCAAGGAGTAGGGTAGGTTCAACTGGTACAGGTCGAGCGGTTCCGCGCTGCTGGGCGCGGTCGTGGCGACGGCCGCGGTCGTAGTCGGCGCCGCGGCCCGGCCGAAGTCGCTGAGGTCGTAGAGCCGGTCCGGGTGGTCCTCTTCTACGTACGCCTCCACCGCGCTCGTGCGGCCCTTCTTGCGCTTCGTCTCCGTGGGGTGGTTCACCGTGCCGGCGAGCCGCATGATGCGGTCGATGTTGCAGGTGCTCAGGTCCTCCGGGTACAGGTCCTCCAGAACGCGGCGGTTAACCGCTTCCAAGTCCTCAATCTGTCCGTTCACCTTCGGGGGCGCCCGCAGCCGCCAGAACGCCTGCCACCCGCCGCCGGAGAACACGATTCGCGAGGGCGGCGGCTCATACGATTGAATCTGCCGCAGCTTCTCCGGGCTCGGGTCGTCAATGTCGCAATGCACGTAGGCCATCGCCGCCACGTCCGTCTTCGTGGGCTTCTTACGCATCGAGGTCCGCGTCGGGTTGACGGAGTAGTAAACGTTCCACTCCTTGTGCTGCTCGGCCCACTGCGCCGCATGCCGCATAGTGTCGGCGTCCGCGCCATACGGACAGGCCTCGATCGCCTTCGTGTCCGGGTGAATCGCCACCAGCACCATGTAGTCCGTGGCGGAACAGGTCTCCCGCAGTGCGCGGAGAATGTCGTCCTTCATGCGCTGCTGGCTCCTGCCGCTTCGAGCGCGGCGAGGCGGTCTTCCTCGGCTTCGAGTTCCGCTTGACGACGGTGGTCGTGGAGGAAGTCACGCGGACTGGGCCACGAAGTGATCGAATTCCAAGTGCGCCCGGTTTCCCGGTCGTGGAACGCCATGAACGCAGCCTCGTCGTCGTAGTCGACGAACACCGGCGTGGTGTCGCGCTCGTCGCCCCGCGCTTCGAGTCGCCACCCGACTATCGGCAGTACCCCGCCAGTCTTAGAAAGCCCGACCACCTGGCTCGTGTTCGAAAAGCAGCCGAGCAGCGACGCCGGCCGAACCGGCTCAGGGTCGCGTGGCGGCAACGGTGGAAGCTCCTTCAGGACGTAGCCGGTAGCGCGATAGGGGGAGTTCTCGGCGGTGCAATGTGCGTTGCGGTGTCCGTCGCCCGCGCCGAGCGGGGCCTTGCTTCCGCCGGGGATGCCGTGACGGTGACGACGGTCGCAGTGAGGACAATGGAACCGGAGCTGGGTGCGGTTCGCCGTGCGACGGCATTCGATAACCGGGACAGAGGCGCTCATCGCGGCACCTGCGGCGCGAGGAGCTTCGCCCACTCGGCGCGCTGGCGGGGGTGCAGCGGGTCTTCGGTGTCGTGCAGGACCCGGCCAATCTGCGCGAGCGTGAAGGGCGGTTCCGCGGGAATGATGCACTTGCGGGTGAACTCGGCCCACGCCTGCTCGGAGATCGGGGTGATGCTCTGAACGTGTACCGACGTGTAGAACGGGCCGACGTTGCGCAGGAACTGCGAATACCGACGGATCAGGCCGAGGGGGAGGGGCTTGTTCATGCGCGCCTCCCGCCGCGGAGATCGTCCGCGAGCGTTTCCAGCTCTTCGATAGTGAGCTTGGCGTGAGCGGTGGGGTGGGAGCGACGCGGGCGGATGCCCGTGCGGACGAGAGCCCTTAGGAACGTCTCCTCGCGGACGTCCAAGGCCATCCAAGCAGCCGGTTGGCTGATGATCGGGATCTTGCGAACCGCGGATTTGCTAGCGGCCATGACAACAGAACCTCCATAGAGTGGCGGGGTTCTCCTGTCGGAATGGCCTCAGTCAGCGGCCGGGAAGGAACGGGATTAAGCCTCCTTGATTTCAGGGCGGAAGGCAACAGAAAACCGGCGGGGGCGAATTTCGCCGCGGCCCGCCAAGCAAACCCCCGCTTATGAATTGGAGTGGCGCTTCTTACCGCCGAGAGAACCCGCCGCGGCGCGCTTAAGGCGGAGGTCGTCAGCGCGACTGACTCCGAGATCGATCACGTCCAGTAAGTTCGCCACCATCAACCACTTCACCCGCCGGATGCGTCGGCGGTACATCGGCCGCGTCCGAAGGTTCTCCCGCAGTTGGTAGCAGGAGATCCCGAGCAGGCGAGCAATGTTGTCTTGCCCGATAACGCGCAGCCCCGGGGACGCGAGGTCGGCCCGCTTCATCTTCGCCGCCGCCGCCAGCGCGACGACGGTGCCGGCCCCGGTGGCGCCGTTCACCTTCAGCGCCCGGGGCCAAGGTCGTCCGCCAGCCGGACCTTCCGTGCGGTAGAGCACTTGCGGCCGCTTCCGCATGAGGCGAGCTCGCCGACGCAGGTCCGCTTGCGCCGCGGCCGTTATCCGGGGCTGGCCCCGGGAATCTAGGGCATCGAGCGCCAGCCGAACCCCAAGTTTCAAGCAAACCCCCTCTTACCTAGGGACCCGAGCGGCGGCTAAACCGCTTTACTCCTCCCCGCAGCCAACACCCGTTGGCGCTAAGGAGCGGTAACGATGCCTGAAAAGACGACGAACGCAAAATTTATGCCGGATCTCTGCGGCACCTCGGGGGTAGCCCGGCAGCTCAACGTTGCGCAACCCACGGCCCGCGCCTACGCGGCACTCCTGCATTCGCGAGGGGTGAAGGGAATCCTGCGCGCGGACAACGGCGACTACTTAGCGACCGCAGCCGGGATCGAGGCTATGGCGCGGGAGCGCGACCGCCGGGCCGAGCGGAAGCCGGGCGGTTGACGACGATGAGCACCCCGAGCCTGCAGTTCGACGACGAAGCGCTCGATGCGCTCGTCCGACTGCTGGCGCAGATTGCGCTCCGGCGTGCTGCCGAGCGCCAACGGCAGGAGACGAAGACAGATGAGTGTGAAAGACCGAGTAGCGCGGACCGTGATCTACGCGCGAAGCAAGATCGCAGACGATCGGGCGATTTCTGACCAGATTGCGCTATGCACGATGTACGCGGAATCGGCCGGCCTCGCGGTGACGAGAACTTTTGCCGACTGGCACGAGCGCTGGTCCTACGACTGCCTTTGGGACGCGATGGAGAAGGGCGAAGTCGCCGTGGTCTTGATGATGGACATGTCCAGGCTCGGACGATCGCTGAAACGTTGGCGAGCGTTCTTAGAGCATGCCAGCAAGAACCACGTGCGGATCGTCAGCGTTTTGGAGGGGTTCGACTCCACGGATGCGCCCGAGGGGATGCTTGAGGGGAGGCTCAAGATGTTAGAGAACCTTCGAAGGGAGATCCTGTTCGACGCGGATCAGCGCGTGGGCAGACAGCATCGGCGCGACACCTGACATCAAACTTCATGATCTTTCTGATGTTATATCCGAGCCAGCGGGACCGGCCGAGGCGAGAATTATCTCGTCTCGCGCCGGGCTGACTACCCGGTGCGGGGCGGTCGAATCCAACACAGGAGAATCCAACATGACCACTACGCAGCGCGTCGCACTCTACGCGCGCTTCAGCACCGACAAACAGTCCGCCGAGAGCGCGGACGATCAATTCCGGGCCTGCGAGGCTTACTGCGAGAAGCAGGGCTGGCGCGTGACGCACCGCTACGCCGACCCGGGCATCTCCGGCGCCGCCATCGGCAACCGTCCGCAGTACTTGCGCATGACCACCGCGGCGAAGGCGCGGGAGTTCGAGATCGTCATGGCGCTGGAACTGGCCCGCCTTAGCCGCAGCACGGGCGACCTCAACAAGGAGATCGACCGCCTCGTGTTCGGCGGGATTCGGGTCGTCACCCTGATCGACAACTACGACTCCGCCCGCAAGGGCCACAAGATGCAAGCCGGACTCGGCGGCATCGTGGGCGAGGCGTTCCGGGAGATGGTTTCGGAGCGCACCACGATCACGCTACAGCACCGGGCGAAGTCGGGCCGGTCCGCCGGGGGCCGCGCGTACGGCTACGTCACTTGCGTCCGCGAGGACGGTAGTAAGTGGTGGGCCATTAACGAGGAACAGGCTCACTGGGTCCGGTTTATCTACGAGCGATACGCCGAGGGCTGGGCGCCGCGGCGGATCGCGGCCGAGCTGAACTCCCGGGGCGTGCCCTCGCCGGGGTCGAGTTGGAAGCGGGTCGTACGGCGCGGCGACGGGAAGTGGCTCGACAGCACCATCAACGGCGGCATCCTGACCAATCCGCTGTACAACGGGCTTTACGTCTGGGGGCGTAGCCGATTTAAGAAGCACCCCGACACCGGGTGCCGGTTGGTAGTCGGGCAGCGGGACGATTCCGAGTGTGAGCGGTTCCCGTGCCCCGAGCTGCGGATCGTGCCCGAGAAGTTGTGGAAGGCGGTGCAGGCGCGGAAGCGGCGGCGGTCGGTCGATACCCGGCCGATACACGTCCGCAACCCGAAGTACGGCCGTTCTGCCTTCTTCTCCCGGGGTGGTCGGAGCCTGCGGTACCCGCTCTCGGGGCTGCTGGTCTGCGGGGATTGCGGCTCGCATTACAGCATGTGCGACGGTCGGAGGTACGCCTGCAGCACGTTCCACTCCGGGGGTAAGTCCGCTTGTGCCAACTCGATCCGAGTGCCGCGGGTACGGCTGCAGGAGATCGTCGTCGGCGCGCTCCGGACGCACTTGTTCACGCCCGAGCGCCGGAAGATCTTCGAGGCGGAGCTGACCAACGGGGCGGCGGCGGACGCCCGGCATGTAGCAGCCGAGCGTCGGGCGGTCGAGCGGCGCCGGGCCGAGGCCGTTAAGCAGCGCGACAACATCATGAAAGCCATTAAGGCCGGAATCCTCACCGACAGCACCAAGACCGAGCTGCTGGCCGCGGAGGCGGCCGTGACGGCGGCGACGACGGCGCTCAAGGAGCTGGCGACGCCTTCGAAGTCGGAGCTGCCCGCCGCCATCGAGGAGTTCGACCGGATGGTGGACTTACTCCCGCACATGCTCGAAGCCGACGCGGACGCCGCGCGGGAGGTGCTCGTGAGAGTGATCGGGAAGGTGAAACTCGTGCGCGAGAAGGGCCGGCTCTGGGCCGAGCTGAGCACGAATCCGGGCCAGTTGTTGGGACTAGCGGCGGCTGCCGGTCCCGATGGTAGCGGGGGCAGGATTTGAACCTGCGACCTTCGGGTTATGAGCCCGACGAGCTGCCAGACTGCTCCACCCCGCACCAGGAGGGCCGCGCATTCTACAAGCGCCTGGCCCATCCGGCAACCCACCTGCAACTCCCTGAGCGTTCAGCAGATTGTGGGTCTGCCTATCACTTGTCCCGCCAGTCCCCGGGCTTGGGCGGGTCCCTCATGTGCTCGAACAGGTCCCCGCGCACTTCCGGCTTCTCGAGGGTGCACGCCGGCATGAACATCATCGCGATCACCAGAACGCATTGGTCGTTGAGGTGGATGAGGTAGCCACCCTCCTGGGAAGTCTCGACCCGATGCGTCGCGGCGTAGTCCCAGTGAAATTCCGGGGCCCTCTCGTGGTCGTGAAACGCAGCGCTGGCTCCGTGATTGAGAGCTTCTCGGCGACGTTCTTCCGCCACTTCGCGCTCAGTCTCGTGGATCGCCGTGCTCGCCGCCTCCGCGTGCCAGTCGATGCGGTCCCGCGGCGGGGCCTCGTCCGGGAGCCGGACATCGAGGTCGGGATGCGGCACCTCGGGCGTGACCCGGGGGGCGGCAGGGGCGGAGGGCCGGACCGGTCGGGCGGGTACAGGGGCAGGGGCCCGGATCAGTACCCACTGGAGCGGTGACTCCTTTATATCCGGACTTTGGGGGAGCGAGCCGGGCATCAGGATCAATATCGCGAGCACTGAGCCGTGCGCCAGCACGACACCGGCGAGCGCGAGTGACCGCGCGCGAAAACGCAGACCAGAGCCCCCCGTGCCCACGAGCGTGCGCGAAGCCTCCCTTTCCCCGCAGCCGGGGTTCCCCGACTTCGAGTGGAGAGCTCGGGGCTTAGTTCACGCCCCCGGTCAGCGGATGGCCGCGGCGAGGCTCCGGGCGAGTTCGGCGCCGGCCTTACCCTCGAGCGAACTCATGGGCCAGCCGATCCCCAGGCCCTCGCGGGCATTGGGCTTGGGGATGATGTGGAAGTGGACGTGCCCGATGGCCTGGTGGGCGCCGGCGCCGTTGTTCTCGAGCACGTTGTACTCGCGCACTCCGGTGACGGCGATCACCGCACGGCACAGGCGCGGCAGCACCCGGCCCAGGGCCGCCGCGGACTCATCCGAGAGCTCATCCAGCGTCGCGGCCGGCTCCTTGGGGATGACCAGTGTGTGGCCGTGGCTCAGTGGGTTGATGTCGAGGAAGGCGAGGACCTTCTCGTCCTCGTAGACCTTGTGACAGGGAATCTCGCCCCTAAGTATCTTCCCGAAGACGGTGTCCGCCATGGATGCTGGTCCTTCACGCTGTGCGCCCCAGAGTGCGTCAATTGTGTCTCACTCGACGCACGTTCTGGCACGTTTGTGGAAATTGCCGGATACGGGGGTACACTCTGCGGCTCTGTTGAACATTCGTCTTGAAACTGGGGATTTTGGTCATGAAAACACGCGCTGCGATCGCAACCGCTGCGGGGAAGCCCTTGGAAGTGGTGACGCTGGACCTGGACGGCCCGAAGGCCGGCGAGGTGCTGGTGGAGTTGAAGGCTACGGGGATCTGCCACACGGATGAGTTCACGCGCTCCGGGGCCGACCCGGAAGGCCTGTTCCCGGTGATCCTGGGCCATGAGGGTGCCGGTGTGGTGGTCGACGTGGGCCCGGGCGTGACGACGCTCAAGAAGGGCGACCACGTGATCCCGCTCTATACCCCCGAGTGCCGGCAGTGCAAGAGCTGCCTGTCCCGCAAGACCAACCTGTGCACGGCGATCCGCGCCACCCAGGGCAAGGGGGTCATGCCGGACGGCACCAGCCGGTTCCGGCTGGGCAAGGACATGGTGCACCACTACATGGGGTGCTCGACCTTCTCCAACTACACGGTGCTGCCGGAGATCGCGCTCGCGAAGATCCGCGAGGACGCGCCGTTCGAGAAGGTGTGCTACATCGGCTGCGGCGTGACCACGGGCATCGGCGCCGTGATCAACACCGCCAAGGTCGAGCCCGGCGCGAACGTCGTGGTCTTCGGGCTCGGCGGCATCGGCCTCAACGTCATCCAGGGCGCCCGCCTCGCCGGGGCCAACAAGATCGTGGGCGTGGACCTGAACAACGCCCGCAAGCCCCTCGCCGAGAAATTCGGGCTCACCCACTTCGTGAACCCCAAGGAAGTGGAGGGGGACCTGGTGGCGCACCTGGTCAACGTGACCGACGGCGGCGCGGACTACAGCTTCGAGTGCGTGGGCAACGTGAACCTCATGCGCCAGGCACTCGAGTGCTGCCACCGCGGCTGGGGCGTGTCGGTGATCATCGGGGTCGCCGGCGCGGGCCAGGAGATCAAGACGCGTCCGTTCCAGCTCGTGACCGGGCGGGTGTGGAAGGGGACGGCGTTCGGCGGCGCGCGCGGGCGCACCGACGTGCCGAAGATCGTGGACTGGTACATGGACAAGAAGATCCAGATCGACCCCCTCATCACGCACGTGATGCCGCTCGACAAGATCAACGAGGGCTTCGACCTCATGCACAAGGGCGAGTCGATCCGCAGCGTCGTCACCTACTAAAGGGGCGATGCCGGGACTTTGAGGCCGCCGCCCGCAGGGGCGTGCGGCGCCGATCGCGTCAAAACGCTTTCATATCCAGGAGAAGACCATGGCAGTTTCCATTCACCCGGCGGTCGACGGCGGCGTCAAGGCCGGTAACCCGAACTTCGCCGGCGGCACCCTCACGTGCAAGTGCAGCTCGAACCCGGTCACCGTCACCCTGACGAGCAACACCGCGTTCAACCACGTGTGCGGCTGTACCAAGTGCTGGAAGCCCCAGGGCGCGCTGTTCTCGCAGGTCGCGGTGCTCGGCCGGGACAAGGTGTCCGTCACCGCCAACGGCAACAAGCTCAAGATCGTGGACGAGAAGGCCCCGATCCAGCGCCACGCCTGCACCGGCTGCGGCGTGCACATGTATGGACGCATCGAGAACAAGGACCATCCCTTCTACGGGTTCGACTTCGTGCATACCGAGCTGTCGAAGGACAGTGGCTGGTCGGCACCGGAGTTCGCCGCGTTCGTCTCCTCGATCATCGAGTCCGGCTTCCCGCCGGCCCGCATGGGCGAGGTGCGCGCGCGCCTGAAGGAACTGAAGCTCGAGCCGTACGACTGCCTGTCGCCGGCGCTCATGGACCTGATCGCGACCCACGCCGCGAAGGCCAAGGGCACGCTCAAGAGCTGACGCGCGGGCCGTCCCCCGGACGGGATCAAGACCGGCGCCACTGCCTTCGCGGGCAGTCGGCGCCGGTTTCGTTTGGGGGCTCGGACAACGCCGGTCACCCTGGCGGCGGGAACTCCGGCGCGGTAGTGCTGCGTACACGGCCCGGATCCAGCTCATCCAGGGAGCGGCACCCGAGTTCGCCCAGCACGCGGTCGAGCTCGGTGGTGAGGAGCGAGAGTGCGTGGCGCACTCCGGGCTCGCCGCCCGCGCCGAGCCCGTAGAGGGTCGCCCGCCCGAGCATGACCGCCCTGGCCCCCAGGGCGAGCGCCTTGGCCACGTCCGTCCCGCGGCGGAAGCCGCTGTCGACGATGAGGGTCGTCCGGGACCCCACCGCGCGCACGATATCGGGAAGCACCTCGATGGGGGCCACGCAGTAGTCCAGCTGCCGCCCGCCGTGGTTGCTCAGCACCAGCCCGTCGCACCCCAGGGCGACGGCGCGCTCGGCATCCGCCGGGTCCAGGATTCCCTTCACCAGGAGCTTCCCGCGCCACTGCTCGCGCATCCACTTCACATCGTCCCAGGAGATCGAGGCGTCCACGAACTTCGGGATCAGCGTGCTGCCGCCGAGCGCCGTGGTCGCCTCGGGCGCGAGCAGCCCCTCGAGGTTGCGCAGCCGCGGCAGGCCCGTGCGGACGAGCGGGGCGAGCCACCCCGGGTGGCGCAGGACATCGAGCGCCGTGCGCAGGTGCAGACGCCCGGGGGCACGATAGCTGCGGCGGTCCCACTCGCGGCTGCCGAACACGTTGGCATCGGTGGTGAACACCAGCGCCTCGTATCCCGCGGCCGCCGCCCGGCGCACGAGTTCACGCGCGATGGCGCGGTCGGTGAGCACGTAGAGCTGCATCCACAGCCGCCCGCCGGCGCGGCTCGCCACGTCCTCGAGGCGCGTGGTCGAGAACGTGCTCAGCGTGAAGGGGATGCCGGCGGCCGCCGCGGCGCGGGCGAGCGCCACGTCGCCGTCGGCGTGCAGCATGCCGTTGAAGCCGGTCGGGGCGATGAGGAACGGGGCCGGCAGCGCGCGGCCGAAGAGCTGGGTGCGCACGCTGCGCGCGCGCGTGTCGACAAGCGTGCGGGGCAGGAGCCTCAGGCGCTCGAGCGCGGCGCGGTTACTGCGTAGCGTCGCCTCGTCCTCCGCGCCGCCCTCGACGTACTCGAAGGCGAAGTGCGGCACGCGCCGCTGCATGAGGCGCCGCAGGTCCTCGATGTTCAGCGCCGCGGCGAGCCTGGGAACGCGGCGTTGGCGCTTCCAGGGCATCGCGGCGGGCCTTGGGTCTTTCGTGCCGTCGCAGGCCGCGGGGCCTAGTTCTCCAGCGACACGCTGATGCGCGTGGCCACGAACGTGTTGGAGGCGCTGTTGTAGTTGCCGATCGCGTCCAGGCGGAAGATCTTGTTGGTGCCGTTGAACACCGTCTCCAGCGCGGTCGCGAAGTCGCTCATCGACTGGTAGGTCGACACTCCCGTCGTGAGGGTGTTGTTGCCGACCGCGAGCACCACCTGCGCCTGCACCGCACCCACGGAGGTGATGATCGGGCTCGTGACCAGAGTGTTCAGGTCGATGGAGGTAGGCCCGGTGTAGATGCCCAGCACCGTGCCCTTGAACGTGGTCAGGTCGACGATGAGGCCGTCCGGGTGGATCGCCTGGAAGGGCTTCGCGCTGCCGCCATCGCCCCATTCGATCACCAGGGACTGCTGCGTGGCCGCCCCGGGGGTGATCGCGGTCGCGGTGAAGGCCGGCGGGGCGGTGCCGAAGTTGCTGACGAACCCGTCCGCCGCCATGAGGGTATTCGCGGGCGTTCCGACCACGTCGATGCCCTGGGTATTGACCGTGTAGTCGGAGCGCGGCACGCCGCCGCCGCCGGTGGCGGTGCCGGTGAAGTTGAACGCCGAGTTGTCGTACGTGCCGAGGCTCAGGATGTCCAGGTGCATCAGGATCGGGTTGACCGAGGTGAGGTCGCCCCAGATGCGCGTGTTCAGCAGGCGCACCTGGGTCTGGGTCGCATCGAGGGTGACGTAGCCGTCGGAGGCACAGGTGCTGAGGCCGCCGATGTCCACTTCCTGGCCGACGGAGATCGAGTCGATGGACTGCGGCAGACCGTAGCCGTCGCGGCTGACGATCGTGCTCGTGCCGATGTTCACCGTGGCCTTGGGCAGGAAATACGTGAGTCCCGCGCTGGTGTAGAAGAGCGAGTTGACGCAAGTGGCCGCATCGGTGGAAAAGAAGTAGTCCGCGCCCAGGATTGTGAGCGAGTTGCCGGTGCGCGCCCCCACGATGCCGCGCACGTGGTCGGTGAGTCCCGGGCTCTCGAGGCTCGTGCCCACGATGACGGTACTGGCGTTGAAGGTGGGCGTAATGCCCTCCTGGCTCAAGAGCGTCCCGTAGGCGGCGATCGGGGTGTTGATGGGCAGTCCCTTGAGCGCGGCGAGCCCCTGGTTGCCGACGTAGGTCACGCCGTCGACGTTCCAGTAGGTCTGCGGGCTCACCGCGACGTACACCGCGCCGAGTGCGGAGGTCAGGTCGAAGAACGGCCGCATGTTCATCACGAACGAGTTGTTGGTCGTGTACACGAACACGCCGCGGGCCCGCATCTGGGCTTGATCCAGCGGCGGCTGGTTGATGGTGACGAACGGGTTGACGTTGACCGTCTTGTCGGCGAGCGAGATCGAATTGAAGGCGTCGAGGTCGAAGTGCACCGCCATGCGCGTGGACTGCCCGTAGTTGATGACGAGCGGGTGCTTGGGATCGAAGGTGATGGTGACCACCGCCGTGGTGGTGCCGCTGGGCAGCACCGGGGCGAGCTGCGTGGCGAAGCCGTTGTTCTGCGCCCAGATGTTCGAGTAGAGGTAGTCGAGCGTCACCGTGGCCGAGGTGTAGGAGCCCGACGGCACCGCGGGCGCCTCGACCAGCTCGGCGAGGTCCGACAGCTTCGCGAGGTCCACGGTCTGCGGGCTCACGAGCGGGGTTGCGTACACGCCATCCGAGCCGGTGAGCGTGATCGAGTCGATGGCGACCACGTAGGAGACGAACTTGGTATTGACCGCATCGAAGGTCACGATCGGGGTGCCGGGGGGCGGGACCGAGTTGCCGCCGCAGGAGCTGAGCAGGGCGAGGAGGGCGGCGGCGAGGGCAAACAGGATGCGGGCCGCGTGGGAGCGGCCGGTTCGGTCGACGGTCATCGGCGAAAATCCCCTTAGTTCTTGGTCTGGGGTACGGCTTTACGGGCCGGCACCCCGGCATTAGAGGCGGGTGCGGCGGATACGTTCCCCAGGAAACAGCGACTTACGGGCCCCGAGAGGCCCGGAAACCAATTAGCTTAACCCGGATCGGGGTCGGAACGCCGCAGGGCGATCAGTTGATCGTGACGGCCACGGAACCGCTGGTGCTTGAACGCAGGTCGATGGGCGTGTCGTACCACTGCCGCGAGGGGGTCCCGACCGAGTTCCACACACGGACTGACACGTAGTACAGCGAGCTCGCGGTGCCGGCCGGGACGATGGCCGTTACGCTGCCCCCGCCGGCGGCCAGCACGGAGTCCAGCTTCACCTGGGCGACCAGGGCTCCCTCGTGGGAGACCAGCAGCACCCCGGAAGTCCACTTGCCGCCCGCAGGCGGAGTGATCGCCGCGACCACCGAGCCCGCGGTCGCGCCCGGAGCGAGGGTCAGGCCGGGGACCGTCACGGTCTGGACGGCAGTGCCCGAGCTCGGCGGTCCCACGACCGGGGACAGCGCGCCGTCGGCGTAGTTGGGGGCAGTGCCGGCGACCGTGTACTTGCCGGTGCCCTGCACGGGCTGCCCGCTGACCAGGGTCACCGTCTCGCCACTGGCCACGTAGGTGCCGGAGTCGACCGTGGCGCTGGACAGCGTGATCGGCGTGAACAGGTCCTGGTTGAACGGATCGAGGGTCGCCGACTCGATCACGTAGGGGACCTCGCCGGAGGCGCGCAGCGTCTGGTAGAAGCCGACCAGCGTGTCGCTTGGCAGGAGGCTCGAGCTCGCAGTCGCGATGTTGGCCGTGTAAGTGGTCGCGGCCCGCGGGATGAGCGTGCCGATGGAGACGGTCGCGAGACTCGGCGGAGTGATGGTGGTGGTGTCGTTCGAGCCGGTGCTCGTGATTGCGGCCGCGGTGAGTGCCGTCGTCGAGGCACTGGAGGTGGTGCTGGTGGTCGAGCTGCTCGAACTGCTCGAGGACCCGAAGTTGAGCTCCACATTCTTCACGATGATGGTGGCGATGCCGCCGCCGTGGATCACCACGTCGTAGTAGACCGGGTTCGACGAGTTGATCGGCAGCGGGTACAGAAGGAACGTCCCGTCACTGTGCACGGCCGTGCTGAGTACTACCTCATGGCGCGAACCGTCCGCGCTTAGGGTCTCTGCGGTGGCCTGGATGTCCGGCAGCCCGCTCACTCCGGTGTAGGTCGAGGTAAGGTTGGTCAGGGTCAGCGTCCCCTGGATGCCGCCGACCTGGGACAGGTCGTAGGCCCCGGCGTGGGAGCTCAGCATCACGGCCGCCGTCCCCGCGGAAGTCGGCGTCGCGTAGTAGGTAAACGGCACCAGGTCGCGCACCCCGTCGATGTTGACGGTAAAGGAGGCGATGGTCGTGGTGCTGGAAGTCGTGCTGGTGCTGCTCGCAGTGCCGGTGCCCGAGTCCACCCCGAGCGCCGTGCCGGCGGTGCTGGTCGCCGTGCTGCCGGTGGACGTCGTGCCGACCTTGCCGATGGGCACGCGCAGTGAGCCCGGGACGCCGATGCCCTTGTCGGGATTGAGGAGCTCCAGGCGGACCTGCTGGGTGTTGCCGCTGCTGTCGACGTAGTCCGCTTCCGCGTTGTAGATCGCGCCGGCGGCCTGGGCGGACACGGCGAGGGAGGCGGTCGAGTCCAGCGGGATCAGGCGGATCTGGTTGTAGGTGCCGGCGACCAGGTTCACGTTGTCCGCGATGGTGCCGAGCGTGCCGTTCTCGTCGCCCACGATGTCGACGGTGGTCGGGGCGGAGAGGGTGAACTTCTGCCAGCCCGGGTCGTCCGCGCCGGCCGTGCCGTTGGTGTTGAACCAGACTTCCTGGGTCGTTACGTAGACGTGCGAATACATCGCCGGGGCGTTGCCCGATTGCGACACCTCGGTGCGGGCGGAGCAGCCGGCGAGCAGGGTGCCCGCCGTGGCGGCCAGGGCGAGTAGGGCGGCAGGTATCCGGTAAGTCATGCAAATCCCTGTGCGATCTCGAATCAGGATCATGCGCTGCTGCCCCCCAGGGAGGCAACGGCGCACTTGGCGACAACTGTGTAGATTTGTCCAATTGCGACCGAAGTTGGACTCCCGGGCTGGAAGCCTGTACAGTGCGCCCCGCCTGAAGCCCCTAGGAAAGCGCTCGGTCAGCGCAGCATCAGGCTCGCAGTCGCTCTCGAAGTTCCGACGCACTCGATTTACCCATATCCGACCTCGCGCCTGACCGCCGCGGCCCCCTGCAAGGTGGGCTGCCGGGCGAGCTCCCAAGCTGAGGTTTCATTACTTATGTCCTTTACTGATCTCGGGCTCAAGCCCGAGCTTTCCCGTGCCGTGGCCGAAAAGGGCTACCACACCGCAACCCCCATCCAGCGTGAGGCGATCCCCGCCGTGCTCGCCGGCCGCGACGTGCTCGCCGCGGCCCAGACCGGTACGGGCAAGACCGCGGCCTTCGTGCTGCCGATCCTGCAGAACCTGTCCGCACCCGAGGGGCACGCGCCGCGCGCCCTGGTGCTCACCCCGACGCGGGAGCTCGCCGCCCAGGTCGCCGCCAGTGCCGAAGACTACGGCCGCTTTGTGAAACTTCGCACCGTAGTCATCTTCGGCGGCGTCAGCGAGCGGCCCCAGATCGAGGCCCTGCGCCGCGGCTGCGACCTCCTGGTCGCCACCCCGGGGCGGCTCCTGGACCTCGCGCAGCAGCGCCTCCTGGACTTGAGCCACGTGAAGGTGCTGGTGCTGGATGAGGCGGACCGCATGCTCGACATGGGGTTCATCCACGCCATCCGCCAGATCCTGAAGATGCTGCCGGCTCGGCGGCAGAACCTGCTCTTCTCCGCGACCTACTCGGAGGACATCCGCCGCCTCACCGAGCGGCTGCTCGTCGACCCGGTGAAGGTCGAGGTCGCCCCGCGCAACGCCACCGCCGAGCGCATCGAGCAGCACGTGTTCCAGCTCCCCAAGGACCACAAGCGCCACCTGCTCGCCCACCTGATCAAGGATGGCCAGTGGCCCCAGGTGCTGGTGTTCACCCGCACCAAGCACGGCGCCAACCGCCTCACCCAGCAGCTGGAGGGTGCGGGCATCCGCGCCGCGGCCATCCACGGCAACAAGAGCCAGGGCGCCCGGGTCCGCGCGCTCGCCGACTTCAAGGACGGCCGCATCACCGCGCTCATCGCCACCGAGGTGGCCGCGCGCGGCCTCGACATCAAGGAGCTGCCGTACGTCGTGAACTACGAGCTGCCCAACGTGCCCGAGGACTACGTGCACCGCATCGGGCGCACCGCGCGGGCCGGCGGCAGCGGCGTGGCCTTCTCGCTCGTGGCCCCGGACGAAGCCCCGCTGCTCAAGGACATCGAGAAGCTCCTGAAGCGCAGCCTCCCGGTGAGCGCGCTGCCGAAGTTCCCGATCAGCGCGCCGGTTGCACCAGCCGCGGCGGAGCCCGCCGGCGGCGTGCACCGGCACGGCCATCGGGCCCCCGGCGGCGGCCACGGCAAGCGCCGCGGCGGCGGCCGCGGGCACGGCGGCCACGGCTTCGCGCGGGCACGCCGCTCGGTGTAGTCTCCTCCCCGATGCGGGGAGCGCGGGGGTTACTTGCGGCACTACTCTGCGCCGCCAGCGGCGCGGCGCTCGCGCACGCCCACCTCACGGCCAGCGAACCGCAGGCGGATGCGCACGTGCGCGCCCCGCCGCGGCTCGTCCTGACCTTCACCGAGCCTGCGCACCTCACGCAGCTGTCGATCGAGCGTACCGGCAACCCGGCGCAGTCGCTGGCGCTCCCGGATGCGACCTCGGCCACCCTCGAGGTCCTGCTGCCAACACTCGCCCCCGGTGACTACGTCGTGCACTTCCGGGTCCTGGGCCACGACGGTCACGTCGTCCCGGGCCGGCTCGCCTTCACGGTCGTGCCGTGATCGACGCCGCGTGGCTGCTGCTGCGCGCGGGGGTGTTCGTGCTGGTCCTGAAGGCGGCAGGACTTGCGACCTTCATGGCCTTCCAGGCACCGGACCTCACGCCCGCAGGACTGCGGCGCGTGCGCCTGCTCACGCGGATCACCGCCGCGTGCGGGCTCCTTGCGGTGCTCGTGCAGGCGCTGGCCGAGCCGGTGCACCTCGCAGGCTCCGTCGCCGGCCTGTCAGACCCCATGCTGCGCCGGCTCGCGTGGTTCTCGGCTGCGGCGGCCGTGCCGCTCCTGCGCCTCGCCGGTCTCCTGCTCCTCTGGGTCGGCGCTCGCCGCCCGCATGCCGGGATGCCGGTGATCGCCGCGCTGCTCCTCGGCGGCTCGTTCCTCGCCAGCGGGCATGCGCTCACCGATACGCACCGGCTGCTGCTCCTGCCGCTCCTCGCATTGCACGTGCTGGGAGCGGCGTTCTGGTTCGGCGCGGTCGCGGCGTTCCTAAGCCTGATGCTGAGCGGCGAGGGCCCGCCGGTGCCGGCGCTCGGGGCGTTCTCGCGTCGCGCCGTGCGCCTGGTGCCGCTCATGGGCCTTGCAGGCGTTGCGATGGCGCTGGTGCTGCTGCCGGATTTCGCCGCACTGGCGCGTCCCTATGGGTTGCTCCTTCTGGCGAAGGCGCTGCTCTTCACCGGCGTGCTGGCGCTTGCGGCCGTAAACCGCGGGCGCCTGCTGCCGGCGCTGCGGGAGGGACGCGCGCGGGCCCGCGGCGCGGTGCTCGCAGTCCTGTCCGCCGAGTACGTGCTGCTCCTCGCGGCGATCGTGGTCGCCGCGCTCATGACGGGGGCGTTCTCGCCGTACGATCCCTAGCGGGGACTCAGGATCGCGTGGCGCACGGCCGCCAGCGGGGCGGTATCACTCAATCGCACCCCGTCGGCCGCGCGCGTCACGCCGAGGTCCCGCCACAGCGCCTCGAGGTCGGGCGCCTCGGAGGTGAGGGCGTAGCGGCGGTAGAGCTCCTCGAGCACCGGCACGCCGACCGCCGCATCGCCGGTCTTCAGGACCCGCTCGATCGTCCAGTCGCTCTTGAGTCCCCCGCTGGCCGCGAGGATTGCGCGCAGCGCGTCCTGCAGGCCCAGGCGGTTCTGCGTGCGCGTGCGGATCCCGACGTCGGCCATGAGGCAGAACATCGCCCCGCCCCAGTAGGTGCGGCCCCAGGTGTGCGTGCGGTCCAGACCCGCATCGTCGGGCCCCGGCATGCCGCGCGGCATGGCGCGCAGCTCCTCGGCCCACATGTCCGTTTCAGTGCGGTTGCCGGCCTGCACCCGCGCCACGCCCTCGACGTAGGTCGCGATGCCCTCGGACAGCCATGCGTGCGATTCGCCGGTGTCCGGCAGCGCCAGGTGCGTCATCTCGTGCACGAGCACCCAGTCTTCGCTGAGGCTCGCCTCCGAGGCCTCGCGCCCCAGGCGGATGCGGATGCGCGCCGCGGGATCGGCGAAGGTCGTGCCGCCGTCGACCGCCGCGCCCGGCTCCGGTTCCAGGGTGAGGCGCAGCTCCCGCACGGGGAAGCCGCCGTAGTAGGCGGCGACGATCCCTGCGGAGCGCTCTATCCAGGCGCGCACCGCCTGGGGGTCCTGGAACTGCGCGAGCGCGGGACCGGTATACACCTGGGTCCCGGCGACACTGATCGGCTCCGGCACGGGCGTGCCCGCGAATGCGGTTGCGAGCACCCACCCCGACATCGCCGCGAGGAGGGCCCGGCCGCGTCTGCGGCTCCCGGGCAGCACGCGTGCGCCCCTTCAGCGCGCGGTCTGCCCGAAGAGGATCTTCTTCGCCTCTTCGGTCATCACCGACTGGGTGCTCACCGCGGCTCCCTTCTCGTACGCGCGCACGGTCGCGGGCCGCGCGCGGATCGCCTCGAACCAGCGCCTGAGGGCAGGGAAGTCCTCGAGGCGCTGGCCCTGAGACTCGTGCGGCACGATCCAGGGATAACAGGCGATGTCCGCGATGGAGTACTCGGCGCCTCCCAGGAACTCTGCTTCGCCGAGGCGCCGGTTGAGCACCCCGTAGAGGCGGTTGGTCTCATTCACGTAGCGCGTGATGGCGTAGGGGATCTTCTCGTTCGCGTAGCGCGCGAAGTGGTGGTTCTGGCCGGCCATGGGACCCAAGCCTGCGACCTGCCAGTAGAGCCACTGCAGCACGGTGAAGCGGCCGCGCACGTCCCGCGGCAGGAGGCGGCCGCTCTTGTCCGCGAGATACTCCAGGATCGCGCCCGACTCGAACAGCGACAGCGGCTCGCCGCCGCCGGGCGGGTCCAGGTCGCGGATCGCCGGGATGCGGTTGTTCGGGGCAATCGCCAGGAACTGCGGGGTAAACTGCGCGCCCGTGCCGATGTTCACCGGCACGATGCGATAGGGGAGCTGCGTCTCCTCGAGGAAGATCGTGATCTTGTGTCCGTTGGGAGTCGGCCAGTAGTGCAGCTCGATCATGCGTACCCTTCCATGCAGGCGGTGGATGCCGGCCACCCTCGCACGGCCGGCGCGCCCCGGCGAGGCCCCTTAGGGGTTGCCGCGCTCTCCGCCTTTCGTGGCAGAAGCATCGCACGGGAGGGGCGGTGAGCGTCGAGCGCGAGGCGGCGCTCGCGGCGCTGGTGACTGAGGGCTTCGCGCACCTGAGTGCCGCGCAGGCGGCCGCCGCACTCGAGCTCGACCTCGACGGACTGGCACGGCTCACCGACAGCTGGGAACGACTGCCGCGCGACCAGTACCTGCGCGATGGCGGGGCCTACCGCGCCCGCCGCCACAGCTGTTACACGCAGGAACCCGGACGGCTGCCGCAGGCGGTGCCGCATCGCGCGCACTGGCAGCCCACGTCCTACAACGCGCTGCACGGCGGCCTCACGCGCTGGTTCGAACCCATCGAGGATGCCGTTACCCGCGCCGCAGGCTGGCGCGCGCTCGTCGGGGCGCTGGGCACGCTGTTCGCGCAAGTCGCGCCGGCACCGCGGTGGTACATCGAGGCCCACCAGTTCCGGATCGACACGCAGGCCGGCATCGGGCGCCCGACACCGGAAGGTGCGCACCGGGACGGCGTGGACTTCGTGGCGGTGATCCTCATCCGGCGCCGTGATGTCATCGGCGGGGAGACCCGCGTATTCGAGGCGGACGGTCCCCGCGGCGTGCGCTTCACCCTGAGCGAGCCCGGGTCGATGCTCCTCATGGACGACGCCCGCGTGATCCACGAGACCACACCGCTGCAGCCGCACGGGCCCGCCGGCGCCCGCGACACCCTCGTCCTCACCTACCGGCGCGGTGGATTCCAGGCACCGGACTTAACCCCGACCTAGGGCTTCCCCGGATCGCCGCGACTCCCACGTTCAGACGAGCTCGCAACGGGGCGGCACATGGCGCATGCCGGAAGCGCAGCGGTGCTGCGGCCTTAATTTCCAGATTTTCTGGAATGGACTGCGCGAGCATGTCGCCGACCGTGCCGGTGGCATCCGAGGTTGCGCGCAGTATGGGTCGCAAGTGGCGAAATGCATGGGTTTTGCCGGCATTGGCGCCAGGGGCTCTGTGAATGCCGAGCGCCGCGGCGACTGGCGCAATTAGACAACTTCTCACGAAAACGTGACGCAACTGGTCTAGTCTACGCCGCAGCCCGATGGCGGGAACGTACAAGCCTCCGGCTTATACGGAGGAATAATATTTTTTGATTGCGACGCGTTTCAGCCGTACGCTCGCAACCCGCAGGGAGCGGATCGCAAGGTCCGTCGGGGCAGAGCTTAGAACTATAAAAGCAGAGGAAGTGGCAGATGCTCATTCTCACACGACGGGTCGGCGAAACCGTCATGATCGGTGATGACGTGACCATCACGGTTCTGGGGGTCAAGGGGAACCAGGTCCGCGTCGGGATCAACGCGCCGAAGACGGTCGCCGTGCATCGCGAGGAAATCTACGAGCGGATCAAGCGCGAGCAGCAACCGGAAGAGATTGCCGCCGACAAGCCCAAAGCCGCCCAGTACGCACCGGCCTGAGTTTCCATGAGGCGTGCGCGCGTCACGCGCGCACATCTCCGGTCGCCTAAAGACACGGGGCCGCGATCTTGCGATCGCGGCCCCGCATCACATCGCTTCTCGAATGAAGCGGCGCCGGGGGTTACTGCCCTTCCTGCGCCTTGCCCGCATCCTTCACCGGGATGTCACCCGGGTTCTCGAGCACGTGCATCACCACGCGGCGGTTCTGCAGGCGCCCTTCCTTGGTCGCGTTGCTGGCGACCGGCTGGGTCTCGCCGTAGCCCCGGGTGGTGAGCTGTGACTCCGGGACGCCCTGGCTCACGAGATAGTCGCGCACCGAGTCGGCGCGACGCTGCGAGAGCTTGAGGTTGTAGGGCGCAGGACCGGTGCTGTCAGTATGGCCCTGCAGCTCCACCTTCAGGCGGTGGTGCTCGCGCAGGCCCTTGGCCACCTCATCCAGCACGGGCTTGGATTCGGCCGTCAGGTTCGCCGAGTTGGTCTCGAAGTTCACGCCCAGGAGGACGACGTCCTGGATCGGGCAGCCGTCCTTGTCGACCATCACGCCGGCCGGAACGTTCGGGCACTTCGCCTGGGGCGGCGGCGGCGGCGGGGGCGGAGGCGGTGCCGGCGGAGGCGGCGGGGGGGCCGCGGCCACCGGAGGCGGGATGCCCGGGCCG
Source organism: Pseudomonadota bacterium (assembly GCA_018241425.1). Taxonomy (GTDB): domain Bacteria; phylum Pseudomonadota; class Gammaproteobacteria; order Steroidobacterales; family Steroidobacteraceae; genus 13-2-20CM-66-19. The sequence goes on from JAFEDU010000002.1 coordinate 1,135,329, forward strand.
AAGGAGAGCACGAACCCCAGGGTGTAGAGCACGTCGATCGGGCCGTTGGACTGGCCGAAGCGGTCGCCGCGCACCTTGATGTCCGGGCGCAGCGAGAAGCTGTTGGACGCGTCCGCGTTCTCCCACAGCTTGATGAAGGCGCCGGCGCCGCCCTCCAGCATGAACGCATCGGAGGTCGCCGTGGCGGGCGTCTGCGCCCGCAGGTCACCGAGTCCGAGGTCGAGGTACGGGGAGAAGGTGCCCCCGCGGTTGAACACCCGCAGGGCATCGAGCGACAGCCCCGTCAGGCGCGTGTGGCTCTGGTGGTCATCGGTGCTCAGGCGCGCCGAGTTGAGGTTGAGTTCGGCGCTCCAGTCCTGGTTGAGGTGCCGGCCGAAGGCCAGTCCCCCCAGGAAGGTGTTGTTACCGTCCCATTGGTTTCCCGGGCTGATGCCGCCCGCGTAGGGGTCGACGTACCAGTGACCCACCTCGTCGCCCGCAGTAGCGGCAAGCGGCGTCAGGGCCAGAAGCAGTGCACACACATGTCCCTTCATCACTAACATCCTCCATGTTGCAAGCTGCCAACACCGAAAAGTGCTGTGCAGCACGAGGCGAATTATATCTGTTGTTAGGACATCGCGTCTCGCTCCGACGAGAGAGGGGCGCGTGTCAGATCAGCGGAAACTGGGTAACAAACTGTCAGCAAGTCGCTGCACGTCGGGTGTGCGCAACACCGCCGCGGCCGCCTCGATATCGAGCGCGAGCAGACGATCCTGCGGCGCGAACGGGACCTTGCGCCGCAGTGCATCGAACGCGCCCTTGAGCTGCGCAGACGTGGACAGCGGTGCGCGCAGGTCGATCCCCTGGCACGCGGCGAGAAACTCGATCGCCACGACGTTCAGGGCGTTGGCCGTCATGGTTAATACGCGGCGCGCGCCGTGAGTTGCCATGCTGACGTGATCTTCCTGGTTGGCGGAGGTCGGGATGCTGTCGATGCTCGCCGGGTGGCAGAGCATGCGGTTCTCCGCCACGAGTGCCGCGGCCGTGACCTGGGCCATCATGAACCCGGAGTTGACCCCGCTCTCGGGCGTCAGGAAGGCCGGCAGGCCGCTCATCTTCGGGTCCACCAGCAGCGCGAGGCGCCGCTCGGTGATCGAGCCGATCTCGGCGCAGGCCAGCGCCAGTATGTCGGCGGCGAAGGCCACCGGTTCCGCGTGGAAGTTGCCGCCGGACAGCACCTCGTTCGTATCGGGGAAGATCAGCGGGTTGTCCGTGACGGCATTGGCCTCGGTCACGAGCGTGGCGGCCTGCTGTGACATGAGGTCCAGGCACGCCCCCATCACCTGCGGCTGGCAGCGCAGCGAGTAGGGGTCCTGGACGCGCGTGCAGGTGCGGTGCGACTCCCGGATCGCGCTGCCCTCCAGCAGCGAGCGGTACAACTGCGCCACGCGCGCCTGGCCTTCGTGGCCGCGCAGGTGGTGGATGCGCGGGTCGAAGGGGGCGTCGCTCCCCTGCAGCGCATCGAGCGACAGGCTGCCCGTCACGACCGCGGCGGCGAACACGGCCTCGAGCTCGAACAGGGCCGCGAGCGCGAGCGCGGTCGACACCTGCGTCCCGTTAAGGAGCGCCAGTCCCTCCTTCGGTCCGAGCGCGGGCGGCGTGAGTCCCTCCTGCGCCAGCGCCTCGGCCGCCGGCAGGACCTCCCCGTGGCGGCGGATCTGCCCCTGGCCCAGGAAGACCAGCGACAGGTGCGCGAGCGGTGCCAGGTCCCCTGAGGCACCGACCGAGCCCTGCGCGGGCACGCAGGGGTAGAGCCCGCGGTTGATCAGCGACTCGAGGAAGCGCACCAGGGCCACGCTCACGCCCGAGAATCCCTGCAGCAGGCTCGCAAGCTTCAGCACGAGGGTGAGGCGCACGATGCCGTCGTCGAGCAGCGGGCCGACGCCCGCGCTGTGCGAGAGGATGATGTTGCGCTGGAGCAGGGTGCGCTGCGCTGCGGGGATGCGCGTGTTGGCGAGGAGCCCGAAGCCGGTGTTGATGCCGTACGCCGGCGCATCCGCGGAAGCGATGCGCAGCGTCGCCGCGTGCGCCTCGCCCACGGCGCTCACCGCTGGGGCATCCAGGCTCACCGTGACCGGGCCGCCGTAGATGCGGCGCAGGTCCGTGAGGTGCAGCGCGCGGGCGCCCAGCTTCAGGGGTTCGAGTTCGGCCATCGCAGTACCTCGCCCGCGCGCACCACGGTGCGGCGGGGGTTGAATCCGATCCAGTAGGAGAGTTCGGCCAGGGTCGTCACGTTCCAGACCACGAAGTCCGCGGCCCGCCCGGCCGCGAGCGTGCCGCGCTCCCGGGCGAGCCCCAGGGCCGCGGCCGCGGCGCGCGTGACGCCGAGGAGGGACTCCTCGGCGGTGAGCCCGAACAGGCGCGTCGCCATGCTGAGGGCGGTGAGGAGCGAGGTGCCCGGGGCCGAGCCGGGGTTGCAATCGCTCGCCACTGCCATCGTGACCCCGGCGCTGCGCAGCGCCGCGATCGGCGGTTTGCGCGTCTCGGCCAGGCAGTAGAAGGCGACCGGCAGCAGCACCGCGACCGTGCCGGCGCGGGCGAGAGCGGCGGCCTCGGCCTCGCCTGCGAACTCCAGGTGATCGCACGAGAGGGCGCCGAAGCGCGTGGCGAGGAGTGTCCCGCCGAGGTTCGAGAGCTGCTCGGCGTGCATCTTCACCGGGATGCCCAGCGCCTGCGCGCGCTCGAAGAGCGTCTCGGCCTCCGCGACGCTGAAGGCGATGCGCTCGCAGAAGATGTCCACGGCATCAATGAGCCCCTCGGCGGCGAGCTCGGGCAGCCACTGCGAGGACAGCACCTCGATGTAGTCGCGCGCGCGGCCGCGGAATTCGGGCGGGACGGTGTGGGCGGCGAGGAAGGTGGTGCGGACCGTCACCGGCAGGAGCGCGCCCAGGCGCCGCGCCACCCGCAGCATCTTCGCCTCGTCCGCGAGCGTGAGCCCGTAGCCGGACTTGATCTCCACCGTGGTCACGCCCTCGGCGGCGAGCGCCGCCAGGCGTGGCAGGCTCTGCGCCAGGAGTTCATCCTCGCTCGCCGCGCGCAGCGCGCGCACGCTCGAGAGGATCCCGCCCCCGGCGCGCGCGATCTCCTCGTAGCTGCGCCCGCGCAGCCGCTCGGCGTACTCGTCGGCGCGGTTGCCCGCGAACACCAGGTGGGTGTGGCAGTCGATGAGCCCCGGGGTCACCCAGGCCCCGTTCAGGTCGTGCACCTCCGCGCCGGCCGCCGCGGGCGGCACGGCGCTGCTCGCGCCCACCCACTCGATCGTGCCGCCACGGGTGAGGAGTGCGCCGTTCTCGATGCGCCGGTCCTGCGCATCGCAGGTCGCCAGGTGCGCGTTGCGCCAGAGCTTTAGGCTGCCCGTCGTCATGGGAGGGTGCGGGGTGCGCCTAGCCCTTGAGGAAGGGCAGGTTGAGGCCCTGCTCGCGCGCGCACTCAATCGCGATGTCGTAGCCGGCGTCGGCGTGGCGCATCACGCCGGTCGCCGGGTCGTTGAACAGCACGCGCTCGATGCGCCGCGCGGCCGCCGGCGTCCCGTCGCACACGATGACCACGCCGGAGTGCTGCGAATAGCCCATGCCGACCCCGCCGCCGTGGTGGATCGACACCCAGGTCGCCCCCGAGGCGGTGTTGAGGAGCGCGTTCAGGAGCGGCCAGTCGGCGACCGCATCGGAGCCGTCCTTCATCGCCTCGGTCTCGCGGTTTGGGCTCGCCACCGAGCCGGAGTCCAGGTGGTCGCGGCCGATGACGACGGGGGCCTTCAGCTCCCCGCGCGCCACCATCTCGTTGAAGGCGAGCCCGAGGCGGTGGCGGTCGCCGAGCCCCACCCAGCAGATGCGCGCCGGCAGTCCCTGGAACTGGATGCGCTCGCGCGCCATGTCCAGCCAGTGGTGCAGGTGCTTGTCGTTCGGCAGCAGCTCGCGCACCTTCGCATCCGTGCGGTAGATGTCCTCCGGGTCACCGGACAGCGCCGCCCAGCGGAACGGGCCGATGCCGCGGCAGAAGAGCGGCCGTACGTACGCCGGCACGAAGCCCGGGAAGGCGAAGGCGTCCTTGACGCCCGCATCGAGGGCCACCTGGCGGATGTTGTTGCCGTAGTCGAACACCGGGATGCCGAGCTTCTGGAAGGCGAGCATCGCCTGCACGTGCTCGGCCATCGAGGCGCAGGCCGCGCGCTCAACCTCCTGGGGGTTGTCGCGGCGCGCGCGGTCCCACTGCTCGAGCGTCCAGCCCTTGGGCAGGTAGCCGTTCACCGGGTCGTGCGCGGAAGTCTGGTCGGTAACCGCATCCGGGCGCACGCCGCGGCGCAGGAGCTCCGGCAGCACCTCGGCGGCATTGCCCAGCAGCCCGACGGAGACGGGCTTCCCGGACCGCTTCGCGCCCTCGAGGATCGAGAGCGCCTCATCGAGGCTCTTCGCCTCGACGTCGAGGTAGCGGGTCTGCAGCCGCTTGGCGATGCGCTCGGGGCGGCACTCGATGGCGAGCATCGAGGCGCCCGCCATCGTGGCTGCGAGCGGCTGCGCGCCGCCCATGCCGCCCAGGCCCGCGGTCAGGATCCAGCGCCCGGCGAGCTTGCCGCCGAAGTGCTGGCGGCCCATTTCCACGAAGGTCTCGTAGGTGCCCTGCACGATGCCCTGGCTGCCAATGTAGATCCAGCTGCCGGCGGTCATCTGCCCGAACATCATCAGGCCCTTCCGGTCGAGCTCGTTGAAGTGCTGCCAGTCCGCCCAGCGCGCGACCAGGTTGGAGTTGGCGATGAGCACCCGGGGGGCGTCCGCGTGGGTACGGAACACGCCGACGGGCTTGCCGGACTGGACCAGCAGCGTCTCGTTGTCCTTGAGGTCCCGCAGCGCCGCCACGATCTGCTCGTAGCACTGCCAGTTGCGCGCCGCCTTGCCGATGCCGCCGTAGACGACCAGCTCGGCCGGGCGCTCGGCCACGTCCGGGTCGAGGTTGTTCATGAGCATGCGCAAGGGGGCCTCGGTGAGCCAGCTTCTGGCGCTGAGGGTGGTGCCGCGCGGGGCGCGCAGGGGCATGCGGGTGCTGGAATCGGACATGGCGGTTACCTCGGCTGGATGGTCGCGCTCAGCTCGTAGCGCGAACCGGGGTGGTAGAGGTCGGCGATGCTGGCGATCCGCCCCTGCGAGAAGGTGCGGCGCCGGATGAGGAGGCAGGCCTCGTCGGCCTCGAGTTTCAGCAGGCGGCGGATGCGCCGCTCCGGCACGAGCGCACGCACGGTGTGCTCGGCGCGCTGCAGCGGCGCGACGCGGATCAGGAACTCGTGCGGCGTCACGCGCGTGAAGTCGTTCGCAAGATAGCCCGGGGCGGCCTCGAGGTTGACGTAGCGCTCCTCGACCTGCAGCGGGTGCGCCCCCTCGAAGTGGGTGATGAGCGAGTAGCCGAGCGCGGCCCCGGCCGGGAGCTCGAAGCGCTCGGCGAGCTCGGGCGTCGCGGCCACGCCTTCCAGGGCGACCACGCGGGCGCGGTGCTCGTGCCCGCGGGCGCGGATCTCGTCCCCGATGTTGCGGACCTCGAGGGGGTGGGCGTGCACGCGCGCCTCGGCCACGAAGGTGCCGACGCCGGCCAGGCGCACCAGCACGCCGTCGGCGGTCAGTTCCCGCAGCGCCCGGTTGGCGGTCATGCGCGAGACCGCGAGCTCCCGGACCAGCTCGTTCTCGGAGGGCACGCGCTCGCCGGCCTTGAGGCTCCCGCCCTCGATGCGCTCGAGCACGTAGTGCTTGACCTTCTGGTAGCGGGCGGCGGCCGGGGGCATGGCCATGGGGGCGGACACCTTGAAGGAGACGATCCCGGCCCCCATGCTGGCATGGCGGCCCTAGCTTGTCTATACAGGTCTAGGGCGGAAGGAGCGTCGGAGCGTGGCCTGGGCGCCGCACTCCGGTTTCCTTCGCCCCGGTCGTTCCGGTAGAATCCGCGGCCCCAAAGCGGGCTCAAGGCCGTGGCGGGGAACGGGTGGCTGGCGTCGCCTGGCTCGATCGGAAGCGTCCTTACGGGATGTCAGGCCGAAGAGGTGCGCGACGCCCCCTTTGAAGTTCGACGAGCAAAGCCCCCCGAGGGGCTTTTTGTTTTTTGGCGGGCCCTTGGGCCCTTTTTTGTTTGCGCAATGCACTCCTTTCTATAGAAGTGCCAGGTGAGGGACTCAAATCCGGTGGTCGTGACGCTGCGCGAGCGACTGATGAGCCTGACCGAGCCGCTGCTCGAGCGTCTCGGCTACGAGCTCGTGGACCTGGAGTATTCCGCGCACCGCGGTGGCGCGCAGGTGCGGTTGTTCATCGACCGGCCCGAAGGGGTGGGGCTCGATGACTGCGAGAAGGTGAGCCGCGAGGTGTCGGCGCTGTTCGACGCCGAGGACCCGATCCCGAGCGCCTACACGCTCGAGGTGTCCTCGCCGGGCTTCGACCGCGTGTTGCGCAAGCGCGAGCACTTCGGGCGCTTCGTCGGCTCGCGGGTGTTCGTGGAGCTGAAGGAGCCGCGCGCCGGGCGGCGCCGTTACACCGGGACGCTTCTTACGGTGGACGAGGGCGGCATCGCCCTGGAAGTGGACCGGGAGCACGTGGCGATGACATTCGCCGAGATTGGCAAGGCGCGGCTGGCCGCCTGAAGTTAACGCGAGCCGCAGGCAAGTACCCGCAGCTGCACTGCAGCCGGGAGAGGTAGACAAGATCGTGAACAAAGAAATTCTCATGGTGGTGGACGCCGTTTCCAACGAGAAGGGCGTCGACAAGGAAGTGATCTTCGAGGCGCTGGAAGCAGCATTGGCCTCGGCCACCCGCAAGAAGCACGGCGAGGAGTGGGACGCGCGCGTCGCCATCGACCGCAAGAGCGGCGACTACGAGACCTTCCGCCGCTGGAAGGTGTTCGCCGATGACTCCAAGGAACTCGAGGTTCCCGAGCGCGAGCTGCGGCTCGAGGACGCCACCGACATGGACCCGAAGGCCGAGGTGGGCGGTTTCGTCGAGGAGCCGATCGAGTCGGTCGCCTTCGGCCGCATCGCCGCACAGCAGGCCAAGCAGGTCATCGTGCAGAAGGTGCGCGAGGCCGAACGCGCCCAGGTGGTGGATGCTTACAAGGACCGCGTGGGCACGCTCGTCTCGGGGGTCGTCAAGCGCATCGACCGCAACGGCATCTACGTCGACCTCGGCTCCAACGCCGAAGGCTTCGTGCCGCGCACCGACATGATCCCGCGCGAGCAGGCCAAGCCCCAGGACCGCATCAAGGCATTCCTGAAGGAAGTGCGCTCCGAGCCGCGCGGCCCGCAGCTGTTCCTCACCCGCACCGCTCCCGAGTTCCTCATCGAGCTCTTCAAGCTCGAGGTGCCCGAGGTGGGCCAGGGGCTGATCCAGATCCTCGGCGCCGCCCGGGACGCGGGCGTGCGCGCCAAGATCGCCGTGCGCAGCAACGACCCGCGCATCGACCCGGTGGGGGCGTGCGTCGGCATGCGCGGCTCGCGCGTGCAGGCGGTCTCCAACGAGATCGCCGGCGAGCGCGTCGACATCATCCCGTTCGTGGACAACGCGGCGCAGTTCGTGATCAACGCCATGTCGCCGGCCGAGGTGATGTCCATCGTCGTCGACGAGGACAAGCACTCCATGGACATCGCGGTCGCCGAGGACAAGCTCTCCCAGGCGATCGGCCGCGGCGGGCAGAACATCCGCCTCGCCAGCCAGCTCACCGGCTGGGACCTGAACGTCATGACCGAGAGCGATGCCGAGGCCAAGAGCGAGACCGAGGCCAAGGAGCTGGTGCAGAACTTCATGAAGCAGCTCGACGTCGACGAGGACGTCGCCACGATCCTGGCGCAGGAGGGCTTCTCGACCATCGAGGAGATCGCCTACGTGCCGCAGGCGGAGCTGGCCGCGATCGAGGAGTTCGACGAGGACATCGTGAAGGAGCTGCGCAACCGCGCCCGCGACGTGCTGCTGACGCAGGCGATCGCGAGCGAGGAGACGCTCGACCAGTCGATGCCGGCGGATGACCTCCTGCTGCTCGAGGGCATGAGCCCCGACCTCGCCCTCACGCTCGCGCGCCGCGGGGTGCGCACGCGCGAGGACCTCGCCGAGCAGTCCGTCGACGAGCTCGCCGACATCGAGGGCCTGGCCGCCGAGAAGGCCGCCACGCTCATCATGACCGCACGTGCCCCGTGGTTCGACGCGGGCAACGGGACCTGAGGAACAACAACCCATGGCCGAAGTCACCGTTTCGCAGTTTGCCGAGGTACTGAAGGTCCCCGTGGACCGGCTGCTGGTGCAGCTGGACCAGGCGGGCATCAAGGTAACCGGCCCCGATGCGCGCATCAGCGACGATGCGAAGCTCGAGTTGCTGACCCACCTGCGGCGTGCGCACGGCAGCGAGGAAGCCGCCGGCGACGGCGCCCCGCGCAAGATCACGCTCAAGCGCAAGACCCAGAGCGAGCTCAAGGTCTCGGCCAACCAGGGCCGGGCGCGCACCGTCAACGTCGAGGTGCGGCGCACCCGCAACTACATCAAGCGCGACGTGCTGGAAGAGCAGGCGCGCGTCCAGCAGGACGAGATCGACTCGCGCAAGCGCGAGGCGGAAGAGGCTGCGCGCGCCGCGACCGAGAAGGTCGAGGCCGAGCGCCGCGAGCGCGAGCGCCTGGAGGCCGAGAACCGCCGGCGCGTCGAGGAGGAAGAGACCCGGCGCCGCGCCCAGGAAGACGCGCGCCGCCAGGCCGAGCAGCGCACCCGCGACGACGAGGCGCGCCGCACCCGCGAGCGCGAGGAGCACGAGCGCCGCGCCGGGGACCGTGAGCGTCCCGAGGTCGCGCCCGCACCGGTACGGCCGGCGCCCGCCGCGGCCGCGCCCGATGGCGCCACCCGTTACGGACGCCAGGAGCTGCACGTCGCAGGCGACGTGAGCTCGCGCTACAAGAAGAAGAAGCGCACGCGCGCCCGTCCGCTGCCGGCGGCCGGCGGCGAGGGCCGCCATGGCTTCGAGATGCCCACCGCGCCGGTCAAGCGCGACGTGGCCATCGGCGAGACCGTCACGGTCGCAGAGCTGGCGCAGAAGATGGCCGTCAAGGCCAACGAGGTCATCAAGGTGCTCATGAACATGGGCGTGATGGTGACCATCAACCAGCCGATCGACCAGGACACCGCGGTGCTGGTGGCCGAGGAAATGGGCCACACCGCGAAGCTGGTGAAGGAAAACCAGATCGAGGAGGGCCTGCAGGGCGAGCAGAGCGCCGAGGAGACCGAGCCGCGGCCGCCCGTGGTCACGGTCATGGGCCATGTCGACCACGGCAAGACCTCGCTCCTGGACTACATCCGGCGCACCAAGGTGGCGGCCGGGGAGGCCGGCGGCATCACCCAGCACATCGGCGCGTACCACGTCGAGACCGACAAGGGCGTCATCACCTTCCTGGACACCCCGGGCCACGCGGCGTTCACGGCGATGCGCGCCCGCGGCGCACGCGCCACGGACGTCGTGGTGCTGGTGGTGGCCGCCGACGACGGCGTGATGCCGCAGACCATCGAGGCGATCCAGCACGCGCGCGCGGCGAACGTGCCGATCGTGGTCGCGGTGAACAAGATCGACAAGGGCGATGCGGACCCCGAGCGCGTGCGCACCGAGCTGTCCAAGTACGAGGTCATCTCCGAGGAGTGGGGTGGCCAGAACATCTTCGTCCCGGTCTCGGCCCGCACTGGCCAGGGCGTCGACCAGCTGCTGGACGCGATCCTGCTGCAGGCCGAAGTGCTCGAGCTGCGTGCCCCGCGCACCGGGCTCGCCAGCGGCATCGTCATCGAGTCGAGCGTGGAGAAGGGCCGCGGCGCGGTCGCGACCGTGCTGGTGAAGCGTGGCACGCTGAAGATGGGGGACCCCATCATCGCCGGCACCGAGTTCGGGCGCGTGCGCGCCATGTTCGACGAGAACGGCAAGCCGGTGCAGGAAGCGCTGCCCTCGATGCCGGTCGTGGTGCTCGGTCTTGCGGCCGCACCGAACGCGGGCGACGAGCTCTTGGCGGCCGAGAGCGAGCGCAAGGCACGCGAGGTCGCCCTGTACCGCCAGGGCAAGTTCCGCGACGTGAAGCTCGCCCGCCAGGCGACCCGCGCCGAGGACGTGTTCTCCCAGATGGGCGAAGCCAAGGCGGGCGTCGTGGCGGTGCTGATCAAGGCCGACGTGCAGGGCAGCTCCGAGGCGCTGCGCGAGGCACTCACCAAGCTCTCCACCGACGAGGTGCAGGTGAAGATCATCGCCAGCGGCCTGGGCGGCATCACCGTGTCCGACGTGCAGCTCGCCGCCGCCTCGCGCGCGCTCATCATCGGCTTCAACGTGCGTGCCGATGCCGGTGCCCGCGACGCGGTCAAGGAGACCGGCGTCGAGGTGCGCTACTACAGCATCATTTACGAAGCCATCGACGACGTGAAGCAGATGATGTCCGGCATGCTGCAGCCGGAGATCAAGGAGCAGATCGTCGGCATCGCGCAGGTGCGCGAGGTGTTCCGCTCCTCGAAGTTCGGCGTGGTGGCCGGGTGCCTGGTGACGGAAGGCTTCGTGCGGCGCAACAACCCGATCCGCGTGCTGCGCGATAATGTGGTGATCTTCGAGGGCGCGCTGGAGTCCCTCAAGCGCTTCAAGGACGATGCCGGCGAAGTGCGTGCCGGCACCGAGTGCGGCGTCGGGGTCAAGAACTACCAGGACGTGCGCGTCGGCGACCAGATCGAGTGCTTCGCGCGCGTCGAGGTGGCGAGAACCCTGCAGTAATGCCCCAGGCCCGCAACCAGCGCATCGAGTCGGAGATCCAGCGCGTGCTCGCGACGCTCATCGCGCGCGAGGTAAAGGATCCCCGCGTCGGCAACGTCACGATCACCCAGGTGAGCATGGCGGCCGACATGGGCGCGGCGCGCGTCTACTTCACCCCGTTCGCCGGCTCGGCGCACCCGCCGGACGAGGTGCGCGCGGGGCTCACGCGCGCGGCTGGATTCCTGCGCGGGGAACTCGGGCGCCGCCTCGGGCTGCGCCACGCCCCGCGGCTGGAGTTCCTCTTCGATGAGACGCCCGAGGGTGCGGCGCGGCTGACGCGACTGATCGATTCGGCGGTGGCCGACGACCGGGCCGCCCACGACGGCGAGGATCCCCCGCCGGCCGATCCCGCGCGCTGAAGGCGCGCGCGGGATCGCAAGTCCGGTGTCCCCCGTGCGCGGCGGCGTGCTGCTGCTCGACAAGCCGCTCGGGCTCTCCTCGAATGCGGCGCTGCAGCGGGTCCGTACGCTCGCCGGGCGTATCAAGGGTGGGCACGTCGGCAGCCTCGACCCGCTGGCGACCGGCATGCTCCCGGTCTGCCTCGGAGAGGCGACCAAGGTGGCAGGCGACATCGTGAGCCTGCGCAAGTGCTACCAGTTCACCGTGAGCTTCGGGGCCGCGACGGCGACCGGGGACGCCGAGGGCGAGGTGACGGCGCGGGCCGAAGTCCCGCCACTGGCAGGTGAGGCGCTCGCCGCGGCACTCGCCCGGTTCGTAGGGACAAGCTCCCAGGTGCCCCCGATGTATTCGGCGATCAAGCAGGGGGGGCAGCCGCTCTATCGCCTTGCCCGCGCCGGGCTCGAGGTACCGCGGGAAGCGCGCGAGATCACGATCGACCGGCTCGAGATCCTCCGGATCGCCCCGGCAGCGCTGTCGCTCGAAGTCCTGTGCTCCAAGGGCACGTACGTGCGCGTCCTGGCGCAGGACATCGCCCGGGCCCTCAACACCGTGGGGCACGTGACCCAGCTGCGGCGGGTCTACGTGGAGCCGTTCGAGGGCCATGCCCTGCACACGCTCGAGTCGCTGGCGGCCGGTTGTGCCCGGGGCGAGCCGCTGCCGCTCCTGCCGATCGATGCGCCGCTCGCCCACCTGCCGGCGCATTCCCTGAGCGCTCCCGAGCGCGAGCGCCTGCTCCACGGCCAGCGCCTGGCATGGCCGGGGGTTCCCGAGGCGCCGCGGGTGCGCCTCTATGGCCCGGACCGGGAGTTCCTGGGCTTGGGATCCGTGGCCGGCGGGGTCCTGCGCCCGCAGCGGCTGCTTGCCGTACCCGGCAGCCCGGGAGCCTGAGGGCCTTAACCCTTGTGGCGATGCCGCTCCGCCATATAGAATTGGCGGCTTACCAAAAGGCTCTTAAAAGTAAGTAGTTAGGACAATCGCGCAATGGCATTAACCAGCGAGAAAAAGGGCGGCATCCTCGCCCAGTTCCGCCGCGGCCCCGCCGACACCGGTTCACCGGAAGTGCAGGTCGCGCTCCTCTCCGAGCGTATCAACGGCCTGGGCGAGCACTTCAGCGCCCACAAGCGCGATCACTCCTCGCGCCGCGGCCTCGTGAAGCTCGTGAACCAGCGCCGCAAGCTCCTCGATTACCTCAGAGCCACACAGCCCGAGAAGTACCAGGAGCTCGTCGAGCGCCTGGGACTGCGCCGCTAAGAACTGAAAGGGCCGCCCGCGCCGGGCGGCCCTTGCCGTTTCTGCTCTCAGGATTTCCCCGCACTTTCACACCTTCGAGGATCGAGCCTTGAGCGTCGTCAGCAAGTCGTTTCCGTACGGTCAGCACAACGTCACCATCGAGACGGGCGAAATGGCCCGCCAGGCCGACGGGGCCGTGCGCGTTTCCATGGGCGAGACCGTCGTGCTCGTCACCGCGGTCGCCAAGACCAGCCCCACCCCGGGGCGTGATTTCTTCCCCCTGACCGTCAACTACATCGAGAAGACCTACGCCGCGGGACGCATCCCGGGCGGCTTCTTCAAGCGCGAGGGACGCCCGACCGAGAAAGAGACGCTCACCTCGCGCCTCATCGATCGCCCGATCCGCCCGCTGTTCCCGGACGGCTTCTACAACGACGTGCAGGTGGTGGCCACCGTGCTGTCGATGGATCCGGACATCGACGCCGACATCCCCTCGCTGCTGGGCGCCTCGGCGGCGCTGGCGCTGTCGGGGATCCCCTTCAGCGGCCCGATCGGCGCGGCGCGCGTCGGCTACAAGGACGGTAAGTACCTCCTCAACCCCACCGCCAAGGAACTCGCGGGCTCCGACCTGCACCTGGTCGTGGCCGGAACCCAGGACGCGGTGCTCATGGTCGAGTCCGAGGCCAAGGGCCTGTCCGAGGAAGTGATGCTCGGCTCGGTGGTGTTCGGCCACCAGCAGATGCAGGTCGCCATCAAGGCGATCCGCGAGCTCGCCGCCGAAGCCGGCAAGCCGCGCTGGAAATGGGAGGCGCCGGCCGCGAACGCGGAGCTGGCAAGTGCCGTCTCGCTGCACGCGCAGGCCGCGCTCGCCCAGGCGTACAGCATCACCGAGAAGCAGGCGCGCCACGCCCGCATCGGGGAGATCAAGACCCAGACCGCCGCGACGCTCGCGGGCGGCGAGGCGCCGAAGTACAACGCCGAGCAGGTCGACGATGCGCTCTTCAAGCTGGAGAGCAACATCGTGCGCCAGCGCATCCTCAACGGCGAGCCGCGCATCGACGGCCGCGACACGCTCACCGTGCGCCCGATCACGGTCAAGGTCGGCGTGCTGCCCCGCACCCACGGCTCAGCGCTCTTCACGCGCGGGGAGACGCAGGCCCTGGTGGTCACCACGCTCGGCACGACGCGCGATGCGCAGATCATTGACGCGCTCGAGGGCGAGCGCCGCGAGCCGTTCATGCTGCACTACAATTTCCCGCCGTTCTCCGTCGGCGAGACCGGCATGATGGGGTCGCCCAAGCGCCGCGAGATCGGCCACGGCAACCTGGCGCGCCGCGGCGTGAGCGCGGTGATGCCGGACATGACGACCTTCCCGTACGTCATCCGCGTGGTCTCGGAGATCCTGGAGTCCAACGGCTCCAGCTCGATGGCGAGCGTCTGCGGTACGTCGCTCGCCCTGATGGACGCGGGCGTGCCCCTCAAGGCGCCGGTGGCCGGCGTCGCCATGGGCCTGGTGCTCGAGGGCGGCCGCTTCAAGGTGCTCACCGACATCCTCGGTGACGAGGATCACCTCGGCGACATGGATTTCAAGGTCGCCGGCACCAAGGACGGCGTGACCGCCCTGCAGATGGACATCAAGGTCGAGGGCGTGACGCCCGAGATCATGAAGGTCGCGCTCGAGCAGGCGCGCGCCGGCCGGCTGCACATCCTCGGCGAGATGAACAAGGTCATCAGTGCGCCGCGGGACAAGATGTCCGAGTGGGCGCCCTCGATCATCACCCTCAAGATCGACCCGGAGAAGATTCGCGACGTCATCGGCAAGGGTGGCGCGGTGATCCGCCAGATCACCGAGGAGACCGGCACCACGATCGACATCGAGAGCGACGGCACGGTGAAGATCGCCTCCGTCAGCGGCCAGGCCGGGCGCGAGGCGCAGCGCCGCATCGAGCTGATCACGGCCGACGTCGAGGTCGGGCAGATTTACGAGGGCAAGGTCGCGCGCCTGATGGACTTCGGCGCGTTTGTCACGATCCTGCCGGGACGCGACGGCCTGGTGCACATCTCGCAGATCTCCAACGAGCGCGTGGAGCGGGTCAGCGACAAGCTCAAGGAAGGCGACGTGATCCGCGTGAAGGTGCTCGAGGTCGATCGCCAGGGGCGCATCCGCCTGTCGATGCGCGACGTCGACGCGGCCTGAGCCAATGAACAAGGCGCCCCCGGAGGCTCGCTCCGGGGGTTCCCCGATCCAACCCGCGGCGTCTCAGCCGCGGCCGTTCTGGCTCGAAAACTGCCGCAGGCTCTGCTCCAGGTAATTGCCCACTACGGCGCGGCTGCCGCCGCCGTACGAACGGATCACCTGCGAGAGGAAGTCGCAGCTCATGAGCGGCTCCCCGTCGTGCTCCTGCTCGGCGATCACCTGCAGCAGGATGCTGCGCGTGATGTCCGCCTGCGTTTTCTTGTCCATGACCACGAACTCGATCCGCTCTATCACGAGGCGCCGGATGTCGGCGAGGGTGATGTAGCGGCTCTCGACCGTGTCATACAGACGCCGGTTCGGATACTTCTTGATGGTGCGCGGTTCGCTCATCGAACGTCCCCCACTTAAGGCTCGTAATGCACCTTCCTTAGTGCAGGGCACTTCGCGGCTACCTTATACAAGTGCTCCGGAGGCGACCACCGGCATGCCGCGAAACTGCGTCCCCCCTTAATCGGTCACGACCCGGGTGCGGATCCCACGCAGTGCATCAATATTCCAGTGCGCGGTGCCCCAGTCGAGGAGCGTCGCGGGGGCCTCGGCCTTGAGCTCGGCCGGCGGTGACTGTCCGAGGTAGGTGAGCGCGACCCACAGCTGCGCGCCGGCGCGCCCCGGGTCGAGTGCCACGGAACGCCGTGATTTGGCGAGTTTTTCGCCATCCGGCTCGGTCAGGAGCGGCAGGTGGGCGTAGCGCGGGCGCGGTACCCGGAGGGCGTCCTGCAGCGCCGTCTGCCAGGGCGTGCTGTCGATCAGGTCGGCGCCGCGGACGACATCGGTGATCCCCGCCTCGGCATCGTCGACCACGACCGCCAGCTGGTAAGCAAATGTAAGGTCGCGGCGGCGCACGACCACGTCCCCGAGCGCGGCGGCGTCGAAGCGGCAACGGCCCTGGAGCCGGTCCTCGAATGCGACCGGCCCATCGCTCATGCGGAAGCGGATGGCCGCCGGCCCCGGGTGCCGGGCGCCGGTGCGACAGGTGCCCGGATAGCGCGACTCGGGGGAGAGCTCGCGGCGCGAACAGGTGCAGGGGTAGGTGAGTCCCGCGGTCGTCAGCCGCGCGAGTGCATCGGTGTACTGCGCGGTGCGGCGACTCTGGTACTCGGGTGTGCCGTCCCAGCGGAGACCGAACTGCTCGAGTATCGCGAGCATGCGGTCGGCGCAGCCTGGAACCTCACGCTCGCGGTCGAGATCCTCGATGCGTAGCAGCCACCGGCCGCCGGCGGCGCGAGCGTCGAGGTAGCTGCCCACGGCGGCGAGCAGTGAGCCGAGATGGAGGTCACCGGTGGGCGAGGGGGCGAAGCGCCCGACGTAGGCCGCGGGCGTATGCCGCCCGTCGCGGACCGCAGCGGCAGGTTCAGCGGTAGCGATCGTCGCGGTCGCCGTACTGGCGCTCGCGCCGCTCGCGGCGTTCCTGCGCCTCGATGCTCAGTGTGGCGACCGGGCGCGCCTCGAGGCGCTTGATGCCGATCTCCTCGCCGGTCTCCAGGCAGTAGCCGTAGGAGCCGTCCTCGATCCGCTTCAGCGCCTCGTCGATCTTGCGGATCAGTTTGCGTTCGCGGTCGCGGGTGCGCAGCTCGAGGCTGAACTCTTCTTCCTGCGTGGCGCGATCGTTCGGGTCGGGGAAGTTGGCCGCCTCGTCCTTCATGTGCGAAACGGTGCGATCGACTTCCTCCATCAGGTCGCGCTTCCAGTTGTTGAGGATGGTGCGGAAGTGCTCGAGCTGCTCCTTGCTCATGTACAGCTCGCCGCGCTTGACGATGTAGGGCTGTACGTTGCGCGGACCTGCCAGCAGGCTGCCTGGCTCGATCGTGTCGCCGTCGTCGCCCTCGCCGGGCGCGCTCGATGCGCGCGCGATGGCCGTCGCGGTCACGGGCGTCGCGGCGGGCGCAGCCGCGCGCGGCAGCGGCTTCTTCAGTTCGGTCTCGGCGGCGGGTGCTGCGCCTGCGGGCTTCTTCGTGGGCGCCGCCGGGGCCACCTTGCGGACCTGCGCGCTCACCGGGCGGGGCCGGGCGGCCGGCTCGGGCTTGCGGGCGGCGACCTTGCGCGCCGGCGGCCGGCTCGCGGGCTTCTTGGCCTTCGCAGACTTGGGCGCAGCTTTCTTCGCCGGCATCAATGACTCCCGTTCGCGGGGCCCCACCGAGGACCCCTTTAAAGAACGCGCGATTATACCGGCGCACCCCCGCCTGTACAGTGCCGCAAAGGCGTGGATTTCAGGGGTTTCGGAGCCCCGGGGGCCGCCGCGGGACGGGCGGATAAACGTGAGCCGCGGCGCGCACTCACGCGCGCTTCTTAAGGCAGGCTGACGGGTGCGGGCGGGCTCCAGCCGGCCTGTCGGCGCTCGGCGACAACGGTGGTGTAGATCCCGCCGCGCACGTTGAAGCGCGCACTCAGGCGCAGGAACCGGGGCGCGAGCGTGCGCTCCAGGTGATCGGCGATCTCGTTGGTCACGGCCTCGTGGAAGGCGCCGCGATCGCGGAACGACCAGATGTAGAGCTTCAGGGACTTCAGTTCCACGCACAGCGCGGCCGGAACGTACTCCAGGTCGAGCGTGGCGAAGTCCGGCTGCCCGGTGCGCGGACACAGGCACGTGAACTCCGGCATCTGCATGCGGATCGTGTAGTCGCGCGAGCTCTGCGGGTTTGGGAAGGTCTCGAGCTCGCGGGTGGGCGCAGTGGGCATATTCCACTACACTACACCATCCTCGATCGCTCTGAAGTTAAGGACGGAAGTAATTCGAGATGCGGCTGACCAAGATCAAGCTCGCCGGCTTCAAGTCCTTCGTCGATCCGACTCAAATCCACTTCCCCAGCAATCTCACCGGTGTCGTCGGCCCCAACGGCTGCGGCAAGTCGAACGTCATCGACGCGGTGCGCTGGGTGATGGGCGAGTTGTCGGCGAAGCACCTGCGCGGCGACAACATGGCTGACGTGGTCTTCAACGGCTCGAGCGCCCGCAAGCCCGTCGGTACCGCCTCCGTGGAGCTGGTGTTCGACAACAGCGACGGCAAGATCGGCGGCGCGTATGCCGGCTTCACCGAGATCTCGCTCAAGCGGCAGGTCTCGCGCGATGGCAGCTCCGCCTATTTCATCAACGGTGGGCGCTGCCGCCGCAAGGACATCACCAACCTGTTCCTGGGCACCGGCCTGGGCTCGCGCAGCTACGCGATCATCGAGCAGGGCATGATCTCGCGCGTCATCGACGCCAAGGCCGAGGACATGCGCGCCTTCGTCGAGGAGGCCGCGGGCATCTCCCGCTACAAGGAGCGCCGCAAGGAGACCGAGGCGCGCATCGCCGACACGCGCGAGAACCTCGAGCGCCTGCAGGACGTGCGCGACGAGGTCGAGAAGCAGATCCGTCACCTGCAGCGCCAGGCCGCCACTGCGCGCCGCTACCAGGCCCTGAAGGACCAGGAACGGCGTCTGAACGCCGAGGTACTGGCGCTCAAGCTGCGCGAGCTCGACAGCGGCGCGGAGGTGCAGGATGCGACCGTGCGCGCCCGCGAGATCACCATGCAGGGCGCGCTCGCCGAGCAGCGCGCCGCGGAAGCGGCCATCGAGCGCGAGCGTACCGAGCAGGTCGGCCGCGGCGAGGCCCTGAGCGCAGTGCAGGCGCGCTTCTACGAGGTCGGCGCCGAGATCTCGCGCCTGGAGCAGTCGATCGAGCACACGCGCGAGCTGCGCGAGCGCCAGCAGACCGACCTCGACCAGACGCGCACCACGCTCACCGAGACCGCGAGCCACATCGCCCGCGACGAGGCGCAGCTCAGCCAGCTGCGCGCGGAGCTCGCAGCGCTCGCACCCGAGCTCGAGGCCGCGCAGCAGGCCGAGGCGCACGCGCACGCGGCGCACGAGGCCACCGAGCGCGCCGTGCAGGAGTGGCAGCAGCGCTGGGAGGCGCACACGCGCGCACTCAGTGCCGCGCAGCAGGTCACCGAGGTCGAGCGCGCGCGCATCGAGCAGCTGGACAACCAGCTGCGGCGGCTGGATGCACAGGCACAGCGCATCGAGGAGGAGCGTGCCGTGGTCAGCGCAGAGAGCTCCGGGGGCGAGCTCACGCAGCTGACCGACCAGGAGGGCGCGGCGCGCGCGCGGCGCGAGAGCCTGAGCGAGCAGCTGACCCAGGTGCAGGAGAACATCCAGGCCCGCCGCGCCGAGCAGGGTGCCGCGGAGCGCGGCCTCGAGCTGGCGCGCGAGCGGCGCGAGGCGGCCCGCGCGGAACTGACCTCGCTCGAGGCCCTGCAGGCGGCCGCCCTGAGCGACCACGCCGGCAAGACCGCGGCGTGGATCGAGGAAGCCGGGCTCCACCGGCGTCCCCGGCTGGCCGCGGCGCTGGAGGTCGATGCCGGCTGGGAGCGTGCGGTCGAGACCGTGCTGGGCGACTACCTCGAGGCCGTGTGCGTCGAGGGGCTGGAAGGGGCGGCTGCGGGCCTCGAGCGGCTCGAGACCGGGCGCCTGACCCTCATCGAGAGCGACCCCGCCGGATCCCCGGCGGCGGCCGATTCACTCGCCGCGCGCGTGCGCGGTCCGGCGGCGATCCTCGCGCAGCTCGCGGGCGTGCGCACGGCCGGGTCGCTGGCCGAGGCCCTCGCGCGGCGCACCGACCTTGCGGGCGGCAGTTCCTACATCACGGCCGCGGGCGAGTGGGTGGGCCGCGCCTGGCTGCGCGTCAGCCGCGGTACCGACCAGCGCGCCGGCGTGCTCGAGCGCGAGCACCGCCTGAAGACCCTGCGCGCGGGTGCCCAGGAGGCCGCCCAGGCGGCCGCCCAGGCCGAGGCCGGGCTTGCCGGCGCCCGCGCGGCGCTGCAGGCGGCCGAGCAGGAGCGCGACCAGGTGCAGCAGGCGCTGCAGCTGGCGCACCGCACGCACGCCGACCTTACCGCCGCCCTGCAGGCGGGCCTGAGCCGCGCGGAAGCGGCGCGCGAGCGCAGTACGCGGCTCGCCGGCGATGCCGAGGAAGTCGCCCGCGAGCTTGCGGCGACCCGCGAGTCCCTGGGTCGCGCCCGCGAGGAACTGGCGCGCGCCGCCCAGGAGCTCGAAGGCCTGGGCTCCCGCGACGGCGAGCTCACGCAGGAGCGCGACGAACGCCGTGCCGCGCAGGCTGGGGCGCGCAGCCGCGCGCAGGCGCAGCAGCTGGCCGCGCGCGACCTGCACGTGCGCGTCGAGTCGCGGCGCTCGACCGAGGCCTCGGTCGCGACCGGCATGGGACGCATGCACGAGCAGCACGCGCAGCTCACCCGCCGCCGTGAGGAGCTCGAGGCCGAGCTCGCCTCCGGGGACGAGCCGATCATCCAGGCGCAGGCCCGGCTCGGGGCCGCGCTCGAGCAGCGCCTCGCGATCGAGGGTGAGCTCGCCGCGGCGCGCGCCGCGCTCGAGGAGACCGAGGCCGCGCTGCGCGCACGCGAGGAGGAACGCCTCGCCGCCGAGGCGCGGGTCGAGGCCGCCCGCGAGGCGATGGAGCAGGCGCGGCTGGCCGCGCAGGAAACCCACGTGCGCCGGGCGGCGCTCGCCGAGCAGTTCGCCCTCACCCAGCGGGTGCTCGAGGAGGTGCTGGCCGCGCTCGCCGCGGATGCGCAGGTGCCGGCCTGGGAAGAGTCACTCGCGGGCGTGCGCGCCGACATCGAGAAGCTCGGGCAGGTGAACCTCGCCGCGATCGACGAGCTCGCCGAGCACACGCAGCGCAAGGAGTACCTGGACAGCCAGTTCGCCGACCTCAACAGCGCGCTCGCGACGCTGGAAGAGGCCATGCGCCGCATCGACAAGGAGACCCGTACGCGCTTCGAGGAGACCTTCGAGCGCATCAACGCCGGGCTGAAGGAGAAGTTCCCGCGGCTGTTCGGCGGCGGGCACGCCTACCTGGAGCTCGTGGGCGAGGACAAGCTGAGCGCGGGCGTCGCCGTCATGGCCCGCCCGCCGGGCAAGAAGAACAGCACCATCCACCTGCTCTCCGGCGGGGAGAAGGCGTTGACGGCGGTCGCGCTCGTGTTCTCGATCTTCGACCTGAACCCGGCGCCGTTCTGCCTGCTCGACGAGGTCGACGCGCCGCTCGACGAGCACAACGTCGGCCGCTTCTGCGACATCGTCCGCGAGATGTCCGCGCGCGTGCAGTTCGTGTTCATCACGCACAACAAGAGCACCATGGAGCTCGCCTCGCAGCTGGTCGGGGTGACGATGAACGAGCCGGGTGTCTCGCGCCTGGTGACCGTCGACGTCGACGAGGCCGTCCGGCTCGCGGCGGTGTGAAGATCCGCATGGGGGACGTGCGCCGATGACCGGGCAACTGCGCTGGATCCTGCTGATCGTCGGCAGCCTCTTCGTCGTCGCGCTCGCCCTGTGGGAGCGCCGGCGTCCGCGCCAGGCCAACCCGCACAGCGCCGACCGGGCCGGCATGCGCCTGGACAGCGCGCCACGCGCCCGCCAGGAGCCGCGCCTCACGCTGCCCGAGGTCTCGCTTCACCCGGCGGAGCGCCACGCGCTGCCGCGCATCGACCTTCCGGCGGACGAGAACTGCGAGACCGAGAGCCGCGCGGCCACCGACGAGGTCCCGGTGCTGGATCCGGCGCCGGTGGAGTCCGAGGTTGATTTCGAGCCCGCCGACGATGACGACGAGCCCCGCGAGGCCCCGCAGCCCGCCGTGAAGGCCGCGCCTGCCCCGGCCGTGGCGACGGCGCCGCAGGAGAGCCCGGATTACGTGCCGCGCGGGCCGTCCCCCGCGCCGCCGCTCACGCCCGCGGCCACCGACACCGGCGGCCTGCGGGTCGAGTGGCCCCCGGATGCGGAGCGCCGCATCGTGGCGGTGCGCCTGGTCGCTCCCCAGCCGCAGCGCTTCGCCGGCCGCTCGCTGCGTCAGGCGCTGGCTGCGGAGGGCTTCGTGCTCGGGCGCTTCGACATCTTCCACAAGCCCGACGAGGCGCAGCGCGCCGTGCTCTCGGCCGCGAGCCTCAACCGGCCCGGCACCTTCGACACCCAGACCATGGACACGCTGCAGTTCGGCGGCCTGTCGCTGTTCGCGGTGCTCCCGGGTCCCAGGTCCCCGTCACAGGCCTTCGACGAGCTGGTCTTCACGGCCCGCAACCTCAATGAGCGCCTGCAGGGCGTGCTCCAGGACGAGGAGGGCGGTCCACTCACGCCGGCGCGCATCGCGACGCTGCGCGAGCGCCTGAGCGGCGGGGCCGCCTCGTGACAAAGGCGGCGGCGGCGCGGGCCGCCGAGCTGCGCGAGCTGCTCGCGCACCACGATTACCGCTATTACGTCCTCGACGACCCGGAGGTGCCGGACGCCGAGTACGACCGGCTGATGCGGGAACTGCGCGCGCTGGAGGCGGCCGACCCCACCCTCGTCACCCCCGATTCGCCGACGCAGCGCGTGGCGGGCACGGCCAGCGCCGAGTTCGGCGAGGTCGTGCACTCGGTGCCGATGCTCTCGCTCGACAACGCCTTCACCGAGGAGGACGTCACCGGCTTCGACCGGCGCATCCACGAGCGGCTCGGGGTGAGCGGCGAACTGGACTACGTGGCTGAACCCAAGCTCGATGGCCTTGCGGTCACGGTGATCTACCGCGAGGGCCGGCTCGCGCAGGCGGCGACCCGCGGCGATGGCGTGACCGGCGAGGACGTGACCGCGAACGTGCGCACCATCCGTGCCGTCCCGCAGCGACTGCGCGGCAAGGCGCCGCCGCTGCTCGAGGCGCGCGGCGAGGTGTTCATGCCCATCGCCGGCTTCGAGCGCATGAACGCCCAGGCCGCGGCGCGCGGGGAGAAGGTGTTCGTGAACCCGCGCAACGCCGCCGCCGGGAGCCTGCGGCAGCTCGACCCGCGCATCACGGCCACCCGCCCGCTCACCGCCTTCTTCTACGGGCTCGGCGCCCTCGAGGGCCGTGCGATGCCGCCCGGCCAGATGGAGCTGCTCACGCTGCTGCGCGAGCTGGGTCTGCCGGTGTCCCCGGAAGTGCGCCCGGTGCGCGGCGTGCCGGGGTGCCTGGCCTATTACCGCGACCTGGGGGCACGGCGGGCGGGGCTCCCGTACCAGATCGACGGCGTGGTCTACAAGCTCGAGAGCCGCGCGGACCAGGAGCGCCTGGGGTTCCTGTCGCGCTCGCCGCGCTGGGCGATCGCCCACAAGTTCCCGGCCGACGAGGCCCTCACCGTGGTGCGGGGGATCGAGTTCCAGGTCGGCCGCACGGGGGCCCTGACGCCGGTCGCGCGTCTGGAGCCGGTATTCGTGAGCGGCGTGACGGTCAGCAACGTGACGCTCCACAACATCGACGAGGTGCGCCGCAAGGACGTGCGCGTCGGGGACACGGTGATCGTGCGCCGCGCCGGAGACGTGATCCCCGAGGTGGTGAAGGTGGTGATCGAGCGCCGTCCGGCGGGCACCGGCGAGGTGCAGCTGCCCGAGCGCTGCCCGGTGTGCGATTCCCCGGTGCTGCGCGTGGAGGGCGAGGCGGTGGCCCGCTGTACCGGCGGCTTCACCTGCCGCGCCCAGCGCCAGGAGGCGCTGCGGCACTTCGCGAGCCGCCGGGCGCTCGACATCGAGGGGCTGGGCGACAAGCTCATCGAGCAGCTGGTCGAGCAGGACGTGCTGAAGTCGCCCGCCGACATCTACACCCTCACCGCCGCGCAGCTCGAGGAACTCGAGCGCATGGGCGAGAAATCGGCGCAGAACCTGATCGCGGCCATCGCCAAGAGCCGGCGCACGAGCCTGCCGCGCCTGCTGTTCGGCCTCGGCATCCGCGAGGTGGGGGAGGCCACCGCACTGGCGCTCGCACGGCACTTCGGCACGCTCGAGCGCCTGATGGAGGCGGACGCGGCGACGCTGGAACAGGTCCCCGACGTCGGCCCGATCGTTGCGGCCCACGTGGCCGCCTTCTTCGAGTCCCGTGAGCACCGCCGGGTTATCAAGGCCTTGCGAGACCATGGTGTCACATGGCCTGAGCTCAAGGTGCCCCCCGCGGAGCCTTCCGATCCGTTGTCCGGCAAGACCTTCGTGCTGACCGGGACGCTCCAGGGCCTGACGCGCGAGGCCGCGCAGGAAGCGCTCACCGCGCGCGGGGCCAAGGTCTCCGGCAGCGTGTCCAAGAAGACCCACTACGTGGTCGCCGGCGCCGAGCCCGGCTCGAAGCTCGCCAAGGCGGAAGCACTCGGTGTGCCCGTCATCGACGAGGCGCAGTTCCTGAAGCTCCTCGGCCGCAGGTAGCGGACGGCCCAAAAAGAAAAGGGCGGCGGATCCTGCCGGACCCGCCGCCCTGGTGCCTTGCGGCTTACGGCTTACTTGGAGCCGGAGTCGCCCGAGGCCGGAGCCGGCGTCGGCGCCGGGGCGGTGCCCGCAGCCGGGGCCGGCGGGGTTGCAGCCCCTGCAGCCGGGGCCGCGGCCGGGGCGGCAGCCTCGGTCTTCTCGACCTTGGCCTGCTTCACCAGGTCATCCATGTACGCGCGGGCCTTCTTGGCCTGCACCATCTGCTCGAGGCGGTTCTTCACCTGCTCGAACGGCGGCGGGGCGAGGTCACGCGTCTCGACCAGCTGGATCACGTGCCAGCCGAACTGGGTCTGTACCGCCTTGTGCGTGTACTCGCCGGGCTTGAGGG
Organism: Pseudomonadota bacterium; assembly: GCA_018241425.1. Lineage (GTDB taxonomy): Bacteria > Pseudomonadota > Gammaproteobacteria > Steroidobacterales > Steroidobacteraceae > 13-2-20CM-66-19. The sequence continues at coordinate 1,159,603 of JAFEDU010000002.1, forward strand.
CAATGACGGCCGCGGCGTAGGGCGGCGGCATGCGGTCAGGCGTCGTGAATGGGATGTCGCCGCCGTTGTTCTTGGACGGGTCCATCGAGGCGGACTTCGCCACGTCCTCGAACTTCTCGCCCTTCTCCAGGCGCGCGATGACCTTCTCGGCGAACGGCTCGGTCGCGACCAGGATGTTGCGGGTGTGGTACTCGAGCTTGGGCATCTGCCCGACCTGGGTCTCGTACTCGGCGCGCACTTCCTGCTCGGTCGGCGGGCGGTCCTTCAGGTACTTGTCCTGCACGGCCTGCTCGAGCACCTCCTCGCGCGCGAGCTGCAGGCGGTAGGCGATGTCCGGGTCCTTTTCGAGCCCGTCCTTGGCGGCCTGGTCGGAGACGACCTTGGCGCGGATCAGGTTGTCGAGCGCGGCGGAGCGCATGGGCGGGGTGATGTCGGCGGAGGACTTGCCGGTCACCGCCTTGATGTAGAAGTCATAGAAGCCCTTCGTGATCGGGCTGCCGTTGACCGTGGCGATCGCCGGGGTCGAGTCGGCAACCTGGCCGGTCTTGGGCTGGCAGGCGCTGATGGCGACGAGCGCCACGGCCACTAAAAAGGTACGCAGATGGTTCATAGGAGCTTTCCGGGGTATTACCTAACAACAGTGGAGTGATGGGAAACGAAATCGGGTGCGCTCTAGGGCGCTTCTTCCTCGGGAGAACGGGCACGGATGTTGAGGGCATGCACGCGCCCCTCGAGCAGCGGGGCGACCGCGGCGTACACCAGCCGGTGCCGCTCGAGCGCGCTGCGGCCGCGGAAGGCGGCCGCCGTGAGGCTGACCTTGAAGTGGCCGCCGCCGGCGGCGCCCGCGTGGCCGTGGTGGCGCGCGCTGTCGTCGATGATCTCGAGCGCGCTCGGGGCGAGGGCGGATTCCAGCGCGGCGCGCAGCGCATGCACGAGCGACTCGTTCATGAGGCGGGCGCCTGTGGTTCGGGGTTCGCCGGCGTGCCCCGCGTGCTCAGCCAGAACACCTGCGCGGCCGTGAAGGCGAAGGTGAGGACCGTGAGGCCGAACAGCTTGAAGTTCACCCAGGTGGATTCGCTCGCCATCCGCGCTACCGCGAGGTTCAGCGCGCCCACGAAGGCATAAAAGAGGACGGAGGCGACGTTGAGCGTGCGCCACACGCCCGGGCTCACGGTGAGCTTCTCCTCGAGCGCGGGCCCGAGGAAGCGTTCCGTGAGCGTCTGGCGCCCGATCCAGAAGCTGCCGAGGAAGGCGAGCGCGATGATCCACATGAGGACCGTGGGCTTCCACTGGATGAAGGCGCTGTTGTGCAGGAGCAGGGTCGCGCTGCCGAAGATCAGCACCAGCACCGCCGACAGGCCGTGTACGGGCGGGATGCGCTTCTCGCGCAGCCAGTCGAAGGCGAGCACCGCCAGCATCACCACCATCAGGGTGGCGGTCGCGACGTAAATGCCGCCCAGCTTGTAGGCCAAGAAAAACGCCACCAGGGGCGCAAGGCCAGTGACAGTCTGCATCGCTCAGGGGGTGTTTGGAGAGTCGGGTTTCGGGGCTGCCGAGCACTGAAAAATCGGGCCGGCGGGTTCCCGGACGTTAGGGGCGCGTAGTTTGTCACGGGGCGCGGGCAAGATCCACGCGGGTGCAGTTTTTGCCGCAAAATGGCCGCTTGGCCCCTTACTTCCAGTTACACCCCGTCAATCCCCAGCTGCGGCTGATCCGCCAGGCCGCCGAGATCGTCCGCGGCGGGGGCCTGATCGCCTACCCGACCGACTCCTGCTACGCCTTCGGCTGGCACCTGGGCGATGCGGCGGCGCTGGAGCGGGTGCGGCGGCTGCGTGCGGCCGACCGTCATGACCACTTCACGCTGGTCTGCGCCGACCTGGCACAGGTCGGGCACTTCGCGCGCCTGGAGACCTGGCAGTTCCGCATGCTGCGTGCGGCGCTCCCCGGCCCCTACACCTTCCTCCTGCGGGCGACGCGCGAGACCCCGCGCCGCCTGCAGCACCCCAGGCGACGCACCATCGGCGTGCGCATCCCGGACCATCCGGTGCCGCTCATGCTGATGAAGGAACTGGGCGAGCCGCTCATGAGCTCGACGCTGCTCCTGGGCGGTGAGGCCGAGCCGCTCACCTCCGGGAGCGAGATCGCCGCGCGCCTGGGGAACGAGGTGGACGCCATCCTCGACGGCGGGGACTGCGGCACGCAGCCGACCACGGTGGTCGACCTGTCGGTGTCGCCGCCGGTGGTGGTGCGTTCGGGCAAGGGCGATCTGGGGCCGATCACGGGCCGTGCGCTATAATCGCGGCAACGTGACATCCATGCCCGCCGAGAAGCGCGGCGCGCCGCGCGCGCTGCCACAAACCCCCTCCACTGCCTCACGCCCGCACCCGGTGCGGGGAGGCACGTGAGCTCACCGGCGCCGGCGCGGCGCGTGCTGTCCGGCATGCGGCCCACCGGCCGGCTGCACCTCGGCAACTACCACGGCGCGCTGCGCAACTGGGTGGAGCTGCAGTACCAGTACGAGTGTTATTTCTTCGTGGCCGACTGGCACATGCTCACGACCGGCTACGAGGACACCTCGCACCTGCAGGAGCACATCCGCGACGTGCTCATCGACTGGCTCGCGGCCGGCCTCAACCCCGGCGTCGCCACGCTCTTCATCCAGTCGCACGTACCCGAGCACGCCGAGCTCCATCTTCTCCTGTCGATGATCACCCCGCTCGGGTGGCTCGAGCGCGTGCCCAGCTACAAGGACCAGCAGGAGCAGCTGAAGGAGAAGGACCTCGCCACCTACGGGTTCCTCGGCTACCCGCTGCTCCAGGCCGCCGACATCCTGGTGTACCGCGCGGCCTACGTGCCGGTGGGCGAGGACCAGGTGGCGCACGTGGAGCTCACCCGCGAGACCGCGCGGCGCTTCAACCACCTCTACGGCCGCGAGCCCGACTTCGAGGCCAAGGCCGAGCGCGCCGTGAAGAGCCTCGGCGGCCGCAACACGACCACCTACAAGCAGCTGCGGCGCAAGTTCCAGGAGGCCGGCGACACCGAGGCCCTGCAGCGCGCGCAGGCGCTGGTGCAGAGCAACAACCGCATCACGGTCGCCGACCGGGAGCGCCTGCTCGGCTACCTCGAGGGCACGGGCGTGACCATCCTGCCCGAGCCGCAGGTGCTCCTCACCCAGACCCCGAAGGTCCCCGGACTCGACGGCCGCAAGATGTCCAAGTCCTACGGCAACACCATCGGGCTGCGCGAAGAACCGGACGAAGTGGTGAAGAAGCTGCGCGCCATGCAGACTGACCCGGCACGCGTGCGTCGCACCGACCCGGGCGACCCGGAGAAGTGCCCCGTGTTCGACCTGCACCGCGTGTATTCGGACGAGGCCGTGCGCAGCTGGGCCGTGGCCGGCTGCCGCAGTGCCGGGATCGGGTGCCTGGAGTGCAAGGCACCGCTCATCGAGAAGGTGGTCGAGGAGATCAAGGGCATGCGCAAGCGCGCACAGGAATTCGAGGAGAACCCGGAGCTGGTGCGCGGCATCGTCGCCGAAGGGGCCGACAAGGCCCGTGAAGTGGCACGCGCGACCCTGGACGAGGTGCGTGGCGCCATGCACCTGCGGGCGGACTGACAGCGCATGGCACCCCGCCCGGACCTGAAGATCGTGGTCTCCAACCCGCCCGCCGCCGCGGAAGCCCCGGCGGCCGCCCCGGAGCAGGTCGAGATGCCCTTCGCGGTGGTCAACGGCGAGCCGCTCGGGGAGCTGCCGCGCGACCTGTACATCCCGCCGCAGGCGCTCGAGGTCATCCTCGAGGCCTTCGAGGGTCCGCTCGACCTGCTGCTGTACCTGATCCGGCGCCAGAACCTCGACATCCTGGACATCCCGCTGGCGGAGATCACGCGCCAGTACATGCAGTACATCGAGCTCATGCACGACTTGCAGCTCGAACTCGCCGGGGAATACCTGGTGATGGCCGCCACGCTGGCCGAGATCAAGTCGCGCATGCTCCTGCCGCGGCCCCCGCTCACCGAGGAGGGGGAGCTCGACCCGCGCGCGGAACTGGTGCGGCGCCTGCAGGAGTACGAGCGCTTCAAGCGCGCCGCCGAGGGCATCGACACCCTCCCGCGCCTGGAGCGCGACGTGTGGACCGCCTCGGCCTCGATGCAGGACCGCGTGGTGGTGCGTGCGCTGCCGCAGATCACCCTCCGGGAGATGCTGCTCGCGTTCAAGGACGTCGTGGTGCGGGCCGAGATGTTCGCCCACCACCACGTACGCCGCGAGCGGCTGTCGGTCGGGGAGCGCATGAGCGACATCCTCGAGAGCCTGGGGCAGGGCGGCTTCCTGCCGTTCATGAACCTGTTCAAGCCCGAGGAAGGGCGCATGGGGGTGACCGTGACCTTCGTGGCCATCCTCGAGCTGATGCGCGAGGCGCTCATCGATATCGTCCAGACCGAGCCCTACGCCCCGCTGCACGTGCGGGCCACCCCGAGCGGCCCGCAGCTGCGTATCGTCACCAACAACGAAGAGCCCGCGACGCCCCCCGGTGTCGCGAACGCGGCGCCCGGGGAGCCCGGGGCGCCGCCCGCGCTGCCCGCGGAGGAGGACCCGGCATGAACGAGTCGTATGTGAAGAACGTGATCGAGGCGGCGCTGCTGGCGGCCGGGAGCCCGGTGTCGCTCGCCGATCTCGCGCGCCTGTTCCCCGACGGCGCGGCCCCGGAGCCGGCGGAGTTGCGCGCGCAGCTGGCAAGGCTCGCCGCCGAGTACGAGGAGCGCGGCATCGAGCTCAAGGAGACCGCGAGCGGCTGGCGCATCCAGGTGCGCCGCGAGCTCGCCGCGGAGATCTCGCGGCTGTGGCCGGAGCGCACCACCCGCTATTCGCGCGCGCTCCTGGAGACCCTCGCCCTGATCGCGTACCGCCAGCCGATCACCCGCGCGGAGATCGAGGCGGTGCGCGGGGTCGCCGTCAATCCCAACATCATCCGCACCGTGATCGAGCGCAACTGGGTGCGCGTGGTCGGGCACCGCGACGTGCCCGGGCACCCCGAGCTCCTCGGCACGACGCGCGACTTCCTGGACTACTTCGGGCTCAAGACCCTCGATGAGCTGCCGCCGCTCGCGCAGCTGCAGGCCATGGGCGAGGTCAACCTGCAGCTGGCACTGCCGGCCCAGGCCGACGGCGCCGAGGCACCCGAGGCGCTCGAGCCTGAGGCTTCCGGCGGCGATGCCGCGGACGCGGGCGACAGCGAGGACGGGGGCGACGAGGATGAGCTGTCGGCCCAGGGCGGAACGTCCGCCGAGCTGGTCGCAGCTCCCGCGCACCGGGAGGACTGATGAACCGCGCCCCCGGGCGCGCCCGCACGGGTCGCAGGCGGCGCGCACCGGCCGCAGGTCCCGGAGCGGCCGCAGGGCCGGAGCGGCTGCAGAAGATGCTGGCGCGCGCCGGCCTTGCCTCGCGCCGCGAGGCGGAAGCCTGGATCCGCGCCGGCCGGCTGACCGTGAACCAGGTGCCCGCGACGCTCGGCCAGAAGGTCACCGCCACCGACCAGGTGCGGCTCGACGGCCGCCTGGTGCGTGCCACCCCGGCCCGCTCCAGCGCCAACGCCTTCCTGTGCCACCGCTCCCCGGGCGAGGCGCTGCGTCCCCCGGGCGGCGCGTTGCCCGAGGAGGCGATGCCGCAGGCGCAGCCGGCCCGCAGTGCGCTCACCGAGCGCCTGCCGCGTCGCGCCGGGCGGCGCTTCATCAGCGTGAGCCCGATGCCGCGCGTCGACGGCGGACTTGAGCTCCTGACCGCCGACGGGGCGCTTGCCCAGCGCCTGCAGCGGGCCGTGCACGCGCTCCCGAGCGAGTTCAGCGTGCGGGTGCGCGGGGAGCTGACCCCCGACCAGCAAGCCGGCGTGCTCGAGGGCGCGCTCGACAGCGGTGCACGCGTGAGCGTCGAGCGCTGCGAGGCGGGCGGTGGCGAGGGCGCGAACCGCTGGTACACCGTGGGCGTGCGCGGGGCGAGCGGCAAGGAAGTGCGCCAGCTGTTCGAGCGCCAGGGTGCGCTCGTCAGCCGCGTGCTGCGCACGCGGCTCGGGCCCCTGTCGCTCGAGCGGACGCTGGGTCGCGGCCGCTTCCGCGAGCTCACTCAGGACGAGCTGGCCGCGCTCGAGGCGCCCCCGGCCGGCTGAGCCTCGAAACTGCCGCCGGTCACGCCGCGGCTCGCGGGCCCGAGGAGGGCGAGGTACGCCCCGGTGATGCTCTCCGGCAGCGGCACCGTCTCGATCTCCTCCGCCGGGTAGGCCTGGCGCCGCATGAGCGTGCGGGTGCGTCCCGGATTGATGGCATTGACGCGCACGTGGCTCACGTTCTCCAGTTCCTGCGCCAGCACCTGGGTGAGTCCCTCGACCGCGAACTTGGACACCGCGTAGGCGCCCCAGTAAGCACGCCCGACGCGTCCCACGCTGCTGGAGGTGAACACCACCGAGGCATCGGCCGAGGCGCGCAGCGCCGGGATCAGAACCTGGGTGAGGGCGAAGGCGGCGGTCACGTTCACGTGCATCACCTTGCACCAGGTGGGCACGTCGTAGTGCTCGATCGGGCTTAAGGTGCCCAGCACCCCGGCGTTGTGCAGCAGGCCGTCCAGCCGGCCGTAGCGCTCGCTCACGGCATCCGCGAGCTGGTCGTAGTCGTGCGCGACCGCCTTCTCCAGGTCGAGCGGCGCGATCACCGCCTCCGGGCCGCCGCCTGCGAGGATTGCGGCGTGCACGCTCTCGAGCTTCTTCACGGTGCGGCCGATGAGCACCACCTGGGCGCCGTGCGCCGCGCAGGCGAGCGCGACTGCGCGCCCGATGCCATCGCCCGCCCCGGTGATGGCGATGACGCGGCCGGCGAGTTCGCCGGGGGCGGCGCGGTGGGTGCGCGGGTCGAAGCGCTCGGACAAGGCCATCGTCTCCTTAGGAAGGCATGAGCGGTGCAGTACCGCGGGCGGCGCGCCGCGCCGCGCGCCAGGCGCGCCAGGCATCGAGCGCGGCGAGATCCTCGCCCGGGTCCGGGGTGTCCGGCAAGGCTGCGCTCACGCGCCGCGAGCGCGACTGCGCGAGCACGCCCAGCACGGCGAGTCCCCGCAGGGGCGGCAGGAGCGCAGGTCCCAGCGCCGCCGTGGCGGCGGCGAGACCGGCCCGTGCGGCGGCATGGCGTTCCTTGAGCCAGGCGGCGAGGGCGTCCGAAGCCGCACGCGCCGCCAGTTGCTCGACGGGGATGCCCGCGGCGGCGAGCGCCTGCAGCGGGACGCGGATGCGGCCGGCCCGCGCGTCTGCGTTGAGCCGCACGAGGAGCAGGAGTGACTGCAGCTGCGCGCCGAAGTCGAGGGCGGCCCCCGGCGCAGGTCCCCCGGCCGCGAGCGCGGCGCAGGGACCCACTACCGCGAGGCTCCACTTGCGGCAATAGCCGGCGTGCTCGGCATCGGTGTCGAACGGCGCCTGCGCGAGGTCCCAGCCTGCAAGGTCGATGAGTCCCGCTAGCGGCGCGAGGCTGGCCCGTGCCGGGCCCGGAAGCTGCTCGAGCAGCGCCCGTGTCAGCGGGTGCAGCGGGTGGCCTGCGACGACGCGCTCGCATTCCTCGCGCCACCAGTTCAGGCGCACGTGCGCGACCTGGTGCTCCAGGGGCTGGGTGAGGCCGGCGCGGATCTCGTGCTCGATGCCGAACAGCGCCTGCAGCACGTGCGCCTGGGCGTCCGGACAATACAGCAGGCTCAGCCGCTCGGCCGGGGAGGGCTCAGGCGTTGCCGACATCGCTCCTCGGCACGGCCTCGGGCGCCTCGGCACTGGTCGGGCGTACCAGCGCCCCGATGGGCTCGAGCGGCTGCGCGGGCGGGTCGGCGGTCACGCCGAGCTCCTGGAACCGGCGTGCCTGCGGCATCAGCTGCCGCTCGAGCGACCCCACGGCGTTGTTGTAGGCCTCCACGGCCGCCCCCAGGCGCTGGCCCATCCGCCCCAGGTGCGCATGGAAGGTGCCGATGCGGCGGTAGAGCTCCTGGCCGAGGTCGCGGATCTGGGCCGCGTTGTGCGCGACCGCCGACTGGCGCCAGCCGTAAGCCACCGCCTTCAGCAGGGCGACCAGGGTCGAGGGCGTGGCGATGATGACGCTCTGCGCCAGCGCGCTCTCCAGGAGTTCCGGCCGCTCGGCGAGGGCGGCGGACAGGAACTGGTCGCCCGGCAGGAACAGCACCGCGAACTCGGGGCTGCGCTCGAACTGCGCCCAGTAGCTCTTGGAGGCGAGCTCGCGCACGCGCGTCTCCACCTGCTGCGCGTGCTTGCGCAGCTGGGTCTGGCGCTCCTCCTCGCTCGCCGCCTCGAGCGCTGCGAGGTAAGCATCGAGCGGGGTCTTGGCATCGAGCACCAGGTCGCGCTCCTCGGGCATGTGCACCACGAGGTCCGGCCGCACGATCCCCTGCTCGCCGGCGCGGTGCACCTGCTCGGTGAAGTCGCAGTGCTCGGTGAGGCCGGCGAGCTCCACGAGGCGGCGCAGCGTGAGCTCGCCCCAGCGGCCGCGCACCTCGGGGCGGCGCAGCGCGGTCACGAGGTTGCGCGTCTCGCGCGAGAGCTGGGCCTGGCCGCCGGCGAGCGTCTCGATCTGGGTGCGCAGGCTCGAGAACGCCTCGCGCCGCTCGCGTTCGAGCGCCTGTACCTGCGCCTCGGTGCGCTCCAGCGCCGCCCGCAGCGGCTCGACGAGCGCGGCCACGGCGTGCTCGCGCTCCTTGAGCGCGCCCTGGGCGAGCGCCTGGTCGCGCCCAAGGGCCTCGTGGGCCATGCGCAGGAACAGCTCGCTGTTGGCGCGCAGCGTCTGCCCGGCGAGGGCGTCGAAGGCGCCGCGCAGGCGCTCCTCGGACTGCTCGAGCACCTTCAGGCGCTCGGCTTCCGTGCGCGTCTCGGCCTCCAGGCGCACCTGGACGGCGGTGAGCTCGATGCGCAGGGCCGCCACGCGCCGCGCGGCGCTGACGTAGGAAAGGAGCGCGCCGAGCACCAGTCCGGCGACGAAGGTGGCGCCGAGCAGATAGTAGACCGCGTGCGTGAGCGTGATCACCGGCGCAGATGCGCGAGGTAGTTCACGGCGACGTCCGCGGTGAGCGCCACGTGCCCGGTGAAGGGGTTGAGCTCGATACCCGAGAGCTCCGCGAGCTCGAGCCCCGCGGCGCGCCCCCAGGCAGCGAGCTCGGCCGGCCGGATGAGGCGCTCGTACTCATGCGTGCCGCGCGGGATGAGGCGCATCAGGTACTCCCCGCCCACGATGGCGGTGAGGAAGGAGCGCAGGTTGCGGTTGAGCGTGGAGAGGAACACCGCGCCGCCCGGCCGGGTGAGGGCGGCAAGCGTCGCCACCATCTGCCGCGGGTCCGGGACGTGCTCGAGCATCTCCATGCTGGTCACGACGTCGAACGCCGCGGGGCTCTCCTTCAGCAGCGCCTCCGCCGCCACGCAGCGGTAGTCGATGGCAAGCCCGCCCGCCGCGGCGTGGAGGCGCGCCACCTCGATCATCGCGGGCGCAAGGTCGATCGCCGTCACCTGGGCGCCGGCCTGGGTGAGCGCCTCGGCGAGCAGGCCGCCCCCGCAGCCGACATCGAGCACGCGCGCGCCCCCGAGCGCGGCGCGCTCTGCGATGAAGCGGGTACGCGCGGGGTTTAGCAGGTGCAGCGGGCGGAATTCGCCCTCGGGGTCCCAGAAGCTGCTGGCACCCGAGTCGAACTTGGCGAGCTCTGCCGGGTCGGCGTTCGCGGCCGTGCGGGGTTCCGTCATGCCGCCGCCGTGAGGCGCAGCCGCTCGCGCCACTGCCGCGCGGTGCGCTCGAGCTCGGCGGGATCGAACCCGAGCAGCGCCTGCTCGCGCAGCAGCGGGCGGCCGGCGATGAAGACGTCGCTGACGCCCTGGGCGCCGCTGCCGAAAAGCAGCGCATCCGCGATGCCCGCGAAGCTGCCCACGGACAGCGGCTCGAGCGCGACGCAGCACAGGTCCGCGGCCTTGCCGGGCTCGATGCTGCCGGTGCGCGCCTGCAGGCCGAGCGCGGTCGCGCCCCCCAGGGTCGCCATCCGCAGCGCGCGCGCGGCGCCGATATGTGACAGCTGGGCCGCGGTACGTGCCTCGGCCAGGAGGTCGAAGCCGCCGGCCGCCTCGGGGTCGCCGCTGCCGAGCGCGGTGCGGTCCGACTCGAGCAGTGCGACCGCGGCGGGCCGCGCGCCGAGGCTGGCACGCGGGCAGGCGATGAGGGTCGCGCCGTGGCGCGCAATGAGTTCGAGCTCCTGCGGGCCGGGCGACCCGATCACCGCGCATCCCGGTCGCAGGAGGCCGGTGTGTGCGGCCTGCGCGACCAGGCTCGCCGCAGCCCCGGCGTCGCGCACCTCCGGCACCTCGAGCGCCGGGCCGAGGCACAGCGCCACCGGGGCGTCGAGCTCGTCGGCGACCCGCCGCACGCGCGTCAGGGTGGCCTCGTGCGCGAACGCCTCCGGCAGCAGCGCAAAGAAGAGCGTAATGCGCGCATCGCTGCGGTACTGGTCCCACAGGCGCTCCGCGCGCGCGAGCTGCCCCGTCAGTCCCTCGGGTGTCTCGGCGCCGATCGGCAGCGCGATGCAGGCGCGCATCCCGGTCTGGGCGGCCAGCCGCGCGGTCTCCTCGGGGTGCGGGCTGAGGTCAGCGACGCAGGTGATCCCGGCCCGCAGCATCAGCGCGAACGCGAGCCGCGTCCCGTCGCGCGCGAAGTCCGCCTCGCGCGCCAGTGCCGTGGATGAGGGGATGCCCGGGTAGGGGCTGGCGGCGCGCAGCAGGGTGCGGCTCGCGCGCGTGTGGGCGTTGACGAGGCCGGGCAGGAGCACGTGGCCGTCGCGCCGCACCACCTCGCGCGCGGCGTAGCGCGCTGACAGCCCGGCACGCTCACCGACCGCGACGATCCGGCCGCTGTCGATGACGACCGCGTGATCCTCGAGCACGGGCGCCGGGCCTGTCATGGACAGCAGCCAGCGCGGCTCGATCTGCAGGTCGGCGGGTTCTCGCATCGGGATTCAAGGCACGCGGTGTCGGGTTTTCCGAGGCCCGTAAGTATATCGGCGCCCCGTGCCGCGTGCGCCCCTCGCCGGGCCCGTCCGGGAGTGCCGCGCGGTGAGGGTCCGGGACCCCTTTCGTGCTAGAATTTATCCTTTATTTTGGGCCCCCGCGGGCCTGTCCGAGCAAGCGATCTAATGGCCGAATACGCGCGCGAAATCCTGCCCGTCAGCCTCGAAGAGGAGATGCGGCAGTCCTATCTCGACTACGCCATGAGCGTCATCGTGGGGCGCGCCCTGCCGGACGTCCGCGATGGCCTTAAGCCGGTGCACCGGCGCGTGCTGTACGCCATGCGCGAGCTCGGCAACGACTGGAACAAGGCCTACAAGAAGTCCGCGCGCGTGGTGGGCGATGTCATCGGCAAGTACCACCCGCACGGCGACACGGCGGTTTACGACACCATCGTGCGCATGGCGCAGCCGTTCTCGATGCGCTACCTCCTGGTGGACGGCCAGGGCAACTTCGGCTCCGTCGACGGCGACATGCCCGCGGCGATGCGCTACACGGAAGTGCGCATGTCGAAGATCGCGCACGAGCTGCTCGCCGACATCGACAAGGAAACCGTCGACTTCACGCCCAACTACGACGAGTCCGAGCACGAGCCGACGGTACTGCCGACCCGCGTCCCGAACCTCCTCGTCAACGGCCAGACCGGCATCGCGGTCGGCATGGCGACCAACATCCCGCCGCACAACCTCACCGAGATCGTGAACGCGTGCGTCGCGGTGCTGGATGACCCCGCGATCGCGCTCGCCGGGATCATGCAGCACGTGCCGGGACCGGACTTCCCGACCGGCGGCATCATCAACGGGGCCGGCGAGATCGCCACCGCCTACCGCACCGGCCGCGGGCGGCTCTCGGTGCGCGCCAAGGTCAGCATCGAGGAGGTCGGCCGCGGCGACCGCCAGGCGATCGTGGTCACCGAGCTCCCCTACCAGGTCAATAAGGCGCGCCTGATCGAGCGCATCGCGCAGCTGGTGCGCGAGAAGCAGCTCGAGGGCATCGCCAGCGACGGCCTGCGCGATGAGTCCGACAAGGACGGCATGCGCATCGTCATCGAGCTGAAGCGCGGCGAAGTCACCGAGGTGGTGCTGAACAACCTCTACGCGCAGACGCCGATGGAGACGGTGTTCGGCATCAACATGGTCGCGCTCCAGGACGGCCAGCCGAAGCTCATGTCGCTGAAGGAAATGCTGGAGGCCTTCATCCGGCACCGGCGCGAGGTGGTCACGCGCCGCACCATCTACGACCTCGCCAAGGCCCGCGAGCGCGCCCACATCCTCGAGGGGCTCGCGGTCGCGCTCGCCAACATCGACGAGGTGATCGCGCTCATCAAGGCCGCCGCATCGCCGGCGGAGGCACGCACCGCACTGCAGGCGCGCGCCTGGCGCCCGGGCGCCGTCACCGAGCTCCTGGAGCGCGCGGGCGGCATCTCCACGCGCCCGCAGGCGCTCGGCGCCGAGTTCGGGATGCGGGACGGCGCCTACCACCTGTCCGAGGCGCAGGCGCAGGCGATCCTGGACATGCGCCTGCACCGGCTCACCGGACTTGAGCAGGACAAGATCATCGCCGAGTACCGCGAGCTTTTGGCCTCGATCGCGGACCTCATGGACATCCTCGCCCGCCCGGAGCGCCTGACTCTCGTGGTGCGCACGGAACTGCTCGAGATCCGCGACGCCTACGGCGATGCGCGCCGCACCGAGATCAACCGCGACCACCTGGACCTCACCACCGAGGACCTGATCGAGCCGCAGGACGTGGTGGTGACCTTGAGCCACGCCGGCTACGCCAAGAGCCAGCCACTCACCGAGTACCAGACCCAGCGCCGCGGCGGGCGCGGCAAGACCGCGACCGCGGTCAAGGACGAGGACTTCGTCGAGAAGCTGTTCGTCGCGCACACGCACGACACCGTGCTGTGCTTCTCCAACCGCGGCAAGGTCTACTGGCTCAAGGTCTACGAGCTGCCGCAGGCCGGCCGCGGCGCGCGCGGCAAGCCGATGGTGAACCTGCTGCCGTTGGAGGAGGGCGAGAAGATCAACGCCCTCCTGCCGGTGAAGCAGTACGACGAGCAGCACTTCGTGTTCATGGCCACCCGGGCCGGCACGGTCAAGAAGACGCCGCTCGCGGCGTTCTCGCGGCCGCGCTCGAGCGGCATCATCGCGCTCGACCTCGCCGACAACGACCAACTGGTCGGCGTGCAGCTCACCGACGGGGAACGCGAGATCATCCTGGTGTCCTCCGGCGGCAAGGCGATCCGCTTCAACGAGGCCGAAGTGCGCGCCATGGGCCGCGAGGCGGCCGGCGTGCGCGGCATCCGCCTGAGCCCGGGCCACGACCTGATCGCGCTCATCGTGGTGGGCGAGGGCCACATCCTCACCGCATCCGCGACCGGCTACGGCAAGCTCACCCCGCTCGAGGACTTCCCCTCCCACGGGCGCGGCGGCCAGGGCGTGATCGCGCTGCAGACCTCCGACCGCAACGGCTTCACGGTCGCGGCGCTCCAGGCCAAGGCCGGCCAGGAGATCATGCTCATCAGCTCCAGCGGCACGCTGGTGCGCACCACGGTGGACGAGATCTCCGTGCAGGGGCGCAACACCCAGGGCGTGCGCCTCATCCGCCTCGGCGAGGGCGAGCGCCTGGTGGGCATCGAGCGCATCGAGAGCCTGGAGGGGGGCGAGGAGGGTGCCGCCGCCGGCGAGGGTCCGCAGCCCGAGGTCCCGGACGGCCCGGCCTAGCGGCCTTAGACCCAAAAGATCTGACCCGCCTCATGGGGCGTTGTTAAGATCGGCCCTTCCCTGATCCTGAAGTCTTGCGACCCAAAGAGGGGCCGTGCGCGTATTCAATTTCTCGGCAGGTCCGGCGACCATGCCGCTCGCCGTGCTCGAGGAGGCACGCGCCGAACTGACCGACTGGCGCGGCAGCGGCATGTCGGTGATGGAAGTCAGCCACCGGGGCAAGCCCTTCGTGGCCGTCGCCGAGGCTGCCGAGGCCGACCTGCGCGAACTCCTGGGCGTGCCCGCGAGCTACCACGTGCTCTTCATGCACGGCGGGGCGACGGCGCAGTTTGCGGCCATCCCTCTGAATCTCGCGGGCCCCGACGCCACCGCGGCCTACGTCAACACCGGCGCCTGGTCGAAGAAGGCGCTCGGGGAGGCCCGCGGCTTCGTTAAGGTCGACGTGCTCGCCGACGAGGCCGACTCCAGGTACACCACCGTCCCGCGCGCGGACGCGCTGCGCGCCCCGGCGGGGTCCGCCTACCTGCACTACACCCCGAACGAGACCATCGGCGGGGTGGAGTTTCCCTACATCCCCGATCCAGGTCCCGTGCCCCTGGTCGCGGACATGTCCTCGACCATCCTCTCGCGGCCCGTGCCGGTGGAGCGCTTCGGCCTCATCTATGCGGGCGCGCAGAAGAACATAGGTCCCGCCGGACTTGCGGTGGTGATCGTGCGCAAGGAGCTGCTGCGCGGCGCCCGCCCGGGCACGCCGACCGTGCTCGATTACGCGCTTCAGGGGCAGGACCGCTCGATGCTCAACACCCCGCCCACCTTCGCCTGGTACATGGCGGGCCTGGTGTTCCGGTGGTTGAAGGAGCAGGGCGGCCTTCCCGCGATGGCCGCCCGCAACGAAGCCAAGGCGCACCTCCTCTACGGGGCCATCGACGCCTCGGGGTTCTACGCCAACCCGGTCGCACGCGAGTGCCGCTCGTGGATGAACGTGCCCTTCACCCTCAAGGAACCCGAGCTTGAGCCCACCTTCCTCACCCAGGCACGGGCCGCGGGGCTGGTGAACCTCGAGGGGCACCGCTCGGTGGGCGGCATGCGCGCGAGCCTCTACAACGCCATGCCGCTCGAGGGCGTCGAGGCCCTGGTGGGCTTCATGCGCGAGTTCGAGCGCCGCCACGGCTGAGGTGCCATGAGCTACCGCATCCGCACCCTCAACAGCATCAGTCCCAGGGGACTGGCGCGCCTGCCCGAGGCGCGCTTCCAGGTCGGCAACGACCTCGCTTCCCCGGATGCGGTGCTGGTGCGTTCCGCCGACATGCACGGCCTCGAACTCCCGGCGAGCGTGCTGGCCGTCGGGCGCGCCGGTGCCGGAACCAACAACATTCCCGTCGAGGCCCTGGGCCGCCGCGGAATCGTGGTGTTCAACGCCCCCGGGGCCAATGCCAACGCCGTGAAGGAGCTGGTGCTCGCCGGCCTCCTGCTCGCGGCCCGCAACCTGGGTCCCGCCTGGCAGTTCGCCCGCGGGCTGTCCGGGGACGATGCGGCACTGGATGCCCAGGTCGAAAAGGGCAAGAAGGCGTTTGTGGGTTTCGAGCTCCCGGGCCGCACGCTCGGCGTCGTCGGGCTCGGCGCCATCGGCGTCGAGGTCGCGAATTCCGCGCTGGCGCTCGGCATGAAGGTCCTGGGGTACGATCCCCAGATCACGGTTCAGCGGGCCTGGCAGCTGTCCTCGAGCGTCGAGCAGGCGCGCTCGCTCGAGGACCTGTTCGCGCGCAGCGATGCCGTCAGTGTCCACGTGCCCCTGAACGATGCCACCCGCGGGCTGGTCAATGCGACCCGCCTCGCGCTCATGCGCCCCAACGGCACGATCCTCAACTTCGCGCGCGCCGCCATCGTGGACGAGGCGGCGGTGCTTGGCGCCCTGGATGCCGGGGCGCTGCACGCCTACGTGTGCGACTTCCCCACCGTGGCGGTCAAGGACCACCCCAAGGTGCTGGCGCTGCCGCACCTGGGGGCTTCCACCGGCGAGGCGGAGGAGAACTGCGCGGTCATGGTGGCCGAACAGGTGCGCGATTTCCTCGAGAACGGCAATATCAGGAACAGCGTCAACTACCCGGAAGCCCTGCTGCCGCGGGTGCCTGGCACCACGCGGCTTGCCATCGCCAACGCCAACGTGCCCAACATGGTCGGCCAGATCTCCACCTGCCTCGCAGCCGCGCACCTGAACATCGCGGACCTCCTCAACAAGTCGCGCGGCGAGTTCGCCTACACGCTGATCGATACCGACGGCGAGGTCAGCGCCGACGTGCTGGCGCGCATCCGCGCCATCCAGGGCGTGCTGGCCGCGCGCATCCTGCAGGCCTGAGGATGGCACGCCGCCCCAAGAAGCCCGCACCCGCCGCCGGTTCGCCCGGCGCGCGGCCGCTCACGGTCAACCTCGACGAGGTGCGTGCCCGCATCGACGCGGTGGACGAGGCGATCCACGGGCTCATCTCCGAGCGCGCGCGCCTCGCGCAGGCGGTCGGGATCTCCAAGGCCGCGAGCGGCCGCGCCGTGGACTTCTACCGCCCGGAGCGCGAGGCCCAGGTGCTGCGCCGCGCGCGTGAGCGCAACGAGGGGCCGCTGCGCGACGAGGAGGTGCTGCGCCTGTTCCGCGAGATCATGTCGGCATGCCTTGCGCAGCAGGAGCCGCTCAAGGTGGCGTTCCTCGGGCCCGAGGGCACCTTCACCCAGACCGCGGTGCTCAACCACTTCGGGCATTCGGTGCGCGCGCTGCCCCTGAGCTCCATCGACGAGGTCTTCCACGAGGTGGAGGCGGGCAACGCGGACTTTGGCGTCGTGCCCATCGAGAACTCCACGGAAGGCACCGTCAACCATACCCTTGACCGCTTCCTGAGCTCGCCGCTGAAGATCTGCGGCGAGGTCGAGCTGCGCATCCGCCAGCACCTCATGGGCAACATGGGGGCGCTGTCGCGCATCGTGCGCGTGTGCTCGCATCCCCAGTCGCTCGCGCAGTGCCGCGAGTGGCTGGATGAGCACCTGCCGGGCATCGAGCAGGTGCCGGTGTCCTCCAACGCCGAAGGGGCGCGCCGCGCCCGCGACGAGAAGGGCACGGCCGCGATCGCCGGGGAGACCGCCGCCGAGGTCTACGGGCTCAAGATCCTCGCCGCCGAGATCGAGGACCGGAGCGACAACACCACCCGCTTCCTGGTCCTCGGGCGCAAGCTGTTCGCGCCCTCGGGCGAGGACCGCACGACGCTCCTGGTTTCGGTTCTGCACACCGACGCGCCCGGCGCCCTGCAGCGCCTGCTCGAGCCGCTCGCGCGCCACCGCGTGAGCCTCACGCGCATCGAGTCGCGGCCATCCCGGCGGCGCAAGTGGGACTACGTGTTCTTCATCGACTTCGAGGGGCACGCCGAGGACAAGAACATCGCCAGGGCGCTCGCCGCGCTCAAGAAGCGCGCCTCGCTGTTTCGCATACTCGGATCCTATCCACGGGCCGTGCAGTGAGCGGCGGCGCGTCGCGCTACCGAGTCCAGCCCGGCGGCAGCGTGGGCGGGGAGCTGACGGTACCCGGGGACAAGTCGATCTCGCACCGGGCACTGATGTTCGGCGGGCTCGCGCAGGGCGTCACCCGCATCCACGGGTTCCTCGCCGGCGAGGACTGTCTGTCCACCGCGCGCGCGCTCGCAGACCTCGGGGTACGCATCGAGTTTCCGGCGCCGACGGAAGCGCGCATCGAGGGCACCGGCATGGCCGGCCTGCATGCCGCCCCGGGCGTGCTCGACATGGGCAATGCGGGCACGGCCATCCGCCTGATGATGGGCCTGCTCGCCGGCGCCCCGTTCGCCTCCACGCTCATCGGGGACGCATCGCTCATGCGCCGCCCGATGGAGCGCGTGGCCCAGCCGCTGCGGCTGATGAGCGCCCGGATCGAGACCGAGGACGGCCGCCCACCGGTGCGCATCAGCCCGGTGCCGCACCTGAAGGCGATCCAGTACGCGCTCCCGGTCGCGAGCGCCCAGGTGAAGTCGGCGATCCTGCTGGCCGCGCTCAATGCCCGCGGGCGCACGCGGGTGACCGAGCCTGCGCCCTCGCGCGACCACACCGAGCGCATGCTCGCCGCCTTCGGGGTCGAGGTGCTGAAGGAGGGCGCCACCATCGCGCTCGAGGGCGGCCAAGCGCTGGCCGCGGCCGAGGTCGAGGTGCCGGCGGACTTCTCCTCGGCGGCCTTTTTCCTGGTCGCCGGCTGCCTCGCCGCCGCGCAGCCACTGGTGCTGCGCAACGTCGGTGTGAACCCAACACGCACCGGACTCCTCGAGATCCTGCAGCGGATGGGCGCGGACATCCGTGTCCGGGCCCGGCCGGCATCGGGGCGGGCCGGCGGGGAACCGATTGCCGACCTCGAGGTGCGCCGGAGCGAGCTTCGGGGCATCACGGTGCCGGAGTCCCTGGTGCCGCTGGCGATCGACGAATTCCCGGTGTTCTTCGTCGCGGCCGCCTGCGCGCGCGGGGAGAGCGTGGTGCGCGGGGCCGCCGAGCTGCGCGTCAAGGAATCCGACCGCCTGGCGGCCATGGCCGCAGGACTCACCACCCTCGGCATCGAGAACCAGCTCTTGCCGGATGGCCTGTGGCTGCGGGGCGCGGAAACCTTCGGCGGCGGCACCATCGACAGCCGCGGCGACCACCGCATCGCGATGGCGTTCGCGGTCGCCGCGCTGCGCGCGCGCGCGCCGCTCGAGATCCTGGACGTCGCCAACGTCGCGACCTCCTTCCCCGGATTCCTCGAACTCGCCCGCGGTTGCGGGTTGCGGATCGAGGCGGCTTAAGCGCAGGCTCGCGCCCCTCCCATGAGTGCAAGTGACATTGTCCCGGTGGTCGCCATCGACGGGCCGAGCGGCTCGGGCAAGGGCACCATCAGCCGCGCCGTCGCCCGCCGGGTCGGCTGGCACCTGCTCGACAGCGGCGCCCTGTACCGGCTGGTTGCCCTTGCCGGCCAGCGCCGGGGGCTCGACCCCGACGACCGGGCAGGGCACGCCCAGGTCGCCCAGAAGATGGCCGTGGCCTTCGGCTCCGCAGCCGACGGCAGCGAGCAGGTCCTGCTCGAGGGCGAGGACGTCACCCTCGGCATCCGCTCCGAGGCGGCCGGTAACGGGGCCTCGCGCGTGGCGGCCTGGGCGGAGGTGCGCGGGGCCCTCATGCACCGCCAGCAGGCCTTCGCGCAGCCCCCCGGGCTGGTCGCCGACGGGCGCGACATGGGCACCGTGGTCTTCCCCCGGGCGCCGCTCAAGATATTCCTGACCGCCTCGGCCCAGGAGCGGGCCTTGCGGCGCCATAAGCAGTTGAAAGACAAGGGGTCTGATGTTAGCCTTCCCGCCCTTTCGCGCGAGATAGCCGAGCGGGATGCAAGGGACCAGACCCGCCAGGTCGCACCCTTGAGGCCCGCGCCCGATGCCTGCGTGATCGACTCCACCGACCTGTCCGTGGAGGCGGTCGTGGGAAGGGTGCTGGAACTGGGGGCCGCTCGAGGCTTGTGGCGTTAAGTCAAAGCCGGCTCGCCGCGAATCGCAAGGGAAGGTTTTGGAGGTTGGCACGCGCAGGATGCGGGTGCCTGTTCGTTTTTCCTGGCTCTTACGGATGAGGGGCCAGTATCGGCACGCATTGCGCGTGCGAAGTGAAGGTATGACAGAAAGTTTCGCCCAGCTCTTCGAGCAAAGTCTCGCTAACCAGCGCATCCGCCCGGGAATGATTCTCACCGGGCTCATCGTGGACGTCACCGACGACGTCGTGATCGTCAACGTAGGCCTCAAGTCCGAGGCCGTCATCCCCCTCGAGCAGTTCAAGAACGAACGCGGCGAGGTCGAGGTCAAGACCGGCGACCAGGTGGAAGTCGCGCTTGACTCGGTGGAGGACGGCACCGGCGAGACGCGCCTGTCGCGCGAGAAGGCCAAGCGTGCCCGCACCTGGACGCGGCTCGAGGAAGCATTCAACAAGTCCGAGATCGTGACCGGCGTCATCACCGGCCGGGTCAAGGGTGGATTCACGGTCGAGATCGAGAACGTGCGCGCGTTCCTGCCCGGTTCTCTGGTGGACGTGCGCCCGGTGCGCGACACCTCCTACCTCGAGGGCAAGCCGCTCGAGTTCAAGGTCATCAAGCTCGACCAGAAGCGCAACAACGTCGTGGTCTCGCGCCGCGCCGTCGTCGAGCAGGAATTCTCCGCCGAGCGCTCGGCGCTCATGGACAACCTGCAGGAAGGCGCCGTCGTGCGCGGCACGGTCAAGAACCTCACCGACTACGGTGCGTTCGTGGACCTCGGCGGCATCGATGGCCTCCTGCACATCACCGACATGGCGTGGAAGCGCGTCAAGCACCCGAGCGAGGTGGTCAAGGTCGGCGACGAGGTCGAGGTCCGGATCCTCAAGTTCGACCGCGAGCGTTCACGCGTCAGCCTGGGCCTCAAGCAGCTGGGGGCCGATCCCTGGCAGAACATCGCGCGCCGCTACCCGCCCAACACCCGCGTGTTCGGCAAGGTCACCAACATCGCCGACTACGGCGCGTTCGTGGAGATCGAGGACGGCGTCGAGGGCCTGGTGCACGTTTCCGAGATGGACTGGACCAACAAGAACGTGAACCCGGCCAAGGTGGTGCACACCGGCCAGGAAGTCGAGGTCATGGTGCTCGACGTCGACGAGGAGCGCCGCCGCATCTCCCTCGGCCTCAAGCAATGCCAGGCGAACCCGTGGAAGGAGTTCGCAGAGAACTACAACCGCGGCGACAAGGTGGCCGGCCAGATCAAGTCGATCACCGACTTCGGCATCTTCATCGGCCTGCAGGGCAACATCGACGGCCTGGTGCACCTCTCCGACATCTCCTGGGACATGCCGGGGGAAGAGGCGGTGCGCAACTACCAGAAGGGCCAGCAGCTGGAGGCCATGGTGCTGTCGATCGACCCGGAGCGCGAGCGCATCAGCCTCGGGATCAAGCAGCTGGCCAAGGACCCGTTCTCCTCCTACATCGCCGACAACCCCAAGGGCACGATCGTCAAGGGCGTGGTCAAGGAAGTCGACGCACGCGGCGCCATCATCGACCTGGGCAACGGCATCGAGGGTCAGCTGCGGGCCTCCGAGCTCGGCCGCGACCGGGTGGAGGATGCCCGCTCGGTGCTGAAGGTGGGCGAGGAGGTCGAGGCGAAGTTCACCGGTGTCGACCGCAAGTCGCGCACGATCTCGCTGTCGATCAAGGCCAAGGAAGCCCACGAGGAAGCCGAGGCCGTATCCAGCTACCGCTCCGAGTCGGGCGCGTCCGCGGGCACGAGCCTGGGCGACCTGCTCAAGGAGCACATCGGCTCCGGCGACGGTCGCTGATAGCGGGGGTCAAGCCTGCGCATGACGAAGTCGGAACTCATCGAGATCATCACCGCCAAGCAGAAGCATCTGCCGGCGAAGGACGTGGAGCTGGCACTCAAGCAGATCCTCGAGATCATGAGCGATGCGCTCTCGCAGGGAGAGCGCATCGAGATCCGGGGCTTCGGCAGCTTCTCGCTCCACTTCCGTCCGCCGCGTCAGGGGAGAAATCCCAAGACCGGCGAGGCGGTGGCGCTCTCGGGCAAGCACGTGCCGCACTTCAAGCCGGGCAAGGACCTGCGCGAGCGCGTCAACGACGGCGCGGATCGCCCGATCCGCGACTAGGCCCCCCGCCTGCCACGCTGAAGACGACGCGCGGCGGTGCCCCATGGCACCGCCGCGCCTTTCCTGCCGCGATTCCTTTCCTGCTACCTTAGGCGGCGTGTTCGAACTGCCGCCGATGTTCCTGGCGTTGGCCTTCGTCCTGGTGGGCCTCGCCGCCTATTTCCTCGGGCGCCGCAACGGCGCCGCGCGCACGGTGCGCCTGCCGCGCGACTACTACGAGGGCCTCGATCACCTGATCAACGACCGCATCGACCATGCGGCCGAGATCTTCGCGCGCATGGCGCAGGCCAACGGCGATGCCGCGGAGATCCAGTTCGCGCTCGGGAGCCTGTTCCGCCGCCGCGGCGAGGTCGACCGCGCCATCGCCGTCCACTCGCGCCTGCGCGACCAGGGCGGCTCGGGACTGGCCGACCGGGCCGCCTTCGAGCTGGCGCTGGACTACCAGAGCGCGGGACTCATGGACCGGGCCGAGCGGGTGCTCGAGGAACTGGCTGCCTCGCGCGAGTACCGGCGCGCGGCGCTGGACCACCTGGTGAGCATCTACGAGGCGCAGGGCGACTGGGCCAAGGCGCTCAAGGTCTTCCACGAGCTGCCCGCGCCGGTGCAGAGCGAGCGCGCCCAGGTCGCCGCACACTACCTGTGCGAGCTCGCCGAGCAGGCCCTGCTGCAGGGCGAGGGCGAGCGCGCGCATACGCTGCTGCGCCAGGCGCGCAGCCACTACGGCGAGCTGCCGCGGGCGGACATCCTGGCGGCGCGCCTTGCGGCCACCGGCGGGGATGCGAGCGGCGCCCTCACGCTGTACCTGAAGGCCCTCGAAGTGTCCCCGGGCCTGGCCCTGGAGATCATCCCCTCCGTGCTCACCGTGGCCGGCGAGCGCGACCGGGGCGCGACCCTGCCGCAGCTCGTGCGGCGCCTCAAGGCCAGCGGCCGGGTGAGTCCGCGCCAGCTCGCCTGGCTCCTCGCGACCGCGATGCCGGCCGCCGAGGTCGCCGAGCTTCCGGGACGGCACGCCGACCTCGGCCTCGAGATCGGGTCCCAGGCCGAGGCCCAGTCGCTGGCGATGCTGCTCACCCGCATCGGGGATGCCGGCGGGCGCTACCAGTGCGACGACTGCGGGCTGAACAGCGTGCGCTGGTACTGGCGCTGCCCGAAGTGCCGCTCCTGGGACAGCATGCGCCCGGCGGTCTTCAAGTGGGCGGAGCGAGCCGACCAGAGCGCCCACAGCCCCTGATAAATGAGTGACTTAAGTTAACTTCATGCCGGATCGCTGAGGATCGCAGGCCCGTACCGCAAGAAGCTACACTTGCGCCCGCCGCGCCCCCGAGCAACCCGGCGCCCACCTAAAGGGAAGGTTTCAAGCGATGAGGACGATCCCGAAGACGGCCATCCGGACCGCCGTGTTCCCCGTGGCCGGGCGCGGCACGCGCTTCCTGCCGGCGACCAAGGCGAGCCCCAAGGAAATGCTCCCGGTGGTCGACAAGCCCCTCATCCAGTATGCCGTCGAGGAGGCCCTGGCCGCGGGCGCCCGGCGCCTGGTGTTCGTGACCGGCGCCTCCAAGCGCGCGATCGAGGATCACTTCGATTCCGACCAGGAGCTCGAGCACATGCTCGAGTCCCAGGGCAAGAGCGACCTCCTGAACCAGCTGCGCAGCGTGCTGCCGTCCTACGCGTCCTGCATCTACATCCGCCAGCCTGCGCCCTTGGGCCTCGGCCATGCGGTGCTCTGCGCCCAGCCCGCCGTCGGTTCCGAGCCGTTCTTCGTGCACCTCGCCGATGACCTCATCAAGAGCGACGTGGCGTGCCTTGCGCAGATGGCCGAGGTGTACGCGGCCAAGAACGCGAGCGTCCTCGGGGTCGAGGTCGTGCCCCACAAGGACACCGAGAAGTACGGCATCGTGGCGGTCGAGGCCGACCGCTCCGCGACCAGCCGCGTGAAGAGCATCGTCGAGAAGCCCAAGCCCGAGAAGGCGCCGTCCAACCTCGCCGTGGTGGGCCGCTACGTGCTGGCACCGGCGATCTTCGAGCACCTGGAACGCATCGGCCGCGGCGCGGGTGGGGAGATCCAGCTCACCGACGGCATCGCGGCGCTCATGGGCGAGGAGGCCGTCTATGCCTACCGCTTCACCGGCAAGCGCTATGACTGCGGCAGCAAGCTCGGCTACCTGCAGGCGACGGTCGAGTACGCCCTCGGCCACCCCTCGCTGGGCAAGGGGTTCAAGCAGTACCTGAAGGGCCTGGACGTCGAGGCCGCCGCCGGCGGCCGCCCCGCCCGCGCCACCCCGGCGCGTCGCAAGAAGTAGCCTTCAGGGCAGCCACAGGCTCACGCAGGCACCCCCGCCGGCGCGGTTGGCGAGGCTCAGGCGCCCGCCGTGCGCCTCCACGATCTCGCGGCACAGCGTGAGCCCGAGTCCGGTGCCCGAGGGCTTGGTCGAGTAGAACGGCAGGAGCGCATCGCGCAGCGTCTGCTCGTTCATGCCGGCACCGCGGTCGGACACCTCGAGGCGGAAACCCGGCTGCGCGGCGTGCACCGCCAGCGTGATCTCCTCGGCAGGCGAGCCGGACTCCGCCGCGTTCTTCAGAAGGTTGATGAGCACCTGTTCGAGCTGGCTCGCGTCGAAGCTCGCGGCACCCTGCGGCAGTTCGCCCACGACCCTGAAGGTCCACGCGCCCTCCAGGCGCGCGAGGAACGCCGCCCAGTGGACCTCGGCCGGCCGCGGGCGCGGGAGCTTCGCGAAGCGCGCATAGCCGTCGATGAAGCCGGCGAGGTGGAGGGCGCGTTCCCCGATGGTGTCGAACACCCGCGCCAGCTGCCGCGGTTCCGGGGCCGCGGAGAGCAGCTTCCCGGAGTGCGCGAGCGAGCTGATCGGGGCGAGGGAGTTGTTGAGCTCGTGGGCGATGACCCGGATCACCTTCTTCCAGATGGCGACCTCCTGGGCGGCCAGCTCCCGGGTGAGCTGCTTCAGCATCAAGAGCTGGTGCGGCCGCGCGTTCAGCAGGAAGTGCCGCTGCGCCAGGTGGAACACCTGTGCCTCCCCGTCCACGTCCATGGTGAACAGCGTGTCCACGCCGCCGCCGAGCGCCTCGCGCAGCGCGGGGGCCGTGTCCTCGAGCACGCGCGCGAGTAACAGGCCTTCGAGCTTGCGGCCGCGGCCGAGCAGCGCCCGCGCCGCAACGTTACCGTACACCACGTGCCCGCCCGCATCGGTGAGCACCATGCTCAAAGGCGAGCTCTGGATCACCGTGTCCAGGAAGAGCTCGCGCTGGTACAGGTTCAGGCGCTCGCGGCGCAGCAGGTCCCCGAGTGAGTTGTAGGCGTCCGTGAGCTCGCGCAGGTGCGGGTCGCGCGGGCGCGCGACACTGACGCTGAAGTCGTTGTCGCGCAGGCTCTGGATGCCGTCGCGTACGGCCGCGATCACCGAGGTCCAGGGCCGCGTGAAGCGGCCCGCGCAGCACAGCACCAGAGGCAGGGTGACGAGGAACCCCAGGGCGGCGGCCACCGCCGCCGGCAGCCAGTGCGAGGCCGCCGCGGTGGCGAGGGCGGCGAGGGCGGCATTGAGGCTGAGCGCGAGCGCCAGGCGGCCGGCGAGCGAGCGTGGGGCGCTCATTCGGACCCGGAGGGCCGGGGTGCCTCGCTCTTGAGTCCGAGCCGCTCCATGCGGCGATAGAGGGCCTGGCGCGAGAGCCCCAGCTCGCGCGCGGCCTGGGCGACCACGCCGTGGGCCCGCGCGAGCGCCTGCTCGAGCGTGGCGCGGTCGGGCTCGGGCTCGCCCTCGCTCACCGGCCGCGAGGCGGGCAGCGCGAGGGCCGCAGCCCCGATCGCGCGGTCGGAGGACAGCAGGCATGCGCGACGCACCGCGTTCTGCAGCTCGCGCACGTTGCCCGGCCAGGGGTACCGCAGCAGCGCGGCCTCCGCGTCCGGGCGCAACTCGAAGTCGGCGCCCAGGAAGTGGCGCGCCAGGGGCAGGATGTCCGCGCGCCGGGCGCTCAGGGGCGGCACCTCAAGCTCGATCACGTTCAGGCGGTAGTAGAGATCCTCGCGGAAGGCGCCGGCGCGCATGGCCTCGCGCAGCGGCGCATTGGTGGCGGCGATCACGCGCACGCGGGAGCGCCGGGTCTCGTTCGAGCCGAGGCGCTCGAATTCCCCGGTCTGCAGCACCCGCAGGAGCTTCGCCTGGCTGGCGGCGCTCAGCGTACCCAGCTCGTCCAGGAACAGCGTGCCGCGGTCGGCGGCCTCGAAGCGGCCGCTGCGCGTGCGTGCGCCGGTGAAGGCCCCCGCCTCGGTGCCGAACAGCTCCGATTCCATGAGTTCCGGGGGTAGGGCGCCGAGGTTGACCTTGAAGTACGGCCCGTCCGCGCGCGGCGAGTTCGCCTGCACGATGTCGGCCAGCACCTCCTTGCCGGCGCCATTGGGGCCGGTGATCAGCACCGGAACCTCCGCGTGCGCGACCTGCGTCGCCATCGCGACCACGGTGTGCATCGCCTCGCTCTCGTAGACAATGCCGCGCAGGTCGAAGCGGGTCGCCAGCGCCGCCCGGGCGGCCCGTGCATCGGCGCGCAGGGCCGCGGCTTCCGCGCGGGCGCGGCCGAGCTCGAGGAGGTTGCGCACCGTGGTCATCAGGCGCGTGTCGTCCCAGGGCTTGGCGATGTAGTCCGCCGCGCCGTCGCGCACCAGCTCGACGGCGGACTCCAGGTGCGTCCAGGCCGTGAGCAGGATGATCGGCAGCTGCGGGTGACGCGCACGGATCTCGCGGAACAGGGCGATGCCTTCCGCACCGCTCGTGGCCTCGCGGCGGAAGTTCATGTCCTGGATGACGAGTTGCGCGCCGTGCTCGGCGAGGAGCCCAAGCCCCGCCGCCGGGCCGTCCGCGCTCAGTACGCGCGCGCCGTGCAGCGCGAGCAGCACCTCGAAGGCGGTGCGGACCGCGTGGCTGTCGTCGATGACGACGATGGTATTGCCGCGCAGGTCGGACGGCGGACTCAGGTCGGCGCGGCTCATCGCGGCAGCATCGCAGCACCGGCCGGCGCGGGCAACGTGCGGCTCACACGTTGCGCGTCGCCACCGAGGGCGGCACGGTGGCGGCACGCCGTGCCGGCTGGAGGGCTGCCAGCTGGCCGATGCCCCACAGCAGCAGCACGCCGCCCACGAGGAAGTACAGGTTGAGCCGCGGCAGCTCGTACTGGATCGAGAGCCAGTAACCGGTGGCCAGTGCGAGCGCGCAGCCGCCCACGACGCCGGCGGTGGTGATGAGCCCGTTCTCCACGAGGAAGTACTGCACGATGTCGGCGCGGCGCGCGCCGACCGCCCGGCGCGTGCCGATCTGGCGCGTGCGGGTCGTGACGTTGAAGGTGGCGAGCGCGAAGATCCCGAGGCACGTAACGGCCACCATCAGGAGCGTCACGGTCAGCAGGTAGATGCCCATGGAGCGGTCGCCCAGGTAGGACAGGTCGCGGAAGTAGTTGAGGGTCCTGACGAAGGTGATCACCCGGTCGGGGTTCGACCGGCTCAAGTGCGACTCGGCCTGCTGCATGGCCGCATCGCGGGCCCCCGGGCGGGTGCGCACCAGGTAGCGCACCGCGCCGTAGCGGCCCGAGGGCAGGCGCGACATGAACATCACCCAGTCCGGATGGCGGTCACCCACCCAGGCGCCGATTACCGGGTCGACGATACCGACGACGGTCGCCGACTGGCCTAGGTCGTCGTAGACTGCCTTGCCGAGGGGATCATCCTGGCCGAAGAGGCGCAGCGCCGTGGCGCGCGACAGGATGACGTTGGAGACAAAGCTCGAGGCGTCGTTCTTGGCGCGCGAGGGCTCGATGTCCCCGTGGCGGAAGTTCCGCCCGGCCACCAGGCGCACGCCGAGGGCATCCAGTCCCTGCTCGTCGACCTCGTAGTAGTTGAACCCGTCCGTGCTGTGCACGCCCGGGTGCGCCGTGAGCGTGGTGGCGCTGCCGCTGCCGCTCAAGGGGATGCCGTTACTGGGACTCGCCGCGACGACGCCCGGGAGGCTGCGCAGGTAGTCGATGTCCTCGCGCATGGAGCTCGTCTGGTCGTAGCGGTCGGTGAACCCGGAGGCCTGGACGACGAAGATGTTGTCGACGTCGATGCCCAGCGGGCGCTGCATTTTCTCGATCCGCTGCACCACGATGTAGAGCGCATTCACCAGCACGGCGAGCGCGATGGCCACCTGCATGGCCACCAGCACCGCGCCGGTCCGGTTGCGCATCAGTGCCGAGAGGATTGGGCGCACGCTTAAGCTCACGGGGTCACCTTACTGGCTCTTGAGGTACACGGCCGGCGGCAGGCGACCGACGCGCCAGGCCGGGTACAGCCCGGCGGCGAGGGTCGCGAGGATGGCGAGCGCGATGGCCCACAGCACCCCGGTGCGGTCGAAGTGCATGAGTTCCTGGTAGCCGCCGGGCCGCCCCAGGTGCGCCGCGGCATACATATGGTGCACGGCGGCGAGGCCGAGGGCCCCCAGGCCCAGGCCCAGCGCCGAGCCGGTGCCGGCGATGAGCGCAACCTCCGTCAGGTGCTGCATGAACACCTGGCGGCGGCTCGCACCCAGCGCGCGCCGCACGCCGGTGATCGCCGCCGCGCTCAGGAACTTGGCGAGCAGGAGCCCGACCGTATTGATCAGGCACACCAGCAGGAACGCAAAGGCCAGCCCCACCAGCACGCGGTTGTCGTTGTCGACCACCTGCTGGTCGCGCAGCCACTGGCCGACGTTGGTCAGGCGGTTGTCGCGCGGGCGGCCGAAGCGGCCGCCCCTGCGCTGTTCGGCCCAGTAGTTGTCGAGGAAGGCCTGCATGCGCTCGCGGCTCGCCCGGTCGGGCAGCTCGACCCAGGTTTGCAGCCAGACGCACTCGGAGTTGAAGAACTGCTCACTCGTGTCCAGCGGCTCGGCCTTCCAGCAATCGACGTTGCCGGCGCTGCGCAGATCCAGGGCACGGCCCCAGGCGAAGGGGATGAACAGGTCCTCGGGCGGCGCGAAGCTGCCCTCGGTGACGTCGTAGAAGAGCGGCCGCGGGAACCAGTAGTCGAGCACGCCGACGACGCGGAACTCGTGGTCGTTCCAGCGCAGCGTGCGCCCGACGCTGTTGGCGCCGGCAAACAGCCGCTCGTTCATGGAGCGCGACAGCACCACGACCGGCTGCGGCGGGTCATCCGCGCTGCGGCTCCAGCCCGAGCCGTAGAGGAACGGCACGTCGAACATGGGGAAGAAGTCCCCGGTGGTGAAGCGGGTGTCGGTGCGCAGCGGCGGGCCGCCGGTGCCGCTGATCACGCCGCTCGACTCGAACATCACCACGGTGCGCTCGGCAAGGCCCGCGTGCAGTACGGTGGTCGCGTCGCGGTAGGTCATGAGCGGCGGCGGCAGGTGCGTCTCGGCGTTGCCGCGCGTGAAGCCGCTGTTGGGGTCCCAGCTGTCCATGGTCACCGTGTACAGGCGGTCGTTCTTCCACCAGATCGGGTTGCCCGACATCGCGTGGTAGACCGTGAGCGTCATGATGCACACGGCCACGCCGAAGGCGATGGCGAGCACCATGAGCGCGGTAAGCCCGGGGTTGCGCCGGAAGCTGCGCAGCGCCAGGTGGGAGTAGTAGCCGAGCAGGGAGGCTTGCATCGCCGGTGGCCTAGGCGTGCGCGAGTCCGGCGTCCGGCGCCGCGCGTGGTTCGTAGGTGCGAAAGTCGGATATCTGGCCATCGACCAGGTGCACGTTGCGCTGCGCGCGGCGCGCGAGCTCCGGGTCGTGCGTGACGAGCAGGATCGTGGTGCCGAGCTCGTTGATCTGCTCGAGCAGCTCCATCACCTGGCGCGCCATCAGGGAGTCGAGGTTCCCGGTGGGCTCATCGGCCAAGAGGAACGCCGGGTCGCCGGCGATGGCACGCGCGATCGCGACGCGCTGCTGCTGGCCGCCGGAGAGCTGCGAGGGCATGTGCTTCATGCGCGAGGACAGCCCCACGAGGTCGAGCGCGCTGCCGATGCGCTCGTGCCGCTCCCGGGTGCTCAGGCGCCGGTAGCGCAGGGGCACGTCGACGTTGTCGTAGATGTTGAGGTCGGGGATCAGGTTGAAGCTCTGGAAGATGAAGCCGATGCGCTCGTTGCGCAGCCGCGAGCGCTGGTCGTCGGAGAGGCCGCGCACGTCGGTGCCGTCGATCCGGTAGCTGCCGGTCTCGAAGTTCTCGAGGAGCCCCGCCACGTTCAGAAAGGTGGTCTTGCCGGAGCCCGAGGGGCCGGTGATCGCCACGAACTCCCCGGCGCTCACCTCGAGGGAGAACTCGCGCAGCGCGTAGGTCTCGATCAGGTCGGTCCGGTATACCTTGCTGACATCCTGCATCTTGAGCATCGCGTTACCTTTCCGTCTAAGGACGCGCCCGTGCGGGCGCGCTGTCATTCAGTTTGAGATGGCGAATTCCGGCGCCTGGTTTAAATCGCGGGTATCGGAGGTGACCACGACGTCGCCGGCGGCGAGGCCGCGCAGCACCTCGATCTGGGCGACGCTCGCCGGCCCGAGCTCCACCGGGACGCGCTGGGCGTGGTCCCTGCGCACCACGTACACGCTGCGGGTGGTCGGCTCGATGAACGAGCCGCGCTCGAAGCGCAGCACCCGGTCGCGCTCGTCGAGCACGATGCGCACCGCGACCCGCTCGTTCTGCCGTAGCCGCGGCGGCTGGGGCCCGCTGAACTTGACGCGGCCGGTCACCTGGCTGGCATGTACCTCCGGGGAGATCGCGGTCACGGTGCCCGCGACCGGCTCACCCTCGAGCGTGATCTGTGCCGCCATGCCGGGCCTGATCTCGGTGGCATAAGTCTCGGCCACCTGGAACTCAATCTCGAACGCGGACAGGTCCACTACCGTGATGAGGGCCGCATCGGCGGCGACGTGGGTCTTCTCCTGAACGGCGAGGTTGCCGATCGTGCCGTCCACCGGGGAGCGCAGCTCCAGGGACTCCACCCGGGAGGCGAGCCCGGTCACCACGAGGGCCTGGCGGTCGCGCTCGAGCCGCTTGGTCCGCAGATCGAGCGCCAGGCTGTCGCGTTCGAGTGCAGCCGTGTCGCGCGCATGGTCGTAGTTGAGCTGCGCGGTCGATACGTCGTCCTGCGCACGCTTGTAGTCACGCTCGGGGATCACGTGCTGGTCCCAGGCCCACTGGTTGCGCGCGAGCTCGCGCTGCGCCGCCTGGATCGCCACCTGCGCGAGGTCCGCCTGCTGCTTGCTGGTGAGAATCTGGCGGCGGATCTCGATCTGCTGGCGGGCGAGGGCGGCGTCCAGACTGTCGAGCGTGGCACGCTCGCGCTGGTACTCGTTGCGCAGCTCGGGGCTGTCCAGGTGCGCCAGTACGTCCCCCTTCTTCACCGGGTCCCCCGCGTGTACGACATAGCTCACGGTGCCGGCGGCGATGGCGTACAGGGTCGGACTCACGGCCGCGACCACGGTTCCGTCAGCGGCCACGTCGCGGACGAAGGGACCGCGTTCCACCGTAGCCAGGCGCAATCGCCCCCGGGAGATGACCTCCCCGGAGTGCAGCCAGCCATGGACGAGCAGGGCGACGAGAAGAAGAAAAAGCCCGGCCGCCGAGGCGGCGTAAACGGTTCGGAAGCGCCTCCAGTGACCTTGCGCCGGGCTTAACGGGGCGTCCTGGGCCTGGGTGCCGCGGATGCGGTCGGCCTCGGGGTTCGCGGACGGTAGCTTTTGCAGCTGAGCGAGTTTCATGCGTGACCGCAGGCAATGCACCGCGCATGCCAGCACCAGGCTGCGGCACGCCGCCACGCTCAAGCGCCTGAACGGGCTCGGGATCTGAGCCGCTTAGCTTGCGGCGAGGTCGGCATGCGGTGTGTCCGCGCGGTGACCGCGGACACCGGCGGACACTTCCCGGACACCTCGGGTGAAAGGGCCTCGCTTGCCTTGCAGGGACGGTGGCGCGCACAGTCGGGAGCGTCGCGCTTGTCGTCCAAGGAGGACTCATGGCCACACGCCGAACTCCCGCGCCCCCCCGTCCCACCGAGGCCGTCCCGCCCACCCTGCGCCCGACGCTGCGGGCGAAGCCCCTCGCCAGGGCCGCCCCCGTCACCGCGGATGCCCGTCACGCGATGATCGCCGAGAGTGCCTACCTGCGCGCCGAGCGGCGCGGGTTCACGCCCGGGAACGAGACCGAGGACTGGCTGGCCGCCGAGGCGGAAGTCGATGCGCTACTGAAGCTCACCCACGGGGGCTCGCCGCAGTAGCACCGGCCTCATCCCCGGGCCGGTTGCTCGGCGGCCGCAGGCCGTTCGAGTAAACGATCTTGCCCTCGGGGGTGATGAAGACGGCGTCGACATCCGGCAGGCGGTTGATGATCTCGAGCGCCTTCTGTGCACCGAGCACGAAGGCGGTCTTGGAGAGTCCGTCGGTCTGGGTGGCGGTGGGTGCAAGGATCGTCGCGCTGCGCACCTTGCTGGCCGAGCGGCCGGTGTGCGGGTCGATGATGTGGTGGTAGCGCACGCCGTCCTCGTCGAAGTAGCGCTCGTAGTCCCCGGAGGTCGACATCGCCGTGTCCGACAGCGGGATGCGCGTCACGACCTTGGTCGGGTCATCGGGATGGCGGATCGCGACCAGCCAGGGCCGGCCCATGTGGTCGCCGAGGATGCGCGTGTCGCCGCCGGCGGTGACCACGGCGTGCTGGATGCCGCGCGCCTTCAGGATGTCGATCCCGCGGTCGACCGCGTAGCCCTTGCCGATCCCGCCGAGGTCGATGCGCATGCCGGGGTGCTCGAAGCGCACGGTGTGGTGGGCCTCGTCGAGCAGCATGTTGCGCCAGTTGACGGCCGGCAGCGCGCTCTTGATCTGCGCCTCGGTCGGGTGCACGTGCTTGGGATAGTCGTACATGTAGCCGACGCTGGCATACGTGATGTCGAAGGCACCCTCGGTGATCTGCGAGTAGTAGGTGGAGAGCTTGATGAGATCGAACAACTCCTTGTCGACCTGCACCGGTTCGTCGTTGGCATGCTGGTTGATGCGCGACAGCTGGCTCTCCGGCTTGTAGTGGCTCATGAGCTCGTCGATGCGGCGCATGTCGGACATCACGGCGTCGATCGCCTCGTTGCCCTTGCCCGCATCCTCGCTCCAGACCTCCACGTAGATGCGCGTGCCCATGATGGCCTCGGTGCGCTCGTACCAGGCCGCGTGCGCCGGGGCGACCGCGATGGCGGCCATGAGCGCGAGCAGCGCGCGCAGCGGGTGGGCAAGTTGGCGTGACCGCATCGTGACACTCTCGAGTTCGGGGGGCGGGCGGGTGGGGTTTTAGCCTACACCGGATCGCCGCGCCATTGAGCTGAACGGCAGCTGAAACACCGACGCGCGTTTTCGTGCGCGCGGGGATTGGGGTATTCTCCAGATTCCTACAATAAGCGTTCAATCGCACGGAGATCTGCAAATGAACGTAAGAAAGTCCACTGCGCTCTGGGGAGTCCTTGCCGCTGCTGCCGTACTGGCAACGCCGTTGGTGAGCTCCGCACAGGATGCCGCCAGTACCCCGGTGACCTGCAAGGATGGCACGACTTCGCCCCACGGCGGTCGCGGCGCCTGCAGTGGCCACGGTGGTATCGACAAGACGGCGACTGCCGCGGCGGCCGGCACGTCCTCCTCCGGCAGCTCGGCATCGAGCGCGGCTCCGGCCGCGGCCCCCGCGGCAAGCAGCTCGGGCGCTGCAGCCAACACCGTCTGCAATGACGGCACCACGTCCGCCAAGAGCGGCCGCGGCGCCTGTAGCGGCCACGGTGGGGTCAACAAGGCGGCCAGCGCCACTCCGGCCGGATCCGCCGCTCCTGCGGCAGCCTCGGCGGCGCCGGCGGCTGCGGCGAGCAGCAGCTCCGCGGCGAACACCGTGTGCAACGACGGCACGACCTCGACCCACCGCGGGCGCGGTGCGTGCAGCGGCCACGGCGGGGTGAACAAGGCCGCGAGTGCGAGCCCGGCAGCGGCTCCAGCCCCGGCTGCCGCTCCGGCCCCGGCGGCCACCAAGCCTGCGGCCGCGGCCGCGGCCCCGGCAGCGACGACGGCCGCCGCCTCGTCCAGCAGCGGCAAGTGGACTCCTCCGGCCCAGCCGGCTGCCGGCGGCGGTCCGGGCCAGGTGTGGGTCAACTCCGCGAGCAACGTGTACCACTGCCAGGGCGATGTCTGGTATGGCAAGACCAAGGCCGGCCAGTACATGACCGAGGACGCGGCCAAGGCAGCGGGCAACCGTCCCGACCACGGCAAGCCCTGCTCTTGAGGGATGCGCGCAGCGCGCCCGGGATGGCCGGCGCGCGCAGCGTTGCCCTGAAGGCATGAAGCGCCGTGACTTCCTGCTGAGCGCGCCCGCCGGCCTCATGGCCGCGCGGGCGCTGTCGGCTGCGGAAGCGCCGCTCGTGGCGCTGCCGGGCAAGGCCCCGCTCCTGGAGCGGGCCTTCCGGCCGCCGAACTTCGAGACGCCGCTCGCGGCACTCGCCCCGGATTTCACGCCTAACCCGCTCTTCTTCGTGCGCTATCACTTGGCCGTGATCCCGCAGGTTGACCCGCGCGCCTGGCGCCTCTCGGTCGGCGGTGCGAGCGCGGGCCACGAGTTGTCGCTTTCGCTGCGGGACCTGCACGAGAACTTCGCGCCCGCGGAGGTCGTGGCCGTCAACCAGTGTTCCGGAAACCGACGCGGACTGTTCGAGCCGCGCGTGCCGGGCGTGCAGTGGGGCAACGGTGCCATGGGCAATGCGCGCTGGCGCGGCGTGCGACTGCGCGACGTCCTGGAACGCGCGGGCATCGTGAGCGATGCGCTCGAGGTGTGGGTGCGCGGGGCCGACCGCCCGGTGCTGGAGGCGACCCCGCCGTTCCAGAAGAGCCTGCCGCTCGCCCGCGCCCTCGATGACAGCACGCTGATTGCGTTCGAGATGAATGGCGCGCCGCTGCCGCACTGGAACGGCGCGCCGGCACGCCTGGTGGTTCCGGGGTGGACCGGGACGTACTGGATGAAGCACCTGACGGAGGTGCGCCTGGAGCCCAAGCCGCTGGAGAACTTCTGGATGAAGGCGGCCTACCGCCTGCCGGTCGCCGGCTTTCCGGGCGGCGGCTTCCCCAGCCAGTCGAACGCCGAGACGCGTCCGATCACCGACATCCTGGTGAATTCGCTCATCACCTCACCCGGGCCCGGTGACCGGCTGCCGCGCGGACGCCCGGCGCAGCTGCGGGGGAAGGCCTGGGATGGCGGCGTCGGGATCGAGGCCGTCGATGTCTCGGTCGATGGCGGGAACGCGTGGCAGCCGGCACGGCTGGGCGATGACCTGGGCCGCTACGCCTGGCGCAGCTTCGAGTATCCCCTGGACACCTCGAAAGCCGGGCTACTGAAGGTGCGGGTGCGGGCACGCAGCCGTGACGGCAGCATGCAACCGGACGGACTCACCTTCAACGCCTCCGGCTACCACGACAATCGGGTGCAGCGCCTTACGGTGGAAGTCGCGTGAGGAGTGCGCTTGCCCTCGCGCTGCTTACGATCATCGCCGCCGCCGGTGCGGTGGCGTATGCGAACGCGGCGGAGCCGGTCGTCGCGCTTAAGGAGGCACCGGGCCGCGCCGTCACCCAGGGCCTGTGCGCGGTCTGTCACAGCCTCGAGTACATCCCGGCCAATGCGCCGGCCATGGACCGCGGTGCCTGGCTGAAGACCGTGCAGAAGATGCGCGAGCGCTACGGGGCGCCCATCGACGATGCGCAGGCGCGCGAGATCGTCGACTACCTGTCGGCCACCTACGCCGGCAAGCGCTGATCAGCCGCCCGCGGCCGTCGCGCCGTCGGGGCCTGCCGCAAACGTGTCGCACTCGTTGATGGAGCCGCTGGCAAGCCCGCGCTTGAACCAGCTGGTGCGCTCGGCTGCCGTGCCGTGAGTGAAGGACTCCGGCACGACGTAACCCTGGGCGCGCTTCTGCAGGGTGTCGTCGCCGACCGCCGCGGCGGCGCGCAGCGCCGAATCCACATCACCCTGCTCGAGGATGTGCTTGGTCTGGTCCGCGTGGCGCGCCCACACGCCGGCGAAGCAATCGGCCTGCAGCTCGAGCCGCACCGAGAGCTGGTTCGCCTGCGCATCTGAGCCGTGCTGCTGTGCCGCACGCACCTTGTCCGCGATGCCGAGCAGGTTCTGCACGTGGTGCCCGACCTCGTGGGCGAGTACGTAGGCCTCGGCAAACTCCCCCGGCGCGTGGAACTCATCCGAGAGCTGCTGGAAGAAGCCGAGGTCGAGGTACACCTTGCGGTCGAGCGGGCAGTAGAAGGGGCCGGCGGCGGCACTCCCGGTGCCGCAGGCCGTGGGCATGCGGTCACGGTAGAGCACCAGCTTCGGCGGCACATACTGGCTGCCCATGGACTGGAAGATCGCGCCCCAGGTGTCCTCGGTCTCCCCGAGCACCGCGGCGATGAAGCGGCCCTGCTGGTCGGTGGGGGCCCCGGACGTGGCCGCGGGCGCGGCCTGCTGGCTCGGTACCGCGCTCATGAGCCCGAGGATCACGCGCGGGTCGATGCCGAGGAAGTACGAAGCGACCAGCGCCAGGAGGGTACCGCCGATGCCCAACTTCAGTCCGCGACCGCCTCCGGTGCTGCCGCGCGCATCCTCGACATTGCTGCTTTCACGAAGATCATCCCAGCGCACGGTCCTTCTCCTTGTTAGGGGCGCATCGTGCCCGAACGCTATACCGCGCCCGTCGCGCAGTGCAAGCCTACTGCGGGCGCCTTTCCGGGCCGTGGTGGACGGCCGGGACGCGCAGCGAGTTGTAGAGCGATTCGAGGAAGGCGTCGGTGTTGACGAACCCCTTGGCCGGTGAATAGCGCTCGTTCCAGGCGCCGAGGAGCTTCGCCTGCTTCATCTGCTCCAGGGTCTTGCCGGCGGCGAGGGCAGAGGACACCCGCGCACTGGTGTCGGTGAGCATCTGCGTGTATTCGCGCAGGTCCGCAAGCGTGGCGACCGCCCCGTGGCCGGGGACGATGCGGCTGTCGGCCGGCGCGGTGCGCAGCACGTCCTCGCAGGCGGCGATCATGCCGCGCACGCTGCCGCCGCTCTTCACGTCGATGAAGGGAAAGCCGTAGCGCACGAAGATGTCACCCATATGCACGACGTGGGCACCGGTGAAGAACACCACCGAGTCGCCGTCGGTGTGTGCATTCGGGTAGTGGTGTACCCGCACCACCTCCTGGTCGAGGTACAGCGTTATCTCGTCCTCGTAGGTGAGGCCGGGCAGGGCGGCCGCCTCGGCCGGCGGGAAGTCGATGCTGATCGAGCCGCCGTTGCCGGCAGTCCCGCCGCTGGCCAGGCGTGCGCGCAGGTTCACCTGCCCGATCACGGTCGCCCCGTCGCGGGCGAACGCCGCGTTGCCGTCGGTGTGGTCGTAGTGGTAGTGCGTATCGATCACGAAGCGCACCGGCTGGCTGGCGCCGGCGCCCTTGAGTGCGGCCTTGATGCGCTCGGCGAGCGGGGCGAACTCGGTGTCGACCAGGAGCACGCCGTCGGGGCCGGACAGGGCGGCGATGTTGCCGCCCGCGCCCTGCAAGAGCTGCACGCCGCCGGCCAGCGGGCTCACATGGACCTCGACCTTGCTCAGGTCCTGCGCCGGAGGCGGCGCGGCCGCGAGTGGTGCACACAGGAGCAGGGCGAGGAGCGTCGGCGGTAGCGTGCGCATGGGATGTCCATATTCCGGGTGAGGCGTGCGACAGCGCACGCGGAGGGATCGTAGCATGCGCCTGCACGCCGGCCGCCGCGGCGGTTCCCCCCTCAAGGCGGTAACTGCGTACACTGGCGCCCGGCGCTGGGTGCGGGCGACAAACGACAGGAAGGGGCTGCGGTGAGTCTCAAGGGCAAGACGCTGTTCATCACCGGCGCGAGCCGCGGCATCGGGCTCGCCATTGCGCTGCGCGCGGCGAGGGACGGCGCCAACGTCGCGATCGCGGCCAAGACCGCCGCGCCGCACCCGAAGCTTCCCGGCACGATCTACACCGCGGCGAAGGAGATCGAGGCGGCCGGCGGCCGGGCCCTGCCGCTGGTGGTGGACGTGCGCGAGGAGGCGACGGTGGTGGGCGCGGCCGAGCAGTGCGCCAGCACCTTCGGCGGGATCGATATCCTCATCAACAATGCTTCTGCCATCAATCTCTCGCCCACCGAGCAGATCGACATGAAGCGCTACGACCTGATCCAGTCGATCAACACGCGCGGTACCTTCGTGGCCGCCCGCGCCTGCCTGCCGTTCCTGAAGCGCGCCGCCAACCCGCACATCCTCACGCTGTCACCGCCGCTCAGGCTGCAGCCCCACTGGTTCGGGACCCACCTGGCCTATTCGCTCTCGAAGTTCGGGATGTCGCTGTGCACGCTGGGCCTTGCGGCCGAGTTCCGCAGCGCCGGCATCGGCTGCAACTCGCTGTGGCCGCGGACGACCGTGGCCACGGCGGCGGTCGAGTTCGCCCTGGGCGGGGGCCCGATGCTCGAGCGTTCGCGCAAGCCCGCCGTGATGGCCGATGCCGCGCACGTGATCCTGAGTCGCCCGGCGCGCGAGTGTACCGGCCAGTTCTTCATCGACGATGCGGTGCTCTACGAGAGCGGCGTGCGCGATTTCGAGCCCTACAGCATGGTCCCCGGCAGCACGCTGTACGCCGACCTGTTCGTGGACAGCTCCATGCCGGCCCCGCCCGGGGTGAAGCTGCAGTACCTGCACCCCGCGGATGCGCAGGCATGAGCAGCACCCCGCAGGCCGTGAACCGGCGCTTCGTGCTGGCGCGACGCCCGCAGGGCGACGTGACGGAGGCGGACTTCCGCCTGGAGAAGGAGGCGGTGCCCGCGGCCGGCCCCGGGCAGCTGCTGCTGCGCAGC
This sequence comes from Pseudomonadota bacterium, assembly GCA_018241425.1. Taxonomy (GTDB): domain Bacteria; phylum Pseudomonadota; class Gammaproteobacteria; order Steroidobacterales; family Steroidobacteraceae; genus 13-2-20CM-66-19. The sequence goes on from JAFEDU010000002.1 coordinate 1,197,921, forward strand.
CGCTACCTCTCGCTCGATCCCTATATGCGCGGGCGCATGAGCGATGCCCCGAGCTACGCCCGGCCGGTTGAGGTCGGCGAGGTCATGACCGGCCAGGCGCTGTGCGTGGTCGAGGCCTCGCAGGCCCCGGGCTTCCAGCCGGGCGACCTGGTGCTCGCGATTGCCGGCTGGCAGGACTATGCGGTGGTCGATGCCGCGCACGCGACGCGGATCGACCCCGGGATCCCGCGCCCGAGCTACGCGCTCGGGGTGCTCGGGATGCCCGGACTCACCGCTTACGTGGGCCTCCTGGACATCGGTGCGCCCAAGCCCGGGGAGACGGTGGTGGTCGCCGCCGCCACGGGCGCGGTCGGGTCCCTCGTGGGGCAGATCGCAAAGCTCAACGGCTGCCGCGTCGTCGGAATCGCCGGGGGCCGGGAGAAGTGCGAGTACGCGGTGAAGACACTCGGCTTCGATGCCTGTCTCGATCACGGCGCAGGCGAGCTGCGCGAGCTCCTGAAGGCGGCAGCGCCCAAGGGCATCGACGTGTACTTCGAGAACGTCGGGGGCGCGGTGCTGGCGGCGGTGCTGCCGCTCCTGAACGTCCACGCCCGCGTGCCGGTGTGCGGACTGGTGAGCTGGTACAACCTCACGAAGCTCCCGGACGGCCCCGACCGTACCGCGCAGCTGATGTCCACGATCCTGCGCTGGCGCATCAAGATGCAGGGTTTCATCATCTTCGACCACATGGATCGGATGCCGGAGTTTTACGCGCAGATGAGCGAATGGCTGCGCGCCGGGCAGATCCAGTATCGCGAAGACATCATCGACGGGTTGGAGAACGCACCGCGGGGCCTCATCGGGCTCCTCAAGGGTGCGAACTTCGGCAAGCTCATCGTGCGGGTGTCGGGAAGCTGATCATGGGCACGCCCGCGCGCATCACCTGGGTGTACGACGTCGTCTCGCCCTTCGCCTACCTCTCGCTCCCGCGCCTGGCACAGCTGCCGCCCGGATGCACGGTGGAGGCCGTGCCGGTGCTGCTCGCCGCGCTCCTGGATCATTTCGGGCAGCGCGGGCCGGCCGAAATCGACTCCAAGCGGCTCTTCACGTACCGCTTCGTGCTGTGGCGCGCGCGACGCGCGGGGCTGCCGATGCGCTTCCCGCCACGGCATCCGTTCAACCCGCTCGCGGCGCTGCGCCTCATCATCGCCGCCGGGAGCACGCTCGAGGCGGCACGCACCGCGCTCAGCGCAGTCTTCCGCGACGGTCGCGACGTGAGCGACCCGAAGGTGATCGCCGAGCTTGCCGCGAACCTCGGGGTTGCGGATGCCGAGGCGCGCATCCAGGACCCCGCAGTGAAGGCGAAGCTGCGCCAGAACACCGAGTGGGCCGCCGCGCACGGCATCTTCGGCGTGCCCACGGTGGTCGTGGGCGAGGAGTGCTTCTGGGGCGACGACGCATTCGACATGGCGCTCGACTACCTCGCCGACCCGGAGGGCTTCCGCGATGAGGCCATGCGCGCGGCCGAAGCCATCCCGATCGGGGCGGCACGCGTGCCGCGCGCCTGAGCGGTCGCACGCCCGTGATACCCGCTCCTCGATGACAACATCGCCCGCAGTGCGCCCACGAACCTTCCTCCTGATCCTGGCGCTGGGAGTGCTGGGTGCAGGGTCCGTGGATGCCGCGCCGCCCCCGGTGCGCACCATTACCGCCTTCATCGACCTGGATCCCGCGCATGCCGAGGCGCAGGTTCGCGAGGCCGCGGGCCGCCTGCACCTGGCGCAATCACGCTTCGAGGCCGCGGGCTACGTCGTGCAGACGGTGCGCATCACGACGCAGCCGTTCATGGAGTACGCGCGCAGGCTCGGGCGCGAGGGGGCCCTCGAGCTGTTTGGCAGGCTCGCCGAGCTGTCGCAGAGCGAGAAGGTGCTGATCAACATCGGGCCGGCGGTCATGGACGATCAACCCGACCCGGCGGCGCTTGCCCTCCTCGAGGAGGTCCATTCCCGCAACCTGCCGCTGAACGCCACGATGATCATCGCGGGCGACGACGGCATTCACTGGCGCACCATCAAGGCCGCCGCCCACCATGTCGCGGTCGTGGCCGCGCGCAGCAAGGACAGCCAGGGGACCTTCGCCTTCGCCGCCATCGCCATGCTCAAGCCCGGCTCGCCGTTCTTCCCCGGCTCCTACCACACCGGCCAGGCGGGGCGGTTCGCGGTGGGGATGCAGTCCGCCGGGACCGTCGCCCAGGTCTTCGAGCGCACCCACGGTGACGCCCCGGCGGCGATCCGCGAGCTCGGTGCCGCGCTCTCGGGCTATGCACACGACGTGGGGGTCGTCGCGCGCGAGGTCGAGCACGAGAGCGGCTGGCAGTACTGGGGCTTTGACCCGACTCCGGCACCGCTGATGGAGGACTCGATCGCCGCCGCGATGGAGCGCTTCGGGCCGCAGCCCTTCGGCTCGGCCGGCACCATGACCGCCGCGTACGTGATCACCGAGGCCCAGCGCCGGGTGCCCGAGGCGCGCGTCGGCTACTCCGGGCTCATGCTGCCGGTGCTCGAAGACACCCGCATGGCGCAGCGCTGGAGCGAGGGGGGCATCAACATCGATTCGCTCATGGCCTACTCATCGGTGTGCGGGACCGGGCTCGACACGGTTCCGCTCCCGGGCGATGTCACCGAGGCGCAGATCGAGCGCATCATGGGCGACGTCGCCGTGCTGGCCTACAAGTGGAAGAAGCCCCTGACGGTGCGCCTGCAGCCGGTGCACGGCGCGAGCGCCGGCGACCAGACACACTTCGACAGCCCGTTCCTCACCAACGCGAAGCTGCAGAAGCTGCCCTAGGCGCCGGGTTCACGGCCGCGCGGCACGACCTCGTAGCCTTGGACCTTCGGCTCGTCGTCGACGATCTGCGCCGGGAAGCCCTGTCCCAGTACGCGCACCCCCATGGGCTCCTCGTAGCGGCGGATGACGTTGGGCGAGAACTCGCGCGGGCCGTAACGCCGGGCGCTGTCCCGGAAGATCTCCAGCACCAGCGGCGAGAGCTCGAGCGGAACCCGGTGATCCCGGGCCAGCGTATCGAACAGGCCCACGTCCTTGATGACCAGGTCCATGGTGAAATTTATGTCGCGGCTGCCGTTCAGGATGACCTGGGATTCGGTCTCGTGCACGAACGAGTTGCCGGAGGAGATCCGGATCGCCTCGTAGGCGGTGTTCATGTCGAAGCCGGCGACCTTGGCGACCGTGAGCGCCTCGGCGAGCGCCACCAGGTGCACGGTGCACAGGTAGTTGGTGAGCACCTTGAGGGCCGAGGCCGAGCCCACCGGGCCGGTGTGCAGGATGCGCTGCCCGAGGATCGAGAGAATCGGCAGCACCCGCTCGAAGGTGCCGCGCTCGCCGCCGGCAAAGATCGAGATGTTGCCGGTGGCGGCCCGGTGGCAGCCGCCCGAGACCGGGCAGTCCATGGCGAGCGCGCCCCGCTCGTGCACGCGGGCCGCAAGGCGGATGGCCTCCGCCTGGTCGGTGGTGCTCATCTCGAGCCAGACCTTCCCCGGGCTCAGGCCTGCGAGCACCCCGTCCTCCGCCTCGAGCACCGCGGCACTGATGCTGGGGGAGGGCAGGCAGGTGATCACGACATCGACCGACTGCGCCAGCGCACGCGGGCTGTCCGCGGTGGCCGCTCCGCGGGCGGTGAAGGCGGCGACGCGCGCGGCATCGAGGTCGCGCACGGTCAGCGCGACCCCGTGCGACAGGAGGTTACCCGCAAGCTGGCCGCCGACGTTGCCCAACCCGATGAAGCCGACCCGCAGTCCCGTCATCCTCGTCCTCCTTAAGATGTGATTTCGCCGTCCGCGCCTCAGCGCTTCGGGCACTCGAGTTCCTCGCCGTGCCACTGCAGGCGCGCCACGCCTTGGTGCTCCCAGAGCTCTACCCCGGGGCCGGTGTAGCGCGCACCGCTGCCCGAAGGCGCGGCGAAGGCGAGCACCTCCTGGGCCTGGTAGCGAACGCGCACGGCCCCAGGCTCGGTGCGGTAGTAGGAGGCCTGAAGCGGTGTGGATTCGTGCCCGGGGCACACGTAGGTCGCCTGCGCGAACACGGCGACCTGGTGCAGGGCCAGTTTTAGCTCGACGATCCGCTGCCCCAGCTCGGCGGCGAGACAGTTGCGGGCGTCCGGATCGGGGGCACAGGCGGCGCGCTCGGCGAGCCACGCATTCTGCCGCGTGCGCTGGGCGCGCGCCTCGGCGGCCGGCAGCGAGTGCCCTGCCGTGCGGTAGAGGTGATCGAGCTCACGTTCGCGGGCGCGCAGCGAGGCATCATGACAGATGATGTTCTGGGCGGCGTCGCCGACCGAAGAGCAGTCCGGGCCGACATCGGGCGCGACGGCCAGCAGTGGCAGCAGCAGCAAGGCGGTGGGCATGGACAGGTCCTGCAGTACGCCACCGGGGCGCGCAGCGGGACGCCGCGGGTTGGGCGGGGGCGCGCAAGTCTAGCCTGCCTGGGCCGGCACAGGCCACGGGCGTCCGCCACGAATCCTCGGCGCCTCGCCTACAGGTCGAAGGTACGCCAGATCCGCAGTACCGCGCGCTGCGAGAGCCCGAGTTCCTGCGCGAGTCGGCGGCTGCTCCAGCGGGTCGCATCCGGCGGCGGTTCGTGGAGCGTCTTGGCGAGCACCGCGGCGACCACCGCATCGCTGATGGTGCGCGGCGCGCCCGAGCGCGGCGCATCGGTAAGCCCCGCCAGGCGCTGCGCTGCAAAGCGGGCGCGCCACTTGCCGACCGTCTGCGCGGTGCAGCCCAGCTGTGCGGCGATCTCGCGATGGGTCATCCCACGTGCAGCGCACAGAACGATGTGTGCGCGCAGCGCCACGGTGCTGCCGTGCGCTTCACCGCTCCACAGTCCCAGCTGTGCCTGCTCCTTAGCCGAGAGCGTGATCGGTGTCGGTCCCGAACGAGGCTCCATCCGTATCCTCCCCACGTGCCGCAGCCACGGGGAAAAACAACCCGGCGGCGCGGTCCTGACACGCTGCCAGTCCGCTATCCGGACCGCAACTGGTTCAAGGGACTTCTGACTCAGGCCCGATGTAATCGGCGCGCTCCCGGCACGGTTTTCCCAGTGTTTTCTGCATTACCGCACGCCTCGCCGCGCGTCTTCGGGGCGCGACACTTCGACACGCGCAGCCGCTGCGGGTAAACCGCCACACACTGCGCGGTGCGGTCGGTCGTCATCGCGCGACAGGGAGGAGCAGCGAACATGCGTGAACATAACGCGGTTGCCGGCTGGGCACGGGCGGGGTACCTGGTGTTGTTGGGACTGAGCCTGTCCCCGCAGGGCCTGGCGCAGGCGGTCGATCCGGGGGTGCGGCATGCCGCCACGGACGGCGGTCCGCCGCCGGCCCTGGCGGGCCTGTCGTCACAGGACATGGATTTCTACCAGGACGGCCTCCTGCGCTTTCAGACCGTGGAGGTTGTGTCCGGGGCGATCGAGGGCAACGGGCTCGGGCCCCGGTTCAATTCCAACGCCTGCGCCTCGTGTCATTCCCAGCCCTACATCGGCGGCTCAAGTCCGGCAGTCAATCCGCTGCTACAGGTCGCCAACGCCGGCGGCGCGGCCAACACGCTGCCGTGGTTCATCACCCGCAACGGGCCGGTGCGCGAGGCGCGCTTCGTCGCCGCGAACGGCGTGCCCGACGGGGGCGTACACGACCTGTTCGTGATCAGCGGTCGCAGCGATGCGGGCAGCTGCAACATTGCGCAGCCGGACTTCACGCCCGCCGGCAACCCGGTCACAGGCCAGGGCGGCAATCCCAACATCGTGTTCAGGATTCCGACCCCGATCCTCGGGGCCGGGCTGATCGAGGCCATACCCGACTCGGTGATTCTCGCCAACCGCGCCGCGAACACCGGGGTCAAGCAGCGCTTCGGCGTCAACGGCCATCCCAACGCCATCAGCGGCGGCACCGTGAACCGCAGCGCCAACGACGGGACCATCACCCGCTTCGGGTGGAAGGCGCAGAACAAGTCCCTGCTGATGTTCGCCGGGGAGGCCTACAACGTCGAGATGGGGATCTCCAACGACCTCTTTCCGCAGGAGCGTGACGAGACCCCGGGCTGCCAGGGCGGGGTCGCGGCGCCGAACGACTCGGACAACATCCCCGAGCCCTCCGAGCCGCCCTCGGCCACCGCCGTGCTGTCGGACATCGAGTCCTTCGCCATCTTCATGCGCATGCTCGCCCCGCCGGCCCCGGCGGCGCCCACGGCATCATCACAGCGGGGCAGCACGGTGTTCGCAAGCGTGGGCTGCGCGCTGTGCCATACCCCGGCACTGAGCACCGGGGTTGCCACGACCGGGGGGCGGGGGCGCGGGCCGATGCCGGCCCTGGCGGCCCGCCAGGTGCCGCTGTACTCGGACCTGCTGGTGCATCACATGGGCAGTGCGCTCGCGGATGGCATCTCGCAGGGGGCGGCGGGACCGGACGAGTTCCGGACCGCGCCGCTGTGGGGCCTCGGGCAGCGCGTCTACTTCCTGCACGATGGACGTACCGCAAACCTCGTGCAGGCGATCCAGGCGCATGCAAGTCCCGGCAGCGAGGCGCAGCAGGTGGTGCGTGCCTTCCAGGGGCTCAGTCCGCAGGACCAGCAGGACCTGCTGAACTTCCTGCGCTCCTTGTAGGGAGGGCGGGTGACCTCGGTGGCAGGGACGCCGCCGCGGTCACCCGAGCCTCGTTACTCCGGCAGCAACGTCCCGGACCCGCCCATCTCCTTGGGCATGTCCTTCATCTTCGGCAGGCCATCGCGGATCGGCAGCACCGATTCCTGGTAATGGACGTGCAGCGCCGGGGTGAAGCGCAGCTTCGGCAGCACGGCGGCGTAGATGTCGATGAGTCCCATGGTGGGGTGGTCGGTGAACAGGTGACCGCCGCAGCGCGTGCACCACTTGCGTGAGCTGCCGGGGCTCTTGTTGTAGGTGCCGATCTGCTCCGCGCCGCGCGTCACCTTCAGGGACTGGGGCTTCCAGAGCGTGAACGCGTTGACCGGCCCGGCGGACCAGTGGCGGCAGGACTGGCAGTGGCAGTACCCCATCGCCTGCGGCTCCCCGCTGACCTCGAACTGTACCGCGCCGCAGAAGCAACCGCTGTGGTGGGTCGGCTCGCCCATGACTTGTCTCCTCGGTCCGTGTTGAAATCCCCTCGGGGCCGCGGTCCGCGACCGCCGCCGGAAGGGGGCGGGAGGACTGTAGCAACGGCCCTGGCGAAGCCCCATGCCCGACCGTCCGGGCCTCATGCCCGTTTGTCCGTGCGGAGAAGCGATGGATGCCCTGTCCGATGTCCTGCGCGCAGTGCGCCTGAGCGGTGCGGTGTTCTTCGATGTCCGCGCCGCCTCCCCGTGGGCTGCGGCGACGCCCCCCGGGCGTGCCATCGTCGGCAAGATGTTTCCCGGCTCCGGTCATCTCATCTCGTACCACGTGCTGATCGCCGGGGACTGCTGGGCGGGGCCGCCCGCAGCGGAGCCGATAGCCATGGCGGCCGGCGACATCATCGTGTTCCCGCATGGAGACCCGCACATGCTCTCCAGCAGCCCGGGGATGCGCACCGAGGCCGACCGCTCGATGTATCGGCCGCCGCGCGACGGGCAGCTGCCGTTCGCTCTCAGCGTCGGCACCGGTACAGTCGAGAGCGCGCACTTCGTCTGCGGCTTCCTGGGCTGCGATGCGCGGCCCTTCAATCCGCTACTGGCGGCCCTGCCACCGGTCATCCACGTGCGCGACCGCGGCGGGGCGCTCGGCCCGTACGTGCAGGCGGCGCTCGCGGAGTCGCGCGTGCCGCGCATCGGCGGCGACGGCGTGCTGGCGCGCCTGAGCGAGCTGATGTTCGTGTCGGCGGTGCGCCAGCACCTGGAGGGGCTGCCCGAGCACCGCACCGACTGGCTTGCCGGCTTGCGGGATCCCTTCGTCGGCCGGGTCCTCAACCTGATGCATGCCGATCCGGCCCGTGACTGGCACCTGGACGGACTTGCCCGCACCGTCGGGATGTCGCGCTCGGTGCTGGCCGAGCGTTTTGCGAGCTTCGTGGGCAGGCCTCCGATGCAGTACCTGGCGCAGTGGCGCATGCAGGTGGCCGCCTCCCAGCTGCGCTCGAGCGGCGACAGCGTGGCGAGCATCGCCGCCCGCGTGGGCTACGAGTCCGAGGCGGCCTTCAGTCGCAGTTTCAAGAAGATCATGGGCGTCTCTCCGGGCCGCTGGCGGTCGCAGGAGCGGCCCGTCGGGCCGCGCGGCGCCTAGCTTGTCCGGAGGAGTGACGCTGGGGCGGGCTCGGCCCATACTTCGGCGGCGGCCCAGAACGATTAGAAGAGGGGGAGCCGATGCGAAGCGTGCGCGGGTTGGCGAGCGTATGGCTGCTGCTCGCGTGCGTGGGGGCGAGGGCGGGCGATGACCACTGGGGGTATGCCTACCGCAATCTAGAGGCGACCGCCGAGGCCAGCCCGTCGTACACGGTGAACCTGGTGCGCTACACCGCACGCCTGGACGCGCTGCTGGTGCAGGTGCTCGGGGTGCGCACCGACTACCGGATGCCGACGCGCTTCTACGTGCTGCCAGCGGCGGACGTCCGCACCCTCGGCAAGGGGGACTACGAGTACGTCTACAAGGTCCGTGAGCACGAGAACGACGTGCTCATCACGGCGGGTGCGATCCCGCCGAACCGGCACTACTACGGCGCCTTCTTCGGCTACACCGCGAGCCTGCTTGCCAGCGACCACACGCTCGGGGGCCCCGGCTGGTACATGGTAGGCGTGCCCTCCGTTTTCGCCGATACCGTGTTCGAGAAGGGCAAGGCCAAGCTCGGCAACATCACCGGCGACCTCGCCTACACCCTGCTGACGGGCGGGACCCTCTATCCGATGCGGCGCTTCCTGGCCATGACGCGCGATGACGCCCGGCGCGAGGGCGCTCGCCAGGACGAGCTATGGGGCGCCGAGGCCTGGTACCTCGCACGGCTGGTCTTCGTGGAGGGCCGCCACCGCAGCGAGTTCTACCACTACCTGCAGCTGCTGCGCGAAGGGCAGGGCGAGCCCGAAGCCTTCAGCGCGAGCTTCAAGTTCAGTTACGAGGACCTCGACCGGGAGATCGCCACCTCGATGCACGAGCGCGCCCATGTCTACATCCTTGACATGCCCCCGGATTCCGAGCAGTCCGATTCCGGTGCGCAGGCGCTGCCCCCGGCGGAGTGGCAGGGGCGCCGGGCGCTGGCCTACGTTTACTTCGGATTTCCCGACCAGGGTGCCCGGATCGCCACCGAGGCCCTCAGGCTGCAGGCGGACAATGCGAGCGCGTTGCGCGCGCTGGCTCGCGCCCAGCTGGAGCAGCACCTCTACGCGGAAGCGCTGGCGACCGCCGATCGCATCCCGGACTCAAGTCTCGATGACTGCCTGGATCGCGGGAAGGTGTATGCCGGACTCGGCGGCGCAGGCGCGACGCTGCCGGTCGACGACCGGCAGCTGCAGGCGAAGGCTCGCCAAAGCTACCAGCGTGCGCTGTCGCTGGATCCCGGCAACCGTGCCGCCCAGGCGGCAATGAAGGCCCTGGGTCCGGGTTAGGCGCAGGCCGCGCAGGGGCGGGAAGAGAGCGCACACATGCAGACGCCGCTGACACCGCTGGAGTTCGCGCGCCGGGCGCGCCGGCTGTACCCGGATCGAGAGGCCGTGGTCGACGGGAACCTGCGCCTGAGCTACCGGCAGTTCCTCGGACGCTGTGACCGGTGGTCGGCGGCGCTCCAGGCGCGCGGCGTCGGCCGCGGGGACCGGGTACTCGTGATCGCCCCGAACACCCACGCGATGCTCGAGCAGTTCTACGCCGTGCCGCAGCTTGGGGCCGTACTCGTGCCGGTCAACTACCGCCTGAGTGCGGAGGACTTCCGCTACATGATCGGGCACTGCGAGCCGGTCGTGGTCTGCGCGCACCCGGATTACATCGCGGCCCTGGAGCCCATGCGGGCGCTGTTCCCGTTCGTGCGCCACTGGGTGGCGCTCGAGGGCGCACCGGCCGAATGGCTCGATTACGAGTCCACCCTCGCCGCCGCGCCGGCAGAGTTCGCCGCGCCCGCGATCGGTGAGGACGACATCATCACCATCAACTACACGAGTGGCACGACGTCCCGGCCCAAGGGGGTGATGATCACCCACCGCAACGCGTGGATGAACTCGATCGGCACCCTCCTGCACCACCCGATCGCCGTCGGGGAGCGGTACCTGTGGACGCTGCCGATGTTCCACGCCAATGGCTGGACCTGCGTGTGGACCGTAACGGCCGCCGGCGGCACCCACGTATGCCTGCCGCGGGTGGATCCGCTGGCGGTCTACCGGCTCATCAACGCCGAACGCATCGACCTGCTGTGTGCGGCGCCGACCGTGCTCATCGGGATCGCCAACGGGCCGGACGAGCAGCGCGCCGCCGTGCGCCGTGGCGTGCGGGTGCTCACCGCCGGGGCGCCCCCCGCCGCCGCCACCATCGCCCGCATCGAGGGTGAACTCGGCTGGGCCGTCACCCACGTGTACGGACTGACCGAGACGGCGCCCTTCATCCTGGTCTGCGAAGCACGGCCGGAGCATTCCGCCCTCGATGCGCAGGGGGCAGCGACGGTTAAGTCGCGCCAGGGGGTCGAGCTCATAAGCTCCGGCGAGCTGCGGGTCGTGGACGAATCCGAGCGCGAGGTGCCCGCGGACGGGGCGACGCTCGGGGAGATCGTCGTGCGCGGCAATGTCGTCATGCAGGGCTACTACAAGGACCCGCAAGCCAGCGCACAGGCGCTGCGCAACGGCTGGTTCCACACCGGTGATGCCGCGGTCGTGCATCCGGACGGGTACGTCGAGATCCGCGACCGCTTCAAGGACGTGATCATCAGCGGCGGGGAGAATATCTCCTCGATCGAGCTCGAGGGCGTGCTCCTCACGCACCCGGCGGTGCTCGAGGCCGCGGTGGTCGGGATGCCGAGCGAGAAGTGGGGCGAGACGCCCGTCGCGCACGTGGTGCTGCGGGCCGGGGCGCAGGCCTCCGCCGAGGAGCTGCGCTCACACTGCCGCGAGCGCCTGGCTCACTTCAAGGTGCCGAGCGCCGTGCAGTTCGTGCGCGAGCTGCCCAAGACCGCGACCGGCAAGATCCAGAAGTACGTGCTGCGCAAGGGCGCCAGCGCCATCAGCCGCCAGTGATCCCGGAGGAATCATGACCGACCGCAACGAGGTTTCAGTGGGCCGCCGCGAGTTCAATCAGGGGCTCGCCGCAGGTCTTGCGCTGCTGGGCGGCGGCGGGCTCGCCCAGGGCGCCACCGCCGGCGCCGACAAGGCAGCGGTGCTCGCCCGCATCGCCCCGATGCACGAGGAGAACGTGCGCAGGCTCCGGGACTGGATCGCGCTGCCCTCGATCGCGGCCGAGAACCGCAACTACCCGCAGGGCCCGCAGTACATGGCACAGCTGGCACGCGAGGCCGGCTTCACCGACGTTGAGATCCTGCCGACCTCGGGCAAGCCCGGCGTGTTCGGACGCATCGATTCCGGCGCCCGCACGACGGTCGGCCTGTACTTCATGTACGACGTGAAGCAGTTCGTGCCCGAGGAGTGGAGCTCCCCGCCGCTCGAGGCGCGGCTCGTGCAGCGCGCGGGCCTGGGGACCGTATGCATGGGTCGCGGGGCGGTGAATCAGAAGGGGCCCGAGAATTCCTTTCTCGGTGCCCTGCATGCGTTCAAGGCCGCCGGGCGACGGCTGCCGGTGAATCTGGTGCTGGTGTGCGAGGGGGAGGAGGAGATCGGCTCGCCGCACTTCCACGAGATCATCCAGATGCCCAAGGTGGCGGCCGCGTTCAAGTCCTGCGTCGGGGTGTTCATGCCGGAGGCCGGCCAGGAGCTCGACGGCGGCGTCCAGGTGTCCCTCGGGGCCAAGGGGGTCATCGAGCTGGAGCTCGTCTCCAGCGGCGAGCGCTGGGGCAGGGGGCCCGCGCACGACGTGCACTCGAGCCTCGAGGCGCAGGTGGATTCGCCCACCTGGCATCTGGTGAAGGCGCTGAATTCCCTGGTCGAGGCCGACGGCCACACCCCCGCAGTCCCCGGTTTCTTCGACCGCGTGCGTCCGCTCACTCCGGCGCAGCTCGCCATGATCCGCGAGCACGCCGCGACGGTCTCCGAGCAGTCAGTGCAGGAGCGCCTGGGCGTCAAGCACTGGGTGCACGACGCCAGCTGGTACGAGTCGCTGGTGCTCCTGACCTCAAGGCCGACCATCAACATCGAGGGGCTGGTCGCCGGCTATACCGGGCCCGGTGGCAAGACGGTGCTGCCGCATCGCGCCGTCGCCAAGATCGACATGCGCCTGGTGCCGGACATGACCACCACCGACACGCTCGACAAGCTCAAGGCGTATCTCGCCCAGGGCGGCTTCGGCGACATCGAGGTGAACATGAGCGGCGGTTACAACCCGAACCAGACCGACCCCGGGAGCCGCCTGATCCAGACGCAGCTTGCGACCTACCGCCGGCTCGGGGCGGAGCCGCACCTGTGGCCGCGCAGCGCCGGTTCGTGGCCCGGCTACGTGTTCACCGATGCGCCGCTCAGCCTGCCGGCCGGCCACTTCGGGCTCGGCTACGGGACCGGGGCGCACGCACCGGACGAGTTCTACGTGATCGATTCGACCAATCCGCACGTGCAGGGACTGGACGGCGCGGTGGCCTCGTTCGTCGAGTACCTCTACGCGCTCGCCTGAAGAGCCGCACTTCCTGGCATTACAACATCCAAGACTCACCCTGGGGGAGATGGCATGACCGCACTGTATATCCACTTCGGCGCCGGGATCCTGCTCACCGCGCTGTTCTTCTACTGGAACCGGCAGATCTACAGCTCCGGCTGGAAGGGTTCGGCGGTGACCCCGCTGGAGGGGCTGTATTACCTGATCACGGTGTGCTCGGTTGCAGTGGGCTACTATTTCAACATCCAGTACGTGCAGATGTACCCCGACCAGGCCAGCTGGGTGCACTTCACCAAGCTCCTGTTCACCAATCCGGCGGCGAGCTCGGGTTCGCAGGACCTGGTGTGCACCAACGTGCTGCTGCTCCCGCTGTGGACCATCATCGACGGGCGGCGCCTGGGCATGCGCCAGCCATGGGTGTATTTCGTGCTGAGCCTGCTCACCAGCTTCGGCTTCGGGATGGCGCTTTATCTGGCGGCCCACGAGCGGCAGATCCGCTGGCTTCGGGCCCACGGCGAGGCGGCGCGCACGCTGGCGGCCTGATGCTGACGGCGGCCGGTGGCGGGTTGTGCCGCCGGCCGCCAAGTCGTTACACTGCGGCGCAGAGTGCTTCGCTAGGACTGCGCGCGCTGGTGATTTCCGAGGAGGAACTTTCGCCGATGGATCGGCCGACGTTGTCGGCCCAGGTCGCGCGACACCTCCTGGCCCTGGTAAGCCGCGAACACCTGCGGCCCGGTGACCAGGTCCCGAGCGAGGTCCAGATCGGCCAGCAGCTGCGCATCAGCCGCGGCAGCGTGCGCGAGGCCTACCGTACCCTGAGCGCGCTCGGGATCCTGGAGATCGAGGGTGGCCGCAAGCCCCGCCTGCGCGCATTCGACCCAGCCGCGCTCTCCCAGGTGTTCGGCTACGCGGTCAATACCACCCAGGTGACGCCAGGCCAGGTGCTCGAGACGCGCCGTGCGCTTGAGCTGCACACGACCCAGCTGGCTGCATCCCAGGCGAGCGATGCGCAGCGACTGCTGCTGCGTGAGCTGATCGGACGGATGCGCACCGCGGGGGAGGACCGTACCAGCCGCACCGCAAGCGAGCGCGAGATCCACACCACCATCGCGCAGGCCAGCGGTAACCCGCTGTTCGCGGTGCTCCTGAGCGCCCTGCGCGCCTCGCTCGAGGCGAGCCCGCGCGTGCGGGCCGAGCAGCAGCTCCTGCCGCAGGAATGCACCGTCGACATCGACGCCCACGCCGCCATCGTCGAGTGCATCTGCGCCGGCGATGCCGCCGGCGCGGTCGCGGCCATGTCCCACCACTTCGACATCGCGCTCACCCGGGTCGACCCGACGCGCGCGATCCTGTCCGACCGCTCCTAGGTTTTCGCAAGCCGCACCGTGACCATCGCAGCGGCACGAGCCGGAATCGAACTCGGCGGCACCAAGGCGCTGTGCCGCGTAACCGACGCCGCGGGCGTGATGCTCGGGGAGGTGCGCCTCGCCACGCAGGCGCCAGCGGCGACGGTGGGCGAGCTCGGCACCTTCCTGCGGCGGACGCTGAACGGTCGGGCGCTCGGAGCCCTTGGGGTCGCGAGCTTCGGCCCGCTGGAGGTTGATCCACGCTCCAGTTCCTACGGATGTCTGCTCGCCACGCCGAAGCCCCTGTGGGGCGGATTCGACCTGCGCGGCGCGCTGTCCGCGGAAGTCAGGACGCGGGTCGTGGTCGATACCGATGTCAACGCCGCCGCCCTCGCCGAACAGGCCCTCGGCGCCGGCCGTGGCTGCGCAAGCCTCGCGTACGTCACCGTGGGGACCGGCATCGGCGCGGGCCTGGTGATTGAGGGCACCCCTCTGAAGGGCATCCTGCACCCGGAGGCCGGGCACCTGCGGCTGCCGCGCCGGCCCGGCGATACCCACCTCAGCACCTGCCCGTTCCACCCGGATTGCGTCGAGGGACTCGCCGCAGGTCCCGCGGTCGCCGCGCGCCTGAAGTCCGCGCCGTCGCTGGAGTCGCTGCCGGAGCAACGGGCGCTCGTCGGGGGCTACCTCGCCGACCTGGCCGCCGCGCTGGTGCTCACCTGGGCACCGGAGCGCATCGTGTTCGGCGGCGGTGTGATGGGGACGCCCGGCCTGCTCGCGGAGGTTCGCGACGCACTGCCCGGGGTGCTGAGCGGCTATGGGCCGAAGGCCGCACTCGCACCGGACTATCTCGTGCCGGCCGCGCTCAAGGATGCGGGCCTCGAGGGGGCGCTCCTCATGGCGGGGCGGGCGCTGACTGACTAAGGCCAGATACATCCTGCACTCTGCCCAGGAGGGTAAGGGGTGCGGAT